>NZ_JBQBDJ010000004.1:2402500-2545000 GCF_051920165.1 Aeromonas sp. 11P
GCCTTATTTTCAAAGGCTTTTCGAGGTTACCGACGAGGTTGTTTGCGTTGCTGCTTGCCCTGTCGATGGAGGCGCATTATAGGGTTCTGGATCACGCTTGCAAGGGTGTTTTCGAATAAAATTCGCATTTTTGGTTCAACCGTTCACTATTCACCCAAAATGCGCATTTATCCTGCAATAACACACCCGTTTGGCGAGCTCGCTATCCTCTAGATGGCGTGGCGATGGTAGCAGATCAAGGTTGTGGCGATTTGCTCTCTCTACATCTATATGCATGGTGATCGAGGTCACGCCTTCGGGTAACATAGCGCCCCTTTGCGATTCACACACTCTTGGGCTTTGGAGAGTTTAATGCCTTTTGCACTTGGCCAGCGTTGGATTAGTGATACAGAGACGGATCTGGGGTTGGGGACTGTCGTTGCTGTTGAAGGACGCATGGTTACCCTGTTGTTTCCGGCTACCGGTGAAAACCGCATGTATGCCAAAGAAGAGGCGCCGGTCACCCGGGTCAGCTTCAATGTGGGCGATCAGATCACCAGTCACGAAGACTGGACCATGACGGTCGAAGAAGTGCAGGAGAAAGACGGCCTGCTTATATATGTAGGTGTGCGCACCGACAATGATGAGCCCGTTGCCCTCAAGGAAGTGTTTCTCAACAACTTTATCAAGTTCAACAAGCCGCAGGATCGCCTGTTCGCCGGTCAGATCGATCGGATGTCCCGCTTCACCCTGCGCTACGAGGCGCTGGTCAACCAGCACCAACGTCGTCGCAACCCGACTCGCGGTCTGGCCGGTGGCCGGGTCAGCCTGATCCCGCACCAGCTCTATATCGCTCATGAAGTGGGTCACCGCTACGCCCCGCGCGTACTGCTGGCCGATGAGGTGGGTCTGGGCAAGACCATCGAAGCGGGCATGATCATTCATCAGCAGCTGCTCTCCGGCCGCGCCCATCGGGTGCTTATTCTACTGCCCGAAACCTTGCAGCACCAATGGCTGGTCGAAATGCTGCGCCGCTTCAACCTGCACTTCTCCCTGTTTGATGAGGAGCGCTGCATCGAGGCATTCGCCGATGCGGAGAACCCCTTCGAGACCGAGCAGCTTGTGATCTGCAGCCTCGACTTCCTGCGCAAGAAGCGTCGTCGCTTCGAGCAGGTGCTGGAAGCCGAGTGGGATCTGCTGGTTGTCGACGAAGCCCACCATCTGGAGTGGAGTGAAGAGGCGCCGAGCCGTGCCTACGAAATGGTGGAAGCACTTGCCGAACAGGTGCCGGGCGTACTGCTGCTGACCGCGACCCCGGATCAGCTGGGCCACCAGAGCCACTTTGCCCGTCTGCGCCTGCTCGATCCCGAGCGTTTCTACGACTACGAGGCCTTCCTCGCCGAGGAGCAGGCCTATGGTCAGGTCGCCAGCGCAGCGCAGGAGCTGCTGGATGGCGAGACCCTGAGCGATGAAGCCAGACAGATCCTCGCCAGCCAGCTGGAAGGGCTGGACTTGAGCGATGCGACTGCCCGTCAGCAGGCAGTCGCCAAGCTGCTGGATCAGCATGGCACCGGCCGGGTGCTTTTCCGCAACAGCCGCGCCAATATTCAGGGCTTCCCCGAGCGTCACCTCAACGTTTACCCCATGCAGTTGCCGGAGCAGTACAAGACTGCCATCAAGGTGATGGGCATGATGGGTGGCAACGGTGGCGATCTGCAGACCCGTGCCCTGCGCTACCTCTATCCCGAGAAGATCTTCCAGCAGTTCGAAGGTGACAACGCCACCTGGACCCAGTTCGACCCGCGCGTCGAATGGTTGCTGGAGCTGCTGCTCTCAGCCCGCCAGCAGAAGGTGCTGGTGATCTGCTCCGAAGCGGCGACCGCTATCGCGCTGGAAGAGGCGCTGCGTACCCGTGAAGGGATCCGTGGTGCCGTGTTCCACGAAGGGATGTCGATCCTCGAGCGGGACAAGGCCTCCGCCTATTTTGCCCAGCAAGAGGGTGGCGCCCAGGTGCTGCTCTGCTCCGAGATCGGTTCAGAAGGGCGCAACTTCCAGTTTGCCAGCCATCTGGTGCTGTTCGATCTGCCCCTCAACCCGGATCTACTGGAACAGCGTATCGGCCGACTGGATCGTATCGGTCAGCAGAATACCGTCGAGATCCACGTTCCCTATCTGGAAGGGACTGCCCAGCGCGCCCTGCAGCTCTGGTATCACGATGGTCTGGACGCGTTCGAGCAGACCTGCCCGACTGCCCGCCCGGTATTCGAAGCGGTACGTGAAGAGCTGTTCGAGCTGCTGGCCGCCAACACCGGCGATCAGGCGGCCCTCGACGCCCTGCTGGTCAAGACCCGCGAACTGCACGAGCCGCTCAAGGCTCGGCTGGAACAGGGCCGCGATCGCCTGCTGGAGATCCACTCCAGCGGTGGCGCTGCCGCCCAGCAGCTGGTCGAGAAGCTGGCCGCCGAAGATGACGACACCGGCATGATCTCCTTCGCTCTCAAGATGTTCGACGAGATCGGCGTCAATCAGGATGACCGTGGCGAGAACGCGCTGGTGCTGACCCCCGGGGATCATATGCTGGTCTCCAGCTTCCCGGGCCTGCCGCAAGACGGTATGACCATCACCTTCGATCGCAACACAGCCCTGTCGCGGGATGACATGGCGCTGCTCTCCTGGGATCACCCCATGATGCGCGGCGGTATCGACCTGATCCTCGGCTCCGAGATCGGTGCCACCTCGGTGGCTCTGCTCAAGAACAAGGCGCTGCCGGTCGGTTCCATCCTGCTGGAGCTGATCTTCGTCGCCGAGTCAGCGGCTCATCCCCAGCTCTACCGCTTCATGCCGCCGACACCGATCCGCCTGCTGATGGACAAGAACGGCAACAACCTCGGCGAGAAGGTGGCGTTCGATGCGTTCAACCGCCAGCTGACGCCGGTCAACCGCCACCTTGGCAGCAAGCTGGTGACTGCGTCCCAGCCGGTGATCCATGGTCTGATTGGCCAGGGTCAGGCGATTGCCGAAGAGCTGAAGGCCGGGATTGTCGACAAGGCCCGCGCCCAGATGGCGCAAACCCTGCAGCAGGATCTGGATCGTCTGGAAGCGCTCAAGGCAGTCAACCCGAACGTGCGCGACAGCGAACTGGATTATCTGCGCAATCTGCAGGCAGAATTGCACCACCTGATCGATCAGACCCAACTCAAGCTGGATGCCATCCGCTTTATCGTGGTCACCCATAACTGACAAGGTACCGACCGATAGCGGCCAGACCCAGTTCAAACTGGATACCCAAGGCCGCTTTGTCGTGGTTACCCATAACTGATGGGGGCTTGCCCCCACCTTCTGATGCGAGACATTTATGTTTGAATACTCACCGCCTCTGGAACCCTGGCTCGATATCCTGTTCAAGGACAAGGACATCATGGTGGTCAACAAGCCCACTGGCCTGCTAAGCGTCCCCGGGCGCGGCCCCGAGAATGAAGACAGCGTCCTGCATCGGGTGAAACAGCAACACCCCAAGGCGGCGGCGGCTCATCGCCTCGACATGTCCACCACTGGCGTCATTGTCATTCCCCTCAATCCCAACTCTCATCGGGAGTTGAGCCGACAATTTCGCGAGCGGGAGACCGAGAAGCACTACCTCGCCTGGGTGTGGGGTGAGCCGGAGGCAGAGTCGGGTCAGGTTGACCTGCCGCTCTGCGTTGACTGGCCCAACCGCCCGAAGCAGAAGGTGGATCACGAGGAGGGGCGTCACGCTCTGACCCTGTGGGAAAAACTGAAGGTGGAGAACGGCAACAGCCTGATCAAGCTGACCCCCATCACAGGTCGCTCGCACCAGTTGCGCGTCCATATGCTGGAGCTGGGCCACCCGATCCTGGGTGACAACCTCTACGCTCATCCGGATGCTCTGGCGGCTGCGCCCCATCTCTACCTGCATGCGGCCATGCTGACCATCAGCCACCCCCGCAGCGGCGAGCGGATGACCTTCGAGGCGCCAGCCCCCTTCCCGCTCTGAGCGGAAGAGGCTTACGCCAAATCGCAGAGATAAAAAAGCCCCCATCGCAAGATGGGGGCTTTTTCATTAGGGTCAGACGCGAATATCGATCTTGCTTCCCAGAGAAGCGCTGGCCGATGTCGGTGCAACCGGCGCTGATTGCGCTGCGTTTTGCAGCAGCTTCAGCGCAGCTTCGCCCTCTTGGGTCTGCTGTTTCTTGGCCAGACTGGCCGTCATCAGAGCAGAACCAAACGACGCATTTGCAGAACTTGATATATCCATAGGGTTCCTCCTGCACTCAACAGTATCGGCCAAGCGGCCCCGAACATAAGCCCTGAATGCAAAACAATCTGAAAGTCGCTTTTCTATCAATCAGATAGCAATAGCATTCATGGCCCCTGTTCACCGCTGGATGACGCCTTCAAGCTCCTGTGCCGTCATCGGCCGAAGCACCTTGCAAGGGTTGCCAGCCGCCACCACATTGGCGGGCACATCTTTGGTCACCACCGAGCCTGCGCCTATAACGCTGTTGTCACCGATAGTGACGCCGGGGCAGATGACGACGCTGCCGCCAATCCAGACGTTGTGACCGATCCGCACCGGCTTGCCGAACTCGACACCCTTGATACGTGGCGCCACCGCCACCGGGTGAGCGGCGGTGTAGATCTGCACCCCGGGCGCCAGCAGCACGTTGTCGCCGATGTGCACCTCGCAGACGTCGAGGATGGTGCAGCCCACGTTGGCGTAGAAGTTCTCGCCGACGAAGATATTGGCGCCATAGTCGCAGGAGAACGGCGGGTTGATGGCGCACTCCTGGCCGCGGCCACCAAGCAGCTCGTGAAGCAAAGCATCCCGATCCGGTTTCTCCTGCCAGCAGGTGTTGAAGGTGTGATAGAGCCTTCGGCAGCGCTCGCGCGCCGCTTTGAGCTCAGGGTCGCCCGCATCATAAGGTTCCCCCGCCACCATCTTCTGCCACTCGGTACCGCGCACCACCTTCTCCATTACCTACTCCATCAGCCAGATCAGGGATTCATAAGGGCGCAGCATACCCGATTGCGGTTGGGCCGGGCTATCCGGGTAGTTGCCGAGCAGCAGCCGACCTTGCCCGCTTTGCAGCTCGGCAGGCAAGGCAAACTCCACCGGCTCGCCGTAGAAGTTGCTCACCACCAGCAGGGTCTGACCGTTGGCGCGGCGGGCATAGGCCCAGATCTGCGGGTGCCCGGTCAGCAGCTCCTGATAATCCCCCTGAGTGAAGATGGGGTGCGCCTTGCGCAGGGCGATAAGATCCCGATAGTGCCAGAACACCGAGTACTGGTTGGCCAGCGCCGCCTCGGCGTTGATCTCGGGATAGTTGGCGGCAGGCTTGAGCCAGGGCGTCCCGCTGGTGAAACCTGCATTGGCCGCAGCGCTCCACTGCATCGGGGTCCGCGAGTTGTCGCGGGACTTGGCACCGAGAATGGCGAGGATCTCGGCCTCGTTCATCCCTTCGGCCTGCTTGATGGCGAAGATGTTGCGGCTCTCCACATCCTGATAGTCATCGATGCGCTGATAGCCGGGGTTGGTCATGCCGATCTCCTCCCCCTGATAGATGTAGGGGGTGCCTTGCAGGCCGTGCAGCGTGCTGGCCAGCATCTTGGCGGCCACTACCCTATGCTCGCCCTCATCGCCGAAACGGGAGACGATGCGCGGCTGATCGTGGTTGCACCAGAACAGCGCCGACCACCCCTTGCCATGCATACCGCTCTGCCAGTGGTTGAAGATGCGCTTAAGTTCGAGGAAATCGAACGGCGCCTTGGTCCACTTGTCGCCGTTGGGGTAATCCACCTTCAGATGGTGGAAGTTGAACACCATGGAGAGCTCGGAGCCATCGAGGGCACCATAGCGCTGGCAGTGCTCCAGCGAAGTAGAGGACATCTCCCCCACCGTCATGGCGCCGACAGGAGCAAACACGTCGCGGCTCACATCCTGCAGGAATTCGTGGATGCGCGGCCCGTCGGTATAGAAGCGGCGGCCATCGCCAATCTCGTCGTTCGGGAACGCCTGATCCTTAGAGATAAGGTTGATGACGTCGAGGCGGAAACCGTCCACCCCCTTCTTGGCCCAGAAGTGGATGATATTTTTCACCTCGGCACGCACCGCCGGATTTTCCCAGTTGAGATCCGCCTGCTCGCGGGCAAACAGGTGCAGGTAGTACTGACCGGTGGCAGAGTCCAGCTCCCAGGCGCTGCCGCCAAACTTGGATTGCCAGTTGTTGGGCACGCCGCCATCCACCGGATCACGCCAGATGTAGTAGTCGCGGTAGGGGCTGTTTTTATCCCCCAGCGCCGACTTGAACCAGGCGTGCTCGGTGGAGGTGTGGTTGACCACTATATCCATCACGATGCGGATGTCGCGCGCGTGGGCGGCGGCCAGCAGCGCCTCGAAATCATCCATGGTGCCGTAGGCGGGATCGATGGCGTAGTAGTCGGCGATGTCGTAGCCGTTGTCCACCTGCGGGGAGACGTAAACCGGGGTCAGCCAGAGGGCATCGACGCCCAAGGTCTTGAGATAGTCGAGGCGGGCCATGATCCCCTTGAGATCGCCGGTGCCACGGGCGCCGGAATCCTGAAAGCTCTTGGGGTAAATCTGGTAAATCACGGCACTCTGCCACCAGGGTGTTTGGCTCATGGGTCTTTCTCTTGTCTCGAATAGAAAATGGAGAGGGCGACCCACGGGTCGCCCTGATAATCAGTGTCAGGCGCTGGCTTGGGCCAACTTGCCAGCCGCTTGCTGGCGCTTATAGACCAGCAGGGTCAGCACCACAGGCACCACGATGGCGACCAGCATGGCGATGGCGAACACCGCCCAGTATTGCGGCTGGATGGAGAGGATGCCCGGCAGGCCGCCTACCCCGATGCCGTTGGCCATCACTCCGGCGAAACCGCAGATGAGGGCCGCAAGGCTGGACCCCACCATGGCGCACAGCATGGGGAACTTGTACTTGAGGTTGATACCGTACATGGCCGGTTCGGTCACCCCGAGGTAGGCGGAGATGGCAGCAGGTACCGAGATCTCCCGCTCGTTCTCCTTGCGGCTAATCAGAATGATGCCGACGACCGCAGACGCCTGAGCGATGTTGGAGAGGGCGATCAGCGGCCAGATTGGCGTGCCACCCATGCTCTGCATCAGCTGCAGATCCACCGCGTTGGTGGTGTGGTGGATGCCGGTGATGACCAGCGGCGCGTAGAGGAATCCGAACAGGGCGGCACCGATAGGGGCGAAGGAGCCGGTCATGGCAGCCTTGGCAGCGAAACCGACGCCATCACCAATCCAGCGACCGAACGGGCCGATAAAGGCGTGAGCCACGATCACTGCCAGCAGCAGCGAGACAAATGGTACAATCACCAGATAGAGATAGGCCGGAATGATCCGCTTGAGGTTGGTCTCAACCCAGGCCAGGAATACACCCGCCAGCAGCGCCGGAATGACCTGGGCCTGATAACCCACCTTCTGGATCACGAACAGGCCGAAGTCCCACACCTCGGGAGTCTGCTGACCAATGCCGTAGGCGTTCATTAACTGCGGTGACACCAGCGTCACCCCCAGCACGATACCCAGGATCTCGGAGCCGCCCATCTTCTTCACTGCAGACCAGCAAACACCGACCGGCAGGAAGTGGAAAATCGCCTCGCCCAGCAGCCAGAGGAAGGCGTGTACCTGAGCCCAGAACTGGCTGATCTCGGTGAGGGTGTGAGTGCCATCGTCAAACATCTTGATGTCGCCGATGACGTTGCGAAAGCCCAGGATCAGACCGCCGGTGATGATGGCGGGCAGCAACGGTACGAAGATCTCCGCCAGATGGGAGATGCCCCGCTCCAGCGGATTCATGTTCTGGCGAGCCGCCTGCTTGGCGGTCTCCTTGCTGCTACCGCTGACGCCGAGCTGTTCGGTCAGCGCCTTGTACCACTGCTCTACCTCGTTACCGATGACCACCTGGAATTGACCGCCCTGGGTGAAGCTTCCCTTCACCGCCGGAATGGTCTCGATGGCCTTGCTGTCGGCCTTGGCCGGATCGTTCAGGACGAAGCGCAACCGGGTCAGGCAGTGGCTGACGGTGGCGATGTTCTCCTTGCCGCCGATCTTGTCGATCAGGGTGGCAAGCTGCTGTGCGTTGATCTTGGACATGGGTCTTCCCTCTGTGACGCCATTGAATAGTGGTCTGTATCGCCCTTTTGAGCCAGTCTGTCGGCCGGAGCGTTTTTGGTATCGTTCCCATTTAGCATGCCGACAATCTGGCCAGATCGAAATGGGAACGTTCCCAATACGTGGCCAGCATCACAAAAAGCGTACTTTTTGTTCAGTCCGGAGTGATGGGGCTCACAGGGTTCGACAGGGGGCGATTGTCACCAGCGGAGGCTGATCCTGCTCAATCTGGCCGAGCAGCTGACGCGCCGCCTGCTCCCCCGCCCCCTTGTATCCAAGATCGAGACTGAGGGCGTTGGGGAAGAGGAAACTGAGCATGGGGTTGTTGCCAAGGCCGGTCACCAGCACCTCGCTACGCCCTTGTTCTTGCAGGTATTTTGCCGCACCGATGGCGAGGGTGTCGCTGGCGCAGACCAACGCCTGGGTGGAGGGCGTCAGCAGCTCGGCCGCCAGCCGGTAGCCGCTCTGCAGGCTGAGATCGCCGAGGGCGCTGCGCGGGCGCAACCCTTGCTCTGCGCAGTAAGCGAGATAGGCGTCGAGGCGACGCTGGCCGGTGGTGAGATCCGAGGCATCAACCCCCAGATAGGCGATGTCGCGGGCGCCACGGCTTGCCAGTTGCGCCAGCATGGTGCGTACCGCACCGGCGTCGTCGAAGCAGACCGAGGAGAAACCGGGATATTCACGAGCGACCAGCACCAGCTTCTCTTTCAGCGACGCCATAGCGGCATAGTCCAAGTTATTGAAGGCGAACAGGATAATGCCATCCACCCCGCGCCGCTCCAGCACCGCCAGATGCTCCTGTACCTTGGCGGGGGAGAACTTGCTCTCCATCAGCACAGCATCGTAGCCGCGCTGATAGAGGGTCTCCAGCATGCCGCGCACCGCCTGATTCTCCGAGCTGGAGTCGAGCCGCGAGACGATGATCCCCACCACCTGCTGGCTCTGGCTGCGCATAGCACGCGCCGACTTGCTCGGCACGAAGCCGTGATCGGCGATGATCTGCTCCACCCGCTCGCGGGTCTCCTGCTTCACCTTGGGATCCTGATTAAGCACCCGGGAGACGGTCGACTTGCCGACGCCACTCAGTCTGGCGATATCGAGGATGGTCAGTTTCTTGTCCATGAATTGGCTCACAGGAGGCTAGGCGGTGGAATTGCCCACATTGTTGTGATTAACCCCTGTGAATACAAGCCCATGGCGTTAGAATGCCCTTTTTGCCCCGCCGTCAGGGTGTGTGGGCACAGCACAGGATGCCCATCATGGATCTGCTGGCCAGTCTGCTCTTCTCCCTCTCCATCACAGGCCCCATCTGCGTGGTGCTACTGCTCGGCATCTTGCTCAAGCGGTTGGGGCTGCTGCCGGATCCCTTTACCGAATCCGCCTCGCGGCTGGTGTTTCAGGTCACCCTGCCTGCTCTGCTCTTGCTCAGTATTCTGGGTACCAACTTCGCCACCATACCGAGCCTCTGGTTTATCGGCTATGGCCTGCTCGCCACCGTTATCAGCTATCTGGTGCTGGAGCTGCTGGCCGGACGTTTTATCGGGGAGCAGCGGCTGCGCGGCATCTTCGTGCAGGGGAGCTTTCGCGGCAACAGCGCCATTATCGGGCTTGCCTACGTGCAGAACGCCTACGGCCACGAGGGGTTGGGGGCAGCGGCCTTCTATGTCGGCGCGGTGACCGTGCTCTACAACATTCTCGCGGTGATCACCCTCACCCGCAGTCTCGGCGGCGCCACCGGCATTCGCCCCATCCTGCTCGGCATCATCAAGAATCCGCTGATCATCGCCATTGTGGCGGCGCTGCCGTTCAGCCTGCTCGGTATCAAGATGCCGCAACTGCTGCTCACCACCGGCAGCTACTTCGCCAACATGACGTTGCCGCTGGCGCTGCTCTGCACCGGCGCCTCCCTCAGCCTGGATGCTCTGCGTGGTGGTGCAGCCATTGCGGGCTGGGCCAGCATCATGCGGCTCTGTCTCATTCCGGCTGCGTTCACTCTTGGGGCTGCCCTGCTCGGCTTCAGCCATCTGGAGCTGGGTATTCTGTTTCTCATCAGCGCTACCCCGACTGCCGCCGCCAGCTATGTGATGACCCGCGCCATGGGGGGCGACAGCGTGCTGGCCGCAAACATCATCGCCACTACCACCCTCGGCTCGCTGCTCACCACTAGTCTGGGAGCAACCCTAATGAACTATCTGGGTCTTATGTACTGACGGCTTGACCTTGCCGGAGGCGGCAGCTTTAGGCTGGCGTCCATCAACAGAGGAGATATCCCATGACCATCGAACTCACCGTGTCCGGCATGTCCTGTGGTGGCTGCGCCGCCAGTCTGCAAAAAGCGCTGCTGGCCCAGCCTGTAGTCACCACCGCAACCGTCGACTTTGCCAGCCGCAAGGCCGTCATCGAGAGCGAGCTGAGCAAGACCGAGCTGATCGCCCTGATTGAAGCCAAGGGTTTCTCTGCGAGTTAAATTATCTCCATAGAGGTATAAAACAGGTTAAAAATCTGTACTCACCTGTCTTTTGGTGAGTTTTATCACAGATATTGATGGTTATCTGGGCAAACTGGCTGCAATTATTCCAATCATAAGGATTTGCAGCATGACCCTACCGATCCGCAAGACCCTGCTCGCCGCCGTCGTTGGCCTGACACTCTCCCCCATGGCCATAGCGCTGCCCAACGTCCATATTCTGGCAACCGGCGGCACCATTGCCGGGGCAGGTCAGTCGGCTACCCAGTCCAACTACGAGGCTGGCAAGGTGGCCATCGAAACCCTGATCGCCGCCGTGCCCGAGATGAAGAACGTGGCCGATGTGCAGGGTGAGCAGGTAGTCAAGATCGGCTCCCAGGACATGAACGACGAGGTGTGGCTCAAGCTGGCCAAGCGGGTCAACGAGCTGCTGGCCAAGGATGACGTGGATGGCATTGTCATTACCCACGGCACCGACACCATGGAAGAGACCGCCTACTTCCTCAATCTGACCGTCAAGAGCGACAAGCCGGTGGTACTGGTTGGCGCCATGCGCCCCTCCACCGCCATGAGTGCTGATGGCCCGCTCAACCTCTACAACGCCGTGGTGACCGCCTCCGACCCCGCCTCCAAGGGACGTGGCGTCATGGTGGCGATGAACGACACCGTGCTCGATGCCCGCGACGTCACCAAGACCAACACCACAGGCGTGCAGACCTTTGCCTCCCCCAACTTTGGCCCGCTGGGTTACATCCACAACGGCAAGATCGACTATCAGCGCAGCCCGGCCCGTCTGCACACCAGCAAGACGCCGTTTGACGTGAGCAAGCTCGACAAGCTGCCGCAAGTGGGCATCGTCTACAGCTACGCCAACGCCACCGACTTGCCGGCCAAGGCGATGGTGGATGCCAAGTTCGACGGCATCGTCAGCGCCGGGGTGGGCAACGGCAACCTCTATCACACCCTGTTCGACACCCTGGCCAAGGCGAGCAAGGATGGCATCCGCGTCGTACGCTCCGCCCGCGTGCCGACCGGCGCCACCACCCTGGATGCCGAGATCGATGATGCCAAGTACGGCTTCGTGGCCTCCGGCACTCTCAACCCGCAGAAGGCGCGGGTGCTGCTGATGCTCTCCCTGACCCAGAGCAAGGATCCGGCCCAGATCCAGCGCTGGTTCCAACAGTTCTGATAACGGTTGTCTGAACCATGACAAGCAAGGGCGGGACTTCCCGCCCTTTTCCCTCCTGCAATGCTGCCTCGCCCATTACGCCGTTTGGCGTGGTCATCCTTCCCTTTTCCGGCCATCTTTTTCAGCCATCCCAGAGCGCGGTCATCAAATTAGCGAGCCGGATCACCCGCTTTCACAAGCACATCGCCGCCAAATTCATTACACTGCCAGCGATATTTTCTACTCAAGGAGTGCAGCTGCAGTATGGAACTGTTGATCCTGTTGGGATTGATCTTGCTTAACGGCCTCTTCGCCATGTCGGAAATCGCCATCGTCACCGCCCGCAAGGCGCGCCTTGGCAAGCTGGCCAATGAAGGAAGCCGCTCGGCGGCCATCGCACTCAAACTCGGCGAAAACCCGACTCATTTCCTCTCCGCCGTGCAGATCGGCATCACCTCCATCGGCCTGCTCAACGGTATCTATGGCGAATCCCTGCTGGCCCAGCCCTTCTCCCTCTGGCTGCAGGAGTGGGGACTCTCCCCCAAGAGCAGCGGACTTATCGCCACCGTCATCGTGGTGGTGGGGGTGACCTACCTCTCTATCGTGGTGGGTGAACTCGTGCCCAAGCGGCTTGGCCAACTCAGCGCCGAGCGCATCGCCTGTCTGGTGGCGCGCCCCATGCTGTGGCTTGCCATCATGACCCGCCCCTTCGTCTGGCTGCTCTCGGCATCCACCAACACCACCTTGCGCCTGCTGCGGGTCAACCAGAATGGCAACGCCAACGTCACCGAGGAGGAGATCCATGCCATGCTGGTAGAGGGGTCGGAAGCCGGGGTGATCGAGGATCACGAACATACCATGCTGCGCAACGTGTTTCGTTTAGACGAGCGCAGCCTCTCCTCCCTGATGGTACCGCGCAGCGATATCCGCTATCTGGATCTGGCGCTGCCGCTGGAGGCCAACCTGCAGCGGCTGGTGGAGTATCGTCACAGCTTCTTCCCGGTCTGTGACGGCAGCCTGTCGGATCTGGTGGGGGTCATCAACGTCAGCAAGGTGCTGCACGCCTACATCAAGGGAGAGCCCATCGATCTGGCGGCCCTGACCGAGGATTGCAGCCTGCTGCCCGAGACCCTCAACGGGGTCGAGCTGCTCAACCACTTCCGCACCCACAGCGAACAGATGGTGATGGTGGTGGACGAGTATGGCGAGCTGCAGGGGCTGGTCACCCAGCAGGATCTGCTGGAAGCGCTGGCCGGGGATTTCCAGCAGGAGGATGGCGAGGACAACTGGGCATTCCAGCGCGCCGACGGCAGCTGGCTGCTCGATGGCCTGATCCCGCTGCCCGAGTTGAAGGACTGTCTGGAGCTGGTTCGCCTGCCGGAAGAAGAAAAACATCACTATCACACCCTCGGAGGGCTTATCATGCTGCTCCTTGGTCGTGTTCCACACACCGGCGATCTGGTGACCCTGGAACAGTGGCAACTGGAAATTGTTGACATGGATGGCCTGCGCATCGACAAGGTGCTCGCCATGCCCTTGACCGATCAACCCAGCTAACCTGCGGAGTTTGCAAGTATGGAGCAGTTTTACCAACTGGCTCACGCCTTTATGAATCACGATCTGAACACACTTTCCGATCCCAAGATGGCCTTCATGATCTGTGGTGTGATTCTGACGTTTCTGGTACTGGAAAACGGATTCATCCCTACCGCCTTTCTGCCCGGTGACAGCCTGCTGATCCTCACCGGCGTGCTCATCTATCAGGATGTGTTGTCTCTCGGGGTGATCCCCCTGTTGATCATGGCTACCTTTGTCGGCACCTGGCTCGGTTACATGCAGGGGCGCTTCCTTGGCCACACCCAGCTCTACCATCGGCTGATGTCCCACGTGGAAGAGCGACACCAGCAGAAGGTCTACCACCTGCTGGACAAGTACGGGATCATCACCCTGATCACCGCGCGCTATATCGCCTTCGTACGCACCGCCTATCCCTATATCGTAGGTGCCACCGAACTGCCCCAGGGGCGCTTTCTCATCGTCAATCTGATCAGCTCCATCATGTGGATCTGCCCGCTGGTCGGGTTTGGCTACTACCTTAGCCACACCAAGCTGGCCGCCGAATACCAGACCCAGTTTTTCAACATCATCATCTATCTGCCGGTGGCCCTGCTGGTGGGTGGCATGGTGGCGCTGGTCTGGCGCTGGATCAGCAAACGCAGGGCCGCGCAGCCGCGGGATTGACCCTTCGCCCAACGCCCGACCCGAAAGCCCTCGCCAGAGGGCTTTTTTGATCGCCAATTTCGCGCAAATAGCAGAAATAGTCCCGCTCGGCCCTTGTAAAGCCGGGGTAAAAATGAGTGAATCTAGCGCCTTTTTTTGGATGGGAACGGAGTCGGTTGTATGTGGTGTCGGATTCGCGCAGCAGCGCTGGTTGTCGGGTTGATGGGAATGCTGGGATTGCCTGCGGTCAGCGCGGCCCCTAACCCAGCCAAACTGGAAGTACGCTCGAGCAGCGCCCTGGTCGTGGATGTAAAAACGGGCAAGACGCTCTACCAGAAGAATGCCACCAAGGTGCGTCCCATCGCCTCCCTCACCAAACTGATGACAGCGCTGGTGGTGCTGGATGCCAAGCAGAATCTCAACCAGACCATCACGGTCGACAAGAACGATCTGGATCGGGTCAAACACACCCACTCCCGCATCCGCATGGGCACCAAGGTGACCCGCCGCGACGCCCTGCATCTGGCGCTGATGTCCTCCGAAAACCGGATGGCCTCGGCACTGGCGCGTCACTATCCGGGCGGTCGCAGCGCCTTCGTGCGGGCCATGAACAACAAGGCAAGACAGCTGGGTATGCGTAATACCCACTTCTACGACTCCACCGGCCTCTCCACCCGCAACGTCTCTACCGCCCAGGATCTCGGCAAGCTGGCTGCCGCCGCCTACCGTCAGCCGCTGATCCGTCAGTTCACTCAGGATGAGAACCGGGAGATGCGCTTCAGCGCCCCCGCCTACAGCCTGATGTTCAACAACACCAACCCGCTGGTGAAAAACCCGGATTGGGACGTGCGCCTCTCCAAGACCGGCTTCACTGACGAAGCGGGGCGCTGTCTGGTGATGCGCGCCAAACCGGACAGCCGCGAGCTCGCCATCGTGCTGCTCAACTCAGTGGGCAAACGCACCCCCATCGGCGATGCCAACCGCATTCGCAAATGGCTGAAAAGCTGAGTAAATATCTCAACACAAAAGGATGCTGCGGCATCCTTTTTTATTGCCCGCAAAACGCCTCAGCAGGCCTTGCAGGATGTTGATAGCCAAACCCTGCATGATGAGCTGCGCAGCAGCTGCCGTGGCAACAACAGGCATACAGAGCACCTGCAGATGAAGCAATGAGTGGTACCGGTCAGAAGAGCTCGACGCAATGGCAAAAAGGGGGAATGGAGGATGGTAAGCGAAGAGAGGAGGGAGGGCGATCCACCCGCAACAGCGCACGGGGATCCGCACCAAAAGCTAAATATCGCCCATAAAAAAACAGCCCCGACCGAAGTCGAGGCTGTCTGTATGGTGCGCCCGAGAGGATTCGAACCTCTGACCACCTGGTTCGTAGCCAGGTACTCTATCCAGCTGAGCTACGGGCGCTCATAAACTTTTGGCACTGCTTGAAATATGGTGCGCCCGAGAGGATTCGAACCTCTGACCACCTGGTTCGTAGCCAGGTACTCTATCCAGCTGAGCTACGGGCGCTCACAAACTTTTGGTACTGCTTGAAAAATGGTGCGCCCGAGAGGATTCGAACCTCTGACCACCTGGTTCGTAGCCAGGTACTCTATCCAGCTGAGCTACGGGCGCTCATAAATCGTTGTGTCGTTTTAAATGGTGCGCCCGAGAGGATTCGAACCTCTGACCACCTGGTTCGTAGCCAGGTACTCTATCCAGCTGAGCTACGGGCGCCCTGTTTTAAAACGATAAAAAAAGCTTACTTATCAGTAAGCCTTTTCCAAAGTGTCGACTTGCTGATGGTCAACACATGACTCTTGCTTGAGTCGTAATATGGTGCGCCCGAGAGGATTCGAACCTCTGACCACCTGGTTCGTAGCCAGGTACTCTATCCAGCTGAGCTACGGGCGCAAATGGCGGAGAAGGGGGGATTCGAACCCCCGATGCGGGTATAAGCCGCATACTCCCTTAGCAGGGGAGCGCCTTCAGCCTCTCGGCCACCTCTCCGTTTGCGGGGCTGATAATACTTCACAGGGATTTTTAGTCAAACACTTTTTTGGAGAAAAAAGTGCGTTCGCTCAGCATTTGGTCAAAGCGTGGAATATTCAAACAATATCGGCACTTATCCCGCAGTTTCGCGCCCTGCAGGGCGATTTCAGGGGGCCTGAAAAACAAAAGGCGACACATGAGGTGTCGCCTTGTCACAGCCATGAAAGTGGCTTAGAAGCCCGGTTGGCCCGGAACTTTCTCGGCCTGGATGCGCTGGTAGATCTCTTCGCGGTGTACGGAGACCTCTTTCGGCGCGTTAACACCGATACGGACCTGGTTGCCTTTAACGCCCAGTACGGTGACAGTCACTTCATCACCAATCATCAGGGTTTCCCCAACACGACGAGTCAAAATAAGCATTCGCTTGCTCCTGTATCCTGTTTTGTTTTTATATCGATATGCGACATTATCTAACAAAGATACCGATATGGTAAATGGTTGAAACTAAATCAATCAGAGATTGTTAGCCCAAGGGCTGCTCTTGCGGTGCCTGATCCAACCCGAAAGCCGCGTGCAGGGCTCGCACCGCCAGCTCCAGATACTTCTCGTCAATCACCACAGAGATTTTGATTTCAGAGGTCGAGATCAACTGCATGTTGATCCCCTCCTCGCCCAATACCTTGAACATGGTGCGTGCAACACCGGGATGGTTCCACATGCCGACACCGACAATGGAAACCTTGGCAATCTCGCCATTTCCCTGCACGCAGGAGGCGCCAAGTTCGGTGGCGGTCTCCTCCAGCAGTGCCCGGGCGCGGCGATAGTCGTCACGATTCACCGTGAAGGTGAAGTCGGCGGTGCCATCTCCCAGGGTGTTCTGCACAATCATGTCGACATCAATGTTGGCGTCGCTGATCGGATTCAGGATCTGAGCGGCAACGGTTGGTCTGTCCGGCACGCCCAGAATGGTCAGGCTGGCCTCGTTGCGGTTAAAAGCGATCCCGGATACCAGGGGAGCTTCCATCCTATCACCTCCATATGTGATTAAGGTTCCCTCTCCATCGATAAAGCTCGACAGCACCCGCAGCGGGACGCGGTACTTGCCCGCAAACTCCACCGAGCGGATCTGCAGCACCTTGGCGCCGAGACTGGCCATCTCCAGCATCTCCTCGAAGGTGATGGTGTCGAGACGACGCGCCTTGGGCTCGATGCGCGGATCCGTGGTGTATACCCCATCCACATCGGTAAAGATCTGGCACTCATCGGCCTTGATGGCCGCCGCCACGGCAACCGCCGTGGTATCCGAACCGCCGCGGCCCAGCGTCGTGATGGCGTTATGCTCGTCACGGCCCTGGAAACCGGCGATCACCACCACCTTGCCCGCAGCCAGTTCAGCCTGAACCAGCTCGGTGTCGATGTGGGTGATGCGCGCCTTGCCATAGGCGGAATCGGTATGAATCCGCACCTGATCACCGGTCATTGAGACCGCAGGACAACCGCGTTTGTTCAACGCGATCGCCAGCAGCGCTATGGTGACCTGCTCACCGGTGGAGACCAGTACATCCATCTCCCGCCGGTTGGCATCAGGATCCAGCTGCTGGGCCATGCCCAGCAGCCGGTTGGTTTCGCCCGACATGGCGGAGACAACCACCACCACGTCGTGTCCCTGGGCGCGGGTCTGCTCGACCCGCTCAGCTACCGCCTCGATCCGCTCCAGTGTGCCGACCGAGGTGCCGCCGTACTTCTGTACATAGAGTGCCACAGATCACCTCGCCCGATTACAGGCGCTCTTCCAGCCAGGAGTGAACGGATTGCAGCGCTGCCGGCACCGCCTCAGGCTGGGTACCACCCGCCTGTGCCATGTCCGGACGGCCACCGCCCTTGCCACCCACCTGCTGGGCAACCAGATTGACCAGCTCACCGGCCTTGACCTTGCCGGTCAGGTCGTTGGTGACACCGGCGATCAGGTTGACCTTGCCGTCGGCACAGGTTGCCAGCAGCACGACACCGGACTTCATCTGGTTCTTCAGCTCGTCCAGCATGCCGCGCAGGGATTTCGGATCGGCCCCTTCCAGCGCAGCAACCAGCACCTTCTGACCGTTGATCTCGATCACCTGACCCAGCAGGTCGTTACCGGCCTGAGCGGCCAGCTTGGCCTTGAGCTGCTCCAACTCGCGCTCCATCATCTTGGCCTTGTCCAGCATCTGGCGAACCTTGTCAGCGATGCAGAACTGGTCACCTTTCACCAGTGCGGCAGCCTCTTCGATCTGCTCGCCAACCTGATGCATGAAGTCGATGGCGGCCTTGCCGGTCACCGCTTCGATACGGCGCACACCAGCCGCGATGCCGCTCTCGGCGATGATCTTGAAGAAGCCGATATCACCGGTGCGCTTGGCGTGAGTACCGCCGCACAGCTCGGTGGAGTAGTCGCCCATGCGCACCACACGCACGTCGTCTTCATATTTTTCACCAAATAGCGCCATGGCACCGGCGGACTTGGCCGCCTCCAGATCCATCAGCTGGGTGGTGATTTCGTGGTTGGCGCGGATCTGGTTGTTGACCAGCTCCTCGACCCGACGAATGGTCGCCATGGTCAGCCCCTCGAAGTGGGAGAAGTCGAAACGCATGCGCTCGGCTCCAACCAGAGAACCTTTCTGGGTGACGTGCTCGCCCAGTGCCTGACGCAGGGCTGCGTGCAGCAGGTGAGTCACGGAGTGGTTCAGGGCGATGGCCTGACGACGATCGCCATCAACCACGGCTTCTACTTCGGCGTCCTTCTCCAGGGGGCCCAACTCCATGTAGCCCTTGTGGATGATCGCCTTGCCCGCTTTCAGGGTGTCGGTCACGGCAAAGATGCCGTCGTCCACTTTCAGGATACCGCTGTCGCCAATCTGACCGCCGGACTCGGCGTAGAAGGGGGTCTCTTCCAGCACGATGACCGCTTCGTCACCGGCGATAAGACCGCTCACCTCTTCCACACCCTTGTAGATACCGACCACGCGAGTGCGCTCGGTCAGGGTCTTGTAACCGGTGAAGGGGGTCTCGAAGTCGAGCTTGAGCATCTCGTTGTAGTTCACACCGAAGCTGGACGCTTCCTTGGCACGAGCACGCTGCTTCTCCATCTCGGCCTTGAAGCCCTCTTCGTCGATGCCGATCTCGCGCTCGCGCACCACGTCGGCAGTCAGGTCGGCCGGGAAGCCGTAAGTGTCATAGAGCTTGAACACCACCTCGCCCGGAATAACCTTGGCATCGCCGAGATTGGCCAGAGCGTCTTCCAGCAGCAGCAGACCGCGATCCAGAGTGCGGACAAACTGCTCCTCTTCGATACGCAGCACGCGCTCGACCAGCGGCAGCTGGGCGATCAGCTCGGCAGCGACGTCTTTCATCTGCACGGCCAGCTCGGCAGCCAGTTTGTAGAAGAAGACATCGGTCGCGCCCAGCTTGCGACCATGACGCACAGCACGGCGGATGATACGACGCAGCACATAGCCACGACCTTCGTTGGACGGCATCACGCCATCAGCCACCAGGAAGGCGCAGGAGCGGATGTGGTCAGCGATGACGCGCAGGGACTGGTTGCTCAGATCGGTGGTGCCGACAATCTCGGCCGCTTTCTTGATCAACGCCTGGAAGATGTCGATTTCGTAGTTGGAGTGCACACCCTGCATGATGGCGGAGATACGCTCCAGACCCATGCCGGTATCCACGGACGGACGCGGCAGCGGCTCCATGGTGCCGTCAGCCTGACGGTTGAACTGCATGAACACCACGTTCCAGATCTCGATGAAACGGTCACCATCCTCTTCCGGTGAGCCGGGACGGCCACCCCAGATGTGATCGCCGTGGTCATAGAAGATCTCGGTGCAAGGACCGCACGGGCCGGTATCGCCCATCGCCCAGAAGTTGTCGGAAGCGTAAGGGGCGCCCTTGTTGTCACCGATGCGGACGATGCGATCGGCCGGGACACCAACCTCTTTTTCCCAGATATCGAAAGCTTCATCGTCAGTCGCGTAGACGGTTACCAGCAGGCGATCTTTCGGCAGCTGCAGCACCTCGGTCAGGAAGCCCCATGCAAACTTGATGGCATCCTGCTTGAAGTAGTCACCGAAGCTGAAGTTGCCCAGCATTTCGAAGAAGGTGTGGTGACGAGCGGTATAGCCGACGTTTTCCAGATCGTTGTGCTTACCACCGGCACGCACGCAACGCTGGGAAGTCGTCGCGCGATTGTAGGCACGCTTGTCTGCGCCAAGGAACACATCCTTGAACTGGTTCATACCCGCGTTGGTAAACAACAGGGTCGGGTCGTTATGCGGTACCAGCGAGCTGGAGGAGACAACCTGGTGTCCCTGGGAACGGAAATACTCGAGAAACGCAGCGCGTATCTCTGACGTGGACATATACATGGAAAATCCTGCTTGATTCGAATACGGACTTTTAACCGCATTAATGTAAGTTTTCTGCGGGGTAAAGTAAAACGGACAGGGCCGCCACGGGCGAAAAAGCGCACATAAACGGGCCAGATAAGAGCGCCGCTGCCCACAGTGGCTTTTTTCACTGTCGAGAGGCAAAAAAGCAGCGCAGAAAGAGAGATGAGATGAACAAAAGGCCGCTTTTTCGGAATTGCTTGCGCAAACTACTGAGCGGGCAGGGAAAACCTGCCACCAAGAGAGGTGAAACGACGTTTGCCACGCAGTGGCGTTACTCTTCCCGCTCCTGCAGGGCAGAGATGGCATAACGGGCCTGATCCTGGGTAAAGCCGCGCCCCAGCAGATACTTGAGCCACTTCATCCGTAGCTTGAAATCGGCCAGATCGGCTCTTTTTGCCCGTCGTTCCAGCAGCTCGAAGGCGAGCTCGAACCAGTCCAGCTCGGGTTGTTCGAAAGCGGCGTCTATCTGCATATCGTCCAGCCCCTTGCGGCGCAGATCGAAGCGGATCTTGATGGGGCCATGCCCCTTGGCGGCACCGGCACGTACAGCCATACCGCCGTAACGTTCGTCATTGACCCAGTTGTACCCGCGGCAGTAGTCGACCACCGCCTCGATCACCTCTTCATTGAAGCCCTGCTGGCGCAGCCGGTTGGCCAGCTCAGACTCGGCACTCTCGCGACGGGCCAGACTGCGCATGGCAAAGGCGCGGGCGGCGGCCAGCTGCTCGGCAAAGGTCGGCTCGGCGGGCTCAAGCGGTTCGGTCACGGATTCATCTACCATCATAAATAACAAGGCCGGGTATCTACCCGGCCTTCCTTTGTTCCTTATTCGAACTCTTGTTCGCTTTCGGCATCGAACTCTTCTGCCTCAACCGATGCAGCCTTGTCATCGACAGGTACGGCACCGGAGAGCAGCAGCTCGCGCAGGCGGGCTTCCACTTCGCCAGCCAGCGCCTTGTTCTCGGCGAACAGCTTCATCACGTTGGCTTTGCCCTGACCAATCTTCTCGCCGTTGTAGCTGTACCAGGCGCCCGCCTTGTCGATCAGCTTGTGCTTGACGCCCAGATCCACCAGCTCGCCCTCTTTGGAGATACCGGCACCGTAGAAGATCTGGAATTCGGCCTGCTTGAAGGGAGGAGCCACCTTGTTCTTCACTACCTTGACGCGGGTCTCGTTACCGACCACTTCGTCACCTTCCTTGATGGCGCCGGTACGACGGATATCCAGACGCACGGAGGCGTAGAACTTGAGCGCGTTACCGCCGGTAGTAGTCTCCGGGCTGCCGAACATAACGCCGATCTTCATCCGGATCTGGTTGATGAAGATGCACAGGCAGTTGGCGTTCTTGATGTTGGCAGTCAGCTTGCGCAACGCCTGGGACATCAGACGGGCCTGCAGGCCAACGTGGGAGTCACCCATCTCCCCTTCGATTTCCGCTTTCGGCGTCAGGGCAGCCACGGAGTCGACGATGATAACGTCAACGGCGTTGGAGCGAACCAGCATGTCGCAGATCTCCAGCGCCTGTTCACCGGTATCCGGCTGGGAGATAAGCAGGTCGTCGACGTTGACGCCGAGCTTGGCGGCATAGATAGGATCCAGCGCGTGCTCCGCATCGACGAAGGCACAGGTCTTACCCTTCTTCTGGGCTTCCGCGATCACCTGCAGGGTGAGGGTGGTTTTACCGGAAGATTCCGGGCCGTAGATTTCGACGATACGGCCACACGGCAGACCGCCAATGCCCAGCGCCACGTCCAGCGAGAGGGAACCGGTAGAGATGGCTTCGATATCCATGGTCTTGCTGTCGCCCAGACGCATGATGGAACCTTTGCCGAACTGCTTTTCAATCTGACCCAGCGCAGCCGCCAGTGCCTTCTGTTTGTTCTGATCCATGCCAATCTCCGCTGGAAATCGTGAGTAAGAAGTGAAGTTGGGCTAAGTATACTGTCTATTCATACAGTATCAAGCCCAATTTATCTGAGCAGGGCCAACAGACCCGACAAGGCCTGTCTCACCGCCTGCTGGCGTACCTGCCGGCGATCCCCGTCGAAGCGGGCCAGCAGGGAGTGGTGACGGCCATTGCGGTCGGCCCAGGCGAACCAGACGGTGCCGACCGGCTTGCCTTCGGTGGCGCCGCCGGGACCGGCGATACCACTGATGGCAACGCTGATGGAGGCAGACGAGTGGGCCAGCGCGCCGCGGGCCATCTCCAGCACCACGGCTTCGCTCACCGCACCGTGCTGCTCAAGGCTCTCGCTGCTCACCCCCAACATCTGCTGCTTGGCTTCGTTGGTGTAAGTGACAAATCCGCGATCGAACCAGCCGGAACTACCCGCGATGTCGGTGATGGCCGTAGCCACCCCACCGCCGGTACAGGATTCGGCGGTCGCCGCCAGCCAGCCCCGTTGACCAAGGGCCCGTCCCAGCTCGATGGCAAGGTGCTCTATCTCTGCATCCAGTTTCATCACGACTCCTTATGATCCGCTCAAGGGGCACATTATGCGATCCCGCTAGCGCCGCCCGCAACCACGGCAGACCGCCCTTGCCTGCCGCAATGTGAGGTGCTGCGCCGGTGTCATGTCTTCAATAGCGCAGAACAACCGCGCCCGGAACACCCGCTCCCCCGTCGCGGCGCTTATGTGTAGAATGGCGCCATCAAGCTCAAGGCTCATCACCGCAGACACTGGCCCGCAGAGGCCCCTTCTGGAACAGAACATGACAGCACAACACCAAGCCAGCGGCGCCACAGGCTCCGCTCCCGGCGCCAATCTGAGCGCCCACACGCCCATGATGCAGCAGTACCTTGGCCTCAAGGCCGAGAACCCGGAGATCCTGCTGTTCTACCGGATGGGCGACTTCTACGAGCTGTTCTATGACGATGCCCGCAAGGCCTCCCAACTGCTCGACATCTCCCTGACCAAGCGCGGCCAGTCGGCGGGTAGCCCCATCCCGATGGCGGGGGTGCCCTATCACGCCATCGAGGGCTATCTGGCCAAGTTGGTACAGCTTGGCGAATCCGCCGCCATCTGCGAACAGGTAGGGGATCCCGCCACCAGCAAGGGGCCGGTGGAGCGCAAGGTCATTCGCATCATCACCCCGGGCACCGTCTCCGACGAAGCGCTGCTCAGCGAGCGGCAGGACAACCTGATCGCCGCCGTCTACCACGATGGCCGCCGCTTCGGCTATGGCACCATGGACATCGGCTCGGGCCGCTTCTTCATCAACCAGTTCGAGAAAGAAGAGACCCTGCTGGCAGAGCTGCAACGCACCAATCCGGCGGAGCTGCTCTACCCGGAATCGTTCGAGTTTCTGCACCATATCGAGGGTCGCCGCGGCCTGCGCCGCCGCCCGGAGTGGGAGTTTGAGCTGGGCACCGCTCGCAAGCTGCTCTGCCAGCAATTCGGCACCCAGGATCTGGTTGGCTTTGGCGTAGACAAGAGCGAGACCGCCCTGTGCGCCGCTGGCTGCCTGATGCAGTACGTAAAGGACACCCAGCGCACCGCCCTGCCCCACATCCGCAACGTACGCCTCGAGCAGCCAGATCATGCGGTCATCATGGATGCCGCCACCCGCCGCAATCTGGAGCTGACCCAGAATCTGGCCGGTGGCTATGAAAATACCCTGGCCGAGGTGCTGGATCGCACCGCCACCCCCATGGGCAGCCGCCTGCTCAAGCGCTGGATCCACCAGCCGATCCGCGATCGGGTGATCCTGAAAGGTCGCCAGAGCACCATCCATACGCTTATCGAGCAGAACCTCTACGACGAGCTGGGCAACCTGCTGCGTCAGGTGGGGGATGTGGAGCGGGTGCTGGCCCGTCTCGCCCTGCGCTCGGCCCGCCCGCGCGACCTCACCCGGCTGCGTCAGGCCTTCGCCCAGTTGCCAGAGTTGCAGCGCCTGCTGGCGGACAACGAGCACGAAGCGGTGCAACAGCTGGCCGAGCGGGCCAGCACCTTCCCCGAGCTGCTCGACCTGCTGGAACGTGCGGTGATGGAAGTGCCGCCGGTGCTGATCCGCGATGGGGGCGTGATCCGTGACGGCTTCAATCAGGAGCTGGACGAGCTGCGGGATCTCGCCAACGGCGCCACCGCCAGCCTCGCCCGCATCGAAGAGCGGGAAAAACTGCTGACCGGCATCAACACCCTCAAGGTGGGCTACAACAAGGTGCACGGCTTCTATATCGAGGTGAGCCGGGCCAACAGCCATCTGGTGCCGGCCCACTACATCCGCCGCCAGACCCTCAAGAACAACGAACGCTACATCATCGATGAGCTGAAGAAGTACGAGGACAAGGTACTCACCGCCCAGTCCCAGGCGCTGGCGCTGGAGAAGCGGCTCTACGAAGAGCTGCTCGATGCTCTGCTGCCGCATCTGGGCGATCTGCAGGAGTCCGCCGCCGCGCTGGCGGAGCTGGACGTGCTGGCCAACCTGGCCGAGCGGGCCGAGACCCTCGACTACCGCTGCCCGACCCTCATCGATGAGGATCAGATCCTGATCGAGGCGGGCCGCCATCCGGTGGTAGAGCAGGTGATGACAGATCCCTTTATCGCCAACCCCATCCGGCTGGAGCGGGAGCGGCGGATGCTGATCATCACGGGTCCCAACATGGGCGGTAAATCGACCTACATGCGCCAGACCGCGCTGATCGTGCTGCTGGCCCATATCGGCGCCTTCGTGCCCGCCGACAGCGCCCGCATCGGCCCCATCGACCGCATCTTCACCCGCATCGGGGCATCGGACGATCTCGCCTCCGGCCGTTCCACCTTTATGGTGGAGATGACCGAGACCGCCAACATTCTCAACAACGCTACCGCTCGCAGCCTGGTGTTGATGGACGAGATCGGCCGCGGCACCAGCACCTATGACGGCCTCTCGCTGGCGTGGGCCTGTGCCGAACAGCTGGCGAGCAAGATTGGCGCCTACACCCTGTTCGCCACCCACTACTTCGAGCTGACCCGCTTGCCCGAGCTGATGAGCGGGCTGGCCAACGTCCACCTCGATGCGGTGGAGCACGGCGACACCATCGCCTTTATGCACGCAGTACAGGAAGGCGCAGCCAGCCGCTCCTACGGCCTGCAAGTGGCGGCGTTGGCCGGGGTGCCGAAATCGGTGATCCAGCAGGCCCGCCACAAACTGCATGAGCTGGAGAGCGCCACTCCGGTCGCCGCCGGTGAAAGCCGCCCTGCTCCGGTGACTCTCGCCCCGCAGATCCATCCGGTGGTGGAAGAGCTGGAAGCGGTGCGCCCGGACGAGCTCACTCCCCGTCAGGCACTGGACCTGCTCTATCGCCTCAAGCAGATGCTGTAAGCACTGGCTGCCGTGCAAACATGCAAAAGGGGAACCGCGAGGTTCCCCTTTCTATATTCAGCACCCGGCAAACCAGTCAGGCCACCGCTCGCACCTCTCCACGTGCCCGCAGCAGGCTCTGGCGCCCCTGCCAGTAACCCTGCAGATAGCCAGACTCCAGCTTGACCGGATCCTGGGTAAAACGGGAGACCATGAAACCGGCCGATGGCGCGATCACCTCGATCTCGCAATCGGCAGGGGGATTGGCAATGAAATCGAGTGCCCGGTTGTAGGCGAGATCCCGCTCCAGCATGGCTTGCGCCAGCGCAGGCTGGGTTTTCAGCAAGGCTTTGACCATCCAGCAGAAACGGGCCGGCTTCTTGCGATATCCCCGGGGCTCCGACAGCACCACCGTCATCCGCCGCGCCCCGAGCCGATAGGCCTCGATCACCGGAATGGAATCGCTGATGCCGCCATCAGCCATCGGGCGACCATCGACGCAGGGGGTATCGTGCTGCACCACCGGCAGGGCACAGGTGGCGGTCAGCACCTCGTCCATGTTGTCGGGCCGCACCGGCAGATAGATGGCCTTGCCGCTCGCCACATCGGTCGCCACCGCGTAGAAGGGAATGTCGCGGGCGCAGAAAGTGTCGAGATCGAGCGGGAAGCGATGGCGACTGGCCTGCCACAGCCAGCCGATGTCCACCAGATCGCCCCCTTTGACGAAACGCAGGGGATCGAGAAAACGGGAGCTGCAAGCCAGCTCGGTGATGATGTGGTGACTGCGGCGCGGCTGCTCGCTCAGATAAGAGACCAGATTGGTGGCACCGGCCGAGACGCCCATGACGAAATCGAACGGGTAGTGGTGACTTTCGACAAACGCATCGAGCACGCCGCTGGCAAAGATGCCGCGCATCGCGCCCCCTTCGACAATCAGGGCGCAAGAGTGGGGATTAAACATAACAAGGCTCCGTCAGCTGTAATACCTGCCGGGATCGATCCCGGCCCAGTGATGGACGCCTTCATGCAGAACATCAAGACGCCGCAGCAGGACGATTCAGGCTCACTCGCACAAGCCAGAAGCAGGCAGGAGCAAACCTGAACCGTGAAGCGACCCCCAGTATATGCAGTGCACCAACCTTCAAAAAATGAATTTAAATAATAAAAAACATGCCTTTTTGGCATGGTTCAGCACATCGGCAGAGACGGCCCTTTATCCGGGAACAGCCCCATCAGGATCAAGGCAGCCCGGGCCCGAACGTCCCGTCGACGGGGTTGTAGTGGTAGGCCCGATAGTCAAAGTCCACCTTATCAAGGCGCGGATTGGCCAACTCGAACAACAGGCGCCTGGGGAGCTGCGCCTGCTCGAGGGAAGGTTTGAAGTGGCGCAGCCAGAGCTGTTGCAGCGAGCCATCCCGCCACGCCAGCTTGAGGCCGACCGAGAGGCGGCGGATGGCGGCCTGATTACCCTTGTGGGTGTAGAAGAGGTGGAGGAAGGGATAGTGCAGCGCCACTCGCCGATCCACGGTGAGGCCGGGCAGATCACTGTGCTGCTCCTGCTCGATAAAGAGCTCGTTGGCCCCGCGGCAGAAGAGATCGATGCGACCGCGAGCCACCAGCTTGAACAGCCGCTCGTAACCGTCGATCTCCTGCACCTTGAATCCCCCATGACGCAGGATCTCCACATCCTGCCAGCCACGTCCCTGCCCGTGCAGAAATTGCTGCAGCTCGGCCAGGGTATTGACCCTTGCCACCGCGTCGGCCTGCTGCGGGCTGACAAAACAGATGCGATAACCGAGGATGCCCAGCTCCACCGGAAAACGGACGTAATCCAGCGCTCCGCTCTCCGCGGCCGGGCGCAGACTGTCGGCCACAAACAGGTTGGGGTATTGCTGAGTCTGCACAACCTGTCGCATCCGGATACGGTTCATCGGCGGCGCGGTTCGCAGCTCGTAGTCACCGAAGCTGTCGCGGGTCTTCTCCAGCGCCAGCTGCAACAGATCGCGAAAATAGAGGGTACGCAAGTCCCGATCGCTCTCGGGGCTGATGTGAGTGATGACGTCGCTCGCCCGAAGGGGAGTGGCAAGGAGGGAAAGGCTGCACAGCAGCAAGCAGGAAGCGAGGCGATGAAAGGTCATACTGCTCATCCCGGAAATACACGCTCACTAGAGTGTAGCGCCGGGACGAGCCGCCTTCTAAAGGGAAGCCCGGCCTACCAGAACATCCGGCCCAGCAGGGGCGCCAGCAGCACGGTCACCATGCCGGCGATCATCATCACCATACTGGAGACCACCCCCTCTTCGTTACCCATCTGATAGGCCTTGGCGGTGCCGGCGCCGTGGGCCGAGGCGCCAAACCCCGCCCCCTTGCCGAGGCGACTGCGAATGGCCAGCACGGTGAGCACGCTCTCCCCCACCGCCATGCCGATGACGCCGGTCAGCACCACAAACAGCGCGGTGAGGTCGCTCTGACCGCCGATGGCGCGGGTCGCCTCCACCGCAAACGGCGTAGTGATGGATCGCATCGCCAGACTGCGCTGCAACATGTCGGAGAGATCCAGCCAGCGGGCCAGCAGCACGGTACTCCCCACCGCCATAATAACTGAGGCGACCACCCCCACCGACAGCGACAACCAGTGGCGACGAATGAGCTGGCGGTTCTCGTAGACCGGCACCGCGAAGGCGACGGTCGCCGGGCCCAGCAGCCAGAGCAGCCAGTGGGATTCCGCCATGTAGTCCTGATAGGGGATGTGGAACAGCAGCACCACGGCCACCAGCAGGGTCGGCGCCAGCAGCAGCGGCATCAGCGGCAGGATCCGCTTTTTGCCGTAGAGCCATTTGCTGGCGTAGTAGAAGAGCAGGGTGAGGGCGAAACAGATCAGCCCGAGCAGGGTATCAGACATGACGGCGACTCCGGCGGGCCAGTTTCAGTTCGAGGCGGTAGACCCGATCCACCACCAGCGCTGTGGTGCCGAGCACTAGCGTGGTGCTCACCAGCAGCACCACCATGATGCGCCACCCCTCTTGCAGCAGCAGATCCTGATAGTTGACCACCGCGACTACGGCGGGCACGAAGAAGAGCAGCATCTCCGCCAGCAGCCAGCGAGCCCCCGCGCTGAACCACTCGGCCTTTACCACCCCGAGCAGGATGCAGGCCAGCAGCAGCAACATGCCGGTGAGGTTGGCGGGCAGCGGCAGGTGGAGGGTACGCACCGCGGTATCGGCCAGCAGCCAGATGGCTGCCAGCAACACAATCTGGAAGGGAGTCTGTAACCAGCGCAAGCAGAGGGCTTTCATGATCATCGTCTTTCTGTGAACCGGCTCACAGTATAGAGTTGAGCAAAACCTGCCAGAAATGAATTAAAATTATCAAATTCATGCCGCATAGGCATACTTCATCCCGTACCCGCCAACACGAGTCGAGAGAGTCCATGGATATTCGCGCCCTGCGCTATTTTGTCGAACTGGTGCGGGAAAAGAGCTTCACCCGCGCCTCTGAAAAGCTGTTCGTCACCCAGCCCACCATCAGCAAGATGATCCGCAATATCGAAGAGGAGCTGGGCCAACCCCTGCTCAACCGGGAAGGGCGCCGCTTCACCCTGACCGACAGCGGCCAGGTGCTGTTCAACCGGGCCCAGACCATCTTGGCGGAGATGCAACAGCTGGAGGCCGAACTGGCGGATCTGCAGAGCCTGCAACACGGTCGCCTCACCCTCGGCATTCCCCCCATGGTGGGTCACGTCTATGCGGATCTGATCCGCGCCTACCGCAGCCGCTATCCCAAGGTGGAGCTGACCCTGGTGGAGTACGGCGGTCGCCGCATCGAACAGGCGGTGCTGGAGGGGGAGCTGGATCTCGCCATCACCATGCTGCCGACCAAAGAGGGGGGCGCCCTCAGCGCGCTGGAGCTGGATCAATACCCGATCCGGGTGGTGCTGCCTGATCAACCCCGCTGGCATGGCGAGGCGCCGCTGCGGCTGGAGTCTCTGCAGGAGGAGCCCTTCCTGCTCTATACCCAGGCGTTTACCCTGAGCGAGCGGTTGGAGCAGGCGTGTCAGGAGGCGGGCTTTGTGCCGCAGGTGGCGGCGCGCAGCAGCCAGTGGGATTTTCTCACCGCCATGGTACGCAGCGGCATGGGGGTCGCCTTCTTGCCGGAGCCGGTCTGCAACCGGCTGACTCCGGATGGTCTGGTGCTGCGACCGCTGGAGCCCGAATTGAGCTGGCGACTCGGGGTGATCTGGCCGAGCGAGCGCTATCTGTCGCGCACCGCCGAGGCCTGGCTGGCCCTCTGCCGCCAGCGGCAGGCGCCTCAGTAATCGCCGAAGCGATCGGTTTGCGGATTGTAGAAGTAGGGGCGGTAATCGAAGCTGATCCCGTCGAGGAAGGGGTTATCCAGACGCAACATTCGGCGCTGGGAGAGCTTGGCAAAGGCGATGGCCGGGCCAAAGCTCTTGCGCCACAGAGCCTGTAGCGAGCCATCCTGCCACGCCAGCTGCAACCCCCGCTCGACCCGCTGCAGTGCCTCGCGATTGTTGGGATTGGTGTAGAAAACCCGGGGCAGCGGGTAGTAGATCAACAGCGCGTCATCCACCAGCAGATCTGCCATCTCCTTGTGGGTCAGCTGCTCGCTGCGCAGCTCGCTCACCCCGCGGCAGAAGAGATCGAAGCGCCCCCGCGCCACCATCTTGAACAGCTTTTCGTACCCCTCCACTTCCACCACCTCCATCCCGGCGTAACGCAGGATATCCACATCCAGCCACCCCTTGCCCTGACCGAAGGTGAACTGGCGCAGCCCCTTGAGGTCGGTCACTTTGCTCACCGCCGCCTTTTGCTGCGGGCTGACAAAACAGATGCGGTAGCTGACGATCCCCAGATGGATGGGAAAACGGACATAGGCGAGCCCCAGATCCTCGCGGGTGCTGCTGTAGCTATCCATCACAAAGAGGTTGGGATAGCTGTCGAGCTGCATGCTGAGCCGCTCGCGCGCCTTGGTCATGGGCGGCGCAGGTTCCAGCAAATAGTCGCCAAACTGGTCACGGGTCTTGTCGAGGGCGAGCCGCAGCAGCTCCCGATCATAAGTGGTTCGCGGATCTCGCTCGCTCTCCGGGCTGATATAGGTAAACCGGGTGGCCGCCAGTCCGGTCAGCGACAACATGCAGAGCAGAGCGGCAGCAAGCAGATGCAGGGGTGACATAAACCGCGCCTTGGCTGAAGGGGGTACTTTCAGTGTAGCCCTGAGCGTGGGCACTCGGCCCTGCCACCACCCCACGCTCTCCTCCCCTTTTCGGCCAGTCGCATCCATCAGCCTACTCCCCCACCGGAGGTGTGCTTCTGAGCGATGTTGCATAACGCTGATAGGCAGCAGAGTCGCGCACCTGCTCGATAGCATCCCACACCTGCCGGCTTTGTAGGGGATGGGCCTGATAAAAGCGGTGAGAGAAAACCAGATAGTAGGGCTTCTCCACCAGCACCGGCGACAGCCGCTCGATGCGGGCCTGCAACTCGGGATGTGCCGCCAGAATACTGTCAGCCACCTCGGTCTGGATGGCGGTCGCCTGCGCCCGATCCATCACCAGTTTTTTCAACATGATCAGCGGGTCACGGCTGGAGTCATCCACCTCGGCTCCCGCAGCCTGCAACAAGTCGACGATGGAAAATCCTGACTGGGCAGCCACCACGCCATTGACCCTGAGGGTGGTGCCATCCCACTGGCTCTTACCCCCCTTGAGCTGGTAGAGACTGTAACTCTCTGTCAGCAGCCGCTTGGCAGGGTCGGGTTTGCCCTCACGCATTGGATAGACCCCCACTGTGGTCGCCCGCTCGACGCTATAGCTCATCTTGATGGCCGCATCCATCTGGCCACTGCTCACCTGAGAGAGGCAGCGCTTCCACGGTAGCGGCGTCAGCACGATCTCGGCATCAAGAGCGGTAGCAACCGCCTTGAGGTGATATTGCACAACCCCCTCCCCCGATTGCAGCAGCCAGGGGTAGGAGTCACTGTTTTCAAAGCAGGTACGCAGCGTAAAGGCAGGGGCCGCACTGCCGGTGGCGGGCAGCAGCAACGCGATAAAGAGCAGGGAGCGGGCAGATGCGCGCATGGGCCATATCCTTGGCGGCAATTATTCCATCTCCACTATATCAGCCAGGAGTGAGCCAACAAGGATACATCCGGGCCACCACAGGCCCGGAGAGCAGGTTCACACCGTGCCCGGCACTACTCTTCGCCGATGGGAGCGGCGATCCACTTCATCAGCGTCAGCATATCCTGCGGCGCCACCCCCACCGAGAGCCCGCGCTTGCCGCCACTCACCAGGATTTCGTCAAACTGCAGCGCCGACTCATCGAGCACGGTAGGCAACTGTTTCTTCTGCGCCAGCGGGCTGATGCCACCCACCTTGTAGCCGGTCAGCTTCTCCGCTTCCGCCGGTTTCATCATCTCCACCTTCTTGAGACCGGTCGCCTTGGCCAGCTGTTTCAGACTGCACATGCCGGATGAGGGAACGATGGCCACCACCGCCTGCTTGTCGTGATGGGCAACCAGGGTCTTGAACACCTGCGCCTCCGGTAGCCCGAGCTGGGTCGCGGCATGCTTGCCGAAATCGTCGTGGGCTTCGCACTCGTAGGGGTAGAGCTTGTGGGGAATTTTGAGCTTCTTCAGCAGGTTGATGGCAGGAGTCATGATGGTTGCCTTGAATCGAATCGCATAAAAACAAGGCCAAACAGTCTGCGCCTCACTCTGGGGTGATGCAAGGGGGGATGGAAGTTGCAAGGGCCATTGACTGGCGCCATACCATGCACGCTTGGTGGCGAGCGACCAGAACACTTGACCAAACAGAGTCCAAACGGGTATTGCTTTAACCCTTTGACGCCGCCACAACCCATACCGCAGGAGCCCATATGCAACTCACCCCACCCCAACCGCCTCAGGACGATGATGTTGAAGCACTGCGCATTGGCCTGACGGGCTACAACGTAAGTCAGGCTGGCCCTCAACTGTACGAACTTCGGCGCGAGCGGATCGCCAGCTTTATCAAGGATAAAGAGGGCAAGGTACACGGCGGCATCATCGCCGACATCAAGTGGGGCTGGCTGCACGTCGACTGGCTCTGGATCGACGAAAGCCTCCGCCGCGACGGCTGGGGCGGCCGCCTGCTGGAGGCCATGGAGCAGTACGCCCAAAGCAAGGGCATCACCAACTACCATCTGGAAACCACCAGTTTTCAGGCCCTCCCCTTCTACCAGAAGCAGGGTTACGAGGTCTTTGGCCAGCTGCCCGATATGCCGCCGGGGCATATCAGTTACTTTCTGAAAAAGCAGGATAAGTGATGACTCTCCCGCGCCTTGCCAATGCCAATATCGTGATCCGCCCGTTCGAACCGGCCGATGCCGACGAATTTGTCCGCGCGGCCCACGAATCGATCGAGACGGTCGGTAAATGGATGAGCTGGTGCTCCCATTCATTTACTCGGGAGAGCGCGCTGGAGTGGTTTGCCAGCTGCGATCAGGATCGCGCGGCGGGACGTGCCTTTGACATGGGCATCTTCTGCGCCACCACCGGCCAACTACTGGGTGGCGCAGGTATCAACCAGCTGTCGCCCCATCATCGCTACGGCAATATCGGCTATTGGGTACGCCAATCCCGCCAAGGCTGCGGCATCGCCCGTCAGGCTGTCGCCCTGCTCCGTGATTTTGGCTTTCGGCAGTTGGGACTATTTCGGCTGGAGATCGTGATGGGAATCGGCAACAGCTCCAGCGAAGCGATTGCCATCGCCGCAGGGGCCACCTTTGAGTGCCGGGCAAGGAACCGTATCTTTCTTCATGGGCAGCCCCTTGATGCACATATCTATTCGCTTGTTCCTAATGCGTCATTTCTGTAGTCTAATGACTCTTACTGAACTGTGTGAGACATATAGAGAAGTGCAGATATAGTGTAATGTGGTTGACCAGATTATATTGGTAATGCCCTGTTAGCTTAAAACACTTATAAAATATCCAGTAAATTTTCACTGGCATTATATTAAACAACCCCCCAACTGAATAGCCGGTTGGCATAAAAGCCAAGAAGAAATAAATGAAGCCATTACTTGAACACTTTGCGAATGCCACTAGAAACATGCAAAGTCTATACATAATTGTTTTTATATTAGCGGCTTTTTTACTTCGAACAACACTATACCTATATACATCCCAAAGTGAAATTACACTTGAAGATTATGCAGCTAATAATCTTTTACCTGAAGTTACAGGAATGGTAATAGAGTTGGTGTTAATCCTTTTTGTCGTAGATGCTATCCAAAGCAAAGAAAAAAAGGAAAGAGAAAACAATGAAACATTAGAAAAAAGACATAAGCAGATTATGCTTGAACGTAGACTTAGGGCGCAACTTAGATTTTTAATTAGACAAATTTTTGAAGACGTGACTATTGACAGCGGAACTATAGGAAAAGACTTTTTATTTCATGCTGCCGATCATTATGAAAACCAAGTATCCATTAATAAATTCAAAGAAGTTATTGCTGAAGAAATAGCGAGCGACTCATTTAAGGAGTATTTAATAAACGTATGTTTAAATGAGCAACCTTTAATACTAGCTTTATCTCCGGTATGCTCTGAGCTTAGCGATAGACATGTTAAAGCATGGATGGCTATTGCTCATTACCTTCAAAAGATTACGACAGGAAATAACCCTTTGCAGAACACTGAAAAACTGCTTTCATGGATCGCTTTCTTTGACAAGCAAACTTTTAGCCAAGGGCTTATAAACTCATAAATCTGTACATTACTTACTAATGATCTGATCATATCAACTCCGTAGGGTACAGTGAACGAAGTGGCGTAGGGTGTAATGAACGAAGTGAATTACACCTCTATCTGCATAACTATCATAATGAAAGCGGTGCAATGCGCTCCGCTTATTGCACCCTACGTTAACCACGTTAATTCCGATTATTTATTGTTATGTGGTATTGCATCTTCTGGCGTGGCGGTATCTCTCCAATATAATGGATACCGACCCTGTTGCACCCAACGATGGAAGGTGGAATATGGCCAATCTTTCGGGGCTGTTACCAATCCATGTTTGACAGGATTGATATGGATGTAATCGAGATGATGATTGAAATCTTCCTGATCGCGGATCAGATGCTCCCAATAACGTCGCTGCCAAATACCCCGCTCACCACGCTGCCAACGAGATTCTGAGCGAGCCTCTGAATTGGGGATTGATCGTGAAAACTTGCTTTTTATTTGGCGCCAGCGCAACGGAAAATTGGTATCCCCTTCCGGCAACTCCAACAGTGCATGTAGATGCTCGGGCAAGACAACCCATCCGTGGATCCGGAATGGGTGGCGCTCTTGCACCTCCCTGACAACTGACCTCAGCAGATCAATCTGCTCGACAAGTAGATGGTTGTTCTGACGTTCAGCCAGCACGACTGTAAAAAACCAGGTTCCCCCCGGTTGCCATATTCGTCTGTAATTCGCCATGTTTTGCCCAATCCACAATCAACCCTGTTGTTAAATGTGGCCCAAGCGAAGCAAAACGTAGGGTGCAATGAACGAAGTGAATTGCACCTCTCGTCACAATCGCGGTGCAATGCGCTTCGCTTATTGCACCCTACGACCACTACGACCACACCCTGAGGTTATGGTGGGCACGGTTTTGGTTTCCCCCTCTTATTGGCTGAGGCGAGCCCGCTTGTCCAGGCCGCGAGACAGGATGTCGAGCGAGCGGCGCCGGGCCATGGATGGCCCGTCGGCGCGTGCCGTCGGACAAGCGGGTGAGCCGAAGGAACCCGACGAAGTCGGGCGAATAAGCGGGGGTGGCCTTTCTTTTGGTGACTTTTCTTTGGCCACGCAAAGAAAAGTTACTCGCCCAAGCCCGAAGGGCGGGCGAAACCCCTTCGAGGCCAGCGGCCTCGCGTCCTGCACGGCAAAGCCGTGCCACCACACAACGGCCCCTGCCGCCAGCGCCATACCTCGGAACGGACGATTACGCCTACCGGCTAATCGACCCTACGATTGCACGGCGCAGCCGTGCCTGCTTGCCACAGGCACGGAGTCTGGCTGGACGCTGGATGCCACCGGCAAAGGGGACGTGGCCGCCCCTATCGGCCCAAGAAGGGTTCCCAATCCTTGAACACCGGCTGCAACCCCGCCTGCCGCACCGCGGCGGCCACTTCCCCTACCGGGCGGTCGTCGTGGATGGCGAACTGCTCCAGCTCCTCTTTATCCCCCTCGGCATAGCCACCCGGCTGGGTGCGCGACTCGGCCGACATCTGGGTGATGCCAAGGCGCACCGCACCGTTGCGAAAGGTGGCGGACTCGCGGGTGGAGAGGGACAAGTCCAGCGTGGGCGAGAAGAGACGCCAGGCGCAGATAAGCTGTGCCAGCTGGCGATCCGACATGACCACGGCAGGTTCCAGTCCGCCGGTGCAGGGGCGCAGGCGCGGGAAGGAGAGCGAGTAGCGGCTCTGCCAGTGGTGGCGCTCAAGCCAGCTCAGATGCTCGGCGACAAAGTAGCTGTCGGCGCGCCAGTCCGCAGAGAGGCCAATGAGCGCCCCCAGCCCGATTTTGTCGATACCGGCGCGGCCCAACCGATCCGGCGTCGCGAGGCGCCATGCGATGTCCCGCTTGTTGCCGCGCAGGTGGTGGCGGGCGTAAGTGGGGGCGTGGTAGGTCTCCTGATAGACCATGACGGCATCGAGGCCGAGAGTTTTCAGTTCGGCATATTCGGCCTGCGAGAGGGGCTGCACCTCCATCCCCACCGTGCTGAAGTGGCGGCGGATGATGGGCATCACCTCGCGAAAATAGGCGAGCCCCACCTTGTGCTCGTGCTCGCCGGTCACCAGCAGCACGCTGTCAAAACCGCGCGCCTTGATGGCCAGACACTCGCGCTCAATCTCCTCTGCATTCAAGGTCTTGCGCTTGAGGCGGTTGCTCATGGAGAAGCCGCAGTAGGTGCAGTCGTTGGCGCACAGATTCGACAGATAGAGCGGTACATAGAAGCCGATGGTGTTGCCAAAACGCTGGCGGGTCAGCCGCTCGGCCTCGGCTGCCATCTGCGGCAAAAATGCCTCGGCGGCTGGCGAGATCAGCGCCATAAAATCGGCCAGTGTGCGGCGGGGTGCGCTCAGGGCTCGGGCCACATCGGCGGCGGTCTTGGCGCGGATCTGCATGCCGATATCGTCCCAATCAAGTTCGTACCAGCGGTCGAGAAAGGTAGACTCCTTAGCCCTCACCCCCGGCGCCCTCACCCCCTCTCCCAGAGGGAGAGGGGGGCAAACCTCTGGCTGCCCTTGGGGCAAGGGGGAGATGTTCATGGTCGCCCCTGTTTCATGACTCATAACGCCCCCAGAAAATCGGTCAGCGGGCTGGAGGCTTGGGCCTGCAGGGCGCGGGCGCCAAGTCCTGCCTCATAGGCGCTGCGACCGGCGGTGCAGGCCAGCGCAAAGGCGCGGCCCATGGCCACCGGGTCGCCGCTCACCGCGATGGCGGTATTGACCAGCACGGCATCGGCCCCCAGCTCAAAGGCGGCGGCGGCGTGGCTTGGTGCACCGATCCCTGCATCCACCACCACAGGCACATTGGCCTGCTCGACGATGATGGAGAGAAACTCCCGGGTCACCAGCCCCTGATTGGAACCGATGGGGGCGCCGAGCGGCATCACGGCGGCGCAACCCACCTCTTCCAGCCGCTTGCAGAGCACGGGGTCGGCGCCGCAGTAGGGCAGCACCACAAAGCCCTCTTTCACCAGCTGCTCGGCGGCTTTCAGCGTCTCGATGGGATCGGGCAGCAGATAGCGCGGATCGGGGTGGATCTCCAGCTTCAACCAGTTCGTCCCCAGCGCCTCGCGGGCGAGGTGGGCGGCAAACACCGCCTCGGCGGCGGTCTTGGCGCCTGAGGTGTTGGGCAGCAGCTTGACCCCGAGTTGCAGCAAGGGGCTCAGGATATCGTCGTGGGCCTTGCCCGGTTCGAGCCGCTTGATAGCCATGGTGACCAGTTGGGAGCCGCTCGCCTCGATGGCGGCGGCCATCAGTTCCGGGCGGGCAAACTTGCCGGTGCCGGTAAAGAGGCGCGATGAGAAGGTGTGATCGGCAATCTTGAGCATGTCAGCCTCCGGCCACAGTGGTAAGAAGAGATGAAGTTCCACCGCAAGGCAGAACGATCGAAGATGGGACTGCGAGCATCATGGGTCAGCCTCCCGCAATGGCGGTAAAGAGGTGAAGTTCGTCCCCGTCATTGAGACGGGTCTCGGCCCAGCGGCCACGGGGCAGCACGGCGCCGTTAAGGGCTACCGCCACTCCCTGTGGATTAACGTCTTGCGCTGCCAGCAGATCGGCCACACTCAGCCCTGCCGCCAGCGACTGGGCTTTATCGTTGAGTCGAATGGTGAGGGTCATGGGGTGATCTCCTTATCGTGTGTCGGGCATCGGCGCTGCCCGCAAACCGGGCAATCGGGGTCGGGGGCCAGAGTGAGGGTCTGCCACTGATGGGTCAACGCATCGAAGCGGCGCAATGTGCCAGCGACCGGACTCGGCATCCCGAGCAGCAGTTTCAGTGCCTCCAGCGCCTGCAAAGAGCCCATCACTCCGACCAGCGGGCCGGTGACGCCGCTGGTCTCGCAGCTCTGGGCGAGCTTGGTATCCAGCGGATAGAGGCAGGCGTAGCAGGCGTGCTCACTGCTGGTTCGCGCCATCAGCTGCCCCTGCCAACCCACTGCGGCGGCAGAGATCCAGGGCTTGTCCTGAGCCACGCAGGCGGCGTTGATAGCCTGGCGGGTGGCGAGGTTGTCGCAGCAGTCGATCACCAGATCCACCTCGGCCACAAACTCCGGCAGGCTGGCGGCATCGAGCCGCTGGTTGATGGCGATCAGCTCCACCAGCGGGTTGTGGGCGGCCAAGCGCTCGCGGGCCAGCTCCGCCTTGGAGTGGTTGACCGCCTCGCTATCGAACAGGATCTGGCGCGGCAAGTTGCTGGAATCGACCGTATCGCCATCGGCCAGCCACAAGGTGCCGACCCCGGCCCCGGCCAGATAGAGGGCGAGCGGTGAGCCGAGCCCGCCCAAGCCCACGATCAGCACGGACTTATCCTTGAGCCGCGCCTGACCCGCCTCGCCCACTTCCGCCAGCATCAGCTGGCGGCCGTATCGCAAATACTCAACATCAGAGAGCATGTTCCACCTCCCTTATGGCAGAGGCCGAGCATGGCTCATCCCCCGCTCCCACGGCCTCGAGCAGCCGTTCGATCGCCCCCTGCCAGTCATCGCTGGCAGTGATGGCCGAGACCAGCGCGATGCTGCCGACCCCGCTTGCCTTGACCGCCGCCACCCGCTCCTCGCTGATGCCGCCGATGGCCACCGTCGGCCAGTCGCACATCAGGGCGCGGTAGCGGTGCAGCCGCACCAGCCCCTGCGGGCGCGAAGGCATCGCCTTGGTATTGGTCGGGAAGATATGACCCAGCGCCATATAGGAGGGGGCCAGCTCGCGGGCCCGCATCAGCTCGAAGTAGCCGTGGGTGGAGATGCCAAGGCGCAGCCCGGCCGCCTGAATGGCGGCGAGATCGGCGGTCTCCATATCCTCCTGCCCCAGATGCACGCCCCAGGCGCCCTCCTCGATGGCCTGCTGCCAGTAGTCGTTGATAAAGAGCCGCGCCCCATGACGGCGACCGAGCGCTACCGCATCACGAATGGCCGGTGCCACCTGAGCGGCGGGCAGATTCTTGATCCGCAGCTGGATGGTCTTGACCCCAGCCCCCAGCAGGCGGCGCAGCCACTTGACCGAATCGACCACCGGATAGAGGCCGAGGTTGTGTTCGGTCGGCGCGAAGGGGCCCTGCGGCAGGCGGGCGCAGCTTGTCTCATAAAGTCCGAAGCGGCGATCGAGGGCAGACCCTGCCAGCACGGCACGGGGGAAGTGGGCCAGGTCGGCAGGCCAACCGAGATGGGCGATGGGCCCCGGGCCTGCGCCCACCCCCTGCGCCGCCGCCAGCCCCTGTTGCAGGTAGGCGCGAGCGAGGGTGATGGCGTCCTCCACCGGATAATCCTGCGCCACCACGGCGGCGATGGCGCTGGCGTAGCAGCAGCCGGTGCCGTGGCCATGGCGGGTATCGAGTCGCGGCGCCGCCAGCCAGAATTCGCGCTGCTCATCCTGGTAGTAGTCGAGGCAGAGATCGCCGTTCCACTCCAGATGTCCGCCCTTGACCAGCACGGCGCGGGCACCGAGTTCGCGCAGCCGCCGGGCGGCGAGGCGCACCAGCTCGGGGCTGCTGACCGGCAAGCCGGTCAGGGCTTCCAGCTCGGGGCCGTTGGGGGTAATAAGCGACAGACGTGGCAGCAGCTGTTCGCGCACCGCCTCCAGCATATTGGGCTCCGCCATCGGGGTGCCGGTGCTGGCGATGGCCACCGGATCGTAGACCACAAAGGGGGCATCGATGGCCGCCAGTCGACGGGCCAGCACCTCGACATGCAGCCGGGTCGGCAGCAGGCCGATCTTGATGGCGGCGGGCGGCAGATCGACACCGAGGGCGTCGATCTGGGCGGTGAAGGTCTGCATCAGCACGGGGTCGACCATCTTCACCGCCACCGAGTTCTGGGCGGTGATGGCGGAGATGACCGAGCAGCCGTGGACACCGAGGTCGTGCAATGTGTGCAAGTCGGCCTGAATGCCGGCACCGCCGCCGGAGTCTGAACCGGCGATGGTCCAGACAACTGGGCGGGAGTCCGTCACGGGCAGCAGATCGGCGGGGCTGACAGCCCCGCTTGCGCTGCTCACGCCTCCTCCCCTGCGGCCTGTTTCAGCGCCGCCGCCTGATGATAGATCTCGCCGCCAGTCTCCTTGAAGGTCTCCGCCATGCGGGCCATGCCGCTCTCCACCTGAGCCACTACCTGCTCCTGCTGGCCATCCATACCGACCAGCTTGATCTCCACCACTTCAAGCTTGGCGGCATAGTCACGCACATCCTGAGTGATCTTCATGGAGCAGAACTTGGGCCCGCACATGGAGCAGAAGTGGGCCACCTTGCCGGACTCCTGCGGCAGGGTCTCGTCGTGGTAGGCACGAGCGGTGTCGGGATCCAGCGCCAGATTGAACTGATCCTCCCAGCGGAACTCGAAACGCGCCTTGGACATGGCGTTGTCGCGGATCTGGGCGCCCGGATGCCCCTTGGCAAGGTCTGCGGCGTGAGCGGCGATCTTGTAGGTAATCAGCCCCTGCTTCACATCCTCCTTGTTGGGCAGCCCCAGATGCTCCTTGGGGGTGACGTAGCAGAGCATGGCGCAGCCGTACCAGCCGATCAGCGCGGCGCCGATGCCGGAGGTGAAGTGATCGTAACCCGGCGCGATATCGGTGGTGAGCGGGCCCAGCGTATAGAACGGCGCCTCGTGACAGCGCTCCAGCTGCTCGGTCATGTTGCGCTCGATCATGTGCATCGGCACGTGACCCGGCCCCTCGATCATCACCTGCACGTCGTACTCCCACGCGATTTTGGTCAGCTCACCCAGGGTGCGCAGCTCGGCGAACTGGGCCTCGTCGTTGGCGTCATAGATGGAGCCCGGACGCAGACCATCGCCCAGTGACAGGGCCACGTCATAGGCGGCGCAGATCTCGCAGATTTCGCGGAAGTGCTGGTAGAGGAAGTTCTCCTTGTGGTGGGAGAGGCACCACTTGGCCATGATGCTGCCGCCACGGGAGACGATGCCGGTGAGGCGCTTGGCGGTCATCGGCACGAAACGCAGCAAGACACCGGCATGGATGGTGAAGTAGTCCACCCCCTGCTCGGCCTGCTCCAGCAGGGTGTCACGGAACAGCTCCCAGGTGAGCTCTTCGGCGATGCCGTTGGTCTTCTCCAGCGCCTGATAGATGGGCACGGTACCGATGGGCACCGGGCTGTTGCGCAGGATCCACTCGCGGGTCTCGTGGATATAGCGACCGGTGGAGAGATCCATGACGGTGTCGGCGCCCCAGCGGGTGGACCAGACCAGCTTTTCGACCTCCTCCTCAATGCTGGAGGTGATCGCCGAGTTGCCGATATTGGCGTTGATCTTCACCAGAAAATTGCGGCCGATGATCATCGGCTCCGCTTCCGGGTGGTTGATGTTGCTGGGGATGATGGCGCGACCGGCGGCCACCTCATCGCGCACAAATTCCGGGGTGATGTTCTGGGGCAGACGGGCACCGAAATCGCGGCCCGGATGCTGGGTGCGCAGGAGCTCGGAGCGCACCCGCTCGCGCCCCATGTTCTCGCGAATGGCGATAAATTCCATCTCGGGAGTGACGATACCGGCACGGGCATAGTGGAGCTGGGTGACCCGGCGACCCGGCTTGGCGCGGCGCGGCTTTGGCAAGTGCTCGAAGCGCAGGTGATCCAGCCCCTCATCGGCCAGCCGCTCCTGAGTGAAGGTGGAGCTGAGCCCCGGCAGTTCGTCGGTGTCATCCCGCTCCAGCACCCAGTTCTCCCGCAAGCGCGGCAGGCCACGGCGCACATCGATGGCGACCCCCTCCTCCCCGTAACGGCCCGAGGTGTCGTAGACCGGCACCGGCTCGTTGGGCTCGAACCGGGGATCTTCTTTGGTGCCACCGACGAAGGTGTCGGCCAGCTGGATCTCCCGCAGGGGAACACGAATATCGGCGCGGGAGCCTTCGATAAAGATGCGGCGGGAGTTGGGGTGAGCCATCCCCTTGAGGCTGTCGATAAAGGCCTGAGCGCTGGAGCGCTGCTCGCGGCGGCTGGATTTGGTGGTATCAGATACGGAAGTAGACATAGCAAAACTCACATTAACTGGTTGAAGTTATGGGTATTTGCTTGTCTGGAGTTCGAGGAGAAGATGAACTTGCGGCGGGGTGTTTATCTCGGGAGGGAGTGCGCGCGGGATAGATCTCCGCGCTGCTGTTCTGCCGCTTCCCGCTCTCTGCATGCTGTGGGCAAGGCGCCCCACGTGCTCGACAACCGGACGGGACAGACTCCCTCCTGTGCGCCCTGACCCATCAAGGGTGATCCCTACGATGAGCGGAAGAGGGCTTGTTCCTCCTCCGGCGCGGTAACCCGCAAGTTACCCTTGTTCCCTTCGCAGGTTTTAACCTGATCAGGTTCCACGGATCCCGAATTAACGGTCTCAGCTTCGCGTCGTTCGACGGTCAGCACTCCGACAAGATGGCGCCAGTATAAGGGGGAAAATTTAAAGCACAAGCCGTTAACAATCTGGCCAACACGCCTCTTTCAACAAATGAGTGAACAATGCCTCGCTCACGGGGCCACCCCAAACAGAGGGCAAACCTGCGTTGGCATCCCCTTGGCAAGCTACAGCTTCCCGCTGTGATCATGCAGGGACAAGAGGAGAAAAAGAGGGAAAATCGAGGGCGCTGGGCAAGTGCATCGTCTTGCGCAGAACAGAAACAGGCCCCTATGAAAGGGGCCTGCGAGGGAGGTTATTGAACCGGAACTATGGTCAGGGATACATTGCCAAACCCTTCGTTGGCAAGGGCCTCCTGATCCAGATCTACACCGGTCAGAGCCACACCTTCAGCAGAGGCGTTACGCAACTGGGCAGAGGCCGCGGAACGGGTCTGGGGCTGACCGATTTCGATATCGCCGGCAAACTGGCTCTCGGCATAGAAGTCACCGGTCACCGCCGAACGGATCGGGCGCAGCACACGACCCAGGTTATTCTGCATGGTCGACAAACCATACTCGCTGATGGTCCAGTTCAGTCCCACCACTTCACTTCACCCGGGATATAACGCTTGTCCCACTGATAGCGGATGCTGCTGGCCTTGTCGCGGAACGGGCCGACGGCAAAGGTGTGCTCCCAGGTCGGACGATTATCAGGATGGGTATACCAGGCATTGCCGCCCCAACGCAGGAAGCCCTTCATGGTCAGGTCATAATTGACCTCGGCCTTGAACTCATAGGGGTATGAGATATTGGACTTGTAGAGGGCAACCCGCACCGGCAGGCTGGAGTGAGGTGGCACCGTGGGGCGCGCTTCAACCGAGACAGTCTCGGTGGTCGAGCCCCCGTGTTGGGAAGCCCAGCTCTGGCTCGCTGCGATCTCGATGGCCAGTTCGGTTTCCCCCACCAGCGGCCACTGAAACTTGTTCTTGGTGGTCACCTTCTCGCTCAGGCTGTAGGTGTCGGTCTTCGACCAGTTGGTGGCCTTGTCGTACTTCAGGGTCACCACCACCTGCTGAGGCAGATCCGTGTAGTTGGTCGCATTGGCCGTGATGGTCTTGACCAGCTGCTTGCCGCTCTCGGTGACCTGACCATGGCTGAAGGAGTCGGGTTCCAGGGTATATGAGAAGTTGCTTACCTTGATGGAGCTCTTCTCCCCGCAACGATATCCGGAGCAGCCGCCATCATTATTTCCCTTTATCAACCAGCCATCGCCAACCCGGGTAACATCCATATCTTCCCCGACATAAGGGCTATGATTTCCACCCACCCAGGCGTATCCCAAATAATGGGCGAGATAACTGACTGGCTTGATAAAATAATCATTATCATGGACAAGCCGCCATTGCACATCGACCTCATCACCCGCCGGAATATTCCAGTCAGAGAGTGTTGGTATTTCTCCGGAAACTGGTGAGTTGGGATAACACCAGGTTTCTCCGGCAGTGCCCTGTTTGATTTCGCCATTATATCCCGGCCCCATAATCACCCAGCGATCCGCCAGCCCGGTGATCTGCCACTGCCCCATGCGGCTGACCAGATTACCCTTGATACTCATGGCTTCATCGCGGGTCAGAGGACGGTAACCACTGGCACAGACGCCCGTCCCAAGACCCGCCCACTTGACCTGATCAGGGTAGACAGGTTCAGCCGCCTGCACCTGAGCGAGCATCAATGAAGACGCCAAAAACGCCAGATTGGCGGTAATTATTCTATTCATCATTTATCCCTCTTTCAGACATACGATAATTGTTATTGTGTAGAAATATCCTTTTTCATTTGACAGGTATGGACTCCGACAAAACCTGACACAAATAAAATAAACCACCAAAAAACATCCATGACAAACAAAATAATGGTGGTATAAGAAAATAATTAGAGTGATGACTTTATTGAGGAATAAATCATAAATATTGTGGCAGCCATTATTTAATGGCTGCCACAATATGGTGAACCTATATTAAATAAGAAGATGCTGAATTACTCTTCCGGATTGATCACTTCAATTCCCTGCAATATTCCATCCGCCGAACGGATCAATACCAGCTCGCTCCCGGCATGCAGATCGGCGGCCGAGCCGTTGACCCAGCGCACCAGCGGATTGAGTGGCACTGTGCCCAGGGTTGCCAACGTGAGCTGCCGGTCATCGAAGGATTGCAGGCGATCTTGCGCCCGCTGCCAAGGCTGATTGGCCAGCGGAGCTCTGGCGGCCAGCAACTCGATCCGGGTGGCAACGCCATCGGCGACCAGCAGGGCGAGCTGGTCGCCGGGTTTGAGTGGCTGTGGCCAAATCTCCCCCTGCCGCCAGACGGCGGCACTGCCCTGCTCCACTTCGGCCCCCTGAAATTGCAGGCGGATGCCATCGCTGTGCTCCAGCTCCACCAGCCACAATTCGTCGGCTCCCGCCTGCGCCGCCCAGAGCGGCACACCCAGCATCCATGCACACCACTTTCTCGATTGTTCCATCTTCGTTCGTCCCTGAACAAAAAGCCCATGCTGGACAAGCATGGGCTTCATTCGGGAGCATTTCTAATCGGAACGCAGAGATCGGATCAGTCATCCTCGCGGCAACGGCTCAGGCGCATGCCGTCAAACTTGCACTCCAGCTCCAGCCAGCGCCCTTCGAACGGCACCAGACTGTTATCCGAGGTGGTGTAGCCCCAGATCCGCCCCCCTTCGACCGGCCCCTCCAGATCCATCTCGTCCTTGTCATCTTCGTCGAGGGCTTCGACCTTGCGCACATAGCGCACGCCGTTCTCCACCACCCCTTTCATCTCTACCCAGGTACCGCCGAGGTCATCCTCGTTGAGCCAATCCTTGAAGCGAGTCTGGTCGTCGATCACGAACGGCATGCCGTTGACCATCAACTGGCCAAGCTGCCAGGTGGTGCGGCCGGTCAGTTTGAATTCGGTCGCCTGTGCGGTGCCAAGTGGCAACAAGATCAGCAACAGGAAGGCGCAGAGAGACTTCTTCATCAGGGATCCTCGGGGTTACACTGGCAAACAGGATGCCGTATCCGGTGTGAAAAGAGCGTGAAACGCTCGCCAACCAGGAGAGCAAAGCATGAAGATTTTGGTAGTGGAAGACAATCCTCAGGTGGCGGAAACCATCATGGATTATCTGGAGCTGGCCGGTCACCGCCTCGATTGTGCCTATCACGGTCAGGCGGCGCTGCAACTGCTGGAGGAGCAGCGTTTCGACGTCATCATCATGGATGTGATGATGCCGCGCCTCGATGGCCTCAGCACGGTGGCCCGCCTGCGCGAGCAGGGGATTGCCACTCCCGTGCTGTTTCTCACCGCCCGCGACAGCCTGGAGGACAAGCTGGCGGGCTTCAAGGCGGGAGGGGATGACTATCTGGTCAAGCCGTTCGCCATGGAGGAGCTGGAGGTGCGGCTGCAAGCCCTCAGTCTGCGTGGCCCGCGCGGCGATGTGGGGGCCATCAGCTTTGGCGATCTGACGGTCGATGTCGCCAGCGGCCGCGCCACCCGCGCCGGTGAGCCCCTCAAGCTCGGCAAGATCCCGTTCCGGATCCTCGCCCTGCTGGCCCGCCGCGCCCCCGCCATCGTCAGCCGTCAGGAGGTACTCGACACCGTCTGGGGGGATGAGGAGCCCGACTCCGATGCCCTGCGCAGCCATATCTACGCCCTGCGCAACGCGCTCGACAAACCCTTCCCCACACCCATGCTGGAGACCTTGCACGGTCAGGGCTACCGACTGGTGAACGCATGAACCTGCCGAGCCTGCGCCGCCGCCTGATCATGGCGCTCGGCGGCGCCGGGGTGGTGCTGCTGATCCTGCTCTCCGGCTTGATGCTGGTGGCCGAAGACAAGATGGAGGAGCTGAGCCTGCGCCACTGGCTGGAAGCCGAAGTGACCCGCTACAGCGATGACTGGCTGCGACTCGGCCCGGCCGCCGCAGCCCCGAGCCCCAGACAGTTCTCTAGCTACTGGACCGAGGCGGGCCGTCTGCCGAAGTGGTTGAAGCCCTACCAGACTCCCGGCTTTTTCGAGCACCAGCTGGGCAAGGAGGACAAACACTTTCTGGTGGCCCGTCACCCCTCCGGCGAGGGACTGCTCTATCTGGTGTTCAACGACGACGCCGACGACTACCTAGACCCCTACGAAGACAAGCTGCATCTGGCGACCCGGCTGATCGGGGTGACCCTGCTACTCGCCTGCCTCGGCTTCGGCATCTGGCTGGTACGCCATATCACAGGGCCGCTGCAACGGCTGCAACAGAGGGTCGCCCACCTCACCCCGGATCAGGCGGATTTCGAGCCCGACGCCCCCTGGCAGGAGCTCAGGGACATAGAACTGGCGCTGCTGGCCGGCAAACAGGAGGTGGCCGCGGTATTTGCCCGCGAGCAGGAGTTCAGCCGCTTCGCCAGCCACGAGCTGCGCACCCCCAACATGGTGATCCAGGGTTCGGCCGCGCTGCTCGGCAAGGTGACGGATCTGCCCGCGCCAGCGGCCCGCGCCACCACCCGTATCCGCGCCGCCGCCGACGAGATGGCGCTGCTCACCGAGACATTCCTGCTGCTGGGCCGCAAGGAGGCAGTGGAGCGCCCGCTGCAGCAGGTCACCCCGCTGATCCGTCAGGAGCTGGCTCGCCTCGCTCCGCTGTTGCAGCGGGAGGCACTCGATATCCGGCTTAATCTGGACGAGAGCAGCGAAGTAAATGCCCCCCTCTCCCTGCTCGCCATTGCCCTCGGCAACCTGCTGAAAAATGCCCTGAGCTATGCCGAAGGACATATCGACATCGAGCTGTGTGGCCCGGTGCTCACCATCAGCAACCCGACGGCGGCGGCGCCGGATCAGATCCTCGGCTACGGCTGTGGCCTCACCATCATCCAGCGCATCTGCGAGAAGCTCGGTTGGCAGATCGACACCCGGCTCGAGGATGGCGTATTTAGCGCAAGGCTGGCGATGATCACTGCCGACCTCGCGAAGGCATAGCCCCCTCACCCCCGGCCCTTCTCCCCGTCTATTCAAAATAGTGGGAGAAGGGAGACAACAGCCCCCCAGCAAGCCATCACTGCTCGCGGTGACAACCACAGGCCAACGACGATTGCCCAACACCACCGAACAGTTCCTCTCCCTTTGGGAGAGGGGTAGGGTGAGGGTTCTTTGGTTAAGCCAGATAGCAACAAGGCGCCCGAGGGCGCCTTGTTGCTATCTGGCTACTGCAAGCCCGAGGCTCACTCCGCCGGTTTGTTCTTGCGGCTCGCCTTGAGTTCGAGGAACTCGATGATCTTGCCGGCCACATCCTTGCCGGAGGCGGCTTCCACCCCTTGCAGGCCGGGGGAGGAGTTGACCTCCAGCACCAGCGGGCCGCGGGCGCTGCGCAGGATATCTACCCCCGCTACATCCAGCCCCATGATCTTGGCGGCCTGCACCGCGGTAGCGCGCTCTTCCGGGGTGATCTTGATCGCCTCGGCGGTGCCGCCACGGTGCAGGTTGGAGCGAAACTCCCCCGGCTGGGCCTGACGGCGCATGGCCGCAACAACCTTGCCGTTGACCACCAGACAGCGGATGTCGGCACCATTGGCCTCGCGGATATACTCCTGCACCAGAATGTTGTTGTTGGTCTGGATAAAGGCCTCGATCACGCTCTCGGCGGCTTTCTGGGTCTCGCAGAGCACCACGCCAATCCCCTGGGTTCCCTCCAGCAGCTTCACCACCAGCGGCGCCCCGCCCACCATGGTGATGAGGTCGGGCACGTCGTGGGTGCTGTGGGCATAGCCGGTGATGGGCAGGCCGATACCATGGCGGGAGAGCAGTTGCATCGCCCGCAACTTGTCGCGGGAACGACTGATGGCCACCGAGCTGTTGAGGGCCATGGTGTTCATCATCTCGAACTGGCGCAGCACGGCGGTGCCGTAGGCGGTAATGCTGGCACCGATCCGCGGGATCACGGCGTCATAGCTTCCCAGCTCCCCACCCTCGTAGTGAATGGAGGGGTTGTGGGAAGCGATGTTCATATAGCAGCGCAGGGTGTCGAGCACCTCTACCTGATGACCGCGCGCCTGTGCCACCTCGACCAGACGGCGGGTGGAGTAGTTTTTCGGCTCACGGGATAAAATGGCGATCTTCATGACAATTCCGCTAGAAGGCTATGCCTGGGCAGGATGGGGCGGGAGAGTATAAGGTGCCACAGCGCCAAGACAACGCCAATTGTTTATCCTGACAACAAGACAAACCACACCAAACCGCACGCTACCACATCACTGTGACCAACAGGTTAAACGGCGGCTCTGCGCAGGTTGTTCAACCCGTGCAAGGATGCCGCCGTTTCTCGTTAAAGATCAACCGATGTCACGCGGGAGTCAGTTCAGGTTTGGCCCCAGCCAGCGCTCGGCCTCGGCCAGCGTCATCCCCTTGCGAACGGCGTAATCTTCCACCTGATCTTGCTGGATCTGCGCCACCGCAAAGTATTTGCTCTCGGGATGAGAGAAGTACCAACCCGATACCGCCGCCCCCGGCCACATGGCGTAGGATTCGGTGAGCTGCATGCCGATAGCCTGCTCGACATCCAGCAACTCCCAGATGCTCCCCTTCTCGGTGTGCTCCGGGCAGGCCGGATAACCGGGGGCCGGGCGGATGCCCTGATAGTTCTCGCGAATGAGCTCCTCGTTGCTGAGGGCCTCGTCGGGAGCATAACCCCAATGTACCTTGCGCACCTGCTCGTGCAGATACTCGGCAAAGGCTTCGGCCAGACGGTCGCACACCGCCTGAATAAGGATGGCATTGTAGTCGTCGTGCTGCGCCTTGTAGGCCTTGGCGATGGCCTCCTCACCGATGCCGCCGGTCACCGCGAAGGCGCCGATCCAGTCGGGCTTGCCACTCTCTTTCGGCGCCACATAGTCCGCCAGACAGTAGTTGGGGAAGCCCTGCTTCTCGCTCTGCTGGCGCAGGTGATGCAGCACCTTGATGACCTCGGTGCGCGACTCATCGCTGTAGACCTCGATGCTGTCCCCTACCGCGTTGGCCGGGAACAGGCCGACCACCCCGGCGCAGCGCACGCTCTGATCCTTTTCCAGCTGATCCAGCATGGCGTTGGCGTCGGCAAACAGCTTGGTCGCTTCCTCGCCGATGATCTCGTCCTCAAGGATGCGCGGATACTTGCCCGCCAGCTCCCAGCTGAGGAAGAACGGCGTCCAGTCAATGTAGGGGCGCAGCACCGAAATGGCCACATCTTCGAACTTCTGCACTCCGAGCTCGCGGGGCTTGGGTGGCTGGTAGCCAACCCAGTCCAACTGATGCCGGTTGGCGCGGGCATGAGCCAGACTGACCGGGCGGGAGCGTGGCTGCTTGCGGGCATGCTGATCCCGGGCGATCTCGTACTCCTTGTCGATGCGGGCGACAAACGCCTCCTTGAGATCCGGACTAAGCAGGCTCTGGGCCACCCCTACCGCGCGGGAGGCGTTGGAGACATAGACCACAGGCTCCGAGTAGTTCTGCTCGATCTTCACCGCAGTGTGTGCCTTGGAGGTGGTAGCGCCGCCGATCAGCAGCGGCAGCTTGAAGCCCTGACGCTCCATCTCCTTGGCCACATGCACCATCTCGTCCAGCGACGGGGTAATGAGACCCGACAACCCGATGATATCGGCACCGACCTCCCGCGCCGTCTTGAGAATCGTCTCGCAGGAGACCATGACCCCTAGGTCGACAATCTCGAAGTTGTTGCACTGCAGCACCACCCCGACGATGTTCTTGCCAATGTCGTGCACATCCCCTTTCACGGTCGCCAGCACGATTTTGCCGTTGCTGGAGCCGCCCGATTTTTCCGCCTCGATATAGGGCTGCAGATAGGCCACCGCCCGCTTCATCACCCGCGCCGACTTCACCACCTGCGGCAGGAACATCTTGCCCGCACCGAACAGGTCGCCGACCACGTTCATGCCATCCATCAGCGGCCCTTCGATGACGTGCAGCGGCTTCTCGGCGCCAGCGCGCGCCTCTTCGGTATCCTCTTCGATAAAGTCGGTGATCCCCTTGACCAGCGCGTGCTCCAGCCGCTTGCCCACCGGCCAGCTGCGCCACTCCTGATCCCGCGGATCCTCAGCCTGGGCACCGGCACCACGATACTTCTCGGCGATGGCCAGCAGCTCCTCGGTGGCGTTGTCATTGAGGTTGAGCACCACCGCCTCGACCTTCTCTTTCAGCTCCGCCGGAATGTCTTCATAGATGGCGAGCTGACCGGCGTTGACGATCCCCATGTCCATGCCGTTCTTGATGGCGTGGTAGAGGAAGACGGCGTGAATGGCTTCGCGCACCGGCTCGTTGCCGCGAAACGAAAACGAGACGTTGGAGACGCCGCCGGAGATCATGGCGTGGGGCAGGTGCGTTTTGATGTCCTTCACCGCCTCGATGAAGTCCACCGCGTAGTTGTTGTGCTCGTCGATGCCGGTCGCTACCGCGAAGATATTGGGGTCGAAGATGATGTCTTCCGGCGGGAAACCGACCTGATCCACCAGGATCCGGTAGGCACGCTGGCAGATCTCGAACTTGCGGGCGCGGGTATCGGCCTGACCCGCTTCATCGAACGCCATCACGATGACGGCGGCGCCGTAGCGGCGCAGCAGTTTCGCCTGCTGAATGAACTTCTCCTCCCCCTCTTTCATGGAGATGGAGTTGACCACCGGCTTGCCCTGCACGCACTTGAGGCCCGCTTCCAGCACCTCCCACTTGGAGGAGTCGATCATCACAGGCACCCGGGCGATATCCGGCTCACCGGCGATGAGGTTCAAGAAGCGCACCATGGCCGCTTCGGCGTCCAGCATCCCCTCGTCCATGTTGATGTCGATGATCTGGGCGCCGTTCTCCACCTGCTGCTTGGCCACGTCCAGGGCCTCGTCGTAGAGTCCCTCCTTGATCAGCCGCTTGAACTTGGCCGAACCGGTAACGTTGGTGCGCTCACCCACGTTCACGAACATGGATTCGGGGGTGATGATGAGGGGCTCGAGGCCCGACAGACGACAGGCCACCGGCAACTCGGGCAGCACGCGCGGCTTGATGCCCGCCACGGCGTCGGCCATGGCGCGGATATGGGTCGGGGTGGTGCCGCAGCAGCCGCCGACCATGTTGAGAAAACCGCTCTGGGCCCACTCGCGGATATGCTCCGCCATCTCGACTGCGTCGAGATCGTACTCGCCGAACGCATTGGGCAGACCGGCGTTGGGGTGGGCGCTGACGCAGGATTCGCTGATGCGCGACAGCTCCTCCACATACTGGCGCAGCTCATCGGGCCCCAACGCACAGTTGAGGCCGAACGATACCGGTTTGACGTGGCGCAGCGAGTGATAGAAGGCTTCGGTGGTCTGGCCGGAGAGGGTTCGGCCGGAGGCATCGGTAATGGTGCCGGAGATCATCACCGGCAGGCTGTAGCCCAGCGCCTCGAACACCCCTTCCACCGCGAAGGCAGCGGCCTTGGCGTTGAGGGTATCGAAGATGGTTTCGATCAGGATGATGTCGGCGCCGCCCTCGATCAGGGCGTGGGTCGATTCGGTGTAGGCGGCCACCAGCTGGTCATAGGTGACGTTGCGCTTGCCGGGATCGTTCACATCCGGCGAGATGGAGGCGGTGCGGTTGGTGGGGCCCAACACCCCTGCGACGAAACGCGGCTTGGCGAGATCTTTTGCCGTCCACTCGTCTGCCACGGCGCGGGCCAGACGGGCGGCTTCCCGGTTGATCTCGGCCGAGAACTCTTCCATCTCGTAATCGGCCATGGCGATGCGAGTGGCGTTGAAGGTGTTGGTCTCGAGAATGTCGGCCCCGGCAGCGCAATACTGCTCGTGGATCTCGCGGATCACCGCCGGACGGGTCAGCACCAGCAGATCGTTGTTGCCCTTGATGTCGGTATGCCAGTCAGCAAACCGCTCACCCCGATAATCCGCCTCCCCCAGCTTGTAGCCCTGGATCATGGTGCCCATGGCCCCGTCGATGATCAGGATCCGCTCCCTGAGGCAGGCTTCCAGCTTCTTTGTTACGTCCGACTGCTTGCTCGGCTCTCTGCTCGACATTACGTTCGACACCGCGTGTTCCTCTTACATCCATGCAACTGCGTAAACAGCATCCTAACAGCAAACAAATAAAATGGAAATCTAGCCGTCTATCAGTCCAAATTCACCACCATATACTCATTTATGGGTAATGAGTAACATAGGGCCCGAGAGTAACCTATGCCCGTCCTGCATAGGGATACGTGCTTGCTGTCTACCAACGAGAAAAAAATAACTATGAGCGTCTACTACACACTCTGTTTTCTGGCAGCGTTGGCGATTTTTATCGCCTTTGCCAACCAGTATGTTGTGAAGATCCAGACCACCATCGCCATTACTGCGGGCTCCATGCTGATCTCCGCACTGCTGGTGCTGTTTGGCAAACTGGGCTGGTTCAACCTGGAACCTCTTGCCGTCAAGACCATGGAGAGCATCGACTTCCAGAACTTCCTGCTGAAGGGGATTCTGGGCTTCCTGCTGTTCGCCGGTGGCCTTGGCATCAACCTCAAGGCGCTGCGTAGCCAGAAGTGGGAGATCACCATTCTGGCCATCATTGCCACCCTGCTCTCCACCTTCCTCATCGGCTACGGCTTCTGGTTTATCGCCAAGCTGCTGGGCTGGGAGTTGCCGCTGGTCTACTGCATGCTGTTCGGCGCGCTGATCTCCCCCACTGACCCGATTGCCGTACTGGCTATCGTCAAGAAGATGAAAGCGCCACCCCAGATCGCCATCCAGATCGAAGGGGAATCCCTGTTCAACGACGGTGTTGGCCTCGTCATCTTCGCTACCGTGTTTGCCGTCGCCTTTGGCGGTGTCGAGCCCACCTTCGGCAGCGTGGCCGGTCTGTTCCTGCACGAAGCCCTCGGTGGCATCCTGTTCGGCGCCGTGCTGGGCCTCATCGCCCACGTGATGATCAGCGCCACCGATGACGGTTCATTGGAGCTGCTGCTGACCCTCTGCATCCCGACCGCCGGCTTTGCTTTTGCCAACATGATCGGCGTCTCCGGCGCACTGGCCATGGTGGTCACCGGCATCATGATCGGCAACTGGACCCGTCACTCCGGCTTCTCCGAGCAGAGCAGCCATCACCTGGATCATTTCTGGGAGTTGATGGACCAGTTCCTCAACGCCCTGCTGTTCCTGCTGATCGGTCTGGCGCTGGTTCTGCTGGATCTCGCCTGGCGTGACTGGATCCTGCTGGTCATTGCGGTGCCGCTCTGCCTGGGCGCCCGCTTTATCAGCGTGTCGCTGCCCTATGTGGCTTTCCGCCGATTCCGCAATTACAACACCTTCTCGGTACGGATCCTCACCTGGGGTGGCCTGCGCGGTGGTCTGGCGATGGCGATGGCACTGGCACTCCCCTCCGGCGTCATGATGATCCCGGAACATGGCGTCGATCTGCGGGAGGTCATCCTGGTGATGACCTACTCGGTGGTGATGTTCTCCATCGTGGTGCAAGGCATGACCATCACCCCGATGATCACGGCCGCCAAGAAGGCCTGTGGCGACTACTGAGTCGGCCCACTGTGCTGATTACAGAATGAGAGAGGGCTCCCGCCGGGAGCCCTCTTTTTATGGCGAATAGTTGCGAATATTTGCTGCTGATAGCCCCTTAATTACACAGCGGAAAAGCGTACTGACTTCAACATCGGCAAATTATTGTTTGCTTTTTATTCATTTCGAGGAGAGAATGCGCCCCGGCTAGTTAATCAGCCCTGTTTATGTTTATCCTGCAATGCTTCACCTCACGATGAATCCTGCCAGTACCCGCATAACCTTCTTCTGATTTACTCGCCTTGAGAACCGTCAGGCTGTCTGCCTGCGTTGCCCGGCTCTCACGGTGCAGACCCGATCTGCCCACCCAATTTGATTTATGCATCAGCATATTCCTTGAAAGTGCAGACGCCCCTTAACCGGGCTGGGTATTCCTGCGCGCTTGTCGTTCACCCAATCGACCGCGCCCATTGACCTGACATTTGCCAATACAAGGAGCAAACACCTAATTTATATAGAGAAATACCATGATGAAAGCAGTACAAACACACAAGCCCCTGCGTCGCAGCAAGCCCATCAACCTGCCTGTGCAAGAGCACGACAATGATGCGTTTCTGATCCAGTTCAGCACCCGCTTCAGCGGCGGTTTCGCCATCTCCTGTGATGGGATCGCTGGCGAGTTCTCCATCGAAGACCTCAACTGATCCTGCCTGCCCTCCGGCAGCGACCGATGCAGACAGGCCGCAACTCACGGCGGCCTCTTTGCTTCTCTCACGCCTTTAGCCAGATCCAGGCTCTTGCTTGTCACTCAATTTGACCAGCCACCTCGCCATTCGCTTTTCCGCTCTCTGACCCTGATCACTGCTCCAGCAGCAGGCACTCATCGGCATCTTCGCTCAACTTGACCAGTCGACTGCGCACCAACCCCAGCTTGGCCAACAGGCCGATGGAACGCTCGTTGCCCGGAGTGACGATGGCAACTACCTGCCCGATCCCCAACCGGCTTTTGCCATCGGCAAGAGCGGCCTGCGCCGCTTCAATGGCGTAGCCCTGACCGCGATATTGCGGCAGGAAGGCGTAACCGATATCGACCTGCTCCAGGGTATCGCGCTTGATCAGGCCGCAGATACCGAGGCTGACACCATCCTCCTTGCGCTCCACCAGATAGAGCCCATGACCATAACGGGCATAGCTGACTGCCGGCCCTTGCTGGATATACTCCTGCGCCTGTTCGAGGGTGCGAATGCCCCGATCACCGATGTAACGATAAAAGTCGCCGTCATTGAGCAGCTCAAGGATGAAGGGGGCATCGGTGGCGATCATTTCGCGCAGGATCAGGCGGGAGGAGGCAATCATGGCAAGGGCTCTCTAACGGAAAGTGAAGGGCAAAGAGTGCCCCGTCACTCCCGGGCTGGCAAGCCTGTGGCACCATCAGACATGAAAAAGGGGCCGCGTTGGCCCCTGATGAGATGGGATAAACGGGCTCAGGCAGCCAGCAACCCGGCATAGCCATTACCCTGCTCGCGCAGCGCAGTGAATTGGGCAGCGCAATCGGCCCAGCTCAGCCCCAGCGCATCTGCCACCTTGTGGGGCCACTCGGGGGGCGCCTCTTCCCCCACATCGGATTGCGCAGCCAGCACGATCGCCAGATGGATCAACCCGGCCTCGGGAGAGAACTCCTTGGCCAGCATGGGGTTGTAGTGATACTCCACCGCATTGCTGATGGTCTCGGGGAACTTCCAGTAGCGTGCCATGGCCGCCCCGACCTGGGCATAGTTGAAGCCGACCACCAGCTCTTCAGCCTTGGCCCGCCCTTTGTGCAACTCCAGATCGTGAATGTGGTGGACGGTGTTTTCCGGCAAGCCTACGTGCATCACCAAGCGGCCGAGATCGTAGAGCAGGGCGCAGGTAAAGACCTCATCTCCCTTCATCCCCTTCTTCACCGCCAGACGACGGGCCAGCTCCGCCACGTTGAACACGCAGCCCCAGAAATGTTTGAGGTCAATGCCGGGCACCGCAGTGACCGATTCGGTGAGCCCGCAGGCCAGCACCATGTTGCGCACCATCGCCAACCCCAGCCGCACCGCGGCTTCATTGACGGTGCCGATCTGACGACTGCTGCCGAATTTGGCCGAGTTGGCTAGCCGCAGCAACTTGGCGGAGATGACAGGGTCCTTGTTGATCAACTTGCTGATCTTGAGCAGATCCGGATCCTTTTCATTGAAGGTCTGGATCAAATCGCGCATCACTTCCGGGATCTGGGGCAGTAGCTTGGGCTCGGCCAGCAGGGAATCTATCGTGGGCATAGGCGTGTCCATCCATGTTATCTGTGTTCCAACCTGTTTGCCTTGGCAAACTCCTCCTAATTATGGGTAACAAATGGCCTCCTCATCGGATTGTTTATTCGCTGGCCATTCAAGGTGTTAGTCACATTCAGGCTATACTGGCCGCCACATTCACTGTTGCGGATATCCCATGAACGACACTCAGGAATTTTTTGATGAAGACGCGCTGCTGGAGATGGTGGAGAACCAGCTCAACGACGGTCACCCGCCCCATGTGAAGGCGACCCTGATGCGGCTGGTAATGAAGGGCACCCCGCGAGAAGAGGCGCTGCAATATATCGCCTGCGCCCTCGGTGCCGAGCTGATGGCGATGGAGGCCGATCAGGGCCCCTTCAATCTGACCCGTTACGGCGAGTTCCTCGACAGCCTGCCCGAGATGCCGTGGGCAGACGACTGACCCGAGCTGGATGACGGATGCAAAAAGGGCGGGTGCCAATGGCCCCGCCCTTTTGCATGGATCCACTCCGGATCAGAACTGGGAGTTGATGATCACCTCTTCCCCCAGCGCCCCTGCCAACGGCAGTGGCCGATAGCTGGAGTTGGCGGCCCGCAGCAGACGAATGCCGCGAATGCCGACCTCCTGCGCCGCCTTGATATCCCCATCGGCGTCGCCGTAGAACAGCTTCATCTGCTTATCCTTGAGCCATTGCACCTTGGTGTTCTGGCCCGGCTGATCACCGGCGAAGATCACCGGATTGAGCTTGTCGGCCGGAATATTCATGGTCTGCTGCAAGGTCTGGCTCACAGTTTCGGTCTTGGTGGCCGAGCGGCCGGTGACGAAATAGATGTGGTCTCCGCGCTTGAGATGCATGGCGATGAGCGCCTTGCCCACCTCTTTCGGCATGCTGAACGCATCCCAGCCATTGTTCATCTTCTCCCAGAAGGCAGGGTTCTTCAGGTAGCTCTCGTCGTTGGGGGAGAACTCCTGCTTGCCGCGATAAAAACCCGGGCTGGAGAAGAGCAGGGTATCGTCGATATCAAACCCGACCGCCATCGGGGGCAGGCCATCCAGACTCTTGGCAATCTGCTCCACTGACACCCAGTGGATCGGCGCCTGCTGGGCCAGAGTGACGGTGGTGACACCGGCAGGGATCGGCTGAACGGTAGCGGCTTGACCCGCCACAGCAGGCAGAGAGAGGGCGGCAGCCAGCAAGGAGGCAAGCAGCGCCGGACGAGAGACGTGTTTCATAAGGCAGGTTGTCATCTTGAATCAAAAGAGGGGGCCAATAGTGCCCCCATCCCGCCTATCAAGTCTGTGAATGCTCCTGCAAAAGGGAGTATTTGACGCCCGATAATTAATCTTCGATTGGCAGCAGATCGGTAAAGACAAAGCCGTCGCGCAGCACTGTCTCGCCGACCCGAATGCCAAGCGGACGGGAGAACATGGGGCCATCATAGGCCAGGGTGTGAAACTCGCCGTTCTCGCCACATGGGTCAACGCCCTCCGGCAGCGCCGCCAGCAGTGCCTCGTCAAAATCGTGGCCCCCCAGGCTGGCATCCAGCTTGTTCGGGTCGAGAGCACTGATCCGCGCCTTCAATCCAGCGGCCACCATCTGCGGCGCCAGTTCACGGGTATTACTGCCCCACAGCGGGAACAGTGGTTCGATGCCGGTGCCTGCCAGCTGCTTTTCACGGTAGGCGCGCACATCCTCGAGGAACAAGTCGCCAAAGGCCATATGGCGGATCCCCTGTGCACCACATCGGCGATAAAGCCGGTCATGATGCGGGCGTAATCCTCGTTGCTGCAGGGCCAGGGCAGATCGATGGTGATGAGAGGCAGCCCGACGCAGGCGGCCTGCTCGGTCAACAGCTGCTTGCGCACCCCGTGCATCGCTACCCGCTCGAATGCCTGATTGAGGGTGGTAAACAGCCCCACCACCTCGATGGCGGGATCTTGCCGCAACTGATGCAGTGCCCATGCGCAATCCTTGCCGCTGCTCCAGGAGAGCAGTACCCGTTTCTTTTCCATCATTCCTCCGCCAGCGGGGCATTCGGATTGCCCCAAAAAGATGCAAGACAGTGTTGCGAATTGCGCGATTTACACACAAGAGGCAGGCAGCATACTCTCGATCACCTGTATATGCCCCTTGTCCGGGGTGACAATAACTAAAAAAACCGATGGGAAACATACGGATATGACCACGACCACACAACAGCACGATCACGCCCGCCCCCTCAATCGACAGGATTACAAAACTCTGAGTCTGGCTGCCCTCGGCGGTGCGCTGGAGTTTTACGACTTCATCATCTTCGTCTTCTTCGCCGTGGTCATCGGCGAGCTGTTCTTCCCGGCCGATATTCCCGAGTGGCTGCGCCAGTTCCAGACCTTCTGCATCTTCGCAGCCGGTTATCTGGCCCGCCCGCTCGGCGGCATCATCATGGCCCACTTTGGCGATCTCATCGGTCGCAAGCGGATGTTCACCCTCAGCATCATCATGATGGCGCTGCCGACTCTGTTGATCGGTCTGCTGCCCACCTATGCAGTGCTCGGCATCGGCGCACCCATCGCCCTGCTGGGACTGCGGATCCTGCAAGGCGCCGCCATCGGCGGTGAAGTGCCCGGCGCCTGGGTATTTGTCGCCGAGCACGTCCCTGCCCGTCGAGTCGGGGTCGCCTGCGGCACGCTCACGGCGGGATTGACGGCCGGCATCCTGCTCGGCTCCCTCATAGCCACTGCGGTCAACAAGAGCCTGACCCCGGCCGAAGTGAGTGACTGGGGCTGGCGGGTGCCCTTCCTGCTGGGCGGTATCTTCGGCATCGTCGCCATGTACCTGCGCCGCTGGTTGCACGAGACCCCGGTCTTCGCCGAGATGAAAGCCAACAAGACCCTGGCTGATGAGCTCCCCCTCAAGTCGGTGCTGCGCAACCACAAGAGCAGCGTGGTGGTCTCCATGCTGCTCACCTGGCTGCTCTCCGCCGGTATCGTGGTGGTGATCCTGATGACCCCGACCTATCTGCAGAAGGTCTATGGCATCAGTCCGGCTGACGCCCTGACCGCCAACTCGCTGGCCATCGTGGCCCTGACCCTAGGCTGCATCGTCTATGGCCGACTGATCGACCTGCTGGGCAGTGGTCTCACCTTCATGTTCGGCTCCCTGCTGCTGGCGGGCTCCAGCTACGCCTTCTATCACGGTCTGGCGGCCGGTACGAGTCAGCTGGTGCCGCTCTATATGCTGGCGGGCTTTGCGGTCGGGATTGTCGGCGCCGTGCCTTACGTGATGGTCAACGCCTTCCCGCCGGTAGTGCGCTTCTCCGGTCTGTCGTTCTCCTACAACGTGGCCTACGCCATCTTCGGCGGCCTCACTCCGATGGCGGTGACCCTCTGGATGAAGAGCGACATGCTGGCCCCCTCCCACTATGTGGTGAGCCTGTCTGTACTGGGTTTCGCTATCGGTCTCTGGCTCTGGTTCCAGCAACGAGCCGTCCGGCAGCAGCCACAACCGGCCTGAGCCAAAGCCCCGAACCCGGTTCGGGGCTTTTTTGTACTGCTTGCGTTCAGGTAGACCAGCATAAAATATGCCCCCTCTTGAGTCGGGCGACGGCCTTGCTCAAGATATTCCCATTCATCCCTGCTATCAGAGGCTCAACATGTTCTTTCAGGTCGTCTTTCTCACCTTGCTGGCACTGCTGCCCATGGTCAACCCGCCCACCACGGCCACTCTGCTGCTGGGACTGAGCAAGGGGATGTCGCGCGAGCATGTGCGCCGTCAGGTCAAGCTGGCCGCTATCTATCTCTTCTGCACCCTCTGCATCACCTTCTTCATCGGCTCTTCCATCCTGGATCTGTTCGGGATCTCCATCCCAGGTCTGCGCCTGGCCGGTGGTCTCATCATCGGCTTTATCGGTTTTCACATGCTGTTCCCCGCCCCAAGCCAATCCAGCGGTGTGGATATCAACCAGAGCATTGCCTTCGTACCGCTCACTATGCCCAGTATGTGCGGGCCGGGCACCATGGCGCTGGTGATCAGCGGAGCCGCCCAGATTGCCGAGTTGCCAGCCGAATACGAACGTCTGCCCATCTATGGCGGTGTGGTTACGGCATTCGCCCTTATGAGCCTGATCAGCTGGGGCGTGCTCAAACTGGCGGATCCGGTTTGCAAGATCCTGGGCGCCACCGGCATCGATGCCATGACCCGCATCATGGGCTTCCTGCTGGTCTGCATGGGTATGCAGTTCTGCATCAACGGCATCAAGGAAGTTGCGCAGGATCCGGTATTCCATGGTGCACCTGCGGTTCAAACAACCCCCAATTTGCCACAGATGGACGGCCATTTTGATCAACTGCCGAAGCCGCACCAGCAGTGATTGAAAACGGTATCAAAAAGTCCCTGACGATCTGCACTGATCTTGTCCCTGATCATGTTATTGACACACAAATGAGTTAGTTTGTTTTTCATACAGACTGTATTCAGATGGACGCTGATAGGTTTGTTGATGAATACCCACTCAACTTCAGGAGAGTATGCAGATGGACAAGATGCTGACCGAAATAGGGAGCCATAGCCTGTTTCACGAGTACCTGAACGTGGTTGGGATTGCGAGCCCATCCCTCGCCAAGATCGAGCAACGCTGGGAATATAAAGATCAAGAGCAGCTGGTTGCCAAAATCCAGATCGACAAACAGGGTAACGCTCGCTATTTCATCGACGCCCGCGCCATATCCGTCAACTGATACCGAATAACCCGCCAGCCCCGGTCCAACGACCGGGGCTTTTTGTTGCCTGTGGTTCCCTGAATAGCAAAACCCCGGCAAGAGCCGGGGTTTGAATGCGTCGGGTTACGCTGCTGCGCGGCTAACCCAAACCTACGAAGTGCCACCCACGGTGAGCTGATCCAGTTTGAGGGTGGGTTGGCCGACACCGACCGGTACGCTCTGCCCCTCCTTACCGCAGATGCCAACCCCGCGATCCAGCGCAAGATCGCTGCCCACCATGGAGACCTGGCTCATCGCTTCTGGGCCGTTGCCGATCAGGGTCGCGCCCTTGATGGGAGCGGTGATCTTGCCATCCTCGATGAGGTAAGCCTCGGAGGCGGAGAAGACAAACTTGCCGGAGGTGATGTCCACCTGACCGCCGCCGAAGTTGGGGGCATAAATGCCCTTCTTCACCGAGGCGATGATCTCGGCCGGATCATACTGACCCGTCAACATGTAGGTGTTGGTCATGCGCGGCATCGGCATGGCGGCGTAGGATTCGCGGCGGCCGTTGCCGGTGAGCGGCACACCCATCAGGCGGGCGTTCTGCTTGTCCTGCAGGTACCCTTTGAGGATGCCGTTCTCGATCAGCACGTTGTAGCCACCTGGCGTCCCCTCGTCATCGATGGAGACGGAGCCGCGCCGACCCGGCAGAGTGCCATCATCGACGATGGTGCAGTGCTTGGAGGCCACCTGCTCGCCGATACGGCCAGCAAACGCGGAAGAGCCCTTGCGGTTGAAGTCCCCCTCCAGACCATGACCTACCGCCTCGTGCAGCAGCACGCCGGGCCAGCCGGAGCCCAGCACCACCGGCATGGTGCCGGCTGGCGCGTCGATGGCTTCGAGGTTGACCAACGCCTGACGCACCGCTTCACGCACATAGCCAAAAGCGCGGCTCTCCAGCCCGTCCAGTTCGAGGAACCAGTCGTAACCAAAGCGGCCACCGCCACCGGCACTGCCGCGCTCACGGCGATCACCCTTCTCGGCGATCACGGTCACCGACAAACGCACCAGCGGACGCACATCGGCGGCCAGGGTGCCGTCGGTGGCGGCCACCAGCACCTCTTCGTAGACGCCGCTGATGGAGGCCATCACCTGATTGATGGCGGGATCCAGACTCCTAGCGAACTTGTCCATCTGCTCCAGCAGGGCGATCTTCTGGTGCTTGTCGAGGGTTTGCAGCGGATCCATGGCCGGATAGAGCAGGTTTGCGGAGGTTCTGGCCCACGCCTTTACCTTGCCGTGAGCACCGGCAGCGGCGATGCCGCGGGCGGCAGTCACCGACTGTTGCAGCGCCAGCAGGCTCAGCTCGTCCGAGTAGGCAAAGCCGGTCTTCTCGCCACTGACGGCACGCACCCCCACCCCCTGATCGATGTTGTAGCTGCCATCCTTGACGATGCCATCTTCCAGCATCCAGGACTCGTGCCAGCTGCGCTGGAAATAGAGATCGCCGAACTCCACCTGATGGCTCATCAGGCTGCCGAGCAGCTGCTGCAGGCGCCCTTCGTCGAGATCGTTTGGGGCCAACAGGGAGGCACTAACCTGGCTCAATAGACTCAATCTTCTTCTCCACTCTCGTAACGAGCTGTTTTAAATCGTCTTGCCGACGGGTTGGCAACAAGCCACACCATCACAACAAACGGGCATGCTCCAGCACGGGCAAACGGCTGCGTTTCAATTTTTCACCACACCATCAGAGCAAACGGGCGTGTTGCAGCACTGGCATGGTGCGTTTCAATTCGTCGATAAGCCCGGGCTCCATCTGCGCCAGCACTGTGCCGCGCCCGGACTCTTTGCTCGCCAGCACCCGGCCCCAAGGATCGATCACCATGCTGTGGCCCCAGGTCTGGCGCCCCGTTTCGTGAGTGCCGCCCTGATTGGCCGCGACTACGTAGCACTGGTTTTCGATGGCGCGAGCCCGCAGCAGCGGCTCCCAGTGCGCCTCGCCGGTCACGGCGGTAAAGGCGGCAGGCACCAGCAGCACGCGAGCTCCAGCTCGGGCCAACTGGCGGTAGAGCTCGGGAAAGCGCAAATCATAACAGATCGAGAGGCCGAGGGGACCAAACGGGGAGTCCACCAGCACAGGTGCATCCCCCGGGCTGAAGGTCTCCGACTCCCGATAGCGGCCGTGATTGTCCGCCACATCCACGTCGAACAGGTGGATCTTGTGGTAGTGGCCCCTGAGCTCACCGCCTGGGTCAAACACCAGCGAGCTGGTGTGGATATGGTCGGAACCTGCGATGGTGGTCGGCATTCTTGTCGGCATAGCCCCGGCCACCAGCCAGATGCCGTAATCTCGTGCCCATTCGGCCAGCTGCTGCTGGATCGGGCCCTCACCTATGGTCTCGGCCCCATCCAGATAACCCTGCCGTTCGCCAAACAGGGCAAAGTTCTCCGGCAACAGCACCAGTAGCGGCCGCTCTTTGGGCAAGGCGGCCAGCTCGGCGGCGATCTGCTCCCGGTTATCCTGCCAGTGACGACCAGATACCAGCTGTATTGCGGCTAACCACATGACGTTCTCCTTGTCCGCGTTAATCGCGATCCACTATATTCGGGTCTTTATCCATCTCGGCCAGCATCTTGCGAAGATGATGCCGGACCAATCCCCGCTGCCCCCGCTCCGCCCATTTGAGGCAATCGAACAACTCCCACACCAGACCATCCCCTTCGGCCATATAGGCAGGAAAGTTCCAATGGCTTGGGGCAGGGCCAGATACCTCAAGCGCACCAAGGGAGGAAGTTTTATCGAACAGTGGCAAATAAGGTTTGGCAAGGGGGAACTCAGCCCCCCGATCAAGGATGTGGATCTCGATGCTGGACATGTCGAGGAATATGAATCGCCAGTATGAACAGACCTCTTCATGTCTTCCTTGCCAGCAGTGAAAGATGGGCCGCTCCCCCACAATGGTGCGCACCAGTTCGTCTCCTTGCTTATGGAAGCCGGGCTCGGCCAGCAGCAAGAGATCGACATCGGATACCCGGTCTGCCTTGCCCTTGGCGAGCGACCCAACCACTACCCCGGCATCAATCGCAGGATGGGCTGCGCCATGTTTCATAACCGACTCCAGCAGTGCGCGCTGCAGTGGCGGGATGGCAGCCCAGTGCTCATTCACCATCATAACGGCCCCTCTGACACAACCCGATCCCCTGCCTGCAGGGTGTAATCCAGCACTATGATGCGCTCCAGCACCGGACGGAAGATGGCCTTGAGGGCATCGTGATCAGGATGGGGCAGATAGCGCTGACGGGCCGCTTCGTCGGCGAAGGTCATCAGCACGCTGTGGGTAAACCCCTCGGCCCGCCCCTCCGGGCTGTCATCCCGACCCCACTCCACGGCGGTCACGCCGCTAACCTGATGGGGAATGGCGAGAAAGGCGGTACGCACCGCATCTATCTGGGCAGGCAGGGTGCCCGGCTTGAAGGCGATCAGCAGGATATGTCGGATCATGGCTCACTCCTTGTGATGGTGTCGTGCCGCTCGTTCAGCGCTGAGCGGGCCCCGCGTGTTTGGGGCTCAGCAGGAAAGGGGTCACCTCTTGGGTCGGCAGGCTGGGGGCAACGGCATCTACCGCCTCTTTCTGCTGCTGGTTGAGCTTGATGCGCGCGCGATCTCGTCCCGCCTCGATCAGCTTGGGTGCGTCGAGCGGGCCCGAGATGCGAAAATCGATGCGGGTCACCACATCCACCACCGGCTCCAGCAGTTTGGAGAGGGCCAGCACATAGAGCCCCGTGACCGGCGTGATGGAGAAGGCCGCCACCACCGGCAGGGTGCCCCCCAGATTGGGGGAGAAGCTCAGCTCGTAGTCGAGCTGCCAGCGCACCAGATCGGCGATCCCCTCGCCGCGAAGGTTGCCTGCCGCCCCCTTCATATAGAAATCATCGTTGCTGACCTGCCCCTGCTTGATGGTGGCAGAGGCGGACATGGATTCGAAGTAGAAGCCCTTGTCGAACACATCGCGAAAATCGAGCCGCAGTTTGCGCAGCAGGGAGTCGAGACTGAGCAGGGAGAGCAGTCGCGCCCCCTTGTCGTTGACCTCCCGCAGGGTGCCGCCCTCCAGCTGATAGTTGGCACTTCCCCCCAGGGTCGGCAGACTCGGGCGGTAGGGCACATCCTGCCAGTTCAGATCAAAAGCGAGGGAGCCTGGGGCATCGCCGATGGGCGAGGTGTAGCCGAGCCGCTTGAGCAGCAGTTCGCTGTTGTTGCTGGTCAGCTTGCCACGAGCGCGGGTCTCCATCCGGTTGCCATCGGCCAGCCAGTCGACGCTGCCGGTGAGCTGACTCCCCGCCAGCTGCATATCCAGCCCCTTGAGGGTCACCTTGTTGGCGCCGGGCACCAGCTCCCCTTTCACTTCACCGAGCGGCTGCTCTCCAAAACGGCAATCGACACAGCTGAATGTCAGCCAGGGGATCGAGGCCATGATGGCGTTGTCCTGTTTGGCATCGGGATCCGGGCTGAGATCCGAACTCTTGCCAGACCAGTAGATGCGGGCAAACTTGGCATCCACCGGGCGATTGGCCACTGCGGGCAGGCGGATCACCCCCATCACATCGGGGCTGTCGATCATCACCTCGGTCGCCTGATTGGTCGGCCCCACGGTGAAACGCGCTGCCTTGAGGGTGGCACTGCCGATATAAGCGCGAGCCAGCTGTCCATCCACCCACCACTCCTGCGGCAGGAAGGCGGGGCCGACCACCGCATTGCCGGTCTGGTTCTGCGCTGGCAGCCATTGCTTGAGTCGTGCCAGCCAGCCGCCCACATCGGCCTCCTGCTGGTTGATGGCGAGCAGCATGGGGGCATCACGCATTACCCGGGCGCCCGGCTGACCCACATCGACCCGCACCCGACTGAGATAAGGCACCCCTTCGCCGTAGACCAGTCGGGTCTGCATATCCACATCAGCCCCCAGCACGGCACGAATGTCGGCGCTGCCATCCCGGCCACGGGCGATCACCTTGAGCGGAAGCCGGCTGGCACTGCTCTTGACCAGCGGCAACGGCAGATCCAGCCCCATCCCCTGCAGATTGGAGTCGAGCGCCAGCTGGAAGCTGAACGGCTTGCTGTCGGGCAAGGTCAACCCAAGCTTGCCGCCCCAGTTGCTGCGGCCGTTGAGAATACCGAATGAAGAGATGGCGGCGGGCTGGCGGCGGCTATCCCACTGCCCCTTGAAATCGAGGTCGACCTGATAGTGATCCGGATGCTGGCGCCCCTGATAGTCGAGGGTCAGCGGCTGGTTCCACAAACTCGCCTTGAGGTTGCTGAAGCGGGTCTGTTCGTTGTCATATTCGAGACGCCCCTGCACCTTATCCAGCGGCAGGTCCAGACTGGCGACCCGCACCTTGTTGTTGCTGAAGGTGGCATCGCCGCTCGCCTTGACCTCGCTCTCGCCATCGAGAGGAATATCGAGCTTGACCGAACCGGCCATCGGGCCGCGGATCTCGATCTCCCGCAGCGCCTGTCCCACCGAACTGCCCAGCGGGGAGTCCTGCAGGTAGTCGCTGATGGCCTTGCCTTCCCCCTGCACCTTGGCATCCACATAGAGGTGGGCACCGGGGGAGAGATCCGGGATCCAGGCATGCACCGAGTCGGAGCTCGCCTTGCCGAGTTTGGTGGATCGGCTGCGCATATCGAGACCGGCATTCTGGAACAAGAGATCGATCTGCAGGTCGGTGAGCGGTTGCCAACCGGGGAAGAACTCGTAGGTAGCCTGCTCCAGCGGCACCGCCACCTGGAAGATGCCCTTGCCGTTGTCGTAGGGAAAGTCCCTGAACTCGCCATACCAGAGCAGGTCGGCCCCCTTGGCCTTGCCCCCCTTGATGGCGCCGCTCAGGTAATCCACCAGCCCCTTGTCCATCGCCTGCAGCGGGAAGTAGCGATCCGCATGGCCCGCATTCTTCACATCGATGCGGCCGGTCAGGGCGAGGAAAGGGTGCTCGAACAGATCGAGGCGGAAACGGCTGGCCAGGGTCAGATCCGGGTTATCCAGCGCAATATCCTGCCCGTAGAGCACCCAGCCCTGTTCCTCGCGCCACCAATCGAGGCGGGCCGAGAAGTTGTCGACCGGGATCGGCATCTTGAAGTGACGGGCGGGATCCACCTTGTCGTTCGCCAGCGCCAATCTGGCGCTACCGCCGGTCGGGGTAAGCCAGAATTCGCCGTTGAGATCCTGCATCCCGGGTATATCCTGCCAGGCCTTGAGGCGCACCTTGCTGAAGCGGCCACTGAGGGAGAGATCCTGCCAATTGGCGTTGGCCAGTAGCGTCAGATCCTGCACCGAGCCCTGCGGATTGGTCTGGCGCAGGGTCTCGCAGAGCGTCGGGTAGAGCGCCGAGCCCAGCTGGCTGATCTGGGTGATCTTGTCGAACTCGATGCTGGGCAAATAGCCCTGCACCCGATCCCCGATCCGCTCCAGCTGCAAGCGGCTCTGCAACCAGGGTTTGCCGTCCAGCTTGAAGGTGACGTTGTGGCTGGCCAGCTGCCAGTCGGTGCCATCGCGGCGCAGCTGGATCTTGCCGCCATCGAGGCCGAAGCGGTGCATCTCCCCTTTCTTGGGATCCTTCCAGATCAGGTAGTTGTTGCCAAACGCCAGCAGGGTATTGCCCAGCTTGCCACTGTCAAACTCGCTCCAGAGCTGGAAGTCGAGCTGACCGGCAACCCTGGGTTCGCCCGCATGGATCTTGGCCAGGGTCGGGGTGATATCGAGCTGGCGGGCCCCCAGATAGAGCTGACCCTTGAGGCGATCGAGCCGGGCAGTCGGGGCGTCCACATCCAGAATCAGATCGAGGGTGCTCTCGCCCACCCCGTTGATCAGATAAGCCTTGCCGACCCCCTGATGGCGCTTGCCACGGTTCTGCCAGCGCAGTTGGGCGATATCGAGCGCCCGCATGTTGCCTAACGCCGTGGTGACGCTGAGACGAGTGTTGTGCACATCGAAGGTAGAGAGCTGGGTCAGCAGAAAGCGCAGCAGGGCGCCCTGCTGGGGATCGCCGGAAGGGCTGTCGTCAGCCGGTTGGCGCAAGTCGATGGTGATATCGCCATCGCTCAGGATCAGCTCGCCAAAGACCGGCTTTAGCTCGTTAATGGTGCGCCAGAAGTCGAGGTGCACCCAGGCTTTGCCGAGCTGTACGGTAAAACGCCCCGAATCCGGGGCGATGGCGAGTTGCTGCAGTTCGAGGGCGGGCCCGGATTGTGTCCAGTCCAGCCCCACTTGCTCCACGCTGACCTTGAGTTGTGAATCACCCAGCAGAGTGTGGATCAGACTCTCCCGATATTGATTCAGCAAAGGACCCCCGACCCGTACCAAGGTGACCAGCATGGCCATCAGTACGAACAGGACCCCCAGGGCCAACCAGCCCCGACTCAGCCAGCGATAGACCAATTACATCATCACCACGTCGAACTGCTCCTGACCGCAGAGGGGTTCGCTCACTACCCGCACCTGCTTGCCGATGAACACTTCCAGCTCAGCCAGACTGTGGGACTCCTCGCCATGGAGGTAGTCGGCCACAGCCGGGGCCGCGTAGACGGTGAACTGATCCGCATCGTAGGCACGATTGACCCGAATGATCTCCCGCAGGATCTCGAAGCAGACCGACTCCACCGTCTTGACCCGGCCGCGCCCTTTGCACTCGGGGCACTCGGAGCAGAGCACATGCTCCAGACTCTCGCGGGTGCGCTTGCGGGTCATCTCCACCAGACCGAGCTGGGAGAAGCCGTTGACGTTGGTCTTGGCACGATCCTTTGACAGCGCCTGCTCCAGACTGTGCAGCACCCGGCGGCGATGATCCTCGGACTGCATATCGATGAAGTCGATGATGATGATGCCGCCAAGGTTGCGCAGGCGCAGATGACGGGCGATGGCCGCCGTCGCCTCGACGTTGGTGTTGAAGATGGTCTCTTCCAGATTGCGATGGCCGACAAAGGCGCCGGTGTTGATATCCACCGTGGTCATGGCTTCGGTCTGGTCGATGATGAGGTAGCCGCCGGATTTCAGCTCCACCTTGCGCTCCAGCGCCCGCTGGATCTCGTTCTCCACGTCGTAGAGATCGAAGATGGGCGACTCGCCTGGGTAGTACTCCAGCTTGCTGGCCAGCTCAGGCACGTACTCTTCGGTGAAGCGCTTGAGCTGATCGAAGCTCTGGCGCGAGTCAACTCGGATCTTGTCGAGCTCGGCACCGACGAAGTCGCGCACTACACGGAATGCCAGACTGGGATCCTCGTAGAGGATCTTGCAAGGTGGATACTTCTGCTTGCGCTCGAGGATCTTGCGCCACAGGCGTTTCAGGAAGGCGGCATCCTGCTCCAGCTCCTGCTCCCCCACCCCTTCGGCGGCGGTGCGAATGATGTAGCCACCCAGTTCATCCACATAGCCGGCCACGGTGCGCTTGAGGCGCTCCCGCTCTGCTTCGGACTCGATACGTTGGGAGACACCGACGTGGGCACTGCCCGGCATAAAGACCAGATAGCGGGATGGCAGGGTGATATCGGTAGTGAGACGGGCACCCTTGGTACCCAGCGGATCTTTCACCACCTGCACCATGATGTCCTGCCCCTGACGCACCAGCTCGGCGATGTTACCGACCTGGAACTGCTCCTTCTCCTTCACCGCCACACACTCGGTGTGAGGGACGATATCAGAGGCGTGCAAAAAGGCTGCCTTGTCCATGCCGATATCGACGAAGGCCGCCTGCATGCCGGGCAGCACCCGGCTGATCTTGCCTTTGTAGATATTGCCCACGATGCCGCGTTTGGCCTGACGTTCTACATGCACTTCCTGCAGCAGACCGTTTTCGACCAGAGCGACCCGGGTTTCGGAGGGGGTAACGTTAACCAGCAGTTCTACCGACATAAGTAACCTTGCCTGTTCCAGTTTTGAATTCTATAGAGCCAATCCGGTACAACGCGCGCAAGGGAGAAACGCAGCAGAGCACAGCTGACGGGAAATTATTTGAGCTGTTCCAGATGATGCTTGATCAGCAGGTCTGTCTCCAGCAGGGGCAGACCGACCACGGCGCTATAGCTCCCTTCGATGCGGCTGACAAACTTGCCGGCAATACCCTGAATACCATAAGCCCCGGCCTTGTCACAGGGCTCACCGGTCTGCCAGTAGGCCTCGATCTCGGCCTCGTCCAGCTTGCGAAACGCCACGTTGGTGGTGACCAGACGCACGTCACAACGATCCTTGCTGGCCAGCGCCACCGCCGTCATCACCTGATGCACCTTGCCGGAGAGGGACTCCAGCATATCTTTGGCATCCAGCAGATCGGACGGTTTCTCCAGTACCCGGTCGCCCAGCACCACTATGGTGTCGGCACCCAGCACCGGCAACGCCGTCGGCGCACACGCCACACCCGCCATCGCCTTGTCACGGGCGAGACGGCAGACGTAATCCTGCGCCTTTTCACCCTCTTCCCGCTGCTCGGGCACATCCAGTTTCAGCACATCAAAGCGGTAGCCAATCTGGGTCAGCAGTTCACGGCGACGGGGAGAAGCCGAGGCGAGATAGAGTTGTGGTTCGTTGTTTTTGTTCATATTTACCTGATATTGAAGCGGCGCCGCACCTTGCGCAGCACCAGAAACACCCAGGGCCATATTAGCATCGTCGTCAACGTCGACCAAAAGTAGGAGAAGTTGAGACTGGCCTGGCTGAACAGATGCTCGGCCCAGAATACCGTCATTTTACCCACCAGCGAGAGGCCACCGATGATCAGTGCCTGCTGCCAGAGGGAGAAGTTGCGGATCTTCTGGAACTGGAAGGCCGCCAGATAGGTGGTGATGGCCATCGCCATCGCCCGCACGCCGAGGGTGCTGCCAAGCAGCACATCCAGCAGCAGACCGGCCACCCAGGCGGTACCGACGTTGGTCCGGTGCGGCAAGGCCAGTGCCCAGTAGATGAGCACCATGGCCAGCCAGTCCGGGCGGAAGGGGTCAAATTCGAAAGGAAGCGGCAGGATCGACAGGCTCAAGGCCAGCAGGATCGAGATCCAGATCCAGATCCTGCCGCTGGCGGGTTCTAGCATTAGCGGGTGGCTCCTGCAGCGGACGCAGCGGGAGCCGCCCGTTCGCCATCCTCATCGTGTACTTCAGGCTTCTTGTCGGTCCACAGCAGCAGCAGATAACGCAGTCTGTCCAGCTCCACCAGCGGCTTGGCCTCGACCTGAGCAAAGGGCTTGCCCTCCACATACTCGGAACGGGTTACGGTCGCCACCGGATAACCTTCCGGGAAGCGGCCACCCAGACCTGAGGTGACCAGCAGATCACCCACCTGAATATCGGTATTGCGCGGCAGGTTGCGCAGCTCAAGCTTGTCGAGCTCACCACTGCCGGAAGCAATGGCGCGCAAGTCGTTGCGCAGTACCCGCACCGGAATACCGTGGCTGGAGTCGGTGATCAGCAGCACGCGACTGGTGGTGGAGCCCACGTGGAGCACCTGACCAATCACCCCCTGATCGTTGATCACCGCCTGACCGTTGTAGACGCCATCCAGCGCCCCCTTGTTGATCAGCACCTGATGGCTGAAGGGGTCGGAATCCACCGATAGCAGCTCGGCCACCATCTTGCGGGACTCCTTGTGCACCGGCGAACCGAGCAGCTCACGCAGCCTTTGGTTCTCGTGCTCCAGCTGATCCATTTTGAGCAGACGGGCACGCAGGGTAAACAGCTGTTGCTCCTGCTGCTTGGTCTGCTCGATGAGATCGGCGCGGGTCTGCACCTGGGTCGACATGGTGTCGAGCAGGGTACCGGGCGCATTGGCCATGTATTGCAGGGGACTGACTAACGAACTGAGGTAGACGCGGACATGGGTAAACACACCGAAGCGGGAATCCGCGACGATGGCAGCGATGGAGATGATGACGGCGAGAAACAACCGTAACTGAAGCGAAGGGCCTCTACCAAAAATGGGTTTCATGGGTCGTCAAAAAAGAGCCGGCACGCTGGCCGGCTTTGGGTCTTATTCGTAGTGGAACAGATCGCCACCGTGCATATCGATCAGCTCCAGCGCCTTGCCGCCGCCACGGGCCACACAGGTGAGGGGATCTTCGGCCACGACGACAGGAATGCCGGTCTCTTCCATCAGCAGACGGTCGATATCTTTCAGCAGTGCGCCACCACCGGTCAGCACCATGCCGCGCTCGGAGATGTCGGAAGCCAGTTCCGGCGGAGACTGCTCCAGCGCCACCATGACGGCAGCCACGATACCGGACAGCGGCTCTTGCAGCGCTTCCAGGATTTCGTTGGAGTTGAGAGTGAAGCTGCGCGGTACACCTTCAGCCAGGTTGCGACCACGGACTTCAATCTCGCGCACCTCTTCGCCCGGATAGGCGGAGCCGATCTCGTGCTTGATGCGCTCGGCAGTCGCTTCACCGATCAGGCTGCCGTAGTTGCGACGGACGTAGCTGATGATCGCCTCGTCAAACTTGTCGCCACCGATACGGACGGACTGGGAGTAGACCACACCGTTCAGAGAGATGATGGCCACTTCAGTGGTACCACCACCGATATCAACCACCATGGAACCGGTCGCTTCGGATACCGGCAGGCCGGCACCGATGGCAGCAGCCATAGGCTCGTCGATCAGGTAGACCTCGCGGGCACCAGCGCCCAGTGCGGACTCCTTGATGGCGCGACGCTCAACCTGGGTTGAACCGCACGGTACACACACCAGCACACGCGGGCTGGGGCGGAAATAGTTGTTGTCGTGAACCTGTTTGATGAAGTGCTGCAGCATCTTCTCGGTCACGTAGAAATCGGCGATCACGCCATCTTTCATCGGGCGGATTGCGGAAATGTTGCCCGGGGTACGGCCCAGCATCTGCTTGGCGGCATGACCGACAGCAGCGACCGATTTGGCGTTCCCGCGCTCTTGGCGAATGGCGACAACTGAGGGTTCGTTAAGGACGATCCCTTGATCTTTTACATAGATCAGGGTGTTGGCAGTTCCCAAATCGATCGACAGATCGTTGGAAAAGACGCCTCTGAGCTTTTTGAACATGGCTACGGGAAATCCTAAGAATTTGGAGGTGCAGAAAACCGGCTAACTTTACCAATGCCCACCCCAATGGGCAAGCGCTCAAACTGTCGCCAATCAATCAGGCGCGACAAAAATGCGAGTCATCACTCACTCGGACACGCTTGCAAACACTAATAAACAAGGATTTAGGGGGATGCTGTTGAGTCAGCCCCCCTCACACATCATTTACTGCAATACTTCGCGCCGATAAATAATTCTGTCATTACCCCGGCTGGAGCCGAAAATGGCCTCACCTTGCAGGTTGCCGTCATTGGCACTCGTTGGGTCAGACAACCAGAGTGGCGATGATGGCTGTTTTGCCAAATCGACTTTGTAGGGGATGCGCACCGAGATGTCCGGCTTGGCAAAGTGGAACAGGATCTCCCCATCTTTCGCCAGTGCAGCATCCCCACCCGGTGCCGAGCTGCCCAACCCCAGCTTGATCTTGCGACCCGCCCCCAGATTCAGCTCGCGAGTCGCCGCATCAAAGGTGTGACTCGGATTGAGGAAAATACCCCCCTGATTGGCCAAAGAGAGCTGGGTACATTGATCTTCCTTGTTTTGCAGCCAGTTGCCCGCTTCGTAATATTGCATCTGCAGTGGAATGGCCAGCGGCGCCGAGGCCAGGCCAGCCGCCGTACCAGCCTGCAGGCGGCCAAAATAGGCTTTCATAGGCACACTGTCTATCTGACGGGCATTACAGCCGCTACCACTGCAGTTACCTACCACGGCATCATTGAAATTCGGGCTGGCAATCAGCGTTCTGTCGCCATCGTTATCCCTCATATACAGACCAAACAACAAAGACTTGTAGGGACCATCCGGTTGCGTGCCAGAGAGGCGCACAAACTCGCTGCTACCGGTAGTCAAGGCCGCACGGCCATCGAGCCATGGCAGCAGCTGCAGACTGCGCAAGCGGCTCGACAGGGATTTACCATCCTTATCATTGGCAACCGCGAGATAGGCTTCGCCCTTGGCAAAGGGCCCAGTATAGTTTCGGGTCTGTACACCCGTCGTATTACGAGCCAGCACATCCAGCACAACGCCAAAGGGCTGCCCCATATAGGAGAACGCATTGCAGGCCGGCACTATGTCGCCGCTCACCAGATTGAAGTCGGCAGGAATAAAACGTCCCACCGACTGGCTCTGGGCTGATGGGATGGTGTAATTGAAGTAGCCATTGGCTGGTGGCGTCGCCGTCATACGGAACACTCCCACCTCGCTCACGGTCTGGCTAACGCTATTGGCACTGTTGGCCGCAGCCACATGGTTATAGATGGTAGTACCCAGCGTTGCATTGGTGCCCGGATTGGGTGCCACCAGCGTACTGCCCAGAGCAATATTGGGCAGGGAAAAGTTGGGCGTAGTCTGATTCCCGGCGCAGATATCCCCATCATTGGCGGATTCCCAGGCCATCGCCTTGATATCTACCTGGAACGTCTCCCCCGCTTTTTTGAATACCGGACAACTGCTGTTACCTGCCACGCAGACCCCTTGCAGGGGCGTAATGCACAGACCGACAGGACGTGCCACAAACGTGTCGGACCCCGTCATCACCAGACCCGCCGTCTCACCACTGCCATTATGACTTGCTGAAAGCTGCATCTGACCCGCATCCGGGTAGGTCACTTTTTTCAAGGTCGCCTTACCCTGATTATCGAAAGTCAGGTTAAGGGTGGTTGGCGTTGGTGAAGAAACACTGCCGGCATAAGTTGCAATGGCGTTGCCATCTATCGAGATCTTGCTACCAAAGTTATTGGTATTTGGATTGTTGTACGTTCCCCAAAAGCCGACAGACCTCACGCCGGTAAATCCGGGCACACATTGCTTGGTAATGTCGTCTTTTTTAACCGCACTGATAGTTACATCCTGAGGCTGGTTGGAATAAGTATCAGACACATCAAAGAAGAAGCCGCTATCAGCAAAGTTCAGGGTACAGGCTGCGGTACTGGGAGTCCCGGCCCCGGCCTTGCACAAGGTTTCACTGAGTGGTTTGACAGCAGGAACGGAATTGTTCACGCCCATCGTAACTTGGGTCTGAGTATTGTTACGCAACAATACTTTGCCCGTTCCACCGGTAAAGGTCACCGTATTGCCACTCACATTGTTGGCACCAGACAATGGGTACCAACCACCATCCAAGATACTCTGTGGCGACAAGGAAACAGCAACTTGTTCGGTAATCAGCAGACTGCAATCTGGATTTGCACACGCCTTGATAGTGATCTCTTCCGGATTGCAGGTCAGAGGTTGACCCGAGTACTGCAACTCGAAATGATCTACCTGAACGCCTACCTCTCTTGATTTCAGCGCACATATTTCTACGTTATCGAGTTCGTGAATATTGGTCAGGGCACCTGTAGAACCTGTCAATGACACATAAAAGTCTTGCGGTAATGGACTTTGGCCCAATGCAGGATCCAGCGCATCAAACGAATCGATAAGAGAGATAAACCCGTTTCCCGTATCACGCTCTACTTTGACAATCGCTCGCCCACTGGTTCGTGAATCAATCGTCAGGCGGTAACGATGGTTGGCGCTACCGTTACCATCTACCTTTGGACTCAAGCAACTGGTATTAACATTGGTAGTTCCGTTATTACAGGTGCCTCGCAGATAGTTATATCCGGAATAATTGGATCCCGAGCCACGCACGACAACCGATTGCGGGCGATAGCCCACACTCCCCCCCCCCCCCCCCAAAGGATGAGAAGTTGCCATATTCATCCAAGCCAAATCCGAGCCAACCGCCAGCAAATCCAGGTGAGTTACTCGGTTGATAATGGCCATAACCCAAGGGCCCCCCAGCAGCACCTGGCTGTGGCGTCACTGACGCGTCAGAAAGCACAACTGTCATGCCATCTGCACCAGTGCTCGTGCCACCATAGGCGTAGTGATTAAATGTCAGCGTCACCAGATTGCCAGCAGCAGGAAATAACCTCTGATAAGTCGCAGAGGTTGCTTGTCCCGTGCTGGCTTGGGTCATCCGTAAACGTCGGTCTGCCGTAATGGATGGTATAAATCCGCCAGCACTCTGCTTGACGGCCCACCTATCACCGAGCGGCTGGGAGAAGTCATCGGTCTCACAAATCAATGTCGAGCCACCACAGGGATGACGTTGACTATATAACTCAGCTATCTGAGCGTCAGACAGGGCCAAACCATAAATAGCAACCTCATCAATTCGGCCATTAAAGCTGCGACTATCGATATAATCTCGGCCAATCTCCAAATTTTGTGTATTTGCTCTTAATGAGTTTGCATCATTACCTTTAGCCGTATCAGCGACGCCATTGACATATATTTTTTGACGTTGATTGTTAGCAGCCATTGCATCATAGCGAATGACTATATGGGACCACGTATTTAACGGTATTTTGGTGTTTGTTGTCAGTGCCTGGTTCACGCCAGAACTTCTCTCCCAATACCAATACACTCTGCCTTGACTATCCAGATGAAACTCATAGTTGCCATCTTTTGACACGATAGAATACAAATTCCCAGCCGATGGCAGACTTACCGGATATACCCAAGCAGAAACAGTTAACTGATTTGAAAATGACAGGCGAGCGTCATGCGGCACTTCAATGTATTGATTACTACTGCCAGTAAACTCACCATAACCACAAGTGCCAAGATTATTCGCGTTTGCAGGTAATGCAGGCGACACAGTATTAGTTTTCGCTCCCCTCATTGCGCGACCATGTAGCATATCAGCAACAGCGTTTTTGACTTCTCCTGCAACGCCAGTCCACTTACTCTCTTCAAGCTGATACAAGGCAACAGGTGCCGGGACACAAGCATTCACCGGATTTGACACTGGTAAGCAAGTACCAGTCACAGAGCTATTGTTGACATTCACCACCCCACCGGCATTATTTGTTGCAGCAGTCAGATTGCCATAAACCGTAGAATTGGTAACAGTGATATTATTTGATGTGGTCGAGATAGTGACGGGGCTACCCTGAGCACCGAGTTGACTGCCTGTGGCATTAAATGAGCTGGCACCTGTGACACTTCCACTGGTCATATTGACCGAATTTAAGGTAACCGGATTGTTAGCACTCATGGTGATGTTACCACTGTAGGTTCCACCTGCCATGGTCACAGAATTATTTGCTCTGATATCCCCTGACAATTGCACATTAGTTACGCTGACAGCGTTATTGCGGCTGGTTATATTTCCCTGCACAACCCCAGAACTTAGCGATACATTCCCTCCAGTAATTACATTGCCATACAGATAAATATTGTTCAGAGTGACATTGGAACTGTTAGCGGAAATGTCACCATATATAGTATTTTGATAACCTTGAGCGGTAATAGCACCAGCAGTAGCTTGCAGGCTAATTTTGTTTGATATATTGCCTACTTTGCTATTTACGAGAGAAAAACCAGCGCTGGCAACAACAGTTGAGTTCGTATTGGCGATAAGTACATCGCCATCATTTAATGTCACTTGGCCATTACCGCCAGTACAGGTATAAGTGCTTCCTGATTTTTGCCACGAAGTGTTGCAAGGTGGGTATTGGTTACTGGATAAATTATATTGCTGTGCCACAGCGGTACCGCAGAAAAGTAATAAACCAACCAGCCATTTAATATTCATCACTTTCCTCTCCACTTATATCATCTGCCGCAATATCGATCGTTAGTACAAAGTGCAGGCGAATGACTTGCACTGAAACAGCGATAACCACTCCAGCCAGAAGTGACTAACACAACCGACATCATCGCCATCACGATTCATGGCGTTCCTCCATCATAAGCTTCGACCATCAGGGTTCGGCTCACGGCAAAATCCGGGTTGGCACTGTCAAGGTCCGAGCTGCCACAGGTTCCGACACTCTCGAGACGATAGCCATTGGTCACAGATCCGTTGTAGGTCACCGGCACCGTGGCGCAACGAACCACAGCCTGACAGTTGGTCAGTCCGGGAGTGCTGGCAAAGCTCAGTGGGCTGCTTGCCAGGCAGACCGCTGGGGGGGTCGGTTGGGCAAGCGTGCGCTTGGGGAACAACCGATAGAGCGCTACTTCCAGCCCGCTCTGGGCGGCCAGCAGAGCCCGCACGCTGCGCACCTCCACGGTATTTTTCTCGCCGCTATCGACCAGAAAACGGCCCATTGCAGCCGCCAGCAGGGCCATCACCACAATCACAAACAGGGCGATCATCAAGGCACTGCCTCGCATCCGTCCGAAAGCCTGTGGATCAGGGCACATTGAACACCTCTATCTTGTGGTTGAAGGTGACCGACTCCCCCTTGCGCTCGAAGACAAAGCGCATGCCAAACTCCCCTTCGGCGTTAAACGCCGAGGTTTCCCGATAGAAGGTGCCAATACGAAGGGAATCGGCCATCAACACGCCTTGAGCGGGTAACGATGCACCAATGGGCGCGGTGGCACGGGTGAGCGTGCTTCCTTCCACACAGTAACGTACCTGCTGGTTGGCAAAGTAGACCCGGCTGCCTGGAGAGAGACCAGCCAGACTCTCGGTGCTGGTATAGCGGATGGTTTGCGCTCCGGATACGGGCGTCAGCACATCGGTAACCCTGGCTACGCAGCGGCCATAATCACAGCCTGCAGTAAGCGAACCGACATTTTTGTCCGGCACGGGAAATACAATCAGCTGATCGTCTTTTTTAACGGCGGTGGCATCCACATCCAGCGGATTGGCAGCGGAAGCGGGGGTCGCCATCACCAGCTCAAGGGTAGCCGCGCTCCCAGACATGGCGCGGTTAAGCGCCAAATAGCGGCTCGAGGTGCTGATGGGCCAGAATCGCAAACAGGCACCGGTGTCGTCCCATATCCCGCCAGTCGTCTCGATCCGCTCCGAGCCCGGCACCGCATCACGCAGTTCGCGGTTAAGCCGCTCCATGGCGAAGCGGGCATCGCTCATCAGCTGCTCACGGCTGCTGGCATCGCCATAAATCTGGGTGCCGATACCGATAAACTGGCTGGTAAAAGTCGCCATAATCCCGAGCAGCAGGATGACCATCACCAGCTCGACCAGGGTAAAGCCACTGTTACCCCGAGGTTTGCGGTAGGTGCGATTGGCCGCCAGGCGTAATCGAACGCCGGAAGTGGTTACAGGCGCGGACATTCGGACAGGCAAGCAACCTCCGACAGCGGAGCGATCCATCAGTAATTCCCCCGATAGAAGGAGAAGTCGAGCACGCTCTGATCCGGTAGTTTGATCTGCAGATCAATACGCTTGCCCACAGAGCAGGGGGCGACACAACTCTTGAAGGTGCCGTCGCTAAAATCAGCTCCGCTCACCGCAATTTTCACCTGATAGTTGCGATACTCTTCGCTGCTGACTCCCCCCTCAGTTGTGGTCAGCGTGTTGGCATCCACCCAGTTACCTGCGGTATCGAAATCATCCACATCGTTATAGGCGTAGGATGCAGGTTCGCCATCCGGGCCATAACTGGTGGAGCAGGAAGAGATGGTCACCCCTGCCACCTGCTCGCCACAACGATAGCGACCACCGTTATGATCCGAATGTTCATCAAACGACTTTTGCAAGATCTCGCCGGAGAGGCGCTGGGCCAGCTGGGCGGCGCGTACCTGCTGCACCGGATCCACCGCCTGCGGCGCCTGATCGATAAGCAACCCCAATATGCCGGTCAAGGCCACCGCCAGCAGCACTATACCGACGATCAGCTCAATCAGGGTGAAACCACGCTTAAGGGATCTCATGGATAAACCCCTCGGATTCAATCTTGATGCGGCTGGTTTCGCGACCATCACTCACCAGCAAGGTACAACCGGTGGCGCAACTGCCTAGCGGCCTGCCCATCTGATCGAAGCGCAGCACGAAGCGGTTGTTGCTGTTATTGAGGGAGATAGACATATCGGCAGAGGGGGTCACCAGCCGACCACGGGTCTCCAACTGGGGAGTCCAGCCACTACTGGTATCCAGGTCATCGCTGGCGGGACACGCAACATAAGTACGGTGGGCAAAACGGGGAGAGGCAACCACCAGCTGGGTACAGCGGTTGGCAGGCTCATGCATATTGACGGTCTGTACCAGCCGCAGGCGGGTCAGCAGCTCGTCACGTACGGTTTGAGTTTCAAAGCCGCCTTTGCCCAGCCATTTGGGCACGGCAAAGGCGGCCAGAATCCCGAGTAACAGGATCACCAGTACCAGTTCAATCAGGGTAAAGCCCTTGGTTGCAGGCATGGGTTTTCTCATCAGGGAAAAGAGAAAGCGAGGCCGAAGCCTCGCTTTAACATTATGGATTATGGGGTTACAACACATGCATTGGTTGCGTCGAATTTACCCAATTCCGCTTTAGCGGGTGTAGTAGAGGTGGCTTGAGTGTAAAGAACACAATCAGACTTTTCTTTCGCATCGTTTGGTGCAAAACGGAATGTGGAACTAGAGGCTGAAACGCCTTTCCAGGAACCATCAATAGTCACAGCTTGCTCAATGCCGTCTGCAGATGCCTTGGGGTAACCGTACACAACTTGAATAGTTGTACCATCAGAGCTTGATACAGCACCGGAAGAGGCTGTTTCCAACCCTTCCAACGCAGCTTTGCTATATACCAGTTGAGAAGAGCTCTGTACTGCAGCCAGAACTCCGCTTGCCGCTGCAGTTTTTGCATCATCCTGCAGATTCAGGAACTTGGGTGCAGCGGTGACCGCCAGAATACCCAGAATGATGATCACGATAACCAGTTCGATCAGGGTAAAACCCGCCTGTTTTTTCATTTCACTTTCCTCTGTTAATTAATATTTGTGGTCACCTGACCGGACGCCGGACGGTAACTGAAACTCATAAATGCATCAGTCTTGCCTTGCGGATCCTGATACTTGCCATCACTGCCCTTACTCAAACTATTGACCAAATAGTAACGGCAGACCGAATCCAGTCCATTACTGCTCACTGTGGCATAGTATTTCAGGTCATTGCCGCTACCGCGCACTTCATTGAAGCTGGCCGTAGCCTTGGGCGGGTTTTGCAGTAACCCCTCCCAAATATTGAGACAACGTTCGGCAGTCAGATTGGCCGGATCCACATCGGGATTACCGCTTGCAACGGTATCCATGGGATAGCCGGGCGACAGCTCGCCGTTGCTGATCTGGGTATCGTTCGGAGTGGTCAGATAGAAGCGGCTGCCGTCATAGAGCACGGTATTGAGGCTGTCCTGTTTGGCGCGACCTTCCGCCTCCCATTGAGCACGCACCAGCGAAACGCCGGTAGCAAAACCGCCGGAGACCCCTTCCACGCTGGCCTTCTTCGCTTCATCGGTCACATCGAGAAAGCGCGGCAGCGCCGTTACCGCCAGGATCCCCAGGATCACGATAACGATCACCAGCTCAATGAGGGAGAAGCCGGCGGCCCGTCTCCTCATCCCGTTTACCGGCATTGTTGGTGCCATTGGTTTCATTGTCATGCTCCCTCCGTAATGCCCCGCATTATTTCATGCAGGCCCAAAAAAATCATGTAGTTGGGTCATATGATTAGTTTCATTCAAGGCTTTTTCATCACCCGCCCGTCAGAAAACTGATAAACCAGCCAATAACCATCCCACCCCATCTCGCAACCACTGCCATCGGGGCGGGCTAGAACCTGCAGGGGAGGCATGCTCCCCTTCGTCTCTCCCACCAGTGCCAGCCACAACTGACGGCAATTTTCCGAAGGGGATTGCAGCGGCACCAGCCCCAGAGGCCAACCCTTGGCGTCAAACTGCCACCCCTTGCCGGCGACATGCAGTATCTGCGGACGCCGCTCATCGAGCCAGATCCCGTGCAAACGCTGTGCCCGCTCGGCAAATTGCTCCCCCAGCAAGGTGAGTGTGAGCTGCTGCGCCTCTTCCCGGTGGCTCTGATAGCTGCGCACCAGGGTCGCCACAATCACCATCAGCAGGATGATCACGGCGATCCGCCGATATCCGGTCAGCCAGCGATCATCCTGCTGCGTCTGTCTGCTCATCCAGCCCTCGACTCCACCGATCACTTGCCTCTTACGGCTCTCATCATGTCCCACCACTCAAGCGTGAAGATGCCGAGTTACTTGCCGCGAACAGCGCGCATCATGTCCCACATTGGCGTAAAGATCCCGAGTGCCAGGATCAGCACCATCACCGCCACGATCCCGATCAGGATCGGCTCGATGCGGGCGGTGAGACTCTTGAGGTCATAATCCACCTCCCGCTCGTAATACTCGGCCGCTTCGTGCAGCAGGTCATCGACCTGACCGGTCTCCTCCCCCACGGCGATCATCTGCATCACCAGCGGGGTAAACAGGCCACTGCTGCTGGCGGTGCGCAGCAGGCTCTCGCCCCGCTCGATACCGGCGCGCATATCCCGCACCCGCCCCGCCATATAAGCGTTATCCACCGCATCGGCCACCAGGGTCAGCGCCGTGTTTAGCGGCACCCCGGCCTTGAGCATCATGGAAAAACTGCGGGCAAAACGGGCCAGCAGGGAGCGTTCTATGATGGTGCCGACGATCGGCAACTTGAGTTGCCAGCGGTGCCAGGTCAGCTTGCCCTTGGTGGTGGCTACCCAACGGCGCCAACCGAACACCATCCCAGCCAGAATGGCGAGCAGCAGCCACCAGTAGTGGACAAAAAAGTGCGAGGTGGCGAGCAGAATGCGGGTCGCCAGCGGCAACTCCACCCCGAATTTGGCGAACATCCCGGCAAACACCGGGATCACCATGATATTGAGGATTACCATGGCGATACCGATGGCGATCATCACGAAGCTGGGGTAGCGCATGGCGGTCTTGATCCGCTTGCGGGTCTCCAGCTCCAGCTCGAAATAGTTGGCGAGCTGCAAAAAGGCCTCTTCCAGCTGACCTGTGTTCTCACCCACATGGATGATGGCAACAAACAGGCTGCTAAATACCTTGGGATGCGCCTGCATCGAGCTCGACAGCGGACGACCATTGCCGAGATCTTCCCCCAGCGAGTGCAGCGCCCGCTTGAGCGGCTTGCTGTGAGTGCTCTCCTCCAGCCCGGCAATGGCGCGCAGGATCGGGATCCCGGCCCGGGTCAGGGCATACATCTGGCGGCTGAAGATCACCAGCTCATCCAGCTTGACGCCCCCTTCCAGCAGCAGTGACCAGTCGATGGCAGCGGATTTGGCCTTGCCCGGTTTGAGCTCGGTCGGCATCACGCCACGGCGCATCAGCTGCTCGGCGGCCGCCATCTCGTTGGCCGCTTCGACCACGCCACTGGTCGAGTTGCCCTGGCTGTCACGCCCCTTGTAGGCAAAGTTAGCCATCGCTTACCCCAAATCCTCGGCCAGTCGCAGCACCTCGTCCACCGAGGTGATCCCCTGACGGGCATAATCGAGGGCAGTGAGGGCCAGCGGCCGGTAGTGTTCGTGTTGACGGGCCGCCTTGGCGAACCCTTCCGCATCGTTGCGGCGCAGGGCATCCATCATCGGCTGATCCAGCTCCAGCAGCTCGTAGACCCCGATCCGGCCGGAATAACCGGTAAAGTTGCAGCTCTGGCAACCCCGCCCCTTGTGATAGATGTACTGACTAGGCGCCTCGCCAGAGAGCACAGTGAGCCAGGTGGCCTGCCCTTCGTCGGGCGCCTTCTCCTCGACGCAGTGCTCACATACCCGCCGCACCAGCCGCTGGGCGACCACCGCCCGCAGGGCGCTCGCCACCAGATAGCCGGGCGCCCCCATGTCGATCAGGCGCAAGGCACTGGTCACCGCATCGTTAGTGTGCAGAGTGGTCAGCACCAGGTGACCGGTGATGGCGCCACGCAAGCCGATCTCCACCGTTTCGTTGTCCCGCATCTCACCCACCAGCAGGATGTCCGGATCCTGACGCAGGGTGGAGCGCAGCACGTTGGAGAAGGTGAGGCCGATCTTGGGGTTGACCTGCACCTGATTGACGCGGGAGAGACGATACTCCACCGGGTCTTCTACCGTGATGATCTTGTTGCTGGACTGGTTGAGCTCGGAGAGCGCGCCATAGAGGGTGGTGGTCTTGCCGCTACCGGTGGGGCCGGTCACCAGGATCATCCCGTGCGGGCGTTTGAGCTGGCGACGGAAACGGGTCAGGATCTCAGGCGGCATGCCGGTCTCGGTCAGCGACAGGATGCCGGAGGATTGATCCAGCAGACGCATCACCACCGACTCGCCATACTGCACCGGCATGGTGGACATCCGCACATCCACATCGCGACCGCGCACCTTCATGTTGAAACGGCCATCCTGCGGCAAACGCTTCTCGGAGATATCGAGCCCCGCCACCAGCTTGAGGCGCAGCACCAGCGCCTGGGCGATCCGCACCTCGTTGAGGATATTCTCGTGCAGAATGCCGTCGATCCGCTGGCGAATGCGCAGCACCTTCTCGTCCGGCTCGATATGGATATCCGAGGCGCCAACCTGCACCGCGTCTTCAAACAGGGAGCGCAGCAGTTTGGCCACCGTAGCCTCCCCCTCATCATTAGCTCCCAGATTGCTGGAGCCCAGCTCGAAGCCGGAGTCCTGATACTCCTCCTGCAGCTGTTCGGCGAAGCCTCGATTTCGCGGGTACGGCGGTAGAGCCGGTCGAAATACTCCAGCAGCTGCCCTTCTCGGGCAACCGCCAGCACCATGATGCGCGGGCTGAGCAGGGCAGCGATGGCATCCAGCGCACTCAAGTCGGCCGGATCCGACATGGCCACCGTTACCCGGTCGTCGGTGAGATTGACCGCCAGCGCCCGGTAACGGCGCGCCTGCACCTCGGGCAACAGCGGCACGGCGGCGGCATCTATGGTGAGGTTGTTGAGATCGAAGAAGGGTACATCCAGCTGACGGGCGAGGAACTGCAGCAGCTGCACCTCGCTGATAAAGCCGAGGTCGATGAGGGTGGTGCCCAGCTTGCGGCCGGTCTGACGCTGCTGCTGCAGGGCAAGCTGCAACTGATCATCAGAGATGATCTGCTCTTGTACCAGCAGGTCGCCGAGGCGCATTTTCAGTCTGGGTTGTGCCATGTTTGCTCCGATCTCTGTTACTTCACACCCGTTGCCGCATCCGATTCCACTTAGCTAATCGAACCAGCTGTTTATCAAGGGGTTAGTTGGCCAATTCGTTGTTCCAGCCAGTTGGTCGACGCCTCGCCGAGGTTGCCGTGCAGCAAGGCGTTGCGATAGGCATCGAGCGCCCGCTGGCTGTGACCCTGACCATCCTCGGCCACGCCGAGGCCAAGCCACCAGCGGCCCTGATCCGGCTGCTGACGCAGCAGCTTCACATAGAGCGCCGCCGCATCGGCATTCTGGCCCAGCTCCTGAGTCAGCCCGGCCCAGGTGGCGTAGTAGTCCATGTTGCTGGCGAGATCCGGCTGATAGCCGGACAACCAGCCAAGCGCCTGCTGCTGCTGCCCCTCGCTGATGGCAAGACGGGCCAGTAGCAGACGAAAATCGGCCTGCTGGGGATCGAGACGGATCCCCTCTTCCAGCAGCTGACGCGCCTCGGTCAGGCGGCCCTCGCCGTAGAGCAGCCCCGCCAGCTGCTCGCGCGCCCCCTGGTTGTAGGGATCGTGGGCCAGCACCTGATAGTAGTTGTCCTGCGCATCCCGCAGGCTTCCCTTGGCCATGGCGGTGGTCGCCTTGCGCTCCGCCAGCGCCGCCAGCTCCTTGGCCGACAGCTCCACCGTCTCGATCTTCAATACGCTCGGCTTGCGCGGCGCGCTGGCGACGGCCTGCTGCTCTGCCGCCAGTTCGGCGTAAAGCTCGGGCTGCAGCTCTTCATCGGTCGGCTCGGATTCGTCAACATCGCTGGAGGCATCAAAGGGCGCACCGTCGGCCACGTCGGCCGAGTCACTCTCGCCTGCCTCATCATTCACCTCGTCCTGACTTGGCAGCGGCAGCGCAGCCGCCACCTCGACCGGCTCGAGCTGGCTGACTGGCGCGGCGGCCCTTGCCACCACATCGGGGGCGATCACTTCGCTGGCAGCCATCACGGTATGGGTCTGCTGCCAGTAGATCCAGGTTCGCCAACCAAGGATCCCCAGTGCCAGACCGCAGATCAGGGTCAACAGCAACATCCACCATCCCTGCTGGCGCGCAGGGGCAATATAGACGGCAGCACCTTCGGATCCTTGCTGGCGCCGATCCAGATCTTTCAGCATCTGGTTGATAACGCTCATGGCCAGACTCCATAAGCCAGGGCGCACCCCAGCAACAGTAACAGGGGCCACCAGCGCCGTAGCGCAAAGCGGCTGGCATCGTCGGTATCGCGAATGGCGAGCCGTACCAGATGGCTATCGATCTGACGCACACCCTGACCATAGGCCAGCATCAGACACTTCTGCGCCAGGATATTGATAAGTCTCGGGATCCCTCGCGATGCTCGCCACAACAGACGCATGGCGCGACCTGCGAACAGCGGTGCCCCGCGATACCCGGAGACCTGCAATCTGTGCTCCAGATAGGCGCGAGTCTCGTCAAAACGCAGCGGCCGCAGGCAGTAGGAGAAGCCAATCCGCTGGCGCAGTTGGCGCAGATGCGGCTTGCCCAGTCTGGTATCCAGCTCCGGCTGGCCGAACAGCACGATCTGCAGCAGCTTGCTCGATTCGGTTTCGAGATTGCCGAACAGGCGGATCGCCTCCAGGGTCTCGTCCGGCAGCGCTTGCGCCTCGTCGATCAGCACCACCACCCGGCTGCCTTGCTGGTGCAGACTGATCAGGTGACGATGGATACGATCGGTCAGATCCAGCTCGCTCTGATCCCGTACCGCCAACCCCAGCTCCAGTGCCAGCGCGATGCGCAGCTCGGCCGGAGTGAGGTGGGGATTGGGCAACCAGGCAAGCCGCACCGGACGCGATTCCGAACCCAGTTCGCTGAGCAACTTGCGGCAGAGCAGGGTCTTGCCGGTACCCACCTCGCCGGTCACCTTGATAAAGCCCTCCCCCTGCGCCAGCGCCCAGTTAAGCACTTGCAGAGCCTCTTCGTGAGGCGGCAGGCCGTAGTAGAAGCCGGTGTTGGGAGTGAGGCTGAACGGTGCCTCCTGCAGGCCGAAGTGGGTCAGGTACATGAGACCTCACCTGCCACGGCAAGCAAGCAGCCTGTGCTGGCAAGGCCGCACAGGCCGTTCGGGATAAGGGTGACCGCATCTGGTGTCATGGGTCAGCCCTTGGCCGGATACCACTTGTCGAGCAGCTCAGAAGAGCGTTGCAGCTCGTTTTGCCAGGTATCTTTCTCCACCACGGTCGGTTTGAGCATGATCACCAGCTCCACCTTCTTGGTGCTCTCGCGGCGGTTGGTAAAGGCTTCACCCACCCAGGGAATATCCCCCAGCAGCGGTACCTTGCTGACGATCTCCTGCTTGTCGGTCTTCATCAGGCCGCCGATAACGATGATGTCACCGTTATTGGCCTGCACTACGGTATCGGACTCTCGAATGGAGCTTTTCGCCAACGGCAACACCAGCGTATCGCTGTCTGTCACCTTTATGGTCTTGGTTTGCTCTTCAGTATCGATAACGGAGGGATGGATATGCAGCAGCACCTTCCCCTCTTCATCGATCTGTGGTGTTACATCCAAAGAGATACCTGAGAAGAAAGGGGTCAACTCTACATTGGGAGTTGTTCGGTCACCGCTCGTCGTGCTCACGGTTGTTGTCGATGCATTGGTGACAAAATATTCGTCCGTCCCCACCTTGATCACCGCCTTCTGGTTGTTGGTCGCGGTGACACGGGGGCTGGAGAGGGTATTCACATCGCCCTGGGTCTTGAGCAGGTTGACCGCCACATTGAAGTTGCCGTCAGAGATCTTGAAACCGGCGCCGCCACCCAGTGCAGTGAAGATCTGATTAGGGGTGGTGGGTAACTGGGTATTGGCCAGTGAACCGCCACCGGTAATCCCCTTGTTGCCATCCCAGCTGGCGGAGAGACCGCTCCAGTCCACCCCCTGCTCATACCCTTCGTTGAGGGCAACTTCGATGATCCGCGCCTCCAGCACCACCTGCCGCTTGAGGTGACTATCGGATTGATTCAGGAATTCACGCACTGCCTTGAGCTCTTTCGGGTAGGCGCGGATGGTGACCAGACCTGCCTGCGGGCTGGTGATCACGGCGCGTCCATCGCCAGAGCCAATCAGAGTCTGCAGAGAGTCACGCAGATCGGTCCAATAGTCGCTGTTGGTATCGGTCTCGATACGGGTGCCGTTACTGCTGTCACCGTTCGAGTTGTTGCTGGAAGAGTTATTGGTGCTGTTGTTGGACGAGTTGTCGAAGCTGCCGTTGCTGTCGTTGTTGCTGTCATTGGCCGTCACCCCGCCGGTACTGACCGAGGTGCGGGAGAGGCCACGACGGGACATCATCAGATAGTTGACCGGGATGGTCTCGGTGCGCAGACCCGCCGGATAGATATGGAAGACATTGCCCTTGCGCTGCACGTCGAAGCCATACATGTCGCCAACCACCGCCAGCACCTCCGGCAGAGTCACATCCTTGAGCTCGACGGAGACCAGCCCGGCCACCCCGGGGTGAACCGCCACGCTGTAGCGGGAGCCCTTGAACAGGGAACCGAAAAACTCCACAGCCTCCACGTCGTGAGCCGCGATACGCAGCCGCTTCTCCGGCATGCCGACCGGCATCTGCGGCCGGTTCAACTGCAGCAATTCACTTTGCACCGATTTGGGCAAAGCGGTCAGAGGGGCAGCCTGTTTCTGCTGTTCGTTCATGGCCTGTTTGAGAGCATCCTTGGCCTGGGTCGGCTCGGGGTGCTGATACGTGGTACAGCCTGCAGCCATCATGGCCACGGAGATCAGACAGAGACGGTGTTTTTTCATGTAATTAGGGCACCCTGACTTGCAATTAAACTCGATAAAGCCGATTCACCTCTCGAGAGGCAAGCACGACTCAAACCCGGATCTTGCTGGCAAACAGTGTTACCGCATGGCGTTTTCCCGCCTTTTCCAGCACCACAGCATCGGCATTGATGGCCACCAGCGTATAGCCGTCCACCTGTTGCCCGACCCGATAACTCTTGCCATTGAGTACCGCCAGTGCCGGGCCATTACCCAACACGACACTCTGCAGCTTCGGCAAACCGGCGCTGCTCTCGCCGGTCGCACGGGCGCCAACCGCCACATCCGCCAGCGGCGCGGTGGGATCCTGCAATACCTCGACCTGCTGTGCCTGTACCAGCAAGCTGAACAGGCAACAGCACAACGCAAATACTCTAGCCACGGATAAACTCCTTGCTGGTACTCAGGGTGTAGATCTCCATCTCCACCACCGCGCCGGGATAGGCTTTGACCTGATAATCGAACTGCTTCCAGTAAAAGTGGCGCGGCAAGGCTTCCAGCGCTTTAAGATATTGATACACATCGAAATAGCCGCCTTCAAGCTGAAGCCGGATACCATGCTTGTAGAGATTGACCTTCTGCTCTCCCGCCATCAGCGGGGTCGGCTCCAGCGAACTGAGGGCCAGCATGTGAAGGTTGGCGGAGCGGGAGAGCAGCGCCTCCAGCACCAGCGGCATCTCGTGCGCCGGGATCAGATCGACGGTCTGGGCCTTGAGCTCATCGTCGATCCGGGCCAGATCCGCCTCGACCTGTGCCAGCTGGTCGCGAACTCCCTGATTGGGATCCCGCTTGAGCCGGGCCTGTTTGCCGAGGTTTTCCAGCTCCATGATCTCGAGGTCGCGCTCGGCGGCGCTCAGGGCCATACGGTCCTGCTGCAGACGGGTATCGGCGCCATCGAGCCAGCCGTAAATGCCGGCCGCGCCCAGCAGTACCAGGCCGGTCAGCAGGATCAACACCCGCTCCCGCTGGCTCAACACGGCGATACGCTGGCTCCATGCCTGCCATTGTGCTTTCAGGTTCATCAGGGTTTCTCCCGCGCAATGCCGCTCAACTGGAAGGTCAGACGCCCCTCCTTGTCACGGCCGAGGGTCAGTTCACCAAACTCCTTGCCCACCAGACTCGGGGTCTGCTTGAAGCGGTTGACCCAGGCCGGCACATCCTGACTGCGTCCAGCAAAGCCGGAGAGGTTGATCCGCCCTTCGTTGATCTCGATGCGCTGCAACGAGAGGTTGCTGTTGCGAATGCGGGAGAGATCCGCCATCACGCTGGCATAGCCCTGGGATTTTTGCAGGGTCAGGCTGCCCAATTGGCGCATCAGCCCCTGCTTGGCCGTCAGCTCATCCTGCTTGTTGACCAGTTGCTGTTGCAGCCGGGGATCCGCCTGATGGCGCGCCAGCTCGGCATCGAGCCGCTGCGCCTCGCTGCGCTTGAGCTCCAGCTCGGCAGAGCGCTGCGCCAGGGCCCGGCTGACCTGCTGCTGCTGCCAGCTGTAACCGACACCCGTCAACAGGATCAGCAGCAGCGCAAAGCCCCATACCAGCGCCATCTGATTGAGGCTGGCCCACTGCCGCTTGGGGCGAAACTCGGCGCCATAGAGGTTTATCTGACGTTTCATCACGCATCCTCCCCGATGGCGGCGGCATAGGCCGAGAGGTATTCGACGCCGGCCAGCACCGCTTTATTGGCCATGGCGGAAACAGCGAAACCAAAGGTCTGCTCCATGTGGCGCACCAGGGTACCGATAAATGGCGAGGCGACGGCAAACTGCATCTGCCCCAGCTCGGGCAATTTCAGCTGGCCCGCCAGATAGTCGAGGGAGCGCTGGATCTCCAGCGCCAGTGAATCGAGCAGCATGCTGTCCGGCTCATGTTCGCCAGTCAGGCTGGTAAAACCGCGCAACTGGCGGGAGAAGCAGAGGCCGCCCTGATGGAAGACCAGCAGTTGCAGATCCTGCCCCTTGGGCTGCCACAGCAGCATGCGCACCGTCTCATCCGCGTCATAGAGAGAGGTGAGCGCCAATTCGTCGCTGATGATGGATTGCAGGGTGGCGATGCCGTTGATGGCATCGGCCAGCTGTTGCACCCGGCTCTTGGGCAGGCAGATCACATTGATGCGCGGACGACCGGCAGGCGGAGTGGGCAAGTCCACATAATCCATCGCCAGTTGCAGCACGGGTTCGCTGACATAGTCCTTGATGGCCCAGGGGAGCGCCCCCGCCATTTCGGCGTCAGGCACGGCAGGCTTGTCGATCTGGATCTGTTGATAAAGGCTGGCGGCGAGGGCCACCCGCACCGTAGACTTGGCCAGCCCATGACGGCTGAACAACTCGTTCATGGCCACAGCCCACTCCTGTGGGCCGTTGATGGTGCGCGTCGCGAAGACGGGGGGATTGCCCACCGCAGCCAGCATGATCCTGTCATTGGCCAGCAAGAGCCCGACCTGGCGGCTTGGCGTCGACCGTCTGAACAGTTGTTTCATGTAAGCCCGCCCATCAATATTGATTAAATGTATGAAATATTAACATAAACAGCAGATTAGCCTCCATATAAAAGACGGACTCACCATTGCAAGCCAGCCTTTCCGCCGAGTCAGAGGGTCAAGCCACCCTCCCTTCCCCCTGCAACGCCTCCACCATCCGTTGCTGACCCGCTATGGCGTCGAGCTGTGGTGCAAGCGGGATGACCTGATCCATCCGGCCATCTCCGGCAACAAGTGGCGCAAACTCAAGTACCACCTGCTGCATGCCAAAGAGCATGGCAAACGGCACCTGCTCTCGTTTGGCGGCGCCTACTCCAATCATATCCACGCGCTGGCGGCTGCGGGGTGCCAATCTGGTCTTCGTACTACCGGTATCATACGGGGCGAGTATGACGCCGTCAGTAACTCTACCCTACGGGATGCCCGGCGCTGGGGCATGGATCTCGTTTTTGTCGACCGCCAGAGTTACCGGCGACGGCAGGATCCCGACTGGCTGGCCCAATTCGATGCACCCGATACCCTGATCGTGCCGGAAGGGGGCAGTAGCCCGCTGGCCATCCCCGGCGTGGCAGAACTGGTCGGCGAAGTGCCCTTCTCGCCGGATCTCTGGGTACTGCCCTGCGCCAGCGGCGGCACTCTGGCGGGCCTGATCGCTGGCAAACGGGATCGGGAGCAGATCCTCGCCATTGCGGTACTGAAAGGGGGCGGCTTTATCGCTGACGAGGTGTGCCGCCTCCACCCCGCAGCCGCCAGCATTCCCGGTTGGCGCATCGCGCTCGAGCACCACGACGGTGGCTACGCCAAATTCAGCCCGGCCCTCTGGCAGTGGGTACAGGATTTCAGCGCCGACACCGGCCTGCCGCTGGAGCCCATCTACAGTGGCAAGGCGATGTGGGGGCTGTTTCGCGAGCTGGCGGCGGGCCGCATCGCCCCCGGCAGCAAGATCGTCTTTATCCACACCGGCGGCATGCAGGGGCTGGCCGGACTGCGGGAGCAGGGGCGGCTGTGAGCCCCACCTGACGGCAACCGCAAACAACAGAGGGTCGCCCCAAGGCGACCCTCTGTTGTTTATCTCACGCGCCAGCCTGTTCCGGCACCAGCCGCTGGGGTTCGGCAAACCAGGGCCCCTGCCCGGCATGCACCCCGAGGTGGCGCAGCATCTTCCACTCGTCGCCACTCTCCACCCCCACCGCCAGCACCCGGGTGCGGGTATTGGCGCAGCCGCCTACCAGACTGCGGACCGCCATCTGGTTGACCTGACGGGCGTGGATCTCCCGCACCAGGCTGGGGTGCAGCTTGAGGAAGTTAATCTCGAACTCCTTGATGTACTGGGTGCTCACCACATCCTGACCGGCATGATCGATGGCCAGCTGACAGCCGAGCATCCGCAGGGAACGCAGCGGCCGCTTGAGTGCCTCGAAGTGACGGGTCACCTGGGATTCGGAGAGTTGCAGGATCAGCCGCTCGTTGGTGCTGCGCGGCAGCTGGAACAGGGCGAAGAAGAGCCAGCGCTGGAACTCGCGGTTAAGCAGGCTCTGGGCACTGAGGGTCAGGCTGATGGGGCAGCTCTGCTCGGAGCGCTGGCGCAGCAGGGTGAGGGTCTGCTCCGCCACCAACCGATCCAGTTGCAGCAACAAGCCCACCTTCTCCGCCATCGGCATGAAAATACCCGCCTGCAGGGCACGCCCCTGCTCGTCGTGCAGATAGGTGAGCAACTCCTGCTGCAGCACCACCTGCCCCCGATCCTGCTGGATCGGCTGGGTATAAAATTCGATGCCGTGCTCTTCGAGACGGCGGCTGATCAGGGTTCGCCAGCGTACTGTCCCCTTGCTGCTCTGCTCCTCATCCAGCTGCTTCTCGTAGAGGAACCAGCCGTTGTGCCCCTGCAGCCGGGCGCTCTTGAGGGCCAGCTCCGCCTCCTCTTGCACCTTGAGCAGGCTATCTTCTGCCTGATAACAGACGGCGCCAAGATAGACCGCCGTGTCGGGATTGATCTCCTGCGGCCAGTGCAGCCGTTGCAGGCTCTTGAGCAGCTGGCTGGCGCTATCCACCATCTCGCTCTCGGACATATTGGGCAGCAACACCGCAAAGACCTGACCGGCGTAGCGGGCCTGCAGGGCGCCGTTATGCTTGCGCACGAAGGCACCTATGGTGGCGCTCGCCTCCATCATCAAATCGTGCCCCAACAACTCGAACTGATCGGCCTCCAGCTCCTCCAGACAGGCGAGATCGATCAGCAGCACGCCGCCGCTCATCACGCTCGCCTCCATGATGGCGCTCTCCAGCCGGTTGTCGAAAAACAGCCGGTTACCGATGCCGGTCATCTTGTCGACGAAGGCGTTGCTGCGAATGAAGTTGTCGAAGCGGCTGCGCTCCTTGCGGGCATCCGCCAGCTCGGCGAGCAGATGATCGAGGGCCTGACTGGCGGCCACCGGCCACTCTTCGGCGGGGTCATGACTCAGTTTGGAGAGTTTGTCATCGAGGATCAGCTGGGCGCGAATGCCCAGCAGCTCGGCCCCGCGCAGCTGCTGGCGTAGCCAGCGGATGGAGTACCAGAGACCGAACACCACGATAAAAATGCCCAGCGAGATGCCGGACATCGCCTTGATGGAGTATTCCGCCTCCTTGAAGGGGCGCTCCAGTTTGAAGTTGGCCTGCATGCCGGCCTGATGGGGCAGCGGGTGGCTGTATGGCACCAGCAGCTGTTCGTCGACCGGATTGCGCACATCGCGGAACCAGTAGACCCGCTGGTTATTCTGGCGCACCTCCAGCTCTACCACATGGGCAGCCCGCAGCAGGGTAGGCAGCCAGTGGCTCATATCTTCCATGTCGTGAGCAACATCGAGCTGCTTGTCGATCACTTCGACCAGCGCATCGACCTTCTTTTGCTGCAACTCCATGCCCAGCTCGCGAAAGCTGAACACCCCGCCAATCAGCACGGTCGCCATGGCTGCGATCACGCAAAGGGTGATAAATGAGACAAGCTGTGTAGTGAGTTTCATGCGCCTTTCCGTATGCCCGGCATCATCCATGTCGCCTCATGGTAGCAGCGGCGATCGGGCCACAGCTATGGATGAAGATCCCGCTTCTGCAATTTAAGCGGGCAAGCATAACCCAAAGCAGAGGGAGAACACCAAGGATGACGGGCTACAGACGCGGGAAAGGGCGGGATGACAGACAGAAAAATGGTCCCTCAAAGGGGACCAAAAGGAACACTCATATCAAAACTAACACTCTGTGCTACTGACAAAAAACAGATACAGGAGTATTGAACACACGGTGAGTCAAACCGCAGGGCTACTCTAATGCAGTTCGGATAAGCTGGGCAATTGTCATTTATGACAGGTCAGCGATTGAATCTAGCCAAAGTTAATAATAAAAACATTTAAAATCATGTAGTTAAAAAATCAATCAACAAGTATGACAAGTCGGACTCAAATTGATTGCACTAATGCTCTATGATGGCTCAGCCCATTTGCATCCGATTACCACGATGGTGGTTTATGCTGAAAATATTCAAGACGCCCTCTTTCTGGGTGACGCTATTGCTGCTTGGCGCGCCTATCGTATTGAGTCAGGTATTGGCACCCTTGTTGGCCACCCCGCTTTCACGCTATTTGCTGGAACAGAAGAAGTGGGAAATTGAAGCCGCGATGAGCGCTCGCAGCAAAGAGCTGACCGATAGTATCACGGCTCAACTCGCCGGATTTACGTTCGATTGCGGCCCTCAAGATATGGCGCTGCTTCGCAATTATCGCTTTTATAACAGCCATATCCGGGTTCAGGGCATCAAACTAGGCTCTGGCGGTGGTTGCTCAAGCTTGGGTCCGGATATCCCGCTAAACCTTGATAAACCGCTTTCCGAGCTAAAGGAAAAGCAAACAGGACTGGTTGCCACAGCAGCAAGATTCAATACAGAACAAGAGATGGTGGCTTATTACCGGGTCGGTAATAACACCGTATATTGGGTGCTCAATAACTGGAGTAATACCTGGTTAATGACCCCCTGTGCCTACTGCTTTTACATTGAATTTCGCCAGGATCAGCGTGACGTACAAGCCGTTGTGTTCCCCCGTGGCAATAGTGCCATCAAATCCGAGAGCAGCAGTCACAGCCTGACCTTTACACAACCATTCACAGGCATTGTACAAACCCTGTGGGCAGGCACTGAGCTGGAAAAGTATGCTGCCCAACTGACCCATCAGTATGGGAAATGGGTCGGCGCCGTGCTGGGGCTCCTGTTTGCCAGCGTCTACTGGCTGCTGCGCAGCTACCGGCGATCCCTGAAGGGGATGCTGCAAACGGGGTTGGCCAAGCGGGAATTTGTGCCTTTTTACCAGCCTGTGGTGAACAGCCAAACTCGACAGGTGGTCGGCTTTGAGGCCCTGCTGCGCTGGCAACGAGGCAATGAATTGATTCCGCCCGGCTCCTTTATCGAGTACGCAGAGGAGCAGGGGCTGATCCTGCCGATGACCGAGCAGTTACTGGAGCAAGTGATCAGCGACCTGCCACTGCTGGCGCCGGAGCAGTGGGTCAGCGTCAATCTGGTGGCAGCCCATATCGAGCACCCCTTGCTGCGCAACCTGCTCCATCACAACCACAACCCCTCCCCCGCCCAACTCACCTTCGAGTTGACCGAGCGCAAGCCGATCCTCGACATCAAGGCGGCCACCGAGGAGATCTCATTGCTGCAGCAGATGGGTTATCACTTCAAGCTGGATGATTTCGGTACCGGCTACGGTGGCTTTGCCTACCTGCAGAGCCTGGGGATCCGTCAGATCAAGATCGACAAGATGTTCGTCGATACCATCGGCACCAACGACCTCAAGCGCAGCGTACTGGACGCCATCATCGTCTTTGGTCGGGAATCGGGCATGGAGATGATCGCCGAAGGGGTCGAGAGTCAGCTCCAGGTCGACTATCTGAGCCAGCACGGCGTCTATCTAATACAGGGCTACTTCTTCGGCAAGCCCATGCCACTGAAGATGCTGTCTCTCTGGCAACGGGAGTGGCAACAGCAATACCGCAAGGCCAGCTGACGCAGACATTACAGGATCTGACCGCGACACAACTTGGCAAGCTGATCGATATCCCCAAGCCGGTGCTGGCTGTGCTGATAGCCCAGCCCGGCCATCAGGCGGGTACAGCCCCCTGCAGACCACACACCGGTTCCGTCGTGAAATCGAACCGCCTCCTTCCCCCCCCCTTATTTACATTCAGCAACAAAATGATCTGCCCTGACGGGGATAACAGCCTTTATCATAAGGAGCCGGTTATCGTGCAATCGATAACTGCGCAACCTGTTTATGTCGCCCGGTCGTCCAGACCCCCAACAGAGAACCATTGCCTATGAAGACAGTTATCCGGCAAGAGATTGCCCTGCCCGTCGGCCTGCTGACCCTGCTCTTTTTCAAGACGCTCGGCAGCGACCTGCTGACAGAGACAACTCCGCTCGGGATCTATCTTCCGGTATCGGCGGCACTACTGGCCATCGTCACCTGGGCCATCTTCTCGGTGGTGCGCCACTCCGATGCCCTCGCCATCAAGCTGGGCGAGCCCTTCGGCACCCTGATCCTCACCCTCTCGGTCATCTCGCTGGAGGTGGTGATGATCTCCTCGGTGATGCTGACCGGCGAGCCCAACCCCACCATGGCCCGCGATACCATGTTTGCGGTAGTGATGCTGGTGAGTACCGGTCTGGTGGGCTTCACCCTGCTGTTTGGCGGCTGGCGCTACCACACCCAGAGCTTCAATCTGGACGGAGTGAAATCCTATCTGGTGGCCATCATCCCGCTGACCCTGCTCTGTCTGGTGCTGCCCAACTTCACGGAGGGTGGCGCAATCGGCAGTATGTCGCGCGCCATGTCGTGGATGTTGATCATCATCTCGATCCTGCTCTACGGGGTCTTTCTGCTCATCCAGACCCGCAGCCACAGCCACTTCTTCGTCGACAGCGATCACGAGGATTACGAGGAGCACCACGGCCCGCTGCAGAGCAACGTCTATCACACCATCCTGCTGCTCGCCTACCTGCTGGTGGTAATCCTGCTGGCCAAGACCCTGGCCATCCCCATCAACTACGGGGTGCATGTCATGGACGCGCCCGCCGCACTGGGCGGCTTTATCGTGGCCTGCATCGTGCTGGCCCCCGAAGCAGTCGGCGCCATCAAGGCCGCCTTCAACAACCAGCTGCAGCGGGCAATGAACCTCTACTTCGGCTCTGTGCTGGCCACCATCGCCCTCACCGTGCCTGCCGTGCTCTTTATCGGCTCCATGCTGGATCAGGAGGTGCGCCTCGGCCTCTCCCCTGCCGATATGGTGCTGCTGGTCACGACCTTGATGGTCTGTAAAGTAACCTTCAGCAGCGGCCGCACCAATGTGCTCCATGGTGCGACCCATCTGGTGTTGTTTGTGGTCTATCTGTTCCTGATGTTCGAGCACGAATAACCGCGTTCAACCAACGTCAGAGACGCAAAGACCGCCCGATGGGCGGTCTTTTGTTATCGGCTCCCGGACCTCACCGGCGCCAGTGAAGCGGCTTCCCCCTCATCCCCAACCCTTTTCCCGCCAGGGGAGAAGGGTGCTCAGGTTCACAGGCTGGGCAGCACCCCGGCCGGGATCAGGTCGTTGTAGCTGGCACGGCCCAGCAGGGCGGCAGCCGCTTCGATATCCGGCGCGAAGTACCTGTCTTTGTCGTAGAAGCTCACCTCTGCCCGCAGTCGCCCCTTGGCCAGCTCGATCAGCTCGGTACTGCGCAGCGGCGCGCGGAAATCGAGCCCCTGTGCCGCCGCCAGCAGTTCGACCGCCAGAATGCCACGGGTGTTCTCGGCCATATCGGCAAGCCGGCGGCCAGCGAAGGTCGCCATGGAGACGTGATCCTCCTGATTGGCCGACGTAGGCAGGCTGTCCACCGAGGCGGGATGGGCCAGGGTCTTGTTCTCGGAGGCCAGCGCAGCCGAGGTGACCTGAGCGATCATAAAGCCCGAATTCACCCCGCCGTTATTGACCAGAAACGCCGGCAGACCGGACATCCGAGAGTCGATCAGCAGAGCCATACGCCGCTCTGAAAGTGAGCCGATTTCGGCGATGGCCAGCGCCAGATTATCGGCGGCGAAGGCAACAGGTTCTGCGTGGAAGTTGCCGCCGGAGAGGATGTCTTCATCCTCGGCAAACACCAGCGGGTTGTCGGAGACCGCGTTGGCCTCGCACACCAGCACCTCGGCTGCCTGGCGGATCTGGGTCAGGCAAGCCCCCATCACCTGTGGCTGGCAGCGCAATGAGTAGGGATCTTGCACCTTCTCGCAGTTGTGATGGGACATGCCGATCTCGCTGCCATCCACCAGCAGGTGGCGATAGCAGGCGGCCGCATCGATCTGGCCACGCTGACCGCGCACCGCGTGGATGCGAGCATCAAACGGCCGACGGCTGCCGAGCGCAGCCTCCACACTCATGGCACCTATGGTGATGGCACCTGCGTAGAGATCCTCGGCGTGGAACAAGCCTTCCAGCGCGAAGGCGGTGCTCGCCTGGGTGCCGTTTAGCAGCGCCAATCCTTCTTTGGGTGCCAGCGCGATAGGCTCGAGCCCGGCAATTTTCAGCGCCGTGGCGGCGTCGATCAGCTCGCCCTTGTGACGGGCCTTGCCCTCCCCGATCAGCAGGCAGCTCATATGAGCAAGCGGCGCCAGATCGCCGGAGGCGCCGACGGAGCCCTTCTTCGGTACTACCGGATAGACTTCGGCGTTGATGAGGGTCATCAGGGCCTCCAGCACAGTCAAGCGGATGCCGGAGAAGCCCCGCGCCAGCGAGTTGAGTTTGAGCACCATCATCAGCCGCACGGTGGCGTCATCCATGTACTCGCCAATCCCTGCCGCGTGGGAAAGCACGATGGAGCGCTGCAGCTCGTCCAGCTGCTCCACCGGAATGCGGGTGTTGGCCAGCAAACCAAAACCGGTGTTGATGCCATACACCACCCGGTTCTGCTCGATCACCTTGGTAACCACCGCAGCGGAGGCGTGGATCGCCGGCAACGCGGCCGGATCCAGTGAAACATGTACCGGCTCGCGACTGACGCGGCGCAGGGTGGCAAGATCCAGCTCGCCCGGGGTAATAGTCAATTCAAACATGGTGTTACACCTTTCCTTTGACACCGTTGACGCCGTCAATCATCGGCAGGTCCAGTTTCGCCTCGTGGGCACAGTTGATGGCAATCTCGTAGCCCGCATCGGCGTGACGCATAACCCCGGTGGCCGGGTCGTTGCGCAGCACCCGACCGATGCGGCGAGCCGCGTCATCGGAGCCATCACAGACGATCACCACGCCGGAGTGCTGGGAGAAGCCCATGCCGACCCCGCCGCCGTGGTGCAGGGAAACCCAGGTCGCGCCACCAGCGGTGTTGAGCAGGGCGTTGAGCAGCGGCCAGTCGGAGACGGCATCGGAGCCATCCATCATCGACTCGGTCTCGCGGTTCGGGCTCGCCACCGAGCCGGAATCCAGATGGTCGCGGCCGATGACGATGGGGGCTTTCAGCTCGCCGTTTTTCACCATCTCGTTGAAGGCCAGACCGAGGCGTACCCGATCCTTGACCCCGACCCAGCAGATCCGCGCCGGCAGCCCCTGAAACGCGATGCGCTCGCGGGCCATGTCGAGCCAGTTGTGCAGGTGAGGATCATCGGGGATCAGCTCTTTCACCTTCTGATCGGTCTTGTAGATATCTTCCGGATCGCCGGAAAGGGCAACCCAGCGGAACGGGCCAATCCCCTCGCAGAACAGCGGGCGAATGTAGGCGGGGACGAAGCCGGGGAAGTCGAAGGCGTTTTTCACCCCCTCCTCAAGCGCCATCTGACGGATGTTGTTGCCGTAATCCAGAGTCGCCGCGCCGCGCTCTTGCAGGGTCAGCATCGCCTCCACCTGACGGGCCATGGAACGACGAGCGGCCAGATTCACCTCCTGCGGGGCACTCTGTTGCAGCTCGCGCCACTTGGCAACGCTCCAGCCCTGCGGCAGGTAGCCGTGCACCGGGTCGTGGGCGGAGGTCTGGTCGGTCACCACGTCAGGGGTGATGCCACGAGCAACCAGCTCGGCGAACACGTCGGCGGCGTTGCCGAGCAGACCGACGGAGACGGCGCTGCCGCTCTGTTTGGCCTCTTCGATCATGGCCAGCGCCTCATCCAGAGTGTGAGCCTTCTTGTCCACATAACGGGTGCGCAGACGAAAATCGATGCGGGTCTCGTCGCACTCCACGGCGATCATCGAGAAACCGGCCATGGTCGCAGCCAGCGGCTGGGCACCGCCCATGCCGCCAAGACCACCGGTCAGGATCCAGCGGCCCGCAGGCGAGCCGTTGAAGTGCTGGTTGGCCACCGCGAAGAAGGTCTCGTAGGTGCCCTGCACGATCCCCTGGGTGCCGATGTAGATCCACGAACCCGCAGTCATCTGGCCGTACATCATCAAGCCCTTCTTATCGAGCTCGTTGAAGTGCTCCCAGTTGGCCCAGTGCGGCACCAGATTGGAGTTGGCGATCAGCACCCGCGGCGCATCCTTGTGGGTCTGGAACACCCCGACCGGCTTGCCGGATTGCACCAGCAGGGTCTGATCCTCCTCGAGCCGGGTCAGCACCTCAACGATCTTGTCAAAGCAGGCCCAGTTGCGGGCGGCGCGACCGATGCCGCCATAGACCACCAGCGACTGGGGATGCTCGGCCACCTCAGGATCCAGGTTGTTCATCAGCATCCGCAGCGGCGCTTCGGTGAGCCAGCTCTTGGCGGTCAATTCGGTGCCGCGCGGGGCACGGATCACGCGGTTAGGATCATGACGGGGATCCTGCTGTTGCACAGACATACACACTCCTTGTTGTATCAATAGGGTGCCTTCGGCGACGGGCGGCCAAAGGGTTAACGGGTCAACAGATGAACCAGCCGCGCGGCCACGCGGGCACTGCGGTTATCCTGATCCAGCGTCGGGTTGTACTCGGCCAGATCGGCAAGCCTGAGCTTGCCGCTGGCCCGGATATGGGCGATCAGCGGTTCGATCACCGCCAGCTCCACGCCGCGAGCGGCGGGGGCACTCACTCCCGGCATCAGGTTGCCGGGCAGCACGTCGAGATCGATGGTCAGATAGAGGTGATCACAATCGGCGATAAAGGCGTCCAGCCCGCTTAGCAAGGCTGGCAACCCGATCTGGGTCATCGCCTCATCCAGCACATGCCACACACCCAGCGCCTTGGCACGGGCAAACAGGGCTTGGGTATTGGCAGTCTCGGCTACCCCGAGGCAGGCGTAGTGAAACGGCGTACCCTGAGCGGCGCACTGCTCGGCAATCTGGAAGAAGGGGGTGCCGGAGCTCGCCAGCTCCTGCTTCATGCGCAGGTCGAAGTGGGCGTCGAAATTGATGATCCCGACCCGACCCTCGCCACCAAGATGACGGTTGAGGCCGCTCCAACTGCCGAAGGCCACCTCGTGACCGCCCCCCAGCACCAGCGGGAAGTGGCCCAGTTCGAGCGCAGCAGCGACCCGCTCGGCCAGACGGCCGTGGGCGGCATCGAGATCCCCATCGGTACAGCTCACATCCCCGCCATCATAGACGGGTCGATTCAGGTGCCAGGCGGTATTGGCCAGCAGCTTGCGCACCGCCAGCGGCGCTCCGGCGGCACCGACACGCCCCTTGTTGCGGCGCACCCCTTCATCGCAGGCAAAACCAAGCAGCACCACGCCGGGCTCGCTGTCGGCTTGCCAGGGCTGCACCTTGTCGTGCCAGCGCAGGGCCAACTCACCATCTTCCGGATCCTGTCGTCCCTGCCAGAGCGACATGTCGACCGGGTTGAACTTATCCATGGAGGGTCTCCTCACCGTTGAAGATGCGGCCTGCCAGCTGATCGACGCCGACCATGTAGCTCAACTCGGCCGGATGGGCGCAGTGCCAGATCAGGAAATCGGCCGCCATCCCCACCCTAAGCTGGCCAAGGCGCTCCTGCTCGCCAAGCGCTTTGGCGGCGTGGCGGGTCACCCCGACCATCGTCTCCACAGGAGTCAGACCAAACAGGGTGCAGGCCATGTTCATCGCCATCCGCAGCGAGACGATGGGGGCTGTGCCCGGGTTGATGTCGGAGGAGACCGCCATCGCCACCCCCGCCTTGCGCAGGGTGGCAACCGGCGGCAGCTTGGTCTCTTTGAGGAAGTAGAAGGCGGTGGGCAGCAGGGTGGCGACCACGCCACGGTGGGCCAGCGCCAGGATCCCTTCCGGATCCAGATACTCCAGATGGTCCACCGAGAGGGCGCCAAAGTTGGCAGCGAGCATGCTGCCACCGAGATTGGAGAGCTGATCCATATGCCCCTTCACCGGCAGGCCGTATTGATCCGCCGCCAGATAGACCTGCTCGGTCTGGGCCAGCGAAAAGCCGATGTGCTCGCAGAAGACATCTACCGCATCGGCCAGACCCGCCTCGGCGGCGGCCGGGATGATCTCCTGACAGATGGTCTCGACCCAGCTGTCGGGATCATCGCGATACTCCGGCGGCACCGCATGGGCCGCCAGCAGAGTGGTCTTGACCCGGACCGGCAGCACCTCTCCCAGTCGGCGGGCCACCCGCAGCATTTTGAGTTCATCATCCAGCGTCAGGCCGTAGCCGGACTTGATCTCCACAGTGGTGACACCCTCGCGGATCAGGGATTTCACCCTCGGCAACGCCAGCTCGAACAGTTGCTCTTCGCTGGCGGCACGGGTGGCACGCACCGTGCTAATGATGCCACCGCCCCGACGGGCGATCTCGGCATAGGGCACCCCCTGCTGACGCAGCTCGAACTCTTCGGCACGGCTGCCGGCGAAGACCAGATGAGTGTGACAATCGATAAGGCCGGGGGTGACCAGCTTGCCCCGCATATCCTGCCAGTGAGCGGGATACGACCCCTTCAGTTCGGCCATCGGCACCAGCGCGTGGATCTTGCCATCCTTCACGCCGATGGCGTGGAGCGGCAGCAGGCCGTAGTCGGCCAGCTCATCATTCAGGGTAGCGGGCGTCACGTTGAGCCAGACCCGCTCGCAGTTCAACAGTTCCTTGTTCATAGCGACCTCAAATGTATATACATATTCTTATAGTCGATCTCTATGACAAAAGAAAGAGCGGCGTTCACATCCTGATAACAGCATCAAAATTAGAGTTTAAGCACAAAAAAGCCCACCAGGAGGTGGGCTTTGCAAAAATCGATTTGTATAGACATTCACTCCAGCTGAGTCTTGGAGCTGAGCTTGTAGCGGGAACCGGGGGAGAGCAAACGGGCATAGGAGACCAGATGCCCCTCAGACCAGGTACGCCGGTGCAACAACAGGCAGGGGGAATCTACGCGGATCTGCAACAATCCCGCCTCACCGGCGCTGGGCAACACGGCTTCCACCACGTGCTCCATCTCGGAGAGGGGGCAGACATCCATCAGATAGCGGTTGGGGGTCTGTTGGGTAAAATCCTGCTCGCCATAGCCTGGCAGGCGCCCGGCATCGACGAAGCGTTCCTCCAATTGCAACGGCTCCCCATCGGCCTGATGGACGATCAGACTGTGAAAGATGGGGGCGCCAACCCGCAGCCCCAGTTGTACCGCCACCTTCTCGTCGGCAGCCAGTCGCTGTAGCCGAATCACCCGGGCGCTGTACTCGCTGCCACGCTCGGCGATCTCGTCGGCAATATTGCGAATAGCCAGCAACGGCGACTCGGTACGCCGGTCCGCCACGAAGCTGCCGGAACCGGCGGTACGCACCAGCCAACCTTCAGCCACCAGCTCCCGCAGCGCCCGGTTGACCGTCATCCGGCTCACGGTGAACTGCTCGCACAGGGCAGCTTCGGTCGGGATCCTGTCCCCCGCCTGATAGTGGCGTTCGCGGATCCCGTCCAGAATATGCTGTTTGATCTGCAGATAGAGGGCTGGCGCCACCATGAAGCTCCCTAGCGCCGACGGTGGGGCGGACGCATGTCCGGCCAGGCGCGATAGACATCGGGGATCTGATCCGGGCCGCTGATGCAGAGATCGAGATCATGCAGCAAGCCATCCTTGATCCCGTAGATCCAGCCATGCACCGCCAGCTCCTGCCCCTTGCGCCAGGCGTTCTGGATAATGGTGGTATGGCAGACGTTGGCGACCTGCTCGGCCACGTTCAGCTCGCACAGGTAGTCGAAGCGCTCATGCTCATCCTCGATGGCCTCGAGCTCTTCACCATATTTGAAGTAGACATCCTTGATGTTGCGCAGCCAGTTGTCGATGAGCCCCAGCTCCTGGTTCTGCATCGCGGCCTTGACGCCACCGCAACCGTAGTGACCGCAGACGATGATGTGCTTCACCTTGAGCACTTCTACCGCGTATTGCAACACGGAGAGGCAGTTGAAATCGGTATGTACCACCAGATTGGCGACGTTGCGGTGGACGAAGACATCCCCCGGCAGCAAGCCCATCAGCTGGTTGGCGGGAACCCGGCTGTCGGAACAACCGATCCAGAGGTATTCGGGGGCCTGCTGGGCAGAAAGAGTGGCAAAGAAATTGGGATCTTCGGCTTTGATCCGTTCGGCCCACTCACGGTTGTTGGTAAACAGGTCGTTCAACAGTTTCACTTCTGCTCTCCCTAATGTGGCAGTGGCGGCAACATAACACACTCAAGGGTAACCAAAGCAAGGCCGACCAGATCCTTGCGAAACAAAAACAGGGCCATCAGGCCCTGTTTTTATGAGAGGAAGCATCAGGCTTCCATGGCATCTTTCAGCTTCTTGAGTGCGTTTTTCTCAAGCTGACGCACACGCTCGGCAGAGACGCCGTAGGTATCGGCCAGCTCCTGCAGAGTGGTCTTGCTGTCATCATCGAGCCAGCGGGCGCGGATGATGTGCTGGCTGCGCTCATCCAGGGTGGCGAGGGCCGAGCTCAGGCGACGGGTCGCGTGATCGTCCCAGTTGTCGTTCTCGATGGTCGCGGCCAGATCGGAGGATTTGTCCTCCAGATAGTGAACCGGAGCGAAACCGCCCTCTTCTTCATCATCACCCACCAGATCGAACGCCTGATCGTAGTTGGCCATCCGCGCTTCCATTTCGGTCACGTCAGCGGCAGAGACGCCGAGATCGGCCGCCACGGCCTGAACCTCTTCGTGGTTCAGCCAGCCCAGACGTTTTTTGGATTTGCGCAGGTTAAAGAAGAGCTTGCGCTGGGCCTTGGTGGTCGCCACCTTGACCATACGCCAGTTGCGCAGGACATATTCGTGGATTTCGGCCTTGATCCAGTGCACGGCAAAGGAGACCAGACGCACGCCGACCGTCGGGTCGAAGCGCTTGACCGCCTTCATCAGGCCGATGTTGCCTTCCTGAACCAGATCGGCCTGAGGCAGGCCGTAACCGGCATAACTCTTGGCGACATGAACGACAAAGCGCAGGTGCGACATAACCAGCTGACGGGCAGCCTCGAGATCGCCATCCTGCTGCAAACGCTCAGCCAGTTCACGCTCTTCCTCTGCGCTCAGCACAGGAATAGAGTTTACTGCCTGGATATAGCCTTCCAGACTACCTTGCGGAATCAGAGCCATAGTGCGCTGCAATGAAGTTCCCATCTGTTACCTCTTACTTTTCAATCGAATCAGTCTAACACCCTGAGAGGGTCTGTCTACTGACCGGATGCCATTCTGCGGCGTGTATCAAAGAACATGCCCAGTTTTAGACCGGCTTATCTTAAGCCTGCAGGATGAATCATGAATGAACAGTCAAAAAAAGGGGGTCACAATGAAGGACCCCCGAAAAGTAGCATGCTAAGTCCATTGTTGCGGAGCTCGCAACCTTCACATGCTTGCCAAGTCTGACGAGCAAGGCAGAGGGGCCACACCCGTATAAATGCTTCAGCTTTAATAGACTGCTTATAAATCAGAAGGTTCACTGGATCTAGCGAAGATCCGGAAGATCATTGTTATTCAGAATACTCTGACTATGGGGGCCAAGCCAGAAACGGCCCCTCTTTTACTTGATCCGCCTCTCAAAATCCAGCGATTTACTTTGATGACAAAGTAATCAGGATGGTTCGATGTCGCGAATGTGGCGATGGACCGAGAACCAGGAGGCAATCAGCCCCAGCAGGGCGCCCAGCAAGATCAGATTGATCCCGTCTACCGCCCCCATGCCAACCAGCCGGAAGTTACTGTTATACAAGCCCGCCAGCTCCTTCACCACCCCTTCGCTCCAGATCACCATCACTTCGGTCAGCCACCAGGCCAGCATGCCGCCGATCACTCCGAACCAGATACCTGTATAGAGGAAGGGGCGATGAATGAAGGAGTCGGTCGCTCCCACCAGCTTGAGCACTTCAATCTCGGAACGCTGGTTGAGGATGTTGAGACGCAAGGTATTGCCAACGATCAGCAACACGGCGGAGAGCAGCAGCACCGCGATACCGGTAATGGTGTGGCGCAGCAGGTTCATGATCCCCTGCAGCCGGGTCAGCCACTGCAGATCCAGCTTGCCCTGTTCGACCCCCACCTCATTATTGAGCTTGCTGAGCAGCTCGGCGGCCCCTTCAGGGTTCTGCCAACGCGGGTCAGGAATGACGCTCAGCACAGGCGGCAGCGGGTTGCTGTCCAGATAATCGAGGGCATCGCCGAAGCCGGAGATCTCGCGAAACTCCCGCAACGCATCGTCACGGCTCAGGTAGGTGACCGAATCCACCTCGGGATAGAGCAGGATCCTGTGTTGCAGATCGAGAATGCTCTGCTCCGGCAGATCCTTGCGCAGGTAAAGGGAGATCTGGGAACTGCTCTGCCAGCTCCCCTCCACCACCTCGGCATTTTTCAGCAGCACGTGGAAGCAGGATGGCAGTGCCAGGCTGACGCCAAGCACCGCAAGCGTCATCAGAGAGGCGAGCGGATTGCGCCACAGCTCCCCGAGACTAGCAAACGCCTGCCGCACATGATCAACCCCGTACATCATCAGACGACGCAGCGGCGGTTGTTTATGACGAACGATAGCCATCAGAGCTCCTCCCCGGCCGAATACATGCGACCCGCCTTGAGGGTCAGGGTGCGATAGCGCATGCGCGCGATCAGCCCCAGATCATGGGTGGCAATCAGTACCGAGACCCCAAAATTGTTGAACTCCTGAAATAACCGCATGATATCCATGGAGAGCTGGGGATCCAGGTTGCCGGTCGGTTCATCCGCAAGCAGCAGCGGCGGCTTGTTGACGATGGCACGGGCGATGCCGACCCGCTGCTGCTCACCACCGGAGAGCATGCGCGGCTGGTAACGCTCCTTGCCGAGCAGCCCCACCTTGTCCAGCGCCGCCGCCACGCGCTTGTTGATGTCTGCATGGCTGTAACCATCAATCACCAGCGGCAGCGCCACGTTGTCGAACACGGTGCGGTCCATCAGCAGGCGGTGATCCTGAAAGATCATCCCGATCTGGCGGCGAACATAGGGGATCTGGCTGCGCTGGATATGGCTGACATCATCACCATGAAAGAAGACGCGACCATCGGTCGGACGCTCCATCACGCTGATCAGTTTGAGGAGGGTACTCTTGCCCGCCCCCGAGTGCCCGGTCAGAAAGGCCATCTCTCCCTTGCGCAGGTGAAAGCTGACCTTTTGCAGCGCCTGATGGCCGCCGCTGTATACCTTGCTGACCTTGTCAAAACGAATCATAACGGTTCCCTGAAATTGACAAACCCCGACCGGAGTCGGGGCATGGAACACTTACTCATCACGGCTGAGCTGACTCATCGCGGCCGGACTTATTCATCGCGGCTAAAGAGCGCCTCGATGAAATCGTTAGCAACAAAGGGACGCAGATCGTCGATCCCCTCGCCCACCCCGATGTAGCGGATCGGGATCTGGAACTTGTCGGCCACCGCGAAGATGACGCCGCCCTTGGCCGTGCCATCCAGCTTGGTGAGGGTGATGCCGGTCAGGCCAACCGCCTCGCTGAACAGCTTGGCCTGGCTCAGGGCGTTCTGGCCGGTGCCGGCGTCCAGCGTCAGCATGATCTCGTGGGGCGCCTCTTCATCCAGCTTCTTCATCACCCGCACCACCTTCTTGAGCTCTTCCATCAGGTTGCTCTTGTTCTGCAGGCGACCGGCGGTGTCGGCGATCAGCACATCAGCCCCGCGGGAGCGGGCGGCCTCGATGGCGTCATAAATGACGGAAGCGGAGTCGGCACCGGTATGCTGGGCAATCACCGGAATGTTGTTGCGCTGACCCCAAACTTGCAGCTGTTCGACCGCAGCGGCACGGAAGGTGTCACCCGCCGCCAGCATTACGCTCTTGCCTTCAGCCTGGAACTGTTTGGCCAGCTTGCCGATGGTTGTGGTCTTGCCGACGCCGTTTACGCCGACCATCAGGATCACGTAAGGCTTCTTGCTGGTGTCGATCACCAGCGGCTGCTCGACCTTGGCCAGCATCTCGCCCATATCCTGCTTGAGCAGGCCATAGAGCGCCTCCGCATCCTTGAGCTGCTTGCGATCTGCGTGCTGCACCAGCCCTTCGATGATGCGGGTGGTGGTATCCACGCCGAGATCAGCGGTCAGCAGCTGGGTTTCCAGCTCTTCAAACAGCTCATCGTCGATCTTCTTGCCACGGAACAGGCCGAAGAAACCGGAGCCGATATTCTCCTTGGTGCGCACCAGACTGCGCTTGAGGCGAGCAAAGAAGCCCTCCCGCTGCGGTTTGTCCTGGGTGTCGTCGTCTACCTTGGCGGCCAGCGGCAGAGCAGCCAGTGCGGCGGCCTCAGCCTCCATCGCGGCGACCAGGCGCATATCTTCCGCTCGCTGTGCCTCTTTGGCGATACGGGCTTCTTCCGCAGCCTGAGCTTCAGCGGCAATGCGAGCCTCCTCCGCAGCGCGAGCCTCGGCAGCAATACGAGCCTCTTCCGCAGCGCGAGCCTCGGCAGCAATGCGAGCTTCTTCCGCAGCACGGGCTTCGGCAGCAATACGAGCCTCTTCCGCAGCGCGGGCTTCGGCGGCGATACGAGCCTCTTCCGCGGCGCGGGCTTCGGCGGCAATGCGAGATTCTTCCGCGGCGCGAGCTTCGGCGGCGATGCGGGCCTCTTCCGCAGCGCGGGCTTCAGCAGCAATACGAACCTCTTCCGCCGCACGGGCTTCAGCAGCAATACGAGCCTCTTCCGCCGCACGGGCTTCGGCGGCAATACGCGCCTCTTCCGCAACGTGAGCGTCAGCAGCAATGCGAGCCTCTTCTGCGGCTTTAACCTCGGCGGCAACACGGGCAGCTTCGGCAGCTTGCGCCTCTGCGGCGGCACGCTCCTCTTCTGCCATCAGGGATTCGTTGACGATCACCGGCTCCAGATCGGAGGCGCACTCCTCCACCACCAGCGGGCCATGACCATCCAGCTCGGTTGGCGGGCAGCAATCGTCGTGCAAAACGGGATTCTGTGCGCTGGCAGGCACTTCGGGGGCAACAGCCGGCGTACTATCGGAAACAGTGGTATCGGAAACGGGAGCGGGGGTAGCTGTGACCTCGGGCTCAACGGTAACGGGGGTGGCTTGGGGTGTCTGTGGTTGGACAGCCTCAGCCTCTTCTTTCTTGCGGCCGAAACCCAGCCAGGAAAACAAACCTTTTGCCATCTAAAAATACTCACATCAAAGGCTGACTGCTAAGATAGCCGTCCCTTGGCGGGTCGGCATAAAAATGAACCGCCTTATACTACCACTTTATTTTCTGACGATGAAACGCGATGCCCAGAGTGAAATCCAGCCGTAGCAACCCGAGCAAAAGCCCTGTCCCTCAAGGAAAATCAGGCTTTGTAAGAATCATCAGCGGCCAGTGGCGAGGCCGCAAATTGCCGGTCAAGGATGTGGAAGGGCTCAGACCCACCACGGATCGCGTCAAGGAGACCATCTTCAACTGGCTGGCTCCCCACATCCGCGGCACCCGCTGCCTCGACCTGTTTGCCGGCAGCGGCGGCCTAGGTCTGGAGGCGCTGTCGCGCTACGCCGAGCAGGTAACCCTGATCGAGATGGACAGAGGGGCGGCAGAGCAGATCAAAAAGAATCTGGCCACTCTCGGCAGCACACAGGGTCAGGTATTCCAGACCGATGCAGTGAGCTGGCTGCAAGGCCCGGCCACGCCGTTTGATCTGGTGTTCCTCGATCCACCGTTTCGCCGCGAGCTGCTGCCGCAGGTGTGCGAACTGCTGGAGCAGCGCGGCTGGCTGGCAGCGGACGCCCTCATCTATCTGGAGCGGGAAAAAGAGATGGCCGATCTGGCGCTGCCCGCCAGTTGGCAACTACTCAAGGACAAACAAGCAGGTCAGGTCTGTTATCAACTCTATCTACGGGAGGTAAACAATGAAGCGGGTCTTTAATCTGTTGGCGATGGGGCTGATACTGTTCTTCTGGTTTGGCGTACTGGTGAGCCTGATTGCCCCGCTACCCGGCAAACTCAACGGCTTTCTGCCGGTCTGTGGCGTGATCGTCGCCCTGCTGCACTGGCTGCAGGCCAGCATGATCAAGGCAGCTTGCAAACGCTACTTCGCTGTCACCAAGGCCGAATTTGTCACTGTGCTGATCTTTGGTGTGTTTGGCATGGTCGACATTCGTCAGCGCCTGCAAGAGATCGTCAACGCCGCCCAGCGCGGCAATCTCTCGGACAAACCATAAAAGAAAAGGGGACGGCGGTAGCCGTCCCCTAGAGTCGTGTCGTCCTGTCCGTAGAACTGCAATGCTCCCTGCAATCCCTGACGTTATCCTAATCCTTTGGAATATCCCCTTTCCAATCCGTTGGCGTGTCCTGCGGCGTCCTGGCCTGGCAATTCATCCTGAACTGCTTCCCTGTCTCCATCCTGGAGGTGTCCATTACCACGTCCTGTGGGGTTCCTTGCGTCTTCCTGACAGATAACCATCCGGGTTATCTCACTTCATCCTGAAGTATTCCTCTCGCATCCGGCGAGGTCCTGTTCATCCTGAAGAACGAGGCTCCATTCGTTCTGCTCTCATCCCGAGAGTGTCCTGCCGCATCCCGCGGTGTTCCTTTATTCATCCGTGACGATAACCATCCTGATTATCGAACTCATCCTGAGGTGTCCCTTGTCCACATCCTGCGGACTATTCCATCTTTATGCGCTACCCTGCATCCTGCCGGACCAGCTCCGTCCTTGTGAGACCCATACTAAGGAAATGCGCACCCCGAACAAGGGCCATCCGATGATAAAGATCCGATGCAGCTCCCATTCAAAAATACGAACTTAAAAACTAACCCTTTAATATCAGTCATTTATTTAGTTTCACAGGAAAGCTCGATCATTCTGGCATGGCTTCGCGTACGGCTCAAAGCGCCAGCCTCTTACAGTCGCTATGGCAGATCTCTTACACGGGTTTCGCCCCCAAAAACGGGGCAGGAAAACGGTTTAATCCTGTCGTTAAGACTTAAAAATTAGTTGAATAAATATGCTTAAAAAAGCAGCAAAAAAAGAGCCGAGACCAGGCTCGACTCTTCAGCATTCCAATTTTTTAATCAGCTCAAACGATTGGCCGGATTGAGATAGGCCTTGCGCAGCGATTCCGGTGCCAGCACCTCGAGTTCACCGCCGATGTTGTTCAACCAGCTGCGAAACTCCGGAGTGTCCTGCACTTCGGTCTCCACCACCACGCTGCGCTTGTCATAGCGGGTCATGCGCGGATTGTTGCCGGGGATCTGGTTATCCACCAGCGACTGGCTGTTGGCATCGATCCGGCCGACGAAGCGGATCGGGCCGCTCACATCCTGATAGCCCTGATCGCGGATCAGCTTCTGGATATTGAAATCCTTCGGCTGGGTGGCGCTGAAGTTGGTCAGCTCCACATTCTTGATATGGTCGAACGGAATGCCGTAAACCTTGGGATCCAGCTCGGACAGAGTGCAGAGCAGGATCGGACCGTCCGGCTGATTGAGAATGCCGAGCGGGTTGATACGGTCGTAGCAGAGCCATACGGTGCGCTCTTTGATCACGCGCTGGATCTCGGCACTGAACTTGCGACCACGCCAGAGCGCATCGCGGATCAGGGTGCTGCGGCGGATCTCCGGGTTGCCAGCAAACGGACGCGGTGACTGGTGCACACTCTCCAGCCAGCGTTCGGCCAGTTCACTCTGGCTGTCGCGGATCACCTGGCTCGCCTTGTCGACCAGCGGATTCAATTCGGTCAGTACACTCGCCGGCAACAGTTGGCTCGCCTGATCACTCCAGGTTTTCAGGGCCACCGCCAGCGAGAGCGGCATGATATTGGCAAAGTCGTTGAGGCCGTGGCGCTCGAAGCACCAGCCATGGGGTTTGCTGCGCTCGTCCGAGGTGAGGTCGAACAGTCCCATGCCGGACATCTCTTCCAGGTCCCGTTGCACGGTACGCAGACTGACGTGGATGCCTTCCTCTTCCAGTTTTACCTGGAGTTGGCTGGCGGTCAGCTTGTAAGGGCGGTGCGGGATGCAACGCGCCAAGGTCAGTTGTCGTAACAGCTTCTTGCTCATGGTGCTTGCCTTCACTGGTTTAGCGTTGACTGTATGCTAGTCGTGACTTGCGACAGTCTATGTCGCAAGTTTTGCTGCGACAACTGTCGCCATTTTCATACAAAACACACTAAGTGATTGATTTATAAAGACAATACACTCAAAAAAGGAGCCGCTAGAGGCTAAAATTAGCCAAAAATCCCTCAAATGAAAGTTCTATGTTGCGATTTATTGTCAGCATAAAACTCCGATTAATTAATTCATCTCAGAATATGATTTCAGGGGAGAGCATGACTCTCCCCTTTTGCTCACATCAGCCACGACCAGGCTGACTTGGTGATGGCCGCACCGACCATGTAGCCAAACACCGCCAGCGCCGCCACACCGGCCACCAGCTTCTGACCGCGGGCCGGGCGCTTGAGCGCCATGACACCCAGACCGATATAGAGCACCAGTGCAATCAGCTTGGCCATCAGCCAGGGTTGTTGACCCGGGCTCAACTGCAAGGCCACCGCCAGCAACACACCAAACAGCAGCAGGAAGGTGTCGTTGATATGCGGCAGGATCTTCAGCCACTTCTGCTGCAACCGATCGCTGCCAGCAAGCGCCAGACTCCAGCGATAGATAAAGAGCAGCAGACTGACCAGCGCCAGCGTCATATGCAGGTGTTTGAACATGGGATAATAGGCAATCATTTTGCTTCCTTGTCGTCGTCGGGTAGCCCGCTATTCCAGTTGTGGGCATGGATACGCTCCTGCCCCTCCTCGTCGTCTTGCAACAGATCGGAGAGGATCTCCCGGTATTGCAGGCTCTTGTTGATATAAGTGTGTTCGTCGTCCAGATAGTTGACCTGCTCGCGCAACAACCAGTTATCGTGCTGCTTGAAGGTCTGCCCCGCCCGCCAGGCCTGGTTGGCCCGAAAACCGAGCTGGGTCAGGGCTTCCACCCCCAGATCGACCGCCGAGCCCAGGGTTTCCCGGTGCACGCTCTCGACCCCGTGGCGCAGGATCTCGTGGGCATGGGGTCGATCCAGCGCTCGCGCCAGGATCTTCAGGTGCGGGAAGTGCTTCTGCACCATCTCGATCACCGCCAGCGAGGTAGCCGGATCGTTGATGGAGAGCACCAGCAGCTTCGCCTTGTGCGCCCCTGCGGCATGGAGCAGATCGATCCGGCTGGCATCGCCATAGAAGACCTGATAGCCATACTTGCGCAGGGTCTCTATCTGGCTGGCATCCTGCTCGAGGATGGTGGTGCCGATGCCGTGACCATGAAGCAGACGCCCCACGATCTGACCGAAGCGGCCGAAGCCTGCGATGATCACCGGATGCTCCACCAGCTCAGGTTGCTCATGCTGCGGTGCGTCGCTCTGGTTACGGTAATCGAACCAGGGCTGGATCACCCGATCGTTGAGGATCAGCAGCAGTGGGGTGAGCGCCATGGAGAGCGCTACCACCAGCGTCAGCAGCGAGATGGTCTCGCCGGGCAGCACCCGGTTCTGGGCGGCAAACGAGAAGAGCACGAAGGCAAACTCACCGCCCTGTGCGAGCGCCAGCCCGAAGGTCCAGCGTTGACTCGGCGAGATGCGGATAATGAAGCCGAGCGCCATCAACACCAGCCATTTGAGCACCATCAGGCCAACCACCAGAGTGGGTATCAGGAAGGGGTGTTCGGCAAACAGCCCGAAGTCGATCCCCGCCCCCACCGACATAAAGAACAGGCCGAGCAGCAAGCCCTTGAACGGCTCTATGTCGGCCTCCAGCTCATGGCGATATTCGCTGTCGGCCAGCACCACCCCGGCGAGGAAGGAGCCAAGAGCAGGCGAGAGGCCCACTGACTCCATCAGCACCGCAATGGCGATCACCAGCAGCAGGGCGGCGGCGACGAAGATCTCCCGCATATGGGACTGGGCGATGGCACGAAACACCGGCCGCATCAGGTAGTGGCCACCCAGCACTATGCCTGAGATGGCCGCCACCACCAGCAGACCGTGCTGCCAACCCGCCAGCTCGGAGCCGCCATTGCTGGCGACCGGCGCCATGGCCAGCAGCGGCAGGATCGCCAGGATCGGAATGACCGCAATATCCTGAAACAGCAGCACCGCAAAGGCGGAGCGACCACTCTCGCTCTGCATCAGCTTGCGCTCCTGCAGGCTCTGCAACACGATGGCGGTGGAAGAGAGTGCCAAAATGAGGCCGATGGCCAGCCCCTGTTGCAACGGCAACCCAATCAGGTGCGCCACGCCGGTCAGTGCCGCCGTAGTGAGCAGCACCTGCAGGCCGCCGGTGCCGAGGATCGGCCCCTTCAGCTGCCACAAGAGGGCCGGACGCAATTCAAGACCGACCAGAAACAGCATCAGCACCACGCCAAACTCGGCGAAGTGCATTACATCCTTCTGCTCCCCCACCAGCCCCAGCAGAAAGGGGCCTATGATGATCCCCGCCAGCAGATAGCCGAGCACCGAACCCAGCCCCCAGCGCTTGGCCAGCGGCACCGCGATAACGGCGGCAGAGAGATAGATAAAGGCATCAAACAGGATCCCGTGGCCCATCAGTCAGCCCTCCGTGTGAAGGTTTGATCCGGCTCATGCGCTCGGCCAACAAGCTGCCCGTATTTCATCAAAGCACCTCCAGCAAGTCGCGCAGATAAGGACGCCCGGCCAGCTGCTCCGGGGTCAGCTGATCGTCACGCAGGGCACAGAGCAGCTGGCGGTAATCCTGCCCGCAGCGGCGCAGGGCGGCGGGATCCTTGATCTTGTGAAAGGAGTGCAGCACGAAAGGGGGCAGCCAGTTCATGCCGCACAAGGTGGCCGCCTGCTGAAATGGCAGCAGAAAATCGAGCAGCGGTCGGCTGTTGTACCCCTCGCTGCAGTAGGACTCCGGCGCCCCGCCGGTGGTGATGGCGCTCAGCCACTGCTTGCCCTTGAGGGCGTGGGCTTCAGGGCCGTAGGCATAGCCATACTCCAATACCAGATCCATCCACTCTTTCATGATGGCCGGGCAGGAGTACCAGTAAAACGGGTGCTGGAAGACGATGATATCGTGCTCACAGAGCAGCGCCTGCTCCCGCTTCACATCGATGAACATGTCGGGATAGTGCTGGTAGAGGTCGTGAACCGTGACCCCCTCCAGCCCCTCAATCGCCTGTAACAGCTGCTTGTTGGCCCGCGAGCTCTGCAGCGCGGGATGGGAAAAAATAACCAGAATGCGTTTCATGACCACATCACCCGAACAAAGCCTTGCGGTGCAAGGCGAGGTAAACAGAAAAGGGGAGTCTGGGGAGCTACATCGTAAAGGTGCACAGGAGAGCGACCTTATCAGGAAGCGCCATAGCCTGCCAACTCGGGGATCAACTCCCGCAGCGCCGGATTGAGGGTCTGGTGGGCGGGATAGCAGAGCCCAATCCGGCGAAACATCCGCGGCCCGCTCACCGGCAGGGTACAGAGCCCCGCCTCATCCTCGACCAGCCCGTCCGGCAGAAAACTGATGCCGACTCCCGCCAGCACCAGCGCCATCACCAGCCCCTTGCTCTCGGCCTTGGCCACCAGATTGAGGGTAAGCCGGTCACAGGCCAGCAGGCCGATAGTCTGCTGATGGGCTTCGCAGGGCGGGCACTCAATAAAATCATAATGTTGCAGCTCGGCCAGCTCGATCCTTTCGCGACTTGCAAGGGAATGGTCGACCGGCACGCAGAGCACGTAATCCTCCTCCCACAGCGGCAGGAAGATCTCGTCCTCCCGGCGCAGGGCATCCAGCGTCAAGCGGCAGTCGGCGGGTGTGGTGTAGTCGGAGAGGGTGAGATCCAGCTGCGGCAACACGCGCTGTACTTGCTGCAGCAGCCCGGCCACCCGACGGCGACTCAAGTCCGGCATGATGGCGATATTGAGCCTCGCACGCGTCGCTTTCTGGCGAAACAGCTCCGGCAGACGACGCGCCTCCTCCACCAGCTTGACCGCGTGAGGATAGAGATAGTGGGCCGGATCTTTCGCCACCACCCCTTTCTTGCCCCGGACAAACAGGCTGTCACTGAGCGCCTCTTCCAGCTGGCGCAGTCCCGCCGAGAGGGAGGGCTGGCTGACGTGGCAGCGCTCGGCCGCCGCCGTGATGTTCTTCTCTTCATAGATGGCGATGAAGAAACGCAGCAATCTCAAGTCCAGCATAAACCAACCATAGTTTTTTCAGATGATAACCAGCGGAAAACAATATTTATCACTTATAGATGCAGTGACTATAGTGATTGAGTTCCGTGCTGGCCAGCCACCCGTTTGCTCAAACCGACTCTTGAATCAGAAGGAAAGACCCATGTCCAAATCTCTCGTCGTGATCACCGGCGCCTCCGCCGGGATCGGTGCTGCCATCGCCCGTGCCTTCTCTGCCGCAGGTCATCCGCTGTTGCTGCTGGCCCGCCGGGTCGAGCCGATGCAGGCACTGAACCTGCCCGATACCCTCTGCATCGGGGTCGATGTAACCGACACCGCTGCCATGAAGGCCGCCGTCCAGCAGGCAGAAGCCAAATTTGGCCCGGTCGGCTGCATGGTCAACAACGCCGGTGTCATGCTGCTGGGTCAGGCCGATGTGCAGGATCCCGCCGAATGGCAGCAGATGCTCAACATCAACGTGATGGGGGTACTGAACGGCGTCCACGCTGTGCTGGCAGGCATGAAGGAGCGCCGCAGCGGCACCATCATCAACATCAGCTCCATCGCCGGTCGCAAGACCTTCCCGAACCATGCAGCCTACTGCGCCACCAAGTTCGCCGTCCACGCCCTGACCGAGAACATCCGCGAAGAGGTGGCCGATGTCGGCGTGCGGATGGTGACCATAGCTCCGGGCGCAGTCGAGACCGAGCTGCTCAGCCACACCACTGACGAGAACATCAAGGCCGGTTACCACGACTGGAAAGATCAGATGGGCGGCGTCATCGCGCCGGAAGTGATCGCCGACGCGGTGCTCTACGCCTGGAACCAGCCTGCCAACGTCTGCGTGCGCGAGATCGTGCTGGCGGCGACCCGTCAGCAACCTTAATCCGGGCTGACTGACACCATGGGGAGGGCTTGACCCTCCCCCGGGGCACAGGGTTACCATGTGCCCCTTGCTATTTTCGAGTCATTCCATGGTTCTCACCCGTCGCCAACTCGCTCACGCCCGTCGCTGGCTCCCCTTGTGGAGTCTGGTGTTGGTGTTGATGTCGTTTGGCAGCCGGGCCGCAACCGACCTCTGTACCCTGACCACCCACTGCAGCCAGAGCGAACGCACGCTGGAAAAAGCGATGCCCTGCGGCAGCTTTACCACCGCACTCTCGATGACGCTGGTGGGCAGCGACAGCCTGACGGTCGCCGTGCTGGAACCGGATACCCCCGAGTTCGCCTCCCCCTCTCTCTATATGCCGGACGCCCCGTGCGAGCGGCTCGAACGTCCCCCTCGCCCCCAGAATCTGAAATTCATCCCGTATCGGGCATCTTTTCTTTCAATCTGAGGTGAGTGATGTACAAACCCCTGTTACTGGCCATGCTGGCCGGTACCGTCAGCTTTTCGGCTCTCGCAGCCGAGAAGATGACCGTCTACAAATCCAAATATTGTGGCTGCTGCCAAAGCTGGAACGAGCACATGGAGCAGAATGGCTTCGAACTGGAGGTCATCGAAACCGAACAGCTCGGCGCAGTGAAGCAGCAATACGGTATCGCGCCGGAACTGGCCTCTTGCCATACCGGTATCGTAAATGGCTATGTGATCGAGGGGCATGTACCGGCCACCGATGTGCAGAAGCTGCTCAGGGAAAAACCGGCGATCCGTGGCCTGACCATTCCGGGCATGCCCCAGAGTGCACCGGGCATGGATATTCCGGGCCATCCCTATGAGGTACTGAGTATCAGCAACGAGGGCGCGACCAACCGCTGGTCGAGCTACCCAGGCTGACGAAAACTGGTCATGAGAGGGCACTCCCATATCATGTGAGGCACACCTGAGCGGACTCTTGCCGCTCATGGCCAGAAAGAGGGCCGCTATCGCGAGATAGCGGCTTTTTTTGATTACATTTCCTGCAATAACAAGGGATTGCTTGCAACCACCGGCAACAAGGGGCAGATTTAACGCCAATTCATGGAGCCGATGCTCAGGTCTACCAACCCTTTCCAGCGCCAAGGATGCGACATGTTTACCTTTTCCCGAGGAGTTCTGCTGCTAGCCTTTCTGACAGTTCTCCCCCCACTTATGCCAATGAAGAGCCCGCCATGCTGACAAGCGAACATCCAATCCAGCCGCCCGTGGCCGCCAAACATCCCCGCACCCTGAAAAAACACGGGGATAGCCGCATCGACAACTACTACTGGCTGCGCGACGACCAGCGTCAGGCGCCGGAAGTATTGCAATACCTTGAGGCCGAGAACGCCTATACCGAGGCCATGCTCAAGCCGACCCAGCCACTGCGCGAACAACTCTATAAAGAGATGGTCGCCCGCATCCCCCAGCAGGATGAGTCGGTGCCCTATGTGAAAAACGGCTACCGCTATCAGACCCGCTATGAGCCGGGCAAGGAGTACGGGATCTACTCGCGCACCAAGCTTGGCGAAGAGCAGGCGAGCCTGCTGCTCGACAGCAACCTGCGGGCTGAAGGGCACGAGTTCTATGCCCTCGGCGCCCTTGAGGTGAGCCGCAACAACCGCTGGCTGGCGGTGGCGGAAGATTTCCTCTCCCGTCGTCAGTACCAGATCCAGTTCCTCGATCTGGAGAGCGGCCAGTGGGCCACCGACAAACTGGAAAATACCTCCGGCAATCTGGTGTGGGCCAACGACAACAAGACCGTCTTCTATGTGCGCAAGCACCCGCAGACCCTGCTGCCCTATCAGGTCTATCGCCACACGCTCGGTACGGATCCGGCCACGGACAAGCTGGTCTATGAAGAGAAAGATGACTCCTTCTACATCAGCCTCTACGCTACCACTTCGGAAGATTTCATCGTCATCGCGCTCTCCAGCACCACCACCGGCGAAGCACGGCTGATCGATGCCAACCAGCCGGAGCACGCCCCCCGCCTGTTCCTGCCCCGTCAGGTGGATCACGAATACAGCCTGGATCACTACCGCGGCCGCTTCTATGTGCGCTCCAACAAGGATGGCAAGAACTTCGGCCTCTACGAGACCAAAGAGAGCCCGGTCGATCGCTGGAAGGCGGTGATCGCCCCCAATCCGGACGTGCTGCTGGAGAGCTACGCCCTGTTCAAGGATTGGCTGGTACTGGAAGAGCGCAACAAGGGGCTGACCCGACTGCGCCAGATCAACTGGCAGAGCGGTGACGAGAAGGAGATCGCCTTCGACGATCCCGCCTATGTCACCTGGCTCGCCTACAACCCGGAGCCGGATACCAGCGCCCTGCGCTATGGCTACTCCTCCATGACCACCCCCGCCTCCACCTATGAGCTGGATATGGCGACCGGCAAGCGCACCCTGCTCAAGCAGCAGCCGGTGGCCGGCTTCAAGGCCGACCAGTACGCCAGCGAGCGGCTCTGGGTGACCGCCCGCGACGGCGTATCGGTGCCGGTGTCGCTGGTCTATCGCAAGGACAAGTTCAAGAAAGAGCAGGCCGATGCGCCCAAGAATCCGCTGCTGGTCTATGGCTATGGATCCTACGGCTCCAGCATGGATCCCGACTTCAGCAGCTCGCGCCTGAGCCTGCTGGACAGAGGCTTCGTCTACGCCATCGCCCATATCCGGGGTGGCGAAGAGCTGGGCCGTCACTGGTACGAAGATGGCAAACTGCTGAAAAAGCAGAACACCTTCAATGACTTTATCGATGTCACCAAGGCGCTGGTGGAGCAAGGCTACGGTGCCAGGGATCAGGTCTACGCCATGGGCGGCAGCGCCGGTGGTCTGCTGATGGGGGCGGTCATCAATCAGGCGCCCGAACTCTATCGCGGCGTGGTGGCGCAGGTGCCGTTCGTCGATGTGGTCACCACCATGCTGGACGAGTCCATTCCCCTCACCACCGGGGAGTATGACGAGTGGGGCAACCCGAACCAGAAGCGCTACTACGACTACATGAAGAGCTACAGCCCCTACGATCAGGTGAAGGCGCAAGCCTATCCCAACCTGCTGGTCACCACCGGACTGCACGACTCGCAAGTGCAGTATTGGGAGCCCGCCAAGTGGGTCGCCAAGCTGCGCGAGCTGAAAACGGATGATAACAAGTTGTTACTGAACACCGACATGGACGCCGGCCACGGCGGCAAGTCGGGCCGCTTCAAAGCCTACGAGGATATCGCGCTGGAATACGCCTTTATCCTGGATCTGGCCACCCCGGCCAACTGATCCATTATGACCTTGGCCCTTGTCATTCAAGGGCCGCATAAGAATCCTCTCGTAGTTTTTCCCTCTTCCATTTCCCTTCATATCAAATTAATCTTCGGCAAGAAAATGAATGATCGAGGTCATGTTTCTCAAGATTTAACTCCGCTATTTTGCCATTTCGTTTGATTTATGTTGGGTGAATGTGCTTAATCGGAGTGCTTGCAACTTTTTATTTGGCCCCTCAGGGGCCAATTTATCTTCGACCGACAGGAGGTCGGTAGCCTCACCACAGGATGAGGGTGACTGCCGGAAAGGGGGTGATCAACTCCCCCGCTTTCGCGCAACGAGAAGAGCGGGCAAGCCCGGCGCAGAACGGGATTGCCATCAATTTATCCGGGGATCGGATAAACAAAATCAAAGAAAAGGGAGAAAAAATGAAAGGATTAACTTTGGCATGCGCCCTGTCGGCGGCTCTGGTCGGTGTCTCATTCGGTGGTCCGGTACAAGCGCAGGAGCGTTTCGTGACCATAGGCACCGGCGGTCAGACTGGCGTCTACTATGTCGCTGGCCAATCCATCTGCCGCTTCCTCAATCGCGGCGCCGCCGATCACCAGATCAAGTGCAACGCTCCGGCCAGTGGCGGTGGTGTTGCCAACGTCAACGGCATCCGCAGCGGTGAATTCAACTTCGGCATCATGCAATCCGACCACCAGTTCAAGGCGATGAAGGGGCTGCCGCCGTTCCAGGCCGAAGGGGCCATGGACGACATGCGCGCCGTCTTCTCCCTGCAGAGCGAGGTGTTCACCATCCTGGCTCGCCGCGATGCCAAGATCGCCAGCTTCGACGATCTGAAAGGCAAGCGCGTCAACATCGGCAACCCGGGCTCCGGCCAGCGTGACACCATGGAAGAGATCATGGCGGTCAAAGGCTGGAAGAAGGGTGACTTCGGTCTGGTCTCCGAGCTGAAGCCGGCCGAACAGGCCTCCGCCCTCGGTGACAACAACATCGACGCCATGAGCTACTTCGTCGGTCACCCGAACGGTGCCATTCAAGAAGCCTCCACCACCACTGATGCGGTACTGGTACCTGTGACCGGCGCCGACATCGACAAGCTGCTGGCCGAGAAGAGCTACTACAGCAAGGCCGAGATCCCGGGCGGCATCTACAAGGGCAGCGACAAGCCGACCCCCTCCATCGGTGGCAAAGCGGTGCTCTCCACCAGTGCCAAAACCGATCCGGAAGTGGTCTATCAGCTGGTCAAGTCGGTGTTCGACAATCTGGATCGCTTCAAGCGCCTGCACCCTGCCTTTGCCGACCTGAAAGAGGCCGATATGATCAAGGTGGGTCTCTCTGCACCGCTGCATGAAGGGGCTGCCCGCTACTACAAAGAGCGCGGCTGGCTCTGATTGAAGGCCCCGGGGCCTTTGTCACTCTCTTCGACACCCGTCTGCCGCCTGATTGCGGGGGCGGGTGTCGCTCTTGTTGTACTCGTTGGCACAAGTTAACCCTATGCAAGATAAACAACTCTCTACCGAGGAACTGATCGCCCAGGATGTGGGCGCTCGCCTGCCGCTGGGCATCATGGGCTGGCTCATCACCGCGCTGGCGCTGGCCTGGTCGCTGTTCCAGCTCTGGATCGCCTCGCCACTCCCCTTCATGGTGGGGTTTGGCGTACTCAATGACACCGAAACCCGCTCCATTCACCTCACCTTTGCCCTGTTGCTCGCTTTTCTGGTGTTCCCGGCATTTCGCTCCTCGCCGCGGGATCGGGTCCCACTCGGCGATATCGCCCTCGGTCTGATCGCTGCTGGCGCCGCCTCTTACCTGTTCGTGATGTATGAAGCGCTGGCGCTGCGTCCCGGCACCCTCACCACCGCCGATCTGGTGACCTCCTGCATCGGCATTCCGCTGCTGCTGGAAGCGGCGCGCCGCGCCCTGGGGCCGGCACTTGCAGTCATCGCCATCGTCTTTCTGATCTACAGTCTGGCGGGCCCCTGGATGCCGGGACTGCTGGCACACCGCGGGGTAGGCTTTACCGCGCTGGCCAACCACCAGTGGATCACTACCGAAGGGGTGTTCGGCATCGCCCTTGGCGTCTCCACCAGCTTCGTATTCCTGTTCGTGCTGTTTGGCGCCCTGCTGGAGCGGGCCGGCGCAGGTCACTACTTTATCCAGCTCGCCTTCAGCCTGCTCGGTCACCTGCGTGGCGGCCCGGCCAAGGCGGCAGTGGTCGCCTCCGGCCTGACCGGCCTGATTTCCGGCTCGTCGATTGCCAACGTGGTGACCACCGGCACCTTCACCATCCCGATGATGAAGAAGGTGGGCTTCAGTTCAGAGAAAGCGGGGGCGGTGGAAGTGGCCTCCTCGGTCAACGGCCAGATCATGCCACCTGTGATGGGGGCTGCGGCTTTCCTGATGGTCGAATACGTGGGCATCCCCTATGTGGAGATCATCAAGCACGCCTTCCTGCCTGCCGCCATCTCCTATATCGCGCTGCTCTACATCGTCCATCTGGAGGCGCTGAAACTGGGCATGCAGCCCATCGGCAACCATCAACCCAAACCCTGGCTGCGCCGCCTGACCGGTTTTGCCTTTGGCGCGGCCCTTATCAGCGGCCTGTCGCTGGCGGTCTACTATGGCCTCGGCTGGCTCAAACCTGCGCTGGGTGACTACGCCCTGCCGGGGATCTCGGTACTGCTGGCTGCCACCTATGTGGCCCTGTTGAAGATCGCCGCCAGCAATGAACCGCTGCCTGCCGAAGATCCCGACAAGCCGCTCACCGAGCTGCCCAATACCCGCGCCGTGCTGCTCTCCGGCCTGCACTTCCTGCTGCCGGTGGTGGTACTGGTGTGGTGCCTGATGGTGGAACGCCTCTCACCGGGGCTGTCGGCCTTCTGGGGTACCGTGATGCTGGTGATCATCCTGCTGACCCAGCGCCCGCTGCTTAACTGGCTGCGCAAGGACGGCAAGCACGACTACGGCACCATCGCTGACGGCGTGGTGGATCTGCGGGAAGGGCTGGTTGCCGGTGCCCGCAACATGATCGGTATCGGCATTGCCACCGCCACTGCGGGGATTATCGTGGGTGCGGTCTCCCAGACCGGGGTCGGTCTGGTGCTGGCGGATCTGGTGGAGTTCCTCTCCATGGGCAACCTGCTGCTGATGCTGCTGCTCACCGCCCTGCTGAGCCTGATCCTCGGTATGGGGCTGCCGACCACGGCCAACTACATCGTCGTCTCCAGCCTGCTGGCGCCGGTGGTCGTGACGCTGGGGCAGCAAAACGGGCTGATCGTGCCGCTGATCGCGGTGCACCTGTTCGTCTTCTACTTCGGCATCATGGCGGATGTGACGCCGCCGGTGGGGCTGGCCTCCTTCGCGGCAGCCGCTGTCTCCAAGGGCGATCCCATCAAGACCGGGATCACCGCCTTCTACTACAGCCTGCGTACCGCAGCGCTGCCGTTCCTGTTTATCTTCAACACCGATCTGCTGCTGATCGACGTGGACTTCGCCCACGGGGTGCTGATCTTCATCGTGGCGACCATCGCCATGCTGATCTTCGCCGCCGCCACTCAGGGCTGGTTCCTGGTGAAGAGCCGCTGGTACGAGAGCGTGCTGCTGCTGCTGGTCGCCTTTACCCTGTTCCGCCCGGGTTTCTGGATGGACATGGTGCACGACCCCTATCGCGAAACCCCGCCTGCCCAGCTGGCCCAGACCATGGGTGAAGTGGAGGCGGAGAGCACCCTGCGGCTGCGGATCCTCGGTGAAGATGCAGTGGGCAAGCCACGCAAGTTCACCCTGCTGGTCGCCGTACCGGATGGGGCAAATGGCGAAGAGCGGCTGGCCAATCTGGGGCTGAGCCTCTATGAACAGGATGGCAAGACGCTGATCGACAACGTCGCCTTTGGCAGCCCGGCCGCCACCATGGGGCTGGAGTTCGATCAGGAGATCCTCACCGTCAAGGCGCCCACCGATCGCTGGCGCAAGGAGTGGATGTGGATCCCGGGCTTCCTGCTGTTCGGAATGATCGTCTGGCTGCAGCGTCGCCGCAGCAAGGCTGGTTAATCCACCGGGCAGATGAGACAGAGGGCCGCTTATTGCGGCCCTCTTTTTATTGCCTTGCCCTCTGCGGCTCTTGCGATGAGCAACAGTCATGGAAAAAGGTAAACGGTGGCGAGCGGCCAAAAAAAGTGGGGTGACATGTCCATGTCACCCCCTCGCAAATAGCATGTTCCATATTGGAGTCCGGCCACACCGGGTCTCTGTTCCACTTTCCGATAGTTCGCGACCCATCTTAAGTGCGCGCCAATTGCAGCGATGCAACTGGCCAGCTACCCATTACAACCTTCGTCCACACGGCAGACAAGCCACCGTGTTTGTCCTTGCAACTGAAATATTACGCATAAAAACAAAATAAAAAACGTTTTTATGCTAATTCCATTCACATCTGAGTACAAAAAACAGCCTTATCATCACCACTAAATTGTTATAAAACAGCAAGATATATTCATGCATGGTTATTCACCCGCAAAGGACATCAGCAATGGCTTACAAGGCTTTGCGAGATCTCGCACAAAAAATGGCCGCCTCACAGCCAACGCCGCAGTGGCAACCAGTCGCTCAGGCGGGCCATTAGCCGCCTTGGCCACCCATCGGGCTTGCGCGGCGATCCATCGGCCTGCTCCTGCCAGCGAGCCAGCCACGTTCGCAGCGCCTCGCAGATCGGCGGGCAGTGCAGATGCAACATCAGCTCGGTATTGAGAAACAGCGAGCGGGGATCGAGGTTGAGGCTGCCAAACAGTGCCCGCTCCTGCCCCAGCAGGATCAGCTTGGCGTGCAGGCTGCCGTGACCATGATCAAACTCGGCAACCCGGATCCCGCGGCGCTGCAACCAGCCGAGATAGCGCTGATAGGCGCCATAGACCAGCGGCACATCGGTGCTAGCCAGCGAGTTGGTGAGAATGTCGATGGCGACTCCCTGCTGGCGCAGCCGCGCCAGACGGTGCCGAAACCCGCGGGTCAGGATGAGGTAAGGGGTCACCAACCCCAGCGAGCCAGGATTGTCAGCCAACTGGCGCCACAGCTGACGGGCGGTGGTGGGGCGGGAGATCAGCCCCTTGCCGGGACGGTCGAACCACACCTCGGCCCACCCCTCATGCCACTGCAGCGGCAAATCGCTCTCGTCAAACAGCGCCACAGGCAGATCGTAGACCGTCGCCACCGTCGGATCCGTCATGGTGAACAGGAAGTCGTTGACCACCTCTATTTCGGCGGGCAGCAGCTCGCGGCGCAGCAGATGGCGGATGGGGTGACTCCAGCGGCTGTGCCAGAACTGCTCGAACCCCTGCGCCATCTGCTGGCACAGCCCCCCCTGACAGGCGAGATCGAGATCCACGAAGGGGGCCTTCGGATCCAGACCGAAGTAGCGATCGCCGATGTTGCGCCCGCCGATCAGCGCCAGCTTGCCATCCACCAGCAGCAGTTTGTTGTGCATCCTGTGGTTGATGCGGCGAAAGCTGAGCAGCCCCTCCAGAAACAATGCCAGCGGGCGCCAGCCCCGCAGCCAGAAGGGGTTGAACAGCCGCACCTCGATCCCGGGGTAGTGAGCCACCATCTCCAGAAAGCGGTTGTCACCGGCATAGAGATCATCCACCAGCAGCTGCACCTTGACGCCACGCCGGGCGGCGTGAAGCAGCTCGCTCAGCAGCAGCTTGCCGCTGCTGTCCTCCTCCCAGCTGTAGTACTGCGCCTGGATCCGCTCGCGGGCATGACGGATCCAGTGACAGCGCACCTTGAGCGCCAGCAGGGGATCATCGATCAGGGCAAAGGATCCGGGGATCATGGTGTCATCCTGCTGTCATGGCCGGGTGTCATAACGCTGGCGAGCCTCTTCACATATTCAAAAGGAGTTGCTGATGGAACTGCATGATACCCCGATGTTGCGCTATCTGGGCCAGCTCAGCCAGCCAGATCTCATCCCGGCCACCGGCCCCGCCCACTGGTTTTTGCAACACAGGGACGGTGGCTGGCAGTTGCCGACCGTGCAGGCGACCCTGCCGGTCAACCGGCTCAGGGCTGAGCCGCTTCGATAGCGGCAGCCTTGCCCTCGAGCTGGGGCAGGCTGAAACGATAGGCCACGTAGTACTTGTAGATGGTGCCAACATAGTTGATCGGCCCCTGTCCGACTTCGTTGGCCACCAGCTGATCCACGTTGCCGAACCAGACGTTGGGATCGAACCCCAGCTTCTCCGCCTTGCCTCGCAGCGCCTGCACCCGGTTCGGCCCGGCGTTGTAGGCGGCGAGGGCAAACAAGTGGCGGTTGAGCCGATCCAGCTTGGGATCATTGAAGTAGGTATCGAGGATCAACCGCATGTAGCGGCAGGCAGCCTCCACATTTCCCTCCAGCGTGGTGAGTCTGGCGCCGTTGATGCCGACTTCCCGCCCCGTACTGGGCAGCAGTTGCATGAGACCCACGGCCCCCTTGGGCGAACGCGCCTTGGGATTGAGGCCGGACTCCTTGTAGCCAAGCGCCGCCAGCATCAGCCAGTCGAGATCGTATTGATTGGCGTACTTCTCCAGCACCTTGCGAATGGTTGCGAGACGCCCCATGGGATCCGGTGCCAGGATATTGCTCATCTGATCGCTGCGAACCAGCAACCGGCGCAGGGTCATGTCACTGTAAAGGCTGTTGCGGCTGACACTCGCCAGATAGCCATTGACCGCCTTGAGCAGCTCGGGGCTGTTCTTGCGCAGCGCCCAGGCGCTGGTGCCGTTGCTGCGCAGGGGGATCAACTTGTGAGCCTTGAGGCCGGAGATCATGCCACCCAGCCAGATCCGCCCCTTGTAGCTGTCGGTCACCGTCAGGGGAATAATGCCGGCGGCAACCATCTCCAGCAGATCGCCATCCTGCAGGTATTCGGGCACCGTCTCGATATAGACGGGGGGCAGCCCCAGCTCACGAAACAGCCAGTTGAGCTGACGCAGACTCTCGTAGTAGCTGGAGCTGGCGCGCACCCAGACCCGCCTGCCGGAGAGCTGGGTAATGCGGTTGAAGGCGGGCAGGCTGTTCTGGCTCACCACCCACTCCTCGATGGAAGAGATGAGCGGCCGGGAGAAGGCCACCTGTTCACGCCGGGTCGGGGTCACCGTCATGGTCGCCGCAACCAGATCGCCGCGCCCCTCGGTCAGATAGTCCAGCAGCTTGTCCTGACGCACCGGGATGTAGACCACCTTGAGTTTGACCTTCTCTTTGGCGAGATAGGTCTTGTTCAGCCAGCGTTCGAACCCTTGCAGCTGATTGACCAGAATGCCGTACTGGGCGCCGCGATCGAGAAAATAGAAGCCGCGCTCATAGACCACCAGAGCCCTGAGTTCGCGCTTTTGCAGAATGCTTTCGAGGTCCCCGGGTTGGGGCAGACGCTGTGGCTTGAGTTCTGCCGCCAGCAGGGGAAAACAACAGAGGGCCAGCAGAGCCCAGATCCAGCGTCGCATCACGATGGCTGCCCCTGTGCAGAGGTCACGCCTGCTGCCTGTTGGTAGCACGGATCACGATAGAGGGTGGGATTGGGGGCAGAGATCCATCGCTGCGTCATGATGTTTACGCCTTCTGTTGGCCGACTCGCGCCGGGCAAAAACGTCTGTGGGATAGAGTAACTATAGAACGCAGACCCACAGCAGAAGGGTCAACACGGCAGGCAAACCTGCCGCGTCATCAGACAACTCAGATAGAGCGGGCCCGCATTTCGAAAATCAGTTTTTCGGCAGTGCAGGTGAATTGCAGGCGGGCTTTCAGGATCACGCCGTTGGCGCCATGGGTCAGTTCGCTGCTCACTTGAGCTTCGGCAGTGATCTGCTTGGCCAGTGCTTCATAGGCAGCCAGCTTGGCGCGGGCATCAGCCTCGGCCGCGGCTTCAATAACCAGATCCATCACATCGTCGCCTTCGCCGATGATGGTGCCGATCTCGGCAAAACAGCCGCAGCTGTCACAGGTTTCGTTCAGTTCAACTTTCTCGTCTACAGACATTTTCTACTCCTACTGCTTATTTCGGATGATTTGCGTCGTCACGCATCGCCTTGCGAAAATCTTTGATGGCGGTACCCAGATCCTCACCTGCACCGGCAAGACGCTTGCTGCCGAAGACCAGCACAACGACCAGCAAGAGGATCAACATATGCCAGATATGAATTCCACCGAGTCCCATAGGGATACTCCCTCACAAAGAGATATCTGTTACTTGTATCAAAATAGAGCGCAGGGATTGTTGGGCAAAATCAAGGCAGGTGCAAGTGAGCAAATAAATCATAGCCAAAAAATAGGGCGACCCTGAGGTCGCCATATTGATTGTGCTACATGTCCCCTCAACCGCTACATCCTGTACCAGTGGTTCATGCGAACCTGAGACCATTCGAGGATAAGATCGCCAAGATATGAAAACAAATGGTATAAATTCATCTTAGAATTGAAGAGGATTCATATCATGCTGCTGGAACAACTGGGTCGCATCGACCTCAATTTGCTGATTATCCTGCAGGTGCTGCTGGAAGAGCGCAACGGCAGCAAGGCGGCACGCCGCCTTCATCTGAGCCAGTCCGCGGTCAGTAAAGCCCTCGGCCGTCTGCGCGATACCTTCAATGATCCCCTCTTTATCCGCTCTGCCTACGGGCTGGAACCCACCGGCCGCGCCCTTGCGCTGCAACAGCAGTTGCAACCCATCCTGCTGTCGCTGGATAACCTGATCCAGCCGCCCGAGTTTGACCCCGCCAGCTCGGAGCGGGAGTTCGTCATCGCTAGCATGGACAGCGCCTTTACCCTGTTTGCCCCGCTCTACCTGAGCGAGCTGAAGCGGCAGGCACCAAGGATCCGCTTGCGCTACGAGGAGTGGACCGAAAACAGTCTGACCGAGATGAGTCAGGGACAGGTGGACATCGCCTTCGCGGTGCGGGAGAACTGCATCAGCTCCGATTACCGGCTCGACACCCTGCCCGACAGCATCTGTCAGCGAGTGCTGGCGGTCGATGATCTCACCTGTCTGGTGCAGCAGCACCACCCTGCGCTGCGGGAGCCCAACTGGAATCTGGAGCACTACCTCAGTTATCCCCATGTGCAGACTTACTGCGAGGGGCGGGATCGCTGGATGCTGGATCACAAGCTGGCGGAGCAGGATCTCTACCGACGTATCGAGGCGACCGTGCCCTCCTTCGAGGCGGCGCTGCGGATGGGGATGCACTCCGACATGATAGTGACGCTCTCCAAGCTCTACGCCCGCCACGCCACCCAGGTCTATCCGCTGTTGCAACTGCCGCTGCCCATCGGGCTGGACAGCATCTCCCATCTGCTGATCTGGCATCAGCGTCACAGCGAAGATCCGGGTCACAGCTGGCTGCGGGAGCTGTTGCTCTCCCTCATCATGAGCAAACTGGAACCCGCAGCGACCACACACGGGTAACGGCACACCTACTCGGCGGCACAAAAAACGGGGCTCTGCGTAGCCCCGTTTCATTTATTTCGGCGTGCACACAGATCAGCCCTGGCCGGTCACTGCCAGATAGTGATGTACGCCATCAAGCAGCATCTGCACCGAGATCATCACCAGCAGCATGCCCATTAGCCGCTCCACCGCAGTGAGTCCCCGCTCACCCAGCAGCTTGTTGAATACCTCGTAGAACATCAGGATCACCGCGCTGGCGGCCCAGGCCATAAAGAGCGCCAGCGACCAGTCCACCATCCGACTGGGCTCCTGATTGGCCAGCAGCATCAAGGAGGCGAGGATCGAGGGGCCGGCAATCATCGGGATCGCCATCGGCACCAGGAAGGGCTCCTCGCCCGCCGCCAGCCCGGTCACGCCCCCTTCACTCGGGAAGATCATCTTGATGGCGATCAGGAACAGGATAATGCCCCCCGCAATGCTGACCGCCTCCTGCCGCAGGTTGAGGAAGCCGAGGATCTGCTGACCGACGAACAAGAACAGCATCATGATGGCCAGCGAGAAGAGCAGCTCGCGCACCATCACCTTGCGACGTCGCTTGGGATCGATATGACGCAGGATAGAGAGGAAGACCGGCAGGTTGCCCAGCGGGTCCATGATCAGAAACAGCATGACTGCGGCAGAGAAAGTATCCATACAACGCCCGGGCTACGCCCTGAATAGGGAAAAGAGAGGGGGCGAAATATAGCAAAGGGCGAAGAATTGAGCGAGCGCCATGATGCGCTCGCAGCGGGATTAACCGTGGTTGCAGATCTTGTCGGCACGGGTCTGGAAACCCTCGGCCGAGTCGATGAATTTGCCGCGAGCAGCCAGAAAGTCGATCAGCGCTTCCGCATCCATCTCGCTGGCGCTGCAGGTATGAAAACGGGCCTCGGCACCGAACCGCTCGGCCATCGCCTGTTTCAGGCTGGCACGGGTAAATTGCCCCCCTTGTGCCAACATCATCTCCATCACTTCGTGACCATGAACCGATTGCGACATCTCTCACCTCAATAATGAACATATTTAATGCCAATTAAATATCTCCCCGCCCGGAGGGATCTTGATATAGGCCAATAAATTGCGCATTACCTGGTCAGGGGAGTGGTCACCGCCACCGCTTTGTCGATAATGTGGCAACCCGCGTTAGGGATCGCTACACTGGCGCCCCTTTTTGGCCATCGCAGACAATGTATAAGGATATTGGCGTCATGCTGTTCCATGGAGAGGCTCTCAAGCCCTGGCAGATCTGGACCCGCCGACCACTCTGGCTCAAGACCCTGATCGGCATGCTGACAGGGGTGGGTCTGGGCGTCGGTTTTGAAGAGCAAGCCCTGCTGCTCAAGCCCCTTGGCGTCTTGTTCGTCAACACCATCCAGATGCTGATGGTGCCCCTTATCTTCTGCTCGGTCATCGCCGGTCTCACCTCGCTGCTCAAGGGCAAGGCCCTCGATCGCATCGGCAGCAAGGCGATCTGCCTCTACTTCTGCTCGACCGCCATCGCCATCTGCATCGGCCTGATGATGGGCTGGCTGCTGGAACCCGGCATGGGTGCCGACATGGGCCCCTATGAGCGGGTCGGTATGTCGGAACCACCCACCCTGGCCAGCGTGCTGAGCCATCTGGTGCCGAGCAACCCGGTACAGGCGATGGTGGATGGCAAGATCCTGCAAGTAATTGTCTTTGCGGTGGCGCTGGCGGTCGCCCTCAATGCCAGCGGTCGCCGTGGCCGCCCCGCCATCCTCTTCTTCACCTCGCTGGCCGAGGGGATGTTCAAGCTGACCCAGATGGTGATGGCGCTCGCCCCTTACGGTGTCTGCGCCCTGATGGCCTGGATGACCGGCAAGTACGGTCTCGACCTGCTGCTGCCGCTGCTCAAGGTGATCGGCGCCGTCTACCTCGGCTGCCTGCTGCACGTGCTCGGGGTCTATAGCACCCTGCTGCTCTTGCTGGCACGGCTCAATCCACTGCACTACTTCAAGAGCATCGTCGATGCTCAGGCGGTGGCCTTCACCAGCAGCTCCAGCAGCTCTACCCTGCCCATCAGTCTGGCCTGCGCCGAGAAGCGGCTGGGAGTCTCACCCGCCATCACCGCCAAGGTGCTGCCCATCGGCGCCACCATCAACATGGATGGCACCGCCCTCTATCAAGGAGTCACCGCGCTGTTCGTAGCTCAGGCATTCGGGGTGGACCTGCACATGGTCGATTACCTGACCATCATCAGCATCGCCACCCTGGCCAGTATCGGCACCGCAGGCACCCCGGGCACCGGGCTGATGCTGCTGACCCTGACCCTGACGGCGGTCGGTCTGCCGCTAGAAGGCGTGGCACTGATTGCAGGCATTGACCGGATCCTCGACATGGCGCGCACCACGGTCAATGTATCGGGGGATATTCTGGTGTCGGTGCTGATCGCCCGCAGCGAAAACGAGCTGGATCTGGCGATCTATCATGATGCCAGCGCGGGGGAAGATATCGAGTTCCCGCCGCGCTAGCGGAAGAAAGCTCAGCTGTCGTGGGGATCGTGATGACAGCGCCAGCAGACGTCGAAGTTGGCGCCGTTCTCCTCCCCGCACTGGCCGCACAGCCAGCCGTTACCCTGACGCTGCTGGTAACGCTCGATGACCCGTCCTGCCTTGCTGCGATCCTCGGCCCGCACCATCAGGGTCACCTGCAACATGTCGACAGGCAGTTCGCCAAGGGCGCCTGACAGCCCCTCGCCATTGAGGCGCACCAGCACCCCTTCCGCCTCCAGCGCCCCTTTCAACGCGTGCGCCTCCAGGGTGTGTGAGGCGCGATAGAGATTGATCCAGTTATCCATAGCTCCCCTTACAACAACTTGTCGATGCCAAACTCGGCGCCGTTCTCAATCATGAAATCGATGAATGCCCGCAACTTGCGCGGCATCAGCCGCCGCTCCGGAAACAGCAAATAAATCGGCACCCTGGGTTGCTGCCACTCTGGCAGCAGGATCACCAGCTCGCCGCTGGCCAGCTCATCCTGACAGAGCATAGCGGGTAACGAGGCCAACCCCAGCCCCGCCTTCGCCGCCTCCCGGGCACAGGTAATATTATTGACCCGAAAACGGGATGGGGGGTCAACCAGCACCTCTCTGCCATCCAGCTCGAAACACCAGTGAGAGGCGAGAAACCCGCTGCTCACCGTCACCCGCTCGTGGTTGGCCAGATCCTCCGGCCGCTTGATAACCGGACTACGCTCCAGATAGGCAGGACTGGCACAGAGCAGCCTTCCGGTGCTCCAGAGTCGGCGCGCCGCCAGATTGGAGTCGCTCATGTCGCCAATCCGCACCACCGCATCCAACCCTTCACTGATGGGGTCCACCACCCGGTTGGTCAGCTCCAGCTCCACCTGCAGGGCGGGATAGGCCTGCAAAAACTTGGCGACCAAGCGCCCAACCACCAGTTGCCCCGTCTCGATAGGCACCGCCAGTTTGAGGATGCCGGTCACCTCCTGCTGGCTGGCACTCAGCATCAGCTCGGCTTCGGTCAGGGCATCGACCGCCTTGCTGCAGTGCAGGTAGTACTTCTCCCCCTCCTCGGTCAAAGTGAGCTGACGGGTTGAGCGATAGAGCAGCCGCACTCCGAGCCGCTGTTCAAGCTCGGCGATGCGGCGGCTGACCATTGCCTTGGTCATCCCCAGCTCGCGGGCAGCCCCCGTAAACGAGCCCTTGTCGACGATACGCACCAGAATTAACGCGGCATTGAGATCCATTGTTGCACCAGTGAAACTGTATATCTCGTGAACCAATACTAATCGAAACAGTTGACCAGTGTTAGCCTGCGCCCCTTAAGTTCAGGAATCACAAAAATGAGTCAACACAAAAAAATTCCCCTGCTGGCAACCATGATATTGGCGCTGCTCGGTCTGCTGTTCGCCGGTTACTGGTATCTTCACGGCCGCTATTTTGAAAGCACCGACAACGCCTATCTGCAAAGTGAAGTGACCGGGATCAGCTCCAAGCTACCCGGTTATATCCGCGAAGTGCTGGTCACCGACAACCAGCCGGTCAAAGCGGGCCAGCTGATCGCCCGTCTCGATGATCGCGAATACAAAACCAGGGTCGCGGAGGCCGAAGCCGACCTGCGCCTCAATCAGGCGACGGCCGAAAATCTGGCCGCCACCCGCACCCAACAACTGAGCCTGATCCAGCAGGCCGAGGCCAAGGTCGCCTCCGCCAATGCCGAACAGCTGCGTGCCAGCCAGCAGGTCAACCGGATCAGTCAGCTCAACCAGCGCCACTACAGCTCGCAAGACAGTCTGGACGAGGTACGTGCCGGCCTGCAGGTCAATCAGGCGCAAGCCCGGGAGGCCCAAGCCGCCCTGCAAGCGGCCCGTGAGCGACTGCTGGTACTGGATGCCGAGCGCAAACAGAATCTAGCCAAGCTGGCATTGAGCGAAGCACAGCTGGAGCAGGCCAAGCTGGAGCTCGGCTACACCGAACTGCGGGCACCGGCCGATGGCATCATCGGCAAGCGCAGCCTGCGGGAAGGGCTCTACGTCCAGTCCGGCATGCAGGTCGCCAGCCTGGTGCCACTGCAGCAGGTATGGGTCGAGGCCAACTTCAAGGAGACCCAGCTCGCCCATATGCAACCGGGCCAGAAGGTCGAAGTGGTACTCGATGCCTACCCGGATCAACCGGTCGAGGGGATCATCGACAGCCTAGCCCCGGCGACCGGTGCCAAGTTCGCCCTGCTGCCGCCGGAGAATGCCACCGGCAACTTCACCAAAATCGTGCAGCGGGTACCGGTGAAGATCCGCATTCCCGAGCCAGGCCCGCTGGCAGGCAAGCTGCTGCCGGGTCTCTCCACCGAAGTGATCGTGGATACTCGCGCTCCTGATCCCGTGGTGGCTGCCAACTGATGGAACCCATTCCACGTCGCAACTGGATCGCGGTCATGGGGGGCCTTATCGGCGCCTTCATGGCCATCCTCGATATCCAGATCACCAATGCCTCCCTGAAGGATATTCAGGGAGCCCTGTCAGCCACCCTGAGCGAAAGCTCCTGGATCTCCACCTCCTATCTGGTGGCGGAGATGATCGCCATCCCCCTGAGCGGCTGGTTGAGCCGAGGGCTGAGCATGCGCCGCTACCTGCTATGGACCACCGGCGCCTTTATCGTCGCCTCCGTGCTCTGCTCGTTCAGCTGGAACCTCACCAGCATGATCGTCTTCCGGGCGCTGCAGGGCTTCACCGGCGGGGCGCTGATCCCGATGGCCTTCTCCCTCATCGTCACCCTGTTGCCGCTACAGAAGCGGGCCACCGGCATGGCGCTGTTTGGCCTCTGCGCCACCTTCGCCCCCGCCATCGGCCCGACCCTCGGCGGCTGGCTCACCGAGCAGATGTCGTGGCACTACATCTTCTATCTCAACGTGCCGCCGGGACTGCTGGTGATGGCCATGCTGGCTCACGGGCTGGATAAAAAGCCGGTGGACTGGGCCGTGATCAAGCGGGTGGATCTCATCGGTATCGTCACCATGGCGCTCGGGCTCGGCCTGCTGGAGGTGGTACTGGAGGAGGGCAATCGGGAGGACTGGTTCGGCTCAAGCTTCATCGTGCGACTGGCAGTCATTTCGGCGGTGGCGCTGGTGTTCTTTGTCATCAGCCAGCTGATCCGCCGTCACCCGCTGGTCAATCTGCGGCTGCTGCACAACCCGCGCTTCGCGCTGGCCTGCTTCGCCTATCTGATCCTCGGCATGGCGTTGATGGGCTCCATCTATGTGTTGCCGCTCTATATGACCCAGATCCACAACTACAACGCGCTGGAGATCGGCGAGGTACTGATGTGGATGGGGCTGCCGCAACTGCTGGTGCTACCGCTGGTGCCCAGGCTGACCCACAAGATAGACCCGCGCTATCTGGTGAGCTTCGGCTTCCTGATCTTCGCCGTCAGCTGCTTTATGAACGTCAACATGAGTGCCGACTACGCCGGTCCGCAGCTGATCCAGTCGCTCATCGTGCGGGCGCTGGGGCAGCCCTTCATCATGGTGCCGCTCTCCCTGGTCGCCACCGCCAGCCTGAGCCACGACGAGATCCCCTCCTCCTCGACCCTGCTCAACGTGCTGCGCAACCTGGGTGGTGCGTTCGGTATCGCCATCATCGCGACCCTGCTCGACAACGATACCCGCACCCATGTGCTGCAAATTGGCAGCACTCTGGCCGCCAGCAGTATCGAGGGGCAAAACTATCTGCTGCAGCTGGCCCAGAGCATGATGGCGCAGGGTTCAGGCCCCGAGATAGCCCAGCAGCAAGCCCACGCCATGCTGGCCAATACCATCAACCGGGAGGCGGCCATCATGGCCTACAATCAGGTGTTCTACATCATGGGGATCTTCCTGCTGATCGCCAGCTGCCTGATGTTGTTGCTCAAATCCCCCGCCCCACGGGCAGCGGATGCCGAACCGCTAGAGGCGTGAAAAACCGCCGGGCATAAAACGAAAAACGGGCCAAGGCCCGTTTTTCGTTATCTGTTACCTGCACTCAACCAGAAGGCGTTATCCCGCCAGCGACCCTGCAATCAGGAATTGCGCAGCGAAGTAGCTACTCATCACCCAGGCGCGGGCGTGGGGAAAGGGGCGGCGGAAGCGATCGAGCGCCAGCATGCTGTCGGAGAAGAGGAACATCAGTGCCCCCACCAAAGCGGCGGCAGAACCGGCAGTGAGAGAGGCGTGCCAGGCACCGGCGGCCACCCATGCCATGCCGATGATCACCAGCATGTAGCAGAAGACCGGGATCCGCATCTCCCCCAGCTTGCCCCACAGCAGGCCAAAGACCATGCCGGCGATCAGCAACAGCAGCAAACCATCCACCAGATTGAGCAACAACGGCCCCTGGGCAAAACCGACGATATAGCAGAGATGCGCGACAAAAAACGCCGCTAACCCCTGAATGAAGCGATCGCTTGGCAGCATCAGCAGCACATCGCCCGCCAGCGAGAGGCAGAGGCCGAGCAGGATCCAGGCGTGGGAACCATCGTGGTCATAACTCTGATAGCCGAACGCCAACGCGATGATAAGCAGCATGGTCAGCGGCTTGCTGATATAGAACTGGCGGCTGTCTGAACCGTAGGCAGCACGGATGTGCCACCAACCTGAAGCGATGATCAAGAAACTCAATAACATGCCCTGCTCCTCACCTGTTGCTCGCAGTCATACGGCAACCGTTTTTATCATGATGCAGGGTAACAAATTCCCTCCCCCAGTGGCAGGGGTGCTTATCAAATGGACAGACTAAGCCTAAAGTCTAATTGCCGCCCCGAGTGGTTCAGGGCATAAGTGACGGGTCTGGAGGATCACCATGGAAGAAGCTATGAAAAACTATCTGCCCGCCATCGATATCATGATGTGCCATCTGGGGATCAGCTTTGAGCAGGCCTGCGAACAGCTCGGTCTCAGCCAGCAGGAGCAACAGGCACTGGATCAGTTGCAGCAACAGCAGAGCCAAGCCAACTAAGCCCTCCCGTTATTGGATATCATGATGCGCCATCTGGGGATCAGCTTTGAGCAGGCCTGCGAACAGCTCGGTCTCAGCCAGCAGGAGCAACAGGCACTGGATCAGTTGCATCAACAACAGAGCCAAGCCAACTAGCTTGAGTTGAATCATAAAAGAGAAGACCGCCAGCTGGCGGTCTTCTCTTTTAGTCTGTTTGACACCGGCAAGGCATCATGCAATGCCTGCCAGCAAACGACTCCAGTTGCGTTTACCAGCGATGAAGCCGTCACGCATGGCCCGGTACTCCAGTTGCAGCTTGAGGCGGTCATAGCGCGCCAGCGCCTTGCGCTTGCGCAGCTCCAGCAGCCGCTTGCGACTGGCGTAATAGTGTTGTAGCTGCTGACTCAGCTTGTCGTACTCCTCCTGCAACAGCGCCTGCCACAGCTCGCGATCTTCCTGCTTGCGCAACTTGGCTTGTGCCCGTTTCAGTTGCATCTGCAGTCGAGCTTGTTCGATACGCTCCTCCGGCGAGGATCTGAGATCCCCCGCCAGACCACACCAGGAGGCGAGCCGGATCAACCACTTGGTCGGATCGAACTGCCACCAGTGAATGCCGTTGCGGTAGTCATTCTCGAACAGGTGGTGAAAGTTGTGATACCCCTCGCCAAAGGTGAAAAAGGCCAGGATGCCGTTATCGCGAGCGGTATTGCGGTCGGTATAGGGCTGACTGCCCCAGATATGGGCCAGCGAGTTGATGAAGAAGGTGGTGTGGTGAGTCATCACCATTCTCAGCACGCCCGCCAACAGCAGCATGCCGAGCAAGTCCCCGTGCCACAGGCCGAGCAGCAGCGGCAGACCCAGATTGGTCGCCAGCACCAGCACCAGATAGTGACGATGCTGAAACGCGACCACAGTATTGTTCTGCAGATCGCGCACATTGCTGTAATCGCCATAGCGATCTCCCTGATGCTCCCGCAACATCCAGCCGATGTGGGAGTACCAGAAACCGCGCCCCGCGCTATAGGGGTCTTTTTCATTGTCATCCACATGGCGATGATGACGGCGATGATCGGCCGACCAGTGCAGGGCCGAATTCTGTAGCGCCAACGCGCCGCCGATGGCAAACAACCACTGTAAAGCGGGGTGCGCCTTATAGGCCTTGTGCGACCAGAGCCGGTGATAGCCTGCGGTGATGGAGAGACCACTCAGGCAGAACAACAACAGGAAACTGGCCCACTGCCAGAGATCGTAACCGTGGCTCATGCCATACCAGGGTACGACAATCAACGCCACTATCCCGGAGAGGGAGAACAGCAGGGTATTGGTCAAAATAATCGGGGGTCTGGCCATCTCATTGCATCCTTTCAGCGAACAGCTGTTCACCATTTTCCATGGCGATTTCCTCACGGTCAATGGTAAAAAAGTAGGATACAAACCTGATCCTGAGGCGCCTTCGGGTTATCATTTGGCCTCGATAAGCTGAAGGTGACTGATTCTGTGGGTATTCGCGCTCAACAAAAAGAAAAAACCCGGCGTACATTGATCGATGCTGCATTCAGCCAACTGTGTGCCAACCGGAGTTTCTCCAATCTCAGCCTGCGGGAAGTCGCTCGTGAAGCGGGTATCGCCCCCACCTCTTTCTATCGCCACTTTCGCGATATGGAAGAGCTGGGCCTGACCCTGGTTGACGAAGGGGGTCTTACCCTGCGCCAACTGATGCGCCAGGCACGCCAGCGCATTGCCGGTGGCGGCAGTGTCATCAGCACCTCGGTGCAGACCTTTATGGAGTTCGTAGAGAACAACCCCAATATCTTTCGGCTGCTGCTGCGGGAACGCTCCGGCACCTCGGCCGCCTTTCGTCAGGCGGTAGCTCGCGAGATCCAGCACTTCATCGCCGAGCTGACCGATTATCTGGAAGCCACCACCGAAGCGCCACGGGAAGATGCCTACATCCAGGCTGAAGCCATGGTCACCATCGTATTCAGTGCCGGTGCCGATGCGCTCGACATGACCAGCGAAGAGTGCCGGGCACTCTCCGACCGAACAATTCGCCAACTGCGGATGATCGCCATGGGCGCCGAGGTACAGAACCAGAAGCGCCGTGAACCTCACCCATGACCCCAGGATGGAGAACGATATGACTGAACAGCTTATGATCCCGAAAAAACCGCTCGCCATGGCTATGCTGATTGGTATCTGTGGCGATGCCTCGCTGGCCGTGCTGACCAACTCGGTCGTGCCCTTCTCCTTCTTCCCGCTGATTGCACTCTGGCTGGCAGCCTATCAGCTTTTCCAGCACTATCGCCATGAACCCATGGTGGGTAATACCCCCATCTGCACCCTGCTCTGCTTCTTTATCGGTGCCTTCGGCCACTCCGCGCTACTCAAGGTGCAATACCCGGAGCTTGGCAGCAACTTCTTCTCCCTGATCATGATGCTGCTGCTACTGGCAGCCCTCTCCATCAAGCTTGGCCTTAGCATTGGCAGGAAATAGAAGCCCTGATAAATCAACCGAGTGATGGTAATCACCTGATAGATAAAGCAAAGAGGCCTTCCCGACGGGAAGGCCTCTTTGTTTGTGGTACACACATTAATCCAGCGGGGCGATGCCCAGATGAAGGAGGGGAAAGTATGAAGCACACCAGCACCCTGCCCCCGACAGATACCAGTCTTGACCGATAGCAGAGCGGAAAATGGTTGAGGAACGACCAGAAAAAGGTGGCATTTATAGACAAAACAGCAAGGAGTGAGGGCTTTTTGGCCCAAGATGATAAAACCAAGACTTAAAAACGGCACATAGCAAAAAGGCCTTCCCTGTCGGGAAGGCCTTCAAATTAGTGGCGGAGCGGACGGGACTCGAACCCGCGACCCCCGGCGTGACAGGCCGGTATTCTAACCGACTGAACTACCGCTCCGCATTCGGTTAGCTTGCGCTAAATCTTGTGCCGCTTCGTTGAGGTGTCATCCTCGCAGCCAGTGACGTGATTCTTCACATCGCTGTTTAATTGGGTGCCTGGCAGTGTCCTACTCTCGCATGGCGAATGCCACACTACCATCGGCGCTACCGCGTTTCACTTCTGAGTTCGGCATGGGATCAGGTGGTTCCACGGCGCTATGGCCGCCAGGCAAATTCTTCAATCTGTGAAAGCTGATGTAAGTAATTCGTTCATTCGCTACAAGGCCCAGAACACTTCTTGGGTGTTGTATGGTTAAGCCTCACGGGTAATTAGTACGGGTTAGCTCAATGCATCGCTGCACTTACACACCCCGCCTATCAACGTTGTGGTCTCCAACGGCCCTTTAGGACCCTCAAGGGGTCAGGGATGACTCATCTCAGGGCTCGCTTCCCGCTTAGATGCTTTCAGCGGTTATCGATTCCGAACTTAGCTACCGGGCAGTGCCACTGGCGTGACAACCCGAACACCAGAGGTTCGTTCACTCCGGTCCTCTCGTACTAGGAGCAACTCCCTTCAATCATCCAACGCCCACGGCAGATAGGGACCGAACTGTCTCACGACGTTCTGAACCCAGCTCGCGTACCACTTTAAATGGCGAACAGCCATACCCTTGGGACCGACTTCAGCCCCAGGATGTGATGAGCCGACATCGAGGTGCCAAACACCGCCGTCGATATGAACTCTTGGGCGGTATCAGCCTGTTATCCCCGGAGTACCTTTTATCCGTTGAGCGATGGCCCTTCCATTCAGAACCACCGGATCACTATGACCTACTTTCGTACCTGCTCGACCTGTCCGTCTCGCAGTTAAGCTGGCTTATGCCATTGCACTAACCTCCTGATGTCCGACCAGGATTAGCCAACCTTCGTGCTCCTCCGTTACTCTTTGGGAGGAGACCGCCCCAGTCAAACTACCCACCAGGCACTGTCCGCGAGCCCGATTCAGGGCCCTGCGTTAGAACATCAAACATACAAGGGTGGTATTTCAAGGACGGCTCCAGCGCAACTGGCGTCACGCCTTCAAAGCCTCCCACCTATCCTACACATGTAGGTTCAATGTTCAGTGCCAAGCTGTAGTAAAGGTTCACGGGGTCTTTCCGTCTAGCCGCGGGTACACCGCATCTTCACGGCGAATTCGATTTCACTGAGTCTCGGGTGGAGACAGCATGGCCATGGTTACACCATTCGTGCAGGTCGGAACTTACCCGACAAGGAATTTCGCTACCTTAGGACCGTTATAGTTACGGCCGCCGTTTACCGGGGCTTCGATC
>NZ_JBQBDJ010000004.1:2550000-2720000 GCF_051920165.1 Aeromonas sp. 11P
CCCCTTTTCATGTTTGTATATAACGAATCGATTAGGCGATTACGCTAGCTACAACACCGGCACCTACGGTACGGCCACCTTCACGGATAGCGAAACGCAGGCCGTCGTCCATCGCGATCGGGGCAATCAGGGTAACAACCATTTTGATGTTGTCGCCCGGCATTACCATCTCTACGCCTTCCGGCAGTTCGATGGTACCGGTCACGTCGGTAGTACGGAAGTAGAACTGCGGACGGTAGCCTTTGAAGAACGGGGTATGACGACCACCTTCTTCTTTGGACAGTACGTACACTTCAGATTCGAACTTGGTGTGCGGCTTGATAGAACCCGGCTTGGCCAGTACCTGACCACGCTCTACGTCTTCACGCTTAACACCACGCAGCAGCGCGCCGATGTTCTCGCCTGCACGACCTTCGTCCAGCAGCTTACGGAACATTTCAACACCGGTACAGGTGGTAGAAACGGTATCTTTGATACCAACGATTTCTACAGTCTCACCTACTTTAACGATACCGCGCTCTACACGACCGGTAACTACAGTACCACGGCCAGCGATAGAGAATACGTCTTCGATAGGCATCAGGAACGGCTGGTCAATCGCGCGCTCCGGCTCCGGGATGTAGGTATCCAGGTGGCCAGCCAGCTCGATGATCTTCTCTTCCCACTGAGCTTCGCCTTCCAGCGCTTTCAGTGCGGAACCACGAACTACCGGCAGGTCATCACCCGGGAAGTCGTACTCGGTCAGCAGTTCACGAACTTCCATTTCAACCAGTTCGAGCAGCTCTTCGTCATCAACCATGTCACACTTGTTCATGAACACGATCATGTACGGGATACCAACCTGACGACCCAGCAGGATGTGCTCACGAGTCTGCGGCATCGGGCCGTCAGTCGCTGCTACTACCAGGATCGCGCCGTCCATCTGGGCAGCACCGGTGATCATGTTTTTAACGTAGTCGGCGTGACCCGGGCAATCTACGTGAGCGTAGTGACGGGTAGCGGTGTCGTATTCTACGTGGGAGGTGTTGATGGTGATACCACGCTCACGCTCTTCCGGTGCCTTGTCGATCTGGTCGAAGGCGAAAGCTTTACCACCGAAGTGCTTGGCCAGCACGTTGGTGATAGCTGCAGTCAGGGTGGTTTTACCGTGGTCAACGTGGCCGATGGTGCCGACGTTTACGTGCGGTTTATTACGCTCAAATTTTTCTTTAGACACGACGTAGTCCTTCTAGGTTAAACCCGCCTACCGTCGTAGGCGGGGAATCTTAAATTACTTGGATTTGCGCTCTTCGATCACGGCTTGTGCAACGTTGGTCGGTGCATCGTGATACTTGGCGAATTCCATAGCGTAGGAAGCACGACCTTGGGTAGCGGAACGCAGTGCAGTTGCATAACCGAACATTTCGGCCAGCGGCACCAGAGCACGTACGATCTTGCCGGACGGGCCATCTTCCATACCTTCGATCAGGCCACGACGACGGTTCAGGTCACCGATAACGTCGCCCATGTAATCTTCCGGAGTTTCAACTTCTACTTTCATGATCGGTTCGAGCAGAACCGGGTTGGCTTTCATGAAGCCAGCCTTAAAGGCCATGGAAGCAGCGATTTTGAACGCCAGTTCGGAAGAGTCGACATCGTGGTAAGAACCGAAGTGCAGACGCACACCCAGATCCATAACCGGGTAACCAGCCAGCGGACCAGATTTGAGCTGCTCACGGATACCTTTATCAACACCCGGGATGAATTCACCAGGAATGACACCACCTTTGATGTCGTTGACGAATTCGTAGGCTTTGCCTTCTTCCAGCGGGTACATGTCGATAACAACATGACCGTACTGACCGCGACCACCAGACTGCTTGGCATGCTTGCCTTCGATGTCTTTAACGGTGGTACGGATGGTTTCACGGTAGGCAACCTGCGGCTTACCTACGTTGGCTTCAACCTTGAACTCGCGACGCATACGGTCAACGATGATGTCCAGGTGCAGCTCACCCATACCAGCGATGATGGTTTGACCTGACTCTTCGTCAGTCCATACGCGGAAGGACGGATCTTCCTGAGCCAGACGGCCCAGTGCCAGACCCATCTTCTCTTGGTCAGCCTTGGTTTTCGGCTCAACCGCGATAGAAATTACCGGCTCCGGGAATTCCATACGCTCGAGGATGATCGGTGCGTTCGGGTCACACAGGGTGTCACCAGTGGTCACGTCTTTCAGACCGATTGCAGCAGCGATGTCACCAGCGCGTACTTCTTTGATCTCTTCACGCTTGTTGGCGTGCATCTGAACGATACGGCCAAAACGCTCGCGCTTGTCCTTGACGGAGTTCAGCACGGTGTCACCGGAGTTGATCACGCCAGAGTAGACACGGAAGAAGGTCAGGTTACCAACGAACGGGTCGGTAGCGATCTTGAACGCCAGAGCAGAGAACGGCTCGTCATCAGAAGCGTGACGCTCGTCTTTGGTCTCGCCGTCCATTTTCAGGCCGTCGATAGCAGCAACGTCGGTCGGAGCCGGCAGGTACTCGATCACGGCATCCAGCATGGCCTGTACGCCCTTGTTCTTGAACGCGGAGCCACAGGTTACCAGGATGATTTCGTTGTTCAGCACGCGCTGACGCAGAGCACCTTTGATCTCTTCCTCGGTCAGCTCTTCGCCGCCCAAGTATTTTTCCATCAGGTCTTCAGACGCTTCAGCAGCGGCTTCAACCAGATTCATGCGCATTTCTTGCGCCTGTTCCAGCAACTCGGCCGGGACGTCTTCGTAATCGAAGGATACGCCCTGATCAGCTTCATTCCAGTTGATGGCCTTCATCTTGACCAGGTCAACAACGCCCTTGAAGTTCTCTTCGGCGCCGATGTTCAGCTGAAGGGGAACCGGAGTACCTTTCAGACGGGTCTTGATGTGCTCAACGCAGCGCAGGAAGTTGGCGCCGGTACGGTCCATCTTGTTGACGAACGCGATACGGGGAACCTTGTACTTGTTAGCCTGACGCCATACGGTTTCAGACTGTGGCTGTACGCCACCTACGGCACAGTACACCATCACGGCACCGTCCAGAACACGCATTGAACGCTCTACTTCGATAGTAAAGTCAACGTGGCCCGGGGTATCGATGATGTTGATACGGTGCGGTTGGAACTGTTTACCCATACCGGACCAGAAAGCGGTGGTCGCGGCGGAGGTGATGGTGATACCACGCTCTTGTTCCTGTTCCATCCAGTCCATGGTGGCAGCGCCATCGTGAACTTCACCGATCTTGTGACTTACACCGGTGTAAAACAGTACGCGCTCGGTAGTAGTAGTCTTACCGGCGTCAATGTGAGCGGAGATACCGATGTTACGATAACGCTCAATGGGGGTTGTACGAGCCATTGTCATCCTCTTACTAAGGCGCTTGTCCCTAGATAATTAAAGGTGCGCAGAGTCAAAAGACCCTGCGCAAGCGGATTACCAGCGGAAGTGAGCGAAGGCTTTGTTCGCTTCAGCCATACGGTGAACGTCTTCACGTTTCTTGACAGACGAACCCTTATTGTCAGCGGCATCCAGCAGCTCGCCAGCCAGACGCTGAGCCATTGATTTTTCACCACGTTTACGAGCGGCATCAACCAACCAGCGCATTGCCAGGGCATTGCGACGTACCGGACGAACTTCTACCGGCACCTGATAGGTTGCACCACCGACGCGACGAGATTTAACCTCGACCGCCGGACGAATGTTATCCAGAGCTTCTTCGAATACGGCCAGGTGCTCTTTGCCAGATTTGGTGGCAATGATGTCCAGGGCGCCATATACAATGGCTTCTGCAACAGATTTCTTACCGTCAACCATTACTACGTTGACAAATTTAGCCAGCAGCTCTGATCCGAACTTGGGATCTGGCAGGATTTTACGCTGACCAACAACACGACGTCTTGGCATTTCAAATTCTCCGTAACTTCAGGGATTACCCAAAACTAGAAAGCTATCTAACTAGAAACGAATTAACGTTTGGCCTTACTTAACGGAGAACCATTAAGCTTTAGGACGCTTCACGCCATACTTGGAGCGAGCCTGCTTACGGTCTTTAACACCGGCACAGTCCAACGCACCACGAACGGTGTGATAACGAACACCTGGCAAGTCTTTTACACGACCGCCACGGATCAGAACAACAGAGTGCTCTTGCAGGTTGTGACCTTCACCACCGATGTAGGAGGTGACTTCGAAGCCGTTGGTCAGACGTACACGGCACACTTTACGCAGTGCAGAGTTAGGCTTCTTCGGGGTGGTGGTATATACACGAGTGCATACGCCACGCTTCTGAGGGCACGCTTCCAGCGCCGGCACGTTGCTTTTCACAACGAGCTTGATGCGTGGCTTGCGAACCAACTGGTTAATAGTTGCCATCAAAAGGCTCCTGATAATGACTTCATAAACGTGTGGAAAATCCTCCCCGCAGATACGGGGACGCGAAATTTTATGCCCTGTTGTCTGGGGAGTCAAGATTTATACAATTTGCGTCACAAAAGGGCAATTCGGATCCGTTTGATTTCACGACATCACCTTGAATTTTCTTGAAAATATGCTTCTCAACCACCCCAGGTGCGCGGGGAACCTTTTTGCGCAATCAGTGCCACCAGACCCGCCATATCGAGCACATTGCCCACCCGATGCTGCAATCCGCGAGCTTGCAGATCTTCCTGCATCACATACAGCGGGATACCCGCCAGCCGCTCGCTCCACTGGGGAGCCGATGCCGCAATCACGGCATCCTGCATCAGTACCAGCTCATCCTCGGGCTGAAGGTATGAGAGCGCCTCTGCCAGAGCCTGACTCTGAAAGGGGGAGTTCAATATCAGATGCAACATGGAGACCTCAAAAGCTGATGTGAGTCGAACACTGTGCCCAGCGCCGAGCCAGTTCCTGGCGCGGCAGACTCTCGACGGGGATCAGCAGCTCATCCACTGTCACGCCACGCTCTGCCAGCGAGTCAGCACAAACATAGACCTCTTCAATGTCGTAGAGTTCCAGCATTTTGAAGGTGGGCGCGTAGTGGCGCTGCAAAATGGCAGCAGGTTGCTGATCCTTGAGCAGTTGCAGCACGCCGTCCCCAATCAGGAAGAGGGCCAGCTCATCGGTCATGGCAGAGGTGGCCAACAAGGCATCCAACCCTTCCCGGCCGGCGGCATGACCATGGGGGCCACGACTGCAGATAAAGGCGATTTTCTTGCTCATGACTCCCCCTAGAACTGAACCAGCCGATCGGCGGTGAGCGCCGCCTCGGCCAACTGGCCCAGACCGCTCAGACAAAATGGCGGTTGCAGATTGAAGTGCACCTGCCCTGCCCCCTTGGCTTCCTGCTCATCGAGCACACCGCGTCGCATGGCGGCGGCGACGCAGACGTCGATACGGATCCCCTGATCTTCTGCCAGCTCTCGCCACAGACGCACCAGGTCGGTCTCATCGGATGCAGGCAGATGCAGACCGTTGCCGTTGCAGACCCCGTCCTGATAGAAGAACAGGTGGGACAAGGTATGCCCCTGTGCCAACAGGGTGCGGGCAAAACGATAGGCGGTGCTGGCTGATTGGGTGCCATAGGCAGGCCCCGTGACCAGGATGGCAAAACTCAGACTCATAGCAGGACTCCTGTGCTGACCCGGTCCATTTTACGCCAAAAACAAAAAAGCCCCTGCCAGGAGGGGCTTGATTCGATCTGTTGATCAGAGATGGGCAATCGCCTCGACCTCGACCAGCACATCTTTCGGCAGACGAGCCACCTCCACGCAGGAGCGGGCTGGCGCCGCATCGCCAAAGTAGCGGGCATAGACCTGGTTGAAGGCAACGAAGTTGTTCATGTCGCTCAGGAAGCAGGTGGTTTTTACCACTTTGCTGGCATCAGCACCCGCAGCTTGCAACACGGCGACCAGATTCTTCATCACCCGCTCGGCCTGCTCTTCGATGCCGCCGGCCACGATCTCCATGGTGGCAGGATCGAGCGGGATCTGCCCGGAGGTGAAGATCATCTCGCCAACCTTGGTAGCCTGAACATACGGACCAATCGCGGCAGGCGCCTTGTCGGTTGCAATCACTTCTTTAGCCATTCATCTATCCCCTTCTGGAATGAGTTACTCGTTCTCGTCTTCACCCTGCTTGCGCTGTCGGATGTAAAGATAAACGGTATGTTTTGAAATATTGAGTTTGTCCGCCACCAGATTGATCGAATCCTTGATGTCGAAAATGCCCTTCTCGAACAGCTGGGTCACGATGAAGCGGTTCTTGGCATTGTTGGCCACGGTGGGATCGCGGTTGATCTCGTCGATGGTGTTATCCACCGTCTGGGCAACCAGCTCTTCCACGCTGTTGGCGAAGGTCTCTGGTGACTGACGCGCCGCCTGCTGGGGCGTCGGGAAAAATTCGGCCACGAACTCGTGGAAAGGCGCATTGATGTGCAGGTTGATGCAGATCAGCCCCACTACTTGCCGCTCGCTGTTGCGAATGGCGATGGTGCTCGACTTCATCAGCGCGCCGGTACGGCTGCGAGCGAAATAGCTCTGGGTGTAATCCTGGCCAGTGCTCTCGATATCCTTGAGCATGCGCAGGGCGAGATCGGTGATAGGCGCCCCGAGGGTGCGTCCGGTATTGAAACCATTGGCGATCTTGATCACCGACTCGTGCAGATTTTCCAGGGAGTGGAGTACCACTTCACAATGCTTGCCAAACAGCTCGGCCAAGCCATCGATGAGCCCATCGTATGAGCGCAACAATTCCCTGTCTTCATCTGTAAAAGTGCGGCTGATCAGCTGTTCTTCGGGAAGCATGGCTTCCTCGATACCGACAGTCATGTTCTACCCCTGTAATAACCATTCAACTTTCCCGAGTTTTAAATTGCAGGGGAGTAAAGTCAACTTTTTTTGATTTTTTACTCTACAACTTTGCTCTGGATCATCCTGAAACACGCGCTGCGTCTACCTTTGCCGAGGAATTGGCCAACAAAAAGGGCTCCTTGAAGGAGCCCTTTTCAATCACGGATGACGAGTTACTCTTCGTCGAAGCTACCGGCTGCGTTCAGCAGATCCGCCAGGTTCTGCTCCGCTTCATCAGCGGTCACCTGCGGGGTACCAACAGCACGAGCTGCGGCAGCACGCTGGTTGATCCGGCTATGGTGGTAGGCAAAGCCGGTGCCAGCCGGGATCAGACGACCCACGATGACGTTCTCTTTCAGACCACGCAGTTCATCACGCTTGCCACCTACGGCGGCTTCGGTCAGAACGCGAGTGGTTTCCTGGAAGGAAGCCGCGGAGATGAAGGACTCGGTGCTCAGAGATGCCTTGGTAATACCCATCAGTACATGACGGTAGGTCGCAGGGGTCTTGCCCTCGGCAACCAGCTTACGGTTGGCAATCTTCACACGAGCAACTTCAACCTGTTCGCCTTCGATCAGATCGGTATCGCCAGCGCTCAGGATCTCGCACTTGCGCAGCATCTGACGAACGATGACTTCGATGTGCTTGTCGTTGATCTTAACGCCTTGCAGACGGTAAACGTCTTGCACTTCGTTGGCGATGTAGTTGGCGACCGGGCTGATACCGCGCAGACGCAGGATGTCGTGAGCAGACTCAGGACCGTCCGCCAGCACTTCACCCTTCTCAACTTTTTCACCTTCGAACACGTTCAGGTTACGCCACTTCGGAATCATCTCTTCGTAGACGTTGCCACCATCGGTCGGAGTGATGACCAAACGGCGTTTGCCCTTGGTCTCTTTCCCGAAGGAGATGGTACCGGAGATCTCGGCCAGAATTGCCGGTTCCTTCGGTTGACGTGCTTCAAACAGATCCGCAACGCGCGGCAGACCACCGGTGATGTCCTTGGTACCGCCAGACTCTTGCGGGATACGCGCTACCGCGTCACCCACGCCCACGTTGGCACCATCTTCCAGGTTCACGATCGCCTTGCCCGGCAGGAAGTACTGGGCGGCTACATCGGTACCCGGGATCATCACGTCTTTGCCGTTCAGGTCGACCAGTTTAACGGTCGGACGCATCTCTTTACCGGCGCTCGGACGCTCGTTGACATCCAGAACAACGATAGAAGAGAGACCGGTCAGCTCGTCGGTCTGACGAGTGATAGTCACGCCATCGATCATGTGTTCGAACTGCAGGCGACCTGCCACTTCGGTGATGATCGGGTGGGTGTGCGGATCCCAGTTGGCAACGGTCTCGCCAGCGCTCACGGCCTGGCCGTCCTTCACTTCCAGCACGGCACCGTAAGGCAGCTTGTGGCTTTCCTTGGTACGGCCCATGTCGTCCATGATGGTCAGTTCGGTAGAGCGTGAGGTGATAACCAGTTTGTCATCGCTGTTGTGAACGAACTTGGCGTTCTGCAGCTTGATGGTACCGGTGTTCTTGACCTGGATGCTGCTTTCAGCAGCGGCACGAGATGCAGCACCACCGATGTGGAAAGTACGCATCGTCAGCTGGGTACCCGGTTCACCGATGGACTGGGCGGCGATAACACCGACAGCCTCACCCTTGTTAACCAGGTGACCACGGGCCAGATCACGGCCGTAGCAGTGAGCACAGTTACCGAAGTCAGTTTCACAGGTGATGGCAGAACGTACCTTCACACGGTCAACGGAGTTGCGCTCCAGCAGGTCACACAGCTGCTCGTCGAGCAGGGTGTTGCGAGCAACCAGGATCTCGTCCTCGGTACCCGGCTTGATGACATCTTCTGCCACCACACGACCCAGCACGCGCTCACGCAGCGGCTCGACCACGTCGCCACCCTCGATCAGCGGAGTCATCCACAGACCGTCGGTAGTACCGCAATCGTCCTCGGTGATCACCATGTCCTGCGCCACGTCTACCAGACGACGAGTCAGGTAACCGGAGTTCGCAGTCTTCAGTGCGGTATCCGCCAGACCCTTACGAGCACCGTGGGTAGAGATAAAGTACTGCAGTACGTTCAGACCTTCGCGGAAGTTCGCGATGATCGGGGTCTCGATGATGGAGCCATCCGGCTTGGCCATCAGGCCACGCATACCGGCCAGCTGACGGATCTGGGCGGCGGAACCACGCGCACCAGAGTCGGCCATCATAAAGATGCTGTTGAACGAGGCCTGCTCTTCTTCTTCACCCAGCGAGTTGACGTTACGCTCTTTGGACAAGTTCTCCATCATGGCCTTGGAGACGCGCTCGTTGGCGCTGGCCCAGATATCGATAACCTTGTTGTAACGCTCGCCCGCAGTTACCAGACCAGACAGGAACTGGTCCTGGATCTCGGCAACTTCGGCTTCGGCTGCTGCAATGATGTCTTTCTTGGCATCCGGGATGACCATGTCATCGATACCAACGGAAGCACCGGACAGGGCCGCGTAGTGGAAACCGGTATACATCAGCTGGTCAGCGAAGATAACGGTGTCCTTCAGACCCTGCTTGCGATAGCAGGTGTTCAGCAGACGGGAGATGAGCTTTTTGCCCAGCGCCTTGTTGGATACGCACTTGATCCAGTTCTGCGGATTGGCATCCAGATCAGCCTGTTCTGCAGCAGTCAGCACCTTCGGCTCGTCGATCAGGGCGTATTCCATACCTTTCGGCAGGATCAGGCTCAGGATCGCACGACCAACGGTGGTGTTCTTCATCTCGGTGTGTTCACGCAGAGAACCGTCTTCCTGACGCAGGTATTCGGTAATGCGTACTTTCACACGAGCATGCAGATCGGCCAGACCGGCGCGATATACTTTCTCGGCTTCTTTCGGGCCAGCCAGCACCATACCTTCGCCTTTGGCGTTGATACGGGCACGGGTCATGTAGTACAGACCCAAGACCACGTCCTGAGAAGGAACGATGATCGGCTCACCGGAGGCAGGCGACAGGATGTTGTTGGTAGACATCATCAGCGCACGCGCTTCCAGCTGGGCTTCCAGGGTCAGCGGTACGTGGACCGCCATCTGGTCACCATCGAAGTCCGCGTTATACGCAGCACAAACCAGCGGGTGCAGCTGGATTGCCTTGCCTTCGACCAGAGTCGGTTCGAATGCCTGGATACCCAGACGGTGCAGAGTCGGTGCACGGTTCAGCAGAACCGGGTGTTCGCGGATCACTTCGTCCAGGATATCCCAAACGACAGCTTCCTCGCGCTCCACCATTTTCTTGGCGGCCTTGATAGTGGTCGCCAGACCGCGGGTTTCCAGCTTGCCATAGATGAACGGCTTGAACAGTTCCAGAGCCATCTTCTTCGGCAGACCGCACTGATGCAGACGCAGAGTCGGGCCTACGGTGATAACGGAACGACCGGAGTAGTCGACACGCTTACCGAGCAGGTTCTGACGGAAACGACCCTGCTTACCCTTGATCATGTCGGCCAGGGATTTCAGCGGGCGCTTGTTGGAACCGGTGATGGCACGACCGCGACGGCCGTTATCCAGCAGGGCATCGACGGACTCTTGCAGCATACGCTTTTCGTTGCGCACGATGATGTCCGGAGCAGCCAGATCCAGCAGACGCTTCAAGCGGTTGTTACGGTTGATCACGCGACGGTACAGATCGTTCAGATCGGAAGTCGCGAAACGGCCGCCGTCCAGCGGTACCAGCGGACGCAGGTCCGGCGGCAGCACAGGCAGCACTGTCATGATCATCCACTCCGGCTTGTTGCCGGACTGCAGGAAAGCTTCCATCAGCTTCAGACGCTTGGTGGTCTTCTTGCGCTTGGTCTCGGAGTTGGTTTGATCCAGCTCCTCACGCATGGTTTTGACTTCACCTTCCAGATCGATAGCGCGCAGCAATGCCAGGATTGCTTCGGCACCCATCTTGGCGTCAAATTCGTCGCCCCACTCTTCCAGCGCATCCAGGTACTGCTCTTCAGAGAGCATCTGGCTGCGTTCGAGGTTGGTCATGCCCGGCTCGATTACGACGAAAGATTCGAAGTAGAGCACACGCTCGATGTCGCGCAGGGTCATGTCCAGCAGCAGACCGATACGGGACGGCAGGGACTTCAGGAACCAGATGTGGGCAGTCGGGCTGGCCAGCTCGATGTGGCCCATACGCTCACGACGGACCTTGGTCTGGGTCACTTCAACGCCGCACTTCTCACAGATCACACCACGGTGTTTCAGGCGCTTGTACTTGCCGCACAGACACTCGTAGTCCTTCACCGGTCCGAAGATACGGGCGCAGAACAGACCATCACGCTCCGGCTTGAAAGTCCGGTAGTTGATGGTCTCAGGCTTTTTGACCTCACCGAATGACCAGGAGCGGATCATGTCAGGAGAGGCCAGACCGATCTTGATACTGTCAAACTCTTCGGTCTTGGTCTGAGCCTTCAAAAACTTGAGTAAGTCTTTCACGTGTTTCCCCTGTCAGGAGTCTAACCTCGGCGCCCCGGCTGCCAAAACAGCGGGGCGCCCACGTCAATTCTCGAACAATAAGAGCGAGCTCTTACTCTTCGTCCAGCTCGATGTTGATACCCAGAGAGCGGATTTCCTTCAGCAATACGTTGAAGGATTCGGGCATGCCCGGCTCCATACGGTGGTCGCCATCCACGATGTTCTTATACATCTTGGTACGGCCATTCACATCGTCAGACTTGACGGTCAGCATTTCCTGCAGGGTATATGCCGCACCGTAAGCCTCCAGGGCCCACACTTCCATCTCACCGAAACGCTGACCACCGAACTGAGCCTTACCACCCAGCGGCTGCTGGGTAACCAGGCTGTAAGAACCGGTAGAACGCGCGTGCATCTTGTCGTCGACCAAGTGGTTCAGCTTGAGCATGTACATGTAACCAACGGTTACTTTACGCTCGAAGCGGTTACCGGTACGGCCATCGAACAGATCAATCTGACCGGATTCCGGCAGATCGGCCAGCTTCAGCAGGGCTTTGATTTCGCGCTCTTTGGCACCATCAAACACTGGAGTAGCAACCGGCAGACCCTTACGCAGGTTACCCACCAGGGTACGTACGTCGTCATCAGACAGTTCGGCGATGTTCACTTGCTGGGTGTCCTTCTCGCCCAGGTCATAGACCTGTTGCAGGAAGTTGCGCATCTCGTGCAGCTCGCGCTGCTCTTTGACCATGCGATCGATCTTCTCGCCGATACCCTTGGCCGCAAGGCCCAGGTGCACTTCGAGGATCTGACCGATGTTCATACGGGATGGTACGCCCAGCGGGTTCAGTACGATGTCGACCGGACGGCCGAACTCGTCATGAGGCATATCCTCGACCGGACAGATCTTGGAGATAACACCCTTGTTACCGTGACGGCCCGCCATCTTGTCACCCGGCTGGATGCGACGCTTGACTGCCAGATAAACCTTGACGATTTTCAGTACGCCCGGCGCCAGATCATCACCCTGGATAATCTTGCGACGCTTGTTCTCGAATTTCTTGTCGAACTCGGCTTTCAGCTCAACGTGCTGTTCAGCGATCTGTTCCAGTTCGGTCTGCTTGCCTTCGTCTTCGATGGCCAGTTCAAACCACTTGGAGCGATCGAGCTTGTTCAGACGATCTTCGCTGTAACCGGCGGCCAGCAGCAGGTTGCGGGAGCGGCCGAAAATGCCGTCTTCCAGGATCTTGAACTCTTCGGTCAAGTCCTTCTTCGCTTCCTTCAACTGCATCTCTTCGATTTCTTTGGCGCGCTTGTCTTTTTCCACGCCATCGCGGGTAAAGACTTGCACGTCAACCACGGTACCGTACACACCGTTCGGCACACGCAGGGAGGAGTCCTTCACATCGGACGCCTTCTCACCGAAGATGGCGCGCAGCAGCTTCTCTTCCGGCGTCAGCTGGGTTTCACCTTTCGGCGTTACCTTACCAACCAGAATGTCGCCGCCCTTCACTTCGGCACCCACGTAGACGATACCGGACTCGTCCAGCTTGGACAGAGCGGCTTCACCCACGTTCGGGATGTCAGCAGTGATCTCTTCCGGACCCAGCTTGGTGTCACGGGAGATACAGGCCAGTTCCTGGATATGGATGGTGGTCAGGCGATCTTCCTGAACAACACGCTCGTTCACCAGGATCGAGTCTTCGAAGTTGTAACCGTTCCACGGCATGAACGCGACGCGCATGTTCTGACCCAGCGCCAGTTCACCCAGATCGGTGGACGGGCCGTCAGCCAGTACGTCGCCAGCCATGACCGGCTCACCCAACATCACGCAAGGACGCTGGTTGATACAGGTGTTCTGGTTGGAACGGGTGTATTTGGTCAGGTTGTAGATGTCGATACCGGCTTCGCCTGGCATCAGCTCATCTTCATTGACCTTCAGGACGATACGGGAGGCATCGACATAGTCGATTACGCCGCCACGCTTGGCCACTACGGTTACACCGGAGTCAACGGCCACAGCGCGTTCCATACCGGTACCTACCAGCGGCTTGTCAGCACGCAGAGTCGGTACAGCCTGACGTTGCATGTTTGAACCCATCAATGCGCGGTTCGCGTCATCGTGTTCCAGGAACGGGATCAGAGCGGCTGCCACAGATACGATCTGCTGCGGGCTCACGTCCATATACTGGATCTGGTCGGCGTTCATAAAGGTGGATTCACCTTTGTGACGGCACGGGATCAATTCATCTTTCAGACGGCCATCTTCGGTGGTCGCGGCGTTAGCCTGTGCGATCACGTACTTGCCTTCTTCAATAGCAGACAGGTAGTCCACTTCGTCGGTGATCACACCGTCAATGACCTTACGGTACGGGGTCTCGAGGAAACCGTACTCGTTGGTACGAGAGTACACGGACAGAGAGTTGATCAGACCGATGTTCGGACCTTCAGGAGTCTCGATAGGGCACAGACGACCGTAGTGAGTCGGGTGTACGTCTCGGACTTCAAAGCCGGCACGCTCACGAGTCAAACCGCCCGGGCCCAGCGCGGAAATACGACGCTTGTGGGTCACTTCGGAGAGCGGGTTGTTCTGGTCCATAAACTGGGACAGCTGGCTGGAACCAAAGAACTCTTTGACTGCGGCGGAGATCGGCTTGGCGTTGATCAGATCCTGCGGCATCAGGGTGTCCAGGTCGCCCAAGGAGAGACGCTCCTTGACCGCACGCTCGACACGCACCAGACCGACGCGGAACTGGTTTTCAGCCATTTCACCGACAGAACGGATACGACGGTTACCCAAGTGGTCGATATCGTCCACTTCGTCGTTACCGTTACGGATGTCGATCAGGCGCTTCATCACATCGACGATGTCGTCTTTGGTCAGTACACCAGCGCCAGTCTCGTCTTCACGACCCAGACGGCGGTTGAACTTCATCCGACCTACGGTAGACAGGTCGTAACGCTCGGCGGAGAAGAACAGGTTTTCGAACAGCTGTTCTGCAGCTTCGCGAGTAGGCGGCTCGCCCGGACGCATCATGCGATAGATCTCGACCAGCGCTTCCAAACGGTTGGAGCTGGAGTCGACACGCAGGGTCTCGGACATGTAAGCACCGTGATCCAGTTCGTTGGTGAACAGAACCTCGAAATGCTTGAAGCCGGCTTGGGACAGGTTGGCGATCGCTTCCAGGCTCAGTGCCTGGTTGGCGGTCACGACCATCTCGCCAGTTTGCGGATGTGCGTAGTCCTTGGCAGCAACTTTGCCAACAACATACTCAACCGGAACCTCAATCTGGGTAACGGCGTCTTTTTCCAACTGACGGATGTGACGCGCAGTCACACGACGACCGGTCTCAACCACCACGGCGCCATTGGCCACGATGTCAAAGGTCGCAGTTTCACCACGCAGACGCTCCGGCACCAGATCCATCATCAACTTGCCATCTTTTACTTCAAAACCGATGGTCTCGAAGAAGGTGGCCAGGATTTGTTCGGAAGTGAAGTCCAGGGCGCGCAGAATAATGGATGCTGGCAGTTTGCGACGACGGTCGATACGGACAAACAGGTTGTCTTTCGCATCAAACTCGAAGTCCAGCCAGGAGCCACGGTAGGGGATAACGCGAGCGTTATACAGTACCTTACCGGATGAATGAGTTTTGCCTTTATCGTGGTCGAAGAAGACGCCCGGGCTGCGGTGCAGCTGGGAGACGATAACCCGCTCGGTACCATTGATAACAAAGGTGCCGTTCTCGGTCATGAGCGGAATTTCGCCCATGTATACTTCTTGTTCCTTGATGTCTTTGACGGTGCCGGCAGCTGCTTCACGGTCGTACAGAACCATACGAAGCTTGACACGCAGCGGCGCGGAGTAGGTCACTCCACGGATCTGGCATTCTTTTACGTCAAATACCGGCTCACCCAGGCGATAGCTGACATACTGAAGCTCAGCACTACCGGAGTAACTGGTGATCGGGAAAACGCTACGGAAAGCGGCCTCTAGGCCATATTCACCTTCCGGGTCAGCCTCGATGAACTGCTTGAAGGAGTCCAGCTGAATGGACAACAGATAAGGCGTGTCCAGTACCTGGTCTCGCTTACCGAAGTCCTTACGAATGCGTTTTTTTTCGGTATAAGAGTAAACCATAGGGTTCCTCAGCTCGCTGATAAGTGACCCACTCTGTCCCGCGGGACAGCTCTGTCTCAACACCGTTTTGTGTTGGCCCGGACGAAAGAAGACAGTCCGGATTGCTGGTGCACCGAGAGTCGTAAACGGTGTGAAATGCTCTCAGTCTACAGCGCAAAAAGGCTGGTGAACAAAAATTCACCAGCCCTAGCCTGTTTTATCAGGCTAATCTACATAAATGCAGATTATTTGATCTCAACAGAAGCACCGGCAGCTTCCAGCTCTTTCTTCAGAGCTTCAGCTTCGTCCTTGGACACGCCTTCCTTCAGGTTAGCCGGAGCAGCTTCTACCAGATCTTTGGCTTCTTTCAGGCCCAGACCGGTAGCGCCACGAACGGCTTTGATAACGGCAACTTTGTTGGCGCCAGCAGCAGTCAGAACTACGTCGAACTCGGTCTTCTCTTCTACTGCTTCAGCAGCAGCCGGGCCAGCCATTACGGCAGCAGCGGCAGAAACACCGAACTTCTCTTCCATAGCTTCGATCAGCTCAACAACTTCCATTACGGACATGGAAGCAACGGCTTCGATGATTTGGTCTTTAGTGATAGACATGACAAAAATTCCTGATGTTGAATAAACTCAAACAGCCTAAATAGGCGAGAATCAAGCAGCAGCTTGTTTCTGGTCGCGAACAGCAGCGATAGTACGAACCAGCTTGCCAGCAGAGGCTTCTTTCATAGTCGCCATCAACTTCGCAATTGCTTCTTCGTAAGTCGGCAGCGTGGCCAGACGATCAATTTGTGCTGCGGCGATAAACTCACCGTTAAAAGCGCCAGCCTTGATTTCGAACTTTTGGTTCGCTTTGGCAAACTCTTTGAACAGACGAGCAGCAGCGCCCGGGTGTTCGTTAGAGAAAGCAATCAAGGTAGGACCGGTAAATGCGTCGTTCAGGCACTCGTATTCGGTACCTTCTACCGCGCGACGCAGCAGGGTGTTACGCACAACGCGCATGTACACACCTGCTTCACGAGCGGTTTTACGCAGGACGGTCATCTTGTCTACAGTTACACCGCGAGAATCGGCAACAACTGCAGAAAGAGCGCCTTTGGCAGCTTCGTTGACTTCAGCAACAATTGCCTTTTTGTCTTCGAGTCCCAATGCCATTGGCTTAACTCCTGGATTGAATCCGGGTCTATTGACCCAGTACTGACACATCCCCCCTACCTTTACAACAGAGGGGAACGATGCGGTAGCAGGATTCCAGAAGAGAAAGAATCTTTCTCGCTGGGTTTCCGGCACCGTCTACGCAGGAAACATTAAGGCTTTGCAGCCTCCTGCGGTCTTGGACGGAGGTCGAAACCCCCAACCAATCAAGGCGCAAAATTATAGATTAAATTTTGCGCCTTGTAAAACCCATCAATTAGGCCTGAGCTTCCAGAGAAGCTTGGTCTACGGCAACACCGGCACCCATGGTGGTGGAGATGCTGACTTTCTTGATGAATTGACCTTTGGCGGAAGAGGGCTTGCCTTTTTTCAGGGCAACCAGCAGAGCTTCCAAGTTTTCTTTCAGCTGAACTTCGTTGAAAGAAACCTTACCCAGAGTGGTATGGATGATACCATTCTTGTCGTTACGGTAACGAACCTGACCAGCCTTGGCGTTCTTGACAGCTTCGGCAACGTTAGGAGTTACAGTACCAACTTTCGGGTTCGGCATCAGGCCGCGCGGGCCCAGGATTTGACCCAGTTGACCAACAACGCGCATGGCATCCGGGGATGCGATAACTACGTCGAAGTTCATCTCGCCTTTCTTAACCAGATCGGCCAGGTCATCCATACCTACCAGGTCAGCACCGGCAGCTTTGGCTGCTTCGGCGTTGGCACCTTGAGTAAATACGGCAACGCGTACATCACGACCGGTACCGTGCGGCAGTACAGTAGCACCACGTACGTTCTGGTCAGATTTACGAGCGTCGATACCCAGGTTGACAGAAACGTCAACGCTTTCAACGAACTTGGCGGTAGCCAGTTCTTTCAGCAGGGCAATGGCTTCGTTGATGGAGTACTCTTTGGTACCGTCAACTTTTTCGCGAATAACGCGCATACGCTTGGAAAGTTTAGCCATTGTCTTAATCCTCCACTACCAGACCCATGGAACGAGCGGAGCCTGCGATGCAACGTACTTTTGCATCCAGATCGGCACCAGTCATATCCGGCTCTTTGGTCTTGGCGATTTCTTGCAGCTGGGCAACGGTCACCTTACCAACCTTGTCTTTGTTCGGCTTGGAAGAACCAGACTTGATGCCAGCAGCTTTCTTCAGCAGGAAGGAAGCAGGCGGAGTCTTGGTTTCGAAGGTGAAGGAACGGTCGCTGTAAACGGTGATCACGACCGGAGTCGGTGAACCTTTTTCCAGCTTCTCTGTACGAGCGTTGAACGCCTTACAGAATTCCATGATGTTAACACCGTGTTGACCCAGTGCAGGACCAACGGGAGGAGACGGGTTGGCTGCACCAGCAGCAACCTGCAGCTTGATATAAGCTGTGACTTTCTTAGCCATTAGGAAAATACCTCAAAAATGGGTTCTAGCGCCTCGGAGACTTGCTCCTGCAAACGGCTCCCCAACTAATAAAGGGGCAGCGAATTATAGAGATATTCGCTGCCCCTGACAACCGTTAAACGTACAGAATTCAATCAGCCTTTTTCGACCTGACCAAAATCCAGTTCAACAGGAGTAGAACGACCGAAAATCAGTACAGAGACCTTCACGCGGCTCTTCTCATAATCGACCTCTTCAACGGTACCGTTGAAGTCGGCAAACGGACCATCGGCAACCCGCACCATTTCACCCGGTTCAAACAGGGTTTTCGGACGCGGCTTGTCGTGGGCATCCTGCAGACGGTTCAGGATGGCATCGGCCTCTTTATCGGAGATCGGTGCCGGACGGTCGGAAGTACCGCCGATGAAGCCCATGACACGCGGTACGTTACGCACCAGGTGCCATGTGGTTTCATCCATGATCATCTGGACCAGGACATAACCCGGGAAAAACTTGCGCTCACTCTTGCGCTTCTGGCCAGCACGCATCTCGACCACTTCTTCGGTCGGGACCAGCACTTCACCGAACATGTCTTCCATGCCATGCATCTTGATATGTTCACGCAGGGATTTGGCTACACGGCCTTCATAGCCGGAAAAAGCCTGCACGACATACCATCTCATACGTTGTTCACGTTGTTCAGTCATGGCTTATCCTTACACACCGGTAATCAGGTTGACCAACCAGACCAAGGCACCGTCCAGAACGAACAGCAGCAGCCCCATCACGGCGGTCACCGCCAGCACAATCAGGGTTGTCTGAATGGCTTCCTGACGGGTCGGCCATACGACCTTGCGGACTTCCAGGCGAGACTCACGGGCGAATGCCAGTGTTGCCTTTCCCTTGGTGGTTTGCAGGGCTACTGCACCAGCAGCAGCAATGACAACGACCACACCCAGGGCGCGGACGGCAGCGACAACATCGTTGAGCAGGTAATTACCCACTACAGCGGCCGCCAGGATAATGAAAACCAGGCCCCAAAGCAGGGTATCCTTGCTTCCGCCCTGGCTCTCAGAACTAACACTCATACAACCCACCTGTATCTGACGTAATCAAAGACACAAAAGCCCCGTACGAGACGAGGTATATGGCAGGGGCGGCAGGACTCGAACCCGCAACCATCGGTTTTGGAGACCGCTGTTCTACCAATTCGAACTACGCCCCTACACAAGAAAGCCCCTATTATAGGGGCTTTGCTTTATTTATGTAAGCCAAAGATTAAGCGATTACGCTGGCTACAACACCAGCACCAACGGTACGGCCACCTTCACGGATAGCGAAACGCAGGCCGTCGTCCATCGCGATCGGAGCAATCAGGGTAACAACCATTTTGATGTTGTCGCCCGGCATTACCATCTCTACGCCTTCCGGCAGTTCGATGGTACCGGTCACGTCGGTAGTACGGAAGTAGAACTGCGGACGGTAGCCTTTGAAGAACGGGGTATGACGACCACCTTCTTCTTTGGACAGTACGTACACTTCAGATTCGAACTTGGTGTGCGGCTTGATAGAACCCGGCTTGGCCAGTACCTGACCACGCTCTACGTCTTCACGCTTAACACCACGCAGCAGCGCGCCGATGTTCTCGCCTGCACGACCTTCGTCCAGCAGCTTGCGGAACATTTCAACACCGGTACAGGTGGTAGAAACGGTATCTTTGATACCAACGATTTCTACGGTCTCACCTACTTTAACGATACCGCGCTCTACACGACCGGTAACTACGGTACCACGGCCAGCGATAGAGAATACGTCTTCGATTGGCATCAGGAACGGCTGGTCAATCGCGCGCTCCGGCTCCGGGATATAGGTATCCAGGTGGCCAGCCAGCTCGATGATCTTCTCTTCCCACTGAGCGTCGCCTTCCAGCGCTTTCAGCGCGGAACCACGAACTACCGGCAGGTCATCACCCGGGAAGTCGTACTCGGTCAGCAGTTCACGAACTTCCATCTCAACCAGTTCAAGCAGCTCTTCGTCATCAACCATGTCACACTTGTTCATGAACACGATCATGTACGGGATACCAACCTGACGACCCAGCAGGATGTGCTCACGAGTCTGCGGCATCGGGCCATCAGTCGCTGCTACTACCAGGATCGCGCCGTCCATCTGGGCAGCACCGGTGATCATGTTTTTAACGTAGTCGGCGTGACCCGGGCAATCTACGTGAGCGTAGTGACGGGTAGCGGTGTCGTATTCTACGTGGGAGGTGTTGATGGTGATACCACGCTCACGCTCTTCCGGTGCCTTGTCGATCTGGTCGAAGGCGAAAGCTTTACCACCGAAGTGCTTGGCCAGCACGTTGGTGATAGCTGCAGTCAGGGTGGTTTTACCGTGGTCAACGTGGCCGATGGTACCCACGTTAACGTGCGGTTTATTACGCTCAAATTTTTCTTTAGACATGATCGTCCCTCTAAACTAACGCTGAGTACGCGGTGGCAAGCTAACCACAGAACAGTTTATATGATGGATTTGAATCTGGTGGGAAAGAGAGAGGTACTGATGGCTGGTTCGCTTGCCGAACTCACCCTAGGGTGCGGCTCTGCTAACGCCTGAGCCATATCAGCATCTTGGAGCGGGCAGCGGGAATCGAACCCGCATCATCAGCTTGGAAGGCTGAGGTAATAGCCATTATACGATGCCCGCATTTCTCTAACCCAAAGAACTCAAACCGCAGAGAAATATGGTGGAGGGAGAAGGATTCGAACCTTCGAAGGCAGAGCCGTCAGATTTACAGTCTGATCCCTTTGGCCGCTCGGGAACCCCTCCAGACGCCAGATTGTCACAACGGTAATTCTGCTTGCACCCGTTGTGTTTATCGCTTTTGCACGGCAAATAGACGACAGACAGTCAAGCGTCGCGCATTTTATTGTAAGGTTTTGGGGGATGCAACCATTGAACCCGGCAAAATATGCTTTATTGCTGGGAAGTTTGCAAAAAAGCGGGGGCAAACAAGCCAATCCTGCTGCGTCCCTTGTCGCTCCCCCACCCTTGGTGTATGGTCGCCGTGCCCAAGAAACAGTGATGACACCATGACGACAGAGCATAACCCCTATCTGCAATTCACCCGCGAACAATGGGCGTTATTGCGCGATTCGGTCCCCCTGACCCTGACCGAACACGATCTGCAGACCCTGCGCGGGATCAACGAGAAGGTGTCATTGCGGGAAGTGGAAGAGATCTATCTGCCTCTCTCCCGCCTGCTCAATCTCTATGTCAAGGCCAAACAGCGCCGCAGCCGGGTGCTGGAGCAGTTTCTCGGCCAGTCCCGCGGCAAGGGCACCTATATCATCAGCATTGCCGGCAGCGTGGCGGGGGGCAAAAGCACCACGGCCCGTATTCTGCAGGCCCTGCTGGAGCGCTGGCCGGAACACCCGCGGGTGGAGCTGGTCACCACCGACGGCTTCCTCTATCCCAACAAGGTACTGGAAGAGCGCGGCCTGATGCGCCGCAAGGGGTTCCCGGAATCCTACGACATACGCCATCTGGTGGAGTTTGTCGCCAACATCCGCGCCGGTCACGAGAAGGTCGAAGCGCCGGTTTACTCCCACCTTATCTACGACATCATTCCCGATGAGAAGAAGGTGGTGGAGCAGCCGGACATTCTGATCCTGGAAGGGCTCAATGTGCTGCAAAGCGGTATGGATTACCCTCAGGAGCCCCATCGGGTCTTCGTGTCGGACTTCGTCGACTTCTCCATCTATGTGGATGCCGATGCCGAACTGCTGCGTACCTGGTATATCGAACGCTTCCTGAAATTCCGCAGCGGCGCCTTCTCGGATCCCGACTCCTACTTCCATAACTACGCCAAGCTGGCGGAGAGTGAGGCGACCCAGATCGCCAGCAACATCTGGCAAGATATCAACTATCTGAATTTGCAAGAAAATATCCTGCCAACACGTGAGCGTGCCAACCTGATCATGACCAAGGGCCATGAGCACGCCATCGAGCAGATCAAGCTGCGCAAATGATGACGGCAGTTACCGGATAACGAAGAGGGGGCCCGCGGGCCCCCTCTTCTGTTTGGCATCATGAGTGGCCTTGCTGACCCTCAGTCACCCCGGCGCAGGGAGAGCTCGCCCCCCAGATAGAATTTGATCCCTTCGCCTGTCTCCAGTCGCAGGGCGCCGCGATCGTCGATGCCACGAGCGATGCCGCGGATCTCCTGATCACCCATCAGCAAGCGCACCGGGCGACCTGCAAAGTGATCGAGCCGGTTCCACTCATCGACAAAGCTCGCCAATCCGCTCTGCTCGAAGGTCTGCATCGCCCGCTGCAGATAGGCGATCATCCGGGCAGCGAGCTCATTGCGATCAACCAGCTCGGGATTGATATGGCGCAGCTCGGCCCAGGCCTGATCAATCTTCTCACCTTCGCGGGCAGGCATCGCCAGATTGAGACCGATGCCGATCACCAGATGACAGCTGGCACCGGCACTACCGCTCATCTCTACCAGAATGCCCGCCAGCTTGCGGCCCTGATAGTAGAGGTCGTTCGGCCACTTGAGCTCAACCCCCTGATAGCCAAGGGACTCCAGCGCCTCAACCACTGCCACGCCGACTGCCAGACTCAGCCCCATGGCCGCAGCCATGCCCTGCTCGAGTCGCCAGTACATGCTGAGGATCAGCTGGCAACCGAACGGCGAAATCCAGGGTTTGCCACGACGCCCGCGCCCGGCGGTCTGGCACTCGGCCAGACAGCTCTCGCCAGAGCGCAGCTCATTGACCCGATCCAGCAGGTGTTGGTTGGTCGAGCCGATGACCGGAAAACAGTGCACCGGAGCCATCGGGGCCAGTGCCTGCAAAGTGGCCTGATCATAGAGCGCCATCGGCACCGCCAGCCGGTAGCCCTTGCCGGTCAGGCTGAACAGATCCAGCCCCAGCTCCTTGAGTGCCGCCATGTGTTTGCTCACCGCCGCCCGGCTGATACCGAGCTGCTCGCCCAGCTGTTCGCCGGAGTGAAACTGGCCATCGCTGAGCAGGGTAATCAGGGTCTGTCTGATGGGAGTCAGGGTCATGAGAGCACCTCGTCGAGCCAGGTCTCGCCCTGCGGCCCCATAAAGCGCACCTCGTGCTCCAGCACCACGCCAAACATCTGCTCCACGCTATCGCGGACATGGGCCGCCAGCGCGATCAGCTCCATGGCGCTGGCGCCCCCCAGATTGACCAACACCAGCGCCTGCTCCTGATGAACAGCTGCACGACCAATGGCGAAACCTTTCAGACCGCACTGATCGATGAGCCAGCCCGCCGCCAGCTTGGCCTGCCCTTCTCCGGCCGGATAGCAGGGCATCTGCGGGTAGCGCGACTTGAGATTCTCCGCCAGCGCGGCAGGCACCACCGGATTTTTGAAGAAGCTGCCGGCATTACCGAGCACCGCAGGATCCGGCAGTTTGGCCATGCGGGTGGCACAGACGGTATCGAAGATGGCCTGCGCCGAAGGCGCATCACCGAGCGCCGCCAGCGGGCCATAGCCCAGCACCGGCTGCCACACCTTGGGCAGCTTGAGCCCGACGGCGGTGATCAGGTGGGAATCCTGATACTCGTGTTTGAAGATGCTGTCGCGATAACCGAAGCGGCACTCAGCCGCCGCGATCCGTTCAATCTCGCCACTCTGCCAGTTGAATGCCTCGACATAGGAACAGAAATCGGCCAGCTCTACGCCATACGCGCCGATGTTCTGCACCGGCGCCGCACCGACCGTGCCGGGAATGAGCGCCAGATTCTCTAACCCGAACCAGCCCTGTTGCAGGCTGTGACGTACCAGCTGATGCCAATCCTCACCCGCCGCCACATGTAGCAACCAGTGATCGCCACCATCTTCAGCGGCAATCCCTTTGAGCCGGTTGAGCACCACCAGACCGAGAAAATCCGTGGTGAAGAGCATGTTGCTGCCGCCACCCAGATTGAGGCGAGGCAACTGGTTGAGTTGCGGATCGGCACGCAGGGTCGCCAGATCGGCAACCTGCTCCACCTCGGCCAGCCAGAGGCAATACGCATCGAGGGCAAGGGTGTTGAGCTTCAACAAGGAGGCGTTGGCATTCAGTTTCATCGGTCTATCCCGGCTTGGTGCAAGGGCGCAGTCTACCTCAAGTTACCCCATGACGAAAAACCCGAACCCTTTTCGTTCGAATAACAGTGGTTTACAGTAGGCGACTCCAACTGTTGAGGAAAAACTCATGAACAACCAGTTTGCCGTCATCGGTCTGGGCCTGTTTGGCAGTGCGCTGTGCGAAGAGCTGCAACAGCAAGATGCCGAGGTGCTGGCCATCGATATCGACGAGAGCAAGACCCGGCAAATCGCCGCCCTCTGCAATCACGTTATCGTGGCAGATGCCACCGACGAGGCCACCGTTGCCGAGCTGGGACTGGCCAATTTCGATATTGTCTTCGTTGCCATCGGTGACAACCTGGAGACCAGCATCCTCACTACTCTTGTCTTGAAAGAGGCGGGCGTGAAGAAGGTATGGGTCAAGGCGCGCGACAAATTCCACGCCAAGATCCTGCAGAAAGTGGGCGCCGACAAGGTAATCAACCCGGAGTGGGATATGGGCCGCCGGGTCGCCCAGAGCATGCTGGACAACCGGCTGTTCGACTATCTGGAACTGGGCCACGACATGGTGCTGACCGAATTCGTCATCGGCCTGCAATTGAACGGCAAGGCCCTCGGCGACTTCCACCTGCTGCAACAGAGCGATTTCCAGCTGCTCGCCATCAAGCGTGGTGATGTGCTGCACAACGTGCTGACCGGCAAGATGGAGCTGCAACTGGGCGACATCCTGATCCTGGCGGGCAACAAGCACGCCATCGACCACTGGCTCGAAACCCTATGATCAACTGGCGCAGCAGCTACGCCTTCGCCCTCCATCGGGAGCAGGACTCTCGCTGGAGCGAAGCCCGGCTGATCCTCGGCAGCTTTCTGATCATTCTGCTGATTGGCACCATCTTTCTGGTGCAACCCTCCAGCCACAATGGCGAGGTCACCTTCATCAACGCCCTGTTTACCGCCACCTCGGCCATCAGCGTGACAGGTCTTGGCGTGGTGGACACCGGTACCGCCTTCACCTTGCAGGGGCAGATTTTCCTGCTGATGCTGATGGAGATTGGCGGTCTGGGCCAGATGACCATGACCCTGCTGCTGATCGCCATCTTCAGCAAGCGGGTCGGTCTGCGCCAGCAGGTGCTGGCCAAGGAGGCGCTGGGACAAGAGGGCTCGGTCAACATCATCCAGCTGGTCAAACGCATCGTGCTGTTTGCCTTTATTGCCCAGCTGATCGGCACCGGCATCATGGCGATCCGCTGGGTACCCGAGATGGGGTGGGTGCACGGCCTTTATGTCAGCTTCTTCCATGCGGTATCGGCCTTCAACAACGCCGGTTTTTCGCTCTTTGCCAACAATCTCATGGACTATAGAGACGACCCCATTATCAGCCTGACCATCGCCGGTTTGCTGATCCTGGGGGGAATCGGCTTTACCGTCATCGTCGATCTGGTGCGCAACCGCCGCTGGCGCAAGCTGAAGCTGCACAGCAAGCTGATGCTGCTGATGACACCGGCGCTGCTGCTGGCCGGTACCCTGATGTTCTGGCTGCTGGAACACAATAACCCGGGCACCCTCGGCAAGGCAGGTATAGGCAGTCAGCTGCTGGCAGCCTTCTTTCAGTCTGCCAGTGCCCGTACCGCCGGTTTCAATACCATCGATATCGGATTGATGACGCCAGCGGCACTGCTGTTCCTGATGATGCTGATGTTTATCGGGGCCGGTGCCACCTCGACCGGTGGCGGTATCAAGGTGACCACCTTCGCGGTGGTGCTGCTGGCGACCAAGGCGTTTCTCACCAAGCGCCCTGATGTCACCGCCTTTGGCCGCACCTTGTCGCCCCAGATCGTGACTCGTTCGCTGGCCATCATCATCGTCAGCACCATGGTGCTGATGCTGGCGATGTTCCTGCTGATGGTGACCGAGGATCTGCCGTTCGACAAAATCATGTTCGAGACCATCTCGGCATTTGCCACCGTCGGCCTCTCTACCGGCATCACCGCCTCCCTGAGCGAGCCCGGCAAGCTGATCCTGGTGCTGGTGATGATCTGCGGCCGTCTTGGCCCGCTGACCCTGGCCTTTATGCTGGCCCGCCCGGTCGAGACCCGCATCCGTTATCCGGAAGAGAACGTCTATACCGGCTAACCAGCCATGAACACGGGGCAGCCACTGGCTGCCCCGTTTTTATTCGACTCGTTCCTTCTGTGCCTTGAGCCAGCGCCCCGGACTCACCCCCAGCTCCCGCTCGAATGCCCGACCAAAGGCAACGCTGCTGCTATACCCTGCCCCCAGCGCAACCTGCACCATGGGCTCCCCCGCCAGCAGTTGCTGACAAGCGCGCGCCATGCGCCAGCGGGTCAGATAACCGAGCGGTGCTTGGCCGACCCGCTCCTGAAACTTCGCGGCAAAGCGGGCCCGCGACATGCCGGCCTCCCGCGCCAGCGTGGCCACCGTCCAGGGTTCATCCCCGCGCTGATGCATCACCGAAATCGCCTTGGCCAACTGGGGATCGGAAATGCCCGCCAACATCCCCTGCTGGCACATCCCCTGTTCGACCAGATGACGCAGCAACAGGATCAACAGCACCTCAAGCAAGCGGGAGATCAGCGGGTCCTGCCCGTAGCGGGGGTGAAATGCCTCGTCAAACAACTGGTTCAACACTGGCGTCAGGGCAGGCAACTCCCGTAGCGGCAGCACCAGCGAGCCTGGTAATGCCAGTTGCAAAGGCGATGCTCCCCCCTTGCCGAAGGTGACATTGGCACACACCAAATCACAACCCCCCAGCGTTCTGGGTTCAAGCTTGTGAGGACGTCCCCGGGGGAACAGGATCAGGGTCGGCTCCTCGAGCAGCAAGCTGGTTCCCCCCTCTTCACGCAGCATGACGGCACCGCTGCGCAGCAGATGAAGATGTCCGCCACTCGGATAATCATCACTGGAGGAGTTCTGGCACAGGTTGCCGGCGAAGAAGATCTTGGCTTCGGGGGAGGCATGAACCAACAGGGCAGAGAGCGGATCCATATTTGAGACGAATAGTATTTATTTGCAGACGATGTGTGATAAACCGTATCACGAATGACGGCACACTGTCTCCCGTACCTTCACAAACACACAGGAGTACATCATGAGCCGTATCCAACCCGTATCTCAACCACAACCGGCTGCCGCACAGACCCTGGCCACCCTGCAACGCAATCTGGGCATGGTACCCAACCTCTACGCCACCCTGGCCCACTCGCCAGCCCTGCTCAATGGCTTCCTGGGCTTTGCCGAGGCGCTTGGCAAGGGGCGCCTCACTGCCCCACAACGGGAGTTGCTGGCACTGGCTATTGGCCAAGCCAACGCCTGCCAATACTGCCTCTCTGCCCACACACTGCTGGCGGGCAAGGCCGGATTCTCGGCCCAGGCGATCCGCGCAGCCCGACTCGGCCAGGCCTCGGCTCCCCTCGATCACGCCCTGCTGCAACTGGCAACAGCGCTGGTCAGCCAGCGCGGGGTCATCAGTGACGAGCAACTGGCTAGCGCCCGCGATGCAGGCATAGACGACGAGCTGCTGCTGGAAGTGCTCGGCCAGGTGGTGGTCAATACCCTGACCAACTATGGCAACCACCTGGCGGCGACCAAGATCGACTTCCCGCCCGTCACTCTGACCCCTTAAGCAAGGAGCCCCCATGCAGCAACATGACAAAGGCTTTCTGGTCGCCCTGGCGGGCGTGGTGTTGACCCTGCTCTGGATCGGCGTGTTCAAGTTCACCCCGACCGAGGCCGCCGCCATCAAGCCACTGGTAGCCAGCCACCCCTTGATGAGCTGGCTCTATGGCCCGCTATCGGAACAGAGCGTATCGAACCTGATCGGGCTGGCCGAGATAGTGATCGCCCTCGGGCTGGTCGCGGGTTTGTGGCAACCCCGTATCGGTTACTGGTGCAGCATGGGGGCGATCGTCATCTTCCTGGTCACTTTGAGCTTCCTGCTGACCCTGACAGGAGTCTGGAAGGTAGTCGACGGGGTACCAGTCACCGAGTTCTTCATTTTCAAGGATCTGGTGTTTCTCGGTGTGGTTCTGCACTACCAGCACAGGATCCGTGCCAGCTTGTCCACTCAGACAGCCTGACAACAATGCCTTTGGCGCCCGGGATGGGCGCCTTTTTTCGTTATGCCGCCCTGGTTTGGCGCTTGCTGGCCGTCTTGCGCGGTCGGGGCCCGCCCGTCGTGCTGGCCGCCGAACTCTTGCGCTTGGTAAAACGCCGCTTTCCGGCACCCGGCGCCTCCTTGGGCAGGGCGCTGAAGCTGGCGCCGGAGTCCTGCCGCGCCCCCTCGATCAGGCCGTTGAGCTGCTCGGTGAGCGGCCCCATAAACTGCTGGTAGCTACCGTGACGCTCGGCGATCTGGCCGAGGCTCTGCTCCCACAGCGCCGTCATATCCGGCGTGGTAGCTGTCGCGGGCAACGCCTGAACCAGCGCCCGTCCGGTCGGGGTCGCCTTGATGCTCTTGCCCTGACGCACCAGAAAGCGGCGCTTGAACAGCAGGTCGATAATGCCTGCTCGGGTCGCTTCGGTGCCGAGGCCATCGGTGTCGCGCAGGGTCTTGCGGATCTCGGGATCCTGCACATAGCGGGCGATGCCGGTCATGGCCGCCAGCAGGGTGGCATCGGTGAATGACTTGGGCGGCTGGGTCATCTTCTCCAGCAGTTCGCCCCGCTCGCACAGCAGTTGCTCCCCCTCTTTCAGGGCAGGCAGGGTACCGGCCTTCTCTTCGTCGTCATCCTCCTCCACCCCGAGCAGTGCCTTCCAGCCTGCCTTGAGGATTCGCCGCGCCTTGGCCTGAAACAGACCACCGGCGATGCGCAGCAGCACCTTGCTGTCGTTGTATTCGAACGGGGGATAGAACTGCAGCAGGTACTGGCGGGCAATCAGACCATAGAGCTTCGCCTCGTCGGCCCCCAGCGTAGCGGGATTGCCCTGCTTCTCGGTGGGGATGATGGCGTGGTGGGCATCCACCTTGCTGTCGTTCCACGCCTTGCTGCGGATCTTGCCGTCCGCCTCGCTCAGCGCCTTGGCCAGCGCAGGCGCCGTGGCGGCGATGGCGCCACGCACCTGCTCGGCCCGCTTGAAGTGATCGGTCGGCAGATAGCGGCTGTCGGAGCGCGGATAGGTGATGAGCTTGTGACGCTCGTAGAGGCTTTGGCAGATGTCGAGCACCCGCTTGGCATCCATGCCGAAGCGCTTGGCGGCATCGATCTGCAGGCTGGAGAGGTTGTAGGGCAGCGGTGCTGCCTGCTTGCGGGCCTGCTCCTCCACCGATTCGACCTGAGCGGGTTGACCGTTGATCCGGCTCACAACCTTGTCGGCCAGCGCCCGGTTGAGCACCCGCCCCTCCTCATCTTGCCACGGCAGGCAGGCTTCGGACGGCAGCCACTTGGCGGTGAAACGCTCGTTGCTATCGGTCAGCAGATGGGCCAGCACCTCGTAGAAGGGTTTAGGGACGAAGGCCTCGATCTCGAGATCCCGCCGCACCACCAGCCCGAGCAGCGGAGTCTGCACCCGGCCAACCGAGAGCAGCTCGCTGCAACCGGCCTTGCGCCCGAGCAGGGTATAGGCGCGGGTCATGTTGATGCCGTAGAGCCAGTCGGCCCGACTGCGAGCCAGCGCGGAGACCGCCAGTGGCACAAACTCCTTATTGTCCCGCAGCTTGTCGAGGGCGCGGCGCACCGCAGGCGGGTTGAGATCGCTGATGAGACAACGCTGCACCGGCTTGGTTTTCGGGTAGCCGAGAAAGTCGATCACCTCGTCCACCAGCAACTGCCCTTCCCGGTCCGGATCACCGGCGTTGACCACGCAGTCGGCCTGCTTGATCAGCCGCTTGATGACGGTGAGCTGGGTTTTGGTCTTGGGCTTGGCTACCAGCTGCCACTGGGCGGGGACGATGGGGAGATGCTCCATTCGCCACTGCTTGAAGGCGGCGTCATAGGCATCGGGCTCGGCCTGCTCCAGCAGATGGCCGATGCACCAGGTGACCACATCCCCCTGGGCTGTTTCGATAAAACCGTCGCCCTTCTTGTGGGGCTTGGGCAGGGCATCGGCAATGGCGCGGCCCAGCGTGGGCTTCTCGGCGATAAAGAGTCGCATCGGTGGCTACCTGCAATACTGTATATGCAGACAGTATACAACTGCCACCGCGAAAGCCCAACTGCCCCTATTCGTCGAACGGGTGATCGTGGATGGCGGCAAACAGCCGCGCCTGATTGAGCAGCGGCGCATAGTGGAAGGCATTCTCGCCATCTTCCGCCAGCAGGTAGTCGGTCAACTGTTCGCGCACCGCCTCTTGCAGGGTCTCCAGCTTCCACGGCTTGGCAAGGTAGTAGTGCAACCCGCCACGATTGACTGCCTCGACGGTCGCTTCCAGCCCCGCTTGCCCGGTCAGCAGCAGTTTGCGGCTGGCCCGGGTGGTGGCACGCCGGTTCAGCTCCACCAGAAAATCGACACCCAGGGTTCCCGGCATGATGTGGTCACAGAGGATCAGCGCCAGCTTGTTGCCGTCGCTCTCCCACTCCTCCACCACCGCACGCGCCTCATCGACGCTCTCGGCCGCCTCCAGTTCGAAGTGGGAACGGAACGGGGCGAGATCGTGGATCACCGCATCCAGTACCTCCCGCTCATCGTCCACGCACAGGATCAGATAGTGTTTGTTCATTGCTCCTCCTTGGCGACATGGTTTGGCACGCCGCGCGATTGATGCTGGCGACTGCTCAGGCCGCATGCTCCTTGTTGTGGTGAGGCTCGCCCCCGTAACCGGCCTGCCCCATGCCGTCCAGCGGCAGACAGACCCGCATCCGGGTGTAACGGCCCGGCGCCGAGGCCACCTCAATCCGGCCGTGGTGCTGCTGAACTATCTGCAGCGAAACGCTCAGACCGATACCGAGGCCGAAATGTCCCTCCCGCTTGGTGGTGAAGTTGAGATCGAAGATCCGCTGCCACAGCTCGGGCTCGATGCCGCAACCGCTATCCTCGATCTCCACCATGACCCACTCGGGATCCAGCAATCCGGTACGGATGGTGAGTCGCCCCGGGCCGCTCATGGCATCCAGACTGTTGGCGATCAGGTTGGTCCACACCTGTTGCAGGGCGATGGGGTGACAGCGCACCAGCGGCAGCGGCTGGTACTCCTTGCAGAGCTCATGATGCTTGAGGCGGTTTTCGAAAATCATCAGGGTATCTTCCAGCCCCTCGTGCAGGTCCACCAGCGAGGGCTCGTCCCTGTCCTGCCGGGCATACTGCTTGAGGCTCTTGACCAGATCGCCGATGCGGCGGGCACACACCTCGATATTGCGCAGGAAGCTGCCGGTCAGCTGGAACAGCTCCAGCCGGGCGAGCAGCGCCTCCCGCTCGTCGGCAGTGCGGCTGGCAAACCAGCGCTGCCAGTTCAGCTCGTCATCCAGATTCATCTGCACCGCCAGCCGCGCCTGCTGGCGATCACCAAAGCGCCCCTCAGCCTGCCGGGTCTTGTCGCGGATCTCGCTGGTCGAGACCGGCTGGGAGGAGAGCGCCTGACAGAGGGTCTGGTTGCCCAGACCCTTGATGGGAGCTGGCAGCTCGAGATTGACCAGATCGGGGATGGCGGCCCGCAAGGTCTCGCTGCCACGGATAATGGCCGCCACCGGGTTGTTCAGCTCGTGGGCGACACCGGCCACCAGTTGACCCAGCATCGCCATCTTTTCACTCTCCACCAGCTGGGCGTGAGCGGCATCGAGGGAGTTGAGGGTCTGTTGCAGCCGCATCTCGGTACGGATGCTGTTTTGCAGGCGGCGGTTGAAGTGGCGCAGCAGCAGGTTGGTAAAGGAGGGGAGCAGTTCGCTGCGCGCCTGCATCACCCGGGAGAATTGCAGCTTGTCGAGCTTGATCACCTCGGCACCGGTCAGGGTCACGCCGGTGGTGAAGGCGGGTTCACCGGTCACGAAGGACATACCCCCCACCAGCGAGCCGGTGCGGTAGTGCACCACCTCCTGATCGATCCCCTGCTCGTCCCGCTTGCGCAGCACCACCTCCCCCTTGGCGATAAACCAGAGGAAGCTGTTGGACTCCCCCTCGCGGGTCAGCACATGGCCCGGGCTGTAGTGGCGGCAGACCCGCTCCTCGTCATTGCCCTCGAAAAACTGGTAGAGGCCGTCGATCACCACCCGCGACAGCTCTTCATCGCTGCAGTGGGTGTAATCCATAAAGCCCTGCCGATAGGCTGCCAACTGGCGTTCGACATGGGCTCGCAGCAGCTTCTGGTTGTCGAGCACGGCGGCATAGCTCAGCAGATCCGCATCGGGACGCTGCAATACAAAGTGGCTGGCCTGCTCGATCACCGCCCGGCGCAGGCTGCCATCGCGCCAGGGGCGTTGCAGGTAGTAGTCGAGACGACCGAGGTTGACCGCCTCGATGATCGATTTCATCTCCGGCTGGCTGCCGAGCAGGATCTTGCGGCACGCCTCGTGACGGCTGCCGAGGCGGATCAGAAAATCGGCCCCTCTCCCATCCCCCAGCTCGCTGTCACACACCACTACGGCGGGTGGCTGCCCCTTGCGATCCAGCTCGTCCAAGGCCAGCTCCGCCGACCCCTGACCGACCACCACCACCAACGCGAAATGGCCGAGCAGCGGGGCCAGCTCCTGTTCGAATTCGGCCAGCAGTTGCACGTTGGCGGCGACACACAGCAGTGAGAAAGGGCTCATCGGCGACACTCCGTTGTGGCTCACTACTCACTATATCAACTAATCTTGTGGGGTTTTGCGAGGGGGCTAACAGCTGTCGTGGAAAGTTTGCGAATAGATAAATCAGCAATTTACTGAATAAAATTCGATTTATACTTCAAAAAAGAAATAAAAGACAAAGTGTGACAACAATCAAAAATATAAATAATGATAAAGGTCAACGCCTTACCCCTGTCATTACTACTACTATTGGGCTAGTACTATGTAGGTAATTATTGACCGTAGGAAAACGCCGCCATGATTGGAAAACTGATAAGAAAAACCTGGTTCTGGCTCCTGCTGCTCGGGGCCCTGCTGGGTGTCGCGGCAATGGGTGTCACCGTGACCGTGCTGCACAAGACCAGCTCCACCGAATTCTGCGTCTCCTGCCACTCCATGCAGACTCCGCTCGCCGAGTATCAGGGCAGTGTCCACTTCCAGAACACCAAAGGGATCCGCGCCGAGTGCGCCGACTGCCACATCCCGGGCAACCCCACCTCCTACCTGTGGACCAAGATCCGCGCCGTGAAGGATATCTATCACGAGGCGATCGGCACACTGGATACCCCGGAAAAGTATGAAGCCCACAAGCTGCGGATGGCCCAGTCCGTCTGGGACGAACTGAAAGCCAACGACTCCGCTACCTGCCGCAGTTGCCACAGCTACGAGGCGATGGACATTCTGGCCCAGCGCCCCAATGCCCGTGCCGAGCACCCGGTCGCCATCAAGGAGGGCCAGACCTGTATCGACTGCCACCGTGGTGTCGCCCACATCATGCCTGACATGAGCGGCCTGGCTGCCGCCGGTGCCAGCGAGCTGGCGCAGGCTGCGGCCCAGACTCCGGCCAATGTCACCACCCGTTACGCCATCGCCACCACCCCGCTGTTCCTCGATGCCGCCGCCAAGACCGACGAAGGCACCCTGATGCCCTCCACTAGGGTGGAAGTGCTGGCCAACGAAAACGGCCGCGCCAAGGTGCAGATCGAAGGCTGGCAACAGGATGGTGTGAGCGAAGTGTTCTACGCCGCACCGGGCAAACGGATCCTCAGCGTACTGGTCGGCGATGCCGCCAAGAAAGCACTGGTCACCGGCCAGAGCGAAACCGACAGCGCCACCAACCTCACCTGGCATCAGGTCAAGCTGACCGCCTGGGTCGACCAAAGCCAGCTTATCGGCGATCAGGGCAAGCTGTGGCAATACGCCTCCACCCTGATGTCCAACAACTGTACCGGCTGCCACGGCCTCACCGCGCTGGAACACTTCAATGCCAACCAGTGGATCGGCGTCATCAAGGGGATGGAATCTCGTACCTCCCTGACCCCGGAACAGGCTCGCATGTTGACCCAGTATGTCCAGAAACACGCCAGTGACATGAGCGCGGCCCACTAAGGCTGGCACAGAGGATAACCGTTATGACTTTTTTCAATGACAAGAAGACCAATCTGTCCCGCCGCAACCTGCTCAAGGGGCTCGGCGCCTGCGCAGCCCTGCCCCTGCTCGGCGGCATTTTTCCCAAGAGTGCGCTGGCACAAGCCATCAGCACCGCATTGAGTCAGTTCCCGACTCTGGTGCCCGCCCAGAAGGGCATTCTGACCGGCGCCCACTGGGGTGCCTTCGAGGCGATCGTCGAAGATGGTCGCATGGTGCGCGTCCAGCCGGTAGCCGATGATCCGGCGCCGAACGATCTTATCGACATGGCGCCGTTCCAGGTGCACGCCAAGAACCGCATCAAGTATCCCATGGTACGCAAGAGCTGGCTGGAGCACGGCCCGGGCGCCAAGCCCGAGCTGCGCGGCGCCGACGAGTGGGTGCGGGTGAGCTGGGAGAAAGCCATCGAACTGGTGGCCGGTGAAATCCAGCGCGTGCAGAGTGACTTCGGCCCGCAGGCGATCCACGCCGGCTCCTACGGCTGGAAGAGTGTCGGCATGTTCCACAACAGCCGCACCCTGCTGCACCGCCTGATGAACCTCTCCGGCGGTTTCACCGGTTATGCCGGTGACTACTCCACCGGCGCGGCCCAGGTGATCATGTCCCACGTGATGGGCTCCATCGAGGTGTACGAGCAGCAGACCGCTTGGCCCAACGTGGTCGAGAACGCCGAACTGGTGGTGCTGTGGGGGGTCAACGCTCAAGTAACTCTGAAGAACAGCTGGAACATGCCGGATCACGAAGGTCAGGCCGGCTTCATGGCGCTGAAAGAGAAGGGCACCCGCGTCATCAGCATCGACCCCATCTACAACGAGACCGCCAAGCTGGTCGGCGCCGAGTGGATTGCCCCGAACGCCTACACCGATGTGGCCATGATGCTGGGTGTGGCTCACACCCTCTACAGCGAGAAAAAGCACGATCAGGCCTTCCTCGATCGCTACACCGTCGGCTTCGACAAGTTCCTGAACTACCTGCTCGGCAAGGATGACGGCCAACCGAAGAGCGCCGAATGGGCGAGCACCGTCTGCGGCGTCGATGCCAAGGTGATCCGCCAGCTGGCTCTCGACATGGCCGCCAAGCGCACCATGATCATGGCCGGTTGGGGCATGCAGCGTCAGCAGCACGGCGAACAGCCGAACTGGATGCTGGTCACTCTGGCCTCCATGCTGGGCCAGATCGGCCTGCCGGGCGGCGGCTACGGCTTCAGCTACCACTACTCCTCCGGTGGCAGCCCCACCGCCAAGGGCGGCATTCTGGCCGGTATATCCGCCGGCAACGCACCGAAGAACAGCCCGGCACCGATCCCGGTGGCCCGCATCGCCGACTGTCTCGCCAATCCGGGCAAGACCATCGACTTCAACGGCCGCAAGGTGACCTATCCGGACATCAAGCTGGTCTACGTGGCAGGCGGCAACCCCTTCCACCACCATCAGGACACCAACAACCTGCTGCAAGCGTGGCGCAAGCCGCAGACCGTGATCGTCCACGAGCCCTACTGGACCGCCACCGCCAAGCACGCCGATATCGTGCTGCCGGTCACCACCAGCTACGAGCGCAACGATCTGGAGATGGGTGGCGACTACTCCCAGCGCTATGTGTTCCCGATGCACCAGTGCGTGCCGCCCCAGCACGAGTCCCGCAATGACTTCGACATCTTCAGCGCCATCGCCGCCAAGCTGGGCGTGCAGGAGCAGTACACCGAAGGCAAGGACGAGATGCTGTGGCTCAAGCAGATGTACGACGGCATGGCGGCGCAAGCCCGTGGTGCCCGCGTGGCGCTGCCGCCGTTCAACATGTTCTGGGAGTCCAACAACTACATCCGCTTCCCGATCCCCGAGGCCAACCGCCAGTGGATCCGTCACGCCGATTTTCGCGAGAACCCGCTGCTCAACCCGCTCGGCACCCCGTCCGGCAAGATCGAGATCTTCTCCAACACGGTGGCGGGGATGGGTTACGCCGACTGTGCCGGCCATCCCAAGTGGTATGAGCCCAAGGAGTGGGTGAAGAGTGAAGTGGCGGCGCGCTATCCGCTGTCGCTCAACACCTCCCACCCGACCCAGCGGCTGCACTCCCAGCTCGACAACACCCCGCTGCGGGACAAGTTCGCCATCGCCGACCGCGAGGCGATCATGATCCATCCGCTGGATGCCAAGGCTCGCGGCATCGCTCAGGGGGATCTGGTGCGCGCCTTCAACGAACGCGGCCAGATTTTGGTGGGCGCCCTGCTCTCCGAGGATGTGCGCCAAGGGGTGGTGCGGATCTGCGAAGGGGCCTGGTACGACCCGGCCAAGCCGGGCGAAGCGGGCAGCATCTGCAAGAACGGCAACGTCAACTGCCTCACCTTCGACGAAGGCTCGTCCAGTCTGGCGCAGGGCAACTGCGGCCACATGGCCCAGCTGCAGATCGAGAAGTACACAGGCCCGGTGCTGGCCAACACCGCCCACGCGGTACCGGCCAACGGCTAAGGCTATTGCCACCCAATCAAAACGGCGCCATCAAGGCGCCGTTTCTTTATCTGTCTGCCAAAGCGCAGGCATGGGGATGGGTTTAGAACTCCCCTTCCTCCATATACTCCTGCGCGCACTCCACCAGTTGTGGCCACAGCTCTTCCGGCACCCAGGCGTCCGGGTCATCTTCGTCCCCGTCGTACTGGCTCCAGAAATAGCGGCGCAGGCCAGAGGCAAACTCGTCGCTGATCTCGGCCAGCTCCGAGAGCGGCCCCAACCAGGCGATGCGACGCAGGCCGGAGGCGAGATCGTTGATGGCATCCATCAGGGTGCGATCGTCGAAGCTTTGCTCCACCAGCAGGGTGAAGCGCTCGCGCGCCTGCTCGGTCTGCTCCTCGTCCAGCTCGCCCACATCGGCCAGCAGGTCGACAAAATCTTCCAGAAGGAACGCGATCAGGCCATCCCTGTCTTCAAACCACTGGATCTGGGCGCCCTTGACCCCCAGTACAGAGGCATCAAACGAATCGTCAAGGTGACACAGTGCCCACGGATCGTCGGTCATGCTTCTCTTCCTCAGGCTAAAACAAATGCCATATGTTATGCCTAGCTCTCGACTCTTGCCACCTTGGGCAACGAGAGGGAGGCGGCCAGACCGCCCAGTTCGGCGCGGCCCATGATGAAACTGCCCCGATAGGCTTCCGCCAGATCGGAGACGATGTTGAGACCCAAGCCCGAGCCCGGCACCTTCTCGTCGAGCCGCACTCCGCGCAGCACAGCTTTGGCGATCTGATCCTCACTCATGCCGGGGCCGTCATCCTCGATGCGTAAGGTGATCCAGCCCCCCAGCTCGGCGCTGGAGATACGCAGCTCGCTGGCGGACCACTTGAAGGCGTTCTCCAGCAAATTGCCCACCATCTCGTCGAAGTCCTGCTCCTCCACCCCGACCGCCAGATTGGCGGGCACTTGCAAGTCCACCGTCTTGCCCGGATAGAGGCGGGAGAAGGCGCGGCAGATGTACTCCACCCGCGCCCGCACCGGCGTCGAGACCCCGAGGATCTTGGCGGCGCCGGTCACCCGCGCCTTGCCGAGGTGATAATCGATGTGGCGCTGGATCTGGTCGAGCTGCTCGCCGATGGCAGCCTGATCTTCCGGCGGCAACTGGGCCACCTGATTGCGCATGATACTGAGCGGCGTCTTGAGGGCGTGGGCCAGATTGCCAGTGTGGGAGCGCGCCCGCTGCAGCAGCTCGCCGTAGTGGTGCAGCAGCCGGTTGATATCCTCCACCAGCGGCTGGATCTCCAGCGGATAGCGCAGCCGGAACCCCTCCTGATGACCCTCGTGAACCCGCCCCAATTCGCGGCGCAGCAGGTGCAGCGGCCGCAAGCCGTAGACGATCTGGAACATGAAGCCGAGCACCAGGCCGGCGGCAGCAAAGCCGAGACCGAGGAACAGGCTGATGCGGGTCTTGTTGAGGGTCTGGGTCAGGGCGCTACTGTCCTTGGCCATCACCAGAGTGAAGACCCGATCCGAACCGGGCAGCAGCACGGTGCGGGTCATGATCAGCAGCGGCTCCTTGTTGGGCCCCTTGCCGACGAAGAGGTCGGGATCGCCAAACGCCGACTTGAGGCCGTCGCTCTTCAGGTTGGTATCCCACAGGGAACGGGAGCGCCCCACCACATCGCGGCCCAGCTCCAGCTGCCAGTAGTAGCCGGAGTAGGGTTGATTGAAGCGGGGATCGGAGAGGGAGCCGGTGACCACCGGCAGGCCGGTTTTGGCCACTTCCAGCCGGGAGAGCAGATCATAAAGCTGCAGACGCAGGCCGTCGGCTTCCGCCTCCTGCCAGTAGTTGCGCATCATGGTCTGCAGGCTGAAGCCGGTGGCGAACAGAAACAGCCCGCACCACACCAGCGCGATGGCGACCAGTCGCCCCCGCAGGGTTCTCACCAGCCTCATTCGTTAATCCGGTACCCGAGGCCGCGCACTGTTTCAATCAGATCGGGGTTGGTTTTCTTGCGGATCCGGCCGATGAACACCTCCACGGTATTGGAGTCGCGGTCAAAATCCTGAGCATAGATGTGGTCGATCAGCTCGCTGCGTGATACCACCTTGCCCCTGTGCTGCATCAGATAACCGAGCACCCGGAACTCGTGGGCGGTCAGTTTGATGGGAGTCCCTTCATACCACACCTGCGACGCAGCCATGTCGAGCCGCACCCCACCGATCTCCAGAATGGAGCTGGCGTTACCCGCCGCCCGGCGCACCAGCGCATGAACCCGCGCCACCAGCTCGGCCACCTGGAACGGCTTGGTCAGGTAGTCATCGGCACCGGCGTTGAGCCCCTCGATCTTCTCGTGCAGCTGGCCACGGGCGGTCAGCACCAGCACCGGGGTATCGATCCCCTTGCTGCGCCACTCCTTCAGCACGCTCAAGCCATCGCGCCCCGGCAGGCCGAGGTCGAGAATGATGGCGTCGTAGGGTTCGGTCTCGCCGAGGAAACCGGCCTCGTTGCCATCGTGGCAGAGGTCGGTGACAAAGCCGGAGAGGCGCAGCTGTTCGGCCAGCTGGCCAGCCAGAATTTTTTCGTCTTCAACAATCAGAATTCGCATGAACAGGCTTCCACACAGGGGTTATTCGTCATCCTCGACCGGGAGCTTGGGCGGTTCGAACAACCGCTCCAGATGGTGGCCCTTGGCCCACACCAGCTCAAGGTTGTCGGCCCGATAGGCCACCTTGATCACGCTGTTCTCCCGATCGATGACTCGCAGTTCATAGAGCCAGATACCATCCTCTTCCCCCAGATCCACCCGCAACACCCGCACCGGCAATCTGGCCGCCACCTCCATCATTTCATGGAAGGGCCGAACCCGTCCCTCATGGACAGCTTGCTGCAGCATGGCTTCATCAGGCGTGACCGCCTGTGCCAGCACCGGCAGCAATAACCCGAGCAGAGGGAGCGCTCTATTCATGGATGATTCATCTCCAAAAACCTAACATAATGGCGTTTATAGTCTGCCAGCCATGAATCCGGAATGAATATGATCCCGCGCAGTTTCCTGCTGATCCTTTGCCTGTTGAGTGCCACAAGCTGGGCGGCCCAGAGCCGTCTCGACATGGCCGGGCTGGTCAAACTCCTGCTGGCGCAAGGGTATCACGACATTCGGGAAGTGGAGCTGGAAGGGGACAAATTCGAGGTCAAAACCCTCAATCGCCAGGATCAGAAGGTGCATCTCATCGTCGATGCCTACACTGGAGATCAAACAACAAGAGGCCGATTAGGCCTCTTTTGCATTCCAGCGTCCCCGCATGGGGCGCAGCAGCTTCTCCCGCCTCGGCCAGAGCAGGGCGCAGGCCAGCAGCAGGTAGATGAGGGGCTCCCCCCAACCGCTCTTGAGCGACCACCAGTAATGCACCGGCACCAGCAGGGCGATGGCATAGACCCAGTTGTGCAGCTTCTGCCATGCGGCACCCATGCGGCGCTGCAATGCGGGCAGCGAGGTGATGCTGAGGGCGGCCAGCAGCAACAGGGCCACCATCCCCACCACGATATAGCTGCGCTTAACCAGCTCGCCGCCAATCAGCCCCCAGTCAAACTGCAGATCCAGCCCCAGCCACGCCATGAAGTGGAGCAGCGCCCAGGCAAAACACCAGAGCCCGAGGGGGCGGCGCAGCTTGATAAGCTGCCCCTGCCGCCAGCGCTTGGCCAGCGGCGACACCAGCAGGGTGAGCAGCAGCAGGTTGAGCGCCCCCTTACCGAGGTAGTGGATAAGCTCGGGCACCGGATCGCCCCCCAGCAGACCTGCCGGAATGGCAAAAACCAGCCAAAGCAGGAAGCCGAGGGAGCCCAGATGCACCAGCGCCCGCAAGCCGCTGATATGGGCCGGTTTCAATCTCAGTACCATTGGCGCAGATCCATCCCCTGATAGAGCGAGGCGACTTCGTCACCATAGCCGTTGAACATCAGGGTCGGCTGACGCTTGGCGCCAAACACTCCGCCCTCGCCGATGAAACGTTCGCTGGCCTGACTCCAGCGCGGGTGATCCACCTGCGGGTTGACGTTGGCGTAGAAGCCATATTCGTTGGGAGCCAGCAGGTTCCAGGTGGTCGGCGGCATCTCCTCTACCAGCCGGATCGAGACGATGCTCTTGATGCTCTTGAAGCCATACTTCCACGGCACCACCAGCCGGATCGGCGCGCCATTCTGGGCGGGCAGGGTCTTGCCATAGAGCCCCATCGCAAGGAAAGAGAGAGGGTGCATCGCCTCGTCGATACGCAGCCCTTCGACGTAGGGATACTCGATGCCGCCCCCCAAACTGGAGGCCTGCCCCGGCAGCTGTTTCGGATCAAACAGGGTTTCGAAGGCAACAAACTTGGCGCGACTGGTGGGCTCGGCACGGCGGATAATCTCCGCCAGCGAGAGGCCGTTCCAGGGCAGCACCATGGACCAGGCTTCGACACAGCGTAGTCGGTAGATCCGCTCCTCCAGCTCGCTCTTGTTGATGAGGTCCCACACATCGAGGGTAAAGGGCTTGGCCACCTCCCCCTCCACCTTGAGGGTCCAGGGTTCGGGCTTGAGGTAATGGCCGTTGCGAGCCGGGTCGGACTTGTCGGTGCCGAGCTCATAGAAGTTGTTGTAACTGGTGGCCTTCTCTTCCGGTGTCAGCACCAGATTGGCCGGGCGCTCGGCAGGCTTGCTGTTGAGCGGCCTGGTGGCTAACTGGGGAGCATCCTCTTTACCGCGCAGCAGATCGAGTACACCGGCCTGAGTGGGAAACGCCAGGGTGGCCGCGCCCAGACCCAACCCTTTGAGAATAAGGCGGCGGTCCTGATAGACGGCTTCCGGGGTGACATCCTGTTCGGTGAGAGGGTGGGCGGTACGACGCTTGATCAACATGAAAAACTCCCGGGGCTGAGTGAGGCAGTATGGATAAGACCCGCCCCGGCAGATTTTTATTTCACACAGATTTACATCATGTGGTGCAGGGGCAGTGCCTTGGCCATGGTGCCGACCAGAAACAGGACTACGAACACCAGCAGGGGAACGATCACATTTGGCGCCATCAGACTCACTCCATGAGCAGGACAGGGCCTCTAACTATGGCCGACTGTCAGGCCGGTCACCAATGAATTTTTTTCGCGAGCGCAAGCGTATTCCTGAGTTGAAAAGGGTGATGAAGATCACACACAATTCTGCCCCCGCTTGCCGCCCCGATTGCCGGGGGTAGGCTGCCCATTTTGCGAAGCCAACTGAAGAGTCGCCCCATGAGCCCACTGATCGCCATCGCCATCACCACTGGAATTCTATCCGCCGTCTGGGGCTGGATTGCCGTTGCGTTCGGCCTTATCTCCTGGGTCGGCTTTCTCGGCTGCACCAGCTATTTCGCGTCAAGCGGCGGCTACAAGGCGCTGCTGCAAACCATCTTCTGCAACACCAGCGGCATGCTGTGGGCACTGCTGCTGATCCATGGCGACAGCCTGTGGGGGGCGGGCGTGGCGGGTTATGTGATGACGGGGGTGGTCGCCACCCTGATGTGCGTACAGGCCAAGCAGCAGTGGCTCGGCTACATTCCCGGCACCTTTGCCGGTTGCTGTGCCACCTTCGGGGCGGCTGGCGAGTGGCGGCTGATCCTGCCCTCCCTCATCATTGGCGCCTTGTTCGGTTACCTGATGAAGGCGAGCGGCCTCTGGCTCTCCCATAAAACCCAGAAAGCTGACGCCGCTCCGGCTGTGGTCGATCCCGCCTGATTTATCCCTTCGATTTGAAGTTTGCTGCTTCGATACCGTGCCGATTCAATAACTTGTAGAAATCGGTACGGTTTCTGCCCGCCATGTTGGCCGCCAGGGTCACGTTGCCCTCGGTGGTGCGCAGCAAACGGATCAGATACTCCTTCTCGAATTCGGCCCGCGCCTCGTTGAACGAGGGGATGCCGCCGCCGCCGCCACTCAGGGCGGACTCCACCATGGAGACCCCGATCACCGGGCTGCAACAGAGGCTGGCGAGCTGCTCCACCACGTTGCAGAGCTGGCGCACGTTGCCGGGCCAGGCCGCGGCCGCCAGCATCGCCAGCGATTCGGGCGAAAACCCCATGGCGGCGCAGTCGCTGTGGCGGCAACGGTAGTCATCGAGCGCCTGGCGGGCCAGCAGGGGGATATCCTCGCTGCGGGCACTGAGAGACGGCAAGGTGATGTTGGCGACGTTGAGACGGTAGAAGAGATCTTCCCGAAAGCGCCCCTCCTCCATAGCCTTGACCAGATCCTGATGGCTGGAGCTGAGCACCCTCACCTCCGGCGTACCCTGACCATACTCCTCCATCACCTGCAGCAGCTTGGCCTGCAGGGATTCGGAGAGGCTGCCAATCTCGTCGAGGAACAGGGTCGCCCCCTTGGCCTGCTCGAACAGCCCTGACTGGCCATCTTCACCAAACAGCTGCAAGTCGAGTGACGCCCACGAAATGGCGGCGCAGTTGATGGTATGGAGCGGCTTGTCGCGCCGCTGGCTGGCCTGATGCAGCGCCTGCGCCATCGCCCCCTTGCCGGAGCCTGACGGCCCCATGATCAGCACCGGCACCTCCATGGTCGCAATGCTGTGAGCCTGGATCAGCAGCTGTTCCAGCTGGGGATTGCGGGTCAGGATCAGCGACTGCCACTCCTGCTGCTGTTTCGGCCGGGTCAGGCTCAGCGCATGTTCGATGGTGGCAAACAGCTCATCCTTGTTGATGGGTTTGGTCAGGAAGCTGAAGACCCCGGAGCGGGTCGCCTGAATGGCGTCCGGGATAGTGCCGTGGGCGGTCATGATGATCACCGGCAACCCCAGCCACTGGGCCTGGATCCGCTCGAACAGCGCCAGACCGTCCATGCCGGCCATCCGCAGATCGCTCAGCACCAGATCGGCCCGTTGCTGACGCAACCGGTCGAGGGCCCCTTCCGCACTGTCGGCGGTATCCACTTCATAACCCTGACTGCGCAGCCGCATGCTCATCAGTTTGAGCAGGCTGACATCGTCATCCACCAACAGGATCCGGCTCATGGTATTACCTCACGATTCTCGTTCAGCTTGCGCTGGTTGAGCTGGTCGTCGATGGCAGTCAGCTGCTCGATCTGGCGGCGCAGCCGCTGGATCTCCTGACTCTGGTCATCGCGACGGCTGTCGCGAGCCAGCAGCTGTTCGCCGAGGGCGATCCAGCTACGTAAAAAGGCCTGCGCATCGAGACCCAGTTCGGGCAGCATCTGCTTCAGGCGCGCCAGACCGGCGGTGCGATTGGCCACAGATTCGGCGGGGTGAGAGTCCACCATCGCCAGACTGACCCGGCTCTCCAGATCGTCGGCCCCTTTCAGACGCTGACGCTCCTGCACCCGTTGTTGGGGGTGACTGGCCAGCAGCCAGTCAGAGTATTGCAGACGCACCTGCATCTCCTTGTTGGCAAACTCCATCCGCTTGGCAAAAGCGATATCGGAGGACTCCCGCTGTGGCTGTTGCGGCAGCAAGGAGCAACCCGCGAGCAGCCCTGCCATCAGAGCTGGAAATACGCGTTGTATCTTCATAGTCCTCATTTCAACGTCAACCTGAAACAGACATCAGCCTGTTCATCCTCTACCAGAACCAGTTCCCCCCCCAGGCTGTTGGCAGACTCGCGGGCGATGGAGAGGCCCATGCCCGAGCCTTTCAAGAGACCTTGCCGCACTGTGCTGCCTTGCTCGAAGGGTTCAAAAATGCGTTGCTGATCGGCCACGGGGATCTTGGGCCCCTCGTTGGCCACTTCCAGCCAGCTTATCTGTTCATCCTGCCCTGCTCTGATCCAGATATTGCCCCCGCTGGCGCCGTAACTGACGGCGTTGGAGAAGAGGTTATCGAGGATCAGTCGTAGCCGGTAGGGCTCCGCCCACAGGGTAACCGGCACGGTCGGCAAGTGTACACGGATCTGCTTGGACTCCAATGCCAGCCGGTACTCTGCAGAAAGTTCCGACAACATCGGCAGCAGGGGGACGGGTTCCAGTTCGAAGGCCTCCTGCTGACTGAGCCGGTTGAAGTCGAGCAGTCGCTCGATCAGGGTCTGCAAACGCCGACTGTTCTCGTCGAGCATCTGGCAGATCTCCAGCTGATCCGGCGTCAAAGGCCCGACCAGCTGCTCGCAGAGCAGATCCGTCCCCTCCCGCAGCACCGCCAGCGGGGTCTTGAGTTCGTGGGAAACATGGCGCAGGAACTGGTATTTCTGCAGCTCCAGTTCCTTGAGTTTGTCGTGCAGCCAGACGATCCGCTCCCCCAGCAATACCAGCTCGGCAGGGCCGTCAACCGGCTTGGGATCGGGTTCGACCCCGGCTCCCAGACTCAAGATGCGCGACTCAATCTGTCGTACCGGGTGGATGATGAGGTAGGTGAAGATAAAGACCATCAGCAGGCTGAGTGCCGCCACGGCGCCGCTCACCCACCAGAGCTCGCTGGTCAGTCCGGCGATGGTGAGCTGCACCCGATCCATGTGTTCGTCAACCCGGCTGCGGGTGACTATTTCGAGCTGCTTGTTGGCATCGTTGAACTGCTCCAGCTTGTCGCCCGCCGCCGCCGCCCGGGCCAATGCGGCATCCTGCAGGCTGTCGAGCCAGGCCAGCCCCTGATCGAGCCCGCTGTAGAGCTGGCCATCGGTGATGGAGTTGCGGTGCTCCGCCAGCAACACCCGATAACCATCGAGTTGCTGCTGGTAGCTGGTGAGACTGCGGCGATCCCCCAGCACCGCGAAGCGGCGCAAGGTGCGCTCGATATCGATGGCTTGCGCCGTCAGCAAGGTTGCGCGGCGGGTATCCTTGACCGCCCGCTCCATCTCGTCGCTGGTGAGCTGACTGAGGTGGGCAAGGGAGGTGCTGTTGTGCCAGATCATGCCGCCCAGCGGCATCAATACCAGCACAAATCCCATCAATACCACCTGCAGCAGGGAGCGTGGGCGAACCTTGGTCATCATCTCGTCTCTTGCATTCTCACCGGTGCGCCAGCATAGCCGCACCGCCCCAAAAAACAAAACCGGCCAACAGGCCGGTTTGTATTATCTGGATTGTGGTGATTCACGCCAACGCGACAGAGGCCAGACAGATAATCATGATCATCGCCAGCGCGCCCGAGGCGGTCAACAGCGCCCATTTCAGCTCCACACTCATGCAAACCTCCTTTCTGCCAATCAGTGCCGGATCACAATAGATAAGATAATGTTAAGCCATAGTTAATCCGATAACCGTGAGCTGCGTATACATTTCAGATGAGCCCAACCCAGGGAAGGTGAGCATGTTCTATCTGTGTAGCATTGGTTCCAATATTGACCCGCATATCCATGTCAGCCGGGCGCTGGCCGAGCTGCTTGCGAACGTCGGCCCCCTGCGGCTGAGTTCGGTGATCCGCACCAAGCCGGTGGGAATGCACTCCAGCCACGACTTTCTCAACTGCCTGCTGGTGGTGGAGAGCCCGCTCGATGCCGCCCGCCTCAAGCAGCACTTTGTCGCCCTCGAGGTGGCCCACGGCCGGGATCGCAGCGATCCGCTCTGCAAGGTGCACGATCGACCGCTCGACATCGATATTCTGGCCAGCGACAGGAGCGGTGACTTTGCCACGGCAGAGGTCGATTCCTATCTGGCGGAGCTGCTGGCCGAGCTCTGTGGCCATGGCGAGGTGCATGACCCCAAGGTGGCGCTGCAAGTGACGCTCCCCGCCCCGTCGGGCAAGCTCAAACCCGGCAAGGGCTTGCTGACCCGGCAGGTAGGGCTGGAGCCGCTGGTGCTTGGCAAATCTTCAGAGAGTGGCCAGCGCGCGCCCGCCATCCACCTTGATGCTGGCCCCCGTCATATAACTGTTCCCCACCAGTAACTGCACCGCCTGCCAGATGGGCTCAAGTCCCCCCTCCCGCGCCAGCGGTGTTTTCGCCAACACCTGCTGGCGCCATGCCTCGTCATGCTCGTCGAGAAACAAGATCGGCCCCGGCTCTATGGTGTTGACCCGTACCTTGGGCGCCAACTCGCGGGCAAAGCTCATGGCCAGCGAATGGGCGCCCGCCTTGGTCGCCACATAGCTGGCAAAACGGGGGGCCGGGGCATGGATATAGATATCGGTGATATGAATGATGCTGGCGTTTGGGTTGCTGGCAAGCTGGGGGGCCAGCGCCCGGTTTAGCTGGAAGGGGGCCGCCATGTGTACCCGGTAGAACTGCTCGAACTGGGCCAGTTGCGCCGCCGGATCAGTTGCCTGCGGCTCGAAGGCCGAGGCGTTGTGGATCACCAGCGCCAGATCCTGATGGGCCACCAGCACATCGATCAGCTTGCCAACGTCCTCTTCCCGACCAAAATCCGCCTGCACCAGTTCGACCCCCAGTGCCGCCAGCGTGGCCAGCTCCGGCCGCTCGCTGCGATAGCTGCCCGTCACCTGCCAACCCGCCGCCACCAGCTGTTCACAGAGATAAAATCCGAGTCGACGGCCGCAGCCCGTAACCAATGCACGCATACGATCTCCTTTCCCTTTCATGGTCTTGCATGAACGAAGCCCGCCTGCCAGCGGATCACCGCCGATGGCTTGTGCCTATCAATCCCTGCGGCACAAGCCATTGGTCGCGGGCCACCCACCCGCGTCATAGTGGCGGCATCCCCCTCTTGTGGAGTCACCACCATGCTGAAAGTACACCACCACATGGGTCGCCTGACCCACTCCCTCACTGCCGGACTCGGCCTGGCCGAAGCGCTGGATCGCCTGCATCAATCGGGCCTCGGCGGCCTGCCGGTGCTGGATGAGCAGAAACGGCTGATCGGCTTTCTTTCCGAACAAGACTGCATCCCCAGCCTGCTCACCGGCAGCTACCACTGCGATACCCGCACCCGGGTGGAAGATCTGATGAACCGTTCGCCCCTCTCGGTCGGGCCGGATGACAGTATTCTGGAGCTGGCCCGCCAGATGGCTGACGCCAAGCCCAAGATCTACCCGGTGCTGCAACAGGGCAAGGTGGTCGGCATCATCAGCCGCCGTCAGGTGATGCAGGCCCTCAACCAGCAGATGAAGGTGTGCCAGCAGACCTAGATCTGGTAACGCCCCTTGTCACCGATATCGAAGTGCAGGGGCATCCGCCACTTGGCCAGCGCCAGCAAAGTCAACAGGGCCCCGCAGACCAGCGCCACCAGTGCGGCGGCCCACTCCACCCGCAACCACTCCAGCAGCCATAACGCCGGCAGCAATACGGGCACCAGCTTGATGCCGGGAATGGCGAAGCAAAACTGCTCCTTGAACGCCAGCCCGGAGAGGGTCGCCAACGCCGCCCCCAGCACCAGCGCATCCGGCGCCCCTACCGCAGCCAGGGCCAACGCGCCCCACCCAAATCCCTGCAGAATCAGGCGAATCCGCTTGTCGTAGATATGCAGCGAGAAGCCGCAGATTGCGCTTGCCACTGCCAGCAACATCAACCATTGTGCCGACGGGAGCAGTGCCATCCCGCTCAGCAGCGCCGCACCGCGGCAAAGCAGCAACAGGGCTGCCGTACTCAAGCCAAGGCGGTAGAGCGAGACGGTCAACTTGTCGATCCCGTCCAGCGGGCTCTCGATTTCAGGATTTGCCATAAACAGTCGCTTCTAACGGATCAGGTGCCATCCAATATACTGGAATCAGGTCTTGGAATATCTTCAAACGGGCTCAGGAGACGTTGTTTGCGTGTGATCCCCCTGTTTTGGTTGCTGTTTCCACTCGGATTGCCCACCAAAGAGCTGGTGATCTGCGGCACCATGGAGCCCCCGCTCAAGTTTCTCGATGCCGATCAGAAACCCCGGACTCGATATCGACATCGTCACCGCCATCTTCGACAAGCTGGAGACGCCCTTTCGGATCGAACTGACCGACTCCGGTGCCCGCCTCACCCGCAATGCCGAAACCGGCGCCTGCGATCTGGTGATGACCCACTCCTACAAGGCAGAGCGGGAGAGTTATCTCATCTATCCCCAACAGGCCCATCTTCGCCACAGCTGGCACTTCTTCGTGCGCAAGACCGACCTGCTGAAGATCCGCTACGAGACGCTGGCCGATCTCAAACCCTGGCGCATCGGCGTGACCAAGGATTTCTCCTATACCCCTGAACTGGCGGCGGCGATGACCGACCCGGCCTATCAGTTTCAGGAGATCACCATGAACCAGCTGCAACTGCGCAAACTGCTGGCCGGACGGATCGATACCGTGCCGATGCCGCTGGTCACCGCCTTCACCCAAATCAAGGAGGAGGGGCTGACGGGAAAGATCGATTACCTGCCCAAACCGCTCAAAAGCAGCCCCTACTTCAACACCTGGACCCGCGCCAGGGCCGACGAGAATACGCCCGCCCAGATGGCGGCCTACGATGCCGAGCTGCTGCGCATGAAGCGCAACGGCAGCCTCAAGGCGCTCTACGACAAGTACGGCATCCCCTATATCGAACCCTGATCAACGGGTCAGGGTTTCACATCCCGCAGGATCGGGTTTTGCAGCGAAATCAGCGTTTCAGTGGACTGGATCTCGTCGATGGTCTGGATCTTGTGGATCAGCACGGTCTGCAACTCGTCGATGGAGCGGGTCATCACCTTCATGAAGATGCTGTAGTGGCCGGTGGTGTAGTAGGCCTCCACCACCTCGTCCAGCGCCTGCAGCTTGGCCAGCGCCGAGGGGTAATCCTTGGCGCTCTTCAGATTGATGCCGATGAAGCAGCAGACGTCGTAGCCCAGCTTCTTGGGGTTCACCTGAACTCGCGTTCCCTCGATGATGCCCGCCTGCTTCATCTTCTCCACCCGCACATGGATGGTGCCCGGGCTGACCAGCAGTTGTTTGGCAAGCTCGGCATAGGGAATGCGCGCATTCTCCATCAGGGCGGTGAGGATGGCCTGATCGAGATTATCGATCCGATAATTTTCCGGCATTTTTTTGCCCTCACGTTAGCGATACATCATTAAAAACGCCCTTATTTTGAAGAAAAAAACACACAAAGCCTATTTCTATTATCGAATATTGAATTTAGTTGGCAATCTGTTGAAGAATCCTCACATCCAACGGGTTCAAGACAGGTATTCAGCATGAAACAGCACTACATTCGCAGCCAGCAACAGATCAGCTTCGTCAAAGAGATGTTCTCCCGCCAACTCGCCCAGCAGCTGGGTCTGATGGAGGTGCAAGCCCCCATCCTGAGCCGGGTCGGTGATGGCACTCAAGACAACCTCTCTGGCCACGAGAATGCGGTGCAGGTCAAGGTGAAGACCCTGCCTGAGCACAGCTACGAAGTGGTCCATTCACTGGCCAAATGGAAGCGCCAGACCCTGGGTCGTTTCGGTTTCGGCCCGGGTGAAGGCATCTACACCCACATGAAGGCGCTGCGTCCGGACGAGGATCGCCTCACCCCCATCCACTCCGTCTACGTGGATCAGTGGGACTGGGAGAAGGTGATGCCGAGCGAGCGCCGCGATCTGGCCTACCTGCAGGAAACCGTGCGCAGTATCTGGGCTGCCATCAAGGCCACCGAGCGCGCGGTCTGTGCCGAGCACGAGCTGACCCCCTTCCTGCCGGCCGAGATCCAGTTCCTGCACAGCGAAGAGCTGCTGACCCGCTACCCGGATCTCGATGCCAAGGGGCGCGAGCGGGCCATCGCCAAGGAGCTGGGTGCCGTGTTCCTGATCGGCATCGGCGGTGCCCTCTCCCACGGCGAGCGCCACGACGTGCGTGCCCCGGACTACGACGACTGGAGCAGCCACAGCGAGCTGGGACTGGCCGGTCTGAACGGTGACATCCTGGTGTGGAACCCGGTGCTGCAGGACAGTTTCGAGATCTCCTCCATGGGGATCCGGGTCGACGCCGAGGCGCTGCGTCGCCAGCTGGCCATCACCGGTGACGAGGATCGCCTGCAGTACGACTGGCATCAGGATCTGCTGGCCGCACGGATGCCGCAAACCATCGGCGGCGGCATCGGCCAATCCCGTCTGGCCATGCTGCTGCTGCAAAAAGAGCACATCGGCCAGGTCCAGGTCGGCGTCTGGCCGGCCGAGATGAAAGCTGCCGTGCAAGGCATGCTGTAACGAATGAAGGTCATGCCGGCGTCATCACGCTGGCATGGCAACAGGCAGGTGGCCGTCGGGGTTGAGCGAGCGCATCCCCGGCAGGCTGTAAGAAGCGAGGCCCCAGTGGCCGCGCTTCGCAATCGGGGGCTTGCCCCTGCGACCCGCTCAACCCACGTCAGGTCGCTTCACTACATTCCTCCCGGCAATCTTCGGATTGCCGTTTTTTTTACGCCGAAAAACTGTGCTCAAAACCCGCCCCGATCTGGCGCTGGCGTGGCAACCCCGCCTTTCTGCTGCCGGTGCAGTGGCAGGCAAACAACCGATCCACCGCCTCTTCCCGCAGATAGGCACCGAGCACCTCCGCCCGCTGTGGGCCGGAAAACTTCAGGTGCAGGCCGCCGATGACGGCATGGATCCGCTCGTCACCACACACCTCCTTGGCCCGCTCGATGATGTTCTCGACCCCGGCGTGACCGCAGCCGATAAAGACGATAAGCCCTTTGGAGCTCTTATAAGCCAGCGCCGAGTCGTCGCTGATGAGGTCTTTCTCCACCCGCCCACCCCGCACTATGTAGCCGAGCAGCGAAGGCGCAGCCCGGTCGCGCCGCACAATGCTGCCGAGGAACACCAGACGATCCGAGAGCCACACCGGCTCGGCCGAGCAGTGGGGGAGCAAGCCTCTGGCCGGCAGCGACTCCCGAGCCAGCGCCCCCGACAGGCGATAGAGGTTGCGCCGCCAGAAGGGCAGCGACAGGAAGTAGCCCCGCTCGCAGAACACGTCCGGACAGGCAATGAGCGGGATGGGTCTTGGATAGGCAGGCAGCGAGCCGACCCCGCCCACATGGTCGTAATGACCGTGGGAGAGCACCACATGGGTGAGCAAGGCGAGATCGATCCCCATCACGGCGGCGTTGTGGCGCAGCGCCCGGCCACGGCCGCTGTCAAACAGCACCCTGAGGCCGTCACACTCCAACAGCAACGCCAACCCTCGCTCGGGCAGACAGCCTGGCAGATGAACGTCGTCATCCACCAGCACGGAAAACTTCAGCATCTCGCTCCCTCTGAAAACAAAACGCAGGCACGAGGCCTGCGTTTTTCATCGACAATCCCGTTACTGGGTCATGGTGAGGCCATTGCTGTCGGCCCCCAGCACCAGCTTTTTGCCCGGCACAATACGGCCGGAGAGCAGCGCTTGCGCCAGCGGGTTCTCCACCTTGTGCTGGATCGCCCGCTTGAGGGGACGCGCCCCGTAGACGGGATCGAACCCGGCGTGCACCAGCTTCTCGAGCAGCGCTTCGCTCACCTCCACCTCGTAGCCCTGAGCCTCCAGTCGGCCCATCAGGCTCTTGAGCTGGATGCGGGCGATGGACTTGATGTGATCCTCGCCGAGCGGATGGAACACCACTGTCTCGTCGATCCGGTTGATAAACTCCGGTCGGAAACTGCGGGTCAGCACATCCATCAGCATGGCCTTCATCTCGTCGTAATCCTTCTCGGAGTGGTGCTCCTGAATCAGATCCGACCCGAGGTTGGAGGTCATGATCACCACCGAGTTGCGGAAATCGACGGTGCGACCCTGACCATCGGTCAGGCGGCCATCATCGAGCACCTGCAACAGGATGTTGAACACATCCGGATGCGCTTTCTCCACCTCGTCCAGCAGGATCACCGAGTAGGGACGACGGCGCACAGCCTCGGTCAGATAACCACCCTCTTCATAACCCACATATCCGGGAGGCGCTCCCACCAGACGGGCCACGCTGTGTTTCTCCATGAACTCGGACATGTCGATCCGCACCATGGCATCCTGGGTATCGAACAGGAACTCGGCCAGCGCCTTGCACAGCTCGGTCTTGCCCACCCCGGTGGGCCCCAGGAACAGGAAGGAGCCGATGGGGCGATTCGGGTCGGAGAGTCCGGCACGGGAGCGACGAATGGCGTTGGAGACCGCATCGACCGCCTCCTCCTGACCAATCACCCGGCTGTGCAGCTGATCTTCCATCCGCAGCAGCTTGTCGCGCTCCCCTTCCAGCATGCGGGCGACCGGAATCCCGGTCCAGCGGGCCAAGACATCGGCTATCTCCACGTCGGTGACACGGTTGCGCAGCAGGCTGGTCTCCTGCATCTCGGCCTGAGTGGCGAGATCCAGCTGTTTCTCCAGCTCCGGAATGCGGCCGTACTGCAGCTCGGACATCCGGCCCAGGTCGCCTGCGCGGCGCGCCACGTCGAGATCCTGGCGGGCCTGCTCGAGGGCCGCCTTGATGTGCTGGGTGCCGGCGAGCGCGGCCTTCTCGGCCTTCCACACCTCATCCAGCTCGTTGTATTCGCGATCTTTTTCGCTAATTTCCTGATTGATCAGCTCCAGCCGCTTGCGGCTGGCGTCATCGTCCTCCTTCATCAGCGCCTGCTGCTCCAGCTTGAGCTGGATGATGCGCCGCTCGAGACGATCGAGCGCCTCGGGCTTGGAGTCGATCTGCAACCGGATGCTGGCTGCCGCCTCGTCGATAAGGTCGATGGCCTTGTCCGGCAACTGACGATCCGCAATGTAGCGGTGCGACAGCTGGGCCGCCGCCACAATCGCGGGGTCGGTGATCTGCACATGGTGGTGCAGCTCGTAACGCTCTTTCAGGCCGCGCAGGATGGCGATGGTGTCCTCCACGCTCGGCTCTTCCACCAGCACCTTCTGGAAACGGCGCTCCAGCGCGGCATCTTTTTCGATGTACTGACGGTACTCATCCAGGGTGGTGGCGCCGACGCAGTGCAGGTCGCCGCGGGCCAGCGCAGGTTTCAGCATGTTGCCCGCGTCCATGGCCCCTTCGCCCTTGCCGGCGCCGACCATGGTGTGCAGCTCGTCGATAAAGAGGATGACGTTGCCCTCCTCCTTGGCGAGATCGGTCAGTACGGCCTTGAGCCGCTCTTCAAACTCGCCGCGATACTTGGCACCGGCCACCAGCGCCCCCATGTCCAGCGACAGCACCCGCTTGTTCTTGAGCCCTTCCGGCACTTCGCCGTTGATGATGCGCTGGGCCAGCCCCTCGACGATGGCGGTTTTACCGACACCGGGAGCACCGATCAGCACGGGGTTGTTCTTGGTACGGCGTTGCAGCACCTGAATGGTACGGCGGATCTCGTCATCACGGCCGATCACCGGGTCGAGCTTGCCGATTTCGGCCCGCTCGGTCAGATCGATGGTGTACTTCTCCAGCGCCTGGCGGTTCTCCTCGGCGTTGGCATCCTCCACCTTCTTGCCGCCACGCACCTTGTCGATGGCAGCTTCGAGTTTTTCCTTGGTCAGCCCCTGAGCGCGCAGCAGCTCACCCAGCGTTCCCTTGTCGTCGAGGGCAGCCAGCACGAACAGTTCGGAGGAGATGAACTGATCCTTGCGCTGCTGGGCCAGTTTGTCGCAGACGTTGAGCAGGCGGCCGAGGCCGTTGGAGAGCTGCACGTCCCCTTCCACACCGCTCACGCGCGGCAGGCGATCCAGCTCCTCACCGAGACGGGAGCGCAGGGCGTTGATATCCATCCCGGTCAGGGTGAGCAACGGACGGATGGAGCCGCCATCCTGATTGACCAGTGCGGTCATCAGGTGAACGGGTTCGATGAATTGGTGGTCACGACCCAGCGCAAGAGACTGGGCATCGGAAATAGCAATCTGGAATTTGCTGGTAAGGCGATCGAGGCGCATTGCACTCCCCCTTCAAACAGGCAGACGCCGCTTGCGCGGCAAACAACATAACTTTCTGAGATGAAAGATGAGGCCCGTACGGGCTATTTCAAGGGCATGGGCTGGTTATTTTTTCTGCAAAGCGGGGAGAGGGCAGGAGCCCCGCCCTTGCACTATGCAGGGCGGGGAGCTTCATCAGGACGCCAACCAGATGAGGGAGGCCATCCGGCCGGTCTGGCCGTCGCGACGATAGGAGTAAAACTGCTCGCTATCGCTGAAGGTGCAGTATTCGCCGCCATAGACGGCGATAACGCCGGCACGGGCAAGGCGCAACCGCGCCAGCTGATAGATATCCGCCAACCATTTGCCGTCGTTGGCGGAAGGCACGAACGCCGCTTCTGCTTCAGCCTGCTCAGCCATAAAGGCCTCGCGCACCTCGCCACCCACTTCAAATGCTGTAGGGCCGATGGCCGGGCCCAGCCAGGCCAGGACCTCGCCCGGCTCGCAGCCCATGGCGGCGATGCTTGCCTCCAGCACGCCCTCTTTCAGTCCACGCCAGCCCGCGTGAGCGGCAGCCACTACGGTACCCGCCCGATCGCAGAACAGCACCGGCAGACAGTCGGCAGTCATCACGATGCAGGCCTGATCCGCCTCATGGGCGCAGGCGGCATCGGCATCCGGTGCTTGCTGATAATGGCTGCTGACCGGATGAACCACGGTGCCATGCACCTGATTGAGCCAGTTAAGGGGCCCCGGGATGGCGGCTGCCTGCTGCAAGCGAGCACGATTAACCTCGACTCGCACCGGTTCGTCACCCACGTGGGCACCCAGATTGAGGCCGGCAAAGACCCCTTCACTGACGCCGCCATCCCGGGTGGTCGACAACGCCCTGACACACGCCGGGGCTGGCCAGTCGGGTTCGATCCATTTCATCTGTGACTCCTTCAATTCACCGATATAAAAACGGGGCTCCTGCAAGGGAACCCCGTTTGGCATCTGTTCGGGCCGGATGACGCCAGAAACCGACGCAGCAGGCCCTATCGCATCAGTTCCAGACTAAATCATCCGGATTGGCGAGCGTATCCGCACGCAGCACTTCCATCAGCTCCACCATGTCTTGCGGTGTAGCTGAATGCCACTGCATCACTTCACCCGTGATGGGGTGAGCCAGTTGCAGCATGGTGGCATGCAGCGCCTGACGGTTGAAGTTGCGCAGTGCCTGGGTCAGCTCGGGGGTCGCGTTGCGCAGCGGGCGCAGACGACCACCATAAGCGGGATCACCCACCAGCGGATGTTTGATATGCGCCATGTGGACACGGATCTGGTGGGTACGGCCGGTCTCCAGACGCAGACGCAGACGGGTGTGGCCACGGAACTTCTCGTGAACCCGGTAGTGAGTTACGGAAGGACGACCATTGGGCACCACGGCCATATGGGTACGCTGGGTCGGGTGGCGACCGATGGGCGCATCGACGGTACCACCTGCGGTCATGTGACCGATGGCGATCGCTTCGTACTCACGGGTGATCTGGCGCGCCTGCAACGCTTCCACCAGATGGGTCTGGGCGGGTACGGTTTTGGCAACCACCATCAAGCCTGTGGTGTCTTTATCCAGACGGTGCACGATACCGGCGCGAGGTACCTCGGCAATGCCGGGGTAGCGGTGCAGCAGGGCGTTGAGGATGGTGCCATCCGGCGTACCTGCGCCCGGGTGAACCACCAGACCGGCCGGTTTGTCGATCACCAGGATGTGTTCATCTTCATAAACGATGTTGAGCTCGATATCCTGGGCATCCCAGCGAGTATCATCTTCCAGCTCGACATTCACATGCACCTGCTGCCCGGCCAGAATCTTCTCGCGCGGGGTGTTGGCAACCTGACCGTCCAGGGTCACTCTGTCCTGTAAAATCCACTCCTTGATGCGGGTGCGGGAGTAGTCTGGAAACAATTCAGCCAGGGCCTGGTCGAGTCGCTGCCCGAATTGGTGATCCTGGAATTCGCCTGTCAGTTCAATATGCTGGCTCATGTATGGTCTCTTGAGCGGGGGGTATCAATTCGAAATAATCCGGGTATTCTAGCTTTTCTTTTAGCCAAGCATAACGGATACTTTGCCAATTTCGTGGAAATGGACCGGATGTTGTTGATGGGAAAGAAGTCTCACCTGCTGATGTCGCTCGCCTTGGTCGCTACCTTGATCACAGGCTGTTCCAGCACCAAACCCAAGGTACCCGACGAACCGCCGGAGACCCTGTACCAGAAAGCACGCCTCAAACTGGACGTTGGCAATTACGTGCAAGCCACTGAATTGTTGGAGGCTTTGGACTCTCGCTACCCGTTCGGCGCCTACTCCAACCAGGTGCAGCTTGACCTCATCTATGCCTACTACAAGCAGGATGATACCGCTCAGGCGATCGCCAATATCGACCGTTTTATCCGCCTCAATCCGGCGCATAAAAATATCGATTACGTCTTCTATATGCGCGGCCTGACCAACATGGCGGCGGATTACAACTTCTTCCAGAGCCTGTTCGGTATCGGTCGTGACGACAAAGACCCGGCTTATGCCCGTCAGGCATTCCAGGATTTCAAGACCCTGTTGCAGAACTACCCCAACAGCGTCTATGCCGCCGATGCCCGTGCCCGCATGATTGGCCTGAAGAATCGTCTGGCCCGATATGACCTGAGCGTGGCCGAGTATTACGTGAAGCGTGATGCACTGGTCGCGGCCGCCAACCGGGCCAAGCTGATTGTCGAAACCTACCCCGACACAGCCGAAACCGAGAAGGCACTGGAGATCATGGTCGAGTCTTACGACGCCCTGAAGATGCCGCAGCTGGCCAAGCATGCCCGCGAAGTGCTAGCCAAGAACTACCCGGAGAACCGCCTCGGCCGTGGCTGAGTGATACGGATAAACCGGTAACAAAAAACCGATGCCTTGGCATCGGTTTTTTTTATCGCTGCAATTTAGCCACTGATATTACCAGCAGAGGCTCTGCAGACTAGGGTCAGCGTAACGGCGCCTTCCCAGCGCCGTCATCGCAGCTCTTACTTCGCGACATTACCTGCCACATTCAGGGCATCCCAGGTGCGGGAGAAGGGCGGCGCGTAGGCAAAGTCCAGCATGCCGAGCTGCTCGGTGGTCACTCCCATGGTGATGGCCACCGCCAGCGCGTCGATGCGGTGTACCGCCCCCTTGCGACCGAGGATCTGGCCGCCCAGCAGCCGCTTGCTGCCCGCCTCGTAGACCAGCTTGACGTGAATGTCGGACTGACCCGGGCAGTAGTTGGTGTGGCACTTGTCCTTGATCACCACGGTGCGATAGTCGATACCCATCGCCTTGGCTTCCTGCTCACAGAGGCCGGTACGACCCGCCTCCAGTCCCAGCACCTTGAGCGCCGCAGAACCGAGGGTACCCGGGAACTCCTGCTCGGCACCCGCCAGGTTCTCGCCTACCATGCGCCCCAGCTTGTTGGCGATGGTGGCGAGCGGTACATAGACCTGCTGCTGCTTCACGCTGTGCCAGACGCTGGCACAGTCACCGGCCGACCAGACGTTGGCCAGCGAGATGCGCCCCTGACGGTCCACCTTGATGGCGCCGTTGCCGAGCCGCTCGATGCCGGTATCGGCCAGAAACTCGGTATTGGGCTTGACCCCGGTGCAGACCACCACGATATCGGCCTCGTAGTCGCCCCGGCTGGTTCGCACGCCGGTCACCCGGCCATCCCCCAGCAGCGCTTCAACTCGCTCACCCAGATGGAGAGAGACCCCCTGCTCGCGCAGTTCGGTTTCGATGTGCTGGGTGATCTCGCCATCAAACGCATCGGGGATGACCCGATCCGCCAGCTCGATGAGACGCACCTCTTTGCCCTGATGGACCAGCGCCTCGACCACTTCCAGCCCGATAAAGCCGGAGCCGATCACCACGGCGCGGCGATTATTCTTGTCTTGCACCGCAGCTTTGAGCGCCAGCCCGTCGGCCATCCGGCGCAGACCGAATACCCCTTGCTGTTGCAAACCGGGGATGGGGGGCATCACTTCGCGGGCACCGGTGGCGATCATCAGCCGATCGTAGCGGTCGGTGAAGGTGTCGCCGTTGTGCTCCACCTGCAGGGTCTGGGCAGTTGCGTCAACGCTCAGCACCCGATGGCCAATCTTGACCTCGATCCCCTTGGCGGCGAACTGCTCGGGGGTGAACTCGGCCATGTAGCCGGGCTCCTGAAACTCGTCACCGACGAAGTAGGGCAGGCCGCAGGCACCGAAAGAGATCACCTCGGAGGCCTCATACACCACGATGTCGGCATCGACGGCCAGACGGCGCGCCTTGGCCGCCGCGCTCATACCGGCGGCTTCGCCACCGATGATCAGAATTCTCATAGTTTTTCCTCTCAATGGCGCAGGGAGGGCATGCCCTCCCTGCGGTCTATGACGGGAAAGAGTCACCCCTTTCCACAGGCAGATCAACCGACAGCAAATCAGACGGTGGACTCTTCGCCGTCCAGACTCACTTCATGATCGCTGTTGAACACATGCATGTCGGTCTCGCCCATCAGGCGGCTGGTGACCGTCCCTGCGGTGATGGAGCCTGAAACGTTGAGCGCGGTACGGCCCATGTCGATCAGCGGCTCGATGGAGATGAGCAGACCGGCCAGCGCCACCGGGAAGTCCAGTGCGGAGAGCACGATCAGCGCGGCAAAGGTGGCGCCACCGCCAATGCCGGCCACCCCGAAGGAGCTGACGGTGATGATGGCGATCAGGGTCATGATAAAGCCGGGATCCATCGGGTTGACCCCGACAGTCGGGGCAATCATCACGGCCAGCATGGCCGGATAGATACCGGCACAGCCGTTCTGGCCGATGGTGGAACCGAAGGAGGCGGCGAAGTTGGCGATCCCCTCAGGAATACCCAGCGACTTGGTCTGGGTTTGCACGTTCATCGGGATGGAGCCCGCACTGGTGCGCGAGGTGAAGGCAAACGCCAGCACCGGCGTGATCTTCTTGAGGAAGCGCAGCGGGTTGATGCCGACCATGCTCACCAGCAGCAGGTGCACGACAAACATGATGGCGATGGCACCGTAAGAAGCCATCACAAAGCTGAGCAGATTGAGAATATCCGCATAGTTGGAGCCGGAGACCACCTTGGTCATCAGCGCCAGTACGCCAAACGGGGTCAGGCGCAGCACCAGAGTCACCATCCGCATCACGATGGCATGCGCCACGGCCACGAAGTGGCTGAAGCTGGCGAAGATCTCCGGCTTCTTGCGAGCGATGCCGGTGGCAGAGAGGCCGATGAAGATGGAGAAGATCACCACGGCGATGGTGGAGGTCTTGCGCGCCCCGGTCATGTCGAGGAAGGGGTTGGCAGGAATAAACTCCAGCATCATCTTGGCAAACGACATGCTCTCGACGCTGCCGAGGGTAGTCTGCAGCGCAGCACCACGGGCGCTCTCGGCAGCCCCTGAGGTGAGCCCTTCAGCGGTCAGGCCAAACAGGTTGGACATCAGGATGCCCGCCCCGGCGGCGATGGCGGTGGTGAAGATCAACACGCCTATGGTCATGGCGCTGATCTTGCCCAGCGCGGTGCCGCCATTGAGCTTCAAGATAGCGCTGATGATGGAGACCATGATCAGCGGGATGATGATCATCTGCAGCAGCTTCACATAGCCGCTACCCACGATATCCAGATAGTCGATGGTCTGAACAATGACGGGCGAACCTGCGCCGTAAAGCAGTTGCAACGCGGCGCCGAACAGAATACCGAGCCCCAGACCGGCAAATACCCGGCGGGTGAAGCTCACATGTTTTTCCTGTAACCGGTAGAGAAAGAACAGCAAGATGGCGGCGATGGCCAGATTGCCGATAACGCTAAATGTCATGGTATGACTCCCCAAAAAGCGGGCTTGCGCCCGAGAAACAAGAGCAAGCGCCATGCTTGCCCTGGCAACCGTGTCAGACGGTCTGCGCCGTCGTGACAAGAACAAGGGGGTCTATCGCCCCCTTGTCACACATTCACTGCTTCTGCTGTTTCGCTCGCATGATGTTGATGATTTCGATGTCGGTATCCAGCATCCCCTCTTTGGAGAGGCGGCCCAGATTGGCAATGGTCTGGTCCACGTCATCGGAGACGATCCCCTCGCTCTGGGGGATATGCAGGTTGTTGATGGCCATCAGCGAGGACTTCACCGCCGCCGAGGTGGAGGTGGAGACCTTCATGGAGCAGGCGCTGCCCGCGCCGTCGCAGATGATGCCGGAGACATCGCCAATCATGTTGTTGATGCAGTGGCTGATCTGCTGATACTGGCCGCCCAGCAGCCAGGTGATGGCGGCACCGGCCCCCATGGCGGCGGTACTGGCGGCGCAGAGGGCCGACAGCTTGTTCTGATAGGTCTTGATGTAGATGGCCACCAGATGGCTCATCACCAGTGCCCGGGTCAGCTGCTCGTCACTCGCCTTGAGGAAGCGGGCGGCCGCGACCACCGGCATGGTGGCGGCAATGCCCTGATTGCCGGAACCGGAGTTGGACATGGCGGGCAGCATGGCGCCATCCATCCGTGCATCGGAGGCAGCGGAGGAGAGGCGCATCGCCAGCGTCATCAGGTCATCGGAGAGCAGCTTGCGCTCCACCTGCTCGGTGAGGATCTTGCCAATCTTCAGGCCGTAACCCTGCAACCCTTCGTCCGCCAGCGCCTGATTCATGGTGGCGGCCTCGCGGATAAAGTCGATCTCCGCCAGCGGCACTTCCAATGCAAAATCGACGATCTCCCGCAGGGTCATGGCCGGTTTGGCAGATTTGGCTGGCTGGATCTGCACGCCGTGGGCACTGGCCTGCTCCATCAGAACCTCGCCATCCTTCTCCATCAGGATGATACGGGTGTGGTCGGTGCAGATCACCACCCGGGCACTATGGTCCTCCACTTCGGCCAGAACCTCGGCGTAGAGCACGTCCGGCACATCCTTAACATCCACCTTGATCACCGGCAGCAGCGCCTTGGCCGCTTCCACCTGTTCTGGTGTGAGGGTCTTGAGCACCTCCAGCCCGGCATCGGGATTGCCCCCTGTGATGCCGACCGCAGCGGCCACCGGCAGGCCGATCATGCCGGTGCCCGGCACCCCGACCCCCATGCCGTTCTTGAACAGATTGCCACTGACCCAGACGCTGATGCGGGTCGGGGTCTCCCCCAGCAGCTTGCGGCAGTTGGCCGCCGCCAGCGCCACCGACATCGGCTCGGTACAGCCCAGGGCCGGCACCACTTCACGCTTGAGCAGGGTAATAAAGTCGGTCCATTGTGCTTTCATCGCAGTGTTTCTCATGTTCAGGGTGCCCGCAGGCAGTTATTGCTTGTTCAGATCCGCTTTGTGATTACGGATATGCAGATAAACAGTATGACGGGAGATGCCGAGCATCCGGGCAACCAGCTGGGCCGCCTCCTTGATCTCGAAGATCCCCATGTCGAAGAGCCGGGTCACTATCTCCTTGTTGCGCACCGTGCAGGAGAGCGAATCGTCCCGATCCACCTTCTCAATCACCTGGGTCACCAGATCGTCCACCGAGCTGGCAAAGGTCTCGTTGTTGAGCGGAGCCGGTGCCGTGGGCAGCGCAAAGGTATCGAGCAGGCAGCCAAGGGAGGTATCCAGACTGAAGTTCACGCAGAGCATGCCGATGGGCTTGCCCTGCCGGTTGCTGATAGTGATGGAGGAGGACTTCATCAGCGTCCCGTCGCGGGTACGGCTGAAGTAGCTGCTCCACTGGCTGCCCGCCTCCCCCTGCAAGCGGTTCAGGGCAAAGTCGGTGACCGGCGCCCCCTCCCGACGACCGGTGACATGGCCGTTGGCAATCTTGATGACCGATGCATCCAGCGTATCGAACGCATGCAACACCACCTCGCACCCCGCGCCAAACAGCGCGGCCAGCGCCTCGACCGCGGGCTCGAAACTGGCGATCAGATGACGTTCTTCATCCGTTAACGAATTGATCTGGTCAGTGGTGGCTGCTGTGGACATATATGAGTAACTTTGAGTAAACCGCAGTTGATTCTACTATCAACAAGATCAACTAATGTTGAGCGGCATCCCCTTTTTGTTCGCCATTATGCCCACCTTTTAACAAAGTGCGACAAATTGTGAAGCGGCGCACAGCAGGGCGGCAACTCAGAGGTGATAGCGAGCCAGCAACTGCTTGTAGGCGGGGGTCTGTTTGAACGCCTTGAGGGCAGAGGAGAAGCGGATAGCCAGCTGGTCGTGGCCGGGCTTGTGGGTAAACGCGAGGAAGTTGCGGTTGTCGTCGGTCAGCAGACGCGAGCCGTGGCTCACCTGATCCTGCAACCCCTGGGTATGCAGCAAATAGCGACCGACCCGCTCGTTGAGCACCACCCCGTCCAGCCGACCGGCCATCATCAGATGCAGCTGTTTGATGGCATTCCCCTCCCCCGTCATCGGCATCCGGATCACCCCGGGATCGGTCAGAAAATCGGGACTGTAGGCATAATCTTCCTGAATACCTATCCGCAGATCCTTGAGGTCGGAGAGCTGCTTGAAATCCACCGGACGAACCGTCGGATAGAAGAGCACTTCGCCGCTGTAAGAGAGCGGCTCTTCGGGGTAGTGAAGCCAGTGCTGGCGGGAAGGTTCAAAGAAGACGTCGACTACCGCATCCCCTTGCTTGAGACGGGCCTGCTGCAGAACCCGCTTCCAGGGGAGCACCCTGATTTCAGTGCGATAACCCATCTGGCGCAACACGGTACAGGCCAGATCGAGATCGGCGCCGGCCAGCTCGCCATTGTCACCACGCATCACATAAGGGGGCCACAGCTCGGTCAGCAGCGTCAGAGTCGGCGGCTCGTCTGCCGCCACGGCCGAACCAGCACCAAACAGGGAGGCCAGCAGCCAGCCGTACAACCCGATCCTTCGCCATCCCTGACACCACATCATGGAGATCCCTCATGGTCCGTATGGATTGAGGATATACAAGGGATGAGCAATAAAAAAGGAGGCCGAAGCCTCCTTGATATGTGGTCCCTGACGGGCACTTACAGTGCCTTGAGGATCGCCTCGACACTGGCCTTGGCATCGCCAAACAGCATCTGGGTATTCTCTTTGAAGAACAGCGGGTTCTGGACACCGGCGTAGCCAGTGTTCATGGAGCGCTTGAAGCCGATGACGTTCTGCGCTTTCCACACTTCCAGTACCGGCATACCGGCGATCGGGCTGCCCGGATCCTCCATCGCAGCCGGGTTGACGGTGTCGTTGGCACCGATCACCAGCACGGTATCAGTATCGGCGAAGTCGTCGTTGATCTCGTCCATTTCCAGCACGATGTCATACGGGACTTTCGCCTCCGCCAGCAGCACGTTCATGTGGCCAGGCAGACGACCGGCAACCGGGTGGATACCGAAGCGCACCTTGACGCCGCGATCACGCAGCTTCTGGGTGATTTCAGCCACCGGATACTGGGCCTGCGCCACCGCCATGCCGTAGCCCGGGGTGATGATGACGGAGCTGGAGTTCTTCAGCAGGTCAGCCACTTCCTCGGCACTGGTTTCGCGGTATTCGCCCATCTCCTGATCAGCCGTGGAGGCCACGCCATCGGAGCCGAAGCCACCGGCGATCACGGAGATGAAGGAGCGGTTCATCGCCTTGCACATGATGTAAGAGAGGATGGCACCGGAGGAACCCACCAGCGCACCGGTGACGATCAGCAGGTCATTGGAGAGCATGAAGCCCGCCGCCGCTGCCGCCCAACCGGAGTAGGAGTTCAGCATGGAGACCACGACCGGCATGTCGGCACCGCCGATGGAGGCAACCAGATGCCAGCCAAAGGCGAAGGCGATCAGGGTCATCACCAGCAGAGCGAAGGTAGAGCCGCCCGCATTGACGAAGTAGACCATCAGGGCCAGAGAGGCGACCACTGCCAGCAGGTTCAGCTTGTGGCGGTGCGGCAGCATCAGCGGCTTGGAGGAGATGAGACCACGCAGCTTGCCGAACGCCACCACGGAACCGGTGAAGGTCACCGCACCGATGAAGACGCCGAGGAAGATCTCGACCAGGTGGATGTTCAGCATGGCGCCGGTCAGGTGCTCGACCTGGGCTACGCTGGCTGCCTGCTCGAACGCCGCACGGGCGGCTGCCAGAGTGGCATCCAGGTTGGAACCGACGGAGACAACCACTTCAGCCGGTGCGGAGGGGTGCAGATCGATGAAGCTGTTGAAGCCCACCAGCACTGCCGCCATACCCACGAAGCTGTGCAGCACGGCCACCAGCTCGGGCATCTCGGTCATCTCGACCTTGAGCGCCAGACGCACGCCGATGGCACCGCCGATCACCATGGCCAGAATGATCCAGTGAACGCCACTGGTCTCCGGGTTGAACACGGTCGCGATCAGGGCGATGGCCATACCCGCGATACCGAACAGGTTGCCATGTTTAGCCGTCTCTTGCTTCGACAGTCCCGCGAGACTGAGGATGAAGAGCACGGCGGCAACGATATAGGATGCTGTTACCAGTCCTTGAGACACGTTAAACCCCCTTAATCCTTACGGAACATCTTCAGCATGCGCTGAGTGACGGTGAAGCCGCCGAAGATGTTGATACTGGCAATCAGCACGGCGATGAAGGCCAATGCGGTGACCAGAGTCGACCCTTGCCCGATCTGCAGCAGGGCACCGACCACGATAATGCCGGAGATGGCATTGGTGACCGACATCAGCGGCGTGTGCAGGGCGTGAGAGACGTTCCACACCACGTAGTAACCGACCACACAGGCCAGGATGAATACGGTGAAGTGGGAGAGGAAGGCTGCCGGGGCAACGGAGGCGATCCAGCCGAAGGCGGCGATACCGATGGCACCGAACACGAACTTCTTGTTGGAGGGCTTGGCCTCTTCTTTCTTGGCGGCCGGTTTGGCGGCGGCCGGTTTCTGCGGGGCGGCAGAGACGGAGATGGCGGGCGGCGGGAAGGTCACTTCACCGGCCTGGATCACCGTCATGTTGCGCTGAACCACGTCTTCGAAGTCGATGGCAACGTTGCCGTCCTTCTCCTTGCACATCAGCTTCATCAGGTTGACCAGGTTGGTACCGTAGAGCTGGGAGGATTGGGCAGGCAGACGACCCGGCAGATCGGTGTAACCAATCACCTTGACGCCGTTGGCGGTGACATGCAGTTCGCCCGGCACTGTGTATTCGCAGTTGCCGCCAGCCTGGGCAGCCATGTCCACGATCACCGAGCCCGGCTTCATGCTGTCCACCATCTCTTTGGTGATCAGTTTGGGTGCCGGCTTGCCCGGGATCAGGGCGGTAGTGATGATGATGTCCACTTCCTTGGCTTGCTGGGCAAACAGCGCCATCTCGGCCGCGATGAACTCCTCGCTCATCACCTTGGCGTAACCGTCGGAGGAGGAACCATCCTCGCCACCGAAGTCCAGCTTGAGGAACTCGCCACCCATGGACTCGATCTGCTCGGCCACTTCCAGACGGGTATCGAACGCACGCACGATGGCACCGAGGGAACCGGCAGTACCGATGGCAGCCAGACCGGCCACACCGGCACCGATCACCAGTACCTTGGCAGGCGGCACTTTACCGGCTGCGGTGATTTGACCGGTGAAGAAGCGACCGAACTGGTGCGCAGCTTCAACCACGGCACGATAGCCACCGATGTTGGCCATGGAGGAGAGGGCATCGAGGGACTGGGCACGGGAGATCCGCGGCACCATATCCATCGCCATCACATTGATGTTGCGCTCGGACAGCTTCTTGACCAGCTCAGGGTTCTGGGCAGGCCAGATGAAGCTCACCAGAGTGGCGCCATCTTTAATTTGTGCGATCTCGGCATCGGTCGGCGCATTGACCTTGAAGATAAGGTCGGCTTGCCAGACATTCGGCACCACGCTGGCACCGGCAGCCTCGAAGGCGGCATCATCGAAGCTGGCCGACAGGCCTGCGCCGGTCTCGATGGCGACCTCGAAGCCGAGCTTTTTCAGCTGCTCGACGGTAGCCGGGGTCGCTGCGACCCGGGTCTCACCGGCGAGACTCTCTCTCGGTATTCCAATCTGCATGACTATTCCCTGATGGTTAATAAACAATCGCTGCCCAGTGTCTCACTTCTGACGAAACAAGACATGACCAAAGTGCAGGTCCAGGGCTCTTTGTTATGAAAATCAGTAGGCTTTACCTCAACCTCCTGTCATGGTCAGGCCCCCGCTTTTCAGGCGCGAAGGTGATTAGTATCAAATTTTGGAGTTTTATTACAACCGCAGTCCCGACGGCACTCGTACAGAATTCAGCCCATCCCTGGCTACGATTAAAAAAAACAAACCAAATTAGAGGCTTATACCAGTAAAAACGGCTGAAAAAAGTGATCCAACCAGTCAAAAAAAATGTTTTACCGGCCCTCTATCTTAGCGTTTTTTGTTCTTACGAAATCCGCTTTCGTCTCACTTCTCGCAGCGAAACGCCGAAAAGTAACATTTTCCCAACAAAAGCGGGGCCGCTCAGCCGCCAGATGGCGGGAGAGGGCCCCGGCAATTCAATCGTTTCGCCCGTTTGGCACCGATTGGCGGCCCTTACCAGGCCGCTTCATAAATATGCTGGCTCTGCACCAGATCGATATCGCCGTGCTCGCCCAGACGGGCCATACCGTGCTCACCCAGCTTGCCGATCAGGGTGTCGATACCCAGATCTTTCAGACCGTAGTCGCGCAGTCGGGTCTTGACCCCCATCCGCTCGAAGAAGTCGCGGGTCGCGGCGATGGCATCGTCGATGCGCTCCGCTTCGCTGCCGCTGTTCAGACCCCACACCCGCTCTGCGTATTGCAGCAGCTTGGCATGTTTCTGTTTGCGCTTGGCCTGCAGCAGGGCAGGCAGCACCACCGCCAGAGTCTGGGCGTGGTCGAGGCCATGCAGGGCGGTCAGTTCGTGACCCAACATGTGAGTGGCCCAATCCTGCGGCACACCGGCACCGATCAAACCGTTCAGCGCCATGGTGGCACTCCACATGATGTTGGCGCGCACCTCATAGTTGTGCGGTTCGGCCAGCGCCTTGGGGCCCTCTTCGATCAGGGTCAGCAGCAAGCCTTCAGCGAAGCGATCCTGCACCTTGGCATTGACCGGATAGGTGAGGTACTGCTCCACGATGTGGACGAAAGCATCCACTACCCCGTTCGCCACCTGACGCTCGGGCAGGGTGTAGGTGAGCACCGGATCCAGCACGGCGAAGCGCGGCATCACGAACGGCGAGAAGAAGTGCACCTTGTCGCCACTGCTGCGACGGGTGATGACGGCGCCCATGTTCATTTCGGAACCGGTCGCCGGCAGGGTCAGCACTGAGCCGAGCGGGATGGCGGAACGCACTTCGCTGCCGACGGTCTCGAGAATGTGCCAGGGATCTTTGGCCAGATCGTAGTGCGCGGCAGCGGCGATAAACTTGGTGCCATCGAGCACGGAACCACCGCCAACGGCGAGCAGGAAGTCGACCCGCTCGGCACGGGCCAGCTCCACGGCGCCCATCAGGGTCTCGTAGGCCGGGTTCGGTTCGATGCCGCCAAATTCAAACAGGGTCATGCTGGCCAGCTCGTTGCGAATCTGCTCCAGCAAGCCGCTGCGTACCACGCTGCCGCCGCCATAGGTGATCATGACGCGGGCATCGCTCGGGAGCTGCTCGCGCAACTGGGCGATCTGCCCTTGGCCGAACAGGATTTTGGTCGGGGTATGGAGAGTAAAGTTGTTCATCGACATTGCCTTCTTCTGATAGTCAGGGCGGCCAGGCCGCGAAATCGTGATTGCATTTTTCTCCAGAACCACCCTACCATCAAGACAACATCCTGCTTGATTCTTGCCTATTTCTACAAAGCAGCGAAAACAGGAACTGTCGAATCAAAGAGCGCCCATGCAAAACCGTTACAGCGACCTCGCAACCAGATTGACCCGCCACGTCACCGCCCCCGGCATCACCCCATCACCGGTGAAACAGGTCAACCTCATCTATACCACCGAGCACCATGGCCGCACCCCGGTGCTCTACCAACCGCGGATGATCGTTATCCTGCAGGGACACAAGGTGGGTTATCTGGCGGATCAGGTGTTTCGCTACGACCCCAACCACTATCTGCTGATGACCCTGCCGCTGCCCTGCGAGTGCGAGTGCTTCGCCTCCCCCGAGCAGCCGCTTATCGGGTTTACCATCGAGATCGATCTGGTAACCCTGCAAGAGCTGCTGCTGGAGCTGGGCGATGCCCTGCCCGCCCCCGCGCCGCAAAAGAGCGGCGTCCACTCGGTCCCCCTGTCCGAAACCATGTTTTGCGCTGCCGAGCGACTGATCGAGCTGATGGACAACCCGCTGCACGCCAGGGTGCTGGGACCGCAGACGGTGCGGGAGATGCTGTTCCACGCCCTCACCGAGGGGGGCGGCCCGGCGCTGCAGGCGCTCGCCAATCGCCACAACCATGTGGGCCAGATCGCCCGGGTGCTGCGTATGATAGAGTCCCGTTATGCCGACAACCTCACCATGGAGGAGCTGGCGCGGGAGGTGAACATGAGCGTCTCCGCCTTTCACCACCACTTCAAGGCGGTCACTGCCACCTCGCCGCTGCAGTACATCAAGTCGTTTCGCCTCCACAAGGCGCGGATGATGATGCTGCACGATGGCATCAAGGCGGGCACCGCGGCGGCCAGAGTCGGTTACGAGAGCAACTCCCAGTTCAGTCGGGAGTACAAGCGCTTCTTCGGCAGCACGCCGACGGATCAGGCCTCCCGCTTTCGGGATGGCCAGCTGCGCATCATCGAGGGATAACAAGAGAGGGATTACTTATGCGTTCACTGCTTTGCCTGTTCACCGCTTTGCTGCTGACGGCCTGTACCGGGATTGCCGATGGCATCCGCCCCGTCACCGGCTTCCAGCTCGATCGTTATCTTGGCACCTGGTATGAGATTGCCCGCCTCGACCACGGTTTCGAACGCGGGCTGGAGCAGGTGAGCGCCACCTACAGCCTGCGGGACGATGGCGGCGTCAAGGTGCTCAACCGCGGCAAGCAGAGCGATGGCAGCTGGCGCGAAGCCGAAGGCAAGGCCTACTTCGTCGGCAACCCGGACGAGGCGCGGCTCAAGGTGAGTTTCTTCGGCCCCTTCTACGGCGGCTACAACGTCATCGACCTCGACCCCGATTACCAGCTCTCGCTGGTGACCAGCTACAACCACGACTACCTCTGGATACTCTCCCGCTCACCCAACCCGCCCAAGACGAAGGTGGATGCGCTGGTCGCCAAAGCGAAGTCGCTGGGCTTTGCCACCGACCAGCTGATTTGGGTCAAGCAGACCCCTTAAGCCAGCCGTAAAATAACAAAGGGCAGCCCGCGGGCTGCCCTTTCGGTTGCTGGCGTGGCGGGATGATCAGAGCCGGAAGCGACCGATCTCCTGCTCCAGCCGCTCGGTCAGCGACTTGAGCTCGGCCGCCTGCGCCGCCTCGTTGCCCGCCTGCTCGGCCAGCTCTTGCGAGACGTGGCGGATATTCTCGGTATTGCGGCTGATCTCGCCGGTCACCGAGGTCTGCTCTTCGGCAGCCGCCGCGATCTGGGTCGCCATGTCGCTGATGGAGCCGATCGCCTCGTTGATCCGGGCAAGGCTCTGGTTGGCGGCTTCCGCATCCTCCACGCTGGTACCCGCCAGCTGACGGCTGGTCTCCATACCACCCACGGCGCGACGAGTGGTCTGCTGCAGGGTCTCGATCATCTGCTGGATCTCGTCGGTGGAGTCGTGGGTACGGCGCGACAGCACCCGCACCTCGTCCGCCACTACCGCGAAGCCTCGGCCCTGCTCACCGGCCCGGGCCGCCTCGATGGCCGCGTTGAGCGCTAGCAGGTTGGTCTGCTCGGCGATGCCGCTGATGGTCGCCAGAATGCCGCTGATCTTCTGGGCATGGCTGTCGAGCTCATTGATGATCTGGCTGGCATCGGCCACTTCGTCCGCCAGACCGGTAATGCTGCGCTGACTCTGGCCGACCTGGGATTGACCGGCGACCGCCAGTGCGACCGCATCGGTGGCGGTGGTGGCGGCAAACTCGGCGTTACCGGCGATCTCCTGAGTAGCGGAAGCCATCTCGGTCACCGCGGTCGCCACCATCACGATCTCGTCCTGCTGCTGGCGCACCCGCTGGCTGCGAGCCTGCGCCCCGGCCGCCTGAGTGCGGGACTGGGCCGCCAGCTCGACGGTCACATCCCGCAACCGGCTGACGATACCGTGCAGCCGCGCCACGAACTGGTTGAAGTTCTGTGCCAGCTGGCCCACCTCATCCTTGCTGTGGGTGTTGATGTGAACGGTGAGATCCCCCTCGCCGTGGGCGATGTCGTGCAGGGCGTGCGCGACCCGACCGAGATCGGCGAACAGGTATTTGAAGGTGGCGGTGAGCAGGGCACTGAATACCAGCATCAGCAACAGGGTCAGCCCCACCAGCTCCCACAGCAGGCTGCTGAGCGGCGCCTCCAGCACATCGCGATACATCACCATGGCCAGCAGCCAATCGGTGCCCGGTACCGGTTGTACCGCCAGCAGCACATCCCGTCCATCGAGGGTGGCGGCGTGCAGCTCGCTGTTTTCGCGGCCCCACTGCTGGAAGGTGGCGGCAGAGAGTCCCGGCGCCAGCTCGGCGATGGGCTTGAGCGCCAAATCCTTCTGCGGATGGCCGACGATGAGGCCGCTGCTGTCGAGCAGCATGGCGTAGCCCTCACCCTGCACCTTCATCGCCAACACTTCGTCGATCAGCTTGTCGAGCGCCAGGTTGGCCCCCACGGCACCGACCAGCTCCCCCTGATGACGCACCGGCTCGGAGAGGGTGACCACCAGCTTCTGCATGGTGACGCTGACATAGGGGGCAGTGACGATCAGCTGCCCCGCCTTCACCGCATCCTGATACCAGGGGCGCTCGCGCGGGTCATAGTTGCCGGTGTTGAGGGAGGGATCCTGCCGGGTCATCACCCCCTGCGCGGAGCCAAAATAGGTGAGTCCGAAGCCGCCGGAGGTATAGGCCTGCTTCAGGTGCGGCACCAGCTCGGCTTGGGGGTTATCGCTGATCAGATTGACCAGCGCATGGACGGTGTTCTTGCGATCCGTCATCCATTCGCCGATGGCGACCGAGTAGGCGTGGCCATAGTTGACCGCCTCGCTCTGGATGGCGCTCATGGTGCGGGATTTTAGGGTGTGAAAGGCAACGATGCCGAGCAGTGATGCCATCAGCAGCACTACGCCAAGACTGGTGGCCAGCAGCTTGCCGCGCAGAGAGAGGGTCATGACGACGAATCCTTGTTGTTGTGTCAGGCAGGGAAAACCCTGATGTATCAAAGGCTATCGGCCACTCTCTGAACAGACTTTAGTGAATCTGTATACTTTTACATCTATCAACAACAGAAGCCGCTATCCGTGTGAGCAAGATCGCTATTCCATGCTACTGACCATCACCACAACAAAGCAGCAGGCCGCCCGAAGGCGGCCTGTCACTTACCCCTGATATGCACCGGCGGAGTAGGTCAGCTCATAGCTGTGGCTGTAGATCTCGACGATATTGCCGAAGGGATCTTCCATGTAGACCATGCGGTAGGGTTTCTCGCCCGGGTAGTACTCGCGTACCGGCATCCGCTGCTTGCCGCCCGCCGCGACGATGCGCGCCGCCAGCCCCTCGACATCCGGATCCTGCACGCTGAAGTGGAACACCCCGGTCTTCCAGAATTCGAAGTTGTTTTCGCGCTGCTCGCTGTTGGGGAACTCGAACAGCTCGATGCCGATCTTGTCGCCGGTAGAGAGGTGGGCGATGCGGAAGGAGCCCCAGCCCGGGCCAAACACGTCGTTGCACATCACGCCGATGGCGGAGTCATCCTCGCTGATGGTTGTCGCCGGCATGATGAGATACCAGCCCATCACCTTGGTATAGAACTCGACCGCCTTGTCGAGGTCAGTCACCGTGATGCCGATGTGGGAGAAGTTGCGCGGGTAAGTCATACGTCACCTTGAAATTGTGTGTGGGAAACAGGTGACATGATAGGAAGGAGCGACATAATGAAAAATAAGGTCAAACTAATGGAAGGCATAATTTAAATTTATGGTTAATCCGCTCTGGCTCCACACCCTGGTGGTGGTGCATGAAACCGGCAGTTTTACCCGCGCCGCCGAGCGGCTGGATCTCACCCAGGCCGCCGAACAGCTGCGGGCCCGTCTCTCTGACGACGACCCTCACCGCGGCGCCATCACCCTCACCACCCCCGGCAGCATCGGCCTGCTGCTCTATCCCCTGCTGCTCGACCAGCAACAGGAGCACCCCGGACTCACCATCCAGCACCGCTTTGCACCCACCCCCGACATAGTGCAGGCGGTACTGGCAGGGCGCAGCGATCTGGGACTGGTGGATCAACCGCCGGAGCACCCCAGCATCGCCGCCGAGCCCTTTGCCCGCGAACCCCTCTGTCTGGTGGTACCCAACGACGGCGAGGATCCGAGCTGGCAGCACCTCTGTCAGCTCGGCTTTATCGATCACCCGGATGGCCGCAGCATGGCCCGGCGCCTGCTGGGACGACGCTACCCTGGCCAGCGCGTTGACGAGATCCCGCTGCGCGGCTTTACCAACCAGATCGGCCTGATCCTGGAGCCGGTCGCCCGCGGCCTCGGCTTTACCGTGCTGCCCCGCTTCGCCGTCACCGCCTTTGCCCAGCAGGAGAAGATCCGGGTGATCCAGAGCCGGATCGAGGTGATCGACACCCTCTGGCTTATCTACCGCGCCGAGTGGCCGCTCCCCGCCCGCCACCAGCGGCTGGTCGCCGTCCTGAAACAGCGGGTTGCTGCACACTGAATGCTCTTGCGGCAGACATCGAGATCAATGTGGCCACAGTCACCGGGGGGCTAACAACAAGAAGAAAAAAGAGAGGAGAGAGGGATAAATTGGCGAACGCCGGAAATGCGAAAGGCCAGCTCAATGAGCTGGCCTTTCTGAAAATGGCAGGGGCGGCAGGACTCGAACCCGCAACCATCGGTTTTGGAGACCGCTGTTCTACCAATTGGAACTACGCCCCTGCAACAAACGAGGCGTAGTATACAAAGTGGAGATCAAAGGTAAAGGCTTTTTTTACACTTTCGATGCGATTGCACAAATCCCGAACAAGTCGCGGTTGTTTGTGCAGCAAAGCGGGATAACTTGCTGTATTTGCAGCCCTGCCGGGGTAGGAATGGGACATAAATGGGGGTAGGGTGAAATCAGGTACCGGGAGGCCACTTATGCTCAATTACCGACTGCTCCAACAACTGGCGCCCCTCAACTTCAGGGATGAACGCAAAACAGAGGCCCTGCCCGCCTATCTTGAACGGGTAGCGCCGCTGGTGCCCTTTATTCCTGAAAATGTGCTCTCCCAGTGGATTTACCGTCATTGGCGCGGTTTTGAGTCCAACTGGAGCTTTATCGATCTCGCCAACCATCAGTTCACCTGTGAAAGCTGGCCCACCGCGCAGCTGGTGGATCAGGTGGACTCCCGCCATATGGAGGTGATCGAGCGCTGGGGCGAGATGCTGCGTAGCAATCGCTATGTGCGCCGCTCCTGGCTCGGCGAGAAGATGCTGAACGATGGCACCTGGCCGGAACCTGTCATCGTACTGGCGCCGGAGGAGGGAGCCAGCTACCCGAACGGCCATCCCCTGCCCCGCCCCTATTGCCTGCTGGAAGGACACCACAGACTCGGTTATTTGCGCGCCATGGCCCGCGATGGGGAATCGCTGCAAGAGACGCACAGAGTGTGGATTTGTCGTCATGTTTCCGCCACTTAAACGTTTTTCATGCTGAAATTGGCATCATAAATAAAATTTTGACAATTAAAAAACCGGCCCTATAATCTGTCCGGTTTTGAAAAAGGTCGGGACGAAACGATGCAGTTTTTGATTCAGAAAACAGCCTTGCAGACGGGTGGTGCGCACCAGAGCGCCCCCGTTGTTTCCGGTTCCCACCCCAACGATCCCCAGCTATTTTTAAAAAAAGCCCCTGTTTCAGGGGCTTTTTTTTGTGCCCGAAAAACCTCCAATGATGTCAAAGGGAATGCAGACGATGACCAATCCACTCTATAAGAAACATGTCATCTCCATTTCGGACCTGACCCGGTCAGAAATGGAACTGGTAGTCTCAACCGCACAACGGTTGAAGGCTGAACCTGACACCAGCCTGTTGAAAGACAAGCTGGTTGCCAGCTGCTTCTTCGAAGCCTCCACCCGCACCCGCCTCTCGTTCGAGACCGCGGTACAGCGCCTTGGCGGCAACATCATAGGCTTCGCCGACGGTGGCAACACCAGCGCCAAGAAGGGTGAGACGCTGGCTGACTCCATCAAGATCATCGGCTCCTACTCGGATGCGGTGGTGATGCGCCACCCGAAAGAGGGCGCGGCCCGTCTGGCCTCCGAATTCTCCCGCGTGCCGGTCATCAACGGCGGCGACGGCTCCAACCAGCATCCGAGCCAGACCCTGCTCGACCTGTTCACCATCCATGAGACCCAGGGTCGTCTGGACAATCTCAACGTCGCCTTCGTCGGTGACCTGAAATATGGCCGCACCGTGCACTCGCTGGCCCAGGCCCTCAGCCTGTTCAACTGCCGCTTCTTCTTCATCTCCCCAGAAGCGCTGGCGATGCCGGACTACATCTGCGAAGAGCTGGAAGAGAAGGGTATCCAGTTCAGCGTCCACCAGACCATGGAAGAGGTGATGCCGGAGCTGGACATCCTCTACATGACCCGCGTCCAGAAAGAGCGCTTCGACGAGACCGAATACAAGCACATGGCCGCCAAGTTCATTCTGGAGCTGGCGACTCTGGAAGGGGCCAAGCCCACCATGAAGATCCTGCATCCCCTGCCCCGCGTCGACGAGATCGATGTGGCGGTCGACAAGACTCCCCACGCTTGCTACTTCCAGCAGGCGGAGAACGGGGTCTATGCACGCCAGGCGCTGCTGGCACTGGTACTGAACGAAACTGTCTGAGCTTAGGGGAATATCATGTCTGACAAGAACCAACTGCAAGTCGAAGCCATCCGTCACGGCTCCGTCATCGATCACATCCCCGCTGGCCAGGGCATCAAGATCCTCAAGCTGTTCCAGCTGGTCGAAACCCAGGAGCGGATCACCGTCGGCTTCAACCTGAAATCCGGCGCGCTGGGCAAGAAGGATCTCATCAAGATTGAGAACACCCGCCTGACCGAGCAGCAGGCCAACCAGCTTGCGCTGTTCGCCCCGAAAGCGACCGTCAACATCATCGAAGACTTCAATGTGGTGAAGAAGCACCAGCTGGAGCTGCCGGAGTTCATCGCCGGGGTGTTCCACTGCCCCAACTCCAACTGCATCTCCCATAACGAGCCGGTTGACAGCTACTTCCGGGTGCGCGAAGTGAAAGGCGTGGTACGGATGAAGTGCAAATATTGCGAGAAGTCCTTCACTCAGGACATCGTCAGCGAGCGTTACTGATATCTGATTGGGCCCCGCGGGGCCCATTTTTGAACCCTGTCACATCACCAAATTTCCAGTCAGCTATAATTTGCCATCGCAAGATGGTAATGCCCGCTCATTCCCTGCATATAGATGGATTATCAGTGTTTTTGCCTGATAACTGACTGCTATGGCAGATATCGCGCGTTTACCTCCGGTCATCATCAAAGGAATTCGCCGTGGTCAAAACCCTCAGTCGTCCCGTTGCCCAAGAGCCCGATCTGGCCCAGCTGGATGCCTGTCGCCAGATCATCGGTCAGCACTGCTACAGCACCCAGGAAGAGATCCGCCGCGAGCTGTCTGAGCGCGGCTTTGCCGACATCAGCCAGTCCACCATCTCCCGCCTGCTGCGCCGTCTCGGCGTCGCAAAGGCCCAGAATGCCAACGGCAAGAAGGTCTACACCCTGGTCGATGAGCAGCTGGAACCCGCCGGCAGTACCCGCTCTATCCACGACATGGTGCGCGAAGTGGTACACAACCAGCAGATGGTGCTGATCCACACCACTCCGGGGGCCGCCACCGTGGTGGCTCGCCTGCTGGATCGCAACGCCAATCCCGAGATCATGGGCGCCGTCGCGGGCAATGACGTGGTGCTGGTCGCGCCGCGCCATATCAGCCGCACCCGTCAGGCCCACGCCGCCGTGGTGCGCACGCTAGCGCAGGCCCGCTAAGCCATTTCCCCTAAATACATCGAGGCGACCCGCGGGTCGCCTTTTTGTTGCCTGCAATTTTCTGCCCATCACTTCTTACGCCCATAAAAAACGGGAGCCCGCAGGCTCCCGTTTCATCTTGCTTGCCATCCTCAGGAGAGCACGGCGCCCAGACTCAGGCAGACCACGATCAGCACGGTCAGGATACCGAGCAGCGGAGCCACCCACTTCAGCCAGCGCACATAAGGCACCTTGGCGATGGCCAGACCGCCCATGACCACGGCGGAGGTCGGGGTCACCAGGTTCACCAGACCGGAGGCAGACTGGTAAGCAGTCACCACCAGATCGCGGCCCACGTTGGCGAAGTCGGCCAGCGGCGCCATGATCGGCATGGTCAGTACGGCCAGACCGGAGGAGGACGGCACCAGGAAGGAGAGCACCACTTCCAACACGAACATCACGTTGATAAAGACGATGGTGGAGAGGCCGGTCACGATCCCTTCTGCACTGTGCAAAATGGTGTGAGTGATCATGCCGTTATCCATTACCACCACGATACCGCGGGCGATACCGATAATCAGCGCCACCCCCAGCAGGTCGCGAGCACCATCGATAAAGTTGGAGGTCAGCTCCTCCTCGCTCATACGGGAGATGAGACCAACGATGATGGCGGCAGCCAGGAACACACCGGAGATCTGCGCCATCCACCAGCCCAGCACGGCCACACCGTAGATCATCACGGCGAAGGCAGCGACGAAGATACCCAGCACGATTTTACGGGTCAGGGTGAACTCCAGCATCTGGTCACTCTTGTTGCCAAGGAAGTGGGCACGGTTCTCTTCCCACTTGTCAGCCACCAGAGATTTGCTCGGATCGCTGCGCACCATCTTGGCGTAACGCATGACGTAGGCAACGCAGAGCAGCCAACCGGCGACCAGCATGGCAACGCGCAGCCAGATACCGTCGGTGAAGGAGATACCGGCCGCGTTGGCGGCAATAACTGTGGCAAACGGGTTGATGGTGGAACCGAGAGTACCGATACCGGCACCCAGCAATACGGTTGCAGCAGCCACCACAGGGTCGAAGCGGGCGGCCATCATCACTGGTACCAGCAGGGTGTAGAACGGCAGCGACTCTTCGGCCATCCCATAGATGGTGCCGCCTGCGGCGAACAGCGCCATCAGGATCGGGATCATCCACTCTTCCCGGCCGCGCAGGCGGTCGGTCACACGTTCAATACCGGCATCGATGGCACCTGTCTTGGTCACAATGCCAAGAAAACCACCGATGATCAGGATAAAGAGGGAGACGTCGATGGCGCCTGCCTCATAGGTGTCGTGGTTGTAGAGGCCATCGATAGGTGCCAGCAGCACGTCGACGATCCCCTGGGGATTGCCCTCTACCAGCTTGTAGGTACCGGCCACCGGCACTTCTTTGCCGAGGGCTTCGTTCATGGTCATCTCATATTTGCCGGCCGGCACTATCCAGCTCAGGGCGGCCACCAGGGCGATCAGCACAAACAGTATCGTGTAGGCTGACGGGAACTTGAATTTGGTCATGGTCCAGCTTCCTTCTGTGGGTGTGGTATCCATGCAGGCTGCGGGTTGTAGGGTTAGAGGTATTATGCCGCTGTCACATGGTCGAAAAGCCGGGGGTCACCCCCCGGCACCACTACTGCGACCTTAGTCGCCCAGCGTAGCAACCATCACTGCCTTGATGGTGTGCATCCGGTTTTCGGCCTCGTCGAACACGATGCTGTGCTCGGATTCGAACACGTCCTCGGTCACTTCCAGGCCTTTCATGCCATATTTGTCAGCCACTTCCTTGCCCATGGTGGTCTCGTCGTTGTGGAACGCCGGCAGGCAGTGCATGAACTTCACATCCGGGTTCTTAGTGGCGTTGATGACATCCATGTTGACCTGATACGGAGTCATCAGTTTGACTCGCTGATCCCAGGCTTCTTTCGCTTCACCCATGGATACCCAGACATCGGTGTAGAGGAAGTCAGCACCCAGTACACCCTCTTTCACATCTTCGGTCAGGGTGATGCGTGCGCCGGTCTCTTCGGCGATCTGGCGGCACTTGGCAACCAGCTCCTCTTCCGGCCAGAAGGCTTTCGGCGCTACCAGACGGATGTCCATGCCCATTTTGGCGGCACCGACCATCAGGGAGTTACCCATGTTGTTGCGGGCATCACCCAGGTAGGCGAACTTGATTTGATCCAGACGCTTGCCCTTGCCGTGCTCCAGCATGGTCATGAAGTCGGCCAGGATCTGGGTCGGGTGGAATTCGTTGGTCAGGCCGTTCCAGACCGGGACACCGGCGTAGGCGCCCAGCTCTTCGACGATCTCCTGACCGTAGCCACGGTATTCGATACCGTCATACATGCGGCCCAGTACCCGAGCGGTGTCCTTCATGGACTCCTTGTGACCGATCTGGGAACCGCTCGGGCCAAGGTAAGAGACTTGCGCGCCCTGGTCGAAGGCCGCTACTTCAAATGCACAACGGGTGCGGGTAGAGGTCTTCTCGAAAATTAGGGCGATGTTTTTGCCGGTCAGGTGTTTGCGCTCGTAGCCACCGTATTTTGCTTTTTTCAGGTCGATGGCCAGGTCAATCATGTATTGGATTTCGCGCGGGGTGAAGTCCAGCAGTTTCAGGAAGTTACGGTTACGCAGATTAAAAGCCATGATGAGTTCTCTCTATATATGTTTCAGACCAGTTCGGGCAGTAGTGTTGACTACGCATTCTCAGTACAGATGTCGGTAATTACGCATGTACGGTGCGGGTGGCGACGATATTGGTGCCGGCTTCTCCCTTGAGGATGGCGAGGCCATCTTCCAGCGAGCCGATGCCAACCATGCCGCCGGTCGCTTTGACAAATTCACAAGAGGCTTCGACTTTCGGCCCCATGGAACCTGCATCGAACTTGACCCCAGCCAGCTCGTCCGGGCTGGTGACTCGCAGCGGACGCTGGGTCGGTTTGCCCCAATCGAGATAGACGGCATCGGCGTCGGTCAGGATCAGCAGGGCGTCGGCCTTGATCTGCTTGGCCAGATAGGCGGCAGACATGTCCTTGTCGATGACGGCTTCGATACCGGTCAGGCTCTGGCCATCCCAGGTCACCGGGATACCACCACCACCGGTACAGATGATGAGGTGGCCCTGGGCAATCAGGGTTTCGATGGCGTCGCCTTCTACAATGCGCTGGGGCAGCGGGGACGGCACTACGCGGCGGAAGAACTTGCCGTCAGCCTTGACCACCCAGTGCTTCTCTTCTGCCAGGGTGCGGGCTTCAGCCTCTTCGTAGACGGGGCCGATAAATTTGGTCGGGTTGGCGAATGCCGGATCCTTGGGATCGACCTGCACCTGAGTCAGCAGCGCGGTGACGTTACGGCTCGGCATCAGGTTTTTCAGCTCCTGGATCAGCATGTAGCCGATCATCTGAGACTCGGCACCCAGCACATCCAGCGGATAGGGGGATACCTTGGTGTAGGCGCTGTTCTGCAGGGCCAGCAGGCCGACTTGCGGGCCGTTGCCATGCACCAGCACCACGTTGTACTCCTGAGCGATCAGGGCGATGGTCTTGGCGGCCGTTGCGATGTTCTTGCGCTGGATATCCGCTTCCAGTGGCTCACCACGACGGAGCAGTGCATTGCCACCCAGAGCGACGACGACAGTTGGTTTTTTCATAGTGGTTAATCTCGAGTTTGGTTCTGTGTGGCGCCAGCTTCTGCCGGCGCCACGCCGTCTCATCAGATGCTGTCGCGTTCCATCGGGCAGCTCATGCAGCGGGCTCCGCCGCGGCCACGGCCCAGTTCATCACCCGGGATGGAGAGAACTGTGATGCCAGCCTTGTCGTATTTCTCGTTGGTGTAGGTATTGCGCTCGTAACCCACCACCACGCCGGGACGCACGGTCAGCACGTTGTTGGCGTCGTTCCACTGCTCGCGTTCGGCTTCGAAGCTGTCACCGCCAGTGGTGATGATCTTCAGCTGATCCACGCCCAGTGCTTTCTCGATAGCAGTGACGAAGTAACCCTCTTCCTTGATGTTCATGCCGGTGGCGCCGCCCGGAGTCAGGCTCCAGCACTGCACATCCTTGCGGATCACTTCCGGATAGACGGAGAAGGTATCGATGTCCATGTGGGTCATCACGGTATCCAGGTGCATGCAGCTGCGGTGTTTCGGCAGCTCCATGGCGATGACCTGTTTGGCCTGACCGTGTTTGAACAGGCTGCGAGCCAGGTGCTCAACACCTTGCGGGGTGGTGCGCTCGGACATGCCGATCAGCACGGCGCCGCGGCCGATAACCAGTACGTCGCCACCCTCGATGGTGGAGTTGTCGTAGTCACGCTCCTCGTCACCGAAGTACTTGATGAAGTCCTGACCGGCAAACATCGGGTGCCAGCGGTAGATGGCCTTCACATGGTTGGTTTCGCGGCGACGAGCCGGCTTGGCCATCGGGTTGATGGAGACGCCGCCATAAACCCAGCAGGAGGTGTCACGGGTAAAGAGGTGGTTGGGCAGCGGCTCAATGATGAAATCGGTCGGAGCGTGCATGCCCACTACCATGTTGACACCGCTGTAGGGCATCTCGGAGTAAGTCAGGCCGCCGGAGAGAATGCGGGCCAGTTCGCGGTGCGGCATGTCAGCCAGGAAGCAGCGCACGTCGTTGGCAAAAGAAGAGCCGAGGCGATAGTCGGAGACCTGATGTTGCAGCAGCCAGGTTTTGGCTTCCGGCACATCCAGGGTTTCCGCCAGCAGATTGGTCAGCAGGAAAACTTCGACATTCTGATCGCGCAGTACCTGAGCGAATTTGTCGTGCTCCTGACCGGCACGTTCAACAGACAGGACGTCATCGAACAGCAGATCCTGGCAGTTGGAAGGAGTCAGACGCTTCAGACTGAGGTTGGGGCGGTGCAACATGACACGGCGCAATTGGCCAACTTCAGAACCTACATAAAATTTGCTCATGATTATATTCCGTCTAGCAGTGGTCCCTGCGAGTGATTGAATAGATTCCTTCTATTCATGCTCGTGGCTAAGGCGGGATATTCTTTATGTAGGGTAATCGGCTTGTGTTCTATCCTGCCCTTGCCTTTCGAGACAGAGGTTAGCCCTGCGAATCACGACAAACTTAGACATTGATCACATTCACTCAGAACTGAATATATTCACCATCCAATCTATGACCCCGGTAGCAAATTGCGCATTTTCCACACAAGGCAAACCGAATAACCATGCAAAACCACCCTGCTATATTTCAGATTGATTCATTTTTTATTCATGTCAGTTCACTGGAGTGATTAAATGAAAATAACAAAAAACGTTAAAAATCATTGCCATAAATAACATTACAAATAAAATTTGAATATTACTCCCTAGGTATTGAATACATCGCCGTGACGGGAGGAACGCGGGAGAAATAAATACTCACCTCGACCACATTCACTGCATAAATCTTTTCTTGTTCCAGATCATGGCATTGATGCCAACCCCATCAGACTCGGCCTCATAAGTCATCACATCTTTGTGCGGTTCAACTTAATATGCACAAAGTCCGCATCAAGCTGGGCAACCATCCTCGTCGGTCACCACAACGCCTTTTGATACTTTTTTCATTAATTGAATTTATTCGTCTCACCTTGCACTGGCGCCAACCTCGGCTTAACTCAGAAAGTGATCCAGATCACACAGGAATGGCACTACCAAGGAGTTGTTATGAAGATGAAACCCATGCTGTTGCTCGCGACTTTGCTGCTCTCTGCGCTCCCCACCCTCAGTCAGGCTGAAGGAGCCCCTGCCATGCCCATGGTGGTATGCCATGTCGACAAGGCCCCCCAGATGCTGGTGCCTGATTATGTCTGCCGCTGGCAGGGAGGCAGCATTCATTACTAGTCGAAACAACGAGAGGAGCATCACTCCTCTCGCCTTGTGATGAGACTGGCCCCTCCTATACTGAAATCAGCGGTTTTCTCATGGATAGGGGAACGTCATGATCTTGTTGGTCGGTGGAGAGAAGGGGGGGAGTGGCAAGAGCTGCCTGGCACAAAATCTGGCGGTCTACCTCAGATCCCAATTTCAGGGGGAGGTATTGCTGGTCGACTGCGACCCACAGCGCACCACCTCTGACTGGATTCAGGAGCGCAATGACAACCCGGAGCTGCCACAAATCAACTGCGTACAGCTCTATGGCAATATTCGCAACGACCTGCTCAGCCTGAAAAACCGCTACGACTACGTCATCGTCGATTGCGGCGGGCAAGACAACCGGGCACTGCGCTCTACCATGGCTGTCGCCACCCACGCCTTGATCCCCTTGCGCCCGAAACGTCGCGACCTCAAGACCCTGCCCCACATGGAAGATCTCATCACCACCTGCAAGATGGTCAATCCGACCCTCAATGCAGCCGTAGTGCTGACCCAGTGTCCCGCCCTGCCCAATCAGGTAAAACGCATTCTGGAAGCGAAAGAGGTTTGCTCCTCGTTCGGTGTCGACGTCCTGAACGCCATCACCTATGGCCGCAACGTCTATGACGACAGCGAGGAGAAGGGACTGTCGGTGATGGAGATCGAACCGGATGGCAAATCCGCCGAAGAGATTCGGGCCATCGCCAAAGAGTTCCTGCAAGTGGGGGGGTGAGATGGGTCTGGCCGATCTGAAGAAAAAGCACCAGCTGCATCACCAGAAGAAGTTCACCGTCGACGAATTTATTGAAGATGCGGAGTTCTACGCCAAGGGCAAACCCAAGGTGGTCAGCCTTGAACTGGGCCTGCATCGTGACGAAGCCTTGTCGGCGCTGGCCTTTATCGAGAGTGGCGAGCACCTGAAGCCCAGCTACAAAAAAGCCACCTTCTCCATGAGCACGGTGGCCATCGACGAGCTGGGTAATCTGACCCAGCAAGACGGCATGAACAAGTCCCTGTTGCTGCGCCTCTTTACCCACTACTTCTCCTCGCTCACCCCGGAAGAGCGCCAGACCATCTATGAGCGGCTCAACCAGCGCTCATAATTTCTCCATTCAACCGCTCTTGTGTGCCTCGCCAACTCACCCCGAATGACCATTATCAGACTGCAAAATCTGTTTCTGAAGCAACCAAAATGCCGTGTAAGAGATCTGCCATTTCATATGTAAGCCAACAGCCTAAAAGATCCCTGAGATAATCGGAAGATAAGATCTTAAAACATGAAGATGAGAAACTTAACTAGCTGTTTATAAATGAATAAATCGAAACTCACCGCTTTCGAAATAGCTAATGGCAAAAACGTTTTCCAATCTGGCGTTGTAGCCGGCTAGAAAATCCTTATAGTTACTCATGCACGGACGCAATGAAGTCGGTCAGGAAGACTGGCTGCTAGGGTTGGGCAAATGGACTCACCACAGGATGTGGTAAAGGACACCTCCCAGGACGGAGAAAGTGCGGCGGGACAGGATGACTCGTCAGGCCAAGATGGCTAAAGGACACCCCAAAGGATTGGGAAGGGGAAACCTAAAGGAAGAGGTAAACAGTCAGGGATTGCAGGGAGCAACTTCGTTCAAGGATCTGAGCGATACGACTACCGGGGGCGACGCAAGTCGCCCCCATCTTTTTATCTGCGTTTCACCGCGACCATTGCCTGATTCCCAATTGCTTGCCTCAGCGCAGAGACTTCTTGCCAGAACCTTCGCGACCTGCAGCCTAAGTAAAAATACATATGAAAGGGGCGCCACGATGGCGCCCTTCTCTGTTTTCTAATCGGCAAACAAGCTTATATCACGCGAGAGAACTGCTGCTGGCGCGCCTTGTTGCGCAAGTACACGTCGAAACACATGCAGATATTGCGGATCAGCAGCTGCCCCGTGGAAGAGACCTCCAGACCATCCTCCGTCATACGCACCAATCCATCGTTGATGAAGGTCTGCAGCAGCTTGAGATCGTCGGCAAAATACTCTCTGAAATTGAGCCCGTGCGCCTGTTCGACAGCGGCAAAATTCAGACGGAAATCACAGATGAGCCGCTTGATCACCTCACGGCGGATCAGGTCATCCTGATTGAGCGAGCAGCCTTTCCACTGGGCATGACCCAGCTCTGCAACCTGTGCGTAATACGCCTTGAGCTCTTTCTGGTTCTGGGAATAGGCCTCACCGATCATGCTGATGGAGGAGACCCCCAGTCCCAGCAGATCGCAATCACCCTGGGTGGTATAGCCCTGGAAGTTGCGGTGCAGCTTGCCCTCGCGCTGCGCTACCGCCAGCTCGTCATCGGGTTTGGCAAAATGGTCCATACCGATGAACTGATAACCCTGGCCAGTGAGGAAGGCGATGGTGTCCTGCAGCATGGCCAGCTTCTCCTGCGGCGCAGGCATATCCACCTCTTTCAACTTGCGCTGGGCGGCAAAGCGACTCGGCAGATGGGCATAGTTGAAGATGGAGAGGCGCGCCGGATCCGTCTTGAGCACCTCTTCCAGCGTATGGTGGAAGCTGGCACGATCCTGATGCGGCAGGCCATAGATAAGGTCGAGGTTGGTCGAGCGGAAACCCAGTTCTCTGGCCCGTTCCAACATGGCTTTAATAAAGTCGTTGTCCTGCTCGCGGTTGACTGCGACCTGTACATCCTTGTTGAAGTCCTGCACCCCAAGGCTGATGCGGTTGAAGCCGACGTCTCGCAGCACATCCAGCATGGTAATGGCAATCTCGCGCGGATCGACCTCGATGCTGAACTCCCCCTCTTCGGCGAAATGGAAGTGCTCACGCAGCATGGCCATCAGGCGGCGCGTTTGTACTTCATCCAGATAGGTGGGAGTACCGCCGCCCCAGTGCAACTGGGTGACCAGACGATGCTTGAAGAGCGGGGCTTGCGCCTTGATCTCCTGCTCCAAATAGTCGAGGTACTCGTCAGCCTTGTGTTGATGACGGGTAATGACCTTGTTGCAGCCGCAGTAGTAGCAGAGCTTGTGACAGAAAGGGATGTGCACGTAGAGCGACAGATTGCGCTCGGGATACTGGCCGGCAGCGCGGACAAAATCCGGATAGCCGAAGCTCTCGTTGAACTCCAGCGCAGTGGGATAAGAGGTGTATCGCGGGCCACTGTAGTTATATTTTTCGATCAGGGCCTGATCCCACACAATCTGTTCTGCTTGCACGCTCGCTTCCTCTCTTGTTGTTATTGTTGGCTCACCGACCTAACTGAAAATCCTTCAGCTGGGCCACATCCTTGAGGATCTGAGCCTCCAGCTCGGCCTCGTAACCGCTGCGTTCGAGATCCATCTTCATCACTTCATTGCGCTTGAGGGCACGTCTGGCCTCATGAGTCGGCATATCTTTCACCTTCTCATACAGCCCGTACAGACCTGGGAACTCGGCAACGAACGCCCGCCCCCCCTTGATCTGCAACGCATCCAGCAGATTGGTCAGCCGAATGGCGCCTTCGGAGTAATCGCACTGCCCCTCCTGCACCGCATGAGCAATGACCCGTACGCTCTCCAGAATTCGTTCATTGCGAGCGGTAATCGCCTGCCGCTGCATCGCTTGCAGCCGTCTCAGCCTGGCCAGCAGCATGCCTGCATAGATGGCCAATCCTGACAAAATCAGGCCGCCCAACAGGGCGGCCAGCATCCATCCACTCATCACTTTTTCTTCGGCTCAGGCTTGGGTTCCGGCTTGAAATCGACCTGGTTGAAACGGTCCCACAACTCCTCTTCGGAGGCTGGTTTCTGCTCGTCGAACTCGGCGTCATCGCCATCATCAAACGGCAGATCATCATCTTCATCATCGTCGTTGTCGATGATGCCCAGCTCATCCATCAGCTCCTGATAACGGTCGACGCGCTGATCAACCCAGGCCTGCTCGGCCGCGTCCAGGGTTTCACCGGCATCAAGACGATCCAGCAGATCATTCAAGCGGTCATCGTTTTCGATGGAAGCCAGCTCCTGCTCGGGCGTCATCACCAGCTTCTTCTCTTTCACCGCCTTGGGTGCTGCCGGCTTCTTCTGTTTGTCATCCACCACCAGTACCACCGGCTTGCGGGAACCGATACGCGGATCTTTGGACTGGCTGTTGCCAGACTTGTTCTTCGGCTGTTCAACTTGCTGACGAGAACCAGCCTTCAGGCCTTTGCGCTTGGCAGCCCGTTTACGCTCACGGCCTTCCTGAGCACTGACATCAGATTCTTTGCGCTTGCCAGTAGGCTTGCGAGTGGGTTGTTTGGCAGACATGAATGGCTAACTCCGAAAATAACTGGTTTGACCCGTACCCGGGATGATCTCACCCGGTGGGATACGATGCGAGGAACAGTAAGGCTGGAACAAGAGCAGGATCCCGCACCAATCCGGCCCAATCAGGCCACTGAACACCGCAGGATCGGTATCCTCTGGGCATGTTGCTGGTATTTTGACACAGAATGACTGATCGGGTTAATGACCCAAAAGAAAAAAGGCAGCCGAAGCTGCCTTGATATGTTCATGCGTGCGCCATCCTGAATGGCAAAACAATCTGTTTCGTCCTCTCCGTGACAACTTGTCGCCGCATCATATCGTTGTGTGGTCATCCTGACCTTATATTGGTCGTTCCTGAATGTGCGTGTGCTTGTTTCACCCGTCTCGACCGCATCCTGCCATCGTGCCGGGGAGTCTGCATCCCGCAACCCCATCCCGCTCCGGAGATGGCCACCATCCTGATCCTTCAATCCTTTGCCAGCTCATCCGAGCCCATGGCATCCCGCCACGCCAGCCATCCTCTGCTCACAACGCCCTGTCGTGAAACTGCCACCCAATCCGTGGGTGAATCCATTAAGCCTACTGTACCAACTCTATAAAGCGGCTCAATCCACTCAAAACATTCTCAACATGTCGAAAAATATCAATATTTATATAATTTATTGATAAATAATGATTATTTAATATTTTATGCAATTTTATGAGCCTTGGCCTGCCTTGAGAATGGGAGATCTCTTACAGAACGGGGGGATTAAACCGAGAATTATCTGAAAGCCATAAAAACAACGGGGAGCCCAGGCTCCCCGTTTCAACTCAAATCGACCGTATCGACTATATCAGTGCAGACCCGCCACATATTTGGAGAGGGCTTCGATATCCTGATCAGTCAGTTTCTTGGCAACATCCCGCATCATGCCATTCGGATCGTTGTCACGCGTGCCGGCACGGAATGCGGTGAGCTGAGCCTTGATATAGGCAGGATGCTGGCCGGACAGGTTGGGATACTTCGCCTGTTCGACACCCGAGCCACGAGGACCATGGCAAGCCGTACAAGCTGCCAGACCGCGACTCATGTCACCACCCATATAGAGAGCCTTGCCCGCTTCGACCACGTCGTCAGGGACAGCGATAGGGGTAACCTTCAGGCTGGAGAAATAAGCCGCCAGGTCATCCATGTCCTGTTCCGACAAAGGTAACGCCATCGGCCCCATCACTGGCGCAACCCGGCCAATTTGACCAGAAGCGGCAGCCTTCAGTTCAACTAACTGCTTTTTGATATATGATGCGTGCTGACCAGCAATTTTGGGGTACATATCAACCAGGCTGTTTCCGTCCGGTCCATGACAAGCCGCACAAACGGCAGCCTTGGTCTGTCCCGCAGCGGCATCGCCCTTGGCTTGTGCCATCCCCGTTACGCCAACCATCAGAGCAAGAGTAATGACTAGGTTCTTCATGGCGTTCCAACTTTTCGTTATTAGGCTTCCAGATCCCATGCCGCTGAAGGCATGTTAAAATAAACGCGTTTAAGCGACGCTATTTTACACCATTTTACAAAAAAGTAACTCTATAACCCTCTATCTCCATGGGGAATTTACGTTGGATACACAAACTCTGAATTTCAATAAGGTGCATTTTGTGACCAGCGCACCCGACATCCGTCACCTGCCAAATGATGGGGGTGTCGAGATCGCGTTTGCCGGCCGTTCCAACGCCGGTAAGTCATCTGCATTGAACACCTTAACCAAACACAAGAACCTGGCGCGCACCAGTAAGACACCCGGTCGTACCCAGCTGATCAACCTGTTTGAGCTGGAACCGGGCAAGCGTCTGGTCGACTTGCCGGGTTATGGTTATGCGCAAGTTCCGCTGGAAATGAAGCTCAAGTGGCAAAAGTCACTGGCAGAGTATCTGCAGCGCCGTGAGTCATTGAAAGGTCTGGTGATCCTGATGGACATCCGCCACCCGCTCAAAGATACCGACATGAACATGCTGGAGTGGAGCTCGCACCGTCAGTTGCCCGTCATGCTGCTGCTGACCAAGGCTGACAAATTGAGCCCCGGCCCGCGCAACAACCAGGTGATCAAGGTGCGCCAGGCCGTTGCCAACCTCGGTTCCCAGATCCAGGTCGAAGCGTTCTCCTCCCTCACCAATATCGGTGTGGAGAAGCTGGCGCAAACCCTGACCGAATGGTACGTCAGTGGTGACGATACCGACCTGCTGGACGCTGATGAACAGCAACCTGCCGAGGAGTAATCTACTCCTCGCTCTCCTTGCAATTGGCGGAGCACTCCTCCGCTGATTGAAAGGGTTTCAGATTGCCGCTTTCACCTGCCTCACGACTAATACCCCGAATTCGTCTCCCCTGTTATATCCATTACCGCTTACAGTTCATATAGATAGATCGTTAATTCATTATAGAAATTAACTTGAGGGGGCGCTGATAGCGTTTTCAAATCTGTTCTTTCAAAACGAACAAGAATTACAGAAAGAGACCAAAATGAAATTTAATTACAAGATCTAGCCGAAAGGGATAAAAATGAGGCCGGACGACAGTGATGCCATCCAGCCTGAAATAATAAGTTCAAAAAATTGGGAAGAAGCTGAATCTTGAGTACCAGACGATAGGTATTCCTCAAGAAACAGCCTCATTCTATCAAATGCATCGCCAATTTAAAGCATTTACTCTAAATGACGTGCATAAAAAAACACCCCGACGAGAACCTCATCGGGGCAGCTATTCAGCCACATTCAATTACGTGAAATAAAAGGTCTGAAAGATAGAACATCTTACCTCTGTACCCTACGCAGACAACTGTACAGCAAAGCAGCAGAAAGTGAAAGTAATTTATGTAATTTAGTTTCACAACTTACAGATTAATAAAAAATCTTTTATTTTCATACAGATAAAAAAATCCCCAGTACGAATACCGGGGAGTTATAAAGGTGACTAGCTAGCACTTCCTCAACTATCTAGTTAGTCAGCGCCATTTCAAAGTAGTTCCGCTACAAAACAAAAAAACTTTGAAAAATCAGAGATAGATAGCACCATCTTCAGCAAACTCTTGTTCTTCAATGAGTTTTTCAGCCAGATCTTCAATGTCAAAACGCACACTTTCAAAGGCTCTGACGATATCATCCTCCCTCGTCAGCGCCAGACCGGTCATTCTCTCCAGCCGCCGCTGGCTGATGTAACAATCTATCAGCGCCCCCATCTGCTGGGCAGGAAAACGCACCCGCTGTTCGTCAGCCTGCCACTCCATCAGATCGGGAAACAGAATACCCTGGTTCATATCACCCCCAAGTTACGCTTCAACTCTCTCAATACCTGTTTAGTCCCGGGACGAATTCCGCGCCACACGGTAAACGCTTCGGCGGCCTGTTCCACCAGCATGCCGAGTCCATCCATGGTTTGACGGGCCCCATGCTGCTTGGCCCAACTGATAAACGCCGTATCCGAGGCGCCATACATCATGTCGTAGATGGCAATATCAGTGTGGATCAGGGCAGGCGCCAACGGTGGCAGCTCTCCTTGCAGGCTGGCAGAAGTCGAATTGATAACGAGATCGAATGGCCCTGCCAACTGCTCATAGGTCTGTGCAGTCACAGGCCCCAGATCGTGGAATTCGACAGCCAACTGTTGCGCTTTTGCGTAGGTGCGGTTGGTGACCACCAGCTCGCTCGGCAACTCAGCCAGCAGCGGCGCCAATGCACCGCGAGCAGCTCCACCGGCACCCAGCAGCAGGATCCGGTTATCCGCCAGCGTCACACCATGGGACTTGAGATCGGCGACCAGACCGGCGCCATCGGTATTATCCCCCAGCAACACACCATCATCGGTCAGCTTGATGGTATTGACCGCGCCCGCCCGCTTGGCCCTCGGGCTCAACCGATCGACCAGAGTAAATGCCAGCTCCTTGAAGGGAACGGTGACATTGCATCCCTTGCCCCCTTGGGCAAAGAAGACCTGCAGGGCGTGGGCAAACTCGTCGACGGCGGGTTCAGCCAGCCCATACTCCAGCTCTTGCTGGGTTTGTCTGGCAAACAGGGTGTGAATGAAGGGGGACTTGCTGTGGCGCACCGGGTGGCCAAAAACCAGATAACGATCCATCAAAGAGTTCCATCAGAGGGCAATATTCCGATTTAACGGGTTTTCGCACTCGGGAACAAGCCGAATATCGGTCAGTAAAAAGGGGCCATCATGGCCCCTCGGGTCACAGCCACTCTCGCGGCGTGAGGTAATCGGTGTAGAGCAAGGCTTCAGGAGTGCCCGCTTCCGGCTGCCAGTCATACTCCCAACGTGCCAACGGTGGCATCGACATCAGGATCGACTCGGTACGTCCGCCGGTCTGCAGCCCGAACAGGGTGCCACGGTCATACACCAGATTGAACTCCACATAACGGCCGCGACGATAGAGCTGGAACTCCCGCTCCCGCTCGCCATAGGGTAGAACCTTGCGTCGTTCAATGATCGGCAGGTAAGCATCGAGATAACCCCGACCGACCGCCTGCATAAAGGCGAAGCAGTCGGCAAAAGGCCAGCGATTCAGATCGTCGAAGAAGAGACCGCCCACCCCCCGTGTCTCGTTGCGGTGCTTGAGGAAGAAGTAGCGATCGCACCAAGATTTGAACTCGGGGTAGATCTCATCACCGAACGGCTGGCAGAGATCACGGGAGACCTGATGCCAGTGCTGCACATCTTCGGCAAACGGATAGAAGGGCGTCAAATCGAAGCCACCGCCAAACCACCAAATGGGCTCTTCGCCTTCCTTCTCGGCGATGAAGAAACGGACGTTGGCGTGGCTGGTCGGCACATAGGGGTTGTGCGGATGGATCACCAGCGACACACCCATCGCCTCGAACTTGCGACCGGCCAACTCGGGCCGATGGGCTGTAGCAGAGGCAGGCATGGCATCGCCATAGACATGGGAGAAGTTGACGCCCCCCTGCTCGATCACCGCGCCGTGGCGCAGCACACGGGTGCGACCACCGCCACCGCCTTCACGGCTCCAGGCATCTTCCACAAAGTGTCCACTGCCATCGGCCTGCTCCAGACCACGGCAGATCTCGTCCTGCAACTGCAACAGGAAGGCCTTGACCTGGGCCACATCCGGTTTGCTCATCTTGTCTCCAGTCAGGCAGGATCGTGAACGCCCTGTCCATTTTTATAGTTAAATCAATCAGATGAGCTCACCGCTCAGCGGATTGATAGCAAATCATGACGTATCCGCCAGCTCAGGAGGGGCGAATAATGGCGCCGGTTCGGGCGTCCTTGATCTCTGATGGATTGGCTTGACCACCCACTTCACCGGGCAGGATATAGGCCAACTTGCTTGCCAACCGCTCACCAATATCGGCCACCCGACGGGCAGGCTCCTCACCGGTCAGGTTGGCGCTGGTAGAGACCAGCGGCTTACCAAAGGCACGGCACAACGCCTGTACCTGAGGATGAGCCGTCACGCGCACCGCCAGGGTCTCGAACTGCCCGGTCAGCCAGGCTGGCGTCGTTGCACGGGCAGGCATGATCCAGGTAAAGGGGCCGGGCCAGCTGGCTTCAACCAGAGCCAGTTGTTCACCGCTAAGTTGGCTCAGATCGATGTAATCCTGCAATTGCGCCACGTCGGCAGCAATCAGGATCAACCCTTTCTCTACCGGACGCTGCTTGATGGCCAGCAGTCGCTGCACCGCAACTTCGGAGTCGGGATCACATCCCAGACCAAACACGGCCTCGGTCGCATAAGCGATCACCCCTTCCTGCTGGAGGGCGGCAACCGCCTGTTCAAATTCATTTGGCATAGGAAAAATGCGGCAGCCAGGCTGCCGCCTCGTCACTTAGTAGCAAGTTGAATCCGTATGGCGGCGACCATGGAAAAGTGACGTTTTGCTGTAGCACAGGAAAAATACGACACATCCGGATCGCCACCCGTTCACTTACTTGAGTTGAGCCTGCAGGGCGGCATCCTTGGCCATCACCTCTTCGGCATTCTTCTGGCGTTCGGCCCGAACCTTGGCCGCCAGTTCATCATCGGCTACTGCCAGCATCTGGGCTGCCAGATAACCTGCGTTCTTGGCACCGGCTTTGCCGATCGCCACGGTCGCCACCGGTACACCACCCGGCATCTGCACGGTGGAGAGCAACGCATCCAGCCCCTTGAGCGGGCCACCATCGATGGGCACCCCGATCACGGGACGAGTCGTGATGCCGGCTACGGCACCCGCCAGATGCGCAGCCAGACCGGCAGCACAGATAAAGACCTTGCAGCCACGGGCCTCGGCATCGGTCACATACTGATGAGTCGCAGCCGGCGTGCGGTGCGCGGAGGTGACTTTGACTTCCACTGCGATATCAAATGACTTGAGCACCTCGAGGGTGGTTTGCATCACGGGGAAATCAGAATCAGAGCCCATCAATACGGCAACAAAGGGTTTATTCATGGTGGGAATTTCCTTACTCCAAGTGGGGGGTTGAAGTTCACCGAAAACGTTTCAATCCGGTTGCGGCGGCGGGATTATACCTGCTCACTTTGGTGGCCGCATTTCTTTTGCGGACAGACCCAACGCAGCGTTCCCCTCACTTTTTTTTCCACCATGATGCCCCAGCCACACGCGGGACAAGGCATGGGGATCGGCTTGTCGTTCACCACATATTTGCAATGGGGATAGCCATCACAAGAGTAAAACTGCTTGCCGTAGCGGGAGGTGCGGCTCACCAGATGCCCCTTGCCGCACTCGGGGCAGAGGATCTGGGTATCATCGCTCTCCTGCAGGGATTCGATGTGCTGACAGGCCGGATACTGGGTACAACCGACAAACAGACCGTAACGCCCCTTCTTTATCGCCAACGGCTCTCCGCAATCGGGACAGGCAGAGCCTTCGAGCACCTTTTCGATGTCGCGGCCGGATGGCGTCAGGGAGCGAATGTAATCACAGGCAGGATAGGCAGAACAGCCGAGAAAGGGGCCATGTTTGCCCTGGCGGATCACCAGCTCGGCCCCGCACTGCGGGCACGGCTCGCGCTCGAAGGCATGTTCGTGGGCTGAAAAGAGGTGATGATCGATTTTTGACATGGGCCGCGCCTTGAAATCCAGATGGCCTGAATTCTACCAGCGCGGCACCGGACTGTCAGTGAATGACGCCGTCTGACTCATCAAACACCAGCTCTTCCATCTGCTGGTAGGCATTTTCACTGCCCGGTACGTTGAACAGCACCATCATGACGACCCACTTCAGGTCATCCAGCTCGATATCCGGCTTGTCCAGCTCGAGCAGGCGCTCGATACAGATCTCGCGGGTTTCGGCATTCAACACCTGGGCCTGTTCCAGAAAGAGCAGGAAGCCGCGGCACTCGGTGCTGAGGCGTGCCAGCTCTTGCGGAGCATAGATACGCATCGAGCCTTGCGCGCTGGCGGTAACATAGACCTCCCGCTCGCTATCGTGCAGATTGGCCAGCCGCTCCAGCCAGTCGAGCGCCTTGTCGATCTCTTCTTTATCGAAACCGGCCCGGCTCAACTCGTCGGTGAGCTCATCCTGCTCGACCATCACATCTGCATCGCTGTGGATGTAGGTCTCGAAAAGGTACATCAATACATCAAACATGATTCGCCCTCCTCGCTCTGACGTATCCACCGGCTACCGCCATCACTGCACCGGCCAGCTCCAGCTCTACCAACCTGCCCAATACCACTTCGACAGGAAGCTGGGCCCGCTCGGCAACGGTATCCACGCTCGTGGTCTCATAATCTACGTTATCCAACAAATCGGCATAAGGCAATTCGCTATTATGCGGTTGCTCAGATGGTGTGACCGACGGATCTGGCCGTACGACCCACTCTGGCAGCTCTTCCACTATATCGGCCGCACTCAGCACAAGTTTGGCCCCCTGCTGAATTAATCTATTGCACCCTATCGCCTGGGCATTTTGCGGGGCGCCGGGTACCGAAAACACTTCGCGCCCCTGTTCAAGCGCATAGCGGGCGGTGATCAGCGAACCGCTCTGCTCGGTCGCCTCCACCACCAGAGTTCCCAGCGACAGACCACTGATAATACGGTTGCGACGAGGAAAATGTTCAGCCAGCGGCCCTTTATCCGGCGCCAGCTCGGAGATAAGCAAGCCACCTTTCTCCAGAATCTGGCCTGCCAGCCCCTGATGGCGTTTGGGGTAGAGGCAATCCAGCCCGGAGCCCAACACAGCAAGGGTGATACCGCCACCAGCCAGCGCTTGCTGATGGCAAACACCATCGATACCAAGAGCAAGGCCCGAGGTGATGGCTAACCCGCATCCAACCAGCTCGCTACAGAGGCGGGAGGCATTATCTTTGCCTGCATAGGTAGGATGGCGTGTCCCCACCATTGCCAGCTGGGGTAGCGACAGCGCAGCAAGATCTCCACGACAGTAGAGCAACAGGGGGGCCGCGGGAATCTCCCGCAACAAGGGTGGATAAATCGGGTGATCTTGCGGAATAAGGATATTGTCAGGCAAAGCGGCCCAAGCCAAGCTCTGCTCAACCACCGGCGAGGGCCAGCGCAGTTGTTTGATCTGTTCTGACGACAGCCCCATACCATGCAGTTGCGCTTCATCGCTCTGAAACAGGGCCTCAATACTTCCCCCGGCCCGCGCCAACAGACGTGCAGCGGTCACCGGACCGATACCGGTGACCGCATCGAGAGTTAGCCAGAGCGCCAGACGCGCGTCGGGGTAATTCACGTCAGAAGTGAGTGACCTGATAACCCGCACTCACCATGTCGTTACTCTGCATGATGAGACCGTAACTCAGCTTGTCATACACCTTGAACAACATGACACGGGCAATCGCTTCAGAGGGCAGTGGTGCCTTCTTGTTGCTGCTGTAAAACACCCGGTTAAAAACCGACGAGAGCTCCTTGTACTGTACATCGCCATTCTTGGTAACCAGAGCAGCACCGGGTCGTCTGACATCCAGTACATCCCCGGCGACTAGCTGATCGCGGCCACCCCGGTTGATCAGCACCACATCAAACTTGCCACCGCCCCGGGTCTTGTTCGGCAAATCGATGATATAGCCCGGCGTGATGGCAGGTGCCGCTTTCGGTGTGAAGACGGCGGGCATGTTCTCTTGAGCCGGCAGCGGCATCACCTTGTCGCCCTGCAGCACTTCGCGCTGGTTATGAGTGAGGGTAACTTCAGTCCGATCGCCATCAAGACGCGCCACGGCCCGCACCACACCGGCAAAGATCGCCTCCTGGCCCAGCAGTTCACCGGTTTCGCGATCCTTGTAGACCACTCCGGGATGATAAATGCCATAGACCTGTCCCGGTGTCAGGGAGCCCTGCACATAGAGGGTGTCCCCCTCCAGCATGCCGATATTCTTCTGATCCGACCCCAGCAGATAGGGCAAGGTTTTCTGCTGCTGGCTGTCAGCCAGAATATGGTCGGTTTGCAGGAAGGGGCCGATCTCGCTGATAGGCAGGGTCGGAATGGGGTTGGCTTTGTTCTCGTAACGGGTTTTCGGGCCGAGACGGATGACTTGCTTGCCACCCTGCATCGCCTTGCCGAGCCGGGGTTCACCATTGACCCAGCTCAGATGCAGTACATCACCGGGGTAGATCCAGTGAGGATTGGCAATCTGCGGATTGATGTTCCAGAGACGGGGCCAGAGCCAGGGTTCGGAAAGATACTTGCCGGAGATATCCCACAGGGTGTCGCCTTTTTGCACTACATAACTTTCGGGGTAACCCGCTTTCAGCCTGAGCTGATCGGCCAATGCTGCCTGACTCACGGTCACCAGCAGGCAGGCGAGGATGGTTTGCTTCAGATACATAACACTCCCTGTTACTTCTGTACGCAAAGTGTTGCTGTTTTTTGTCGGCGTAAATGACTAGAATTACGCCAATATTGACTGCATTTATACGAAACTAAAGAAAAAACTATGGCCATTCTAGATGTATTGCGTTTTCCCGATGAGCGCCTGCGCACCGTTGCAGCCCCTGTCGAGACCTTTACACCCGAGTTACAACAGATTGTAGATGATATGTTCGAAACCATGTACGCGGAGGAAGGCATTGGCCTAGCCGCGACTCAGGTCGACATTCACCAGCGCATCATAGTGATCGATGTCTCTGAAAACCGTGAAGATCCTCTGGTATTGATCAATCCGGAGGTCATCGAGCAGTGCGGCAGCACCGGCATTGAAGAGGGTTGCCTCTCCGTGCCCGGCAGCCGTGCTCTGGTGCCTCGCGCCGAACAGATCAAAATCCGCGCCCTGGATCGCCACGGCAAGCCGTTCGAGCTGGAAGCCGATGATCTACTCGCCATCTGCATCCAGCATGAGATGGATCATCTGGTCGGCAAGCTGTTTGTGGATTACCTGTCCCCGCTCAAGCGCCAGCGCATTCGCCAGAAGCTGGAAAAGATGGCCCGTGAAGATCGCAAAGTCCTCTGAGGATCTGCCCCATTGAATAAGCTGAAACTGATTTTTGCCGGTACTCCCGACTTCGCCGCCCGTCACCTGGCGGCGTTGTTGTCTTCCGACCACGAGGTCGTTGCCGTTTATACCCAGCCTGACAAGCCTGCTGGCCGTGGCCAGAAGCTCACCGCCAGCCCGGTCAAAGAGCTGGCACTGGCCCACAACCTGCCGGTTTACCAACCAGCCTCTCTGCGCAAGGAAGAGGCGCAAGCCGAGCTTGCTGCACTGGGTGCCGACCTGATGGTGGTGGTGGCCTATGGTCTGATCCTGCCCAAGGTGGTACTCGATACCCCGCGGCTGGGCTGCATCAACGTCCATGGCTCCCTGCTGCCCCGCTGGCGCGGTGCCGCACCGATCCAGCGCTCTATCTGGGCGGGCGATGCCGAAACCGGCGTCACCATCATGCAGATGGATGTGGGACTGGATACCGGCGCCATGATCCGCAAGGTAAGCTGCCCCATCGCCGCCGACGAGACCTCCGCCAGCCTCTATGACAAGCTGGCCGAGCTGGGCCCGCAGGCACTGGTCGACACCATCAATGCCATGGCCACCGGTGAAACCGCTGCCGAGGCACAAGATGATGCGCTGGCCAACTACGCCGAAAAGCTCTCCAAGGAAGAGGCCCGCATCGACTGGTCGATGGAGGCTGTTGCCATCGAACGCTGCATCCGCTCGTTCAACCCCTGGCCCATCAGCTGGTTTGAAGTGGCTGACCAGACCGTCAAGGTATGGCAAGCCGCCGTCATTGACAGCGACCACGACCAACCCGCCGGCACCCTGCTCAAGGCCGACAAGCAGGGGATCGATATCGCGACCGGCAAAGGGGTACTGCGCCTGCTGACCCTGCAACCGCCCGGCAAGAAGGCGATGTCCGTTTCGGATCTGCTCAACTCTCGCCGCGACTGGTTTGAACCCGGCACGCAATTGAATTGAACTGGATTGAATTGACACAAGCGGGGCCCAGGCCCCGACTTGCGCATCTAAGGTAACTCTATGAAAACACGTGCACAGGCCGCTCTCGTTATTCAACAGGTGCTGGATCAGGGTCAATCCCTCTCCGCTGTTCTGCCTGCTGCCCAGGAGAAGGTCGCGCCTCGCGATCGTGCTCTCCTGCAAGAACTCTGCTACGGCACCCTGCGCTGGCTGCCCCGCCTCGATGCGGCAGTCAACGAGATGATGGACAAGCCGCTCAAGAACAAGAGCCGCATTTTCCACTACCTCATCCTGGTCGGTCTCTATCAGCTGATCTACACCCGCATTCCGGCTCACGCCGCGGTGGCCGAGACCGTCAACGCCGTCAAACTGCTCAAAGGCACCTCACTGCGTGGCCTCATCAACGGCGTGCTGCGCAACTTCCAGCGCAGCGCCGAAGTCATTCTGCTGCGCATCGACCGCGTTCCCAGCATTCGCCTCGGTCATCCGGAGTGGCTCACCAAGCGCCTGCGTCAGGCCTATCACGATGAATGGGAATTCATCATGGAGGCGAACAACCAACGCCCTCCCATGTGGATCCGCAACAACAGCCAGCGCCAGAGCCGCGATGCCATGCTGGCTCGCATGGCCGAAGCCGGCATCAATGCCGTGGCCGGTGAAGAGGGCGAGGATTGCATCCTGCTGGAGCGTCCTTGCGATGTGACCAAGCTGCCCGGCTTTGAAGTGGGTGACTGCTCGGTACAGGATGGTGCAGCACAGCAGGCCGCGGCACTGCTCGACCCGCAACCGGGTGAGTGGGTGCTGGATGCCTGCGCGGCCCCCGGCGGCAAGACTGCCCACCTGCTGGAGCGTCAGCCCAAGCTGGCTGGCGTGGTTGCCGTCGATGCCGACGAAAACCGCCTCAAGCGGGTGCAGGAGAACCTGGATCGCATCGGCCTGACCGCCAAGGTGATCCACGGCGATGCGGCGGCACCGGAACAGTGGTGGCCGGAGGGTCAGTTCGACCGCATCCTGCTGGATGCCCCCTGCTCCGCCACCGGCGTTATCCGTCGCCACCCAGACATCAAGTGGCTGCGCCGGGATCAGGACATTCGTGAGCTGGCCGAGCTGCAGCGCCGCATTCTGAACGCCCTCTGGGGCAAGCTGAAGAGCGGCGGCACCCTGCTCTACGCCACCTGCTCCGTCCTGCCGGAAGAGAACCGCGACCAGATCCGCGCCTTCCTTGCCGCGGCCAAAGATGCCAAATTGGTACCGTTGCACGAACAGGACACTCCGGACTGCCCGGGTCGCCAGTTCCTGCCAGGTGAAGCCGAGATGGATGGCTTCTACTACGCCAAGCTGGTCAAGCTGTGACGCTGACATGCTTCTTCCGGGGCAATCGCCATGCAGGCGAAATGCCCCTTTACTGCATCAACGTGAGTAGACGTTCCCTATGAAAATCATCATTTTGGGAGCCGGCCAGGTCGGCGGCACTCTGGCCGAGAACCTGGCCGGAGAGAACAACGACATCACCATCGTCGATACCGACAGCGAGCGCCTGCGCGAACTGCAGGACAAGTTTGACCTGCGGGTGGTCAACGGCCATGGCGCTCACCCCAAGGTGCTGCGCGAAGCGGGGGCTCAGGATGCCGACATGCTGGTCGCCGTCACCAACAGTGACGAGACCAACATGATCGCCTGTCAGGTGGCCTACTCCCTGTTCAACACCCCGAACAAGGTGGCACGGATCCGCTCGCCGGCCTATCTGACCGAGCGGGATCGCCTGTTTCTGCCGGAATCGGTACCGGTGGATCACCTGATCGCGCCGGAGCAGTTGGTGACCGACTATGTGCGTCGCCTGATCGAATATCCGGGTGCCCTGCAAGTGGTTGATTTTGCCGGTGGCCGCGTCGGTTTGGTGGCAGTCAAGGCCTACTACGGCGGCCCGCTGGTGGGTAACGCCCTCTCAACCCTGCGCGAGCACATGCCCAACATCGAAACTCGGGTAGCGGCTATCTTCCGTCAGGGCCGCCCGATCCGTCCGCAAGGTACCACCATCATCGAAGCGGATGACGAGGTCTTCTTCGTCGCCGCCGCGGGCCATATCCGTGCCGTGATGTCGGAGCTGCAGCGCCTCGAGAGCCCCTACCGACGCATCATGATCGTCGGTGGCGGCAACATCGGCGCGGGCCTTGCCCGCCAGCTGGAGAAGCGCTACAGCGTCAAGCTCATCGAGCGCAACCAGAAGCGGGCGGAGCAGCTCTCCGAACTGCTGGAAAACACCATCGTCTTCTGCGGCGATGCGGCGGATCAGGAGCTACTGGCCGAGGAGCATATCGATCAAATCGACGTCTTCATCGCCGTGACCAACGAGGATGAGGCCAACATCATGTCTGCCCTGCTCGCCAAGAAGATGGGCGCCAAGAAGACCATGGTGCTGATCCAGCGCGGCGCCTACGTCGATCTGGTGCAGGGTGGCTCTATCGATATCGCCATCTCGCCCCAGCAAGCCACCATCTCGGCCCTGTTGACCCATGTGCGCCGAGCCGATATCGCCAACGTATACAGTCTGCGCCGCGGCGCGGCCGAGGCGATCGAGGCGATTGCCCACGGTGACGAGAACACCTCCAAGGTGGTCGGCAAGACGGTGGGCGAGCTCAAGCTGCCGCCGGGCACCACCATCGGTGCCGTGGTGCGCGGGGATGAGGTGCTGATCGCTCACGATCGCACCAAGATCCAGCAGGATGACCACGTGGTCATGTTCCTGGTGGACAAGAAGTACATCCCGGAAGTGGAGCGGCTGTTCCAGCCAAGCCCCTTCTTCCTGTAACGTCTTCATGCACACAGGCTGTCAAACCAGACCCGGCTCAGCTCCCCCAAGGGGATGGTCCGGGTCTTTTGTTAATCAACGACCAGGTTATCGAACATGATCAAGCTGCGTCCCATTATCTTCACCCTCGGGCTTGTGCTCTCCAAGCTGGCGCTCTTCATGTGGCTGCCCACCTTGCTGGCACTGCTCACCGGGTCAGAGGGATTTGTCGAGTTTCTCAAGTCCGTGCTCATCACCCACGGCGCCGCCCTGCTCTGCCTCCACTACGGCCGCAAAGCGGAGTTTCATCTGGGGGTGCGGGAGATGTTCCTGCTCACCACCTCGGTCTGGGTGGTGGCCTGCGCCTTTGGCGCCCTGCCGTTTGTTTTCATCACCCACATCAACTTCACCGACGCCTACTTCGAGACCATGTCGGGGGTGACCACCACGGGCTCTACCGTGCTCTCCGGCCTCGACAACATGGCCCACAGCATCCTGTTGTGGCGTTCCATCCTGCAGTGGCTGGGCGGAGTTGGCTTTATCGTGATGGCAGTTGCCGTGCTGCCCTACCTCAACGTCGGCGGCATGAAGCTGTTCCAGACCGAGAGCTCGGACTGGTCGGATAAAAGCGCCCCGCGTGCCAAGACGGTCGCCAACAACATCGTCGTGGTCTATCTGGTGCTCTCCATGCTCTGCTTCATGGCCTACTGGGCCAGCGGCATGAACATGTTCGAGGCGATCAACCACGCCATGACCACTCTCAGTACCGGCGGCTACTCCACCTCCGATCAATCCATGTCCCACTTCTCCAACTCGGCACACTGGATTGGCACCCTGTTCATGTTCCTCGGCGGACTGCCCTTCCTGCTCTATGTGCAGAGCCTCAACCACAGGGACAACAGCCTGTTCAAGGATGCCCAGGTACGCGGCTTCTTCTGGCTGGTGGTCTGGGTCACTGTCATCATGACCTTCTATCTGTGGGAGAGAGACCTGTTCGGCTTCTGGGATGCCCTGCGCATCAGCTGCTTCAACATCGTCTCGGTACTCACCACCACCGGCTACGGCCTTGGTGACTTCGGCACCTGGGGGCCGCTCGCCAGCATCGTCTTCATCGTGCTGCTGGCTCTTGGGGCCTGCTCAGGCTCCACTGCGGGTGGTCTCAAGATCTTCCGGGTGCAGGTCGCCTTCGCCCTGTTCAGAAAGCAGATGCGCCAGCTGATGCACCCTTCTGCCGTATTTCCCCAGAAGTACAACGGCCGGACGGTCAATGATGCCATCATCCGCTCGATGATCTCTTTCGTGCTGGCCTACTTCGCCATCATTCTGGTGATCGCGGCGCTACTGGGCGCCATCGGGCTGGACCCCCTGACGGCCATATCCAGCTCCATCACCGCCGTGGCCAACGTCGGCCCGGGCATGGGCCCGGTGGTCGGCCCCAGCACCAACTTTGCCAGCCTGCCGGAATCGGCCAAATGGCTGCTGTCATTCGGCATGCTGCTGGGACGACTGGAGATCCTGACGGTCGCCGTGCTCTTCTTCCCCTCCTTCTGGCGCCAGTAATCCCTCACTGCAAGCCAGCAAAAAGCCGCAGCGGCCACCCGCTGCGGCTTTTTATCTCACCCATCCCCACGACTTTGGTTCGCCGCTTATCAGACCACTCATCATCCATTGCTGATGGCCTGAACGAGCTCATCAGGATGAGCCAGAGTGAATCACAAGCATAAAAAAACGGACCCAAACCAGAGGTTTGGGTCCGTTTATCAGTGAACCGTCAGCGGCCGCAAGGGCTGCCGAGACTCAGCACATGGCATTAACCACGGCCAGAGCGCTTGCGATCCAACTCAGTCAGCAATTTCTTGCGGATACGGATGTTCTTCGGAGTCACTTCTACCAGTTCGTCGTTATCGATGAACTCGAGTGCCTGTTCCAGAGTCATGCGGATCGGCGGAGTCAGCACTTGAGCTTCGTCGGTACCGGAGGCACGCATGTTGGTCAGCTGCTTGCCTTTCAGGCAGTTAACAGTCAGGTCGTTGGAACGGGAGTGAATACCGATCACCTGGCCTTCGTACACTTCGGTCGCGTGACCGATGAACAGACGACCACGGTCTTGCAGACCGAACAGGGCGTAAGTCAGTGCTTTACCGGTAGCGTTGGAGATCAGCACGCCATTCTGACGCTCGCCGATGCTGCCACCCTTGTGCGGACCGTAGTGGTCGAAGGTGTGGTAGAGCAGACCGGTACCTGAGGTCATGGTCATGAACTCGGTCTGGAAACCGATCAGGCCACGGCTCGGGATCATGAAGTCCAGACGGACACGACCCTTGCCATCCGGGGTCATGTTGGTCATTTCGCCCTTACGCAGACCCAGTTGCTCCATCACGGAACCCTGGTGCGCTTCTTCAACGTCCACAGTTACGGTTTCGAACGGTTCTTGCAGAACGCCATCAACGGTACGCAGGATTACTTCCGGACGGGATACCGCCAGCTCGTAACCTTCGCGACGCATGTTTTCGATCAGGATGGAGAGGTGCAGTTCACCACGACCGGATACACGGAACTTGTCCGGATCATCAGTCTCTTCCACGCGCAGGGCCACGTTGTGGACCAGCTCCTGGTTCAGACGCTCCAGAATGTTACGGGAGGTCACGAACTTGCCCTCTTTACCGGCAAACGGTGAGGTGTTGACCTGGAAGGTCATGTTCACGGTCGGCTCGTCAACGGAGAGCGGCGGCAGGGCTTCAACGGCACCGTTGTCACAGATGGTGTCGGAGATTTTCAGCTCGCCCAGACCGGTGATGGCGATGATGTCACCCGCTTGCGCGTCGGTAACTTCAGTACGGGACAGACCCAGGTAACCCAGCACCTGACCGACTTTACCGTTACGGGTCTTGCCATCAGCACCAACGATGGTGACTTGCTGGTTGGTCTTGACGCGACCACGGGTGATACGGCCGATACCGATAACGCCCACGTAGGAGTTGTAGTCCAGCTGGGAGATCTGCATCTGGAAACCACCTTCGGCATCAGCCTTCGGCGCTTCAACGTTGTCAACGATAGCCTGGAACAGCGGCTCCATGTTCTCGGACTCGACGTCCTGATCCATGGTGGCCCAACCGTTCAGTGCAGAGGCGTAAACAACTTTGAAATCCAGCTGTTCGTCAGTCGCACCCAGGTTGTCGAACAGGTCGAATACCTGATCCATTACCCAATCAGGACGAGCACCCGGACGGTCAACCTTGTTGATGACCACGATCGGCTTCAGACCCTGAGCGAACGCTTTCTGGGTCACGAAACGGGTTTGCGGCATCGGGCCGTCTACGGCGTCAACCAGCAGCAGCACGGAGTCAACCATGGACAGTACGCGCTCTACTTCACCACCGAAGTCGGCGTGACCCGGGGTATCAACGATGTTGATACGGTAGTCATTCCAGCGGATCGCAGTGTTCTTGGCGAGAATGGTGATGCCACGTTCCCGTTCCAGATCATTGGAGTCCATGATCCGTTCCTGGCCTTCCGTGGAGCGGTCCAGGGTGCCGGACTGCTGCAGCAGCTTATCAACCAGAGTCGTTTTGCCGTGGTCAACGTGCGCAATAATCGCAATATTGCGTAAATTCTCTAACATTCTCGCCTCAATCACCGGGTAAAATTGGGCGCTAATTGTACTCTTGCCTTTGTGATCTGCCTAGCAGAATTGCAGTACATTCACGCATAACAACAGATCTGGATCATAGACCTCTCTGACAAACCCTGCTTAGATGGGCGGTGACCGTATTTCGCGCACCATTACAGTGCACCAAAACGATCCACCATCGCACTAAATTGATGCAACGCGAGTCGAGATCGCCTGATTTTGGGGAGCCTCTTCAGCGAGATTGCCCTGAAATCAAGCTGTCACAAACTTGGCACGATACTGGCTTATGTGAATACGACGACGCATTCACCCAGAGAGTTTTAACACCGGAGGTTACTTAGCATGTCAGCCCAGAACGTTTTGGCCCTGATCCAGGAACACGAAGTCAAGTTTGTTGATCTGCGCTTTACCGACACCAAGGGTAAAGAGCAGCATGTATCCATCCCTGCTCATCAGGTTGATGAAGATTTCTTCGAAGACGGCAAGATGTTCGATGGTTCCTCCATCGGCGGCTGGAAGGGCATCAACGAATCCGACATGGTACTGATGCCGGACGCAGCCTCCGCCAAGCTGGACCCGTTCACCGAAGAGACCACCCTGAACATCGTTTGTGACGTGCTGGAGCCTGCCACCATGCAGGGCTACGATCGCGATCCGCGCTCCATCGCCAAACGTGCAGAAGATTTCCTGAAGTCCAGCGGCATCGCTGACACCGTGCTGTTCGGGCCGGAGCCGGAATTCTTCATGTTCGACAACATCACCTTCTCCAACACCATGGGCCACAGCTTCGTGAAGATCGAATCTGAAGAAGCCGCATGGAACTCCGGCACTGCCTATGAGCATGGCAACAAGGGTCACCGTCCGTTCGTGAAAGGCGGTTACTTCCCGGTTGCACCGGTCGACTCCTCCCAGGATATCCGTGCCGCCATGTGTCTGGTGCTGGAAGAGATGGGCCAGGTCGTTGAAGCTCACCACCACGAAGTGGCCACTGCCGGTCAGAACGAGATCGCTACCCGCTTCAACACTCTTACGCTGAAAGCTGATGAAGTGCAGGTGCTGAAGTACGTGATCCACAACGTGGCCCACGCCTACAACAAGACCGTTACCTTCATGCCGAAACCCATGTTCGGTGACAACGGCTCCGGCATGCACTGCCACCAGTCTCTGGCCAAGAACGGCGTCAACCTGTTCGCTGGCGACCTGTATGGCGGTCTGTCCGAGATGGCACTGCACTACATCGGCGGTATCATCAAGCACGCCAAGGCCATCAACGCCTTCGCCAACCCGACCACCAACTCCTACAAGCGTCTGGTTCCGGGTTATGAAGCACCGGTCATGCTGGCCTACTCTGCCCGCAACCGCTCTGCCTCCATCCGTATCCCTGTGGTACCGAGCCCGAAAGCCCGTCGTATCGAAGTGCGCTTCCCGGATCCGGCTGCCAACCCGTACCTGGCCTTCGCAGCCCAGCTGATGGCCGGTCTGGACGGTATCATCAACAAGATCCATCCGGGCGATGCCATGGACAAGAACTTGTACGACCTGCCGCCGGAAGAGGCTGCAGAAGTACCGACCGTTGCCGGCTCTCTGGACGAAGCCCTAGCCGCTCTGGATGCTGACCGCGAGTTCCTGACCCGCGGCGGCGTGTTCAGCGATGACTTCATCAACTCCTATCTGGAACTGAAACAGCAGGACGTTGACCGTGTGCGCATGACCCCGCACCCGCTGGAGTTCGAACTGTACTACTCCGTCTAAGTCTCAGCAGACTGGCCGTTTAAATCTGGTCAGCTTGCTTAATCGTGACAAAACCCGCCATCTGGCGGGTTTTTTCTCTGATAGGATTAAGCAAAATACCGTCAAGGAGAGATGGATGAACAACAAGCATGGCATAGGGGTGCTCAGCCTCCTGTTGCTGACCTCGTTCGCTGCGGACGCGGCCAAGGTCTACTCCTGGGTCGATGGCAATGGCATCACCCACTACTCGGATGCCCCCCCCCCCGGCAAAAACGCCAAAGAGGTCGATCTGCGGGTCGCCCCGCTGCTGGGCAGCAGCGCGCCCAGATCGGTGCAGGTGGATAACTTCAACAGCCTGACCGGCGCCGATGCCAAGAAAGAGAAAGAGGCGGCCAAGCTGACCATCGAGCTGCTCTCCCCGGAACAGGGCAGCACCCTGCGCGACAACACAGGCAACATCGTCTTTCAGGGCACCATCAGCCCCAAACCTCCGACCCAGTATGATGTGCGCCTGACCCTGGATGGCAAAGCCGCCCCCATCGTCAGCAACAGCCTCTCTGTCCGGGTCGAAAACGTCGATCGCGGCGCCCACGAGGCTCAACTCGAGCTGCTCGCCAAAGACGGTACGATCCTTGCTAAATCCAGTGCAGTCACCTTTTACCTGCATAGAGCGAGCGTGACGCCGGCTCCCAAACCCACCCCCAAAGCCGACTAGGGGTGATATAGCGCACCGATGCGGGTAAACTCTATGCACCATATCGGTGCATAACAGGTGTGTAGCACCGTTTTAGGGAGAAACCTGTGCCAACCCGCTCGGACAACGCCAAAACACTCTTGGATAATTTGCTGACCGCCGTGATCCTGATGGATGAGCGGCTCTGCATCCAGTTCGTCAACCCGGCGGCTGAACAGCTGCTCTCTCTCAGTGAACGCCGGCTGATCGGCATCGAACTGCCCCATCTACTGGAACATATCTCCCTCGATTTGCAGCGGCTCAAGCAGTGCCTCGTGTCAGGGCAAGGCTTTACCGATAGCGAAGTGACTCTGGTGGTAGAGGGAGAACCGCGACTGGTGGAGCTGAGCGCTACCCCGATGGCCGACCACGAACAGCGTCTGCTGGTGGTGGAGCTGCGCAAGATCGACCAGCAGAAGAAGATCAGTCAGGAACAGCAACAACATGCCCAGCAGCTGGCGGCCAAGGAGCTGGTGCGCGGGCTGGCCCACGAAATCAAGAATCCCCTCGGCGGCCTGCGCGGCGCGGCCCAGCTGCTGCAAAAAGAGCTGCCGGATCCGGCCCTGCGCGAATATACCGGCATCATCATCGAACAGGCTGACCGACTGCGGGTTCTGGTCGATCGACTGCTCGGCCCCCAACGCCCCGGCCGCCACCAGATGCACAATGTCCATTCGGTGCTGGAGCAGGTACGCCGACTGGTGGAGCTCGAACTCCCTCCCTCTGTTCGCATCGAGCGGGATTACGACCCCAGCATCCCCGAATTCGAGATGGAGCCGGATCAGCTGCAGCAGGCGTTTCTCAACATAGTGCGCAATGCCGCCGAAGCACTGGGGGATCAGACCGGGCTTATTCGTATCAAGACCCGCACCGCGTTCCAGATCACCATACACGGCCAGCGTTACCGGCTGGCAGCGGAGATCAAGATCATCGACAACGGCCCCGGTATTCCAGACGCCATTCGCGACACCCTGTTCTACCCCATGATCACCGGCAAGGAGGGGGGAACCGGGCTCGGCCTCTCCATCGCCCAGAACCTGATCGACCAGCACAAAGGGCGGATTGACTGCATCAGCTGGCCGGGTCACACCGAATTCACCATTTTTCTACCGCTTCGCAAGTAAGGGAACCCCATGACCGCCAAAGTGTGGATCGTCGATGACGACAGTTCTATCCGCTGGGTGCTGGAGCGCACTCTCGGCAGCGAAGGCTTCAACTGCGAGAGCTTTGCCGATGGCGAAGCCCTGCTGCACGCCCTTGAGCTGCGCTCGCCCGATGTGATCCTCTCCGATATCCGGATGCCCGGTATCGACGGCCTGAGCCTGTTGGAGCAGATCCACCGCCGTCAGGCCGATCTGCCCATCATCATCATGACCGCCCACTCGGATCTCGACAGCGCGGTCAACGCCTACCAGCGCGGCGCCTTCGAGTACCTGCCCAAGCCATTCGACATCGACGAAGCTGTGACCCTGGTGCGCCGCGCCGAGAATCACCTCAAAGAGCAGCGGACCAAGCGAAAGTCTCGCCAGCAAGAAGCCACTGCTACGCCGGAGATCATCGGTGAAGCACCGGCGATGCAGGAGGTGTTCCGCGCCATCGGCCGCCTGTCGCGCTCCAGCATCTCGGTATTGATCAACGGCCAGAGCGGCACCGGCAAGGAGCTGGTCGCCCATGCGCTGCACAAGCACAGCCCGCGCGCCCACAAAAACTTTATCGCCCTCAACATGGCGGCTATCCCGAAAGATCTCATCGAATCCGAGCTGTTCGGTCACGAGAAGGGGGCATTCACCGGCGCCAACAACATCCGCCATGGCCGCTTCGAGCAGGCCGACGGCGGCACCCTGTTTCTCGACGAGATCGGCGACATGCCGCTGGATGTACAAACCCGGCTGCTGCGGGTCTTGGCCGATGGCCAGTTCTACCGGGTAGGTGGCCACCAGCCGGTGCAGGTGGATGTACGGATCATCGCAGCCACCCACCAGAATCTGGAGAAGCGAGTCGCCGATGGCGAGTTTCGCGAGGATCTGTTTCACCGCCTCAACGTCATTCGCATCCACATCCCCGCTCTCAAAGAGCGCCGTGAGGACATCCCCCAGCTGGCCCGTCACTTCCTGCTGCGCGCCGCCAAGGAGCTGAATGTGGAGGCCAAGAGCCTGCACCCGGATACCCAGACCTATATCAGCCGCCTGCCCTGGCCGGGTAACGTGCGCCAGCTGGAGAACGTCTGCCGCTGGCTCACCGTGATGGCCTCCGGGCAGGAGGTACTGGTGAGCGATCTTCCCCCCGAGTTGCTTACCCCCATTACCCACAACGCCGAGCCCGGCCAACCGGCGTTGCCCGGTTGCTGGCAGCAGCAGTTGCAGGAGTGGGTGGCCAGCAAGCTGGCGCTGGGTGAGACAGACATCCTGGCCGATGCCATGCCCCAGTTCGAACGGATCATGCTGGAGACTGCGCTGGAGCACACCCATGGCCACAAGCAGGAGGCGGCGCGCCTGCTTGGCTGGGGTCGCAACACCCTGACCCGCAAGCTGAAGGAACTCGATCTCTCCTGAGTCCCGGGGAAAAACGATTCCCATCACGCCCTGACAAATCACCGACCAATAAGACCCCGTTTGCCAGCAAACGGGGTATCTTTTTTGAAAGCCCCGCCTAGAATGGCAGGCTTTCAAACCCGACTCGAAGAAGGCGCCATCATGATTGACAGATCTCTCCCCCTGACCGACCTGCACCGCCATCTGGACGGCAACATCCGTCCGCAGACCATCCTCGAGCTGGGTCGCCAACACAATATTCAGCTGCCCGCCTTCGAGCTGGAGGCGCTGCGCCCCCACGTACAGATCGTCGAGAACGAGCCAAGTCTGGTCGCCTTCCTGAAGAAGCTGGACTGGGGTGTTGCCGTGCTGGCCGACTACGACGCCTGCCGCCGGGTTGCCTACGAGAACGTAGAAGACCTGCTGCGCGCCGGTATCGACTATGCAGAGCTGCGCTTCAGCCCGGCCTATATGGCGATGGCCCATAAGCTGCACCCGCAGGGTGTGGTGGAAGCCATCATCGACGGCGTGGCCGCGGGCAGCCGTGACTTCGGCATCAAGGCCAACCTGATCGGCATCATGAGCCGCACCTTCGGCACCGAGCAGTGCAATCAGGAGCTGGCCGCCTGTCTGGCCCATCGCGACAAGCTGGTCGCCATCGATCTGGCCGGTGACGAGCTGGGCTTCCCGGGCGAACTCTTTGTCGACCACTTCCGCAAGGTGCGCGATGCAGGCATGCGCGTCACCGTACACGCCGGTGAAGCCGCTGGCCCCGAGAGCATGTGGCAAGCCATTCGCGAGCTGGGCGCCGAGCGTATCGGCCACGGCGTCAAAGCGATTCAGGATCCGGCCCTGATGGCCTATCTGGCCGAACACCGCATCGGCATCGAATCCTGTCTCACCTCCAACGTCCAGACCACCACGGTCGCGAGCCTGACCGAACACCCGATCCGCCAGTTCCTGGCTGCCGGCGTGCTGGCCTGCCTCAATACCGACGATCCGGCGGTGGAAGGGATTGACCTGCCCCACGAATATGAGGTGGCCGCTCCGGCCGCCGGCATGACCGCCATAGAGATCCGCACCGCCCAGCAGAACGGCCTGACCCTGGCCTTCCTGAGCGATAGCGAAAAAGCCGAGCTGAGCGCCCGCGCCGCCAGCCGCTGATCCACACCGGCACTGCAAATAACAACGGCCCACTTCGGTGGGCCGTTTGCTTTGCAGATTTCTGATGATGGGTAAGCACTGGGCCAACTGACAGATAGCAAAAGACCCAAACCGGGTTTGGGCCTTTTGCGGATGGCGATGCAGGGGAAAACTACTCCCGCTCCTTGTCACGCTCCAGCGCCCGCTCCACCAGCGGCTCGGGCAGACTCTTGGTCACCTCCACCCCCAGCTCGCGGAAACGCTCGACCTGCGCAATCAGGTTGCCACGGCCGTTGACCAGCCGTCCCATTGCCTTGTCGTAGCTCTCCTGCGCCTTGTGCAGGCTGCCGCCCATCTGCTGCATCTCCTCGACAAACAGCCGCAGCTTCTCGTAGAGGCGACCGGCCCGCTCGGCAATCTGGCGGGCATTCTGGTTCTGCCGCTCGTAGCGCCACAGGTTCTCGATGGTACGCAGCGCCACCATCAGGTTGGTGGGGCTCACCAGCAGGATGTTGTTGTCGAGACCGTAACGCACCAGCGAGGGATCGGCCTCCATCGCGGTGAGGAAGGCGGGCTCTACCGCTACGAACATCAACACATAGTCGAGGGTACGCACCCCGGGCAGCTGCTGGTAATCCTTGCGACCCAGCTCGCGGATATGGTTGCGCACCGAGGCGACGTGCTCCTTGAGCGCCACTGCCTTCTCCAGCTCGTCCTCAGCGTTGTACCAGCGCTCGTAGGCGGTCAGCGAGACCTTGGCGTCGATGATGATGTCTTTCTCTTGTGGCAGGTGGACAATCACGTCGGGCTGGTAGCGCTTGCCCTTCTCCACTTCGATATTGACCTGGGTGTGGTACTCGTGACCCTCGCGCAAGCCGCACTCGCTGAGGATCCGTGCCAGCACCACTTCCCCCCAATTGCCCTGCTGCTTGCTGTCACCCTTGAGGGCGCGGGTCAGCGCCGCTGCCTCCTCGGTCATGCGGGCGTTGAGCTCGGCGAGGCGCTCCAGCTCGAACTTGAGGCTGTGGCGCTGGGCCGTCTCCTGGGCGTGAGTCTCCCCTACCTGACGGCGAAAGCCCTCGAGCTGCTCCTTGAGCGGTGTGAGCAACAGATCGAGGCTGTTCTGGTTCAGTTCGCGGAAGTTACCGGAGTTTTGCTCGAAGATCCGGTTGGCAAGGTTCTCGAACTGCTGGCTGAGGCGCTGCTCCGCCTCCTGTTGCAGCTGCAGCTTCTCGGCGGCGGCCAGCCGTTCGCTGCGCAGGGTCGCTTCCGCATCCTTGAGGCGGGCGGTGAGCTTGATCAGCAAGGTCTGCTGCTGCTCCAGCTTCTGCTGGCCCTGCATCCGCTCATCCTGCAACTCGTCGAAGCGATCCTGCAGCGCCTGATAACGCTCCTGCGCCAGCATCAGCTCCTGAGCCTGCGCCGTGGTGGCCCGTCGCCCGATCAGCCAGCCAAGCCCGAGGGCCAGCACGGCGGCGGGCAGCAAGATCCCCCAGAGCCCGGGGTCGATCATTTGCGACTCCGCTGACGCAGGAACAGTTCGAGATAGCGGTTAACCAGGATCCAGATCACCACGTAGATGAGGTAGGCGGCCAGCACCACCCACTTGTGAGTGTTGACGCCGGTGTCGAGCTCGGCGAACTCGATATCCTTAATGCGGCAGTAGGCCCACATCAGCAGGGGAAAGACATAGAGCAGGGACGCACGCCAGAGAAATAGCCACATATGTTTTCATTCAACCACGTAAAAAGACCCGCCTAGCTTACACAAGGGCAACTGCGCTTGCGATCCTGACGGCCGCTATTCTCTGGCCTGCTTCCCGAAACTTCGATAAAATTAACCCCTAATAGGTATCAGGGGCGAGCATGACTCACTATTTCCTCCGTTGGCTGACACAAGGTTGGCAAGCTTCCCGCAAGCCCGCCGTGGTTTGCCATGAAGCGCGCCCGCCATGGGCCATCGAGGAGTCCCAGTACCTCTCCCTCTGCACCCGCTGTGGCGAGTGTTTCAAGGCCTGCCCGCGCGGTCTGCTCAAACCGGCCACCCAGGAGGAGTACGAGGGGAGCCCCATCGCCGGTACCCCGGTACTCGATCTCGCCTGCGGCCAGTGCAGCTACTGCGGCAGCTGCGCCAGAGCCTGTCCCACCGGCGCCCTCGACCTGCAACTGGGCCGTCAGGTGCAGACCCGGGTGCAGATCGAGGAGAGCTGTCAGGCACGGCAGGGCTTCTACTGCCTGCTCTGTGAAGATGCCTGCCCCCAGCAGGCGATCAAGGCCACCGCCGATGGCATCAACGTCAATATGGATGCCTGCAATGGCTGCGGTGCCTGCGGCCTCGCCTGTCTGCACGGCGCCATCACCCTGATCCGCCAGCCGGGCAGTCGTTAAAAACCACCTGTGTACAAAAGCAAAAGGGGCCATCAGGCCCCTTTCACATCTTGTTCGTTATGCCGCGCCCCGTCAGGCCATGGTCACAATAGTCTCTTGCTCGATGCCCAACAGATGGCAGAGACGGTTCGGATCGCGCACCGCATCGGCCAGGGTGTACTCACCCAGCACTTCGAGGAAGGCGTTCATGGCGCGGCGCAGGATGCCCTGAATGCGGCAGCCGCCGGAGAGACGGCAGTTCTCGCGCTTGCAATCGACCGGACAGAGCACATGCTCCATGTCCATCACCACATCCCGCAAATTGATGGAGACCGCCGATCGACCGAGGCGGATACCGCCATGTTTGCCGCGTACCGTCTCGATGTACCCCTTGATGCCAAGCTGGTGCACAATTTTGACCACGTGGTTGCGAGAGATGCCAAAGGTATCGGCCACTTCGGTAATGGTCGACAGACGATCCCCCGGCTGAACCGCCAGGAAGGTCAGGGTACGCAGGGCGTAGTCGGTAAATCGTGTCAGTTGCATGGTCGCACTTGCCTCTTACTACAAGCCAGGAATCAGGACGACAACATTGAGCTAAGAGGCAGGAGACAACCGGTTTGCCTCTGTCCACCAGAGGGGGGCCTGTCTCTTAATCTGAGTTGCGGAGTGACAGGTTAAGAGCAGCACAACCGGGTGTCGATGAAGATGCACATAAATCGACACTTTCTTTGATTGATCGCAAACTTGCCGGGTTAGCCCGGCGTTTACCCGCTTTATGGCGGGTAAATCTCCCGAATAGTCCCCCTCACCAAGCCCCTTCGACCAGCAGTCATATGGCCCGCGAACCGCCCCTCAATCGACCGGCAGAGAGGTGGTTCAGTGGGGCTGTTTCAGCCAGTTTTTCAGCGCGACCGAGGGGATGGAGCTCTCGGAGGCGACGGCAAACGCGCCCCAGTCCACCGCACACTGCAACGCATCCTTGATCGCCATGCCCCGCGCCAATCCGTGTATCAATCCGCCGGCGAAAGCATCTCCCGCCCCCGTGGTATCGACCACCGAGACGGGCCGAGCGGCAACCCGGATCTGCTCATCGCCGTGGATGGCCACTGCGCCCGCCTTTCCTTCGGTCAGCACCAGCCATTCGAGCTGCTCCCCCGCCAGCTGGCGGGCATGCTGCCAGTGGTCGCTCACCTCGCCGAGATCGGAGCGGGAGGCCACCAGCACATGGCAGGGACGGCGCGCTTGGCCGCCCTTGGGATACTGGGCCACCACGAAGCTCTTGCCGAGCATCTGGCGCATGTAGCTGATGATGGCGGTACCGGGATAGTTCACATAGAGGCAATCCACACCCTCCAGCGGCAGATCGCCGGGCAGATCGGGGCGCCGCGGGCGGCGCAGTATGGTGCGCTCGCCGGTGGAGTCCACCAGAATGAGCAGCTCGCCAGTCTCGCCACCAAAGCGCTCCACATGGCTGCAATCCAGCCCGTAACCAGCCGCCTGCTCCAGCAGCCAGTCGCCGGTCTCGTCCAGCCCGATACGGGAAGCGATGGTCACCTCGTGGCCCGCCCACACCAGCCCTATGCCGGTATTGGCGGCACCACCTCCCAGCCTACGACCCTGATCCACATATTGCAGCCGGGCCCCCGCCACCAGAGGTTCGGAGAGGGAGAGCACATGATCACAGTTGAGATTGGCAAGCAGCAGAATGCGGGACATAGAGACCTCGGACGATGGAGATAGCCCAAAAGAGACAGGCTGAACCCCGAGTAGAGCCCAGCCTGACAGAAGAGACAACCGGCAGCGATCGGGAATCCGATCGGGATCAATAGATGGGCAGCTCCACCCCGGCCAGCAGCTCGTCAATGCGCGCCTGACTCGGCTGCTGCATCACGCTCTGAATCACCTCCTTGGTGAGGTGGGGCGAGAAGGAGCTGATGAAGTCATACATGTAGTTCTGAAGCAGGATGCTCTTGCTGAAACAGATCTGCGCCGGGCAGGGCTTGAACAGGTGCTCCAGATTGATGGAGACCAGCCCGGGGCTGTCGGTGTCGTTGGCCACCAGCGAGGAGATGATGCCGATGCCAAAGCCCAGCTCCACATAGCGCTTGATCACTCCGGCATCCATTACCGTCATGTAGTAGCTCGGGGTGAGACCGGCGGCATGGAATACCTCGTCCTGCACCTGCCGACCAGTGGCGCCACTCTCGTAGCTGAGGATGGGGTAGTGGCAGAGCTGCTCCAGGGTCGGCTTCTTCACCTTGGCCAGCGGGTGATCCTGCGGCACCACCAGCGAGAGGGTCCAGAGGTAGGCGGGCAGCGCGATCAGCTCCTTGTCGAAGCCAATCTCGTGGGCAACGATGGAGAAATCGGAGTAACCCTTGCTGATCTGCTCCTTGCTCGCCGACATCACCGGATGGAGGTGGAACGAGATCTTGGGATACTTCTTGGTGAAGTAGGTGACCGACTTGGGCAGCAGGTAGCGGGCGATGGTGTGGGTGGTGTGAATATTGAGGGTGCCCACGGTCGGGTCCAGATACTCGCGGGAGATCGCCTTGATCTTGCTCTCGATGTTGAGCATAGCCTCGGCACACTTGATGATCTCTTCCCCCACCGGCGTGATGCGGTGCAGGTGTTTGCCACGGCGCTCGAAGATCCGCACCCCCAGCTCGCTCTCCAGCAGGCCAATCTGTTTGCTGACCCCCGGCTGACTGGTGAAGAGCGCATCGGAAGCCACGGACACATTGAGGTTGTGGTCCCGGATCGCGATCAAATACTTCAATTGCTGTAGTTTCAAGGCGTCACACTCTCACACTGGTTTGGCTCAGACAGTTTTGGCTCAGGCCGGGACGGCAATCAAGCCAGACAAACAGGCCGCCACATGGGCGGCCAGTGTACCATCCGATCCCGACATCTCAGCGCTTGATCCTTCATTTTGCTACAAAATCTAGCATCCGAAGGGGTGGCTGACAAACCGGGCTCAGGCCGCGCCAGCCCGCAGCGGCAGGATCCCCAGAAACTGCAGCAGCCACTGCATCATGGTCGCCGAATCCACCTCTCCCTCCAGCGAGGAGAGGCTGCTCTGGTAGCGCTCGTCGGGCAACAGGCCACGGCGCCGCTCGATCAGCGCCCGGTTGTACTCCACCGAGAACTCCGGATGCCCCTGAATGGCGACGATGTGATCCCCCTGCAAAAACATGAAGTTGGGACAAAAATCGTTACCCGCCAGTCGGGTTGCCCCCGGCGGCAGCAGGGCCACCTGATCCTGATGGCTCGCCAGAATGCGGATCTGATCCCGCGCCGGCGCCATCCAGGGCTCATCTGCCAGCATGGGATGCACCGATACTCCCAGCCCCCATCCCTTGGTGGACTTCACCACCTCTCCGCCCAGCGCTTGGGCGATCACCTGATGACCGAAGCAGACACCGGCCAGCTTGACGTCGGCATCGTGCGCCTGACGGATCCACGCCCGCAGTGCCTGAATCCAGGGGATATCGCTGTAAGCATCGTGGCGCGAACCTGTGATGAGCCAGGCATCGCACTCGTGCAGATCCTCCGGCAATTCCCCATCAAGAGCCGACCAGACCCGAAATTCCAGCTCGGGGGCCAGGGCCGCAAAGCCCCTGATAAACATCTCGGAGTAAACGGGGCCAAAACGATCCGCCAGATCGGGATCGAGCCGGTCACAATCGAGAATTCCCAATCGCATCTGTTGTTCCTTTACAGAGTTCGCCCCCGCCAATCATTGACCGGCGGGGGCAAGAGGTTAGGCCATGAGCACGCGCCAGCGCGTCACTTCATGGTCGGCATGGAGAACTCGGCACCACTGCGCAGGCTCTGGGGCCAGCGCGCCGTCACCGTCTTCATCCGGGTATAAAAGCGAACCCCGTCCGGCCCGTGCATGTTGAGCGGCCCGAAGATGGAGCGCTTCCAGCCGCCAAAGCTGTGAAACGCCATCGGCACCGGAATGGGAACGTTCACCCCTACCATACCGACCTGCACCCGCGCCGTGAAGTCCCGCGCGGTGTCGCCGTCGCAGGTAAAGATGGCGGTGCCGTTGCCGTACTCGTGCTCGTTGATGAGCCGCAGCGCCGTCTCGTAGTCCGGCACCCGTACGATGGAGAGCACAGGGCCGAAGATCTCCTCGCGATAGATGCGCATCTCCGGCGTCACCTCGTCAAACAGGCAGCCCCCGATAAAGTAACCCTCGTCATGGCTCAGCGTGCGGCCATCGACCCGCAGCGCGGCCCCTTCGGCCACCCCCTGATCCACGTAGCCACGCACCTTGGCCAGATGCTCCTTGCTGATGAGCGGCCCCATCTCGTTCTCCGGGCTCTGGCCCAACCCCGGGCCCACCCGCAGTTTTTCCACCAGCGGCGTCAGCTTGGCTACCAGCGCATCGGCGGTCTCGTCACCCACTACCACGGCCACCGAAATAGCCATGCAGCGCTCACCCGCGGCCCCATAAGCGGCCCCCATCAGGGCGGAGACCGCCTGATCGAGGTCTGCATCCGGCATCACCACCATGTGGTTCTTGGCGCCGCCCAACGCCTGCACCCGTTTGCCGTGGGCCGACGCGGTGGCATAGATGTACTGGGCGATGGGGGTGGAACCGACAAACGACACGGCCCCTACTCGCGGGTCGGTCAGCAGCACATCCACCACCTCCTTGTCACCGTTCACCAGGTTGAGCACGCCGTCAGGCAGACCAGCCTCCTTGAGCAGCTCGGCCATCCGCAGCGAGAGAGAGGGATCCTTCTCGGAGGGTTTGAGAATAAAGGTGTTGCCGCAGGCGATGGCGACCGGGAACATCCAGAGCGGCACCATGGCCGGGAAGTTGAACGGCGTGATACCAGCGCAGACCCCCACCGGCTGCATCATGGAGTAGCTGTCTACCCCGCGACCGACGTTGAGGGAGTGCTCCCCCTTGAGCAGATGGGGAATGCCGCAGGCAAACTCCACCACCTCCAGCCCGCGGGTCAACTCACCCTGCGCATCGGAGAAGACCTTGCCGTGTTCGCGACTGATGAGCTGGGCAAGCTCGTCCCTGTGCTGCTCCATCAACTCCTTGAAGCGGAAAAAGACCCGGGCCCGCACCAACGGCGGGGTTTGCGACCAGTCGGCAAAGGCGCGCTCGGCGATGGCGATCGCCTCCTGACACTCGGCGGCGCTGGAAAGCCCCACGCTCCCCTGCTGCTTGCCGCAGGCGGGATTGAAGATGGCACCCTGGCGCTCGCTGCGACTCTCCTGCGGCTGGCCGTTGATGAAGTTGCTGACCCTGTATGTCATGTATCCTCCGTGATAACTGATGTGGTAAATGCGCTGAGCAAACCAACGCAAAGCCCCGCCAGTGCGGGGCCATCAAATGGGTTAGGGTTGTGCCTGCAGGGCATCCTGCAGCAGGGTGAAGAGATCGTCGATCTGGCTGCGCTCGATGATGAGGGGCGGCGACAGGGCGATGATATCGCCGGTCACCCGGATCAATGCCCCCTTCTCGAAGCAGCGCACGAACACCTCATAGGCGCGCTTGCCCGGCGCATCCGGCATGGACTCCAGCTCGATACCCGCCACCAGCCCGTAGTTGCGCACATCCTTCACATGCTTGCAGCCCTTCAGCGAATGGGCCGCCTCCTCCCAGTAGCCCGCCAGATCGGCGGCGCGGCTGAGCAGGTTCTCGTTGCGATAGATCTCGAGGGTCGCCAGACCCGCAGCCGCAGCCACCGGATGGCCGGAGTAGGTGTAGCCGTGGAACAGCTCGATAGCCCCCTTGCCTGCCGCCATCATGTCGTCATAGATATGCTTCTGCACCAGCACCGCGCCCATGGGGATAGCGCCGTTGGTCAGCCCCTTGGCGCAAGTGATCATGTCGGGGATGACGTCGAACTCCTGTGCGGCGAAGGGGGAGCCGAGGCGACCGAAACCGGTGATCACCTCGTCAAAAATCAGCAGGATGCCGTGCTTGGTGCAGATCTCCCGCAGCCGCTTGAGGTAGCCTTTGGGGGGCATCAGCACGCCAGTACTGCCAGCGATGGGCTCGACGATCACCGCCGCGATATTGCTGGCATCGTGCAGGAAGACGATCTTCTCCAGCTCGTCGGCCAGCGCCACATCCTCCTCGGGCAGCCCTTTGGTGAAGGCGTTCTTGGCGATGTTGAGGGTATGAGGCAGATGATCCACCCCGGTCAGCAGGGAGCCGAACCACTTGCGGTTGCCGGGAATGCCCCCCACCGAGATACCGCCAAAACCAACCCCGTGATAGCCACGCTCGCGGCCAATCAGCCGGGTGCGGGTGCCCTGACCGCGAGCCCGCTGCCAGGCCAGCGCGATTTTGAGCGCGGTATCGACCGACTCGGAACCCGAGTTGGTATAGAAGACGTGGCCAAACCCCTTGGGGGCGATCTCCACCAGCCGGTTGGCCAGCTCGAACGGCAGGGGGTGGCCCATCTGGAATGTGGGGGCAAAATCGAGGTGGGAAATCTGCTGGGAGACCGCCTCGGCAATCTCGCGCCGACCATGGCCCGCGTTGCAACACCAGAGTCCGGCTGTGCCATCCAGTATCTTGCGGCCATCCTCTGAGTGATAATACATCCCCTCTGCCGACTTCAGGATGCGCGGCGCCGCCTTGAACTGCTGGTTGGCGGTGAACGGCATCCAGAAGGCGGACATGTCGGAGGGCGTATTGATGTCGCTGATCGGTTTCATGGTCACCTCATCCTTAAGGTGTTTAGCAACTGTCGGCCAATGCCTATTAAATTAAACACCTGAATCCATAAAAAAGGGCCCGTTATCGCCCTGTCTGGTGCCACCCCTAGCTAGACGCATCAGCAGGGTGGTATAAGATATTTAACACAATTTTAATAATAGTAAACAGTCAAGGAGTGTCTATAGATGGATATCGGTCACCGCCTCAAGGCGGTTCGCACCAAGGCAGCCCTCTCCCAGCGCGAGCTGGCCAAGCGCTCCGGTGTGACCAACGGATTTATCTCCCAGATCGAGAAAAATCAGGTGAGCCCCTCTGTCGCCTCCCTGCGCAAGGTGCTGGAAGGCATCCCCATGTCGCTGGCCAGCTTCTTCACCGAAGAGACTGAAATGGGCACCGAAGTGATCTTCCGCGCCGCCGATATGCCGGATCTCGGCACTCACCCCATCAGCTACCGACTGGTCGGGCACAGCCGTGCCAACCGCGCCATCGGCATGTTGCAGGAGGTGCTGCCACCGGGGGCCGACACTGGCGACGAGATGCTGAGCCACGAGGGTGAAGAGTGCGGCATCGTCATCAAGGGCGAAGTTGAAGTGACCGTGGGCGAGCAGATCTACCTGCTGGGCGCCGGGGATGGCTACTACTTCGACAGCCGCACCCCCCACCGTTTTCGCAATAGCGGCGAGCAGGAGTGCGTGCTGATCTCGGCCAACACCCCCGCCAGTTTCTGACATTCAGACGCGCATCGGCAGGGGAGCAATGTTTAATGAATTGTTACAAGATGGATTTACAAGCGGCTGGATGTTTAGCATATTGATACGCGGAAACTGACTTTTGCCGGTTCAAGGAGTGAACATGAGTGACCTGACCCTGGCCCAGTGGCAACACAAGGCCGCCCATCTGACCCTGCCCTCGCAAGCCTTTATCAACGGCAGCTATCGGGATGCCGTCAATGGCGCCACCTTCGATTGCATCAACCCGGCCAACGGCAAGCTGCTGACCAAGGTGGCAGCCTGCGATGCCGCCGATGCCGAACTGGCGGTACAGGCTGCGCGTGACGCCTTCAACGACAAGCGTTGGAGCGGCCTGCCGCCGAAACAGCGCAAACAGATCATGCAGCGCTTCGCCGAGCTGATGCGCCTCAACAAGGTGGAGCTGGCGCTGCTGGAGTCGCTGGATATGGGCAAACCCATCGGCGATGCCATGGGCTATGACGCTCCGGCCGCCGCCAACTGCATCGCCTGGAACGCCGAAGCGATCGACAAGATCTACGATCAGGTCGCCCCAGTGGAGGAGTCAGCACTGGCACTGGTGACCCGCGAAGCGCTCGGGGTGGTCGCCGCCATAGTGCCCTGGAACTTCCCGCTGGTGATGGCCTGCTGGAAGCTGGGCCCGGCGCTCGCTACCGGCAACTCGGTCATTCTCAAGCCTTCCGAGAAATCCCCCCTGACCGCCCTGCGTATCGCCGGTCTAGCCAAGGAGGCGGGTATTCCGGACGGCGTGTTCAATGTGCTGCCGGGCTTTGGCCACACCGTGGGCGAGGCGCTGGCCATGCACATGGATGTGGACTGCATCACCTTCACCGGCTCCACCAAGATCGGCAAACATCTGGTGGAGTGCTCCGGCAAGTCCAACCTCAAGCGCGCCTTTATGGAGTGCGGCGGCAAGAGCCCCAACATCATACTGGCGGATGCGCCGGATCTGGACGCCGCGGCCAAGAGCGCCGCTGGCGCCATCTTCTACAACCAGGGCGAGGTGTGCACCGCCGCCTCTCGGCTGCTGGTGCAAAACAGCATCAAGCCGCAATTTATGGAGCGACTGCTGGCCCATGCCCGCGAGTGGATCTCGGCCAACCCGCTCGACCCTGCGACCCGTATCGGCGCCATGGTGGATCACATCCAGATGGAGCAGGTGCTGCGCTATATCGAGATTGGCAAGCAGGAGGGAGCCAAGCTGCTGCTGGGCGGCAACCGCACCAATATGGAGAGTGGCGGCTTCTATATCGAACCCACCATCTTCGACGACGTGACCCCGCAGATGCGCATCTTCCGTGAGGAGATATTCGGCCCGGTGCTGGCTGTGACCGGCTTCGATACGCTGGAAGAGGCGATCACGCTGGGCAACGACACCGACTATGGGCTGGCGGCGGCGATCTGGACGGCGGATCTCAACAAGGCGGTCAAGGGCTCCCGCGCCCTACGCGCCGGTACCGTGTTCGTCAACAACTGGGACGGCGGTGACATGACCATGCCATTTGGCGGCTTCAAACAGTCCGGTAACGGTCGCGACAAGTCACTTCATGCGCTGGAGAAGTACACCGAGCTGAAAAGCACCTGGATTCAGCTGGAATAACACGACAAAGCAGCACTATCGGATCAAAAAGGGGGAGAAATCCCCCTTTTGCATTTTTGGCCTTCCATCACCGGGCTCAATCCTTATAATGATAAAAAAGCCAACATGTTAAATATAAAGACAAAAATGCTATTTTTTCTGGGAAGCGTACTTTTTCTGGTGATCGGTTTGCCCCTGCTGTTCTTCGTGCTGGGGCACGGCGAGGCCTACGTGACCTGGGGCCCCTGGATCTCCGCCATCGCCCTGATGTTGTGGCTGTTGATGGATGTCGACAAGATCCGCCGCGGTAAAGGCTGATCGGCCAGCCACACTCCTCTTATTCCTCAAACTTCGTTTATTCGCTTCTTTCCCCGCAAAAGGATCGCTACACTGATTTTTTGCGATGTTTTCCCGCATCCAACGCTTCAGTAAAGGTCATCCGCATGCCGCAACAGATCCAGCGTCAGGGCGTCATCTACGCCCTGTGCGCCTATACCCTTTGGGGCATAGCCCCCATCTATTTCAAGACCATCTCTGCCGTCCCGGCCGCCGAGATCCTGACCCACCGGATGATCTGGTCCTGCGTGCTGCTGATGGTACTGACGCTGGCAGGGCGCCAGTGGCACAAGGTGCAGGCTGTGCTCCGCCAGCCAAAAGTGCTGCTCACCCTGGCGTTTACCTCGGTCACCGTCGGCGGTAACTGGCTGCTGTTTATCTGGGCCATCAACAACGGTCACATGCTGGATGCCAGCCTCGGCTACTACATCAACCCGCTGTTCAACGTGCTGTTGGGAATGGTGTTTCTGAGCGAGAAGCTGCGCCGCCTGCAGTGGTGGGCAGTGGCGCTGGCCTTTGCCGGCGTGGCCATCCAGCTTATCGCCTTTGGCTCCTTGCCCTGGATTGCGCTGGTGCTGGCGTCGAGCTTTGCTATCTATGGGCTGGTGCGCAAAAAACTGGCCCTCGATGCCCTCACCGGTCTGCTGATCGAAACCATGATCATGCTGCCACCAGCGGCCATTTATCTGTGGGGCTTTGCCGACAGCCCTACCAGCCATCTCACCCAGAACGACTGGCACCTCAACCTGCTGCTGATCGCCGCTGGCGCCGTCACCACGGCCCCCCTGCTCTGCTTCACCGCCGCCGCGACCCGGCTCAAGCTCTCCACCCTGGGCTTCTTCCAGTACATAGGCCCCAGCCTGATGTTTATCCTCGCCATCACCCTCTATGGGGAAGCACTGGCGATGGACAAACTGCTCACCTTTGCCTGCATCTGGAGTGCGCTGGTGCTGTTCAGTCTGGATGGGCTGCGCAGCGGTAAAGCCGCGCCAAGCCGGACCTGACCCCTTCGACCCCGGCTCATCTGCCGGGGTTCTTTTTCATGCCACCAGCGGCCTTCAAACTGCGACTTCCCCTTATCCAGAGCCGACTCACCATCGACTGGCCACGGCCGAGTCGCATCATCCTGACAGAGAGCTATGCTATCCATGAACGGAGCCGAATGGAGGCAGCATGCTCAAGCACATTCACAACAGATCCCTGCTTTTTAGCCAAATTCTGGGGGGCATAGTTATTATCACGCTGATCTCTATCAGCTTTTTCGGGCTTTATTCGGTCCGGAGCGCAGCCGACCAGATGGGACAAGGGAAGGACGTGGTAGCTGATATTCTGCCGCCGCCTCTCTACCTCATCGAATCCCAGTTGCAGGTCTACACCCTGCTCCATGCCAAACCGGAGGAGCGGGAGGCCCTGCTGCAAACCCTCACCCGGCTGCAGCAAGAGTTCGAGAGCCGCAACCGCTTCTGGCAAGAGAGCAATCTGAACAATTCCCTCAGGGAGTTGCTGCTGGGGGAACAAAAAGTGCAGGGGGAGCAGTTCTGGCAACTGCTCAACGCCCAGTTTGTCCCCGCCATCAAGGCGGGTGATATTGCAACGGCCACCCATATAGCCACGAAACTTCATGCGATCTATAGCGCCCACCGGCTCGGAGTAGACGCCACCGTCATCAGCGGCAACCAGTATGCCGCCGAACAGATGGCCCATCTCGCCAACACCACCCGGCTCTGTTACGGCCTGCTGTTGTGCGCCGCACTGCTGGGGGCCGGGCTCATCTTCTGGCTGGGACGCCCCACCCTGCAGCGACTGCTGGCCGCCGGCAAGGCCACCGCAGCCATCGCCCAAGGAGAGTTGAATCGCCCCATGCCGGAGCCGGGCCTAGACGCCATCGGCGAGCTGATCCGTCAGATCGGGGCCATGCGTGACCAGCTGGCTACCCTGGTGGAGTCCCTGCAGCGCAACGCCAGTACGCTAGATGATCGCGCCACCAGCCTGACTGCCATGGCACAACGGCACACCGATGACAGTCAGGCACAGGTTGGGGCGGCCCAACATATCGAACAAGCCATCGAGCAGCTCACCCACTCCATTGAACAGGCGGGTAGCCAGCTGCATCAGGTGGGGGAGCAAACCCTCCAATCAGCCAACCGGGCACAAGAGGCAACGCACGCGATTCACACCGTAGAACAAGTGATCGAGGAACAAGCAACGGGTGTGAAGCGGGTCTCCCACACCATTTCGGATCTGGCCGGCCTCTCGCAGCAGATTGCCGGGCTGGCGGGTGCCATTCACGGTATTGCGGAGCAGACCAATCTGCTGGCGCTGAACGCTGCCATTGAAGCGGCACGGGCAGGTGAACAGGGGCGCGGTTTTGCTGTGGTAGCTGATGAAGTACGCTCACTGGCGACCCGCACCGGTAGCGCCACCACCGAGATCAACACCATCATCGGCAAGATCCAGGATGTCAGCCAGCGCGCAGCCAGCGAGATGGATACCGAGCTGACCCGAGTTGAACAGGCTGTCGCCCACGCGATGACGGCACGTCAGAGCGTCGCCCGGATCGCACAGAGCTGCGAGGAGATCAATCAGCGGATCGCTCAGGTCGATCAGTTGATGGACGATGAGACCCGGCTGGTGCAGGGGATCCACCATCAGGTCGGCGAAATGTCGCGGTTGGCGGCCGAGGTCAACCGGAGCGCCAGTCAGGCCGCCGAAGAGGCGACCATCGTCGCCCAGCACGCCCGCATCCTGACCAGGCAGACTCACCACTTCCATCTCGACACCACTCACCATTGATCCTTCGGCGCTGATGAGAGTCAGCGCCCCCTTTTTCTCTGCATTGGTTAAATGGGTAGCATTAGACTCCACGAGGGAATAGGATCCGCCCCTCTAAAAACCAACTGCAAGGATCAACTGACATGAATCGAAAATGGTCGCTCCCCATCGTGGCACTCGCGGGGGGAGCGTTACTCTGGCTCGGCAACACCTTTGGTATGAAATGGGCTTTGATGGCCCTGATCGGATTCGGCTTCGGCTTCACCCTCTCTTTCAGTCGCTTCGGCATCGTCTTCGGTTGGCGCGAAATGCTGACCAAGCGCAACAGCTACTACGTGCGGGTTCACCTGCTCACCATCGCCATCGAAATTCTGCTGTTCACCATATTTCTCTCCTTTAGCCACGCCCTCTTTGGCGATGCCATGGTGGGTAACGTGATGGCTATCGGCATTCCCTTCATCGTCGGAGCCTTCCTGTTCGGCATCGGCATGCAGCTGGCTGGCGTCTGCGCCACCGGCACTCTTTACTGCTGCGGCGAGGGGCAACCCCGCTTCTGGCTGGTGCTGATCTGCTACGGCATCGGCACCCTCATCAGCAACCAGTTCCGCCCCGAACTGGAGGCCACCTTCTCCAGCCATGTGGTGCTGGCCAAGGATTTGACCGGCAATATCTGGAGCGGCATGCTGCTCAACCTGGCTCTGGTCGCTGCGCTGTTCCTGCTGTTTCGCAACAGCGAATTCAAGCGTACCGGCGAACTCAAGCCCCTCTTCAGCGGCGGCAACCTGTTCTGGCGCGATGGCCGCTTCACCGTGCTGACCGGCGGCATCATCATCGCGATACTCAACTCCACTGTCGTTGCCCTGCACGGCTCGGCCTGGACCATCACCGGCGCCGTCTATGACATGGCGTTGCGCGGAGCCTCCCTGTTTGGCCTGTTCGAGGGGAACCCCAAGCTGGCCCAGCCACTCTTCATCAACCCCATGGTCGGCATGTTCTGGCTTGGTATTCTGGGGGCCATGCTGGCGCGCTGTTTGAGCGGTGGCGGCACCTTCGCCCCGATGCGGATCGGCAACAGTCTGGCCTCCATCATTGGCGGCCTGCTGATGGGGATGGGCGCCATGTACGCCGCCTGCAACCTCGGCGGTTTCTTTGATGGCACCGCCTCCGGCAGCCTGCACGGCTGGGTCTGGATGCTGATGGCCCTGGCTGGCAGCCTCATCGGCATCCGCCTGCGCCCGCTGTTCGGGCTCTGAGGCTCGACATCGTAAACACCCCATAAGAAACGGGAGGCCAAGCCTCCCGTTTTTACATTTATCGCTCCCGTCGCTCTGCTTATTGGACAGGCTGGGAAACCCCTTCCAGATGGATTTCCACCCGGCGATCCGGTGCCAGACAGGCAATCAGCTCCTGCTTGGAGCGGCTGGCACAGCTGTTGCCAGTGACAGGGTTGGCCTTGCCACGCCCTTCGACCCGTACCTTGTCGGCATACAAGCCTTTGGATACCAGATAGCTGGCCACACTCTGGGCCCGTTTCTCGGATAGCGCCAGGTTGTAGTTGTCGGAACCGATGCGGTCGGTATAACCGACCACGGTCGCGACGCCATCTTTCGGATTGGCCGCCACAATCTGGCTGAACAGGGCATCGAGCGCCTGATTGGCAGCCGGTTTCAGGGTCGCCTTGTTGAACTCGAACAGCACATCGGAACTCAGACTGAAGGTCTTGGGCTCAACCACGGCTACAGGTGCCGGTTCGGCTGCCGGAGCGGGTGCCGGTGCTGCGACCTCGCCACCTTGCTGACCGAACCGATAGAGCATCCCGAACGAAATCAGGCCGTTATCCATCTCGATACCGGAGCGATCGAGAGACGCATCTCCCAGCGGCGTGGTGTACTGGTACTCCAGACGGGCAGCCCAGTCACGATCGATGGCGTATTCGGCACCCAGCGCCCCGACAAATGCGGCGCCATGCTTCTTGCCGGTCTCGCTGGTATTGGCGAAGCTGATCTCGCTATCCGTCCAGGCATAAGCGCCGCCCAGTCGGCCATAAAGATCGAGCACGTTGGTGGCCGGGAAGCTGATCTTCATGGTGGCCTGAATCATCTGGCTCTTGGCTTCAGTATTGAGAGTATTGGTGCCAGTGCCCGAAGTGGTGTCGTATTTGCCCAGCCAGTCATAACCCAGCTCGAAACCCAGGTTGGGGTTGAGCTGATAACCGGCGAACAGACCCAGACCCAGATCATCCGTGTTCTCGCTGGTATTACCTAACGTCTGGGCAATCGACTCGGCATACTGGTTGTGGTCAACGCCATAGTAATTGGACCAACCGGCCTTGCCACCGACATACCAGGTATTGTCCTGAGCGGCGGCCTGCACGGCGCCGGCCGCCAGCAAACCACTGACCAATACGGCAAGCATGGATTTGTTCATATTTTCGCCTCTGCAATAAGTCGTTATGGGCGCCTGAGTGCGCACTTTCCCTGTGTGAAGCCGTCAGGCGGCCTCTCCGCTATTCAGGGTATCCCATCCGAACGCAGCCTCAAATGACCAAGCCATCAGGAGTGTGAGCTTGCCAGCAATATCCGGCGTAAAAATCACCTGTGTACCTATTCACACTGTTTTGCCAGTTAAACCATGACGTTGCGTCGTACGGAGTGGACCTATCCACACGCAGCAATAGAAAAGGGAGGCATAACGCCTCCCTTGAAGCCCCCCTTGCTCAACTAGCCAGAAACAGCCGATAGGCAGGGTCGTCGCTCACCTCTTTCCAACCGTAGCCAATCTCGTGCAGGTAGTTGTGGAAGGCTGCCACGTCTTCATCCGGCAGCTCGAAGGCGCAGAGCACCCGGCCGTAGTCGGCACCGTGGTTGCGGTAGTGGAACAGGCTGATGTTCCAGCGACAACCGAGGGTCTCGAGGAAGCGCATCAGGGCGCCAGGCTGCTCCGGAAACTTGAAACTGTAGAGCCGTTCGCCGAGGGGCCGGGCTGGGCGGCCGCCAATCATGTAGCGCACATGATTCTTGGCCAGCTCGCTCTCGGTCATGTTGACCACCGGATAGCCGTTGCCACCGAGCTGATCGATGATCTGGCCCAGCTCTTCATCACCTCCGGTGAGGCGCACCGAGACGAACAGCGACGCCTGCTCGGCATCGGCGTAGCGATAGTTGAACTCGGTCACCATGCGGGGTCCCAGCTGACGGCAGAAGTCGAGGAAGGCCCCTTTGCGCTCGGGGATAGTCACCGCCAGCATGCCCTCGCGCTTCTCGCCGATCTCGCAGCGTTCCGACACGTAGCGCAGGCTGTGGAAGTTGACGTTGGCACCGGACAGAATGGCCGCCATCCGCCCCCCTTTGACCTGCTCCCGCTCGCTGTAGGCCTTGAGGCCCGCCAGCGACAGGGCCCCCGACGGCTCGGCGATGGCGCGGCAGTCGTCGAAGATGTCTTTCAACGCGGCGCAGATCTGGTCGTTGGAGACTGTCACCACCTCGTCCAGATACTGGTTGCAGAGGCGGAAGGTCTCCTCGCCGATGCGCTTGACCGCTACACCGTCAGCAAACAGGGAGACGCGCTCCAGATTGACCGGCTCACCGGCCGCCAGCGCGGCCTTGAGGCAGGCGGAGCCCTCCGCCTCCACCCCGATCACCTTCACATCCGGCAGCAGCTGCTTGATATAGACCGCAACCCCGGCGGCCAACCCGCCACCGCCCACCGGCACAAACACGTGGGTGAGGTGGGTATCCTGCTCCAGCAGCTCCTTGCCGATGGTGCCCTGCCCGGCGATCACCTCGACGTCATCAAACGGCGGGATCAGGGTGTAGCCCTCCAGCTCGGCGAGGCGGCGACTCTCGCCGTAGGCCTCATCGAAGCTGTTGCCGAACAGCATGACGTTGCCGCCCTGCCGGCGCACCGCGTCGATCTTGATGTCCGGCGTGGTCTTGGGCATCACGATGATCGCCTTGATACCGAGCTTGGCGGCCGACAGGGCGACCCCCTGCGCGTGGTTGCCAGCAGAAGCGGCGATGACGCCGCGCACCTTCTGCTCCTCGGTCAGGGTGGCGATCTTGTGGTAGGCGCCGCGCAGCTTGAAGGAGTGGACCGGTTGCAGATCCTCCCGCTTCAGGCTGACGTGATTGCCGAGCCGCTCGGAGAGTTTCTTCAGGGTTTGCAAAGGGGTGACCCGCGCCGCCTCATAGACGGGTGAGAGCAGCACCTTGCGTAGATAATCCGCCGCAGAGACCATGATTTATTCCCCCAGCATTGAGCGATCGCGCACCGCGCCTTTATCGGCGCTGGTGGCGAACATGGCGTAGGCGCGCAGGGCAAAGGAGACCTGACGCTGACGATCGAGCGGCTTCCAGCCACGGGCCTCGACGGCGACACGGCGGGCAGCCAGCACGCTGTCGGCCACTTCCAGCACCATGCTGCGGGCCGGGATATTGATGCTGATGATGTCGCCATCCTCCACCAGACCTATGGTGCCGCCGGAAGCGGCCTCCGGCGAGACGTGGCCGATGGAGAGGCCCGAGGTACCGCCGGAGAAGCGACCGTCAGTGATCAGGGCGCACGCCTTGCCCAGGCCCATGGATTTCAGATAGGTAGTGGGGTAGAGCATCTCCTGCATGCCGGGGCCCCCTTTCGGCCCTTCGTAGCGGATCACCACTACCTCGCCCGCTTTCACTGTGCCGTCGAGGATACCGCTCACCGCGCTCTCCTGACTCTCGAATACCCGGGCCGGGCCACGGAAGGTGAGGTTCTCCTCATCTACCCCGGCAGTCTTGACGATGGCGCCGTTGACCGCGAGGTTACCTGAGAGCACCGCCAGACCGCCCTCCTGGCTGTAGGCGTTATCCAGCGAGCGGATGCAGCCTTCGGCGCGGTCCAGATCCAGCTCTGGCCAGCGGCAATCCTGACTGAACGCCTTGGTGGTGCGGATCCCGGCCGGGCCGGCGCGGTAGAAGTCCACCACCTCCTGACTCGGCTGACGGCTGACGTCATATTCATTGAGCTGTTCGACGAGAGAGCAACCCAGCACGGTACGGGTATCCCCATGCACCAGACCCGCTTTTTCCAGCTGGCCCAGAATGGCGACCACGCCGCCGGCACGGTGCACATCTTCCATATGGTACTTCTGGGTAGAGGGTGCCACCTTGCAGAGCTGCGGCACCTTGCGCGACATGCGGTCGATATCGGCCATGGTGAAGTCGACGCCAGCCTCCTGCGCCGCCGCCAGCAGGTGCAGCACGGTATTGGTGGAGCCGCCCATGGCGATGTCGAGCGCCATGGCATTCTCGAACGCCGCCTTGGTGGCGATGTTGCGCGGCAGGGCCGAGGCATCGTCCTGCTCATACCAGCGCTTGGCCAAAGTCACGATGCGCTGGCCCGCCAGCTTGAACAGCTGCTCACGATCGGCGTGGGTCGCCAGCATGGAGCCGTTACCCGGCTGGGAGAGACCCAGCGCCTCGGTCAGGCAGTTCATGGAGTTGGCGGTAAACATGCCGGAACAGGAACCGCAGGTGGGGCAGGCGCTGCGCTCCACCTGTTCGCTCTGGGCGTCCGACACCTTGGGATCGGCGCCCTGGATCATGGCATCCACCAGATCCAGCTTGATGATCTGGTCGGAGAGCTTGGTCTTGCCCGCTTCCATCGGGCCGCCGGAGACAAAAATGACCGGGATGTTGATGCGCAAGGCGGCCATCAGCATCCCCGGGGTGATCTTGTCGCAGTTGGAGATGCAGACCATAGCGTCGGCGCAGTGGGCGTTGACCATGTACTCCACCGAGTCGGCGATCAGCTCGCGCGACGGCAGGGAGTAGAGCATGCCGCCATGGCCCATGGCGATGCCGTCATCCACAGCTATGGTGTTGAACTCCTTGGCAACGCCACCCGCGGCTTCGATCTCGCGGGCCACCAGCTGGCCCAGATCCTTGAGGTGGACGTGGCCCGGCACGAACTGGGTGAAGGAGTTGACCACGGCGATGATGGGTTTGCCGAAATCCTGATCGGTCATTCCGGTGGCGCGCCACAGGGCGCGGGCCCCGGCCATGTTACGTCCGTGGGTGGTGGTGGCGGATCTCAACTTCGGCATTGTCTCTACTCCCTGAATGCCCATATGGGCTCGATGCGTTATGCGGTGATGATACGAGTGGATCGGAATCGATCCTGGTGAAGGCTCCTCTGGAAAGCGCTCACCAGAAGCGACTCGGGGAGGCATGACGCCTCCCCTCTCTCATCAGTCGTTGACTGGGGTAAGCCAGCCCCACTTGTCTTCGGTCTTGCCGTTAAACAGGCCAAAGAAGGCGTTCTGCAGCTGCTCGGTCACCGGGCCACGGCTGCCAGCGCCCACCTTCATCCGATCGACGGAGCGCACCGGGGTCACCTCGGCCGCCGTGCCGGTCATGAAGATTTCGTCTGCGACATAGAGCGCCTCGCGGGGCAGCGCCTGCTCGCGCACCTCGTAACCCAGATCGCGGGCCAGCGTCATGATGGTGTCACGGGTGATGCCCGGCAGGATGGCGGCGGTAGCGGGCGGGGTGAACAGCACACCGTTCTTCACCAGAAACAGGTTCTCCCCCGCCCCTTCGCTCAGGTAACCGTTCACATCCAGCGCCAGCCCCTCGGCGAAGCCATTGCGCTTGGCCTCGCGGCTGATCAGCTGGGAAGATAGGTAGTTACCACCCGCCTTGGCGCCGGTGGGAATGGTGTTGGGAGCGAGCCGGTTCCAGGAGGTGACGCACACATCCACCCCGTTTTTCAGCCCCTCCTCCCCCAGATAGGCGCCCCACGGCAGGGCGGCCACCATCAGGTCGGCCTTGGCATCCAGCGGCGGATGCAGCCCCAGCCCCACATTGCCGACAAAGGCCAGCGGGCGCAGGTAGCCGCTCTTCAGGCCGTTCTCGCGCACCACGGTGCGGCAGGCTTCATTCACTTCGGACTCGCTGTAGGGGACGTCCATCCAGTAGATCTTGGCGGAGTCGAACAGGCGGCGGGTGTGCTCCTGCAGACGGAAAATGCAGGTGCCTTTGGGGGTATCGTAGGCACGCACCCCCTCGAACACCGAGGAACCATAGTGCAGGGCGTGGCTCATCACGTGCACCTGGGCATCTTGCCAGGGCACCAGTTTGCCGTTGAACCAGATGTATTGCGGGTGAGTGGCGGATTGGGAAGGCTGTGACATTGGCTTGGCTCCTTAAGCTCTGATCCGGGGTTGCTGTTCCAGTGCATCGACCCGGGAGACGTCCACCAGCTTCACCAGCTGGCTCCACAACTGCTGGATGGGACGCACCGACTCGACAGTAACCGTGATCCGCAGCTGTTGGCAATCCTGCTCCATATTCAAGGCGCAGAGATTGAAGCCGCGGTGGCGCACCACCCGCAGCACCCGCTCCATTACTTCCGGTCTGGGCTGGGCATGGATATGCAGGGTGTGCTGTGCAAATGCTGGCTGTGCAAGGGTGTGCGGGTTCATGGGCGTTGCTCCATCATCTTGTGGTTGGCGACTCCCGGCGGAACCAGGGGCCAGACATTTTCTTCCTCTGAAATGGCCACATGCAGCAGGTAGGCACTCTCGCTGGCCAGCAGGCGATCGAGGGCGCCAGCTATCTGATCCTTGCATGTGATGGTCTCGCCCGGAATGCCGAAAGCGGCAGCCAGGGCGACGAAATCGGGGTTGTCGGAGAGGATGGTCTCGCTGTAACGGCCATCGAAAAACAGCTCCTGCCACTGGCGCACCATGCCGAGGCGCTGGTTATCCAGCAGCACCATCTTCACCTTGAGCTGGGCCCGGCGGATGGTGCCGAGCTCCTGCACGTTCATCATGAAAGAGCCATCACCGCTCACCAGCACCACTTCATCCTCCGGGCGCGACATCTTGGCGCCGATGGCGGCGGGCAGACCAAAGCCCATGGTGCCGAGACCGGCGCTGGAGAGGTGGTTGCGCGGGCTGGTGAAGCGCATGTGCTGGGCGACCCACATCTGGTGCTGACCCACGTCGCAAGCGACCACGCTGCTCTCCGGCAACTTGGCAGAAAGCTGCTTGAGCAGCGCCGGGGCGTAGATGGCCTTACCCGGGTGGTCGTAGCGAAATGCATATTCGCGGGCCATGGCGGCGCAGTGTTCACGCCATGGGGCGATGTCGAGAGTCATGGCGAGGCGTGGCAACACCTGTTTGAGATCCGTGGTGATACCCACCTCGGCGGCGCGGCGCTTGCCGAACTCGGCGGCATCCACATCGAGATGGATCACCTTGGCCTCGGGAGCAAACTCCTCCAGCTTGCCGGTCACCCTGTCGTCGAAACGGGCCCCCACCACCAGCAGCAGATCGCACTGCTGCACCGCGTAGTTGGCAGCCTTGGTGCCGTGCATGCCGAGCATGCCCAAATAAACGAGGCTGTCGGGATCGAGCGCACCAATCCCCTTGAGAGTGGTGACCGCAGGCATGCCGGTGGCGGTGGCAAAGTCACGCAACTGCTGCTCGGCATTGGCCATGCCCACTCCTCCACCGACGTAGAGCACCGGACGCTCGGCGGCAACCACCAGGGTGCGGGCTGCGGTCAGCTCCGAGGGGTTGAGCGCTTCCGGCTCTTCCACCGCAAACAGCGGGCTCTGGGGCGGCACGGCAGCCAGCTGCACATCCTTGGGGAGATCGATCAGCACAGGACCGGGGCGCCCTTCGGTGGCGATGGCGAAAGCTTCTGCCAACACGCGCCCCAGATCGGCGGCATCGGTCACCATAAAGGAGTGCTTGGTGCAGGAGAGAGACATGCCGAGTACGTCGACCTCCTGAAACGCATCGGTGCCGATAGCAGAACAAGGCACCTGACCGCTGATGGCCACCAACGGCACCGAGTCGAGCAGCGCCTCCGCCAGACCGGTTACCAGATTGGTGGCGCCGGGGCCGGAAGTAGCGATGCAGACCCCCACCTGACCGGAGGCGCGAGCATAACCGACCGCGGCCATGGCGGCACCCTGCTCGTGGCGGCAGAGCTGATGGGCCAGACCACCGTCATACAGAGCATCGTAGACCGGCATGATGGCCCCGCCCGGGTAACCAAACACCTGGGTCACACCCTGTTTCTTGAGAGCCTGTACCAAAAACTGCGCGCCGTTCATGTGGAAAATCCTGTCCTTTGGTCGAAAAAAAACCCCCGAGCTGTGGGGCTCGGGGGTCGCTTGTTTCGTTCTGTCCGGTGGTGGGTCTATCCCTTGTTCCGTGCAGCTAAACGAGCCCCGAGCGGTGAGATAATAATCACCACTAGGACCACAATAATGCTGACGAAACGGGAGGCCATGTTCATAGTTACAACCGGAAATCCTGTGAAATTGGGGCGATTTGCACCGCGAATGGCTATTAGAACTAGCACGGTGATTTTTATTGGGCAAGCCTTTTTTCTGTGACAACCCACTGATTTTGGCTATTCCCCAGCCGGAACTCTGGAATAAAAAACCAACAACAAGCAGTTAGTCAGAACATATATCAACTCAAGGACGGGATTTATGTCATTAGCTGTGGTTTATAGCCGTGCCAGCCTCGGGATCGCGGCCCCGCAAGTTACAGTGGAAGTTCATCTCTCCAACGGCCTGCCCGCCTTCAACATGGTCGGCCTGCCGGAAACCTCGGTGAAAGAGTCGCGGGATCGGGTGCGCAGCGCCCTGCTCAACGGCAATTTCGAGTTCCCGAGCAAACACATCACCGTCAATCTGGCGCCCGCCGACCTGCCCAAGGAGGGAGGCCGCTTCGATCTGGCTATCGCTATCGGCATTCTCGCCGCTTCCAAGCAGATACCGGCAAAATATCTGCTCGATCACGAATTTTTAGGGGAGTTGGCCCTGACAGGCGAAATTCGTCCCGTACTCGGGGTGCTGCCCGCCGTGCTCGCCTGCCGGGATGCGGGGCGCACCCTGCTGGTACCGCGAGAGAACGGCCCGGAAGCCTCTCTCATTCAGGATGCCGAGGTGCGCACCGCCCACCAGTTGCTGGCCGTTACCGCCTGGCTGGCCGGTCAGTACGAACTGCCGCTGCCGGCTCAACAAAGCTCGGAGAGCCTGCCCGACGTACCAGATCTGCAGGATGTTATCGGCCAGTCTCAGGCCAAGCGGGCGCTGGAGATCGCCGCCGCCGGCAGCCACAACCTGCTGTTCATCGGCCCGCCCGGCACTGGCAAGAGCATGCTGGCGAGCCGCCTTCCCGGCATCTTGCCGCCGCTGAGTGAGCAGGAGGCGCAGCAGACCGCCGCCATCCACTCCATCGGTGGCCTCACCCCGCGCGCCGGTCACTGGCACCACAGGCCCTACCGCACGCCGCACCACAGCGCCTCGGCGGTGGCGCTGGTGGGGGGTGGCAGCCACCCGCGGCCCGGCGAAATTTCGTTGGCCCACAACGGGGTGCTGTTTCTGGATGAACTGCCGGAGTTCGAGCGCAAGGTGCTCGACTCCCTGCGCGAGCCGCTGGAAACGGGCCACATCACCATCAGCCGGGCCGCCCGTCAGGTCGATTTTCCCGCCCGCTTCCAGCTGGTCGGCGCCATGAACCCCAGCCCCTGCGGCCACTATGGCGATGGCCAGACCCGCTCCAGCCCGGATCAGATCTTGCGCTACCTCGGCAAGCTCTCCGGCCCCTTTCTCGACCGCTTCGATCTGACTGTGGAAGTGCCACTGCTACCCAAGGGGAGCCTGACCGGCAAGGCGGAGCGGGGGGAGTCGAGCCAGCAGATCCGCGATCGGGTGCTGGCGGCGCGAGAGCGCATGCTGAGTCGTAACGGCAAGCTCAACAACCTGCTGGATAGCCGTGAGATAGAGGATATTTGCCGCTTATCACCGCAAGATGCCGAATTTTTGGAGAACGCCATCCAGAAGCTGGGGCTCAGCATCCGGGCCTGGCATCGCATCCTGCGGGTGTCACGTACCATCGCCGATCTGGCCGGGCAACCCGCCATCGGCAAGGAGCATCTTATCGAGGCGCTCGGTTATCGCGCCATGGACCGGCTGCTGTCGCGACTGCGCAGCAGCTGACAGAAGGGAAAGGGTGAATCCGACCCCATAACGGCTCTGAATGGTCTCACGGGCAATCGGCTGATATTATGGCCACAGATCTGACCACTTGATGGCCCTTTATCGACAGCAAGACGGACCCGACTCATGCCCAACAAGCTGACAGAGCGACTGCGCGGCAGCCTCTCCACCCTGCTCTATTTTTTCAACACCCTCTTCTGGTTTGTCCCCATCTTCTCGCTGGGTCTGCTCAAGCTCCTGCTCCCCCTCAAGGGGTGGCGCACCCTCTGCAACTGGCTGCTCGATGGCTGTGCCAGCTGCTGGATCGGTTTCAACAATCTGATCCAGAAAACCATCATCAAAACCCCTTTCGAGGTGGTCGGAGTGGACAAAGGGCGCCGGAATGAGTGGTATATGGTGATTGCCAACCATCAATCCTGGGTCGACATACTGGTACTGCAGCGGGTTTTTAACCAAAAAATCCCCTTCCTGAAGTTTTTCCTCAAGAAAGAGCTGATTTGGGTACCTTTTCTCGGTCTGGCATGGTGGGCGCTCGACTTCCCCTTCATGCGTCGATATTCCAGGAAATTTCTGGAAAAGCATCCCCATCTGGAGGGAAAAGACATTGAAACAACCCGTAAAGCCTGTGCCAGGTTCCGCCACATTCCGGTGAGTGTGATGAACTTCGTCGAAGGCACCCGCTTCACCAAGGGCAAACATCAGAAGCAGGGTTCGCCCTATCGTCACCTGCTCCACCCGAAAGCAGGCGGCATCGCCTTTACCCTGGCAGCCATGGGTGACCAGTTGCATCAACTGGTGGATGTCACCATCGCCTATCCGGACGGCATCCCCAGCTACTGGGACTTCATGTGTGGCCGAGTCGGGCAAATCAAGGTTCAGGTCCGCTATTTGCCGATCGACCGCAAGCTGGTGGGGGATTACTTCAATGACCCCGAGTTCCAACAAGAGTTTCAACAGTGGTTGAACGGGATCTGGCACGAAAAGGACCAGACCCTGAGCCAACTGCTGGCAACCAAGGCGCAGTAAACATTCATGCTATCCCTGCTTCCCGGCCCGCTGGTGCTGATCATCAGCGCCGGCCTGACCATTCTCTTTACCGCCTTGTGCGCCAGCCTGATCCTGCTGGTGTCGCTGGCCAAACTAATACTGCCGCTCCCGGCCTTTGGCCGCGCCTGCAGCCGCCTCAACAACCGCTTCATGAGACTGTGGCTAGCCTGCAATGCGCTGGTGATCAGCCTCACCACCCGTATTGACTGGCAGGTGGAGGACAATACCAAGCTGCGCAAGGATGGCTGGTATCTCATCATCAGCAACCATATGAGCTGGACCGATATCGTGGTGCTCGGCCACCTGTTCCGGGATAGGTTGCCGGTGCCCAAGTTCTTTATGAAACACGAGCTGATCTATATCCCGCTGTTGGGGCTCGCCTGCTGGGGGCTCGATATGCCCTTTATGCGCCGCTATTCACGAGAATTTCTGTTACGAAATCCGCACCTGCGCGGCAAGGATATCGAGACCACCCGCAACGCCTGCGAGAAGTTTCGCCACATCCCCACCACTGTCATCAACTTCGTGGAAGGGACCCGCTTCACCGAGCAGAAACGGGATGCGGCCCGCTCCCGCTATCGTCACCTGATGCCGCCCAAGGCGGCGGGGCTGGCCTTCACGCTGGCCGCCATGGGCGAACAGTTCGACAGCCTGATCAACGTCACCATCCGCTATCCGGACAACGCCGAGACCCCGTTCAAGGACTTCCTGATGGGGCGGGTAAAACGCATTCAGGTGCGGATTGAGGAGCTGCCGGTGAATGAGCAGCTGATAGGAGATTACTTCAACGACAAGCAGTTCAAGCGCGGTTTTCAGGAGTGGCTAAACCAGCGCTGGCAGGAGAAGGACGAGATGCTGGAGGGGTGGCAGAGCGGTCAGGCGCCGCTGCCGGTTGCCGCCAAATCCGGGGAGGAATCCAAAGAGAGCGCAGAAGCCAACTCGGCCAACTGATCTTCGGAAAAGACAGCAATCCCATGGCGGCGCAGCAGGGCGGTGGTCTTGCCCTCGCCCGCCACAGAAACACCTTCGAAGCGGCCGTTATAGATACGGCCGCTGCCACATGAGGGGCTCCCCTCTTTCAGCAGGGCGAAGCGAATGCCCTGCGTCTGACAGATTTCCAGCGCCAGCTCGGCGCCGCGATCAAACTCGGCAGTCACATCCACTCCGCTCGCCGTCACTACGCGCTCGCCCTGCCGCTCGGCAGGAGGGCGCGGGGTCAGCAAACCGCCCGCCACTTCGGGGCAAAACGCCAGTGCCCGCCCTTCGGCACCCAGCGCACTCAGCCAGTCGCTGACAATCCCCTTGCTCTGACCGTCGTAACGCACCGGCTGACCCAGCAAACACGCGCTGACCAGCACACGAACGGGATCCGCACTCAAGCTTCCGCTCCATGCATCACTTGATCGAACATCACGCAGCAGGGACTCTCCAACCGGTAGAGAATAGCAGGGCGCTGTTTGCCGGTGCGTTTGCGGCCGGTATCTACCAGAATGTCGGCGCGATGGATCCGCTTGCGAAATGCCGCCGTATTCATGGGTGTTTGCAGGATGATTTCGAAGGCGCGCTGCACCTCGGAGAGGGTGAACTCGGGCCCCAGCAGTTGTAGCGGCAGGGTGCTGTAGCGGCTCTTGATGCGCAGCCGCTCCAGCCCTTTGGCGATAAGCTGGACATGGTCAAAGGCGAGGCTCAGCCCCGGCAGGTTGGCGAGTGGATGCCAGCAGCCGTGGATCGCCTCCACTTCCGGATCGACCAGACAGAGATAGACCAGGGTCGTGGACCAGCCGCGGGGATCCCGCTCCAGATTGCCGAGGGTGCAGACCTGCTCGCTGTAGCAGTGACCGAGCCCCCACTCCGCCAAAAGACGGCGCTGGGCGGCATCCAGATCCCGATCCCGGGTCTCGTCGATGCGCAGCGCTGGCAGTTGCCAGCAGTGGGCAAAGGGGGGACGATCGCGGGTCTCGAGGAGCAGCTCGAGCCGCTCCTCATGCAACCGCAGCACCACCATATCCAGACTCATTCTCAGCATGCCGATCGCCCTGCTCGCCTTCCATTAATGTTTGGTAGATAATATCACACGAATAGTATGTGCAGGAGCCAATCATGGGAACCGTCGCCAGCCTGGATATTGATGCGCAGAAGGGCTTTACCCCCCTCTGCCCGAACGAACTGCCCGTCGCGGGCGGTGATGATATTGTGGCTGCGCTCAACGCTCAGGCCACCCTCGCCACGCTGCGGATCGGCAGCAAGGACTCTCACCCTGCCAATGCCGACTGGGCCGTTTCTGATCCCGCAGGCATGCTGCTGCCGCTGGATCTGCCCAACGCCGACCTCACTTGGCCGGTGCACTGTGTACCGGGCAGCAAGGGCTTCGAGCTGCTCGACGGCCTGCCCGCCCCCATCGACTATGACTTCTTCGTCTGGAAGGGGGTCGAACCGGATCTCCATCCCTACGGCACCTGCTTCCACGACCTGGCAGAACGGCGCAGCACCGGACTCATCGAATTCCTGCAAGCCCGCCAGGTCGATACCGTACTGGTCGGCGGCCTCGCCACCGACTACTGTGTCAAAACCAGCGTGCTGCAACTTCGCCGCGCCGGTTTCCGGGTGATCGTCCATCTCGATGCCTGCCGTGGCATCGCGCCCGCGACGGTTGCCAGCGCCCACACCCAGATGATTGAGGCTGGCGCCGAACTGGCCCAGACCCTGATCGATGTACAACGCCTGCTGGACGCCTGATATGCCACCGATTCTTACCAGCCTGCTCGACACCGACGCCTGCACGTTACATATGCGGCAGGGGAGCTCCATCGTGCTCACCAGTCTGCGAGGAGCCTGATATGCCCCCAATCCTCACCAGCCTGCTCGACACCGATGCCTACAAACTGCATATGCAGCAGGCGGTGTTCCATCGCTATCCGGATGCCGAGGTGGTGGCCGAGTTTCACAGCCGCAATGAAGAGGATCTGCTGCCCATGATGGGGCAGATCGAGGAGCAACTGCGCCTCGCCGGATCCCTGCGACTGACCAAGCCAGAGCTCGATTTTCTGGCCGAGCGTCCCTTCTTCACTCCTGACTACCTCGACCACCTACGCCGCAAGCCGCTCGACGCCTCCCTGCTCAAGGTGTTCGAGCAGGATGGCCGCATCAATGTGCGGGTCGAGGGCCCCTGGCAGGATGTGATCCTGTGGGAGATCCCGGTGCTTGCCATCATCAGCGAGATGCGCAACCGCTTCCGCTATCCCCAGTTCGGCGTCAGCCACGCACTGGAGCGGCTCGATCAGAAGATCGACAAGCTGGAGAAGGAGCTGAGCAGCGACGAGATGAGCGAGTTCAACCTCATCGACTTCGGCACCCGCCGCCGCTTCTCTCACGCGGTACAGGATGCGGTAGTGGGTCGCCTCAAGGAGCGTCTGCCGGCGTTTCGCGGCACCAGCAACTACATGCTGGCCCAGAAGTACAAGCTGCCCGCGGTCGGCACCCAGGCCCATGAGTGGTTCCAGGCGCACCAGCAGCTCGGCTTCCCGCTGGAGCACAGCCAGCGCGCTGCCCTCACCAGCTGGCTGGACGAGTTCACCGATCATCTCGGCATCGCCCTGACCGACTGCATCACCATGGATGCCTTCCTGCGCGACTTCGACTTCGAGCTGGCCAGCAGCTATCAGGGCCTGCGTCACGACTCCGGCGATCCCGTAGTGTGGGGCGAGAAGGCGATCAGCCACTATCAGCGCCTCGGCATCGACCCCACCGACAAGACCCTGGTCTTCTCCGACGGGCTCAACCTCGACAAGGCGGTGCAGCTGTTCCGCCACTTCCGTGGCCGCATCAATACCAGCTTCGGCATCGGCACCAAGCTCACCTGCGATCTGCCCGGTGTCAGCCCGATGAACATCGTCTTCAAGCTGATCGAGTGCAATGGCGGCCCGGTTGCCAAGATCTCCGACAGCCCGGGCAAGACCCTCTGCCGGGATGCGGAGTTTATCCGCAACCTCAAGCAGGCGTTCCACGTCGGGGTCTGATCTTTCCGAGCACCAGAAAACAAAAAGCCCGCCGGTTCGCACCGGCGGGCTTTTTTATCGACTCAAGGGGTATCAGTCTTTCTTGGCCAGCAGGAACTGCACCAGCTTGTTGAACTGCTCTTGAGAGGTGATGGATTCAATCTTCACCATGTACTTGCCGTTCACCAGGAAGGCCGGTACACCGCGAATGTTGTAGCTCTCGGTGTTGCGATCGAACTGGGAGACCATGCCGGAGACGGCGAAGCTGTCGACGGCACCGTCGAACTCTTCAGCCGGTACGCCGTTGTCCACGAAGATCTTCTTCACATCGTCACGGCTCATCGGCGGCTGACGCTGGGTGTGGATCTTGTTGAAGATGGCCGGAGTCAGCTTGGCTTCGGCATTGAGCAGGCTGGCAACGGCGTAGGCACGCTGCATCTCGGGGCCCATCTCGCGGCCGAGGAAAGCAACCGGGTTCTTCTTGAGGGGCACACCCTCTGGCAACCCGGCCTTCAACTGTTCAACGATCGGTTCGAAGGTAGCGCAGTGCGGGCAGTAGTAGGAGAAAAACTCCATCACTTCCGGCTGGGCACTGCCAGTCTGTTTGACCACATCGTAGTTGACGCCTTCCTTGAACTCGGGGGCGGCGTGAACCATGGGGATCATCAGCATGGCAGCAAGGAAAAATAGAACTTTTTTCATGATGTTTCCTGTTAAGGGATCACTGTGAGGCACGCCCGGCGAACCGAAGCAGTGCCAAGCCTATTGTTTCGCCATGCTGACGTCAATGGTCAGAGCCGGAGATCGAGTCCCCCTTGCCGCGCAAGATCCCTTCTATTTCACCAGTTTGGCATCAGGCTCAACGGCGGTGCCTTCAGCGCCTCCAGCTGATCGTGCAGGGTCGCTATCTGCTGGCGCCAGTAGTGATCGGTATTGAACCAGGGGAAGTGACGGGGGAAGGCGGGATCTTCCCAGCGCCGAGCCAGCCACGCCATGTACTGAACGATGCGCATCGCCCGCAGCGGCTCGATCAGCGCCAGCTCCCGCGAGTCGAACTCCATAAACTCCTCGTAGCCCGCCAGCAGGGTGTCGAGCTGGATCTGCTGCTCGTGGCGCTCGCCGCTGAGCATCATCCAGAGATCCTGAATCGCGGGGCCGGTGCGGCAATCATCGAGGTCGACAAACATGGGGCCATCACGCCACAGGATGTTGCCCAGGTGACAATCGCCATGCAGGGAGATCTGCGCCACATCGAGGGTCATGGCGTCGCTGACATGTTTAATCAGCTCGTCGAGTACCCCGAAGAATTGCTTCGCCAGCCCGCTTGGCAGCCACTCGCCAGACGCCAGCAGCTGACGCGGTTCATGCAGCATGCTCTCCACATCGAGCCGCACTCGATGGTGGAACGGCTTGCTGGCACCGATCTGATGAATGCGGCCGAGGAAACGCCCCACCCACTCCAGTTGATCGAGATTATCCACCTCGAACTGGCGGCCACCGACGCTCTGCCAGATGGCAAAGGGGTAGCCCTCGTGCTCCAGCAGGGTCTCGCCAGCAAAGGCGAGTGGCGCAGCGACCGGGATCTCAGCCTCTGCAAGGCGGGTGGCAAACTCGTGCTCCTCGAGGATCTGGGCCCGACTCCAGCGGCCGGGACGGTAGAACTTCACCACATAGCGGCGACGATCCTCATCCTGAAACTGATAGACCCGGTTTTCGTAACTGTTGAGCTCGATAAGGCCGGAGTCGAGCCGCAGGCCACTGAGATCGAGCGCATCCATGATGAGGTCGGGATTGAGGTCGGAATAGTTGAAACGCATGTCATCCACCATAAGAAAGGGGCGCCGTTGCGCCCCATTCTATCACTACTGACCAGCATTGCCGTGCTCGCTGGTGACCGGACTGGTGTCACGCCAGGCCCGCAGCCACACGCAGTTACAACCGGCTGATAAACTTGCTGCCCTGGCGCAGGTTGCCCTTGCTGTCATCGGGCGCCGCCCCCTCCCGTTTCAGCACGAACTGGATATCCAGCGCCGGCCGTTTCAGGTTGTAGGGATCGACCGCCAGACTGACCGGCAGGGTGTAGATCTCGCCCGCCTTCAGGGTCACTTCACGGGGGCCGAACCACTGATACTCGGGCAAGCCCTCCACATCCAGCTGGTAGGTCTGGGACTGCAGGGTCTTGTTGAGGATCTTGAGGGTATAGGTGTTCTCGATAAGCCCCTCGCTGTTCTCGCGGAACAGCTGGTTGCGATCCCGCAGGATATCGAGCCCCATCGGCATGATGGACATGGCGTTGTAGACAAAGACCCCCAGCATCACTGCCATCACCAAGCCGTAACCTATCAGCTTGGGCCGCGCCACATGAGTGGAGTCGTTGGCCAGCTTGTGTTCTGTGGTGTAGCTGATGAGCCCTTTCGGGTAGCCCATCCGCTCCATGGTCTGGTCGCAGGCATCGACGCAGGCGCCGCAGTTGATGCACTCATACTGCAAGCCGTCGCGGATGTCGATACCGGTCGGGCAAACCTGCACGCAGAGATCGCAGTCGATACAGTCTCCCAGCCCCATCGCCTTGGGATCCGCCTTGCGGGAGCGGGCGCCACGGGTCTCGCCACGCTTGGTGTCATAGCCGACGATGAAGGTGTCCTTGTCGAACATGGCGGACTGGAAGCGGGCATAGGGGCACATGTGGATACACATGATGGCACGCATCCAGCCCGCGTTGCCGTAGGTGATGATGGTGAAGAAGATCACCCAGAACAGCACCCATCCGCTGGCCTGCAGAGTGAAGAGGTCCGGCACCAGTTCAGTTACATCCTGGAAGTAGGCGACAAAGGTCAGGCCGGTCACCAGCGAGATCGCCAGCCAGGCCAGATGCTTGGCTCCCTTGCGGGCCAGCTTCTCGCCGCTCCAGGGCGCCTCGTCCAGCTTGCGCCGCTTGTTGGCGGGCCCTTCCAGCTTCTCTTCAAACCAGATGAACATGAAGGTCCAGACCGTCTGCGGGCAGAGATAGCCACACCAGACCCGACCGAGGAAGGTGGTAATAAAGAAGAGTCCGAAGGCGGCGATCATGAAGAGCCAGGCGAGCAGAGTCAGATCCTGCGGCCAGATGGTGGCGCCAAAGATATGGAACTGCTGGTGACCGAGGTCGAACAGCACCGCCTGTCGCCCGTCGTAACGCAGCCAGGGCAGCAGCACGAACAGCGCCACAAAAAACCAGCCCATGGCCTTGCGCATCCGCTGCCAATAACCTTTCTGGGCCCGCACATAGATGCGGTTGCCCGGATTGAATCTGTCGTCGCTGGCTTTGAACGTATTGGGGTTGAAGGTCCCGGTTACGCCCTTGTCGGTGACGTCCTTGATATCGATTTTATCGTGGTCGGCCATTGCAAGACATCGCTCCCTTATTTGTTATGGAGCGGATTATATCTTAAACAGCATGCTAATTGTGTGGATTAGATGTATCTAATATTGGGGTTGGATCGCAATTTTTGGCAACAAAAAAGCGCATCACCCCAGGGTGATGCGCTTCCAACAAAGATTCACTTGATTCCGCGTGCCTTGAGCAGTGCCTCTTTGAAATCGGGCACATGATCCTTGGCCAGACCGGGGATCATCGCCTGCTTGTCGGATTCCCGCATCTTGAGGTGATAGATCAGCATGTCGTCGGTCAGCTCGGACAGAGGCCCTTCAAATCCCGCTTCTTGGGCCAGTTTGGCAACAAACTGCACCAGGCTGAGATCCTGTTCCTTGATCCAGGCAGGCTGCAACAACTCCAGCAGCTCTTCGATACGATGACATTGCATAGACAACCTCTTTAATCTGTCACGTTAAATTCAGGCAACCTTACCCATCAAGGCTACTTCGATTCGATCCCGCCCATTATGCTTGGCCTGATAGAGTGCCGCATCCGCTTTTTGGATCAAATCGGCGATTTTCATGCTGTTGTCCGGTATCAGTGTCGCAACACCAAAACTACATGTGACCCGACCGGAGACCAGTGACTTCTGGTGCGGGATGGCCAGCTCCTTGAGCGCCTGCCGCACATTGTCCGCCACCTGCAGTGCCCCCTGCATGCCGGTGCAGGGCAGCAGCAAGGCAAACTCTTCGCCCCCGTAACGGGCCGCCAGATCGTCCTCGCGCCGCTCCACCTCGGCCAGCAGCCCCGCCACCTGTTGCAGGCAGTCATCCCCCAGCTGATGGCCGTAGAGATCGTTGAACTGCTTGAAGTAATCCACATCCACCAGCACCAGCGACAGCGGCGCCCGGGCGCGGTGACAGCGCCGCCAGGCCCGCTCCAGAGAGTCGTCGAGGTGAGCGCGGTTGGCGATGCCGGTCAGGCCGTCGAGGCGGGAGGTGAGACGCAAATGCTCGGAGACCGCCTTCAGTTCGGCAACCAGCTCGGCGTTGGAGAAACGGTGGTGGAGCGAGGCGATCTGATCCCGCCGCATCCGGCGCAGCAGGGTCGGCAGAAAGACAAACAGATAGCCCGCCAGCATGCAGGAGACGATCCGCTCCTGCTCGTTGCCATTGCCAAGCTCGAACAGCATCGCCATACCCAGCGGCAGGGCGGAACCATAGAGGGTACGGCGGCTGCCAAACAGCATGATGGCGCTGCCGGTAAGAATGAGGCTGGAGAGCATCATCATGGCGGCCCGATAGGTATCGGGCAACTTGTCCATGTAGAGCAGTACCCCGAGAGCCCAGATGATTGAGGTGATGGTGGCTCCGATAAAGAGCTCCCGCTCCAGCACTGGCAGCGGTGTCTGGTGCAGGCGGGCTCGACGCCAGCGCAGGTGCCAGCCCCGACCCAGCAGCCACAGAAAAGTGCCTGCCAGCCAACCGAGCGCTTCGATGGCGGGTAGATAGTCGTGAAACAGCAGACTCCAGCCAAATGCCAACACGCCCAAACAGGGGAGACTGAACGATGCATGGGTATAGAGCTGGGCCATAATGGCCTGCTTAACCTGGCGTGTCACACTCTGGGTCAACTGAGTACTCCTGTACAAGAGCCGAGCAGTCTACCATTACCCCCTGACCCGCAACAATAAAGCGCCGCTTATTAAGAAGTTAATCAATCAATAACGATTTCTTCTGCGCTGGCAGGTGAGTCCTTGCTCACCCCTTCTCCAATTCGTCGAGGATCGGGCACTCGGGATTTTCATCCCCGTGGCAGCAGCAAACCAGCCCTTCCAGGGAGGTAAGCATGGCCTGCAAACCGGCAATGCGGGCGCGCAGATCGACGATCTTCTCCTGCGCCAGCTTCTTCACCTGGGCGCTGGTTCTGTGTTCGTCCCGATAGAGCGCCAGCAGCTCCTGACACTCCTCCAGATTGAAGCCGGTCTCCCGCGCCCGCTTGACGAAACGCAGCTCGCGCAGCGCCCCTTCGGTGTAACTGCGATAGCCGTTGTCACTGCGTACCGGGGCTGTGATGAGGCCAATGCTCTCGTAATAACGGATGGTCTTGGCGGTCAGCCCAGTGGCCTTGGCAACCTTGCTGATGTTCATTTATGCCTCCTTACTGATCGGGTTGGATGCTGGCCCGTGCGCCGCCCTGGGCTGCCAGCGTTTCAATAACAGGGAATTGCTCAAAACGGTAATGCTGCTCAGGGCCATGGCCCCCCCCGCCAGCTCGGGGCTCAGGTAGCCCAGCGCCGCCAGCGGAATGCCGATGATGTTGAACACGAAGGCCCAGAACAGATTCTGCTGTATGGTGCGCCAGGTGGCCGCCGAGATGTCGATGGCATCGGCCACCAGCCGCGGGTCGGATCGCATCAGGGTGATGGAAGCGGTCTCCATCGCCACGTCGGAGCCGGAGCCCATGGCGATGCCGACGTCCGCCGCCGCCAGCGCCGGGGCATCGTTCACCCCGTCCCCCACCATAGCCACCAGCCCGCGGGTTTGCGCCCGCAGCGCCTCCACTTTCTCCACCTTGCCCGCTGGCAGCACGGAGTCAAAGGCCCCGTCCAGCCCCAGCTTGGCGGCAATATGGGCCACCGGCGCCGGTGCATCGCCGCTCACCAGCCAGCTGGCGATGCCGCGCTGGCGCAGGGTGGCGATGGCTTCCGGACTCTCGGGGCGCAGGGTATCGGCCAAAGCAGCGATACCAACCACAGCACCGTCGATGGCCACCCAAACCCGGGTCGCCCCATCGGCGGCTTGTTCATCCTGTTGCGGCGGTTCAATGCCGAGCTGGGCCAGCAGGGCGGCGTTGCCGATGGCCACCTCATGGTCCGCCACCAGGCCTTTGATCCCGGCACCGACCCGCACCTCGACCTCCTCCGGCTGGGGCAGCACCACGTCTGTGCCGACCGCCTCTCGCATGGCCAGCGCCAGCGGGTGTTCGCTCGCCTGCTGCAGGGCGGCAGCCAGATGCAACTGCTCAGCAGTGCCGCTCCAGCTGGCCAACACAGGCTTGCCCTGAGTGAGGGTGCCGGTCTTGTCGAAGATCAGCGCCTTGATGGCGTGGGCCTTTTGCAGGGTATCCACATCCTTGATCAGGATGCCGTGGCGCGCCGCCCCCCCGGTGCCAGTGACGATGGCGGCGGGAGTCGCCAATCCGAGGGCGCAGGGACAGGCGATCACCAGCACTGCCACCGCTGCCAGCAGCGCCTGCGCGAAGTCATTGCTGATGGCGTACCACACCAGCAGGGTAAACAGGGCGATGGCCATCACCACCGGCACAAACACGGCGGAGACCTTGTCCACCAGCTGTTGCAGCGGCGCCTTGCCCATCTGGGCGCTCTCGACCAACGCGATGATCTTGCTGAGGCTGGAATCCTCCCCCACGGTAGTGGCCTCGATCTCCAGCACACCAGAGCGGTTGATGGCACCGCCCAACACCTTGTCGCCCTCGCCGCGCGGCACTGGCAGGCTCTCGCCGGTGAGGATCGACTCATCCAGCTCGCTGGCACCGCTCACGATTTTGCCATCCACCGGCACCCGCTCACCCACCAGCACCCGCAGCCGATCGCCACGCAGCACCTCGTCGATGGCGACGCTCTGCCAACTCTCGCCACGCCAGACGGTGGCGGTTTCCGGCCGCAGCGCCATCAGTTCGCGAATGGCGGACTGGGTGCTGCGTCTGGCCCGAGCTTCCAGCAGTTTTCCCAACGAAATCAGGGTAATGATGATGGCGCTCGCCTCGAAATAGAGCTTGCCGCTGGCAGCCATCCCCAGCGTCAACAACAGATAGAGGCTGTAGAAGTAGGCGGCGCTGGTACCGGTGGCCACCAGCACATCCATATTGGCTGCGCGGTTCTTGATGGCGAGCCAGGCGCCTCGATAGAAACGAGCGCCGATCCAGAACTGCACCGGGGTGGCAAGCAGCAGCTCCAGCCAGGCGGGTAGATGCCAGGGGAACAGTCCGGCCATGGCCAGCATCCCCACCAGCAGCGGCAACGTCAGCAAAGCCGAGACGATGACCCGGATCTGCGCCTGACGGGCTGTGGCAGCCTCCTGCGCTTCCCGCTCCAGCAACTGCTGGCGGCGGCCGCTGGCCGAGCCTTGTGCCAGCTGAGCGCCAAAGCCGAGCGCTTCGATCTGCCCGCGCAAAGCGGCCGGGGTCTGCATCCCGGGTACCAGCACAATCCGGGCCTGTTCGATGGAGAAATTGACCTCGGCCGAGATAACGCCGGGCAGTGCGGCCAGCATCTTGTTCAGTCGAGCCGAACAACCGGCACAAGTCATGCCGGTAATTTGGAACAAAAAGGTCTCGCTGCCGTAGTCATAACCCTGACTCTTGATACTGTCGAGCACCGCAGGCAAACGGTCGGGGCTGGCCAGCTCGATGGCCGCCTGCTCCAGCGCGAAGTTGACGGTGGCCGATACCCCGTCGAGTTTGTTGAGACTGGCCGCGATACGGCCTGCACAGTTGGCACAGCTCATGCCGCTCAGCGGCAACTGCAGATGAATCGGTGATTGAAGATGAGTGGTCATGTTGTTCCTCCCCGGAACCCGTCGGCACCACAAAACGCCGACTGGCAAACCCTAACCTTTACCGTAAGAGTAAGCTCAAGCCACATGATCCACTTTTTGCAGATGAAAAAACGGCACCCGTTTGCTGCCAGAGAGCAAACGGGTGCCGCATTCAGCTATTGCGCGGTGTGAGCGGAGCTCAGATACCGTACTGGGCGCGATAAGCCTTCATGGCCGCCAGTTGCGCCGCCAGCTCCGGCTGCTCGGCCTGCTTCTCCTCCAGATACTGGATCAAGTCGCTCATCTGGATGATGGCGATGATGTGAGCGCCGTAGTCACGCTCCACCTCCTGAATGGCGGAGAGCTCGCCCTTGCCCTTCTCCTGACGGTCCAGCGCGATCAGTACGCCAGCCAGCGAGGCGCCGTTGGCCTGGATCAGATCCATGGATTCACGGATGGCGGTGCCGGCGGTGATGACATCGTCCACCAGCATGATCCGTCCCTTGAGCGGGCTGCCCACCAGATTGCCACCCTCGCCGTGATCCTTTGCCTCCTTGCGGTTGAAGCACCAGGGCACGTCCACATCGTGCTGCTCCACCAGTTGCACTGCGGTAGCGGAGGCGATGGGGATCCCCTTGTAGGCCGGACCAAACAGCACATCAAACTCGATACCGGCATCCATCAGAGCTGCGGCATAGAAGCGGCCGAGACGGGCCAAATCGCGGCCGCTGTTGAACAGACCGGCGTTGAAGAAGTAGGGGCTTTTACGACCGGATTTCAGGGTAAATTCACCGAATTTGAGAACCTGTTTCTCCAGGGCGAACTCGATAAATTGACGCTGGTAGGCTTTCATTCTGGCTCCTTGCTTGGCTTGTCGTTGTCTTGTGTGGGGGTATAAAAAAACGCGGTCAATGCCGCGTTTGCAGGATCTGTTGACGCTTCGTCACAGCCGCGACGGAGTCGGTTTTTGCGCAGAACTAGGCATGAGATGCGAAGTTTGGTAATCCAAACGAGGCATCGAATAACGACGTTATGCACAAAAACCGCCCCGTCCCTACGGGTTGCGTGGCAAAGGATGCCACGCGTTGTTGCAGGACTTGCCAAGGGAATAACCATTGGCGGCATCCTGCGCCTAGCCTGGCATCCTTTAACACTGCAACGCGACTTGTGCCGAAACATCAACAGGTCCTGGTATCAGGAGAGCGACTGCTTCTGCAGCGCAATGATGTCGGCGATGCCGCCCTTGGCGAGCGCCAGCATCTCCAGCAACTCCTCATGGGTGAAAGGCTCGGCCTCCGCGGTGCCCTGCACCTCGATGATGCGACCATCTTCAGTCATCACCACGTTCATGTCGGTCTCGGCGGCGGAGTCTTCGATGTACTCCAGATCGCAGATAGCTTCGCCCTGATACATGCCGACGGAGACGGCGGCGATCATCTGCTTGAGCGGGCTCTGCTTGATCATGCCCTTCTCGACCATCCAGTTCAGCGCATCCACCAGCGCCACGCAGGCACCGGTAATGGAGGCGGTACGAGTGCCGCCATCGGCCTGCAGCACATCACAGTCAACTGTGATGGAGTGCTCGCCCAGCGCAGTCAGGTCTACCGCCGCGCGCAGGGAGCGGGCGATCAGACGGGAGATCTCCAGAGTACGGCCACTCTGCTTGCCGGAGGCCGCTTCGCGGTTCATCCGGGAGTGGGTGGAGCGCGGCAGCATGCCGTACTCGGCGGTCACCCAGCCTTGGTTCTTCCCTTTCAGGAAGCGCGGCACGCTGGTGTCAACGCTGGCGGTGCAGAGCACGCGAGTATTACCGAACTCCACCAGCACTGAGCCTTCTGCATGTTTGGTGAAATTGCGGGTAATGGTAACCGGGCGAAGTTGCGCGGCACTGCGATCGCTTGGACGTGACATGGAACGGACCTCTGGGCTGGCTCAAATTGGCGGGGGATTATAAGTGATCCCGCCCCAAATATCAGCCGCTAAAACCACGGCATCGGCTGACGAGCAGGGCCGGGCTGAGTATACTGGCCGCACACTTCATCAAGCCCGGAACAATCAATGATTCACAGCATGACCGCCTACGCCCGCAAGGAATTCAAGGGCGACTGGGGCACAGCCGTTTGGGAAATTCGTTCGGTCAACCAGCGCTATCTGGAAACCTACATTCGCCTGCCGGAGCAACTGCGCAGCCTGGAGCCGGTTCTGCGTGAGCGTTTCCGCGCCAAACTGCAGCGCGGCAAGGTGGAGTGCAACCTGCGCTTCGAGGCCGCTCAGGCCGCAGCCAGCCAGCTGCACATCAATGAAGAGCTGGCCAAGCTCATCATCGACAGCGCCAGCTGGGTAATGAAAGAAGCGGGCCAGGGCCAGCTCAACCCGGTCGACGTGCTGCGCTGGCCGGGTGTCATGGCTGCCGCCGAACAGGACATGGATGCGGTCGCCACCGAGCTGCTCGGCGGTTTTGACCAGACTATGGAAGATTTCCTCGCCTCCCGCGCCAGCGAAGGGGCCAACCTCAAGGCGCTGATCGAACAGCGTCTGGCCGGTATTCAGGTGGAAGTGAAGAAGGTGCGCGTCCACCTGCCGCAGATCATCGAGTGGCAGCGCCAGAAGCTCACCGACCGGCTGGCCGAAGCCAAGGTGGAGCTGGATCCGGCCCGCATCGAGCAGGAGATCGTGCTGCTGGCCCAGAAGATTGACGTGGCCGAAGAGCTGGATCGTCTGGAGATGCACATCAGCGAGACCAACAAGATCATGAAGAAGGGTGGCGCCTGCGGCCGTCGTCTCGACTTCATGATGCAGGAGTTCAACCGCGAGTCGAACACGCTTGGTTCAAAGTCGATCAACGCCGAAGTGACCCAGTCCGCCGTCGAGCTGAAGGTCCTCATCGAGCAGATGCGCGAGCAGATCCAGAACATCGAGTGATGGGTCGCTGACTCTCCGGTTGTTACCTGCAAAAGAGCCCTTGATTCCTCAAGGGCTCTTTTATTTTCCGGCCATCGCACCGCTCGCCCGCCGCCAGTGAATCAACGAGCGGGAAATGCCCTAGCCTATCGGCATCACCAGCGCCGGTTGGTGAGGGTCGCTCAGCCGTTCGGCCAGATAGTCCACCAGCAGCCGCACCTTGGGAGAGAGGTGGCGGTTGTGGGGATAGAGGGCCCAGATCCCCTCCGCCGGCGCCCGCAGCTCGGGCAGCAGCTCGATCAGCTCGCCTCGGGCAAGATGGTCGCTCACGTAGTAGTCCGGCAGCTGGATGATGCCGATCCCTTTGAGCGCCGCATCCAGCAGGGCGTGGCCGCTGTTGCACTGCAACAAGCCGCGCACCCGCACGCTGTGGGGGCGGCCATCCAGAGTGAAGTGCCACTCGTCGCTGTTGCCCACCAGACAGGTATGGCGGGTCAGCTCGGAGAGGCTGTTTGGTATACCGTGGCGGGCGGTGTAAGCCGGTGAGGCACAGACATAAGGCACCCGCTGCGCCAGCTTGCGCGCCACCAGCGTCGAATCCTTGAGATGGCCGAGCCGCAGCGCCAGATCGTAGCCTTCGTGCACCAGATCCAGCTGCTGATTGGTGAGGTTGAGCGTCACCTCCAGCTGGGGGAAACGCACCATGAAGTCGTTCACCAACGGGGCGATGCGGCTCTCGCCGTAGGAGACGGGTGCCGTAATGCGCAGCGAACCTTGCGGCACCGCCTGATGGCGACCTACCGCCAGCTCCGCCTCGTAGAGGTTGTCGAGCAGCTGGCGGCAGTGGCGATAGTAGATCTCGCCAAGCTCGGTGAGCCGCACCTGACGGGTGGTGCGCAGCAGCAGCTTGGCCTGCAGCCGATCCTCCAGCTGTGCCACCTGACGGCTCACCTGGGCTACCGACACCCCCAGCTTGCGCGCCGCCGGAGTAAAGCCCCCCTGCTCCGCCACGCTGACAAATTCACAGATCCCTTCCCAGCCGAACATTATTACCTGTGTGTAAAAGTGATTTGATATTTCACCTTATTATCACCAAATCGAATGGAAACTACACTGGGTACCTGAGTTCATCTCTGTCCATCTACCTCAAAAAATAAGGATCTCATCCATGACACAGGTTCAAAGCATCAAGTGTAAAGCCGCCATCGCCTGGGGCCCGGGTCAGCCCCTCTCCATCGAAGAGATCGAGGTCATGCCGCCGCAAGCGGGCGAGGTGCGGGTACGCATCGTCGCCACCGGTGTCTGCCACACCGATGCCTTCACCCTCTCCGGTGAGGATCCGGAAGGAGTCTTCCCCTGCATTCTCGGTCACGAGGGGGGCGGCATTGTCGAATCGGTCGGCGAAGGGGTCACCAGCGTCAAGGTGGGCGATCACGTGATCCCGCTCTACACCCCGAGTGCGGCGAGTGCAAGTTCTGCAAATCCGGCAAGACCAACCTGTGCCAGAAGATCCGCGCCACCCAGGGCAAGGGGCTGATGCCGGACGGCACCACCCGCTTCTCCAAGGACGGCCAGCCCATCTACCACTACATGGGCACCTCCACCTTCAGCGAATACACGGTACTGCCCGAAATCTCCATCGCCAAGGTGGATCCGGCCGCCCCGCTGGAAGAGGTCTGTCTGCTGGGCTGCGGCGTCACCACCGGCATCGGCGCCGTGATGAACACCGCCAAGGTGAAAGAGGGTGAGAGCGTCGCCATCTTCGGGCTGGGTGGCATCGGCCTCTCGGCGGTCATCGGCGCCCGTCTGGCCAAGGCCGGCCGCATCATCGCCATCGACATCAACGAGAGCAAGTTCGAACTGGCCCGCAAGCTGGGCGCCACCGACTGCATCAACCCGAACGACTATGACAAGCCCATCCAGGAGGTGATCGTCGAGCTCACCGACGGCGGCGTCGACTTCTCGTTCGAGTGCATCGGCAACGTCAAGGTGATGCGCGCGGCGCTGGAGTGCTGCCACAAGGGTTGGGGCGAGTCGGTCATCATCGGCGTCGCCGGAGCGGGTCAGGAGATCAGCACCCGTCCGTTCCAGCTGGTGACCGGTCGGGTCTGGCGCGGCAGCGCCTTCGGCGGGGTACGCGGTCGCAGCGAACTGCCGAGCTATGTGCAGCGCTACATGCAGGGCGAGTTCCGCCTCGATGACTTCATCACCCACACCATGCCGCTTGAGCAGATCAACGAGGCATTCGATCTGATGCACGAAGGCAAAAGCATCCGCACCGTCATCCACTACTGAGCATGATCGCCCCGCCCGCTATCGTGGGCGGGGTGCAGGAGTCCTTCGATGAATCTGGAGATTATCAGCAGCAACAAGAGCTTCGGCGGCTGGCACAAGCGCTATCGCCACAGCGCCAGCGTGCTCGGCTGCGAGATGAATTTTGCCATCTATCTGCCGCCTCAGGCCCTCACCGGCCAGAAGGTGCCCGTGCTCTACTGGCTCAGCGGCCTCACCTGCACCGATGAGAACTTTATGCAGAAGGCGGGCGCCCAGCGTATCGCCGCCGAGCTTGGCATCGCCCTGGTGGCGCCGGACACCAGCCCCCGCGGCGACGGCGTAGCGAACGATCCCGGTTATGACCTCGGCATGGGAGCAGGCTTTTACGTCAATGCCAGCCAGAGCCCCTGGCAGGCTCACTACCAGATGTATGACTACGTCACCCGCGAGCTGCCTGACTTGATAGAGACCCACTTCCCGGTCTCGACCCGACGCGCCATCAGTGGCCACTCCATGGGCGGTCACGGTGCGCTGATCGCCGCGTTGCGGGAGCCCGGTCGCTACCGCTCGGTCTCGGCGTTCAGCCCGATCTGTCACCCGAGCCGCTGCCCCTGGGGCCAGAAGGCGCTCGGGGCGTATCTCGGCAGCAATCCTCTGCTGTGGCAGGAGTGGGATGCCTGCCAGCTGCTGCGCCACCAGCCGGTCACGCCGCTGCCAACCTTGGTAGATGTGGGGCTGGATGATCCCTTCCTCGCCGAGCAGTTGCATATCGATGCGCTGGCCGAAGTGGCCGCCAGCAAGGGGTGGCCGCTCGAGCTCAACCGCCATGAGGGCTATGACCACAGCTACTACTTCGTGGCGAGCTTTATCGAGGTGCACCTGCGCTTTCACGCCCGCCACCTCTGATCAAAACAGGCCCGTGATGGGCCTGTTTCAGTTGTGGTGATCGGTTGATATCAGCTGCCCGCTCGGGTCACGCCGCCGGAGCCTGCGATCTGCTGCTCCACCTTGGGATCGCCCCAGTAGGCGATGTTGCCTGAGCCGGCGATGCCGACTTTCAGCGTCTCCTGCGCCCGCACCGCCACATCACCGCTGCCGGCGATATTGACCTCTACCTCGTTGCCGCGCATCTCGCTCCCGAGCACATCGCCAGCACCGGCAATGTTCAGCTCGATGGCCTGTGCCGAACCGCTGCCCAGCTCCAGACTGCCGGTGCCAGCGATATTCCCTTCCAGCCGTTTCAGCTCCAGCTGACTGGCGACGATGTCACCGGTACCGGCCACCGACAGCACCAGCTCATCGCCCTTGAAGCCGCTCAGATCGCCGTTGCCGGTCCCGGCCAATGCCAGTTCGTTCAGCACCGGCAAGGTGATGGTCAGCTCCAGCGGCTCGGTAGGATCGAGCCGGTAACCCTCCTTCACCTCGATCTCCAGCTGGTCGCCGCTCTCGGTCAGTACCAGATAGGGCAGCAGGTTCTCCTGCCCCTTGATCAGGATACCGCGCGGCTCCCCCGCAACCAGATGGAGGGTGGCAGGCACCCCCGCCAGCACCCGGGTCACCCCGTCACCAAGCGCCTGCTGGCGCTCGACCACAGCCCCCGTTCCGGTCACTCTGGTCTGATCCAGCCAGTGACAACCACTGATCCCTGCCATCAACATGACAACCATCATCCATTTCATCGCTACTCTCCTCCTTATGTGTTGGCCATCCCGGGCCAATTGGTTTTCATGCTCTGCAAAGCGTGAGCCAAAAATTAACATGATGATTCAAAAGGAAATAACCATTTACACCAGAACAGACAGAAAAATTTAGAGAGCCATTTAGACCATATTTTGGTGAAAATAACCATTCTCGAACGGATATGATTGTGGCTGATTGGCGGGTCACCCTGTCGGTCACTATGCTGACAGCCCGTGGAAGTTTTTAATTGCCCTGCCGGTCTGTTGAGCCAATAGTGGTACTTCGTGCGTACCAAGCTCTCCATTGCGGTAATGTCATTACCACTGTCTTGTCAGTCTTCACTGCCAACAAGGAGTCAGAGCGTGATCCAAGCAAGCCCTCTCTATGCCACCGCCACCGGTCTGCCGGAACCGACTCGCACCCCGTTGCTGACCGGCAGGGATCCCGAGCAGAAACGGCGCGAGCTGCTCGCCTACTTCTGCCAGACCTTCGATCTCTACGACTCACTGTTCGACTGTCTGGCCGATGAGCGGGCCTGGTTCAACAAGGCGATCCCGCTACGCCACCCGCTCATCTTCTACTACGGCCACACCGCCGCCTTCTTTATCAACAAGCTGCTGGCGGCACGCCTGATCGATCAGCGGCTGGATGCCCGCATCGAGGCCATGGTCGCCATCGGGGTGGACGAGATGAGCTGGGATGATCTCGACGAGACCCACTACGACTGGCCCAAAGTCAGCGAGCTACGCAGCTATCGGGCCAAAGTCCGTTCGCTGGTGTGCGATTTCATCCGCCAGATGCCGCTCACCCTGCCCATCGACTGGCAGAGCCCGGCCTGGGTGATCCTGATGGGGATAGAGCACGAGCGCATCCACCTCGAGACCTCCAGCGTGCTGATCCGCCAGTTGCCACTCGCCTGGGTGCGGCCACAGCCATATTGGCCCGCCTGCCCCGAAGCACGCCACCGCATTGATCAGGTGCCAGCAAACAGTCTCCTGCCGGTGGCTGGCGGCAAGGTGCGCCTTGGCAAGCAGGACGCCACCTACGGCTGGGACAACGAATATGGCGAGCGCCAGATCGAGCTGGCCCCGTTTCAGGCCAGCCGCATGCTGGTGAGCAACGCCGAGTACCTCGCCTTCGTCCAGGCGGGGGGCTATGGCCAGCAACAGTGGTGGGATGAGGAGGGGTGGAGCTGGTGCCAGTACGCCAAGGCGCAGATGCCCACCTTCTGGGTGGGTGACCCCGCCGAGCCCGGGCAATTGCAGTTGCGGCTGATGACCGCGCAGGTCGCCATGCCCTGGGACTGGCCGGTGGAGGTGAATCAGCTGGAGGCGGCTGCCTTCTGTCGCTGGAAGGCGGCCCGGACCGGACTCCCCATCCAGCTGCCGAGCGAGGCGGAATGGATGCTGCTGCGCGAGTGGCTACCCGGCGATCAGCCGGACTGGACGGAGGCCCCCGGCAATATCAATCTGGCCCGTTTCGCCTCCTCCTGCCCGGTGGATGCCTGCCCGCAAGGGGAGTTCTTCGATCTGGTGGGCAATGTCTGGCAGTGGACCAGCACAGCCATCGATGGCTTCGACGGCTTTAAAATCCACCCGCTCTACGACGACTTCTCCACCCCCACCTTTGATGGCAAACATACCCTGATCAAGGGCGGCAGCTGGATCAGCACGGGTAACGAAGCGCTCAAATCATCCCGTTACGCCTTCCGGCGTCACTTCTTCCAGCATGCGGGCTTCCGCTATCTGGTCTCCCGTTATCAGGAACCCGTTATCGTGAATCCCTATGAAACCGACACGCTGGTCGCTCAGTACCTCGACTTCCAGTACGGCCCGAGCCACTTCGGGGTAGCCAACTACGCCAAGACGCTTGCTGATCTTGCTGGCGAGCTCTGCAGCAACCACCAGCGGGCGCTGGATATCGGCTGTGCCACCGGCCGCGCCAGCTTCGAACTGGCCCGCCACTTCCAGCATGTGGACGGGGTGGACTACTCGGCCCGCTTCATCGATGTGGCGCTGGCCCTCGCCAGTCAGGACAGTTTCCGCTACGCCATTCCGCTGGAGGGTGAACTGGTGGAGTATTGCGAGGCGCGCCTGTCGAGCCACGGGCTGGGGGCGAGCCAGGCTGAGCGCATCCACTTCAGTCAGGGGGATGCCTGCAACCTCAAGCCCAAATATGACCACTATGATCTGGTGCTCGCCTCCAACCTGATCGACCGGCTGCGGGAGCCCGCCCGCTTCCTGCGGGATATCGCCCCCCGGCTGCGCAGCGGTGGCCTGCTGGTGCTCACCAGCCCCTACACCTGGCTGGCGGAATATACCCCGCCCGCCAACTGGCTCGGTGGCATTCGTGAAAACGGCGAGGCGCTCACCACCTATCAGGCGCTGCAACGGCTGCTGGCGGCGGAGTTCGAGGAGCACTGCCCGCCGCGGGATGTGCCCTTCGTCATCCGCGAGACAGCCCGCAAATACCAGCACACGGTGGCGCAGCTCACCGTCTGGCGCAAACGCTAATCCGCCGGTCGGCTTATAGATAAAAAGAGGGAGGCCAACGGGCCTCCCTCTTTTTATGGCAGTAAAAACGGCGCGAGTATCAATGCCCCTGCTCGTGATAGCGGCGGGCCAGCACGGCGCAGACCATCAGCTGGATCTGGTGGAAGATCATCAGCGGCAGCACCATCACCCCGACGCTGGCGGCCGGGAACATGACGTTGGCCATCGGCACCCCGTTGGCGAGGCTCTTCTTGGAGCCGCAGAAGACGATGGTGATCTCGTCTGCCTTGTTGAAGCCGAGGCGACGGCTGATCCAGACGTTCCAGCAGAGCACCAGCGTCAGCAAGACGCAGCTCAGCAGCACGATACTGGCCAGATCGTACCAACCTACCTGATGCCAAATACCCTGCACCACCGCCTCGCTGAAGGCGACGTAGACCACCAGCAGGATGGAGCTCTGATCCAGCTTGCCGATGAGCGGACGGTGGCTATCGACCCAGCGACCAATGAGCGGGCGCGACAGGTGGCCCACCACAAACGGCAGCATCAGCTGCATCATGATGGACTGGATGGAGTGCCAGGTGTCGATCCCCTCCCCCTGCACATGGATCATCATCCCCACCAGCACCGGCGAGAGGAAGATGCCGAGGATGCTGGAGGCCGAGGCGCTGCACACCGCCGCCGACACATTGCCCCCCGCCATCGAGGTAAAGGCGATGGCCGACTGCACGGTGGCTGGCAGGGCGCAGAGATAGAGGAAGCCGAGGTAGATGGCCGGGCTCAGCCAGCCTGGTACCAGCGGGGTGAGCAGCAGCCCGAGCAGCGGAAAGAGCACGAAGGTGCTGAGCATCACCACCAGATGGAGCCGCCAGTGACCGAGGCCCGCCAACAGGTTCTGGCGCGACAACTTGGCGCCATGCATGAAGAACAAGAGCGCCACCGCCAGCTTGGTCAGCAGACCGAACCAGACAGCCACCTGCCCCTCGCAGGGAAAGAGAGAGGCCAGGGTGACCACCGCAATCAGCACAACAGTAAAGGGATCCAGACGCACGAAAGGTCTCCATCAGAAGGGCATCCTGCTGCCGTGGCGACAGTCAGGATTGGGGAGGACAAGAAACAGAGCGGGAGATGTCTGGCACCTCCCGCTAAAACGAACCTCCAGCTTACCCCGATAACGGAGAGGCGCAAAGTTGAGCGGCGAATAATTGTTCATCAATGCTTAACGCATTCGCCATATTGCGCAGCAAAAGTTGACGATAAACCGGCTGTGACAGCTACCCAACGGCTAAAAATGGATAAAAAAACGGGCGACCAAGGCCGCCCGTTCCGCTTTTTCACCCAGCCGATCAGCGCTGGCTGACCAGCTTGCCGTTGCCGGTTTTCTTCTCATTGCCGCCGAGCTTGCGGGCCTGCCGCTTCTCGAAGCGGGAGATCCACCAGTAGGCCAGCGCCGAGAAGACCGCGGTCATAAAGACGTTGATGAAGAAGGCGCGCACCAGATCCACCCCGGCCGGGAAGGCGGAGGCACTCATGCTCACCACGAAGATGGCGATCAGCACCGACACCACGCCCATCCCGAACTTGCGCGACCCCATACGGAAGTCGCGCGGGGTGTCGTCATGTTTCCAGCGGAACACGAAGTAGGCCACCATGATGAAGATCGGCGGCAACATGGCGGTGCCGGCGGTGAGGTTGATGGCGGTGTTCATCATCTGCTGCACCGACTCGGAGCCGAAGCCGTTGACCACCAGCATCGCGAACACGAAGACAAACTGCCACCAGGCGGCGCGCACCGGCACGCCGTGCTCGTTGAGCTGGGTGGTCTTCTCGCCGTAAACCCCCTGCGGGATCTCGGAGAAGTGGATCTTCACCGGCGCCGAGGTCCACATCATCATGGAGCCGAACATGGCGATGAACAGCACCACGCCGACGAAGCGGCCCACCAGCGCCTCGGAAAGCCCGAAATACTGCGCCATGCCGGTGAAGATCTCCACCATGCCGCCGGCATAAGTGAGGCTCTCGCGCGGCACGAACACGTTCACCAGCAGGGAACCGACCGCATACATGGCACCGATGACGATACCGGCACTGATGATCACCTTGATGAAGGACTTCTGGCCCCCCTTCACATCATTGAGGTAGGCCGCTGCGGTCTCGGCACCGCCCGCCGCCTGGAAGATCCAGCACATGATGCCCAGCGTCGCCCAGTTGACGGTAGGGGTCATCGCCTCCAGCGTGATGGGCTGGGCCGGCACATGATCGCCACTCAGGGCCATGAGGGCGCCCAGCACATAGATGGCGAACAGGGCAAACACACCGTAGGCCACGATCTCGGCAATCTTGCCGAGCCAGCTCGCTCCCTTGGTGGAGATGTGGGTCGCCGCTGCAAACAGCACGATGGAGATGATCGAGGTGACCATGGGTGAGAAGCTGTACTCATAGCCCAGCATGGCGTAGGAGGCGTAGGCGATGACGTTGGGCAGCAATGAGACGAACCAGAACAGGTTCACGAACCAGTAGAGAAAAGAGCCCAGATAGGCCATCCGGGTGCCGAGCGGTTTTTTCAGCCAGTCGTACATCCCCGACTCGGAGTTTTTGTTGGCCGAGACGAACTCGGCGATGATGAAGACGAACGGGATGAAGTAGACGATGGTCGCCAGCAGGAAGATGGGGGCGGAGCTGAGCCCCAGCTCGATGTTGTTGTTGACGATGTTGCGCACGTTGAACACGGCGGCAAAGGTCATCGACAACAAGGCAAACTTGCCTATGGTGCCGCGTACGGATTCAGACATGGTGTCCTCCAGTGGACTCGCGCTCCCGGTGGGGAGCGCAGTGACTCTGTGATGTGTTCGGCAAGGGTCTGTCGGCCCCGCGCTTTACTCTCTTGTTATGATCGGGCCGCGTGCACGGCCTCGTTGCTGAACCGGTACCGTCTCCCGCACCGGCTCGCAATACCATTCAGACGATCGGAGTGCCCGGCGCCATCGGCACCCGCGGTTGCAACAGCACACTCTGGCTCTCGTCCGGGGTCTCGGCGCACAGCAACATGCACTCGGATCGCTCACCGCGCATCTTGGTCGGCTTGAGGTTGGTCAGCACCACCACCTCGCTGCCCATCAGCTCCTCTTCGCTGTAGTAAGGCACCAGACTGGTGACGGTCTGCAGCGGCCGCTCGCCACCCACGTCGATCTGGACGATGTAGAGTTTGTCGGCACCGGGGTGGCGCACCACCTCCAACACCTTGCCCACCTTCATCTCGACCCGTTTGAATTCGGCAAACTCGATCGTCTCGCTCATGCTCTTTTCCTTTTCTGGTTCAACGGTTTGCGGGTGGCCAACGGCCACCCGGTTTGATTGGGAGTAAATGCTGTGTTTATGGTGCCTGCATGGCAACCTGCGCTGTCGGCTGGGCCTCTTTGGCACGCGCTTCGGTACTGAGGGAGGCCTCGTATCTGTTGTATTTCCACCAAGCGAAGCCGAGGAAAATCACGATCCCGCCGACGTTGTAGAAGATGATGGTCATGATGTCGGCGCCGGTCGGGAAGGTGGAGGCGAGGAAGCCCACCGAGAAGATGGCGATCAGCACCGAGACCACGGCGATGCCGGTGGTACGCGAACCCATCTTGAACTCCCGCGGCAGGTGGTCGAGTTTCAGGCGCAGATTGAGGTAGGCCAGCATGATGAACAGCGGCGGCAGCATGGAAGCGGCGGCGGTCATGTTGATGACGGTGTTCATCAGATCCTGCGCTGTGTTGGAACCCAGAGTCGGGATCACCATCAGCGGCAGCACGATGAGGTACTGGATCCAGGCTGCACGGGCGGGCACGCCGTTTTCGTTCAGCTCGACGGTTTTCTTGCCGAAGATACCGGCCGGGATCTCGGAGAAGAAGATCTTCACCGGGGTAGCGGTCCACATCAGCAGGGAGCCGAACATGGCGGTGAAGGAGACCAGCCCGACGAAGCGGTTCATCAGGATCTCCGGCAAACCGAAGTAGGCAGCCAGCCCCGAACACCTGCACCGAGCCGCCGGTATATTTCAGGGTGCCGCTCGGTACGAACACGTTGATCAACAGCGAGGCGATGGAGTAGAGCACGCCGATAAAGATCCCGGCGATGATGATCACCTTCACGAATGACTTGGAGCCCCCTTTCACGTCATTGACGTAGACCGCCACCGACTCGGCGCCACCGGCTGCCATAAAGATCCAGGTGGTGATGCCGAGGAAGGCCCAGCTGAAATCGGGAACCATGGCCTCTACCGTGATGGGGTCGGCCGGCTGTACGCCGCCCACCAGTGCCGCACCTGCCAGCAGGATGTAGGAGAGGGTTAGCAGCAGCATCAGGGACGAGGTCACCGAGGTGATGGGGCCAAGCATCTTGGCGCCGTTGGTGGAAACGTAGGTGGCAAAGGCAAACAGCACCATGCTCAAGGCCGTGGTCGCCACCGGAGTGAGAATGTACTCGTAGCCGAGGAAGGCATAGGAGGCGTAGGCGATAACCCGCGGCAGCAGCGAGGTGAAGAAGAAGAGGTTCACGAACCAGTAGGTGTAGGCGGAGATAAAGGCCCAGCGACCGCCGAGGGAGCTCTTCACCCAGGCATACACCCCCGCTTCGGAGTTTTTGTTCAGTGACACAAATTCCGCAATGATCAGGCAGAACGGAATGAAGTAGAAAATGGTGGCCAGAAAGAACATCGGGGCCGAGGCCAGACCGATCTCGATGTTGTTGTTGATGACGTTGTTGAAGCTGAATACCGCCGCGAAGGTGAGCGACAGCAGACCAAACTTGCCTATCGTGTTGCGTTTGGAATCAGACATGGTGCATCTCCAGACCTGTAGTTATCTAGCGAAAGGGCGGGGCATGGGTTGTAGGGTGAACCCCGCCCTTCCGGCTTTTATCAGTGCAGAACCGGCGGCTTGTTATTTGTTCTTGAAGTAGCCGCCTTCGACGGTGACCTTGATGATCACCTTGCGCACCGGCGCATCGCCGACGAAGCGGTAGGCCTCGTCGTTCTCGAAGATCACCACCTGACCGTTGCCGACTTTCTGGCACGCACGCACCTCGCCGGCCAGCCACTCGCGGTCGGTGGTGTCGTCATACACCTGCTCGACCCCCAGCTCCGACTTGAGGGCCCACTCCACCGTCTCTGCCCCTTCCAGGTAGTAGTGAACGTCGAAGTAGCGGCGCTGCCCCTCGAACAGGGAGGTGGCCGGGCTGGCTCCCTCCTGCAAGCGATAGGTGAGGGAGTCACCGATGGAGTGGCAGATGCCGGGTTTGAGGTTCGGCAGGTTGTTGATGGCCTCCACGCAGCGGCCCCACTTCTTGCCTTCCCGGTAGATGTTTTTGAACAGGGTCAGGTTGTCCAGGGTGATCATGCGAGGCTCCTCCCGCCGTTGATGGTGAGATCGAGCCCGGCCAGCGCAGCCGGATTGAGGTTGCCACGGGCGATGGGCAGCAGGGTCAGGCCGAAGCTGAATGGCTCGAAGCGCACCCGCCAGGAGTCAAGCACCTCGGAGCCCCAGGAGTTGGAGCCCAGCCCCAGCACCTTGTGATCCAGATTGAGGGTGAGATAACCGCAGGGCTCCAGCTCGTTGATGTGCTGCGCCGCATGGATATGCTCCCAGCTGTAGGGCCAGACGCTCAGGTTGATGGGGGCATCGGGTCGCACGTAGAGACCGGCGCCGTGACGGTTGGTCAGGGTCGCCCAGCGCACCTGCTGGCGGTTGCCGTTGTCCTGCGGGAAGGGGTAGTGCTCCCACATCTCGCTGACTGTGCTCTGGAAGCTGTCGATCCAGTTGCTCTGGCGGCTGTCCTGATAGTTTTCGCCCGGCCCCATGCCGTAGTAGTGCACCCGGTCGAGATCCTGACGAATGCCCAGCTCGAAGCCGATCTTGGGGATGATGTCGTCATAGCCGCCGTAGGGCTGGCCAGAGAGCGCCACATGTAGCTGACCGTTCGGGCTCAGGGTGTAGACGTAGCGGCAGCGCATACCGAAGTCGAACACCGGCGGCGCGATCAGGCTTTCCACCGTCACCTCGACTGCCTCGCCCAGCTGACGCCAGCTCAGAGTGCGGAAGTGCTCCTGCATGATCTGCAGGTGATTCGGGTGCCACAGACTCTCGTACTCCTGCTTGTGGTTGTCGATCATCGGCTTGAAGAAGGTGAGGCGCGGCGAGCGCTCAATCAGCTCATTGCCATCCTGCTGCCAGCTCACCAGCTTGCCGTCGAGGCGTGAGAAGCGCAGGGCAAAGCCGCTGCCACTCAGGGTCAGCGAGAGGCGCTCGTCGGCGATCTGCAACGCAGTGGCGTTGGGATTGGCAAAGGGCTGCAGCTGGCGAGTCAACTCTTTCAGCTGGAACTGGTACTGGCCAAGCTCGTGCTCCGCCGCGCTGTAGCGGGTGGCGGTGGCCTTGATGACCCGCAGCTGGACGAAGGTTTCCCGCCCATCTAAAGAGGGCAGCTCGAGTTGCAGCTCTGTGGTGGCACCGGGGGCAACCCCTTCCAGCCGGATTTGCTGGCTGGCCAGCAGCTCGCCCTCGGCCTTCACTTCGACCAGCAGGCGGATATCGTCGAGAGTGGAGAACCAGTAGCGGTTTTCCACCACCAGCTTGCCGCTCGCCAGATCCAGCGCCCGCACCTTGACCGGGCAGATCACCTGCTTGTATTCGCGCAGGCCAGGCCCCGGGGTCTGATCTGGATAGATGAGGCCATCCATGCAGAAGTTGTAGTTGTTGGGGTAGTCGCCGTAGTCGCCACCGTACTTGTAGACCGGGCGGCCCTGCTCGTCCTGATCCAGAATGCCGTGATCGCACCACTCCCAGATGTAGTGGCCCTGAATGTGGGGATGGCGGTCAAACACCTGCTGGTATTCGCTAAGACCACCCGGGCCGTTGCCCATGGCGTGGGCGTATTCGCAGAGGATGCGTGGCTTCTCCATCGGGAACTCGCCAAAGCAATTCATCTGGGAGACGCGGGAATACATGGTACTGACCACATCCACCACCTCGGCATCGCGATCCTCTTCGTAGTGCACCAGCCGGGTCGGGTCGATCGCCTTGCAGCGCTGGTACATGGCTCTGATGTTGCAGCCGTAGCCGGACTCGTTGCCGAGCGACCAGATGATGATGGAGGGGTGGTTCTTCTGGGCGTGCACATGGCGCTCGATGCGATCCACGAACACCGGCTCCCAGAAGGGATCGTCGGTGATGCGGCTGAGATCGCCGACGTTGGCAAAACCGTGGGTCTCCACGTCAGTCTCCGCCATCACGAACAGACCGTACTGGTCGCACAGCTCGTAGAAGCGAGGATCGTTCGGGTAGTGGGCGGTACGTACCGAGTTGAGGTTGTGCTGCTTCATCAGCACGATATCGCGTTCAACACGATCCATGCCGACCGCACGGCTCTTGAGATGGTCGTTGTCGTGGCGGTTCACCCCGTGCAGCTTGAGGTAGTGGCCGTTGACGTAGAAGAGGCCATCCTTGACCTTGATTTCACGCACCCCGACCCGCTGCGGGATCACTTCCAGCAGCTCGCCCTGCCCGTTGTAGAGGGAGAGTTGCAGCTGATAGAGGTAAGGATCTTCGGCACTCCACAGATGGGGGTGGGCCAGATCCAGCGTGAAGCGGCAATCACACTTGCCGTCGATGGCGAGATGGTCGAGGGAGCCGCTGGCGATCTCACTGCCCTGATCCAGCAGCGACCAGACCAGACGGTGATCACGGGCGGGCGCCCCCAGATTTTCCAACTGGATATCGCAGCTCAGGGTGGCGCTTTGATTGTCATCAGCCAGCGCGGTGCGGATGAAGAAGTCCTGCACATGGGCGGCCGGTTTGCCCACCAGGTAGACGTCGCGGAAGATGCCCGCCATCCACCACATGTCCTGATCTTCGATATAAGTGGAGTCAGCCCACTGCATCACCCGCACCGACAGCAGGTTCTCGCCAATGTTGGCGTAGGCGCTGATATCGAACTCGGCGGTGAGACGGCTCCCCTTGCTGAAGCCGACATAGTGGCCGTTCACATAGACCTCGAAGTAGGTCTCCACCCCGTCAAACTTGATGATCACCTGCTCGCCATCCCAGGCCGGGCTCAGTGTGAAGCTTCGCTGATAGGCACCGGTGGGGTTGTTGGTCGGCACGAAGGGCACGTCGATGGGAAAGGGAAAACCCTCGTCGGTGTACTGCAGCTGGCCGTGCCCTTCCATCTGCCACATGTTGGGCACGGTGATCTGGCCCCACTCGCTCATGGGGCTGTGATAGAAGGCCTCCGGCACCTGCAGGGGGTGGTCGAAGTAGTGGAACTGCCACTGGCCGCCAAGGCTCAGAAAACGGCGGCTCAGCTCGCGCTGCATGGTGACCGCCAGCCCGTGGGCGGCATAAGAGAAGAAGTAGGCGCGCGGGGCCAGCCTGTTTTCACCAACGAATTGGACGTTTTCCCAGTTATTCACATGTCCTCCCGGAACAAGGCAACTTTGACTGGGTAAACTCTAGATAAACATTTACTAAATATCAGCTTTGAATTGGTAAAATTTTAACCTGATCACAATGAACAGATGGTTTTGTGAGCGAGATCAGAAGCGGGAGATAAAGGAGGGCAAGATATGGATGAGTGGCATGGATGTTGATAGCAGCTGGCTGAACCACAATAAAATCAACTATAAAACAATATGATATGAAGTTGTTGGATGATATGGGAAAGAGGTTTGCTAGGGAGATGTGTCGCACCACCGCAAGGTGGTGCGACTAAAAGACAGAATGTTTTACTAAAACTACCGGGTAGTACCGCGCAGGGTGAGCTTGCTCGGCACGAGCACCCTCAGCGGGATATCCCGCTCGTCTCGCAGCCGCTCAACCAGCAAATTGACCCCCTGGGTGCCCATCAACTCGGAGTGGATCCGCACCGTTGAGAGCGGCGGGAAGGTGAACTTGGCGGTCGGGATATCGTTGACGCTGATAAGCTCGATCTGCTGGGGAATCGCCAGTCCCTTCTCGTGAATGGCACGCAGCACACCAATGGCGATGGAGTCGGAGGCGACGAACAGCGCCTTGGGCCAGTCGCCAGCCAGCATCTCCTTCGCCAACTGGTAGCCGGAAGCGCTGGAGAAGTCCCCACGATAGAGATCGCTCTCCTGCACCACACCCAGCCGCTGGCCATAATCGCGGAAAGCCAGTTCACGCAGGTCCGGATTCTCATCCTGGCCACCGATATAACCGATGCGCTGGTGCCCCTGCGCAATAAAGTAGTCGACGACCTGCTGGCTGATCAGAGCGAGATCCACATCGACCGAGTCGAACTCTCCCTGTGAACGGCAGTCGACAAACACCAGCTGACTGGAACAAGCCCTTAGCTGGACGAGACGCTCGGCTGTGAGGGTACCGACCACCAGAATGCCATCCACAGCGCTCAGTTCGCGCCCTTCACCGCAGTTGTAGAGATGGGTCAGTTCGATATTGAGGCGGGCACTCTGGGTCTCGATGCCATAACGGATAGCGAGATAGTAAGGGTCGTTGACCTCGGTACTCTGGGGATAGGCATAGACCACCAGAAAGTGCAGCTTGCTCTTGTGTACCCCCTTGCGGGCGCTGCTGGTCTTGTACTCCAGCCGTTCGGCAATCTCGAAGATCCGCTGCTTGGTCTCTTCCTTGACGCTCAGGCTGGGATCCTCGTTCAGTACCCGGGATACCGTGGCGAGAGAAACCCCCGCTTCCTGTGCAATTTCCTTCAACGTAGCCATCAATACCTCGCTGGCAGCATCACGTGTTAATCGGTAACGGCTAAAGAGTAACGGGCAATCCCTTGATAGCCCAGCACTTTTACTAAAATGCCGTCGGGATGGCAGATTCTTGGAAAGCAGAAATGCAAAAAGGCCTCCCGAATGGGAGGCCTCTTCTAAATAGGTGCCTGACAGTGTCCTACTCTCGCATGGCGAATGCCACACTACCATCGGCGCTACCGCGTTTCACTTCTGAGTTCGGCATGGGATCAGGTGGTTCCACGGCGCTATTGCCGTCAGGCAAAAGCTTTTAAAACTAACTTGAAAATGGTGCTGATACCCAGAATCGAACTGGGGACCTCATCCTTACCAAGGATGCGCTCTACCGACTGAGCCATATCAGCACACTAACCGGTAAAGACCACGCTGGGCGTAATCTTGAAATTGGGTGCCTGGCAGTGTCCTACTCTCGCATGGCGAATGCCACACTACCATCGGCGCTACCGCGTTTCACTTCTGAGTTCGGCATGGGATCAGGTGGTTCCACGGCGCTATGGCCGCCAGGCAAATTCTTCAATCTGTGAAAGCTGATGTAAGTAGTTTCGTATTCGTTACAAGGCTCGAAACACTTCTTGGGTGTTGTATGGTTAAGCCTCACGGGTAATTAGTATGGGTTAGCTCAACACATCGCTGCGCTTACACACCCCACCTATCAACGTTGTGGTCTCCAACGGCCCTTTAGGACCCTCAAGGGGTCAGGGATGACTCATCTCAGGGCTCGCTTCCCGCTTAGATGCTTTCAGCGGTTATCGATTCCGAACTTAGCTACCGGGCAGTGCCACTGGCGTGACAACCCGAACACCAGAGGTTCGTTCACTCCGGTCCTCTCGTACTAGGAGCAACTCCCTTCAATCATCCAACGCCCACGGCAGATAGGGACCGAACTGTCTCACGACGTTCTGAACCCAGCTCGCGTACCACTTTAAATGGCGAACAGCCATACCCTTGGGACCGACTTCAGCCCCAGGATGTGATGAGCCGACATCGAGGTGCCAAACACCGCCGTCGATATGAACTCTTGGGCGGTATCAGCCTGTTATCCCCGGAGTACCTTTTATCCGTTGAGCGATGGCCCTTCCATTCAGAACCACCGGATCACTATGACCTACTTTCGTACCTGCTCGACCTGTCCGTCTCGCAGTTAAGCTGGCTTATGCCATTGCACTAACCTCCTGATGTCCGACCAGGATTAGCCAACCTTCGTGCTCCTCCGTTACTCTTTGGGAGGAGACCGCCCCAGTCAAACTACCCACCAGGCACTGTCCGCGAGCCCGATTCAGGGCCCTGCGTTAGAACATCAAACATACAAGGGTGGTATTTCAAGGACGGCTCCAGCGCAACTGGCGTCACGCCTTCAAAGCCTCCCACCTATCCTACACATGTAGGTTCAATGTTCAGTGCCAAGCTGTAGTAAAGGTTCACGGGGTCTTTCCGTCTAGCCGCGGGTACACCGCATCTTCACGGCGAATTCGATTTCACTGAGTCTCGGGTGGAGACAGCATGGCCATGGTTACACCATTCGTGCAGGTCGGAACTTACCCGACAAGGAATTTCGCTACCTTAGGACCGTTATAGTTACGGCCGCCGTTTACCGGGGCTTCGATCAAGAGCTTCGCTTGCGCTAACCCCATCAATTAACCTTCCGGCACCGGGCAGGTGTCACACCCTATACGTCCACTTTCGTGTTTGCAGAGTGCTGTGTTTTTGATAAACAGTCCCAGCCATCTGGTCACTGCGACTCCCAACTGCTCCATCCGCAAGGGACTTCACTGTCAAGAGCGAACCTTCTCCCGAAGTTACGGTTCTATTTTGCCTAGTTCCTTCA
>NZ_JBQBDJ010000004.1:2725000-2767500 GCF_051920165.1 Aeromonas sp. 11P
CATGGGGGCGTTGATGGCGGCCCGCTCAGCTGCCTTGCGCAGACCGGCGTTGCGGGACTTGATATCCGGCAGATAGAGGCGACGGCCAAACAGGGTCTCGACATACCCCTGGGCTTCCGCCTGCTGACGGGTGCGCTCCATATACTCCAGCACGCCCGGGTAGCGTTCGAAGTAGAGATCCATGTACTTCTGTGCTTCGGCGCGGCCGATCCCCAGCTGCTTGGCCAGACCGAAGGCACTCATGCCGTAGATAAGGCCGAAGTTGATCGCCTTAGCGCTGCGGCGCATGTCGGTGGTGACCGCATCGAGCGCTACACCGAATACCTCGGCGGCGGTCGCCTTGTGGATGTCCTTGCCCTCGGCAAAGGCAGTCAGCAACCCCTTGTCACCGGAGAGGTGCGCCATGATGCGCAACTCGATCTGGGAGTAGTCCGCCGCCACCAGCTTGTAGCCAGCGCTAGGAATGAAGGCCTGACGGATCCGGCGCCCCTGCTCGTTGCGCACCGGGATGTTCTGCAGGTTGGGATCAGATGATGACAAACGGCCCGTAGCCGCCACCGCCTGATGATAGGAGGTGTGTACCCGCCCGGTCCGGGGCTTGATCATCAGCGGCAGCTTGTCGGTGTAGGTGGACTTGAGTTTGGCCAGCCCACGATGCTCCATCAGCAGTTGCGGCAGCTCATAGGTCTCCGCCAGCTCGGCCAGCACCTCTTCTGCGGTAGACGGCGCACCCTTCGGAGTCTTTTTGATGATCGGCAGGCCCAGCTTGGTGAAGAGGATCTCCCCCAGCTGCTTGGGCGAGGAGAGGTTGAACTCCTGTCCAGCCAGCTCGTGAGCCTGCTTCTCCAGCTCCGCCAAGCGCAGCTCGATCTCCTGACTCTGCTGGTGCAGCAACTTGGGATCGATGGTGGTGCCGAGCAACTCCATCCGCGCCAGCACTGGCAGCAAGGGCAGTTCGATCTCGCTGAATACCCTGGCAAGGCCCGGCACGGCCTCCAGCTGACCCCACAGCGCCTGATGAAGACGCAGGGTGATGTCGGCATCTTCTGCCGCATAGGGAGCGGCCTGCTCCAGCTCGATCTGGTTGAAGGTGAGCTGTTTCACCCCTTTGCCCGCGATATCTTCAAACGAGATGGTCTCGACTCCGAGATAACGCTTGGCCAGCGAATCCATATCGTGGCGGCTGGCGGTGGAATTGAGCACGTAGGACTCGAGCATGGTGTCGTAAGCGATGCCCTGCAGATCGATGTCGTGGTTGAGCAGCACGTTACGATCGTACTTGAGATTCTGCCCCACCTTGAGACGGGTCGGATCTTCCAGCAGCGGCTTGAGCTTGCCCAACACCACGGCCTCGCTCAGCTGTACCGGTGCCCCAAGATAGTCGTGGCCAAACGGCACATAAGCAGCCTTGCCCGGCTCAACCGCGAAGGAGACGCCAACAATCCGTGCCTCCATATAGTCGAGACTGGTGGTTTCGGTATCGAAGGCAAACAACGGTGCCGCTTTCAGCTGTTCCAGCCAACCGTCAAGCTCGGCTTCGTCCAGAATGCAACGGTAATCGGTTTCGATGGCGGCAACCGGAGCAGTGCTCTCATCGCCAGCTTCATCCTGTCCGGCGCTCTCGCTGCCCTCTTCACCACCGGACTCCAGCTCCTTGATCAGGTTGCGCAGCTCGTATTCGCGATAGACCGCCAGCAGGGACTCCCTGTCGACCGGCTTGAGCAACAGCTCTTCCAGACTCTGTTCCAGCTCGACATCGGTCTTGATGGTCGCCAGTCGATAGGAGAGACGAACCTGCTCCTCCTGCTCGCGGAACTTGTCGGCGAACGCCTTGGAGCCACGGAAGCCGAGCGCAGCTACCTTGTCGAGGTTGGCGGCAATCTCGTCGATACTGCCAATCCCCTGCAGCAGGGCCAGTGCAGTCTTTTCACCGACGCCGGTCATGCCGGGAATGTTGTCGACCTTGTCCCCCATCAGAGCCAGATAGTCGATGATGAGCTCGGGCGGTACGCCAAACTTCTCGATCACCCCTTCCCGATCGGTCTTCACATCTTTCATGGTGTCGATCAGGGTGACATGGTCGGAAACCAGCTGCGCCATATCCTTGTCACCGGTGCTGATCAGGACCGGCAGTTGCTTCTCGGTCGCCTGGCGGGCCAGGGTGCCGATCACATCGTCTGCCTCCACCCCCTCTACCATCAGGAAGGGGAAACCCATCGCCTTGATCATCTGGTGGATAGGGGCAACCTGGCTGCGCAGATCGTCCGGCATGCTGGCGCGGGTCGCCTTGTACTCGGGATAGATGTCATCGCGGAAGGTCTTGCCCTTGGCATCAAACACCACGGCCACATGACAGTCAGGATATTGCTTGCGCAGGCTGCGCATCATGTTGGCCATGACACGGACGGCGCCGCTCGGCAAACCGGTCGATGTGCGCAGATCAGCCTGCTGGGAGGCGAAGAAGGCGCGGTAAAGATAAGAGGAGCCGTCGACCAGAATAAGGGGGTTGCTAGGGGCCATGAAATCGTCCTGCCAGAGATAAACAGCCGCTAGGATGCCACAGGGCCCCCCTCACACCAAGGGGCGCAGCAACAGTACACAGCGCCTGATAAAGGGACTCAGTCTGTGGATAACTCTGTGTTCAAAAATGGGGCGCATCAGAGCACACAGTGATAAAACTGTGCATAAGAATACAAAAAGCCATTAAAAACAATGCATTGAGATCGTAAAAACCGATCGTGAGACAGTTAGAATGATCTCGATCAATGTGGAAAAAGATTTAAGGGAGTAGGTACGGCAGGATCCAAAACGAAACAATCCTAGCACAGCAAGATGACTTGACCAGCGGAGGGCGAGCGATAACCATACAAAAGTACAACAATCCATCCTGGCTCACATTTTCAACAACGAGGAGTTTGCCATGAAAAAAGTGGCCGTGATTTTGAGTGGCTGCGGTGTCTTTGACGGGGCCGAAATCCACGAGGCCGTCATCAGCCTGCTGGCGTTGGCCCGTCAGGGAGCCGCCGTCCAGTGCTTCGCCCCGAACGTGGCGCAGCTCCATGTCATCAACCACCTGACCGGTGAAGTGAGCGAGGGAGAGAGCCGCAACGTGTTGGTCGAAGCGGCCCGTATCTGCCGTGGCCAGATCAAGAATGTGGCCGAGCTGGATGCGGCCGATTACGACGCGCTGCTGGTGCCCGGCGGCTTTGGCGCGGCCAAGAACCTGTGTGACTTCGCTATCAAAGGGGCCGAGTGCCAGATCCAGCCCGATGTGCTGAAAGCGTGCCAGAGCTTTGCCAACGCCAACAAACCGGCCGCCTATATCTGCATCGCGCCCGCCATGATCCCGCAGATCTATGGTGCCGGGACGCTGGCGACCATCGGCCATGACGAAGGCACCGCCAACGCCATCGAGGCGATGGGTGGCAGCCATCTCAACTGCCCGGTCAACGAGTTTGTGGTGGATCAAGAGCGCAAGGTGATCTCCACCCCCGCCTACATGCTGGCCAACAATATTGTTGAGGCGGCGGACGGCATCGAGAAGACAGTCAAGCAGCTGCTGGCGCTATAATCCTCAGCCAGCCAAAAACAGACGGGCCGCTCATGGAGCGGCCCGTTTTCAATTCTGCCTGAAGGCGATGAATTAGATGGTTTCGCCCATCTGATCCATTTTGCCCAGCAGGGCACGCAGACGCTCCTGCCATGCAGTGTGCTCGTTGCGCAGCTGATGGTTCTCGTCTTGCAGCTTGCTGTTCTGCTCTTTCAGCTCGTCCAGCTCCATCTTCAGCAGGGAGATGTTGTCGACGGCGGATTGTACTTTGGATTCGAGTTGCTCAAGGACTTCTAGTGACATATGCATACCTGTTTGTTCAATTGCGATGCCCCACAGAGGGCGATTCAAGCGCGTGAAGCCAGCATACCCCGAGCGCATCGGCACAAACAAGCCAGTGCGCTGTAAAATGCGCCTTCCATAGATGTATTGTCTAAATATGCGTCTATTTTTCTCGCATCCTGCGCCCGAGCCGCGAGAACACACTGAAGCGTGCGTAAAAGGCCCCGCCACCCGCGCATCATTTGCACCCTTCCAACGGAACCGCCGTTATCCATGCAAGGCGATATAAGCCCCCAGCAACAGACAGGCGACGACATACATCAGCAGGCCATAAAGCAGGTTCCAGCGCAGGATCAGCCCGGCACTGAGGTTGTATCGGGAGGCCAGCGCCAGATTGGATCCGGAGAGCGGACTGGTGCCGGTGGCAAGCCCCCACCCCAGCAGGAAACACATGCCGAGCAGGCTGGGATCCGGCGCCAGCGGCCAGAGCAGCGGCGCCAGCCCGGAGATACTGATGAGCGGATGCACCCCGACGATGGCCACCAGCAGAATCAATAGCAGGGTGACGGATGCCTCAAGCCAGCCAAAGTGGTTGAACAGCGGCAGTCCGTGACCGGAGCCGAAATCGATTACCGACAGCGCACTGTTGATGCCCGCCGCCAGCAAACCGGCCCCCAGAAACAGCACCAGCTGACCGCCGATGGCGGGAAAGCGCTCCACCACCTGCCGCTTGAGGGCTGCCTTGCGCCCGGCCCTCGGCATAAAGAGCAGCGCCAGCAGCGGGGCCACCAGCGCAATCACCGCCAGAATGCCAAGCTGGGGCCAGATCTGCTTGATGAAGAGCACCAGCAGCGCCAGCGTGACCGGCAACCCCAGGGTCTGCAGCCGCAGCGGATAACCGGCAAAGTCAGCCACCCCGATCCGCTCCACCTGCCAGGCGGTCAGCCCCATCGCCAGCAAGGCGGCGAGGATCCCGAACGGCAGAATATGGGAGAGCTGCAAACCCGGCGCATAGGTGAGCGCCACCGCCATGGCGACAAAGAAGGGTGACCAGAAGGCGGCGGCGCAGAAGATCCGGCTCAGCACCATCACCTGACGCCGCTCCAGGGTGCCGTTGCGCTCCAGCCGATCGCCGATGATGAACAGCACCGAGAGGTTGATGACCGCCCCCAGCAGATTGAGGCTGGCCATGGTGCTCCACAGCCCTTTACGCCCGGTCCAGGAGGTGGTGCCGGTCAGCAAGCCGGAGGTGGCGAGGTTGAGAGTGCTCACCGCGGCAAACATGGTGAGCATATTGATGTTGGGCAGCAGCCAGTCACCGGCGGTGAGGGTCGCCCCCCGCCACCAGGAGAAGATCAGCAGCAACAGAGCGGCACCATAAAGAGCCAGCGCCTGCCGCTTGGCGGCACCCACCAGCCAGGGCCAGGTGAGCAGTGACGCCCCCCAGGCCGCCATGGCCGCTGGCCAGGGGGATAGTCCCAGATAGAGATGCAGCAAGTTGAGCAGCCACATCCCCAAAATCAGATAACCCGACCAGCGTTTGGCCATCGACTACTCCGGCCGGGAGATCAGAGACACTGATCCATATCCAGTGAAGGCTTGTCGCACTCCGGACGGCCGACGATCTTGGCGGGTACGCCAGCGACCGTGGTATGAGGCGGCACCGGGTTGATCACCACGCTGCCCGCGCCAATTTTGGCACCCACGCCCACTTCGATATTGCCGAGCACCTTGGCGCCCGCCCCTATCATCACCCCTTCGCGGATCTTGGGATGGCGATCGCCGCTCTCCTTGCCGGTACCACCGAGGGTCACGCTCTGCAGGATGGAGACATCATCTTCAATCACCGCCGTCTCGCCCACCACTATGCCGGTGGCGTGGTCGAACATGATCCCCTTGCCGATGCGGGCGGCCGGGTGCACATCCACCCCGAACACCACCGAGATCTGGTTTTGCAGATAAAGGGCCAGCGAGCGGCGCCCCTGACGCCACAGCCAGTTGGCGACCCGATAACCCTGCAGGGCATGGAACCCCTTGAGATAGAGCAGCGGGGTGGAGAAGAGATCGACCGCAGGATCGCGCTCCTGCACGGCGCAGATGTCGGCCGCCACTACCGTCAGCAGCTCGGGCTCGCTGCGCAGGGCCAGCTCGATCACCTCGCGCAGGGCGATGGCGGGCATGGTGGCGCTGTCGAGCTTGTTGGCCAGCTGGAAGCTGAGGGCCGAACGCAGATTCTTGTGATTGAGAATGGTGGAGTGGAAGAAGCTGGCCAGCATCGGCTCCTGGGCCGCCATGCACTCCGCTTCTTGCTGAATTTTGTGCCAGGTTTTGGCAACCAGTTCATCCATGTTGCAGCCTACTGTTGTTCTGGGTGAGGGCTCTGTTGTTCTTTTGTCAGCACCGAGATGGGGTCCATGTGGATGATGACATCCATCCGCTCGAATGCCTGGCGTACCGCCAGCTCGGCTTCATCGGCGATCTGATGGGCCTTGACCAGGGGGATCTGATCATCCAGTTCAAGATGCAACTGTACGAATCGGGTCGGCCCGGATTGACGGGTGCGCAGGTCATGTACGCCGTGTACACCTTCTACGGCACAGCAGAGCGCCATTATTCTCGCTTGTTCTTCCGCTGGCAACTGACGATCGAGCAGGGCCTGCACCGACTCGTAGCCGATGTGTCCCGCCCCCCACAGCAGGAATAGCCCGATCAGGATGGCAAACAGGCCGTCGGCCCAGTACCACCCCTGCCCCGCCAGCACCAGCGCCAACAAGACACCGGCATTGAGCAGCAGATCGGAACGGTAGTGCAGCATGTCAGCCTTGATGGCCACGCTGTTGGTCTTGCGAATAACGAAACTCTGGAAGCTGACCAGCAGCAGGGTCAGCACGATGGAGCCGCCACTGACCCAGAGACCCGCCTCCAGCCGCAGAATAGGCGCCTGATTGAGCAGGGATGAAATGCCGTGCATCACCAGCAGCAAGGCGGAGCCGGAGATAAAGGCCGACTGGATGAGGCCCGCCAGCGACTCCGCCTTGCCGTGACCGAAACGGTGCTCGTCATCGGCGGGGGCCAGCGCATAGCGAATGGCCAGCAGGTTGATGATGGAGGCACTCACATCCATGAAGGAGTCGGTAAGCGACGCCAGCAGGGTCGACGAGTCGGTCATCAGCCAGGCGATCAGTTTGCCGATGATCAGCAAGGTAGCGGTGGTGACCGCCGCTATGCTGGCAAAGGTCACCCAACGGGAATATTGTTGATGGCTCAAAACCGGCTTTCCTCTGGCGATGAAAAACTTATTATACCCTGACCCCGGCGTCAGTTTGGCGCGAAAATCTGCGGAATAACACCAGATGAACAGAATACTCCTGGTCGACGACGATCTTGAATTGACCCAACTGCTCACCGAAATTCTGACCCTGGAGGGATTTCAGGTCACGGTCGCCGAGGATGGTGAAGAGGGGCTGCAACGGCTGGCGGAGCAGAGCTTCGATCTGGTGTTGCTGGATGTGATGATGCCCAGGCTCAACGGCTTTGCCATGCTGACCAAGCTGCGCAAGACCCACGACACCCCGGTGCTGATGCTGACCGCGCGCGGTGACAGCCAGGATCGGGTCAACGGTCTGGAGGCTGGCGCCGACGACTATCTGGCCAAGCCGTTCGATGATCGGGAGCTGCTGGCCCGCGTGCGCGCCATCCTGCGCCGCACCCAGAGCGCCCCGCCCCAGCGCGGCAACTCCTCCGACGAAGTGCACTTCATGGATATCGTGCTGCAACCCGGCCTGCAGCAGGCCCGCTGCGGCGAACAACTGCTGGAGCTGACCGCCACCGAGTTTGGCCTGCTGGAGTGTCTGCTGCGTAATCCCGGCCAGATCGTCAGCAAGAGCCACCTTTCCGAGCAGGTGCTGGGCAAGAAGCTGGAACCCTTCGATCGGGCCATCGACATGCACCTGAGCAACCTGCGCAAGAAACTGCCGGATCGCACCGATGGCCAGCCCCGCTTCAAAACCGTACGGGGGCGCGGTTACCTGTGGCTAGAGCAAGAATAGAGCGCATCAGCTCCCTCAACGGGATCTCGACCCACATCTTCCTCTGGTTCTGGTTCATGCTGCTGGTGATGCTGGCCGCCGTGATCAGCCTGCCGACCCTGGATCCCCGCAACCAAATCCCGCTGCCGACCCACGAAGTGGCGCGGATGCAGAACAACGTGCGGGCCCTGCTCAACGCCGCCGAGCCGAATCAGGATTTCGATCTGGCCAAGGCGATGGACAAGATCGCCATGCTGCCGGTGGACAACGTCTACCTGCGCGACGAGAAGGGGCAGATCCAGTCCACCACCCATCCGCGCAAGTTCGTGGTGCGCTTTATGGTGGATGCTGACGACCCGGCCAATCCCATGCTGGGCAACGAGGATCGCAAGGCGATCGCCGGCCCCTTCCTGATGGAGCACCACGGCCATCGCTATCACGTCTATTTCGGCCTCAATGCCGAGAATCCCTACCTGTTCCTGTTCATTCAGGTACTGGATCACCCGATCCGCATTCTGGGCATCTCGATGCTGGTCAGCACCCCGCTCTGCCTGCTGCTCGCCTGGCGGCTGACCCGCCCCATCCTGCAACTGCAGAAGTCGGTCTCCCAGTTGGCGGCTGGCAATCTGGAGGTGCAGATCCCCAATCTGGGACGGGGCGACGAGATCGGCCAGCTGGCGGATAACGTCAGCCGCATGGTGGAGACGCTCAAGAGCATGATCCAGAAGCAGAAACAGCTGCTTTCCGATATCTCCCACGAGCTGCGCAGTCCTCTCACCCGGATGCAACTGGCGCAGGCGCTGATCCGCCGCAAGCAGGGTGACAGCGCCGAGCTGGCGCGGATCGAATCGGAGATTGGACGGCTGGACAAGCTGATCGGCGATCTGCTGGATCTGTCGCGGGTGCAGCAGCATGTGGAGGCGCCGGTGGTACATCCGCTGGCCGACCTGCTGGAACCCATCCTCGAAGATGCCATGTTCGAAGCGAATCAGAGCGGCAAACAGCTCAGACTGCCGCCGCTGCCCGCAGAGTCGATCCAGATGTGGCCCGAGCTGCTGGCCCGGGCCGTGGAGAACCCCCTGCGCAATGCCCTCAAATATGCCCGCGAGTTCATCAAGGTGGACTGGTATCGGGAGGGGCAGGAGTGGGTGATGACCATTCGGGATGACGGCCCCGGCGTGCCTGACGAGCAACAGGCGCTGCTGTTCCAGCCCTTCTTCCGGGTCGATGATGCCCGCAACGCCAAGACTGGCGGCACCGGGCTGGGGCTTGCCATCGCCTCGGAGGCAATACAGCGCCACGGCGGCACCATTGCGGCCAGCAACAATCACCCGACCGGGCTGACCATCACCATCCGCTTGCCCATCGCCTGATCCTTTCCATCCGGACGGGCGCTGGGTATGCTGGCGCCCCTTCTTGGCTTTACACCTCTTTGCAGGAGCTCGTCATGCTCGATATCGTCCTCTACCAGCCGGAAATTCCGCCCAACACCGGCAATATCATCCGGCTCTGCGCCAATACCGGTTACCGGCTCCATCTGATCGAGCCGCTGGGGTTTGAGTGGGATGACAAGCGGGTAAAGCGGGCGGGACTCGACTATCACGAATTTGCCGAGGTGAAGCGCTGGCCGAGCTATGAGGCTTTTCTGGCTGCCGTGGCACCCAAGCGGGTGTTTGCCTGCACCACCAAGGGGCGCACCGCGCACTCGGCAGCACAATATGCCCTTGGCGATGCCCTGCTGTTTGGCCCGGAGAGTCGCGGCCTGCCCATCGAGATCATCGAGAGCCTGCCATTCGAGCAGCGGCTGCGCATCCCTATGGTGCCCCAGAGCCGCAGCATGAACCTCTCCAACGCGGTGTCTGTCTTTGTCTACGAGAGCTGGCGCCAGCTCGGCTACGACGGTGCCATGTAAGCGCCACCGATGATCAGTGGCGGGCGTCGAGCAGATGCCCGCTGCGCTCCAGCCGCCAGCAAGTGACCCCCAGCGACAGACCGCGCCCCACCATCAGCGCCGCCATCGCCGCCCATAGCGCGGCCACGCCCCACGACTGACAGAGCCACCAGATCGGGAAGAAGCCGCCAAACGCGGCCAGCAACATGCTGTTGCGCATCTCCCGCGCCCGGGTCGCTCCGATGAACACACCATCCAGCAGAAAGCACCAGACCGCCAGCAAGGGCATGGCGATCAGCCAGGGAAGCTGACGATTTGCCTCCGCCACCACGGCCGGAATATCGGTGATCTGCCCCACCAGCCAACTGCCCAGCAGGGCAAACCCCAAGGTAAATGCGGTCGCAATCAGGGCGGCCCAGCCGAGATTGAGCACGATGGCCTCCCGCAGTGTCTGCCGATCCCGCTGACCGATGGCTCGTCCTACCATGGCCTCCACCGCATAGGCAAAACCATCGAGTCCGTAGGAGATGAGCATCAGGAAGTTGAGCAGCACCGCATTGGCGGCCACCGCCACATCCCCCAGCCGTGCCCCTTGCAGAGTCATGAAGGCGAAACAGAGCTGCAAACAGAGGGAGCGCAGGAAGATATCGCGGTTGAGGCCGAGCAACCGCACCATGGGCGCAAGCTGCCGCCAGCGCTGCCAGCCATCCTGCCACACCGTCGGCGCCAGTTGCCGCAGCTGACGGCGTACCAGCCAGATACCGACCGCCAGCGCGCAGTAGTCCGCCATGACCGAGGCCGCCGCCACACCCCGCACCTGCCAGCCGAGCCCGAGCACAAACAGGGCATCGAGCGCCATATTGACCAGATTGGTGAGGATCAGCATCACCATGGGGCTGCGGGCATCCTGCATCCCCAACAGCCAGCCCATGACCACCAGATTGCAAAGCGCCGCCGGGGCGCTCCAGATCCGCACCGCCACATATTGGCCCGCATAGAGCTGCACCTCGGGCGAGCCGCCACTTAGAGCGATCAGTCGTGGCAACAGAGGGAAAAGCAACAACAGCAGCGCTAGGCCAAGAGCAATGGCCAGCCCCAGCGCCCGCAGCAGAGTATCGAGCTGGGCACGACCGTCGGCGGCGCCGTGCGCCTGCGCCGTCAGGCCGGTGGTCGACATCCGCAAAAAGCCGAGCAGCCAGAAGATGAGGTTGATCAGGGTCGCGCCGACCGAAACGCCCCCCAGAAACCAGGCCTGACCGAGATGACCGATCACCCAGGTGTCCACCAGCCCCAGCAAGGGGGTGGTGATATTGGAGAAAACCATGGGCAGGGCGAGCGCAAAGACAGCGCGGTGGCGAGAGGGATCTCGCCACCAGGGGGCAACAGCTGGGGTCACGCTCAGTGGCCTGCCAGCTTCAGGATGCGGGCGAAGTCAGAGAGCATGGTGGCCATCTGCACCCGTGGTACCTGACCCGGCGCCACCTGCGGGCGGAATACCGCCTGTAGCTTGCCCTTGGGATTGATGAGCACGATGGAGGCGGAGTGATCGATCAGGTAATCCTTCTCCCCCTGATTGGCGATGGAGTAGATCAGCCCCAGATTGCGCACGAACGGGAACAGCTTGTCGTGGGGGGCGGTGGCCGCCTTGAACTCGGGATTGAAGAAGGCGGTATAGGTCTTGAGACGGGGAATATCGTCACGCTGGGGGTCCGCCGAGATAAACACTACCTGACTGTCGGGCGCCATCTTCTTCAGCTGGTCATAGACGGAGCGCATATCTGCCAGCGTGGTGGGGCAGATATCGGGGCAGAAGGTGTAACCGACAAACAGGAAAGTCCAGTGCCCCTTCAGGTTGGCAGGAGTGAACGGCTGGTTGTCCGCATCGGTAAAGGCGAAATCGTTGATGTCCCGCCCCGCCGGATAATAATCGGCCTGTTCCGGCTGCTCTGGCTGCGTGGCGTAGAACACCAGGATCAGGCAGGCTGTCAGCAGCAGAAAGAGCAGGGGATAGCGGAGCTTCATCATAACAAGAGACCCTTTCAGTTCGAGGCAGATGGCCAGCAGTGACCGGACAAGAGGGGGGCATTGTACCCCAGCGAGCCGCCAAGGTGGTTCAACCTTGTGCAACGCCCTGTCAGGAGTCGACCATTTGGCATAATTAATCGCCAGTTGCGGCCATAAAAAAACCGGCCCCCTTGGGTGCCGGTTATGGGTGGATTTGTTTGTCTCTTCTGCTCAGGGGCGAGCGTTACGCCCCTGCTGCAACATCTTGCCGATGGCCCGCACGCCGATGGGAATCACGGGGGCCAGCCAGCCCTCTTCCCCCTGGCGATCGCCATGGCCCCGCTTGAACAGCAACACCAGACGCACCACCTTCTCTTTCGGACATCCCAGCCAGAGCGTCCAGTGCGAACCACGATGGTGCAGCCAAAGACCGTAAAACCAGGTCATCCGGCTACCTTTGACGAAACGGGTGATTGACGATTCCGCTGGCGCAGCCCCAGCCTCTGAATCCCATGGCGATCTTGATGCCATACCAGTCCTCCTTGACCGACAGGTCATGTTGCTTCGTCGGCCTGAACTGGGAACAGGCCCGTCACGACTATCTGCAACGACTACAGAGTGGTCCCCTTTGCCTGACAAGGCTAGGGATCTCCCCACTCCCCCTTCATATCCCGTGAAGGTGTACTGCCCGATTCTCGTTGTTACCGGCCCTCCCGTACCGACGCATTGTGATGGTCAGAGGGAGGTGCCAAGCCCTGTCTCGGCGACAGGGCACTGATCTGAGCATATATCTGAAATGGATGATTGGTAGCCGGTCGCGCAGGACAAAAATGCCGCCACCGATGATCTGTTTGATATGACAGGGAAAGTGCGCCAGAAACAGCACGGCCTCCCGAAGGAGGCCGTGTGGCAAACGCCGTTGGCGGAGATGATTACATCCAGTCGGCGTTGCGGATCACCCCGACAGCCAGCCCCTCGATGGTGAGCTGCTGGCAGGAGAGGTCCACCTCGATGGGGGAGAGCTCTTCATTCTCCGGCAGCAGCCATACCTGGCTGCCCTTGCGCTGGAAGCGCTTGACGGTGACATCCTCATCGAGACGGGCGACCACTACCTGACCGTTGCGCACCTCCTGGGTCTTGTGCACTGCCAGCAGATCGCCATCCAGAATGCCGATGTTCTTCATGCTCATCCCCTGTACCCGCAGCAGAAAATCTGCGCGCGGATGGAACAGAGCGGGATCAACCTGATAGTGGCTCTCGATATGCTCCTGAGCCAGGATGGGTTCACCGGCGGCCACCTTGCCGATGAGCGGCAGGCCGCTCTCTTCCAGCACCTCTTCCTCTTCGAGCAACAGGCGAATGCCGCGGGACGTGCCCGGCATGATCTCGATGACCCCTTTTTTGGCCAGGGCCTTCAGATGTTCTTCGGCCGCATTGGCCGACTTGAAACCAAGCTTCTGGGCAATCTCGGCACGAGTCGGCGGCATACCGGTCTCGCTCATGTTCACCTTGATCAGCTCCAGCACTTCGGCCTGGCGGGGGGTAAGGGGTTTCATAGAATTGGCACCTGTTTTTTTATACAGCACACTGGCAGTATATACAGTGCAGTGGCCAAGGCAAGGCGCAGCTGACATTTGTCGCAACCAACCTCTCATTTACTGCTGTTTTGATCCTGCGCAGCCGACTCATCGTACCTCTCGGCGACAAGGGGCTGTCGATTTGCTATGCTCACGCCGCATTTTTTTGGAGAGCAGACGCACATGTCCCTAGGACAGAAGATTTCCAGAGCCATCTTGCAATGGCCGGTCAGCGGCTTGGTCAATCACAAGAGCCTGCCGGAAAATCCCATCACAGAACTCAATCTGGATCCGGCCAGACCCATCGTCTATGCCCTGAAAACCAGTTCGATCACCGACCTGATGACCCTGCAGCAGTGCTGCGAGGATCTCGGTCTGCCCGGTCCCTTCACGCCGCTGGAACTGAACGGCCAGCTGCTGCCGCGCTATGTCTGTCTGGATCGTCCGCCTCCCCTGTTTGGCAAACGCAGCAAACCGCTCCCCTTCCTGCAGGAGTTCCACCAGCTGCTGGATCTGCACAAGCAGGATTCCGCACTGGATATCCAGGTGGTGCCCGTCACCCTGTTCTGGGGTCGAGCTCCGGGTCGGGAAGGGGAAGAAGCCTCCGGCCTCAACATCATCAGCAGCCTGGCGCCGAACCGGCTGAAGAAGGCACTTATCGTGATCCTCAAGGGGCGCGAGAATCTGGTGCGCTTCTCGCCGCCGCTCTCCCTGCGCTACATGGCGGACAAACACGGCACCGACGAGGCGATCGCCCACAAGCTGGCGCGAGTGGCCCGTACCCACTTCAGCCGTCAGCAGCTGGCCGCCACCGGCCCGAAACTGCCGAACCGCAACCTGCTGTTCAAGCAGCTGCTCGACTCCGCGGTGATCCAGCAGGCGATTGAAGAAGAGGCCCAGCGTGAGGGGATCAGCCTCGAGAAGGCGCAAAAGCGCGCCCATAGCTACATGGACGAGATCGCCTCCAACTTCTCTTACCGGCTGATCCGCCTTGGCGAGAGCTTCCTCGGCTGGCTGTGGAACAAGCTCTACCGCGGTTTGTCGGTCAATGGCGCCGAGAAGGTACGCCAGCTGGCGCAGGAAGGACACGAGATCGTCTACGTTCCCTGCCACCGCAGCCACATGGACTACCTGCTGCTCTCCTACGTCATCTACCACCAGGGGATGGTGCCGCCCCATATCGCGGCAGGCATCAACCTCAACTTCTGGCCAGCGGGCCCGATTTTCCGCCACGGCGGCGCCTTCTTCATTCGCCGCACCTTCAAGGGCAACCCGCTCTACAGCACGGTATTCCGGGAATACCTCAACCTGCTGTTTGCCAAGGGGTACTCGGTAGAGTTCTTCACCGAGGGTGGTCGCTCCCGTACTGGTCGCCTGCTGCCGCCCAAGACCGGCATGCTGGCGATGACCCTGCAGGCGATGATGCGCGGACTGGACAGGCCGGTGACTCTGGTGCCGGTCTATCTGGGTTACGAGCACGTGATGGAGGTGAACACCTACCACAACGAGCTCAAGGGGAGCCGCAAGGAGAAGGAGAGCTTCCTGCAGGTGCTCGGCATCCTGCGCAAGCTGCGCAACTACGGCCGTGGTTTCGTCAACTTCGGCGAGCCGCTGACTCTCAACAGTTACCTGAGCGAGCATATCCCCGACTGGAAAAAGCACATCGGGGAAGAGGAGCGTCCGGAGTGGATGGCGGGCACTGTCAACAATCTGGCCGAACTGCTGATGACCCGCATCAACGGCGCGGCCGCGGTCAACGGCCTGACCCTGAGCGCGCTGGCGCTGCTGGCCGCCGAGCGCCACGCCCTGACCCGCGACGAGTTGCAGGCCCAGCTCAACACCTATCTGGATCTGCTCAAAGCGGTGCCTTACAGCCCGCAGAGCACCATTCCGGATGAAGATGCCAAGACCCTGCTGGATCAGGCGATGGAGCTCAACAAGTTCGAGGTGAGCGAGGACAAACTGGGGCAGATCATCAGTCTGGACCGCTATCAGGCGATCCTGCTGACCTACTACCGCAACAACATCCTCCACCTGTTCGCCATGCCCTCTCTGGTGGCGGCACTGATCGAACGGTGCGAGGGGATCTCCCGCAGCGAGATCATGGCCCGCTGCATCGACATCTATCCGCTGCTCAAGACCGAGCTGTTCCTGCGTTATGAAGAGGAGGAGCTGCCGGCGCTGGTCGACAGCCTGCTCGACGCGCTGCAGACCCAGCAGCTGATCGAGACCCGCGATGACGGCTACTGGGTCAATCCGGCCAACCAGATGCGCCTGCTGCTGCTGGCTGAGAGCATTCAGGAGACCCTGCAACGCTACGCCATCGTGCTGACCCGGGTGCTGGCCCAGCCCCATATCGAGGCGGAGCAGCTGGAGGCGGACGGCCTGATGATGGCAGAGCGCCTCGGCACCCTGCACGGCATCAACGCCCCCGAGTTCTTCGACCAGAAGCTGTTCAGCACCCTGATCCACACCTTGCGCAAGGAGGGTTACCTCTCTCCCGAGTGCAAGCCGGATCTCGGCCGCTTCCAGGCACTGGCCGACAACATAGTGCCGCTGCTGAGCAACAAGATCCGCCGCACCATTCAGGCAGGCAATCAGCTCTAATCTGCAACGCAAACAAAGAAGGCCGCATCATGCGGCCTTCTTTTTTATCGGAGTTTGCGCGGGAACAGGTCACACCAGCAGGTAATCGAGCACCAGACCGGCAAACACCAGCGCCCCCACATAGTTGTTGTTGAGAAACGCCTGGAAGCAGGCTTCCCGCTGCCGCTCGCGAATGAGCCGCTGCTGATAGACAAACAGCACCGCAGCTCCCAGCAATCCCCAGTAATACCAGCCCCCCAGCGTCATCAGCTGCCCGACCGCCAGCAGCAGCAGCAGCGTCGAGAGTTGCAGTACGCCGATGATCCGTTTGTCGTAACGACCAAACAGGATGGCGCTGGATTTGAGGCCGATCTTGAGGTCATCATCCCGATCCACCATGGCGTACTGGGTGTCGTAAGCCACCGTCCAGAGCAGGTTGGCGAAGAAGAGTAGCCAAGCCACCAGCGGCAGGGCATCCGCCTGGGCCGCATAGGCCATCGGGATCGACCAGGAGAAGGCCATCCCGAGCACCAGCTGGGGGTTGGAGATAAAGCGCTTCATGAAGGGGTAGCTCACCGCCAGCAGCAGGCCGACAAACGACAGACCGATGGTGAGCGGATTCATGGTCAGCACCAGACCAAACGAGATGAGCGCCAGCACGAAGAAGAGCGCCAGCACCTCCCACGGTTTGACTCTGCCCGTGGGCAAGGGGCGACCAGCGGTGCGTTTGACGTGGCCATCGAAGTTCCGATCCGCATAGTCGTTGATGACGCACCCGGCCGAGCGCATCAGAAAGACCCCGACCACAAATACGGTCAGCACCCAGAGATTGGGCAGGCCACCGGCGGCTAGCCAGAGCGCCCACAGGGTTGGCCACAGCAGCAGCAGAGTACCTATGGGTTTGTCGACGCGGGCCAACTGCATATAGGCAAGTCCCCGCTCCTTGGTTAACAGATTCACTCCAGCTCCTTGTCACAGACGAGAGAGGGCAGAAACAGCTCGTGCACCAGCAGTGGCCACTGCCCCAGAAACAGACGGGAACGACGCCCCCAGACAGTGGCGGCCGGGCAACGAGGATTGGCGGCAATATCGAAACGGGCCAACTGCAGATGATCGCGGCGGGCAGGCTCATGGCCAAATACCCGCTCACCCAACGGCTGCTCGCCAAGCTCGGCAATGCCGCTCCCTTGCAGTGCGTCATCGGCAAACAGAGTCCAGCCCAGCACGGCGGGCCCACGATCCCCATGCAGGATCACCTCGCGGCAGGTACCGGCCTGCGAGGCCGAATCCACCAGCCACTGCTCATCGGCAGTAAGGGCGACCGGGTGATTGCCCAGCCACTCCACCGAAAAGTGGCGATTGTGCTGACGCAGCCGCCGGGTCATGGAGCCGGGCTCCAGCAGCCAGGGGCGCAAGCTGGCGGGCAATTCGCAACATTCGGGGGCCAGCCACCCGCTTAACGGCGTGAGGGGAACAGTCAACTCGGACTTCACAGCTTCACCATCCAGAGATTTCCGTGTTCAGGTTAAAATCCGGTTTATTATCCGTAAATCAATAGCGAAATGTAAGAACATCCGTGCTTGACGGCCCCGATGGCAACATCAAAAATGGGTTATCTCTTGCTGATGAGCCATCTATATGAAGATCTTCAAAATTCTGCTGGTGTTGTTACTGAGCTGTGGCGCCCTGCAGCAGCAAGCTCTGGCTGAAGATGAGCCGCCCGCCGAGGGCACGGAGGGGGCTGCCAAGCCCGGTTTCTCCTACCACGCGCTCGATCCCGACATCATCACCAACTACCTGAGTGATAGCAAAACCCTCGGTTATATCCGGGTCACGGTAGAGCTGATGGCGGAAAACGAAGCCGACCTCAAACTGCTGGAGCAGCATGACCCGCTGATCCGCGATGCCATCATCCGCCTGATTGGCAGCAAAAATGCCGATCAAGTGAAGTCCCTGACCAACCGAGAAGAGCTGCGCAAGGAGTGCGAGACAACCGTCAACGAACTGCTGGTGAAAGAGACTGGCAAGAAAGCGGTGCGCGAGCTCATCTTCACCAAGTTCCTCTACCAGTAATCCCTCCCGAAACAATCGCTTATTGGCATATCGGCCAATAAGTGAGCTTTGCCGGTTTATTCGAAATGAAAATCGATTACAATACGGCCGTCAAGTCGTAGAGGTAGTCGTTATGGGCAGCAAAACCCTGTGTGAATGGCGCCGTCACGAGATCCCCACCGATCTCAAGGCGCTGAGAAAAATCGTGCGCAAACCCAAGTTTGTCTGCAGCAAGTGCGCCCGCAGTGCCAATGACAAGGGTTACCTCTGCCAACCGCTGCGCTTGAAAGAGGAGTAGCCCCTCCCTGTCAGGGCGTTATTGATCGGTCCACCCCTGACGCCCCTGCTCGAACAATCTGCGCGCCTGGGTATCATTCGGGCAGACACCGCGATACTCCTCGCCTGAGCGGCCAGCCAGATAGAGATGCTCGGGGCGGCAATACCATGCCAATCCCTTCTGATGTCCCTGCTTCCACAGTTCGGCATCTACCTTCTTGCCACATTGGCCCTGATGGAACTCGATCCGCTCGGTGGTGAAGCCCAGCTTGCCATCCGCCTCCCCCACCTCACTCCACACCTTCTCGCAGGGATCATCGTTGGAGACACAGCCACCCAGCAGGGCAGCCAACAATATGATGGTGAGTCGCATAGTCATCCTTGAGCGTCATTTGGGCAGTCCATTCTACCCAGCGCCCCGCCCCTGACCAAGGGCGAACACTCAGCCATGTGAGCGCGGCAAAAAAATCAGGCGGGCCCAAAGCCCGCCTGTTCGTTCAATACCGTGGTTCACTGGTCATCGAAAGTGTCATCATCTTGCCAGCTTTCATCTTCCCACTGATCCAGCTCTTCTTCCCAGGAATCCGGCTCCCAATCATCATCAGAGGAGTCGTAATCCGGCTTGTGTCCACCCATCTTCACTCTCCTTGGATAGTTCACCCGCACTCCAATTTTATCCGGAATTGTCGGGCTCGCCAGTCAGAGAGAGTTCAAAGTTTGACCAGAGTCCGGCCGGCGATCTGGCCTTGCGTGATGGCCTCGGCGGCCTCCACTACCTGCTCCAGCCCAATCTCGGTGACCGCCTGCTCAAAGAAGCTGGCGGGAAGATCCCGTGCCAGTCGCTGCCACGCCAGTTGACGACGTTCAAACGGGCACATCACCGAATCGACCCCCTGCAACCGCACGTTGCGCAGGATGAAGGGCATCACACTGGTAGGAAGATCAAAGCCGCCCGCCAACCCGCAGGCCGCCACAGCGCCGCCATAGTTCATCTGAGCCAGCAGCTTGGCCAGCACCTGACTGCCGACGGTATCGATGGCAGCGGCCCACAGCTGCTTCTCCAGCGGCTTGGCAGGCACTAGCAGCTCGCTGCGCGGCACGATGCGGCTGGCCCCCAGTGCGGTCAGCATGGCGCCCTGCTCTTCGGGGCGACCGGTCAGCGCCGCCACCTGATAGCCAAAGGCCGCCAGCAGAGCGACTGAGATGGAGCCCACGCCGCCTGCCGCGCCGGTGACCAGCACCTCGCCGCTTTCGGGAGTAATGCCCGCCTCTTCCAGCGCCAGCACGCAGAGCATGGCGGTGAGACCGGCGGTACCGATGCACATGGCCTGCCGCTCATCCAGCCCGGCGGGCAACGGCACCAGCCAGTCCCCCTTGACCCGCGCCTGTTCGGCCATGCCGCCCCAGTGCCCTTCGCCCACACCCCAACCGGTCAGCACCACCTTGTCGCCGGGCTGATAGCGGCTGTCGGCAGATTCGAGCACGGTACCGGCGAAGTCGATGCCGGGCACCAGCGGCCACTGACGCACAATCTTGCCCTTGCCGGTGATGGCCAGCCCGTCCTTGTAGTTGATGGAGCTGTAGGCAACGGCCACCCGAACCTCACCTTCCGGCAACTGGCTCTCGGTCAGTCGGGTCAGGGTTGGAACAGTCTTGCCGTCTTGGTTTTCCAGTAACAGAGCCTTGAACATGGTTGCCTCTTTGATGACGTGTGGAACGGGGATCAGCTGCTTTGGCGCTTTTGCAGTTGAAAATCGAGGGCCAGCGCGGTGCCCATCATGGGTTCAGTCGTTCTCCAGCGCAGTGAGGCAGTGCGAGAGGGTGTGCGCCAGCGCCCCCTGATTGCGCAGCACCACGGCGCGGGCCTGCTCCCCCATCTCGCGGCGGGCGTTGCCGTCGGCAAACAGCTGGCTCACCTGCTCGCCCAGCTCGGCGGCATCGGCCACGATGGCGGCGCCCCCCTGAGCCACCAGCTGACGAGTGATATCGCTGAAGTTGAAGTAGGCGGGCCCCGTCAGGCAGGGCTTGCCGAGGGCTGCCGGCTCCAGCAGGTTGTGACCGCCAATCTTCACCAGACTGCCGCCAACGAAGGCCACATCGGCCGCCGCCAGCATCAGCGGCAGCTCGCCCATGGTATCGCCGAGATAGACCTTATCCTCCGCACGCACCACAGCACCATTAGTGCGCCGCACGCAGCCATAAGGGGCACACAGCTCGGCCACCCGGTCGAACCGCTCGGGGTGGCGCGGTACCAGAATGAGCAGCGCGTCGGGATGGCGTTTGAGCAGCAGATCGAAAGCGGCCAGCACCTGCTCGTCCTCACCCAGATGGGTGCTGGCGGCGATCCAGACCGGCCGATCCGCCCCCAGCTGCTGACGCAGGGCGCGCCCCTTGGCCTGCACCTCGTCACCAAACTGGATATCGAACTTGATGGAGCCGGTCACCGCCAGCCGCGAACGATCGATGCCGAGGCGGGCGAAGCGGTCTGCGTCATCCTGATGCTGACAGAGCAGATGGGTCAACGGCCGGCTCAGGGCGTCGAAAGCGCCGTGGAAGCGGGCATAACGCTGGCAGGATCGCTCGGAAAGGCGGGCATTGATGATGGTCACCGGCAGATGGCGCGCCTCGCAGGCGGCCAGCCAGTTCGGCCACAGCTCGGTCTCCATCACCCAGAGCGCGCGCGGCTTGAAGTTGTCGAGAAAGGCGGCAATGGCCCAGGGGTAGTCGAGCGGCGCGTAGCGATGGATCACCAGATCCCCCAGCCTGGCAGCCTGATCGGCGCCGGTGCGGGTGGTAGTGGTGAGCAGGATCGGCAGATCGGGTCGCTCCGCCTTGAGGGCACGAATGAGCGGCGTGATGGCCAGCGTCTCTCCCACGCTCACCGCATGGATCCAGAGCGGCGCCTCCTGTCCGGTGGCGGGTAGCCGCCCGAGATGCTCGGCCCAGCGCTTGCCAAAGCCGGGTTTGCCTTTCTTAGGCTTGTAGAGGGCCAGCAGCGCCAGCGGCAATCCCAGATGGATCAGCAGGTTGTAGAGCAGACGGTAGGGCATCTTACTGACTCTGCTCCAGCTTCTTGCAGGCATCGACCACCTGCTCCGGCGCCAGGTCGATCAGACACTTGAGATGGCCGAACTTGCAGGTGCGCTTGAAGCAGGGGCGGCACTCGATGTCGGTGTGAACGATCTCGACCCGATCCGCCAGCGGCGGGGTATAGAGCGGCGAAGTGGAGCCATAGACGCCCACCAGCGGCCGGTTGAGAGCGGCGGCGATGTGCATCAGGCCGGAGTCGTTGGAGATGACCCGGCTGGCCAGCGCCATCAGGTCGATCGCCTCGTGCAGGCTGGTTTTGCCCGCCAGCACGTGGCAGTTGGGGCGAGTCAGCAGATTGACCCGATCCCGGATGGTATTGGCCACCGGCACATCCTTGTTGGAACCGAAGATCCACACCTGCCACCCCTCGTCCAGATGCTGTTGGGCCACCACGGCGTAGTGCCCCTCCGGCCAGCGCTTGGCCGGGCCAAACTCGGCACCGGGACAGAGCACCAGCACCGGGCGGGCGCGATCCAGTCCCAGCCGCTCCAGCGCCTTGCTCTGGTTGACCAGATCGACGTGCAGAGAGGGGTGGGGAATGGTCGGAATATCGGCCCGGCTCTTCATCTGCTCCTTGGAATAGGCGAGCGCCAGATAGCCCTCCACCATCAGTGGGAAGGCGGACTTGTTGCTGCGCATATCGTTGAGCAGGCCGAAGCGGTGCTCCCCCTTCCAGCCGGTACGCACCGGAATGCGGGCAAACCAGGGGATCAGCGCCGATTTCATGGAGTTGGGCTGGACGATGGCCTGATCGTACTTCTCGGCTGCCAGCTGCTTGCCGAGGCGGCGGCGCGCCACCAGCTTGAAGTCACCGTGGCCAAGGGGCATGGTGATCGCCTTGTCCACCTCCGGCATCCGCTCCAGCAGGGCGCAGCACCAAGCGGGGGCCATCACGTGCAGCTCGCACTCGGGATGGTTGGCCTTGATCGCCTTGTAGAGACTCTGGGACATCACCATATCGCCGACCCAGGAGGGGCCGATCACCAATATTTTCATTACGCGTCTTCTCTCGGGTCTGGCCCGGCGGTTAATCATCACTGGGCGAGATTATGCCCCAAGAATGAGTGGATAAATAACAGAAGATCCTCGCGCATCCCCCCATCCGCCTCATTTTTCCAGCGGTGACCCTCTTCCAACCGGGCGAGACGAGACAGGCAACCAGCAGGGAGAAACGAGCAATGGCGGCTCTCTCTTTGGCCCGTTTTTCCGTTAGAATGGCCCATCAATACGCATTCGCCCCGCCAGACGGGCAACAACCGAGAGCCCCATTTCGTGAAAAAACCGACTCTGGCTGCCGTTCTGATCGTCAAGAATGAAGCCGACAACCTGCGTAAGTGCCTCGCCTCCCTCGACGGACTGGTGGACGAGATCGTCATTCTGGACTCAGGCAGTCAGGACGAGACCCCGGCCATCGCCGCCGAATTTGGGGCCCGTTTCTTCGTCAACGCCAAGTGGCCGGGCTTTGGCAAACAGCGCCGACTGGCCCAGTCCCACGTGCAATCCGACTGGGTGTTGTGGCTGGATGCCGACGAGCGGCTCACCCCCGAGCTGAAAACCGCCATCGCCAACGTGATGGCCAATCCGGCCAGCGACACCATCTACTCGCTGCCGCGCCTCTCCTGGGTCTTTGGCCGCTTTATCCGCCACAGCGGCTGGTATCCGGATCGGGTGCTGCGCCTCTATCCCAAGGCACTCACCAGCTACAACGAGGCGCTGGTGCACGAAAAGGTGGAAGTGCGCGCCAACATGAAGATCGTCAATATTCATGGCGACCTGCTCCACTTCACCTATCGGGATCTGGAGCACTATCTGGTCAAATCCGCCGGTTATGCCCGCGCCTGGGCCGATCAGCGCACCGCTCGCGGCAAGAAGGGCTCCCTCAGTCAGGGGCTGATCCATGCTGTTGGCTGCTTCCTCAAGATGTACCTGCTCAAAGCGGGCTTCCTCGATGGCAAGCAGGGGTTGCTGCTGGCGATCCTCTCCGCCCACTCCACCTTCGTCAAATACGCCGACCTCTGGGTGCGCCAGCAGCCGCAGCAGCCGGAATAACCGTCATACGAAACAGGGCCCCACGGGGCCCTGTTTGCATTGCTGCATACGTTACTTGCGCCAGAAAGGCGCCGCCCAGCGGGCCATCACCGGCACCATGGTCTTGGGATCGAGCTGGCTCATATCCTCCGGGTGGTCGCTATCCTCCGGCGGGCTGAAGGCGAGGTGACGCCCTTCGCTGTTGAGGGGCTTCCAGCGCAGCGGAGTGGCGGAGCGGCGCATCGGGAAGAAGCCGATGGTCGGCACATCGAGCGCGCCAGCGATATGGAGCGGGCCAGTACTGCCTGCAACGAACAGGGCTGCGTTGGCCAGCACCTGACAGAACATCGGCAGACCATCGCTGGAGCGATAGATCCAGCCATTGCCACCGTGGGCCAGCAACTCGGCCGCCAGCTGTTCGGCCATCTTCTCCTCGCCCGGGCCTGCGGTCAGCACGCACTGCAGCTCGGGGCAGGCCTGATTGAGCTTGATGATGATGCGGGCATACTGCTCGATGGAGAGGTTGTTGGCAGACCCACCGCTACCGGCATGCACCATCAGCCAGGGGCGGCTGGCATCGAGCTTGAGCTTGAGTGCCAGCTGCTCGCGCACCTGTAGCAGGGTCTCGTCATCGAACTGCAGGAAGGGGGTCTTGGGCTCCACCACGGCCACCTGCTGATCGGCCAGGAAGCGGCGGATCAGCTCCAGGTTGTACTCGGACTCCGGCTTCTGGGAGCGGGAGCGACGCTGCACCAGTCGCTGGTTGTAGAGCACCTGCGCCAGCTTGGTCGCCGGGGCCAGCCGGTAAGGGATGTGCGCCTTCCACACCAGCATGGCGTTGCGGGAGTTGGAGAAGAGGCAGATGGACGCGTCGAACGCCGCCGCCTTGATCCGCGCCAGCAGCGCTCGCTGTTGCTCCTTGTCGGCCCGCACGCCCGGATCGATGATCACATCGTCAATCCAGGGGCAGAGCCGGGCCAGCGGCGCCGTGTAGGCCGGAACCAGGGCAGTCACATGACACTCCATGGAGCCTTTGAGCATGGCGAAGCTAGGCCACGCCAGCATGAAGTCACCAATCTTGTCATTGCGAACGACCAGAATACGTTTCATAAAAAATCCCTTTGCTCCCTGTCACCAATGCAAGGAGGCTTGATGCGCGATGGCGTATTCTTGCCTGATGCACTGCTATTCTCAAGCGACGACCTTATAATGCGACCAAATTTCCAGGTTGCAGGACCGCAAAGATGACTACCAGGGTAATTTATCCCGGGACTTTTGATCCCGTTACCAATGGCCACGCCGATCTGATCGGCCGCGCCGCCAAGCTGTTTGACGAGGTGGTGGTCGGGGTCGCCAACAGCCCGAGCAAGCGCCCGCTGTTCGATCTGGCAGAACGTGTCCAGCTTGTCCAGCAAGTGACCAGCCAGCTTCCCAACGTCAAGGTGGTGGGCTTCTCCGGCCTGCTGGTCGATTTCGCCAAAGAGCATCAGGCCAACGTGCTGATCCGCGGCCTGCGCGCCGTCTCCGACTTCGAGTACGAGTTCCAGCTGGCCAATATGAACCGCCGCCTGATGCCGGAGCTGGAAAGCGTCTTCCTCACCCCGGCGGAGGAGAACTCCTTTATCTCCTCCACTCTGGTGAAAGAGGTAGCGCTGCACGGTGGCGATATCCGCCAGTTTGTCGACCCGGTAGTGGCCCAGGCCATCGCAGCCAAACAGAAAGGGTGATCCCCTTCCACACTCGCCATTCCCAACGGCAACTACGAACAAGGGCTACCCGCGGGTAGCCCTTGTTGTATCTGTCTCGCTATGGAGAGGTCAGCCTGCTTGCCGGTTACTGACGGGCAAACCGCTCGCTCATCTCCTGCACCAGCAGATCGAGCCACTCGTAGCGGCGCCGGTACATGGCCCGCTTCTTGGAGGCGATCTCCTCCAGCGGCTTGCGCGGCTGGGCTTGCAGAGCGACGAAGTTGGCATCCACATCCCGGGCGTCGAACTCCTGCCACAGCTCGTCATAATCAGCCTGCAAATTGGCTTTCTGCTTGCTGCTGTAACGCTTGGCCTGAAACACGTGGGCCCGCTTGCGCACCGCCAGCACCTCCGCCGCCCCCATGCTCTGCGCCAGTTGCAGCACCAGTTGCACCAACAGGGATTTGGGCCGCAGGCCGTGTCCCTCTTTGGTCAGCTCGCGCACCCGATCCTGAGCATTGTCGACCGCAGGCTCCGGCCCCTGCATGGAGCCGATCATCAGAATCAAACGATCGACGCTACCCGCCAGCGAAAAGGCGCAGCTGTAGAGGCGCTGTCCCTCGCCGTTGACGATGGAGAGCGCCAGCTCGGCCTCGCGGCGGAAGGTGCCATCGTGACGCAACAGAATGCGGCTGCCGCTCTTGGGATAGTGCCCAAGTTCGATCCCCTCGCCCAGATAGAGGGGGTCGATCAGCTGCGGGTAGCACTCCAGCAGCAAACGGTAGTGATTTTCCAGCATCTCGGCCCGCTCACGGGCGCTGGCACAGGCGAAGCGATAGGGGCGCATCGGCTTGTCGAGCAACTCGGGATAGACCGCTGGCAGCGCCTTGAGCGAGTCGCACTGAAACAGGCTGAAGACCTGGCTCAGCGACTTGCGATAGAGCAGGCTGCGCAGCACAAACTTGCCGCGATTGAAGGTTTTCCGGTCACATCCCTCGGGGTAGAGGAAGCAGGCCATGGATTTTGCGCAATAGCGCTCCTGCCGGGATAAATATTCCCAGTCTATTGATTTAACTGTCATTTCTATATTCTCAAACCGCCTGAACGGTCGGGATACTAGTGACAGCTGTGCAAATCTTCAACAGAGTGGAAATACGCTGTTACAACTTCCCCCGGATCGGGGCAAAAAGTGCGCTCAGCGCTGGCAATGACTGCAAAAAACCGTGGTGCGCTGGCCCATTCTTGTCTCGGTCAGCAGGGTGTGACAGTGGAAACAGGGCTGACCGCCACGGCCGTAAACCTGCAGCTGCTGCACGAAATAGCCCGGCTTGCCATCGGCACTGGTGAAATCCTTGAGAGTGGTGCCGCCCTGGCGAATCGCCTCGGCCAACACGCGCTTGATCTCGGCCACCAGGGTTCCCAGCCGCTCGGCGCTGATATTGCCTGCCGCCCGCTTGGGGTGAATGCCGGCGGCATAGAGCGCCTCGTTGGCGTAGATGTTGCCCACCCCGACCACCACCTGATTGTCCATCAGGAACTGTTTGATGGCGGTGCTGCGACCCTTGGCACGCTCGCGTAGGTAATCAGCACTGAAGGCATCGGTGAGCGGCTCGGGCCCCAGCTTGGCGAGCAGCGCGTGGGCTTCGGCCGGTTCCCGAGTCCAGAGCAGGGCGCCGAAGCGGCGCGGATCGTTGAGCCGCAGCAACTTGCCATTCTCCAGCTCGATATCCACGTGGTCGTGCTTCTCGGCCGGGGTGCCGATATCCAGCACCCGCAGGCTGCCGGACATCCCCAGATGAAGGATGGCGGTGCCGAAATCGGTCTCCAGCAGCAGGTATTTGGCACGGCGACGCACCCGATGGATGGTGAGATCCACCAGCTCCTGAATTTCACCGGGGATCGGCCAGCGCAGGCGGCCATCCCGCACCACCACACGCGTCACCTTGATACCGGTGAGCCAGGGGAGATCCCCTGACGACTGACTTCAACTTCTGGTAATTCAGGCATGGGCACCTCGCAAGGAAAAGGAACTCAGGGGGCAGGACGCAGCATATCGCGATACTGCTCGGCAGTGAGGGTGAGCCAGAGACCGGAGGGCAGCTGAGCGCCATATTGGCCGCTGTTCTGATAGAGGCCGATCTCGACCGGATCGCTCTGGCCGGCAATCCACACCTTGATGGTCACCGGGGTGCCGCGCACCACCTCGCCGGGGGGCAGCAACCAGCCTTGCCAGCGCGCCAGACGAGCATCCAGCTGCGCCGTGTCGAGCCCCAGATCCGGCACGCTGCGCCAGCCCTGACCAATCCGCTCAATCTGCCAGCTCGGCCCCTGCCAGGTGAGCACCACGGCTGCATCCGGCAACAAGGGGCGAGCCCGCTTGGCGCTGTTCTCCTGCTGGGCAGTCTCCATACGATGCAACAGGGTGATCACGATCAGCACCACCACGATGATCACGTTATTCCAGCCTTTGCGGCTCAATTTGAACATGGCATGCCTCCCTTTGAACCGGCAGTGTACTGAATTCGGCGCATAAAAAAACCCGGCACGAAGCCGGGTTTTTGGGAATGCAGCATCAAGTAATTACTTGATTTTGCCTTCCTTGTAGATCACATGCTGACGAACAACGGGATCAAACTTTTTGATCTCCATTTTTTCGGGCATGGTGCGCTTGTTTTTGGTAGTGGTATAGAAGTGACCAGTACCGGCGCTGGAGTTCAGGCGAATTTTCTCGCGAATACCTTTAGCCATGATCTAATTCCTTATACCTTAACACCGCTGGCGCGCAGTTCAGCCAGAACCACTTCAACGCCACGCTTGTCGATGATACGCATGCCTTTTGCGGATACGCGCAGGCTTACGAAGCGTTTTTCACTCTCAACCCAGAAACGGTGAGTGTGCAGGTTCGGCAGGAAACGACGCTTGGTGGCGTTGTTAGCGTGCGAACGGTTGTTACCAACTGCCGGGCGCTTGCCGGTTACTTGGCATACTCTAGACATGTCAGTCTCTCCAAATCTTACTTCATTGCTCGAGCAAATATCTGCCCCGCTGGCCTTCGATTGCGGGGCAAACAGAAGGCGGCATTTTATACAGCATCCGTGATCAAAGATCAACTAATACGGTGCCAGAGCACAGTTATAGCCAACCGCGCTCGGCAAAAGAAACCGTGATGCCATCACCGATCACCAAGTGATCCAGCACTCTGATATCGATCAGGGCCAAAGCGGCCGTGATCCGATCCGTGATCTGGCGGTCGGCCCTACTGGGCTCGGCGACGCCGGACGGGTGATTATGCGCCAGAATCACCGCGGCTGCATTATGTTTGAGCGCGATCTGCACGATTTCTCTTGGCCAGACGCTTGCCGAATCGATGGTGCCGAAAAAAAGCTCAACAAATTGAATGACTCTGTGCTGATTATCGAGCAACAGCAGGGCAAACACTTCCCTCGGTCGATCCCGCAGCTGAGCCTGCAGGTAGTCCCGGGTCAACTGGGGCGAGGTGAGCGCATCGCCCCGGTGCAGCTGCTCGGCCAGATGGCGTCTGGCCATCTCCAGCACCGCCTGCAACTGGGCATATTTGGCCGGGCCAAGGCCGTGCGCCTCGCAGAATGCCCGTTGATCCGCCCCCAGCAAACTGCGTAAAGAGCCGAATTGATTCAATAGATTACGTGAAAGATCCACTGCACTCAGGCCATTGACGCCAGTGCGCAGAAAGATGGCGAGCAACTCGGCATCGGAGAGCGCCGCGGGCCCCTGACGCAGCAGCTTCTCTCTGGGGCGTTCATCTTCCGGCCACTCTTTGATGCTCATTTGTCTCTCCATCATCCCTGTTGAGAAAAAACATAGCAAAAAATTGCGCGCGCCTGACCACACCCCTTGATGCCAACCCCTGTCGTCATCCATTGCCTGTGGTATCTTAGCCGACCAGTCAGAATGAGCCGGATAGAGAAACAGCAGATGAGATTGGCCGATAAACGCATCCTGTTGGGTGTCAGTGGCGGGATCGCCGCCTACAAGAGTGCCGAGCTGGTACGCCGCCTGAAAGATCAGGGCGCCGAAGTGCGGGTGGTGATGACCCGCTCCGCCAAGGAGTTCATCACCCCGCTGACCCTGCAGGCGGTCTCCGGTCATCCGGTGGCCTACAGCCTGCTGGATCCCTCTGCCGAAGCGGGCATGGGCCATATCGAGCTGGCCAAGTGGGCCGATCTGGTACTGATCGCCCCCGCCAGCGCCAACCTGATGGCGCGGATGGCCGCCGGCATGGCCGACGAACTGCTCACCACCCTCTGTCTGGCCACTCCGGCGCCCATCGCGCTGGCGCCCGCCATGAACCAGCAGATGTATCTCAACGCTGCGACTCAGGCCAACCTCAAGACCCTGGCCAGCCGCGGCATTCTGCTGTGGGGGCCGGATGCCGGCAGCCAGGCCTGTGGCGATGTGGGCCCGGGCCGGATGTTGGATCCCCTCGAACTGGTGGATCGCTGCTGCCAGCAGCTGGCCGCCGAGCCCTTGCTGGCAGGCGTCAAGCTGCTGCTCACCGCAGGGCCAACCCGCGAGGCGCTCGATCCGGTGCGCTACATCAGCAACCACAGCTCCGGCAAGATGGGCTATGCCATCGCCCGCGCTGCCCGCGAAGCGGGCGCCGAAGTGACGCTGGTGAGCGGCCCGGTGACGCTGGCTACGCCTGCTGGCGTGACCCGTGTCGATGTGGAGAGCGCGGAGCAGATGCATCAGGCTGTGATGAGCCGGGTCGGCGAGTGCGACCTCTTCATCGGCTGCGCGGCGGTGGCCGACTACCGTCCTGAGCAGGTAGCCAGCCAGAAGATCAAGAAGACCGGCGACAACGACCAGATGGTGGTGAAGCTGGTGAAAAACCCCGACATCATCGCGGCCGTCGGTGCCCTTTCAGACAAACCCTTCACCGTCGGATTTGCCGCCGAAACCGTGGATGTGGAACAATACGCCCTCGACAAGTTGCAGCGTAAGCGGCTGGACATGATCGCCGCCAACGATGTGTCCCGCGAGGGGCAAGGCTTCAACGCCGATGACAACGCCCTGACCGTGTTCTGGCAAGGGGGCCAGGCCCCGCTGCCGCTGGCCGACAAGCTGACGCTGGCCCGTCACCTGATCGCCCTGATTGCACGCCACTACCGGCACTGAGCGTCCCGAAAGAACAAGACTCACGGCGCCCCGCCTGCCAAGAGGGGCGCCAATACAAGATCCAACTGAAAAAGCGATTCATGACTACACAAATTGAACTGAAGATTCTGGATGCCCGTATCGGTACCGAGTTCCCGCTGCCCGCCTACGCCACACCGGGCTCTGCCGGTATGGATCTGCGTGCCCTGCTGGATGCGCCGCTGACTCTGGCTCCGGGTGATACCACCCTGGTGCCGACCGGTCTGGCCATTCACATCCAGGATCCGGGTCTGTGTGCCACCATCCTGCCCCGCTCCGGCCTCGGCCATAAGCACGGCATCGTGCTGGGCAACCTGGTCGGTCTGATCGATTCCGATTACCAGGGTCAGCTGATGGTTTCGGTCTGGAACCGCGGCAAAGATGAGTTCACCATGCAACCCGGCGAGCGCATCGCCCAGCTGGTGATCATGCCGGTAGTTCAGGCCAGCTTCCAACTGGTCGATGAGTTCAATCAGAGCGAACGGGGTGAAGGCGGTTTTGGTTCTTCTGGTCGCCAATAACAGACCACACCAGCCCGATGGGCGGTGCTTAATAACAGAATCAAGCCATTGTTTTTTTAGGGGAATCCATGGCAAGCAGTAATCAGAAACAGAGTCGGCGCGATCAGATCCTGCAAGCGCTCGCCCATATGCTGGAAACCAGTCCGGGTCAGCGCATCACCACGGCCCGTCTGGCGGCCGAGGTCGGCGTCTCTGAAGCAGCCCTCTATCGACACTTTCCCAGCAAGGCGCGGATGTTCGAGGGGCTGATCGACTTTATCGAGGATTCCCTGCTGTCACGGGTCAATCTGATCATGGCGGAAGAGAAGGACACCATGGCGCGCTGCCACCACATCCTGCAGCTGCTGCTGGTGTTCGCCGAGCGCAATCCCGGCATCACCCGCATCCTCAACGGCGACGCCCTGCTGGGTGAGCACGATCGGCTGCGGGATCGCATCAGCATCCTGTTCGACAAGCTGGAGACCCAGATCAAACAGGTGCTGCGCGAGAAGCGGCTGCGCGAAGGTCAGGGCTTCCAGCTCGACGAGACCATGCTGGCCAATCTGCTGCTGGCCTACACCGAGGGCCGCATCAGCCAGTTCGTGCGTTCCGAGTTCAAGCTCAAGCCGACCGCCGGTTTCGAAGATCAGTGGCAATTTATCCGCAGCCAACTACTGCAGAGCTGATGGTTTTTTCGCATCATTCAGCAAAAAGAAGGGAGGCTTTGGCCTCCCTTCTTTTTTGTGTCAGGTTTTTATGGCAGAAAAGAAGTACCAGATGCGACCCGTACTGTCGCGCTGCGGTGTTAGATTTATCCACCATGAACCTTTTAGAACCTGACAGGACATCCTATGGAACCCGAAATCATTACCGAAGCGCAGACTTGGCTGGTCAATAACCAAGGCCTGCTGATCGAATATGGCGTCAATATCGCCGCCGCCCTGCTGACCCTGCTGGTCGGCTATATCGCCGCCAACCTCATCAGCGGTGGCGTGGTCAAGGTGATGCAGGCCCGCAAGCTGGACATCACCGTCACTCACTTCATCGGTAGCATTCTCAAATACGCCATTCTGGTGTTCGTGGTAATCGCCGCGCTGGGCCGGGTCGGCGTGCAGACCGCCTCCTTCGTCGCCATTATCGGTGCCGCCGGTCTGGCCATCGGTCTGGCGCTGCAAGGCTCGCTCTCCAACTTCGCAGCCGGCTTCCTGCTGATCATCTTCCGCCCCATCAAGGCGGGCGAGTTTATCGAAGTAGCGGGCACCAACGGCGTGGTGCAATCCGTTCAGCTCTTTACCACCACCCTCACCTCCGTTGACAACAAGATGGTGGTAGTCCCGAACTCCGCCATCCTCAACGGCACCATCGTCAACTACTCGCGCATGGATACCCGCCGCGTCGATATGACCTTTGGCATCGGCTACGGCTCTGACCTGCGCAAGGCCAAGCAGATCCTCGAGCGTCTGGTGAGCGAAGAGCAGCGCATCCTCAAGGATCCAGCAGCCACCATCGCCGTTGCCGCGCTGGCCGACTCCTCGGTCAATATCGTGGTGCGCCCGTGGGTGAAAACCGCTGACTACTGGGGTGTCTGGTTCGACTTCCACGAGAAGGTGAAACTCACCTTTGATGCCGAAGGGATCGAAATTCCCTTCCCGCAGATGGTGATGCACATGCAAAAACCGCAGGCGTGATCGCGGTTCTGCTGCAACAAACAATGCCAGCCTTCGGGCTGGCATTGTCGTTTCTGGCCCCAGCCCATGGCAATGTCGATGCATAACCACGCCAACCGGATGAAAACAATTTCAGGCCATCGGGGTGGCCCCAATCATGAGCAAGCGCAAGATCCGCCTTGCTTTCGTGACACATAATCCCAATGTTCTGGTTGTATGCTCCCGACAGTGACCCATTGCGGTAAAAGACAATCGGTAAAAATCTGTTACACGGGCCGCCCGATCGGCTCGCTATAATGCTCGGATAATAAGGTTTGGCGGGACCTTGCCTGCAAGGTTCAAACACAACTTGGCATTTCAGGAATCCTATGAAAAACATCAATCCAACCCAAACCCAGGCCTGGCAGGCACTGGAAGCCCACTTTGCAGCAAACAAAGAGACCCGACTCAAGGATCTGTTCGCGCAGGACCCGAAGCGCTTTGACAAGTTTTCCCTTACCTTCGGCGGCGACATCCTGGTTGATTACTCGAAGAACCTGATCACCGAAGAAACCCTCAAGTTGCTGGTTGATCTGGCCAAAGAGACCGATCTTCGCAGCGCGATCGATGCCATGTTCAATGGCGACAAGATCAACATGACCGAAGGGCGCTCCGTACTGCACGTGGCCCTGCGCAACCGCTCCGACCGCCCCATCGAGTGCGACGGCAAGGATGTGATGCCGGAAGTGAACGCCGTACTGGCCAAGATGAAGGGCTTCTGCGAGAAGATCATCTCCGGCGAGTGGAAAGGCTACACCGGTAAAGCGATCCAGCACGTGGTCAACATCGGTATCGGTGGCTCAGATCTGGGCCCGGTGATGATCACCGAGGCACTGCGACCCTACAAAAACCACCTGCAGATGCACTTCGTCTCCAACGTCGATGGCACCCACATCGCCGAAACCCTGAAGAAGATCGATCCGGAAACCACCCTGTTCCTGGTGGCCTCCAAGACCTTCACCACCCAGGAGACAATGACCAACGCCCTGACCGCTCGCGACTGGTTCATCAACATCGCCGGTGACAAGGCCCACGTTGCCAAACACTTCGCTGCCCTCTCCACCAACGGCAAGGCCGTGGCCGAGTTCGGTATCGATACCAACAACATGTTCGAGTTCTGGGACTGGGTTGGCGGCCGCTACTCCTCCTGGTCAGCCATCGGCATGCCCATCGCCCTCTCTGTCGGTTTCGAGAACTTCGAAGCGCTGCTGCAAGGCGCCTTCGAGATGGACATGCACTTCGCCACTGCCTCCTATGAGCAGAACGTGCCGGTGCTACTGGCCCTGATTGGCCTGTGGTACAACAACTTCTACGGTGCCGAGTCCGAAGCCATTCTGCCGTACGACCAGTACATGCACCGCTTCCCAGCCTACTTCCAGCAGGGCAACATGGAGTCCAACGGCAAGTACGTGGATCGCAACGGCAAGCCGGTTGACTACCAGACTGGCCCCATCATCTGGGGTGAGCCGGGCACCAACGGCCAGCACGCCTTCTACCAGCTGATCCATCAGGGCACCAAGCTGATCCCCTGTGACTTCCTGGCGCCGGCCATCAGCCACAACCCGATCGGTGACCACCATCCGAAACTGCTGGCCAACTTCTTCGCCCAGACCGAGGCACTGGCCTTCGGCAAGAGCAAGGAAGAGGTCGAAGCCGAGTTCCTGGCTGCAGGCAAAACCCTGGAGCAGGTCAAGGATCTGGTGCCGTTCAAGGTGTTCGAAGGCAACCGCCCGACCAACTCCATCCTGTTCAAGAGCCTGACCCCGAAAACCCTGGGTGCCCTGATCGCCATGTACGAGCACAAGATCTTCGTACAGGGCGCAATCTGGAACATCTTCTCCTTCGACCAGTGGGGCGTGGAGCTGGGCAAACAGCTGGCCAACAAGATCCTGCCTGAGCTGGGCAACAACGAGGCTGTCACCAGCCACGACTGCTCCACCAACGGTCTGATCAACACCTGGAAAGCGTGGAAAGCCGATTTATCCGGCCTTTCTGAATGCAAAAGCCCCGCTCGATGAGCGGGGCTTTTTTATGACCATCTTTTATGACTGTCAGGCTGATTTTTCTGGCTGGCCGATCGGGTGTCCAGTCCGACCGGCGACGGAGATCGTCATCCCCGCCCCTTCATCATCCAGCCCGATGCAGGCTTAACCGCCAACGGCGATGCGTTTCATGTCTTTCATGTAGCCACGCAGTACCTGACCGATCTTCTCGATCGGGTGGTTGCGGGTCGCTTCGTTGGCCGCCAGCAGCGCTTGGTTGTCGACGCTCTGCCCTTCCGCCTTGCTGGCCCCCAGATCGCCCGCTTTCAGGGTCGGCATGAAGTGCTCACGCAGCAGCGGCACGGCGGCGTTGGCGAACAGGTAATTGCCGTACTCGGCGGTGTCGGAAATAACCACGTTCATCTCGTACAGACGCTTGCGAGCAACGGTGTTGGCGATCAGCGGCAGCTCGTGCAGGGATTCGTAGTAGGCGGACTCCTCGTAGATACCGGAAGCCACCATGGTCTCGAACGCAAGCTCGACACCCGCCTTGACCATGGCCACCATCACCACGCCATTGTCGAAGTACTCCTGCTCGGCAATCTTGCCTGCAAACGCCGGGGCGTTTTCGAAGGCGGACTTGCCGGTCTCTTCGCGCCAGGTAAACAGTTTGACGTCATCCTCGGCCCAGTCGGCCATCATGCCGCGGGAGAACTCACCGGCGATGATGTCGTCCATGTGCTTCTCGAACAGCGGGCGCATCAGGGTCTTGAGCTGCTCGGAGAGCTCGAAGGCGCGCAGCTTGGCCGGGTTGGACAAGCGGTCCATCATCAGACTGATGCCACCCTGTTTCAGGGCTTCGGTGATGGTCTCCCAGCCGAACTGGATCAGCTTGCCGGCGTAGGCCGGGTCTGTGCCTTCGGCAACCAGCTTGTCGTAGCAGAGCAGGGAACCGGCTTGCAGCATGCCGCAGAGGATGGTCTGCTCGCCCATCAGGTCGGATTTCACTTCTGCCACGAAGGAGGACTCCAGCACCCCGGCACGGTCGCCGCCGGTGGCAGAGGCCCACGCCTTGGCGATGGCCATGCCTTCGCCTTTCGGGTCATTTTCAGGGTGAACGGCGATCAGGGTCGGTACGCCGAAGCCGCGCTTGTACTCTTCACGCACCTCGGTGCCCGGGCACTTGGGCGCAACCATCACGACGGTGATGTCGGAGCGGATCTGCTGACCCTCTTCCACCACGTTGAAGCCGTGGGAGTAACCCAGCGCGGCGCCCTGCTTCATCAGCGGCATCACGGTTTTCACGACGTCGGAGTGCTGTTTGTCCGGAGTCAGGTTCAGCACCAGATCGGCGGTCGGGATCAGCTCTTCATAGGTGCCGACCGCGAAGCCGTTGTCGGTGGCTTTCTGCCAGGAGGCGCGCTTCTCGGTGATGGCGGCCTTGCGCAGGGCGTAGGAGATATCCAGCCCGGAGTCGCGCATGTTCAGGCCCTGGTTCAGACCCTGGGCACCACAGCCCACAATCACCACCTTCTTGCCCTTCAGCACGTTGCAGCCGTCCGCGAACTCTTCGCGCTGCATGAAACGACACTTGCCCAGCTGGGCCAACTGCTGACGCAGGTTCAAGGTGTTGAAATAGTTAGCCATGGTGATTGCTCCGTTCGATTGATTCCATGCCGGATAGCGGCGTTGTCTGAACCACTATAGCGCGGGACACTTATTGCCTGAACTGATATATTCGAAACAGTACGTTGCAATAACTGAAACGTTAGCCCTTCATAATTGCCTGCTGAATGTACCGCGAGATGGCAGAAACAAGCCGTCAACCGCTGGATATCGGGCACACATGCCGCGCCAGGAGCTGAAAGATGGACCTTCGCAATCTCGAGCTGTTTCTCCACCTCGCCGACTCCCTCCACTTCGGCAAGAGCGCCGATGCCATGGCGGTCAGCCCCTCCACCCTGAGTCGCGCCATCCAGCGACTGGAGCAGGAGACCGGCTGCATCCTGTTCGAGCGGGACAACCGCTCGGTGCGGCTCACCCCAGCGGGCGAGAAGCTGCGGGAGTTTGGTGGCGGCCTGTTGCAGGAGTGGCGTCAGCTCAAACAGGAGCTCAAACGCAGCGATGAACCGCTACAGGGGCGGCTGCGGGTCTTCTGTTCGGTCACCGCCAGTTACTTTCTGCTGCCCGAGGTACTGGAGCGCTTTCGCCGCCGCTACCCCCAGCTGGAGATCAAGCTGGAGACTGGCGACCCGGCGCTGGCGGTGGACAAGATCCTGGCCGACGAGGCCGATCTCGCCATCGCAGCCCGCCCCGACGCCCTGCCCGCCAAGCTGGAGTTCGCCAGCCTGCAGTTGGTCCCGCTGGTCTTTATCGCGCCGCGCAACGCCCCGCAACTGAACCAGTGGTTCCGTCAGGGAGAACCTGATTGGGAGCAACTGCCGGTCATCCTCTCCGAGCAGGGGCTGGCCCGCAAACGCAGCGATCAGTGGTTTCGCAACAAGGGGATAGCACCCAACATCTATGCCGAAGTGGCGGGTAACGAGGGGATCGTCGCCATGGTGGCGCTCGGCTGTGGCGTGGGGCTGGTGCCGGCGGCGGTGATCGACCACAGCCCGCTCGGCGACAAGGTGCGGATCATCGACCTCAAGCCAGCCTTCAAGCCATTTGATGTGGGGATCGGGGTGCTCAAGAAGCGACTGGAAGAGCCGCTGATCCGCGCATTCTGGGATACGGCACAGAACCAGAACTCACTGCGCTGAGACGGGCTGGTAGATGAGCGTCGGGTCGGCCATCATCTTGCGACTCGACAACGGCAGATCAGGATTGTTCAGCTCGAGGCGCTGCCGCTGGTCGAGCTGCAAACGGCGGATGGTGCTGCCAAACCCCTCCTCGAAGATCCGGTCAAAATCCCCGGTTTGCCGCGCCCGCTGCAGGCCAAGCTCGATGCGCTGCGCCAGCTCCGGATATTTGGGCGAAACGAAGAAGAGCAGCGCCAGCGGATAGCGAAACACCAGATGGGGCTCGATGGCCAGATCCGGGTGCTGTTTCAGCTCATCCTCGACCTCGATGACGGAGCGCAAAAAGCAGTCGAAACGCTGCTTGCGCAACATATTGAACAGCGCTTCGTAGAGGTTGCCCGCCATCACGTTAAGGCCATTAGCCCTCAGCAACTGGGTGTCAGGCCAGGATCTGTGCTGGCCGATGATGAGCCCGGAGCGGCGCCAGTCGGCCAACGAGTGAATAGTGGCAAAGCGCCCCTCATCCCCCTGCCTGATCAGGCAAACCCGCCAGCCGAGCAGCCCCTTGGCCAATGGAATATGTACCGCCAGCAGATCCCTTTCCCGCTCCTCATCAGGGGCAAACACTCCGACCTGAACCAGCTCGCCGCTGTGCAGCTCTTTCACCGTCCGCCCCTGTTCCATCGGCGGGCTGGAGACCAGCTGGTAGGGGCCATATTCAGGCACCGTCAGATCAAGGGAGAGCCGCAATAACTGCACCACTGCCGGGTTGGGATGCTCCAGCAGCAGATTCCAGGCGCGGATCGACTGCGCGGCAGCCGACGCATCCGCCGCCCACAGCCACAACACCATGCACCACAATCCGACTCGCTTCATTCCCTGCACCATCCAAGCGCCATGCTTCTGGTCATACTATAACGCCAGCCAAGGGCCTGATGCGGCGTTCGCTGCCAGATGTGTGAACCTTCTCCTGTCCCGTCTCATGTCAGAAGTGACAATAGGCAAACCGGGCAAGGGATCGCAGACTGAATATTCACCATCATCGAACTACATCAGGGAGGAGCGCCATGAAACAGCATCTGGTCGAGATCAAGGGATCAACCCTGTTTGAGGAGTATTTGCAGAGCATGGGTCTGCCCAGCACCTTGCTGGACAGGGAGCAGGAGATCTATCTGCAGGAGCGTCACCTCGGTGCCATCCGCCGGGTACAGGGGGAGCTGCGCTTTTACCTGCGCGCCAACGCCCTCAACAAACGGTGATCGGGAGCCGGTCACAGAACCTGCAACAAAGAGGTATTAGACTGGTATCTTCCCCCTTTCGACGGGAGTGCCCATGAACGCAAGCGGTCTGGATCGGCTGTTCAAACCCCAATCAATCGCCATCATCGGCGCCTCGACCGATCCGCACAAAGCGGGCCATGTCATCGTCCGCCACCTGCTGGCGGGCCACTTCAAAGGGCCCATCCTGCCGGTCACCCCGCGCAGCAAGGCAGTGGCTGGCGTGCTGGCCTATCCCGACATTGCCAGCCTGCCGCTGGCTCCGGATCTCGCCATCATCTGTACTCGCCGGGAGCGGGTCATCCCCCTGCTGGAGGCGCTTGGCCAGAAGGGAACAGGCGCAGCCATCATCCTCGCCGCCGATTTTTCACAAGATGAGCGGCAGGAGCTGAAACGGCTCTGCAAGCAATACGGCATTCGCCTGCTCGGCCCCAACAGCATGGGGATGCTGCTGCCCGGTCAGGGGCTCAATGCCAGCTTTTCACCGATTGCCGCCAAGCCCGGGCAGGTCGCCTTTCTCTCCCAGTCTGCCGCGGTCAGTACCACCATTCTCGACTGGGCCAAGCAGCATGAGCTGGGATTCTCTGCCTTTATCTCCCTTGGCGATCACTGCGACATCGACTTCGGCCAGCTGCTGGACCAGCTCTCCCGCGACAGCGTGACCCGCGCCATCCTGCTCTATATGGACAAGCTGCACGATGCCCGCCATTTTCTCTCGGCAGCGCGAGCCGCCTCGCGCAACAAACCGATCCTGGTGCTGAAAAGCGGACGCCACGATCCGGCTCACGGCCTCGACAACGTCTATGACGCCGCCATCCGCCGCGCCGGCATGTTGCGGGTACGGGATACCCACGAGCTGTTTGCCGCAGTGGAAACCCTCAGCCACTCCATGACCCTCAAGGGGGAGCGGCTCGCCATCATCTCCAATGGCCGCGGGCTGGCCAATATGGCAGTGGATGTGCTGCTGGAACGGGGCGGTAAACTGGCTCGCCCACCGCTCGATATCGGCAGCGATGCCACCATCACCACCTATCAGGAGGCGCTGGACAACCTGCTCGGGGAAGAGGGGATCGATGCCATCCTGATCATTCATGCCCCCTCGCTCACAGCCCCCAGTGCACCACTGGCCAGCCATCTTATCGCCCACCTGAAACAGCACCCAAGAGCACGCCGTTTCAATATTCTTACCAACTGGGCGGGCGAGTACTCGGCACAGGAGGGGCGCAAACTCTTTACCGAAGCGGGCATCCCGACCTACCGTACCCCGGAAAGCGCCATGGCCGCCTTCATGCATATGGTGGAGTACCGCCGCAACCAGAAGCAGCTGATGGAGACCCCCGCCTCCCTGCACGGCAACCAGCTCAATATCGAGCTCTGTCAGCAGCTGATCCGCCAAGCGCAGGAGCGCAAACAGCTGAGGCTGGATACCCATCTCGCCCACCCCATCTTGCAGGCAGCCGGGCTCGCAACATTGCCCACCTGGATCGTCACCGACGCCATCGAGGCAACCCTGACAGCCGAGCAGATCGGCTACCCGGTGGCAGTCAAACTCCGTTCGCCCGATATCCTGCACAAATCTGCTGTGCACGGTGTGGTACTCAATCTGCGTACCTCGGCCGAAGTGGCACAAGCCGCAGATGCCATTCTGGACAGGGTGAAACAGCACGATCCCGGCGCCCGCATTGAAGGGTTGCTGGTACAGCGCATGGCGCGGCGCAGTGGCGGTCTGGAGTTGCGGGTTCGTATCCAGCAAGATGCCATCTTTGGCCCCGTCATCCTGCTCGGTGAATCGGGCACGGAGCCACAGGAGATGGTTGCAGCGTTACCGCCGCTCAATCAGGCGCTGGCCCGTTACCAGATCATCGGTGCGCTCAAGAGTCGCAAGATCCGTGAACATGCCACGCCGGATCGGCTGGATATCGATGCCCTCGGTCAGGTGCTCTGCCAGCTCTCCGAACTGCTGCTCGCCTTCCCACAAATTCAGGAGCTGGATCTTCATCCGCTGCAGGCCTGTGGTGCCGAGATGGTGGTGCTGGATGCCAGCGTCACGCTGGCCGACCCAGCGCTTCCACCCGCCAGTCGGCTGGCTATCCGCCCCTACCCGACCGAACTGGAGGAGGGGGCTTGGCTCAAGGATCAGAGTCATGTTCTGCTGCGCCCCATTCGCCCGGAAGATGAGCCGGCCCACAAACAGTTCGTGCTGCGGGTTTCCGATGAAGACAGGTACAAACGCTTCTTCGCCGACGTGGGTGAGCTGGGTCACGAAGAGTTGGCCCGCATGACCCAGATCGATTACGACCGCGAAATGGCCTTTGTCGCCGTAGGGCAGGATGGGGAGCGCAAAGACCAGATTCTAGGGGTCGTGCGCGCCATCTCGACGCCGGATCTCAGCGATGCCGAATTTGCCATTCTGGTTCGTTCCGACCTGAAAGGACTGGGTCTCGGCAAACTGATGATGGAGAAGATCATCCGCTACGCTAGCGAGCAGGGCATTGGCCAGCTCTCCGGCATGACCATGCCCAGCAATCGCGGCATGGTGACCCTCGCCAAGCGACTCGGCTTTACCATTGATGTTCAGATGGAGGAGGGGGTGGTCAATATGGCCCTTCTCTGTGGGGCTGGAGTCCGGTGATGGGGATGGGTGGAAGCGAGTAATCCAGTACCAATGGTTGTGAATTATCCAAAAATGACTGTGATTACACACCAAAAGGAGGGAATAGCGGGCCTGCCAGCGCCCCTCCCTCAGGCAAGAGCCACGTTCAGTGGCTTCTGGATGCTGAAAACACCAAAGCCCGGTCATCAGACCGGGCTTTGGTGTCTATTCTGGCGTGGACGCGGCTGTGGTCAACGGGTAAATCGCCCATAGCAAAAAGGCCTTCCCAATCGGGAAGGCCTTCTATTTAGTGGCGGAGCGGACGGGACTCGAACCCGCGACCCCCGGCGTGACAGGCCGGTATTCTAACCGACTGAACTACCGCTCCGCATTCGGCTAGCTTATTGCTAATTAGGTGCCTGGCAGTGTCCTACTCTCGCATGGCGAATGCCACACTACCATCGGCGCTACCGCGTTTCACTTCTGAGTTCGGCATGGGATCAGGTGGTTCCACGGCGCTATTGCCGCCAGGCAAAAATCTTCAATCTGAGAAAGCTGACGTAAGTAGTTCGCTTAGGTTTGCTACAAGCCTTAGAACACTTCTTGGGTGTTGTATGGTTAAGCCTCACGGGTAATTAGTACGGGTTAGCTCAATGCATCGCTGCACTTACACACCCCGCCTATCAACGTTGTGGTCTCCAACGGCCCTTTAGGACCCTCAAGGGGTCAGGGATGACTCATCTCAGGGCTCGCTTCCCGCTTAGATGCTTTCAGCGGTTATCGATTCCGAACTTAGCTACCGGGCAGTGCCACTGGCGTGACAACCCGAACACCAGAGGTTCGTTCACTCCGGTCCTCTCGTACTAGGAGCAACTCCCTTCAATCATCCAACGCCCACGGCAGATAGGGACCGAACTGTCTCACGACGTTCTGAACCCAGCTCGCGTACCACTTTAAATGGCGAACAGCCATACCCTTGGGACCGACTTCAGCCCCAGGATGTGATGAGCCGACATCGAGGTGCCAAACACCGCCGTCGATATGAACTCTTGGGCGGTATCAGCCTGTTATCCCCGGAGTACCTTTTATCCGTTGAGCGATGGCCCTTCCATTCAGAACCACCGGATCACTATGACCTACTTTCGTACCTGCTCGACCTGTCCGTCTCGCAGTTAAGCTGGCTTATGCCATTGCACTAACCTCCTGATGTCCGACCAGGATTAGCCAACCTTCGTGCTCCTCCGTTACTCTTTGGGAGGAGACCGCCCCAGTCAAACTACCCACCAGGCACTGTCCGCGGCCCAGATTCATGGGCCTGCGTTAGAACATCAAACATACAAGGGTGGTATTTCAAGGACGGCTCCAGCGCAACTGGCGTCACGCCTTCAAAGCCTCCCACCTATCCTACACATGTAGGTTCAATGTTCAGTGCCAAGCTGTAGTAAAGGTTCACGGGGTCTTTCCGTCTAGCCGC
>NZ_JBQBDJ010000004.1:2772500-2895000 GCF_051920165.1 Aeromonas sp. 11P
CAAGCGCAGAGGTTTCGGTTTCGTGGAGATGCCCGCCGCCGATGCCGCCAAGGCGATAGCCGCTTTGAATGACAAAGAGTATCAGCAGCGAACCCTCAAGGTACGCGAAGCGAACGACAAGCGAGACAAAGAGGAGAAGGAGGGTGGTGAAGTCGAGGCTTGATCCCCCGTCAAAACCCCACCTCTTCCAGTGATGACAGCCCCCATGCTTGCAAGGGGGCTGTCAGTTTTTGGGCCTCCCCATCCAGCCGGGTACAGTAAGCCTTGGCAATCACCTCTTCTATATATACAGGCTGCAAGGCGGCATGCCCGCCATTACTCAGCAACCATGCCACCCGTTTGGCAACGGCACTGCCCGAGTCAATAAGCTGGCATTGCGGCATCAGTTGCCCAATCTCTTCATTAAGTAGCGGGAAGTGAGTACAACCGAGCACCAGCGTATCCGGCTTCTCTTCCCCCTCCAGCCAGTCGGCCAGCACTTCACGCAGCAGCGCAATATTGACCGGCAGGCCCGCCAGCTTGTGTTCAGCTTCTATAACCAGCTCGGTGGTGCCCTTGAGCAGCACCCGCTTGCCGGGGGCAAACTGGGCGATCAGTTCGTGGGTATAGTCGCGGCTGACGGTGCCCGGCGTGGCCAGCAGACCGATACAACCGTTGCGAGTCTGCGCGGCGGCGGGCTTGATGGCTGGCACCACCCCCACTACGGGAATATCCAGCGCCTCACGCAAGGCCGGCAGCGCTATGGTGCTGGCCGTGTTGCAGGCAATCACCACCAGATCGATATGATGACGGGCCACCATGGTGGTCACCAAGCGGGAGCAAGCAGCAATGAGGGCGGGCTCGCTCAATTCACCATAGGGGAAGTTGGCATTATCGAAGCAGTAGAAATAGTTGTGTGCCGGCAGAACGCGGCGGATCTCGCGGTAGATGGTCAGGCCACCCATACCGGAGTCGAACACGAGAATATTGGCCACTTGAGCTCCCCTTTGGTGCAAGGCGGCGATCATACTCCCGCCTGCCGCCAATAGAAAAGGCCCTGCCAATGGCAGGGCCCCTGATTTTTCCGCTTGGTCGGGTTCGGCTTAGAGTGAGTAATCCATTGTCACGTAGTAAGCGCGCTCATCGGCCGGATAGCCCACCGCGCTTTGATACTCCTTATCCAGCAGGTTGTTGATCTTGCCAGATACCTTGAGCGCCGGGGTGACCTTGTAGCCGACAGCCAGATTCCACACGCTGTAGCCACCCAGTTTGGTGGTGTTGGCCACATCGCCATAGCGCTCACCCTGATAGAGCCAGCTCAAGGAACCATCAAACTGCTGCCACTGCGCCTGAGTTACCCACTTGGCCCCTTTACGGGAGATCAACTGCAACTGTTTATCGGTCACCTTGTCTTTGGGATCCTTGTATTCAGCAGAGACCCGATGACTCAACCAGCCAGTGTCGAACTCCCCTTCCAGCTCGATCCCTTCAATGCGCGCCTTGCCAACGTTCTGTGGTGTCCACATACCCTGACTGTTGGGTGCCCACTGGATCATCTGTTCGAAGTCGTTGCGATAACCGGTGGCCCGCCACTCGACACCCGCAGTTTGACCATCCAGCATCAGCTCGCTGCTCTTCGACTCTTCCGGCTTCAGGTCGGGATTGCCAGAGCCCGGATAGTAGAGGTCATTAAAGGAGGGGGCGCGGAAACCGGTGCCATAGCGGGCGCTCAGGCGGTAATCCTCGACAAAACGCCAGCCTGCACCGGTTTGCCAGGTGTTGTGACGACCAAACTGCTCGTTGTCATCACTGCGGCCGCTCAGCTCGGCCTGCCAGGTCTGGTTGTCGAACTGGGCAAGGGCATAGAGGCCGGTGTTGTCGCGCTCTTTGGCGTCGGCCGGATATGTGGCGCCGGAGGAGCGGGAGCGATCATCCAGTCGATCACTCTGCCAATCGGCCCCGCCTCCCAGCGTCCAGCTATCGTTCAATTTCAAGCTGTTGACCCAGTTCAGGCTGTACTGGCGGGTGTAGGTCCGGTTATTGGCCTGATCGCGGCCACTGTTGTCCTGATAGTCGTAGGCATCCTGTTTGGAGAAGGCGCCACGCAGCTCACTCAGATAGCGATCATCGTGATAGCGCGACCCCAGCTGATAGCTCTGGTTTTCAGTCCAGGTTTCGTTGCGCTGATGGGTGGCTGGCCCCCAGGCGGAAGCAGCAGAAGATCGGTCGTACTGGGCCACATTGCGGAACCAGCGGGTTGTACCGAACAGATCCCAGTTGCTGCCGAGCGCCTGCTGGTAGTCCAGCATGGCGTTGTAGCCCTGATGCCCGTGACGGTCACCATCGTTGATGCCGGGCAAGGGATGTACGTTGTAACCCTCTTCATCATCAAAACCACCAGCCACCTTGAGCTGACCCGCCTCACCTACCTGGCTGGCACTACTGAAAGCGGCCTGTCGCTGTTGATGGGAACCAGCACCGATATTGAACTTGTGCTGATTTGTCCCCTTGTCGGGACGGGTAATGATGTTGATCACCCCACCGATGGCGTCGGAGCCGTAGATGGTGGCGCGCGGGCCACGAATGTATTCAATGCGCTCCACCTGATTGAGCGGCAGGTTATTCAGTTCGGTCATTCCGGCGGTCAAAGAGGCACTGCGCACCCCATCCACCAGCACCAGCGTCTGGGAGGAGGTGCCACCACGCACCCGCAGCGAGCTGAGCTGGCCTCGGCCACCATTGCTGACCACTTCCACACCGGGCAGGGTCTTGACCACATCGGTCACGGTCTGGGCTTGCAGGCGATCGATCTCGTCCCGGGTCACCACATTGACCGGGGCAAGCACGCTGGAGGCAGGTTGGGCGACGCGGGTAGCGGTCACCACCATGGTGGGATTGACGGGAATGGTCAGCTGCTGGGCAAACGCCGCCGTCGGCAACAGGGCAGCCGCCAGAAATTTCTTCGACATGAGAGATCCTTAAGTTCGCGTAAGTATCTACTTCGTGGCCGGTTTCTCTCGGCCCGAAATACGAACTCTGGCAGGTCTTCGGGCTCGGGGGCTGATAGCCTACGGCGACGGCTTCCCGCCTGACGGCAGTGCCCTGATGTCGCTTCGTTCCCCCTTACCGCTGCGCGCCAGCTCCGGATTTTCACCGGATTCCCTATTAAGCATGATGCGCCAAAGCGGGAGGATTATAGGCAGAGCAAAGCTGGATGTATAGCCATCCAGATTTCTATTTATTGCCAACCAGCGCCGCCAGCCGCTGCTGGGCCCCCTCCATCACCGCCTGTACCCCGGGATGAGAGAGATGGCGCCCTGCCGAGACCAGATAATAAGAGAGGGTAACGTCGGTGAGGGTCGCAATCCGCTCCACTCCGTAGAGGCGACCAATCTCGTCGGCCATCGCCAGCGGCGCCGGGAAGATCCCCATCCCCGCCTTGCCGAATGACTTCATCAGGGTGGAGTCATCAAACTGCCCCACCAGATGGGGATGAATGCCCTGCTGACGATACCACTCCAGCAGCCGATCGTGGGTGGCCGACTTCTCTCCGGGAATAAGCAACGGCAACCCCTCCAGCGAGGCGGGAAAGCCGTCCCGCGCCCGCGCCGCCAGCTCCGGGCTGGCAAACAGCGCCAGCGGGCTGCGCCCAAGCTCGTGGTTATAGCCACGCACGCCGCTGTCGGGAGGAAGCGGGCGATCGATCAGCACCATATCCAGCTTGTGACGGGCCAGTTCGCTGAACAGCTGCTCGGCTCGCTCCTCGTGACACACCAGCCGCAGCGGGGTCGCCAGCGCCATGGCGGGGGCCAGCAGCTCGAACGCCAGGGTACGGGGTACCGAATCGGCGATCCCTACCTGCATGGTCAGCTCCTGGCTGGCGTGGCGCAGGGTGTGCTCCAGCTCAGCGCCGAGCGAGAAAATGGCCCCCGCCTGCTCCTGCGCCTGCCGTCCGGCGGCGGTCAGCACCAGACGCCGCCCCACCCGGTTGAACAGCGCCACACCGAGGGACTGCTCCAGCTCGGCGACCTGACCGCTGATGGTCTGCGGCGTGAGATGCAGCTGTTCGGCGGCCTGCGTCACGCTGCCGCTGCGTGCCACATGCCAGAAGTAGTAGAGCTGTTTGTAGTTGAGCATGCCGTTCCCTATCAGTTTTTACCGAATAACCATCAGCGAGAATCTGATTTTATCGAAACATTGCGGGCTCTAGCATGCAAACATTATCTGAACTGCCCTGCGAACCATCATGCTGGACGTTGTTGTACTCTTCTTTCTGTTTGGTCTGCTGGCCGGTCTGGTGCGCTCCGAGCTCAAGCTGCCGCCCGCGCTCTACGACACCCTCTCTCTCTTTCTGCTGCTGGCCATCGGCCTCAAGGGCGGCGTCGGTCTGGCCCAGCAATCCCTGCAACCTCTGCTGCCGCAACTGGCACTGGTGATCCTGCTCGGCGTGGTGCAGACCCTGCTCGGCTTTGCCGTGCTGCGCCTCAAGATGAACCGGGTCGATGCCGCCGCCACCGCCGCCCACTATGGCTCGGTCAGCGTTGCCACCTTTGCGGTCGGGGTGAACTGGCTCACCGAGCGGGGCATCAGCTTTGAATCCCAGCTCTCCATCTTCTTGGCTGTGATGGAGATCCCGGCCATTCTGGTGGGCATAGTGCTGGCACGCGGCATCAGCCGCGAGACCCGCTGGCGCATGCTGGCCCACGAGACCTTCCTTGGCAAAGGGGTGACTCTGCTGTTGGGCGGCATGGTCATCGGCTATCTGGCCGGGCCGGACGGGATTGCCCCGCTCAAACCGCTGTTTGTCGACCTGTTCAAGGGGGCGCTGGCGCTGTTCTTGCTGGAGATGGGCCTCATCGTCGCCCGCCAGTGTCAGGATCTGCGCCGTCACGGCCTGTTCCTGCTCGGCTTCGCCCTGTTGATGCCGCTCGCCTCAGCGGGACTGGGATTGGCAGCTGGCCAGCTGATGGGCCTCTCTCTCGGCGGCCTGACCCTGCTGGCCACCCTGGCGGCCAGCGCCTCCTATATTGCCGTGCCGGCCACCATGCGCATCGCCGTGCCTCAGGCCAACCCGGGGCTCTCCCTCAGCGCCGTGCTGGGGGTCACCTTCCCGTTCAACATCATGCTGGGGATCCCGCTCTACCACAGCTGGGCCCGCCACTTCACGGAGTAGCCACATGCAGACCGAGACCCGCACCCTGCTGACCGTCATTACGGAAGCCAATCTGGAGCCGACCCTGCTGCGCACCCTCACCCGCGAGGGGCTGCGCGGCTACACCATCACAGATGCCCGCGGCCGGGGGGATCATGGCGAGCGCAACGCCAGCTGGAGCGAGAGCGGCAACATCCGGCTGGAGGCGATCTGCAGCCGGGAGCAGGCGGAGCGGCTGCTGGCCCACCTGCAGAGTCGCTACTACCCCGATTACGCCATGATCGCCTTTCTGCAACCGGTCGAAATCGTGCGACCCGAGAAATTCTGAGCCGGCTTGCCGGCTCTTTTTGTTTACCAAAAGCAAACGTTTAACAACAAGGATTCAGAAAAAATGAACACCCCTCCCCTGATCGGCCTGGTAATGGGCTCCGACTCCGACTGGCCAGTGCTGCAGGCCGCCGCCCGCATCCTCAAGGAGCACGGCGTGCCCTACGAGGCGCAGGTAGTCTCGGCCCATCGCACCCCTGATCTGCTGTTCGAGTATGCCGCCACTGCCCGCGAGCGCGGTCTGCGCGCCATCATCGCTGGGGCCGGTGGCGCCGCTCACCTGCCGGGAATGGTCGCTGCCAAGACCACATTGCCGGTGCTGGGGGTGCCCATTCCCTCGCGCCATCTCAAGGGAATGGACTCCCTGCTCTCCATCGTGCAGATGCCTAAAGGGGTGCCGGTCGCCACCTTCGCCATCGGCGAAGCGGGGGCTGCCAACGCCGCCCTGTTCGCGGTCTCCCTGCTCTCGGTCGCCCTGGATGACGACGCCCCCCGCTACCGGCAGCAGCTCGACGACTTCCGCACCCACGAGCGAGATCGGGTGCTGGCGCTACAACTGGAGGAGCCGACATGATCCTGCCCCCCGCCACCCTCGGCATGCTCGGCGGCGGTCAGCTTGGCCGCTACTTTGTGATGGCCGCCCACCGCCTCGGCTACAAGGTGGTGGTGCTGGATCCCGATCCGGCCAGCATCGCCGGTGCCGCCGCCGATCACCATATTGTCGCCCCCTATGACGACCCGACCGCCCTGCACGAGCTGGCCAGCCGCTGCGAGGCCATCAGCTGCGAGTTCGAGAACGTGCCCGCCGCCACCCTCGCGCTGCTCGAAAAACAAAAGCCGGTGCGCCCGGCCGCCAGCGCGGTGCGGGTCTGTCAGGATCGCCGCGAGGAGAAAGCCTTTCTGCGCGGTGCTGACATCCCGGTCGCCCCCTCTCTGGCGCTATTGCCGGAAGAGCCCATCCCCGCACAGGCCAGCGAACTCTTGCCCGCCATCCTCAAGACTGCCCGCGAAGGGTACGACGGCAAGGGGCAGTGGCAGGTGAGCAATCTGGATGAGCTGGCGACGGCACTGGCAGCCAGTGGCGTGCCCTGCGTGCTGGAAAAACGGCTGGCACTGGAGGGGGAATTTGCCCTGACCCTGGCCCGCAGCCCGAGTGGTGCCATCAGCTCCCTGCCGCTGGTGCAGAACTGGCACAGCGGCGGCATCCTCGATCAGACTCGCTCCCCGGCCAATGTGCCGGCGCTGGAGAGCGAAGCCAAAGGGATCGCCGAACACATCATCGCAGCCCTCAATTACGTGGGGGTACTGACGGTGGAGTTCTTTCTGGTGGAAGGCCGGCTGCTGGTCAACGAGCTGGCACCCCGCCCCCATAACTCGGGTCACCCGAGCCTCGATAACGCCGCATGCAGCCAGTTCGAGCTGCAGGTGCGCGCCCTGTGCGATCTGCCGCTGCCAGATCAGATCGCCGTGCATCCCGCCCTGTTAATCAACCTGCTGGGGGATCTCTGGCAAAACGGCCCCCCCGACTGGGCCACCCTGCTGGCGCTGCCCGGCCTGCATCTGCACCTCTACGGCAAGGGCGAACCCCGCCCCGGCCGCAAGATGGGCCACATCACGGTAACCGGTGACGACTGGCCAACGGTGAAGGAAACCTGCTGCAAGGCCCGCCAGCTGCTGGGGCTAGCGCCGCGCTAATCGAGCATCGGAAATGCAGAGACCCGGGCAGGGCCCGGGTCTCTGTTTTTGCTTGCTATGGCAGGGAGGCTTATCAGGCCCGCTCCACCGCTACCGGTGCCGGCAGGCGGATGGTGAGGGAGAGCACCAGCGCCACCACCAGCAACACCAGAATCAGGTGGAAGGTCGCCATAAAGCCGCCAAACAGGGAGGCCACGATGGAGCCGATGATGCTGCCCAGACCAAAGCCCAGATAGATGACGCCGTAGTTCTTGGTCAGGTTGTTAAGACCGAAGAAGTCGCTCACCAGCGAGGGGTAGACGGTGATGGTGCCGCCGAAGCTGAACGCCACACAGGCGACCGCCACAAAGAACAGGTTGGCATTGAGCGGCACGAACAGCAGCAGCGCCATGCCCGCCAGGGTAATCAGCTGAGCGATGGTGATGACCCGGATGCGGGACATCTTGTCGGAGAGGATGCCCAGCACCAGACGGCCACCCAGGTTGGCCATGGCGATGATGGCGACGGCGTTTGCGGCCACCACGGCTGGCAGACCCACCATCTTCTCGCCGATATCCTTGGCCACGCCGATAACGTAGAGGCCGCTCATGCAGGCGGTGAGGAACATCAGCGCCAGCATCCAGTACTGCGGCTTGCGCATCGCCTCGGCCAGAGTGAAGTCGCGGCTCTCGCTCTGCTGCACGGACGCGGCCTGCTTGGGCGCATCCTTCATCAGCATGCCGCCCACCAGCACCATGGACATGGCGATCAGCCCCCACAGCTGGAAGGTGGTCTCAAGGCCGGAGCTGGAGAGCAGCAGCAGGTTAATGTATTTGAAACCGAGACTGCCGAGACCATAGGCACCGATGGAGCAGGCGGAGATCAGCCCCTTGCGCTCCGGGAACCACTTCACGCAGTTGGAGAGGGTCATCAGGTAGCCGGTACCGTCGGCAAAACCAACCAGAATGCCCGCGCAGAGGTAGAGCATGGCCAGATTGCTGGCGTGAGCGGTGAGGAAGAAGCCGATGCCGAGCAGCACGCCAGCACCCAGCGTCACGTTACGCACCCCGAACCGCTCCTGCAGCTTGCCCGCCATGGAGGAGGCGACCGCCAGCGACAGGCTGAGCAGGCCGAAGGCGAAAGCGACCTGACTCACCGGCTCGTCCAGCTTGTCGGAGAGCTGGGCGTTGAACAGGCTCCAAGTGTAGACAGAACCCAGTGCGAACTGGGTGATGATGGTACCGATTAGTGTCAGGTACCGGGTGCGATTCATCTCTTTGGTCATGATGCGTCTCGGTCGATGGCCTTCAGGAAATTGAGGCCACTATAGGCAAGACGCAGCTCGCGCCGATCGATTAAGGCATGAAATGCAGATCGGCGGGAATGAATGACAATCAGAGCCGCATCAGCTGACGGAACGCCTTGATGTTGCTGCGACTGACCGGCACCTCGAACGGCAGATCATGGAGCCGGATGAGATAGGTGCTGTTAAACCAGGGGACTATTTCGCGGATCTTGTTGATGTTGACGCAGTAGGAGCGGTGGCAACGGAAGAACCCCTCGGCAGGCAGCCGGCTGACAAACTCGCTGATGGTCATGGTCATCACGTAGCGGTCATCACGGGTGTAGACATAAGTAAGCTTCTCGTCGGCTTCCGCGTAGTAGATCTGCTCGCAGGGGGTGACAATGATGCGCTCCCCCTTCACCAGATTGACGGTGCGATTGTGCGGGCTGCTCCCCTCACCGCTCGCCTCCCCCGTGGTGGCTGGTTGCGACTTGCCCGCATGCTCGAGCTTTTGCAGCAGGTTGATGATGCGGGGCTCGTTGTAGGGCTTGAGGATGTAGTCGAACGCCTCCAGCTCGAACGCTTCCACCGCAAACTCCTTGTAGGCGGTAACGAAGACAATGTGGGGCGGATGGCTCGACTTGTGCAGGTTCTTGGCCAGCAGCAGGCCATCGATGGAGGGGATCTGGATATCCAGAAACACCACATCCACCTCGTGATCCTGCAGGTATTTGAACGCCTCCAGCCCATCCTCGAAGCTCGCCACTATCTCGATCTGGCTGTGCTGATTCACCAGATAGATCAACTCCTCGCGAGCCAGATATTCGTCTTCCACTATGATCGCTTTCAACATGGCATTGCCCCCTGAAGAAGCACAGGAGAGGCAAGCTCCTCACGAATCAAACATTCGTCTTCCACAATGATCGCTTTCAGCATGACAACACCTCTCGCGGCACACACTTATCCTCAACCATGATGGCTCTCAGCATGGCATCGACTCCTGATCCGGCAGATAGAAACTCACCTCGGTACCCGGTTCCAGCCGCTTGAGGTGCAGGCCGTCGCCATAAAGCAGCTTGACCCGCTGATGCACGTTCATCAGGCCGATGCTGCGACTCTCCACCCGACCGGCGGCCACCCCGTCGATCACCGCCTGACTGATGCCGTAACCTGTGTCTCGTACCGAGATCCGGATGCCGCCCGCCAGCTGTTTTACCTCGATGGTGACCCGACCCGGCGCACTGCGGGGCTGGATGCCGTGCAGGATGGCGTTTTCCACCAGCGGCTGCAACAGCAGGCTCGGCACCTGAATGTGCACATCGTCCACCTCGAACACCACCTCCAGCTTGTCGCCGAAGCGGGCCTGCTCGATGGCCACGTAGTCGCGCACCTGCTGCAGCTCCTCCTGAATGTCGATGAGTTCATTCCCCTTGTTGAGGTTGTAGCGCAGGTAATCCGCCAGATTGGCGATCAGCTGGCGCGCCTGCTGGGGCCGGATGCGGATCAGCGACGAGATGGCGTTGAGGGCATTGAACAGGAAGTGCGGGTTGATCTTGCTCTGCAGTGCGGTGAACTCCGCCTTGCGAGTCATCTCCTTGAGTTGCTCGATGCGCGACACCTCCATCTGGGTGGAGATGAGCTGGGAGAGGCCCACCGCCATCTCCCGCAGGGAGCTGGTGATGCTGTGGGTGCGGCGGTAGTAGATCTTGAGAGTGCCGCTGACCGCGCCGTTTTCCCGCAGCGGAATAATGATGACCGAGTGAAAATCGGAGAGGTGATACTGGCGCAGATCGTTGTTGATGATGATCTGATCGAGCAGCACCGCCTGCTGGGTCATGCCGCTGATGGCGTGGTGCTCGTCCAGCTCGTAATAGTCCTTGCCCACCCCGACATAGGCCAGCACGTCATGGGTATCGGTAATGGCCACCGCATCGGCGCTGATGTCGCGCCGGATCACATCGCACACCTGACTGAGGGAGTGGCGATCGATGTTCTGGAAGAAGGGCAGCGTCTTGTTGGCGATATCGAGCGCCAGCTTGGCCTGCTTGGCGGCAATCAGCTCCTTTTCGTCATCCAGATCCTGCACCAGCTTGATGATGAGGCCGATGCAGAGCGCCCCGGCGATCATCGGATAGGCGATGTGGTTAACGATCTCCACCCCCACCTCATGGGGCTCGGTCAGCAGCCAGATCAGCAGCATGGTGAGCCCTTCGCACAGCATCCCCGCCAGAATGCCGTAGAGCCAGAGCCGTGACTTGCGGCAGCGCAGGTGCAGCCAGGTGGCGAGCAGGCCGGCGATGATGCTGGCGATAAGGCACGGGATGGAGGTGTGGCCATCCATGTCGATGAGGTAGCGGTGCAGGCCGGAGATAACCCCGGCCGGGATACCGACCCAGGGGCCGAACAGGATACCGCCGGAGATGATGGCGATGATCCGCACGTTGATCAGCGCCCCCTCCACCGGAATGCCGGTGTAGGTGCTGAACACCGCAAACAGACAGAAGATGGAGGCCACCAGCACCAGCTCCGCTGGGGTGTGATCCCGCTTCTGGAACAGCCGCTGGAACGGCCGGGTGCGGGTCAGGAAGAAGAGGGTCATCAGCATCAGCGCCGCCCGTTCGAACACCGCCAACAACATCATCTGATTCTCAAGCATTTGCGCCCCCTTGCAGCAACCCGACCGATCACCATAACCCTGACCAATAAATCGGGGCCGGATAAACCAGCCCCTGTGACATCAACAGTACTGCCCAGCCACCCAGCCGGAAGACCAGGCCCACTGGAAGTTGTAGCCACCGAGCCAGCCGGTCACATCCACCACTTCACCGATGAAGTAGAGGCCGGGCACCTTGCGCGCTTCCATGGTCTTGGAGGAGAGCTCGTTGGTATCGATGCCACCCAAAGTCACCTCAGCGGTGCGATACCCCTCGGTGCCGTTGGGCAGGATCTGCCAGTCCCCCAGCAAGTTGGCCACCGCTTCCAGTTCCCGCTCGTTGTATTGGCGCATCGGCTTGCTGACCAGCTGACCCAACTCTACCAGCTTGTCGACGAAGCGCTTTGGCAGCTCGCGCCCCAGCACGGTTTTCAGCTCCTGCGCGGGGTGCGCTTGCGCCCACTCGCGCAGGGCGGCCGGAATATCCAGCTCCGGCAGCAGGTTGATATGGATCTTCTCACCCGCATGCCAGTAGGAGGAGATCTGCAGGATGACGGGGCCGGAGAGGCCGCGATGGGTGAACAGCATCGCCTCCTTGAAGCGGGTGCCATCCTCGGCGGTCACCGCTACCGGCAGGCTGATGCCCGCCAGATCGGCGAACGCCTCTTTCTCCGCCTGATGGAGGGTAAAGGGCACCAGACCGGCGCGGGTCGGAATGACCTTGAGGCCAAACTGCTCCGCCAGCTTGAAGCCGTATGGGGTCGCCCCCAGCTTGGGCATGGAGAGTCCTCCGGTCGCCACCACCAGTGAGTGACAGCCGATCTCACCCTTGCTGGTCGTCAACACAAAGCCTTCGTCCTGCTTGCTGACGGTGAGGATCTCGGTCTGGAACTGCAGGGTCACCCCGGCCCAGTCGCACTCGGTGAGCAGCACATCGACGATATCTTTGGCACTCTCGAGACAGAACAGCTGCCCCAAAGTGCGCTCGTGATAGTTGACCCCGTGGCGGTCCACCAGATCGATAAAGTCCTGCTGGGTGTAGCGGGCCAGCGCCGACTTGCTGAAGTGGGGATTCTCCGAGAGGTAGGCGTGAGCACCCGCCTGATGGTTGGTGAAGTTGCAGCGACCACCGCCACTGATGAGGATCTTGCGGCCCGGCTTCTTGGCATTGTCGAGCACCAGCACGGAGCGGCCACGGTAGCCCGCCTGCGCCGCACACATCAATCCGGCCGCACCGGCCCCGATCACCACCACATCGACCTGCTTCATCATCACTCACTTATCAAAATAGAAACGGCACCTGGCCAGAACCGAGATTGCCTCTGGCGGAACAGAACCATAGTGGCTGCCCACCAGAATAAACAACGGCCCTTAAAAGGGCCGTTATTGTACTGGCTGAACACTAAGTGTCCACGACTATCAGGCGTTGCTGTCCATGATGCTGGCAGGGGCGCCCTTGGCCAGTTCGGCCAGCTCCTTGTCGATGAAGTAGAGGCCTTTGCCATCTTCACCCACCAGACCCAGACGGTCGACGATGCTCTTGAACAGCTTCTCCTCTTCATGCTGCTCGGCCACATACCACTGCAGGAAGTTGAAGGTGGAGTAGTCCTGGGTGGTGAAGGCTACGTGGGCCAGACCATTGATGCACTTGGTGATGTGATATTCGTGCTCCAGGGTGGTACGGAACACGTCGCCCAGCGACTTGAACTCGTGGGGAGGGGCATCGATTGCACCCAGCTTGGGCATGGCACCGGTCTCGCTCACATAGGTGAACAGACGCTCCATATGCTGGCGCTCCTCGACCGCATGTTGGCGCAGGAAGGTCGCCGCCCCTTCAAAGCCCTTGTCTTCGCACCAGGCGCTCATCTGCAGATAGAGATTGGAGGAGTAGAACTCCAGGTTAATCTGCTCGTTCAACTTCTCGATCATGGCTTGGGCCAGCATCTTGTTTCTCCTCAGTGATTTGGTATCGATTGTCGCCACACTCCCGCCGCGAATCAACCAGCCAACGAGAGGGAGATCCCGTTTCTTTCAGCTCAGGGGGTCAGCTCCCCAAGGGAGGCGACATCCACCGGTGCAGCATAATCGACGCCCGGCAGCTCGAAGCCATTGAGCTGCATGAAATCCTGCCGCAGCCCGGCAAAGTCCCCCAGCCCGTGGAAATTCTCCGGCGTCACCTTGGGCCAGAGCGCCGAGACGGCGGCCTGAATGGCCGGGTCGAGCTCGTGATCATCCATCCGGATCAGCCGGTTGCCATCGGCCACCACCCCATTGGGCCCATACATCTTGGCTGCAAACAGCCGCTGCATCTGCTCGATACAGCCTTCGTGCACACCGCGCTCCTTCATCACCCCCATCAGCAGTCCGAGATAAACCGGCAGCACCGGAATATAGGCGCTCGCCTTGGTCACCAGCGCCTTGCAAACCGACACCCAGGCGTGGCCACCGATCTCGGCCAGCTGCAGGTTGATGGTCTCGGCGGTGGCGTGCAGATGCTCCTTGGCATAACCGATGGTGCCATCCCGATAGAGGGGATAGGTGGATTCGGGGCCGATGTAGGAATAAGCGACGGTTTGCGCGCCGGGCGCGAGACAATCCGCCTCCTGCAACGCCTGCATCCAGAGCTGCCAATCCTCGCCCCCCATCACGGTGACGGTATCGCGGATCTCCTCCGGCGTGGCAGGCGCCAGCGACTGCTGCACCAGGGTATCGCGCTCCAGATCCAGCCCCCAGCCGCCGAATGGTTGACCGGTGGTCTTGAGCACCGAGCGCACTTGCGTGCCGTCGGGCAGCACCCGGATGCCGCTCGCCAGCGAATAGATCACCAGATCCACCTGCCCCAGCTGCTGACGGATGGTGTCGATGGCCTGCTGGCGCATGCCGTCGGAGAAGGCATCACCAATCAGATTGATGGCGATACGCCCCTCCTGCTCCGCCTCCTTGCGAAACCAGATGTTGTTGTACCAACCGGCACTGCCCAGCCCCTTGTCGGAGGGGCCCCGCTCGAAGGAGATACCGATAGTGTCGGCACCGGCACCAAAGGTAAGTGCAATGCGCGACGCCAGTCCAAACCCGGAGGAGGCACCCAGCACCAGCACCCGCTTGGGGCCGTTGAACGGGCCAGCGGCCTTGATCCGCTCGATCTGCTGCTGCACGGCGGCGCGACAGCCGATGGGGTGACAGTTGCGGGCAACACAACCTTGAATCTGGGGATGAATGATCATGGGAAGGCCTCCAAAGAAACTGGCTACAGCATAACCAAATCGAAAGAGATTAACTTGATGCCGGATCGCTATCAGTCAGAAAAGCCGCGGGAATTGAGGCAGAAAAACAAAAGGGAGCACGTGGCTCCCCAAAGCGGTATTCAGATGCTTTTTGTTGTTTTGTGTTCATTGCGAAGCACGGGCCCATCCTATGCCTCTCCCCTTTCATGGGCAAGCCAAAGGGTGTGACCGGCTTCAAACTCCTGTTTAATTTATAGGCAAATAGTGGTTAATAACTGAGTGGCTGACCCTGTGCCACACGCCATTAAACTCATTTAAATCCCAAAACTGTGCCTGAGGCACCATTTTAGTTTCAGCAGAGATTGGTATAGTGAGTAAAGGATCGGTAAGGAGACATCCCATGAGTGGAACAACCTATTACAAGCATATTCTGGCCGCGATCGACCTCTCTGAAGACAACCGCAAGGTGATCGACAAGGCGGTGGACAGAGCCCGCTCCAACGGCGCCAAGCTGTCAGTTATCCATGTCGATGTGGACCTCAAGGATCTCTACACCGAGATGATCGATATCGACATCGACAACGTGCAGGATCAGGTGATCGCCGAAGCGAAAGAGAAGCTGGAGGCCTTCCTCTCCTCGGTGGACTATCCCATCGAGAAGAAGCTGGTCATCTGCGGCGATCTGAGCGAGCGGGTCAATCAGGCGGTCAAGGAGTACGAGATCGACCTGCTGGTGTGCGGCCATCGCCAGAGCTTCTGGAGCCTGCTCACCTCCAGCGCCCGTCAGCTGATGAATACGGTGCCCTGCGATCTGCTGGTCGTCCCCTTGCAGAAGTAATGAAACCGGCGTAGTTTGATTTGCTATGAACATGACCGCATTCAATCACAACTACTGGTGGTGCTGCTCCTAAACAGGCGGCACTGCGTTTCTATTGTAAATTTCCCAAAGAAAACACCGTGACCGCCGAGAGGCGGTCAACTGTTTTTATCCCTTTGTCGCCTCCCGGCTCACCCAACTGGAGAGAGTGACATGCACAACCCCGTAATCCTGACTGGCGATCGTCCCACCGGCAAACTGCACATCGGCCACTATGTCGGCTCCCTGCGCCAGCGCGTCGAAGCCCAGCACCACTACCGTCAATTCGTGATGATCGCCGATCTGCAGGCGTTGACCGACAACGGCCACAATCCGGCCAAGGTGACCGACAACGTGCTGGAGGTGATGGCTGACTATCTGGCGGTCGGTCTCGACCCGGCCAAGACTACCTTCTGCCTGCAGAGCGCCCTGCCCGCCCTCGCCGAACTCACCTGCTACTATCTCAATCTGGTCAGCGTCGCCCGGCTGGAGCGCAACCCCACCGTCAAGGCGGAGATCCAGCAAAAAGGGTTTGAACGCACGCTGCCAGCCGGTTTTCTGGTTTATCCGGTCAGTCAGGCCGCCGACATCACCGCCTTTCGCGCCAGCCACGTGCCGGTCGGGGAAGATCAGCTGCCAATGCTGGAGCAGACCAACGAGATCGTCCGCCGCTTCAACTCGCTGGTAGGCAAAGAGGTGCTGACCGAATGCCAACCGATCCTGAGCGACACCGGCCGCCTGCCCGGCATCGACGGCAAGGCCAAGATGTCCAAATCCCTCGGCAACACCATAGAACTGAGCATGTCGGCGGAAGAGGTCAAACAGGCGGTGTTCGCCATGTATACCGACCCCAACCACCTCAAGGTGAGCGATCCGGGTCAGGTGGAGGGAAATACGGTGTTCGCCTATCTGGATGCTTTCCACCCCGACAAGGCGCTGGTCGCCGAGATGAAGGCCCACTACCGACGCGGTGGACTGGGGGACATGCGCTGCAAGCAGGTGCTCAATGACTGCCTGCAAACCCTGCTCGCCCCGATGCGGGAGCGCCGTGCTGCGGCCATCGCCGACAAGAAGATGCTGCTGGAGCTGCTCTATCAGGGCACCGAGCAGGCTCGCATCATCACCGATGAGGTCTTGGTAGAGGTGAAAAGCGCCATGGGGCTCGACTACTTCGCCAGCATCCGCTGAGCGGGAGTCCCGAGCGCATCGTCGCCGTAGAGGTCGAACACCAGCTGGTGCAGCAGGCTCTTGAACCAGCCGATCGCCTCGTCGTGGGCGGTGAGCGGGTGCCCCGCCATCAGATAGACGATGGGGATGGCGGGGTCGAGCTGGTGCATCCGCAGCGGGTAGTAGCGGCAGAAGTGGCGCCCGATCATCTCGGGCACCACCACCAGATAGCGGCCGGTCGCCATCAACGGCGGCACCGCCATAAAGCTCGGCAACCTGACCCCCAGCTCCCGCTCCACCCCGAAGCGGGCCAGCCAGAGCTCCACCATCGCCTGACTGTGACCCCAGCTGGAGGTGTGGATGTGGGGACGACTCACCAGCTCGACCGGGGTCAGCACATCGGGCAACTCGCTACCGAGTGGCGACAGGCAGACCAGCGGGTTGTTGAACCACTCCTCCCGCCACAAACGGGGTGAGAGGTGATTCGCCCCGGCGAAACCGATCACCAGATCCAGCTCACCCTTTTCCAACTCCCGCTCGTAGTCGCTGTCCGCCAGCTCGCACACCTCAAGCCGACAGTGAGGGGCCTGCCGATGGAGCCTCTCCACCAGCACCGGCACCAGCCCGTGCTCCACCGAGCCCGGGGTGGCGATACGGAAAATCCGCCGTGCGGTAGCGGGATCAAACCCCTTGGCCTGCCGCAATCCCTGCTCCAGCATCGCCAGCGCCTGGCGCACCGGACCGGCCAGCGCCTTGGCCCGCTCGGTCGGCATCATCTCGCGCCGACTCATCACGAACAGCGGGTCATCCAGCGCCACCCGCAGCCGCCCCAAGGCGTGACTGACAGTGGATTGGGACAAATGCAGCCGTTCGGCGGCACGGGTGACATTGCGCTCCTGCATCAGCATGTCGAATACGGCGAGCAGGTTGAGGTCGAGACGGGCGAGCGAGCTATCCATCGATATTAGCCATAGTTAAATGCCAACAATTCATTTTTACCATAGTAACAGATTGCCTAGAATGCGCTGGCTTAATACATCGGAGATTCAAATGCGTAGCTATCTGTTATTGCTGGCCATTGGCCTGCTGTGGGGTTCCCAGTTCATTTTCATGCACCAAGCCGTTGCCGAGTTGCCCCCCATTCTGGTGGCTGCCGGTCGTGCCCTGTGCGGCAGCCTGACCCTGGGTCTGCTCTGCCTGTTCATGCGACTCAAGAGTGAGCACACCCCGTGGCGCACCTATATGCTGATCGCCCTGCTGGATGCCACCATCCCCTTCATCATGGTCGCCTGGGGCCAACAGTATGTGGATAGCGCCATCGCCGCCGTGGTCATGGGTTGTATCCCGTTTGTGACCATTCTGGCTGCACCGCTGTTTATTTCTGGTGAAAGAATCACCAAAACCGGCCTGCTTTCCGTGATCATCGGCTTTGCCGGTGTGCTCACCCTGTTCTGGCCGAAACTCTCCCAGGGCATGAACGCCGGTCTGCTCGGTGCCATGGCCATCCTGCTGGGAGCCAGCTGCTTCGCCATCGGCCTGCTGATGATCAAGCGCTTCGCCAAGGACCATCCGGTCGTGGTCGCCCGCAATATCCTGATCTCCTCGGCAATCCAGTTGCTGCTGGTCGCCCCATTCATGGTTGATCTCGGCAGCCTGACCCTGCCGAGCACCCAGGCCCTGAGCGCGATCACCGTGCTGGGTACCCTCTGTACCGGTCTGGTCTACTTCCTCTACATGGCGCTGATCCAGAAGGCCGGCCCGACGTTCGCCTCCTTCAGCAACTATCTGGTACCGCTGTTCGGCGTGATGCTGGGTGCCCTGTTCCTCGGCGAGCAGATCCATCCCACCACAGGTGTTGCTCTGGCCCTGATCCTCGGCTCGGTCGCCATGAACCAGTGGGCGCAGCAGCGTCGCATGCAGCGCGAGGTCTCCCTATGTCAGGCATCCTGACCACACTGTGCGGTGGTCTGGTACTGATTGCCGGCTGGCAGTATCGCCAGCGGCTGGCCGGGATCCTGGGCCTGCTGATGGTACTGCTGCCCTGGTTCTTCGATAGCAAGCTGCAAGCCATGCTGAGCTATGCCCTGAATGCCTGAAGTCCATCTCTGAATGTGTGACGAGAGTCTATCTCTCCTGTTTTTGGGACTGTTTTAAAAACCTCCGATTTGTCCCCCGCTACCGGCGCTCTGCGCCGGTTTTTTTATACCTGCCAGCCGGCGTCAGATCAGATAGCGATAGCTGAGTCGCTCGTTCTTGCGCGGCCCGGTGATCTGCCAGCTCAGCAAGAAACCGCCGTCGATCTCGGTCAACTCGGCGCTGTAGTGATCCGCCCCGCACAGATGGGGTTCGGCGGTCAGCCAGCGGCCATCCCCCTGCGGCAGCAGCTCGAACAGTTCGACCGGCGCCTCATAACGCAAATGGGAGAGACGGATCCCCCGCTCGCTACGCTGCCACCAGAAGCTGTTATGCATGGCGAGTTCCCTGCCATGAGGCGTGGTGTAGCGACCCTGCTCGTTAAAGAGTAAGCCACCCTGATGATCGGTCACCTGCACACGCCCCTCGCCCCGACCATTCCAGTCGGTCTCCGACCCCTCGCCATTGCTGGCGGTAAAGGAAAATGCTCCGACCTGTGGCAATCGCGCCCATAAACGCTGGATTGCCGCTTCCATCTCGGCCATCATAGCCCCCTTAAAATTGACAATTGACGATAAATCAAACACATGAACTACTTGATAGGGGTCACCCTGCTCTGGTCATTCTCCTTCAGCCTGATCGGGGTCTACCTCGCTGGCCAGGTGGATGCCTACTTCTCGGTGCTGACCCGCATCGCCCTCGCCAGTCTGGTGTTTCTCCCCTTCCTGCGCCGCCGCTGGCTGCGCCCCGATCTGGTGGCCAAGCTGATGGCGCTGGGCGCCATCCAGCTCGGCATCATGTATCTCTTCTACTACCACTCCTTCCTGCTGCTGACGGTGCCGGAAGTACTGGTTTTTACCATCTTCACCCCCATCTACGTCACCCTGCTCCACGACCTGCTGGAAGGGCGCTTCAAGCCCACCTATCTGTGGGGCGCCCTGCTGGCGGTGCTCGGGGCTGCCGTCATCCGCTTCGACGGCCTGACCGAAAGCTATGTGCTGGGATTTCTGGTGGTACAGGGGGCCAACCTCTGTTTCGCCCTGGGTCAGGTGGGCTACAAGGTACTGCTGGCGCGGGAGGCGGAGCAACCGCCACAACTGGCGGTGTTCGGCTGCTTCTATCTGGGAGCGCTGGTGATCGCATTGCCCGCCTGGTGGCTGCTGGGCAAGCCGCAATATCCGACGTCAGGGTTGCAGTGGGGCATTCTGCTCTGGTTGGGGGTGGGTGCTTCCGGGCTGGGCTACTTCCTGTGGAACAAGGGGGCGACGCTGGTCACCAGCGGAGTACTGGCCATCATGAACAATGCGCTCATTCCGGCCGGCTTGCTGGTCAATCTGCTGCTCTGGGGCAAGGATACCGACCTGACCCGGCTGACCATCGGCGGCATGCTGATGCTGGCCTCGCTCTGGGTCTGCCAGCGTGACAAGCGCGGCCAACCCTGACCACACTCAGCCGACGACGGTGTTGTGCTCCCGTCTGGCCTGACTGTGACAGCTGGCCAGCCGGGCCAGCAGATGATCGAGCTGCTCGCCAGCCTGACTCTGCACCAGTCCGATACTGACGGTGACCGGCCGCTGTGACAGCAGGCTGGCATCGGCAATCTCGAGGCGCAGCCGCTCGGCGATCTCCAGCGCACTCATTCGCTCGGTCTGGGAGAGCATCAGGATAAAACCGTCCTCATCCCAGCGGGCGAAGGGATCTTCCCGCCGCAGTTCGTGACGCACGATACGCGCCAGCTTGGCCAGCATGGCGTCGCAAGCCGCTTCGCCAAACAATTGCTGGATTTTGGCCATGTGATCGACCGAAAACTGCAGCAGACTGAAAGTGCCACTCTCGGTCGCCAGCCGCTCCTCCAGCAGTTGCTCGAAACGGCCACGGCTCTCCAGACCGGTCAGCGGATCGGTGCCATGTCGCTCCTCCACCAGCACGGCAGCGGGATCGAGGTGACGGACAACCCCCAGCAGATAGCCCCGCTCATCGCGACGCATCCGCTCTTCCAGCCGGATGTAGTGACCGTGATGATGCAGAATGCGGTATTCGAGGCGCAGACCGCTGCTGCGGCCGCTCTGGCAGGCGAGCAGGGCATCTTCCAGCCGGGCAACATCGTCGGGATGCACCCGATCCAGCCAGCCAAGATCATCCGGCCAGCACTCTCCCAATCCCAACAGGCGCAGGCAGGAGGGATCACGCTGCAACCCATGTTGGGCTGACCAGGTCCAGATCCCCGCCTCCAGCAGCGCCATGGCATCAGACAGCAGACCCGGATCAAGCCGGGCAGTCACATCGACCAAAGGTGTCTTGAGCATTTCCATGGAGCGCCTCGAAACAGGATCTGAATATCTGCTCAATAAGTAACATTGGCGTTCACGCCGAGCAACAGGGTCAGAGCGCTTTTCCCTGATACCCGTTCATCAAGGTCTGCCAGTTCTCCGGTACGAAGTGGAAACTGGTATGCAGTTGAGACTCTTTATTGAATGAACGGAGCAAGCGTTCCAGATTGGCCTTCTGCCATTCGCCGGGGGAGCGGATCGCCCCCTTGTCAAAATCGATCACCCACACCTTGCCCTCTTTATCGAGCAGCAGGTTGTGGCTGTTGAGATCGGCGTGATAGACCCCGGCATCGTGCAGCTGACGCACTGTCTGACCTATCTTGTGCCACACCTCGGTCGCCACCGGCCCCTGCTTGAGCAGCGCAACCATATCCTTGGCACCGCGAATTCGCTCGATCAGGATATCGGCGCGATAGAAGGGGCCCTGTTTGACCATACGGGCACCAAACGGACGCGGCACCGGTAACCCCAGTTCGCACAACCTGGCCAGCAGAGTGTATTCGGCCATGGCGCGGCTCGACTCGACCCCTTCGAACCAGAAGCGATCCCGCACCACCTTGCCCACCATGCCGCCGCGATAGTAGTGACGCAGCACCAGATGGCGGGACTCATCCTTGACGAACCAGGTCACTCCCCGCCCGATGGAGGTCCCCACCACCTGACGGTTGTTCTGCCACCAGGCAGGATCGAATAACTGGGGAGAGGGGTCGCGAAAGGCCCCTTCGGCATACCAGCAGATCTGGTTGTGTTCGGTCTGTACTCGCATCGTGGAGATCCCGCTCGGTGGGTCGTTGATCGCCCCTGTTTATGGGCGATGAGGCTGCGACTGTGGCATGCCCGCAACATGTGCCAGCCATGGCGGCTATTCGGGTGGCAAAGCCCGGCTGACGATTGTGCGCAATTTTACAATCCACAGGGGAGTTTGCATAATGCCATCCACCCTTTTTGCCAGCTGTGCGCCACAACATGCCGCTATTTCAAACGCCCCCCTCCTCCATCTGCATCCTGCGGCTCTCCGCCATCGGGGATTGCTGCCACGCACTGGCGCTGGTGCGCGTCATCCAACGGGAGTGGCCACAGACCCGTATCACCTGGATCACCGGCAAAATCGAAGCAACCCTGTTTGCCGATCTGCCCGGGGTCGAGGTGATCCCCTTTGACAAGAGCAAGGGGTGGCGCGGCTATCGCGATCTCTGGCAGACCCTCAAGAGGCGCAAATTCGATGCCCTGCTCCACCTGCAGGCGGCGATGCGGGCCAGCATCGCCACCCTCGGCATCAAGGCCAAGGTCAAACTCGGGTTTGATCGGGAGCGGGCCAACGACGGCCAGTGGCTGTTCACCAACCACAAGGTGCCCTCGCCCGCCTCTCCCCACGTGCTGGATGGTTTTCTCGCCTTTGCCAAAGAGCTCGGCATCAAGGATCTGACCCCGGATTGGCAGCAGCCCATCAGCCCCGAACATCAAGCCTGGGCGAAAGAGAAGGTTGGTGGCAAACCGACCCTGCTGATCTGCGCCGCCGCCAGCAAGGCGTTCAAGAACTGGACGGCTGCGGGCTATGCCGCACTGGCGGATCACGCCGCCAGCAAGGGTTTTCAGGTCTATCTCTGCGGCGGGCCAGCCAAACTGGAGCGGGATCTGGCCGCCGAGATCCGGCAACTCAGCCAAAGCAAACCGGTCGATCTGGTTGGCCAGACCAACCTCAAGCAGCTGCTGGCGCTGATTGGCGAGGCGAGTCTGGTGCTGGCCCCCGACACCGGCCCAACCCATATGGCCACCATAGTCGGCACGCCGGTCATCGGCCTCTATGCTCACCACAATCCGGCCCGCACCGGCCCCTATCTCTGCCGGGATTATGTCGTCAGCGTCTATCAGACCCTGATTGAGCAGGAGACCGGCAAACCGCTGGCCGAGCTCGGCTGGCGCACCCGTCTCAAGGACCCGGAGGCCATGCGAAAAATCACCTGCGAGCAGGTGATCGCCGCCTTCGATCGCCTCTGCGCCGATCGCCATCTGCCTGACTGAAAGCAGCTCGGAAATCCCGAGCCGTGAGGCAGGGATAACCTGATGGCCCCATGCCGGAGCGACAGGCAGAATAACGACCGATGTGGGTTACGCTCCCGCAACAAGCTACGAACACTTTGATCGGCCGGAATATGATTCCGGCCGTTTTTTTATTCGCCACCTTCTGTTAAAATTCGCCGCCTTTACATCCCCCTGATCCAAGAATTTATCCGCATCATGCGTTTGGCTGTCTCCCTTTCGGGCACAAGACGGCGGCCTCTGCTACAACCAAAATGCGGGTTCCGATTAAAGGTAATAACATGGCGCAACAAGGCACTCTCTATATCATCTCCTCCCCGAGCGGTGCAGGTAAATCCAGTCTGCTCAACGCCTTGCTGACCAACCACAATCAAGCTGGCAAGATGCAGCTGTCGGTCTCCCACACCACACGCGCTACACGTCCGGGCGAAGAGCACGGTGTCCACTACCACTTCGTCAAGGTGGAAGAGTTCAAGGAGCTGATCGCTCGCGGTGATTTTCTGGAGTGGGCCGAGGTATTCGGCAACTACTACGGCACCTCCCGCGCCGCCATCGAGGCCTGTCTGGCGCAGGGTATCGACGTATTCCTCGACATCGACTGGCAGGGCGCCCGCCAGATCCGCGAACTGATGCCGACCAAGTCCATCTTCATCCTGCCTCCCAGCCGTGAAGAGCTGGAACGCCGCCTGATTGGCCGCGGTCAGGACAGCGCAGAAGTGATCGCCGGCAGGATGGCGAAAGCCATTGCCGAAATGGTGCACTACGACGAATATGACTACGTGATTATCAATGAAGAGTTCGAGCAGGCGCTGTTCCAGCTCAGAGCCATTATTGAGTGCCAACGGCTGGAGATGCGTCATCAACAGCAGGCACAACAAAACTTGCTGCAACAGTTACTGGCAGAATAAGCCAAAAACGAGTAAACTTTTGCGTCATTTTTAAACACCGCTTTTCTAAACACAGAAAGCCCACATAACTGGAGTCCTGCATGGCACGCGTTACTGTAGAAGATGCTGTAAAACAGGTTGGTAACCGTTTTGACCTGGTGCTGGTCGCCGCACGCCGCGCCCGTCAAATCGCGGTTCAAGGCAAAGATCCGCTGGTTGAAGAAGAGAACGACAAGCCGACCGTGATCGCCCTGCGTGAGATCGAACTGGGTCTGGTGAACAACCAGGTAATGGACACCCAGGACCGCTACGAGCAGCAAGAACAGGAAGCCGCCGAGCTGGCTGCCGTTGCTGCCATCGCCGAAGGCCGCGGTTAAGTCACTCTTTCCCCATAGTCGGCACCCGCCCGGGTGCCGACTGTTCATCCCCATTTACAACCGCTCGAAAACCTCGCAAACTCAGGTCTACACGCTCAACTCCACGAATTGCCGTTTCACCGCTGCGGGGACTGTCTTGTATTTATTTGAAAATCTTAAAGAAATAGCCAGTTCCTACCTGCCGCCCGAGCAGGTCGAGAAGCTCAGGCAAGCCTATGTGGTGGCCCGTGATGCCCACCAGGGACAGATGCGTTCCAGTGGCGAGCCCTATATCACTCACCCCGTCGCCGTTGCCCGAATTCTGGGCGATATGCGCCTCGATCATGAAACCCTGATGGCCGCCGTGCTGCACGACGTCATTGAGGATACCCCGATCACCAAGGCCGATCTGGCCGAACAGTTTGGCGATGCGGTCGCCGAGCTGGTAGCCGGGGTCTCCAAGCTCGACAAGCTGAAGTTTCGCGATCGCAAAGAGGCTCAGGCCGAGAACTTCCGCAAGATGGTGATGGCGATGACCCAGGATATCCGGGTCATTCTGATCAAGCTGGCCGACCGCACCCACAATATGCGCACCCTGGGCTCGCTGCGCCCTGACAAGCGCCGCCGCATCGCACGGGAAACCCTCGAAATCTTCGCCCCCATCGCCAACCGCCTCGGTATTCACACCATGAAGAACGAGCTGGAAGAGCTGGGCTTCGAGGCGCTCTACCCCATGCGATCCCGCGTGTTGCGCGAATCGGTGCGTCGCGCCCGCGGCAATCGCCGCGAGATTATCGACTCCATCCAGAGCGAAATCAGCGGTCGTCTGAAAGAGGCGGGGATCGAACATCAGGTCAGTGGCCGCGAGAAGAACCTGTTCTCCATCTACAACAAGATGGAGAAAAAAGAGCTGCAATTTCATGAGGTAATGGATATCTACGCCTTTCGGGTAAAAGTGAAGGACATAGATACCTGTTACCGGGTGCTGGGGCAGATGCACAGCCTCTACAAGCCTCGCCCCGGCCGCTTCAAGGATTACATCGCCATCCCCAAGACCAACGGTTACCAGTCGCTGCACACCTCGCTGGTGGGGCCACACGGGGTACCGGTAGAGGTGCAGATCCGCACCGAATTCATGGATCAGATGGCTGATAAAGGGGTTGCTGCCCACTGGGCCTACAAGCAGGATGGCGACAGTTCGGGTACTACCGCCCAGATCCGCGCCCAGCGCTGGATGCAGAGCCTGCTGGAATTGCAGCAGAGCGCTGGCAGCTCGTTTGAATTTATCGAAGGGGTCAAGACCGACCTGTTCCCCGACGAAATCTACGTATTTACCCCCGAAGGACGCATCATGGAGCTGCCCGCTGGCGCCACACCGGTGGACTTCGCCTACACGGTGCACACCGATATCGGCCACGCCTGCGTCGGTTCGCGGGTCGACCGCCACCCCTACCCGCTCAGCAGCCCGCTGCACTCGGGCCAGACGGTGGAGATCATCACGGCGCCAGGAGCTCGCCCCAACGCGGCCTGGCTCAACTTCGTGGTGACCACCAAGGCTCGCTCCAAGATCCGTCAGTTCCTCAAGAACCTGCGCACCGAAGAGTCGGTGGTGCTGGGTCGCCGCCTGCTCAACCATGCGCTGGGCGCCAAGAATATCGAAGACATCCCCGAGCCGCGCATCAAGCAGGTGCTGGCCGATACCAAGCATGAGAACCTGCAGGGGCTGCTGGCCGATGTGGGCCTCGGCAACGCCATGAGCGTCATGGTGGCACGCCGCATGCTGGGGGATGAACTACCGCCGGAAGAGCAGCCCAAAACCAGCAGCAAGAAGATGCCGATCAAGGGTGCCGACGGCATGCTGGTCACCTTCGCCAACTGCTGCCGTCCGATCCCGGGGGATGCCATTATCGCCCACATCAGCCCGGGCAAGGGTCTGGTGATCCATCAGGAAGCCTGTCGCAACATCAAGGGCTACAGCAAGGAACCGGACAAGTACCTGCCAGTGCAGTGGGAAGTGGACAAGGAGCAGGAACAGGAGTTCCGCACCGGCATCAGCATCGAGATCGTCAACCATCAGGGTGCGCTGGCCGAGCTGGCCAACGTGATTGCCGCCACCGGCGCCAACATTCACGCCATCAGCACCGAAGAGAAGGATGGCCGGGTCTATCAGGTCAGCCTGCTCATCACCACCAAGAGCCGTATCCATCTGGCCAACATCATGCGCAAGATCCGCGTGATGCCCAACGTGCTCAAGGTGAGCCGACAGAAGAACTGAACACAGGCGGCGCAAGCCGCCTGCTGCTTTTATTGAGACAAGCCATGACCCCCGAACGCTTCAAGCGCATCACCGACATGCTGGCCCAGCGTCAGCTCGATTTGACCGTCTGTATGGAAGAGGTCCATAAACCTCACAATCTGGCCGCTATCGTGCGTACCGCCGATGCCATCGGCATCCACCGGGTACACGCCGTCTGGCCCAAAACCTGGATCCACAAGCGCAAGGGCACCGCCCGCGGCAGCCAGAACTGGGTGGATGTAAAACTGCACCCGGATATCGGCACAGCCGTTGCCGAGCTGAAAGCTTCAGGCATGCAGATCCTGGCAACCCACCTCTCCGACAGCTCGGTCGATTTTCGCGCCATCGACTACACCAAGCCGACCGCCATTCTGGTGGGTCAGGAGAAGCACGGCATTGGTGAAGAGGCGCTGGCGCTGGCCGATCACCATATCGTCATCCCCATGGTGGGCATGGTGCAGTCCCTCAACGTCTCGGTGGCTGCCGCCGCCATCCTCTACGAAGCCCAGCGTCAGCGCGAGCTGGCCGGTTGCTATCAGCGCGGCTGCCCGCTCACGCTGGAGGAGCAAAACAACATCCTGTTCGAGGGTGGATATCCCATCTATGCCCAGCTCTGCAAAGAGAAAGAGATGCCCTACCCCCAGCTCGGCCAGGCCGGTGAAATTCTGGCGGACGAAGAGTGGTGGCAACGGATGCAGCTGACCCGCAAAGGGTGGGCGCAACACAATGAAGATGATGGCGAGCAGGAGGAGTGATGCTCTGCCAGCACCATGACCAAGGTTATATCGCCGTGTTTTATCAAACCTGGCAAACGGAGTGTGCCTGATGAAACCTCTATCTCTTTCCTTGTTGGCCCTGACCCTGTTTTCTGCCGGAGCCCTTGCCGTGACCAATACCTATCAGCTCACCAGCGAAGCCGATGTACCCAGCCTCTACCAGCAAACCCTACCCGACTTCTGGCGCCAGCATGCGATGGAAGGAGAGTTCAAGGGCAAGGACGGGGTGACCATCCGCTATGCCGCGCTACGGCAAGCCAAGGTCGATCGCGCCATCCTGATCGTCAATGGCCGGGTCGAGAGCTACCTCAAGTATCAGGAGCTGGCGTGGGATCTCTGGCGCCAGGGCTACAGCCTCTATCTCATCGACCATCGCGGTCAGGGGATGTCCGATCGGATGCTGGATGACCCGCAGAAGGGATATGTCGACCAGTTCGACGATTATGTGGTCGATCTCAAGCAGTTTCATGACCAGATCATCATGGCGGACCAGCCTGCCAAGCTGTTCCTGCTGGCCCACTCCATGGGCGGTGCCATCTCGGCCCGCTATCTGGAGCGCTGGCCGGATGATATCAAGGCGGCCGTGCTCTCCTCCCCCATGCTGGGCATCAATCTCGGCGGTCTGCCCAAGTGGCTGGCCAAGGGATTGGCGAGCACCATAGGCACGGTCGGCGGCTGGCTTGGCGAGCCCCCCTACGGCCCCGGTCAGGGCGCCTATCAGGATCACGGCTTTGCCGACAACGAGCTGACTCACAGTCAGTCCCGCTATCAGGCCTTCCGCCAAATCTACGAACAGCACCCGCAGATCAAGCTGGGTGGCGCGACCGCCCACTGGATTTATCAGGGGATCACCGGTGCCGATGCTGCCATCGCCGATGCGGGCGCCATCAAAACCCCGCTGCTGGTGCTGCAGGCTGGCAACGACAGCGTGGTGGACAATGCCGCGCAGGATCGCTTCTGCACCATTGCCAAGTGCGAAGGGGGCAAACCACTGCGCATCGAGGGGGCCTGGCACGAGCTGTTTATCGAATCCGATGACAAGCGCCAGCCCGCCCTGACCGCGATGGTCGACTTTTTCGCCCGCTTCTGAGCTGGCTATTTTTTGTAACCCTAAATAAATGGGGTGACAGTGCGGGCTAAGGTAAACTGCCCCTGTTTTCAATCGATGCCGAGGTAATGATGTTCAAGGTAGTTGTATCCGATCTCGATGGCACTCTGCTCAACAAGCAGCACCAGATCTCTCCCCGTACCCGGGATACCCTGCACCGCCTGGTAGAACAAGGTGTGAAATTCGTGGTCGCCACCGGCCGTCATCACGTTGACGTACGCAGCTTCCGCGATGCGCTGGGGATGGACATCTACCTCATTACCTCCAATGGCGCCGTGGTCCATGACAAACAGGATCAACTGATTTTCAACCAGCCGCTGCCGACCGAGATCGCCGCCGAACTGATTGCGCTGGAGCGCGACCCCTCTATCCACCTCAATGTCTATCAGGGTGATGATTGGGTGGTGGAAGAGGAGCTGCCCTGGCTGCTGCAGTTCCACGACGAGTCAGGGTTCACCTACCGTCTGGTCGATGACCTGAAGCAGGAACCGAAAGAGCAGATCAACAAGGTGTTCTACATCGGCGACCACGAGAAGCTGCTGAAGATCGAGGCGCACCTCAACCAGCGCTACGGCGACCAGCTCAACGTCACCTTCTCCCTGCCGGATTGCCTCGAAGTGATGCACGCCGGGGTTCACAAGGGCAACGCGGTGCGTGCCGTGCTGGAGCAGAACGGGTTCGACATGTCAGAGGCGATCGCCTTCGGGGATGGCATGAACGACTTCGAGATGTTGACTATGGTGGGACGTGGCATCGTCATGGGCAACGCCCATGACCGCCTGAAACTGGCGCTGCCGGAGTATGAGCAGACCCTCACCTCCGACGAAGATGGCGTCGCCGTCTATCTGGAGAAGCTGTTCGAACTGGAGAGCGTCAGCGCAGCCTGAGTTCAGGCCAGAAGCAAATCAACATGGATACCCGGTGTGGTATCCATGACTGTCACTGTGCAGAAGTTGGCGTGCTCACCGCTTGAAACGGTAATCACAGGCCGTGCAGCAATATTCCCGTGAAATCTGCCGATCGATGGAACGGCCCAGCAACAGACCCAACCCGCCTCCGCTCACTCCACCCAGCAAGGCGCCACCCACAGCGCCTGCGATAGCGCCGACCGGCGTGCCAAGACTGCCCAATGCGGCCCCCCAGCCAGCACCCAGCTTGGCAAAGGTCGCGGCACAAGCGTAGCCACCCGCAGCACAACATCCCATTGCACAGGCCCTGCCGACCCGTTCATCCAATGCTTTCTCAACCCCTTCTTTCAGACATCTTGGACATCTCATGATGCACCTCTTGGCTGACAGAACAGACTTTACGACTCACTCCCCGAACAAGTTTCGCTCTTATCTATGCCGACTGCACCCGATTATGTACCGGTAGTAACCCAAATTTTTATGACTCCAGCCCAACACTGAGACACTCGTGTGAGCCCTCATGAAACATGAAGCCAGATAATGACACGCCATTCACCTCCCTTGCGAGATGCACCATCATGACACTCCTCAATCGCTTATCTCTCACGACCAAAACCCGTCTACCCGTGTTGATTGTGCTAATCATCATGTCCAGCGTGGTTACCGTCGCCTACACCAGCTTTACTGAGCAGCAACGGGTTAATCGCACCATTGTCGAACAGATACTGCCTGTACAAAATTCTCTGGAAGATGCCTATCGCGATCTCTATCAGGTCATTGCCGCAGGCCAGGGCCTGAGCGTGGGTGGCCTGACCACAACAAATGTGGCGCATCAGATCGCGGAGTTTCAGGATAATGGTAACAAGGCGAGAGACAGGCTGCTCCGGGTGCAGGCCCTGATTGATGCTGGCCTCCTCAGCAAGCAATACCAGAGCAATCTTGACCTCATGCTGGCAGAGTTTGATCGCTGGCTCGCACACTATCAGGCCGTGTTTGCCGCTCCCCATGAGAGCAGCCCTCTGCTCGCCAGCCAGTTCCAGGCATCACAGCAACAGTTCACCACCATCCGCAAGCAACTCAATTTGCTCAAGGATGCGATCGAGCTATCCCAGCAGACTCTCAGAAAAGAAGTTCAGGTATCAAGTCAGCATGCGCAACAGGTTTTAAGCGTGGGTACCCTCATTGCCATACTGCTGGCCCTGGTACTCACTTGGTCAGTCACCCGACTCACGCTCAGACCCCTCAACCAGATGCAGCAGGCGCTTGAGGATATTGCTCAGGGCGAGGGAGACCTCACACGCCGCCTGACCATCACCTCGCGCGACGAGATTGGTACCCTGGGTACCACCTTTAACCGCTTCATCGATCAAATACACAGGATCGTCAGCGATGTCAGCCAGACCGCCAACACTGTACAAACGGCATCACGGCAACTGCACACCCTCATGGAACAGATGCTCGGCAATGCCGAAGAGCAGCAGCGCCAGAGTGATCAAATTGCCGCAGCAGTAGAGGAACAGAGCGCGACCAGCACCCTCATGGTGGAACATGCCAGCCAGACTGAGCACGCCTCTGCCAATGCCGCTAGCCAGGTAAAGAGCGCTATGACGGACCTGATGAATACGGTCGCAGCCATGGAAACACTGGCTCGGGACATTCACAGCTCGGAACAGGGTATTCAGCGACTGGAGCAAGATGTCGGGCACATCTCTTCGGTGCTGGAAGTAATCCGCGGCATCGCCGAACAAACCAATCTGCTGGCACTCAATGCGGCCATCGAAGCGGCCCGAGCCGGTGAGCAGGGGCGCGGCTTTGCCGTCGTAGCCGATGAGGTCCGCACCCTGGCCAGCAAGACCCAGCACAGCACGGGTGAAATACAGCAGATGATCGAGCGGCTGCAACAGGGTAGCCAATTGGCCGTGCAGAAGATGGAGGCCAGCAGCCAGAGCGGTACCCAAGCTGTTGCATTGGCACACCAGACCAGGGAAAGCTTGAGCCAGATGAGCCTGGCGATCACCATCATCAACGAGATGAACGGCCAGATCCGGGATGCGGCCCATGAACAAAGCGGCGTCAGCACCGAGATAAACCACAATCTGAACATAGTCTCAGGCAATGGTCGCGCCATGCTGGAGAACCTGGCGATCATTCGCCAGACCTGTGGACAGCTGGAAGAGCAGAGCCAACAACTGGCCACGACTGTACAACAGTTCAAGCTCTGACGGCTCAGCCGGCGGGCTTGAACTGTTCCTTGTCGAGCCCGTGCTTCTTCATCCGCAGATAGAGCTTCTTGCGGGGAATGCCAAGGTAGTTGGCCGCCTCGGTCACCCGGCCAGAAAAGAGGAACAGGGTGTCCTCAATCACCCGCCGTTCAAACTCGTCGACCAGATCATCCAGCGGCTCCTTGGCATTCGTGCCGGGGATGGCTCGCTCAGAGCCCGCCAGCTTGATGATCCCGACCGCATAGAGTTCTGCCACGTTTCTCAACTCGCGAATATTGCCGGACCACTGGTGGCGCTTGAGGGTCTCCAGATAGGCGCGATCCACTGCTGGCACTGTCTTGCCTATCCGCTTGCACCCTTCTCGCAAAAAATGGCGAAAAAGGGGAATGATGTCACAGCTTCGCTCAACCAGCCTCGGCAGTTTGAGTCTCACCTGGGAAAGAAAATAATAGAGCTGGGGCATCAGTAGTTGTTGCTCAACCAGCGCCTCGGGAGACTCCTCAAACAGGGCGATGGTACGCAATGACTTCTCTCCCCGCCGCTCCTGCTCCAGCAGATGGTTGCCCAGCCAGCGCTGGCACTCTGCCGTCAGCCTTGCCGGTGATTGCAGCACCAGCGTCCCCTGTTCCGCCTTGACCAGGCTGGCCTGGATCTCGCTCAGGGAGCACGCTGACGTACAATCATGAAGGTGGAATGGATGCGCCTTCCGTGCACTGATCCGGTGCAACAACTGCGCCAGTGTATAGCGACCGGAACCCGGCGCCCCCTCCAGCATCAGATCCTTGTCGGTCTGCGCCAACTGGTTGATCTGCTGGCGGATCGCGACCAGTTGCGGACTAGTTCCAATCAACTCATCCTCAACTGTCGCCCGGATCTCACTGCGCCGGGTCATGATCGCACTGCGTTGTGCACAGGCCCGCTCCAGCAGATCAAGCAACGACTGGGGATTAAGCGGTTTTTCCAGAAAATCGAAGGCCCCCAGCTTGACAGCCCGCACCGCCAAAGGGATATCGCCATGCCCGGTGATCATGATGACCGGCAGCTCGCCATCGATCTCCAGCACCCGGTCCAGCAACTCCATGCCGTTCATGGCAGGCATATAGATATCGGACACGACCACCCCTGGCCATTGCTGTGACAGCAATGCCAGCGCCTCATGGGGAGAGGTGGTTGCCCTGGGCTGGTAGCCGGAGAGGCGCAACAGGTGGCAATAGGACTCCAACACGTCCTCATCGTCGTCCACCAGCAACACATTGGCCTGACGATTATGGGGTAACAGCATCGCTTTTCATCTCCTTCGGTGGCTCACGCCCCCCGGCAAATTCCACTATAACCATGGCCCCCCTCTCCAACGTGGAGCCCAGCAAGATATCCGCCCCGCAGCGCGCCAACAGGGAGCGACAGATGGTCAGTCCCAGCCCCAATCCCACCTCTTTGGAGGTGGTAAAGGGGGTAAAAAGTTTGGGCAGGATCGCCTCACCAAATCCGGGTCCACTGTCGGCAATCCCGATGCGCAGCGACCCGCCCTCCTGTGCGAGACACAGCAGACGGATCTGGCGCAGCTCCCGTCCGGCGATGGCATCCATCCCGTTGACCAGCAGATTGACCAATACCTGTTCAACCAGAACGGGATCAGCCTCGATCCACAGCCCATCCGGCAGCTCGTTGTGCAACTGGCAGCTATCGCGCTTCGCACGGGTTTCGAGCAGCAACAGCGCCTGATCGGCCAGCTCTTTCGGATCGAGCCGGATGCGGGTATCGGGGGTGGGTGATTTACGGGCAAAATTGCGCAAGGCGGTAATGATGCGATGCATGCGCTGGCTCAGTTTCTCGATCTTGCCAAGATCACTGCCCAGAGAGTGGTAGTGACCGGCATCCAGCGCCGCACGGCTGGTGTAGAGGTAGGTCATCATGGCTGACAGCGGCTGATTGAGTTCGTGGGCCAGACTGGTCATCGCCTGCCCCACCACGGCCATTTTGGCCGCCTGGATCAACTCATCCTGCGCCTGCAGCAAGTTGTGTTCTGCCTGTTGCCGCTGCACCACCTCTGCGGCAAGCAGCCGGTTGTTCTCTGTCAGCTCCCGGGTACGCTCAGCCACAAGCGACCCCAACTCTCGGGCCGTTATCTCCTGCCGGGTCACATCCGTGATGGTGATTATGAACCTGTGTCCGCGCCCCTGCTCGAACCGGCGCAGGTTGAAGTGCAGGAAGCGAGGCTGACTGTCAGCACCGGTAGCAATGGTGCACTCACTGTAGCCCAGCGTGAGCAGTTGCTGCCCGGGCTCGAACTGGGCAGCCAGTATGGCCTTGGCATCATCGGGGAATAACTGCCACAGAGGTTGTTCCGGTTTGATCACTGTCTGCTGAAACAGGGTCAAGGCACTGGGGTTGACCGACTCTATGGTGCCATCGGGATGACAGGTAATTAAGCAGGCCTGGGTGTTATTGATGAGATTGAGGGCATTGGTTTTCTCCATTTGTTGCAGCTGCTGACAGAAGTGGCGCAGGCTCTCCCCCAGCTGACCGATTTCGTCCCGGCCTTGCGTTCTGACCACCGCATCCATCTGACCTTCCGCAACCCGGGCGAGATCCTGCCCCAGGGTATCGAGCCGGCCAATCAACCTGCGTCCAATCAGCACCACCAGCACGAAAATGCTGATCAAGACGGAAAGTCCGAGCACCACCAGGATCACCAGCTTGCCCGTTGCCACCATCTGGCTACTGTTGCGACCGAGCACACTCAGAGAGCGGTTCGCCTCGGTCACGATCAGAGAGACCCGCTGATGGTAGCGGGAGACAGCGCTATCAAGCTGTGGCCGCAGTGCTGTTAGCTGTTGGTGGGTTTGCGCATCGGCTTGCAACAACAGGTAAAGGTGCCCGTTCGGCTTCACCAGCGTCACGATATCCTGCAGGATCTGGCGATAACTCACGGTCGAAGGATACTCGGCCAGGCGGGAGATCAGCTCATCCATCTCGTCGATCTTGTAGCCGATAAACAGAAATGCACTCTCCAGATCCTGCTGATTGCGCTGGGCAATCACCTCGTTAACCAGCGCCAACAGCTCATTCTCCTTGAACGTAAGGTCTTGCAAGGCAGAGAACTCCTTGATGACGGAGCCGAACTCCCCCATGTCATCCTGGCTGCCGACCATACCGGTGAGATGCCACTCCACCTCTTGCAACAACGGCGCCACATCATCCACCAAATCCTGATGCAGCCAGTTGATTCGCTTCTGTAACTGTTGCAACGACTCAAGATGATCGATCTGGCGCTTGAGGTAAGTACCATGATTGTCCACCAGCAAGTTCAGTTCGGCGAACGCCTGCTGCTGTGAGCGCTCATCCTCACTGCCCCGGGGATATGCGTTGCGGATATCAAGCAGGGTGCTGGAGACCTCCGCAGAAAGCTGGCTGTATTTCACCGGATCCCGGGTATCACGCAACTGTGCCAATAGCAGCAACAGACGGGAGCTGGCCCGCTCCAGCTGATAAGCGCTGCCGATGGCCGGCAGGCTCTCTTCAACAATCAGGTTTACCTGCTGTCCCAGTCGACCCCACACCATGTAAGCCGCCATCCCCATGACACAGGTCAGGACCGTAATGGAAACAAACGCGAGAATAAGACGACGGCCCAGACTACTCGGCAAGCGCAACAGGCGACTCCAGCTCATCATGGCTTCACCACCTGATCGACCAGCAGGCGAGCCTCGCCAAGACGAGCCTCCATAGCCTGGCGCCACTGGTGCATCACCTTCTCGGTTTGCGGATTGCTCTGATCACGGTCATACAGTCCGTCAAACAGAGCCAGCAGGGCCGGGTCATTTGCCTCCTGCTCACTCAAAGGGGGAGTGCTGGCTTTGGCTCTTGCCTGTTCCAGCAGGCGCTCACGGGCAGGATCGCCCCGAGTATCCGCACCGTTGATCCCCTGCCAGGTGAGCTTCAACCGCGGCAACTGTTGGGTGATGGTCTGCTCGAACAACGCCTTGAGCAGACCGGCGCGCCGGTACAGCAGATCTTTGTCGGTGACATATTTGGCCTCGCTGGCAAGGCGGGGCTGATTCAGCGTCACCTTGGCCATACCCGGAGTAGCAATAATGGCCTGCCCCTTGGCTGATAACAGGTACTTGATAAAGCGGGCCGCATTGGCCGGATGCTCGCTGCTGCGAGCAACGCCAAGATAGGTAGGCAGGATCACCGCATCAGGCAGGATATTGAAGCCAACGTGCTCGAAACGAGCCTGACTGTTGCGGGCATAGCTGTCGATCACCAGACCGGCACCAGCCAGACCACGAGTCACCCCGTCGCTGACGCCGAAACTGCGGGCCGTAATGGCCGACAGGTTGCTGCCAAGCCTCATCAGGAGTGCCCACCCCTGCTCCCAACCATACTGCTGCAAGACACTCTCCACCATCATATGGGTCGTCCCTGACTGGGAGGGAGAGCTCATCATCACATGCCCCATGAACTGTGGTGAGGCCAGCTGCTGCCAGGTGGTCGGCACCGGCAACCGATATTTGTCCAGATAGCGGCGGTTATACATGATGCCGCTGCCCGAGTATCCAACCACAGCCACCTTGCTGCCCAGACCCAGCATATGGGGAGTCAGCCAATCAGGAGGCACCGTTTCAGCCGATAAACCGGCCAGCAAACCGGCCTGATCCAGCGTGTGAAAAAAAGTCGGGGATGAAGACATGATGATGTCGACCCCGGGAGCATCATCCGCCGTCAGCAACCGCAAGGCGGGAAGCGTCCGGCGATAGATGACCTCAACGCGGATCGCCGGATATTGCCGGGAGAACCCCTCGATCACCGCCTTGACCGGCGCCTCCGAAAAGGAGGTCAATACCGTCAGGGTCGAGGCATGGAGAGGGGTCAAAGGCAGCAGGATCGCGACCAGCAAAAACGGGAGCTGTCGGCAAAATATGGGCATGGTCTCTCTGTCGGCTCACTGGCAATTATCGGATTATGTGCGGTACATCCAATATTCAACACAAGGGGTAAAAATCATTTCATCAGGGGTGAGCCAGTTTTGACTCATGTCCCTGTTACAGGAGCCTATTGTTATTCATCGCTCGTTACCGGGACAGTCAAAAGAAGTCATTTTCGCCCCACGAAACCCACACGATTGAGTCAAGGTTGACTCATTTCAGCCATTTTGCCGCCCAGTTTTCTCCTTTCATATGATGGCTCCAGCTAACAGAGCTTCCTCTGAAACCTTGCTGCCCAACATACACGGAGAACAATATGTTCAACTTTTTCAAAACGCGAGCAGACCTTCCGGTCATGGATGCCTCGCCCGATAAAATCCGCTCGATTTACCGCAAGTACCAATGGCAGGTATTCCTCGGTCTGGTACTCGGCTACGCCATGTTCTACGTCGTCCGAATGAGTTTGAACGTGGTCAAGAAACCCATGCTGGACGCCGGCATAGTGACGCTGGAAGAGCTGGGGGTCATAGGTTCAGCCTTCCTGTTCACCTACGCCGTCGGCAAGTTCTCGAACGGCTTCCTCTCCGACTACGCCAACATTGGCCGCTTCATGTCGGTGTCGCTCGGTCTCTCTTCCATCTGTACCATCCTGATGGGCATGAATACCGCGACCTTCTTCCTGGTGCTGATGTGGGGTCTGAATGGCTGGTTCCAGTCGGTCGGTTCCGCACCATCCTGCGTCTCCATCTTCCAGTGGTTCTCACCCAAGCAGCGGGGCTCCGTCTATTCCATCTGGGGCGGCTCGCGCAACATCGGTGAAGGTATCTCCTGGATCCTGACCGCCAGTATCGTCAGCTTCTTCGGCTGGAAAGCGGGCTTTATCGGTGCCGGCCTTGCCTCTCTGGCTGCCGCGCTGTGTATGTATCTGGTGCTGAAAGATCGCCCGCAGACCTATGCCCTGCCAGAACCTGCCGTTGCCTTTGGCGAACAAGCGGAGATCACCAAGAAGGTCGAGCCAGCCGAGATCCGTCGCGCCCAGCTGTTTGTGCTTAAACAGCCGACAGTGTGGCTGATCGCGGCAGCCTGTGCCTGCATGTACATGTCTCGCTACGCCATGAGCTCCTGGGCAGTGCTCTATCTGCAAGAGCAAAAAGGGTACAACCTGATCGATGCGGGTTTTGCCATGTCTGCCTACCCCATCGCCGGCTTCCTCGGCGCCATTCTGGCTGGCATCATTTCTGACAAAATCTTCAACGCCAACCGTCACATCCCGACCCTGCTCTACGGGTTGGCCAACATTGCCGGTATGTGCCTGATGTTCTGGGGCCCGCAGAGCCGCATGATGGACGCCGTTGCACTGGCGCTGATCGGTTATGCAATCGGGGGACTTGTCGTGTTCCTGGCGGGCCTGACAGCCTGTGACCTGATGCCAAAAACGGCCGTGGGCGCAGTGAAAGGCTTTATCGGCCTCTGCTCCTACATCGCAGCCTCCGGTCAGGAGCTGGTCTCCGCCGCCCTGATCAAAACCAGCGTGGTCGATGGTGTCACTCACTATGACTTCAGCAGTGCCCAGTATTTCTGGCTCGGTGCATCCGTGGTCTCCATGCTGCTCGCCTTGACGGTATGGAACGCCAAAAAAGTGGTCGATTATTGATCTTGTAACAGAAAAAGGGTGGTCAATTGACCACCCTTTTTTCATTGCCAAATCCGAGAATGGATGTTTCCGATGCGTAAAACCAAAATCATTGCCACTCTGGGCCCAGCGAGCTCAACGGCCGACATGGTGGAAAAACTGATGGTGGCTGGCGCCAATGTGTTTCGCCTGAACTTCTCCCATGGCAACGGCGAACAACATATTGCCACCGCCAGCCTGATCCGCACGACCGCCGCCCGGCTGGGGCTCCATATCGGGATCCTGGCCGACCTGCAAGGCCCAAAAATCCGTATTGCCCGCTTTGCCACAGGGAGCATCACCCTGACCCCTGGCGCTTCTTTTATCCTTGATGCGGCGCCAAGTGACCAACCGGGCGATCAGGATCGCGTCGGCCTCGACTACCCGGAGCTAATCAACGACGTACACAGCGGCAACATCCTGCTGCTGGATGATGGCCGGATCCAACTTGAGGTCCTGAATATCGAAGGCAGCAATATCTTCACCCGGGTGCAGATTGGTGGCCCCCTCTCCGACCGCAAGGGGATCAATGTACTGGGTGGAGGGCTCAGCGCCCCGGCACTCACCGACAAGGACAGGGCCGATATATTGACCGCCAGCCAGATCGAGGCCGACTTTATCGCCGTCTCCTTCCCTCGTTGTGCTGCCGACCTTGTTGAGGCCAGAACGCTGATCCGGGCAGCAGGCAGTCATGCCGCCATCGTCGCCAAGGTAGAACGAGCGGAAGTGGTGGCCTCGGTCGAGGCGATGGACGAGGTTATTCGCGCCGCAGACATCGTCATGGTGGCACGTGGAGATCTGGGGGTAGAGATTGGCGATGCCAGACTGCCCGGCGTACAAAAGAAGCTGATCAAACGTTGCCATCAGCTCGGCCGACCGGTCATCACGGCCACCCAGATGATGGAATCCATGATCAGCAGCCCCATGCCAACCCGAGCCGAGGTGCTGGATATCGCAAATGCGGTGATAGATGGCACGGATGCCGTCATGCTGTCGGCCGAATCAGCGGCGGGTCTCTATCCGGTCGAGGCTGTGGAAGCCATGGCTCGCATCGCACACGGAGCAGAACGTGAAATAGATCCGATTCAACCACGCTGGCAGAAAGCGTCCCATCACAGCGATCAATCCAGCCACTGCATGGCGCTGGCAGCAATGACGGCGGCGTTCAGTCACGATCAATCCTGTGGTATAGCAGTGCTGACCTCACAGGGAGATGCCGTCACCGCTATCTCTCGCAGCAACCTGAACAATCCAATCTGGGCACTGTCCAACAAACCCATGTTACTCAACCAGATGACGATTCTGCGCGGTGTCACCCCCCTCTTTTATGAAGAGGAGGTGGAAGATGAGAGAGACTCACGGCAGCTGATAGCAACGCTGGAGCAAGCCAATCAACTACATGGCATTCATTCTCTGCTGATCAACCGGCTCGATTCGCTGGAGGGAGCGGGAAACGAAGATGTCTGCCGCCTGATACCGCTTGGTAGCAAGTGCCACGATGCTCCGTCCAGCCGGAGCTCATCTTTCCTCTAACGCTGAATAGAGACAGCAAAGCCTCACCATGTGAGGCTTTGTTTTTTCAAGGTTTCCAGCCAGGGATTGGGCCGCTGCCAGCTGAAGCTCTGGTTCGCCCCGCCGTAGCATTCAGCCAGCCGCAGCGGCGTGCCGGGAGTATGGCGTCGCCCGGCCACATCGAGGCAGCGGGAGACCTTGCTGTTGAAAAGCCTGTCTTTCTGCCACTCCCACTGCGCCTGACCGTCACAGGGTGCCAGCATCACTTCGCTGTCGTTTTTGGCTTGCAAACAGAGATCCTGCAGGCGCAACTCACCCAGATCCCACTCGAACAGTTGATCGTCTTTTCCGCTGCAAGGTTGTGCCAACACCTTTTTTTGGGACACGGCAACGCAAAAATCACCGCTGGTCAGCAAGGGGGAGAGAGAGCGCTCCTCCTGCGGTTGTGAAGCAATGGAGCCCATCATCACATCGGTGGATGGCGGCTTGATGGTACAGCCACCCAGCAGCAAGGCAGCCAGCAGGGCAGGAGAGCAAGAAAAGGAAATTTTGTTATTCATGGAAAAATGCCTGAAATGGGCCGATGACATCCGGTTGTCAGTGACTCGAGGCTGAAGCATAACCGAAAGGCGGGGCGCGCTGCCCAAATAGAGTGTAAACAGACGTAACAGGGAGAGAGTACTGGCACGGCGGAGGCCAGAAAGCAAAAAACCCCGCCGAAGCGAGGTTTTTCTAAATGTGGTCGGTGATAAAGGATTCGAACCTTTGACCCTCTGGTCCCAAACCAGATGCGCTACCGGACTGCGCTAATCACCGAGGCTATTTCTTTCAAAATAGTTTACTTCTAAAAAACAAAGACGACCTTATGGTCATCCTCGTCATACAGCAAGTATGGTGCGAAGAGAGGGACTCGAACCCTCACACCCGGGGGGCACTAACACCTGAAGCTAGCGCGTCTACCAATTCCGCCACCTTCGCGTACCTGACAAGCTGTAAAATGGGGTGGCTGATGGGGCTCGAACCCACGACAACCGGAATCACAATCCGGGACTCTACCAACTGAGCTACAGCCACCACAGCTGTATTCGTTCCACAACAACGCCCGTTTAACCGACGCACTTTTGATGGTGCGCCCGACAGGATTCGAACCTGTGACCTCTGCCTCCGGAGGGCAGCGCTCTATCCAGCTGAGCTACGGGCGCTACGCTGTCGAACGGGGCGCATTATTAATGATGGTTGCTGGTTTGTCTACACTTTTCTGTCACCAAAACACTGTTAGTTGTTTTTTCAAGCACATTGCGCACTTTTCTTCCACTATTCCCCAGCTGACAGCCGAAAAGGGACAGATCACAGTCGCAAATCGCCTTGCTGCCTTGACTTGATTTGATGCCCATCTAGAATGAATGAACGTTCATTCAATCGAAAGTCACACTGATGATTCTGGATAAAAAAGAGAGCATCTTCAACGCGGCTCATGAGGTGCTGGGTGAACGGGGTTTTCATGGTCTGTCGATTGCAGAAGTCGCCAAGAAGGCCAATGTTGCCACCGGCACCATCTATCGCTACTTCGGCGACAAGGATGATCTGATCCGGCAACTGCACCAGCACACTATCTTGCAGTGTGTGCCCATGGTCATGGCCGATGTAGCAATCGATAAAGTTTCATTTCAACAATTTCGCCAATTATGGCTCAATATTCATGCCATTTTTGTTAACGAACCCAACGCTATCCGGTGCAAATTGCAGTACGAGAGCTCTCCGCTAGGGGCAGAATTGGAGACCAATCCTGTCATTCTGGCCGCTTGGGAGCCTCTGGACCGATTTTTTGAACAGGGCGTTGAACAAGGACTGTTTATTGATTTACCGATACGGGCACTGCAGGTGTTGAGTCTGGACAGTGTCATGCATCTGGCCCTGCAGTGCAGGGTTCACAACATCACGCTGACCGAATCGCAGTTGGAAACCGCGATCCGGGCCAGCTGGAATGCCATTTTATCCCCCAATCTTTCCACCTCAGGAGCCTGTTCATGAAAAAGTGGATGGCCATTATGTTGCTGATAGCGATCGCCTTGTTTGGCAGCGTCATCGGCTTCAATTTGTTCAAACAGAAGATGATTGCCCAATATATGGCCAACCGGCCGGAACCCGAGTTCCCCGTCACCGCCATGGTGACCAAGGCGCAGGATTGGGTACCGACCATCGAAGCAATCGGCTTCATCGAGCCGAATCAGGGGGTGACCCTCTCCACCGAACTGGCAGGTACCATTGACGCCATCACCTTCGAGTCAGGCAAACCGGTCAAGGCTGACCAGCTGCTGCTGAGCCTGGACTCTACCGTGGAGCGGGCCAATCTGCGGGCCTCCCAGGCCAAGCTGCCGGCGGCAAAAGCCAAGTTCGATCGTTTCCAGAACCTCTACAAGACCAGCTCCATCTCCAAAGAGCAGCTGGATGAAGCTGAAGCGGCCTATCGCTCGCTGGAAGCGGATATCGAGAGTCTGAAGGCGACCATTGCCCGTCGTGAAGTGCGCGCGCCCTTTAGCGGCGTGGTCGGCCTGCGCAATGTGTTCCTCGGTCAGTATCTGCAGCCGGGCACCGATATCGTGCGCCTGGAAGATACCAGCGTGATGCGCCTGCGCTTCACCGTGCCCCAGACCGATATCTCCAAAATCAAGCTGGGCCAGACCATCAAGATCAATGTGGATGCCTATCCGCAAACCCAGTTTGACGGTCATATCACCGCCATCGAGCCTGCGGTCAACTTCCAGAGCGGCCTGATCCAGGTACAGGCAGACATTCCGAACAACGACGGTCAGCTCCGTTCCGGTATGTTCGCCCGCGCCAGCATCATTCTGCCGACGGTGAAAGATCAGATTGTGATCCCGCAAACCGCTATCTCCTTCACCCTTTACGGTCAGAACGTCTACGTGCTCAAAGAGGGCGAAGAGACCGACAAAGAGGGTAACAAGGTGAAAGTGCTGCGAGCCAAGCAGGTTGTGGTCAAGGCCGGTGAGCGCCGTGGCAACGATGTGCATGTGCTCTCCGGCATCCAGGCCGGTGACCAGATCGTACTGTCGGGTCAGGTTCGCCTGAGCAACGACACCAAGGTGCATGTGGTCGAAAACGATGCCCTGGCCGTTCCGGCACAAACCCCGATGCTGTAAGCGCGGAGATCTGCGATGCGATTTACTGACATATTTATAAAACGGCCTGTGCTGGCAATCTCGCTCAGCTTCCTGATCGCCTTGCTGGGCTTTCAGGCCATCTTCAAGATGCAGGTACGGGAATACCCCGAGGTGACCAACACGGTGATCACCGTCAGCACTGGCTACTATGGCGCCAGTTCTGATCTGATCCAGGGATTCATCACCCAGCCGCTGGAACAGGCGGTCGCGCAAGCCGACAACATCGACTTCATGACCTCCTCCAGCCAGCTGGGCAGCTCCACCATCACTGCGTACATGAAGCTCAACACCGACCCCAACGCCGCGCTGTCCGACATCCTGGCGAAGGTGAACTCGGTGCGCTCCCAGCTGCCGAAAGAGGCGGAAGACCCGTCGGTCACCTCCTCCACCGGTTCAACCACGGCGGTGCTCTACCTCGGTTTTACAAGCCCGGAGCTCAACTCCAGCCAGATCACCGACTATCTGGAGCGGGTTATCAAGCCGCAGCTCTTTACTGTCGGCGGGGTCTCCAAGGTTGACCTCTACGGCGGTGTCGAGTTTGCCCTGCGGGTATGGCTGGATCCGGCCAAGATGGCGGCCTTCAACCTGACTGCCAGCGACGTGATGACGGTGCTCAACAGCAACAACTATCAGTCCGCGACAGGTCAGGCGACCGGTTACTTCACCCTGTTCAACGGCAACGCCGAGACCCAGGTCAAGGATGTCGACGAGCTGAAGCGTCTGGTCGTTGCTACCCGTGACGGCAAGGTGATCCGCCTTTCCGACATTGCCAAGGTGACCCTCGAGAAGAGCCACGACATCTATCGCGCCAGCGCCAACGGCCGCGAAGCCGTGGTCATGGCGGTCAACGCCGCGCCGACAGCCAACCCCATCAACATCGCCCACGATGTGCTGGCGTTGCTGCCGAGCCTTGAGCGCAATATGCCGAGCACCATGCGTCTCAACGTGATGTATGACTCCACCGTGGCGATCAACGAGTCCATCCACGAGGTTATCAAGACCATCCTGGAGGCAGCCGCCATCGTTCTGGTGGTCATCACCCTGTTCCTCGGTTCGTTCCGCGCGGTCATCATCCCGATCATCACCATTCCGCTCAGTCTTATCGGCGTGGTGATGATGATGGATATGTTCGGCTTCTCGATAAACCTGATGACCCTGCTGGCGATGGTGCTGGCGATCGGTCTGGTGGTGGATGACGCCATCGTGGTGCTGGAGAACGTCGACCGCCATATCAAGGAGGGGGAAGAACCGTTCCGGGCCGCCATTATCGGTACCCGTGAAATTGCGGTACCGGTTATCGCCATGACGGTCACCCTGGCGGCGGTATACGCGCCTATCGCCCTGATGGGGGGCATCACCGGCTCCCTGTTCAAGGAGTTTGCCCTGACCCTGGCCGGTGCCGTGTTCGTCTCGGGCATCATCGCCCTGACTCTGTCACCGATGATGTGTTCCAAGATGCTCAAGGCCAACGAGCAGCCGGGCAAGTTCGAGAGCACAGTCCACCACCTGCTGGAGCGGATGACCGATCGCTACGACAGCATGCTGCACGCAGTGATGAAAAAGCGCCCCGTCATCGTGGTGTTCGCCGTCATCGTCTTCGCCAGCCTGCCGCTGCTGTTCAAGTTCATCCCGAGCGAACTGGCACCTTCAGAGGACAAGGGGGTAATGGCCGTGCTGGGTACCGCACCGTCCAACGCCAACCTGGACTACATCGAAAATACCATGGCGGATGTGAACAAGATCCTGGACGACCAGCCCGAGATCGCCTTCTCCCAGGTCTTCTCCGGGGTGTTCAACGCCAACCAGGCGTTCGGTATCGCCTCCATGGTGCCCTGGAGCCAGCGTGAAGCGAGCCAGAAAGAGGTGCTGGACCGGGTCGCCAATCTGGTGAAAGACATCCCGGGTATGGCCATCACCACCTTCCAGTTCCCGGAACTGCCGGGTGCATCGAGTGGTCTGCCGATCCAGTTCGTCATCACCACCCCGAACAGCTTCGAAAGCCTGTTCCTGGTGGCAGGGGAAATTCTGGCAGCGGCGCAGAGTAACGGTCAGTTCGTCTATTCGGATCTCGATCTGAACTACGACTCCGCCACCATGAAGATCCGCATCGACAAGGACAAGGCGGGTGCCTACGGCATCACCATGCAGGATATCGGTATCACCATGGGCACCATGATGGCGGACGGTTATGTCAACCGTATCGACCTGGATGGCCGCTCCTACGAGGTGATCCCGCAGGTCGAGCGCAAGTACCGTCTCAATCCGGAGTCCATCAAGGGCTATTACGTGCGGGCCGCAGATGGCAAATCGATCCCGCTCGGCAGCCTGATCAGCATTGAAGTGGTCGGTGAGCCCCGCGCCCTGCCCCACTTCAACCAGCTGAACTCCGCCACCATCGGTGCCGTTCCGGCTCCGGGCGTGGCCATGGGTGATGCGATCAACTGGTTCCAGACCACCGCCGACGAGAAGCTGCCGCAAGGCTACCGTTACGACTTCATGGGGGAAGCCCGTCAGTTCGTCACCGAAGGCAATGCACTCTATGCAACCTTCGCGCTGGCACTGGCCATCATCTTCCTGGTGCTGGCGATCCAGTTCGAGTCGGTGCGTGACCCGCTGGTCATCATGGTCTCTGTACCGCTCGCCATCAGCGGAGCCTTGATTGCCCTGGCATGGGGTATGGCGACCATGAACATCTACTCCCAGGTAGGCCTCATCACCCTGGTGGGTCTGATTACCAAGCACGGTATCCTGATCTGTGAAGTAGCAAAGGAAGAGCAGTTGCTGCGCGGCATGAACCGGATGGAAGCCGTGATGCAGGCCGCCAAGGTGCGTCTGCGTCCGATCCTGATGACCACGGCCGCCATGATTGCCGGTCTGATCCCGCTGCTCTACGCCGCAGGTGCCGGTGCGGCACAGCGTTTCAGTATCGGTATCGTCATCGTGGCAGGTCTTGCCATCGGTACCCTGTTCACCCTGTTCGTGCTGCCGGTGATCTACACCTATCTGGCTTCCGAGCACAAACCCTTGCCGGTATTCGATGAAACCATTCCGCCCAAAGCAAACGGCGGACATTAATCATCAATCACATGCGAAGGCCCCGATACGGGGCCTTTTTTATGCTTCGCAGGAAAGACGACATAAGTGCATGAAGCAGTTAAACTAAAAAACACCACATCCAGACCGCAAGGACGCCATGTCAGGACTCTTCACCAAGACCGCCAGGGCCGTAGGCCGCAACGGACTCTCATATCGCCTGCTCTCCTACATTCTGGTCTGCAGTACCGTATTGGCAATGATCATTACGGCGCTGCAACTCGCCTGGGATTACCGCAAGGATGTCGCCGTTATCGAAGACAGCATCGGCCAGATCGAGGCCTCGTTCCTGCAACCCATCGCCGCCAGCTTGTGGAACCTGGATGAAGAGCAGGTCAAAGTGCAAATTGAAGGGATCATGAACCTGCCCAACATGCAGTTCGTGATGGTCAAGGAGATGCTCGGCAACTCCGAAGTCCCGCTGCTGACCCAGGGGGTCGAGCGGGAAAGCTATGATATCTCCCGCGAATTCAACCTCACCTATCAGGGTGAAATCGTCGGCAAGCTGTTCGTTGCCGCCTCTCTCGAGCAGATCTACCAGCGCCTCATCGAAAAATCGGTGCTGATCATGGTCAGCCAGACCATCAAGACCCTGGTGGTCTCATTTTGCATCCTGATCATCATTTACTATCTGGTAGTCAGGCACATCAACCGCATCGCCAACTACGCCCAGAAGTTCAACCTCGATCGGCTCGACATGGAGCTGGAGCTGGAAGGTCGCCCGCAGCCGCGCAAGAAACTCGATGAGCTGGACACTCTGGTCTCCACCCTCAACCAGATGCGCACCAGACTGCGTGACGAGCTGGTTGCCCGCCATCAGGCGGTCGAACAGCTGCAAAAGGAGCGGGACTTCTCCGCTACCCTGATCAACTCCGCCAACATGGTCATCTGCTGCATGGAGCCAGATTTGACCATCGCCAGCATCAACCCGGCAGCCATACTGCTGACCGGATACCACCAGCAAGAATTGTTGCAGCACAACTGGCTGGATCTCTTTGTCAGCCCGGCGCAACGGGAAGAGCTGAACGATATTCTGGCGGCGGAGGGTTCACTGTCAGACAAAGAGGTCATCATGCATGACCAGCAGGCTCATGAGCTGGTACTGCAGTGGACCTTCGTACCCTTCTACGATGGTCCCAACCTCAAGTACCAGATCGGCTTCGGCTACGACATCACCCAGCTGAAAAAGGTCGAGCGGGAGATTATCCAGCTCAACGAACAGCTGGAAGGCAAGGTGGTGGAGCGTACCCGCAGCCTGAGCGAAGCCAACAACCAGCTGGGCAAGGCGTACGACGACCTGAAGCAGGCCCAGCAAACCCTGGTGGAGTCCGAGAAGATGGCCTCCCTCGGCTCGCTGGTAGCCGGGGTGGCACACGAGATCAACACTCCAATCGGCATCAGCGTGACCGCCTCCTCCTACCTGCAGGAGCGGGTCGCCGACTTCAAGTCCCATATCGACTCCAAGCAGCTGTCGCGCTCCTATCTCAACGAGTTCACCGTCAACCTCGACGAATCGATGCAGCTGCTGCAGAGCAACCTGCGGCGCGCCTCCGAGCTGATTGCCAGCTTCAAACAGGTAGCGGTCGATCAGTCATCGGAAGCGCGCTACAACTTCAGTCTCGCCGACAACCTCCATCAGGTAGTGGTCTCGCTTGGCCACAAACTGAAGAAGAGCCAGTGCGAAGTGGATATCCAGTGCGATCCCAAGCTGTCGATCTTCTCCTTCCCGGGCAGCTTTACCCAGATCTACTCGAACCTGATCCTCAACTCTATCAACCACGGGTTCGACAGCTGGGACAAACCGAAGAAGATCACCATCAAGGTGGAACAGCAGGGAGAGGAGCTGTTTATCGACTATTCGGACAACGGCCGCGGCATCCCGCCCGAAATCTTGCCGCGCATCTTCGATCCCTTCGTCACCTCCAAGCGGGGTCAGGGCGGCAGCGGTCTGGGCACCCACATCATCTACAACTTGGTGGTGCAACTGCTGAAAGGCCGTATCAATTGTGCCAGCGAACCGGGCCAGGGCGCCCAGTTCCATATTCGCCTGCCGATCCAACATAACTGAGTGCTGGCTCTTGTGAGCCAGCCGCTTTATCCCCATCATGCTGTGATTGCATTCTTAATGAGCGGAGAACCTCGCAATGGCACAGCATTTTGACTATATCGCCATCGGCGGCGGCAGCGGCGGTATTGCTTCTGCCAACCGGGCTGCCATGTACGGTAAGAAAGTTGCCCTGATTGAAGCCAAAGAGTTGGGTGGAACCTGCGTCAACGTAGGCTGCGTACCGAAGAAGGCCATGTGGTATGCCGGCCAGATCGCAGATGCCCTGAAATATGGTGCCGACTACGGCTTTGACACCACCCTCAACCACTTCAACTGGGCCAAGCTGGTCGAGTCCCGCCAGGCCTACATCGGCCGCATTCACCAGTCCTATCAGAACGTGCTGGGCAAGAACCAGATCACCGTCATCAAGGGCTTCGCCCGCTTCGTCAGCAGCAACACCATCGAGGTCAATGGCGAGCACTACACCGCAGATCACATCCTGATCGCTACCGGTGGCCGCCCGGAAATTCCGGCGATCCCGGGAGCCGAGCTGGGTATCGACTCCGACGGCTTCTTCGATCTGCAAAGCCAACCCAAGCGGGTTGCCGTGGTGGGTGCTGGCTACATCGCAGTCGAGATCGCCGGGGTGATGAAGGCGCTCGGCTCCGAGACCCATCTGGCGGTGCGCAAGCACGCACCGCTGCGCAACTTCGACCCCATGATCCACGAGACACTGGTCGAAATCATGGCGCAGGAAGGGCCCAAGCTGCACACCCACGCCATTCCCAAAGCCGTGCTCAAAAACGCTGACAACAGCCTGACCCTGCAACTGGAAGATGGTCGCCACCTCACCGTCGACTGCCTGATCTGGGCCATCGGCCGGGTACCGGCTACCGACAACCTGAATCTTGCCGCCGCAGGCATCGCGCTGGACGAGAAGGGCTTTATCCCGACCGACAAGTTCCAGAACACTTCCGTCGCCAACATCTATGCGGTGGGTGACAACACGGGTCGCATCCAGCTCACCCCGGTGGCCGTCGCTGCGGGCCGTCGCCTCTCCGAGCGGCTGTTCAACAACAAGCCGAACGAGCACCTCAACTACGATCTGGTGCCGACCGTGGTGTTCAGCCACCCGCCCATCGGCACCATCGGCCTGACCGAACCGGAAGCCATCGCCGAATACGGCGAGGATCAGGTGAAGGTCTACCGCAGCCAGTTCACCGCCATGTACTCTGCGCTGACCCAGCATCGCCAGCCCACCCGGATGAAGCTGGTCTGTGTCGGCCCGGAAGAGAAGGTGGTCGGTCTGCACGGCATCGGCTTTGCGATGGACGAGATCCTGCAAGGTTTCGGCGTCGCCATGAAGATGGGCGCCACCAAGGCAGACTTCGACAACTGCGTTGCCATTCACCCGACCAGCGCAGAAGAGTTCGTGACAATGCGATAGGCACGTTTGAAGCTGGCCTGTCACGAGCAGCCGGCTTCGACAACCATGTAATCCCTCCACCCAAACCCGGCTAAGGCCGGGTTTTTACTCCCTCCTCGCTATTTCTCTCGCAAATCCGTCGTTCTTTACGCCGATTTTACGCCTGCCACATGGCGCTTTATGGCGCCTTTACGCCTGTTTTACATACCCTTTTCAACGTCAATGACACCAACAGAGTCGATATGGTTTTACATCGGCTCTCGCAGCTAATTATCTCAATGGAGTCGATATGAATTGGCTATATCTGCTGCTCGTCCTCGCCTTGATGGCCTATCTGATGCGCGCACTCACGCGCAGTCACGAGTGAGGAACTAGAACATGTGGCAAGAAATAATCTATCCGGTGGCCTTCGTGCTGCTGGTTCTGCTGCCGGCACCGCTGCTGGGCAACTACATCTACCGGGTATTTGAAGGCAAAATCCGCTGGCTGGCACCGGTCGAGCGCGCCACGCTGGCTTGTTGTGGCACCGATGGACGGGAGCAGGACTGGAAGTCCTACGCCCTCAGCCTGCTGGCCTTCAACGGCGCCGGTTTCGGTCTGCTGTTCCTGATCCTGATGGCGCAGGGGTTGCTGCCCCTCAACCCGCAACAACTGCCGGGTCTGAGTTGGCAACTCGCCTTCAACACCGCGGTCAGCTTTATGACCAACACCAACTGGCAAGCCTATTCCGGTGAGGCCAGCCTCTCCTACTTCAGCCAGATGGTAGGCCTGACCACCCAGAACTTCGTCTCCGCAGGGACGGGCGCCGCCGTCGCCATTGCCCTGTTCCGCGGTATCGCCCGTCAGCAGACCATCAACCTTGGCAACTTCTGGCAGGATCTGGTTCGTTTCTGCCTCTACGTGCTGCTACCCATCGCGCTGATCATGGCGTTGGTGCTGGTGTGGCAAGGGGTGCCGCAAAGCCTCTCCGCCTATCTGCCGTTCCACGGTATCGAAGGTCAGGAGCAACTGCTGCCCCTCGGCCCGGCGGCTTCGCAGATCGCCATCAAGCAGCTTGGCTCCAACGGCGGCGGCTTCTTCGGCATCAACTCGGCACATCCGTTCGAGAACCCGACCGCCCTCTCCAACTGGCTGGAGATGGTCGCCCTGCTCACCATCGCCGCCGCCATGGTCTTTACTCTGGGCCGCTATGTGAAAGACATGGCCCACAGCCGCGCCATTCTCGGCGCCATGACCCTCATGCTGGTGCTGGGGCTCTTCGTCTCCATCACTCAGGAGCTGAAACTGGATCCGGCCCTCGCCCACCTCACCACTGACGCCAGCAATATGGCTGGCAACTGGGAAGGCAAGGAGAGCCGCTTCGGCCCGGTGCTCTCCAGCATCTGGGAAGTGGCGACCACCGCTGCTTCCAACGGCTCGGTCAACGCCATGCACGACAGCTTTTCCCCGCTCGCAGGCATGGTTGGCATGATCAACATGCTGCTGGGTGAAGTGGTATTCGGCGGTGTGGGTGCAGGTATCTACGGCATGATGCTGTTCGTGCTGCTGACCGTGTTCCTCTGCGGCCTGATGGTGGGGCGCACCCCGACCTATCTGGGCAAGCGCCTCGGCATCACCGAGATGAAGTGGGTCGTCGCCAGCATGCTGGTCATGCCGGTGGGGGTTTTGGTGATCGGTGGTGTCACCCTGCTGATGCCGGATGCCAGCACCATCATCGGCCATGATGGCCCGCACGGTCTGTCACGCCTCATCTATGCCTACGCCTCGGCTGCCGGCAACAACGGCTCCGCCTTCGCCGGTTTTGCCGCCGGTGACAACTGGCAGTGCATCGCCATCGGTCTGGCCATGCTGCTCGGTCGCTTCGGCTACATCATTCCGGTACTGGCGATTGCCGGTCAGCTGGCCCGCGCGCCCCGTCAAGATACGAGCGAAGGGGACTTCCCCATCAGCGGCCCGCTGTTCGTTACCCTGCTGATCATCACCGTCCTGCTGATAGGTGGCCTCTCCTTCCTGCCGGTGCTGGCACTGGGCCCGGTAGCCGAACATCTGAGCCTGATTGGAGGGGCATTCTGATGAACCTGACCCTGTCGATCACCATCCGGATGCCAATGGCCAACTATCTGATGCTGGGAGCTTTCCAATGAGCAAGTCCACTGCAATGAGTACCGACACCATTCAGGTGAAGGGCAAAAAACAGAAATCACAGATCATCCAGGCAATGGTTGAGGCCCTCTATCGCTTCAATCCCAAGGCGCTGTTTGGCAGCCCAATCCTGTTCACCCTCTGGCTGGCCGCCGTGATGGCGACCGTGGAATCCCTGATGGGGCAACCCCTCTCGGGGGTTGCTCCCTCGCTGGCCTGGCAGCTGACCACCTGGCTCTGGCTGACCCTCTGGTTTGCCAACTTCGCGGAAACCCTGGCCGAGGGTCGCGGCAAGGCCCGCGCCGACAGCCTGAAAGCGGGCATGAGCCAGCTCAAGGCCCGTCGGGTGGCGAATGCCAAAGATGGTCAGGGCGAGTGGGTACCAGCCACCAGCCTGATGAAGGGGGACCTGGTGCTGGTACGCAGCGGCGAGATGATCCCGGCCGACGGTGAAGTAATCGCCGGTATCGCCTCGGTCAACGAAGCCGCCATCACCGGCGAATCTGCACCTGTCATTCGCGAGTCGGGTACCGATCGCAGCGGCGTGACCGGTAACACGACGGTCGTCTCCGACGAGATCTGGGTGCGCGTCAGCAACAATCCGGGCGAGAGCACGCTGGATCGGATGATCGCACTAGTGGAAGGGGCCAAGCGCCAGAAGACCCCCAACGAGATGGCGCTCGACGCCCTGCTGGTGGGCCTGACCCTGATCTTCCTGCTGGTAGTCGCCACCCTGCCCTGGTTCCTCGACTACAACGGCACTCAGGTACCGCGTCTCTACCTGATCGCTCTCTTCATTACCCTGATCCCGACCACCATTGGCGGCTTGCTCTCCGCTATCGGCATTGCCGGTATGGATCGACTGGTGAAGCTGAACGTCATCGCCAAGTCTGGCCGTGCCGTGGAAGCGGCTGGTGACGTGCGCACCCTGCTACTGGACAAGACCGGCACCATCACCTTCGGCAACCGGATGGCTGACGAGTTGATCCCGGCACCGGGCGTCGACCCTGCCCTGCTGGCACAAGCCGCCATGCTGGCCTCGTTGGGTGACAATACCCCGGAGGGCAAATCCATCCTGACTCTGGCCAGCAAGAGCATGGCCAAGCCGAGCCAGCTGGAGAGCGACAAGGTGATCCCCTTCAGCGCCGAGACCCGGCTGAGCGGCCTGGATCGCAACGGTCATCAATACCGCAAGGGTGCGGTGGATGCCGTGCTGAACTACCTTAGCCTCGACCGCAAAGCGGTGCCGGAGCTGGTGCTCAAGTCAGTCGACAGCATCGCCCGTCAGGGTGGGACTCCACTGCTGGTCTGCACTCAGGAGAAACTGCTGGGGGTGGTCTACCTCAAGGACATCATCAAGCCCGGTATCAAGGCTCGCTTCCAGATCCTGCGCCACATGGGGATCCGCACCGTGATGATCACCGGCGACAACCCGAAAACCGCCGCCGCCATCGCCGCCGAAGCCGGGGTGGATGACTTCATCGCCGAAGCGACGCCGGAGAAGAAGCTCGCCTATATCCGGCAGGAGCAGGCCGATGGTCGTCTGGTTGCCATGTGCGGCGACGGTGCCAACGATGCGCCCGCGCTGGCGCAGGCTGACGTGGGGCTGGCCATGAACGAGGGTACCCAGGCCGCCAAGGAGGCGGGCAACCTGGTGGATCTCGACTCCAACCCCACCAAGCTGCTGGACGTGGTGCTGGTCGGCAAACAGCTGCTGGTGACCCGTGGCGCCCTGACCACCTTCTCCATCGCCAACGACGTGGCCAAGTACTTTGCCATCCTGCCAGCCCTGTTCATCGCCGCCTACCCGCAACTGGGGGCACTGAACCTGATGCAGCTGGGCAGCCCGCAGAGCGCCATCCTGTCGGCCATCATCTTCAACGCCCTGATCATTGTGGCGCTGGTGCCGCTGGCGCTGCGTGGCGTCGACCTGAAAGGATCGGCCGCCAGCCTGCTGCGCCGCAACCTGCTGATCTACGGTGTCGGTGGCCTGCTGGTGCCTTTTATCGGCATCAAGCTGATCGATCTGGTCATTACCGGCCTGGGTCTGGTGTAACGACATAACCGGGATGCGGGTCAGACCCGCATCCCCAGCCATCCTTTGGAGCAAGCGAATCATGATAGCAATCAGAACCCTGTTGACCCTGACCCTGCTGCTGGGGGTCGCCTACCCGCTGGCGGTCACCGGACTGGCACAGCTGCTGTTCCCCTGGCAGGCCAACGGCAGCCAGCTGACCGACAGTAAACAGCAACTCATCGGTAGCGCCCTGCTGGGGCAGAAATTCGAGCGGGCTGACTATTTCCATCCCCGTCCCTCCGCCAGCGATTTCAACACCATAGGCGGCAGCGCCAGCAATCTGGGGATGAGCTCGCCGCTGCGGGCAGAGTTTGCCGAACAGGCAGCCAAAGCACAGCCGGGAACCAGCTCCCCCGCCATGCTGACCCGCTCCGCCTCCGGCCTCGATCCCCACCTGCCGCTGGATGCGGTGCTGGCTCAGGTCAACCGCGTCGCCAAAGAACGTGGACTGGATCCCGCCCAACTGACGGAGCAGGTCAAGTCGGCCACACAAGCTGGTATCCTTGGCCCGCAGGTGGTCAACATTCTCCAGCTGAATCTGCAACTGGATCATAAAAAGGGCGCCTGATGGCGCCCATTCCGGTTTGGTGATGACCTCGATTTTCGAAACGGGCGGTTGGCTCGATAGGGATAACAATGGCTGATGTAGCAAGCGCTGATGCCCTGCTGACGAGTCTGATGCAGGAGCATGGGGATGCGTGATGAGGTAAGGGCCGACGCCCTGCTGGCGAGCCTGGAACAGGAGCACAAGGGCAAGCTGAAGGTGTTTCTCGGCGCCGCTCCCGGCGTGGGCAAGACCTACGCCATGCTGCAGGCGGTGCGGGAGCAGGCCAAAGAGGGGGTAGACATCCTGATCGGCGTGGTGGAGACCCACGGCCGGCAGGAGACGCTGGCTCTGCTCGACAAGCTCGCCATCATGCCGCGCAAGATCCACATGCACCGCCAACAGCGACTGGAGGAGATGGATCTCGACGGTCTGCTCGCCCGCAAACCGGCCATCGCCGTGGTGGACGAGCTGGCCCACAGCAACGCCCCCGGCAGCCGCCACGAGAAGCGCTGGCAGGATGTGGAGGAGCTGCTCAACGCCGGGATCGACGTCTACACCACCCTCAACGTGCAGCATCTGGAGAGCCTCAACGATCTGGTGTGGCAGCTGACCGGGGTCAGGGTGAAAGAGACCCTGCCCGATCAGGTGCTGCTGGAAGCCGACAGTCTGGTGCTGATCGACCTACCCCCCAAGGAGCTGCTCGGCCGCCTCAAGGAGGGTAAGGTCTATGTGCCCCATCAGGCCAAGGCTGCGCTGCAATCCTTCTTCTCCCTCAACAACCTCACCGCATTGCGGGAGCTGGCGATGCAGACCGCCGCCAGCCATGTGGAGGGCGATCTGCAACTGCAGTGGCAGGCTGCAGGCAAGAGCACCTTACCGCTGCGGGGCAAGCTGATGGTTTGCCTCGGTGACCTGCACGGCTCGGCGCTGGTGCGCTACGGCCACCGCTTTGCCCAGCGCCGTCAGCTCCCGTGGCTGGTGGTGCATGTCGACAGCAATGGCCGCCGCTCGGCCGATGTGGAGCAGGCGCTGGCGCTCGCCTCCCACCTCGGCGCCAAGGTGCTGACGCTATCCAGCCCGGCGGTCGCCAACACCCTGCTGGAGACCGCCGAACAGCAACAGGTCTCCCAGCTGCTGCTTGGCAAACCCCACAAGGCGCCGTGGCGCCGCTCGCTGGTGCAACACCTGCTCAAGCAGGCGCAGGGGCTCGAAATCACACTGGTCGATACCGAGAAGCAAAAGCCCGAAGTGGGGATGCGCGTCCCGACCCCGAAGGATATTCACCACAGCCTGCTGGCGGTGACCATCATGGGGATCACCTCGGCCGCCGCCTGGGGGCTCTCCTACTGGCTGCCGCCAGCAGCGTTGCCGCTCATCTTCGTGCTGGGGGTACTGGCGACGGCCCTCACCACCAGTCTGGTGCCCGCCACGCTGGCGGCGGTGCTGGGCTTTATCGCCCACAATCTGCTCTTCACCGCCCCCTACTTCTCCCTGAGCGTCGCCAACCACAGCGATCTGCTCACCCTGTTTGTGCTGCTTATCGTCGGCATGACGGCAGGACGGCTCGCCTCCCGTCAGCGCCAGCAGTTGATCGGTCTGCGCGAGACCCAGCAGCTGGGCAATGCATTACTCTCCCTCAGTCAGGGGCTGGCGACCGCCAGCAGCCCGGAGGAGGTGCTCAGACAAGGTGCCCAGGCCATTGCACTGGCGCTAGGCCAGCCGACCGTGGTGATCGACAAGGAGTTCAACGACAGGCTCGGCAACGAGAAGCACAGGCCCGGCCAGACCGACAAGGCGGCCATCGACTGGTGTCTGGCCCAGAAGCAGAGCGCCGGGGCCCACACTGCGACCCTCAATGCCGCCGAGGCCCAGTATCACCACCTCAGCGACGATCTGGTGATCGGCATAACGCTGGCCAATCCGCTCTCCTCCTCCGCCGAGCATCAGCTGCAGGCGCTGCTCACCGACATTCGCGCCGCGCTGGCGCGGATCGACCTCAACGAGCGGCTGGCCGACAGCCAGCTGCAGGCGGAGACCGACCGGATGCGCGCAGCCCTGCTCTCCTCGGTCTCCCACGATTTGAAAACGCCGCTGGCCACCATCATGGGGGCTGGCAGCACCCTGCTGGAATATGGTGACCGGATCCCCACCGAAGACCGTGACGAACTGCTCCACTCGGTGCAGGAGGAGGCGCGCCGCCTCCACAGCTATGTGCAGAATCTGCTGGATATGACCCGCATCGGCTCCCCCGACTTCCAGCTGAAACGGGACTGGGTCGATCTGGCGGATCTGGTGGAGAGCGCCCGCAAGCGGCTCGACTCCTCCTGGCGCCAGCACAAGCTGCTGGTCCATTTCGATCAGCATGTGCCCCAGCTCTATGTCCATGGCGCCCTGATCGAGCAGGTGCTGGTCAACATCCTCGACAACGCCTCCCGCTACTCGCCGGCAGGCACCCCCATCGAGTTCAAGGTGATGGTGGCTGAGCCCGACCTTATCATCGACATCATCGATATCGGGGTCGGTATCGCCGAGTCGGATCGGGAGAAGATCTTCAACCTCTTCTACACCCAGCCGGTTGGCGATTGCGGCAGCCGTGGCACCGGGCTTGGCCTCGCCATTTCCCGCGCTATGATAGAGGCCCACGGCGGCAAGATTTGGGCCTTCTCCGGCCCCAATGGCAACGGCACCTGCATGCGTATCTCCCTGCCGCTTGCCCTCAATTCACCGGAGGTCTGATGGTTGACCACCAGATCGGGTCACTCAGCCCCTCCCACCATTCGCCTCTGGAGGTTCGATGGCGCACATTCTGGTCATAGATGATGAAGCGGCGATCCGTCGCTTTCTGCGGATCAGCCTGATTGCCGAGGGGCATCAGGTGAGTGAGGCGGTGGGGGTCAATGAAGGGCTGGAGCAGTATCGCCACCTCAACCCCGATCTGGTGATCCTCGATCTCGGTCTGCCGGATGGCGATGGCATTCAGGTGTTGCAGGCCATTCGCGAACACCACCCCAATCCTGTGCTGGTGTTGTCGGCCCGTGATTCGGAGCAGGAGAAGGTGCGGCTGCTGGATGCCGGCGCCAACGACTACATGAGCAAGCCGTTCGGCATCGGCGAGATGATGGCCCGCATTCGCGTGCTGCTGCGCCAGCGGGCTGGCGTCAGCAGTGGCGAACGGCGCCACTTCCCCCAATGCGGCCTGACGCTCGATATCAGCAGCCACAAGGTGACCATGAAAGAGGAGGAGATTCCCCTCTCCCGCAAGGAGTTCGCCCTGCTGCAGGCGCTGGTGTGCCACCCCGGCAAGCTGGTGATGCAGACCCAGCTGCTCAACGACATCTGGGGACCGAGCCACAAGGAGGACACCCACTACCTGCGCATCGTCATCGCCAGTCTGCGCAAAAAGCTGGGGGATAACCCCCAGCAACCGACGCTTATCGAGACCGAATCCGGTATCGGCTACCGCTTTATCGGCAACTGACGTTTCACGTGGAACGACGCCCACTGCAAATCAGCGCCAGCAGACCGCAGCCACTCAGCAACAGGCCGAGATCCTGCAATCCGGCCGCTACCACCAACCCCAGACTGAGCAGCAGGTAGTAGCCAAGCCCGAACAGGGCGCCAGCGCTGCCCGCTACCTCGCGATAGGCCAGCAGCGCCTGACTCAGCACATTGGGGATAGCCAGCCCGAAGGCCACCACCACACCCATCATGGGCAACAGGAACCAGAGGCTGGACTGACTCGCCCAGACCAGCGGCCCGGCGACCAGCGCCAGAGCGCAAGCCAACCTGACCAGAGAGGACGGCAGCCACCCCCTCCCCAGCAGATGCTTGTTGAGCAAGCTGCCGAGCAGAGTCGCCAGCGCCAGCAAGATCCCCGAGTAACCAAACTCGCCGGTGCTCAATCCCAATCCGGCAAACAGGAATGGGGCCAGACTGTAGTAGCCAAACAGCATGGTGTTGAACAGGGCGACCAGCATGGTACTGCGCCAGAGTCCGCCATCCTTGATCATCCGACACGCCAGCGGCCAGAGCGCGACTCGCTGGCTGGTGGCCGGACGGGTTTCCGGCAACTGCCAGCAGGTCACCAGCAGCAAACCTACCGCCAGGACCAGCAGACCGCTGAACACCCCGAGATAGCCGAACCCGCTCGCCAGCTGGCCGCCACTGAGCAACCCCAGCACCGGACTGAGTGAGAGCGCAATGCCCATCACCGAAAAGACCCGCGCCAGATCGCTGCCCTGATAGCTGTCGCGCAGCATGGTCTGGGTCACAACGGATCCCACGGCGGCGCCAAAGGCCGAGATGACCCGAGCCAGCAGCAGGGTTTCGAACTGATTGGCCAGCAGCGCCAGCAAGGTGCCGACATCATAGGTGAGCAGACCCGCCAGCATGGCGGGACGGCGCCCAATCAGATCGCAGAGCCGTCCCCAGCAGACCACGCCCACCGCAAACGCCAGAAAATAGACCGACAGGGTCTGGGATGCCTGCCCTTCGCTCACCCGAAACTGGGTAGCAATGTGGGTCAGGACCGGGCTGTAGATGGTCTCCACAATTTGGGGAAACATCATCAATCCCACCACCAGCCAGAGCGGTGGCAACTTGTTGTTCATGACAAACCTCCTTCACAAGAGGTCGCCATTCTAGAGAGATACCGATTGTCTGATTATAATAATCAGGACTATAAACATCAAAAATCGGACATATGGCCTTTATTCTTCCCGATCACCCTTTTGACCCCGACCAGCTGACCGGCAGCGTGATCGGCATCGCCTCCGCCCTCGGTTGGCACGACTCGGGCCTGCATCAACATCAACGCCATCAGCTGCTGTTCGCCCAATCCGGTTGCATGACCATGGAGCTGGAAGGTCGGGTCTGCCTGCTACCACCCACCCGCGCGGCCTGGCTGCCTGCGGGCACTGCCCACCGGGTACTGATGCGTGGTGTGGTGGCCTACCGTTCACTCTACTTCCAGCCGCACCCCGAGTTGTCCGGCACGGTGGAGGTGCTGGCGGTCAATCCGCTGCTGCACGAACTGATCGAGCGGATGGCGCTCTGGCCGTGGGACAAACCGCAAGAGCAGCAACAACGGACGGTGGCACTGTTTATGGAGGAGTTGGGGCAGGCGCCGCGGGAGTCGTAGCAATTGCCGCTGCCGACCGATCACAGACTGGGCGACTGGCTACAGCAGTTGAAACAGGGGGATGCCCTGCCCGATCGGCTCAACCGGCTGGCCGAGCGGGTGGGTGCCAGTGACAAGACCATTGGCCGCATCTTCATGCGAGAGACCGGCATGAGCTATCAGGCGTGGCGTCAGCAGTGGCGGCTGTTGCGCGCCATGGAGCTGCTGGCAGAAAGCGAGCCCATCAGCCGGATTGCCGCTGCGCTGGAGTTCTCCAGCGACAGCGCCTTCATCAGCTTCTTCAAACAACATACGGGACAGACCCCCCTGCGCTACCTCAACTCTCGGGGTGAGTCGCCACAGCCTGACTCGCCTCCACCACCAGGGTATCCAGCGCCAGCGGCTTGAGATTGTGCAGCGCATCCTGCACCACGGCGTGGGATGCCTGTTGCAACTCGCTCTGCACATCCTGCTCCAGCTGGGCACTCTCCAGCTCGGGCCGCGGGTTTTCGTTGGCCATCACGTTCAGGCTCAGGGCACTCACAATCAGGGTAGCGATCAGGCTGTTCATCTGGTTTGCTCCGGTATGGTTGAGATGACCAGATAGCTATTCCAATAGTTGTGCCAATCCTCAAGCAATTCATAACATGATGATTTTGTTTAAATTAACCATCTTTCGATACCAAATTGAGTCGCAAAATGCATCCTGCTCGGTCATTTTTAAACCAACAGTTGGTACTTTTAACCACGCTTGATTTTTGCACCATGTTCCACGTGGAACGTCCCATCTTTTTGATCGACACCCGCTTTTAAACTGAGCTATGGTGCTACATCTTCGTAACTGACTCTGGATCTGTCACCGAATGGAATTTTCCTTGTTCGGCGAGAAGTTCACTCGCCACGCCGGTATTACCCAACTCATGGATGACCTCAATCAGGGGCTGACCAATCCGGACGCCATCATGCTGGGTGGCGGCAATCCGGCCCCCATCCCCGCCATGCTGGAACGCTTTCAGGCCGAGGCCAAGAGCCTGCTCGACAACGGCGATCTGGTCAAAGCGATGGCCAACTACGATGGCCCGCAAGGCAAAGACAGGTTCACCAAAGCGCTGGCCGCCCTGCTCAGCAAGGAGCTGGGATGGGATATCTCGGCTCGCAATATCGCCCTGACCAACGGCAGCCAGAATGCCTTCTTCTACCTGTTTAACCTGCTGGCCGGTGAATTTGCCGATGGCCGCAAGAAGAAGGTGCTGTTCCCGCTCGCCCCCGAATACATCGGCTATGCCGACTCGGCGCTGGCGGACGACTACTTCGTGGCCTACAAGCCCACCATCGAGAAGCTGCCCGATGGCCAGTTCAAATACCATGTGGATTTTGAGAGCCTGCAGGTAGGTGACGATATCGGGGTGATCTGCGTCTCCCGCCCGACCAACCCGACCGGCAACGTGCTGACCGACGAAGAGATCGAACACCTCGACCAGATCGCCCGCGACAAGGGAATCCCGCTGCTGATCGACAACGCCTACGGCGTTCCCTTCCCGGGCATCATCTTCAGCGAAGCCAAGCCGTTCTGGAACGCCAACACCATCCTCTGCATGAGCCTCTCCAAGCTGGGATTGCCGGGCACCCGCTGCGGCATCGTCATTGCCGACGAGAAGATCATCCAGGCCATCACCAACCTGAGCGGCATCATCAATCTGGCACCGGGCAGTCTGGGCCCCGTCATCACCATCCCGATGATCGAGAGCGGCGATATCATCGCCCTCAGCGAACAGGTGGTGAAGCCCTTCTATCAGCAGAAGGCTGAGCTGGCGGTGCAGCTGCTGCGTGAAGCGATCCCTGACCCGCGCTTCCATATCCACAAGCCGGAAGGCGCTCTCTTCCTCTGGCTCTGGTTTGAAGGCTTGCCGATCCACTGTCAGGAGCTGTACGAGCGACTGAAGGCGAAAAACCTGCTGATCGTGCCGGGTCACTACTTCTTCCCCGGCATTGATGACCCCGAGTGGCGTCACAGCCAGGAGTGCATTCGCCTCAACTACTCCCAGAGCGAGGAGCTGGTTCGTCGCGGCATCGCCATTCTGGCCGACGAGATAAACGCTCTCTACGCTGGTTAATCCAATCCGGCGATACAAAAACATAAAGGCCTGCAGATGCAGGCCTTTGTTGTTTCTCGCGATCCGGTTTGTTTAGCCGGGCAGCGCCAGCTGCTCGGGTTTGCCGATGGGGATGGCGCGAGGCTTGAGCGCCTCCGGCAGTTCGCGCGCCAGATCGATGGTCAACAGACCATGCTCCAGCTTGGCGCCCTGCACTTCCACGTGCTGGCTCAGCTTGAAGGCGAGCTCGAAGTCACGCTCGGCAATCCCCTGATGGAGGAACTGACGCTCACCGGCCGCAGCCCCTTTGCGCCCCTTCACCTTGAGGGTGCCGTTTTCGGTCTCGAGCTCCAGCTCTTCGCGCTCGAAGCCAGCCACGGCGACCGTGATGCGATAGCCATCCTGATCGCGCTTTTCAATGTTGTACGGGGGGTAAGCGGCGGTCTTCTGATCGAACAGACCTTCCAGCTCACGGGCCATCCGCTCGAAGCCGACGGCGTTGGAATAGAGATGAGAAAAATCGAGGTTACGCATAATCCTATCCTTCTAATAAGCAACAGGTTCAACTCTCCACAGGCCCGTCATCGGCACCCGGGAAATTTTAAAATTTCAGTAAATTCAGGCTATCAGCCATTGATCTCGATCTTGCGCGGCTTCATCGCCTCGGGCACTTCACGCACCAGCTCGATGTGCAACAAGCCATTTTTCAGGTCAGCCCCTTTCACCCGCACATAGTCGGCCAGCTGGAAGCGGCGCTCGAAACCACGTTCGGCGATCCCCTGATAGAGATAGTTGCGCCCGGTGTCGGCCTGCTTGTTGCCCTTCACCGTCAGCAGATTTTCCTGGAAGCTCAGCTCCAGCTCTTCCTGGGTAAAGCCCGCCACCGCCATGCTGATGCGGTAGTCGTTGTCACCCAGCTGCTCGATGTTGTAGGGGGGATAACCGGCATTGCCATTGCTGGCCGCAGATTCGATGAGATTGGCCAGACGATCGAAACCGATGGCAGAACGATAGAGCGGAGAAAAGTCGATAGAACGCATAGTATTACCCTCTTGTGAGCGATAACGGATTGTTTGCCCTCCTTATGGACGGGCGCCTGGTCGAAACCTCTGTCGAGCGTTCCGGCCTTGTTACCTATATAGGGGCTCACTTTTTCCTTTCAAGGGGATTTTTTCAAATTTTTTAAATGGCCGCGCCGACCTGTAGAACATCAACTTGTTGGCCCGATAGTGATGATAATCGACCCGTGGGCCACTGATGGCAACTCGCTTAGCGCCCCATAATTGGTTGCATATCCACCAGCCAACATGGAGCCATCCCATGAAGATTACCCAGGTTCGCAACGCCACCTTGCTGCTCGACTATGCCGGAACCCGCTTTCTGATCGACCCCATGCTCTCGGCCAAAGGGGCCTTCCCCGGCTTTGAGGGCACCACCAACAGCCAGCTGCGCAATCCGCTGGTCGAGCTGCCGCTGCCGCTCGATGAGCTGGTCGATGTGGACGCCGTGATCGTCACCCACGACCATCCCGACCACTGGGATGACGCCGCCAGAGCCCTGATCCCCAAACATCTGCCGCTCTTGGTACAACATCAGAAAGATGCCGATGCCATTCGTGCCAGTGGCTTTGAGGATGTGCGCCTGCTGAGCGACCAGCCCGAGTTTGCCGGCATTCGCCTGCAGCAGACCGGTGGCCAGCACGGCAACGACCAGTTGATGGCGGTACTGGGCGAGCGCATGGGAGAAGTGTGCGGCGTGGTCTTCTCCCACCCCGATGAACAGTGCCTCTATCTGGTCGGTGATACCATCTGGCATCCCCGGGTCGAGCAAGCCCTGCAACAGCATCAACCCGAGGTCATCATCCTCAACTGTGGCGATGCACAGGTGCCCGGACTCGGTTCAATCATCATGGGCAAGGAAGATGTCGCCGCCGTTTATCAGGCCGCACCGCAAGCCACGCTGATCGCCAGCCATATGGAGGCGGTCAACCACGCCGTGCTGTCACGCCAGGAGCTGCGCAACTATCTGGCGAAACGGGGCATGACGGATCGGGTACGGGTGCCGCAAGATGGCGAGGCGATATGGCTGTGACTCGCAGGAGGGCCATGCCAGACATGGCCCTTCGGCTTTCACTGCCGAACGCTTATGATGAGTGGTCTGAGCGCAGAGAGGAGCCAACACCATGACCACCCCGATCGTTGCCGTGGTGACCTTCGATCACTTCAGCCCTTTTCACTGCGCCGTCCCTTGTCTCATCTTCGGCGACATCCTGCCGGGCCAGCCGCTGTTCGAGCTCAAGATCTGCTGCGGTGATGGCAACCCTCATTCACGCTCGGCGCAAGGCTTCACCATTCAGGCTCCCCATGGGCTGGAGGTGCTGGCCGAGGCGGAGATCATCGTTATTCCCTTCTGGCACGACCCGACAGCACAGCCACCCGCAGCGCTGCTCGATGCCCTTATCGCCGCCAGAGCCAGAGGTGCCCGACTGGTCGGGCTCTGTCTTGGCACCTATGTACTCGCCTACACCGGGCTGCTCAATAGTCGCAAGGCATCGACCCACTGGGAGTATGAGCAGGATTTCTGCCACCGCTTTCCCTGCGTGCAGCTTGATACCAACGCCCTCTATGTGGATGACGATGGGCTGGTCACCTCGGCAGGCACTGCCGCCGGGCTGGACTGCTGCCTCTATCTGGTGCGCCAGTACCACGGCTCGGCCATCGCCAACAAGGTGGCGCGGCGGCTGGTGATCCCGCCCCACCGGGAAGGGGGTCAGGCCCAGTTTATCGAGCAGCCGGTGCCCGCCTCCACCCGCGATGTCCGGATGAACCAGTTGCTCGATCACCTGCGTGCCCATCTGGCCGAGCCTCACACCCTGGACTCTCTGGCGGCCCATACCCTGATGAGCCGACGCACCTTTACCCGCCGCTTTCATCAGGCTACCGGCCTCTCGGTGGGTGAATGGCTGCTGGCGGAGCGGCTCAGGCGCAGTCAGGAGCTGCTGGAGGTAAGCGGCCATTCCATCGAGCGCATCGCCGAGCTGGTCGGCTTCAAGAGTGCCACCTCTCTGCGCAATCACTTCCGCGGCCGCTTTGCCATCTCCCCCAGCGAGTGGCGACGATCTTTTCGTGGCCAAAACCACTGATACACAGACTCGATGTTTCACGTGGAACGTGCAACTTCTTCCGCCCAAAAACAAAAAGCCGCTCACAGGGAGCGGCTTTTTTATATCGGGCTGACAGCGTTGATTAGACGTCGAGGTTGGCCACGCGCAGGGCGTTGGTCTCAATAAAGTCACGACGGGGCTCAACGGCATCACCCATCAGGGTGGAGAAGAGCTGGTCGGCACCGACGGCGTCGTCGATGGTGACGCGCAGCATGCGACGGGCTTCCGGATCCATGGTGGTTTCCCACAGCTGGTCCGGGTTCATCTCGCCCAGCCCTTTATAGCGCTGGATGTAGATGCCGCGCTTGCCTTCGCCCATCAGCCACTCGACGGCTTCTACGAAGTTGGCAACCGGCTTGACCTTCTCGCCACGCTTGATGAAACCACCTTCCTCGATCAGGTTGGCGATCTCCTTGCCCAGCGAAACCAACTGACGGTACTCACCGGACTGCAGGAAGTCGTAGCTGAGCGGATATTCGCGGTCAACACCGTGCTGACGAACCACGGCGTGCGGAACGTACAGGCTGCGCTCTTCATCACGACGAACCTGGATCTGGTACTGAATACCGTGGTTGCTCTCGTTGAGCACGGCTTCCATACCCTGACACCAGGCCAGCAGATCGCTCTCGCTGTTCAGCAGCGCTTCGTTCAGCTCCGGCTGATAGATCAGCTGGGTCAGAACCGCTTCCGGCGCACGACGAGACATGCGGGTGATCAGGTGAGTCACCGAGCGGTGCTGGTTGACCAGACGCTCCAGCGCCTCGCCACCGATGGCCGGGGCAGACTCGTTGACGTGCAGGGTCGCACCATCCAGCGCCATGGCGGTCTGGTACTGCAGCAGCGCATCTTCGTCTTTCAGATACTGCTCCTGCTTACCCTTCTTCACCTTGTAGAGCGGCGGCTGGGCGATATAGACATAGCCACGCTCGATGATTTCCGGCATCTGACGATAGAAGAAGGTCAGCAGCAGAGTACGGATATGTGCACCATCGACGTCCGCATCGGTCATGATGATGATGTTGTGATAACGCAGCTTGTCCGGGTTGTACTCGTCGCGACCGATACCGCAGCCCAGTGCGGTGATCAGGGTGCCCACCTCTTGCGAGGAGATCATCTTGTCGAAACGGGCCTTCTCCACGTTCAGGATCTTGCCCTTGAGCGGCAGAATGGCCTGGTTCTTACGGTTGCGACCCTGCTTGGCGGAACCGCCAGCAGAGTCCCCTTCCACTATGTAGAGTTCGGAGAGTGCCGGGTCTTTTTCCTGACAGTCAGCCAGCTTGCCGGGCAGACCGGCGATATCCAGCGCGCCTTTGCGGCGTGTCAGTTCGCGGGCTTTGCGGGCCGCTTCACGGGCACGGGCCGCATCGATGATCTTGTTGACCACGATCTTGGCATCGCCCGGGTTTTCCAGCAGGAAGTCCGCCAGCTTCTCACCCATCGCCTGTTCAACGGCGGTCTTCACTTCGGAAGAGACCAGCTTGTCTTTGGTCTGGGATGAGAACTTGGGATCCGGCACCTTGACGGAGATAACGGCAATCAGACCTTCACGCACGTCGTCGCCACTTGCGGCAGACTTGGCCTTCTTGCTGTAGTCCTCTTTGTCCATATAGGAGTTCAGAGTACGTGTCAGCGCGGTACGGAAGCCAACGAGGTGAGTACCACCATCCCGCTGCGGGATGTTGTTGGTGAAGCAGTAGACCCCTTCCTGATAGGCGTCATTCCACTGCATCGCCACTTCAACGCCGATACCATCCTGCTCGGTGGTGAAATGGAACACCTTCGGGTGGATCGGGGTCTTGTTCTGGTTCAGGTATTCAACGAACGCCTTGATGCCACCTTCGTAGCAGAAATGCGCCTCACGGCCGTCACGCTCATCCATCAGACGGATGGAAACACCGGAGTTGAGGAAGGAGAGCTCACGCAGGCGCTTGGCCAGGATCTCGTAGTGGAACAGGGTGTCGCTGAAGATGGTCGGGCTCGGCCAGAAGCGAACTTCAGTACCGGTGCCGGTGCTGTCGCCAATCTGCTTGAGCGGCGCCTGCGGCTCACCCAGATGATAGGTCTGCTCGTAGACGTGACCGTTACGACGAATGGTCAGCAACAGCTTGTCAGAGAGGGCGTTAACGACGGAGACGCCGACGCCGTGCAGACCACCGGAAACCTTGTAGGAGTTGTCATCGAACTTACCGCCAGCGTGCAGCACGGTCATGATGACTTCGGCAGCGGAGCGGCCCTCTTCCGGGTGAATATCGACCGGAATACCACGGCCGTTATCGCGCACGGAGACGGAGCCATCGGAATGGATCTTGACCTGAATATCGGAGCAGTAGCCAGCGAGCGCCTCGTCAATGGAGTTATCGACGACCTCGAACACCATGTGGTGCAGACCCGAGCCATCATCCGTATCGCCGATATACATCCCCGGGCGCTTGCGGACCGCATCCAGGCCCTTCAGCACCTTGATATTCGAGGAGTCGTAAGTATTTTCACTCATAGCTTACTCTCTGCCTTCTCTAACGTTTCGGAGATTTTACCCTGTTCCACGTGGAACAACTTGCAGTCATTCGCATCCATCATGTCTGCGAGCTGACCGGTGTCGATGGCGGTAATAAACACCTGGGACGCGCACTGCTTCAGCCTTGCGGCCAGCAAGCGGCGCTTGTCGACATCCAGTTCAGAGGCAAAATCGTCAATTAAAAAAATACAGCCACGGCTGCTATGTTGATTCAAATAGAGCCCTTGGGCCAGTCGCATGGCGCAGACCAGCAACTTCAGCTGACCCCGGGACAAAATATCCTGAGCGGGTACCCCGTTCGCCTTGAGGCGCACATCGGCTTTCTGTGGACCGACACCGGTATAGCCCAGCGCCCGATCCCGCTCAAACCCCGCCTCCAGCAGATCGCCGAGGGGAGTATCTTTCTCCCAGCCCCGGTAAAAGCCGAGACTGATATCGAATTCCGGCAGAAAATCCGCCGTCATCTCCTTGATCAGGGGCGTAATGGCCTGACAATAACTGGCGCGAAACTCGGCCAGCTCCCCCCCGAGCCGCACCAGCTCCTGATCCCAGAACGCCAGCTGGCGGTACTGGGTGCTCTGGCGCAGCAGCGCATTGCGCTGTTTCAGCAGCCGCCGCACTCGTCCCCACAGGGCAAAGAAGGTCGGCTCCTGATGGAAAACGCCCCAATCGAGCCAGGCACGGCGAGCCTGAGGCCCGCCTGTCAGCAGGTTGAAACCATCGGGATGGATCAACTGCACCGGCAACAGCTCCGCCAAATCGGCCAGCCGCTGGGCCTGCGCCCCGGCAATCTTGAGCTGGGTCTCGCCACTCTTGTCTTTGGCAAGACCGATCGGTACCTGACGCCCCTCCAGCTCGCATTGGGCAAACAGGGTAAAGGCCCTCTCCCCCTGGCGGATGACCCGCCCGGTCAAATGAGTGCGAAAGGAGCGCCCCAGACCAAGGTAGTGAATGGCTTCCAGCACGCTGGTCTTGCCGCTGCCATTGCACCCGACCAGAATGTTGAGGCCGGGCGACAGCTTGAGACTGGCTTGCTGGATATTGCGAAAGTCGCTGAGCTGGAGTTTGACCAGGGACACGACTAGATCCGCATCGGCATCACCACGTACTGAGCATCCTGATGTTCAAAATCCTCAATAATGGCACTGCTGATGGAATCGCTCAGGCTAATCCGAATTTGGTCACATTTTAACGTATTCAGCACGTCGAGCACATAAGAGACGTTAAAGCCGATCTCCATCTCGCCAGCGGCATATTGTACGTCAAGCAGCTCTTCGGCTTCTTCCTGTTCCGGGTTGTTGGCGGTGATGCGCAGCAGGTTTTCCTGCAGATTGAGACGCACCCCACGGAATTTCTCGTTGGAGAGGATGGCGGCGCGGGCAAACGCCTGACGCAGATCCTCACGGCCGGCGATCAGGGCCTTGTCGCTGTTGCGCGGAATGACGCGGCGCCAATCCGGGAAGCGGCCATCCACCAGCTTGGAGGTGAAGATGAAGCCGTCCAGCGCAGCACGCAGGTTGCTGCGACCGATCTGCAGACGTACCGGCTTATCTTCCGCTTCCAGCAGACGCACCAGCTCCAGTACCCCTTTGCGCGGCAGGATAACCTGATGATCGGGCAGCGATTCCCCTACTACCTCGCGGCGGCAGGTGGCCAGACGGTGACCGTCGGTCGCCACAGTGCGCAGACCGTGACCTTCGCTCTCGAACAGCATGCCGTTCAGGTAGTAACGTACATCCTGGCTGGCCATGGAGAACTGGGTCGCATCGATCAGCTTCTTCAGCTCCAGCTGGCTGATATCGAACTCGAGCACGGATTCCCAATCCTCGATGTTCGGATATTCGGTCGCCGGCAGGGTCGAGAGGTTGAAGCGGGAACGACCGGAGCGGATGATCAGGCGCTCGCCTTCGGTATTGAGACGGATCTCGGCGCCTTCCGGCAGACCACGGCAGATATCCAGCAGCTTGCGCGCCGGTACTGTGGTGCGGCCATCTTCGCTGGCTCCGTTCAGATAGACCTGACCGATCATCTCTACTTCGAGATCGGTACCGGTCAGTGACAGCAGACCGTTGCTGACATCAAGCAGCACGTTGCCGAGGATCGGCAGGGTCGGTCGGCCGCCGAGGGCGCCGGACACCAGTTGCAGAGGACGTAACAGGGCCTCACGGCTAATTTCGAGCTGCATCTGTGCTCTCCGTTGTGATTAGGAGGAAAAGATTCGGATCAGGTTGGAATATTCACGCTGCATCTGTCCACTCAATTCCGTTATCAGGAAGAAAGGGTACGGATCAGGTTGGAATAGTCCTCCTTGATGTCGTGACTCTCCTCCTTCAGCTGCTCGATCTTGCGGCAGGCATGAAGAACGGTAGTGTGGTCACGGCCACCAAAGGCATCACCTATCTCCGGCAAACTGTGGTTGGTCAGCTCCTTGGCCAGTGCCATCGCCAGCTGGCGCGGACGGGCAACGGAGCGGGAACGACGCTTGGAGAGCAGATCCGCCAGCTTGATCTTGTAGTACTCCGCCACCGTCTTCTGGATATTGTCGATGGTGACCAGCTTCTCCTGCAGTGCCAACAGGTCGCGCAGCGCTTCGCGCACGAAATCGATGTTGATGGCACGGCCGGTGAAGTTGGCGTTGGCGATCACCCGGTTGAGGGCGCCTTCCAGTTCACGGACGTTGGATCGCAGACGTTTGGCAATGAAGAAGGCCACTTCGTCCGGCAGATGGATCTGGTTCTCGTCTGCTTTGCGCATCAGGATCGCGACACGGGTCTCCAGCTCCGGCGGCTCGATCGCAACGGTCAGGCCCCAGCCGAAGCGGGACTTGAGGCGATCCTCGACACCGTTGATCTCCTTCGGATAGCGATCCGAGGTCAGGATGATCTGCTGGTTACCTTCCAGCAAGGCATTGAAGGTATGGAAGAACTCCTCCTGGGAGCGCTCCTTGTTGGCGAAGAACTGGATGTCATCGATGAGCAGGGCATCAACGCTGCGGTAGTAACGCTTGAACTCTTCAATGGCGTTGTTTTGCAGCGCTTTCACCATGTCCTGAACAAACCGCTCGGAGTGCATATAGATGACTTTGGCATCTTTTTTACTCTCCTTGATGGCATTGCCAACGGCGTGCAGCAGGTGGGTTTTACCCAAACCAGTGCCGCCATAGAGGAACAGCGGGTTGTAAGCACCACCCGGATTGTCCGCTACCTGACGGGCAGCCGCACGCGCCAACTGGTTGGACTTACCCTCGACGAAATTCTCGAAGGTATAGTTCACGTTGGTGTTGCTCTTGTGGTTCGGCTCGGGCTTGGCTTCAGCCTTGCTTTCCCAGCTCTTCTGCAAGTTATTCACAGGCGCGGCACCCTGTACCGGCGCTCTGGCGACAGCAACAGGATGGGGACGATTGCCTATATCAAAACGCAGGGCGGGGCCGTCGACCCCGCAGAGTTCGTTGATGATGCCGTTAACCCGGATGAGATACTTGTCTCGTACCCAGTCCAGAACAAAGCGATTCGGTGCATACAGGGTCAGAGTATTGTCACTCAACTCCGCTTGAAGCGGCCGGATCCACATGCTGAATTCTGCCGAGGGCAACTCATCTTGCAGCCGGTTAAGGCACTGCTGCCATAGCGAAGCAGTCACTCTAAACTCCTGTCGATTGATTAACTAAAGACCGGCTATTCTACGTTTTTAGCCGCCGGATCTCCAGCCATCGCCCGGTGGATCCAGCAAATAAGATCCTTGACTTTCAAGGATCCAGCGCCTTTGGATCGGATTTCATCCCCAAAGTTACCCACAGCTTGATCCACCGTCCGGATTGGTCGATCCCGTGCTTCTCTCCTGTTATTTCATATAACCAAATGTCATTTATTTTTTAAATTTTATTCCAATAACATCAGGGCCAAACCAGTTATTACAACTACAAATACAAGACATTGAGAGAGAGAAACACCATGAAAACATCCATCAAACTGATTTCCGGCGCAGCCATCCTGCTCGCCACCCTGTCCGGTCAGGCCATCGCCCAGGAGACCATCAAGGTCGGCATGTCTGGCAAATATTTCCCGTTCACTTTCGTCAAGCAGGACAAGCTGCAGGGCTTTGAAGTGGATATGTGGAACCAGATCGGCGAGCGCACTGGCTACAAGGTCGAATTCGTGACCGCCAGCTTCTCCGGCCTGTTCGGCATGCTGGAAACCGGCCGCATCGATACCATCTCCAACCAGATCACCATCACCGACGAGCGCAAGGCGAAGTACGACTTCTCCCAACCTTACGTCTATGACGGCGCCCAGATCGTAGTACGCAAGGGCAACAGCACCATTCACGGTATCAAGGATCTGGAAGGTAAGAGCGTTGCCGTGAACCTGGGTTCCAACTTCGAAGAGCTGCTGCGCAAGAACGACCCGAACAAGAAGATCGACATCCGCACCTATGACTCCGCCTTCGAGCAGGATGTCGCCCTGGGTCGCATTGATGCCTTCGTGATGGACCGCGTCTCCACTGCCCAGCTGATCAAAGAGTCCAAACTGCCGCTGCAACAGGCTGGCGCACCGTTCGAGACTATCGAGAACGCCCTGCCCTTCCTGAAGACCCCGGAGAAACAGGCGCTGCTGAAGAAGGTCGACGAGGCCCTGACCGCCATGCGCAAGGATGGCTCCCTGCGTCAGATCTCCGAGAAATGGTTCGCTTCCGACATCACCGACAAATAAATGATGGAATTTGACCTCGAATACACGCTGGGGCTGTTTCCCATCCTGCTCAAATATCTGGGCACCACGATGGAGATGGCCCTGTGGGGATTCGTGCTGGCACTCGTACTCTCGCTGGCCCTGGCGATAGTACGGGTGTTTCGCGTCCCCGCGATCCACTGGCTGGCGATGCTCTATATCTCGTTCTTTCGGGGTACACCGCTACTCGTTCAGCTGTTCCTGCTCTACTACGGACTGCCGCAACTGTTCCCGATCTTCGTGGGGATGGATGCCTTTACTGCCGCCATCGTCGGTCTGACCCTGCACTTCGCCGCCTACATGGCCGAGTCGATCCGCGCAGCCATCCTCGGCATTCACAAAAGCCAGATGGAAGCGGCGCTCAGTATCGGCATGAGCCGTTATCAGGCGATGCAGCGGATCATCCTGCCGCAGGCGGCCCGTATCGCCACCCCGTCGCTGATGAACTACTTCATCGACATGATCAAGAGCACCTCGCTGGCCTTTACCCTGGGTGTGGCCGAGATCATGGGCAAGGCGCAGATGGAAGCCTCCTCCTCCTTCAAGTTCTTCGAGAGCTTTATGGCGGTGGCGCTGATCTACTGGGTAGTGGTGATCTTCTTTACCCGCTTGCAGCATCTGCTGGAAATTCGTCTCAACCGTGCCTATTAAAGGAGGGCTCTCATGATCAAGCTAACCGGCCTCTCCAAGGCATATCACGGCAATCAGGTGCTCAACGGCATCGATCTGGAGGTCAAAAAGGGGGAAATTGTCGTCATCATCGGCCCCTCCGGCACCGGTAAGTCGACCCTGTTGCGCTGCCTGAATCTACTGGAGACCCCGGATGCGGGCTCGCTTGCCATCGACGATCTGCAGCTCAATCTGGCAGATGCCAGCGAGCAGCAGGCGATCGAGCTGCGCAAGCGGGCCTCCTTCGTGTTCCAGAACTACGCCCTTTTTGCCAACAAGACGGCGCTGGACAACATCGCTGAAGGGCTGATCACCGTCTGGAAACAGCCGAAGGCGGAAGCTCGTGCTACCGCCCTCGGCATCCTGGAGGACATTGGTCTTGCCGAGAAGCGGGACGCCTATCCGGCCTCCCTCTCCGGCGGCCAGCAGCAACGGGTCGGCATCGGCCGCGCCATGGCGGCCCACTCCAAGGTAATCCTGTTTGACGAGCCCACCTCGGCGCTCGATCCGGAGTGGGTCGATGAAGTGCTCGGGCTGATGAAAAAGCTGGCTAGCCAGCACCAGACCATGGTGGTGGTAACCCACGAGATTGAATTCGCACGGGATGTGGCCGATAGGGTGATCTTCATGGAAGGTGGCCGGATCGTCGAGCAGGGCCCGCCGGATCAGATATTGGTCGATCCCAAGGATCCCCGTACCCGGGAGTTCTTGCGGAAAGTACTTAAATAGCTCTCTCTTTGGCGGCCTGGCCGCCTTTTTTATTGAGGGATCCCTTGTTTAACCCCGGGTTGCCAGTATAATCCGGAGCCCTTGATCCTCTGGATCCTCACGCTCGGCAGCGGCCTTTTCAAGACCACGGCAGGATGAGAGGGAACGGCGGATTGACTAAAAGCCGAACTCTGTTTAGAATTCGGCCTCTTTTGCTAGTCGTCACACGCTATAGCTGGCGCGTCGGCTAAGTGTGACAATCAAAACTGTACAGAAATACGGAATCGAATCATGAAACGTACTTTTCAACCGTCCAACCTGAAGCGCAAGCGCTCTCACGGTTTCCGCGCCCGCATGGCAACTGCCAACGGTCGTAAAGTTCTGGCCGCTCGTCGTGCCAAGGGTCGTGCCCGTCTGGTAGTTTAATGCCTACCCAGCACACCTTCTCTCGGGAGTTACGTCTGTTAACTCCCGAACACTTCAAACGCGTTTTCGCCGAGCCTGTCCGGGCTGCTTCCCCGCAAATTACGCTTCTCGCCTGCCCCAATTCACTCGAACACTCTCGTCTTGGTCTCGCTGTGCCCAAAAAAGCACTCAAGCGTGCCGTCTGGCGTAACCGTGTCAAACGGGTGGTCCGGGAAAGTTTCCGCCTCAAACAACATCAGCTGCCCGCTATCGACATCGTGGTGATCGCCAAAGCCGGTGTGAAAGAGATGGATAACGAGGAACTGTTCAAGTTACTGGAAAAGCTATGGCGCACTCTGTCACGCCGTTGCAATGGGTAGCTATCAAACTGATACGCCTGTATCAGCTAATCATTAGCCCTCTGCTCGGGCCGCGCTGCCGTTTTACTCCAACTTGTTCCCAATTTGCGATAGAAGCCATCCGACTTCACGGTTTCATAAAAGGCGTTTGGTTAGCTAGCAAACGTCTATTAAAATGCCATCCCTTATCCGAGGGTGGTTATGACCCGGTTCCGCAACCAAAGCGAAGAAACTGAAGACTATGGAATCACAACGCAATCTACTCCTGATCGGTTTGCTGTTCGTGAGCTTTCTGCTCTGGCAACAGTGGGAGTCCGACAAGGCTCCGAAGCCGGCCCCGACTACCGTGGCCCAAACCGAACATTTCGTACCTGAAGCCGGTCAGACCGGTGATATTCCTCAGGTTTCCGAGCAAGCCAACGCGACTGCCGCACGCAAGCTGATCACCGTCTCCTCTGACGTGCTCAAGCTGACCCTGGATACCCAGGGTGGTGACGTCGTGTCTGCCGAACTGCTGTCTCACAAACTGGAAGAGGGCAAGGACCAACCGTTCGTGCTGCTGACCAGCAAGCCTGAGCACCTCTATATCGCCCAGAGCGGTCTGGTGGGTCGCAACGGTCCGGACAGTCAGGCCGAAGGTCGTCCTACCTATGAAGCCGCCCAGACCAGCTATCAGCTGGCCGATGGTCAGGATCAAGTCGTCGTTCCGATGACCTGGACCGACAGCAAGGGCGTGGTCTTCACCAAGGAGTTCATCCTCAAGCGTGGCGACTATGCCGTTGGCGTTGATTACAAGATCGACAACAAATCTGCCGAGCCGGTTCAGGTGCAGTTCTATGGTCAGCTGAAGCAGACCGTAGCCACACCGAAGGATCAGGAAGGTCATGCCATGGTAGCCAGCGCTTACCGTGGTGGTGCCTTCTCCACTGAAGATACCCGTTACAAGAAGTACACCTTCGACGAGATGAAGGATGCCGACCTGAACAAGACCACCAAGGGTGGTTGGGTCGCCATGCTGCAACACTACTTCGTCTCTGCCTGGGCACCGAATGCCGACGATACCAACAGCTTCTACAGCCGTGTGATCCCTGGTAAAGGCCAGGCCATCATCGGTTACAAGGCGCCGCTGGTTGACGTGGCTGCCGGCCAACAGGCTGAAGTAACCAGCAAGCTGTGGGTCGGTCCCAAGCTGCAAGACCAGATGGCCAAGGTGGCTAACCACCTCGACCTGACTGTCGACTACGGCTGGCTGTGGTTCATCGCCCAACCGCTGCACTGGCTGCTGACCGTGTTCCACGGTTTCGTCCAGAACTGGGGTCTGGCCATCATCATGCTGACCCTGCTGGTGCGCGGCATCATGTTCCCGCTGACCAAGGCCCAGTACACCTCCATGGCCAAGATGCGCATGCTGCAACCTAAGATTGCGGCCCTGCGCGAGCGCTTCGGCGATGACCGCCAGAAGATGTCTCAGGGCATGATGGAGCTGTACAAGAAGGAGAAGGTCAACCCGCTGGGTGGCTGCCTGCCGATCCTGGTTCAGATGCCGATCTTCATCGCCCTTTACTGGGCACTGATGGAATCCGTTGAACTGCGTCACGCGCCGTTTGCCCTGTGGATCACTGACCTGTCAGTGAAGGACCCCTTCTTCGTGCTGCCAATCCTCATGGGTGCCTCCATGTGGTATCTGCAGAAGATGAGCCCGACCACCGTAACCGACCCGATGCAGCAGAAAGTGATGCAGTTCATGCCGATCATCTTCACTTTCATGTTCCTCTGGTTCCCGGCTGGCCTGACTCTCTACTGGCTGGTGAGCAACGTCATCTCCATCATCCAGCAGACCATCATCTATCGTCAGCTGGAGAAGAAAGGACTGCATTCACGCAGCTAATCTTCCCGTGATGACAAAAGAGGCGGCCTTCGGGCCGCCTTTTTTATTACAATGTCCCCACTACGTTTTCCTATCAGCGAACAAACGAGCCAAGCAAGATGACAACAGATACGATCGTGGCCCAGGCCACCGCGCCAGGCCGTGGTGGCGTCGGCATAGTCCGGGTCTCCGGCCCCGCCGCCGAACAGGTCGCCGGGATAGTGCTCGGCAAGCTCCCGCGGGTGCGCTACGCCGAATATCTGCCGTTCAAGGATGAGCAAGGCCAGGTACTGGATCAGGGCATCGCCCTGCTGTTCAAAGCTCCCAACAGCTTCACCGGCGAGGATGTGCTGGAGCTGCAGGGCCACGGCGGCCCCGTCATCATGGACATGCTGATCCGCCGCATTCTGAAAATCGATGGCATCCGCCCTGCCCGCCCCGGCGAGTTCAGCGAGCGTGCCTTCATCAACGACAAGCTGGATCTGGCCCAGGCCGAAGCTATCGCTGACCTTATCGAAGCCTCCAGCGAACAGGCGGCCCGCAGCGCTATGCACTCCCTGCAGGGGCAGTTCTCCAGCAAGATCCAGCAGCTGGTGGAAAACCTGACCCGGCTGCGCATCTATGTGGAAGCGGCCATCGACTTCCCGGACGAGGAGATCGATTTCCTCTCCGATGGCAAGGTGGCGGGCGACCTCTACGCCATCATGTCCGAGCTGGACGACGTGCGTGGTGAAGCCAAGCAGGGCGCCCTGCTGCGGGAAGGGATGAAGGTGGTGATCGCCGGTCGTCCCAACGCCGGCAAATCGAGCCTGCTCAACGCACTGGCAGGCCGTGAGTCTGCCATCGTTACCGAGATTGCCGGTACCACCCGCGACGTGTTGCGCGAGCACATCCATCTCGATGGCATGCCGCTGCACATCATCGACACCGCCGGCCTGCGCGACACCCAGGACAAGGTGGAGCAGATCGGTATCGAGCGCGCCTGGGCCGAGATCGAGCAGGCCGATCGGGTGCTTTTTATGGTAGATGGCACCACAACAGACGCAGTAGACCCGCGCGAAATCTGGCCGGAATTTGTTGATCGGTTGCCAAAAAACATCGGTCTTACCGTCATTCGCAACAAGGCCGACCTGACCGGCGAGGATCTGGCACCGAGCCAGGAGCAGGGCCACGCCGTCTATCGCATCTCCGCCAAGACCGAGCTGGGGCTGCCTGCCCTGCGCGAGCACCTGAAAGCCTGCATGGGCTTCCAGGGCAACACCGAAGGGGGCTTTATGGCCCGCCGCCGCCATCTGGATGCGCTGGAGCGCGCCACCGAGCGCCTGCTGGTGGCCAAAGAGCAGCTGGAAGTGTTCGTGGCTGGCGAGCTGGTGGCCGAAGAGCTGCGCCTCGCGCAAGAGTCCCTCTCCGAGATCACCGGCGAATTCAGCTCAGACGATCTGCTGGGCCGCATCTTCTCCAGCTTCTGCATCGGCAAATAAGCCGGTTTGGCAGACAATAAAAAGCCCGGGTTCGCCCCGGGCTTTTTTGTGCATTTTTCGACCACAAACCTAGAGGCGGCGCAAACACCACATGAAGTAAGCGCCCCCTAACAGGGTGGAGACCAACCCGACCGGCACCTCCTGCGGGAAAAGGATCTGCTGGCCGACCCAGTCCGCCGATACCATCAACAGGGCGCCGGAAGCGGCGGCCCCAAGCAGGTGCCAGCGTGCCCGCACCAGCCCCATCAGCTTGGCCATATGTGGCGCCAGAAGACCGACGAATGAGAGCGGCCCGACCACCAGGGTGGCACTGGCGGTGAGCACGGCCACCAGCAGCAGGATGGCGAGCTGGGCACGGTTGAGGCGAATGCCAAGCGCGGTCGCTACAGCACTCCCCATCGGCAGCAGATCGAGCCAGCGGCTCACCAGCAGGCAGGCGGCCAGCATCAACAGCGCCAGCCCCACCAGCCCATAGGCCACCGGCAGGGTGACGTAGTAGGTGGAACCGGACATCCAGGAGAGCAGTTGCTGCACCCGCATGTCGCCGTTGGCCAGCGCGATGGCCTGCAGCGGTTCAAACAGTGCCGTGATGGCGATACCGGATAGCAGGATCCGCTCCGGCTGGAAGCCGTGTTTGCGATTGACCAGCACCAGCAGCAACAGGCAGCCGAAGGCACCGAGCAGGCCACCGGACAGCATCAGCGGCAGGGGCAATGCAGGCAGCAACAGCGCCGTCGCTATCACCCCCATAAAGGTGCCGCCGCTCACCCCCAGCAGCTCCGGGCTCGCCATCGGGTTGTTGCTGACCCGTTGCAACAGGGTGCCCGCCAGCGCCAGCAGCACGCCAGCAGCCCCCGCAGCCAGAGTGCGCGGCAACCGCCACTCCAGCTGGGCCTGCCAGTGGAGCCAGCTTGGCCAGCTCCAGCCCGCCATTCCCTGCCCAAACAGTAGGGAGGTGACCACGGCCAGCATCAACCCGACCAGCAACAGGCCAATAAGGCGAGCCGGTGCCGGATGGCGGGCCACCAGCAGGCCGGCATTTGCCTTCGGCGTACCCGACTTGATGCCAAGGCGCGGGATCAGCCAGAGCAGCAGCGGGGCCCCCAGCAGGGCGGTCATGGCGCCGGTGGGGATCAATACCGGCCAGAAGCGGCTCAGGCTCTGCAGCAGCAGATCGGTGGCTGCCAGCAACAGGGCGCCGAGGATTGGAGCCCACAGCAGCCGCTGGCCAAGCTGGCGGATCCCGAGCAGCCGCACCATGGCGGGCGCCGCCAGCCCGATAAAGCCTATCAGCCCCACCACGCTCACCACGCAAGCGGTGACAAATACCGCCAGCCCCAGTCCGGCAAAACGCAGATGCTGAAGAGAGACCCCCAGACTGCGGGCGCTGGCATCATCCAGCTCCAGTACCGCCAACGGGCGTACCAGTACCGCAGCCAGCGCAGCGGCTGCCAGCAGGCGGGGTAACAGGTAACTCACCCCGCTCCAGCTGTTCTGCACTAGCGAGCCACTGCCCCACACCAGCAAGCCTTTCAGCTCCTCCTGAAAGAACAGCAATAGCCCCATGCTGATGGCCGCCAGATAGAGGTTGATCACCAACCCGGCAAAGACGATGACCACCGGATTGAGCTGGCGACGCCAGGCCAGGGCAAACACCAGTGCCATAGCAAGGCTACCGCCAGCCATGGCGATCCACTCCCGCCCCAGCAGCAGCCAGGAGGGGGCAAACAGGGTCACCATCATCAGCGCCAGCTGGGCGCCGGAGGCCACCCCCAAGGTGGTCGGTGACGCGAGCGGGTTGCGCAGCACCTGCTGCATCAGGGTGCCCGCCAGCCCGAGCGCCGCCCCGGCCAACAGGGTGACAACCAGGCGGGGTAGCCAGCTGAAATGCACCACCGCTTGGCTGACGTCATCCAGATTGGGGGCGAAGATACTCTGCCACCAGAGCGCACCGGGCAGCTGGCGAGCCAGCTCCCAACACGCGAGCAAGAGGGTCAACCCCAGCAGGATCGAGACCGGCCGCAGCAGCGGCGATGTGAGCAGTCGCTTCATCGGCTAGCCCCCATACGCTCGGCATCTTGCAGCAATGCATCGCTGAGCAGAGCGGCGAAACGGCGGGCGGCAAGTACGCCACCAAAACTCCAGACCGCAGGCAGATGCAGCACGGGCGCCTGTCGTACCTGCGGCAGATGCTGCCACAGCCCAGGCTCCTGCAGCCGTTCGCTCACCCCTACCGGGATGGGATCGACCACCACCAGCCGCGCGGTTGGCAAGGTCATGAACTGCTCGATACTGACCACCGAGAAACCCCAGTCATTGGTCTGCTCCTGCCAACCATTACGCAGCCCGAGCCGCGTCATCACCGCATCGAACAGGCTGTGGCGACCAAACACCCGCACATGGCGCTCATCGATAAACTGCACCACCAGCAGGGGCGGCAGATCCGCAGGCAATCCGGCCTGCATGCTGGCGAGATCCCGATCCAGCCCGGCCAGCAGCCGTTCGCCCTCGGCGGTTTTGCCCACCATACGGGCGAGAGTCAGGGTCACCTCGTGCAACCGCTGCCACAGATCGGCTTGCCCATCATAAAGGGCAATGGTGCTCACCGGTGCAATGCGGGAAAGAGTTGGCGCCAGCGGGGCCGCCAGCGGCGAGATGAGGATGCGATCGGGTTTGAGTTCCGCCAGCAGCTCGCGGTTGGGCTGGGTGCGCAGGCCGATATCCACCACCCCGGCGGGTAGCCGTGGCTCGCCGACCCATGCCTGATAGGGGCCTGCATCCCCAACGGCCAGCGGCGTCACCCCGAGCGCCAGCAGGGTCTCGGCAATGGTCCAGTCGACGGTGGCGATACGGGGTAGCGGCGCAGAAGCGATCGAGGATGTGTCGGCCTGCGCCACAAGTGGTAACAACAGGCTGATAAGGCAGGGAGCCATCTTCTTCAATAAAAGGTTCAAGGATGCCCCCGGTCAGACGATGGCGATGGGATGAGCATGAGCCGGGTGGCGAATGACCTCCATCGGGATGCCATAGATAGCGTGCAGGGTCTCGCTGGTCATGAGCCCCTCAGGTTCACCGTGGGTAAGCAGGCGGCCGGAGTGGAGCGCCACCAGCCGATCACAGAAGCGGGAGGCCATATTGATGTCGTGAATGACGATGATGACCCCGAGGTTGAGCTGACGGCTCAACTGCTTGACGAGCGTGAGCACCTCCACTTGATGGGCCACATCCAGCGCGGCCAGCGGCTCATCCAGCAGGATGAAGCGGCTCTCCTGGGCCAGCAGCATCGCCAGCCAGACCCTGCCCCGCTCGCCGCCGGAGAGGGTATCCACCAGCCGTTCTGCAAAGCGTTCGGTATGGGTAAGGGCGATGGCCCGCTCGACCTGACGGTGATCCTCCGCCCCCATCCGGCCCAGCAGGCCGCGCCAGGGGTAACGGCCCATCTCCACCAGCTCCCGCCCGAGCAGATTCTCGGCGCTCGGCAGATGCTGGGGCAGATAGGCCACCTGACGGGCAAACTCCCGATTGCCCCAGTCGGGCAGCGGCTTGCCATCGAACAGGATCTCGCCGTCGCTGAGGGGTTGCTGGCGTGCCAGCAGCTTGAGCAGGGTCGATTTGCCCGACCCATTGTGGCCGATGAGGCCATAGACCTGTCCCTGCTCGAAACGCAGGTCGGTGGGGTGCAGCAGCGTGCGGTCATTGACCGTGAAGCTGGCTGATTTCATCTCGAACATAAGCAATTCCTGTGCTGGCTTGCCGCCAGTCTCATCGGTGCCGGCATCAAGCCGGCACCTCGCAATCCAGATGAGCGATCGCATCGCGGCTCACCTCAGTACGGCGCGCGCCGGTCAGTTCGGTTAGCTGGCCCTGACGCATCTCCAGCAGGCGATCGGCCAGCGGGAAGTAGTGATCGTCGTGACTGATGGCAATCACCGTCTTGCCCATCTCCTTGAGGCGCGGCAGCAGCACCTGATAGAAGATGCGGCGGAACTGGGGATCCTGATCCGCGGCCCACTCATCAAACATCATCACCTCGCGCTGCTCGGCCAGCGCCAGCAGCAGGGCGACCCGCTTGCGCTGCCCTTGAGAGAGATCGATATCGGCGATAAAGCCATCCTCGATGGTGAGCTTGCTGCCCATCTGCAACCGCTCCAGCCACTCGGCCACCAGCTCATCCTTGGGTTCCGGCCCCAGCAGGTGCTGGAACAGGTGATAGTCGGTAAAGATGGCGGAGAAGAGCGCCAGATAGCCGTTGCGATCGGTGATCGGCTCACCATCCAGCAGGATCCGGCCCGATACCGGCTGGTAAAGGCCGGTCAGCAGCATGGCCAGGGTCGACTTGCCGGAGCCATTGCCGCCGATGATGAAGATCTGCTCCCCCTTTTCGATGACCAGATCGATGGGGCCAACGGCAAAACCGCCCTCCCCCTGATAGTGAAAGCTCACCTGCTCCAACTCGATACGCTGCCAGGGGCGGATGGCGGGCGGCAGCGGGAAGTCCGCATCCGGCTCGGCCAGATTGAGGGCGGCGATCTTGTCGAACGCCACCTGAGCGGCAAGCAGGGTCGGCAGGGCGCCAATCCCCTGCAACAGCGGGGTGCGCAGGAACAGCAGGGTCAGGGCGAAGGTGGCGGCCACATTGGTGTTGGCCCAGCCAAGGCCGTTGGCCAGAAAGAAGACCAGACCGATGGCCCCCAGCATCATGATATTCGACCAGTTCACCGCGCTCAGGTGATAGGTGTCGGCGCGGATGATCTGCTGGCGGTAGTCACGGGCATTTTGCTCATAGAGCTGGTGGTAAACGAAGTGAGCCCGCTCACGGTTGAGCGCCAGCTCCTTGCTGCCAGCGATGATGGCCTGATAGTTCTGATAGAGCCGATCTTCGGCCTGACGCATGTGGGAGAGATGGCGATAAACACGGTTCACCAGCAACCAGCCCACCACCATGGTGACGGTGACCCAGAGTGCGGTCACCCCGAGCAGGGCCGGAGAGAGCCAGCCGAGGTAAAGGGCAGAACCCAGCGTGAGCACCAGCCCCTGCACCAGCTCCGGCAGGCGCACGAAGGCGATGGTGATCTGGCCGATATCATTGGAGAGGGATGCCAGCAGCGGCCCCTGACCAATCTGGCGGATGCGGGCGACATCGGTATCCAATAGTTGCTTGAGCAGACGGCCACGCAACCGGTAGACAAAATGGTGACCGAGAGTGGTCAGGGCCAGCTGAGATCCGAGCGTGATCACCAGCAGCAACACAATCAGGCCGACCAGCTGACCGAGGATCGGCAGCGGATCACCTATAGATTCGATAAGAGACTGATTGATAAAAGCAATGACGCCAATCCCGCTGACGGCACTGAGCAGACTGAGCAGGGTAATGGCAATAAAGGGCCAACGATATTGGCGATAAACCAGAGACAAGAGTTCCATAACGGACCGGTATTCCAGAGAGATCAGAACAACTGCGGGTGAAAAAAGGGCGGGAATCCGGTTCCCGCCCGACTTCGATTACCAGCGGTAGTTGATGCTGCCCACTACGCTGCGCGGCTCGCCGTAGTAGCAGTAGTAGTCACAACTGGCCACGTAGGTTTCACCCAGCAGGTTGTTGACGTTGAGCTGGGCACGCCAGTTCTTGGCAAAGTCATACCCGATCATCGCATCCCAGACGGTATGGGCCGGCACCTCGGCAGAGCCGTAGATGGGGGTGAAGTCCGCATTCACGGCGCCAATACCCACGCTGGAACCGATATAACGTACACCGGTACCCAGCTCCAGACCCGAAGCCACCCCTTGCTGCACCTTGTAGTTGCCCCAGAAGGAGGCCTGGTGGCGCGGGATCAGGCTGGCACGGCGATCGCCACTGCCGGTGTCGTTGGTTTTGGCATCGGTGTAGGTATAAGCAGCTGTCAGACGCAGTGCATCGGTCACCTGCACACTCCCTTCCAGCTCAATCCCCTGAGAGGTCACTTCACCCGCCTGGGTCTGCTGGCCGGAACCGGTAGAGACCAGCGAGTTGGTCTGGGCCAGATCGAACAGCGCCAGATTGATGTAACCGTCGAGGAAGGCAGGCGCATACTTCACGCCGGTCTCGTAGAGCTTGCCCTTGAGCGGCTTGTAGGAGTTTCGGGTGTTAGGATCGATCCCCGGCAGTACCTCAAACGACTCGGCATAGGCAAAGTAGGGAGAGAGGCCGTTATCAGCCAGATACATCAGGCTGCCCGAGAGGGATAGCTCGTGATCGTACTGGCGCTCGTCCTTGCTGGTATTGGTGTTGTGGGTCTCCACATAGTCGAAACGACCACCGGCAGTCAGCAACCAGCGATCGTCCCAGCGGATCTGGTGCTGGGCATAGAGGCCGCTCTGGCCCTTGGTGCTCTTCTGGTGAGTGGCGGTCGACTCGTCAAAACCGGGGAAGCCGCTGTAATCCGGGTTCATGGTATTGATGGTGCCCATACCGTAGTTGTCGGCCTCGACACCTTCATTGACGTGACGCTGCAGATCTACCCCCAGCAGCAAGGTCTGCTCGGTGCTGTCGGTGTTCCAGTAGCCCACCATCTGGTTATCCATGGTGGCACTCTTGGTATTGCCATCGCGGTAAACCAGGCCACGACTGGCGGTTGTGCCTTCATAGGTCGGGAAGATATAGGTCTGGCGCAGCAGCAGATCGTTATAGTTGAAGCGGACGTTCTGCTTGAACTCCCAGGTCTGGTTGAGCTGGTGGGCCAGCTCGTAACCGGTGGAGATCTGGGTATTGCGGTTGCGATCGTAATCCGGCTGGCTCAGGTTGGTGGAGGGATCAATCTGGCCACCTGACGTATTCAGGGTGCCATAGACCGGGAAGAAGCCGTTGGTCGGGACCCCTTCGTCGTGCAGGAAACTGGCCAGCAGGGTCAGGCTGGTACGATCCGAAAGATCGAAGGTAACGCTGGGCGCCAGATAAACCCGATCGTTGTAAGTACCGGTAAGCACACCATCACGCTCTTTATAAAGAGCAACCATGCGGTAGCGGCTGTTGTCGGAGAGCGCATCAGAGACGTCCACCCCGACCTGACGATGATCCCGGCTGCCAAGCTGCAGATCCACCTGCCCTTGCGGCGTGGCGGTCGGTCGCTTGCTGATGGCATTGATCACCCCGCCCGGAGGCGCCTCACCGTAAAGGATCGAGGCTGGCCCCTTCAGCACTTCCACACTCTCCAGACCGAACGGTTCCGGCGTCCAGACGTAGTAGCCGGTGCCAAACAGCCGGTTGCCATCAAGATAAGAGGCGGCATCGAAGCCACGCACCTTGAACCAGTCGGTGTTGTTGTCTGAGCCATAGAGGCCGGTCAATACGCTGGAACGGTAGCGAATCGCTTCATCCAGCTGCAACACGGCGTGCTGATCCAGCTCCTCGCGATTAACCACTGAGACGGCGCGAGGGGTCTCGGCCATCGGCACTTCCACCTTCATGGCCGTACCGGTCACCACCATGGTTTCGCTGGCTTTGGGCAGCTCAGCGGTGGTTTGTTCGGCCATCAGCGGCAGGGAGACGAGCAAACCGGAGAGCGAAAGCACGCCGAAGGCGCCCTTCTTGCCGGGTCCTGTAGTGTATTTTTGCGCAATCATATTAAAGTCTCGTTTATCAATGAGTTATGTTGTTTTAATTGTTATTTGTGGTCGTTTGTCACGACATCACCCTGTTCCATGGGCGAATAAAGCAGCGCAATCCTACTACAGGAGCCGTGATCGAATCGATTCAATAATTGCTAATCATTTGCATCTACATTGTTATCTGGCTGCATCGTTGGCAGGATTTCGCGGGAGATGGGAGCCATCAGGAGAGCTATTAGCGGAGAATAAAATGGAGAGGAATATAAAGAAGCAGAAAAAAGATCGGCAGGATGGATCCGGTGGCATTATCTGACTGGATCCATTATCCCCAAGCTTTATCCATATTTATCCACACCCTTTGGCGGTAGAATCCGGCTTTCCGTTTCTTTGTCTGAAATCAGGATCCATTCCATGGCCAAACTCAATCTCGTCGTCGGCTCCATGCTGGGCGCCGCCGAATATGTCGCAGACCACGTCGCCAACCTGCTGGAACAGGCTGGCCACCAGACCCGGATCCACAACCCGGCCAAGCTGGCAGAGGTACTGGATGATGCGGGATCCATCCTGCTGGTGATCACTTCCACCCATGGTGCCGGGGATGTGCCCGACAACTTGCAACCCTTCGCCAAGGATCTTGCCGAGCAGCATCCGGATCTTAATTCATTGAAATATGGCGTGATCGCCCTTGGCGACAGCAGTTATGACACCTTTTGCCAGGGCGGCAAGACGCTGGATCGCCTGCTGGCCGAGTGCGGAGCCAGCCGGATTGGCGAGCGACTCGACATCGATGTGACCCAACACGAGATCCCCGAAGATGCCGCAGAAGTGTGGATCCGCGACTGGATGACGATGATCGCCTGATCAGCGTGCGGGAGATCCTGAAAAAAAGCTTGATCTCCCCACTTATCCCCAGATCGACTATCCACCATGTTATTAACAGATTGATCCGGGGGAGTTGTTCTACAAGGTTACCCACAACGCCCAGGGGTAATGTGCATAACTACGGTGTAAAGCTCTGCAAAACCTATAGTTATCCATGTATTAGATCCAGACCGACAGACCTCTGTGTATAAAAGTCCTGGTTATCCCCTCGTTCACCGGGCCAGGATCCAAGCTTTTCCACAAGCTAGGATCGTCCTTAAATTAATGATCTTTATGATCAAAAAGTGCTTATCAACAGAAAGGGCGGATCCTAATAAGAGATCCAGTAAAAGATCGATCTAAAGATCCTTAAGATCTAATTAGTGGATCCTCCCTTCATACTGAACGTTAAGTAGACGTTCCCCTCAGGACGCGAAACAGATAGAATGTTCCGCCCTTTAGCCCAGGCAAATAAAGATCTTCAGGCGTGCAGATCAAGGTGATCCCAATGCAATACCATGAACAATTTGATGTGATCGTCGTCGGTGGCGGTCATGCCGGAACCGAAGCAGCAACAGCGGCAGCCCGTATGGGCATGAACACCCTGTTGCTGACCCACAATATCGATACGCTGGGACACATGTCCTGTAATCCGGCGATCGGCGGGATCGGCAAGGGACACCTGGTCAGGGAAGTTGACGCACTCGGCGGGATCATGGCGCGTGCCATCGATCTTGGCGGGATCCAGTTCCGCACCCTCAACTCCTCCAAGGGCCCGGCAGTACGAGCCACTCGTGCCCAGGCGGATCGCCTGCTCTACAAGGCTGTCGTTCGCCAGATGCTGGAGAACTACCCGAACCTGAAGATCTTCCAGCAGGCTTGTGACGATCTGATCATGGATGGGGATCGTGTTGCCGGTGTGGTCACCCAGAGCGGGATCCGCATCAGCGGCAAGACTGTGGTGCTGACGGTCGGTACCTTCCTGAATGGTTTGATCCACATCGGGATGGAAAACTACAAGGGCGGCCGCGCTGGGGATCCTCCGTCGATCGCCCTGGCCCAGCGCCTGCGTGAACTGCCGCTGCGCATCGATCGTCTCAAGACTGGCACCCCGCCGCGCATCGATGCCCGCAGCGTCGATTTCTCCGTAATGCAGGAACAGCACGGCGACGATCCGCGTCCGGTCTTCTCGTTTATCGGCAATGCCAGCCAGCATCCCCGTCAGGTGCCCTGCTACGTCACCCACACCAACGAGCGTACCCACGAGGTGATCCGCAATAACCTGGATCGCAGCCCCATGTACGCCGGGGTGATCGAGGGGATCGGCCCGCGCTACTGCCCGTCGATCGAGGACAAGATCACCCTTCGCCGACAAGACTGCGCACCAGATCTTCGTCGAGCCGGAAGGCCTGACCACCCACGAACTCTATCCGAACGGGATCTCCACCAGCCTGCCGTTTGACGTGCAGGTGCAGATCGTCCGTTCCGTGCGCGGCTTCGAGAACGCCCACATCACCCGTCCGGGCTATGCCATCGAATATGATTTCTTCGATCCGCGGGATCTCAAAGCCAACATGGAGAGCAAGTGCATTCCAAACCTGTTCTTCGCCGGCCAGATCAACGGCACGACCGGTTACGAAGAGGCTGCGGCACAAGGCCTGATGGCCGGTTTGAACGCGGCCTTGCGTGCCCAGGACAAGGATCCCTGGAACCCGCGTCGGGATCAGGCATACATGGGCGTGATGATGGACGATCTCTCCACCCTGGGAACCCGCGAGCCTTACCGCATGTTCACCAGCCGCGCCGAATATCGCCTGTTGCTGCGTGAAGACAACGCCGATATCCGCCTGACCGCCATCGGTCGCGAGCTGGGTCTGGTGGATGACGAGCGCTGGAGCAAATTCAACGCCAAGATGGAACAGGTCGAGCTGGAGCGTCAGCGCATGCGTTCAACCTGGATCCACCCGCAACATCCGTCACTGGAAGCGGTCAACGCCCTGGTCAACACCCCGCTGACCCGCGAACAGAGTCTGGAAGAGCTGCTGCGTCGCCCCGAGGTGACCTATGATGCGCTGATGGCCATCGAAGGGGTTGGCCCCTCCGTGACTGATTCTGCCGCGGCCGAACAGGTTGAGATCCAGATCAAGTACGCCGGTTACATCGAGCGTCAGCACGATGAAGTGGAAAAGCAGCTGCGCAACGAGAACACCCTGCTGCCGCTGGATCTGGACTATCGCGAGGTGAACGGCCTCTCCAACGAGGTGAAAGCCAAGCTGAACGATGCCAAACCGCAGACCATTGGTCAGGCTTCCCGTATCTCCGGCATCACCCCGGCGGCCATCTCCATCCTGCTGGTTCACCTGAAAAAACACGGCCTGCTGCGTAAAACCGCCTGAGGAATACCATGTTGGAAAGATTGAACGGCCTGCTCAAGCAGGCCGAAATTGTTATCACCGATACCCAAAAGAGCCAACTGGTGCAGTTGGTCGAGTTGCTGCACAAGTGGAACAGGGCTTACAATCTCACCTCGGTGCGAGATCCGGACGCCATGCTGGTCAAGCATATCCTCGATAGCCTGGTGGTAAGCCCCCACTTGCACGGTGAGCGCTTCATCGACGTGGGGACTGGTCCCGGCCTGCCTGGACTGCCTCTGGCCATCATCAACCCGGACAAGCAGTTCGTTCTGCTCGACAGTCTGGGTAAACGGATCAACTTCATCCGCCAGGTCATTCTGGAGCTGGGGTTGACCAATGTGACGCCGATCAAATCCCGGGTGGAAGAGTATCAACCCGAAGTCGGGTTTGATGGTGTACTCAGCAGAGCGTTCGCTTCGCTGGAGGACATGCTGAGCTGGTGTCACCACCTGCCGTCAGAACAGGGCTGCTTCCTGGCGCTCAAGGGACAATATCCCGAGCAGGAGCTGGCCCAGTTGCCTGCCAATATCCGTCTGGTAGCCTGTCATGAGTTGCGGGTGCCGGAGCTGGAAGGCGAACGTCATCTGCTGGAATTCAAACATATCCAGCCCGAATAGGGTCGCAGTTTCATTTAGGGGATAGTGTGGGAAAAGTCATTGCCATAGCCAACCAGAAGGGTGGAGTGGGTAAAACCACCACCTGTGTGAACTTGGCCGCCTCCATGGCCGCCACCCGGCGCAAGGTGCTGGTGATCGATCTGGATCCGCAGGGCAATGCCACCATGGGCAGCGGCGTCGACAAGTACGAAGTCGAGCGCACCGCCTATGAGCTGCTGATCGAGGATGCCCCCATCAGCGAGGTGATCATCCCCGAAACTTCCGGTGGTTATCACCTGATCGCCGCCAACGCCGATGTGACCGCGGCCGAAATCCGCCTGATGGAGTTTTTCGCCCGCGAGATCCGCCTGCGCAATGCGCTGGCCTCGGTGCGGGACAAGTACGACTACGTCTTCATCGACTGTCCCCCTTCCCTCAACATGCTGACCGTGAATGCCATGGCTGCCGCCGACTCCGTGCTGGTGCCCATGCAGTGCGAATACTACGCGCTGGAGGGGCTCACTGCCCTGGTCGACACCATCAGCAAGCTGGCCGCCGTGGTTAATCCGGATCTCAAGATCGAAGGGGTGCTGCGCACCATGTTCGATCACCGCAACCGGCTGGCCAATGATGTGTCCGATCAGCTAAAACAGCACTTCGGCGACAAGGTCTACCGCACCATCATTCCCCGCAACGTCAGACTGGCAGAGGCGCCGAGTTTTGGTGCGCCGGCCATGCACTATGACAAATCATCGGTGGGCGCCAAGGCCTACCTGGCACTGGCTGGCGAGATCCTGCGCCGCCAGGAGCAGGAACGTCAGGCGACCATCGCAGACCGAGAGAGCGTATGACTCCGAAAAAACGTGGACTGGGCAAGGGGCTTGACGCTCTGCTCAGTACCAGCACGGCTGCCCGCCAGAAACAGGTGATGAGCGATCAACGTACCGAAGAGGCCATGCTTCCAGCCCATCAGACCGAACTGCGCAAGTTGCCGGTTGAGTGGCTGCACTCGGGCAAGTATCAGCCGCGCAAGGACATGTCGCAGGATGCGCTGGAAGAGCTGGCCAACTCCATCCGCGCCCAGGGGGTTATCCAGCCCATAGTGGTGCGTCCGGTTGCCGAACACTCTTTTGAAATCATCGCCGGTGAACGGCGCTGGCGCGCGTCCCAATTGGCCCGGCTCGAGGTGGTACCCTGCATCGTCAAGGATGTACCTGATGAAGCTGCGGTGGCCATCGCGTTGATTGAAAACATCCAGCGGGAAGATCTCAACGCCATCGAAGAGGCGGTTGCCCTGCAGCGATTGCTGACCGAATTTGAACTCACCCACCAGCAGGTGGCCGAGGCGGTGGGCAAGTCCCGCACCACAGTGACCAACCTGCTGCGCCTTAACCAGCTCAACGATGATGTGAAGCGCTTCGTCGAACACGGCGATCTCGACATGGGCCACGCCCGTGCCCTGCTGGCTCTGAGCGGTCAGGCCCAATCCGAACTGGCCAAACTGGTTGCCCAGAAGGGGCTGACCGTGCGCGATACCGAAAAACTGGTGCAAAAGGCGCTGGAGCCGGCAAAAGCCAGGGTCGAGCCGGTCCGCGATCCCCAGTTTGGTTACCTGGAACGCCAGCTGGCTGAAAAAATTGGCAATCAGGTACAACTTCAGCCCGGCAAGCGGGATAGCGGAAAGTTAGTAATTAGTTACGAGAACTTGTCCGATTTGGACCGTATATTGGGCTATTTTGGCATGTCGGAATCGTGATTTTTACGCTTTTTGTAGTAATAAAACATCCATTCCTTTTGATATGGCCATAACCTTGATTTGCCGCGGAAAGCCGCAAAAATTAAGGATTTTTGTCATATTGCAATAGCTGTCTTCAAGGGTATAATTTGACCGGCTTTAAGAGCTGTTAACATGGGGTCTTCGGATCCCGATTTTTTACAGTTCTGTAATGTTCAGGGGTAGGTTGGTGAAGCAGAAATTAGCCTTGGAAGGTTTGACACTGGCCTTGGTTATGCTCGTTTGTCAGCTCATCCTGATCCTGGCGGTGAGTGCTGTCTGGTTTTATCTGACGGGTGCCAACGCCGGTTATTCCGCCCTCTACGGAGGGGGGATGTACTGGGTTCCTCAAGCCTTGTTTACCGTCTGGGTGCTGCGCCGCAAGGCAACCACCGAGAGTGTGGGCTTGGTTTTGCGGGACTTTTATGGTGGGGCAGGGATTAAGCTCATTTCTACAACAGGTCTATTCGCCCTGATGTTTGGTGCGGGAGTCGAGGTCGTTACCGTCTCGTTTTTCGCCACTTATATCCTCGCCCTCGTTGTACAGTGGATGGTTTCATTCACGCTTAACAACCACTATTAGGAAAACTCATGTCTGCAACCGGAGAAGTCCTGACTCCTCAGGGATATATCTCCCACCACCTGACCCACCTTCAAGTCGGGTCCGGGTTCTGGACGGTCAATATCGACTCAATGGTATTTTCCGTCGTGCTAGGCGCCCTGTTTATCCTGCTGTTCCGCAAAGTAGCCGTTAACGCTACCAGCGGGGTGCCGGGTAAGCTGCAGTGCTTTGTGGAGATGCTGGTCGAGTTTGTGAATGGTAACGTCAAAGACATCTTTCACGGTCGCAACAAGGTCATCGCACCTTTGGGACTGACGGTGTTTGTGTGGATCTTCCTGATGAACCTGATGGATCTGATCCCCGTTGACTTTATCCCTCACGCTGCACAATTGATGGGTATTCCCTATCTGCGTGTGGTTCCCTCTGCTGACGTTAACATCACCATGTCCATGGCTTTGGGCGTGTTCTTCTTGATCCTGTATTACAGCATCAAGGTCAAGGGGATCGGCGGGTTTGTAAGGAGCTGACGCTTCAGCCTTTCAACCACCCGGCGGCCATCCCGGTTAACCTCATCCTGGAAACTGTAACGCTGATTTCCAAACCTGTTTCTCTGGGTCTTCGACTGTTCGGCAACATGTATGCTGGCGAACTGATCTTTATCCTGATTGCGGGTTTGTTACCCTGGTGGTCACAGTGGATCCTGTCCGTGCCTTGGGCAATTTTCCACATCCTGATCATCACTTTGCAGGCATTCATTTTCATGGTTCTGACCATCGTATATCTGTCGATGGCGCAGGAAGACCATGGTTGATGCAACTCAAATAATCCTTTTTATACAATCAATTACATCTAAATAACTGGAGATCCTCATGGAAAACTTGAACATGGACCTGCTGTACATCGCTGCTGCAATGATGATGGGTCTGGCTGCTATCGGCGCTTCCATCGGTATCGGTATCCTGGGTGGCAAGTTCCTGGAAGGCGCTGCTCGTCAACCGGATCTGATCCCTGTTCTGCGTACCCAGTTCTTCATCGTAATGGGTCTGGTGGATGCGATCCCGATGATCGCCGTTGGTCTGGGTCTGTACGTGATGTTTGCGGTTGCTGGCTAAGTCGTTACGACTCTCCAGGCATAACCCATTAACTAACTTAAGAGGACATCGGCTGTGAATATCAATGCCACCCTCCTCGGCCAAGCAATTGCTTTTTTCTTCTTCGTAGTGTTTTGCATGAAGTACGTATGGCCGCCGCTGATTGCAGCCATCGAAGCCCGTCAGAAAGCTATTGCTGACGGTCTCTCTTCTGCCGAACGTGCCAAGAAAGATCTGGATTTGGCCAAGGCCAACGCCACCGATCAGCTGAAAGAAGCCAAGCTGCAGGCTGCTGAAATCATTGAACAGGCTAACAAACGTAAAGCCCAGATCATTGATGAAGCTGCCGCTGGTGCCCAGTCTGAGCGGGAAAAAATCCTGGCTCAGGGCCGTGCCGAGATCGAAGCTGAACGTCATCGTGCCAAAGAAGAACTGCGTAAGCAGGTTGCTGCTCTTGCCATTGCTGGTGCAGAGAAGATCCTGGCGCGTCAAATCGACCAGGCTGCCAACAGCGACATCGTCGACAAACTGGTAGCAGAACTGTAACGGGAACGGGGCTATGTCTGAACTGACTACAATCGCTCGCCCCTACGCCAAGGCTGCTTTCGAGTTTGCCGTTGAGCACAAGGCGGTTGACCAGTGGCTGGGTATGCTCGGTTTCGCTGCGCAAGTAGTGGAAAACGAGACCATGCACAACCTGGTAAACGGCTCTGTGGCCGCCGAAGAGCTGGCAACGCTGTTTGTCGGTGTCTGCGGTGAGCAACTCGACGTGCATGGCCAGAACCTGATCCGGGTGATGGCCGAGAATGGTCGCTTGGGTGTGCTGCCGGCGGTCGTTGCTGAATTTGTAGCGTTCAAAGCTGAACTGGATAAAGAGGTTCAGGCTGACGTGATTTCGGCGATCGAACTGACCGACCAGCAGAAAGCCAATATTCAGGCTTCTCTGGAACAACGTCTCGCGCGCAAAGTGAAGCTGAATTGCAGCATCGATGCGTCCTTGATGGCCGGGGTGCTCATCAAGGCCGGTGATCTGGTAATCGACGGCACAGTCCGCGGTAAGCTGGATCGCATGGCTGACGCGCTGCAATCTTGATTGGGGTATTAGAGCATGCAACTGAATTCCACTGAAATCGCCGAGCTGATCAAGCAGCGCATTGCGCAGTTTGATGTAAAGAGCGAAGCGCGTAACGAAGGTACTATCGTCTCTGTGAGCGACGGTATCATTCGTATTCACGGCCTGGCTGATGCCATGCAGGGTGAGATGATCGAGCTGCCGGGCAACCGCTACGCTCTGGCATTGAACCTGGAGCGTGACTCCGTCGGTGCGGTGATTATGGGTTCCTATGACGGTCTGTCAGAAGGAATGAAAGTAAAAGGTACTGGCCGTATTCTGGAAGTGCCGGTAGGTCGTGGTCTGTTGGGCCGGGTGTTGAACACCCTGGGTCAGCCGATCGACGGTAAAGGTCCGATCGACAACGACGGCTTCTCGCCGATCGAAGTGATCGCACCGGGCGTTATCGAGCGTAAGTCTGTTGACCAGCCGGTCCAGACCGGTCTGAAAGCCATCGATGCCATGATCCCAATCGGTCGTGGCCAGCGTGAGCTGATCATCGGTGACCGTCAGGTTGGTAAGACCGCCATCGCGATCGACACCATCATCAACCAGAAAGATTCCGGCATTAAGTGTGTCTACGTTGCGATTGGCCAGAAGGCCTCCACCATCGCCAACGTGGTGCGCAAGCTGGAAGAGCACGGCGCCCTGGCCAACACCATCGTGGTGGTAGCCTCTGCCTCCGAAGCTGCTGCCCTGCAGTACCTGGCTCCGTATGCCGGTTGCTCCATGGGTGAGTACTTCCGTGACCGCGGTGAAGACGCGCTGATCATCTATGATGACCTGTCCAAGCAGGCCGTAGCTTATCGCCAGATCTCCCTGTTGCTGCGCCGTCCGCCAGGACGTGAAGCCTACCCGGGTGACGTTTTCTATCTGCACTCCCGTCTGCTGGAGCGTGCTGCTCGCGTTAACGCCGAGTACGTAGAGAAGTTCACCAAGGGTGAAGTGAAAGGCAAAACCGGTTCTTTGACCGCGCTGCCGATCATCGAAACCCAGGCTGGTGACGTATCTGCGTTCGTTCCAACCAACGTGATCTCCATCACCGATGGTCAGATCTTCCTGACTTCACAGCTGTTCAACTCCGGTATTCGTCCGGCGGTTGACCCGGGTATTTCTGTATCCCGTGTAGGTGGTGCTGCTCAGACCAAGATCGTCAAGAAGCTGTCCGGTGGCATCCGTACCGCGCTGGCCCAGTATCGCGAACTGGCGGCATTCGCCCAGTTCTCTTCCGATCTGGACGAGGCGACTCGCAAGCAGCTGGATCACGGTGTGAAAGTGACCGAGCTGATGAAGCAGAAGCAGTACTCTCCGCTGAGCGTGGCTCACCAGTCTCTGGTGCTGTTCGCCGCCGAGAAAGGCTATCTCTCCGATGTCGAGCTGAACAAGATCGTCGACTTCGAAGCCGCTCTGCTCTCTTACGCCAATACCCAGCATGCCGAGCTGATGGCTGAAATCAATGCCAAAGCCGACTACAACGATGCGATCGTTGGCAAGCTGACTGCGTTGCTGGATAGCTTCAAAGCAACCCAGACCTGGTAAGCGTGTGTGGCAGCGTGAGCTGCCACTTGATGGAGAGTAAGAGATGGCCGGCGCAAAAGAGATACGTAACAAGATCGGGAGTGTGAAAAACACTCAGAAGATCACCGGCGCTATGGAAATGGTGGCAGCAAGCAAAATGCGCCGTGCGCAGGAACGCATGTCTGCCAGCCGTCCGTACGCTGAAACCATGCGCAAGGTGATCGGCCATATCGCTCAGGGGAACTTGGAATACAAGCACCCCTACCTCATCGAACGTGAGGTCAAGCGAGTGGGTTACATCGTCGTCTCCACCGACCGTGGCCTGTGTGGTGGTCTGAACATCAACCTGTTCAAGGCAGCCCTCAATGATATGAAGCAATGGAGCGCGAAAGGTGCCAAGGTTGACCTGGCTCTGATCGGTAACAAGGCCTCCAACTTCTTTGAACGGCACGGCGCCAAGGTTAAAGCTCATGTCGCAGGACTGGGCGATAGTCCGAGCGTCAATGACCTGATTGGTTCAGTCAAGGTCATGCTGAAGGCTTACGACAACGGTGAGATTGACAAGCTGTATCTGGTGTACAACAAGTTCGTCAACACCATGGTGCAGCAACCACGGGTCGATCAACTGCTGCCTTTGCCCGTAACTGAAGACAGCAAGCTCGCCAAGAAACACCACTGGGATTACCTCTATGAGCCGGATCCCAAGAAGCTGCTGGATACCCTGCTGGTTCGCTATGTCGAATCTCAGGTTTACCAGGGTGTAGTGGAAAACTTGGCAAGTGAACAGGCAGCCCGATGGTTGCCATGCAAGCCGCGACTGACAACGCCGGTAACCTGATTAACGATCTGCAACTGGTATACAACAAGGCCCGTCAGGCCAGTATTACCCAGGAGCTGACAGAGATCGTATCCGGTGCTGCTGCGGTGTAAGGCAAGGGTTATCAAAGGTTTAGAGGATTTGACATGAGTAACGGTTTCATCGTCCAAATCATCGGCGCTGTGGTGGACATCGAGTTCCCGCAGAATGCCGTGCCCCAGGTGTACGATGCACTGAAGGTCGTTAGCGAAGGTCAAGGCCAGGGTCTGGTGCTGGAAGTTCAGCAACAGATCGGTGGCGGCGTCGTTCGTTGCATCACCATGGGCTCCTCCGACGGTCTGCGTCGTGGGTTGGAAGTAGTGAATAGCGGTAAATCCATCCAGGTTCCGGTCGGTACTGCGACTCTGGGTCGGATCATGAACGTACTGGGCGAGCCAATCGACGAAAAAGGTCCGATCGGTGAAGAAGAGTGCTGGTCTATCCACCGTGCTGCCCCCAGCTACGAAGATCAGTCCAACAGCAACGATCTGCTGGAGACCGGCATCAAGGTTATCGACCTGGTATGCCCGTTCGCCAAGGGTGGTAAGGTTGGTCTGTTCGGTGGTGCCGGTGTAGGCAAAACCGTAAACATGATGGAGCTGATCCGTAACATCGCGATCGAGCACAGTGGTTACTCTGTGTTCGCCGGTGTAGGTGAGCGTACCCGTGAGGGTAACGACTTCTACCACGAGATGATGGAGTCCAACGTACTGGACAAAGTATCTCTGGTTTACGGTCAGATGAACGAGCCGCCCGGAAACCGTCTGCGCGTTGCGCTGACCGGCCTGACCATGGCCGAGAAGTTCCGTGACGAAGGTCGTGACGTGCTGTTCTTCGTGGACAACATCTACCGTTACACCCTGGCCGGTACTGAAGTATCCGCACTGCTGGGCCGTATGCCTTCCGCAGTAGGTTACCAGCCGACCCTGGCCGAGGAGATGGGTGTTCTGCAAGAACGTATCACCTCCACCAAGACCGGTTCCATCACCTCCGTACAGGCCGTTTACGTGCCAGCGGATGACTTGACTGACCCGTCTCCGGCGACCACCTTCGCCCATCTGGATGCGACCGTCGTACTGTCCCGTCAAATCGCGGCACTGGGTATCTACCCGGCCGTTGACCCGCTGGACTCTACCTCTCGTCAGCTGGATCCGCTGGTGGTTGGCAAAGAGCACTACGAGACCGCTCGTGGCGTTCAGACCGTACTGCAGCGCTACAAAGAGCTGAAGGACATCATCGCCATCCTGGGTATGGATGAACTGTCAGAAGAAGACAAACTGACCGTAGCCCGTGCCCGTAAGATCGAGCGTTTCCTGTCCCAGCCGTTCTTCGTAGCAGAAGTGTTTACCGGTTCTCCGGGTAAATACGTGCCGCTGAAAGAGACCATCCGTGGTTTCCAGGGCATCCTGAAAGGCGAGTATGACGATCTGCCCGAGCAGGCGTTCTACATGGTTGGCGGTATCGACGAAGTCGTCGAGAAATCCAAGAAACTGTAAGCCTCGACAGGAGGGCCCATGGCAGAGATGATCTCCTTTCACCTGGACGTGGTGAGCGCCGAAGGAAAACTGTTTTCCGGTCGCGTGCAATCCGCTCAGGTATCAGGCTCCGAAGGTGAGTTGGGTCTCCGCCACGGTCATGCTCCGTTGCTGACTGCCATCAAGCCGGGCCTGGTCCGCTTGGTGAAGCAGAACGGAACTGAAGAGGTGCTGTACATCTCCGGCGGTATGCTGGAAGTACAACCTGAATCCGTGACCGTGCTGGCGGACACTGCGATTCGTGCTGACGACTTGGATGAGGCGAAAGCCCAGGAAGCCAAGCGCGCAGCCGAAGAGCGGATCCACAGCTCCCATGGTGATATCGACTACGCCCAGGCCGCCACCGAGCTGGCCAAGGCGATGGCTCAACTGCGAGTCATCGATATCGTCAAAAAGAATTACCGCTGATAACGGTGATGTAAAAAGCGACCTTCGGGTCGCTTTTTTTTTACCCGTTGGATAGACTCCGCCGAGTATTTCTCATGTTCCAAAGGTCAATTTATGTCCCTCAACGTCGTGATCCTGGCGGCGGGTAAAGGTACCCGCATGCGCTCTTCCCTGCCCAAGGTACTCCACCCGGTAGCCAACAAACCCATGGTTTCCCATGTGATCGATACTGCCCGTCAGGTCGGTGCCGAGCAGCTGCATCTGGTTTATGGCCACGGTGCCGAGCTGCTGAAAGAGCGGATCGTGGCGGCCGATGTGAACTGGGTGCTGCAGGCGCAACAGCTGGGGACTGGTCACGCCGTCGCTCAGGCCATCCCGTTTTGGAAGGATGAAGACGACGTGCTGGTGCTCTACGGCGATACCCCGCTGATCCAGCCAGAGACCCTGCAGCGACTGCTGGCTGCCAAGGCGGAAAACGGGATGGCACTGCTGACCGTGGTGCTCGACAACCCCACCGGCTATGGCCGCATCGTCCGTGAAAATGGTCAGGTGGTCGGCATCGTCGAGCAGAAGGATGCCAATGCCGAACAGCTGGCGATCCGCGAAGTGAACACTGGTGTGCTGGTGGCCAATGGGGGCCAGTTGCGTCAATGGTTGTCTCGTCTCGATAACAAAAATGCCCAGGGCGAGTTCTATCTGACCGATGTGATTGCCATGGCGCACGCTGATGGCTGCCCGATCGCAGCGGTCCATCCGGAGCGCGCCGCCGAGGTGGAAGGGGCCAACAATCGGGTGCAATTGGCCCAGCTTGAGCGCAGCTATCAGCAGATGCAGGCTGAGAAACTGATGATTGCAGGTGCAACCATGATCGACCCCGCACGCTTTGATTTGCGTGGGGTTTTGGAAATTGGTGAAGAGGTCGTTATTGATGCAAACGTCATCATTGAGGGCAAGGTGACTCTCGGCAATCACGTTCGTATCGGCGCCGGTTGCGTACTTAAGGATTGTGTCATTGGCGACCACACCGAGGTGAAACCCTACTCGGTTATCGAGGGTGCACAGGTGGCAGATCAGTGCTCAGTGGGCCCGTTTGCCCGCTTGCGTCCGGGGGCGGTTCTGGAGCAGGATGCGCACGTTGGCAACTTCGTCGAGATGAAGAAGGCCCGTCTGGGGGTTGGTTCCAAGTGCGGTCATCTGACCTATCTGGGTGATGCCGAGATCGGGGCCGGGGTTAATATCGGTGCCGGTACCATCACCTGCAACTACGACGGGGTCAACAAATTCCAGACCATCATCGAGGATGATGTGTTTGTCGGTTCCGATACCCAGCTGGTGGCGCCAGTGCGCATCGGCAAGGGGGCGACTCTGGGGGCGGGTTCTACCATCACCAAGGATGTGGCCGAGAACGAGTTGGTGATCACCCGGGTGCCCCAGCGTCACATCAAAAACTGGGCTCGTCCGGTCAAGAAGAAGTGATGCCCGATCAATAAAATAGAACCGGCGCCTGATGGCGCCGGTTTTTTTTGGCTTATGACTGATGGTTGGTGTCACTGGTCGATGACTGGGGGGCCGCCCATGTGGTCGCGGGTGCGCTGTAGTCCATCACCTGATACCAGTCGAGCTTGCGGGTCAGCAGCATGATTAGCGCCTGGGTGGCGAACAGCAGCAGGGCTCCGAGCAGCAGGGCGATCTCTTCGGCCTGCAGCAGGCTGTAGAGGATGGCATAGACCAGCCCGAGCAGCGCCGCGAAGCCGATCCCCTGCTTCGGGCCACCCAGCACATGACTGAGGTAGAAGCCGTTGAGCAGCACACTGGCCAGTGCGGCCACCAGATAGGCCCAGCCAAAGCCGAGGTGCTCGGTCAGCGCCAGCAGTACCAGATAGAAGATAGCCAGCCCCATGCCCACCAGCGCGTACTGGATCGGGTGAACCCGCAACCCCTTGAGCAGCTCGAACATAAAGAAGCTGATAAAGGTGAGGCCGATAAACAGCAGGGCATATTTGGCCGCACGCTCGTTGAGCTGATAGTGATCCACCGGCTGCACCAGACTGACGCTGAAGGTGGAGAGATTGCTATCGCCCCCGTTCATCATCCGGTTGAAGCGGGTCTCCATGTCGCTGGCGAACCAGCTGGTTTGCCAGTTGGCCTCAAACCCTTGTGGGCTCAGGGTGCGACTGCCCGGCAGAAAGTCACCGATAAAGTTGGGGTGGGGCCAGTTGCCCGCCAGCTGCAGGGTGCTCTCCTTGCCCAGCGGGACTATGTCGAGGGCGTTCATCCCCTGTAGATTGAGCTCCAGATGGAAGGTGCCATCCTGTTGCGGCAGGCTGTCGATCGGGGCATGGATACCCGCCAGCGCATCACCGAGGCGGGCGCCGGGGGCAAACGGGATCCGCTGTGTGCCGAGTTGCAGTTCGGGCACGCTGTTGATACCGCGGGCATCGGAGAGCACCAGGCTCAGGTAGGGTTTGCCCGCCACCAGCTCGGCCGTTTCACCGAGCGGTGAGGTCGCGTCATTCAGCAGACTCTGTCGGGTAGGCAGGTGGCCCGATAGGGTGAGTCGGGTCTGGTAGACCTGCGCCTGATAGATGCCCAGCTTGCGCGGGGTGACCTCCATGTTGGCCTTGATATCCAGCTGCTCCGGCAGCAGGTAGCGGTAGATCTGCTCCTGACGGACGAAGCGCTTGCCCTCCTGCTCGACCGTCACCGAACGGGTATAGGGCTGCACGATAATGGGCCCCATCAGTCGTTGCGGGCCGCTGCTGCTGGCCATGATGCTGTGAATGGCCTGACTGCGGTAAGCCTGACGCTCCCGGTTCAGCTCCATGATGGATTGCACCGGTACCATCAGCAGCAAGCTGAGCAACAGCAGCAGAAAGATCTTGTGGGTAAATATCTGTTTGACCATGACACGTCTCCTTGTTGGATGGAGTGAGTCTGTCAGTCCGGCGTGAAGTGGTGATGGGCTTGTGTGAAGTGGTGGTGAACTGTTGAAAAACGGCGCCATCAGGCGCCGTGGGATTGTTCAGGGGCGGGAGCGCACCAACCGAGCGGCTTGGGCGAAACGATCGGTATGGCCGTCGATGAGCCCGTGTATAAAGTCGATGTAGTAGACCAGTTCCGGCATCTCCTCGATGGAGCTGGAGGTCCAGTAGGGGGCTGCATTTTCCCCGTTGTCATGGATATCGGAGAAGAAACGCGGGTCTGTCATTGGCATCCGGCAATTTTCGTCGAGCAGGGTGAAGAGCTCCTCGATGGTGGGGAGTCGCCACCCCTCGCCAAGGCGGGCAGCTTCATCTTTGGCTTCAAGCAGTGTCAGCAGGGCCGGTGTGCCCACGCACCCTTTCCCCTCCAGCCACTGGCTGCCGAGGCTGCACGCCTGCCATTCGAGGTGGTTTAGCCGATCATGGATGACTTCTCCCTGCCGCGTCAGGCGGTCGGAGAGATCACAGGCAGCCAGCGCCATGCTGGCCGGAAGCCAGAGCAGCAATAGAAATAATTTCATGTTTGTCTCGTTTACGAATGACGGTCAGCCCGTTGCTGGTGGGCTGACCGTGGTTATCGGGGGTTATCTGGCGGGAAGCGAGCTCACTGCTTTTTAAGTTGTGCAGGCAGGGCGGCCAGCACCTCTTCTTTCGCTTTGAGGGAGGCGAACTGCTTGCCGGGCTTTTGCACCACGGTATGGACGAAGATCAGCTGCTTGCCCGGTTTGCTGGCCCAGCCGACGAACCAGCCGATCTGCTGATCGCGGTTGAGGCTGCCATCCAGCTTCTTCGGGTAGCCCATGCCGGTCTTGCCGTGGATCTGCCAGCCGTCGATCTCGCTCACCTTGAGGATATTGGCGGTGTACTGCAGGGTCTGCGCCGAGACCGGCAGCTTGCCGCTCACCATCTTGCCGAGGAAGCGAGCCTGCTCCTCCGGACTGATGGCGAGGCTGGAGCTGAGCCAGGCCTGGGTCAGGCCGTCATGCTTGCCCGGATTGCCAGAGAGATCCCGGTTGCCGTAGTCGAAGCGGTCGACGTATTGCTGGAAGCGCTCCATCCCCAGCCACTCGGTGATCTGCTGGGAGAACCAGACCACCGAGTAGGTTTCCCAGCGGCGCGGGGTGGTGGTTTCACGCCAGGCGGGCAGCCAGCCATCGTAGTTCGGCTTGTAGGGCAGCGCCGGATGCTCTTCATCCACCAGATAGCCACTGTCGTAACCCATCAGCGCCAGCGGGATCTTGAAGGTGGACGCGGGCGGCAGCTGGCTGGAGCAGTCCCCTTCGCTGGAGAGGGTCTGGCCGTTGCCGTCAGCATAGAGAAAGCAGCCGCTGGCGGCGGAGGCAGGCAGGGCTGCGAGCAGACCGGCAGCCAGCAGGCTGGAGAGAAGCAGGCGGGACATAGCATTTCCTTGAGCAAATGGATGAGAGAAAGCGGCAGTCTAATGCCGCTTTGTGTGGGGAATGTGAAGTTGCGGGGGGACTAGGCGAACGGCAGCCAGAGTTCCGCCAGCGCGCCCCCTTCCGGCCGGTTGCTCAGGGTCAGACGGCCGCCATGCTGGTGGGCCACCTCATGGGCGAAGCTGAGCCCGAGACCACTGCTCTTGCCTTTGTCCGGGCGCGGCAGGGAGTAGAAGCGCTCGAAGATGCGTGGCAGGGCGTAGTCGGGAATGCCGGGGCCGCTGTCGGTGACCCGAAAACAGTAGCCCTCCTCCTGCTGGCTGCCGCTCAGGGTGACCTGCCCGTTGGCGGGAGAGAAGTCGATGGCGTTGTCCAGCAGGTTGCCGATGGCCTGCTCCACCAGCAGCGGATCCCACTTCTGTTTCGGCGCGCTGGCCAGCTCGGCCACCAGCACCACCTGACGGCGCTGGGCAATGATCTGGCGGGCGTCGAGGGTGCGCTTGCCCAGTTTTGCCGGTTCCACCGACTGGCGATCCAGCCCCTGCCCCGACTCCAGCCGCGCGAGTTGCAGCATTCGCTCGATCAGCTGCTGCATGCGGGCGGTTTCCAGATTGATGTTGCCGATAAAGCGTTTGGCAATTTCGGGGGGCGGCGTTTCGGCCAAAATCTCCCCTGCCCCGCGAATGGCGGCCAGCGGGCTCTTCAGCTCGTGGGTCAGGCTGTGAACATAGGCTTCGATATAGCTTTTGCCATCGAGCTGGTGGCGCATGGTCTCCAGCGAGCGGCCGAGCCGATCCAGCTCGACGGTGTGCAACTGCGGCAGCGGTGCCGCCTCCCCCTTGCTGACCGAGTCGGCGTAGTGCACCAGCTTGCCGATGGCGCGGTTGAGCCACCACACCAGCAGGCTGCCGATCAGCAGCGAGATGAGCAGCATTTGGCCGCCAGCCCGCAGCAGCTCCTGTTCCCCCCGCTCAATGGCGGGCATCAGGGTGCGATTGGGTTTGGCGACGGTGAGGGAGCCGATGATCTCTGCCCCCTCCCGCAGCGGCGCCGCCACATACATCGTCGAGCTGGCGGCATCGTCGGGATCGGAGCGGGTGCTGCGGGCGCCATATTGGCCGCGCAGGGTGCGGTAGACATCGTTCCAGCGGGAATAGTCCTTGCCCAGATCCGTGCCGTCGGAGTCGTAAATCACCATACCCTTCTGGTCAGTGACATAGATGCGGTACTCCGCCTGCTGCTTGAGGTGGCCATCGATCATCGCATTGATGGGATTCTGGTTGAGGCGGGCGAAGGCGCTGGCCAACCGCCCGTTCATCATATTGCCCTCTTTCAGATCATCGAGGGCGAGCGGCGCCAGCAGCTGGGTCATGTCGACCAGAGTATCCTCGGTGGCGCTGCGCACTCCCGGTTTTATCTCCTCGACGAAGATTTCCAGCACGAACCAGGCGGCCAGCGCGAAGATCAGCAGCAGGCCGCACAGCAGTTGCAACCCGAGTCTCATGCCAGCTCCAGGCTGTAGCCCAGCCCGCGATGGGTGAGGATCAGGTTGGCTTCGGGATCATGTTCGCGCAGCTTGGCGCGGATGGTCTTGATGTGGGTATCGACGGTGCGATCCAGACTCTCCTCCGCATCCTGCCACACCAGATCCATCAGCTGTTGGCGGGAGTAGACCCGGCCCGGCGCAAGCATCAGGGTCTTGAGCAGCAGATATTCGTAGCGGGTGAGGGCCAGCGGTTGGCCGCGAAAATGGATGCGGGCCCGCTCCTCATCCAGTACCAGCAGGGCGCTGGGCTGGGGGGCGACGGGCTGGCTGCGGCGCAGGATGACCCGCACCCGGGCACACACTTCCCGTGGCGAGAAGGGTTTGGCCACATAGTCGTCGGCACCGATCTCCAGTCCGATCAGCCGGTCTATCTCCTCGCTGCGGGCGGTGAGGAACATCAGAGGAATATCGGTCAGCGCCCTCACCTGCTTGCAGAGTTCGAAGCCGCTGATGTCGGGCAGCCCCACATCGAGGATCAGGAAGTCGGGTCGCGTCTGTTCCAGTCGTGTCAGCAACTGTTGGCCCAGCATGAACCACTCCACCTCGAACCCGTCGGTCTGCAGGGCGTAAATCAGGGTGTCGGCAATGCTGGCCTCATCCTCCACCAGCCAGATGACTCTCTTTTGCATGGCATCCTCGTCGCAAATTGGCACCCCATTCTGGCATCGAACCAAATCGGATCCTATTTGCTGTTTTATTTTTCCGAAAAAGGGGCTAATATTTCGATGTTCTTTCGAATCGAAACTTAAAAATGACCAAACGTAATACTCAACAACGCCGACACACCATAGTGACCCTGGTACAAGAGCAGGGTGAAGTGAGCGTCGACGCCCTCGCCAAACACTTTTCTACCTCCGAAGTGACCATCCGTAAAGATCTGGCGGTACTGGAGACCGGCGGTCTGCTGCTGCGCCGTTATGGTGGTGCCGTCCCCTTGCCGAACGAGATGGTGGTCGAGGTCAACCCTGAACAAGTTTCGAACCGAAAGTTAGCCATTGCCCGTGCGGCGGCCGAGCGGCTGCGTGATCACAACCGTGTCATCATCGACAGCGGCAGCACCACCAGCGCCATGATCCCCATGCTGGGCAACAAGCGCGGCCTCATCGTGATGACCAACTCCCTCAATGTGGCCGGTGCCCTGCGCGAGCTGGAAAATGAGCCTACCCTGTTAATGACCGGTGGCACTTGGGACCCTCACTCCGAATCCTTCCAGGGGCAGGTGGCGGAACAGGTGCTGCGCTCCTACGACTTCGACCAGCTCTTTATCGGTGCCGACGGTATCGACCCGGAACGTGGCACCACCACCTTCAACGAGCTGGTGGGCCTGTCGCGGGTCATGGCCGAGGTATCGCGGGAGGTCATTGTGATGGTCGAATCGGAAAAGATCGGCCGCAAGATCCCCAATCTCGAACTTCCCTGGTCGAGCATCCATACCCTGGTGACCGACGAGGGGCTGGCCAGCGAGGCCAGAGAACAGATTCAAGCCCAGGGGGTGACGCTTATCTGCGCCCCGGTCACTTGCTGACATCGAGCTCTGAACCATCCAACTGACTTTACGATTTGCATCTCAAGGAGAAGTGTATGTGTGGCATCGTCGGGGCTGTTGCCCAACGTGATGTGGCTGAAATTCTGGTAGAGGGCCTGCGCCGTCTGGAGTACCGCGGTTATGACTCAGCCGGTGTGGCCGTGTTCAGCGCCAACCAGCCGTTGCAGCGGGTTCGCCGTCTGGGCAAGGTGGCCGAGCTGGCCAAGGCGCTCGACGAGCAGTCCGTCCACGGTGGTACCGGCATCGCCCATACCCGCTGGGCCACTCACGGCGAGCCCTCCGAGCGCAACGCCCACCCCCACGTCTCCGAGCATATCGTGGTGGTGCACAACGGCATCATCGAGAACCACGAAGAGCTGCGGGAAGAGTTGAAGGCGCTAGGCTATGTGTTCAGCTCCGACACCGATACCGAGGTGATTGCCCATCTGGTCCATCACGAGCTGAAGAGCGCCGGCAGCCTGCTGGCCGCCATGCAAACTGCGGTGAAGCAGCTGCGCGGTGCCTATGGTACCGTGGTGATGGACAGCCGCGACGACAGCCGCGTGGTGGTGGCCCGCTCCGGTTCACCGCTGGTGATCGGCCGCGGTATCGGCGAGAACTTTATCGCCTCCGACCAGATGGCGCTGCTGCCGGTGACCCGTCGCTTCATCTTCCTGGAAGAGGGTGATGTGGCCGAAGTGACCCGCCGCGATGTGCATATCTTCGATACCAACGGTAACGCCGTGGTGCGTGAAGAGCAGGAGTCCGAACTCTCCCACGATGCCGGTGACAAGGGCGAATACCGTCACTACATGCTCAAAGAGATCCACGAGCAACCCAAAGCGATCACCAACACCCTGGAAGGGCGTCTGGGCAGCGATCACGTGGTGGTCGAATCGTTCGGTAACGGCGCGCGCGCCATCTTTGACAAGGTCGAGCACGTGCAGATCGTCGCCTGCGGCACCTCCTATCACTCCGGCATGGTGGCTCGCTACTGGTTCGAAGAGATCGCTGGCGTCTCCTGCGATGTGGAGATCGCCTCCGAGTTCCGCTATCGCAAATCGGTAGTGCGCCCCAACAGCCTGCTGGTGACCCTCTCCCAGAGCGGCGAGACCGCCGATACCCTGGCGGCGCTGCGTCTGGCCAAGGAATCCGGCTACATGAGCTCGCTGGCTATCTGCAACGTGCCGGGATCCTCGCTGGTGCGTGAATCGGATCTGGCCTTTATGACCCGCGCGGGGGCAGAAATTGGTGTGGCCTCCACCAAGGCATTCACCACCCAGCTGGCTGGCCTGCTGATGCTGGTGGCCTCCGTCGGTCACTGCCGTGGCCACCTGAGCGCCGCCGCCGAGGCTGAACTGGTCAAGGCGCTGCAAGCCCTGCCGCTGCGTATTAAAGAGAGTCTGGCGCTGGCCAAGGATATCGAAACCCTGGCCGAAGAGTTTGCCGACAAGCAGCACAGCCTGTTCCTCGGCCGTGGCAGCCAGTACCCCATCGCCATGGAGGGGGCGCTCAAGCTCAAAGAGATCTCCTACATTCACGCCGAAGCCTATGCCGCTGGCGAGCTGAAGCATGGCCCGCTGGCGCTGATCGATGCCGAGATGCCCATCATTGTGGTGGCGCCGAACAACGATCTGCTGGAGAAGCTCAAGTCTAACGTGGAAGAGGTGCGCGCCCGTGGCGGTATCCTCTACGTGTTCGCCGATGCCGACACCGGCTTCAAGAGCGACGAGACCATGCGGGTCATGAACCTCAACCATGTGGAAGAGGTGATCGCCCCCATCGTCTATACCGTACCGCTGCAGCTGCTCTCCTATCACGTTGCCCTGATCAAGGGCACCGACGTGGACCAGCCGCGCAACCTGGCAAAATCGGTGACCGTTGAGTAAGTCACTATCTGAAATGAAAAAGAGCTGTGGGATGAAAATAAAGTTTCATCCCTACAAATAAAGTTTCATCCTTGAAAATAGAGTTTCACCCTAAGCCAACGTGCGCTATGTTGATGGTATCAACTAGGACGTTGGCTTTGTTATGGCTGGAACATTCAAGGGCCTGACTCAGGCTCAGATCGATAGAAGGCTGAAGGAGGGGCGCGGTCAAGGCCGGGGATCTGACTACAAGCCGTTCATCTACACCAGGGATGTCTCTTCTTTGGGGCGTTCTCACCGCTTATTCGGCAATAAATGCCGACGTATGCATCACCTCCTCTCCGACTTAGAACTCGCCGTCTTCCTCACTCTGGATTGGTCTCCGAAGGTCATCGATATCCGGGAGCAATTTCCCCTTCGTGTCGAGGATACTGTCCGCCTTGCCGAAACGTATGGGCTTCCCCATAGTAAGTTTCAGGGAGTCCCGCAGGTGCTTAGTGCCGACTTTCTGGTGGACTTCGACGATCCCACACACCCGGCTATGGCGCTCCAAGCAAAATACAGCGCAGACCTCGAGAAACCTGAAGTCATCGAGCGACTGGAGCTCGAGAGGCGTTACTGGGAAGAGAAAGAGATCTCCTGGGCCATTGTCACCGAGAGGGAGATCTCCCGGACGGCATTCGCCAACATCCAGTGGCTCTACCCCGCCCAGGCCGAGGAAGATATTGTCCTCAACGACCTCGAACGCTACTACAGCTTGTTCCTGTACGAGTTCCAACGCCACCCTGATCAGACACTGACGAGCATTGTCCAGAGCCTGGATGTGGCTTACGAGCTCGAACCAGGGCTGGCGCTCTATTGGCTACGTCAGTTGCTTGCTCGCCACTATTTTCTCTTCGATATCAACAAGCTCTATAGAGAGCTCAAGCCTGGTGATTTATCCAGCAATCCCCATCAAGAACAGCAGGAGATACGCCATGTTCCCGGTTAACTTGGTACTCCAGATGGATGAGGTACGCAGACGTTTGCTCTGGTGTGACGCAGATCACGCTATCTGGATCGATATTGATTCGAGTTTGGCATTTCCAGAATCGACCCCAGTAGCAGAGCTGGAAAGGCTGCTTATCGCCGGGGAGCTGAAACGCATGGATGACCCTTTTCTGGATGTGACCCTTCGGGAGGTCGAGGAAGGGTCAAGTGACCAGCAAAAACGCGATTCTGCCTGGGAATTACTGGCAGAGACAGTTCGTGACACAGGTCTGTTTGAGCGCCGTTCCAGAGGGGAAATCGTCAAGGGCATAACTGAGCGCCACGGTGTCACCAAGCAGACGGTATACCGGCTTCTCAGGCGCTACTGGCAACGGGGCATGTGCAAGAATGCCTTACTGCCGGATTACGCCAATTCGGGAGGCCGTGGCAAGAGACGCAAGCCCGATCAGGCCAAGCTGGGGCGGCCTAGAGTGGTCAGGGATGGGCGGGGAAGCAACGTTACTCCCGAGATAGAGCGTATTTTCAGGCGCGTCATAGAGGAGCGCCTGCTCAAGGAAAAACATCCGCCGATTCCCGATGTCTACTCTTCCAGCCTGAACCTGCTCGGTGCCATGTTTCCCGGCTTGCCGGCACATGATCTGCCGACACTGGAGCAGTTTCGCTACTTCTACAAGCGTGAGTACCACTTTACCGAGACCTTGGAGCGCCAGACATCTGCGGTAGATTTCGCTAAGGACATCCGGCCGATCAGGGGGACGTCGACGACAGAGACTCTAGGACCAGGTTACCGCTACCAGATCGACGCCACCATAGCCGATATCTACCTAGTATCGGAGCATGATCGTAGCCTGATCGTTGGCAGACCTGTGGTTTACATGGTGATCGATGTGTTTAGCCGGATGGTGACGGGCATGTACGTCGGGTTCGAGGGGCCATCCTGGATTAGTGCCATGGTGGCCCTGGCTAATACCATTGCCGATAAGGTGGAATACTGTCGCCAGTATGGTGTGGAGATTGACACTGGAGATTGGCCTGTGCAGGGCTTGCCCGATGTGGTACTGGCGGACAAAGGTGAGCTGAACGGCACCAAGGTCGAGGCGTTCGCCGAATCCTTCGGAGTTCGCATTGAGAATGCGCCAGCCAGGCGTGGGGATGCCAAGGGTATTGTCGAGCGTCAGTTCAGGACGGTGCAGGAACGTTTTAAGCCCTACGTCAGCGGTGTGGTCGAGGGTCAAACCAGCCGCAAGCGCGGTGGCCATGACTATCGACTCGACGCCAGCCTGACACTGCCGGAATTCACCAGGAGCATCATTGCTGGCATCCTCTGGCACAACAACTTTCACGTCCTGAGTAAATATGACAGGACTGCCGGTATGCCCGGTGACCTGCCCGCTATACCCGCTAGGTTGTGGCATTGGGGACTGGGTAACCTAACGGGCCGGTTGCGGGTTGCACCTCAGGATCTGGTCCGCATCAACTTGCTGCCCCATGAACAGGCCACAGTTTCGGAACTGGGTATAAGGCTATTCGGTTGCTTCTACACCTGCCAGGAGGCTCTGAAGTCTGGCTGGTTCCACCGGGGGCAAGGCCATAGACCCGAAAAGGTGATGGTGGCCTATGACCCGCGCAGCGCAGACCATATCTACATCCGTCCCTCTAATAGCCTCAAAGAGTACTGGATTTGTGATCTCGCCGATCGCAGCAGGCGCTACCGGGGGATGACCTTCTGGGACGTCTGGCTGCTGTCCAGGGAGGAGCGCAGAAGTGATGCCAACGCTGCAATGGAGGGGGTGAAGGAAAGGGGCAGGCTACTCGAGAAGATCGAGGCCATTGCCGCTTTGGCGGAGGATGCTAGTCCCATCAAAACCGGTATGTCCAAGAAGGACTTGGGAACCCAGATCCGCGAGAATAAGCAGGATGAAAAGCGCTATGAGCGTCACCAAGGGGCCTTCAGGCCTGCGAGAGAACAGTCAGGCAAACCTGCCGATGTGGTTCCGCTGAGGGGTGAGAAACCCGACGACTATGCCTATCCGGATCTTGGTGATCTTATCTTTGGGGAGGGGGAGAATGACTGACGAAATCCACCGCGGCGCCATCCCCTTAGCCCAATACTTTGAGCAACAACTACCTGAATATCAGGACAATCCGCTTATTAGCGCCTTGCCTCCCATATCTGACCTACAAGAGGTGGTTACCCAGCTTCAGGCTGTACCAAGCTTCGATCCTCAAGAGGCATTCCTTGACGGGCGGCTCAGGGCCCACGCCATTGCCCGCCTGTTGCATGGGTTCTTTCAGCCTCTGACCCACCACCTTGAGTTGGAAGCCAAGATCAGCCTGATGATCCGCCAGGGTTACATCGGTCGGAACCCTGCCAATGGTGCCTGGTATTCCCACCTACAAAACGGTTACCGCCGCGTGGAGGAAGAGGATTTAGAGGCTGCGGTCTACCGGAGCGTTTCTTCGACGGCCAGCAGTCTGTCGCTGTTCGGCTGCTCTGGCTGCGGCAAGACCCGCACCCTAGAGCGGATCCTGAGTATGTACCCCCAGACCCTCCATCATCACGACTACAACATCACCCAGCTGACCTACCTGAAAGTTGACTGCCCCATTGATGGCGATCTGGACGAGCTTTGCCTGAGCTTCTTCAACCAAGTGGACAGGGTTCTGGGAACTCATTACAGCCGCAGTCATGGTCGTAAGAAACTGGGTACCAAGCGCCTGCTGGCCAGTATGTGTCAGATCGCCAATCTTCATGCTCTTGGAGTACTGATCATCGATGAGGTTCAGAACCTCAACGAGGCCCGGTCTGGCGGGGCCGAGAAGATGCACAATTTCTTCGTATCCTTGGTCAACACCATAGGAGTGCCCATCATTCAGGTGGGCACACACAGGGCCAGCAAGTTCTTCCAGCGCACATTCAGGGCTGCTCGACGTATCTCCGGCTTGGGTAGCATCCGCTGGGACAGGTTGCCAAGAGACGAGCACTGGAAACGGCTCTTGAAACGGCTTTGGAAATATCAGTGGGTGCGGGAGGCCTCTCCCCTGGACGATGAGCTTGAGGCGACCATGTACGAGCTCACTCAGGGGGTCATGGATATCGTCATCAAGTTGTTCGCACTGGCGCAGATCCGGGCCATAGTGACGGGTGCTGAATGTATCAAGCCAATGTTGCTGCGCAAAGTCTACGAGGATGAGTTCAAGCCGGTCCATCCCATGCTGGCAGCATTACGGAGCAACAGGCCGGAACTCATCGCCAAATACGACGATCTTCTGATGCCAGAGATAGAAGGCAAGCTGCTCTCCCTTACACAGTCATTGGACAGAATTACAGAATCCAAGCCACTGGCCCCACCGGTTGATGACAGGGCTAAAAAGCTGGCTGCCTTGCTCGAGGGAATGGAGATCCCCAAGGATATTGCCATTCCCATGGCGGACAAGCTGCTGGCCGAGTATCCCGAGATCCCCTTGGCAGTCTTGATCCACAAGGCGACATCCTACCTAGTTCAGGACAAACCCAAAGCTTCTGGATTTTCCAGAGTGAAGCGGACGGAATGGAGTCAGTTACCTCAAGACGACCTGCGGCGACGCTATGCCAACGGACAAGAGGGCGAGGTTTACGGCAGGTTCAAAGAGGCTGGCCTGGTGTTCGAGCTGCAGGTGTTGCTGGGCAAGGCAAGCTGACATGTATTTCCCCAGACTTTATCCAGACGAACTCCTCTACAGCGCCGTAGCCCGCTGTCGGGTTCATTTGGGTGTTGACAGCCATAAGAGCCTATTGAGGGAGCTGTTTGGCGATACCAAAGTAGCGGCGATTACCGACCTGCCCAGCCATTTGGAAAGCCTAGCGAGCAACACCGGCTTGGACACCGGTGATCTGGTGGTCAACCACACCCTCTTCCCGCTTTATTCGCCTTTCATCCCGCAGGAGCGCCGGCAAAGGCTTCTCCAGGCCATGTTGGCTCCAAACATGCCCGTAGTTATAGGCCTAGCTGGTGCCTCCACAGCATTGGTCAAATGGCCCGAGTGGTTGCGTTATTGCCCGTTCTGTATAGAGGAAATGGTGGCAAAATTCGGGGAGCCCTATTGGCTGCGAAGTTGGCAGGTTCAGGGTGTGGACGTCTGCTCGGCCCATGGTTGCGCGCTGGTAGATTCGCCCATCCCATTCAGGCGGGCACAGAGACACGAATTTCATGCTGCCTCCTCCCTGTTTCTGCCCCCTAGCTCCACTGTCCAGCCTTGTGGGGAAGATGCCGTTAGGCTAGCGGACGCATTAACGCAGCTCCTGGCCTTCAGGGGAACAAGCCCCTCCGGTTACGAGGTGTGGACCAACTTCTACCGGCATCTGGCTGCTGAGTGTGGAGCCATGAAGGGTAAGCAAATTAAGGCCAGGGTCATATGGGAAAGGCTCCTTGAGCTTTATCCGAGAGATTATCTTGCGGTCAATAGTCTATGGGCGACTGAACCGCCGCTTTGGTTACAATCAATGTTCAGAAAGCACCGCAAGGCATTTAGCTTTCTGCAACATCTCATTGTTTGGACAAGTCTAAGACCTGGGCAAACCGTCCATGATCTCATCGCTGAAGCAGCGACCTGCATCGCGGAAGTCGCTTCCCATCGATCTATTCCGCAATTACCTGCTGATGCTCGCAGGAAGAGAAAATACCGATCTCAGTGGCTTGTTGCCCTGAATACATATGGTGGAGCCAAGGCTGCCAGAAGTGCAGGTTTCCAAGCTGTTTATGCTTGGATCTACAGGCATGACAGGGTATGGCTGCTGAATGTCGACAAGACCAAGCACGCTCGGCAGGGTAACAACAGCTGCATCAATTGGGCAGCCAGAGATAGAAAGTTGGTGCGACTCTTGGTACGAATAGGGGAGCGCGCTGAATCGGATCTAAGCCTGCCACGCAAGAGCCGTAGCTGGTTCCTACGCCAGCTTCCTCATCGATCATCCGTCGAGCGCCACCTAGATGAACTACCTCTCTGTCGGGCTTATCTGGATCGATATGCCGAGTCTGTCGGGGAGTACCAGATCCGTCGTTTGACCAATGCCATGATCGAAGATGCTATGACAGGCCAGCATTCAATGGGTTGGCAATTGGCAAGACGTTGTGGATTGCAGAAGGGAAAGATTGCGTCCCTGACAGCCTCATTTATAACAATCATAGGAGGATTGGATTGAGTCGTATCTTGTTCCGCCAGATCCCTAAAAATGCCAAATTGCTGGCTGTAGGTAATTTTTTCAGAGCTAATTCAGCAGGAGCATCGTGGCATTTAGCGTCGATTTTCAGTCAAAAAGACGAGTTGGAGCAACGTCAGTTCGGCTTGGAGATGAGCTGTATTTTGGGCATTGGACGTGAGTTTGTTGCAGAGGATGAGGCTCCTTATCGCTCGAATGGCTTCCAGAAAAAAGTCAAGTTGCCACCAATAGCTGAATGGCGCGAAAAGCAACTGGGTGAATGTCCACGATTGGCAAAAAGGCTTGCTCGCAATCCTGAAGTGGCCAGCCAACGCTGTTTTGTGTTCGAGGTGGATGGCCTTACTATCTGGCTCCCCAAGTTCGAGCTGGCTCGCAAACTCTTCTTTCATACCACTTTCCTGGCCCGGTCAGCCTTTGAACCCAATGGCTTAGACATGATCTTTTCTGTGCAAAGGGATCAGGATGCAATCCATATCCACACCCCAGCTAAGACCGGTGCTCCGGCCCGTCTACTCCAGATGGAATCGTATCGTGATCTCTTCAGTTGGCTGCTGCTAAGTGATGGTGTTAAGCAGTCTTTTGAATCTATATGGCGATGCCTCAATCAGGAGCAGTTTTCATTTGGTGGGCGGTATACACGTTGGCAGTTCAACTTTGAGCCACCGGCGACCATTTCTGGTGCCTGTATGGATGTTCTTGGCCCCTTAGATTGGGACAGTAAAGAAATGCTGGTTTGGGAGATTAAAACCCTACAAGGGCTCGAGTTGAATTGTTTTCAACCTATATCGTTTCATCACCCAGCCCTCAAGCTTTCAGTTAGTGGCGATAGGGGTGGAACCAGAAATCCAAGCTCATCGAATGATGACATCATATTGGATGCTGAGGAGGATACTGATGAGAGCAAGGATCGCCAACTCTTGGACCTACCGATGGAAGGTTTGTCCTTCCTTGGCCAGCGGAATATTCGGGCAGTCTACCAAGGGCAGCGAGTCAGCCATTTTGGTCAGAAGTTGGAAGGAGAAGACCTTTCCGGTCATGGCTCCCTTCTTGGATTATGTGACGACGTCGCCGGAGGCGATATCCCCCCGACAGAATTACAGCAACTGGAAGAGCAACGAGAGGCGGAGGAGTACCCGAATTGCTTTGAAGTACTCAGAGAAATCATAAGGCAGATTTCCCATGAGCCTGATATCGATTTGCTGGAACTTGAAGTGAAGCCTTTACCTCAAGTCCTCCGTCGTAGCTATCATCAGATGGAGGATGGTTCATCACGTTGCTATTTGATGGCTCGGTTCCGGCTGTCTGATCGCCAAGAGAAATATCTGTTGGAGATAGATACGAGCGATAATAAGAAGAGTATGTCCACACGAGTGATTGTGATGAGACCAGGTATCGACCCAGTACAAGGTATCACCCAGATATTAAAAGATGTCGTAAAAAGCTCACTGCGGTGGCCTGTGAGTATGAGGTTGCACTGTGCTACTAATGAGTCAATCCATCATCCTAAAAATGATTTCAATCTGTCAGAACGTCAACTGAGCTGGCTGCAGCGAGTTTTGACGTGCTTGAGACAAGCTTGACTGTTAAAATGTTTTTTATGATGGAAATTGTATTAACTAAAAAATAAAATTAAAAAATTTCAAGGGGTTGTTATGAAAAGAGTTATAAAGTCTATACCCTTAGACCTGATAAAGTTGGATCAAGATAACGTACGTTTTGGTGGCGATGTTGCACAGAGTCAGAGAGAAGCTATAGAGTTAATAATGGCTGATCCTGATGATGGGAAAAAACTGCTGAGATTAGCCAATCATATTGCTGAGAATGGATTAGATCCTACAGAATTACAATTGGTTACTCCAGATGGTGATTCAAACTATGTCGTTCTAGAAGGAAATCGAAGACTGACAGCGTTGAAACTACTTCAAAAGCCTGATTTGTGCCCGGATGAAAAATTATTAAAGGGGTTTATTGAGGCACAAAAAAAATTGAATGGAGGTATTCCAGCTGAGATTGAATTTAGTGTTGTTCCATCAAGAGCTGCTGGCGATATATGGATAGAGCTAAAGCATACGGGTGAAAATGCTGGTGTTGGTCGTGTAAATTGGAACAGTGATATACGAGATGAGCGACGAGCGCGTCAGACTGGTATTGAGTCGATTGGGCGACAAGTGAGGAATTTAATAAAAGATAATTCAAGGTTGTTTTCTCCTCATACAGTTAAAGATGTTTTTTCTATCCATGTGACGACACTGACACGTTTATTTTCATCTAAACCTGCTCAGGATACTTTTGGTTACAAGATAGAGGACAAAGAAATTGTTCTCCTTTATCCATTATTGAGCGTGGTTCCTAGTATAGAATTTGCTATTAATTTGTTCTGTAATGAGGGGTATAACGTTAACGACATCCGAAGTGATGCGGATAGAAAGCACTTTGTTCAACATATTCCACCTGAGTTAAATCCTAGTAAAATTAATAAACCCAATAATATCACCACCACTATGGGGGGTAATTATACTGGTGAGCCCGTTGTTGGTGAGCCGGAGGGAAATGGTAAGCCTATCCCAACAGATATTGATGGGAATATTGATGGCGTCACCCAGGGAGAACCAGTTACAAGTGGTACAAAAGGTATTAAAGCAAAACCATCATCAAGAGCAAGAAAGTATCTTATTCCATGGTCTTTAAATATAAAAAATAACAGAATAAATGAACTCTATCGTGAGTTAAGAACCAAGCTTGAAGTTGATAAGGTTGTTAATGCTGTTGCTATCACATTCAGAGTGTTTATTGAGGTCTCATGTGATGAGGTGGTAAAGCGAGAGTCTTCAAGTGGCTTGACTGTAAATCGACATGATAACGGGAAGCCATTGAATGATAGTGATAAACTTTCGATTAAGGTGGCTTCAGTTGTTAAGCACTTAGAAAATCAAGGAAAAATTAACGTAGAACAAGCTCGAGCTATAGCGAAGAGAGCTACAGCAAAGGAGACTATTGGGTCTGTTGACCATTTTAATCAATTTGTTCATGGAACAGCCAGCGCACCAATTTCTTCTGAAATCAAGGATATAGCAGATGAGTATAGGCCAATGCTGGAGGCCATATGGAGTTGATGTTGAGCTGGCCAACTGAACAAAAATGTGTTCTTATAGTGCTTAACTTGATAGAAAGCAGGTAGTTGCTATGGGAGCTAAAGCATTCTCAACCCCCCTCAGGTATCCTGGTGGAAAAGGGAAATTTTCACATTTTGTTAAGCAAATTTTTGAAACCAATGATTTGCTTGATGGACACTATGTGGAGCCATATGCCGGAGGGGCTGGAGTTGCTTTAGAGCTACTTTTTCATGAGTATGCTTCTCATATCCATATCAATGATCTTGACCCAGCTATCTACTCTTTTTGGTTCGCAGCTGTACATCATACAGAAGAACTCTGTAAGTTAATTTATGATACTCCTGTAACTATTGAGAAATGGCACGAGCAGAAGCAGATTTTGCTTAATATTGAGAAGCATTCTCTATTGGAGGTTGCTTTAGCAACCTTTTATTTAAACCGTACAAACAGATCCGGTATATTGAAAGCCGGAGTTATTGGTGGTCTGGCTCAATCAGGGAAGTGGAAGCTAGATGTTAGATACAACAAGGATGATCTTACCCGTCGCATAGAGCTTATTGGACGCTTTAAGAACAGAATTCATGTCTATAATATGGATGCGGTTGCATTGCTTGAAGATATAGTGCCATCGTTACCATCAAAGACACTATTATATCTTGACCCTCCATACTATGTAAAAGGCTCTGGGCTCTATCGCAATTTTTATGGTCATGATGATCATGTTAAAATTGCAAGCGTACTTAATAATGTTAAGAGTCCGTGGATAGTTTCATACGACAATGTCCCTCAGATAAAGGAGATATATGACCAGTATAGACAGGATGAATATTTTCTGAGTTATACCGCACAGGATAAAAAGAAAGGTTCAGAGGTGATGATATATGGTCATGATGTTGTCATTCCTTACCTAGCATTAAATAAGTTTGATGAAAAAATTTCTAAGAGAGCATGAACTTCCCTAGAAATAATTAAAGTATTTCGCCTTGAATAGGTGTTTCAGATGTTGGGCTGGGTATTTGGGTCTGCGTAAGAATCCACTTTGACCCTTTCCCACTCTTCCTTTAGGATCTCCTGAGTTTTAATTATGATGTCATGGTGAATTTTTTTAAAGTTCGTCTGAATAATCTTTGGGGGAATATTACTTATATTGCGTTGAAAAAGTACCGTTGAGTCTTCCAGCGCTACCATCAGTTTCTTAAGATCTTGGTGTTTTACTTCCGTCATGTTGAGACGAAGCTCTATGCGTAGTTGTAATTCAAGGGCTTCCATTCTCATTTGTGCGATTGGTTGTTGGAAAATCTGCAAAGCCTTATCTGTAATCCATCTCGATCGTGGCTGACTAACGATAGCATCCCAACGATAGGAAATATCTTGCCATAGAGAGAGGTATCTCGCTATGTCTTTACGCAGCTCATCTATCCAGATCTGCCGTTTAGCTGTGATATTTGCATTGGCGATCCGCCGGGATGCAAGCTCTTGCATTGAAAGTTGATCGTTCAGGGCCTGTTGCTGTTGCTTAGTCTGCTCTTCGGCCAGCTTTAATTGTGTTCTCCGTTGCCCGCGAGCGACCAACATCTGGGTGCCTGACCCTACAAGTGCGGCGAACAGAGATACAATGACGGCTGCGCCAGCGATCCAGACCTTACTGATGAACTCTGTGTTCTGAATAGCCTGCTGAACGATTTGCTCGATAGCGGCCAAATCTTGTGGGTTCAAATGAATTAGCCTGTATATGAATGAAGCTGCCTATATTAGCAATGTTATATTGTATGAGTCGATGAGCCTTTCACTCCACAAGGCTTGATGTTGTGTATGTGCTGGCCCTTCGGTGAACGATGTTGCCCCAATGGGAGTAGTGGTGTTAGGAACAGCTATTTAGGATGAAACTTTATTTTCATTTCTGAAGGCGATCTAACTGAAGATTCCTCAGTTAGGATGATACTTTAGCCGAGATCGATGACAAAAAGCCGCCCAAAACAAGCAGTTTTGATAGTCATTTTGGATGAAACTTTATTTTCATCCAACAAGAGCCGCAATTGCGGCTCTTTTTGTTTCGGCTGAGGGGTTACGACAGCCGAAGGTTGGTGATGGTGACCTCGTCGAGGGAGGGCACTATGATGCCGCTGGTGATCCCTTTGGCGATGGCCTGACTGCGGTTCTTCGAGTCGGTCTTGTTGGTCACCTGGGTTAGGTGGAAGTTGACCGTCCGCTCACTGATGCCGAGGATGGTGGCGATCTCCCAGGAGGTCTTGCCCTCGCTGGCCCAGAACAGGCACTCCTTCTCCCGATCCGACAGTTCGGTCAGGTATTTCATCATATCAGGTCTGCTTTTGATCAGTTGCAGTGCGGAGTTGAAGATGTAGCTGGCGCAGAACGAAAGCAGCGGAACATTTTCAAACATCAGGTCGGAGTTGGATTTCTCCTTGGTGATGAATGAGAGGATGCCGTGCTCCCCCTGTGGGGTGTGCAGCGGAAAGGAGACGCCATTGCGTACCCCGAAATCGGCCGCCAGGTTCATCACGTCGCGGCTGGCGCTGGGCAGCCAGGGCGAGTCGCAGTCGAGCTTGTTCCAGAAGATCGGCTGGGTCTGTTTCAGCCCCAGATAGACCACCGGATCCTGGGTCAGATACTGGTTTTCGCTATAGGCGTCAAACCAGGTGGTCGGACAGTTGTTGAACAGTGCCACGTGGGATTTTTGCATGCTGATGGGGAAAATAATCAGCAGCCGAAAGTAATCGAAGCCCATTTGATGACTGAAGCGCTCCAGCAGTTGCTGGATATCGCTGGTTTTTGTTGCCTTGGTGAACTTGTCTATATGTTCCCAGATCGCATCGTTGAGCATTACTTTCTCCTTTTTCGATCTCTATCACACTGATCGAAAAGATTTTTTCTCGTTATTTATATTTGTGCGGTGGCTATTGGCGCCACTTATTCCGTGCGTGCTTAAAAATTATCCTGTTTTTGTGCATAAAGGCCAAGAAAATCCTCTCGTTGCCAGTCCGCCCTGCATTTGAGATAATGATAATAGTTATCATTAGTAAGATGTATTTCAATGAACAAATTATGGGGTGTGGCCCTGCTGCCACTGTCAGTCCACTTTGCTGCCATCGGGGATGAGCTGGTTGCTCCCGCCCTCAAGAACAGCATAGCTGCCGGAAAAGCCTCCCAGCAGCGGGTGGAAAAAGCCGCCGATGCCGCTGTTGCCGCACGACTGGAGCTGCAAAATGCCCAGCTGCAACTGCGTGACCTCGAAGCCTACAACCGCTACATGCAATCTCTGGTGGCCGATCAGCAAAATGAGCTGGGGAAATTGAGCCAGCAGCTGGAAGCGGTGCAAGAGACCCGTCAGGGCTTGATCCCGCTGATGCTGCAGATGCAGGCAGATCTGGAACAGCTGGTGCAAAACGACATCCCGCTGCGCAAGGAAGATCGGCTGGCGCGGGTTGAACAGTTGAAAGCGACCCTGGCCCGTGCAGACGTTAGCGAGGCAGAGAAATTCCGTCAGCTGCTGCAGGCCTATCAGATTGAAGCCGAGTATGGCAGCCGGATGGACAGCTATTCCGCCGAGCTGGAGCTGGATGGAGCTCCGCGTCGGGTCGATGTGCTGGCGCTGGGTCGGGTCTCCCTGCTGGCAATGACGGCCGATCGCAGTCAGGCATGGCGCTGGTCTGCCGAGGCGAAGCTGTGGCAAGCCCTCGATAGCCAGTGGCTCTCCCCTATCGCCGAGGCGATGGATGTGGCCGCCGACAAGAAAGTTCCCCAGTTGCTCAATGTCCCCCTCTCTGTCAGCCGCAGTCAGGAGGCCCAATCATGAGAGTCACCATGAAGTGGTTCCCCCTCCTTATTGCCCTCTCCTGCGGTACCAACGCCGCTGTCGCCGATGAGTGGCAGCAGCAGGAACAGGCTCGTGAACAGCAGGCTCAGCAAGATCTGGCGACCGTTGCCAAGGAGCTCGGCACTGCCCGCGCCAGACTGGCCGAGGCCCAGCGCCTGAGCAAGGAGCTGGCCGGCAAGTTCGCCAGCAACGAGAAGCAGCTGGTCGAGCTCAACGCACAGTGGGAGCAAGCCTCCGGAGACATGAACGAGATCTTCGCGGTCACCCGTCAGGGCGCCAGCGATGCAGTCAAGCTGCTGAGCGAATCCGCCGTCGAGGGCCAGTACCCGGAACGTCTCGCCCCGCTGAAAGCCATGGCACAAGATAAACAGGTGCCGGATCGTGCCGCCCTCGCCCTGCTGCCTGCTACTCTGCTGCAGGAGATCCGCGAATCTGGCCGGATTGCCCGGTTCAACGGCAAGGTGCTCGATGCAAAGGGGGCTGCCAGCGAGCAGTCGCTGACCCGGATTGGCAGCTTTGCCTTGCTGGGGAGTGACGGCTTCCTGCAACCGACCGCCGAAGGCTTGAGCCCGGTACTGGGTCTGCCCGGCAGCGTGCTCTCTGCCGTTGCCGCTTATCAGGGTCAGGAAGGGGAAGCGCTGCCGCTGGATCCTTCTCATGGCGCTCTGCTGGCGATGTTGGCGCAAGCGCCCACTTTCTGGCAGCAGGTACAGCAAGGTGGTCAGGTCGGCGCCATTATCGTTCTGCTGGCCGCTATCGGTCTGGGAATTGCGGCGGTACGGCTGTGGAGCCTCTCCCGCGAACTGACTCTGGTGCGCCGCCAGCTCAAGAGCGGCGAGTATCACGCCGACAACGCCCTCGGCCGGGTACTGACGGTGGCGGACAAACACCCCGAGCTGAGCATGGAGACCCTGGAGCTGCGTCTTGATGAGGCGATCCTGCAGGAGACTCCTCGCATGGAGCGCGGTATCGGCATGGTCAAGGTGATCGCGGCCATCGCCCCCATGCTGGGTCTGCTCGGTACCGTAACCGGGATGATCGGCACCTTCCAGGCCATCACCCAGTTTGGCACCGGCGATCCCAAGATCATGGCGGGCGGCATCTCCATGGCGCTGGTCACCACGGTACAGGGTCTGGTGGCGGCCATTCCGCTGATCCTGGCCCACAGCCTGCTGCAATCGCGCTTCACCGAGCTCTCTAATGTGTTGGAGCAGCAGGTAGCCGGCATTCTGGCCGAGCGCGCCGAGAGCAATAACGGCGGGATGGAGCGAGCAGCATGATGCTCGACATCTGGCAACAGCTGCAGAGTTTCATGGGCCGTGGCGGCCCTGTGCTCTGGGTCATTCTGGCCCTGCTGGTGCTGATGTGGATTTTGATGATCGAGCGGCTGCTCTACCTCAATCTGGGTTTTGGCCCCTTGCAGCAACAGCTGCTCGGTCGCTGGCAGGCCCGCAGCGAGCGCCACAGTTGGCACGCTCGGGCGATCCGCAGCCGCTGGCTGGCACAGGCGGAGCTGGAACTGAACCGTCATCTGATCTTCATCCGCACCCTGGTGGTGCTCTGCCCCATGCTGGGGTTGCTGGGCACTGTGACCGGCATGATCGGCGTATTCGATGCGTTGGCCGCGGCCAACCGCTTTAACCCGGAGAGCATGGCGGGCGGGATCTCCCGCGCCACCATCCCCACCATGGCAGGCATGGTGGTGGCACTCTCCGGCGTGTTGTTACTCAGTCGGCTCGAGAGTCAGGCCAAGCGTGCGCTGGCCAAGACCCGGGACGGCCTGCGAGAAGAGAAGGTAATGCAATGAGACGGCAATCCAAACGCCAGCGTGACGAAGTGCAGATCGACATGACCCCCATGCTGGATATCGTGTTCATCATGCTGATCTTCTTTATTGTCACCACCTCCTTCGTGCGCGAAGCCGGGCTCGAGGTGCACCGGCCCCAGGCCAGTCAGGCCAAGGCGCAGAAATCCTCCAGCATCATGCTGGCGATCGGGGCTCAGGGTCAGATCTTCCTCGACCGCAAGCAGATCGATGTGGAGCGGGTACAGGCCACCATCGCCCGCCTGCTGGCGGAGCAGCCCGATGCCAGCCTGGTGATCCAGGCCGACGAGCGAGTGCCCCATGGGAAGGTGGTGCGGGTGATGGATGAGGCCAAGGCGGCAGGCATCGCCAATATCGCCGTGGCGGTGGCGCCGAAATGAAATACAAGCTGATGAGCCTGGGGCTGGGGATTGCCCTCAGCCTGGGCATCCTGCTGTTCATGGCCACCCTGGTTGAACCGCCCCGGGGCGAGAAGGTGGCGAGCGAGCAGAAGCCCATCGTCATCAATATGCAGAACGAGGTGACCGAGGTGCAGGTGCGCGAGCGTCTGGTACCGCAGGAACCCGAGCCTCTGCCAGAGCCTCCCGCTGCATTGGCCTCGACACCGCTGCCGATGCCCGCTGCAGCCCCCTTGGCGGCCGTTGAGCCGAGTCTGGATCTGGTCTCCAGCCTCAGTGCGGTGCAGGTCTATGCCCCCGGTGTGGCGACCAGTACTGCACCGGTATTGAGTGGCAACTACCACGGACAGCAGCAGGGAGCGGGTATCGGCGCAGGTGACATGCTGATGCCGCTGCAACGGATCGAGCCGGTCTACCCCTATCGTGCC
>NZ_JBQBDJ010000004.1:2900000-2970000 GCF_051920165.1 Aeromonas sp. 11P
GCTCAAACCAGGCACCGAAGCCGCGGATTCACACTTATGTGTGAGTGGTAGGGGAGCGTTCTGTAAGTCTGCGAAGGTGTATCGAGAGGTATGCTGGAGATATCAGAAGTGCGAATGCTGACGTAAGTAACGATAAAGGGGGTGAAAAGCCTCCTCGCCGGAAGACCAAGGGTTCCTGTCCAACGTTAATCGGGGCAGGGTGAGTCGACCCCTAAGGCGAGGCCGAAAGGCGTAGTCGATGGGAAGCAGGTTAATATTCCTGCACGACTTGTAATTGCGATGGGGGGACGGAGAAGGCTAGGTGGGCCAGGCGACGGTTGTCCTGGTGAAAGTGCGTAGGTGGTGTTTGTAGGCAAATCCGCAGACACAACACTGAGACACGAGACGAACACACTACGGTGTGGAAGCCATTGATGCCCTGCTTCCAGGAAAAGCCTCTAAGCTTCAGATTACAAGTCATCGTACCCCAAACCGACACAGGTGGTCGGGTAGAGAATACCAAGGCGCTTGAGAGAACTCGGGTGAAGGAACTAGGCAAAATAGAACCGTAACTTCGGGAGAAGGTTCGCTCTTGACAGTGAAGTCCCTTGCGGATGGAGCAGTTGGGAGTCGCAGTGACCAGATGGCTGGGACTGTTTATCAAAAACACAGCACTCTGCAAACACGAAAGTGGACGTATAGGGTGTGACACCTGCCCGGTGCCGGAAGGTTAATTGATGGGGTTAGCGCAAGCGAAGCTCTTGATCGAAGCCCCGGTAAACGGCGGCCGTAACTATAACGGTCCTAAGGTAGCGAAATTCCTTGTCGGGTAAGTTCCGACCTGCACGAATGGTGTAACCATGGCCATGCTGTCTCCACCCGAGACTCAGTGAAATCGAATTCGCCGTGAAGATGCGGTGTACCCGCGGCTAGACGGAAAGACCCCGTGAACCTTTACTACAGCTTGGCACTGAACATTGAACCTACATGTGTAGGATAGGTGGGAGGCTTTGAAGGCGTGACGCCAGTTGCGCTGGAGCCGTCCTTGAAATACCACCCTTGTATGTTTGATGTTCTAACGCAGGGCCCTGAATCGGGCTCGCGGACAGTGCCTGGTGGGTAGTTTGACTGGGGCGGTCTCCTCCCAAAGAGTAACGGAGGAGCACGAAGGTTGGCTAATCCTGGTCGGACATCAGGAGGTTAGTGCAATGGCATAAGCCAGCTTAACTGCGAGACGGACAGGTCGAGCAGGTACGAAAGTAGGTCATAGTGATCCGGTGGTTCTGAATGGAAGGGCCATCGCTCAACGGATAAAAGGTACTCCGGGGATAACAGGCTGATACCGCCCAAGAGTTCATATCGACGGCGGTGTTTGGCACCTCGATGTCGGCTCATCACATCCTGGGGCTGAAGTCGGTCCCAAGGGTATGGCTGTTCGCCATTTAAAGTGGTACGCGAGCTGGGTTCAGAACGTCGTGAGACAGTTCGGTCCCTATCTGCCGTGGGCGTTGGATGATTGAAGGGAGTTGCTCCTAGTACGAGAGGACCGGAGTGAACGAACCTCTGGTGTTCGGGTTGTCACGCCAGTGGCACTGCCCGGTAGCTAAGTTCGGAATCGATAACCGCTGAAAGCATCTAAGCGGGAAGCGAGCCCTGAGATGAGTCATCCCTGACCCCTTGAGGGTCCTAAAGGGCCGTTGGAGACCACAACGTTGATAGGTGGGGTGTGTAAGCGCAGCGATGTGTTGAGCTAACCCATACTAATTACCCGTGAGGCTTAACCATACAACACCCAAGAAGTGTTTCGAGCCTTGTAACGAATACGAAACTACTTACATCAGCTTTCACAGATTGAAGAATTTGCCTGGCGGCCATAGCGCCGTGGAACCACCTGATCCCATGCCGAACTCAGAAGTGAAACGCGGTAGCGCCGATGGTAGTGTGGCATTCGCCATGCGAGAGTAGGACACTGCCAGGCACCCAATTTCAAGATTACGCCCAGCGTGGTCTTTACCGGTTAGTGTGCTGATATGGCTCAGTCGGTAGAGCGCATCCTTGGTAAGGATGAGGTCCCCAGTTCGATTCTGGGTATCAGCACCATTAAATAGAAAGCCTCCCTGAAAGGGGAGGCTTTTCTGCATCTGTCATTTTTGTGATATCCCCTTACATTCCCTATTCCCGCAACCCCCTCTGCTTGCAGCAGACACTGTTTATCTGCTGGTTTTAGTCCTAATGCGTTACTCATTTGACTGCTATTGATGGTTTTATCCAGATATTTAACCATGATTGATTGACGTAAAACGTTTTACATGTAAAATCCGGCGCGTTTTGCCTATTACGTGGAGAGAGAGCATGGCGCAGGATAACGAATACTGTTTGGGGGCGGTACCCGCCAAAGGGCGCAAAGGTGTGCTTTCGCTGATGCTGGTGATGCTCGGCCTGACCTTCTTCTCTGCCAGCATGTGGACCGGTGGTGCGCTGGGCACCGGCTTGGTGTTCAATGATTTCATCAAGGCGGTACTGATCGGCAACTTGCTGCTGGGGATCTACACAGCTTGTCTCGGTTATATTGGTGCTTCAACCGGTCTCTCTACCCATCTGTTGGCGCGCTACTCCTTTGGGGTGAAAGGTTCCTGGCTGCCATCCCTGCTGCTCGGCGGCACTCAGGTTGGCTGGTTTGGCGTTGGCGTGGCGATGTTTGCCCTGCCGGTGCAGAAGGCGACCGGCATAGATGTGAACTGGCTGATCGCCATTTCGGGCATTTTGATGACGGTGACCGTCTACTTCGGGATCTCCGCCCTGATGGTGCTGAGCTTTGTGGCCGTACCGGCTATCGCCCTGCTCGGTGGCTACTCGGTCTGGCTGGCGGTGACCTCGACCGGTGGCATGGCTGCACTGCAGCAGGTACAACCAAGCAATCCCATCGAGTTCACCACGGCGCTGACCATGGTGGTCGGTTCCTTTATCAGTGCAGGAACCCTGACCGCCGACTTTGTCCGCTTTGGTCGCAAACCCTGGGGCGCCGTCATGATTACCATGGTGGCGTTTTTTTTGGGCAACACGCTAATGTTCGTCTTCGGTGCAGCTGGTGCGGCGGTAACGGGGCAGGCCGATATCTCGGAAGTGATGCTGATGCAGGGGCTGTTGATCCCCGCCATTCTGGTGCTGGGCCTCAATATCTGGACCACCAACGACAACGCTCTCTACGCCTCCGGCCTCGGTTTTGCCAATATTACCGGTCTCAAGAGCAAGCCCCTCAGCGTGATCAACGGCCTCATCGGTACGGCTTGCGCCCTCTGGCTTTACAACAACTTTGTCGGCTGGCTGGCCTTTTTGAGTACGGCAATTCCGCCGATCGGTGGCATTATCATCATGGATTTCCTGCTCAATCGTGAGCGTTACCGTCAATTTGCCGATCAGCAGTTCGAGACGGTGCGCTGGCAGGCGCTGGTCGCCACGGCAGTCGGGGTGGCTGTCGGCAAGTGGCTGCCGGGCATAGTGCCACTCAACGCGGTATTGGGCGCCGCCTTCACCTATTTCATTCTGGTTCGCCTCACCCAGCGGCCGGTTCTGGTACAGGAAGCTAACAAATGCTGATTCAACATATTCGTTTGGCCGATCGGGAAGGGTTGTGGCAGATCCGTTGTCAGGATGGGGTCATCACAGCCATCGAACCCCATGACGAACATGCCGTCGCCGGTCGGGTGCTGGACGGGGAGGGCGGTCTTGTCATCGCGCCCTTTATCGAGCCCCATATTCACCTCGATACCACCCAGACGGCCGGTGAGCCGAGCTGGAACCTCTCCGGCACCCTGTTCGAGGGGATCGAGCGCTGGGCCGAGCGCAAGGCGCTGCTGACTCATGAGGATGTGAAGCAACGTGCCATCCAGACGCTGAAGTGGCAGATTGCCAACGGCATCCAGTTCGTCCGTACTCACGTCGATGTCTCCGATCCCAATCTGGTGGCGCTCAAGGCGATGCTGGAGGTGCGGGAGGAGATGAAAGAGTGGGTCGAGCTGCAAATTGTCGCCTTCCCGCAGGAGGGGATTCTCTCCTACCCCAACGGCAAGGCACTGCTGGAGGAGGCGCTCAAGCTAGGGGCTGACGTGATTGGCGCGATCCCCCACTTCGAGTTTACCCGGGAATATGGGGTCGAAAGTCTGCACTACATCTTCGATCTTGCGGATAAGTATCAGGTTCTGGTCGATGTGCACTGCGACGAGATCGATGACGAGCAGTCCCGTTTCATCGAGACGCTGGCGACTCTCGCCTACGAGCGGGGTATCGGTCATAGAGTCACCGCCAGCCACACTACCGCCATGCACTCCTACAACGGCGCTTATGCTTCCCGCCTGTTCCGTCTGCTGAAGATGGCGGACCTCAACTTCGTGGCCAATCCGCTGGTGAACATTCACCTGCAGGGGCGGTTCGATACCTATCCCAAACGCCGCGGTATTACCCGGGTGAAGGAGATGCTGGAGGCGAACATCAACGTCTGCTTCGGCCACGACGATGTGTTCGATCCCTGGTATCCCATGGGTACTGCCAACATGTTGCAGGTGCTGCACATGGGGCTGCATGTCTGCCAGATCATGGGCTACGAGCAGATCAACGACGGTCTGAAGCTGATCAGCAGCCACAGCGCCCGCACCCTGAATGTGCAGGATCGCTATGGCATCGAGGTGGGCAAACCGGCCAACCTGCTGATCCTGCCCGCCGAGAACGGCTTCGATGCGGTGCGCCGTCAGGTGCCGGTGCGTTACTCGATCCGCCACGGCAAGGTGATTGCCCAGACCCGCCCGGCCCAGACCGAAATCGTGCTGGGTCAGCCCGAGCCGATCGATTTTCGCCGCTGAGATTTCAATCAGGCTGGATGACGATTAGTTCCGCCTCTGGGCACAAGGGCCGCCATTGCGACATAATGGCGGCCTGACCCTGAGGGAGTGACACCATGCAAACCTTGTTCTATGTTGCTGCAGGGGGCGCCATCGGCGCCTGCCTTCGTTTTGGGATTGCCGAACTGATGGCCTTGCTGCTGGGGCGCCACTTTCCTTACGGGACGCTGGCCGTCAACGTGGTGGGTTCCTTCATCATGGGGGTGGCCTACGCCCTCATCAGCCACGGCCATATCGTCGAACATCCAATGAAGCCGCTGCTGATGGTGGGGATCCTCGGTGCCCTGACCACATTTTCTTCCTTTGCCCTCGATACGGTAGTGCTGGCCCAACATGGCGCCTATCTGAAAGCGTTGCTCAATATCGCGCTCAATCTCTTCCTCTGTCTGGCCATGGTTGTGCTGGGCATGCAGTTGGTTGCGAGCCGGGTTTAAGGTGTCCGGACGCCAGTGGCTCTGGTAAACTGGCGGCCATTCTTTGCTCTATGGGTGTTTAAGGGATGTCAGAACAAGCAACGACAACGCATTTTGGCTTTAAAACCGTGGCCGCGACCGAGAAGGAAACTCTGGTAGCAGGTGTCTTCCATTCGGTGGCAGCCAAGTATGATCTGATGAACGATCTGATGTCGTTCGGCATCCACCGCCTGTGGAAGCGCTTCACCATCGACTGCTCCGGTGTGCGCAAGGGCCAGAAGGTGCTGGATCTGGCCGGTGGTACCGGTGACTTGACCGCCAAGTTCTCCCGCATCGTCGGCGAGACCGGTCAGGTGGTGCTGGCGGATATCAACGACTCCATGCTGAAAGTGGGCCGCGACAAGCTGCGCAATCTGGGGGTCGCCAACAACGTCTCCTACGTGCAGGCCAATGCCGAGGCGCTCCCCTTCCCGGATAACCACTTCGACGTCATCACCATCGGCTTCGGCCTGCGCAACGTCACCGACAAGGACAAGGCGCTCGCCTCCATGTTCCGGGTACTCAAGCCGGGGGGCCGTCTGCTGGTGCTGGAGTTCTCCAAGCCGGTCAGTGAAGTGATCGCCAAGCTCTATGATCTCTACTCCTTCAAACTGCTGCCGAAAATGGGCGAAATCGTCGCGAACGACAGTGAAAGCTACAAATATTTGGCAGAGTCCATCCGCATGCACCCGGATCAGCAAACCCTGGCTGGCATGATGGAAAATGTCGGGTTCGAGCAGGTGGAGTACTTCAATCTGACTCAGGGTGTGGTCGCCCTGCACCGCGGTTACAAGTTTTAAGGTTGCCTATGCCGATGGATGCCATGGTCACCGCGGTGATCGAAACCAGCCTCAACCAGTTGCTGGCGCTGGACAAACAGAGCCCGGAGCGGCTGCGCAAACTGGTGGGCAAGGTGCTCAAGCTGGAGCTGCGTGAACTCAAGCCGCTCTGGTTTGTCTTCTCCGAGCGTCGGCTGGATATGCTGGCCCAGCATGAAGGGGAGGCCGATGCGGTGCTCAGCCTGTCGCTGACCGCCCTCGGTCTGCTGAAAGACCCGTCCGCCCTGACCCGCTATATCCGCGAGGAGAAGCTGGATCTGAGCGGTGATCCCCAGCTGGTACAGGCATTCAGCGTGCTGCTTGGTGAGCTGGATATCGACTGGGAGGAGGAGCTGTCGCGCTATACCGGCGACGTGCTGGCCCACACCCTGTTCAGTGGTGCCCGTCAGGCGCGCCGCCTGGTCGGCCGCGAGCTGTGCCGCACCCGCAGCCAGCTGGCGGAATATCTGACCGAAGAGGCCCGCCTCGCTCCCGGCCCGCTGGAAGTGGCGAGTTTCAACGATGACGTCGAGGTGCTTGCCCAGCAGCTCAAGGCCGTCGAACTGCGGCTGGCTCGCTTCGAACAGCAGGTGACCTGATGACCCCGAAGGAGTTCAAACGCCTCTATCGCATCATCACCATCCTGCTGGAGCAGGGCATCGACGAACTGGTGCCCGCCCGCTATCAACCCTGGCCGGGTCGTCTGGCCCGTCGCTCCCTGTTCTGGCTCAAGAACAAACAACCGGATCTCAGCCGCGGTGCCCGCATCCGCCTCGCCTTCGAGGCCCTTGGCCCCATCTTCATCAAGTTTGGCCAGATGCTCTCGACCCGCCGCGACCTGCTGCCGCCGGACATTGCCGAGGAGCTGGCTCTGCTGCAGGACAGGGTGCCCCCCTTCTGTGGTCAGGCGGCGCGCCAGCAGATCGAGCTGAGCCTGGGTTGTCCCATCGAAACCCTGTTTGACGACTTCGACGAGACGCCGCTGGCATCGGCTTCCATCGCGCAGGTGCATACTGCTCGCCTGAAGGAGAGTGGCCGCGAGATCGTTATCAAGGTGATCCGTCCCGATATCGAGCCGGTCATAGAGGCTGACCTGCGGTTGATGCAGGCGCTGGCCCGTCTGGTGGCGCGCTTCGTGCCCCAGAGTGCACGACTGCGCCCCATCGAGGTGGTGGAGGAGTATCGCAAGACCATCCTCGACGAGCTGAATCTGATGCGCGAAGCGGCCAACGCCATCCAGCTGCGCCGCAACTTCACCGGCTCCGAAGCGCTCTATGTGCCTGAAATCATCACTGATCTCTGCCGCGAGCAGGTGCTGGTGATGGAGCGGATCTACGGTATTCCGGTCTCCGACATTCCTGCGCTGGAAGCCAACGGCACCAACATGAAGCTGCTGGCCGAGCGCGGGGTAGAGGTCTTCTTCACCCAGGTGTTCCGCGACAGCTTCTTCCACGCCGATATGCACCCGGGCAACATCTTCGTCTCTTACGAACATCCGGAAAACCCGCTCTGGATCGGCATCGACTGCGGCATCGTCGGCACCCTCAATCGGGAAGACAAACGCTATCTGGCGGAGAACTTCCTCGCCTTCTTCAACCGCGACTATCGCCGGGTGGCGGAGCTGCACGTGGAGTCGGGCTGGGTACCGGCAGACACCAAGGTGGACGAGTTCGAGTTCGCCATCCGCACTGTGCTGGAGCCCATCTTCGAGAAGCCGCTCTCCGAAATTTCGTTCGGTCACGTGCTGCTCAATCTGTTCAACACTGCCCGCCGCTTCCATATGACGGTGCAGCCGCAGCTGGTGCTGCTGCAAAAGACCCTGCTCTATGTGGAAGGGTTGGGGCGTCAGCTCTACCCGCAGCTCGATTTGTGGCAGACCGCCAAGCCGTTCCTCGAAAACTGGATGCACGAACAGGTGGGGCCCAAGTCGGTATTGAACGCTATCAAGGAGAAGGCGCCATTCTGGGCGGAGAAGCTACCGGAGCTGCCGGAACTGGTCTATGAGACCCTGCGTCAGACCCGTCATCAGCAGCGTCATTTCGACCAGATGTTTGCCGAGTTCCGCCGTCACAGCCGTCGGCAGGGGCAGGCCCGCTACCTCTTAGGGGTTGGAGCCAGCCTGCTATTGGCGGGTGTATTCTTGCTGACCCAAAAACAACACATTGAGTGGGGACAAGCCAGTCTCGCCGGTGCAGCCCTCTGCTGGCTGGTCGGCTGGTTGCGAACCCGTTCCCATTAATCAACAACCGCGCCGTCAGGCGCCTGTTCTGGAGAGAAAATCATGGGTGGTATCAGTATTTGGCAATTGTTAATCATTGCAGTCATCGTCGTGCTGCTGTTCGGTACCAAGAAACTGCGCGGTATTGGCGGTGATCTGGGTGCGGCGGTCAAAGGGTTCAAGAAAGCCCTCTCCGACGAGCCGGCTGATGCCAAGGCCGAGCAGAAAGATGCCGAGTTTCCCCCGAAACAGCTGAACGAAGCGGCCACTCAGAGCAGTGAGACCGCCAAACAGAAAGACAAAGACCAGGCCTAAGCCATGTTCGATATCGGTTTTTGGGAGCTGGTCGTTATCGGTGTGGTAGCACTGGTGGTACTGGGGCCCGAGCGGCTGCCGGTTGCCATCCGCACGGCTACCCACTGGATCCGCCTCATTCGTTCGACCGCGAACTCGGTCAAGTCCGAGCTGGAGCAGGAGCTCAAGTTGCAAGAGCTGCATAACGACCTCAAGAAGGCGGAACAGTTGCAGATGAGCAACCTGAGCCCCGAGCTGCAGGAGTCTATCGAACAGCTCAAGGCGGCGGCCCAGTCGGTCAATCGCCCCTATCAGGTGGAGAACGAGATCCGTCCGCCACGCCCCGAGCCGGTCGCCCAGGCTGAGCCTGCCACGCCGGTTGAGCCTGCAGTGCAGCTGAGCCACGACGTGCCGCCGGTCAACAGCCAGCGGGAGAGCGAGCCGGTGCCGGTCAGCGATTCCGCAGTAAAAGGGGAGGTGAAGCCATGAGTCAGGCCGAACAACCCCTGATCAGCCATCTGGTTGAGCTGAGAACCCGTTTGCTGCGCTCCATTACCGCCATCCTCGTGGTGTTTCTGGCGCTGATCTACTTCTCCAACAACATCTACGACTTCGTGGCCCAGCCGCTGCTCAGCCAGCTGCCGGAAGGGACCAGCATGATCGCGACGGATGTGGCGACCCCCTTCCTGACGCCGATCAAGCTGACCCTGGTGGTCTCCTTCTTCGTGGCGATACCCTATCTGCTCTATCAGGCCTGGGCCTTTATCGCCCCCGGTCTGTACCAGCACGAACGGCGGCTCATCATGCCGCTGGTGGTCTCCAGTGCCCTGCTGTTCTATGCAGGGATGGCGTTCGCCTACTACGTGGTGTTCCCCCTGGTGTTCGGTTTCTTCACCAGTACCGCCCCTGCCGGGGTGACGGTGGCGACCGACATCGCCAGCTATCTGGACTTCGTACTGACCCTGTTCTTCGCATTCGGGGTGGCGTTCGAAATTCCGGTGGCTACCATACTGCTCTGCTGGACCGGCGTGACCACACCGCAAAACCTGAAGGAGAAACGTCCCTACGTCGTTGTCGGGGTGTTTGTGGTCGGCATGCTGCTGACGCCGCCTGACGTTTTCTCCCAGACCCTGCTCGCCATTCCGATGTGGGCGCTGTGGGAGATTGGTCTGTTCTTCGCCCGCTTCTACGTGAAGAAAGAGGATGAAGAGCAACAGGAACAACCGGATGTGGAGAGCTGAGGCTCTGTTCGTCACCTGTTTGCCGGACGGCGAGAGGATGACTAAGTCCGCAGGAATAGCAGAACGAGGGGAGCTTAGGCTCCCTTCCTCTTTTCATGCTCCCGTTCGAGGCGTATGGTAAGACCCCATTCGGTAGATGGTTTTCAAATACCTGATATGTATTCCTTTTGTTCGGAACGTCTCAATCCATGATCGATATCGGTTTAAACCTGACCAGCAGCCAGTTCGCCGGCGAACAGCCTGAGCTGGTGGCCCGTGCCCGCGCCGCCGGAGTGGAAGCGCTGATCCTCACCGGTACCGATCTGGCTGGCAGCCGCGAGAGCGCCGGGTTGGCCGCCCGTTGGCCGGGCTACTGCTTCTCCACCGCCGGGGTACACCCTCACGATGCCAAGAGTGTCGATGAGGCGACCCTGCCCGCCTTGCGCGAGCTGGCAGCCTTGCCGCAGGTGGTCGCCATCGGCGAGTGCGGCCTCGACTACAACCGCGATTTTTCCCCCCGTCCGGTACAGGACGCAGTGTTCGACGCCCAGCTGGCGTTGGCTGCCGAGCTCGGGATGCCGGTGTTTCTCCACTGTCGCGATGCCCACGCCCGTTTTATCGAGATCCTGCGTCCCTGGTTGCCGAAACTGCCGGGAGCCGTGCTGCACTGCTTCACCGGTTCCGACGAGGAGCTGGACGAGTGTCTGGCGCTGGGGCTGCATATCGGGGTGACCGGCTGGCTCTGCGACGAGCGCCGCGGCCAGCTGCTGCGCGAACAGGTGGCCCGTATTCCGGCCGGTCGGCTGATGATCGAGACCGATGCCCCCTATCTGGTGCCGCGGGATCTGAAACCTCGCCCGAAACGCAACGAACCAGCTTTTTTGCCGCACATCGCCCAGGTGGTGGCGGCCTGTCGTGGTGAAGCGCCCGAGGCCTTGCTGGCCCATACCCGGGCCACCTCCGCCGCGTTCTTCCAACTTCCTCTCCAGGAGTGATTCATGGCTACAACTCTTCCGGGCGCCTTTCCGGGCCGCCGCCTGCGCCGTCTGCGCAAACATGATTTCAGCCGTCGTCTGGTGCGCGAGAACGTACTGACCGTCAACGATCTCATCTATCCGGTGTTCGTGCTGGAGGGAGAGAACCGCCGTGAAGCCGTTCCCTCCATGCCGGGGGTGGAGCGTCTCTCCATCGATCTGCTGCTGGAAGAGGCTGCCGAGCTGGTGGCGCTGGGCGTGCCTGCCATTGCCCTGTTCCCAGTGACCCCGCTGGAGAGCAAGAGCCTGATGGCGGAAGAGGCCTACAACCCGAACGGGCTGGCCCAGCGTACTGTGCGCGCTCTCAAGGCCCGCTTCCCGGAGCTGGGGGTCATCACCGACGTGGCGCTCGATCCGTTCACCACCCACGGTCAGGACGGCATCATCGATGACGAAGGCTATGTGCTGAACGACATCACCACCGAAATTCTGATCAAGCAGGCGCTCTCCCACGCCGAGGCCGGGGTCGATATAGTCGCGCCGTCCGACATGATGGATGGCGCATCGGCGCCATCCGCGCAGCGCTGGAAGAGAACGGCTTCATCAACACCCAGATCATGGCCTACTCCGCCAAGTACGCCTCCTGCTACTACGGCCCGTTCCGCGATGCGGTCGGTTCTGCCGGCAACCTCGGCAAGAGCAACAAGGCCACTTATCAGATGGACCCGGCCAACAGTAACGAAGCCTTGCACGAAGTGGCACTGGATATTCAGGAAGGGGCCGACAGCGTGATGGTCAAGCCGGGCATGCCCTATCTGGACGTGATCCGTCAGGTGAAGGATCAGTTCGGCGTGCCGACTTTTGCCTATCAGGTGAGTGGCGAGTACGCCATGCACATGGCGGCGATCCAGAACGGCTGGCTGAAAGAGAAGGAGTGCATCATGGAGTCCCTGCTCTGCTTCAAGCGGGCCGGGGCCGACGGCATCCTCACCTACTTCGCCAAGCGCGTAGCGCAGTGGCTGAAGGAAGATGCCCGCTAAGTCGGGTTGAAGAGATAAACGAGAGGGGGAGCCGATGGCTCCCCCTCTGTCGTTATGGCTCTCTTTTTGTAGCGAGCGGATGATTACAGCTTGATCCAGGCATCGCTCCAGTGGCTGCCGGTACCCGGCGCATAGTGGCTGGTCGAGCCGCCACACCAGCCACTGTAGGGCCAGGGTTTGCACTCGTAGTCGCCACCGGCATTGCTGACCCGTTCGCCACTCTGATAAGCGGTGCCCGCAACATAGGCCGGATAGCTGCCGTTACCACCGTTACTGTCACCACCCGGAGCCTGTTCCACCAACGCCAGGGGGAAGCGGCGCTCGAAGCCCTGTTTGCTCCCCTCTGCCATGCCCGCCAGCAGCAGCTCGTAACTGCCTGCCGCAAGGTCCGACTGCGTCAGCTGCAGGGAACCCTGACCATCGATCAGAGCGCTGCCGGTAGCGACCGGATTGCCATCCTGCAACAGGGTCGCGGTGACGGTCACCGGGTTGGCGGTGGTCAGCGTCAGGTTGAGGTCGAGCGCGCCGTTGACGACGAGATATTCGGACGCCAGATCGGTAACGGTGAAGTCGCTGCTGCTACCAGCAGTGGGCAGGACGAAGTCTCCGCTCAGATAGGTGAGACCGATCCAGCCTGAGCTGGTCATCCAGTGTTTGCCATTGACCTGATAGACGTTGGGCAGCTGGGTGCACTGGTTGTTGTCATTGATGAAGCCGATACCGTAAAAGCCCGCCATATCCTTGTAGCAGAGCTGGCGACCATTCTGGTGCAGCACCGGTTGATCCAGCTTGCCCTTGTGGTGGAGCGACAACCAGTCAAACTGGTTGAGGGCAGAGACCAGCGGCACCAACTGGCCATCGGGCTGACGATAGAGGATCTGGGATCCTGCATCGCAGTACAGGCCGTCAGCCTGCTGTTCGACATAGCCGTAGTACTGTTCGCCATCCTGGAAGGTGAAACGGCAGAGATTGCGTTTCTCCGATTCCTTGGGGATCCAGCCCATCAGCAGCCGCTCCTGATTGTTCAGGGCCTCCAGCTGCCCGGCGCTGAAGCCACTGCCGTTGGCTACCCAGCCCTGCGGCATGGTGGAGAACTGCATGAAGTAGTGGTCGGTGTAGTACATGTGGCTGTCAGCACGGTGCTTGCGAGCCCCCTGGTTGACCGAGTTGTAGCGATAGATGTCGTTTTCCGGCTTGTGGAAGCCGTTGAGATCATCGTCCAGATAGGGCAGGTCTCCCTTGCGGATATGGTAGTTGGCCATGCCTGTCATTAGGGGATGCCAGCCGTGGCTGCCACGGGCAAACGCGCTCTCATGGCTGTAGGACTTTCCATCGAAGCCGTGGCCAAATTCATGGGCAATGACGCCCCAACTGCCGTAGTAGTGGCTGACAAAGTTAAAGGTATCGACCCCGGTGATGCTACCGCTCCCCAGTCCGCCGCCCATGGCGGTGATCCCCAGGTTGAGGTAGGGGCGTTTCAGCAGGCTGTGGTAGTAGTAGTCATAATCGGCCGCCGTAAAGATCCCGTTCGGCACATAGCTGTTACCGCCATTGCCGAACATCTCATAGCCGTTCACCGCCTTGAAGTTGTACCAGACGTGTTTGAACTCCTCGGTCGAGACCATGTAAGCCAGGTTGGTGGCGATGATCAGCCACTCGCGGGCGTAGAGGGCATTGATGGGGCGCCAGGAGCCGCTGGTATTGGTGGCGAAGCGCACGTTCCAGCTTGGCTTGAGGCGTGCCAGCTTCTGGGCGAACGGATCCGAGTTGGAGCTGAACCTGTGCTCGAACTGGGCAGGCAGGCTGATGCTGTTGTCGAGCAGGTTGTTGAGATCAAACACACCATCGCGGCTGGCGCTGCTGAAGCGTCCCTGCTCGCCAAAGGCACTCAGTGGCAGGGTGATTTGGGCATAGGCGGGCAGGCGATCGAGCTGGCCCAGGAGCAGCCACTTGTTGATGCCGTTCAGGCGCGACTCGATATTGATGTCATGCAGCTCTCTGGCGGCATAGTTGGTGATGCGCACCGTGTCGTTATCAAGTAGCTCGGTCTTGACCAGCGAGTTGATATTGACCGAACGCTGGGCGCGATCGATCAGCACCTCGTAGGGTTCGTCATTGCGCAGTATGTAGCTGACGGCGGCCGGCATCAGCTGATCGAAGATCAGCGGGCGAACCGTCAACTGCTCGTCGGACGTGAAGCTGATCTCCTTGCTCAGCAGCTGGTTGAAACCCAGACCGCGCTCGTTGGCGGTGAAAAGCGCCGAGCCCGCCAGCTGGAGATCTTTCAGTGCCGCCACGGGCTGCTGGTTGATATCCCGAACAGTAAAGGTCGGGTTCTTGAACAGAAAGTCGTTGGCGATCAGGGTATCGACATCATGCCACTCGATGCGGTCCTTGAAGTTCACCACCAGCCGATCGCCATCCATGTCGATTTTTTGCAGATTGCTGTCGGCGATCACCTGCTCAGGCGCCAGCGGGGTGTTGCTGGCGATGGCATCAGCCAGTTTGCGCAGGTCATAGATGTAGTAGTTTTTGCCGGCTGTATGGGCCAGGAGATAGTCACCCACCTGATGGAGTTGCACCAGACGGTGGCTGTATTTTCCTTCAAAGGCGAGCCGACCGGCGATGGGGGTCTTGAGGTTATTCTCCGGCGTCACATCCTGCTGGCGGTAGACCTTGATCTCGCTCAGCGCATCCGCCACCAGCACGTAGTCCTGATTGGCAAAGACGGCCTGGGCACGGTGCAGGCTGTTGCTGCCGGAATCCCGACCGGTTCCCAGGGTGGTGACATGGCGATGCTCGTCGGCCAGATCGAAGATATCGACACGGTGCGAGTAGCGCGAGACCACGTAGAGCAGGTTGTTCCGGACAAACAGTTCACTGACCTGGTTGTAGGCCATGGCGCTGCCGCTTTCTGTGCCACGGATCTCGCCAATCCGCTGGCGACTCGGGATATCGATAATGGCCACATGGCCCGGATTGCCGTTCTGGCTGACATAGAGCCGATCCTGATAGCGCTCGACCGCCGTGATCAGGCTGGCGTCCAGCCCCAGCTGGTCGGCCGTCAGCTCCTCGCCTTTGTCCAGATATTGCAGCGAGGTGGCAAACGAGTTGACGCTGCAGGAGCTGGTCTCCATCACCACACGGGTGCGTTCGCCATTCTGGATCTGGCCGTGGGGGAAGTACTCCAGCAGACAGCCGTTGCCGTAGTCATAGTTGCCAAAGCGCTTGTTGACCGCAACGACCCCACCGTCGTACCAGGTCAGCTCCCACTCCTCATCAAAGAAATCAAAGACGTTACGAATGGCTGTTTCGTCGAAAAAGTGGGGTTTGGGAAACTCGAACAGGATGTGGTTGTCCGCCGTCAGCGGGTAGAGCAGGCCATTGATGGCAAGGTGGCGCTTGCCATCCTTGATGATCACGTTCTGCTCGTCAGCCGCACTCTGATGCAGCGCGGCGAGGCGCGTCGTCATCTGCTCGTAGTGATCCTGATAGGTTTGTTTGAAATAGGCTTGTTCGCGCTCATCGGCCACGACCTGGGCCGACAGCAGCAGACCGAGCAGGGTGGCAAGCTTGGTGGTTCTTGGCATGTTGATTTCCTTATCCTGGTTGTTGGATATTTTTATGGTTGGCAAGCATGTAAACAGAGAGGTGCGCTAACCCTTCCGGGTCCGCGCATCCTGCCCATCGGCAGGGTGGCCGACGGGCAGAATATGGGGGAGGGGGCCTGTCGGCCCCCGGTCGAGGTTGGGGCAAGGTCAGAGCTTGAACCAGGCATCGCTCCAGGCAGTGCCGGTACCCGGCGCATAGTGGCTGGTCGAGCCGCCACACCAGCCGCTGTAGGGCCAGGGTTTGCACTCGTAGTTGCCACCGGCATTGCTGACCCGATCACCGGCCTGATAGCTGGTATTGGGGGCATAGGCCGGGTAGTCACCCTCTCCACCGCCGCTGCTCTCTTCAGTCAGCGCAACCGGGAAGCGCTGTACCACCGGCTGCTGGCCATCTGCCAGACCTGTGATAACCACGTCGTAGCTGCCATCGGTGACATTGCTGCCCTGTAGCACCAGGGTGCTGGTGCCGTTTACCTTGCTGCTGGTGGTGCCGTGGCTGCGGCCGCCTTGTTCCAGAGTCGCAGTGATCTGTACCGGGTTGGCGGTGGTCACGTTGAAGCTGATGCTGACCTGACCGTTGACGATGGTGTATTCGCCTGTCATGGCGCTAACAGTGAAGTCGCTGCTGCCGATCACCGGCGGCTTGCTACCACCGTCACAGTCGCTATCGCCCTGTACGCGCCAGACGCCCCACTCACCGGTTGTACCCGGCTCGTCGTTCTGGGTCCACCACTCGGCGCGCCAGCTCTTGCCGTTGTGGCTGACGATGTCGCCGCTAACGTAGGTCTTCTTGGCATCCCAGCTGTTTTGACAGATGGCGCCCTGCTCCCTGACGGTTACGTTGCGCTGCTGGGTTACCTGCTGACCGGCGCTGTCGCTCACCTGATAGGTGAGGGTGTAGCGGCCGACCTTGCTGTCGACGCTGCCGCTGACCTTGATTTGGGCGGTCAGGTCGCCATCTTCCTCATCGTGGGCGCTGACGCCGGTCATCGGATCGAAGGGGGTACCCAGCTCCAGCGTGGTGTCGGTGACACCGCTGAATACCGGCTTCATGCTGTAGACCTCGATGGTGCGTACCTGCTCGGTGACGTTGTTGTCGCGATCGCTCACCTTGTAGGTGAGGGGGTAGAGGCCGATGCGCTGGCTGTCTACCGAGCCTTCCACCTGGATCTGGCCAGTCAGGTCGCCATCTTCCTTGTCGTTGGCGCTGACACCGGCCAGCGGATCAAAGGCGGTGCCCTGCTTGATGCGGGCATCGCTCAGGCCACTGAACACCGGCTTGCCGTTGTCGTCCGGGGGAGTGATCTCCTGATCGTGGATGAAGGGGCCGTAGCTCTTGATGAAGGATTCGTTGTAGGACTGACCGGCGGCGTTGCGGCCCATGTCCCAGTTGATGGACCAGGTCATCACGCCGCGCAGTGGTTGCCCCTCGCTCTTCAGGCGGTTGAAGGCGTTGTAGAGCTTCTGCGGATCCTGCACATAGCCGGTGGCGGCGGCGTCAATGTTGGTCGGAATGCCGAACACCAGCTTGTCATGGGGGATCTTGTAGAAGCCGCGGGTTCCGTTGCTCAGCGAATCCGCCATGTAGTAGATGAACTCTTCTTTCAGGGCATCGTTGTTCTGGGCAATCCAGCCGATACCATCGATGTAGATACCGTCGCCACCCTGGTTGTAGAACTGGGGGTTGATCCAGTCGTAGTACCCTTCCAGATTGCGGATATAGGGGATGTAGGCGCCTGTCTGGGTCAGATAGGGGAACTCCGGCGCCATGGTGATGAGGAAGTTTTTCCCCTGGGTGCGGTAGTGATCCTTGACCAGACGCAGGGCCGCCGGGATCACGGTCTGGTTGTCGGCGGCGGTGATGGCAGCCTGTTCCAGATCGATATCCAGCCCGTCGAAGCCATAGGTCTCCACCAGACGGATGATCTCGTCGGCAAAGGCCTGCTCCTGACCCTTGCGCAGCTCGATGTGCGCATCGGCACCGCCCAGCGCCAGCAGCACGGAACGGCCCTGACGGTTCAGCTGGGCGATCTGCTCGATAAACTGGCTTTCGCTCATGCCGATAGCCGGGTCGAGTTTGAAGGTGGGGATGGGATCGCTGCCATAGACCTTCATGAAGGAGACATCGACCACGTTGTATTGCGGGTTGACCTGATCGAGCTTGACGCAGGGGGCGATACCGCCCTTGTAGCCTGAGCCGTCACACCAATTGTGCCAATAGCCGACCACCACGCCGGACTGGGGGTTGACCATCGCCTGACCGGCACTGGCGGCATATGCAATGGGGGTGCCCATGCCGAGCAGACAGCCCAGCAGGGATAACTTCAATTTGTTCATCTTGATATCTCCATACAGTACAAACGGAGCGTACAGCTATGGCCGAACGCTCCCGGGGGCAGCCCCGCTGTCATAGGTGTTTTCCCTTAGACCGGTGGCTTTGCGTCGCGCCCTTTCGGGTCGCTTTGCCTTTTTCACCCGATTTCTGTGCAGCACAGAGAATCAAGTGACCTGAGTAACAGGCTGCTTATGATATGCACTTAAAAACAAATTAATCAACGTATGTGTATGATTTGTTTTGGTTATTAATTTGTTGATTAGTTATTTTCCCAGCATGGAAAGGGCCAGAGATACACTGCTGTGACCTACTCCTTTGTTGAGTGTATTTGGTCTGCAGCCTAGTGATTCGAGAGTTGAAAAAGCTGCAAAAAGAGCAAAAAAGTACCCATTATTCATGCTGTTGCCGTCCAGTATCTGGCAGAGAGGTGTTTGAGTTCACAAAGAGGCGAAAACAGTGCCGAGAGGTGGATTCCCGCTTGATTATTGCGTGGCTTGGCCACATGTTAGAAAGCCATACAGAGCTGCTAAAGCGGTCTGTTCAAGACCAAACAAGAGGTAACCGGGATGAATAACCCTTTGCTGACAATGGATTCGCTGCCCCCTTTCAGCCAGATCAAGCCGGAGCAGGTTCAGCCTGCCGTGATTCAGGCGATTGCTGACTGCAAGCAGAAGATCAGCGATGTGCTGGCCCAGCGTGATCCCCATACCTGGGATAGCCTGATTGCCCCGCTGGAAGAGGTAAATGACCGCCTGTCACGGATCTGGTCACCGGTCAGCCACCTCAACTCCGTACTCAACAGCGAAGCGCTGCGCGAGGCCCATGACGCCTGCCTGCCGCTGCTCTCCGAATTCCAGACCTATGTCGGTCAGCATGAAGGGCTCTATCAGGCCTATCTGGCCCTCTCCCAGAGCGATGATTTCCCGCTGCTGAGCGGTGCCCAGCGCAAGGAGATCCAGAATACCCTGCGCGACTTCCGCCTCTCCGGCATCGGTCTGCCTGCTGAGGCGCAGCAGCGTTACGGAGAAATTCAGGCCCGCCTCTCCGAGCTGGCCTCCCGTTTCAGCAACAACGTGCTGGATGCGACCCAGGGCTGGAACAAGCTGGTGGTCGATGAAGCCGAACTGGCCGGTCTGCCCGACAGCGTGCGTGCCGCTGCCCGTCAGATGGCCGAGCTCAAGGGCAAAGAGGGGTGGCTGTTCACCCTGGATATCCCCTCTTATCTGCCGGTGATGATGTATGCCGACAACCGCGAGCTGCGCGCCGAGATGTACGAAGCCTTCACCACTCGCGCCTCCGATCAGGGCCCCAATGCGGGCAAGTGGGACAACTCCGCCATCATGAGTGAGCTGCTCACCCTGCGCCGCGAACTGGCCCAGCTGCTGGGCTTTGCCAACTATGCCGAGCTCTCCCTGGCCACCAAGATGGCGGACAAGACCGAACAGGTGGTGAGCTTCCTCACCGATCTGGCGGCCAAATCCCTGCCGCAAGGCAAGGCCGAGCTGGAGGAGATCCGCGCCTTCGCCGCCGAACAGCATGGTCAGAGCGAGCTGGCCGGCTGGGATCTCGCCTACTACGCCGAGAAGCTCAAGCAGCACAAATTCTCCATCTCCGACGAGCAGCTGCGTCCCTACTTCCCCGCCAGCAAGGTGGTGAAGGGGTTGTTTGAAGTGGTTAAGCGGGTGTTCGGCATGAAGGTGCGCGAGCGCCTCGGTATCGACACCTGGCACCCGGATGTGCGCTTCTACGACATCTTCGACGCCGACGACGAGCTGCGCGGCAGCTTCTACCTCGACCTCTACGCCCGCGAGCACAAGCAGGGCGGGGCCTGGATGGATGTCTGTCTGGGTCGTCGCTACCGTCAGGATGGCTCGCTGCAAAAGCCGGTGGCCTACCTGACCTGCAACTTCAACGGCCCGGTGGATGGCAAGCCTGCACTGTTCACCCATAACGAAGTGGTCACCCTGTTCCATGAGTTTGGCCACGGCATTCACCACATGCTGACCCGCATCGATGTGGCCGGTGTCGCCGGTATCAACGGCGTGGCTTGGGATGCGGTAGAGCTGCCGAGCCAGTTCCTCGAGAACTGGTGCTGGGAGTCCGAGGCGCTGGCCTTTATCTCCGGCCACTACGAGACCGGCGAGCCGCTGCCTGCCGATCTGCTGGAGAAGATGCTGACCGCCCGCAACTTCCAGGCCGCCATGCAGATGCTGCGCCAGCTGGAGTTCGCTCTGTTCGACTTCCGCCTGCATCAGGAGTTTGATCCGGCCAATCCGGCGCAGCTTCCGGCGCTGCTGGATGAGGTGCGCAGTCAGGTAGCTGTGATGACGCCACCGGCGTTCAACCGCTTCCAGCACAGCTTCTCCCACATCTTCGCGGGCGGCTATGCGGCGGGCTACTACAGCTACAAGTGGGCCGAAGTGCTCTCTGCCGATGCCTTCTCCCGCTTCGAGGAGGAGGGGATCTTCAACCCGGCGACCGGCCAATCCTTCCTGAAGAATATTCTGGAGAAGGGGGGCTCGAAGGAGCCGATGGAGCTGTTCCGAGCCTTCCGTGGCCGTGAGCCCAAGGTGGATGCACTGTTGCGACACAGCGGGATCGCTGCCTGAGATTCCTGACCCGCCGCCTGTGTGAGCTTCAAGCAGGTACACTGTTTTGCGGCATAGTGGGATCGAGTCGTGATTTCTGCGACAAAAAGGGACCTTTTGGTCCCTTTTTTCAAGGCTTTTTAATATCTTGCTGATTGCATATTTGCACTGCTCACAGCTCTTCAGTAGAGTCGTGTTCTAACCTTCAAGGAGAGAAAGCCACTTGCCATGAGGCGAGCACTCGATTCCGTCTATCAAATCATCTCAAGTCTGGCTCATTCGAGCGGCCAGGGATATTTCGATACCTTTGTGAGTGAAATCGCCGCTGCTGTGATGGCTGATGTCGTCCTGATCGCCAGCAGGGAATCAAATGCTACCCACTTGACGGTTCAGGCTGCCCATCCCTCCTCTCTTGACCCCGATACCCTGACGCTGCCACTGACTGACTCTCCCGATGCCATTACCTGGCAGGAGGGGGAAGCCTGGTTCAGCAATCGTCTGTTGCAGCTGTTCCCCGCGATGCCGCTTGCCGATGCGTGGCAGGCCCAGGCCTACGCCGGGATCGCCCTCAAGGATGCGGATGGCGAGACCATAGGCATCTGCTGCCTGCTCTATCGTCAGCCGCAGGCCAATATGACCAAGGTGATGGGGCTGCTCCGGTTGCTGGGGCCGCTGGCCGGTCGCGAATTGGCGCTGATGCTGCAACGCCAGCTGCCACAACTCTTGCCTGATACCCCCCATGTGCTGCAGAGCATGCTGTTTCAGGCCCCAGTGGGGATCGGCAAGCTCGATCTCACCGGCCGTATTCTCTGGGCCAACCCGGCCATCGAGAAGATGTTGGGATATCCCCTCGACGAGCTGCTTCATCGATCCATCTCCGACATCAATCACCCGGAGGATTGGCAGCGCAGCCTTGAGTGCTACGAAGAGATCCGGCGCGGCGAGCGCAGCAGTTTCACCCAGGAGAAGCGCTACTTCTGCAAGGGGGGCGAGATCCTGTGGGGGCGGGTAACTGTCACCCTGATCCGCGACGAGCAGCAGCAGCCGGACTACCTGATGGTGCTGCTGGAGAATATCGATCCCCTCAAGCGTCATGCGGAGCAGCTCAAGCTCTCTCACCGGGTCTACGACAACCTCTCCGAGGCCATTCTGGTGTGCGATGCCGACAGCCGCATCATCTCGGTCAACCCGGCCTTCGAGCAGATCACTGGCTACAGCAGCGACGAGGTGCGGGGCCAGCGTCCCAGCATGCTCAAGTCCGGGCTGCACGATCAGACCTTCTATGCCGACATGTACCATGCGCTGGAGCGGGTGGGGGTGTGGCGTGGCGAGGTGTGGAACAAGCGCAAGAACGGCAAGCTCTATCCGCAGCAGCTGATGATCAGCACCCTGCGCGAAGCCGGCAAAATCCAGCAATATATCGCCATTTTCAGCGATCTTTCCCAGACCAAGGTGGCCGAGCAGAAGATCGCGACCCAGGCCAACTACGACAACCTTACCAGCCTGCCCAACCGCTGGCTGTTTGGCCGCTGCCTCACCCGCTTCTGCGAGCGGGGCGAGCGCTTCGCGCTCATGGTGCTCGACCTCAACAACTTCAAGGCGGTCAACAACAGCATGGATCACCATGCTGGCGATGCCCTGCTGCGGGAGGTATCGGATCGACTGGTGAGCCGTGTGCGCACTGAAGATCTGGTGGCCCGCATCGGTGGCGATGAGTTCGCGTTCCTTGTGCCCGGCATCGTCACCCGCCGTCAGGCCGAGGTGTTTGCCAAGCAGGTGATCGGCAGCTTCGCCCGCCCCTTTATGCTGGCCAACCAGCACCTCTATGTGACCGCGACCATCGGCATGACCCTCTGCCCGGTCGATGGCAGCGAGAGCGACGAGCTGCTGCGCAATGCCGAACAGGCGCTGTTTGCGGCCAAGCGGCAGGGAAGGTTGCTCGGTGCCTACTGCTCATCCATGCGGGAAGAGGTGCGCCAGCGCCACCAGATGCAGCAGGATTTGGCCGAAGCGATCAAGCTGGAGCAACTGACCATGGCCTACCAGCCGATCTGGGACAATCGCAGCGGACGAGTCGCCAAGCTGGAGGCGCTGGTGCGTTGGTATCACCCCCACTGGGGGCAGGTCTCCCCTGCCGAGTTCATTCCGCTGGCGGAAGAGGCGGGCCTGATTCAGGGGCTGGGGGCGCTGGTATTGTGGCAGTCGTGCCGGGATCTGGCGCGGTTGCAGCAGTCCGGTTTCCCTGATCTGCAGATGTCGATCAACCGTTCCACCATGGAGTTTCAGACCATCGACCCCGAGGCGAGTGAGTGGCTTAAGGTGATCCAGCACTTCGGGCTCGATCCTGCCGACATCGTCATCGAAATCACCGAATCTCTGCTGATGGAGAGCAGCGATCAGCACAGAGTGCGGATCGATGCCCTGCGCGAGGCGGGCTGCAAGCTGGCCATCGACGATTTCGGTACCGGCTACTCGGCCCTCAACTATCTGCGCACCTTCCCGGTAGATCTGGTCAAGATCGACCGCTCCTTCGTGCGCCATATCCCCTTCAACGAGCAGGATCGGATGCTGCTCGATGGCATCATCAACATAGTGCACAACCTCGGCATGCAGGTGGTGATCGAGGGGGTAGAGACCCGCGAGCAGCTCAACTTCCTCTGCCAGAAAGGGTGCGCCTTCACCCAGGGTTATCTGCTCAGCCGCCCGCTGGCCTATGACGATCTCATCGATTACCTCGCCCTTAACCGTCAGGGGATGAACCTCACTGTCGTGAGCTGATCCACCGCTTCTGTTATCATGGCCGCTTCTGTACGTGCCATGAGTCTGCCTCCTATGCCCCATATTCAGGTTTTCAGTGAAGTCCCCGCCCGTGATGGCGAGCTCGACGCCCTGCGTTTACGCCTTGCCGACGTGGAGTTTCCGGCTCCGTTTGCGCTGGTACTGACTGAAGAGAGACTGGAGCTGCGCAAGCTGGATGAGCCCAAGCTGGGAGCCGTCTATGTGGACTTCGTGGAAGGGGCGGTGGCACATCGTCGCAAGTTTGGCGGCGGTCGCGGTCAGTCCATCGCCAAGGCGGTGGGGCTCAAGGCCGGTGCCACACCGACCGTGGTGGATGCCACTGCCGGGCTGGGGCGCGATGCCTTCGTGCTCGCCTCCCTCGGTTGCAAGGTGACCCTGATCGAACGCAGCCCTGTGGTGGCTGCTCTGTTGCAGGACGGGTTGGCGCGGGCGGAACAGGATCCCGAGATTGGCCCCTGGGTCAGTGAGCGGATGCACCTGCTGCAAGGCCCGGCGGTGGACAACTTGCTGGCGCTGCCGGAGCGGCCCGAGGTGATCTACCTCGACCCCATGTTCCCCCACAAGCAGAAGTCGGCGCTGGTGAAAAAGGAGATGCGGGTGTTCCAGTCGCTGGTGGGGCCGGATCTTGATGCGGATGCCCTGCTGCCTGCCGCGCTCAAGATGGCGAACAAGCGGGTGGTGGTGAAACGCCCTGACTACGCCGGCTGGCTCAATGAACAGAAGCCCAGCATGGCCATTGAGACCAAGAGCAACCGCTTCGATGTCTATGTGATGGCGGCGCTGGCAGCGGGTTAACGGCCGGTGTGAGCCGCAGATGCAAAAAGGAGGGCCAACGTCATGTTGGCCCTCCTTTTTCGTATTGGATTCAGTTGGTTGGCGCGAAGCGGATCAGCATTTCTTCCCCTTGCCAGTTCAGGCGCAGGGTCGCCAGATCCGCCAGACTGAGCCGCTCGCCACTGTGCAGCAACAGATACTCGACCCCTTCGCTGGCTTCGATAGTGCGGATCTTGTCATCCCGCTGGCGACCATCGCGGCTGGTGAGGGTCACCGGCAGTTGCCAGCTGGCAGCAATTTCGAGCCAGTCGTAGAGATCGCAGCTGATGGGTTGATAATCCGGCATGATCGGCTCCAAAACAGGCAGGTTGCTGAGTCAGGCTTCCTGTACGCGGGTCGGCCAGCCCATCTTCTGCTGGCGTTCCACTTCAAAGCGCAGCTCGCTGGCGCGCAGGTAGTGTTCATCCATCCAGCCCTTGGGCAGGGTCAGGGTCAGTGACTCCTCTTCTGCCTGCAGGGTGAAGTTGGGCACTGTGCCCTGGGTACGGCGCATGCAGAGGATCAGCGCGATGCGCAGGATACGGGCCAGCCGGATCGCCTGACGACCGGTGACTGCACCCTGTTTCTCCAGTGGTTCCAGCTTGAATTCGTCCCGCTGGTTGAACAGCAGGGCCGACAACAGCTTCTTTTGCGCAGGGGTAAAGCCCGGCATGTCGATGTTGTCGATGATGTAGGCGGCGTGTTGCGGCGCCTTCTTGTACTCGATACAGAGGCCGATCTCGTGCAGCAGGGCGGCATAACGCAAGATTGGGCGGCCGTAGCGTTTGGAGAGTCGCCAGGCCGGTTGCAGCTGGTTGAACGCCTCGACGGCGGTATCGCGCACCCGTTCGGCGTGCTCTTTATCCAGTTGATAGCGGCTGATCAGGCTGTCGGCGGTGCGATCCCGGGCATCACAGTCGTGATTGTTGCCAAGCAGACCGTAGATCAGTCCTTCACGCAGGGCGCCACCCGCGAGGGTCATGCTCTCGATATCGAGGGTTTCGAAGATGGCGATCAGGATGGCGAGGCCGGAGGGGAACACGGTCAGCCGCTCGGCCGCCAGCCCTTCCAGTTGCAGCCGGTCGAGCTTGCCGCAGGCGATGGCCTGACCCATCAGCTCCTGCAGTTTCGGCAGGGTGACCCGCTCGCTCTTCCCTTGCGCCAGCATGATCTCCTGCAGCGCCTGTACCGTGCCGGAGGCGCCGACACAGGTACGCCAGCCGAGGGCGCGGTAATCTTCCGCCACCTTCTCCAGCACCGCCTTGGCGGCAGCAATCGCCTGCTCGAAACGGGCTTCGGAGAGCTCGCCATCACCAAAGTGATTGTTGAGCCAGGTGACGCAGCCCATGTGCAGGCTGTTGAGCAGTTTCGCTTCGCTGTGCTCGCCAATCACCAGTTCGGTACTGGCACCGCCGATGTCGATCACCAGCCGGTTGCCTTCCCCGGCAGAGGTCCAGGAGACCCCTTCATAGATGGTCTTGGCCTCTTCCTCGCCCGAGATGATCTCGATGCTGTGGTTGAGTACCCGTTCCGCTTCGCTGAGGAACTCATCGACGTTGGTGGCAAGTCGCAAGGTTGCGGTGCCCACCACCCGGATGTTGTCGGCCGGAATGTCCTGCAACTGTTCGGAGAAGAGACGCAAACAGTCCCAGCCTCGCTCCATGGCGGCACGGCTGAGACGAAATTCCGGATCGAGCCCGGCTGCGAGGCGAACCTTGCGCTTGACCTTGGCGACGGTGCGCAGGGCACCGGCAACCTCGCGCACCACCAGCATATGAAAGCTGTTGGAGCCGAGGTCGATAGCGGCATAGAGAGGCGAGTTGTGCAACGGGCCTGTCCTTAGCTCTTGCGCGGCGGACGACGACGGTTGTTGCTGTTGCCACCGCCCTGACGATCCCGCATGTTGCGGTTCACCGGCTGACGGTTGCGGAACACCCGTTTCGGCGGGGTCACGTCATCCAGCAGCGCTTCGCGATCATATTTGCTGACCGGAATGGCGTGGTGGATGTACTCCTCGATGGCCGGCAGATTGAAGGCATAGTCTTCACAAGCCAGGCTGATGGAGTGACCGCTCTTGCCGGCACGACCGGTACGACCGATACGGTGTACATAGTCTTCGGCGTCGTCGGGGAGGTCATAGTTGAAGACGTGGGTCACGTCAGGGATGTGCAGACCACGGGCGGCCACGTCGGTGGCGACCAGAATATCGAGCGCACCCTTGGTGAAATCCTCGAGGATCTTCATCCGCTTTTTCTGCGGCACGTCACCGGTCAGCAGACCGACGCGGTGGCCGTCGTTTTCCAGCCAGGCATGGACGTCTTCACAGACATGCTTGGTGTTGGCGAAGACGATCGCTTTTTCCGGCCACTCCTCTTCCATCAGGGAGAGCAGCAGCAACATCTTGTCCTCATTGGAGGGGTAGAACAGTTCCTCCTTGATCCGCACGCCGGTCATCTGCTCCGGCTCAACCTGCACATGTTCTGGGTGGTTCATGTGTTCGTAGGCCAGCTCCTGCACACGCAGGGAGAGGGTGGCGGAGAATAGCATGCTCAGACGCTCGGTCGCGGGCGGCATGCGGCGGAACAGGAAGCGGATGTCCTTGATGAAGCCCAGATCGAACATGCGATCCGCTTCGTCCAGTACCACGACCTGAATGTTGCTCAGATCGATCACCTTGGACTTGAAGTAGTCGATGATGCGGCCTGTGGTGCCGATCAGGATGTCGACGCCCTGCTCCAGCACGGCCAGCTGCTTGTCGTAGCCTTCGCCACCGTAGGCGAGGCCGAGTTTCAGGCCGGTAGAAGCGGCGATGCTGTCGGCATCATTATAGATCTGTACTGCCAGTTCCCGGGTGGGTGCCATGATGATGGCTCTGGGTTGGTTAACCAGACGGGGCTTGGTCAGCGGGTGAGTCAGCAAATAGTTGAATGTCGCGGCCAGGAAGGCAATGGTTTTGCCGGTTCCTGTCTGGGCCTGACCGGCGAGGTCATGACCTTCTACCAGCAGTGGCAGAGACAGTGCCTGGATGGGCGTGCAATAGTGAAATCCCTTTGATTCCAGACCAGCCAGAACTTCGGGTTCGAGGCCCATTTGGGCGAATTTGTCGGTCGTTAAGTGTGTTTTGCTCATGGCGGTAGGTTATCAGGTTAGGCTTGCAATAATAAACAGGATCATTTCAAATAGGGCAACTATTGCCTTTGTTGATATGTCAATAAAGCCTTAATTACTGACTGGAGTTGGAGATGAGTGACAAGATTGTTCAGCTGAGCGATGCCAGCTTCGAGGCAGATGTAATCAAAGCCGATGGCGCCGTTCTGGTCGACTTCTGGGCCGAGTGGTGTGGTCCGTGCAAGATGATTGCCCCGATCCTGGAAGAAGTTGCCCAAGAGTACGAAGGTCGCGTGACCGTAGCCAAACTGAACATCGACCATAACTCTGATACTCCGCCCAAGTACGGCATTCGTGGTATCCCGACCCTCTTGCTGTTCAAGAATGGCGAAGTGGCAGCGACCAAGGTCGGTGCACTGTCCAAGACTCAGCTGAAAGAGTTCCTGGACGGCAACCTGTAATAATTAAAGAGGAGCGCATTGCAATAATGCGCTCCTTGTGTTTTATCACCTAGACGCTCATCCCGATTGGTGCTAGTTTATCGCTCGTTTGCTAACCTTTTTGCCTGACTCTTTGCTAACCACAGCCTGGCAATCAAATCCGATCAGCATCAATCCAGCAGACTGTCTCCTCATTTCAATCCTTGCTTACAGACTTTCACCACTATGAATCTGACTGAATTAAAGAACACTCCTGTGTCCGAGCTGGTCAAGCTTGGCGAATCCATGGGGTTGGAAAATCTGGCTCGGGCGCACAAGAAAGATATTATTTTTGCAATCCTCAAGGCGCACGCCAAGGGCGGTGAAGATATCTTTGGCGACGGTGTGCTGGAAATCCTGACCGATGGTTTCGGCTTCCTGCGCAGTGCAGACGGCTCCTATCTGGCAGGCCCTGACGATATCTACGTCTCCCCGAGCCAGATCCGCCGCTTCAACCTGCGTACCGGCGATACCATCTCCGGCAAGATCCGGCCACCGAAAGAGGGCGAACGCTACTTCGCACTGCTCAAGGTCAATGAGGTCAACTACGACCGTCCGGAAAACTCCCGCAACAAGATCCTGTTTGAAAACCTTACCCCCCTGCATGCCAACGAACGTCTGCGTATGGAACGGGGTAATGGCTCTACCGAAGATATCACCGCCCGTGTACTGGACCTGGCTTCCCCCATCGGTAAAGGCCAGCGTGGCCTGATCGTGGCGCCGCCCAAGGCCGGTAAGACCATGCTGCTGCAGAACATCGCCCAGAGCATCGCTTACAACCACCCGGACTGTGAACTGATCGTTCTGCTGATCGACGAGCGTCCGGAAGAAGTAACCGAGATGCAGCGGATGGTGAAAGGTGAAGTGATCGCTTCCACCTTTGACGAACCTGCTTCCCGTCACGTTCAGGTTGCCGAAATGGTGATCGAGAAGGCCAAACGTCTGGTCGAGCACAAGAAAGATGTGGTGATCCTGCTGGACTCCATCACCCGTCTGGCCCGTGCCTACAACACCGTTATCCCGTCATCCGGCAAGGTACTGACCGGTGGTGTGGATGCCAACGCCCTGCACCGTCCCAAGCGCTTCTTCGGCGCCGCGCGTAATGTTGAAGAGGGCGGCAGCCTGACCATCATCGCCACCGCGCTGATCGATACCGGCTCCAAGATGGACGAGGTTATCTACGAAGAGTTCAAGGGTACCGGCAACATGGAACTGCACCTCTCGCGCAAGATTGCCGAGAAGCGCGTCTACCCGGCTATCGACATCACCCGCTCAGGCACCCGTAAAGAAGAGCTGCTCACCTCAGGTGACGAGCTGCAGAAGATGTGGATCCTGCGCAAGATTGTCCACCCGATGGGCGAGATCGACGGTATCGAGTTCCTCATCGACAAGCTGGCGATGACCAAGACCAACGACGAGTTCTTCGACGCCATGCGGCGCCAGCAGAAGTAAGTCCGGTCAAAAAATGACGAAACCGCGGCCATGGTCGCGGTTTTTGTTTATCTGTTTTCCGGTCGCCCTAGTAGTATGAGATCCCGATGTCACATGGATGGAGACGTCATGAAGCCTGTTTTCTGGTTATTGCTGGGGTTGCTGAGTTCAATGCCAGCCTGCGCGCAGAGTGCTCCGATCGCGGTGACAGCCGAGACGTTGCAGAGTCACCAGCGCTATCTGGCGGGCCGTCTGCAGGAGGGGCAATTTGCAGCCATCGACTCTCTGCTGGCGACCCTGAGTCGCGAGCGGCGGGAGTTCCTGCTGTTGCAGCTGCTGCGGGATATTCCCGCTACCTCCCCTGCATCCCCTGCGTTGCAACAGTGGGTCGAGGCTCAGGCCGACAAGGCACCCGAGTGGCTCATGGAGCAGCAGGTCGACGGTTTTCTGGTGCAGCAACCTGTCTATGATTTTGCCGCGCAGGCCCGTCAGCTGCTGGGGGAGTGGCAGCTGCAATCACTGATGCAGCGCTATCGGCAGCAGCTTGCCCAGGGCAGCTTCCAGCTAAAGTCCATCTACTACAGCAGTAACCCCGATCTCGCCATGCAGCAGCAAGCCCTGTTGCTGGCCCTCGACACCTTGCCGCAACCGATCTGGATGCGGGAGGCGCAAGCGCTGGCCAGCCAGAATATCTATCTGCCCGATAATCACCTGTTGTTCCATCTGTTGCAGCGCACCGGGGAACCGGCACTCTATAGCATGCTGTGGCGGCGGCCGGCAGATCAGGATGCGCTGCGTGCACTCTCTACCATCAACCGCTTCCATCACGGCAGTGCTGCCAGCGATTTGCTGATTGCCGCCAGTGGCAATGAGGGATTGAAGGGAGCCGCCCTGCGCCAGCTGAGCGCACTCTCCCCCTTGCCGCCGCAAGCCCAGAAATACCTGCTGGCGGAGCTCTCCAACCGCCAATACGGGGCGCTGGTGGCCGGTCTGTTGATGGAGGTGGACGAGCCCCAACTGCTCTCTGCGCTGGCCAGACGCCTCGGCCAGCGTGACATGCCACCCATTGCACCGAGTCTGCTACCCGATTCGGGTACACCCGATGGGCAGCCAGGGTTATAATGCGTGACCTCCTGAACCTGGTTGGGAACTTGCATGAAATACAAGGATTTGCGTGATTTCATCGCGCAGCTGGAACAAAACGGACAACTCAAGCGCATTACCCGCGAGATAGATCCCTATCTGGAGATGACCGAGATCAGCGACCGCACCCTGCGTGCGGGTGGCCCGGCTCTGCTGTTCGAAAATCCCAAAGGCTACACCATGCCGGTGCTGACCAACCTGTTCGGTACCCCGGATCGGGTTGCCATGGGCATGGGCCAGCCCGATGTGGGCGCCTTGCGTCAGGTTGGGGTCTGGCTCTCCTATCTCAAGGAGCCCGAGCCGCCCAAGGGATTCAAGGAGCTGATGGAGAAGCTGCCGATCTTCAAGCAGGTGCTCAACATGCCGACCAAACGCCTCTCTTCCGCGCCCTGCCAGCAGGTGCTGCAGGAGGGCGATGCGGTTGATCTCGACCAGATCCCGATCCAGCACTGCTGGCCCGGCGATGTGGCGCCGCTGGTCACCTGGGGCCTTACCATCACCCGTGGCCCCTACAAGAAGCGCCAGAACCTCGGCATCTATCGCCAGCAGAAGATCGCCAAAAACAAGCTGATCATGCGCTGGCTGGATCATCGTGGCGGTGCCATCGATTTTCGCGAGTGGCAGGAGGCCCATCCCGGTGAGCGATTCCCGGTGGTGGTGGCGCTTGGCGCCGATCCCGCGACCATTCTCGGCGCGGTGACGCCGGTGCCGGATACTCTCTCCGAATATGCCTTTGCCGGTCTGCTGCGCGGCAGCCGTACCGAGGTGATCAAGGCCATCAGCTGCGATTTGGAGGTGCCCGCCAGCGCCGAGATCGTGCTGGAAGGCTATCTTGAGCCGGGTGAGATGGCGCCGGAAGGGCCCTATGGCGACCACACCGGTTACTACAACGAGGTGGACGAGTTCCCGGTCTTCACCATCACCCACATCACCAAGCGGCGCGATGCCATCTATCACAGCACCTACACCGGCCGTCCGCCCGATGAACCGGCGGTGCTGGGGCTGGCGCTGAACGAGGTGTTCGTACCGCTGCTGCAGAAGCAGTTCCCCGAGATTGTGGACTTCTATCTGCCGCCGGAGGGGTGCTCCTACCGGATGGCGGTGGTGACCATCAAGAAGCGTTACCCGGGCCACGCCAAGCGGGTGATGCTGGGGGTCTGGTCCTTCCTGCGCCAGTTCATGTACACCAAGTTCGTGGTGGTGTGTGACGACGACGTCAACGCCCGCGACTGGAAGGATGTGATCTGGGCCATCACCACCCGGATGGATCCGGCACGGGACACCACCTTGATCGAGCATACGCCGATCGACTATCTGGACTTCGCCTCGCCGGTCTCTGGCCTCGGTTCCAAGATGGGGCTGGATGCCACCAACAAGTGGCCGGGCGAGACCAATCGGGAGTGGGGTCAGCCCATAGTGCAGGATGAGGCGGTGAAGCAGAAGGTCGATGCCATCTGGGATGAGCTCAATATCCTCGGATGAGGCAAACATGACAGCTTTGCTGCAAAAAGTGATGCGATCCGCACTGATTTGAGTATTCTCGACTGACGGGGCCAGGGCTGCTGGTCGTCACTCCATAGTGAAACAATGAGCGAAGCGGGCCGAGCGAGCCCGCCACAAGGACAAGAATGCAACGTATCAAATGCCGCGTAGAGGAACTGCGCGAATATGTCGACACCATCTGGCATGTGGCCCTGACGCCGCAGCAAGCGATCAGCTTCAAGCCGGGCCAGTATCTGCTGGTGGTGATGAGCGATTCGGACAAGCGCCCCTTCTCCATCGCCAACTCGCCGACCCGCCCGGGCGTGCTGGAGCTGCAAATTGGTGCCACTCCCGAGAACGCCTACGCCGGTCAGGTGCTGGCCCGCATGCGCGAGCAGGGGGAGATCGAGGTCGAATTGCCCGCTGGCAAGGCGTTCCTGCGCGATGAATCCCCCCGTCCGCTGATCCTGATGGCGGGCGGCACCGGCTTCTCTTACGCCCGCTCCATTCTGGAGTACCTGATCGACACGGGCAGCAAGCGTCCGGTGTTCTTCTACTGGGGTGTGCGTCAGGCTCACTGGCTCTATGAGCTGGAGCAGATGCAGCAGTGGGAGCGTGACTATGCGCCGCTCACCTTTATCCCGGTGGTGCAGGAGCCGGATGCTGACTGGACCGGCAAGAGCGGGCTGGTACACAAGGCGATCATGGATGACTTCGTCAGCCTCCACGACTACGACATCTATGTCGCCGGCCGTTTCGAGATGGCGGGTGCCGCGCGTGAGGAGTTCAAGATCCTTGGCGCCGAGCCTGAGCGCATCTTTGGTGATGCCTACGAATTTATCTGACGGGATCCCCGTCTGGATGACGCAGCCCCCGGTTTTGCCGGGGGCTTTTGTTTTTGTGGCCGCCGCAGTACCTGATCGTACCGAATGGTTGGATTATCGCGGCGTTATCCCATTATTTTTCAATATTTTGGCTATGAGTGGCTACTAATCGAGCCTAGCTGATGGCATCTTTGTGGGGGATTGACAAGAGCATCCATAGAGTAAGCACAAGGAGGCGCAGTGTTGAGTGAAGAGGGCAGGGCATCAGCGGAGGATGACAGGGGAGAGACCGGCTCTGTCGAGCGGGTCGCAACGCAGATCCCGTCCCCTCATGGCGGTGAAATGGCCCGTTTGCAGGCAGAAATCGCCGCTTTGCAGCATGCAAACGGTCTGTTGCAGGAGAAGCTCAATGCCGCCCTCGATGGCACCGGCATCTGTCTCTGGCAGGGCACCATTCCCACCGGCGAGCTGCGGGTCTTCAACCTGCAGAACTTTCAGGCCGGTGACATGGCCCCTCATTTCGATCAGTGGAGCGCCAAGCTCCATCCCGACGATCGCGCCCATGCCATGGGCAGCTACTTTGCCCACCTTGAGGGGAAAACCCCCTTCTATGAAGCCGAATACCGCACCATCAACCCGCAAGGCGAGGTCACCTGGCTGTGGGATAGGGGACGGGTCGTCGATCGGGATGGCGATGGCAAGCCGCTGCGGATCATGGGTTCCCATATCGATATCACCCAGCGCAAAGCCTATGAACAGAGGCTGGCCGAGCGAGCCAACAGCGATGCCCTGACCGGCCTGCTCAACCGGCAGGGGTTTGGCAAGGCGTTTGCTCAGCAGCAACATGACGGAGCAGGAGCGCTGCTCTTTATCGATCTGGATGATTTCAAGGGGATCAATGACCAGCTGGGCCACGCCTGCGGCGATCTGGTGTTGCAGCAGATGGCGGACTGGCTGCGCCTTATTATGCCTGGCTCGGCGCTATGTGGCCGTTACGGCGGCGACGAGTTTGTGGTGCATTTGCATCGGGATGTGTCGAGCCATGGCCTGGCGCAACTGGCTGACGCCCTGATCAGCCGGATGCACGGCTATGTGCCCAAACCCGGTTGCCCGCAACGGGTGGGGCTGAGTATCGGCATCGCCCTGTGGGAGGAGGAGCCATTGAGCTTCCGGCAGGCATTGGAGGTGGCCGACCGTGCCATGTATGAGGCCAAGGCGCGCGGCAAGCGAGCCTGGTATCTGCTTCAGGTGTGATGTTTTTTACAGGTTCAATTCAAAGCAAAAACCCCAGCCGAGCTGGGGTTTTCGTTATTCGCCTTTGGCGCCGAGCTGCTGCTCGAGCTGAGCCAGCTTGCTTTCGAGGGCGGCCAGTTTTTCACGGGTACGCAGCAGCACCTTGGTCTGCACGTCGAACTCTTCGCGGCTGACCAGATCCAGCTTGCCCAGCTGGGCTTGCAGTACCTGACGCATCTTCTTTTCGGCCTCTTCACCCATGCTGCGAATGCCGGGCGGCAGGGAGTTGTGCACCTGCTTGGCGATCTCTTCCAGTTTCTTCGGGTCGATCATGATGTCCTCCTTAAGCGTTGGCGGACATTCTACCGACAATTCCCTCACTTTGCCGAGATCGCGGCGGCTTTTTAGTCGTGATGGTGCCCGCTGGCTGGTCGGGTCTGGTGATGGGGCCACAACTGCTACCCTTGCGCCCCTTTGTTAACCTGAAACCATGACATGCACCACAAAGCTGAGCCAGAACTGTCCGGCATGAGTCTTATTTTGTGTTGGTTTTATGTTAACGTTTTGCAGTCGAGGTCGTGATGACCCCGTTGGCTTGTGATGGATAACAACCTTATAAAAAGAGAATAAAAAATGAAGAAGAAGCTAATTTATGCAGCTGTTGTCAGCGCCCTGCTGGCCGGATGTGGTGGAGATGACAACAAGGGAGACACCACCAGCTCCCTCGACTACGTCCTGAGTGGCGCCAACGGGGTGCGCCCGAGCGTGCTGGCCCCCCGTGCCAGCGACGGTACCCTGAAGTTTTCGACAGAAACTGCTGATCTGTCGAACCCGGTATCTGCCCTATCCACCCTTGATGGCTGGTCAACCACCCAACCTGTCCAGCTGGTACCGGCGACCGTGACCGGTGTCTCTGTGCCGGCACCGGCGGCCAGCGAGTATGCCTCTGCCGTTGCGCCCCTCTACCTGCTCGAGCTCACGCTTGATCCGGTCACTCTGCAACCCAACGGTGTCAAGGGCGGCAAGCCACTGGTTTATGGGACCGACTTTGTGGTCACCGGCGGGGACGGCAAGCTTAATCTGGTTCCGCTCAAGCCGTTCAATCCCTCTTCTTACTACATGATCGTGGCGACCGATGCCCTCAAGGACAGTCGTGGCACACCGCTCAAGGCGGGCGGCGATTACAGCAGCTTCAAATCGACAACTGGCGCAACCACTCAGGAGCAGACCATCAACGGCCTGATCTCGCTGCAGGAAGGTCTGTTCAAGGCGGCCACCGGGATCACCAGCGATCGGGTGATCTTCTCCGACTGGTTTGCCACCCAATCTGGTGCCGATGTACTGCTGGCGGTGAAGAGTGCCGCCGCTTCCGTGCTGAAGAGCCCGAGTCTGGACGCCGCAGCGCTGTGGAAACAGGATGCCAAGGGCAACACCAGCCTGCCAGCAACCTATACCATCAACGGTCTAAATGGCGGGGTGGATTTTCTGACCCAGCTGGCGAATGAGCAATTCTTGCCGCAGAAAGATCGTGATGCGATTGCTGCCGCTGTGGCGGCTAATGCCACCCTAAACGGAGTTGCAGCGGTGACCAAGGTGTATACCGGTACCGTCAAGCTCCCTTACTTCCTCTCTACTCCAGCGATAGCCGGCTCCTGGGACAAGGCCAAGACCCAATCCTGGCACGGCGCCATTCCCAGCCTCTATGCCATCGCCAACGCGCTGAAAGCGGGTGATAGCGAGGTGATCGGTGGGCTGGTCGGGGCGGGCGTGGACCCGGCATTGCTGGGTGAGCTGATCGCCGACCCGAGCCGTCAGAGTGAACTGCTGACCGAGGCAAGCAAGCTGATCGGGGTGACCCTCACCTCTGGTGGCAAACCGCTGGATGCCGAGCGTAATATCGGCCGTTTCAATCCGCTGCCGACCCTGACCGAAGTGCAATCGGTACCGCTGCGGATCTTTGCCGCCGGGCCGCTGGCCAATGTCACCGATGTGATCATCTATCAGCACGGGGTCACCTCCATCAAGGAGAACGCCTATGCGCTGGCACTGGGCCAGATCGGCGCTGGCGCCACTGCCAGCAAGAGCGTCGCTGTGGTAGTGATCGATCATCCGCTGCACGGTGAGCGTGGCTATGCCCTGAGTGGCAGCACGGATACCGTCACCACCTCCGAGAACCCGACTCCCTACCTGAATCTGGGCTATCTGACGGTGGCGCGGGACAACCTGAAACAGAGTGTGGCCGATCTGCTGGGGCTGCGACTGGCCGTCGGTCTGGCCAATGCCAAGGGGTTGGGTGGCCAATTGGGTGGTGCCGGTCTGAAAGTTCACTTCCTCGGTCACTCACTCGGTGCCATTACCGGGGCCAATCTGCTGGCTGTCGCCAACCAGACCACCGGCAGTGCTCAGGCTGATGCCCTGTTCAAGTTCGATACCGGTGGTCTGGCGATGCCGGGTGGCGGCATCGCGCCGTTGTTGCTCAACTCGCCGAGCTTCGGGCCGACCATCAAGATGAGCGTGCTTACTTCGGGCAGTCCGGAGCTGAAAGCGGGCTTTACCGCCTATGCACCGAATTGCAAAACAGCTGCCGCCACTTGCTTCGTCAACGAGTTCCTGCCCAGTCTGGATGCGGCCACGCTGGCGGGGGCGGCGAGCACCTTGCAGAGCTATACCTTTGCCGCCCAGTCAGTGCTGGATTCTGCCGACCCGATCAATCTGGGCAGTGGCGTCGCCAAGAGCCTCCCGCTGTTCGCCACTGAAATTGTTGGCGATGGTGCGCTCAGCTTGCCGGATCAGGTGATCCCCAACAGCATTGCCTCTGCACCGTTGGGTGGCACCGAGCCGCTGTTCCGGGTGTTGGGTTTGCAAGAGCTGAAGGGTTCCGGTGTGCTCCCGGCGGGTCACCATGCTGCACGCTTCCTGAAAGGGGGCCATAGCTCGCTGCTGGCCCCTGACGAGAACTTCGATCAGGCTGGCGCGGTCACCACCGAGATCCAGACCCAGTTCGCCAGCTTCTTTATGAGTGGTGGTGCGGCGGTCAAGGTGACTGACGACACCCTGATCAAGCAGTAACTGCCCATCGCGTAAAAAAACGCCGCCCCTCGGGGCGGCGTTGTTGTTTCTGCAACTGCTGAAAAATCAGGTCGGCTGGTGGTTGCGATCCAGCCAGCCTTGCAGCAGGCCGACCAGCAGGCCGGTCAGGTGGGCAATATTGGCCGTGCTGGTGCCGAGCATGTCGAAGAAGCCGAGCACCATCCAGAACAGCATAAAGCCCATCAGCGCCGGTGGCAGAGTGAGGCCACAGGCCGGTTGCAGCTTGCTGCGCAGCCAGCAGTAGCCGAGCAGGGCATAGACCACACCGGAGAGGCCGCCAAACAGTGGGCCGCTGGCAAAGAACTCGGCGATATTGGGCAGGGCGGCGCCCACCAGCAGCAGGATCAGCAGCTTGCCGCTGCCAAGGCGCTGCTCGATCTGGCCGCCGAGATACCACCACCAGAGCAAGTTGAACACCAGATGGAGCACCGAGAAGTGGATCAGGGCAGGGGTGAAATAGCGCCACGCCTGCCAGTCGGTGAACTGGGCCAGCGTCGGGTGGAATGCCAGTTGATCAAAAATGGGCAGGCCGATGGCCTCGATCCCGTAGATGGCGAGACAGGCGATGATGACCACTAGCGTCAGCGGCCCCGCCTGATGGAGGAAGTCGGTGATGGGGTCCGTCATCCCCTTGCTGTAATCGATGCGGGCATCGGCGCGGCCGGATTGCCAGGAGGCTTCCATATAGCGCGGGTGGCCCGGCTCGGCCAGAAAGCGTTTCACCTCCAGCTGAGCCTGGGCGAGGCGTGGCTCGTCAGCCAACCAGATGGTGACCCCCAGCTCGGACTGGGTCAGCTCGCAGGAGATCCCCAGGGTCGCCAGATAGTCCACCAGCGCCTGCGCCATGCGGGCGTTGTCGAGCACCAGCAGCTGGATCATGCCTCGCCTGCCTCGATGGGAAACTCCCGGCGCCACGCCTCGAAGCCGCCATCCAGACTGTAGACCTCGTCATAACCCTGTTGCAGCAGGTATTGGGCCGCCCCCTGACTGCTGTTGCCGTGATAGCACATCACGATGATCGGGGTATCGAAATCCACTTCGTTCATAAAGCGCACCAGGGTGCCGTTGGTGAGGTGGAAGGCGCCGACCGCGTGGGCCGCTTCAAAGGACTGCGGGTCGCGAATATCCACCAGACGGGCTTCACCCGCGCTCAGTTTCTGGTGGGCATCATGGGCATTGATATGGGCAAACTGGTCCATCGGGATGTCCTGCGAATAGGTTGATTACGGGCCAGTGTACCGCAAGCTTGGGCGCAAACTAACCCCACAAAAGATAAGGGAGCCAGCGGCTCCCTTGTTGATATGGCATGCGGGTCAGTGGGTTAACCGCCCAGATAAGCCTGCCGCACCGCCGGGTTGGCCAGCAGAGCGGCGCCCGTGTCTTGCAGCACCACGTGGCCGTTCTCCAGCACATAACCGCGGTCGGCCAGCTTGAGCGCCTGGTTGGCGTTCTGTTCCACCAGAAAGATGGTCATCCCCTTCTGGCGCAACTGCTCAATGGTGTCGAAGATCTGCTGGATGACGATGGGGGCCAGCCCCAGCGAGGGTTCATCCAGCAGCAGCAGGCGCGGTTTGCTCATCAGGGCACGGCCGATGGCCAGCATCTGCTGCTCGCCGCCGGACATGGTGCCCGCCCGTTGTTGCAAGCGTTCGTGCAGGCGCGGGAACAGGGTGAACACCTGATCCAGCAGGCCATGCTGCTCTGCCTTGTCGACGAAGAAGGCGCCCATCAGCAGGTTCTCCTCCACCGTCAGGCGGGCGAAGATGCGGCGCCCCTCCGGCACCACGGCGATATCTTTGCGCATGATGCGGGCTGTGGTGAGGGAGCTGATCTGTTCCCCCTCAAACCAGATTGAGCCGCTGCTGGGCTTGGGCTCACCGCAGAGGGTCATCAGCAGGGTGGTCTTGCCCGCGCCGTTGGCGCCGATCAGGGTGACGATTTCACCCTCTTTCACCTCGACGCTGACATCGTGCAGTGCCTGAATTTTGCCGTAGTGGGTCGATACGTTGCGAAGTTCTAACATCTTGTTTTCCTTACGACTCGCCCAGATAGGCCTTGATCACTGCCGGGTTGTTGCGGATCTCATCCGGCTTGCCGTGGGCCAGCGGGGTGCCCTGGCTGACCACGAAGATGCGGTTGGAGATACCCATCACCAGCTTCATATCGTGCTCGATCAGCAGCACCGAGACCCCGAATTCGTCCCGCAGGCTCATGATGAGCTCATCCAGCTCGTCGGTCTCCTTCGGGTTGAGGCCAGCAGCCGGTTCGTCCAGCATCAGCAGCTCGGGGCGGGTCGCCATGCAGCGGGCGATCTCGAGGCGGCGCTGCTGACCGTAGGCCAGATTACCGGCGGCGCGGTTGGCAAGATCCTTGAGGCCCACTTTATCCAGCCAGAAGGCGGCCCGCTCCAGCCCCTCCTGCTCTGCCCGGCGGAAGGCTGGGGTCTTGAACAGACCGGCGATAAAGCTGGTGTTGAGGTGCTGGTGCTGGGCAACCAGCAGGTTCTCCACCGCTGTCATCTCCTTGAACAGCCGCACGTGCTGGAAGGTACGCACAATCCCCTTGCGGGCGATGAGATGGCCGGGCAGCCCCTGGATCTCCTCACCCTTGTAGCGGATGGTGCCGCCGCTCGGGCGGTAGAAGCCGGTCAGGCAGTTGAAAATGGTGGTCTTGCCTGCGCCGTTGGGGCCGATGATGGAGATCACCTCGCCCTTGTCGATATCCAGCTTGACCCCGTTGACTGCCAGCAACCCTCCGAAACGCATCGACAGATCAGAGACTTCCATTAACTTCTGATGAGTACTCATTTCTTCAACTCCAGATGCGGACGGGTCATCGGCAGCAATCCCTGTGGCCGCCAGATCATCATGAACACCATCAAGAGGCCGAACATCAGCATGCGGTACTCGTTGAACTCGCGCGCCAGCTCGGGCAACACGGTCATCACGATAGCAGCCAGCACCACCCCGATTTGCGAGCCCATACCGCCCAGCACCACGATGGCGAGCACGATTGCCGACTCGATAAAGACGAAGGATTCCGGGCTGATAAAGCCCTGCCGGGAGGCAAAGAAACTTCCCGCAAAACCGGCAAAGGTGGCGCCTATGGTGAAGGCGGTCAGCTTGATGATGGTGGGGTTGAGCCCCAGCGATTTGCAGGCGATCTCGTCTTCTCGCAGCGCTTCCCAGGCGCGGCCCAGCGGCATGCGCAGCAGGCGGTTGATGACGAACAGGGTGGCGATCACCAGCACCAGCGCCATCAGGTAGAGGAAGATCACCTTGTGGTTGGCGTTGTAGGCGATGCCGAAGAACTCGTGGAAGGTCTCGAAGCCGCCATCCTTGACGGTGCGGTTGAACTCCAGACCACCCAGGGTCGGTTTGGGAATGCCGGAGATACCGTTGGGGCCGCCGGTCAGGCTGGTCATGTTGTTGAGCAGAATCCGGATGATCTCGCCAAAGCCGAGGGTGACGATGGCCAGATAGTCCCCCCGCAGCCGCAGCACCGGGAAGCCGAGCAGGAAGCCGAACAGGGCCGCCAGTCCACCGGCGATGGGCAGACACTCCCAGAAGCTCAGTCCGAAGTAGTTGTTGAGCAGGGCGTAGCTGTAGGCGCCGACCGCATAGAAGCCGACATAGCCGAGATCGAGCAGACCGGCAAGGCCGACTACCACGTTCAGACCCAGCCCCAGCATGATGTAAATCAGGGTGAGGGTGGCCAGATCGATGGCACCGCGAGAGGCCATAAAGGGCCAGCTCACCGCAAACAGCAGTACCAGAATGGCGGTGGTGTTGTAGAGGCGCGGTGCTTCTTCCTGACTCGGCAGCACCAGCTTGCCGAAGCCGACCGAGAAGCCGCTGATGGATGCCTGGAACAGCTTGGCAATCTGGCCGCGCAGCAGCTGGAACCAGAATACGAGGGTGGCGCCGCCCAGCAGCCAGGCCAGCGACACATCGAGGCGACTAACCACCAGCAGACGGGAGCCATCGGTCTCCAGCTTGAAGCCGAGCAGCCAGAAAGAGAGCACCAGCAGCACCAGGCTGGCGATACAGGCGTGGATAAATTGATGTTTCATCACACTTTCTCCACTTCCGGACGACCCAGGATGCCAGTCGGCATAAAGAGCAGCACAAAAATGAGCAGGGCGAACGCCATCACATCCTTGTACTCGGTGCTGAGATAACCGGCGGTGAGCGCTTCAACCACGCCGAGCAGCAGGCCGCCCAGTACGGCGCCCGGAATGCTGCCGATACCGCCCAGCACTGCGGCAGTGAAGGCCTTCAGACCGGCCATAAAGCCGAGGTAGGGGTTGATGACGCCGTAATACATGCCGAGTAGCACCCCGGCGACGGCGGCCAGCGCGGCCCCCAGCACGAAGGTGATGGAGATGACTACATGGGTGTCTATCCCTAACAGGTTGGCCATCTTGATATCTTCCGAACAGGCACGGCAGGCGCGGCCCATGCGGGAGCGGCCGATGAACTGGGTCAGCGCCAGCATGGTGATGAAAGTCACCACGAAGATGATCAGCTGCATATAAGAGAGGCTGGCCTGAAAACCATCCTCACCCCCCAGGGTCCAGCCACCGGAGATCAGGCTGGGCATGGCGATATCCCGCGAGCCCTGAGCCATCCGCATCATGTTCTGCAGGAAGATCGACATGCCGATGGCGGAGATGAGGGGGATCAGCCGGTTGCCACCGCGCAGTGGCCGGTAGGCGACCCGCTCGATGCTCCAGCCATAGGTGCCAGTGATGATGATACTGACCAGGAAGGCGCCTCCCAGCAGTAGAAAGGTGCTGTCGATGCCCATCATCATGAGCCCCGCCATCACCATAAAAGCGACATAGGAGCCGATCATGTACACCTCGCCGTGGGCGAAGTTGATCATGCCGATGATGCCATAGACCATGGTGTAGCCAATGGCGATCAACGCATAGGTGCTGCCTATGGTTAATCCGTTCAGCAGCTGCTGAACCAGATAGAGGAGGTGTTCGGACATACTGCGTTCCCTGTACTTGCCCGCAAAGAGAGGAGGGGGTGAGCGTACTCACCCCCGATCGGCAGATTATTTGACTTGGCTGGAAGTACCGTCAGCGTGCCACTGGAACACACCGAATTCGAAGCCTTTCAGGTCACCGTTCGGTGCCCAGGTCAGGGGGCCCATCACGGTATCGATCGGTGCGGCCTTGATGGCGGCGGCAACGGCGGCCGGGTCATCTTCACCCGCCTTGGCGATACCGGCAGCCAGGGTTTGCACCGCGGCATAGGTAGTCCAGACGAACGGGCCGGAGGAGTCCTGACCCTTGGCCTTGAACGCAGCGACCAGCGGGGCGTTGGCCGGCACCAGATCGTATTTGTTCGGCAGGGTCACCAGCAGGCCTTCGGAAGCCGGGCCGCCGATGGCGGAGATATCCTTGTTACCCACCCCTTCCGGGCCCATGAACTTGGCTTTCAGCCCCTTCTCGCCAGCCTGACGCAGGATCAGACCCAGCTCAGGGTGATAGCCGCCGTAGTAGACGAAATCGACGTTCTCTTTCTGCAGCTTGGCGATCAGGGCGGAGAAGTCCTTGTCACCGGCGGTGATCCCTTCAAAGGCCACCACTTTCACGCCAGCCTTGTCGAGCGCCGCTTTGACGCTGGAGGCGATCCCTTCACCGTACTGCTTCTTGTCGTGGATAACGGCCACGCGCTGGGGTTTGACCTGCTCGATGATGTACTTGGCGGCAGTCGGGCCCTGATCGCTATCCAGGCCGATGGTGCGCAGGGTCAGCTGGTAACCGCGCTCGGTGATCTTGGGGTTGGTGGAGGCAGGGGTGACCATCAGGATCCCCTCGTCTTCATAGATGTCGGAGGCGGGCAGGGTGTTGTCGGAGCAGAGGTGGCCGACCACGAACTTGACGCCATCGTTCACCACCTTGTTGGCAACGGCCACCGCCTGTTTGGGATCGCAGGCATCGTCATAGACGACCGCTTCGATCTGCTTGCCATTAATGCCGCCAGCCTTGTTGATCTGCTCAACCGCCATCTTGCCGCCGGTGAACTGCATGTCCCCGTACTGGGCTACCGGACCGGTGACCGGGCCTGCGATACCGATCTTGATGGTGTCTGCCGCGTGGGCAATGGAGATCGATCCAAACAGAGCCAAAGAAACCGCTGCGCCAACTGTGATTTTTCTCAACTTATGCATTGATTCGTCCCTTAATCAGTGGATTGTTTCATTTCCGTGTGCCATTCCGGATCTACATCCCGTGCATCCGGCTATAGGTATGGTTCTATCATTCCTCACGGGGCAATAACAAGCTGTTAAAGATACTAACCAGAGGGGGTTGGATGGGTGGATTTTGAAATAAATGACCTGTTATTTTACGCTAATCAGAGCTTAATTTTGATTTGTTGACTTAACATCTTGGTAACGAGAGGCGATTCTGACAAACGCCAGAGGATTAATCTGGCGATATTTTACTCTGACAGCGCTCCCATTTTGACCACAATCCATTTGCGCAAACAGAAATGAGCGCCTAAATTAGCCGGCATTGACAATTCCGTGGCAGAGCTCGTTAAAACCAAGCCTTTATTCGGGAAATCTGCTAATGTTCCGCCTTTGACAGTCAGGAGACAGAGATGGCCACTATCAAGGATGTCGCCTCACGCGCAGGCGTATCCATCTCCACCGTCTCACATGTGCTCAACCACACTCGGCGGGTCAGCGAAGACGCGACCCAGAAAGTGATTGAGGCGGTGGCAGAACTCAACTACGCGCCCAACTCGGTAGCGCGCAGTCTTAAAATAAATTCGACCAAGACCATTGGTATGCTGGTGACCACCAGCGTAAACCCCTTCTTCGCAGAAGTGGTGCAAGGGGTTGAAGCGTACTGCTTCGAACAGGGATACAGCCTGATCCTCTGCAACACCGAAAACCAGCCGCCTCGCCAACAGCATTACCTGAGAATGCTGATGGAAAAACGGGTGGATGGCCTGCTGGTATTGGGTACCGATATCGACACCCCGTTGCGCGACATGCTGCGCATCCACAAGAACGTGCCGCAGGTGGTACTGGATTGGGGCACGGAGTGCGATTTCGCCACGTCATCAACGATAACGCCCGAACCGGCGCCCGCATGGCTGTGCAGCATCTGCTGGAGCTGGGGCACCGCGACATCGTCTGCATCACAGGCCAACTCTCCAAGCCGACCACCCAGCAGCGGCTGGACGGGGTACGTGATGCGCTGGGCGAACAAGGTCTGACCCTCAAAGATGAACAGGTCTTTGAAGGGGATTACGAGAGCCAGAGCGGCTTCGATGCCATGCAGCGCATCCTGGCCCTGCAGCCTCGTCCGACCGCGGTCTTTGCCTTCGACGATCCCATGGCGATCGGCGCGATTTGCGCTGCCTGGGAAGCGGGAGTCAAGGTGCCGGACGATATCTCCATCATCGGCTACGACGATGTGGAGATGGCGCGCTTCTCCAGCCCGCCGCTGACCACCATCCGCCACCCTAAGGCTGAACTGGGCCAGCTGGCGGTGAAGCATCTGGTCAGCCGGATCCGCAACAAGGAGCTGGAAGTGGAGTCGATGACGGTACAGCCCGAGCTGATCGTCCGTCGCTCGGTCAAACCGCTGCGTTAATCCGCACCCGTTGCCAACACGAAAAACCCCCTCTGTCACGAGGGGGTTTTTGTTTATGGGCGGGTTACTTTCAACCTGTTGCTCGCAGTGCCGATCTCGGCCTTGTGAGTGAATATTCCCCCCGTTTGACCCACCTCGCATTTTGCCTGTTAATCGTTTGATCAATATCAACAAAGGGTTAAGTTATGATGGACTCCCGACTTAACCGTTCCATCCTGTAGGTTGGGTATGACTGTCAAGGATGGTGTCTTATGTTCCCCCCTCGCAAGCTGGGTCACCAGATCACGCTGCTGGCAATCGGCGGCATCGTATTGCTCGCCGTGGTGCTGCTTACTTTTAATCTGTTTGAAAATCGCCAGCGGGCGCTCGCGGCCGAGCAGGCTGCACTGCGGAGCCAGCTCCAGAATGTGGAAGCGGTGATCAAAAACACCAGCCATGAAACCGTGCTGGCGGCAACCCTGATCGCCCAGCGGCCGGATGCAGCCAGGGCGGTGGCCGACAAGGATTGGCAGACCCTCGCCAATCTGTTTGATCCGCTCTGGCCCGCCCTCAAGGCGCAGGGGATCCAGCAGTTTCACTTTCACATTCCCCCGGCTACTTCCCTTTATCGGGTACACAAGCCCGCAAATCATGGCGACGACCTCTCTACTACACGGTTGGCTGTGGTCGAGGTGAACCGCAATCATCAACCGGTCGGCGGGTTGGAGACCGGTCAGGGCGGCACCGGGATCCGCGGCGTAGTGCCGGTCACTTTCAATGGTCAGTCGGTCGGCTCGGTGGAGTTTGGCCGCGCCCTCGACACCTCGCTGTTTGCCGATCTGCTGGGCAAGGACAGTCGCCTTGCCATCTATCTGTTTGAACAGGGTAAGCCCGTTATGCTGACTGGTGCCTCCATGCTTGGTGAGTCGGTGGACTGGTATCAGGAGGTATTGGCGGGCGAGAGCCGCTTCGCCACAATCAAGCAGCAGGGGAGCGATTTTCTGGTGATGGCGGCGCCGCTGCGCGACTTCTCCGGCAAGGCGGTCGGGGTGATCGAGCTGGCGCGGGATCACAGCGAGGTCGTGGCCGCGCTGGCGCGCCAGAGCTGGCAGATGGTGATGATCGCGCTGCTTGGCACCGCCCTGATTGCGGTGGCGCTGGTGTGGCTGCTGGGCCGCCTTAACCGTCCGTTGCTGGAGAGCGTCAAGGCGCTGGAGGCGCTGGCCAATGGCTCCGGCGATCTCGGCAGCAAGCTGCCGGTGGCGGGGCCGGAGGAGATCCGTCGGCTCGGGTCGGCGTTCAATGCTTTTGTAGCCAAGATCCGCGATACCATCAGCCAGCTCACTGCCACTCTGGGCGAACTGGCTGGCGAGAGTGAGCGGCTGTCGCGCAGTGCGGCAGGCAACCTTGGTAGCATGACGCGCCAGCAGGAGCAGACCACCCAGCTCGCTACCGCCATGACCGAGATGACCAGTACGGTACACGAGGTGGCCAACAACACGGCACAGGCGGCCGAAGCGGCCAACGAAGCGGACAATCAGGCGGTCACCGGCGATGAGGTGGTGCAGCAGAGCGTCAACATGATCGAACAGCTGGCAGAGGAGATCGCCAGCGCGGGCAACACAGTGAAAGAGGTCGCCAAGGCCAGCGAGCAGATTGGCTCGGTGCTGGCGGTGATCCAGTCCATCGCCGAGCAGACCAACCTGCTGGCCCTCAACGCTGCCATCGAGGCGGCCCGGGCCGGTGAACAGGGGCGCGGTTTTGCGGTGGTGGCCGACGAGGTGCGCTCGCTGGCAGGGCGCACCCAGCACTCTACCGCCGAGATCCGCGGCACCATTGAGCAGTTGCAACGGGCGGTGGGCACCACTGTGACCATGATCGAACACAGCGTCTCGCGGGCCGGGGAGTCGGTGGAGCGGGCCAATCAGGCGGGAGAAGCCCTCGGCCGGATCAAGGGGGCGGTCAACAGCATTCGCGACATGAATACCCAGATCGCCGCCGCCTCGGAGGAGCAATCGTCGGTGAGCGACGAGATCACCCGCAATATCGTCAGCGTCCACGAGATCTCCCAGGCCACCACGCTGGTGGCGCGGGATACCGCCCATATCGCCAGCCATGTGGCGACCCTGGTGGACAAGCTGGGGGATCTGGCCGGGCAGTTTCAGGATGGTTCCAACGTGCGGATGGTGCTGAGTCGCGCCCGCGCCGCTCACATGGGCTGGAAGACCCGTGTGCGCGCTTATCTGGATGGGCAGGAGGGGCTGTCGCGCAGCGAGGCGGTCAGTGACAAGGAGTGCCGCCTTGGTCACTGGTACTTCAGTGAAGGGCAGGCATGCTGCGGCGATCAACCCGCCTTCAGGGCGATGGCCGCCCCCCACGCCAAACTGCATCAGGTGATCCAGCAGATTATCGAGCTGAAAAATCAGCACAAGCATGAAGAGGCGGAGGCGCTCTACCGCGAGATCGAGCAGAACTCAGAACAGGTAGTGGGCTGCATCGATCAGTTGCTGCGGGAGATGACCAAGCCGGAGCGTTAATGACGAGCAGGCGGATAGCCAAAGGGCTGACAGCGATGTCAGCCCTTTTTCATGGTGCGGGTCTGGGGCGAGGTTACTGCTCCGGACGCAGATCCTGATAACGGGCGGCGGTGATGAACTGGCTGAAGGTTTCACACCAGACGATCACGCTGCTGTAGCGGGCCGGATCGATCGTGGCGGGCAGCGGCACGATAAAGTTGTCGAAGGTCTTCACCGGCCCGACTCGCACCATCTGATCCTTGAGGCGGGCAAAATCGGCTTCGGTCTCGACAAACTCGGGGGAGAGGTAGAGCTGGTAGTCCGGCCCGGGGGCCAGCTTGCCCATCAGACTGATGGCATCCTGCCCTATGCTCACCTTGCCTTCCCCCCAGTGCAGCCGATCGCTGTCTTTCAGATCCCGGCGAAAGGTGCCGTGGAATCTCGCTTGCTGCTGGCTGGCCGCTACCTGCTCGGTATCAGGGGCGGGTGGCGCGATCAGGATCGGCAGGGTGTAGACACCGGCGGCAAAGCCTGCCGCCGCGACCAGCAGATGGGTGCCCAGCAGCAGGGCCATGGTTTTGCGTTTCATGATATCTCGGTCGTTGATGAATTGATGGCAAAACCATACCAGTCCGGGGGCCCGCTGCCCAGTTTGCTCAGGCCAAAGGCCTGGTTATCCATCTATGGTGACGTGGGGTGTGGTCACGCCAATGGCTCAAGGCCGGATAGTGCCGTCCTGGCCTTTGTTGATCTCGCTGGCGGCGTGTACCAGCTGTTCCAGCTGGTGGTGGATCTGGGTGCGATCCAGTTGCTGCAAGGGCTGACGACTCCACAGTACCGGTGTCAGGCTCTCGGTATCGAAACCCAGTACCGGCTTGCACGGGTCCTGACTGAAGAGGTTCTGGGCGGCCGCCTGAGCGCTGGTGGCTGCGTCTAGGCGGGTAAACATCAGCAGATAGTCGGCTGGGTGTTCGGTCAGGTGACAGGTCAGTTCGCCGATCTGCAGGCTGGTGACGCTCTCCTCCTGTTGCGGCGCAGGCAGGGAGAGGGAGAGAAACAGCTGGTGGATGGCGGCGTGATAAAGAGAGTTCATTGATGGCTCCAGATTGATGATGGCGCCATTAGAGCAGGTCACCGCCAGCGGCACTGTTAATGGTGGCTCTCTTTTTTTAGCTTTTCGGTCAGCGAGATAGCACGCCGCGCTCAGTACAAAAATCGCGACCAATCCCGATAGTCCCTGTTGATGGCCTCTCCTAGACTGGCGGCGAAACATCACAAGAAGACAATCATCATGCAGATTCAAGCAAACACCGTCGGCACACAGGCTGTCGCTCACCACAGTGATGCAACCACAGGGGTTGGCCGGATGGGCCAGCTGGAGGCGCGTCAGGTCGCCACCGGACAAGATGCGATCTTGCTGGGTAATCGCAGCGAACCGCAGAAAGGACAGGGGCTGCTCTCGCGACTGGGGGCCCAACTGGCTCGTCCGTTTGTGGCCCTGAAGGAGTGGATTGGCAACCTGCTGGGGAGCAGCAAGAGTGACGCTGCGCCGAAGGCGCAACAGACTCCTGTGACAGACAACCTCTCGCAGGCTGACCAAAAAAGGTTGCTGCTGCAACAGGCGTTGCCTTTCACCCTGGGCGGGCTCGACAAGGCCAGCGAGCTGAACAATATCAATGCCGAACAATTGGGGCAGGATCATCCCCGTCTGGCGACCGGCAATGGTGCCCTGCGCTCACTGGCGACCTCCCTGATCGGGATCAGGGATGGTTCCATGCGGCAGGAGAGTCAGACCGCTGCAGCCGGGTTACTTGAACGCCCCATCGCCGGTATCCCGCTCCAGCAGTGGGGCACTGTAGGGGGCAAGGTGACCGAGCTGCTCGCCAGCGCCACTCCCGAACTGTTGCAAGAGGCGATTAGCCAGCTGCACACCGCGATGGGTGAAGTGGCCGACCTGCAGCGGGCCGTCAAAGCTGAAATCGCTGGTGAACCGGCGCAAAGCGCGACCACAACTGCGGATGCGGCGCCCGTCCAAAGCGGTGAGAGCAAAGGGGCTGCCCGCGAACAGGTCACCATGGCGCGCCAGACCCCGGCCACCGGCTACAAGCTGGCGCTGGATCTTATCAGCTATCAGGCCAGCTACCTGCTGCGGGATCAAACCTCGACCGAGGTGACCCTGAGCAGCAGCGATCTCAACGCCCTGCATCAACACATTGCCGATGGCTCCATCAATGGTTCCCACATGGCCAAATTGCAGACCCGTGGCGATCTGCAAACCCTGCGCACACTGGCGCTCTCGCTGGCCAGCGGCAGCGACGCCAAGGGCTCTTCCCTTGGTCATGCCCTCGACAGTCTCGCCTCGGCGCGCCCCAACCAGCGGTTGGTGCTGGGCGGCCTGATGCAGTTTGCCAGTCAGGGCGATCAGGCGTGGGCTGACCATACCGCTGGCAAGCCGGAAGATCGGCTCGATGCCGGGGCGCGGCAGCGCTTTGATGGTGACAACATGAAGGCGGCGGTGACGCGCCTCGGCGCCAGCGAAGCGCGGCAGGTGCTGCAACAGCTGGAAGGGGCTTTTGGTGATCGGGTGAAGGGCATCTGTGGTCTTGCGGTTGAGCTGGTTTCGCCCTTTGCCGATAGCGAGACCGGCCCGGAGGCCGTGTTGACCTCCCGGTTGACCCGTATGGGCACTGTGGTGAGCACCCTGATCGACCAGATCAAGGAGCACCTCGCACTGCCCCTGTCAGCTCACAGTGATTCGTCCCAGATTGATTCTGTCGATCAGCTGACGCCGCTCGAACTGGCTGCGCTGGCTCATATCGGCGTCGATGAGAGCTATCTGTAAACCGTCAGCACACAGCCCCTCGGGGCAAGGTGATATGACATAAAAACGGACACCCTCGGGTGTCCGTTTTCTTATTCGGGCGGGAGTAGGCTGAGGGGAGCAGGGCAGGCCGATATGGCTTACAGGCTGGCGAAATCCACCTCGGGCAGGGTTTCAAAGCCGGGGCGGGCAAACAGATAGCCCTGCATCAGGCTGATGCCCATCTCCCGCAGGCAGACCATCTCTTCACGGGTCTCGATCCCCTCCGCCAGCGGGGTGATCTGCAACTCTGCAAACAGCGCCAGACAGTGGCGCACTATGGCTTGTCGGGTCGGGTCATGGTCGATGCCCCGCAGCAGGTGCATATCGAGCTTAACGATGTTGGGGTGAAAATCGGCCAGCAGGTTGAGGCCCGAGTAACCGGCGCCAAAGTCATCGATCGCCGTCTTGAAGTCGAGCGCCTGATAGTGATCGACGATGCCGCGAAGATGCTGGCTATCCTGCACCTGCTCCACCTCGGTCAGCTCGAACATGATCTGCTCGATGGGGAAGAGGTGCTCGCGGGCCGCCTGCAGGGTGGTGCGGATGCAGCGCTCCGGGCGGTAGACCGCATTGGGCAGAAAGTTGATGCTCAGCATGCGCCGCATATCGAGCCGGGCGGCCAGTGCGATGGCCTTGATCCGGCACAACTGATCGAAGCGGTAGCGATTGCCATCGTTGACCCGGGCAATCACGCTCTGCGCCGGCTCGTTGTTGAGCCCCCGCACCAGCGCCTCGTAGCCGAAGATGGTGCGCTTGCTGCAATCGACGATGGGCTGAAAGGCCATGGTGAAGTCGAAGTCGAGATCGGCTTTCTCCTGACACAGCTGGCAGATGGACGGGGCGGGGGCGGAAGGTATATCCATGACTCTCCTCTTGGGCGTGGCGGCGCTGGGCACTGTCTCAAATGATAACAGCTCATTCCCCCCCCTGTAGGTTCGATTAGCGCAGCGTAATCGAACGATCGAGAGGCTTTTGTTTCGGTTGTTCCTGCGAGTCAGGGTTGGCCAGCCGGAGTTGGAAATTCGGCTGGCCGTGATGGCGGGAGAATCGATTTACGCGAATGTCCGATTACGCCTGACGGCTAATCGAACCTACGGGCTGGTGATGAAAAGACAGGTCGCGCAGAGTGTGATGACAGGGAAGCTATCGATGTTGAAAGCGTCAAAGAACAGTACGACATGGTGGTTACCGCTATTGGCAGCAGTGGCGCATAGGGTGCTGACAGAAATAAGGGAAAGACTGGAATGGGCTGCTGATTATTTGGCCAACAACGCTTGCCGAGCCCAGAAGAGAAAATCGGTACGGAACAGGACCTTGGAAGGCGTTTTAAAGGGACTCAACGCTTAAGGTCCTGTACATGAATGCAGCCTATAAGCTATTTATGGCTTTCAATGTGGAGATATACCATGCAGGTCATTTTTAATATCTACCCAAGCTTTTTCCAAAGTATTACACACTAATATTTGGAGGTTGTTTATCTCATTGGTAAAAGCACTTGTATCTGTACTTTGAGAAAGGTCTAGTACTCGTACAATGGAACGTTCAATTTCCTTGTTGTTATCTTTCTTCCTATCTAGCAGAAATTCCATTCTAACTTGATAGCGTGTTAGCTCACTGATTTTTTCAGGGGTTAATAGTTGATTGTTATGTGTTTTATCATAGTGTACACGCATGGCACAGGAAAAAAAATCTGTCGCTGCGCTACGTAGTTCTTCTTGCCATTTTTGTCTGAACGTCGCAATGTTTGATCTTATTTGGCTGCGCTGATTTATGTAGCTAATACGAGCAACAATAATAGATGTGAGAATGCTTCCTAAGCCGACTATGAGCGTTGCAATAAATATTGGCCAATCAGTACTTGTCTCCAAAGATACTCTCAATGGCTGACTGTTATTTTCTACAACATTTATAATTGCTTCTTTCGTATTTTGTTGCTTTTCATGCTTTAATTCTAAAGCACCATTCTTTGTTAAAGAAATAGTGAGTTTTTCTTGGTTGTTTTCATTCATTTTTATATATCACCGTTTAAAAAACGGCGCCTCGCGGCGCCGTTTTTAATATCAATCAACCCAACCAGAGTCACTGCAGCAGGGAGATATCCGCGACTTGCAGGAACAGGTTGCGCAGGTTGTTCAGCAGTGCCAGACGGTTGGCCTTGAGGGCTTCGTCGTCGGCCATCACCATCACCTCATTGAAGAAGGTGTCGACCGGCTCGCGCAGGGCGGCCAGACGGGTGAGGGCAGCCTGATAGTCACCGGCGGCGAACAGCGGGGCCAGTTCGGCTTGCAGTTCGGCAACCTGGGTGGCCAGCGCCTTCTCGGCGGCATCGACCAGCAGTTCCGGTTTGACGGCAGTCGGCAGTTCGCCTTCGACCTTGGCCAGAATATTGCTCACGCGCTTGTTGGCGGCAGCCAGTGCCAGTGCGGCATCCAGCGTGCGGAAGTGGCTGACGGCCTTGACGCGACGATCGAAGTCGAGCGGACGGGTCGGGCGGCGGGCCAGTACGGCCAGCACCACGTCGGCACCGATGCCTTCGTCCTGATAGGCGGCGCGGAAGCGGCCCAGCATAAAGTCGACCACGTCGGTAACGACGGTTTTGTTGGTCAGCTTGTCGCCGTAGACGCGTACCGCTTCTTCAACCAGTTCAACCAGATCCAGATCCAGCTGCTTCTCGGTCATGATGCGCAGGGCACCGATGGCAGCGCGACGCAGGGCGAACGGGTCCTTGTCACCCTTCGGCAGCATGCCGATGCCGAAGATACCGGCCAGGGTGTCGAACTTGTCGGCCAGCGCGACGGCGCAGGCAACCAGACCGGACGGCAGGGCATCACCGGCAAAGCGCGGCATGTACTGCTCGTTGAGGGCCACGGCGACTGCTTCGTCTTCGCCATCGTGACGGGCGTAGTGCATCCCCATGACACCCTGGGTGTCGGTGAACTCGCCGACCATGTTGGTCATCAGGTCACACTTGGAGAGCAGACCGGCACGCTTGGCCTGAGCCACGTCGGCGCCAATACGTTCGGCGATAAAGCCAGCGACGGTCTCGATGCGCTCGACCTTGGCCTTGACGGTGCCCAGCTGTTGCTGGAACAGCACGGTTTCAAGGCGCGGCAGGCGGGAGGCCAGGGTCTGCTTGAGGTCAGTCTTGAAGAAGAACTCGGCGTCTGAGAGACGGGGACGAACCACCTTCTCGTTGCCGCTGATGATCTGGCTCGGGTCTTTGGACTCGATGTTGGTGACGAAGATGAACTTCGGCAGCAGCTTGCCGTTCTTGTCGTAGACCGGGAAGTACTTCTGGTCACCCTTCATGGTGTGAACCAGCGCTTCAGCCGGAACGGCCAGGAACTTCTCTTCGAAGTTGGCGGTCAGCACTACCGGCCACTCGACCAGTGCGGTCACTTCTTCCAGCAGGGCGTCGTCCAGATCGGCAACGCCACCGAAGGCGGCAGCGGCCGCTTCGACGTCAGCCTTGATCTTGGCCTTGCGCGCCATAAAGTCGGCAATCACCATGCCGCGCTCCTGCAGGATCTGCGGGTACTGGCAGGCGTTGTCGATGGTGAATTCGCTCTCGCCCATAAAGCGGTGGCCGCGAATGGTGCGGGCAGAGTCGATACCCAGAATGTGGGCGGGAACCAGCTCGCCATCCAGCAGCAGGGTCACGGTGAAGACCGGACGCACGAACTGGATGGTCTTGTCGCCCCAGCGCATCATCTTCGGGATCGGCAGCTTGGCCAGTGCGGAGGCAACCAGCTCGCCCAGCAGATCGACGGCCGGACGGCCTTCGACCTTGGCGGTGTGAACCAGCCACTCGCCCTTGTCGGTGACCAGACGCTCGGCCTGCTCAACGGTGATGCCGTTGCCACGGGCCCAGCCTTCGGCAGCCTTGGTCGGCTTGCCTTCGGCATCGAACGCCTGAGCCACGGCCGGGCCGCGCTTCTCGACGCTCTTGCTCGGCTGTTCGCCGGCCAGCTCGCTCACTTTCAGCGCCAGACGGCGCGGTGAGGCAAACCACTCGACGTCGCCAAAGGCCAGATCGGCCTTGGTCAGTTCGGCTTTGAAGTTGTCGGCAAAGGCTTCGGCCAGGGAGCGCAGGGCTTTGGGCGGCAGCTCAGCAGTACCGATCTCTACCAGAAATGTATGTTGTGCCATGTCCGTTCCTTAACCTTGCTTGTTCTCACTGCGCTGACACATAGGGAAGCCCAGCGCTTCGCGGGAGGCGTAGTATGCCTCTGCCACGGCCTTGGTCAGGGTGCGAATGCGCAGGATGTAGCGCTGACGCTCGGTGACCGAGATGGCCTTGCGGGCATCCAGCAGGTTGAAGGAGTGAGCGGCTTTGAGGATGCGCTCGTAGGCAGGCAGCGGCAGCGGTTTTTCCAGTGCCAGCAGATTCTGGGCTTCCTTCTCGTACTGCTCGAAGCAGTGGAACAGGAACTCCACATCGGCGTGTTCGAAGTTGTAGGTGGATTGCTCCACTTCGTTCTGGTGGAACACGTCGCCGTAGGTGGTCTTGCCCAGCGGGCCGTCAGACCAGACCAGATCGTAGACGCTGTCTACGCCCTGAATGTACATGGCCAGACGCTCGAGACCGTAGGTGATCTCGCCGGTGACCGGCTTGCACTCGAGGCCGCCAACCTGCTGGAAGTAGGTGAACTGGGTCACTTCCATGCCGTTCAGCCACACTTCCCAACCCAGACCCCAGGCACCCAGAGTCGGGTTTTCCCAGTTGTCTTCCACGAAGCGGATGTCGTGGATTTCAGGATCCATGCCCAGCTCTTTCAGGGAGCCCAGATAGAGTTCCTGAATGTTGTCGGGGGAAGGCTTGATGATCACCTGGAACTGGTAGTAGTGCTGCAGGCGGTTCGGGTTTTCACCGTAGCGGCCGTCGGTCGGACGGCGGGACGGTTGCACGTAGGCGCAGGCGATGGGCTCCGGGCCCAGGGCACGCAGACAGGTCATGGGGTGGGAAGTACCGGCACCCACTTCCATATCCAGCGGCTGAATGATGGTACAGCCCTGGCGGGACCAATAGTCCTGCAGCTGCAGGATCAGGCCCTGAAAGGTTTTGACATCGAATTTTTGCATAATTTTTTTCGCGCGAAGTGAAAATCAGAGCAAGATTTGCTGAATGTGAACCGAGGGAGTATACCGTCTGGCATGGTCGGATAATAGGCGAAATTGCAGCGGATTCGCGGGATGGTGCTGCGCTCTGGCTGGTCGGGCGGGATGTCCGGTATATGATGTGAGCAGTGCCGCCTGTAGAGTGGGCAGGGGCGGGTACACCGCTGAAATAACGAGGGAGAGGAAATGGAACTGCGCTGCGCCTGGGTGACCAAAGACCCGGAATACATTGAATACCATGACAAACAGTGGGGCAGGCCGGTCTATGACGCCCGCGAGCTGTTTGCCAAGCTCTGCCTCGACGGCCAGCAGGCGGGGCTGTCGTGGATCACCATCCTCAAGCGCACCGAGAGCTATTACCGCGCCTATACCGACTTTGATCCGCAGCGTATCGTGCAGTTCGACGAACAGGATGTGGAGCGGCTGATGCAGGACACCGGCATCATCCGCAACCGGCTCAAGGTGCAGTCGATCATCAAAAACGCCCGCGCCTATCTGGCGCTGGAGGCCGAGGGCATCGACTTCGTCGATTATCTGTGGGGCTTTGTCGGCGGTGCCCCCATCGTCCACCAGCGCCAGGGTAATGGCGATATTCCGGCGACCTCGCCGGAGTCGGATGCCATGTCGAAAGCGCTCAAGAAACGCGGCTTTACCTTCGTCGGCAGCACTATCTGCTACGCCTTTATGCAGGCGGTGGGGATGGTGAACGATCATCTGGTCAGCTGTCCTTGCCACGCCGAGTGTCAGTTACCGCGCTGACAACCCGCCGATTGCCCAAAAAAACATCACTCTCGCCATCTGTTCAGGCTTGCGTCAGACAATGGCGTGCCAGCGCGTTACAATCCGGCCCCCGGCATGGTGCCGGATTGTTTTCACAGAGGTTTTTTCATGCGAGCCAAGATCCTGGTGCCTGCTCTGGCACTGACCGTTGCCCTGAGCGGCTGTACCACCAACCCCTACACAGGTGAATCCCAGACCTCCAAAGGTGCCTGGGGCGCGCTGGCTGGCGCCGCTGCCGGTGCGGCCGTAGGTGCGCTCTCCTCCAGCAAGGGTGACCGCAAGAAGGGCATCCTGACCGGCGTTGCTGCTGGCGCGGCGCTGGGTGGCGGTATCGGCTACTACATGGACGTGCAGGAAGCCAAGCTGCGCGAGAAGCTGCAGGGCACTGGCGTCAGCGTGACCCGTAATGGCAATGAGCTGATCCTCAACATGCCGAACAACGTGACCTTCGACAGCTCCAGCTCCCAGCTGAAAGCGGCCGGTGCCAACACCCTCTCCGGCGTGGCCATGGTGGTTGCCGAGTTCGACAAGACCCGCCTGAACGTGGTCGGTCACACCGACAGTACAGGTTCCCGCGACCTGAACATGAAGCTCTCCCGCGATCGTGCCGATGCCGTTGCCGCCCAGCTGATTGGTCAGGGCGTTGCAGGCAGCCGCATCTCCACCACCGGCGTGGGCCCGGATCAGCCGGTTGCTACCAACAGCACCGCCGCTGGCAAAGCCCAGAACCGCCGCGTGACCATTACCCTGACCCCGACCTCCTAAGTCGTTCAGGTCTTGGTAACGAAAAGGCCCCGCCAGTGATGGCGGGGCCTTTCTATTGGCGCAGTTGCGAGCAATGGCGCCTTGTTGTTTGCTCCCTTCTCACCTCGTGGGAGAAGGGGCGGGGATGAGGGGGATAAGCGCCTCTTAGACCGCCGCTGTCAGCTGCACTTCGACCTTATAGCCTTCGTGGGCCAGACGGGCCTGTACACAGGCGCGTACGGGGGCTGTGCCAGCCGGGATCCAGGTATCCCACTGCTCGTTGAAGGCAGCGATGTCACCAATGTCTTTGAGATAGATATTGGCCATCAGGATTTTGTCGACGCCGGAGCCGTTGGCTTCCAGCAGGTGCTGCAGGCTCGCCAGCACTTCGCGGGTCTGCTGGTGGATGTCGGCCTCTTCGCTGACGGGCACTTCCACCACGTAGAGGGTGCCATTGTGGATGACCACGTCAGACCAACGCTGGGTGGTGCCGATTCGGGTAATGGTTGTCATGGAGTGCTCCGGTACGGGGGCTTATTGACCCTTGCGGATCAGATAGCGGTAGGGGGCCTGCTCTGTCTCGCTGGCGACCAGGGTGTGATCCATAAAGCGGCAGAAACTGGGGATGTCGCGGGTGGTTGAAGGATCGTCGGCGCTGACCAGCAGGGTCTCGCCATCCGCCATCAGCCGCACTTTTTTGCGAACCATCATAACGGGTTCCGGGCAACGAAGCCCGATTGCGTCCAACTCGTGGGTCGCCTCGCAGAATAAATCACTCATCTATTATCAACCTTCAACCTATTCGGCTGCCAATGATACTCAGGGCTAAAAAATAATCAAACAAACGCCCCATCAACCAGCATATGTAACCGAAATGTTATTCGGCCCTATCCAGCTTGCGCCGGACGAGTAATATAAAAATTGAACCATATTCAACAAGGAGGTGAATATGCAGGTCTCCTACGGCAGATTACAAGCCTATGCAGGCATGGGGTTCTTGTCCTTCGCCATGATAGTGATGGGCAGCCCGATCGGGAATACCGGTACCTGGTTCGGCTCCATGGTTATGGTCGGGTTGGGGCTCTGGATCGAGCTCAGCGATTACTATGACGAGGATGAGGACGAGAACGATCAATCCTGAATCGGATGGCGATTCAACAACAAAGGCGGAGCAATTCCGCCTTTGTCATTTCTGCCGTTTGGCAATGTACCCGGATCAGCGGGTCGAGCGCATCGCCCGCTCCAGATGCAGCGCCGTCTGCTCTGGGTTGGCCTTGGGGTCGTTGAAGAAGTTGCTCAGCACATCGAGGATCGCCTGCCGCATATTGGTCGGCGTTGCCATCCCTTCCGCCATGCTGGGCAGCAGGTTGTCCTGCTTTTCCGCCAGCAGGAAATCCTGATAGGAGCGGACGGCGCAGCGGTCGAACTTGCTCATGTCGGGATTGGTCAGAGCCGGAATAGACCCCTTCACCCGATTGAACTCCTCCTGGAATTGCGGCGTCATCAGCAGTTGGGCCAGATCGCCCTGCGCCTGCAGCTGGGCCGGATCCCGCTGTTTGAACATGGCGATGGAGTCGAGGTTGTAGCTGAACAGTCCGGCGCTGCCCGGGCTCGGCAGACAGGCGATATCCTCACCCGGCCGGTAGTTACCGGCACTCAGTTCACCCTTCACCCAGTCGCCCATCACCTGCATGGCGGCGCCACCGCTCTCCAGCAGATTGGTGGCCTGATGCCACTTAAGACCGGCGTATTTTTGCGGCACATAGGCGCGCAGCTGCTGGAAACGGGTCAACACCCGCACCATGTCGGGGCCGGTCAGGGTGGCGCTGTCCTGCTCGAGGAACGCCTTGCGATAGAATTCTTTACCGCCCTCACCGAGCGCCACCGTTTCAAACAGTACCGCCAGCTGCCAGGGCTCGTTGCCAATGGCGAGCGGGGTGATGCCCCGTTTTTTAAGCTGGTCGGCGACGGTGACAAACTGGGCCCAGTCGGTGGGCGGAGTCAGCTTGTTGTGCTCGAAGATCTTGCGGTTGAGCCACAGCCAGTTGACCCGGTGGATGCCGGTGGGCACCGCCATCAGGGCGCCATTCTGGCTGAGGGTGGCACGCACCATGTGCGGCATCTGACTGTACCAGCCGAGGTGTTCGGCCATCGGGCTGAGATCGCGCAGGAAGCCGAGCCCGGCCCACTCCTTGAGCTCGTAACCCTTGAGGTGGGCCGCTTCGGGCGGGTTGGCCGCAAGCGCCCGGCTCTTCAATACCGTCATGGCGCTCTTGCCGCCGCCGCCCTGCACTGCAAAGTCGTTCCACTGGTTGCCCTGTTTGGTCCACTCGGATTTGAGCACTTCGACCGCTTTCGCTTCGCCGCCTGACGTCCACCAGTGCAGCACTTCCACCTGGGAGGCGGCAACGGGAGCAGAGAGCAGGGCGATGACAGAAAAAGACAACCACTTCATAAGGTTACTGCCTTGGTAGGGAGAGAGTGGCCTGCAGGCCACCTTGCGGACGATTTTCCAGCACCAGATCGCCGCCGTGGGCGTGGGCGATGTTGCGGGCGATGCCGAGCCCGAGGCCGGTGCCGGCCTGATCCGTGCTGAGCCGGTAATAGGGCTCGAAGATGCGCTCGAACTGGTCATCCGGCAGGCCGGGGCCCTCATCCATGATGAAGAGGATCAGCATCTCCTCGTCATCCATGATGATGATGCGTACCCGCTGGCCATATTTGATGCCGTTGTCCACCAGATTGCCGATGCAGCGCTTGAGCGCCAGCAGCTTGCCGCGGTAGGGCCACTTGCAGTGCCCCTCGATGGTGAGACGTTCGTCGTGGAGGTTGAGCGACTCGGCCATCTGCTCCAGCAGGGCGTTGATGTCGATCTCCTCGATATTCTCGTGGATGTCGGTCTCTTTGACCGTCTGCAGCGCCCCTTTCACCATCAGCTCCAGCTCGTCGAGATCCTTGTTGAACTTGGCGATTTGCACCTCGTCGTCGAGCAGTTCGACCCGCAGTCGCAGTCGGGTGATGGGGGTCTTGAGGTCGTGGGAAATCGAGCTGAACAGCCGCTCTCTATCGTCGATATAGCGGCGAATGCGGTGCTGCATGATGTTGAAGGCGCGGGTGGCCGCCACGATTTCCGATGCTCCTTCCTCTTTGAGCGAAGGCTGGTCGATATCCTTGCCGAGATTGACCGCCGCCTTGGCGAGACGGCGCAGCGGCCGGGTCTGCCAGCGCACCAGCATAAAGGTGAAGAAGCAGAGGAACACGGTCATCAGGGCGATGAAACGCACCTGGTTGCTCGGCATCACGGTATCGTCGAGGGTCATGTAGGGGGCGGGCAGCAGGGCCGCCAGATAGAGCCACTCCCCCTTTTCAATCTCGATCTGGGTCACCAGTACCGGTGGATTGAGCGGCTCCAGCGACAGGGTGTAGCGGGCCCAGGAGGAGGGGAGATCCGCCAGCAGGGTGTCGTTATTGAAGACATGGAGGTCATCGGGTCGGGAGAAGTCCACCTTGATCGCCATGGCGTCGGAGAGCTTGCGGGTCAGCACTCCCTGAACTTCCTCCAGCACTTGCGTCTTGCGTTCGCTGTCGGGGATGGCGTTGATGTGGATCTCTTCCTCGTTGAGCGAGACGAAGAAGCGGCTGCCCCCCATGTTGCGCAGCTGGTCCAGCGCGATATGGCGATACTGCAGCGGCAGGGATTTGAAGAAGTTGACGGTGGAAGCGGCAGACATGGCGAGGTTGCGGGTGGTGCTAAGCATCCCCTCCAGCTCCCGCTTCTGGATCTGCTGCATCCAGATGCCGGTCAGAATGGTCTGGGAGAGCAGGATTGCCAGCAACAGCAGCAGGATCATCCGTGACAACAGGGAGCGGGGCACCAGCGCCCCCCAGGACCACTTGTTGCTCATGGCAGCTCGTGCACCTCGGCAATCAGCATGTAGCCGCTACCGCGGATGGTCTTGATGATGCGCGGGCTCTTGCCGTTGTCGCCGAGCTTCTGGCGCAGACGGCTGATCTGTACGTCGATACCGCGCTCCATCGGCAGGCTTTCGCGGCCGCGGGTGGCATCCGAGATGGTGTCGCGATCCAGCACCACGCCGGGCTGCTGCAGGAACATGCCGAGCAGCATGGCATCGCTGCCGGAGAGATCCAGCAGGCTGCCATCATCATGGGTCAGCTGGTGGCTCAGGGTGTCGAGGGTCCACTCGGCAAAACGCAGGCGGCGGCTTGGCTCTTTCTCTTTTTCCGGCTGGCGGAATTCGGCGCGGCGCAGCAGCGCCTTGATGCGGGCCTGCAGTTCGCGGGGGCTGAACGGCTTGGCGATATAGTCGTCGGCGCCGAGTTCGAGGCCGATCACCCGATCCGCTTCGTCGGAGGCGGCGGTCAGCATGATGATGGGCACCTGGGAGTCACGACGGATCTGCTGGCAGAGGGTAAAACCGTCCTCGCCGGGCATCATGATGTCCAGAATAATCAGGTCCGGGCTGTGCTGGGCGAGTTGCTGGCGCATCTCGTTGCCCTCCGCCGCCGTCAATACCTGAAAGCCCGCCCGGGTCAGGTACTCATTGAGCAGCTCGCGGATCTCTTGGTCGTCATCGACGATCAGCAGTTGTTTGCTCATTGACATATGTATGTGCATCCACCCATTTTTTTGTGCAGATTGAACCTGTCGGGGGAGTAAAAAGCAAGCAAGCCCCCTATCTAATGTGAGGTTTAAGGCAATAACAGCCTATTGATAAGGTTAAAACGAAAAAAGGCCGACCCAAACGGGACGGCCAACAGACAGCTTCTGACCACTGACGAGCACCCCGTGTGGCGGTCGTCACAGACTTGAAAAGGGGTCAGTCAGACTGGCCCCGAAAAGGGACAACTCTCAGTAGTGCATCCCGTCGATCCGGCTGGTTATCACACCCGTTCAAACACGGTGGCGATGCCCTGACCCAGACCGATACACATGGTGGCAACCCCCAGGGTGGCATCCTTCTCCTCCATCAGATTGATGAGGGTGGTGGAGATGCGGGCACCGGAGCAGCCAAGCGGGTGACCCAGCGCAATGGCGCCACCGTTCAGGTTCACCTTCTCGTCCACCTGATCCTGCAGACCCAGATCCTTCACGCAGGGCAGGGACTGGGCGGCAAACGCCTCGTTCAGCTCGAACAGGTCGATATCACCGACAGTCAGGCCAGCACGTTTGAGCGCCTTCTGGGTGGCCGGCACCGGGCCGTAACCCATGATGGCGGCGTCACAGCCGGCGATAGCCATGGCACGTACCTTGGCGCGCGGCGTGAGGCCGAGGGCCTTGGCGCGATCCGCGCTCATCACCAGCATGGCGGCGGCGCCATCGGACAGCGCCGAGGAGCTGCCGGCGGTGACGGTGCCGTTGACCGGGTCAAACACCGGGCGCAGCTGGCTCAGGGTTTCGACCGTGGTCTCCGGGCGAATCACCTCGTCGTAGTCGTAGAAGAAGCGGGCGCCGCTGGCGTCATGGCCTTCCAGCCCGACGATCTCCTTGGCAAAACGTCCTTCCACGGTTGCCGCGTGGGCACGGCGATGGGAGCGGGCGGCAAACTCGTCCTGCTGCTGGCGGCTGATGCCGTGCAGCTTGCCGAGCATCTCGGCGGTCAGCCCCATCATGCCGGAGGCTTTTGCCACCGACTTGGCCATGCCGGGGTGGAAGTCGACGCCGTGGCTCATCGGCACGTGGCCCATGTGCTCGACGCCGCCGATGATGAAGATATCCCCGTCACCAACCTGAATGGCGCGAGAGGCATCATGCAGCGCCTGCATACTGGAGCCGCACAGACGGTTGACGGTGACCGCCCCCACCTGCTTCGGAATACCGGCCAGCAGCGCGGCGTTGCGGGCGATGTTGAAGCCTTGCTCCAGGGTCTGCTGCACGCAGCCCCAGTAGATATCCTCGATCTCGTTCGGGTCGAGGTTGGGGTTGCGCAGCAGGATGGATTTCATCAGGTGCGCGGACAGATCTTCTGCACGCACGTTGCGGAAGGCGCCGCCCTTGGACCGGCCCATCGGGGTCCGGATACAGTCGACAATGACTACGTCTTTCATGAATGGATCTCCTTTCCGCAATCAGTAGAAGGTTTTGCCCTGGGCAGCCATCTCGCGTAAGCGGTCGCTGACGCGGTAGAGCGGGCCCAAGTCGGCATACTGGTCGGCCATGGCCACGTAGCGATCCAGACCGATAGTGTCCAGATAGCGGAACACGCCGCCGCGGAAGGGAGGGAAGCCCAGACCGTAGACCAGTGCGATGTCGGCTTCGGCTGGCGTGGCAACAATGCCCTCTTCCAGACAGAGCACCACCTCGTTGATCATCGGGATCATCATGCGAGCGATGATGGCGTCCTTGTCGAAATCCTGTTTCGGCTTGGCAATGGGGGCCAGCAGCTCGTAGCTAGCTGCGTCGGCCACCTTCTTCGGCTTGCCCTTCTTGTCCTGCTCGTAGGCGTAGAAGCCCTTGCCGTTCTTCTGACCGAAGCGGTTCACTTCGTACATCACGTCGATGGCGGTACGGCCTTCCTTGCTCATGCGTGCCGGGAAGCCCTGCGCCATCACGTCACCGGCATGGTGGCCGGTATCGATGCCGACCACGTCCAGCAGGTAGGCGGGGCCCATCGGCCAGCCGAACTCCTTCTCCATTACCTTGTCGACGGCGGCGAAGTCGGCGCCATCGGCAACCAGCTTGTTGAAGCCGAAGAAATAGGGGAACAGCACCCGGTTGACGAAGAAGCCAGGGCAGTCGTTGACCACAACCGGGGACTTGCCCATGGCGGCGGCGTAGGCCACCACGCGGTTGATGGTTTCATCGGAGGTTTGCTCGCCGCGGATGATCTCCACCAGTGGCATGCGGTGCACCGGGTTGAAGAAGTGCATGCCGCAGAAGTTCTGCGGGCGCTTCAGCCCCTTGGCCAGCAGGGAGATGGGAATGGTGGAGGTGTTGCTGGCGAGCACGGCGTCTTCGCCAATGATCCCTTCCACTTCGCCCAGTACGGCGGCTTTCACCTTGGGATTCTCGACCACGGCTTCGACCACCACATCCACATGCTTGACGTTGTCATAGCTGAGAGTCGGAGTGATGGCGGAGAGCACCTGGCCCATCTTGATGCCGTCGATGCGGCCCTTTTCGAGCTGGCCGTTGAGTAGCTTGGTGGCCTCATTCATGCCAAGTGCCAGCGCCTTCTCGTTGATATCCTTCATCACCGCCGGAATGCCCTTGCTGGCAGACTGGTAGGCGATGCCGCCGCCCATGATGCCGGCACCCAGTACGGCGGCGTGGCCAGTGGCCTTGCTCGCCTGTTTGGCAGCTTTCTTGGCCAGCGCCTTGATGTGCTGATCGTTGAGGAAGATACCGACCAGTGCCTTGGCGACATCGGTCTTGGCCAGCTTGATAAAGCCCTGTGCTTCAACGACCAGCGCTTCGTCACGGCCCATACCTGCGGCGGCTTCGACGGTTTTCACCGCCGTCATCGGCGCCGGATAGTGTTTGCCCGCCACGGCGGCAACCATGCCAGCGGCGGTGGTGAAGCTCATCATGGCTTCCAGTTTGGAGAGGCGCAGCGGGGCTTTTTTGGCGGCGCGACGGCCTTGCCAGTCCAGCTTGCCCGCGATGGCGTCCTTGATCATCTGCAGCGCAGCGCTCTGCAGCGCCTCGGGGGCGACTACTGCATCGATGGCTCCCACCTTGAGGGCATCATCGGCACGGTAATCCTTGCCGGTGGTGATCCACTCGAGCGCGTTGTCGGCGCCGATCACCCGCGGCAGACGGACGGTGCCGCCAAAGCCCGGCATGATGCCGAGTTTGGTCTCGGGCAGGCCAATCTTGGCGCTGGTGTCGGCCAGACGGAAGTCGGTGGAGAGAATGGTCTCGCAGCCGCCGCCCAGGGCGTGGCCCTTGATGGCAGAGAGGGTCGGAACAGGCAGATCTTCGATGGCATTGAAGATGTCGTTGGCCTTTTTCAGCCAGCCGAGCAGATCTTCTTGCGGCAGATCGAACAGTTCCAGGAATTCGGTAATGTCGGCACCGACGATAAAGGCGTCTTTGCCGGAGGTGAGGATCAGACCTTTTAGTTCACGTTCTTGTTGTAATGCGGCGATCGCTTCGCTCAGGGAGAGCAGGGTAGCGCGATCCAGCTTGTTGACTGAACCCGGGGCATCAAACCTCAGCTCGGCGATGCCGTTTTCGAGGTAGCTGACCGACAGGGTTTCGCCTTGGTAGATCATGAGAGTGTCTCCTTGTTCCCACTCAGTGGGGAGTGGTGCTCCTTAATCCCCAGCAGGGGGCGAGGCTCACTATTGATCCAAAAGGAGACATTTTCAACACCTATTTAAAACATTTGTTTAACAGATCTCGAGTAAAAGCTCTTCATCACAAAACGGGCAAAAGAGAGGCGCCTTGCGGCGCCCCGGATAGATGTGAGTTTGCTATCAACTGGCCAGTTCAGGCCGGTTGCGATACTGGTTAAGCACCTCGGGATCGGCGAGGGCATGGGTGTTGTTGACCGGCCGATTGTGCACCACTTCCCGCACCGCCAGTTCGACGATCTTGCCGGACTTGGTGCGGGGGATGGCATCCACCTGCAGGATGCGGGAGGGCACGTGGCGGGCGGTGCAGTGCTGCTTTATTTGCTGGCGGATCCGCTCGCGCAGCGGCTCATCCAGCTTGCAACCCACCTTGAGCTTGACGAACAGCACCACCCGTTCGTCTTGCTGCCACTGCTGGCCGATGACGATGCTCTCCTCCACCTCGTCTAGCTGTTCGACATAGCGGTAGATCTCGCTGGTGCCGATACGCACGCCGCCCGGGTTGAGGGTGGCGTCAGAGCGGCCGTAGAACAGAATGCCGCCGGTCGGGGTCAACTCGATCCAGTCGCCGTGGCACCAGATGTTGTCGAACCGCTCGAAGTAGGCGGCGTGGTACTTGTCACCATTCTCGTCGCCCCAGAAGTAGATGGGCTGGGCCGGGAACGGCTTGGTGCAGACCAGCTCGCCCTTCTCCCCCTGCACCGGCTGGCCCGCTTCGTTGAACACCTGCACCGCGAGGCCGAGGCCGCGCCCCTGGCTCTCGCCGCGATAGACAGGGCTGAGCGGGTTGCCGATGACGAAGCAGGAGCAGATGTCGGTGCCGCCTGAGATGGAGCTGAGCTGCACATCCTGCTTTATCTGCTGGTAGACGTAGTCAAATCCCTCCGGCGACAGCACAGAGCCGGTGCTGCAGATCAGCCGCAGGTGTGGCAAGTCGTGGGTCTTGATCGGGGCATAACCCTGCTTGTGCAGCGCATCCAGGTATTTGGCCGAGGTGCCGAACAAGCTGACCTGCTCGTCGCGGGCCAGATCCCACAGCACATTGCCATCCGGGTAAAACGGCGAGCCGTCATAGAGCACCAGAGTGGCGCCGGAGGCGAGCGCGCTTACCAGCCAGTTCCACATCATCCAGCCGCAGGTGGTGAAGTAGAAGATGCGCTCCCCCGGCTTGATGTCGCAGTGCAGCTGGTGCTCTTTCAGGTGCTGCAGCAGGGTGCCGCCAATGCCGTGCACGATGCACTTGGGTTTGCCGGTGGTACCGGAGGAGTAGAGGATGTAGAGCGGATCGTTGAAAGCCATGGGTTCGAACTGGAGGCTGGCGTCCGGCTGGCTCGCCAGCAGTTGCTGCCAGTCGTGACCAAGCTGCAGCGGGTTGCCGAGCAGCGGGATCATCACCGTCTGCTCTATGCTGCCGATCTGGCTGACGACCCCTACTACTTTGTCCTGAATATCGATAGCTTTGCCGTTGTAGCGATAGCCATCCACCGCAAACAGCACCCGCGGCTGGGTCTGGCCGAAGCGCTCTACCACACTGGCTTCACCGAAGTCGGGGCTGGTGGAGGTCCAGATCGCCCCGAGACTGGTGGTTGCCAGCATGGCTACCACGGTTTCCGGAATATTGGGCAGATAGGCGGCGACCACATCGCCACGACCAATCCCCTGATGACGCAGCCACTGAGCCAGCCGGGCAACCTGATCACTCAGCTCACCCCAGCTAAGAGTACGGCTTGGACTCCCTTCGATACGGGAGATGATGGCCGGGCTCTCGTCCTGACGGCGCAGCAGGTTTTCGGCGAAGTTGAGGCTGCTGTCGGGGAACCAGCGGGTGCGCTGCATATCCTGACGGTTCTCCGCCACTATGTTGCCGAGCTCGCCCTTGACGCCGCAGTGCTGCCATACCAGCGGCCAGAAACGGGTGGTCTTCTCCACCGACCATTGATAAAGCTGCGGGTAGTTCTGCAACTGCAAGCCGTGGAAACGGTTCACCTCCGCCATAAAACGGTAGAGGTTGGATTGCTGCATCCCGAGCGGATCCGGTTGCCACAGGCAGAGGTTGTCCATGAGTAATCCCTGACTTCATGTATCTACCGGCAGTGTATTGAATTGTTTTTGATTTGTTAATAATTGGTTTTTTGTTGATAACAAACACGTTTGTAACGTATGCGTTACCTCACGAAGCGGCAGCTTGACGGGTCGAGCCGCCAAGCGCTTGATGTTATGCTGCAATCACATTCACCTCGGAGCAGGACGCCATGAGCAGCTACAGCCAACTTTTTGCCCAGCACCTCGATATCTTGCAGCAGCGCACCCGCGACATTCTGCAACAACAGGGGCTCAGCGGACTGGCCATCCACTCCGGCCAGACTCACCGCATCTTCCTCGATGATCAGGATTACCCGTTCAAGGTAAACCCCCACTTCAAGGCCTGGTTGCCGGTGCTGGACAATCCCCACTGCTGGCTGCTGGTGGACGGGGTGAACAAACCGGTATTGCTGTTCTATCGCCCGGTGGATTTCTGGCACAAAGTAGCGGATCTGCCCAATGCCTTCTGGGTCGAGTTCTTCGATATCCGCTTCCTGACCCGACCGGAACAAGTCGCCGATCATCTGCCGGGCAACAAGCAGGAGTGGGCCTATCTGGGCGGTCATCTGGAAGTGGCCGAGCTGCTTGGTCTGACCCAGCCCAATCCGGAGGCTGTGCTCAACTACCTGCACTATCACCGTGCCTACAAGACCCCCTACGAGCTGGAGTGCCTGCGCGAGGCGAACCGCATCGGTGTCCGTGGTCATATCGCGGCCAAGGACTCTTTTATGGCAGGGGCGAGCGAGTTCGAAATCAATCTGGCCTACATGAAAGCGGTCGGGCAGGGGGCCAATGAGGCGCCCTACGGCAATATCGTCGCGATCAACCGTAATGCGGCCATCCTTCACTACACTCATTTGTCTGCCGTGCGGGTGCCCGATGCGGAGCGCCACTCTTTCCTGATCGATGCCGGTGTCGATTTTCACGGTTATGCCTCCGACATCACCCGTACCTGGGCGTGGCGGCGAGGCGAGTTTGCTGATCTGATTGCCGCCCTCGACGAGCAGCAGCAGGAGATCATCAAGGAGATCAAACCGGGTCGCCGCTACAGCGAGCTGCACCTGCAGATGCACCACAAGCTGGCGCGCCTGCTGCAAGCGACCGAGTTGGTGGATATGTCGGTGGACGAGATGATCAACACCGGGGTGACCAACGTCTTCTTCCCCCACGGCCTCGGCCACTTCCTCGGTTTGCAGGTACACGATGCGGGTGGTTTCATGCAGGATGAGCGCGGCACCCACCTGGCGGCGCCCGAGCTGTTCCCCTATCTGCGCTGCACCCGGGTGATGGAGGTGGGTCAGGTGTTCACCATCGAGCCGGGCATCTACTTCATCGACAGTTTGCTGGAGCCGCTGCGTCAGGGCGAACAGGGCAAACGGGTCAACTGGAACAAGGTGGAGGCGCTGCGTCCGTTCGGCGGCATCCGCATCGAAGACAACATAGTGCTGCACGCCAACGGGGTGGAGAACATGACCAGACAAGCAGGACTCTGATGGCTGCTGCGTACTCCATTCCGGCCGCTTCATTGGAGATCAGCGAAGAGATCAAGAAGAGCCGCTTCATTACCCTGATCGCCCACACCCCGACCGTCGAGGCGGCCAAGGGGTGGGTCAACGAGATCAAGCGTCAACATCCGACCGCTCGCCATCACTGCTGGGCCTTTGTGGCGGGCGCACCGCAAGATAGTCAGGTCTATGGCTTCAGTGATGATGGCGAACCCTCCGGTACCGCAGGCAAGCCGATCCTGGCCCAGTTGATGGGCTCGGGGCTCGGTGAAATCTGCGCCGTGGTAGTGCGTTACTACGGCGGCATCCAGCTTGGTACCGGTGGACTGGTCAAAGCCTATGGGGGCGGCGTCGGTGCCGCCCTCAAGCAGCTGCCTACCCTGCTCAAGGTGCCGCGCACTCCCTCTCTCATTCACTGCGATTACGGTGACATGGGGACGGTCGAGTCGCTGATCAGCAGCCATAATGGCGAATTGCTGGCGGCCGATTACGGTCAGCAGGTCATCTTGCAGGTGGCGTGGGAGTCCTCGGTTTGGGCTCAGGTGGACCGTGAATTGACCGACCGGACTCATGGGCGGGTATCCCTCAGCCCCTTAGATGGCTAGAATCCATCGCTCTTTAATTGGGGAAAGGGAGCTGTAATGCACATTCTGAGCATTATTCGCATTGTTGGCCTGCTGGTTGCGCTGTTCAGCTCGACCATGCTGTTGCCTGCACTGGTGGCCTTTGGCTATCGGGATGGTGGTGGTGCCGAGTTCGTCAGCTCTTTTCTGATCGCCCTGCTGCTCGGCGTGGTGCTCTGGTTTCCCAATCGCTATCACAAGAAGGAGATGCGCTCGAAAGAGGGTTTCCTCATCGTGGTGCTGTTCTGGACTGTGCTGGGCAGTGTGGGGGCTGTGCCCTTCATCATGAGCGACGTGCCGGACATGTCGGTCTCGGAGGCCTTCTTCGAATCTTTTTCCGGCCTGACCACCACTGGCGCAACGGTACTGACCGGGCTCGATAATCTGCCCAAGGCGTTTCTGTTCTATCGCCAGCTGCTGCAGTGGCTGGGGGGCATGGGGATCATCGTACTGGCGGTGGCCATTCTGCCACTGCTGGGTATCGGGGGCATGCAGCTCTATCGCGCCGAGATCCCGGGGCCGGTGAAGGATACCAAGGTGACGCCGCGCATCGCCGAAACGGCCAAGGCGCTCTGGTTCATCTATCTGCTGCTCACCGCACTCTGTGCGCTGGCCTACTGGCTCGCCGGGATGACGCTGTTCGATGCGGTCTGCCATTCGTTCTCGACTCTGTCGGTCGGTGGCTTCTCCACTCACGATGCCAGCATCGGTTTCTTCAACAGTCCGGTCATCAACCTGATTACCGTGGTGTTCCTGCTGCTGGCCAGCGTGAACTTTGCGCTCCACTTTACCGTTTTCTCACACCGCCCGGTGCGGCTCGGTCGCTACCTCTACGATTCTGAACTCAAGGTGTTTCTGGCCATCCAGGCGACCCTGGTGATGATCTGCTTTGTCGCCTTGCTGACCCACGGACACTACGCCACCTGGCAAGAGGCGCTCAACCACGGTCTTTTCCAGGCGGTCTCTCTGGGGACCACCACCGGCTACAGCACCACGACCTATGCAGATTGGCCCTCGTTCCTGC
>NZ_JBQBDJ010000004.1:2975000-3137500 GCF_051920165.1 Aeromonas sp. 11P
CACAACACTGAGACACGAGACGAACACACTACGGTGTGGAAGCCATTGATGCCCTGCTTCCAGGAAAAGCCTCTAAGCTTCAGATTACAAGTCATCGTACCCCAAACCGACACAGGTGGTCGGGTAGAGAATACCAAGGCGCTTGAGAGAACTCGGGTGAAGGAACTAGGCAAAATAGAACCGTAACTTCGGGAGAAGGTTCGCTCTTGACAGTGAAGTCCCTTGCGGATGGAGCAGTTGGGAGTCGCAGTGACCAGATGGCTGGGACTGTTTATCAAAAACACAGCACTCTGCAAACACGAAAGTGGACGTATAGGGTGTGACACCTGCCCGGTGCCGGAAGGTTAATTGATGGGGTTAGCGCAAGCGAAGCTCTTGATCGAAGCCCCGGTAAACGGCGGCCGTAACTATAACGGTCCTAAGGTAGCGAAATTCCTTGTCGGGTAAGTTCCGACCTGCACGAATGGTGTAACCATGGCCATGCTGTCTCCACCCGAGACTCAGTGAAATCGAATTCGCCGTGAAGATGCGGTGTACCCGCGGCTAGACGGAAAGACCCCGTGAACCTTTACTACAGCTTGGCACTGAACATTGAACCTACATGTGTAGGATAGGTGGGAGGCTTTGAAGGCGTGACGCCAGTTGCGCTGGAGCCGTCCTTGAAATACCACCCTTGTATGTTTGATGTTCTAACGCAGGGCCCTGAATCGGGCTCGCGGACAGTGCCTGGTGGGTAGTTTGACTGGGGCGGTCTCCTCCCAAAGAGTAACGGAGGAGCACGAAGGTTGGCTAATCCTGGTCGGACATCAGGAGGTTAGTGCAATGGCATAAGCCAGCTTAACTGCGAGACGGACAGGTCGAGCAGGTACGAAAGTAGGTCATAGTGATCCGGTGGTTCTGAATGGAAGGGCCATCGCTCAACGGATAAAAGGTACTCCGGGGATAACAGGCTGATACCGCCCAAGAGTTCATATCGACGGCGGTGTTTGGCACCTCGATGTCGGCTCATCACATCCTGGGGCTGAAGTCGGTCCCAAGGGTATGGCTGTTCGCCATTTAAAGTGGTACGCGAGCTGGGTTCAGAACGTCGTGAGACAGTTCGGTCCCTATCTGCCGTGGGCGTTGGATGATTGAAGGGAGTTGCTCCTAGTACGAGAGGACCGGAGTGAACGAACCTCTGGTGTTCGGGTTGTCACGCCAGTGGCACTGCCCGGTAGCTAAGTTCGGAATCGATAACCGCTGAAAGCATCTAAGCGGGAAGCGAGCCCTGAGATGAGTCATCCCTGACCCCTTGAGGGTCCTAAAGGGCCGTTGGAGACCACAACGTTGATAGGCGGGGTGTGTAAGTGCAGCGATGCATTGAGCTAACCCGTACTAATTACCCGTGAGGCTTAACCATACAACACCCAAGAAGTGTTTCGAGCCTTGTAACGAATACGAAACTACTTACATCAGCTTTCACAGATTGAAGAATTTGCCTGGCGGCCATAGCTCCGTGGAACCACCTGATCCCATGCCGAACTCAGAAGTGAAACGCGGTAGCGCCGATGGTAGTGTGGCATTCGCCATGCGAGAGTAGGACACTGCCAGGCACCCAACTTAAGAACCCCGCTCATCGAGCGGGTTTTTTTTATTGCCTGCAATTTATTAAAACTGACCTTTTATTCCCTCTTCTCTGCCGTTTCCCTGTTTTTCCTCCCCGATTTTCTCCGGTTATGCCATCGCCGCTGGCGTTGGTTGTCGTTATAATGGCCGCCCTCAAGCAAGGTGGTGGTATGAAAGCAGAATATCTACAGCGATTCGGGGGCATTGCCCGTCTTTATGGTCAGAACGCCCTGCGTTCCTTTAGCCAGGCCAAGGTCTGTGTGGTGGGGATCGGTGGCGTGGGCTCCTGGGCGGCCGAGGCGCTGGCCCGCGCCGGTATCAACCAGATCACCCTGATCGACATGGACGACATCTGCATTACCAACACCAATCGCCAGATCCACGCCATGCAGGGGACGGTTGGTCGCCTTAAAACCGAGGTGATGGCCGAGCGCATTCGCGCCATCAATCCGGATTGCGAGGTGATCGAGGTGGATGATTTCGTCACCGCCGATAACCTGGCCGAGCATATCAAGCGGGAGTTTGACTATGTGGTGGACGCCATCGACTCGGTAAAGGCCAAGGTGGCGCTGATTGCCTTCTGCAAGCGTAACAAGATCCCGGTGATTGTAGCGGGTGGTGCTGGCGGGCAGATGGATCCGACCCAAATCACCGTGGCCGATTTGGCCAAGACTATTCAAGACCCGTTGGCGGCCAAGGTGCGCTCCGACCTGCGCCGGTTACACAACTTCAGCAAGAATCCGGCGCGCAAATTCGGGGTGGAGTGTGTCTTCTCAACCGAGCAGCTGAGCTATCCGGATGGCAATGGTGGCACCTGTCAGGCCAAGGCGGCCAGCGATGGCACCATGAAGATGGATTGCGCCTCCGGCTTTGGCGCGGTGACGCCGGTGACAGCAACCTTTGGGCTGGTTGCCGCATCCCGGGTATTGAAGAAGATTGCCGAGCGGGGGGCCCGCGCCGAGAAAGCGGCCGGGAATGAAGAAGTAGGGTCGATTGGCGAAGCCTAATCGACCACTGAACAAGGCGGGTTAGACTACCTGCTCCCGGATCGCCAGTACGATCGCTCTGAGCCCGTTACCTCGTGACGGGCTCAAGTGTTTCTCAAGTCCCAGTTCGCTGAAATACCCTTCCATATCAAAAGCCTGGATCGCCGCAGACGATTGGTGGTTGAGCGCCGCCAGCACGATGACGATGAGGCCCCGCACGATGCGAGCATCGGAATCACAGGCAAAGTGCCAGCAGCCATCCTCGCTTTTTTCTCCCTTCAGCCACGCCTGGCTTTCACACCCCTTGAGGCGGAACTCCTCCTGCTGCCATTCGCCGGGTAGCGCTGGCAGCTGTTTGCCTAGCTGGATGATGAGCCGGTACTGGTTCTCCCAGCCGTGGGCGGCGGCAAACTGCTGGCGAATGGTGTCGGCGTTGGGCTCAAGGCCAATCTGGGTATATCTTGCGAGGTCACTCATTCGGTTATCTGCCTTAGAAGAAGTCACTGAGTTTGTGCAGGGCGGCCAGCAGGGCGTCGACATCGTCCCGATTGTTGTAGCAGGCCAGCGAAGCGCGCATGGTGCCGCCGATCCCGAGCGATTCCATCAGTGGCATGGCGCAGTGATGGCCGACTCGCAGGGCGATACCCTGCATGTCGAGCAGGGTGGCGGCATCTTGCGGGTGGATATCCTCCAGCAAGAAAGAGACAGCACCGGCGCGTTGGCCGGGTTCGCCGACCAGACGCAACCCCGGCACCTGTTGCAGGCCAGCTACCAGATAGTCGGTCAGTGCCTGCTCATGGCTGGCGAGCCATTGCCGGTCTTGCTCCATCACAAAGTCGATGGCGGCGGCGAGGCCGATAGCGCCAGCGATATGGGGGGTGCCCGCCTCGAATTTGAAGGGCAGGGTATTGAAGGTGGTGCCGCTGAAACTGACCCGATCGATCATCTCGCCACCGGCTTGCCAGGGCGGCATCCGCTCCAATAGCTCGGTGCGGCCCCACAACACACCGATGCCGGTCGGGCCATAGAGCTTGTGGCCGGAGAAGGCGTAGAAGTCGCAACCGATGGTTTGCACATTCACCTCGAGATGAGCCACCGCCTGGGCGCCGTCGATCAGCGTCACGGCGCCAACCGCTTTGGCGGCCTCTACTATCTGGGCGACCGGATTGACGGTACCGAGGGCATTGGATACGTGGGCCACGCTCACCAGCCGGGTGCGTGCTCCCAGCATGGCGTGATAGGCTGCCAGATCGAGATCGCCCCGCTTATCGAGTGGGATAACCCGGATCACCGCGCCGGTACGCTGGGCGACCAGCTGCCACGGGACGATATTGGCGTGGTGCTCCAGCGTGCTGAGGATGATTTCGTCCCCTGTCTTGAGTTCGTTCATCCCCCAGCTCTGGGCTACCAGATTGATCGCTTCCGTGGTACCACGGGTCCAGATCACCTCGTGGCTGCGGGGTGCATTGATGAAGCGGGCGACCGTTTCGCGGGCGGCCTCGAAGGCACGGGTCGCGCGGCCACTCAGGGTGTGGGCGGCACGGTGCACGTTGGCGTTGTCGATCCGATAGTAGTGAGCGATGGCATCCAGTACCGCTTGCGGTTTCTGGGTGGTGGCGGCGTTGTCCAGATAGACCAGAGGGTGGCCGTTTACCTCCTGCGCCAAGGCCGGAAACTGGCTGCGCAGTCGGTCGTGCTGTTGCTGATTCATGCTCCCCTCATCATCTGGAAAAAGTCATCATCTCAAAAGGTCGGTCATGATCCTGAAAATAGCGCCCGAACACAAGGCGCGATAAGCCCGATGGGCGGTTGCCTGCCGTGCAGCAGGTACGGCTCGTCGGGTGATTTCTGGTACAATGCCGCCCCTCATCATAAGCCAAGAGATCCGGCCCATGAAGCTCAACCCCAATCAGAACGAAGCGGTCAAGTATGTCTCCGGCCCTTGCCTGGTGCTGGCGGGTGCCGGATCGGGCAAGACCCGCGTCATCACCAACAAGATTGCCTATCTGGTGCAGCAATGCGGCTACAGTGCGCGCAACATCGCGGCGGTCACCTTTACCAACAAGGCGGCGCGGGAGATGAAGGAGCGGGTCGGCCAGACTTTGGGTCGCAAGGAGGCGCGGGGGCTGATGGTCTCCACCTTCCATACCCTGGGCCTCGATATCATTCGCCGTGAGCACAAGAGTCTGAATCTGAAGGCTAACTTCTCCCTGTTCGATGACACCGACCAGCTGGCGCTGTTGAAAGAATTGACTGAAGACGAGCTCGACAACGACAAGGACAAGCTCTCGGCCCTTATCAGCCAAATCTCCAACTGGAAGAACGATCTTATCCTGCCCGCCCGCGCCATGCGTATTGCTCGCGGGCCGGAAGAGGTGTTGATGGCCCAGCTCTACGAGCGTTATCACCGCCAGATGGTGGCCTATAACGCGCTGGATTTTGACGACCTCATCGTGATGCCGACCCTGCTGCTCAAGAGCAATCAGGAGGTACGAGAGCGCTGGCAGAACAAGATCCGCTATCTGCTGGTCGATGAGTACCAAGACACCAACACCAGCCAGTACGAGCTGGTGAAGCAGATCGTCGGCGAGCGGGCCCGTTTTACCGTGGTAGGGGATGATGACCAGTCCATCTACTCCTGGCGCGGTGCCAAGCCGCAGAATCTGGTGCTGCTGAGCGAGGATTTCCCCAGCCTCAAGCTGATCAAGCTGGAGCAGAACTACCGCTCCAAGCGGCGGATCCTCAAGTGCGCCAACATCCTGATCGCCAACAACCCCCACGTCTATGACAAGGCGCTCTTCTCCGAGCTGGATGAGGGGGTGAAGCTCAAGGTGCTGTTCGCCAAGAACGAGGAGCACGAAGCGGAGCGGATCGCCGCCGAGATGATGGGCCACAAGTTTATGAACCGCACCCGGTTCAAGGATTACGCCATCCTCTATCGGGGCAACCATCAGTCGCGCATCTTCGAGAAGGCGCTGATGACTAACCGGATTCCTTACCGCATCTCCGGCGGCACCTCGTTTTTCTCCCGCACCGAGATCAAGGACATCATGGCCTACCTCAAGTTGCTGGTGAATCCGGACGAGGACACTGCCTTCCTGCGGGTGGTCAACTTGCCGCGCCGCGAGATTGGCCCCACCACGCTGGAGAAGCTGGGCCAATACGCCAACCAACGGGGCAAGAGCCTGTTTGCCGCCAGCTTTGAGTTGGGGCTGGAGCAGCACCTCTCCGGGCGGGGCCTCGTGGCCCTGCAGGCCTTCACCAACTGGTTGGTACGCCTTGGCGATCAGGCGCTGCGCGGCAATCCGGTGGAGGCGGTGCGGGACATGATCAAGGAGATCCACTACGAAGAGTGGCTCTACGAGACCTCGCCCAGCCCGAAAGCGGCCGAAATGCGGATGCAGAACGTCTCCACCCTCTATCGCTGGATCACCGAAATGCTGGAAGGGGATGAGCTGGAGGAGTCGATGACGCTGGCTCAGGTGGTCACTCGCCTCACCCTGCGCGATATGATGGAGCGCAACGAAGGGGAGGATGATGCGGATCAGGTGCAGTTGATGACCCTGCATGCCTCAAAGGGGCTGGAGTTCCCCTATGTCTACATGGTGGGGATGGAGGAAGGCTTGCTGCCTCACCAGACCAGCATCGATGAAGATAATGTGGAGGAGGAGCGGCGTCTCGCCTACGTGGGGATCACCCGGGCCCAGACCGAACTGACCTTCACCCTCTGCAAGGAGCGGCGTCAGTTTGGCGAGTCGGTACGGCCAGAGCCGAGCCGCTTCCTGCTGGAGCTGCCGCAGGATGATCTTGAATGGGAAAACCAGAAGAAGGTGACTGCCGAGGAGCGCCAGCAGAAGGGGCAGGTCGGTGTTGCCAACCTGCGGGCGTTGTTCAAGAAGGATTAACCCTAAGGATTGGCCGGGGTCAGTAGCGGCACTATGTCTGCTCCCGGCATGGGCGGAGAGATATAGCGCCCTTGCCCCATCCGGCAGCCGATATCAATCAGCTTCTGCAACTGCTGCTGGTTCTCGATCCCCTCGACGACCAGGGTGTAATCGAGATCCTGACAGATATCCCGCATGGCGCGGATCAGCGCCAAATCTTTGGGCGATTGCAGCATCCTCTGGGTAAAGCTGTCATCCACCTTGATGTAATCCACCGGGAAGTGGAACAAGGCGTTGAGGGAGGAGAAGCCGGTGCCGAAATCATCGAGGCTGATCTGGATACCCTTGGCCCTCAGGTCATGAAGGGATGCCAGCGCATCGGAATCTTGCCGCGATAGCTCCCGCTCGTTGAATTCAAAAATCAGATAGCCGGGGGCGACCCCTTCCTCTTCGATAATTCCCATCAGCCGCATGATGTGGTCATGGTTGACCAGATGCTTGCCCGACAGATTGATGGCGACCTTGAACTTGCCCTGCCCGGAGATTGGCAGCCAGTTCTTCAGTTGCTGACAGGTGTGGCGCAGGATCTGGTAATCCAGCTCCAGAATCAGGCCGCACTGCTCCGCCAGCGGAATAAAGTCGAACGCATCCTTCAGAATCCCCTCCTCGGTCAGCCAGCGCGCCATCACCTCCAGTCCGGTCAGGCGGCTATCTTGCAGCCGGATCACCGGCTGGAAGTAGGGGACGATGCGCCCCTCCCGCAGGGCTCTGGCCAGCATCTCTTCCGGCGAATTCCAGTTCTGGTTGATGCAATCATCCGAGTAGCTGACGATGCGACTGCGACCATTGCGCTTGGCCTGATACATGGCCAGATCGGCCTGATGGAGCAGCTGGCTGATATCTGAGGTTTGCTCGGAGACGCTCGATACCCCCAGGCTGACGGTAATGCTCAGCTCGTTGCCGAGTAGCCGGAACGGGTAGGAGAGACGGCTGATAATGCGGTTGAGCACCGGGCTGATGTCATCGTCGCTCTTGCTGCTGTCCAGATAGATGACAAATTCGTCGCCCCCCAGTCTGGCCACCAGATCGTTTTGCCGGATGCAGGTCTGCAGGCGGCGGCTCACCTCCTTGAGCAGCTGATCGCCAGCGCTGTGGCCCAGGGTGTCATTGATCTGCTTGAAATGATCCACATCGATAAAAATTACCGCGAATCCCGGCGATTTGTAGCGGTTGTAGTGGGTCATGGCGTGGTTGAGGTGGTTCATCAACAGCGCGCGGTTGGGCAGCTGGGTCAGCGGGTCGTGAAGCGCATCGAATTGCAGCCGCCGTTCCAGCTCCTGATGCTGCTTGAGCTGCTTTTGCAGCCTGAGGTTGGTCTGACGCAGCTGTTGCAGCCGCTGGTTGATGGAGTCTTCGGTATTGATGTCGTTGAGCTGCTGGCGGATCCGTCTCAGCTCCAGCAGCAGGGTGAGCTGGCCACGCAGGAAGTCTAGAAACAGCTTGTCGTCGGTCTCCAGCGGTTGAGCCGTGCTGATGATGAAGTGGGCGAAGTACTGTTGTTGCAGCCGCAGCGGCATGCTGTGCCAGTAGCGTGACTCCCTGCTCACCTCGATATTGCTGGTGCTGTGGCACAAGCCGCTGATGAACTCGTCTCCCTGATGGGGATGGGCAGGGTAGATCTTTTCCAGCTTCTGACTGGTTAGCCTGACCAGCAGCATGTCCTCGATGGTGAGCATCTGGCGCAGTACCGCTTCCAGCTGGGAGAAGAGCGCCTGAGCCGGCAGGGTATTGGCGAGCCGCATGATGCGGCTGATGCTCTCGATTTTCTTTTTCCAGTTCGGGTCTTTGCGGATCAGCGGCGAAGGCAGCTCGGTGAGATGGGATCCCGCCTGGGTTTCGGTCAGCCGTTTGGCCAGACACTCCAGTAGCAGACGCAGGGTCGGCAGGTCGGCGGGGGTGCCACGCGCCAGTAACCACTGTATCTGGCCATGCTCGATGGGGAAGACGCACCACCCTTCGGCCTCATCCAGCTGGGTGAGTTGATCGGTGATGCGGGACTGCTCACGGCCCAGCTGTTGCTTGAAGATATCGCTGACCTTGTAGGCGTAAAGCCAGTTTAGACCGGTATCGGAGAGGCCCAGCATGCCGAAATGTTGCAGCGGGCAGAGTTGGTCAATCTGCTGGATCAGGGCATCGTAATCGTCAGACGTGGCAGTTTGTGGCGCCGGGAAGTCCATAATGGCAGAGACCAACGCCAACAGAGGAGTTGAGTAGTGGGGTTCGATGGATTGGGCCGACATGTGCAACTCCCGATATGTCTACCTTACAAGAGTAGTCGGAAGCCGATAGATTGAAAGGGCCGCAATTGCGGCCCTTTCAAATACTTACAGCTTGTCGATCATGTAGTGGATGGCGTTTTCAATCTCTTCATCACTACAGTTCGCACAGGTGCCGCGCGGAGGCATCATGCCGGACTTGCCGGTAAAGCCTTCAATGGCATGTTTCTTGAGAGTATCAATGCCCTGGGTGATGCGAGGATCCCAGGCGGCTTTGTCACCCCGTTTGGGGGCACCGGCGGCGCCGGTGTCGTGACAGGCAAAGCAGGCGCCCTTGTATACCGTTTCGCCATCGCGGGGACCGGAAGAGGCGGCCGCCGCCGGAGCAGCACTCGCGCCGGCAATACCTTCCAGATCCTTGGCGGTATAGACCTGACCGATTGGTTTGATCCGCTCGGCAATGGCTTCCGGTGACATCTCATCGGCAGCAAGCACTGCCCCAGACAAGCTGGCGGCCGTCATCCCGACAGCCAGCAAATAGCTCAGTTTTTTCAACACGCTCATATACTCCCAGCAGTCTTTTATTATCCATGTAAACGACGGGATTATAACCGAATAGTTACAGCCATTTAAACGCTTGTGTGTGAAGTGTTAAACACTCTGCGTACAAAGTTTTGGGCGATATCACGGCAATTCGGGCGGTGGAGATAAAAAGAAACCCGGCATTCGCCGGGTTTCGAGTAACCAAGGGGTGAAATGGGTTATTTATCCCAGCTCAGGATCACCTTGCCGGAGTGGCCGGAGCGCATCGCATCGAACCCTTGTTGGAATTCGTCGATGTGGAATCTGTGGGTGATGATGGGGGAGAGATCCAGCCCGGACTGGATCAGGCTGGCCATCTTGTACCAGGTCTCGAACATCTCGCGGCCATAGATCCCTTTGATAAACAGCCCCTTGAAGATCACCTTGTTCCAGTCGATGGCCATGGTGGAGGGGGGAATGCCGAGCATGGCGATCTTGCCGCCGTGGTTCATCTTGTCGAGCATCTCCTGGAAGGCGCTCGGGACGCCGGACATCTCCAGCCCCACATCGAACCCTTCGGTCATCCCCAGCTCGCTCATCACGTCGGCCAGCTTCTCCTTGGCCACGTTGACCGCGCGGGTGGCGCCCATCTTGCGGGCCAGCTCCAGCCGGTATTCGTTGACGTCGGTGATTACCACGTGGCGCGCACCCACATGGCGGCAGACGGCGGCGGCCATGATACCGATGGGGCCTGCCCCGGTGATGAGCACATCTTCACCCACCAGATCGAAGGAGAGGGCGGTGTGTACCGCATTGCCGAACGGGTCGAAGATGGCGGCCAGCTCGTCCGGGATGTTGTCCGGCAGCTTGAAGGCGTTGAATGCGGGGATCACCAGATACTCGGCAAAGGCGCCCGGGCGGTTGACGCCAACACCAATGGTGTTGCGGCAGAGGTGAGTGCGGCCAGCGCGGCAGTTACGGCAGTGACCGCAGGTGATGTGCCCTTCGCCGGAGACCCGATCGCCGATGGCGAAGCCGCGCACCTCCTGACCGATGGCGACCACTTCGCCGACATATTCGTGGCCGACTACCATGGGTACCGGAATGGTCTTCTGGGACCACTCGTCCCAGTTGTAGATGTGGATATCGGTGCCGCAGATGGCGGTTTTGCGGATCTTTATCAGCAGGTCGTTGTGGCCGAGCTCGGGAGCCGGTACATCCGTCATCCAGATGCCGACCTCTTTGTGCAGTTTGGAGAGTGCTTTCATGGCTGTTCCTTCAATATGAATGCAGAAAAAAGGGGCTGCAGCCCCTTGATTCAAATCAGATAACGCCGAGTTCACGGCCGATGCGGATAAAGGCGTCGATCGCCTTGTCCAGCTGCTCGCGGGTGTGAGCGGCAGACATCTGGGTGCGAATGCGCGCCTGGCCCTTGGGCACGACCGGGAAGGAGAAGCCCACCACATAGATGCCGGCTGCCAGCATGCGGCTTGCCATTTCGGAGGCCAGTTTGGCATCCCCCAGCATCACCGGAATGATGGCGTGGTCGGCGCCTGCCAAGGTGAAACCGGCGGCGCTCATCCGCTCGCGGAAGTAACGGCTGTTCTCTTTCAGGCGGGCACGCAGGTCGTGACCTTCCGCCAGCATGTCGATCACCTTGATGGTGGCGGCAACGATGGAGGGGGCCAGCGAGTTGGAGAAGAGGTAAGGGCGGGAGCGCTGACGCAGCCAGTCGATCACCTCTTTCTTGCCGGAGGTATAGCCGCCGGATGCGCCGCCGAGCGCCTTGCCCAGGGTGCCAGTGATGATGTCGACCCGCTCCATCACGCCGCAATATTCGTGGGTGCCACGACCATTCTCGCCGATAAAGCCGACGGCGTGGGAGTCATCTACCATCACCAATGCATCGTATTTGTCCGCCAGATCGCAGATGGATTTGAGGTCGGCGATGACCCCATCCATGGAGAAGACGCCGTCGGTGGCGATCAGCTTGAAGCGGGCGCCATCGGCGTCAGCCTGCTTGAGCTGGGCTTCCAGCTCGGCCATGTCGTTGTTGGCGTAGCGATAGCGCTTGGCCTTGCACAGCCGCACGCCGTCGATGATGGAGGCGTGGTTGAGGGCATCGGAGATGATGGCATCTTCGGCACCGAAAAGGGTCTCGAACAGGCCGCCATTGGCGTCGAAGCAGGAGGAGTAGAGGATGGTGTCTTCAGTGCCGAGGAAGGCAGACATCTTCTGCTCCAGCGCTTTGTGCTGATCCTGGGTGCCGCAGATGAAGCGTACCGAGGCCATGCCGAAGCCGTGGCTGTCGAGTCCCTGATGGGCAGCGGCGATCAGATCCGGGTGGTTGGCCAATCCCAGATAGTTGTTGGCACAGAAGTTCAGTACCTGCTCACCGCCGACGGCGATGCTGGCCTGTTGGGCGGAGGTGATGATGCGCTCCTGCTTGTACAACCCTTCAGCTTGCACCTGGTTCAGTTGCTCGGTCAGGTGACGATAGAATCCGTTAGACATCCTCGATCCTTAGTGGCTATTTCAGCTGCGTATCAACAGAGGGCGACATTTTACTGCAATCTGTTGCGGTAAATTCAAATGATTGTGCTGATATTCAACAAATGTGAAACAGATCTCACCCAGCTGGTTGGGCCAGCTGGCGGTAGTGCTGCTCCAGTTGCTGGATCTGTCCGGCCACCTGGGATTGCACATAGGGGCGCAGCAGGAACAGCACCTTTAATACGCCCTGATAGAGCAGCGGTTTGGTGATGCGGGTGTTGGGGGCCTGGGCAATCTGGAACGGGATCCAGCAGGTCACCACCATCTTGATGGTCTGGCCCAGATCCGGCAGGTCTTCATCGCTGACATCTATGATGCCCCCTTCGCGCAGGCTTCTGAGCAGCGCGACCACGGAGGCGCGCATCTGCTCTTGGGCCTTGAGGTACTTCTGTTGCAGTGGTTCGTCACGGCTCAGGATGTCCGGCAGATTGGCGTAGAAGAAGCGGAACTGCCACATCAGATAGAAGATGGCATCCAGATAGCCCATCAGATCCTGCAGGGTGATCTCACGGTTGCGGGTCGGGACGAAGCTCTCGCTCAGGTGGCGGGCATACTGGTCGAAGATGGAGTGGATGATGTCTTCTTTATTGCGGAAGTGGTAGTAGAGGTTGCCCGGGCTGATGCCCATGTGCGCCGCAATATGGTTGGTGGTGATGTTGCGTTCACCCTGATCGTTGAACAGCTCGGTCGCGCTGTGAATGATCCTGTCTCTGGTTTTCATCACTCATTCCTCCAACAGGTTCCGCTCGGGGCAGTTTTGAACAAGGTCGAATCCCCGGACGGCCCGTGATAAACTTTTCGGCAATTTCAAATTGGCTCACTATACACAGCTTTAACAAGCAGTCACATGTAGCCATCAACGTACGAGAGGCAAACTCCATGATCGTAGTAACTGGCGGTGCTGGCTTTATCGGCAGCAATCTGGTCAAGCAGCTGAACGCTCAAGGACGGACCGATATCGTGGTCATTGATGACCTGACCGACGGCACCAAGTTCGTCAACCTGGTCGATCTGACCATCGCTGACTACATGGACAAGGACGAGTTTCAGGCTCGCATCGTCTCCGGCGACGAGTTTGAAGAGTGGGACAACGGCATCGAGGTGATCTTCCACGAAGGCGCCTGCTCTGCTACCACCGAATGGAACGGCAAGTTCATCATGGAGGTCAACTACGAGTACTCCAAGGATCTGTTCCACTACTGCATCGAGCGTGAAATCCCGTTTATTTACGCCTCTTCTGCCGCGACCTACGGTGGCCGCAATGACAACTTCATCGAAGATCCCAAGTTCGAACAGCCGCTCAACGTCTACGGCTACTCCAAGCAGCTGTTTGACCAGTACGTGCGCCGCTGGATGCCGGAGATCAACTCTCAGGTTGTCGGCCTCAAGTACTTCAACGTCTACGGCCCGCGCGAGCAGCATAAAGGCTCCATGGCCTCCGTTGCCTTCCACCTCAATACCCAGGTGAAGAAGGGCGAGAATCCCAAGCTGTTCGAAGGTTGCGATGGCTTCCCGAACGGTGGTCAGATGCGTGACTTCATCTATATCGATGACGTCTGCAAGGTAAACCTCTGGTTCTGGCAGAACCCGCAGCACTCCGGCATCTTCAACTGTGGTACCGGCCGTGCCGAGCCGTTCCAGAACGTGGCCGAAGCGGTGATCAAGCATCATCAGAAGGGCTCTATTGAGTATATCCCCTTCCCGGATCACCTCAAGGGGCGCTACCAGAGCTTCACCCAGGCTGACATGACCAAGCTGCGCAGCGTGGGTTATGACGCCGAGTTCAAAACCGTTGCCGAAGGGGTAGCGGATTACATGGCCTGGCTCAACCGCTAACGGGTGAGCACAACGCGGCAGTTTGAGCGCAAAACCGGAAGTGGGCACTTGCCTGCTTCCGGTTTCTGGTCTCTGTGGCTGCTTGCCGTTCCTCTCTTCTCTACCGGGTAACCGCGCGATGAATATATTGATGGCACTCTCCCAGCTCGAGGTAACGGGAGCTGAGGTCTATGCCACCACGGTCGGTAACGAACTGACCCGGCGAGGTCACAACGTTTTTTACGTTTCAGATACTCTGACCAAGCCGACCCTTGGCCCCGTCTTCAAACTGAGATTCAACAAGCGCAGCATTCTGCGCCGCTTCTGGCACGTCTTTTACCTCATCTATCTCATCAAAAAGCACCATATTCAGTTGGTGCATGCTCACTCCCGTGCCTCTGGCTGGAGCAGCTACGTTGCTTGCAAGCTGACTGGCACCCCGATGATCACCACGGTGCATGGTCGCCAACCGGTGCACGCTTCGCGCAAGGCCTTCCATGCACTCGGCTATCGGGCGGTTGCCGTTTGTGAAGATATTGCCCATCAGATAGTCGACAATCTGGGAGTGGATCCCGCGATTGTGCAGGTGCTGCGCAACGGTATCGAAACCGACAAATTCCAGCCCGTGCCGGCGCCGGATAATGACAAGCCGGTGATCGCCATCATTGGCCGTTTGAGCGGCCCCAAAGGGGAGCTCTGTTACCGTCTGCTCGACGAGGTACTCGATCTGGATGCCTGCAAGGTGCGGATTGTCAGCGGTACCAAGGTTCCGGAGCGCTTTGCCCGTTTCGAAGGCCGTGCCGAGTTTGTCGGTTATGTCGATGATGTGCCCGCTCTGCTGGCGAGTTGCGATCTGGTGATCGGCGCCGGTCGGGTAGCGATGGAAGCTCTGCTCTGCGGTCGGCCCGCCTTTGCTATTGGTGAAGCCAAGGCCATAGGTCTGGTGACCGAACAGAATCTGGATGATGCTCTGGCGAGTAATTTTGGCGATATCGGCCCCAAGGATCTGGCCATCGATTTTGCCGCGCTGAAGGGCGAAATCGAATCCGCCCTCGCAAGCAAGGTGGTGCCGAAAGCCGTTCGCCAACGCATTCAGGATGAGTATGGCTTGCAGGGGGTAGTATCTGGTCTCGAAACCATCTATCAGGATGCCGTAGTCGAAACCCTGCGCCGCGAGATGCCCGTCATCATGTACCACCGTTTTATCGAGCAGGATAGCGAGAAAGGAGTGCATGGCACCTGGATGCCGATCACCATGTTCGAGAAGCATCTGCGACTGATGAAGTGGCTCGGCTACGAAACCCTGACTTTCCGCGATTTGGCGGACAAAGGATTTATCCACCGTCTGCAATACGGCAAGAAGTACCTGATGATCACCGCCGATGACGGCTATCAGGACAATCTGACCCGCATGCTGCCGCTGCTGGAAAAATATGGTTACAAAGCTGTAGTGTACGTAGTCACCGGCGAAGGTTATAACCGTTGGGATGTGGAGCATCCGACCAATCCGGACACCAAGGTCTCATTGATGAGTGGTGAGCAGGTCAAGGCGCTGGCCGCCAGCGGTCATGTGGAAATTGGTGGTCATACCCTGACTCACCCCCGCTTGAGCAAGCTCACACCCGAACAACAAGCCCATGAAATTCAGGAGAATAAACGCCAACTGGAGGCCCTGCTTGGCCATCCGCTGCTCTCGTTTGCCTACCCTTACGGAGATATGAACGAGAGTGCCAAGGAACAGGCTATCACCGCCGGGTATCGTTTTGCTGTCGCTACCAATAGCGGCCCCAAAGCAATGCACCAGGACCCTTTCCAGATCCGCCGGATTGCCATCTTCCCCCGTACCGATGTATTCGGGCTGTGGCGAAAAATTCGTGGGAATTATATTTTTCGTCGGAATGGCACATGACAGTGAACGCGACTATTGAGAAGATTACAGAATATTTTTTCGCACTAACAATATTTTTTGCTTTTGGCTTTTTATATGCTTCAGCAAGAGGTCATAGCTATTTATCTATTCTTGTTGTTATTTCCATAATATTGGGGCTAATTAACTTTGTTTATAATAAAAAAAGGATTGCGTTAAATAGTGGCTGTGGCGTCTTATTAAAGACCATACTAATGTATGGAATTGTGATGATTTTCAGTAGGCTATCACATGGGGAAGATAGCTCGCTTGTCAGAATCACACTTTTTTTAACAGCCTTTGTTTTTTTTGTACCTAAAACAGCATTGATAAAAAAATATGCTATATATGGCGTCATTGCTGGTGGCTGGGTCGTAGGATCTTTAGCTATTGTGGAGGAAAGTAAAGGGGTCGTGCGTGTTGAGGGATATACAAACGCCATTCTATTTGCTCAAGGGGCGTTAGTTATTTTTATTCTCAATCTACATGTTCTTTTTAATGAAAGCAAAGCTGCCACCAAAAAATTGATAACTATAATAGGGGCTGGACTATCATTAATCGCGATATACTTGTCTCAGAGTCGAGGTGTATGGTTGTCATTAGTTGTGGTTACGGCCGTGTATTTATTTTTTAACAGGGCTCTTCTTGTTAAAAATATAAGATTGATACTCCCTGGTGTAATTATTGTGTTTGTTGCTTTTAGCTATAATTCGAAGATATTCATCCAGAGAGTGGATGATGTAAAACATGATTTTATCCAAATGGAGCAAGGAAATTATCAAACGTCTATAGGGTTGCGTCTTGTCGTATGGAGAAGCGCATGGCTAGGTTTTTTGGAATATCCATTCATTGGGGTTGGCAAGGATGGTATTGATGGGCTAAAAAAACAGCAAGTCTCTGAGCACAAGATAAATCCTGTTTTACTAGTGGGGGATGGTGGTTTAGGTATGCCACATGCCCACAATCAATACCTAAATCAGTTGGTGATGCGAGGGCTTGTGGGATTTATCCCCATGATGATCTTATTAGCATCTCCCATATTTATGAGAGAACAGTTTGGTTTGTTAGGTATATATCTATCAACTGCATATTTGGTATCCGGTTTGACCGATGTGCCATTGGAACAAAAAGAAACCCTATATATCTTCTTGTTCTCGCTGTTGTTTGCGACCTTGGTCAGAGATATAGAAGCTGAATGTTAAGGCGTAAGATGGGCCTTGCTAGAGGCCCTATTTATTTGGAATAACAGATTCTCTATTCCATGATACATTTTCTCTAATTATTTTGGCTGGCTGTCCTGTAGCTATTACATGAGATGGTATCTTACCTGAAACTAAGCTATTTGCTCCAATGATAGAGTCATGACCAATATGTGTTCCCTTTAATATAGTACAACGCGCAGCCAGCCACACATGTGATTCTATATAGATAGGCCTTCCTTGGTTAAGCCATTCCCCAGAGTCAACATTGATTATTTTGTGTGAGTCAGTATTACGTATTTCTATCCCATAAGACAGCATACAGTCTGAGCCAATATTTATTTCGTGAGGTTCGTATGATACTATCGTTGCGCCGGCAATAGTGGAGCAATTACCTATTGTTATTTTACCGCCAACGTTATCAATATGGATTGTAGTGTTGTGTAAATCACATTCCTCGCCAATGTTAATACTGTTGTTATTACCGGTTACTATTATTTTGCATCTGCGCATTTTCGTATTTTTTGATATATTGATAATGTTGTTGTTACCTTTTATTGTCAATTGACATAAGCGCATTCTTCCGAGGCAATAAAAATAATTTCCTCTATGTATCTGAACAATATTTCTATAAAACAGCTGACTAATTGATAGCATTTGATATACCTGATATTAATTTATGCAGCATTAGGGCAGAGTTATCAGCACGATAAATATCTAACTGACCATCCTGTAATGGTAGCCGGGTTGATGGTTGATTCAGGAGATTAGATAAAGCCTGTTTATTTCCTACATCAAAGAGTTCGCCAAGCATGCCACGTTGTAATATTTCACTGGGACCTATGTAGCAATCGCTAGAGATAACGTTACCATTTAAATATAACGCCTCTACTATGACCAAGCCAAAGCCTTCATCTTTAGAGCTCAATACAAATTTTTTGGCATGCTTCATCCATACATATGGATTTTCACACTCCCCAATAAAAATAACATGTTTTTCCAAATTTAATGCTGTTGCTTTCTGCTCAAGATTAACTTTATCTGGGCCATCTCCAATAATTACCAAGTCTTGGTTGCAGCCTTGTTTTCTAGCCAGATAGTAAGCATCTAACAAGGTAGCTATATCTTTGGTTTCTTCATTTAGTCGACATACGGTGAGTATATATTCGCCATTCAATATATTCAGTGTGGACTCTGTTAGCAGTGAGTAGTCAATACTGCTATTTTTTAGGTCTTCGAAATTGAAGGGGTTATATATGACATGGGCCTTATCAATCCATCGAGGAGAAAAACTATGGATCTCAGCATGCATATCTTGGCAAATAGTAATGATTGCATCATATATATTGCAGCGTTCAGCGATATTTTTTTTCCTTCTCATAAGATGCTGGAAACTGGAGTGAAGATATGTTATTTTTTTTTGATTGAAGGATTTTATATATCTATCGAAGTCGCAATCTAAAAAATCGATTATAATATCTGTTTTCTTTAAAAAAAGATGGAGCATGATCCATCTTTTTATGGATTTATATGCTTTAATAATTGGATTCAGGTTATTGTATTCATAGAGACTAAATATCGAATGACAATTCGCATACTCCTCCATCTTGGCCTGTATTTTTGAGGTGGATGGTTTGTTTGTGATAACAGAAATGTCATATAATCCAAGTCTGGATAATGCCTGAACATATGTGAGTAGTACTTTTTCAGCACCTCCCATATCTAGGCTATTAATAAGAAAAGAGATTTTCATTCTTAATTATTCTCGATATGTGAACCATAGTTTCTATTTGGTATAGTTGTATCAAGATGACCCGTGTCCACACAGTTAGGCTCAATGCCATATGTTATAAGCCCACTTCTTTGTATCAATCCGGTAAGATAATCTGCCGGCATTCTTATTGGGTAGGCATGGTTGAGAAGTTTTTTGGCCCCATTGATGGAGAGAATATAAGCAACCGCACCTATAATACATCTCTTAGAATTTTTTGATGGCGATCTGTACCTGACCAAACGGTAGTTGTGTGGTAGTTTATGCGACCATGGCCAGCGTTTGGCTTTTCCATGGAATAGATATAGCATATCAAAATTGGGTCGCTGCATTATAGATGATAGAATATCTGGTACGCATGAAAGAACATAAGCATCATCTTCTAAAATCAGAGCATGATGTATATTATCTGAGATCATCTTTTCATAGATGCGAATATGGCTCATTGCACATCCAACTTCAGATGGGTTCATTTCATGGTTAAAATTCGTGCGGCAATATTTTTGGTCTACCTGAGAGAGTTCAGCCTGGGTTAGCAATGTGCCATCCACGCCAAAGAAAAACTCAAAATCTAGACCAAGTTGCATCATCCTTTTGGTAAGGATGTGCTGGCGTTCTTTATTTCTTTCAAGACTGATAATGTAAATTTTGAGGTTCATATTAGTGGTGGCTCTCATAGGCTATTTGGAAACTATAGCATTTTTCAACTTGATGTTCTAGTATTCCATGTTCTTCTCATATTTATGGAAGGATTATAGTTGAGAATAGAGAGGTTAGGCCTTACTGAATAATCATCGCGGTAAAGATAATGAAGGTTTTTTGGGGGGGGTATTGGTGATAAATTAATATAATGAGTAATAGTAATGGGTAGTTCATTGGATTGGTAGTATTTAAAAAGCTGACAGATTACTATCTGTTATTAATGTCTATAATAAAATCGATTAATTTTATTCCCATAAGTATGAACTTTGGGGCTATAAATAAGCCTTCTATTTCCACAGTGAGCATTGAGTGGTTTGGGAGAGTGCTGCCAATCTGTTCGATATCTTGGTATTCTGCTCCCCTTTATTTTTATTCTGAGGTCTCCATGGGGCTGATTAATGAGCTGCAACTGGCACGCGATGTATTGCGTCGCCGGTTGGGTCGCTGGTTGTTTGACCGGGCGCGCAGTCGCCCAGCTGACGATGGCAGTGGCAAGGTGGTGCTGCTTCGTTGGGATGCCAAGCTGGGTGATGCCATCGTCTCTTCCTGGGTTGCTCGGGAAATTCGCCGAGCACAGCCAGAGCGGGAAGTGTGGGTTGTGGCGACCGGTGCCATGGCGCCGCTATTTCGCGATCATTTGGGTGCTGATCGGGTCATCGAGATACCCAAGCGCCCGGCTTATGGCGAGCTTAAAGCTCTGGCGCACTCTCTTGGGCGGGTCGGATATCTGGTCCATCTTGGCAAGTCACTGAAGATGAAAGATATCTACTTTTTGAATCAGGTCGATGCCTGCCACATTGCTGGCATGGATGATGAGCTGGCTTCCATTGATATCAAGCTTGGCGAACGCACTGCCGGACGCCACTTTGCTGACAAGTTCGCGGCGCTGCTGGATAGCATGGGGATTCACGATCCCGATACCCGATATGTGATCCCTCAAAGTTCCGAGTGGGAGCAAAATCTGGCAGCATGGTGGCCTGCCACGCAGCAGGTGATCGCGTTTAACCCCTATGGCAGTGGCGGTGCCCGCCGTCTGCGGCCGGATATGATTGCCCGCATGCTGGAGCTGATGCTGGCCCATTGTCCGCAAACTCTCTGCCTGTTGTTCCCGCCCGGAATGGAGCAGGAAGTTGCCATATTGCGCGAGAAAGCCAGCGAGCCTGCTCGGGTTCTGCTGTCGCCAGAGACCCCATCGCTTGGCGGACTCTTTACCCAACTGCGTCACTCGGTTGGTCTGGTGTCGGTTGATACCGCCACCGTACATATTGCGGCGGGGTTGGCCTTGCCGATCCTGGGGCTCTATAACCCTGATCTGGGTGGGGGAGATGAAAACTACGCGGAGTGGCACCCCAACACTCAGGATGCGATGACGCTGTTTTCCAAGTCGTTGGCCAGTCAGGATATCAATTCGCTGGATATGAATGAGTTCGAGCAGACCTTCTCCAGATGGGTTGCCTCGTTGGATAACAAGAACCCTAAATAAAAGGAGTCACAGGGATTGAACGAATTGCACAAGAGATACGGGGCCAGTGTGTTGTTTTATCTGGGGCTTGGCGGAGGGCTGCTGCTCTCCTGGTTGTTTTCCGATCACCAACTCCTCACCGGCGACCAGACCCAGATGCTCCACAAGGGTTACCTTGGGGTTTATGAGGGGGTCTGGCTCAGCTATGGCAATGCGGCGAGTGCGGTGGGCAATGTGCCGGGGAGTTTGTCGGCCTGGCTGATTGGCGGGCCGCTGCTGCTGTGGGATTCTCCCTATGCCCCCATGGTGTTGCTGCTGGCGATGCGGTTGGTCGGGTTTCTGCTGTTTGATGCAGTGATCCGTCAGGTGTTTGATGACAGGGTGCGTCTGCTGTTTCTGGTGCTCTGCTGGCTCAACCCCTGGTTCCAGTACGAGAGTCTGCTCTACAACCCCTCTTATCTGTTCCTCTTCTCGGCCATGCACTGTTGGTCGGCCTGGCATATGCGCGAGCGGGCCTCCTTTTGGCACATGATCGTCCACCTGCTGGCCATCGGCATGGCGATGCAACTGCACTACTCCTGGCCGCTGCTGGCGGTAATGTCCACTTATCTGTTCTGGCGCCGCATTCTCAAGGTGAGCTGGAGCGGGGTGGTGGTGGCTGCCCTGTTGATCGGTGCCTCCCTGATCCCTTACGCCATGGAAGTGATGAGCAACAGCCATATTGCCCAGAACGTCGATCCCGAGGCGCGCCAGCGCTATATCGGCTGGGGGCTGGTGCATGTCTATCCGGTGCTGAAATCAGTGCTCTACTGGCTGCGCTACGGCTCCTGGCTGTTTGCCAGCAAGCTGGTCAACGATACCCAGTTCATCTGGCTGGCGGGGCATGAATACCTGCAGATGGCGGCGATTTGGCTGTGGCGGATCGTGATTTACGGCGTGGGCTCGGCGACCGTATTGCTGGCGGCCAAGGCCAACTGGCAGCTGTGGCGTGAACTCAAGCCGCGTCTGCTGCGCAGCGACCGTGCGCCAGTAGATGGCGAGAGCTGGCTCGGCCTCTATGCGCTGGCGGCGGTGCTGGCGGTGCTGGTGAGTGCGGCTCTGTCACCCATCATCTTCAATTACTGGCACCTGATGCTGATCTTCCCCTACGCCTTGTTCCCGATCCTGCTGTTACTGGTGCGTTGGAGCCGTCGTTATCCGCAGTGGGTTGGCAAGGGGCTGCTGGCAGCAACCCTGTTCTGCACCGCGGTCAACCTGATTGCGGCATGCGACAGCACCAAGTTCTCCTATCAGGCGGACTACAAAACCCAGGTGCTGGAGTATCTGCAAGAGATGAAGCTGCAACCCAAGCAGTGAGTCATCCACGGCCAGCTCCCCGAGCTCGGGGGCTGGCTGTCACTATTCGAAACGGTCCATATGGGCGAAGTTTTTGGCTTCGGCAACCCAACCCTCACGCCCCTGTTTGTCCCGAATTTTTACCCACCACTGGTTCTGCGGCGGCGGGCCGTATCTGATCTCTTTGCGCGCATAGTCATAATCGAGGATGTAGGTTTTGCCCTTGTACCAGAACAGGCTATTGCCTTCGCCCAGTCCGCCGAGGATATAAAGCGTTTCCCCTGCCTTCATATTCAACAGTGGCCATTTGCCCTCTTTGCTGTAGCCCAGCTTGACCGATCTGAGTATCTCGACGATCCCCGGTTGTTCGGTAATGACGACCCCGGTCAACCCTTCCACCTGCTGGCCGCGAGGTAGCCGGAACAGCGCTTTGGCAGTCAGGGATGGCTCGGCTCTGACGATCACCTCTTGCTTGGTGGTCCATGTCTTATAGGTGCAGCCTTCAAACGGGCAGCGACCCCAGTCCTAATAGGGCAGGTGCGGCTTTTCATCAGAATTTACGGTCGTGGCAAACAACGACAACAACAGCAAAAACAGTCTCATGAATCTACCTGTCCGGCGGGGTGCTCACCCGCCGGTGTGATGAATGGGGCAGCACTATATCTCAAGAGACCAAAATCCATCAAAGCAGCGGCATTATTGATTTTCACTGCAATAAAACGGGGGCCCATTGGTCATGGGAGTCGGGGAGGGCAAGAGGCCGAAGCGCGGCAGGAGCAGATAGCCCGCTCATTTGCCTTGTGCCATGCTGATGGCTATCAGGGCATCGGGTCGGCACTTATGGGCATCTCTCGTTCGGGCACGCGTTTGGTACTACTGCTATCGGTACTTCTTCTCCCTCTTATGACCATCAGCCAAGCCGTGGCGATCAACGTGCCACTGCGGGGATGTGTTTACCAGCTGGCGCCGCTGGTCACCATCGATCAGCAGGGCAAGGTCTCCGGGCCGGTGATCGACTACTTTCGCCGTCATATCGAACCCGCGATCGGGCGCACCATCGAGTGGCAGGGGCTCAATGTGGCGCGGCTGCTCAGCAACCTCGAGAGCGGCGAGTGCGATCTGACCCCGTTGCTGAGTTACAGTCCCAAGCGTGCTCGTCACTTTCGCTATATCGACCCCCACCTGTTGCTGCTGCGGCCGGTGCTGGTGGTATTGGTGCCATCGCGACTTCACTCGGTCGAACGGCAGGAGGATCTCTACGGCACCACCATCGGCTGGTCGAGTCAGGCGATCGTGCCGCCGCTGTTGCAGCATCCGCAGATCCATATCGACACCCTCTCCCAGCTCAGCTGGGAGCATGGCAACATGCAGAAGTTGCTGCGTGGGCGGATTGATGCCGCGCTCTTCTCCAACGATATTTCCGCCAACCATTTTCGCGCCAAACTTCCTGCCGCGACCCGCCTCATCTACCTGCCGGTCACCTCGCTGCAGGTGCATATCGTGCTGAACAAGTCGTTGGGGGATGGTAATCCCGATCTGGTGCAACATATGCGTCAGATGGTGGAGCGGGTGCCGCTCGCCTCGCTGGTGGAGCCAACCCCGCGGCTGTGGGGGCGTTGAGAGGGGGTTGCGTGCAATAATCTACAAGTCCAAGGCCCGCTTCTGGTGTATCTATAACCCATGAATACTACCGATTCCCTTATCCGCTACTGGCAATCCCCGCACCTGCCGGGGGTCGAGCTGTCACACTCCCACCACAGGGCGTTCAGCTACGGCCGCCATGTCCATCTCGACTACCATATCGGGCTGGTGCAGCGGGGTGGCCAGAAGTTTATCCACAAGGGGAACAGCCACCATCTGGTGCGCGGGGTGCTCTCTACCGTCAACCCGGACGAGGTGCACGACGGCCTCAGCCTGTTGCCGGAAGGGTATGAGGTGCGGGTCTTCGCCATCGATCCGCAGCAGCTGGCGCTCTGGCTGCCGGAGCAGCCGGAACCCTTCTTCGACAAGGGATTGCAGAGCCGGCCCGACCTCTATCAGGGCTTTGCCCAGCTGCATGGCTATCTCGACAACCCCAAGGCTGATGCCCTGCTGATCGAGAGCCAGTTGCTCGCCCTGCTGGGGGAGCTGCTGCATCTGGCCCCCGAGGTACACCAGCTGGCGGATCCCCAGCTGAGATTCCTGCGCGACTACCTGATGGCCGCCCTCGACGAACCCCACTCGCTGGAAGAGCTTGCGGGGTTGCTCGGGCTCGACCGTTTCGCCTTCCTGCGCCAGTTCAAGAAGCGCAGCGGTATGACCCCCTACGCTTGGCTGAAACGGCTGCGGCTGGAGCAGGGCAAGCGGCTGCTGGCGAGCGGGATGGCGGTGAGCGAGGTGGCGCTGGCGGTCGGCTTCTTCGATCAGAGTCACTTCCACCACGGCTTTCGCCAGGCATTCGGTCTGACGCCCGCCGAATTTCGTGCCCAGATGCAATCTTTTACAAGCCGCGCCCCCCGCTGATCCGCCATGCTGGCTCTCCGTCGTTAAAGCGAGAGTTGTTATGCTGACCAGTCTGTTCGTTACCCTCGGCCTGATGCACCTGATTGCACTGGCCAGCCCCGGCCCCGATTTCGCCCTGATCCTGCGCACCAGCCTGCACCGGCCGACCGCTCTTGGTGCGGCGCTGGGCATCTCGCTGGCGATCATGGTGCACGCCACCCTGAGCCTGACCGGGATCAGCATGCTGATCGCCAGCCATCCGCTGCTGTTTATGGTGATCAAGTGCTGCGGCGCCCTCTATTTGGGCTGGTTGGGGTGGGGCGCCCTGATGGCGGCTCGCCAGCAGAGCAGTACCGTGATGGCCAGCACAGCCAACGAGCTGCGCGGCTGGGGCAGGGGCGTACGCACTGGCCTTGCGACCAACCTGCTCAACCCCAAGGCGCTGGTGTTCTTTATCGGTCTGCTGGCCGCCATTGTGACGCCAGAGGTGGATGGAATGACCCGCAGCCTGCTGGTGGGCGAGCTGTTCATCATCTCCCTCTGTTGGTTCGGGCTGCTGGCGTGGAGCCTCTCCACCGATCGTGCCCAGCGCCTGTTACTGCGGGTGCAGCGGCCGCTCAATCTGGTGACCGGCGTGCTGTTTGCGGTGGTCAGCCTCTCCATTCTGGCGAGCATGGGAGCCGAGCTGGTGGCCTGACGAGTGGGCGCATGGGCCTATACTGCAACAAGGTTTACCTGTCAGGAGTGCCCGGCCATGCGTCTACTGCCTCTTTGCTGGTTGTTGGGGATGACCCCGGCGCTGGCGGCCCCGGTTCAGCTCAAATTGCTGGAGTGGGGCTATCTGCCAGCGGGTTATGAACAACAGTTTGCCGACTATGCCAAAGCCCATGGGGTGGAAGCGACGGTCAGCCGGATCGAGCCGCTGCTGACCGATTTCGACAGCGTCTACCGCGCCCTGCGCACTCGCAGCGCCGATGTGGTGCTGCCGACCAGCTACTTCTACAAGGCCCATCACCAGCCGCTGTTCAAGCTGCTGCTCCCCATCGATTTCAGCCGCCTGCAGCACTACGCTGAGGTGAAGCCCGCCCTCAAAAACACCGAGTATGACAAGCAGGGGGAGCGCAACTACTCGGTGCCCTTCTCCTACGCCATGTTCAGCCTTGCCTATGACAGCAAGCATGTACTGCAAGTGCCCGCCAGTTGGCAGGTGCTCGCCAACAGCTCGCAGCCGGGTCAGTTTGCCGAGTTCTGCGACCAGTTCGAACCGCTGCTCTTTTCGGTGCTGCTTTCGCTGGGCAAGTCGCCCGCCCTGTTTGCCAGCGGCGAGATGCTGGCCGACAAGACCTTGCAGCAAGAGGTGGAGCAGCAGCTGTCGAAGCGGCTGCAAGCCAGTCGCGGCTTCTGGTTCAATCAGGCCAACAGCTGTGAGGATCTGCGCCAGCAGACCTTTGCCACCACCTGGGGGCTGGAGCTGGTGGAGTGCAACAAGCAGAACGATCAGCAGTGGCGGATCGCCATGGTGCAGGAGGGGGCCATCTATGCCCTCGATGCGATCTCCATCGCCCGCCATGTCGGGGATGATCCCGCCCGGCTCAAGGCGGCCTACCTGCTGGTGGATTTTCTGCTGAGCGCGCCGCTGCAGCGCCAGATGCTGGTGGGCACGCCCACCATCTCGGCCAGCAATATTGCCTCCCGGCCGCCCCTCAGCCCGCAGGAGCAGGCGGTGCTGCCGGATCGCCCGCTGCCGGAGTTTGACGAGCGGCTGCTGGTGCCCGCGTTGCCCGCCCATATCAAGAATCGCTACAAGCGGATGGTGCAGCAGGCGATCGTCGCCAGCGGCAAAGAGGGGCTGGTCAAGCAGTGCCCCTGGGATCTCGATAACTGATGAATGAGCCTGCCGCTTCTCCGGTGGCAGACAAGTTTGCGCAAGATGGCTGATGATCGGTCATCGCCCGCTCCAAGGCATTCACCCGTTCAACTCACGCTGCTCGCGGGCTCGCATCGTTTGAAAAAACGGAGTGATTACCGCCGCCCCATTTAGCCGGATTAAACAACCGAACCCTCGCCAGATTGCCGTTCGTACCCTGGCTGACCCTGTACAAAAGTGCCTCAATTGTGACAACTTGGATGTGAGCTGAACAATCCTGATCTGTCCCTTGTGGGAAGGTGATGAATAGGTTATTTCTCTGTGACATTGGCGGCATCCGGCACGGGTTCTCCAGCCATGTGGTGTGAAATCCACAGCAAAAACAAACAGTAAAATGCAGGAGCAAATATGAAAAAGGTCGTGATGGTTGCCGTGGCTGCGGCCCTGCTGGGTGGCTGCGCCGTCAAGAATCAGGTATCCCACAGCTTGCAGGCGATCCCGCTGACAGCCTTCCAGCAGAGCGAGAGCAACCCCAATCAGCGTGTCTACAAGGAGCCGGGCGTTGATCTGCGCCAATACAATGAGGTGCTGCTCGATCCGCTGCAGTTTATCCGGCAGGAGAATGGTCAGTGGTATCTGCTGACCGCCAACGAACAGAACCAGATTGGCCGCTACTACCACGACACCTTCCAGCGCGAGCTGATCAAGCAGGGCGTCAAGATTGCCACTGCCCCCGGCCCTAAGGTGATGCGGATCCAGGCTGCCGTCACCAACTTCGACCTGACCCGTCCCGACCCCAAGCTGCGTGACCTGCTGCCAGCCAAGATCGCCATCAATGTAACCCGCGAAGTGATCGGCAAGGAGCCCTACCTGCTCAAGGTGGGCAGCATGGCTCAACTGCTCGACTCCCAAAGCGGCAAGCTGCTGGTGCGGGTGATGGATGCCCGCGAGAGCACGGACACCACCCACAAGGATGAGCCCATCACCGCCGAGGAGATGGAGAAGATGATCGACCAGTGGGCGGCCAATCGCGCCAAACAGCTGGCAGACAATCTGGGCCGCTGACGGTTTATCGCGTCTGAACGGGGCGCAGCCGGAGCCTTTTTGGCTGCATTAATGGCAAGATATTGATAAGGTGGTCATTTTTAAGGCAGGAGAAAATGATATGAAACGTGTGCTGTTACCCATCCTTGTTGCTGGCCTGTTGAGTGCCTGCAGCACCACATCATCCACGCCGGAGTGTGTGCCGATGGCGGGAGGCTGGCAGAGTCAGCCATTGCCCAATGCTGAAGGAGAGGCCGCGCTGGCCAGCGTGCTGGCTCGCATGAATACGGCCGCCAAACTGCAGAGCATCCGCGAGGTGCGCAGCCAGGTGGTCTCCGGGGTCAACTACGACATCGAGTTCCAGCTCGACAACGGTGAGGTGTGGAACACCCGTGTCTATCGGGATCTGAAAGGGAACTACCAGATGACCCGCACGGCTGCACAGGGCGAGCTTCCCCCCTGCCTTGCGTCAAGGCCAAGTAACCCCCGCTTATTGTGCCCCTCGCCAGAGGGGCTCATCAGACCAGAAAATTTCTGCTTTTCTCCCCGCATTCTGGCCGTCAGGATGACCCTTCCCGTGACTGCATCCTCATAGAAAAGGAACCGCTATGAATCGCCACCCCTGCATCAAACACTGGCGCGAGCTGCAAGAGCAGACGCCGCGCTACTACTCCGGCAGTCAGGAGCCCCTTTCCCGCGGCTGCGCCCTCGGCAAACACTTCGGCTTTAGCCGCATCGGCATTCACCACGAGATTGTCGAACCCGGCCACCGTACCAGCTGGCCCCATGCCGAAAAGACAGAGGATGAGTTTGTCCACGTACTGGAAGGAACGCCGGATGTCTGGCTCGACGGCGTGCTCTATCGGCTGCAACCGGAGGATTCGGTGGGTTTCAAGGCCGGTGACGGGCTGGCCCACGCCTTTATCAACAACACCGAAGCGATCGTCCGGCTGCTCTGCATCGGCGATACCGATCGGGAGGACAACCGCATCCACTACGCCGTTCACCCCGAGCGCAATATCACCCTCGGCAAGCTGCACTGGGATGACGTGCCCGAGCGCGAGCTGGGGGATCACGACGGCCTGCCCGACAAGCTGCGCGAGAACAACGGCCCCTTCTAGGGCGCAGCTCTTCTGCGCACCAGCTCAGCGCCACCCGATATCAAAAAGCCTGCCGCGTGGCAGGCTTTTGCTATCTCTTGGCCACCTGTGGCGAGCGGCGCTTATTGCAGGTTGAGCCCGCCCAGATAGTCGCGCTTGCCGAGATCGACCCCGGCGCGGCGCAACAGGGCGTAGGCCATGGTGAGGTGGAAGTAGAAGTTGGGAATGCCGTACTCATGGACGCAGGTATGGCCATCCATCCCCTTGCCGCCAGCCCAGTGGGGCACATAACGGCCGCTGGCATACTGGCTGTAGTCCGCGTCCAGCTTGCCTTGCAGATAGCTGATGGTCTTGCCGATATGGGCGCGCAGATCGGCGATGGTTTTGGGCTCATCGCCCATGGCTGGCAGCTCGCTGTGGCTGGCGGTGGCAACCACGCTGCGGGCCGAATCGCAGCAGATCAGCACCTGCTTGCAGAACGGCAGCATATCGACGATCAGCCGATCGCCGAAGAAGTTATCCACGTTGAACTGCTTTGCCGCGGCGTGGGCCTCGCCCTTGGCCAGACAGTGATCCAGATTGGTCAGCATTTTGATGAACTGGGCGGTGATATCGCGATTCATGAGCACTCTCCATCTTGTTGAAACAGCGGCCCGCGTGCGCGGCCACGGTGAATGAGACTGGCTAATCGGCCACCAATATACCCCAACCGCCGCCGGGTTCGAGCCTGCCGCGACGAAAAGGGCAGGGGAGGCGCTACTTCGCGCGACAGCCGTTGGCCAAGGGGCCATGCTCGCTTTTTCGCCCTGCGAGTCCCTTATCGCCCCTTTTTTGATCTGTGACATAAATCACCTTTTTTCAGGGGCGTAGGCTGAATGCCGTTGTCCTGGACAGACGCCTGCGTATTCGCCAGGACACAAGAATAGGAGAATGAAATGAAGATCTATGACCGTAACCGCAATGTGCTGAATCAGGGTCAGCGCGTCATGATTGCCGCCACCGGCGCTGTCGACTTCCTGAAAGAGGCCCACACCGACAATATGACCCCCTATCAGGCGGAGCATGAGAAGTGCGTGCTGCTGGCAAACTCCGGTGAGCGCTACGCCCCCATCGAGTTGATTAGACTAGGCTGATCCCTTTCCCTGTCACCCTACTCTTTACAATTCACCCGGCCGCCGCGCCTGACGGCCGGGTTTCTGATCTATCCCACCAAATGCCGAAAAATTGAACCGGGTCACACCCCGACCGATTTGAGCGATTGTCAGTCAGCGCAGGCTCATGCGAACCTTTAAACCCCGTTAACTCACTAAAAAATAACGACTATGTTCAGGCAAATAATGATGGGCGCCGCCCTGCTGTCGGCGGCGCTGCTTTCCGGTTGTGCTTCCGTACCCATGGCCGCTGCCACTGCAGACGCGCAGGCCAAGCAGTTTGTGGCGCCCAAGGATGCGGCCAACCTCTATATCTATCGCAACGAGACCTTCGGCACGGCCGTGAAAATGCCGGTGCTGGTGGATGGTTCTGCCGTAGGCGACACCGTGGCCCACAGCTATATCCTCAAGCAGGTGACGCCGGGCAGCCACACCATCACCTCCAAGTCGGAGAACGATGCCACCCTGACCCTCAGCACCGAGGCGGGTAAAAACTACTACGTCTGGCAGGAGGTCAAGATGGGCCTGCTGATGGCCCGCTCCAAGCTGAGTCAGGTCAGTGAGGAGGAAGGCAAGCAAGGGGTGATGGAGAGCAAATTGGTTAAGTAATCAGATATCTTCGTTGTACAAACAGGGCGTAGCATCAACAGTTACGCCTCTGTCAGAAAAGTGGGGCCCAGATTTTTCTAAACACATATGGGCTAACGCTTCATTAAAAATAATATTTCTGTTATTTTTAATTTATTTTATTTAGGGGATAACATGGCAAGCAGTTTTGGTATTTGGGCTACTGGCTCAGAGAATGCGGCAAAAATAAATCAAGTTCATATTAATTTGTGGACGACTGCATCTCCGAAAATAAGATGTATTGACATCGGGATAAACTTCTCAATTATTGATGAAGATAATGCTGAGCACCTGAATATAAATATTCCCTTTAAAGTAAAAAAAAGTAGCATTGAAGACCTTAGCACCAAAATGGTAAATAGTCAGGATTTACTTACTGCTATATTCAATGACTATGTGGATTTGCTTGAAAACTTAAAGACAAAGCATTCTAGAATTTGCTTTTCTAGTGGAGATGAGATATACCTTCATCTTAATATAGACTTTAATGCCACGTTGTCTGGATATGATAAACGTGTTTTTGTAGATGATACACCACATAATTACACTAATATCAAGTTTGATCTTAAGTCGTGTTTGGATGGTCTTGCAAAATCCAAAAAAACAGGAAGTGAAAAAAATAAAAACAACATTAAACTTGATCTTAAATCATGTTTTGGGGGATTGTCAAAGTTCAACGGAATGGAGAATGAGGAAAACAAAAAAAATAAAGAGCATTACATTAGATTCAGAATTCCCCTAGATGAAACAGCTTATGGGAGTATGATTCATACGATTAAAGGTAATGACGGGTTTCTCAAACCATTCAAAGAGCAGCTTGATGTTGTAGATTTCAGAATTAATGAGATAAGAGTGCTGCCTAAGGAAATAAAAACCAGTGTGGCAGCAACCTGTTCAACACCCCAAAAATATCACCTCTTTATCATTCGTGATGAAAGTGATGAGTATCAACTCTCTCATTCTGGAAGTAGTTATAAAAAATGTAGAATATTAGAGGCTGAAACATGGAGAAAATATTTTGAGCAAGCAGATATTTCAGTTCCTGAATCAAAATCAACGTGGATAAATAGAGTTAAGAGTTATATCTCAAAGAGAATTAAGAGCCGTAAAGACCCATTGCCATTTACTCAGCCAACCATGATTTATCATTGGTCAAAGGAGGCATCGAAAGAGAGTGACAATAAAATCACTGATTTTATTGCTGTGGCTAAATTTAAGTCAATTAAGCATAAATGGTATACGGTTATTATCTATATTATAGTAATTATGCTTATTAGTATATTTAGCTGCTTCTGTTATGATCTACTCAAAGTAAATATACCTTGTTTACTAGAAATAACTACACCAACTCCACCAACTCCACCAACCCCAGCAACTCCACCAACCGGAAACAACCCTGATTGAACATATTTGTTTTAATAAACAATGGGCTTTTGCTCATGTACATAGCTCTCATGTCGATATATACTATAACTAGTATTTATTTGAGGTGTAGTGATGAAGCAAATTGAAAGGCTAACGAAGTCGGATTTTAACCGAGAGGGAGTTCAGGTTCCCTCTTCGGTTAAAAATGTTGGCCTCGATTTAATGGACACTCCATCTGATTTTAATAATGGAGAGATAAAGCGTCTATTACGAAAACCAAGTGAGTTATATCGAAACTTTGATGATTGGTATTGTAAATCTTCTCGAGACGCTATGAAATCAAATTTCTTCTTTGATGAAGAGTTAAGGAGAGGAATTACTAATTTTTCGAAAGAAAAAAATAACATTCCGGGACTGGAACGTTATTTTTTGGTTTTATCTATTGATGATGTTCCTGCAGGAATATCAATTCTTAAAAATACGTGTGATGAGAAAAAAATCTCAACATTCACTCTCGAGGAAAAATATAAAAATGCAGGTTTGGCCAGTTACCTAATGTCTCGCTCTCTTGACTTCTTGGGGAAAAGTGATGTGTCGATAACGGTCAATGAAGACGTACTGGATGAACTATATCCCTTTTTGATTAAAAAGGGATTTGTAGTCGATAAAAAGGTGCTCGGAGAATACTGGAAAAATAAAAATGAATATCATTTTTTAAAGTTAAAATGAATGTTACTCAATATACATATACGATTGAGGCGCTCTTTTTACTCCAAGTCTAGATATTTCAAACCCACCTGCTTCGTATTTTATTAAGGCACCTACTTTTATCGCATAACCGATATCTACTCCAGAAAAATAGGAGTTGAAGTAACCTTCTGAAATTCCGGCCTCTTGGCTTGTTTTGATCCATATAGTACTTGGTCTATCAGATATTATAGTGTCAATGGTGAACTCACCGATTACTTTCCCGACAGGTTTGGTAACGTATACAACAACAGTGTTCACATCCTTTCTTTTGAAAATTTTACGTCTAAATTCATATGTTTTTACTCCTGAAAAAATTGCATTTGCATACTCTGGTTTAATTGACATTAGAACTCGCATATATACCTCACAAAGAATAATATCGGCATTCTATAATGCTTCCAATCTGGCATAGGCCGTCACCAGCCACTTGGCGCCGACGTCGTCGAACTGGATCTGCACTCGGCTCTGCTGGCCGACCCCTTCGAAGTTGAGTACCACCCCTTCCCCGAATTTCGGATGGAGCACCCGCTGGCCGAGCTTGATGCCGCTGGCGTCAAAGCTCTGCTGCACCTCGTTCTGGCTAAAGCGGCCGTACTGGGTGGGGCGGCTGACCTGAGTACGCAGCCGGATCTCTTCCAGACACTCGGCGGGCATCTCGCGGATAAAGCGGCTCGGTTTGTGGAACATCTCGCGGCCGTAGATGCGGCGGCTCTCGGCATAACAGATGTAGAGCTTCTCCATGGCGCGGGTCATGCCGACGTAACAGAGGCGGCGCTCCTCCTCCAGCCGGCCCGACTCCTCGGTGGATTGCTGGCTGGGGAACATCCCCTCTTCGACGCCGACCAGCAGCACCAGCGGGAACTCCAAGCCCTTGGCGCTGTGCAATGTCATCAGCTGCACCGCATCGGCATATTCGTCGGCCTGATTCTCGCCGGACTCCAACGCCGCGTGGGCGAGGAAGGCGGAGAGATCGCTCATGTCTTCCAGCTCGTCCGGGCGCTGGTACTGGCGGCAGGCGGTGACCAGTTCGTCCAGGTTCTCTACCCGTGCCTGGGATTTCTCGCCCTTTTCTGCCAGATACATCGCCTTGAGGCCAGAGTTCTGGATGGCGATATCCGCCTGCTGGTGCAGCGGCAGCATGGACACCTGCTCCTCCAGCGCGTCGATGAGATCGACAAAGCCGCGCACCGCGTTACCGGCACGACCGGTCAGCACCTTGTCATTGAGCAGCGCCTTGGCCGATTGCCACAGGTTGAGCCCCTGATCGCGGGCGTTGCCGCGCAGGATCTCGAGGGTGCGATCGCCGATGCCACGGGTCGGGGTGTTGACCACCCGCTCGAAGCTGGCGTCGTCGCCACGGTTGTTGATAAGACGCAGGTAGGCCATGGCGTCTTTAATTTCTTGCCGCTCGAAGAAGCGCAGGCCGCCGTAGATGCGGTAGGGCATGGCGTCCTGCATCAGTGCCTCTTCCAGCACCCGTGACTGGGCGTTGGAGCGATAGAGGATGGCGCAGTCGGCGAGCAAGCCGCCCTTTTCCTTCCAATCCTTGAGGCGGCCGACCACGAAGCGCGCTTCGTCCACCTCGTTGAAGGCGGCATAGAGGGAGATTGGGTCGCCTTCGGCCCCTTCGGTCCACAGCTCCTTGCCAAGGCGCTCGGCGTTGTTGGCGATGACGCTGTTGGCGGCTTTGAGGATATTGGCGGTGGAGCGGTAGTTCTGCTCGAGGCGGATGGTCTCGGCCCCCTGATAGTCGGTCAGGAAGCGCTGGATGTTCTCGATCTTGGCGCCGCGCCAGCCGTAGATGGACTGGTCATCGTCGCCGACGATCATCACCTTGCCGCTGTTGCCCGCCAGCATCCGCAGCCAGGCGTACTGGATGCCGTTGGTATCCTGAAACTCGTCCACCAGAATGTTCTGGAAGCGGTCGCGGTAGTGCTCGAGGATGTGCGGCTTGTTGAGCCACAACTCGTGGGCGCGCAGCAGCAGCTCGGCAAAATCCACCAGACCGGAGCGATCGCAGGTCTCCTGATAGGTCTTGTAGATCTGCTGATAGGTGCGGGTGACGGGATCGCCATAGAGGTCGATGTCGCCGGGGCGCAGCCCCTCGTCCTTCTTGCCGTTGATGTAGCCCATCACGGCGCGCGGGGCCCAGTGCTTCTCGTCGAGGTTGAGCGCCTTGAGGACCCGGCGGATCAGCCGGTACTGGTCGTCTGAGTCGAGGATCTGGAAATCCTGCGGCAAGCCGGCATCCAGATGGTGGGCCCGCAGCAGGCGGTGGGCGATACCGTGGAAGGTGCCGATCCACATGCCGCGCACGCCGTCGCCGATCACCTTCTCGACCCGGCCACGCATCTCGGCCGCCGCCTTGTTGGTAAAGGTGACCGCGATGATGGAGAAGGGTGAACAGCGTTCCACCTGCATCAGCCAGGCGATACGGTGCACCAGCACCCGGGTCTTGCCCGAACCGGCACCGGCCAGCACCAGCAGGTTGCTGCGGGGCGCCGCAACGGCATCTCTTTGCTTGTCGTTGAGCCCGTCGAGCAGGGTTGAAACGTCCATCACCACTCCTGTTTATTTATACAGGCGGGGATTATACGGCCATCCCCCTGCCAGACCAAATCCAAACTCGGGGGGAGGGGCAAGATGGGCGGTTGCAGGGGCACCGATGCGGCCATTTTTGGCTGGCGCAGAGAGAGGAGGTTTCCAGCTGTAGCCAATCCTTGCTCGCGCGGTTTGTGGGGATTTTGCGAGCCGGATCACGGGCTTGCCGGGGGGCTGGATGAATAAGATAGGAAAACGGTTTACAGTAACTTGCTGAACAATAAGAGAAATGTCGTTTGGGTCTTTTGGTTGTTAGCATAAAAAACTGAAAAGCAGCTAAAAAACAACTGCTTATAAGGTTATTTGCTTAGAATTCAAACCGTTAACGCAAACGTTTTTCCCTTATCATTTGCTTGACCCGCATCGGGGCTGACTTAGAGTAAGCCTGCGTGCTAGATAGCCTGCTCTGACAGGCAAGCAAGTTCCCTCACTTAATAACAATCAAGGATACGATCGTGACTAAAGTGCTCAAGCTGGCCACTGTGGCCTCCCTCACTCTCGCTGCTCTCTCTGCTCAGGCTGCTTCCGAGCCAGCCGTCATTTATGACACCGCGGGCAAGTATGACAAATCATTCAACGAAGCCGTGTTCCGTAACGGCGTCGAGCTCTACAACAAGGACAAGGGCGTCAAGGTCAAAGAGTTTGAACCCCAGAACGAAGCCCAGCGCGAGCAGGGTCTGCGTCGTCTGGCCAGCCGTGGCAACGGCCCGATCGTGGCGGTCGGTTTCAACATGGGTTCTGCGGTAGAGAAGGTCGCGACCGAATTCCCGAAAACCCAGTTCACCATCATCGACATGGTGGTCGACAAGCCGAACGTCCAGTCCGTCATCTTCAAGGAGCATGAAGGTTCCTTCCTGGTGGGCGCGCTGGCTGCCATCGCTTCCAAGAGCGGCAAGGTCGGCTTCGTGGGCGGCATGGATATCCCGCTGATCCGCAAATTCCAGTGCGGTTACGAGCAGGGTGCCAAGTTCGTCAATCCGAAGATCGAAGTGTTCCAGAACATGGCGGGCTCTACCCCGGCCGCGTTTGCTGACCCGGCCAAAGGTGCCGAGCTGGCCAAGTCCCAGTTCGCCAAGGGCGCTGACGTGGTTTACGCCGCAGCTGGCGGTACCGGTATCGGTGTCTATCAGGCAGCCAAGGACAGCGGCAAGTTCGCCATCGGCGTGGACTCCAACCAGAACCACCTGCAACCGGGCACCATGCTGACCTCCATGGTCAAGTCTGTGGGTCTGGCTGCTTACCAAACCTGGGATGACGCTGCCAAAGGCCAGTGGAAGCCGGGTATCAAGAACCTGGGTCTGGCTGAAGGCGGTGTGGATTGGGCACTCGACAAGGACAACGAGAAGCTGATCACCCCGGAAATGAAAGCCAAGGTAGATGCCATCAAGGCTGAAATCATCGCTGGCAAGGTCAAGGTTCATGACTACATGAGCGATAACACCTGCAAATACTAATTAGATAGTTGCTACGACTCTCAACGCACCACCGGCCCGCACGGGCCGGTTTTTAGTCTTATTTCATGAAACGCAGGGCTGCATCATGGACCAGACAGATCGCTATGCCATCGAATTAAGAGGTATCGATAAGCGGTTCGGCGAAGTGTACGCCAACAAGCTGATCGACCTTAAGGTTCGCAAAGGCAGTATCCACGGCATTGTCGGCGAAAATGGCGCCGGTAAGTCCACCCTGATGAGCATCATTTATGGTTTCTACCATGCCGACAAAGGCGAGATGCTGATCGACGGGAATCCTTTCAAACCCCATGGCTCACAAGATGCGATTGCCGCAGGGGTGGGCATGGTTCACCAGCACTTCATGCTGGTCAATAACTTCACCGTATTGGAAAACGTCATCCTCGGCGCTGAGAACGGCTGGCACCTTCAGCAGAGCGTGGCGTCAGCCGAAAAGTTGCTTGGCGAACTGGCGCGGGATTATGGCCTCGACGTGCCGCTGCACGAGAAGGTCGAAGATCTGCCGGTTGGCTTGCAACAGCGGGTCGAAATTCTCAAGGCGCTCTATCGCGGCGCCCGCATCCTGATCCTCGACGAGCCGACCGGGGTACTGACCCCGCAAGAGGCGGATCACCTGTTCGAGGTACTGAAAAAGCTGCGGGATCAGGGGGCGACCATCATCCTTATCACCCACAAGCTGCGGGAGATCCTGGCCATTACCGATCAGGTCTCCATCATGCGCCGTGGCGAGATGGTGGCCCACGTCGCCACCAAGGATACCGACAAGGAGCAGCTGGCCGAGTTGATGGTGGGCCGCAAGGTGCGCCTCAAGGTCGACAAGGGGCCAACCCAGCCAGGTGAAGCCAAGCTGAAGATCGAAGGGCTCAGCTACGTCGATGCCAGCAAGGTGGAGCGGGTCAAATCGGTCAGCTTCGAGGTGCGGGCCGGTGAAGTGGTCGGCATCGCCGGGGTCTCCGGCAACGGTCAGTCCGAACTGCTCAGCCTGCTTGGCGGCATTCTCAAGCCGAGCAAGGGTGGCTTTACCATCAGCAGCCGCAGCGGCGTGCACAAGGTGAGCGCTGAGCACCCGGCCGATCCCGAGCTGGTGCGCAACTACGGCCTCGGCCATGTGCCGGAAGATCGCCACAAGATGGGGCTGATCAACCGCTTCGAGGCGAAAGAGGCCTTTATTCTCGGCTATCACCGTCGCCCGCAATACAACAAGGGGTGGCTGCAGAACAAGGAGGCGATCCAGCAGGATTGTCAGGCCAAGATGGAGAAGTGGGACGTGCGCCCGCCCCATCCCGATCACAAGACCGCCAACTTCTCCGGTGGCAACCAGCAGAAGCTGGTGATCGCCCGTGAAGTGGAGCAGGACCCGGATGTGCTGTTGATCGGCCAGCCGACTCGCGGGGTCGACATCGGCGCCATCGAATATATCCACCAGCAGATCATCGCCATGCGCGACAAGGGCAAGGCGGTGCTGCTGGTCTCGGTGGAGCTGGACGAGATCATGAGCCTCGCAGATCGCATTCTGGTCATTGCCGATGGCCGCATCGTCGGCGAGCTGGATGGTGCCAAGGCGGATGAGCGCACCATTGGTCTGATGATGGCGAATATCGTTCCCGATGACGTTGCCAAGGAGGCCCACTGATGAGCCAAGTACGTATTCCTGCCTGGGTCTCCGTAGGCGTCTTGTCTGCGGTCAACATCCTGCTGGCCTTCCTGGTGTCGGCCATTCTGTTCTACTACCTCGACATCAACCCGGTCGATGCCGCCAAGATCATGTGGTACGGCGCGTTCGGCACTGGTGAAGGGGTCGGCTTCACCCTCTACTACGCAACCGGCTTTATCTTTACCGGTTTGTCGGTGGCGGTCGCCTTCCACGCCGGTTTGTTCAACATCGGTGGTGAAGGTCAGGCCTATATCGGCGGTCTCGGTGTCGGTCTGGTCTGTCTGATGCTCGGTGATGTGCTGCCGTTTGCCCTGCTGTTGCCGCTCTCCATCATTGCCGGTGGTCTGTTCGGTGCGGCCTGGGCCTTTATTCCGGCCTGGCTGCAAGCCAAGCGCGGCAGCCATATCGTGATCACCACCATCATGTTCAACTTCATCGCCGCCTCGCTGATGGCCTATCTGCTGGTGGAGGTGTTCAAGCCGCCCGGTTCGATGGCGACCGAGAGCAAGGTATTTGCCGAGGCAAGCTGGCTGCCCAAGATGAGCGGGCTGGCGAACCTGTTCGGGATGGAGATCCCCAACAGCCCGCTCAATATCAGCTTCTTCTGGGCGCTGATCTGTGCGGCGCTGGTGTGGGTCTTTATCTGGCACACCCGCTGGGGTTACGAGATCCGCTCGGTTGGCGCGAGCCAGAGTGCCTCCGCCTATGCCGGTATCTCCTATCCCAAGGTGGTGATCCTGGCCATGGTCATCTCCGGCATGCTGTCGGGCTTCTTCGCCCTCAACGTGCTGCAGGGTGAGCTGCACCAGATCAAGCTCAACTTCGTGGAAGGGTTCGGCTTCACCGGTATCGCGGTGGCGCTGATGGGGCGCAACCATCCGGTCGGCGTCATCATCGCCAGCCTGCTGTTCGGTTTCCTCTATCAGGGGGGCGCCGAGCTCAGCTTCGAGTTCGGTGTTGACCGCAACATCGTGGTGGTGTTGCAGGGTCTGGTGATCCTGTTCTGTGGCGCCCTTGAGCACATGATGCGTCCGCGCATCGAGCAGCTCTATCTGGCGTTTGCCAACCGCTCAGCCGCGCAAGCTAAAGGAGTCTGATCATGTTTGAAATTCTGATCCTGATGCTGGATGCGACCATTCGTACCGCGCCGCCCCTCATTCTGGCCGCCATGGCCGGCATGTTCTGCGAGCGCTCCGGGGTGGTCAACATCGCGCTGGAAGGCAAACTGCTGGCGGCGGCGTTCGCCAGTGGTGCGGCGGCTGCGGTCTCCGGTTCTGCCTGGATAGGTCTGGGGGCCGGGGTGGGTGTCTCCATCCTGTTTGCCCTGATGCACGGCTTTGCCACCATCACTCACCGCGGTGATCAGGTGGTGAGCGGCATGGCCATCAACATTCTGGCGGCCGGTCTGACCGTTACCCTGGGCCGTTACTGGTTCGATCAGGGTGGCCAGACGCCAGCGCTCTCCGGTGATGCCCGTTTCGCCCCCATCGATCTGCCCTATGCCAAGGAGTTGTGGGATGTGCCGGTGATCGGCCAGCTCTACAGCGAGTTGCTGAGCGGCCACTCCCTGCTGGAGTACGTGGCGTTCGCCTGCGTACCGCTGGCCTGGTGGGTGATGTTCCGTACCCGCTTCGGTCTGCGTCTGCGGGCGGTGGGCGAGGCGCCCGCAGCGGTCGATACCGCCGGTATCTCTGTGGTGCGGATGCGCTACACCGCGCTCCTCATCGGCGGCCTGCTGGCCGGTATCGGTGGCACCTATCTGGCGGTGGCCCAGACGGCCCAGTTCATCCCCAACATGAGTGCTGGCAAGGGCTTTATGGCGCTGGCGGCGCTGGTGTTCGGCAAGTGGCGTCCCTGGAATGCCATGGCAGCCTGTCTGCTGTTCGGCTTCCTCGATGCGGTCGCCATCCGCCTGCAAGGGGTCAGTATCGGTGGCTTCGCCATTCCGGTGCAGGCCATCGAGGCACTGCCCTACATCCTGACCGTGTTCCTGCTGGCCGGTTTTATCGGCCGCGCCGTGGCGCCGAAGGCGCTTGGTACCCCCTATGTGAAGGAGCGGGAGTAGCGCCCTTTATCGCGATACTCCCACCCAAGCAAATAACAGCAGGCCCACTTCGGTGGGCCTGTTTTTTATGGGCGGGATGGGGCAGACCAGCCGGGATCTGGATGGTGTGATAGAGGGGGGGGTGGCGTGAAGGGATAAATAGACTGCGCGAGTTGCTGCGGGTAGCGGCTGGCGTACAGGCGCTGACCCCTCCGCCTGCACCATTAAAAACCCCCTCGTATCGGGAGGGGGTTGCAGAGGTTATTGCCGGATTAACCCTGAGGATCAGGGTGCCAGCACCAGCTTGTAGACGCCAAAGCCGGGGTGTTTGGCATCGGTGGGCGGCAGGGTCTCCACATAGTTCAGCTTGCCGCCGGTCAGGGCTTGCGCCTCGCTGCGTGGCGAGCTGTAGATGCGCAGATCCAGATTGGCGGGCAGGGGGGCCAGCTGCCAGTTGTTGTCTGCCGGGGGCTCGAAACCGGCCGGATTCTTCTCTGCCAGATCCTTGAGGTATTCGGAGAGCACTTCGCGGGTTTCGAACTGATCTTCATGGACGATCACCTTGGCGTTGATGCCCGGGAAGTTGCCACCACCGCTGGCGCGGTAGTTGTTGGTCACCACGTAGAACATCTGGGCCGGGTCGATTGCTTTGCCCTGATAGGTGAGGTTGGTGATGCGGTAGCTGTCGCTCACCTTGTTGCCATCCACATCATAACGGGCGGGTTTGGTCACATCGACCTGATAGTTCACCCCATCGATCACGTCGAAGTTGTAGGTGCGGTACTTCTCGTTCACCAGCCACTGGGTTGCGGTACTGGCGGCATCGATCTTGTTGAACTGGACGGCACTCTTCTCCAGCCACTCCTGTACGGTCGCGCCATTGATGGCGACCACCTGCAGGGTGTTGGGGTAGACATAGAGGTCGGCCACGTTGCGCAGGGAGATATTGCCAGCCGGTACATAGGTGAAGTCGGTCGGGCCGTTGCGACCGCCGCGGAATGGTGCGGCGGCGGAGAGAATGGGCCATTTCTCCTTGAGCTGACCATCCTGTTGCAGTTTCTTGGCATGCCACAGTTGGGCGTCGCTGACGATCTGGATGGAGGGGTCATCCTGCACCAGCGCGAAGAAGCTGTGGATTGGCTTGGTGATCTTGCTGAGTGGCTCGTCCAGCCACTGGTTGGCCTGCTCGTGCTCGGCAATGACCTGATCGACTACCGCCTGATCTTCGGTGCTGCTGGCGCTGCTGTCGATTTTGCGCAGCTGGGACTGGCTGGAGGCCACTTCCCAGCGACCCTCTTTCCAGGTCATGTGCAGGTCGATGATGCCGAGGTGGTTGCCCCAGACGCCCGGCATCACGGTCGGTACGCCCGCCAGGGTGCCTTTCTCGTTGTCCACGTCGGTCATGTTGGGGTAGTCGCCCGGGAAAGTGCGGTGGGCATGGCCCAGCAGCAGGGCATCGACCCCCTTCACTTTGGCCAGCGGCAGGGCGGCGTTCTCCATCATGGGTTCGCGCGGGTCACCTATGATGCCGGTGTGGGCCACGACCACGACGATGTCAGCGCCCTTGGCGCGGATTTCGGGTACATAGTGTTCGGCGGTCTCGACCATATCGGCCACCACCACCTTGCCTTCCAGATTGCGCTTGTCCCACTGGGTGATCTGGGGCGGAGTCAGCCCCAGCACCCCGACCTTGATGGTCTGGGTATTGCCGTTGGCATCCTTCACCTGACGATCCAGCACCACATAGGGTTTGAACTTCTGCTTGCTCCAGTCGATGGTGCCCTTGCCATCACGGCTGAAGGCATCGGCCTGGAAGACGTTGGCGTTGATGTAGGGGTAGTTGGCCCCTTTCAGGGTCTCTGAGAGGAAGTCGAGACCGAAGTTGAATTCGTGGTTGCCCAGGTTGCCGACATCATAGCTCATGGTGTTGAGCGCCTTGATGGCGGGGTGGGTCTGCTTGCTCAGCCATTGCTGCTTGACCTGCTGGTCGTGGATATAGTCGGCAAGCGGGGTGCCCTGGATCAGGTCGCCGTTGTCGATCAGCAAGTTGTTGGCGTTCTCTTCGCGGGCCTTGCGGATCAGCACCGCGGTGCGGGCGAAGCCCAGTGAGGCATCCGGCTTGTTCTGGTAGTAGTCGTAACTCAGCAGGTTGGAGTGGATATCAGAGGTTTCGATCAGCCGCAGGGTGAGATCACCGGGGGCCTGAGAGTTGTTGTCGTCACAGCCGGACAGCAAAAAAATAACTGCCACCGCGCTCAGTTTGAGGGTGGTTTTCATTGTTGGATTCTCTTGTTATGGGTATGCCAGCGTGGTGCATTCTATCGACAGCAAAAGAATCCGATTGTGAGCAGGCTGGCAATTCGGGCTAATTACCCTCCTGTTAATAGACTTATGGCTCTGATTTTAATCTCTTTTTTGTCTTTCTTTAGGGCCGCTACTTTCGCTGCTTTTCCGCCGTGAGTCACCCTGTCGTCACAGCAGTGCGGTCGGTGCAAGCTGCGCGGCCTGCTGCTCCTGCGAGGCTGTAATGGTTGGTTACAGATCTCCATTCGACTGATAGATGACCTTTCCCTTAAATTCAGCGGCGATTGATTGCATCTAAAAATTACAAAGCGACAGCAAGGAATAAAACTTCATGAAAATGCACAACAAAGCGCTGCTGGCCATCGCCTGCGCTGCGGCCCTGTCTGCCTGTGACAGCGAAAAAGCTGCCAACAGCATCGCCAAGCGGGTGCCACTGGCTCTGCCGGAGGCGGGTCTTTACCAAGCGAATCTGATGAGCCGCGATGGCGACAAGGCGACGCCGCGCATGATCAAGGATCTGGATGGTCTGGCGCTGGTCTACCCCAAGGGTGAAACCGTGCAGCGCTGGGGTGTCTGGGTGGAACATCAGGCAGGCAAGATCGAGACCAACAGCCAGTGGCTGGGTCAGGCTGACCAGAAAGCCGACAAGGACGGGATCTACCCGGTGCAGCTGACCCGTACCAGCGAGCGGCTCGGCAGCGGCACTGCGGTGAGCACGGTAAGCAACAACCACAACCTCATCACCTTCCAGGATCAGCCGGTCATCGATCTGCAGGGCAAGGAGATCAAGCGCTGGGTTTTTGATTTCACCCGGAATGGCACCACCTTCTCCGACAACGCCCCCATCTATTCCGGTTTCAGCGGTCATGTGGCGGTGACGGCCCTGACCACCAAAGCAGTGACCACGGCCAGCTGGAGTGCAACGGGTAGCGATGGCTTCAGCAGCGACATGGTGGGCAAGGTGGATACCACCAACAACGGCGGCAAGCTGACAGTAGCGATCGAGTTTCCGGCGGCAGGTTGTACGCTGGTGGGCGAGGGGAGTGCCACTGCCGGGTTGAGCAAGCTCACCATGACCGGATTTGGCAAGTGCAACTTCAAGCAATCCGCCGCAGCCACGCCGATCGAGAACCTCTGGAATGCCGCTCTGGCCAGGGCGATGGATAACAGCGTCGCCTATGTCACCGCCTTTACCACGGATGACAAAAATGATGCACTGGTCATCGGTTTCCCCGACTCCAATGGCCTGCTGATCACCGCTGACAAGCGATAAGCAGCCAACGGCAGGGGCGGGCAAACGCACCTGAAACAACAAGGGAGCCAGTGGCTCCCTTGTTGTTTTCAACGCACGGCTTACAGCAGGAACAGGGTCGCCAACCCGAGGAAGATAAAGAAGCCGCCGGTGTCGGTGATGGCGGTGATCATCACGCTGGCCCCCACTGCCGGGTCGCGGCCGAGGCGGGTCATGGTCATGGGGATGATGACTCCCATCAGGGCGGCCACCAGCAGGTTGAGCATCATGGCCAGGGTCATCACGGCGCCGAGCGCCGCATCCTGATAGAGCAGATAGGTGGCAAGCCCCATGGTGCCACCCCACACCAGCCCGTTGATAAAGGCGACGCCGAGTTCCCGCAGCAGCAGGAAGGAGAGGTTGCCCGCCTGAATGTGCTGCAGCGCCAGCGCCCGCACTATCATGGTGATGGTCTGGTTGCCGGTGTTGCCGCCGATCCCGGCGACGATGGGCATCAGCGCCGCCAGCGCCACCAGCTGGGAGATGGTGTGCTCGAACATGCCTATCACCCGCGAGGCGACAAAGGCGGTGCAGAGGTTCAGCGCCAGCCAGGCCCAGCGGGTCTTGACCGCCTTGGAGACGGGCGCGAACACGTCTTCATCCTCGCTGATACCCCCCATCCGGCGCAGGTCGGTGTCACTCTCCTCATAGACCAGGTCCACCACCTCTTCAACGGTGAGGCGGCCCATCAGCTTTCCCTTGCCATCCACCACAGCGGCGGAGAGCAGGTCATCCCGCTCGAAGGTGCGAGCCGCCGCTTCGTCGTTATCCTCCGGATCGAAGGTGACCGGATCCCGCTCCATCACGTCGCTCACCAGGGTAGCGGGTTTGTGCAGCAGTACTGTGGTGAGGGCCAGCTCCCCCAGCAGGTGGTTGCGCCGATCGATGACGAACAGCTTGTCGGTGTTGGCGGGGATCTTGCCGCGCAGGCGCAGATAGCGCTGCACAGTGGCGAGCGTCACCTCGGGGCGGATGGTGATGATCTCGAAGTCCATCATGGCGCCGACGGTGTGCTTGCCGTAGCGGATCACCTCCCGCACCCGATCCCGGTCGGCGGGGGCCATATAGGTGAGCAGCCGCCCCATCAGGTTGCGTGGCAGGTACTGGCCCAAATAGATCTGGTCGTCGATATCCAGGGTGCGCAGGGCGTGCAGCAGCTCCTTGTCGCTCATCCCGCTGATCAGGCTGTCCCACACCGTCTCTGACGCTTCGACCAGGATCTGGCCGCGCTTCTCCTCCTCCACCAGTGCCCACAGGGCATGACGTTCATCGGGCGGCAGCGACTCCAGCGCATCGGCGACGTCGGCGGCGGGCAACCCGTTGACCAGCGTGGTGAGTTCGCTGGTCTGATCGCGTTGCTCGGCATCCTGCACCACCTGCGGGTCGAGCAGGCTGTCGGTGAGGGCATCATCGCGCAGCAGCAGGGTGAGAATGCGGGATCTGTCATCCGCGCGCTGCCGGGCGCTGTTCTTGATGGGAAGAGACATGGGATGAATTCCTGAGATGGTAGCCAAGGGCTCAATGCCCATAGGATACCAGACTTAAAACAACAGGTTATGACCGTGATGGGAGAAGAGGGAGGTAAAAGTGAGGCCACCTGCTGGTGGCCTCATGGTGAGTTGCCGAGGATCCCTCAGGCGAGGGCGCGCTGAGCCTGTGGTGCCTCGCCAAACCAGGCGAGCCGGTCGGCTAGGGTCACCACCGAGCCCACCATGATCAGCGCCGGACTCTCGACCCCCACCGCCAGTGCGGGCAGCTCATCGAGAGTGCCGCGAATGACCCGCTGGCAGGGTTGGGTGCCGCGCTCGATCAGCGCCACCGGGGTGTTGCCCGCCTTGCCGTGGGCCAGCAGCTGTTCACGGATGGTGGCGCAGGATGAGAGCCCCATGTAGAACACCAGGGTCTGCCTGTCTTTGGCCAGCAACGGCCAGTCGAGATCCCGGGCGCCCCCCTTGCCGTGGGCCGTGACGAAGCGCACGCTCTGGGCGTGGTTGCGGTGGGTCAGCGGAATGCCGGCGTAGGCGGCGCAGCCGCTGGCCGCAGTGATCCCCGGCACCACCTGAAAACCGATGCCGCTGCCGACCAGCGTCTCCAGCTCCTCGCCGCCACGGCCGAAGATAAAGGGGTCGCCCCCCTTGAGCCGCACCACCCGCTGGCCCTTCTTCGCCTCCTCCAGCAACAGCTGGTTGATCCCCTCCTGCGGCACGCAGTGGTTGCCCGCCTGCTTGCCGACGAAGATCCGCTTGGCATCCCGGCGCACCAGCGCCATCACCTCGTCGGAGACCAGCCGGTCATAGACCACCACGTCGGCCTGCTGCATCTGGCGCAGGGCGTGCAGGGTGAGCAGACCCGGATCGCCGGGGCCGGCTCCCACCAGTACCACCTCGCCTCCGGTCTGGCTCCCGTCGGCAAACAGGTTGTCGGCCAATTGGTGGGCAGAGGCACTATCACCGCGGGCCAGCGCTTGACCGAGCCGATCCGCCCCGAGCAGCCGCTCCCAGAAGCGGCGCCGTTCCCCCATGCTGGCGAAGCGCGCCTTGACCCGCTCCCGCAGGTTGCCGGCAAAGGCCGCCACGGCACCCAGATGTTGCGGTAGCAGGGCTTCGAGTTTTTCCCGCAGCAAGCGAGCCAGCACCGGCGCCTTGCCGCCGGAGGAGATGGCCACCATCAGCGGTGATCGGTCGATGATCGACGGCATGATGAAGCTGGAGCGTTTCGGGTCATCCACCACGTTGGCAAAGATCCGCGCCTGATTGGCGCTTTGATAAACCAGTGCATTCACCTCGCGCCGATCGGTTGCGGCCACCACCAGCCACTTGCCCGCCAGTTGTTCCGGCACAAATTCACCGGCCAGCCACTCGATGCTGCCGTTGGCAGCCAGTTCCGCCAGCTCGGGGTCGAGCTCGGGCGCGACCACAGTGAGCTGGGCACCGGCATCCAGCAGCAGGCGCGCCTTGCGCTCTGCCACTTCGCCGCCGCCGACCAGCAGCACGGGTTTGTTGTCGAGTCGGCAAAAGATGGGCAAGTAGTCCATGGGGCCTCCGGATCAGGCGGTTCGGGTCTTGTTGGCGGTGCTGGTGGTCTCGCTCACTGCAACCGGGCGTTCAGCTTTCGGGGTGGCATACCAGTAGCCGAGGCCCATAAAGAGGACGCCGGAGACGGTGTTGCCCAGCGTCACCCACAGCAGGTTGTGGCCGATGCCGCCCAGGGTGTAGGCCTCGGAGTGGGCGCCAAACCAGGAGAGGGCGAACAGGGTCATGTTGGCGATGGAGTGCTCGTAGCCGGAGGCGATAAAAGCCAGCAGGCACCACCAGATGGCGATGAAGCGGGCGGCCCCTTCGGTGCGCAGCGCCATCCAGATGGCGAGGCAGACCAGCCAGTTGCAGAGGATCCCCTTCATAAACAGGGTCAGCGCCGGAGCCTGGGTCTTGGCCAGCGCCACCTTGTGGGCCAGACTGCCCGCATCCGGCAGCAGGCTGCCGCCGTAGGAGTAGATGAGCGCCACCACGATGGAGCCAATCAGGTTGCCGGCCCAGGTCTGCCATGGTGATCTTGCCCGTCTTCACCCCGAAGGTGAGGAACATGGTGTGGCCGGTAAACAGCTCGGAGCCGGCGATGATGACCAGCGTCAGGGCGATGCCGAAGGTGGCCCCCATCACCAGCGGTCGGATGCTCGGATCCACCAGATTGCCGAGGGTGAAGATGAGGATGATGCCGAGGCCCACATAGGCCCCCGCCATGGCGGAGCTGAGCCAGAAGCCGAGCTTGTCGCTGCGCTCGAAGCGGTTGATGCGGGCCGCGTTGGCGGCGCATTTGTTAATGGTTTCCGTGTACATCTTGTGAGTCCTTGAAAGGGCTGCCCACAGGCAGCCCGAAAGAGAGTGAAATCGGCTTTAGACGGCGACCCAGACCTGCTGGTCGCGTACTTCAACGGGGTAGCTTTGAACCGACATGGCGGGATTGTCGAAACAGTGGCCATCGCTCAGGCGAAAGCGCTGCTTCTTGAGCGGGCTGGCGACCCAGAGTTCGCCGTCGTGTTCGCAGATCAGGCCCCGCGACAGCACGTTGGCGGCGAAGAAGGGATCCCGGTTGTCGATGGCGAACACCTCGGCGGCCGCGCTCGGGCGGAACAGGGCGATCTGGCGCCCCTCGATCAGAGCACAGACACCGGTTCCCGGCAGGATGTCGCTGAGTTGGCAGGCTAGTTTCATCATTTGGTTTCCACCTCGATCTGGTAGACGGGGATGCGCTCGGCCGGGGTGGCCGGTCGGTGCTGGTCGCGCTCGGCGACGAATTGCACGTCCGGGTCGCGCTTGTCGCTGTTGATGAAGTGGCTGAAGCGCTTGAGCGCCTCCTCTTCATTGAGGGTGCGCGACCATTCGCACTCGTAGCTGTCGATCAGGGTCTGGATATCGCGCTCCAGCGTCTCGGCCAGCCCCAGTTTGTCGTCGACGATCACCTCGCGCAGGTAGTCGATGCCCCCTTCCAGATTGCCGAGCCAGACCGAGGTGCGCTGCAGTTTGTCGGCGCTGGTGACGTAGAACATCATAAAGCGGTCGATCAGCTTGATGAGGGTCTCGCGGTCGAGGTCAGAAGCCAGCAGGTCGGCGTGGCGTGGCTTCATGCCGCCGTTGCCGCCCACATAGAGGTTCCAACCCGCATCGGTGGCGATGATGCCGACATCCTTGCCCTGCGCTTCCGCACATTCGCGGGTACAGCCGGAGACGCCGAACTTCATCTTGTGCGGGGTGCGAATGCCCTTGTAGCGGTTCTCGAGGAAGACCCCGAGGCCGACGCTGTCCTGCACGCCGAAGCGGCACCAGGTGCTGCCGACACAGGTCTTGGCCATACGCAGCGCCTTGGCGTAGGCCTGACCTGTCTCGAATCCGGCTGCCAGCAGCTTGCGCCAGATGGCGGGCAGGTCATCCTTCTGGGCCCCGAACAGACCGATGCGCTGGGCGCCGGTGATCTTGGTGTAGAGCTTGTAGTCGCGGGCCACTTCGGCCACCGCCAGCAGCCCTTCCGGGGTCACTTCGCCACCGGCCATGCGCGGGATGACGGAGTAGCTGCCGTCCTTCTGCATGTTGCCGAGGAAGATGTCGTTGGTGTCCTGCAGCGGAATATTGCGCGGGCTCAGCACATGCTCGTTCCAGCAGGAGGCGAGGATGGAGCCGACGGTCGGTTTGCACACCTCGCAGCCATAGCCCTGACCGTGCTTGGCCAGCAGTTCGTCGAAGCTCTTGATCCCCTCCACCTTGACCAGATGGAACAGCTCCTGACGGGAGTGGGGGAAGTGGGCGCAGAGGTGGTTGTTGACCTCGATGCCTTGCTTCACCAGTTCGGCGTTGAGCACCTGACTGATGAGCGGCACGCAGCCGCCGCAGCCGGTACCGGCCTTGGTGTGCTGCTTGATGGCGGCAAGGGTGGTGTGACCCTCGGCCACCGCCTTGGCGATGTCACCCTTGGCGACGTCGAAGCAGGAGCAGATCTGGGCGCTTTCCGGCAGGGCATCCACCCCCAGCGTCGGCTTGGCACCGGCGTAGGCGGGCAGGATCAGGGTGTCCGGGTGGCTCGGCAGCGGCAGGGCGTTGAGCATCATCTGCAGCAGGTTGCCGTAATCTTCCACGTCACCCACCAGCACGGCGCCGAGCAATCGGCTGTTGTCCTCGCTCACCACGATCTTCTTGTAGACGCCGGCCTGATCGTCCTGAAACACATAGCTGTGGCTGCCCGGGGTGCGACCGTGGGCATCACCGATGGAGCCGACGGAGACGCCGAGCAGCTTGAGCTTGGCGCTCATGTCAGCCCCTTCGAAACGGCTGTCGCCGCCGAGCAGATGGTCGACGGTGATCTGGGCCATCTTGTAGCCCGGTGCCACCAGCCCGAAGAAGCGGCCCTGCCAGGCGGCGCACTCGCCGATGGCATAGATGTCGGAGTCGGAGGTGAGGCAGTGATCGTCAATAACGATGCCGCCGCGCTCGGCGATGGCGAGATCACCGTAACGGCCGAGGGTATCTTGCGGGCGAATGCCGGTGGAGAAGACCACCACGTCCACTTCAAGCTGGCTGCCGTCAGCGAAAGCGAGGCGGTGCTTCGCCTGCTCGCCGCCATGCATCAGGATCTCGCTGGTGCTCTTGCTGGTGTGTACCTGCACGCCCATGGATTCAATCTTGCGGCGCAGCAGCTGGCCGCCCTGACCGTCGAGCTGTTCGGCCATCAGCACCGGAGCAAACTCCACCACGTGGGTCTCGAGACCCAGCGCCTTGAGGGCGCCGGCGGCTTCGAGGCCAAGCAGGCCGCCACCGATCACCACCCCGCTCTTGCCACTCTTGGCGGCGCTGCGGATGGCTTTCAGATCCTCGATGGTGCGATAGACGAAGCACTCGTGGTGCTGACTGCCCGCAATGGGCGGCACCCAGGGGTAGGAGCCGGTGGCCAGCACCAGCTTGTCGTACCCGACCACAGTGCCCTTGTTGGAGTGCACTTCGCGGTTGGCCCTGTCGATTTTTTTCACCGCTTCGCCGAGCAGCAGGCGGATGCCGTGCTTGTCGTAGAAGCCGGGTTTGACGAGGGAGAGATCTTCGCTGGTGTGATGGGAGAAGTAGGAGGAGAGATGGACGCGATCGTAGGCGGGACGGGGTTCTGCACCGAAGACGGTGATCTCGTAGCGGCCCGGGTCGGCCCGCTCGATCAACTCTTCGATGAAGCGGTGCCCCACCATGCCGTTGCCCACAACGACCAGTCTGACTTTGCTCATGATTGCCTCTAGTTTGGAGTAATAAAACATCATTCTGGGGCTAGGCTACCCAGTCAGTCGGGGCGGGCAATTGATGCAAATCAAGTGTCTATTTATATATCTCGTCAGGGGTAATTCGATAAAATTCAAAGATATACAAAATTAGGTATACCAGTTGATGATTTCTGGGGTGGCTCGGGGTGAGGGGTGGTGGAGGGAAAGCCCGGTTTAGCAACTGCCGGGGAGTGAAAACTTCTGGCGGAAAAAGGCCGGCCTCGCGCTGGGCGAGACCGGCATCAGCCGAGCAAGGCGGCGCGTCAGGCGATATGGCGGCGGAACATGGCGAGCGCCAGCGACAGGGTGACGCCGGCGATGGCGAGCAGCGGCCAGAGCAGGGGCCAGGCGGCCGACCAGTCAAACCCCTTGAGGAAGACCCCCTTGAGCAGCACGATGAAGTGGGTGAGGGGGTCGATGGCCGCCAGCCACTGGAACACCTGCGGCATGTTCTCTACCGGCGAGATGTAGCCCGAGAGGATCACCGCCGGTACGGTGAAGGAGAAGACTCCGAGAAAGGCCTGCTGCTGGGTCGAGCAGAACGACGAGATGAAGAGCCCGATCCCGGCCAGTGCCAGCCCGTAGCAGACCATGCCCGCCATCAGCAGGCTGAGGCTGCCGGCAAAGGGGAGGTGAAAGACAAAACGGGCGGCCAGCGCGACTATGCACCCTTGTCCCACCGCCACCATGATGCCGGGCACCGCCTTGCCCGCCATGATCCAGCCTGCGGTGAGGGGGGAGACCAGCAGCTGATCGAAGGTGCCCTCCTCCCGCTCCCGCGCGACCGAGAGGGCGGTAACGATAAGACAGCCGGTGGTGGTGATGATGGCCACCAGCGCTGGCAGGATATGCCAGTGGAATTCGACGTTGGGGTTGTAGAGGTTACGTATCGCCAGCTCGGGTTGCCCCTTGCCCTCACTTTGCCAGCGTGTGATCACCTGACTGATGTAACCCGCCGCCACCTGACCGCCGTTGGAGCGACGGCCGTCGATAATCAGCTGCACCTTGGCCGGTTCGCCCCGCGCCAGCCGGCGGGAGAAATCCCCCGGAATCATCAGCCCGAGCAACGCCTGCTGCCCGGTGATGGCCTCGGTCATGCCCGCCTCGCCCTGCACCGGGATGATGGTGGTAAAGGCGGGCATATGGGTGAGGCGCTCCAGCAGCTCGCGGCTCTGGGCGCCGCCATCCTGGTTGTAGATGGCCAGCGTGTTGCCGGTCACCTCCAGAGTGGCGGCGAACGGGAAGAGGGCGGTTTGCAGCAGCACCGGCATGATGAGCAGAAAGCGCCCCTGGGTATTGCCCATCAGGGCCTGCAGCTCTTTTCGGATCAGCCACCAGAGTCGGATCAGCATGGGTTACTCCAGAGTGCGCCGCGTCTTGCGGGCGGTCAGGGCCAGCCAGAAACCGGCCAGCAGCAGCAGACAGAAACCGTTGACCAGCAGGATCGAGAAGACGCTGCCCGCCTGATAGAGGGTCTGCAAGGAGCTCGCGAAGTAGCGGGCCGGAATGAGGTGAGTGATGGCCCGCAGCAGCGGCGGCATGCTGGCGATCTCGAACACGAAGCCCGACAGCATCACCGCGGGCAGAAAGGCGGCGATCAGCGCTGCCTGTGCGGCGTTGAACTGGCTGCGCATCACAGTGGAGAGGAACAGGCCGAGTCCGAGGGCGCTGCCGAGAAAGACGCTGGTGACCAGAAAGAGCAGCAGCAGGGAGCCGCGCCACGGCACCGCCATTACCGCCACCGAGAAGAGCAGGCAGAGCAGCATGGCAATGATGCCAAGGCCATAGTAGGGCAGCAGCTTGGAGAGCAGCAGCTCCCCCTTGGTAACCGGGGTGGCGAGCAGCGCCTCCATGGTGCCGCGCTCCCACTCCCGCGCCACCACCAGCGAGGTGAGCAGGGCGCCTATGATGGTCATCACCACCGCAATGGAGCCCGGTACCAGAAAGTTGCGGCTCACCAGCGCCGGGTTGAACCAGGCGCGGCTCTCTATCGATACCGGCATGGCAACCCCCTCGCCAGCGAGCCATTCCTGCCAGATCCCCTGCACATAGTTGGTGACGAAGTTGGCGGTGTTGGGCTCGGAGCCGTCGGTCAGCAGCAGCGCCTGCGGCGTGCCATTGCCCTGACCGGCCAGCGCGCGGGAGAAGCCGTCGTCGATCACCAGCAGGCCGCGGATCTCGCCACGGGCCAGACTGGCGAGCAGGGACTCCTTGCTCGGCCCGCTGTGGATCTCCAGCGCGGTAGAGCCGCGCAGGGCCTGCTCCAGCCGCACCGCAGGGGCGCCGCTGTCGGTACGCCAGATGCCGAGGCGCAGATGGTCCACATCCAGATTGATGGCGTAACCCATCACCACCAGCAGTACCACCGGCATGATGAAGGCGATGAGGATGCTGCTCGGGTCACGGACGATTTGCAGCGTCTCCTTGCGGCAGAGGGCCAGCAGTCGCCGACGGTTGATGCTCATGCTTCCTCCTCGCTGGCCCGCTCGACCAGGATGATAAAGGCCTCTTCCATTGTTGGCAAAGAACAGGTCGGCAAGGAACCGGTTGGCAAAGAAGTCGCCGCCTCTTTGGCGGCCAGCCCCTTGAGGTCGTCCGGAGTGCCGAGGGCCAGCAGCTTGCCGCGATAGATGAGGGCGATGCGGTCGCAATACTCCGCCTCATCCATAAAGTGGGTGGTGACCAGCACGGTGACGCCGTGGTCGGCCAGCGCGTTGATGTGCGACCAGAACTCGCGCCGGGTTACCGGATCGACCCCGGAGGTGGGCTCATCGAGAAACAGCAGCGGCGGCTCGTGCAGCAGGGCGCAGGCCAGCGATAAGCGCTGGCGCAGGCCGAGCGGCAGGGATTCTGCCTTCTGATCGAGCCAAGAGGCGAGGGCAAAGGCAGTCACCATGGCGTCGATCCGCGTCTGCTGGTGGCGGCCGAACAGGCCGTAAATACCGGCGAAAAAGGAGAGGTTCTGGGCCACGGTAAGCTGCTTGTAGAGGGAGAACTTCTGCGCCATGTAGCCGAGGCGCTGGCGCGCCGCCGAGGGGCTGTGGGCCAGATCGATGCCGGTCACCAGCGCCTGTCCCTCGCTCGGGCGCAGCAGGCCGCACTCCATCTTGAAGGTGGTGGACTTGCCCGCCCCGTTGGGGCCGAGCAGGCCGAAGATCTCGCCGCGGCGCACCGCAAAGCTGACATCATCGGTGGCGGCAAAATCGCCGAAGCGCTTGGTGAGGTGGCGCGCCTCGATTACCGCCTCGGGGGAGACCCCCTGCGGCAGTTCGGCTTCCCGCATCCCGGCCGCCAGACTCGACTCCCCGCCGGGGCCGCCGCCGAGCAGGTCGATAAAGGCATCCTCCAGCCGGGGCTGGGCCGGTTGAAAGGCGCCGTTGGCGAGATGCAGCTCCGCCAGCGGCGGGGACGTCATGCCCGGGTGCAGCAGCAGACGAACCCGCTCCCCCGCCACCGCGCCATCCATCACTGCCGGGTGAGCCAGCGCCCGGCGCAGCAGGGCGCGTCGCTCGCGGCCATCCAGTTGCCCCGCCTCCAGCAGCCAGCAGCGGCTGGCCATGGCCCCCATCAGATCGGCCGGCGTGCCGCTGGTGCGCACCTCGCCATCCGCCATCAGCAGCACGTGGTCGCACAGCTCCGCCTCGTCGAGATAGGCGGTACTCCAGAGCACCGTCATTCCCCCTTTGGCCAGCTCGCGCACCATCTGCCAGAGGGCTCGGCGGGAGATGGGATCGACCCCGACCCCCGGTTCGTCCAGCAGCAGCACATCCGGGGTGCCGAGCAGGGCGCAGGCCAGCCCGAGCTTCTGCTTCATCCCGCCAGAGAGCTTACCCGCCGGTCGTGCGGTGAAACGGGCCAGATCGGTGAAGGCGAGCAGCCGCGCAAAGGTGGGCGTGCGTTCGGGCTCCAGTACGCCGCGCAAGTCAGCGTAGAGGGTGAGGTTCTCCAGCACGCTGAGATCCTCGTAGAGGCCGAACTGCTGGGGCATGTAGCCGAGGCGCTGACGCAGCAGGTCCCCCTTGCTCACCGGGTCCAGCCCCAGCACCCGGATGGTGCCCGCTTCGGGGATCAGCAGACCGGCCAGCAGGCGCAGCAAAGTGCTCTTGCCCGCGCCGTCGGGGCCGACCAGCCCGGTGATGCCGCCAGCCGGAATGGTGGCCGAGATGGCATTGAGGGCGACCCGCTCGCCAAAGCGTTTGGTGAGCCCCTCAAGGGAGATGGCGCAGCTCATGGCACCAGCCTGACGGTGACCGGCATCCCTTGGCGCAGGGCCGGGTCGGGATCCTGCACCACGATGCGCAGCCGGTAGACGAGGTGAGTGCGCAGGTCAGGCGTCTCCACCGATTTCGGGGTGAACTCGGCGGTGGGCGAGACAAAGCCCACTACCCCGTGATAGGGCTGGTCCGGCCGCGAGTCGGTGGTGAGGGTCACCCTGGCGCCGCTCGGGAAGTGGCCGAGCCAGGGCTCCTCCACATAGGCGCGCACCCAGACCGGTGCGGTCAGGGAGAGGTTGAAAGCGGTCGCTCCGCTCTGCACCATGCTGCCGTTCTCGATGGCGCGGCTGATGATGATGCCGTCGCTGGGGGCGGTCAGGCTGGCATCCGCCAGCGCCAGTTCGGCACTGGCGAGCGCCGCTTTGGCCCCTTCCTGCTGGGCATCGGACTGGGCGATTTCCTCCGGGCGGTAGCCGGTTTCGAGCTGGGCGAGCTGTTCGCGTGCCGAGCGTACCTGCGCCCGGGTCTGATCTCGCTGGGAGCGGGCGGTATCGAGCTGACCGCGGGAGATGGCGCCGGTGGCTGCCAATGTGCTCTGGCGGCGCCACTGCTGGTCGGCCTCCAGCGCAGCGGCTTCGGCGGCGGCCAGTGCGGCCCGGGCGCGGTCGGTCTCTTCGCTGCGATAGCCTTTGTGGATCAAGGCGTTGGCGGCAGTGAGTGCAGCCAGATTGGAGCGGGCGCTGTCGCGGCTGTGGGTGAGGGGAACCGGATCGAGGCGGGCCAGCAGTTGACCGGCTTTGACGCTATCCCCCTCATCAACCAGCACCTGATCGACTCGGCCGCCGACCCGAAAGGCCAGATTGACGTCGCGAATATCGACATTGCCGTAGAGGATGGAGCCGTCGGCCGGGCGCCCCTGCCACCAGAGGTAGCCACCGATAACGGTTAGCAGCAGGGCCACGATTGCAATGCGTTGCTTCATACCGCTTCTCCTTGAGGATGGCTCTGCAACCAGAGGTAACCACTGAGAGCTGCCATTGCGATGCGTTGTTTCATGCCGCTTCTCCTTCTTTCAGGCCGCGCAGGGCCCATACCAGCCGCTGTCTGGCGGCCTCGGGGTTGTCTATCTGGCTGAGAAAGGGGGCTGCCTGTTCGGGCAGCCAGCCGAGCTGGCGACCGCTGCCGGCGATCACCAGCGGCAGGCCGACCGACCCCATGATGAAGATCATTAGCTGGAGCGGGTGGCCCGCGACCAGCGAACCTTCCGCCTGTGCCATCCGTACCTGCTCGATCAGCAGCAAGGGGTGGCGGCGCGGCAGGCTGAGCAGAAAGCGCTGGGCCGCCCCTTCACCCGCCAGCGCATCGCCAAACAGATGGTTGATAAAGCTGCGCTGGCGCGCCACCAGCCCGATCAGCGCCTCCATGGTGGCCTCGAACATGGCGATGGCAGAGGGGTAGGCGCCTTTGGCTGCCACCGATTTGAGCTCGTCATAGAGGGGGGCGTACCAGAGCTCGACCAGCTCGTCGATAAAGGCGTCGCGGTTACCGAAGTGGTAGACGAAGGAGCCGAGGTTCACCTCGGCCGCCGCCGCAAGTTCCCGCACCGTCAGGCCGCGCAGCCCCTTCTCGGTGGCGATGGCGAGGCCGGTATCGAGCAGTTTTTGCCGGGTTGGATTCATATTCCGGGTTCCTGTTGCGCAGGTTTTGATCTGATTTATACATATGTATAAATCAATTGCGCAGAAGTGGATAGAACTTTTTTTGAGCAGATTTCAGCGGAGATGAAAAACGTCGGGCTTTCGTAAGGGGAGGTATGAAAGCGCCTTGGGATTGAATGGATTGCCGCAGATAAGGGCCAGAATCCGGGCAGATGACGGAGGTGGTGGAGAAATAAAAACGCCTCCGCGAAGGGAGGCGTTTTATCGGGAGGGGCGCGCTTACAGAATAAAGCGGCTCAGATCCTCATCCTCGACAAGCGCACCGAGGTGGGCGTTGACGTAGTCGGTGTCGATGACAAAGGTCTCGCCGGACTTCTCGGAGGCGTCGTAGGAGATATCTTCCATCAGCCGCTCCATCACGGTGTGCAGACGACGGGCGCCGATGTTCTCGGTACGCTCGTTGACCTGCCAGGCCGCTTCGGCCAGACGGCGGATGCCATCCTTGGTGAACTCGATGTTGACCCCTTCGGTGGCCATCAGCGCCTTGTACTGATCGGTCAGGGAGGCGTTCGGTTCGGTCAGGATGCGCTCGAAGTCATCTGTGGTCAGCGCGGTCAGCTCGACGCGGATCGGCAGACGGCCCTGCAGCTCGGGGATGAGGTCGGACGGCTTGGCGATCTGGAAGGCGCCGGAGGCGACAAACAGAATGTGGTCGGTCTTGACCATGCCGTGCTTGGTGTTGACGGTGCAACCTTCAACCAGTGGCAGCAGGTCGCGCTGTACCCCTTCACGGGAGACATCGGGGCCCGAGCTCTCGCCGCGCTTGCAGATCTTGTCGATCTCGTCGAGGAAGACGATGCCGTTGTTCTCGACCGCTGCGATCGCTTTCTGCTTCAGCTCTTCCGGATTGACCAGACGGGCTGCTTCCTCTTCGATCAGCGCCTTCATGGCCTCTTTGACCTTGATCTTGCGCTTCTTCTTCTGGTTCTGGCCCAGGTTCTGGAACAGCCCCTGCAGCTGGTTGGCCATCTCTTCCATGCCCGGCGGGGTCATGATTTCGACGCCCATCGGGGAGGCGGAGAGCTCCAGCTCGATCTCCTTGTCATCCAGCTGACCTTCCCGCAGTTTCTTGCGGAAGATCTGGCGGGTGTTGGAGTTGTCGGCTTTCTCTTCCTCACCCCAGGTATTGCGCGGGTTGGGCAGCAGGGCGTCGAGGATGCGCTCTTCGGCGGCTTCCTCGGCGCGGTATTTCATCTTCTCCATCTCGGTTTCGCGCACCAGCTTGATGGCGGCATCGGTCAGATCGCGGATGATGCTGTCCACTTCCTTGCCGACATAGCCCACTTCGGTGAACTTGGTCGCTTCCACCTTGATGAAGGGGGCGTTGGCCAGCTTGGCCAGACGACGGGCGATCTCGGTCTTGCCGACACCGGTCGGGCCGATCATCAGGATGTTTTTCGGGGTTACTTCATGGCGCATCTCTTCGTCGAGTTGCATCCGGCGCCAGCGATTGCGCAGGGCAACGGCAACGGCGCGCTTGGCATCGGCCTGACCAATGATGTGACGATCCAGCTCGTGGACGATTTCTCTCGGGGTCATCTCGGACATGATGGTGTTCCTGTATCCGGGGCGGGCAGTGCCCACCCCTTGGGAAATTGGGTTTGGCTGGTGGCCTTATTTGGCGGCGTAGTCCAGCACTTCGATGGTGTGGTTGCCGTTGGTGAAGACGCAGATGTCGCCCGCAATCTTGAGGGACTTCTCGACAATGCTCCTGGCATCCAGCTCGGTGTTTTCCAGCAGGGCGATGGCGGCGGACTGGGCGAAGTTGCCGCCGCTGCCGATGGCGATGAGATCGTGCTCCGGCTGGACCACGTCACCGTTGCCGGTGATGATGAAGGATTTGTGTTCGTCGGCCACGGCCAGCAGCGCTTCGAGGCGGCGCAGGGCGCGATCGGTGCGCCAATCTTTGGCCAGCGCCACGGCGGCGCGCTCCAGATTACCCTGATGGGCCTGCAGTTTTGCTTCGAAACGCTCGAGCAGGGTGAAGGCGTCGGCAGTACCGCCAGCGAAACCGGCCAGCACCTTGCCGTTATAGAGACGATGAACCTTGCGGGCGTTGCCCTTCATGACGGTGTTGCCAAGAGAAACCTGGCCATCGCCACCGATGACGACCTGACCGTTGCGGCGAACTGAAACTATGGTAGTCACTTTACTTACCTCGCTTGAGCCGAATGACGGCCTGACTGTGCATGGCAGAAAAGATGGGGATGGCAAACGGGCTTTTCAACCCTGCTTCTGGTCGGGATAAACGGGGTAGCAAACAGGGTGGGTGCGAGTGGCACCAAAAGAACAGGGCCGGGTGTTGCCACCCGGCCCTGCGTCAACGGTAAGCGGATTACCCTTTCTTGGGAATGCAGCCGCTGATGCCGGAGCTCTGCAGCTTGCTGTTGGCCGCATCGGCGGCCGCCTTGCCGTTGAAGGGGCCGACCATCACCTTGTAGACGGTACCGTTGGCGCCATTGATCACCTGCAGGCTGGAAGAGAGGCCGGCGGTGAAGGCGATACGCGCCTTGAGCGACTCTGCGGAATCCTGCGAGCGCAGGGCGGCGCACTGCATCATATAGCGACCGCCGTCGGCGGCTGCGGTCTGGGCTGGCGGGGTGGTCGCTTTGGCCTTGGCCGCTTCGGCCCGCTCCCGCTCCAGCTCGGCACGGATCTCCCGCTCCATCCGCTCCCGTTCGGCCTTGCGGTCGATCACCTGCTCTTGCGCGCTGGCAACCGGCGCACCGGAGGTGGAGGGAGTGGTTGCCGGATTGGGCTGATAGGGCTTGGGCTGGCCGATCGGTGTTCCCGGCTGGGGAATGTCGGTCGGCACCGGCTGCGGCAGTTTCTCCGGTTGCAGGGTCATGGTATCTGCCGGTGGTGGCGGCAGCACACCCGGCTGGGGCGGTGGCTCGATAACATCGACCTGCTTGTTCTCAAGCCGTTCGATGTAGCTCCACTTCTCCTGAGGCAGCCCGTTATTCTGCGCTTTTGGCTTGTTGGCCTTTACCTGCTCCTCAATGGTGGGGGCATCGTTGCCCTTGCCATTGATCATGTAAAGGAAGCCACCAAAGCCTGCCAGCAGTGCCACGACCAGCAGCACTGGAATAACAGGAAAGCGGCGAGGGGCCGCTTTCTTGGTATTGCGGCCACCCGCCCGACGTCGCGGGCGGCTGCCGACATAATCCCGGGTTGCCATCTATTACATGCGCTCCAGGGTATGGATGCCCAGTACGCCGAGGCCCAGTTTCAGTACCTTGGCGGTGGCGGCGCACAGCAGCAGACGGCTCTGACGGGTTGCTTCGTCCACGCCATCCTTGTTGATCGGGCAGGCTTCATAGAAGGTCATGAAGTTGCCGGACAACTCGTACAGGTAGGTACAGAGCAGGTGCGGCATGCCTTTGTCGGCCACGCCGTTGACCGCGTCGGAGAACTGGATCAGCTTCTGGGCCAGCACCTCTTCGGCTTCTTCGTTCAGGGCCACATTGCCGGTCAGCGTCTCGGCATCGATGTTGGCCTTGCGGAAGATGGACTGGATACGGGTATAGGCGTACTGCAGGTAAGGGGCAGTGTTGCCTTCAAACGACAGCATCAGATCCCAGTCGAAGATGTAGTCGGTAGTACGGTTCTTGGAGAGATCCGCATACTTGACTGCGCCCATGGCGATGGCGTTGACCACGTTGGCCTTCTCTTCGGCAGAGAGGTCGCTGTTGCGGCTCTCCAGCAGCGCAGCGGCGCGCTCTTCGGCCTCGTTCAGCAGGTCAACCAGCTTGACGGTGCCACCGGAACGGGTCTTGTAGGGACGACCATCCTTGCCCAGCATCATGCCGAAGGCGTGGTGCTCGAGGGGGACGGATTCCGGCACATAGCCCGCCTTGCGGGTGATGGTCCAGGCCTGCATCAGGTGCTGGTGCTGACGGGAGTCGATGAAGTACATGACACGGTCGGCGCCCAGGGTTTCATAACGGTATTTGGCACAGGCGATGTCGGTGGTGGTGTAGAGGAAACCGCCATCGCTCTTCTGGATGATGACGCCCATGGCCTCGCCATCCTTGTTCTTGAACTCGTCCAGGAAGACCACGGTGGCGCCTTCGCTCTCGACCGCCAGCCCCTTGGCTTTTAGGTCGGCCACGATTTCCGGCAGCATGTCGTTGTACATGGACTCGCCCATGATGTCCTTGTTGGTCAGGGAGACATTCAGGCGGTCGTAGTTGATCTGGTTCTGTTCCATGGTCATGTCGACCAGCTTCTTCCACATGGTACGGCAGTACTCATCGCCGCCTTGCAGCTTGACCACGTAGTTACGGGCGCGCTCGGCGAAGGCTTCGTCTTCGTCGTAGCAACGCTTGGCCTGGGTGTAGAAGGCTTCCAGATCCTTGAGCGCCATGTCGCTGGCGTGCTCGTTGGACATCTTCTCCAGATAGGCGATCAGCATGCCGAACTGGGTACCCCAGTCGCCGATGTGGTTGGCACGGATCACTTTGTGGCCGAGGAATTCCAGCGCGCGCGCAGCCACGTCACCGAGTACGGTGGAGCGGATGTGGTGCACGGCCATCTCTTTGGCCACGTTGGGGGCGGAGTAGTCCACCACCACGGTTTGTGGCGCGGGCAACCGTACGTTGGCGTTGGCAGAGGCGACCATGGCCTCGACCTGACCGGCCAGCCAGCGCTGGTCGAAGAAGAAGTTGATGAAGCCGGGGCCGGCGATCTCGACCTTGGCGATCAGGTCGGAGGCAGGCAGGTGCTCGATGATGGCCGCTGCCAGCTCACGGGGATTCTTGCGGGCCGGCTTGGCCAGCAGCATGGCCAGGTTGGTGGCCAGGTCACCGTGAGCTTTTTCCTTGCATCGGTCTACTTGCACGCGGGCTTCCAGGTCCGCCGGCAGGACGCCTGCTGACTTGAGATTGGCTACCGTTTGTTCAAGTAGATGATGAATATGCTCTTTCATAACTGACCACCAAGGTTGCGCGTCGAAAAATGACTGATATATAAGGGCGTGAATTTTACCCGCATCGGCTCGAGAAAACTATAGGGATGACCCGCCGCTCACTGTCGGGCGGATATTTCACTGCGTTTAGCGCCATATTCCAGAATATTGGGCGGAAATTACGGTGCTTATCCATTTCTACTGCATATCGAAGCGGCTTGTCCAGGCTATTTTCCCCTGATTGTTAAGGGTTTTTCCTTTCCGCTGACGGGAATGATCTCCTCCCTCTGGCCCGGCGTATCAACAGAGGTTCCCAACCGAGGAGTTTGCGATGCGACTGGCGCTGTTTCCCCTATCTGCCCACCTGCTGCCCGGCGGCGTCATGCCGCTGCGGATCTTCGAACCGAGATACCAGCGGATGATCGCAGAGGCGGGGGAGTCCGGCTTTGCCCTCTGCATGGTGGACCCTCGCCAGCCCGACGCCCTGCGCAACATGCTGCCCATCGCCACCCGGGTCACCATCATCGATTTCGACCGGCTGCCGGACGGCATGCTGGGGATCACGGTGCAGGGGATGGAGCGGGTGCAGATAGAGGATCTGTGGCAGGAGCAGGATGGCCTGCGTATCGGCGAGGTGACGCCGCTGACGGCCTGGCCGCCCCGCCGGCTCCATCCCGACCAGCAACCACTGGTTGATGCGCTGCGGGAGGTGTTTGCCGACTATCCCGACTATGCCGCCCTCTATCCCGCCCCCCGCTGGGATGATGGCAACTGGGTGGCCCAGCGCTGGCTGGAGGTGCTGCCCATCCCCCCTGAACAGAAGCAGTTGTTGCTGGCCGCTGCCGACAATCAGCCCGCCATCGCCCTGCTCAAGGGGGTGCTGGTGGCCAGCCACTGATTTTTTCCTGACCCGCTGATCCGCCAGCGCCGCAGCGCCGTACAAGTCATCACCACAGCATGTTCGACAGCACACCAAAGGGATGGCGCAATGGCATATACTGGCCAACCACACTCGACCATACGCAGGACTTCGCCCGTGATGGATAACCCGGATGGCGACCTCAAATCTCTGATGATCAGGGTGGCAGAGCAGGCCGACAAGGCTGCTTTTGCCCGCCTGTTCCAACACTTTGCGCCGCGTATTCGCAGCTACGGCTTGCGCCACCTCGGCAGCGAAGCCAACGCCATGGAGCTGGTGCAGGAGACCATGCTGCTGGTGTGGCAGAAGGCGCGCCTCTACCACCCGGATAAGGGGGCGCCGACCACCTGGATCTACACCGTGATGCGCAACCAGTGCTTCGACATGCTGCGCCGTCGGCGCGCCAGCAAGGAGGATCTTTGTGCCGAGGAGCTGTGGCCAGTGCTGGAGTTTCAGGCAGAAGAGGAGCACCTGAGCGGCGGGGAAGATGCGGTGCTGACCCGTCAGATGGCCCACTATCTGGGCACCCTGCCGGAGCCGCAACAGCAGGTGGTGCGTGGCATCTATCTGCAGGAGTTCTCCCAGCAGGAGTGGCGGAGCGACTCGGCGTGCCGCTCGGCACCATCAAGTCCCGCCTCCGGTTGGCGTTACAGAAACTGAAAGAGCAAGTGGAGCAAGGCCATGATTAAAGCCCATCCGACCGACCCTATGCTGCGTGCCTTCGCCGCCGACGAGCTCCCTCTGCCGCTGGCAGTGGGGCTCTCCGCCCACTGTGAACTTTGCCCCGATTGTGCTGCCCGACTGAAGACATTCGAAGAGGAGCTGGCGCAGCAATATCTTGCCTCGCCAGCAGAGCCCGAGGTGAACTCCCGCGATGAATTGGGACTGGACGCCGGATTCGACGCCATGCTGGCGGATATTCTGGCCCAGCCGCTGGCAGAGCCCCTCTCCGAGCCAACACATGACCAGCCCGGCGAGCTGGAGGTGGCCGGTCACGCCTACCGTTTGCCACGGGTGCTGGCCCGCTACCGCTCGCCCAAGTGGCGCCATATCGGGGCTATTCGTCAGCAGAGTCTGCCGCTGGACGAGATGGGGGCGCGCGCCAGTCTGCTCCATATCGAAGCGGGCGGCCGTATCCCCGAGCACACTCATCAGGGCTATGAGCTGACTCTGCTGCTGGCGGGCAACATTCAGGATGGCGATACCCTTTACAAGGCGGGAGATTTTATCTGGCGCGATGCCAGCCACTCCCACAGCCCGCATACACCGGACGGTTGCCTCTGCTACACGGTACAGGATGCGCCGGTGCAGTTCACCAAGGGGCTGTCGCGGCTGCTGAACGGCATCAGCCAGCACCTCTACTGAGCACCATGACGCCATAGAAAAAGGGACCAAGTTGGTCCCTTTTGTCATTTCATTGCAGGCTACCGGTCAGGCGACAAACACCAGATAGACGGCGAATGCCACGATAAAGCGGTAGATGGCGAACGGGATGAAGTCGATGCGGCGGATCAATGTCAGGAAGGTCTTGATCGCAAACATCGCTACCACGAAGGCGGTGATAAAGCCTACTGCAAACATCGGGAAGTCGGCCATCGAGAGAAAATCGCGGCTCTTGTAGAGATCCAGCGTGCTTGCCGCCATCATCATGGGCACCGCCATGATGAAGGAGAACTCGGCCGCCGCGTGACGGCTGATCCCCATCAGCATGCCACCACTGATGGTGGCGCCGGAGCGGGAGAAGCCGGGCCACAGGGCCAGACATTGGAACATACCGATACCGAACGCCTGCTTGTAGCTGATGTCATCCAGGGTTTCGGCGCTGACGGCCGGGCGGAACTTCTCGGCGATGATCAGCAGGATACCCCCCGCGATCAACGCGTACATTACTGTCTCTGGCCCGAACAGATGGGCCTTGATCCAGCTGTGGATGGCCAGACCGACCACGATGGCGGGCATCATGCCGAGGATGACGTGGATCAGCGACAGGGTGGCATGATCCTGAGAGGGCTTCTGGCCAAAGTGGATGCCAATCAGGCCAAACAGGCGGCGCCAGAACACGGCGACTACAGCGAGGATGGAGCCCAGCTGGATCACCACTTCGAAAGTGGCAGCCTTTGGGCCTTCAAAGCCCAGCAGATGGCCGACGATAATCATGTGGCCGGTGGAGGAGACGGGGAGGAACTCGGTCAGCCCCTCGACGACGCCCAGAATAAAGGCGACCAGCAGGCTATAAGTGTCAGTCATCGAACAAACAATCCTTAACTTCGTTGATGTAAAAACGCCCCGAAAGGGTCTCGGGGCGGCATATCTTGCTCGATTGTGACTGCTGAGGCTATGTAAAAATCATGAATTCTTTAAGTTAGTCGCGGATAAAGCGGTAGCGGGTCTGGTGGTGATAACGCCCACCCGGCAGCAGCCAAGGGTTGCCCAGCTCGGGGCGATTGGGGCTGTCCGGCAGCTGTTGCGCCTCAAGACAGAAGCCGTCGTGATCCCGGTGCGACAGGCCGCTGCGGTTCGGGGTATTGGCCAGCCAGTTGCCGGTGTAAAACTGCAGCGAAGGCTGGTTGGTGTAGATCTCCATTGCCAGCTGGCGATCCCCCGAGACCACCCGTGCCGCCCACTCGGCAGCCGGTCCATTGAGCACAAACGCGTGATCGTACCCCTTGGCCTGTTGCTGCTGGGGATGGCTCAGCCAATCCTGGCCAATCAGGCGCTCGTGGCGCAGATCGAACGGCCCTTCCACCGGTGTGATGGCGAGCGGCAAACCGCTCGGATCGGTCGGCAGGAAGTGGTCGGCATTGATGTTGATGAGGTGGTCACGCACATCGCCGCCATCGGTTTGCTCATCGAGATTGAAGTAGGCGTGGCTGGTGAGGCTGACCGGGGTCGCCGCATCCGTGCTGGCGACAAAGTCGATCACCAGATCGCTCTGCTCCAGCCGATACTCCAGTGTCACCCGCAGATTGCCGGGAAAGCCCTGATCCCCGCTACGGGAGAGCAACACCAGCTTGACCCGATCCGCCTCCAGCTCCTTGATTTGCCACTGCTGGCGATGAAAGCCTGCCTGCCCGCCGTGCAGACAATTGGGAGCCTGATTGGCATCCAGCGGCCAGCGCTGGCCATCGCGTAGCAGCTCGGCGCCACCGATGCGGTTGGCAAAACGCCCCGCCACCGCACCCAGCCACACCTGCTGGGTGGGATAGGCATCGTCGGCACAGCCCAGCAGCACTTCACGGCGCTGGCCCGCTACCGGCAGGGTGAGGGAGGTGAGGGTGGCGCCAAAATCGAGGCCGCGGAGGCGCAGCCCCTCCTCGTTTTCCAGTTCGAATGGCGTCATGGTGCTGTTCATAGCTTGCCTGCACCGGCGTTGGCAGAGCAGACGTAGCAGTCGGCCTTGAGGCCGAAGCGGGTCGGATACTCGGCTTCAACCGCGGCAATCACCTCGGCTACTTTCTCGGGGCGCAGCAGGGCGACCACGCAGCCGCCGAAGCCGCCGCCAGTCATCCGCACGCCACCATCAGTGCCGATTTTAGCCTTGATGATCTCCACCAGACCGTCAATGGCGGGCACTGTGATTTCGAAGTCATCGCGCATGGCGGCGTGCGACTCGGCCATCAGTTCGCCGAGGCGGGTCAGATCGTGGCTCGCCAGCGCATCGGCGGCCGCCAGGGTGCGGGCGTTTTCACCGACGATGTGGCGGGCACGGCGATAGCAGGCCTCATCCAGCCCTGCTTTGCCCGCTTCCAGTCCCGCCAGATCGAGGTCGCGCAGCGCCTTGACCCCGTAGTGACGGGCGGCGGCCTCGCACTGCTGACGGCGAGTGTTGTATTCGCTGTCCACCAGACCGCGGCGCACGTTGGAGTTGACGATCAGCACCGCCAGATCGCTGGGCATGGGGATGAGACGGGTCTCCAGCGAGCGGCAGTCGAGCAGCAGGGCATGATCGGTTTTGCCGCTGGCGGAGATCATCTGATCCATGATGCCGCAGTTGCAGCCGACGAACTTGTTCTCCGCCTGCTGACCGTTGAGGGCGATCTCGGCCTGGCTGATGTCGAGCCCCAGCGCCTCCTTGAAGGCCTGACCGATGGCCACTTCCAGCGAGGCAGAGGAGGAGAGCCCCGCTCCCTGCGGCACGTTGCCGGAGACCACCAGATCGAGGCCGCGCATGGCATAACCACGCGCTTGCAGATATTTCACCACGCCACGGATGTAGTCGCTCCAGCGCTGGCTGGGGTGATGCTCGATGGGCTGGCCGAGGTCGAACTGGTCGCGCTGGTTGTCGTAGTCGGCGGCGATCACCTGCACTTGCTGGTCATCGCGCAGGCCGATGGCGACGCAGGTCTCGTAGTCGATGGCGCAGGGCAGCACGAAGCCGTCGTTGTAGTCGGTATGTTCACCGATGAGGTTGACGCGACCTGGGGCGCGCACCAGCAGATCGGGCGCTTTGGCAAATTGCTCGGCAAAAACGGTGCTGACGCGTTGGCTGGGGGTCATAGGGCCTCCTCATTGGTGTGGCTGGTCTGGGTGTAGTGAATGGGGCTCAGGGCACGCAGCCGCTCGGCAGCCTGCTCGGGTGTAAGGTCGCGCTGGGTTTCGGCCAGCATCTCGAAGCCGACCATAAATTTGCGCACGGTGGCGGAGCGCAGCAGCGGCGGATAGAAGTGGGCATGCAGTTGCCACGCCTCGGGGCACTCCGATTTGGGCGGTGCAAAGTGCCAGCCCATGGAGTAGGGGAAGCTGCACTCGAACAGGTTGTCGTAGCGGCTGGTGAGCTCCTTGAGCGCCACCGCCAGATCCTGTTGCTGGGCCTGGGTCATATTGAGCATGGAGGGGACGTGCGCCTTGGGCTGCAGCAGGGTTTCGAACGGCCAGGCGGCCCAGAAGGGAACCACGGCGAGCCAGTGCTCGGTCTCCACCACGATGCGCGAGCGATCCGCCAGCTCCCGCTCCACATACTCCAGCAGCATGGGGCGGCCATGCTCCGCCAGCCAGTCGCGCTGGTGCTGCTCTTCGCGGGCGATCTCGTTGGGCAGGAAGTTGCTGCCCCAGAGCTGGCCGTGGGGGTGCGGGTTGGAGCAGCCCATGACTGCCCCTTTGTTTTCAAAGACCTGCACCCACTGCCACTGGGCCGACAGCTCGGCGACCTGGTCCATCCAGGTGGTGATCACCCCCTCGATGGCGGGCAGCGGCAGTTCTGGCAGGGTCTTGCCGTGGTCCGGCGAGAAGCAGATGACCCGGCTGGTGCCGCGGGCGGCTTCCAGTTTCAGCAGGGGATCGCTGGCGCTATCGGCGGCCGGAGTATCCTGCATCAGAGCGGCGAAGTCGTTGGTAAAGACAAAAGTGCCCTTGTAGTCGGGGTTGATGTCGCCAGTGACCCGGGTGTTGCCCGCGCAGAGGAAGCAGTCGGGATCGTGGGCCTGTTTGGGGGCCTGACTCACCTTCTCCACCTGTCCCTGCCAGGGGCGTTTGGCCCGGTGGGGGGAGACCAGCACATACTGGCCGGTCAGCGGGTTGAAGCGGCGATGGGGATGATCGACGGGGTTGAACATCATCTCTCCTGAATAAGGTATTGAAAAATAGACTCGTTTATTACCGGGGAGCAGGCAGGCCTACTCCTCGTAACCGTTCGGATTGGCGGATTGCCAGCGCCAGCTGTCGGCGCACATGGCGTCTATGTCCCGGGTCGCCTGCCAGCCCAGTTCACGCTGCGCCTTGGCCGGATCGGCCCAGCAGGCGGCGATGTCGCCCGGGCGGCGCGGTTCGATGCGAAATGGCAGCGGCTTGCCACAGGCTGCAGAGAAAGCGGCGACCAGCTGCAACACGCTCTGGCCCTGGCCGGTGCCCAGGTTGTAGGTGTGCACGCCACCCTTGCCAGCGCAGTGTTGCAGCGCCTTGACGTGCCCCTCGGCGAGATCCATCACGTGGATGTAGTCGCGCACACCGGTGCCATCCGGGGTGGGGTAATCGTTTCCAAAGACAGACAGGCAGTCGCGACGGCCGATGGCGACCTGGGTGATATAGGGCATCAGGTTGTTGGGGATCCCCTGCGGGTCTTCCCCCATGGTGCCCGATTCGTGGGCGCCGACCGGATTGAAGTAGCGCAGCAGGGTCATGCTCCAGTGCGGCTCGGCCAACTGCAGATCTTCGAGGATCTCCTCGATGATCAGCTTGGATCGTCCGTAGGGGTTGGTGGCGCTGCGGGGGAAATCCTCGCGGATCGGCAGGCTGGCCGGATCGCCATAGACGGTGGCCGAGGAGCTGAACACCAGATTGTGCACATTGGCCCGTTTCATCGCCTGCAGCAGGGTGAGGGTGCCGCCGAGGTTGTTCTCGTAGTAATCCAGTGGAATGCGAGTCGACTCACCGACCGCCTTGAGGGCGGCAAAGTGGATCACTGCGTCGATCTGCTGTTCGGCGAAGATCCGGTCCAGCAGGGCTGCATCGCGAATATCCCCTTGATAGAACAGGGGTTGCTGGCCGCAGATAGCCGCGACTCGGGCTAGCACGCTGCGTTTGCTGTTGCCGAGGTTGTCGACCACCACGGGATTCATGCCTGCCGCTTGCAAGGCCAGACAGGTGTGGCTGCCGATATATCCGCAGCCGCCGGTGACCAGAACGTTCATCTTGCTCTCCACTGAAAAGTGTCTGGAAGCAGTCTAGCCGAGGGTGTGGCGACCAAACTGTGAGCTTGCTTGCAAAACAGTGTAAACGATTACACTGTTTTTATGGTCATCCTGACGGCAGATATACGTTTCACCCCTGTTTTCAATGGGTTTGCTGGGTATAATGGCGCTCTATTGCACAGTGAAAGAAGTGAAAACAGCATGAGCACCATCAAGGATGTCGCCCGTTTGGCCAATGTGTCGGTGGCAACGGTTTCACGGGTGATGAACAACTCCCCCAAGGCCAGCGCTGCGTCTCGCGAAGTGGTGCAGAAGGCCATGGCCGAACTGGGCTACACCCCCAACGCCAACGCGCGGGCACTGGTCAGCCAGACTTGCGATACCATGGGGGTGGTGGTCGGTGACGTGGCCGATCCCTTCTTCGGTGCACTGGTGAAGGGGGTCTCCAGCATCGCCGTCGAGCAGAACCTTCACCTGCTGATGGGTAACGGTTTTCACAAGGCGCGTCAGGAGCGTGAAGCGATCGAGCTGCTGATCGGCAAGCGCTGCGAGGCGCTGGTGGTGCACAGCAAGGCGCTGAGCGACGAGGAACTTTACGATTACGCCATGCGGGTGCCCGGTATGGTGCTGATCAACCGTGATATTCCTGCCCTCAAGGGGCGCTGCATCGCTCTCAACAACAGGCTGGGGGCGGCTACGGCGACTCGCCACCTGATCGAACTGGGCCACCGCCATATCGCCTTTATCAGCTCGGATCACGCCATCGAGGATGCCACCTTGCGTCTGCAGGGGTATCAGGATGGACTGATGGAAGCCGGTCTGGCAGCCGATCCCGAGCTTATCGAGAGCGGCACGCCGAACGAGGAGGGGGGGGAGCGTGCCATGCTCAACCTGCTGGCCAAGGGGCTCAAGGTGACCGCCGTGGTGGCCTATAACGATGCCATGGCGGCGGGCGCCATCTCCGTGCTGGCGGACAACGGCCTGCGAGTGCCGGAGGAGGTTTCGGTGGTGGGCTTCGATGACATCATCTATGCCAGATATTTGCGCCCCAAGCTCTCCACCATGCGCTATCCCATCGAGTTGATGGCGGCCCAGGCGGCCAAGCTGGCCATTCAGCTGGCGGCGGGGGAGAGTGACGCGACCCAGAGCAGGATCTATACCCCCACCCTGATCAATCGCCACTCGGTGGCACCGGTTCGGGCCGGATAGCCCCCTTTTGCGGCCCTGTTCGGGGCCATTTCTTGCACAGTTATTGTTTTACCTATTTTTAATCATTTTTACTTCGCTTTACTTAACAAAATCAGTGTAATCGTTTACATCTGTGTGAGCAAGATCGCCGTTCCCTGCGTCATACTTCTCTAGACTGAATACGTTTTCCAATCAGCAGGGAGAGAGTGAATGCTCAGGGAGATAGTGGCGCGTCAGGATTGGCAGACTCAGGCTATTACGTCGGTAAACCGGCTGGCAGCCCATACCCCCATGTTCAGCTGGCGCAGCGAAGCGGATGCCAGGGGTGATCTGGCCTCTTCCTCCCGTCTCTTGCTCGATGGCGAGTGGCGCTTCTCCTTCTTTGCCGCTCCCGAATTGGTGCCCGAGAGCTGGCTGGCGCAGGATCTGGTGGATGCTTGCCCCATTACAGTGCCGGGCAACTGGCAGCTGGATGCCGCCTATCCGGCCGCGCGGCCGCCCAGCGATGGCCCCATCTATACCAATATCAAGTACCCCTTTCCTTGCGATCCACCGCGAGTGCCGGCAGACAATCCTACTGGCTGCTACTCCCGCGAGTTCGAGCTGCCCGCCGACTGGCTGGCCAGCGGACAGAGCCGGATCATCTTCGACGGGGTGAGCAGTGCCTTCCACCTGTTCTGCAACGGCCGCTGGGTCGGTTACTCCCAGGACAGCCGCCTGCCCGCCGAATTCGATCTGACCCCATATCTGCAGAGCGGTCGCAACCGGCTGGCGGTACTGGTGCTGCGCTGGTCCGACGGCTCCTATCTGGAAGATCAGGATATGTGGTGGCTGTCGGGGATCTTCCGCTCCGTCAACCTGCTGCACAAACCGTCCCGCCATCTGATGGATATCCGGGTCACCCCCGAGCTGGACGCCTGCTATCGGGATGGCCGTCTCAAGATTGCACTGCAGGTGGCCAATGGGGCCGGTCTGTCGGTAGAGGCCAATCTCTATGACGGCGGCGAGCGGGTCGCGACCCTGTGCCAGCCGATCGGCACCCAAGCCATTGATGAAAAAGGGGCGTATGACGATCGCGCCGAGTTCTGGCTCGACGTGGCTGCGCCGCGCAAGTGGAGCGCCGAGACGCCCCATCTTTATCGCCTGACCCTGACCCTGCTGGACGAGCAGGGCCAGCCTATCGAGAGCGAAGCCTATGATGTGGGCTTTCGGACAGTGGAGATCCGTGGCGGCCTGCTGCGGGTCAACGGGCAGCCGCTGCTTGTTCGCGGTGCCAACCGTCATGAACACCATCCCGCCAAGGGTTATGCCATCGATCGCGCCACCATGGAGCGGGATCTGTTGCTGATGAAGCGGCACAACTTCAATGCGGTGCGTTGTTCCCACTATCCCAACCATCCCGACTTCTATCGCCTCTGCGACCGGCTCGGCCTCTATGTTGTTGACGAGGCGAATCTGGAGACTCACGGCATGACCCCTATGGGTCGGCTGGCGCGGGATCCTGCCTGGAGCAACGCCTTTCTGGAGCGGGCGACCCGCATGGTGGCACGGGATTTCAACCACCCCTCCATCATCATCTGGTCGCTGGGCAACGAGTCGGGTTACGGTCCGGCCCACGATGCTATGTATGGCTGGATCAAGCGCAGCGACCCGAGCCGTCCGGTGCAGTATGAGGGGGGCGGGGCCGATACTCCGGCGACCGACATTATCTGCCCCATGTATGCCAGAACCCATCAGGATCAGCCCTTCCCGGCGGTGCCCAAGTGGGCGCTGGCAAGTGGATCGGCCTGCCCGGCGAACACCGACCGCTGATCCTCTGCGAATATGCTCACGCCATGGGCAACAGCCTGGGGGGCTACGGCCACTATTGGCAGGCGTTTCGCGATCATCCACGTCTGCAAGGCGGATTTGTCTGGGATTGGGTCGATCAGGGGCTCGACAAATACACCGCCGATGGTCGTCACTACTGGGGCTATGGCGGCGATTTTGGCGATCTGCAAAACGACCGCCAGTTCTGCTGCAACGGTCTGCTGTTCCCGGATCGCACCCCCCATCCCGCCCTGTGCGAGGCGAAGCGTGCCCAGCAGCCGTTCCGCTTCACCCTGCTTGAGCACACCCCACTGCGGGTGCGGATCGAGAGCGAATACCTGTTCCGGGAAACCGATAACGAGCGGCTCAGCTGGCAGCTGTGCGAGAACGGCCATGTGCAGCAGCAGGGGGAGATCTCCCTTGAGCTGGCGCCGCAAGGGGTGGTCGAGTTGACCCTGAGCGAGACGCTGCCCGCCTTTGCGGCAGGCTCACTGGCCTGGCTCGATCTGGCCATCGTTCAGCCACAGGCCACCCTCTGGTCGCAGGCGGATCACAAGGTCGCCCGTCAGCAGTTCACCCTGCCTACACCCCTTGCCCTGCCTGCTCCCGCCGCTGCCGCCACCCTGAGCGAGCAGCCGGATGGCTGGCGGATCACTGCCGCAAACAGCCAGTGGTGGCTCGACAAGCAGCGCGGTCGCATCACCAGTTGGCAAAAATCGGGACAGGAGCAGTTGCTGGCGCCGATCATGGATCACTTCTACCGGGCGCCTCTCGACAACGACATCGGCACCAGCGAAGCGGATCACGCCGACCCCAACTCCTGGATTGCTCGCTGGCAGGGCTGTGGTCTCGGTCAGTGGCAACACCGCTGTTTGGGGATCGCGGTCGCCGGAGCGGATATCCGGGTCAGTCACGGTTACTTCCACCACGATGAGCTGCTGCTGGTGAGTCACTGGCATCACCGCTTTACCGACGATGGCGCCATGAGCCTGGAGATAGAAACCGAACTGGCGCAGGCGTTGCCTTCGCTGCCGCGGATCGGTCTGTTGCTCCATCTGGCCGAGGTGCCAGCGCGAGCCGAATGGCTGGGGCGTGGCCCTCACGAGAACTATCCGGATCGCCTGCTGGGCGCCGATCTTGGGCGCTGGAGTTTGCCGCTGGAGGCGATGCATACCCCTTATGTTTTCCCGAGCGACAACGGCTTGCGCTGCGATACCCGCCAGTTGCAGTTGGGCAGCACGACGGTGAACGGCAGCTTCCATTTCAGTGCCAGCCGCTTCAGTCAGCAACAGCTGGCCGCTGCTCGTCACCAGAGCGATCTGGTGGCTGAAGAGGGGCTGTGGGTCTGTCTCGATGGCGCCCATATGGGTGTGGGCGGGGATGACTCCTGGAGCCAGAGCGTGCGTCCCGAGTATCAACTGCTCGAACGGCGTTACCGTTGGGGCTGCACTCTCCGTTAAGCCAGCTATTGAGACGACTGTCGAGCCAGTGCGCCATTTTGACAACAGACCAGTAACGACTAGCCTCAATGCTGTGGGAAAGATTGAGTCTCAAATCTGATTTTTATTTATATGTATTTGAAAAATAAATATAAAGTTTAAATGTAACAGAGTGTAAACGTTTTCATTTTGTCGTCATGATCACAGAAGAAATGACAACAAACTGATTACATTGATTGGCGCTTGCTCAATTGCTCGCCACCCTACAACACAGATAGACACATCGGAGCACACATAATGAAAAAACTGACCACTGTTGCCGCCCTGCTGATGGGCATGATGGCTGGAGCCAATGCCCAGGCTGACACCCGTATCGGGGTAACCGTCTACAAATACGACGACAACTTCATGGCGGTCGTGCGCAAGGCCATCGAGAAGGAGGCGGCAGCCACTCCGGGGGTGGAGCTGCTGATGAACGACTCCCAGAACGACCAGTCCAAGCAGAACGACCAGATCGACGTGCTGCTGGCCAAAGGGGTGAAGGCGCTGGCCATCAACCTGGTTGACCCGGCTGCGGCCCCGGTGGTGATTGAGAAAGCCCGTGGCGAAGATATCCCGGTGGTCTTCTACAACAAGGAGCCGAGCGCTACCGATCTGGCCAGCTACGACAAGGCCTACTACGTGGGCACTGACTCCAAGGAGTCAGGGATCATCCAGGGGCAGCTGATTGCCAAACATTGGAAAGCCCATCCGGAGTGGGATCTGAACAAGGATGGCGTGATCCAGTTCGTGTTGCTGAAAGGGGAGCCGGGCCACCCGGATGCCGAGGCGCGCACCTCCTACGTGGTCAAGACCCTGAACGATGGTGGCGTCAAGACTGAACAACTGCACATGGATACCGGTATGTGGGATACCGCCATGGCGAAAGACAAGATGGACGCCTGGATCTCCGGCCCCAACGCCAACAAGATCGAAGTGGTCATCGCCAACAACGACGGCATGGCAATGGGTGCAGTCGAGTCACTGAAAGCCCAGGGCAAGACTGCCATTCCGGTATTCGGCGTCGATGCGCTGCCGGAAGCGCTGGCCATGGTCAAGAGCGGTGCCATGGCAGGTACCGTGCTGAACGATGCGGCCAACCAGGCTAAAGCCACCTTCGAGCTGACCAAGAACCTTGCTGAAGGCAAACCGGCCGGTGAAGGTACCAAGTGGAATATCGTCGACAAGGTAGTACGTGTTGCCTACGTCGGTGTGGATAAAGACAACCTGTCCCAATTCGAGTAATTCCCTCCTCCAGGGCAAGGGAGATCCCCTTGCCCTTTTTTCAACCAGATGTGATGGCTGATATGACAACACAGCAACAATCAGAATGGCTGTTGGAGATGATTGACGTCAGTAAGAGCTTTCCCGGCGTCAAGGCACTCGATAATGTCAATTTACGGGTCCGTCCTCATTCTGTGCATGCGTTGATGGGCGAGAACGGAGCGGGAAAATCCACACTGCTCAAGTGCCTGTTCGGCATTTACGAGAAGGATCAGGGCAAGATCTTCTTCAAGGGGCAGGAGATCAACTTCACCTCCTCGAAAGAGGCGCTGGAAAATGGCGTCTCCATGGTGCATCAGGAGCTCAACCTGGTGCTGCAGCGTACCGTGATGGACAACATGTGGCTCGGCCGCTACCCCACCAAGGGGTGGTTTATCGACCACGGCAAGATGTATGACGACACCAAGCGCATCTTCGATGAGCTGGATATCGACATCGACCCCAAGGTGAAGGTCGCGACCCTGTCGGTCTCCCAGATGCAGATGATCGAGATCGCCAAGGCGTTCTCCTACGACGCCAAGATCGTCATCATGGACGAACCCACCTCCTCCCTGACCGAGAAAGAGGTGAACCACCTCTTCAAGATCATCAACAAGTTGAAGGAGAAGGGGTGCGGCATCGTCTACATCTCTCACAAGATGGAGGAGATCTTCCAGCTCTGTGACGAGATCACCATATTGCGGGATGGCCAGTGGGTGGCAACCCAGCCGCTCAAGGGCATGACCATGGATCAGATCATCGGCATGATGGTCGGCCGTGAACTGACCCAGCGCTTCCCTGAAAAAACCAACCAGCCGAAAGAGGTGATCCTCGAGATCGAACACCTGACGGCGAAAAACCAGCCCTCCATTCAGGATGTGACCTTCAACCTGCACAAGGGGGAGATCCTCGGCATCGCCGGACTGGTGGGGGCCAAGCGCACCGATATCGTCGAAACCCTGTTTGGCATTCGCGATCGCAGCCAGGGCAGCATCAAGCTGCACGGCAAAGAGGTGGCCAACCACAACGCCCATGAAGCGATCCGCAACGGCTTTGCGTTGGTGACGGAAGAGCGCCGCTCCACCGGTATCTACTCCCGGCTCGATATCGCCTTCAACTCCCTGATCGCCAATATGGACAGCTACAAAGGCTCCATGGGGCTGCTCAGCGACAACAAGATGAAGAGCGACACTCAGTGGGTGATCGACTCCATGCGGGTCAAGACGCCGACTCAGCAGACCCAGATCGGTTCCCTCTCCGGGGGCAACCAGCAGAAGGTGATCATCGGTCGCTGGCTGCTGACCCAGCCGGAGATCCTGATGCTCGACGAGCCCACCCGCGGCATCGATGTGGGGGCCAAGTTCGAGATCTACCAGCTCATCCTGGAGCTGGCGAAGAAGGACAAAGGGATCATCATCATCTCGTCAGAGATGCCGGAATTGCTGGGGATCACCGACCGCATCATGGTGATGAGCAATGGCAGAGTCGCCGGGATCGTCAATACCAAAGAAACTGACCAGAGCGAGATACTGCGCCTGGCATCTCTGTACCTCTAGAGACAGGAAGACATTTATGGAGTCGGCTAAAAATTTCAATCTGATGCAGGCGCTCAAGGAAAACGCCATCTATCTGGTGCTGCTGGTGCTGCTCATGGTCATCGTGATCCAGGAGCCCTCCTTCCTGAGCCTCACCAACTTCAGCAACATCCTGACCCAGTCCTCGGTGCGGGTCATCATCGCGCTGGGGGTGGCGGGCATCATCATCACCCAGGGGACGGATCTCTCGGCCGGTCGTCAGGTCGGTCTGGCTGCACTCATCGCGGCAACCATGTTGCAGGCCCTGACCAACGTCAACAAGGTGTTCCCGACGCTGGGAGAGGTACCCATTCCGGTGGTGATCCTGCTGGTGTGTGCCGTGGGGGCGCTGATCGGTCTGGTCAACGGTCTGATCGTGGCCTACCTGAACGTCACTCCGTTCATTACCACCCTGGGCACCATGATCATCGTCTACGGCATCAACTCCCTTTACTTTGACTCGGTAGGGGCGTCGCCGGTGGCCGGGTTTGATCCCCGCTTCTCCAGCTTCGCCCAAGGGTTTATCCGGATAGGAGGATTCAAGCTCTCCTATCTCACCTTCTATGCGGCCATCGCCAGCGTCTTTGTCTGGGTGCTGTGGAACAAGACCCGCTTTGGCAAGAACATCTTCGCCATCGGCGGCAACCCCGAGGCGGCCAAGGTCTCCGGCGTCAACGTGGCGGTCAATCTGGTGATGATCTATGCGCTGGCAGGGGTCTTCTACGCCTTCGGCGGCATGCTGGAAGCGGGCCGTATCGGTAGCGCCACCAACAACCTCGGCTTCATGTACGAGCTGGATGCCATCGCGGCGTGCGTGGTGGGCGGGGTGTCGTTTGCTGGCGGGGTGGGAACGGTCGCGGGTGTGATCACCGGCGTACTCATCTTCACCCTGATCAACTATGGTTTGACCTATATCGGGGTCAGCCCTTACTGGCAGTTCATCATCAAGGGCGGCATCATCATTCTGGCGGTGGCATTGGATTCCATGAAGTACGCCAAGAAGAAATAACGATTGGCAGAGAGGGTTGGCGTTGCCAGCCCTCTCTTCTGGAGGGAACCCATGCCATTCAAGGTCAAGATTTACCTCTTGCTGCTACTGGCTATTCTGGTCACCATCGGCACTGCCGGGCTCAGCGTCAACCACTTCATCAGTGGCTACATTCGCACTCAGGCCACCCACAACATCAACGAACAGATCACTCTGGTCAAAGAGAAGCTGGCCAGTGACATCAATCAGAAGATCCTGTTGGCTGCCAACCTCAACTTCGGGGTGACCAACGTCAAGAAGACCCTGCAAGAGACCGGCTTTCACAACATCGTCAAGGTGATCGGCGACATGGCCTTCGACGTGAGCGGGGTCATCAACGACAGCGCCAAAGTAGATGCCCTGCGCAAGCTGATCCCCGCCGCCAACAACCAGATCACTGTCAGCCCGCTGCAACAGGTGGATGGCAAGCCGGTCATCACCATTCTGGTGCCGCGCGGTGCCGATTCCGCCTATCTCTACTACCTCGACATGAGCGAGTTCAAAAGCCTGCTGGAGAAGATGAGTGGCGAGGGCCGCTACTTCTCGCTGGCCGACAGTCAGGGCAACAGCCTCTATGACAGCAAGCCGCAGGGGGAGAGTGAAGCGCGCCCCAACCAGCTGGATATTCGTGGCAGCAGCTGGACCCTGACCGGCTACATCGACCTCGATTACATCCGTGCCATGACCCGGGCCCTCAACGGCCAGATCATCATGGCGCTGTTCGGTGTGGCGATCGTGGTGATGGTGCTGGCGATGCTGGCACTCAATGTGGCCTATCGCCCCATTCTCTCGCTGCGGGATCTGGTGCTGGAGCTCTCTCGCGGCAGCGGCGATCTCACCCGCCGACTGGCGGTAACCAGCAAGGATGATCTGGGCCAGATCTCGGCCGGCATCAACCGCTTTATCGAGCGGCTGCAGGAGATGATGGGGGAGGTGCGGCAGGCGAGCGGCCAGCTCAACAGTGGTATAGAAGGGCTGGCCAGCCAGACCGGCGCCGCCCAGTCTCTGCTGGCGGACCATGTGCGCGAGACCGAGCAGGTGGTGACTGCCATCAACGAGATGAGCCGCACCGCGGTCTCCGTCTCCGAGAGTGCAGCCAGCACCGCCCAGCTTACCGGTCAGAGCCAGCAGCTGGCGAGCCAGTCCCGTCAGGTGGTGGATCAGGCCATGGCCAGCGTGATGGCGCTGGTGGACGAAGTGGAAGCCACTGCCCGCTCCATCGAGGCGATGCAGCAGGATGTGCAGCAGATTGGCTCTGTGCTGGGGGTGATCGGCAGCATTGCCGAACAGACCAACCTGCTGGCCCTCAACGCCGCCATCGAGGCGGCCCGCGCTGGTGAACAGGGGCGTGGCTTTGCGGTGGTGGCAGACGAAGTGCGTTCCCTCGCGGCCCGTACCCAGCAGAGCACAGCCGAGATCCAGACCATGCTGGCCAGTTTGCAGCGGGGCACTCAAACGGTGGTGGATGCCATGGGCAACACCAAGCAGAGCTGTCAGGGGGCTGCCGAGAACACTACCAGGGTCAACGAGTCGCTGGATCTGATGGCAGGGGAAGTGGTGGAGATCAACGATCTCATCAGCCATATAGCCACGGCGGCGGAGCAGCAGAGCGCGGTGGCCGAAGAGATCAATCGCAACATGAGCGCCATCGCTGAAGTGATCCGCCAGCTGACCCACAATGGCGAAGCGACGGTCGCCAGCTCCGCGGCGATGCAGCAGACCTACGACCGGCTGCGGGAGATCGTGGGTCACTTCCGGCTGGAGTGAGGCCGGTGTTCAGTCAATAACAAAACAGGGCCATCCGGCCCTGTTGTTGTTTTCCTGTCTGCCTGAATCAACCGGCCTTGCGGCGCAGATAGACCCCGGCTTCCATGTGATGGGTCCAGGGGAACTGGTCGAACAGGGCGAAACGGGCGATCTCGTGGGTCTCGCCCAATACCGCCATGTTGGCCTGCAGGGTCTCTGGGTTGCAGGAGATGTAGAGGATGTTGTCGTACTCCTGCACCAGCTTGACGGTGGCATCGTCCAGACCGGCGCGGGGCGGGTCGACGAAGATGGTGTTGCACTGGTAGCTCTTGAGGTCGACCCCCTTGAGACGGTTGAACTCCCGCTCGCCACGCATCGCCATGGTGAACTCCTCGGCTGACATGCGCAGGATGATCAGGTTGTCGACGCCGTTGGCCGCGATGTTGAACTGGGCGGAGTCGACGCTCGGCTTGGCGATCTCGGTGGCCAGCACCTTGCGGAAGTTCTGCGCCAGCGCGATGGAGAAGTTGCCGTTGCCGCAATAGAGCTCCAGCAGGTCCCCTTCGCTCCCCTTGGTCACATCCAGCGCCCAGGCCAGCATCTGCTCGTTGATGGCGGCGTTGGGCTGGGTGAAGCTGTTCTCCACCTGTTTGTAGGTGAGCTGGCGACCCGCCACGTTGAGCTGTTCGATGACGAAATCATCCCCCAGACAGATCTTCTGCTTGTGGGCGCGGCCAATCAGCTGCAGCTCGAACCCCTTGGCGCGCAGATCGGCCTGCAGCGCTTCGGCGGCTTGTTGCCATTCGGCCTCCAGCTTGCGGTGATAGAGCAGGCTGACAATGATCTGGCCGGACTGGGTGGAGAGGTAGTCGATCTGGAACAGCTTGCGGCGCAGCACCGGGTGTGGGCGTAGCCCCTCCAGCAGCAGCGGCATCAACTGGTTGATGAGGCGGCTGGCGGTGGGGAAGTGGTCTATCTTGATGATCTCTTTGGTCGCCGGGGCATACATGCAGTGGAAGAGGTCATCCCCTTCGTGCCAGATGCGAAATTCGGCGCGCATCCGGTAGTACTCCGCCGGCGAGCTGTGCACTTCCAGCGCCGGGAGGGTAAAGCCGGCAAACAGCTCGGTGAGGCGAGCGCGCTTTTCGTCGAGTTGGGCCTGATAGTCGGCCGCGGTTCTAGGCGCTGGAGCGTTCGCGGAAGGCTGTTGGGACTGGGTCATAAATACCTCACATGCACACCGGCCGGGCCGGGTCGAAATCGGGGGAAGGCAACAGGCCACCCAAAGGGGCCCGATTTTAAAAGCCAGCGGCAGATTGTCCAGTATTTTGTGGTCAAGAAGTGTTCAGTCAGGCCGATAGCTGATCTACAGGCATGGTGGGAGGACACATTATGCAGATCGAAGGCGTGGGCGCGGCCCAACCCAAGGGAGTGGGTGTTTCTCCCAAATCGCCGCAACAGGCGGAGTCGAAACAGGTCAAGAGCGAGGAGGAGGTCTCCTTGCACAAGCCGCCCAAGTGGGCGCAAGTGCTGATCCAGCAGGCGCTGCAGTTCTCGCTGGAGATCAACGGCCAGGGCTATCAGGCGCCGAAGGTGAAAGAGCCCGAGGAGATCACCCCGGAGACCCTGTTCGACTTCCAGTCGGTGGCGGACAACGTGCTGCAGTTCGTGACCGGGCGGCTCGGTGCCGCGCGGGCCGATGGCAAATCTGATGACGACCTGACCGGGATGATGGAGCAGGCCCGCAAGGGGGTCGACAAGGGCTTTGACGAAGCGAAGAAGCAACTCGGCAAGTGGGCGACTGACAACGACGATATCAAAACCGGTATCGATCAGAGCTACAAGCTGATCCAGAAAGGGCTCGAGGAGTTCGAGAAGGAGTTCTTCGGCAAGGTCTCCCCGACCGACATGGGACAGGCCGAGATGGCCAGTCGCCAGCAGGGGTATCTGGAGATCCAGACCAAGGATGGCGACAAGGTGGTGCTGCGCTTCAACGACAGCTGGCAGACCAAGTCCCAGAGCAGCGAGAGCGGCAGCCAGTTCAGCCTCAAGTCGAGCCAGAGCTTCAGCTTCTCGTTGGAGGGGGATCTCAACAGCGACGAGATGGAGTCCATCGGCAAGCTGGTCAAGGGGATCGACGAGCTGGCGGGGAACTTCTTCTCCGGCAACTTCGAGGATCTGCTGGACAAGGCGGGCGAGCTGAAACTGGATGACAGCCAGCTGGCCTCCTACTCCCTCAAGCTCAAGCAGAGCGTCAAACTGAGCCAGACCTATCAGGGGGCGCACTCCCTGCAGGATCTGATCAAGCCATTTGCCGACTACCTGCCGAAGCTGGATCAGGTGCAGAAACAGGCGGATAGCCTGCTGCCAGAATCCCAGCAACAGGCGCTGACCCCGGCCGTGCTGGCGGCGAGAGGAGAAGAGGAACCGGCGCAGGTCGATCGCTTCACCAGCTTCAACCAGCGGATGCTGGAGGCGCTGCGGATGATCAACCAGTTCCAGCCCTCCACCGAGCCCGCCAGTAAGAACGCCTGAGCCACAGCGCGTAACGCAAGTAATGACCTGCCGTTTGCCAGCCCTTCCCGGGGCTGGCAAACTGGCCTTTTCTCCAATCCGGTTGCCCCATGAACCCCAAGAAGCCAAGAGACAAGCGCGAGCTCTGCTACCCCTTTATCTTCGAAACCTCGCTCAAATGTGATTTTGAAATCGCCACCGACGAGCTCTGCTGTCAGGTCGGGGCCGTGCTGTCACACCTTGCGCCGGATGCCGATACCGAGCCCATGCTGGCGGATCTCGCGGCGTTGCAGCGACTTATCTACAACCTCAACGGCTCGGTACGCGGCAAGCTGGGGATATTCGATGCAGATCTTGAGTGGCTCAAGGCCCGTTACGACCACTACAACGAGGCGAGTCGCGGCAGCGTCACCGGTTTTGTGCTGCCACAGGGGCCGCAGCCCATCCCCACCCTCCATCTGTGCCGCTGCGGCAGCAAGAAGGTGGTGCGGCTGCTGGTCCGGTTGGAAGAGAGCGGAGTGGCCTTCGATCCCATTCTCTATCGCTTCGCCAACCTGCTGGCCAACTTCTTCTTCGTGCTCACCGTCTACCTCAAGCAGCGCTGGCAGGTGCCGGAAGTGCCCTACGTCAGCATCAACTACTGATGGCGGCAGGCAAGGGGCCAAACGTCATGGTGGATTGAACGGAATAAAAAACCGGAGCCTTGGGCTCCGGTTTTGTTTTTCAGCGCGTCAGTTGCCCGCTCAGCTGGAGATCAGCACCCGGGCCGAGTTGGCCGGAATGGTCAGCTGCACCTCGCCCTGCACCACTTCAAACTTCTCGCCGTTGAAGGCATCGGTGAAGCGGCTGGCGGGGCTGGCGGTCTGCCACAGGGGCAGGCTGATGGTGCGCGGCTCGCTCGGGTGACGGTTGCAGGCCACTACCACCTGATCGCTTTGCAGGGTACGGGCGAACACATAGCTGTGGGGCCCGGCGTAGAGGGTCTGGATATCGCCACGGCGCAGGGAGGGGCGCTGGCGGCGGATCTGGATCAGCCGGCGATAGTGGTCGTGCAGCACGTGATCCCAGTCTGTGGTATCCCACGGGAAGCAGCGGCGGCAGTCCGGGTCGTTGCCGCCGGATAGCCCCACTTCATCGCCGTAGTAGATGGAGGGTACACCGATATAGGTGAGCAGCAGGGTAGCGGCCAGCTGCATCCGCTGCTTGTCCTCGCCTAGCAGGTGGAGGAAGCGTGCAGTGTCGTGGCTGTCCAGCAGGTTGAACTGGGCCAGCTGGTTCTTGAACGGGATGTGGGCCCGCGCCAGCTTGAGCCAGCGATCCAGCTCTTCGGCGCTGATCTTGATGGGGTGGTAGGCGATGTCCTTGCCAGCCAGGAAGGCGCGGATCGGATGGGCGAAACCGTAGTAGTTCATTGCGCCGTCCTCCTGATCCCCTTGCAGCCACTGGCTCGCCTCGAAGAAGTGTTCGCCGAGCACGTAGGCGTCAGGATTCTCCTGCTTCACTGCCCCGCGAATGGCGCGTACGTGGCTGCGGTTGCCCTCGGCGGTGCCGCGCTCCCCCAGCATGTGGATGACGTCAAAGCGCCAGCCATCGATCTGGTAGGGGGCGCGCATCCAGTAACGGAGGATGGCGTCGTCGGCCCGATAGACGGCGTCTTGCACCTTCTCGCAGGAGAAGTCGAGCTTGGGCAGGCTGCGAATGCCCTTCCAGCTGACGTAATCCCCTTCTTTATCAAAGGTGTAGAAGCTGCGCCACGGGGAGTCCGGGTTGCTCTGGGCGCCCAGTGGCGGGCAGAACCAGGGGTGCTCGGTAGAGGTGTGGTTGACCACCGCATCGAGGATGATCTTCATGCCGCGCTGGTGCAGGTTGCGGGTCAGCTCGGCGAACTGTTCGTTGCTGCCGAGATGGGCATCCACCTTGAAGTAGTCCTGGGTGTCGTACTTGTGGTTGCTCGGTGAATCGAAGATGGGGTTGAGGTAGAGCGCCGTCACCCCGAGAGATTGCAGATAGTGCAGCTTGGCATCGATCCCCGCCAGATCGCCGCCGTAAAATTCGCAGGCGCCGTGGCCCTCTTCATGACGACTGACCGGCTCGCCCCACGCCTTGCTGATCACCGCTTTGCCACGGTACTCGTACTCGTGATGCTTGACGCTCAGCGACGGATCGCCGTTGCAGAAACGGTCGGGGAAGATCTGGTAGAACACCTGATCCTGCACCCAGGCAGGTGGCTGGTGCAGGCTGTTGAAGCGAAAATGCTGTTCCCGTGGCGGCATGGACGCGCTGACGCCCGCCCCGTGCAGCCACCACTGCTCCTCGTCGGTGAGGCACTTGAAGCTGTAGAGGTGGATATCCTGTCCCTTGCTGAGCGGCAGGGTCGCCTGCCACACCTGCAGCCGATCGCGGGTGGAGACCGCTGTCATCGGGATCAGGTACTCCTCGTTATCCGGCTCGTGGCGCAGCCACACCTCGCGGATCGGCGCATCCAGCTCGCTAAAAAGGGTCAATTGCAGGGCGTCGGCGCTCTCTTTGAACCAGGGCGCCACCTGGGGATGAAACAGAAACGGATGGGTCATGATGCTTATTGAGTCAGAAGATCGGCGAGGGCATTACCCTGTTCATGCAGTGTTTCGAGCTGGCCTGCCAGCGACTTGGGATCCAGTCCCAACTGGTCGGCGAGCGGTTTGGGGAAGCGGGCGATGATGGCTTGGGCAGGCACGCCCGCGTTCCAGGCGAAGGATATAAACACGGCGAGGCGGATCAGCACCGCCTCCTTGCTGACCGGATCGTGGGAGAGCGGGTCAAGCTGTTGGGAGATGGCATCGACGAAGGCCTCGGAGAGGTTCCAGCGCCGCGCCAGCTCGGCACCGAGCTGGGCGTAGTCGTAACCCAGCATCTCCCGCTGTGCCTCGACCCGGCTGCTGCCGTTCTGGATCGCCATGTTGATGAGCTCGGCCTCCTCCGGCAAGGTGCTCTGGATAAGCAGTTCGCCGATGTTGTGGATTAGAGCGCAGGTAAAGGCGGTCTCGGGATCCAGTGCCTTGGTCTCCTGCGCCAGGGTTTTGGCGATGGTGGCGACCTGGAAGGTCTCGGTCCAGAACTTGTTCTTGTCGAAGCTGGGCGGGGCCTTGAAAGTGCCGATGATGCCGGAGGCGACCACCACGGAGCGCAGCCGGTTGAAGCCGAGCCGGATCACCGCCTGTTCGATGGAGGTCACTTCGTTGCCCCGGCGCAGGGCGGCCGAGTTGGCCATCCGCAGCACCTTGACGCTGATCACCTGATCCATGGCGATCTTGGCCGCAATCTCGTCGATGCGGGCATTCTCGTCGTTGAAGCTCTGCATCAACTCGTGCAGCAGCTTGGGAATAGTGGGGAGTTGTTTGATCTTGTCAAACAGGCGATCCATCGACATGGCTGAGGCAGCCTCCATTGCGAACTCTGCCTCATATTGTGCCACAGCCGGACAACATGTTCCTGTTTGTGATGCGGCTTTGTGAGCGCTAGAACACCCAGTCGCGCAAGGTGTATTCCAAACGGTGCTGTTTGCCCTGCAGGATCAGGTTCTGACTGGTGCCGCTCAGGGTTGCACCCTCGGTAAGGGTGGTCAGTACAGCCTGTTCGATAGTGTCGAGCGGCGGCATGCAGGCCATCTCGGTGCTGCCCAGACTGGTGACCCACAGCTTGTCATCTTCCAGATGGCCCTGACCGAAGTAGCGGTTGCAACCGGCGATGCCGTTGACGGTGAAGTGTTCGCCGATCTCGAAATCGGGAGGATTGTCGCGCAAGGTGGCGACCGGTTCGCCATCCAGTTTGCTCAGTACCCAGTGGTGATGTTGCAGATCTTGTTGAACAAAGGCGGTCGAGCTGCAGCCAGCGAGCAGTAACAGGGGGATCAGCAACAAAAAGGGCAATCTGGGCATGAGGGGGCTCCGGTTGGGGGAGCGTCAAGAATACCCTTTTTAGGCAGTCGGGAGCAGGGCGGGAGAGGGGACGACCGACCGCTTCTGTCGCCCCTTATCCCGCACGACTGTCGCTTAATGGCAACACCCTGGTGATGTTGCCATCGATTTACGCTATCTCAGGGATCAGTTGGCGAACAGCCGCTCGGCATAACGGGCGAGACCCGCGGCCACCGAGCCAAAGTCATCGCCACCCTCAAGCGGGATGGACGGGAGCTTCTGGCGGATAAAGCTGGCGATCAGCGGCGAGCGGGCGCTACCGCCGGTGACGAAGATGCGGTCCGGCTGCACACCGGCGGCGGCAATCGCTTCGTCCATCAGCTCGCCAATCTTCTCCAGCAGCAGGGCGGAGGCGTTGGCCAGCTGTTCGCGGGTCAGTTCCGCTTCCAGCCCTTTTTCCAGCTCGGCCAGCGACTGGCGATTGAGTTCCTGCTCCGAGAGGGCGATCTTGCCCTGCTCGGCACGCCACACCAGCTGGTGGCTCAGCTTGTGGGCCCGCAGGCTGGCCAGACGCCCTAGCTTGCTGCCAGGCTGGCTGTCGAGCTGCAGATCCTGCAGCTGGCGGGCGGTGTCAAGGCTGTAGAAGCGGCTCTGGGCGCTGACGTCGTTGATGGCGGCAGCATCCCAGAACAGCGGGTGGGGCAGCGGCTTGCCGGTCTTGAGGGTCTCGTGCATGCCGAGCAGCGGCATCATCCCCTCCACCGTCAGGCGGATATCGAAGTCGTTGCCGCCGATCCGCTGGCCGCTGTGGCCGAGCAGATCGCCGCTACGATCCAGCTGATCGCGGTAGCTGGGGCCCATCCGCAGCATGGAGCAGTCGGTGGTACCGCCGCCGATATCCACCACCAGTACCACGGCGTCTTCAGTGAGGCGCGCTTCGAATTCAAACCCGGCGGCCACCGGCTCATAGAGGAACTCCACCTGCTCGAAACCGGCCAGACGGGCCGCCTCGGTCAGGATGGCGATAGCTTGCTGGTTACTCTCTTCCCCCGCCAGACCCTGGAAGTTGACCGGACGGCCGATCACCGCCTGGCGGATCGGGGCACCGAGCTGCTGCTCCGCCTGCTGGCGGACATGGAGCATCATGGCGCAGACGATGTCTTCAAACAGGGCGATCTGAGGGGCCTTGAGGCCATAGGCACCGAGGAAGGATTTCGGCGATTTGATGTAGTAGCCGTCGTCCGGCTCTTCCAGATAGCGCTCCAGCGCGGCACCGCCAAAGCTCAGCTCGTCGATCAGCCCCTCTTCGCGCATCTGGCGGCGAACCATCTGGGCACGGGTGACCACGGGGCCACGCAGCTTGAGGTACTCCGCCTGCTGGGCGGGGGCCAGCCCTTCGGCCAACAGACCGGCGATAGCATCCCGGTGGGGCGCATGCAGGGTGGAGGGGAGGTAGCGGGATGCGCCAAGATTGAGCAGCCTGGGGCTACCTTGTTCCATCACGGCCACGGCACAGTTGGAGGTGCCGTAATCAAATCCGATAAACATGGGCGCCAGACTCCTGAATAAAAAAGGGGGGCTAGCCTACCCGAAGGCGCCGGGTCTCACAACCCGGCGCACCGCAATGAAGAACAGGATGAAGGGATTAGCCCTTATTCCACTTCGTTGTCGCAGCGGCCCTGGCTCTCGATGGCGCGGATATTGCCGAGGGTGGTATCGGCGATGGCGTGCAGCGCCTCGCGGGTCAGGAATGCCTGATGGCCGGTGAACAGCACATTGTGGCAGGCAGACAGACGGCGGAACACGTCATCGGTGATCACCTCGTTGGACTTGTCGGAGAAGAAGAGATCCTCTTCCTCTTCGTAGACATCCAGCCCCAGCGCGCCGATACGGGAGGTCTTGAGCGCCTCGATGGCTGCGTTGGAGTCGAGCAGGCCGCCCCGGCTGGTGTTGATGATCATCACCCCGTCCTTCATCTTGGCAAATGCCTCCTTGTTCAACAGGTGGTAGTTCTCTTTGAACAGCGGGCAGTGCAGGCTGATGATGTCGGATTGGCGGAACAGGGTATCGAGATCCACGTACTCGGCTCCCAGCTCGATGGCTGCCGGATTCTGGTAAGGATCGTTGACCAGCAGGCGAACCCCGAAGCCCTTGAGGATACGCAGGGCGGCCAGACCGATTTTGCCGGTACCGATGACGCCAACGGTCTTGCCATGCATGTTGAAGCCGACCAGCCCTTCCAGCGAGAAGTTGGCATCGCGGGTGCGCTGATAAGCCTTATGGATGCGGCGGTTGAGGCACATCATCATGCCGACGGCGTGCTCTGCGGTCGCCTCGGGGGAGTAGGCGGGCACCCGCACCACTTTCAGCCCCAGCTCTTTGGCGGCGGCCAGATCCACGTTGTTGTAACCGGCGCAGCGCAGGGCAATCACCTGGGTACCGTTGGCGGCCAATTCGGTCAATACCTCGCGGTCAGCATCGTCATTGACGAACAGACACACCACCGGGAAGCCGTGAGCCAGTCGGGCCGTTTTGGCCTCCAGCCGCACATCGAAAAACTCCAGGTCGAAGCCGTACTGGCTGTTGGCCTGGTTGAAATGCTCTTTGTCATAGCTCTTGGTACTGAATACGGCGACTTTCATGGTATGTGCTCCGCAGCGTGTGTGTCGTCAAATTACAACAAAATGGGTCAGCTATCACCGGACAAACCGGCTGGTTATTGTCCCCACGGCATAATGGGAACGGCGCTGACTGCACTCTTGTACGAACCATCCACCAGTTTGGTGCTGTAGGTCAGGTAAACCAGTGCATTGCGTTTCTTGTCGTAAAAACGCACCACTTTCTGCTCCTTGAACACCAGTGAGGTGCTGACATCGAACACCTCTTCCCCCGCCTTCAGCTTTTCGGGCAGGGTGATGGGGCCGATCTGGTGGCACGACAGGGAGGCGTGGGAGGGATCTTCCGCCAGTCCCAGCCCGCCTTTGACGCCACCAGTCTTGGGGCGCGCCAGATAGCAGGCGACGCCGTCGATGCGCGGGTCGTCGAACGCCTCCACCAGGATCTTGTGGTTGGGGCCAAACAGCTTGAAGGCGGTGCTCACCTCGCCGACCGGATCGGCCTTGTCGGCCAGTGCCGGGCCGGCAAACAGGGCCCCCAGCAGCAGGGGCAGGGCGCGGCGAAGGGCGTTATGTCGCGTGTGGTTATGTGTCATGGTCTCTCCTGTTGGCCCGGCATTCCTCAATAGGGAATACCCAGGCGACGATAGAGGCTGGCAAGCACCCAGGCGGGGCCTATCAGCAGAAATTGCAGGTCGGCGAGGAAGGAGGGGCGTTTGCCCTCGATCTTGTGGCCGACAAACTGGGCTATCCAGAGCAGCACGAACGCTGCCACGGCTGGCCACAACAGCGGCCCCTGCCACTGGTGGCAGATCCACAGTCCCAGCGCGGTCAGCCCCGCCATCCCCGCGAACAGCGAAAACGACAGCTGCAGATAGAACAGCAGCACCGGAATGGCTGCCGCTGCCGCCCAGTTGAGGGGCTCTGGCAAGGGCCCGTGTGGCAGACACCAGAGCAGCGCCAGCGAGCAGAGATAGATGCCCGGCACCGCCAGTTTGTGGATGGCGATGTTGACCGGATGGCAATGACTCTGGCCATACTCCGCAAACCACTCCTGGATTCCCTTCATGGTACCTCCCTGGCGCACTGAGTTCTCGCTGCCTGACCCTCATGGCTAGGCGCTCGTGATGCTTATCCCTGCGGTGGATACTCCCAATATTGGGCCGGAATGGATTTTAGCAACGGGGTCATGTCCGGATTGGGCAGGGCGATGGTGACCCTCTGATCGAGGTTGGCGCTGGCGAGCGCTTCGCGGATCTTGGGGTTGTCATTGAAGAACTTCATAAAACTGCCATCGGCGTAAGCCCGCTCCAGCCCGGTCTGAATCGCCTTGGCCAGCTTGGGGTATTCGGGGCTGACGAAGAAGAACTGGGCGAAGGGGTAGCGGATCAGCAGATGCTGCTCGATGGCGAGGTTGGGATACTGTGCTACCAGCTCGCTGCGCTCGGCGAAGATCTCTACCAGGGCACGCGGGAAGAAGTCGATCTTGTCGCCGTCGTTGATCAGGCGAAACAAGCTGCTGTAGCGGCCGGAGAAGGTCGGGATGCCCGCATTTTCCAGAATTTTGTTATCGGCCCAACCGACCCCTTGCGCCGCCTTCAGCTGTTTGAGGTCGGCCAGGGTATTGATCTGGTTGAACTTCTCCTGAGCATCTGCGTGGATGAATGACAGTCGCAATCCTTCCAGCCCGCGAAACAGCGGAATGGGGACGGCAATCAGGGAGGATTCGAGTGCGCTGGAGGTGCCCATCCAGAAGACGTTGATGGTCTTGCCCTTGCTCAGCTGCTGCTGGAGGGTGAACTGGTTGAGGTCGAGTTCGACAGGCTGGATGCGAAAGGGTTGCCCGGAGCGGGTCAGGGCCAGTTCCAGCAGCTTGTACTGGTACTCCTGGTCAAGATTGTTGACGGGACGGCTGGGGACCTTGACCGTCAGAACCTGTGCTTGTGCCAGCAGTGGCAGGCACAAACACAGCTTGATGAGCCATTTCACTCTCTGTTCTCCTGTAGATTCCGGAAGGTGTCCGGAGTCTAACAGAACTTGTCACCATCTTGCTGCGAGGCGTTGTGCAAGGTTTGAGCGCGGGGCCCTGCCTTGCTGGCGTCTGTTGCACCAGAATGGTGACGGTTCTTCGAAGAATCAGGCGACGCGACGGAACACGTGGGTATCGTTAAATTCCTTGGTGCTCTGGCATTCGACGCAGAAACGGGACTCCGGACGGGCATGCAGCCGCTTGAGGGAGATCTCGTCACCGCAAGATTCGCAGTAACCAAAATCCCCTTCGCTGATGCGCTTCAATGCGCCCCGCAGCTTGCGCAGGTGCAGCTTGTCGTGCTCGATGCGGTTCAGCTCCAGACGGCGGGCTTCCTCGATACTGGCACGGTCAATTTCATCAGCCATCTCGTTGGTGTCGGTGGCGATGGCCTGGCTGGCCTGGGAGTTCAGGCGCTCTTCGAGCTCGACGATCTGTCGCTCGATCTGCCCCTTGTAAAAGGCCAGTTGGTCTTCAGTCATGAAATCACACATACGATTAACTACCAGTCAGTTTACTAACCCAATTATCCCTGTTTATGGGGGCTGTCTGCCTACAGACCAAGCCCTTGTATCCCGATTTGCACCTGTTTCATGCAAGAGAGTGCAAATCAGGGCGGGCCTTGTACCAAAAAAATGCAGCCAAGCAAAGCAAATAGGATAAGGATTGTGCGCCCTTGCAAAAAAATGGTCCGTTCCTGCGGGGGATTGGTCGGGATCTGGCGCCTGCTTCACCCTCTGTTGGCATCGCCTTTGCAACGATGAGAAGGGTGGGTTTCGTACGGATTTAAGTGTTTAGTATTTGGTGCCGCCTTGGTCATTATATGCGCCGTTATTTATAGTTTTTTAAACACGCCCGCTTGACATTGCCCTTAATGGCGGGCTTTTATGGTGATGTTGATTACAATTTTATAACAAGGGTGTTCCATATATTAGACACCCTTGCCAATGGCAACCGTAAAGTCGGGGTTTAACATGGACAGTATCAAAGGCTGGATGGAGAGCAATCGCATCACGGAAGTGGAGTGCCTGTTCCCGGATTTCACCGGCAACGCCCGGGGCAAGATCATCCCAGCCAACAAGTTTTTGCGCGAAGGGGGCATGCGTCTGCCCGAGGTGATTTTCACCCAGACGGTGACCGGCGAATATCCGGATGACGACAGCATGATCGACCCGCTGGAGCGGGACATGCAGCTCTATCCTGACCCCAACACCATCCGTTTTGTCCCTTGGGCGCTGGAGCCCACTGCACAGGTGATCCACGACTGTTTCGACGTCAACGGCAAGCTGATCGATATCGCGCCGCGCTCCGTGCTGCGTCGGGTTCTGTCATTTTACGAGAAGCAGGGGTGGAAACCTGTGGTGGCGCCCGAGCTGGAGTTCTATCTGGTCACCCGCAACGAAGACCCCGACTATCCGCTGGTGCCGCCGGTGGGTCGCAACGGCCGCCCTGAGACCGCCCGCCAGTCGTTCAGTATCGATGCGGTCAACGAGTTCGACCCCATCTTTGAAGACATGTATGACTACTGTGAGGCGCAGGAGCTGGAGGTGGACACTCTGATCCACGAGTCGGGCGCCGCCCAGATGGAGATCAACTTTCTGCATGGTGATGCCATCGATCTGGCTGATCAGGTGTTCCTGTTCAAGCGCACCATGCGTGAGGCCGCACACCGCCACGGTATCTATGCCACCTTTATGGCCAAGCCGATGAGCGATGAACCGGGGTCGGCCATGCATATCCACCAGAGTCTGGAAGATGTGAACGGCCACAACCTGTTCGGCACCCCGAGCGGCGGTAATAGCGAACAGTTCATGCACTTTATCGCCGGTCTGCAGAAATACACCCCGGCGGTGACCGCCCTGCTGGCCCCCAACGTCAACTCCTACCGCCGCCTCACCTTTGGCGAGAGCGCGCCGCGCAACGTCCAGTGGGGGGTCGAGAACCGCACTTGTGGCCTGCGGGTGCCCTTCTCCGACCCGAGCGCTCGGCGGGTGGAGAACCGCTTCGCCGGTGCCGACGCGAACCCCTATCTGGCGCTGGCCGCTACTCTGGCCTGTGGCTATCTCGGCATGATGGAGAAGCTGGAGCCGCTGCCGGAGATGAAGTCGAGCGCCTATGACCTGCCCTACAGCCTGCCCCGCTCGCTGGAGGAGGCACTCAGCCATCTCGAACAGTGCGAGCCCATCAAGGAGATGCTGGGGGAGCGCTTCACCCGCGCCTTCGTCGCGGTCAAACGCAAAGAGTACGAGACCTACTTCGGGGTGATCAGTCGCTGGGAGCGGGAGTTCCTGCTGCTGAACGTCTGATCCCCCTGTAACGGGGAGGCCGTAGTTGGCCTCCCCGGTCCCTGTATCGAAGAGACCGGAACGCGAGTCAGGTGGGGCAGCCACCTGTGAGTGGTTGTGGCCGAAAGAGCGCTGCGACCTGGATTGATTAACGATTGAATCTTGCCAAATCGAAGGCGCAGGGGAGTAACGAATGCAGCAGACACGCCGTGAGTGACTGTGGCTGCGAACGTGCCGACTCATCTGACTATTTGACGACTGAATCTTGCTAAATCGAAGGAACCGAGGAGCAACAAATGCAGCAGACAACCCGTGAGTGGCAACAACTGGATGCCAGCCACCACCTGCACCCCTTTACCGACTTTCAGGCCCTGAACAAGAAGGGTTCGCGCATCATTACCAAAGCCAGCGGTGTCTATCTGGAAGACTCCGAGGGCAAACGCATTCTCGACGGCATGGCGGGCCTGTGGTGCGTCAATATGGGCTATGGCCGCCAGGAGCTGGTGGATGCCGCCACCCGTCAGATGCAGCAGTTGCCCTACTACAACCTCTTCTTCCAGACCGCTCACCCGCCGGTGATCGAGCTGGCGACCCTGCTGGCCGAAGTCACACCGTCTCACCTCAACCACGTCTTCTTCACCGGCTCCGGCTCCGAGTGCAACGACACCGTGCTGCGGATGGTGCGCCACTACTGGGCCAGCAAGGGTCAGCCTGACAAACAGGTGATTATCAGTCGCCATAACGCCTATCACGGCTCCACCGTGGCGGGGGCGAGTCTGGGCGGCATGAAGGGGATGCATGCCCAGGGCGGCCTGCCCATTCCCGGCATAGTGCACATCGATCAGCCCTACCACTTCGGTGAGGGGCAGGGGATGAGCACCCACGAGTTCGGGCTGGAGCGGGCCCGTCAGCTGGAGCAAAAGATTCTGGAGCTGGGGGTGGACAAGGTGGCCGCCTTTATCGGCGAGCCGATCCAGGGGGCGGGCGGCGTCATCATTCCGCCTGACAGCTACTGGCCGGAGATCCAGCGTATCTGCGATCAATACGGCATCCTGCTCATCGCCGACGAGGTGATCTGCGGCTTTGGCCGTACCGGCCACTGGTTTGCAAGCGAAGGGTTTGGCATCAAGCCGGACCTGATGTGTCTGGCCAAGGGGATCACCTCCGGTTATCTGCCGCTCGGCGCAGTGATGGTGAGTGACCGGGTTGCCAAGGGGCTGGTGGAGGAGGGGGGCGAGTTCAACCACGGCTTCACCTACTCGGGCCATCCGGTCTCTTGCGCCGTGGCGGTGGCCAATATCCAGCTTATGCAGAAAGAGAGCATAGTTAAGCGAGTGCATGATACTATCGGCCCCTATTTGCAGCGCCGCTGGGCGGAGCTGGCCGATCATCCGCTGGTGGGAGAAACCCGAGGCAAAGGATTGGTCGCCGCGCTGGAAATCGTTGAGGACAAGCAGACCAACCGGCGTTTCCCGGCCGAGGCAAATGCGGGGATGACTTGCCGGGAGTTCTGCTTTAACAATGGCTTGGTGATGAGGGCGGTAGGCGATACCATGATCATATCGCCCCCCTTGGTCATCACCGAGGAACAGGTTGATGAATTGGTCGATCTGGCCAGGCACAGTCTGGATCTGACAGCCGCAAAGCTGAAGGGTTGAGGCGGGTCGGGCAGGTTGGCATGCGCATACAATTTGCTTAGGAGACAAGGATGATGTCTTTCAAAACAGGAGTGATCGCTGCCTCTGTGGCTCTGGTCATGGCAAGTGCCGGAGCAATGGCTGAAGAGAAGGTGCTGCACGTCTACAACTGGAGCGACTACATAGCGCCGGATACCCTGGATAATTTCCAGAAGGAGACGGGGATCAAGGTGGTCTATGACGTGTTCGACAGTAACGAGGTACTGGAAGCCAAGTTGCTGGCGGGTAGTTCGGGCTACGACATCGTGGTGCCATCCAACCCCTTCCTGGCCAAGCAGATCAAGGCGGGCGTGTTCCAGAAACTGGACAAGTCCAAGCTCTCCAACTGGCAAAACATGGATGTCGACCTGCTCAAGGCGCTCGAGCCGAGCGATCCGGGCAACCAGTACTCCATCCCCTATTTGTGGGGCACCATCGGCTATGCCTACAACGCCGAGAAGGTGAAAGCCGTGCTGGGGGCCGATGCCCCGGTCAACTCCTGGGATCTGGTGTTCAAGCCGGAGAACATGGCCAAGTTGAAAGAGTGTGGCGTCTCCTTCCTCGATTCACCGACCGAAATGCTGCCGGCTGCCCTGCAATATCTGGGCTTCAAACCGGATAGCCAGAAACCGGCCGAGCTGAAGAAGGCTGAGGAGCTGTTCCTCTCCATCCGTCCCTATACCGCCTATTTCCACTCCTCCAAGTACATCTCGGATCTGGCCAACGGCAACCTTTGCGTAGCGGTCGGTTACTCCGGTGACTTGCAGCAGTCCAAGGCGCGGGCAGCCGAGGCCAAGAATGGTGTAGCACTCACCTACACCATTCCGAAAGAGGGGGCAGGCAGCTTCTTTGACATGATCGCCATTCCGGCGGATGCCAAGAACGTCGAGGCGGCCCACACCTTCATCAACTACCTGATGAAGCCCGAGGTGATCGCCAACATCACCAACGTGGTGCAGTTCCCGAACGGCAACAAGGCGGCGACCCCGCTGGTGGATGAGGCGATCCGCACCGATCCGGGTATCTACCCCGATGCGGCGACCCTGCAGAAGATCTACACCTTCCCGGATCTGCCGGCCAAGGTGCAGCGTCTGATGACCCGCAGCTGGACCAAGATCAAGTCCGGCAAGTAAGTAACGAATGCCCCTCCCGGTCCGCAGTTCGGCCGGGAGGGTAGTGATGCCATCCATCCGGATGGGCCGCGCGAATGGATGCGCAGGCGGTCAACCACTGAACAGGAGAACTGACACCGTGAATACAACCAGATTGCTAACCATAGCGCTGACCATGGGATTGGCGAATGTGGCCCAGGCTGCCCCTGTGCTGCACTTCTACAACTGGTCTGACTATATCGGTGAGACCACCCTCAGCGATTTCCAGCAGGCGACCGGGATCAAGACCGTCTATGACGTGTTTGACTCCAACGAGACCCTGGAAGGCAAGTTGCTGACGGGGCGGACCGGTTACGATCTGGTGGTGCCCTCCAATAATTTCCTGGCCAAGCAGATTAAGGCGGGAGCCTTCCAGAAGCTGGATAAATCCCTGCTGCCCAATCTGGCCAACCTGGATCCCGTGCTGCTCAAGCAGCTCGACAAGGTGGATCCGGGTCATCAGTACGCGGTGCCCTATCTGTGGGGGACCAACGGCATTGGCTACAACGTCGACAAAATCAAGGCGGTGCTGGGGGTCGACAAGATTGACTCCTGGGCCACCATCTTCGAACCGGAAAACATGGCGAAACTCTCTCGCTGCGGCGTCGCCTTCCTCGACTCTGCCGACGAGATGATCCCTGCTGCCCTCAACTACCTCGGGCTCGATCCCAACAGTCATGCGACGGGGGATATCAAGCAGGCCGAGGCGCTGCTGCTCAAGGTACGGCCCTATGTGGCCTACTTCCACTCCTCCAAATACATCGGCGATCTCGCCAATGGCGACATCTGCGTGGCAGCCGGTTTTTCCGGCGACATCCTGCAAGCCGCTGCCCGCGCCGATGAAGCTGGCAAGGGGGTGAAAATTGCCTACAGCATTCCGAAAGAGGGGGGCAATCTCTGGTTCGACATGATGGCGATCCCGTCCGATGCCACCAATGTCAAAGAGGCGCACGCCCTCATCAACTACGTCCTGCAGCCCGAAGTGATCGCCAAGGTCAGCGACTATGTGGGCTACGCGAATCCCAACTCAAGGGCGGGCGAGTTTATGGATGAGGCGGTGCGCAACAATGAGGAGGTTTATCCCCCTCAGGCCGTGCTGGAGCGACTCTATGTGCAGGAAGCACATCCCCGCTCCGTACAGCGTCTAATCACCCGGAGTTGGACCAAGATCAAGTCCGGTACCTAACCTTGGTGCCCGTTCGGGGGCGCCAAATCGCTTTTATGGATCGGCTGCAAGGCCGGTATCACGTTGGGGAGTTTGGTAATGGCGATAGCCTCCAGTGCCTACAAGAAAGCCCTCGAGGGCAGTCAGCAGCGCAAAGAAGTGCTGGTGAAAATTGATCGGGTAAGCAAGCAGTTCGACGAAACGCTGGCGGTCGATAACGTATCTCTCAATATTCACAAGGGGGAGATTTTCGCCCTGCTCGGCGGCTCCGGTTCCGGCAAATCGACCCTGCTGCGGATGCTGGCCGGTTTCGAGCGCCCGACCGAGGGGCGGCTGTTCCTCGACGGGGTCGACATCACCGACATGCCCCCCTATGAACGCCCCATCAACATGATGTTCCAGTCCTACGCCCTGTTCCCCCATATGACGGTGGCCCAGAACATCGCCTTTGGCCTCAAGCAGGATGGCCTGCCCAAGGCCGAGATCGATGCCCGGGTGGAGGAGATGCTCAAGCTGGTACAGATGACCCAGTACGCCCGCCGCAAGCCGCATCAGCTCTCCGGTGGCCAGCGCCAGCGGGTGGCGTTGGCTCGTTCCCTGGCCAAGCGTCCCAAGTTGCTGCTGCTGGATGAACCCATGGGGGCGCTCGACAAGAAGCTGCGTTCCAAGATGCAGTTGGAGCTGGTGGAGATCATCGAGCGGGTCGGGGTGACCTGCGTCATGGTGACCCACGATCAGGAAGAGGCGATGACCATGGCGGAGCGGATCGCCATCATGCACCTCGGCTGCATCGAGCAGATCGGCAGCCCGATGGATATCTACGAGACCCCAGCCAGTCGGCTGGTGTGCGAGTTTATCGGCAACGTCAACCTGTTCGACGGCCTGCTGGTGGAGGATGAGCAGGACCACGCCACCATCGCCTGCGCCGATCTGGAGCAGCCCATCTATGTGGGCCACGGCATCAGCTCCCGCGCCGAGAACAAGAAGGTGACCTACGCCCTACGGCCGGAAAAACTGCTGATGAGTCTGCAAAAGCCGGAGGAGATCGAGCACCCGGACTTCAACTGGACCAAGGGTGAGGTCTATGACATCGCTTATCTGGGCGGTCACTCGGTTTATCACATCCAGCTGCCCTCGGGCAAAATCGTTCAGGCTTTCATCGCCAATGCCGAACGCCACGGCAAGCGGCCAACCTGGGATGACCAGGTGTTCCTCTACTGGGAAGATGACAGCGGCGTGGTGCTGCAATCATGAAGTTCTTGCAACGACTGAAGCGGGTCGGGGGGCGCCGACTGGTGATTGGCATCCCCTTCTTCTGGCTGTTCCTCTTCTTCCTGCTGCCCTTCGTCATCGTGGTGAAGATCAGTTTTGCGGAAGCGGATGTGGCGATCCCGCCCTACACCGATGTGGTGAGCTGGGCCGACAATCAGCTCACCATCCTGCTCAACATGGGCAACTACCTGCTGCTGCAGGAGGATGAGCTCTATATCGCGGCCTATCTGGGCTCCCTCAAGATGGCCTTCGTCAGTACTTTGCTCTGCCTGCTGATTGGCTATCCGATGGCCTACTCCATCGCTCGGGCCAACAAGGAGACCCAGACCGTTCTGCTGCTGCTGATCATGATGCCGACCTGGACCGCCATTCTGATCCGGGTCTATGCGTGGATGGGGATCCTCAGCAACAACGGCCTGCTCAACAGCGTCTTGCTGGGGATCGGGGTGATCGACGAGCCGCTGCAGATCCTCAACACCAACCTGGCGGTCTATATCGGCATCGTTTACTCCTACCTGCCCTTCATGGTGCTGCCGCTCTACGCCAATCTGGTCAAGCATGACCAGAGCCTGCTGGAGGCCGCCTCCGACCTGGGGGCCCGCAACCTGACCCGTTTCTGGCAGATCACTGTGCCGCTCTCCAAAAACGGCATTATCGCCGGCTGCATGCTGGTGTTCATTCCGGTGGTAGGGGAGTTCGTTATTCCGGAAATGCTGGGCGGCCCGGAGACCCTGATGATCGGCAAGGTGCTGTGGCAGGAGTTCTTCAACAACCGCGACTGGCCGGTCGCCTCTGCACTGGCGGTGGTGATGCTGGCGGTGCTGATCATTCCGATCATCCTCTTCAACCGTAACCAGGCCAAAGAGCTGGAGGGCAAGGCATGATGAGACGTTTCGGTTTTGCCAAGCTGATGCTCTGGCTGGGGCTGCTGTTTATCTACCTGCCCATGATCATCATGGTGATCTACTCCTTCAACGCCTCCAAGCTGGTGACGGTGTGGGGTGGCTGGTCGCTCAAGTGGTACTTCGGCCTGCTCGACAACAAGCAGCTGATCGGGTCTGTGTTCCGCTCGCTGGAGATCGCCTTCTACACCGCGATCGCCGCGGTGGCGCTGGGGACGGTGGCGGCCTTCGTGCTGACCCGTATTCCCCACTTCCGTGGTCGCACCCTGTTCGGTGGCATGGTGACGGCGCCGCTGGTGATGCCCGAGGTGATCACCGGTCTGTCGCTGCTGCTGCTATTCGTGGCGATGGCCCAGCTGGTGGGGTGGCCCGCCGAGCGGGGCATGCTGACCATCTGGATCGCCCACACCACCTTCTGTACCGCCTACGTGGCGATCGTGGTGTCGGCGCGGTTGCGGGAGCTGGATCTCTCCATCGAGGAGGCGGCGATGGATCTTGGCGCCAAGCCGTGGAAGGTGTTCTTCCTGATCACTATCCCGATGATCGCCCCCTCGCTGGCGGCAGGCGGCATGATGTCGTTCGCCCTGTCGCTGGATGATCTGGTGCTGGCGAGCTTCGTCTCCGGCCCGGGCTCCACTACCCTGCCGATGGAGGTCTTCTCGGCGGTGCGGCTCGGGGTTAAACCCGAGATCAACGCGGTGGCCAGCCTGATCCTGCTGTCGGTATCGCTCTTTACCTTCGGTAGCTGGTATCTGATGGCCAGGGCGGAGAAGCGCCGTCGTGCCGAGATCGCCATGACCACCCAGATGCAGGCCGTGGTCTGACGGCATGATAAGATCCGCCTACTCTCGTCAACCTGGAGGATGAGTATGCGGATCTCTCTTTTTAGCGGTCGCGGCACCGAGCTGGTGCCCGGCCTCACCAGCGCCATTCACAAGCAACCGATCTCTGCGCCAGTTCGCTGTACCTTTGCCGGTCTGGAAGGGGATGAACAGTGTGACCAGCGCCACCACGGTGGCCCGGATCGGGCGCTCCACTACTATCCGGCCGATCACTATCTTTGGTGGCAGACCTGGCAAACCGCGCTGGGTCTTCCTGCACCACGCACCCCCTGGCAGCCTGCCGCCTTTGGCGAGAATATCTCCGGCCTTGGGCTGACCGAGGCGCAAGCCTGCATTGGCGATGTCTATCGACTCGGCGAGGCGCTGATCCAGATCAGCCAGCCGAGATCCCCCTGTTTCAAGCTCAACCAGCGCTTTGGCTATGGCCAGATGTCGCAGGTGATGCAACTGAATGGCCGTTGTGGTTGGCTGCTGCGGGTGCTGGAGGAGGGGATGGTGTCGCCGGAGTCGGCCATGGAGCTGGTAGACAGACCCTATCCCGAACTGACGGTGAAGCGCACGGCGGATATCCTGTTCAATCAGGTGCGCAATGAAGCGGATCTGCTGATATTGCTGGAGAATCCGGCCCTCTCCCCCAACTGGCGCCAGCATGCAGCCGACTGGCTGGAGCATGGCACTGTGGCTGACTGGCAGCGCCGTCTGCTGGGGCCAGCATCCCTGCGCCTGGCCTGACAGCCGGTTACCGGAATGTCACCAGCTGGCTGCCGCTCGGTAAACGGATGAAAAGAGTGCTGAATAGTTGAGCGAACAGCACTTTTTTTCCTGCAAAATGCAAAAAAGGCTTGTGTCGGGTCGGGGCTTTCGGTAAATTCCCGTCCCGCAGACATCGGTGTGTAGCGCAGCTTGGTAGCGCACTTCGTTCGGGACGAAGGGGTCGGAGGTTCGAATCCTCTCACACCGACCAAATTTGAAAAGGCCGCCCAATAGAGCGGCCTTTTTGCATTTTCCCTTTCTGCTTTCTCGCTTCACTTTACTTGCCGACTTGCCGACTTGCCGACTTGCCGACTTGCCGACTTGCCAATTGGCTGAGTGATTTCACTTGCTGTATGCAGGGTCGAAGCAAGACCACAGACATTAAAAGGGCCACCGCTCGGTGGCCCATCGGTGGAGTCTGATCCTGACTCCGGCACTCTAGATTGTGGCAATCTCGCTATGGGTCTTGTCTATGGTGCCCTCCTTGCGCGCCAGGCGCTTACTCAGATATGCCAGTGCTGATGCCGCAAAGCCTTGAAACTGTGTTGAGGCAGCAAGGCCGCGTGCTTGGGGTACTCACTAATGAAATGTTCTATTCCCTCCATCAGTTGTGCACGTAATGAAATCACGGGCTCATGCCAAGCTTGCAGGCATAAATGGCCGGGGATCAACTGCTCCTGATAATCTTCCAGCAGCTGTTCTGGCCAGGGTTCAATACCGGAATTGCGTTGCAGCAAATAGTGGGCGGCGGGTTCACGGGCATAAATGAACTGAATTTGGGCCAGATCGCGTTGGCATAGCGTTTGACTGTTGATGTGACAGGTCAAATATTTTCCCGTTTTCAGATCCAGAAAGTGACCGCGTTGCCGACAGGGAGCGATGCGATACCAAGGCAGGGGTGAGGAGAGAGAATACCCCTCAAGCTCCTGTTCCAACCAGTGGCGACACTCGGGTGTCTGCACCTCGTCGAGCATGGACTCGAGCTGTGTCAACAAGGCTCTGGATGGTTTGATGGCCAGTTTCGCACTCATCGCCTGCAATCCTCCCTCTGCACACAATCCCGACTACCAGTATGGACCTTGTTCGGCCAGAGGGGGTAAGGAATCTAATGATTAAAAGTGGATTAGCCGCGTGGTTTTTATGCACTAACTTGGTTCAACCCACCAGATAGGTGCCGGTGCCGAAGGCAATGTGGGTGCCCTCTTCGTTGTGCAGCTCCATCCGGGCTACCGCGACCTTGCTGCCAGCCCGGATGATGTGGGCGGTGGCGATAAACTCGTTGCCGCGCCCCGGACGCAGGTAATCCACCCGCAGATCGATAGTGCCTAGGCGGGCGAAGCGCTCCTTGAGATAGCTGGGGGAGAACTCCTCCAGCTCGTCGATGCAGGAGGCCGCGACGATCATGCCGCCCGCTACATCCAGCAGTGTGGCGGTGACGCCGCCGTGCAGGATGTGGTGGAAAGGGTTGCCGATCAGCTTCTCGTCCATCTTGATGCGCAGCTCCACCTTGTCGAAGTCGTAGTGGGTCACCTGCATGCCGATCAGCTTGTTGAAGGGCATCTTCTCGGCAAACAGGTTGGCAATGCCACTGAGCGCCATCTTCTTGAGCATCTGTTTCATTCTCTGATCCCAATCCTTGTCATCAAAGCCGAGTAAAAACTCCAGCCAGTCTGCAACAGTTCCTTAACAGTCGCAATGGCAGGTTTATTGTGGGCGGCGGCTGCTTTAGAATGGCGACCCCAAAGGAGAGCCCATGACCGCGATTGCCGAAACCCTGCCAGATCCTCAGCCAGAGAGTCCGCTTGCCCTGCTGCAGGCGGTTTTCGGCTATCAGCAGTTTCGGCCGGGCCAGCTCGAAATCATCGAGCAGATTGTCGCTGGGCGCGATGCGCTGGTGCTCAAGCCCACCGGTGGCGGTAAGTCGCTCTGCTACCAGATCCCGGCACTGCTGCGACCCGGGCTCGGGGTGGTGGTCTCTCCCCTTATTTCGCTGATGAAGGATCAGGTCGACAGCCTGCGCGCCAACGGCGTAGCGGCGGTCTACATCAACTCGGCCCTCAGTCGGGAGGAGATGATCCAGAACTTCGCCGCCATGCGTCGTGGCGAGATCAAGTTGGTCTATGTCTCCCCCGAGCGCTTGCTGCAGCACGAGTTTATGGACCGGCTGGCCGAGCTGCCGCTCGGCCTGTTCGCCATCGACGAGGCGCACTGTGTCTCTCAGTGGGGCCACGATTTTCGACCTGAGTATGCGGCGCTGGGGCGACTCAAGCAGTGGTTCCCGCAGGTGCCGGTGGTAGCGCTTACGGCCACCGCCGACGAGGCGACCCGCAGCGACATGCTGCACCGGTTGGAGCTCAACGATCCCTTCATTCACACCGCCAGCTTCGATCGCCCCAATATCCGTTACAGCCTGGTGGAGAAGTTCAAGGCGGCCGAGCAGTTGCTGCGTTACGTGCAGAGCCAGAAGGGTAACTGCGGCATCGTCTACTGCTCCAGCCGCAACCGGGTGGAGGAGGTGGCAGAGCGGCTATCCCGCCACGGCTGCAATGCGGCGCCCTATCATGCGGGGCTGCCGCTCGAGCAGCGCCAGCAGACCCAGGATGCCTTCCTCAAGGATGACATCGAGATAGTGGTGGCGACGGTGGCGTTCGGTATGGGTATCGACAAGCCCAATGTGCGCTTCGTGGTGCACTACGACATTCCGAAGAACATTGAATCCTACTATCAGGAGACCGGCCGCGCCGGGCGCGATGGCACTCCCGCCGAGGCGCTGCTGCTCTACGATCCCGCCGATATCGGTCGGGTGCGCCGCCTGCTCGACAACATCGAGAACCCGCAGCAGCTGCAGGTGGAGCAGTACAAGCTCAACGTGATGGCAGCCTTTGCCGAGGCGCAGACTTGTCGCCGCCAGGTGCTGCTCAACTACTTTGGCGAGTACAACGACAAGCCGTGCGGCAACTGCGATATCTGTCTCGATCCGCCCAAGAGCTATGACGGCACCGAAGATGCCCAGAAAGCACTCTCCTGCGTTTGGCGGGTGGGGCAGAACTTCGGGGTGGGCTATGTGGTGGAGGTGCTGCGTGGTTCCCTCAATCAGCGCATCAAGGATCACGGCCACGACAAGCTCTCGACTTACGGCATCGGCAAGGATCAGAGCCATGAATACTGGATGAGCGTGATCCGCCAGCTGATCCACAAGGGGCTGCTGACCCAGAACATCACCCGCAATCTGGTGCTGCAGCTGACCGAAGCAGCCCGCCCCGTGCTGCGTGGCGAGGTGAAGCTTGAGCTGGCGGTGCCCCGCTTGCAGCCCATCTCCAGCCGCAAGGAGAAGCGCAATGGCCTGCTCGACAATGCCAACTATGACAAGCGGTTGTTCAAGGAGTTGCGCGGCCTGCGCAAGCAGATTGCCGAGGATGAAGAGGTGCCGCCCTACGTGGTATTCAACGATGCGACCCTGGTGGAGATGGCTCAGCTGATGCCGATGACCGAAGACGAGATGCTGGCTATCAACGGTGTGGGTCACCGCAAGCTGGAACGCTTTGGCGAAGCCTTTATGGACCTGATCATCGACTACTGCCGTCGTTAGGGTCGATTAGGCTGCCTAATCGACCAGGGTAAGCGCGGCTCGGAAGAACCTGGGGTCAGACGCGAGGTTATTTCAGGCTGGCGTAGAAGGCGGCTAAATTGTCGATATCCGCATCGGTCAGCGGCGCCATGAAGGGGTCCATCAAGGGCTCTTTGCGGGTGCCATCCTTGAACGCTTTCAACTGTTTCACCAGATAGGCGGCATTCTGACCCGCCAGATGGGGATAGTTGGGGATCATCGCCTTGCCTTCCACGCCGTGACAGGCGGCACAGACCGCCGCCTTGGCTTTGCCGGCTTCAATATCGGCAGCCTTGGCCTGATGACCCCACGCCAGTGCCAGCAAGGGCAGGGCATATACCCATTTTTGCATCTTCTTCTCCTTGAATTGAAAAATGATGGTCGCCAGTTAGCGCAAGCATGGCTGACGGCAGTATAAAGAGTGACACGAGCATACGCAGGGACGAATGGTACAACCATGAAGTTGATCAACACTTTTGCGACCGAGTTGCCCTGGGCCTGTGAACCTGTAGCCCCCCAGCCGCTGCAGCAACCCCGGTTGCTTCATCTCAACCGGGCTTTGCTGGATGAGTTGGGGCTGGGAGGCGTCAGCGAGGCTGACTGGATCGCCTGTTGTGGCGAGGGAAAAGTGCTGCCCGGTATGCAGCCGGTAGCGCAGGTCTATGCGGGCCATCAGTTCGGGGGTTATAGCCCCCGGCTTGGAGATGGTCGCGCGCTGCTGCTGGGTGAGCAGCAGGCGCCGGATGGTCAGCGCTGGGATCTGCACCTGAAGGGGGCAGGAAAGACGCCGTTTTCCCGCTTTGGTGACGGTCGCGCCGTGCTGCGCTCCAGCATCCGCGAATATCTCGCCTCCGAGGCGCTCCATGCCCTCGGCATCCCGACCACCCGGGCGCTGGTATTGGTGGGGAGTCAGGAGCCCGTTTATCGCGAACAGGTGGAGACCGGGGCGACCGTGCTGCGCACCGCCCCCAGCCATCTGCGCTTCGGTCATATCGAGTATTTCGCCTGGAGCGGGCAGGGAGAGAAGATCCCGCCACTCATCGACTATCTGCTGCGCCACCACTTCCCCGAGCTGGAGAGTGGTGCCGAACTGTTTGCCGAGGTAGTGCGCCGCACCGCGCGGTTGATCGCCAAATGGCAGGCTGCGGGCTTCTGTCACGGGGTAATGAATACCGACAACATGTCGCTGCTCGGCCTGACGCTGGATTACGGCCCCTACGGCTTTATCGATGCCTATGTGCCGGACTTTGTCTGCAACCACTCGGATCCGGCGGGCCGCTACGCGCTGGATCAGCAGCCTGCAGTCGGTTACTGGAATCTGCAAAAACTGGCGCAGGCGCTGGCTGGCCATGTAGACGGTGATGCGCTGGCAGCGGCGTTGGCCCAGTACGAGCAGCAGCTGATGTTGCACTACTCCGAACTGATGCGGGCCAAGCTCGGGCTGGCAGTGTGGGAGGAGGATGACCCTGCACTGTTCCGCGAACTGTTCCGTTTGCTGGCGGCCCACAAGGTGGATTACCACCTGTTCCTGCGCCGGCTCGGTGAGGTGACGCAAGAGGGTACGTGGCCTGCATCTCTGCTGGCCCTGCTGTCTGAACCAGGTGTTTGGCAGGCGTGGCTGGAACGCTATCGGGCGCGGCTAATGCGCGAAGGCAGCGAGGATGCCGTGCGCAAGGCGCAGATGGATGGCATCAATCCCAAGTATGTGCTGCGCAATGCGCTGGCCCAGCAGGTGATCGACGCCGCCGACGCAGGGGATATGCAGCCGTTCGAGCGGCTGTTCGCCGCCTTGCAGCACCCCTATGATGAACAACCCGAATATGAGGATCTCGCCACCCCGACTCCGGCATGGTATTGCGGTGGTGAGCTCTCCTGCAGTAGCTGAGAGACAGGGAATGAGTTGGCAAATCAAACAGGTAGATAACGAAGCTGGCGTGGTGACGCTGGATTGTCCGGCGCTCGAGTGGGACTCGTTTCCGCTGTTGGCGCAGGCCTTGCTGCGAGAGTGGGAGCTTCAGCCGCTCGAGCAGGATGCGGGGGCCGACCGCCATAGCTGGTTGCTGGAGTTTGAAGAGAGTCAGTTTCGGCTGGAGTATGAACACTACAGCGGTTGCTGGCTGGAGGCGGTGCGCCCGGCGGATCGGGAGGCGGTGCGCCCGGCGGATCGGGAGGCGCTGCTCTGGCTCGCCAGACAACACAAGGCGTGACTATCGCCCACAAGGCTTGCTCTGCCGCTGGCCAACCTGGACAAGCGTAATCGCATAAAGATTGAACTATCGGTTTGGGGGCGTATAATCTCGCCCCTCGATTATCGCCAATGGTGGCGATATGGGTTCCCTAACCCCATTAACCAAAAAGGTCACAAGATGAATCTGACCCCTGCGCAGTACCAAACGGCGCTCGTTCGCCTGTCGTTGTTCCACATCCTGATCATTGCCAGCAGCAACTATCTGGTGCAGCTGCCGATCACCGTGTTTGGCTTCCACACCACCTGGGGTGCGTTCAGCTTCCCGTTTATCTTCCTCGCCACTGACCTGACGGTGCGGATCTTCGGTGCCGGTCTGGCGCGCAAGATTATCCAGACCGTGATGCTGCCAGCACTGGCGGTTTCCTATGCGCTCTCCGTGCTCTTCTTCGAAGGGAGCTTTCAGGGCGTTGGTCATCTGGCCGAGTTCAACCTGTTCGTGGCGCGTATCGCGTTGGCCAGCTTTATGGCCTATCTGGTAGGGCAGTTCATGGATGTGGTGGTGTTCAACCGCCTGCGTCTGCTCAAGCAGTGGTGGATTGCGCCAGCGGCCTCCACCCTGTTCGGTAATCTGGTCGATACCATCGCTTTCTTCAGTGTGGCCTTCTGGCGCACCACAGATCCTTTCATGGCAGAGCACTGGGTCGAGATCGCAACCGTTGATTACGTATTCAAGTTGCTGATAAGCCTTGGTTTATTCGTGCCGCTCTACGGTGTCTTGTTGCGCTACCTCAGCCGCAAGCTGGTGGGCGAGGCCGGATTATCCAGCCTGCAAACGGCCACCCGGCAAGCCTGACCAGATTGACCACCCTTCGCGGTGGTCAATTCTTTTGCACTTTCTGCAAATAGCGCTTGCCTAGTTAAATGAGAATGATTATTGTTAACTTGTTTTCCGGGAAAGACTTCATTCGTTCCAACGTGATGGACTTCTTGTGAAGGCACGACATTGCTCACATTGCTTCCAGTTAAGGGCCAGTTTATCTGGCCCTCTTTTTTTGTCATTTTTCAGCAAGTTGCAGGCATAAAAAACGGGAGCCAAGGCTCCCGTCGTCACGCTGTCTGTGGCTTACTCGATATCGAGTGCCTCGGGGGAGAGGATCACCCCTGTGGTATCGGCGTAGAGGTGGTCGTCGGGCAGGAAGGTCACCCCACCGAAGTTGACCGGCAGATCGGTCTCCCCTACATCCTTGCTGTCGGCACCGACCGGAATGGCTGCCAGTGCCTGAATGCCGATGTCCAGATCTTCCAGAATATCGACTTCGCGGACGCAGCCGTAGCAGACAATCCCTTCCCAATCGTTCTCGGCCGCCGTGGTGGCGATGTCGCTGTCGATCAGAGCTCGGCGCATGGAGCCACCGCCATCGATCAGCAAGACGCGTCCCAGTCCGTTCTCTTTGACGAGTTCACGGATCAGGCCATTCGATTCGAAGCATTTGACGGTGGTGATGACGCCGCCGAAAGAGGCGCGGCCGCCGAAGGAGCAGAGCATGGGTTCAAGCACATCCACCATGTCCTGATAGATGTCGCACAGTTCAGAAGTATTGTATTCCATAGTGTCAAATCCACGGCTGGAAACAGGTGCAACCAGTATAAGGAGTGGGTGTGGCATTTCAATGAATATTCCTTGCACAGATCACCAGTCGCCGCTTTTCTGCATAAGCTCAATGCAGTTCACTGCCAGTTTGCGAGAGGTCCATCGTGCTTATCCGTCATAAGTTGATCCTGAATACCGTGCTGGTTGCCGTTGCCATGCTGGTACTGAGCGGCCTGTTTATCTACTCCAGCCAGGTGCACCGTCACCTGACCGAAGCCCAGCGCAATATCGACCAGCTGGAGATCGCCATGCTCAACCTGCGGCGGGCCGAGAAGGATTTTCTGATCCGCAAGGATATGGCCTTCGTCGAGCGCTTCAATCAGGGGCTGTCTGACTTTCACCAGCACAATCGGGAGCTGCTGACCGATGACAATCTGGCGGCCGTCGAGGGGGAGCTGACCAGACTGGATCAGCAGATCAGCGGCTATGGCAAAGCCTTCAACGATCTGGTGGCCCAGCAGCAGAAGATTGGTCTGGGGCCGGAGGAGGGGCTCTATGGCAAGCTGAGGGCGGCGGTGCATGAGGTGGAGAATGGGCTCAAGCAGCTGGATCAGCAGGGGTTGCTCATCACCATGTTGCAGCTGAGGCGGGCAGAGAAGGACTTCATGCTGCGCTCCGATATCCAGTATCTGGAGCGTTTCGAGACCTTGCACAAGAGTTTTCAGGATAGCCTTGCCGCCTTGCCAGAAGGGGAGCGCGGCAAGCTGGAGCAGGCCAGCAAGCAGTACCGGCAGGACTTTGTGGCGCTGGTGCAGGGGATGCAGGTACTGGGGCTGAAAGAGGATGAGGGGCTGCGCAACCAGATGCGGGATCTGGTGCATCAGACCGAACAGGGGTTTGCCGCCGTCGATCAGCACATTGTCGCTGAGCTGGAGCGGCAGAGCGCTCGCCTCAACAGCCTGATGCTGGTCTGTGGCGGGGTGATTGTGGTGCTGATCGGCATCATGAGCGTGTTGCTGGGGCGCAGCATCGACCGTCCCATTACTCAGGTGAATGATACCGTCAACCGCATTCGCCAAGATAATGACCTGCGCCTGAAGATAGAGCTGCGCGGGGCAGATGAAATGGCCCAGCTGGCAGGCAATCTCGACGTGATGCTGGGTGGGTTTCGCAACCTGATTGGCGATGTGAAGCAGAGCGTGCACACCCTGACCGAAGCGGCGGATCACCTCTCGGCCAACGTCAAACGGACCAGTGAAGGGGCGGCGCGCCAGCTGCAGGAGACCGATATGGTGGCGACCGCGTCCACCGAGATGGGATCCACCATCGAAGAGATCGCCCGCAACACCGAGCAGGCGGCCAACAATGCGCAGGCGACCAACAACAAGGCGATGGAGGGGCGGACTGCGGTCGAGAATACTGTCGAGCAGATCCGCTCGCTGGCGGGCAATCTGGAGAGTTCATCCCGCGAGGTGAGCCAGCTGCAAAAAGAGAGCGAGACCATCGGCTCCGTGCTCGATGTAATCCGCGGCATTGCCGAGCAGACCAACCTGCTGGCCCTCAACGCAGCCATCGAAGCAGCTAGGGCAGGGGATCAGGGGCGCGGCTTTGCGGTAGTGGCCGATGAGGTGCGCAATCTGGCCATCCGTACCCAGAAATCGACCCAAGAGATCGCCGGCATCATCAGCTCGCTGCAGAAACAGACCGGCAGCATCGTCGATGTGATGGCGACCTGCCGCGAGCAGGGCAACCGCAGCTCGGATCAGGCTAGTACCGCAGGGGAGTTGCTGGGGCAGATCACTCAGGATGTTACCCACATCATGGACATGAGCACCCAGATTGCTGCGGCTATCGAACAGCAGAGTCTGGTGGCCAACGAGGTGAACCGCAACGTCAACAACATCCGCGACATCGCCCAGGAGTCGAGCATCATGGCGGAGGAAAATGCGAGATCCAGCGAGGGTCTCAACGAGCAGGCCCAGCTGCTCAACAAGGCGGTGGCAAAATATCGGGTTTAGTGAGCGGACTGGCATCCTTGTGAGGTTTTTGCACCAGAGTGGCAATGATTTGATCGTAATGGCTGTTATTGGGGAAATTCGCTCATATAATCGCCGCCACTATGATGATTCGGAAGGATTCGATGGCAAAGTTGCTGGTGGCCGTATTCGGGCTGCTCTGTTCCTGTCTGGTGTTGGCAGGTTCGGCGCCTCAGGCTACCCCACTCAAGCCCGGTATGGAGCCGCTACTCAGCTGGTTCAACGGGGCATTTACGAGCCGGGAGCAGGCCAGTTACGACAGCCGCTTTACCAGTGCCGAGCTGCGCCTGATGGAGATCTGGCCCGGCTATCAGGGCTATCGCTGGGTCTATGCCGAGCAGTACCTGAGTCTGCGCTCCGTCCGTCCCTTCCGCCAGCGCATCTATCGCTTCTCACCCGCCCCTGACGGGCGGATCCTGATGGCCGAACTGACCATGCCCCGGGCTACCGATTTTGCCGGTGCCTGGCATGATCCCGCCCTGCTCGACAGTCTGACCCCGCAGCAGCTCTCCTTGCGCCACGGATGCGAGATCTGGCTGACACGCACTCCCTCCGGCGAATATGCCGGTCATACCCGGGTGGGCCACTGCTCCACCGATTTTGGTGGTGCCACGACGCTGGTGCAGCATATCTGGATTGGCCCCGACAGCGTCAGACTGCTGGATCGCGCCTATGACAACGCAGGGAGTCCGCGCTGGGGTAGCCCGGGTGAGGGGTATGTCTATTTGCGTCGTTCCAAAGGGTTTGGCCAGTAGGGGCGAGTGGTCTGGCTGCGGGAACATGAAGGATGAAAAACAGGGATCGTAAAAAAGGCGCCCGATGGGCGCCTTTTTCAGAATTCTTCAGAAGTAAAATTACTTCTTGGTGGTCATCGCACCGAAACGCTTGTTGAACTTGTCTACGCGGCCGCCGCTAGAAACTTCTTTCTGCTTGCCGGTGTAGAACGGGTGGCACTCGGAGCACACGTCCAGGTTCAGATCTTTACCGATGGTAGAGAAAGTGTTGATGACGTTACCGCAAGAGCACTTGGCGGTGATGGCTACGTAGTCAGGATGGATACCAGCTTTCATGGACAACCTCAATTAATAGGCCGTGTCGCCATCCGATCTCTTGTCGGACACCACACGATTGTTGAACACAGTTTCAAAGGCTGCGAATAATATAGGAAATGCCTGAGATCAGGCAAGTGGCTTCGCAGAAAAAATAGGCAACCCCTGGTGAATTCTTCCCAAACGCTGGATCTGGTTCGTGTCGCTGTCCCGGTACCGTTACGCCGTCACTTCGACTATCTCTCTCCCCTGCCGTTACCTGTCCCCGGTTGTCGGGTCGAGATCCCTTTCGGTCCCCAGACCCTGGTCGGGCTGGTGGTGGATCATCCGACCGAGAGCCAGGTGCCCCGCAACAAGCTCAAGCCCATCAAGCGGGTACTCGATGCGACGCCGGTGCTGGGGCCGGATATTCTAGCGTTGATGAACTGGAGCGCCAGCTACTACCAGTACCCGCTGGGGGAGGTGCTGCCGCACGCCCTGCCGGTGCTGGTGCGCAAGGGGGAGCCTGCCGCCTATCGCGAGCTGGAGTTCTGGTTTGCCACCGAGGCAGGGATGGCCATCGACCTCAACGAGCTCAAGCGGGCCGCCAAGCAGCAGCAGGCGCTCGCCTTGCTGCGCAAGGGGCCGCAGACCCCTTCCGCCCTCAAGCAGGAGGAGATCCAGAGCGCCGCACTCACCGCGCTGGAGAAGAAGGGGCTACTGGAGAAACGCTCGCTGGAGCCGAGCCACGATGGCGATTGGGCTGCCCGCTTTGAGCCGGGGGAGGGGCTGCGCCTCAACGGCGAACAGGCGTTGGCCGTCTCTGCCGTTACCAGCCAGAGCGACAAGTTCGGTGCCTTCCTGCTCGATGGCATCACAGGTTCCGGCAAGACCGAGGTCTACCTGAGCATCCTCGAGCCGTTGCTCAAGGCGGGCAAGCAGGCGCTGGTGATGGTGCCGGAGATCGGCCTCACCCCGCAGACCATCAACCGCTTCCGCCGCCGCTTCAACGTGCCGGTGGTTGCGATGAACTCCGCCATGAACGACAGGGAGCGGCTCGACGCCTGGCTCGCCTGCCGAGACGGCGGCGCCGCCATCCTGATCGGCACTCGCTCTGCGGTGTTCACCCCGTTTCACAACCTCGGCATCATCATCATCGACGAGGAGCACGACGGCTCCTTCAAGCAGCAGGACGGTTTTCGCTACCACGCGCGGGATCTGGCGGTGATGCGGGCCCATCGTGCCGGTATTCCGATCCTGCTTGGCTCGGCTACCCCGTCGCTGGAGACGCTGCACAACGCCCGCAGCGGCAAGTATCACCACCTCGCCCTGACCCGCCGTGCTGGCAATGCCCAGACCGCCCGGCAGGTGATTCTGGATATCAAGAACGTGCGGCTGCAGGCCGGGCTCTCTCCCCAGCTGGAGCAGCTGATGGCAGAGCATCTGGCGGCGGGCAATCAGGTGATGCTGTTTCTCAACCGCCGTGGCTATGCCCCGGCTCTGATCTGTCACCAGTGTGGCTGGAGCGCCGCCTGCGAGCGCTGTGACGCCTGGTACACCTGGCATCAGGCCGGGCGGCGGCTGCATTGCCACCACTGCGACAGCGTGCGTCCCTTGCCCCACCACTGCCCCGAGTGTGGCAGCAACGAGCTGATTGGATCGGGAGTGGGCACCGAGCAGTTGGAACAGCTGCTTACCACTGTGTTCCCGCAATATCCGGTAGTGCGCATCGATCGGGACAACACCCGCCGCAAGGGGGAGCTGGAGACCCATCTCGGCGACATCAAGGCGGGCAAGTACAAGATCCTGATCGGCACCCAGATGCTCGCCAAGGGCCACCACTTTCCGGATGTGACGCTGGTGGGTCTGCTGGATGTGGATGGTGCCCTGTTCAGCGCCGATTTTCGCGCCGCCGAGAAGCTGGCCCAGCTTTACACCCAGGTGGCGGGCCGCGCCGGTCGCGCCAGCAAACCCGGGTTGGTAGTGCTGCAGAGCCACCATCCGGAACATGCCCTGCTGCAGGATTTGACCCAGAACGGTTACGGCCACTTCGCCGACACGGCGCTGAAAGAGCGTCGCCTGCTGGGGCTGCCGCCCTTCAGCTATCAGGGGCTGTTTCGGACTGAGGCCAACGGCCGCGACGAGGTGCAGCTGTTCCTCTCCCGCCTCGCCGATACCCTGCGCAGCGCCCGCTATCCCCACGTTCAGGTGCTGGGGCCCATCAGCGGCTTTATGGAGCGCAAGGCGGGCAAGTTCCGCATGCAGTTGCTGGTGCAGGGGCCGAACCGGGCACCGCTGGCCCAACTGCTGGATTGGGCGGTGAAGGAGCTGGAAGGCTGGCCTGAGACCAAAAGGGTGCGCTGGAGTCTGGATATCGACCCCACCGAGCTGAATTGATAGTGCCGGAGCCGGTCGCTGGCAGAGCTCGTCAGCGACCGATGGGTGATTTCATTTCAAGGCTCAGACCCGCAGATCGATCTGCTGCACCCAGCCTCCTTTACCCTGTTCGGTGAGATAGAGGCCGGATTGGCGCAGCACCCCCTGATTGCCGCTCTCCCCCAGATGGTTGAAGGGGGTGTCGAGGGGGCGTAGCAGGATGGCGCCGATCCCCAGTTCGACCAGCGCGATAGGGGCGTGCTCCGGATGCCAGAACTGCAGGGCTGAAAACTGGCTATCCCCCTCGTCCAGCACCCCGTTGCCATCCTCATCCAGGGTGGCCAACTCGCCGAAGCCATTGCCGGAGCGAGCACCAAACAGCTCGCCCCCATCGTCTATGGTGCCGTTGCCATTGCGATCCAGCGCCACAAAGCCGCTCCCTTCCCGCAGACCCGGCAGGCTATCCTCCTTGCCATCCTGATCAATATCGAAAGTGACCCGTGCCTCGGTCAGATCGGCAATCTTGCCATCCAGACTGAGTACCAGCGGATCCTTGAGGGCATGGAGGGTGGTGCGCCGCTGGCTCACTTCCAGCTGACGCCAGTCGAGCACAAAGCCGAGATCGAGCTGAATAGTCTGACCATCCCGAGTCGCTACGCTGGCTGATGCCACCACGTTGAGCTGCTCCTGTTGCAGCAGGGTGTCCGTCACCTCCACCAGTTGATCCGGCTCGGCGGCCTGAGCAGCGGCGTCTCCTTGCGTCACCCCTTCGCTCCCTTCTTCGGAGGGTTTGATCGGCTTGGGCAGCTCGATTTCGTGGCCCAGCATCGCCTCGATCATCAGCTTGATCAGCCGCTGGCGGTTATCCAGCCCATCGTCGGGAATGCCATCCTGCTCTTTGCCGACTTCCCCTGCGGGTGGTGCGGGAGGCGTTGTCGCTTGCTGGCTGGCGGCCGATTGCCTCGCGGTTTGCAGCGTCAGGGCGCTGGTTAGGGTCAGGGTGCTGCGGCGTTCGCCGGCCGCTGCCGTGCTGTTGCCTTCCGGTGGATTGACGGCGGGTGGCACGGGCCCGAGGTTGCGCACCTTGCGGCTCTGGGCCTGTTGCTGCCGGTATTGCACCTCCCCCTGGAGGTCGTAGTGATCGATGCGCATACGTTCGCCCTCGGCGCTATACATCTGGTCAGTTATCGACCAGGAAGTAAGCTGGGCTTAACACCAAATCGGACTAATCAGGGAGGTGGTTAGTACTAGGTTACAAGGTGGTGGCGTGGCAGGATGATGGGCATGCGGGGGCTAGCCCGTTTGCCCAAGCGCAGGGCGCAACATGTGAAGAGGAAGAGAGGATGAGAAATTGTCTGGTGATGGGGGCTGCGGGCTATATAGGCTCCTATCTGGTGCCTCACCTGCAAACGCTGGGCTACAGGGTGATTGCCGGGGCGCGCCGTCCCTGCCGCTTGCCTGAGGGGGTCGAGTTTCGCCTCGCCGACAGCCTCAAGCCCATCACCCTGCTGCCTGCGCTGGCGGGCATAGATACCGTCTTCTATCTGGTGCATGCCATGGGGGCGGGGGCCGATTTTCACCGGCTGGAGCAGCAGGGGGTGAAGAACTTCGCGGCCGCTGCCCGCGCCGCCGGGGTGCGCCGCATCATCTATCTGGGGGCGATCCAGCCCGAGCAGTGCAACAGCCGCCATCTCAACTCCCGCCGCCACTGTGGCGAGCTGTTTCGCGAATCTGGCGTGCCGACGGTTGAGCTACGTGCCGGCATCATCATCGGGCCCGGTTCGGCGGCGTTCGAGGTGATGCGGGATCTGGTATTCAACCTGCCAATGATGGTGACGCCGAAATGGGTGCGCTCGCGCACGCCGCCGATTGCGCTCTCCAACCTGCTGCACTATCTGGGCGGGCTGGTAGAGGCCGATGAGGTGGATGGCCGCATCTTCAATGCGGTCGGCCCCGAGCTGCTCAGCTATCAGCAGCAGTTGCAGAAGTTCGCCGCCCATATCGGCAAGCGCTGCCCCATCATTCCCATCCCGTTTCTGAGTCCGCGCCTCTCTGCCTGGTGGCTGCAGTTTGTCACCTCGGTGCCGCAGCCGGTGGCCAAGGCGCTGGTGGGGGGTCTCAAGCACGACATTCCAGCCGATGACGGCCCGCTGCGCGCCCTGCTGCCCCAGACCCTGCTCAGCTTCGACGAGGCGCTGGCGGAAAGTCTGGCGCTGGAGCAGAAGCTGGGTGCCGAACAGCAGGGGCAGGAGACCCCCCTCGGCCTGCGCTGGCGCCATCCCGAATATGGTTTTTACGATCGCACCGCCAGCGGCGAGGCCATCTGCCTCGCCTCTCCCGAGGTGGTGTGGCAGGTGTTGCAGCAGTTGGGGGGTGAGCAGCGCTACTTCTACATGAACGAGCTGTGGGTGGTGCGCGAATGGATGGATCATCTGATCGGCGGCCCGGCCCGCACCCGTGGCCGCACCAATCCGGATCGTTTCGTGAAGGGGGATATGCTCGACTCCTGGCAGATCCTCGGGGTGGATGAGGGGCGCAGGCTCGATCTCTTGTTCAACATGAAGGCCCCGGGCGTCGGGCGGCTGGAGTTCAACATCCTGCCGGAGGAGTCCGGGTTGACCCGCATCCGGGTCACCGCTCACTGGCACCCGCAGGGCGCTTGGGGGCTGGCCTACTGGCTCGCCATGCTGCCGTTCCACCTCTTTATCTTTCAGGGGATGACCGAGGCCATCGCCCGTCAGGCCGAGGCGAGGGCAGGTATCCCGGTGATGGATTAACCCTCTTCACATCATTCCCGCTGATAGAGTGCCCCGTTCGGGGCACTTTTTATGCGGCGGCCATGCCCGGTTATGGCAGATAGTGGTAGGCGTCTCATGGCAAAGGCTGGCATCATGCCGCGGTCTTGTTTACCGCGGATAGATAATCAGTCAGAAAAAGAAGGGATTATGAAGAAAAAACCGTCAATTTTGGGGGGCGCCTGCATCATTGCCAGCGTCTGCGTGGGAGCCGGCATGCTCGGTCTGCCGAGTTCGGGGGCGGGGGCGTGGACCCTCTGGTCGGTGCTGGCACTGACCGTCACCATGGTGATGATGACCCTCTCCGGCTGGATGCTGCTGGAATCCTTCCAGCACCACGACATGCGGGTCTCCTTCAATACCGTGACCCGCGAGCTGCTGGGGGAGAAGCTCAATCTCCTCAACAACCTCTCGGTCTACTTTGTTGGCGGCATTCTGCTCTACGCCTATATCACCTCCTCCGGTGCCATCCTGCAGGGGATTCTGGGGATCGACAGCAAGCTCGCGTCCGTGCTGTTCGTGGCACTCTTCTCTGCGGTGGTGTGGCACTCGACTCGCGCCGTTGACCGCATCTCTGTGGTGCTGATCGCCTTCATGATCCTCAGTTTCGCCCTCGGTGTGGCCGGTCTGCTCGGCAGTATCAAGCTGCCGACCCTGCTCGATCTGGCGGGCAGCGAGAGTCGCTATGCCCCTTATGCCATGGCGATGCTGCCGGTGGCGCTCACCTCGTTTGGTTATCACCACTCTGTTGCTTCCCTGCGTGCCTACTACCAGAACGAGCAGCAGGCCAGATGGGCCATTCTGGGGGGAACCCTGATCGCGCTGGCGCTCTACGTGCTCTGGCTGCTGGGGATCTTCGGCAACCTGCCTCGTCAGGATTTTGCTCCCGTGATTGCCAAGGGAGGTGACGTGAGTGTGCTGCTCTCCGCGCTTTCAGGGGTGATCGAATCGGAGAAGGTGGCCAGCGCCATTAACGGTTTCTCCATGGCGGCCATCCTCTCCTCCTTTATCGGGGTGGGGCTCGGGGTGTTCGACTATCTGGCTGATCTGTTCAAGTTCGATAACAGCCGCGCCGGTCGCTGCAAGACCTGGGCGGTCACCTTCCTGCCGCCGCTGCTGCTCTCCCTGCTCTTCCCGTTTGGCTTCCTGCTGGCCATCGGCTATGCCGGTGCCGCTGCCACCATCTGGACCTGCATCATCCCGGCACTGCTGGTGCTGCGCACCCGGGCGCGGGCCGAGCGGGGCGAAGTGACACCCCACTTCGTCACCCCGGGTGGCAAGCTGGTGGCCTGGTTGCTGATCCTGTTCGGATTGGCGACCGCGCTGTTCCACTTCCTGTCGATGGCAAATCTGTTGCCGGTCTATCTGGGCAACTGAGTCAGGTCTACAGCTCTGACAGAAAGGGCGGCAAGGCCAACTTGCCGCCTTTTTTGCGCCATTTTTACCCCACGCAGCAGGATCTATAACTAAAGTGGTAGGTATGGGCGGGGTAAGGTGCTGAGATAACTGGTCTGATCTGGCTGACGGCAGCATGATCTGCTGGGCATGCCCGCCGCTTTCTTTTATGATCCCCGCCCTTCTGCGTGCCCCCTGCCGGCACCTCATTTGCACCAACCACATCGGGGTCCCCCATGTCCGATCTGCGTCAAGAAGCACTCGATTACCACGCCCAGCCCGTACCGGGCAAAATTGCCATCGCCCTGACCAAGCCCGCCGAAACCGCCCGCGATCTGGCGCTGGCCTACAGCCCGGGTGTCGCCGAGCCGGTACGCGAGATCGCTGCCAATCCGGCCGATGCCTACCGCTATACCGGCAAAGGCAATCTGGTGGCCGTCATCTCCAACGGCACCGCCATTCTGGGTCTGGGCAATCTGGGGCCGCTCGCTTCCAAGCCGGTGATGGAGGGCAAGGCCCTGCTGTTCAAGCGCTTCGCCGGCATCGATGCTATCGACATCGAGGTGAAGCACGAGACCAGCCAGCAGTTCATCGACACGGTCGCAGCCATCGCCGATACCTTCGGCGGCATCAATCTGGAAGATATCAAGGCACCTGAGTGTTTCGAGATCGAGCAGGCGCTGATCGAGCGCTGCGATATTCCGGTGTTCCATGATGACCAGCACGGTACCGCCATCGTCACCGCTGCCGGTCTGCTCAATGCGCTGGAAGTGCAGGGCAAGCTCATCAGCGACAGCCGCATCGTCTGCATGGGGGCGGGGGCTGCCGCCACCGCCTGCATGGACCTGCTGATCAAGTGTGGCGCCAGAGCGCACAACATCTTCATGCTGGATCGTCAGGGCGTTATCCACACCGGCCGCAGCGATCTCAACAAGTACAAGCAGCGCTTCGCCAACGAGACCCCGCTGCGTACCCTGATGGATGTCATCGAAGGGGCGGATGTGTTTGTCGGTGTTTCCGGCCCCGATGTGCTGCCCGCCGAAGCGGTCGCCCTGATGGCGCCCAATCCGGTGATCTTCGCCTGTTCCAACCCGGATCCGGAGATCAAGCCGGCGCTGGCCCACGGGGTGCGCAGCGACCTAATCATGGGCACAGGTCGCTCCGACTACCCGAACCAGATCAACAACGTGCTCTGCTTCCCCTTCATCTTCCGCGGTGCCCTGGATGCCCGTGCCAGCCGCATCAACGATGCCATGAAGATTGCCGCGGTCGAGGCGATCCGTGCGCTGGCCAAGGAGCCGGTGCCGGCCGAGGTGCTGACCGCCGCCGGGGTCAGCGAGCTCGCCTTTGGCAAGGATTATGTCATTCCCAAGCCGATGGATGCCCGTCTGCTGCCGCGCGTAGCCCGCGCCGTAGCGCTGGCGGCGGTGGCCTCCGGCGTCGCCCGCATCGAGCTTCCTGCGGACTACATGCTGTAATCCGGCGTTGCAAATGGCCCCATAGCGGGGCCGTTTTTATCTCTGCTTCTGGCGACAGCCAGAGACGCCAGCCGGGTGACAGGTCGGGGGAGATGGGGGCAAATCGGGTTCAAAGGTGGTCAAACAGCGCTCTCCTCTGACACAATATTGCCACTATGACGCTAACGAGAATCAAGATGCAGCAGCCTGTCAGCGGCCGTTTGGCCCACGCCCTCTCCTTCTTGCGCCATGATGGTCGCCACTTTGCCCAGTTTGTCTGGGGCCGTTTCCAGCAGGACAGATTGACGGTCACTGCCGGTTATCTGGCCTATGTCACTCTGCTTTCACTGGTGCCGATGATCGCCGTGGTCTTTGGCATGATGTCAGCCTTCCCGGTTTTCCAGAGCCTCAAACAGGCGATGGAGCAGTTCGTCTACCACAACTTCGTACCGACGGCGGGAGAGGTGCTCAAGGAGTACATCGACGGCTTCGTCGCCAATGCCACCAACACCACTGCGGTGGGGATCGGGGCGCTGGTGGTGGTGGCGCTGATGCTGATCTCCGCCATCGACAAGAACCTCAACTACATCTGGCGTTCGACCCAGGGCCGCCCGCTGGCGCAGGCGTTTGCCATGTACTGGATGATCCTCACCCTGGGGCCCGTGCTTATCGGGGCCAGTATCGCCATCTCCTCCTACATCTTCTCGCTGCGGCTGTTTGGCGCCGAGAGCCTGTTCGGCATCGGCTATCTGCTGCTGCGCGGCTTGCCGTTCCTCTTCTCGGTGCTCACCTTCCTGCTGGTCTATACCGTGGTACCGAACTGCAAGGTGCGTCTGGCCCACGCCTTTATCGGCGCGCTGGTGGCGGCGACCCTGTTCGAGCTGGCCAAGCGCGGCTTTGCCATCTACATCACCAGCTTCCCATCCTATCAGGCCATCTACGGCGCGCTGGCCACCATCCCGATCCTGTTTGTCTGGGTCTATTTGAGTTGGCTGGTGGTGCTGCTTGGTGCGGAGACTACCGCCTGCCTCGGCGAGTACGAGAAGCCGGCGAGCGAGGAGCTTGGCTAAGCCATCGCCTTGGCCACCGGTTTATTGGTAGCATCGACGACCGCCCCTGCAATCGAGCTGGGGCGGTCGTTCTGTTTTGAGAGGAGAGGGATGTGATTGCACTGATTCAGCGGGTCAGCGAGGCCTGCGTGACCGTCGAGGGGGAGGTGACCGGCGCCATCGGTCAGGGGGTGTTGGTGCTGCTCGGGGTGGAGCAGGGGGATGATGAGGCCAAGGCCGACAAGCTGCTGCACAAGGTGAGCGGCTATCGGGTCTTCAGTGACGAGAATGGCAAGATGAACCTCAATGTCAGCCAGATCGGCGGCAGTCTGCTGGTGGTCTCACAGTTTACCCTGGCGGCCGACACCAAGAGCGGGATGCGCCCGAGCTTCTCCTGCGGTGCCCACCCGAGCGAGGCCGAACGCCTCTATGACTACTTCGTGGCCAAGGCCGCCGCCAGCGGCATCCCGACCGCAACCGGGCGTTTTGCCGCCGACATGAAGGTGGCGCTGGTCAACGACGGCCCGGTTACCTTCTGGCTACAGGTCTGAGAATGCCTGATCCCGCGGTATGACGTGGACAATCACGTTGATGAGCCCTGTGACCGGATAGGGGGTGGCTGGGCCAATCCACTGTTCTATCAGTGTCAGGGCGTGGGTTAGCTCAAGCGCGGTGCGCGGCAGCAGGTTGATCACCAGGGTGCCGCTGAGGCGGGGAGCCAGCGCTCGGTAGAGCCGCTCCTGAAACAGCAGCAGCGGGTTGCCATCCTGACTGAAGAGATCGAGCAGGATGAGATCGTACTGCTGTTCGCTCTGCTCCAGAAAGGCGAGGGCATCGGCCTGATGGAGTGCCGGAGCGGCGCGTTCATCGCTCTCCTGATGCTGGAAAAACTGCTGATAAACGGTCAGCACCTCTTCGTCGAGGTCGACGCATTCGTGGCGAGCATCGGGCCAGCGTTGGCAGAGATGGCGAGTGAGATCGCCGCCACCCAGACCCAGTTCTAGGATCCGGGTGGCCTGCTCCGGCAGCAGGCAGGCGATGACCCGTTGATGGGGCAGACAGAGGGCGGCGGGGTCGGCGAGCAACATGGCGGATTGCACCACGCCGTCTATCTCCAGCCAGCGGTGCTGGTCATTTTCCTGTACCGTGAGGCGGCGCTGGGGTTTGACGCTGAGGTGCAACAAGTGATCGGCTTGGTACGCTTGCAGATTGAAGTCCATGAATTTGCACGGCAAGATGGTTTCCGACCAGTGTAACTCAAGGATGAAACTATGTACCGGGTAGTCACCCCTCAGACAGTCGCCGAGCTGGATGCCTACTACCAGTTGCGCTGGGAACTTCTGCGTAAGCCCTTCAATCTGCCCGTCGGTTCCGAGCGGGACGAGTACGACACCGTCGCCATTCACCGGCTGATGCTGGCACCCGATGGCACTCCCATCGCGGTGGGCCGCCTCTTTATCGGCGGTGACGAGGCGCAGATCCGCTTTATGGCGCTGCGTCCCGAATATCGCGGTCAAGGGCTGGGCGCCAAAATGGTAGAGGATCTCGAGGAGCTGGCCCGCAGCGAGAAGGTGAAACGGCTGGTGATGAATGCCCGTCAGGAGGCGGTGGAGTTCTATCGCAAGTGCGGCTTTCTTGAAGTGGGGGGCGGCCCCGTCTCCTTCGGCCGGATTCCCCATCGCCAGATGATCAAATCCCTGAGCCCGTTGCAGACTATCCAGTACCGGCCGGAGTGGTGTCAGGATCTCACCACCCGCTGGTCGCGCGGGGTACCCATCAGCGAGAAGATGGGGATGCACATCAGCCACTACGATGGCCAGACTTTCCACCTCAAGGCCAATCTGGCGGCCAACTTCAACGTGCATGGCAGCATGTTCGCCGGCAGTGTCTACAGCCAGTGCGTGCTGGCGGGCTGGGGGCTGATCTGGCTGCAGCTTAAAGAGGAGGGGCTGGTGGGCGAGCCGGTGCTGACCGAGAGCACCATCAAATATCATGGCCCGGTCGATGAGGAGCCGGAGGCGCGGGTAGCCCGTGAGGGGATGCCCGCCGTGCTGCAGCCGCTCAAACGGGGGGAGCCTGCCACCTTCAGCCTCAAGATCCAGCTGTTCAGCGGCAGCAAGCTGGCGGTGGAGTTCTGCGGCCACTACGTGGTGCTGCCGCCGCGCCGTCCGGGCCAGTAACCGCGTCGTTTCCCCATCAAACAACAAGGCCTCATCATGAGGCCTTGTCTGTTTTTACCCTTGCTGACTGTCGCTTGTCTGCCCGGCTTGGGTCTGCACTTGGGCCTGGTTTTGGGCTTTCGGTGCGGGAGCCGGTCGCCAGAGCGGGGCGCTGTTGCCTTGCGGCGGATAGCGTACTCCCACTTCCCAGCCGCAGGCGTCCTGCTTCTGCGGGAAGCTCCAGGCCAACGTGGGTTCCGTCAGCGGTCCACGCCACTGGCCGAGCAGCTCGGCGCAGCGGTTGCCATTGAGCACCCCCAGATCGATCTGCCACTGCTCGTTGACCAGATCGATCCCCCCTTGCAGTGCCAGCAGATGGGTGATGGTGGAAGCGCCAGCCTGTTCGATCTGCAGTTGCCCCTTGTCGATCTTGCCCTGCAGCTTGATGCGGTAGAAGGGGGTGTCACCCTCCTGCATCGCCTGCCACAGCTGATCCGGCGTCAGGGTGGGCGGGGTCGCCCCCTTGAACCACTCATCCAGCAGCGGATCTATCTTCACCTTGTCCCAGAACGGCTCGTCGGCATCGAGGGCAAAGCTGCCCTGCAGGGTCTGGCGCCACTCGCCCGCCGTTTTGCCCTGTTCGGCTTGCAGATCGGCGCTCACGTCCGCCTTGCCAGCGAACGAGACCGGGGAGTGGAATATCTTGCCCCATTGCTGCAGATCCAGCTTGGTCGCCTGCAGTTGGAGGCGGCTGCTCTGGCCTGGTTCGCGGCCCCACTGGCCACTCAGACTGAGGGTGCCCTCATCCGGCAGCGAGCTGGTGAGTTTGCCCAGTTGCCAGGAGCTGGGGGTCAGCTCCCCATCCAGCTCGCCGTTACGGGCGCTGAGGCCATCCCACACCAGCTCGAACCACTTGCTCTCGATGCGGGCACGGCCGAGCAGCGGGCCGGGCTGGTTATCGCGCAGGGCGAGATCGCTCAGATAGAGCTGCCAGCCGGTCAGCGACAGGGGCAGGGTATCGTCGAAGGAGAGCACCTTGAGCTTGTCGAACGCCAGCTTGCGGATATCGACCTGCTGCGGGCGCCAGCTCTGCCAATCCTGCCACCACCCTTGTGGCAGGCTGATATCCATGCCGCTCAGCGCCACGTCTTTCAGGGTCAGCTTCTGCTGCTGGGTATCGAGGGAGAGCTCGACATTGAACGCCCCTTCATAGGCCTTGCCCTGCAGTTCGCCGTCAATCTGCTGGGGCGAGAAGGCGAGCTTGCCCTTGATCTCCTCCAGTTGGAACAGGCCGCGGCCCATGTCCCCCAGGGTGCCGCTCAGATAGCCGGTGGGCTGGTTGCCCGCCTGCCAGTTGAAGGCGGTGAGCTGGCCGCTGAAGTTGTTGAAGGAGAGCTCCTGATTGATGTCGTTGAGGCTGACGCCGTCCAGCTGGCCGCGATCCAGCGACACCCTTTGCAACGGGAAGCGCTGCGGGAAGCCTTGTTGTGTCAGATCCCCCAGCTCCACCCGCATGCCGCGTGCCTTGAGGTCATGCAGTTGCAGGGTGCGGGCGGGCCAGTCCAGCACCATGCCGGTCTCCAGCAGACCGTCGAACAGGTTGGTCACCAGCTTGTCGGTGTGCAGCACTTCCCCCTCCAGCCGTCCTTGCAGGTTGAGGCGGGCGAAGGTGAATTGCGGGGTCTCCAGCTGACCGATATTGAGGCTCAGGTTGGCCTGTGGTTGCCGTTTCGGGTCGATCAGCTCCCAGTCGCTCAGGGTGGCATTGAGGCCGCGCAGGGTCAGCTCGGGGCTCTCCAGACTGAGCCGGTCTATGGTGCTGTCGGCGATGGTGAGGGAGTGCACCGGCAGGCTCGGCAGCTGGTTGGGCAGCGGCAGCTTGATGGCCGGGCGGATGAGGTCGAGATGGGCGATGCGCACGTCCCGGTTCAGCCAGTCGATGCTCTCTATCTCGAGATAGATCTTGTCGAGGGTCACGGCGTTGCCGTAACTCACCTGCTCCGCCAGCAGGGTGTAGGGGTGGAGCGGGTTGAACACCAGCCGGCCTATGGTGACAGGCACGCCGGTCTGCTGGCTGAGCCAGCCGGCGATGGGCCCCTTGGCCCGCTCGGCATCGAACAGGCCAAGCCCGACCCAGACAAAGAGCAACAGGAAGGCAAGGGTGTAGAGCAGACCGCGCAGCCAGGAATTCATCAGTGCTTTCCTCCTGTTTCTGTTGCTTGGTCAGGCATTGGAGTAGTGATCCCGCAGACCGAGCCAGCGCCGTATCAAGGGTTCGACATGGTTTGGGTGCCTATCCATCAGGCAATGTGACCATCTTCTGCATCTGCCTTGGTCAAGCATTCGAGTAGTGATCCCGCAGGCCGAGCCAGCGTCGTATCAAGGGCTCGACATGGTTTGGGTGGCGGTCCATCAGGAAGCGCGCCATCTTCTGCACCTGCGGGATGAGCGATTGGTCGCGTACCAGATCGGCGATCTTGAGGTCGGCCAGACCGGTCTGGCGGGTGCCGAGCAACTCGCCCGGGCCGCGCAGCTCCAGATCGCGCTGGGCGATGAGGAAGCCGTCGTTGGTCTCCCGCAACACCCCGAGCCGGCTCTGGGCCGTCTTGGACAAGGGGGCATGATAGAGCAGCACGCAGTGAGAGGCTACCGCACCACGGCCAACCCGCCCGCGCAGCTGGTGCAGCTGGGCCAGCCCCAGTCGCTCCGGGTTCTCGATGATCATCAGGCTGGCGTTGGGCACATCCACCCCCACCTCGATGACGGTGGTAGCGACCAGCAGTTGCAGTATGCCCGCCTTGAACTCCTCCATCACCCGCTGTTTCTCCACCGGCCGCATCCGGCCGTGCACCAGCCCGATATGCAGGCCGGGCAGCAGGTTCTGCAGCTCGGCGGCGGTATCCTCGGCAGCCTGACACTCCAGCACCTCCGACTCCTCGATCAGGGTGCAGACCCAGTAGGCCTGCTTGCCCTCGGTGCAGGCGAGCTTGACCCGCTCGATCACATCGCCGCGACGGCTGTCGGGCAGCGCGACTGTGGTGATGGGGGTTCGGCCCGGCGGCAGCTCGTCGATGACCGAGGTGTCGAGATCGGCATAGGCGGTCATCGCCAGGGTGCGGGGGATGGGGGTGGCGGTCATGATGAGCTGATGGGGATGTACCCCTTCCCGCTCCCCTTTCTCGCGCAGGGCGAGGCGCTGATGCACCCCGAATCTGTGCTGTTCATCGATGATGACCAGCGCCAGACGCTGGAACACCACCTGCTCCTGAAAGATGGCGTGGGTGCCCACCACCATCTTGACGCTGCCATCTTTGATCGCGGCCAGCGCCTCCTCCCGCGCCTTGCCTTTCTGCTTACCCGCCAGCCAGCCGACTCCGATGCCGAGCGGCTCCAGCCACTTGGCGAAGTTGATGGCGTGCTGTTCCGCCAGCAGCTCGGTCGGCGCCATCAAGCCCACCTGACAGCCGTTGCCGATAGCCTGCAGGGCCGCCAGCGCTGCGACCAGCGTCTTGCCGGAGCCCACATCCCCCTGCACCAGCCGCATCATGGGGTGGCTCTGTTGCAGATCCCGGCCGATCTCCGCCACCACCCGGTTCTGGGCGCCGGTGGGGGTGAACGGTAGGGCGCCGAGCAGCTGCTCCACCAGGGCAGGTGCCGGTTTGAGGGCGCGGGCCAGCTGGGTTTGTGCCTGAGCGCGCACTTTCAAGACCGAGAGGTTGTGGGCCAGCAGCTCCTCCAGCACCAGCCGCTGCTGGGCCGGGTGCTGGCCGCTCTCGAGCAGGGCCAGCGCCACCGAGGGGGGCGGACGGTGCAGCAGCTTCAGGGCCGCGGCCAGATCGATCTGCTGGGGGTAGAGGCCGGCGGGCAGCAGCTCCTCCACGCCGTAGAGGTCGAGCTGGGCCAGCGTCTGATCGGTGAGGTTGCGCAGGGTGAGCTGGCGCAGCCCTTCGGTAGTCGGGTAGACGGGGGTGAGCGCCTCTTCGGTCTGACCCGCCTGCTCCTCGCCGAGCAGCTTGTACTCGGGGTGGGCCATCTCCAGCCCGTATTTGCCGGGGCGCACCTCGCCAAAGCAGCGGATCAGACGGCCCGCCGCCAGACTGTTCTTCTGGGCGGCGGTGAAGTTGAAGAAGCGGAGGGTGAGGGTGCCGGTACCGTCGCTGATGCGACAGACCATCATGCGGCGGCGTCCCATCACCAGCTGAGTGTCCTGGATTTCGCCCTCGACGGCGCCGTGCAGCCCGGGCGGCAGATCGCCGATGGGCCATACCTGGGTGCGGTCCTCGTAGCGCAGGGGGAGGTGGAACAGCAGATCCTGTACCGTGGCCAGCCCCAGCCGCTCGAGCTTCTCCAGCATCTTGCTGCCGACACCCTTGAGGCTATCGAGAGGAATTTTATCCAATTTCATCAATTAGATGCCCGAAAACACTGTAAATATGTCCAGATGATAGGGGTTGTTGAGGGGCCGATGCAAGCCGAGTTGCTGCTGGCAGGGCCGTCAAGGCGGGGGAAACGGCGGATATAACAAAGACCTGCCGAAAACGGGAGGCCTTTGTGTGGCTGCCAACAGGCAAGGTGCGGGCGCATGGCGCCTGGGGTCAGATGATGCGCTTGAGCAGCAGATGGGCCTTGACCCGGTGGATCCGTCCTAGCAGCTTGCGCACCTGTTCCGGGTAGTCCTGAATCTGTTCCACCTGATCGAAGTGGCTGATCCGCTTGGTGTTGGTCAGGATGTTCTCCCGCTCCGCGTTGAACTGGGGACGCAGCAGGTGGCGACGATCGTGCACCAGCAGGCCGTTCTCCAGATCCAGCGCCCAGGCGCGGGGGTTGAGGTTGTTGCCGGTGAGCAGGGCCCACTCGTCATCCACGAAGATCCCCTTGAGATGGTAGGAGTTGCGCTCGCAACACCAGAGCATCAGGTTGAGGCGACCGTCGTCGATGTGACGCTGGTTGCGCTCGGCAAACTTGCGCAGGTTGGTCTCGTAGAGATAGGGCAGGCCACCTATGGTCGAGAACTTCTCTTCCGGTGGAATGAAGAAGTCGTTGGCGGTCTTGTCGCCCACTACGATGGTCACCTTGCAACCGCGCTGCAGCAGATCCTCGATATCCTTGCTCAACTCCTTGGGGGGGTTGAAGTAAGGGGTGCAGATGAAGATCTCCCGCTCGGTGGCGCGCACCAGATTGCGGATCATCAGGTTGAGCTGATTGTTGCGCTTGCCCAGACCCACCATGGGGGTGACGGCCACTTCCTGAGTGTTGACCGGCATGGTGCTGAAACGGTACTGGCTCTGGCGCAGGCTCTGCTTGAAGCGGCGGATAGGCCCCTTCAGCTGTTTGGCGCTGGGGATGTCGCTGTGATCCAGTCGTTGCACCGCGTCGCTCTTCACGAACAGGTCATCCACATAGTTGACCATGCTGCGGGCCAGCTCCGGGCTGGTGATCTGGTGATAGCGATCGAAGCGGTAGCGATCCTGCTGGTGCAGGTAGATATCGTTGAGGCTGGCGCCGGAGTAGAGCACCACATCATCAAAGATGAAGCCCTTGAGGTGCAGCACGCCGAGCAGCTCGCGCCCTTTGACCGGCACGCCGTAGATTTCGATCTGGTGCTCGTGTTCGGCAGCCATGGCCTGATACATCAGGTGGTTGCCGCCCTGCTTGCCTTTGCCGATCAGGCCGCGCTGGGCACGGTGGAAGTCGACGAACAGTTTGATGTCGAGGGCCGGATTGCGCTGCTTGGCGGCGTAGAGGGCGGAGAGGATCTCCCGGCCTGCTTCGTCATCCTGCAGATAGAGCGCGACCAGATAGATGCGCCGGGTGGCACTGGCGATAAGCGCAAGAATGCGGCGTTTGAAATCCTGGGCGCTGTAGAGCACTTCAAACTGATCCGCTGCGACGGCGATCTGGGGCAGGCGCGCCAGCAGTTGTCGATAATGGGCCGATGAATGCATAGATAAACCTGAAATCACGGGGTTAAGCGTTCCACTCGGAGCGATGAATAGGCGATTCTAGCAATCTCGCCCTCTCAGCCAAAGAAAGAATCATCAGAAAGATGAAAAAGGCCTCACGAGTGAGGCCTTTTTGTCAGCATTTCGCCCTTGTCAGAGGAAGCTGTAGATGATCATCGCCATCACGCCGCCGGTGGTGCCGATGATGGTCTCCATCACGGTCCAGGTCTGCAGGGTCTGCTTCTCGGTGAGGCCAAGATAACGGTTGGCCAGCCAGAAACCGGAGTCGTTGACGTGGGAGAGCACGATGGCACCGCCGCCGATGGCGATGGTGACGGCTGCCAGCTGGGCACCGTTGAGGCCGAGGGGTTCCAGCATCGGCAGCACCAGACCGCAGGCGGTCAGCATGGCGACGGTGGCGGAGCCCTGAATCACCCGTACCGCAGCGGCCAGAATGAAGGCCAGCGCGACGATGGGCAGACCGGAGTCGGCCAGCATGTTGCCAAGGGCTGCACCCACACCGGAATCAACCAGCACCTGCTTGAACACGCCACCGGCACCGGTCACCAGGATGATGACACCGGCGGGCTGGATGGCGCTGTTGCAGACGCTCATCACCTCGTCACGGGACATGCCGCGGCGAATACCCAGCAGATAGAAGGCGGCCAGACAGGCGACCATGATGGCGGTGAAGGGGTGACCGATGAACTCCAGCCAGTTGTGCAGGGTGGAGCCCGCCTCGACGAAACGACCGACGATGGTCTTGAGGCCGATCAGCAGCAGCGGCAGACCGATGAGGCCCATGGCCAGCCCGAAGGAGGGCAGGGATTTGCTGTCATCGTGGACGCTGTTCTGGGCATCGGCAGGCAGCGGCACATCGACGATCTTGCTGATGAAGTCACCGAACAGCGGGCCCGCCAGGATCAACGCCGGTACGGCGGCGATCAGGCCGAACAGGATCATATAGCCGAAGTCGGCACCCAGCTGGGAAGCCACCAGGATCGGGCCCGGCGCCGGAATAAGGAAGGCCTGGCAGGTGGCGATACCGGCCAGCAGGGCGATACCGATCTTCACCACGCTGCCGCCGCCACGACGGACGATGGCGAAGGCGACGCCGATCAGCAGCACCACGGCCACGTCAAAGAAGAGCGGCAGGGCGCAGACAAAGCCGGTCAGGGCCATGGCCCAATTGGCGCGCTTGACACCAAACTTGCCGAGCAGGGTGTGGGCTACCCGGTCGAGGGCGCCGGTCACTTCCATCACCTTGCCGAACATGGCGCCCAGCGCCACCACTACCGCGACGAAACCGAGGGTGCCACCCATCCCTTTCTGGATGGTGGCGGCGATATCGGCCGGGTTCATGCCAGCGGCGAGACCCGCCACCATGGAGACCAGGATCAGGGCTACCACGGCGTGGAGCCGGGCCTTCATCACCAGGAAGAGCAGCAGCACAATCGAGCCGGCGGCTGTCATGATCAGGGAGAGGTCAGACATTGTTATGCGTTCCTTTTTCCAAGTTCAGTCGTGACACCTTGCCGATCCGTCGGCAAACCATATCTTTATGATTTATTTAGATTTATGGCAAGGGCTCAACATCATATGCCCAGGTGACTATGGGTTTGCTCAGTCTGTGGCAGACTTCACATTTTCAATCGTTACCGGTAACATGTTACCGGTAACGTGTTAGATTAGAACCCATCAACAGCTGGTTTTTTGAAAAGTGGGACAGAGGTCAAATTATGGCGGGTAAGTGCATTATCGTGATGGGTGTGTGTGGTAGCGGCAAATCCAGCGTGGGTCTGAAAGTGGCCGAAGCGCTGGGCGCCAAGTTCATCGATGGTGATGACCTGCACCCCAAGGCCAACATCCAGAAGATGGCTGGCGGCAACCCCCTCAACGATGAGGATCGTGCCCCCTGGCTGGAGCGGATCCGCGACGCCGCCTACAGTCTCGAGCAGAAGAACGAGACCGGCATCATTGTCTGTTCCGCCCTCAAAAAGAAGTACCGCGACCAGATCCGCGAAGGCAACGAGTCGGTCAGCTTCATCTTCCTCGATGGCAGCCAGCCGCTGATCCTCGAGCGGATGCGTGCCCGCAAGGGCCACTTCATGCGTGAAAGCATGGTACAAAGTCAGTTCGATACTCTGGAGCGCCCGGATGGCGAAGCCGGTGTATTCCACATTGATATAGACGGCACCTTCGAACAGGTGGTTGACCGCGCCGTCACAGCATTGGAGCAAGCCCAATGATTCATCAGGTAATTTCCGACGTCACCGCCCGCATCCGCGAGCGCAGTGTCGCCCGTCGTCAGGCATTTCTGGCTCGCATCCAGCGTCAGGCTGAGCAGGGCAAGACCCGCGCCGCGCTGGCCTGCGGCAACCTGGCCCACGCCGTGGCCGCCTGCAGCAGTGACGAGAAGGGTCGCATTCTCGATATGACCCGCGCCAACGTCGGCATCGTCACCGCCTACAACGATATGCTGAGCGCCCATCAGCCTTATCAGGGCTATCCGGATCAGATCAAGGCGGTACTGGCCGAGCTGGGCCACAGTGCCCAGGTCGCCGGCGGCGTGCCCGCCATGTGCGACGGCGTGACCCAGGGTCAGCCGGGGATGGACATGTCCCTCTTCTCCCGCGACCTGATCGCCCAGGCGACCGCCCTGTCGCTCTCTCACAACACCTTTGATGCGACCCTGCTGCTCGGTATCTGCGACAAGATCGCTCCGGGTCAGATCATGGGGGCCCTCTCCCACGCTCACCTGCCGACTGCATTTGTTCCTGCTGGCCCGATGGCGAGCGGCATCAGCAATGACGAGAAGGTGAAGGTGCGTCAGAAGTACGCTGCCGGTGAAGTGGGTCGCGATGCCTTGCTGGAGATGGAGTGCGGCGCCTACCACGCGGCAGGCACCTGCACCTTCTACGGCACCGCCAACACCAACCAGCTGGTGTTCGAGGCCATGGGCCTGATGCTGCCGGGCTCCGCCTTTGTGCACCCGTATAGCGAGCTGCGCCGCGCCCTGACCGCCGAAGCGGCCCGCCGCATCAGCGCCATGATCCCGGGTTCCCCGGCCTATCGCCCGCTGAGCGAGGTGCTGGACGAGCGTTCGCTGGTCAACGGTCTGGTGGCCCTGCTCGCCTCCGGCGGCAGCACCAACCACAGCATCCACATGGTGGCGCTGGCTCGTGCGGCCGGTCTGGTACTGACCTGGGATGACATCAGCGATCTCTCCGACGTGGTGCCGCTCTTGGTTCGCATGTACCCGAACGGCCCGGCCGACGTCAACGCCTTCGAACAGGCGGGCGGCGTGCCCGGCCTGATGCGCCGTCTGGCCGAAGAGGGGCTGATCCATATGGATGCCACTCCGGTCTTTGGCGAGATGCAGGATTACCTCAGCCGTCCGGCTCTGGTGGATGGCCAGCTGGTATGGCAGCCGGTCGGCGAGAGCGGCGATGCGAGCGTGCTGTCGCCTTCCGGCAGCGTATTCCAGGCCACTGGCGGCACCAAGCTGCTGGCAGGCAATCTGGGCCGCGCCGTGGTCAAGGTCTCCGCCGTGGCTCCCGAGTATCGGGTGATTGAAGCGCCGGCGCGGGTCTTCTCCTCCCAGCATGCGGTGGAAGCAGCCTACAAGGCGGGCGATCTCAATCAGGACGCCGTGATCGTGGTGCGCCACAATGGCCCGGCCGCCAACGGTATGCCGGAGCTGCACAAGCTGATGCCGGTGCTCGGCAACCTGCAGAAGGCGGGTTACAAGGTGGCGCTGGTCACCGATGGCCGCCTCTCCGGCGCCTCCGGCAAGATCCCGGCCGCCATCCACGTCACTCCGGAAGCGCTGCACGGCGGGGCCATTGGCCTGCTGGCTGACGGCGACCTGCTGCGGGTTGACGCGGTAAACGGCAGCCTCGATTGCCTGACCGATTTGAGTGGCCGTACCCAGGCCGAGATTGACCTCACTCTGGAACAAGAGGGGTGGGGCCGTGAACTGTTCAGCGTGATGCGTCGCGCGGTATCGAGCGCCGAGTGTGGCGCTACCATCTTTGACTAAGGAAGAGCTATGCAGAACTGGAAAGTGACCCCGGCCGAGGTGTTTGCCGCCTCCCCGCTGGTACCCGTGATGGTTATCAACGAGCTGGATCAGGCCCTGCCGATGGCCAAGGCGCTGCTCGACGGCGGCATATCTGTCTTCGAAATCACCCTGCGCACCCCGGTGGCGCTCGATGCCATCGCCCTCATCGCCAAGGCGATGCCGGATGCCATGGTCGGTGCCGGTACCGTGCTCAACTGCGAGCAGTTTGACGCTGCCGTCGCCGCCGGTGCCCGTTTCGTCATCTCCCCGGGGATGACGCCGGCCCTGCTGGCTCACGCCGCCAAGAGCACCGCGCCGCTGCTCCCGGGTGTGGCTACTCCGTCTGAAGTGATGCAGGCGCTGGAAGCGGGCTACGACCATCTGAAGTTCTTCCCGGCCGAAGCGAACGGCGGTACCAAGGCGCTCTCCGCCATTGCCGCGCCGCTGCCCCAGGTGAAGTTCTGCCCCACCGGCGGTATCGGCCCGAAAAACGTGGCCGACTATCTGGCGCTCAAGTGCGTCGCCACCGTCGGCGGCTCCTGGATGCTGCCGGCCGATGCGGTCAAGAGCGGCAACTGGGAGGAGGTGACCCGCCTCTCCCGCGAAGCGGTTGAGCTGGTAAAACGTTAAGCGCCAGTTGTGCAGAAAACCAAACAGGCCACCCTCGGGTGGCCTGTTTGCTATCAGCGTGACTTAAGTGGGTGAGGGAAGGGATTACCCCAGACTCTCCCCGACATAGAGGGAGAAGCCGATATCCTTGCGGGTGTCGGGTTGGGATTGGCCGTTGAGACGAGCCAGCAGCATGGTGGCCGCCTCCCGGCCGATCGCTTCCCGTGGGGTGGCGATACTGGCCAGCTTGGGGGTCATGGCGTGGCCGATGTCGAGGGCGTTGCAACCGGCGATGGCGATCTGCTGGGGTACCGGGATCCACTTGGCTTGACACTGCAGCAGGGCGCCCACTGCCAGGTCATCGTTGGTGCAGAACAGGCCGTCGAGGTCGGGATAGCGTACCAGCGCCTGATCAAGCAGCTCGCCCCCCAAGGTGAAGCTGGAGGATTGTTCGGTCAGCAGATGCTGGCCGGTGAGGCCGAAGTCGGTCATCGCCTGATAGTAACCCTCCATCCGCAGCTGGGTACGCACGTCGAGCCGCGCCCCCAGATAGATTACCTTGCGACGGCCCCGGCGCAGCATCTCTGTTACCATGGCCCGGGCGGCGGCTCTATGATCCATGCCGACCACCATGTCGATGGGGGTTTGCGGCAGATCCATGGTCTCCACCACCGGAATGCCGGCGGTGGCAATCATCTTGCGAGTGCGCTCGGTGTGCTGGCTGTCGGAGAGGATCAGTCCATCCACGTGATAGGAGAGCAGGGACGCGACCTGCTCCTCCTCCCGCTCCGGGCTGTAGCCGTAGTGGGCCAGCAGGGTCTGGTAACCGGCCGGTCGGGTCACCGACTCGATGCCGTGGATCACCGCCGAGAATACCTGGTTGGAGAGGGAGGGGATCAGGATGCCGATCGCCTTGCTGGTCGCGTTGGAGAGAATGTCCGGCGCCCGGTTGGGGATATAACCCAGCTCTTCCACCACAGCCGCGATCCGCTCGCGGGTCCCCTCCGCTACGGTCTGCGGGTCGCGCAGATAGCGGCTGACAGTCATCTTGGTCACGCCGGTCTGGTCGGCGATATCTTGCAGAGTGGGGCGGCGCTTGCGGGTGGGGCTCATAGGGCTTTCCAGGGTGGATGTTACATGTAACATTACCGTTTTTGGCGGATAAAGTCAGCATATGAAGCCGTTTTTGCAGGAGTTTTCCGATGATCAGAGGCAAGCAGTTCGTGGATGTCCGGTTCGAGCAACAGGATGTGGAGGGGGAGCAGTTCTCGGAGTGCCGCTTTATCGGCTGTAATTTCTCTTGGCTGGATCTGAGCGATAGCCGCTTCATCGACTGCAGCTTCTACGATCGGGAGAGCGAACGGGGCTGCCTGTTGCAGGGTAGCGATCTGCGCGAGGCCAGCTTTCTGCGCTGCGATCTCACCATGGCCGATTGCAGCCGCAGCCAGTGTCTGGGGTTGGAGATGCGCGACTGTCAGGCGGTCGGTATCAACTTCAGCCATGCCAGCTTCGCCAACCAGATCACCGCCAAAAGCTACTTCTGCGAGGCCCATCTGACCGGCAACAACTTCAGCTACGCCAGCTTCGAGGGCTGCCTGCTGGAGAAGTGCGAGCTGACCGGCAACCGCTGGCAGGGGGCTAACCTGTTCGGTGCCTCGCTGGCGGGTTCCGATCTCAGCGGCTCCGAGTTTGGCCAGATTGACTGGACCAGCTTCAAGCTGCAGGGCTGCGATCTGCGCCAGTGCGATCTGCCGGGGCTGGATCTGCGGCGGGTCGATCTGCAAGGGGTGCAGATCAACGAGGATCAGCAGCAGACCTTGCTGGAGCAGATCGGTCTGGTTGTCTTTCCTTGAGCCGATCGAAAATTAGGTAATTTTTCATCAAATGGGAGCGACAGCGGGTTGCTGTACTCCTGAAACGACAAAAGCCTGCGTGATGCAGGCTTTTGCTAGTGAGCGTGTGACGCGCTTGTCGGCCGGGTTAACTCAACCCTTGGCCAGCCATTTTGTCGGGTTGATCGCCTCGCCCTGATAGCGGATTTCGAAGTAGAGGCCCGGTCTGTCCTGACCGCCACTGTCACCGACCAGTGCCACCGGTTCACCCTGTTCCACATTCTGGCCAACCTGACGCAGCAGCGACTGATTGTGACCGTAGAGGCTCATGTAGCCCTTACCGTGGTCGATCACCAGCAGCATGCCGAAACCGTCGAGCCAGTCGGCATAGACCACTTGCCCCGGTGCGACCGCCTTGACCTGGGTCCCTTCGCTGGCGCCGATCAGCGTGCCTTTCCACTTGAGCTGGGCGGTGCGCGGCGAACCGTAGGAGATGAGGATCGGCCCCTGTACCGGCCAGCGCAGGCTGCCATTGGTCTTGAGGCCGCTGTAGTGGCCGGCGCTGCTGATGCCCGAGCCACGCTCCGGTTTGGTGCTGGCTACCTCTTCAACCGGTTCCGCCGGTTTGACGGTTTTGTTCTGCTGGGCGGCGAGTCGTTGCTGCTCGGCGCGGCGCTGTTCGGCCAGCTTGCGCTGACGCTCCTGCTCCGCTTTCAGCTTGGCCAGCCGCTCCCGCTCGGCCCGTTCACGGCGCTCCTGCTCTTCCCGCTTGCGGCGCAGCTCTTCCAGCCGGGCTTTCAGCGCTTTCTCCGCCTTGACCAGCTTGGTGAGCTTCTGCTCGTCATCCTGCACCGACTGTTGCAACTGGTTACGCACCTTGGCGCGGCTCTGCTGGCTGGCCAGCAGGGTCTGGTGATGCTCCTGCTGTTCGGCAAGCAGGGTTTGCAGTCTGGTTTCGGTCTCTTTGGTTGCCTGCTGGTTTTTTGCCAGCTTGTCGCGGGTGGCGCGCAGGGCGTCGATGGCCTCGATGCGGGCCTTGTTGAGGTAGTCGTAGTAGTCGAGGGAGCGGCTCAGTTTGGCCGGATCCTGCTGATTGAGCAGCAGTTTGAGGTAGTCGTGGTTGCCCGCTTGAAAGGCGCTCTCCGCCTGCTTGGCCAGCAACTGCTTTTGATGTTTGGCTTGAACTTCCAGCGCCAGCTTGTCTTTTTGCAGGGTCGCCAGCGTCTGCTGGTTCTGCTTCAACTGCTGCCTGGTCTGGTTGAGTTTGGCGGCGGCGGCCGAGATGGCCTGCTCGTCAGCCTTGAGCTGGGTATTTAGCTTGGCAAGCTCCTGCTTGCTGAGCTTGATGGTCTGCTGTTGTTCCTTGATCTGGGACTGCATGGTCCCCAGCTGCTGATTGGCGGCCAAAGCCGGTTTGCTGGCGCCAAACGACAGGCAAAAAAACAGCGCGCCGGCCAACAGGCCGACGCGACTGGTTTTCTGTGAAATAACTTCGCATCCCCGCATGGGGAAGGATTATTTCAGAATCATCAGGGGCTTGCCAGTCATTTCCGGCGGCACCGGCAGACCCATCAGGGTCAGCATGGTGGGGGCCAGATCGGACAGTTTGCCACCTTCAACCACCTCGGCTTTGCGACCGAAATAGATGAGCGGAACCGGCAGATTGGTGTGGGCGGTGTGGGCCTGACCAGTCTCTTCGTCCAGCATCTTCTCGGCGTTACCGTGGTCGGCAGTGATCAGGCACTCGCCACCCACTTCGGCCAAGGCGTCGGTCACGCGACCGATGCAGTGGTCAACGGCTTCACATGCTTTGACGGCGGCATCGAACACACCGGTGTGACCAACCATGTCGCCATTCGGGTAGTTACAGATGATGACGTCGTACTTGCCGCTCTTGATGGCCGCAACCAGCTTGTCGGTCAGCTCTTCGGAGCTCATCTCCGGCTGCAGGTCATAGGTCGCCACTTTCGGGCTGGCCACGATCTCGCGATCTTCGCCAGTGAAGCAGGACTCTTCGCCACCGTTGAAGAAGAAGGTGACGTGAGCGTATTTCTCGGTTTCGGAGATCCGCAGCTGGGTCTTGCCCTGCTTGGCCAGCCACTCACCCAGGGTGTTGACCAGCGCAGTCGGCGGGTAGGCACAGGCAGTTTTGATATCGGCCGCGTATTCGGTCAGCATCACGAAGTTCAGCTTCGGCTCGACTGCACGGGCGAAGCCGGTGAAGTCGGTGTCAACGAAGGCGCGGGTGATTTCACGGGCACGGTCGGCACGGAAGTTCATGAAAATCAGCGCATCGCCATCTTCCATGGGGGCAGCTTCGCCGATGCGGGTGGCTTTGACGAACTCGTCGTTCTCGTCGCGAGCATAGGCGGCAGCCAGTGCTTCGGTGGCGCTATCGGCGGTGAACTCGCCCTTGCCCTGGGTCATCAGGTCATAGGCTTGCTGCACGCGATCCCAGCGGTTGTCACGGTCCATGGCGAAGTAACGGCCGATCATGGAGGCGAAACGACCCTTGCCCAGCTTGGCGAACAGGGCATCGAACAGCTCGATGGAGGACAGGGCGGAGCGCGGCGGAACGTCGCGGCCATCCAGGAAGGCGTGCAGGTAGATCTTCTCGGCGCCACGCTTGGCAGCCATTTCGATCATGCCCATGATGTGCTCTTCGTGGCTGTGTACGCCACCCGGGGACATCAGACCCATGATGTGAACGGCTTTGCCGTTGGTGACTGCAGCGTCAACAGCCTTGGCCAGCTCGACGTTCTGGAAGAATTCACCGTCCTGGATGTCTTTGGAGATGCGGGTCAGCTCCTGATAGACGATGCGACCGGCACCGATGTTGACGTGGCCCACTTCGGAGTTGCCCATCTGGCCATCCGGCAGACCGACGTCCAGACCGGAGCCGGAGATCAGGGTGCTGGTGTAGTCACGGGCCAGACGATCGAGGTTGGGAGTCTTGGCGGCAGCGACGGCGTTGTGCTCTTGCTTGGTGCTGTAGCCCCAACCGTCCATGATGACCAGAACCAAAGGTTTCTTAGCTGTTGACATAAGACTATGTCCTCTCGGATTGGAAAAAATGCGGGAAATGAAACTAGCGTAATATTACTACATCTGCCGAAATAGTCACCTGATAGCCAAGGGGCGCTCCTGCTGCCCCGCAAGCCACACCCTTCCTGCCATGATCGATGCCCAATGAGGATGGGAGCCTGCTCGCGCTTTGCCGCCAAGATGGCTGATCTTATCAATACCCCCATGTATACTCGGGCCCTTGTCTTGGTCCCTGGATAGTAGAAGATGCAAGAGTATTTGGATTTTGCGGCCCGTAACCCGCTGCTGACCGCAGCCTGGTTGGGTCTGGCTGGCACCCTGGTTTACACCACTGTGCGTGCCCGTTTGTCCCCGGTAAAAACCGTCAACAACCACACCGCGACCCTGCTGATCAACCGCGAGAATGCCACCGTGGTGGATATTCGCAGTCAGGAAGAGTATGCCAAGGGCCATCTGGCCGGTGCCCAGCACCTGCCGCTGACCCAGATCCAGAGCAATAATCTGGGCCCGGTTGAAAAGCATAAAGATGCCCCCATCATAGTGGTGTGCGAGTCGGGAATGACTGCGGGCGGCGCGGGCCGTCAGCTGAGCAAAGCTGGCTTCAAGCAGGTTTACGTGCTCGGCGGTGGCATGGCCCAATGGCGTGCAGAAAATCTGCCGGTAACCAAGAAACGCTGATTTAAGCAGGGCCTGAGCCCACTTATCCATATAACAAGGAATCAAACGAAATGGCTGACGAGATCAACAACCAGGAAGTACAACCGGAATTCCACATCCAGCGTGTTTACACCAAGGATGTCTCTTTCGAAGCGCCGAACACCCCGCACATCTTCCAGAAAGAGTGGCAGCCGGACGTCAAGCTGGATATGGATACCAAGACCAACATCCTGGCTGAGAGCGTGTACGAGGTTGTCCTGACCCTGACCGTAACTTGCAAACTGGAAACCGAAACCGCCTTCCTGTGCGAAGTACAGCAAGCCGGTATCTTCACCATCGGTAACCTGCCGGAGCCGCAACTGGCTCACTGCCTGGCTGCCTTCTGCCCGAACATCCTGTTCCCGTATGCCCGCGAAGCCGTGGCCAACATGGTGAGCAAGGGTTCCTTCCCGCAGCTGAACCTGGCACCGGTCAACTTCGATGCCCTGTTTGCCCAGCACATGGCGCAAGCACAGGCCCAGCAGGCGACTGCGGAAGCCTGATAATGGCTGACCAGATCGCTATCTCGGTCTTGGGGGCGGGGTCTTATGGCTCCGCCCTTGCCATTTCTCTGGCGCGCAACGGTCATCCGACCCTGCTGTGGGGTCACGACCCTGCTCATGTCGCCGAGCTGGAACAAGACCGCTGCAACAAGGCATTTTTGCCTGATGTCCCTTTTCCTGCCGATCTGCAGCTGACTGCGGATCTGCAACGTGCGGTACAGGTTGCCCCCGTGCTGCTGCTGGTCGTGCCGAGCCATGTATTTGGTGACGTACTGACCCGGATCAAACCCTTCCTGCGCCCCGATACCCGTATCGCCTGGGCCACCAAGGGTCTGGAGCCGGACAGTGGCCGTCTGCTGCAGGATGTGGCCCGCGACGTGCTGGGTGACGAGATACCGCTGGCGGTGATCTCCGGCCCCACCTTCGCCAAGGAGCTGGCTGCCGGTCTGCCGACCGCCATCTCGGTCGCCTCGACCCACGACGAGTTTGCCGACGATCTCTCCCATCTGCTGCACTGTGGCCGCTCGTTCCGGGTCTATACCAATCCGGACTTCGTCGGTCTGCAGCTGGGTGGGGCGGTGAAGAACGTCATCGCCATCGGTGCGGGTCTCTCCGACGGACTCGGGTTTGGCGCCAATGCCAGAACTGCGCTGATCACCCGGGGTCTGGTGGAGATGCAGCGTCTGGGTGCGGCGCTGGGTGCCGATGCCAAAACCTTTATGGGGATGGCGGGGCTCGGGGATCTGGTGCTCACCTGTACCGACAACCAGTCGCGCAACCGTCGCTTCGGGCTGGCCCTTGGGGCTGGCAAGGATGTGAACACCGCCATGACCGAGATCGGCCAGGTGGTGGAGGGGTATCGCAACACCAAAGAGGTGCATCTGCTGGCGGCCCGCTGTGGCGTCGAGATGCCCATCTGCGAGCAGATCTTCAAGGTGCTCTACGAGGGTAAGAACCCGAAAGAGGCGGCCATCGCTCTGCTGTCGCGAGACAAGAAGGACGAGTAATCTGCCGATTGCCCATGCAAAAGGCCCCGCCAGATGGCGGGGCCTTTTCTTTGCTGCAAGGGCTGCAAATCAGTAGTAGGAGTGGTCGCCGCGCTGGTGCTCGGTGGCGTCTTTCACGCCGTTGAGCTCACCCGGGAACTTCTCCAGCAGCTGCTTCTCGATCCCCTCTTTCAGGGTGTAATCGACCATGGAGCAACCGTTGCAACCACCGCCAAACTGCAGGATGGCCAGTTTGTCTTCAGTCAGCTCGACCAGGGTGACCTTGCCACCGTGACCGGCCAGCATGGGGTTCACTTCGGACATCAACACGTACTCGATGCGCTCGATCAGCGGCGCGTCGTCGGCCACTTTACGCATCTTGGCGTTCGGTGCTTTCAGGGTGAGCTGGGAGCCCATCTGATCGGTCACGAAGTCGATGGTGGCATCCACCAGGAAGGGGGCGCTCAGGGGATCGACCATGCAGTCGAAGCCGCTGAAGGGCAGGTGTTGATCTTCCGGGTCCACGGCATCGGGCGGGCAATACGATACGCCACACTCGGCATTCTGGGTTCCCGGATTGACCACAAACACCCGGATATTGGTGCCATCAGGCTGTTTTTCCAGCAGTTTACGGAAATGGGCCTGGGCGGCGTCGGAAATGCTGATCATCACTATCCTCATAAACCTGAGTGTACGACTAGGGTATTCATGATAACGCGGTTATTAATGCTTGGGTAGCATGCCGATGGCTACTTGCTGTGCCGCAGGGTTCGACAGATTGCCCACACTTCTACCTTTGTGATGCCGCTCTCATGGAGCAAACGGCTGAGCTGACCGGCGGTGGCGCCGGTGGTCACGACGTCATCGAGCAGGGCGACATGGCGATAGTGGTGGGGGCGGATCCGGAATGCCCCACGCAGATTGCGCCGCCGCTGCCCGGCGCTCAGGGTTGTTTGCTGCGGAGTCGCCTTGATGCGCTGCAACAGGGTGTTGTCGCAGGGAATGCCGGTGAGCTTGCCAAGGGCTTGCGCTATCTCCTCCGCCTGATTGAAACCGCGCCGCCACTGCCGCCACCAGTGCAGGGGAACCGGAATGATCGCCTCCGGCTGCTCGCGGCCATCCAGATGATCGGCTAACAGCTGAGCCAGTAGCGGCGCCAGCAGGATCTGGCCGGAATATTTGAGCCTGGGGATCAGCATGGGGTAGGGGGCCTGGTAGTCGCCGATCACCTGCAACCGTTCCCAGGGGGGAGGCCTGCGCTGGCAGCGGCCACAGACCGGTATGCTCTCTTCTATATAGTCAGCCAGTGGCGCAGCGCAGAGACGGCATCTTGGTTGTGACTGGTGCAGCGCCTGCCGACACCAGCTGCAGAGCAGGGGCTCGCTGTCGCAAGGTTGATGGCAGAGCAGGCAGCTCCCTTGCCAGTCGCCGTGGCTGCCGAGCAGCGGGCTTGCTTTAGCGAGCAGTCGCTTTAACATGCTGACCCCAAGAGAATGAACAGGGATCTTGAGTCTAGATGAGCATATCGGTAGAGCAGTTTGGCCAGGGGCCCGATCTGGTGCTGTTGCACGGTTGGGGGATGAACGGTGCGGTCTGGCATGGCATTGCCAAGCAATTGGCGTCCCATTATCGGGTTCATCTGGTGGACTTGCCCGGTTTTGGCAACAGCCCGCTGGCTGAGGGCGTCGATTATAACCTGCCATGGTTGGCGGAGCAGGTCGCCACCGTGTTGCCAGAGAAGTGCCATCTGCTTGGCTGGTCGCTCGGTGGTCTGGTGGCAAGCCAGTTGGCGCTGACGCATCCCGAGCGGTTGCACTCCCTCGTCACCGTGGCCAGCTCCCCCTGCTTCATGGCTCGCGATGAGTGGCCGGGGATCGCCCCCAAGGTTCTGACCGGTTTCAACCAAATGCTGGCGGGGGATTTTCGCCAGACCATAGAGCGCTTTCTGGCGATCCAGGCCATGGGCAGCGAACATGCCCGGGATGATATCCGTCAGTTGCGTCACTGGCTGGCCGAGCGCCCGGCGCCCCAGTTTGCCGCACTTGAGGCCGGGCTGACGCTGTTGGCCGACATTGACCTGCGCGAACCGCTGCGGGAGCTGGATCTGCCCTGGTTGCGGGTCTATGGCCGACTGGATTCATTGGTGCCCAAGGCGGCCATTCCCCTGCTGGATGATCTCTACCCTGCCAGCCGCAGCGTGACCCTCAATAAGGCCTCACACGCACCTTTTATCTCCCACCCTGACGAATTCGTTGAAATCGTTCGAGATTTTGTTGGCTAAAAAACAGCCTGCAAGCTTCATTAATCCTCTGGTCTGGCGGATAATTAAGCTGTGACCAGAGGAGTAACATCATGCGTATTGATTCTGCTTTCAACAGCGGGGTACAGGGATTTCAGCGAGCCGAGCAGATTGCCGACAAGGCATCCAATCAGATCGCCCGCCTCAACACCCCCAGCGGGGATCAGGTGCAAGTGACCGATGAACTCGTCAATCTCAAGGTGGCCGAGCAGCAGGCTGGCGCTTCCGCCAAGGTAGTGCAGACTGCCAGCGATATGATGGGAACCCTGATCGACATCCGGGTGTGAGATGAACATCAATGTCAGTCTGCCCCCTCTTATCCCGACACAGCTGCAACCCCAGGTGGAAGCGGCGAGGACGGATAATCGCCGAGCAGAGCTGATCCCGCAGGCCCGAGCGGGCCAAGCCTCCGTTGCCGAATCCGAAGTCGGCTCCCAGAAAGAGAAATCCAAAGCCGGTCAGGCCTCCAGCAATCAGACCTCCCAGAACAGCCGTGAAACCGGGCAATTAGCCCCAACGACACTGCCAGATAATCGCTTTGTCGAGGCCACCGGTGAGGATGGGCAGCGCAAGCAGCAAGATCCCAAACAGCAGGAGCAGCAACAGCGACAAGAGCAGCAGGTTCAGGATCTTGTCGAGCGTGACAAGGAGGTGCGCACTCACGAGCAGGCGCACCAGTCTGCGGGTGGAGAGTACGCCAGCTCGCCCACCTATCAGTTTACGCAAGGGCCGGATGGCAAGCGTTATGCTACGGGTGGCGAAGTCCAGATCGATACCAGTGTCGTACCCGGTGACCCTGCGGCTACCATCGCCAAGATGCAGCAGATCCGCGCTGCAGCGCTGGCGCCTGCCGAGCCTTCCGCGCAGGATTTGGCCGTTGCACGCAGCGCCGCCGCGAGTGAAGCCAAGGCGCGCAAAGAGCTGATGGCCGAGCAGAGCGCGAAATCGGGCGGTGTGCTGAGTGCCTATATGGACAAGCGCAACAGCGTCATCGCGGGCCACTATCGACAGGCTGTCAGCCCGGCTTCTACCCAGTCCCTCAGTCTGCATATCTGAATCACCCTCGCCAAACTTTCAGCTGCTTTGCCTGTTTTGCAACTAACCTGAAGATCAGGCCCATTCCAATTTCACAGGAGCTGTCATGCATTTCGATGAAGTCAAAGCGGAAGATTTCACCACCTTCTCCCGTGTACCGCCCCCCCACCTGCAGATGGAGCAGTTTCTGATGCAGCTCGGGGGAGGGGGAACTGAAGGAACCAGTTTCAAGAAGAAAGTGATGTTGGCGGCTGGCTGGAGCCATACCGGCGTCGTCTCTTACGGCAAATATCCGCAAGAGGCCTGCAAGGCATTCAACCGGTTGCGGGAGGTGCTTGCCCAGCATGGAGAGCCCGAGAGCATTCTTGCTGCCCTGACGCAGTGATCCTGGGCTTTGCGTGTAAAAAAGCCCCTTGCGGGGCTTTTTGCATTCAGAGGACTTCTGGAAGGCTTAGTTACTTTTTAGCTTTGGAGAGCGCCGCCGCGAAGGCGTTGCCCATGGCACCACCCATAGGGGGGCTTTGGCGCGGCTCATTTCTTGGTTTGGCATTGCCAGCACTGTTGTTGCGCGCTTCAGCCGGCTTGCGGGCGGGTTGCCCTGTTTTTTCGTCGAGGCGCATGGTCAGGCTGATCCGCTTGCGCGGGGCGTCCACTTCCAGCACCTTGACCCGCACAATGTCGCCCGCCTTGACCACCTCGCGGGGATCCTTGACGAAACGGTCGGTCAGGGAGGAAATGTGCACCAGGCCATCCTGATGGACCCCGATATCGACGAAGGCGCCGAAGTTGGTGACGTTGGTGACCACCCCTTCCAGTACCATCTCGGGCACCAGGTCGCTGATCTGCTCTACCCCTTCCTTGAAGGTCGCGGTTTTGAACTCGGGGCGCGGGTCGCGGCCCGGCTTGTCCAGCTCGCCGATGATGTCGGTGATGGTGGGCACGCCGAATTGCTCATCGGTGTAATCGGCCGGTTTCAGGCTGCGCAGCAGGCTGCTGTTGCCGAGCAGGCTCTCCACTGTCTGTTCCAGCCTGGCGAGGATCCGCTCCACCACCGGATAGGACTCCGGGTGCACCGCCGAGCTGTCGAGGGGATTGCTGCCGCCGCGAATGCGCAGGAAGCCGGCGCACTGTTCGAAGGCTTTGGGGCCGAGTCGGCTTACTTTCAGCAACTGCTGACGGCTCTTGAAGGCGCCGTGCTCATCCCGGTAGGCGACGATGTTCTGGGCCAGCGTCTGGGAGAGACCGGAAACCCGGTTGAGCAGGGCGACCGAGGCGGTATTCACATCCACACCGACCGCGTTCACGCAATCCTCGACCACCGCATCCAGCCGGCGGGCCAGCTGGCTCTGGCCGACGTCGTGCTGATACTGGCCCACCCCGATACTCTTGGGATCGATTTTGACCAGTTCGGCCAGCGGGTCTTGCAGGCGGCGGGCGATGGAGACGGCGCCACGGATCGAGACGTCGAGATCCGGGAACTCCTGAGAGGCAAGCTCGGAGGCGGAGTAGACAGAGGCTCCCGCTTCGCTCACTACTATTTTCTGCGCCTTGGCGGCGGGGTAGCGCTCGAACAGATCGCTCACCAGCCGGTCGGTCTCCCGCGAGGCGGTGCCGTTGCCGATGCTGATGAGCTCGACCTTGTGTTTCTGGCACAGCTCGCTCAGGGTCTTGAGGCTTTGATCAATCTGGCGTTTTGGTTCGAATGGATAGATGGTGGCGTGATCGACCAGCTTGCCGGTGGCATCCACCACGGCCACCTTGACCCCGGTACGGATGCCCGGATCCAGCCCCATGGTGCAGCGCATGCCGGCCGGGGCCGCCATCAGCAGATCCTTGAGGTTCATGGCGAATACCTTGATCGCCTCCTCCTCTGCCGATTCGCGGATGCGGCCGATCAGCTCGGTCTCCATCTGAAGCGACAACTTGATCTTCCAGGTCCAGCTCACCACCCCTTGCAGCCATTTGTCGGCCGGGCGGTTCTGCAGATTGAGCTTGAGGTGGTGGGCAATGATCCCTTCGCAGGGGCTGGCACTCTCATCGTCACCGGTGACCAGCGCCAGATTGAGGATCCCTTCATTGCGGCCGCGCAGCATGGCCAGCACCCGGTGGGAGGGGGCCTTGTGCAGAGGTTCGTCGTGCTCGAAGTAATCCTTGAACTTGGCCCCTTCCAGCTCCTTGCCTGCCACCACGCGGGCGCGCAGGGTGGCGTTTTGCCACAGGTAGTCGCGCAGCTTCTCCAGCAGGTCGGCCTGCTCGGCGAAGCGCTCCATCAGGATATAGCGGGCGCCGTCGAGGGCGGCCTTGTTGTCGGCAATGCCCAGTTCGGCATTGAGGAAGGCGGCCGCCGCTTGCTCGGGATCCTGCATCGGGTCGGTGAGCAGCAGGTTGGCCAGCGGCTCCAGCCCGGCTTCGATCGCCATCTGTCCCTTGGTGCGGCGCTTGGGCTTGTAGGGGAGGTAGAGGTCTTCCAGCCGGGTCTTGCTGTCGGCGCCATTCAATTCGCGCATCAGCTCGGGGGTCAGCTTGCCCTGCTCTTCGATGGAGCGAATGATCACCTGACGGCGATCTTCCAGTTCACGCAGATAGCCGAGGCGGCTCTCCAGAGTACGCAGTTGGCTGTCGTCCAGACCGCCGGTCACCTCTTTACGGTAACGGGCGATAAAGGGCACGGTCGAGCCTTCATCCAGCAGGCGCACCGCGGCCTGCACCTGTTCCGGGCGAGCATTGAGCTCACCGGCAATCTGTCTCTCTATGGTTTGCATCATGGTGTTGTTGAGGGCCTCTGTGGTCGAGTCCGCGCCATCAGGCGCCAAGTGTGAGCACTATATGGGGTCGTGTTGCGGGATGCTACCCTGCGCCGGGGTCTGCATCAGTCAGACTGATAAAGTCGCAGGGGAGGGCGTTTATCTTGCCATTGCACCTGTGACTCAGGATGTGCCTGTGGCAAGCAGTTCGCCAGCAGTCCGGCTATTTGGGGTAGCTGATCTCGTTGATATACCAGCAGACGTCACCAACTGGCGTACGGACGATGGCTTCATCCCCGACCTCTTTCTTGAGCAGGGCGCGGGCCATGGGGGAGTCGATGGAGATGTAATCCTTGCGCTCGAAGATCTCGTCATAGCCGACGATGCGAAAGCGTTTGGTCTCGCCCTCTTCGTTTTCCACCTCGACCCAGGCACCGAAGAACACCCTGCCCTCCTGCGCGGGGGCATAGTCGACGATCCCCAGCTCTTCGAGACATTTGCGCAGGTAGCGCACCCGCCGGTCGATCTCCCGCAGCCGCTTCTTGTTGTACTGGTAGTCGGCATTTTCGCTGCGATCCCCCAGGCTGGCGGCCCATGCCACCTTCCTGGTGACCTCGGGGCGCTCCTGACGCCAGAGGAAATCGAGCTCTTCTTTCAGCTTGTTGTAGCCTTCGCGGGTGATCAGCTTTGTCTTCATGGTGATGCGGACCTGGTCAAAGAGGGGTATTCATCGCTAACTGCTCGGGAATATTAGCTTTTGTCCTCTTGCTGTCGAGGGAAATCGTGATGGCTCGGCTGGCGCCATTCAGGGAGTAGCTGGCCAGCGCAGTGACTTGATGGCCGTCACGCTCTCGGGACGGGTAATAACCGGTAACATATTTGTGCTTTGCTCCCGCTATATCCCCCCCTAGTATTGGGGGCAGCTAAAGAATGAAGAGGCAAAGCAATGAGTCAGCAGCAATACAAGGTCCTGGTCGTGGACGATGACCTGAAATTACGTTCCCTGTTGGAACGCTATCTCACCGAGCAGGGATTCGTAGTACGCGGCGTGGCCAATGGCGAGCAGGCCGATCGCTTGCTGACTCGTGAAAACTTCAGTCTGATGGTGCTCGACCTGATGTTGCCGGGGGAAGATGGACTCTCCATCTGCCGCCGTCTGCGGGAAGCGGGCAATCAGATCCCGGTGCTGATGCTCACTGCCAAGGGGGATGAAGTCGATCGCATCGTCGGGCTCGAGATGGGGGCCGATGACTATCTGCCCAAGCCGTTCAACCCCCGCGAACTGTTGGCGCGGATCCGTGCCGTGCTGCGCCGCCATACCGTCGAGCTGCCGGGGGCACCCTCTGCTGCAGAGAAAGTGGTCAACTTCGGCGCCTTTCAACTCAATCTGGCGACCCGCGAGCTGAGCCGGGATGGCGAGCCGATGGCGCTCACCAGCGGTGAATTTGCGGTGCTCAAAGTGCTGGTCAGCCATCCGCGCGAGCCGCTCTCCCGCGACAAGCTGATGAATCTGGCCCGTGGCCGCGAATACACCGCCACCGAGCGAAGTATTGACGTACAGGTCTCTCGTCTGCGCCGCCTGCTGGAGCAGGATCCGGCCCAGCCCCGCTACCTGCAGACCGTCTGGGGTCTGGGGTATGTGTTCGTGCCAGATGGTGACGGTGCATGAAAAAAGTCGGCAGCATGTTCTCGCGCATGCTCTGGTTTCTGGCCGCCGTCCTGGTGGTCTATCAAGCGGTCTCCTACGTCACCTTCTACAATTATCTGCTGGCGCCAACCGTCAAGCAGATCAGTCACTTGCTGGCCAATCAGGTCAAGCTGATCTTTCCGGTCAACACTGAACAACTGGCGCTGAGTGAAGATGCCGAGGCGCTGGTCTATGTGACGACCGGTACCGATATCTATACCCAGAGCGAGGCGGTGCAGCATGGCTTCAACGATGCCAAGCCGTACCCCTATCTGGAGGAGAACATCAGTCGCGAACTGGGTGGCCTGGCCAAGGTGCGGGTCGAGATCCAGGATCACTACATCATCTGGATCCAGCCGCCGCAGGCCAGCAAAATCTGGGTGCGGATCCCGCTGACCGAGATTGAAGATGACGATATCGAACCCCTCATCATCTATCTGAGCGTGCTGCTGGTGATCACCCTGTTTGCGGCCTGGCGCTTTGCCCGGCAGCTGGTGCGCCCGCTCGAGGATCTCGAGGCTGGTGCCGTTGCTGTTGCCAGGGGCCATTTCCCCGAGGCGCTGGGGGAGCTGGGCTCAAGGGAGGTGCGGCGGCTGACCCGCACCTTCAACCATATGTCGCACTCCATCAAGAGCCTGATCGAAGAGCGTAACCTGATGATGGCGGGGGTTTCCCACGATCTGCGTACCCCGCTGACCCGCATCCGGCTGGCCACCGAGATGATGTCATCCGGTGACGAGTACCTCAAGGAGAGCATCAACGCCGATATCGATGAGTCCAATGCCATCATCGATCAGTTCATCGATTACATCCGCCCGGATGAGGGCCAGGATCTGGAGCCGATCGACCTGACCCAGCTGGTGCACGATACCTTGCTGATCTACTCGGAGCAGGGGCTGGAGGTCGATCTGGCGCTGCCGCAAGAGGCGGTGCGGGTGGCCTGCAATCCGGTCAGTATCCGGCGGGTGTTGAACAACCTCTCAAGCAACTCACAGCGTTATGGGGCGAGCCGCTTGCATGCCGAGTTGAAGGACGATGGACACTGGGTGCGCTTGCGCCTCTCCGATGATGGCCCCGGTATTCCGGAGCAGGACTACTCCCGGTTGCTCAAGCCGTTTACTCAGGGGAATGTGGCGCGTACCGTTGGCGGTAGTGGCTTGGGGTTGGCCATCGTGGCCAAGATAGTCGCCCAGCACCACGGCACTATCCGGCTGGGAAGCTCGGATCTCGGCGGCCTGCTGGTCGAGATGCGGCTGCCGAAACATCAGCCACAGGAGTGGATGGATTGAGAGAAGGGCGTATCCGTGGATACGCCCTTCTGCATGGTCAGCTCTTGGTTTCGACTGATGCTCGATAGCGTTTGCCGTACTTGAGCTGCTGGATCAGCAGGGCGGCAACGATGAGCGCCAACCCGATGGGGGTGGCCGGATGGATGGCTTCGCCGATCAGCAGATTGAGCAGCACCAGCGAGGCAAACGGCGAGATGAAAATGAGGTTGCTGATGGGGGCCGTGTTGGTGGCATGGCGCAGCGCCATCAGCCAGAGCACGAAACCGAAGCCCATTTCGAACAGGCCCACATAGATGGCACCAGCCCATCCCTGCCAGGCGGTCATGGCAAAATCGGAGAGCAACCAGGTCGCCACGACGATAAAAGGCAGGCTGATCATAAAGCCGAGCAACAGGCTGACGATGGGATCTCCCTGATTGCGGGTGTTGAGGATCCAGTAGCTGGCCCAGATGAGGGTCGAGACCAGCGCCAGCATCACGCCGAGGGGGCTGTCGAACTGGAGGCCGAATACATCCCCTCTGGTGGCGATCACCAGCGCGCCAAAATACCCCAGCACGATAGCGACGCCATCACGCCGACGCAGCTTCTGGCCGAGGAAGGGGACGGCCAGCAGACTGAGGGTAATGGCCCAGGTGTAGTTGAGGGTCTGTGCCTGCTGGGCAGGCAGCAGATCATAGGCTTTGAACAGCAACAGGTAATAGAGGAAGGGGTTCAGCACGCCCAGAGTCAGATAGTAGAGAGGGCGGGCCTTGATGTAGCTTCCCAGCAGCGGCAGTTTGCCCTGTTTGGCGACGACGGCTGTCAGCGTGAGAGTCGAGGTGAAGGCGGCCACAAGCAACAGTTGCACAGGTTCGAAATAGGCGAGGGAGATCTTGAAGGCTGTGGCGACCGTCGACCAGAGGGCAACGGCGCAAAGGCCATACTGATAGGCTTTCTTTTGATCTTTGAGCATGGGATGTCGTTCCACTGACAGAGGCAAGCGCACAGTCTACCAGTCTGCTTGTAACATTGTCGTTACCTGGGTGTTGGCAGCAGAGTGCGTTGCCGCAGGCGAGATCCATCTGTCACATAAAACTGCGCATAATCTGTTCGCTCTCCCTTGCGCAAATTTGAAAAATCCGTATAATCCCCTCCGCTTGCCCATGAGGTAAGCCAGACGATATGTCTGCTGCTGAGTTTCCTGTTTACAGGAGCCAGCCATACAGTCCTCCCGATATGGGGGGAAACGTGAAAAATCACACCTCTGGCGGGAGCAATCTCGGTCGGGCGGTGTTGATTTATGTTCTTTTATCTATTGGAGCTCTGTCAATGCAGAACCAAAGAATCCGTATCCGCCTGAAGGCTTTTGATCATCGCCTGATTGATCAATCCACTGCGGAAATCGTTGAAACTGCTAAGCGCACTGGCGCGCAGGTTCGCGGTCCTATTCCGCTGCCGACTCGCAAAGAGCGCTTCACCGTCCTGATCTCCCCGCACGTCAACAAAGATGCGCGTGATCAGTACGAGATCCGCACTCACAAGCGTCTGGTAGACATCGTTGAGCCGACTGACAAGACCGTAGACGCCCTGATGCGTCTGGATCTGGCAGCTGGTGTAGACGTCCAGATCAGCCTGGGTTAATTACGGAAAGAGGTTGATAACAATGACAATCGGTCTTGTAGGTCGCAAAGTGGGTATGACTCGCATCTTCACTGAAGATGGCGTTTCTATCCCGGTGACTGTTATCGAAGTTGAAGCTAACCGTGTAACTCAGGTCAAATCTGTAGAAACCGACGGCTACAACGCTATTCAGGTTACCACTGGCGCCAAAAAAGCCAGCCGTGTGACCAAGCCGGAAGCTGGCCACTTCGCCAAAGCTGGTGTAGAAGCCGGTCGCGGTCTGTGGGAATTCCGCCTGAACAACGGTGAAACTTTCACTGTTGGTAGCGAGCTGAAAGTAGATCTTCTCGCTGACGTTAAGCTGGTAGACGTTACCGGCACATCCAAAGGTAAGGGCTTTGCTGGTACTGTTAAGCGCCACAACTTCCGCACCCAGGATATGACCCACGGTAACTCCTTGTCTCACCGCGTTCCGGGTTCTATCGGTCAGAACCAGACTCCGGGTCGTGTATTCAAGGGCAAAAAGATGGCTGGTCACATGGGTGCTGAGCGTGTAACGACTCAGAACCTGGAACTGGTTCGTGTTGACGCTGAACGCAACCTGCTGCTCATCAAAGGTGCAGTACCGGGTGCAACCAACGGCAACGTGATCGTCAAACCTGCCGTCAAAGCGTAACGTCTGAGGAGATAGTAATGGAATTGGTAATGAAAGACGCCAAGAGCGCTCTTGAAGTTTCCGAGACTACCTTCGGGCGCGAATTCAACGAAGCTCTGGTTCACCAGGTCGTCGTTGCATATGCCGCTGGTGCCCGTCAGGGTACTCGTGCGCAGCTGACTCGCTCTGAAGTGTCTGGTGGCGGCAAAAAGCCGTGGCGTCAGAAGGGTACTGGTCGTGCCCGTGCTGGCTCCATCCGTTCGCCCATCTGGCGTTCCGGTGGTGTGACTTTTGCTGCTAAGCCGCAAGATCACAGCCAGAAAGTAAACAAGAAGATGTACCGCGGCGCTATCCGTAGCATTCTGTCCGAGCTGGTACGTCAAGAGCGCCTGATCGTTGTTGAGAAGTTCGGCATCGAAGCTCCGAAGACCAAAGAACTGATCGCCAAGCTGAAAGAAATGGAACTGACTGACGTTCTGATCGTGACTGCTGAAGTCGATGAGAACCTGTTCCTGGCTGCTCGCAACCTGTACAAAGTTGACGTGCGTGACGTTGCCGGTATCGACCCGGTCAGCCTGATCGCTTTCGACAAGGTTCTGATGACTGCTGATGCAGTTAAGCAAATCGAGGAGATGCTGGCATGATCCGTGAAGAGCGTCTGCTGAAAGTTCTGAAGGCTCCGCACATCTCTGAAAAGAGCACCATGGTTGCAGAAAAGCAGAACACTATCGTGTTCAAAGTTGCTGTTGATGCTACCAAGGCGGAAGTCAAAGCTGCAGTTGCGAAACTGTTCGAGGTCGAAGTTGAGACCGTCCGTACCCTGAACATGAAGGGTAAGACCAAGCGCGCAGGTGCACGCGTAGGCCGTCGTTCCGATTGGAAAAAGGCTTATGTGACCCTGAAAGCTGGTCAGGACATCGACTTCATGGGCGCAGCCGAGTAAGAGGAGTTCTCAAAAATGGCAATCGTTAAGTGCAAGCCTACTTCTCCGGGCCGCCGCCACGTCGTCAAGATCGTCAATCAAGAGCTGTACAAGGGCAAGCCCTTCGCCGCTCTGCTGGACAGCAAAAGCAAGTCCGGTGGTCGTAACAACAACGGCCGTATCACTACCCGTCATATCGGTGGTGGTCACAAGCAGCACTACCGTATCGTCGACTTCAAGCGCGACAAAGACGGTATCCCGGCTAAAGTAGAGCGCCTGGAATACGATCCGAACCGTACCGCTAACATCGCTCTGGTGTTGTATGCAGACGGTGAGCGTCGTTACATCCTGGCTCCGAAAGGCCTGAAAGCTGGTGACGCGATCGCTTCTGGTGCTGATGCAGCCATCAAGGTAGGTAACGCCCTGCCGATGCGCAACATCCCGGTTGGTTCTACCGTTCACGCTGTAGAGATGAAGCCTGGTAAAGGTGCCCAGCTGGCTCGTTCCGCTGGTACTTTCATCCAGATCCTGGCTCGTGAAGGTAACTATGTAACTCTGCGTCTGCGTTCCGGCGAAGTACGTAAAGTTCTGGCCGAGTGCCGCGCTACCATCGGTGAAGTCGGTAACTCCGAGCACATGTTGCGTCAACTGGGTAAAGCCGGTGCAAACCGCTGGCGTGGTATTCGTCCGACCGTTCGCGGTATGGCGATGAACCCGGTTGACCACCCGCACGGTGGTGGTGAGGGTCGTAACAAGGGCATGCAGCCTGTGTCCCCATGGGGCCAGAAGGCTAAAGGCTTCAAGACCCGTAAGAACAAGCGTACCGACAAGTACATCGTACGTCGTCGTAACAAGTAATTGTTAACATAGAGGAATCACCATGCCACGTTCTCTCAAGAAGGGTCCATTTATTGACCTGCACTTGCTGAAGAAGGTAGAGAAAGCGGTGGAAAGCGGGGATAAAAAGCCGGTTAAAACCTGGTCCCGTCGTTCAATGATCATCCCGAACATGATCGGTTTGACCATCGCTGTCCATAATGGTCGTCAGCACGTTCCGGTTTTCGTTACCGAAGAAATGATCGGTCACAAACTGGGTGAATTCGCACCGACTCGTACTTATCGCGGCCATGCTGCTGATAAGAAGGCTAAGAAGCGCTAAGGGATAAATGATGGAAGCTATCGCTAAACACCGTTATGCCCGTACTTCTGCCCAGAAAGCTCGTCTGGTAGCCGATCAAGTACGTGGTCTGTCCGTAGACAAGGCTCTGAATATCCTGACCTTCAGCCCGAAAAAGGCTGCAGTGCTGGTTAAGAAAGTGCTGGAATCTGCCATTGCAAACGCTGAGCACAACGAAGGCGCCGATATCGACGCGCTGCGTGTTGCTACTATCATGGTCGACGAAGGTCCCTCCATGAAGCGCATCCGTCCGCGTGCCAAAGGTCGTGCGGATCGTATCCTCAAGCGTACCGCTCACATCACTGTAGTGGTATCCGACGCTAAGGCTGGGAGATAAGCAATGGGTCAGAAAGTACATCCTAATGGCATTCGCCTGGGTATTACCAAGCCTTGGAATTCTACCTGGTTCGCGAACACCAAAGACTTCGCTGACAACCTGTACAGCGATTTTCAAGTACGCCAGTTCCTGACCAAGGAACTGAAAAACGCGTCCTTGTCCAAGATCACCATTGAGCGTCCGGCCAAGAGCATCCGTGTGACCATTCACACCGCTCGTCCGGGTGTTGTAATCGGTAAGAAAGGCGAAGACGTTGAGAAGCTGCGCAAAGCTGTAGCCACTATTGCTGGCGTGCCTGCTCAGATCAACATTTCCGAAGTCCGCAAGCCGGAGCTGGATGGCAAACTCGTTGCCGACAGCATCACTTCCCAGCTGGAGCGTCGTGTAATGTTCCGTCGTGCTATGAAGCGCGCCGTACAGAACGCAATGCGCCTGGGTGCCAAGGGCATCAAAGTGGAAGTTTCCGGTCGTCTGGGCGGCGCTGAAATCGCGCGTACCGAATGGTACCGTGAAGGTCGTGTGCCGTTGCACACCCTGCGTGCCGACATCGACTACGCAACTTCTGAAGCCCACACCACTTACGGTGTGATCGGCGTTAAAGTTTGGATCTTCAAGGGCGAAGTTCTGGGCGGTCTGGCTGCTGTTAACGCTGCCGCTGCTCAAGAGCAAGCTCCTGCAAAGCCCAAGCGTGACAACAAGCGCCGCGCTGCTAAGTAAGGAGATTCGGTAAATGTTGCAACCTAAGCGTACTAAATTCCGCAAGACCCACAAGGGTCGTAACCGCGGTCTGGCCACCTCTGGTAACGAAGTATCCTTCGGTACCTTTGGCCTGAAGGCGACATCCCGTGGTCAACTGACTGCTCGTCAAATCGAAGCAGCCCGTCGTGCCATGACCCGTCACGTTAAGCGTCAAGGTAAGATCTGGATCCGTGTGTTCCCGGACAAGCCCATCACCGAAAAGCCCCTCGAAGTTCGTATGGGTAAAGGTAAGGGTAACGTGGAATACTGGGTTTGCCCGATCCAGCCTGGCAAGGTTCTGTACGAGATGGACGGTGTACCTGAGGCTCTGGCGCGTGAAGCGTTTGCCCTGGCCGCAGCTAAGCTGTCTGTTCAGACCACTTTCGTAATTAAGACGGTGATGTGATGAAAGCCCAAGATCTGCGTCAAAAGAGCGTCGAAGAACTGAACCAGGAGCTGCTGGGCCTGCTGCGTGAGCAATTCAACATGCGCATGCAAGCGTCCACCGGCCAGCTGGCTCAGACTCACACTCTGAAACAAGTGCGTCGTGACGTCGCACGTATCAAGACTGTACTGACTGAGAAGGCAGGTGCGTAATGACTGACAAGATCCGTACTCTGCAAGGTCGTGTAATCAGCGACAAGATGGACAAGTCCATCACTGTTGCTATCGAGCGCAAGGTAAAGCACCCGATCTACGGTAAGATCATCAAGCGCACTACCAAGCTGCACGTGCATGACGAAAACAACGAGTGCAAAGCTGGTGACCTCGTGGAAATCCGCGAATGCCGCCCGCTGTCCAAGACCAAGTCCTGGACCCTGGTTGCCGTTGTAGAAAAGGCCTAATCGGTACTTTGTAGTCCAAGCGGCCCCTTTCAGGGGCCGTTTGTTTTTTAGGCTACCTTTTCTGAAAATCCTGTGTTATAGTTTCGCGCCTTTTGAAGGCAGCCAGATCCCATTAGGGATAAGAAGTAAACAAAGCGGAGCACTAAGATGATCCAGATGCAAAGTATGCTGGGTGTTGCCGACAACTCCGGCGCTCGCAGTGTAATGTGTATTAAGGTTCTGGGTGGCTCGCACCGCCGTTACGCCGGCATCGGCGACATCATCAAGGTTTCCATCAAGGAAGCCATTCCTCGCGGTAAAGTGAAGAAAGGTGATGTGTATAACGCGGTGGTCGTACGCACCCGTAAAGGCGTTCGTCGTCCGGACGGCTCTGTCATCCGTTTCGACAACAATGCGGCTGTGTTGCTTAACAACAACCAACAGCCAATCGGTACTCGTATTTTTGGCCCGGTGACCCGTGAACTGCGTAATGAGAAGTTCATGAAGATTGTGTCCCTGGCACCCGAAGTACTGTAAGGAGTCGAACGATGGCAGCTAAAATCCGTCGCGAAGACGAAGTGATTGTTCTTACCGGCAAAGACAAGGGCAAGCGTGGCAAAGTCACTCAAGTCCTGATTGCAAAAGGTAAGGTAATCGTGGAAGGCATCAATCAGGTGAAGAAACACCAGAAGCCGGTACCCGCACTGGGTCAGGCTGGCGGTATCGTCACCAAAGAAGCCCCCATCGATGTATCAAACGTAGCGCTGTTCAACTCTGCCACTGGCAAAGCTGACCGCGTTGGTTTCCGGATTGAAGACGGCAAAAAAGTCCGTTTCTTCAAATCCACCGGCGAACTTGTGAAGTAATTGGAGTTTAACGATGGCGAAACTGCATGATTACTACAAATCCGATGTAGTAAATGAACTGTCCAAGCAGTTCGGTTACAAGACTATCATGCAAGTCCCTCGGATCGAGAAAATCACCCTGAACATGGGTGTTGGTGAAGCGATCTCTGACAAGAAATTGCTGGAAAATGCTGCTGCCGATATGGCTGCCATTTCCGGTCAGAAGCCGCTGATCACCAAAGCTCGCAAATCTGTTGCGGGCTTCAAGATTCGTGAAGGCTACCCGATAGGTTGTAAAGTAACCCTGCGTGGCGAGCGTATGTGGGAGTTCCTGGAACGGCTGATCTGCATCTCCGTACCGCGTATCCGTGACTTCCGTGGCCTGAACGCTAAAGCGTTCGACGGTCGTGGTAACTACTCCATGGGCGTGCGTGAGCAGATCATCTTCCCGGAAATCGACTATGACAAAGTCGATCGCGTCCGTGGTCTGGATATCACCATCACCACTTCCGCGAATACCGATGAAGAAGGCCGTGCTCTGCTGGCTGCCTTTAACTTCCCATTCCGCAAGTAAGGTTAGGGTTATGGCTAAAACATCCATGAAAGCGCGCGAAGCAAAGCGTGCCAAGCTGGTAGCCAAGTACGCGACCAAGCGTGCCGAGCTGAAAGCTATCATCGTTGACATGAACGCTTCTGAAGAAGCGCGTTGGGATGCTGTACTGCAACTGCAACAGCTGCCCCGTGATTCCAGTCCGTCCCGCCAGCGTAACCGTTGCAATATTACTGGTCGTCCGCACGGTTTCCTGCGCAAGTTTGGCCTGTCTCGCATCAAGGTGCGTGAGCATGCCATGAAGGGCGAAATTCCGGGCCTGAAGAAGGCTTCTTGGTAACGAATCTCGGGAGTTAGACTTATGAGCATGCAAGATCCGATCGCGGATATGCTGACCCGCATCCGTAACGGTCAGGCGGCGAGCAAAGTTGCGGTTTCCATGCCTTCTTCCAAGCTGAAAGTGGCTATCGCCAAAGTGCTGAAAGAAGAAGGTTACATCGCTGGCTACTCCGTAGCTGGTGACGTGAAGCCGGAACTGGAAATTGAACTGAAATATTTCCAGGGCAAGCCAGTTGTAGAACTGATCCAACGCGTAAGCCGTCCAGGCCTGCGTATTTACAAGCGCACTACTGATCTGCCGAAAGTTATGGGCGGTCTCGGTGTTGCTATCGTGTCCACGTCTAAAGGTGTGATGACTGACCGTGCTGCTCGCAAAGCAAGCATGGGCGGTGAGATCATCTGCTACGTCGCTTAATAGGAGGTAGGAAATGTCTCGTGTTGCTAAGGCACCCGTCACTATTCCTGCTGGCGTAGAGGTGACTCTGAACGGCCAGGAACTGACCATCAAAGGTGGTAAAGGTTCTCTGGTTCGCTCTATTCACGCCGGTGTAGAAGTGACCAAAGAAGACAATGTACTGAAGTTCGCCCCGCGCGGCAGCATCGCTGGTGCTGACGCTCAGGCCGGTACTGCCCGTGCATTGGTCAACAACATGGTAATCGGTGTTACCCAAGGCTTCGAGCGCAAGCTGCAGCTGGTTGGTGTAGGTTATAAAGCCTCCATCAAGGGCAATGCTGTTGCGCTGGCTCTGGGCTTCTCTCACCCGGTAGAGCATGCGCTGCCGGCTGGTGTGACCGCTGAGTGCCCGACTGCTACAGAAATCGTTCTGCGTGGCGTCGACAAGCAGCTGGTTGGCCAAGTCGCCGCCGATATCCGTGCTTACCGCGCTCCGGAGCCCTACAAGGGCAAGGGTGTACGCTATGCCAACGAGCAAGTGCGTACTAAAGAAGCTAAGAAGAAGTAAGGTAACACTATGGACAAGAAAGCAGCTCGTCTCCGTCGTGCTACTCGTGCTCGGAAAAAGATGCAGGAACTGGGAGCTACCCGTCTGGTTGTTCACCGTACCCCGCGTCATATCTATGCGCAGGTTATTGCAGCCAACGGTTCCGAAGTTCTGGCCTCTGCTTCCACAGTAGAGAAAGCCATCAGTGAAGCTCTGAAATACACCGGTAACGCAGATGCTGCTACCGCTGTAGGTAAAGCTATCGCTGAGCGTGCTATTGCCAAAGGCGTTCAGAACGTATCTTTCGATCGTTCCGGTTTCAAGTATCACGGTCGCATCGCTGCCCTGGCAGCTGCCGCACGTGACGCTGGTCTTCAGTTCTAAGCTAGGAGTCGAAGATGGCTAAAGTCGAATCTCAAGCCGGCGAACTGCAAGAAAAGCTCATTGCAGTAAACCGTGTTTCGAAAACTGTTAAAGGTGGTCGTATCATGTCCTTCACCGCGTTGACCGTGGTGGGTGATGGTAACGGCCGTGTAGGTTACGGTTACGGTAAAGCCCGTGAAGTTCCGGCTGCTATTCAAAAAGCAATGGAACAGGCTAAGCGTAACCTGAACAAGGTTGAGCTGAACAACGGCACTCTGCACCACCCGGTGCGTGGTGTTCACTCTGGCTCCACCGTGTTCATGAAGCCGGCCTCCCAAGGTACTGGTATCATTGCAGGCGGCGCCATGCGTGCTGTTCTGGAAGTTGCTGGTATCCACAACGTGCTGGCCAAGACCTACGGTTCCACCAACCCAATCAACGTTGTTCGCGCTACTGTAGACGCTCTGGTTCACGGTCAATCACCGGAACAGATCGCTGCCAAGCGTGGTCTGCGCGTTGAAGAAATTCTGGGGTAATGCGACATGGCTAACACTGTAAAAGTAACTCAAACTCGCAGCTCTATCGGCCGTCTGCCAAAGCACAAGGCGACTCTGCGTGGTCTGGGTCTGCGTCGCATTGGTCACACCGTTGAGCTGGAAGATACTCCTTGCGTACGCGGCATGATCAACCAGGTTTATTACATGGTTAAGGTGGAGGGCTAAGCATGCGTCTGAACACTCTGTCTCCGGCCGCTGGTTCCAAGCCTGAAAAACAACGTCGTGGTCGTGGTATCGGCTCCGGCCTGGGCAAGACTGGTGGTCGTGGTGTTAAAGGCCAGACCTCTCGTTCCGGTGGCGGTAAAGTCCGCAACGGTTTCGAAGGCGGCCAGATGCCTTTGAAAATCCGTCTGCCGAAGTTCGGTTTCTTCTCTCGCAAATCTTTGGTTTCTGCCGAAGTGCGTCTGAACGAAATCGCCTTGGTAGAAGGTGATGTGGTCGACCTGAGCACTCTGAAGCAAGCCGGTGTTGTTACTAAGAACATCGTGTTCGCTAAAGTTGTTCTGTCAGGCAACATTGACCGTGCTGTGACCGTTCGTGGTCTGTCCGTCACCAAAGGTGCACGCGCAGCCATCGAGGCCGCTGGCGGTAAAATCGAGGAATAATCAGTACAATGGCTAAGAAACCAGGATTGGATGTTAAAGCACAGGGTGGTCTGAGTGAACTGAAGAGCCGTCTGCTCTTCGTTCTCGGGGCGATTATCGTTTTCCGTGCAGGCTCTTATGTGCCGATTCCTGGTATTGACGCCGCCGTACTGGCCGAGTTGTTCCAGCAACAGAAGGGCACCATCATTGAGATGTTCAACATGTTCAGTGGTGGTGCACTCTCGCGTGCTTCTATTCTTGCGTTGGGGATCATGCCGTACATTTCGGCATCGATCATTATCCAGCTGCTGACAGTGGTTCACCCCGCTCTTGCTGAACTCAAGAAAGAAGGTGAATCCGGCCGTCGCAAGATTAGCCAATATACCCGTTGGGGCACGCTGGTTTTGGGAACTTTCCAGGCCATTGGTATTGCAACCGGTCTGCCGAATATGATGCATGGACTCGTGACTAATCCGGGTCTGGGCTTCTATTTCACAGCGGTTGTGAGTCTGGTCACCGGTACCATGTTTTTGATGTGGTTGGGTGAACAGATTACCGAGCGTGGGATTGGTAATGGTATCTCGTTGATTATTTTCACAGGTATTGTTGCTGGTCTGCCGCATGCCATTGGCGCTACGGCCGAACAGGCACGTCAAGGGGAATTGCACATCCTGCTGTTGTTGTTGCTGGGCTTGATTGTTTTCGCAGTGACTTACTTTGTGGTGTTCGTGGAGCGTGGTCAGCGTCGTATCGTCGTTAACTATGCCAAGCGTCAACAAGGCCGCCAGGTATTTGCCGCGCAAAGCACACACCTGCCGTTGAAAGTGAATATGGCTGGTGTGATTCCTGCGATTTTCGCATCCAGTATCATCCTCTTCCCGGGGACCATTACCTCCTGGTTTGGTCAGGGTGAGGGTAAAGTAGCTGATATCCTGCAACAGGTCTCTATGGTCCTGCAGCCGGGTCAACCGCTTTACGAGATGCTGTATGCAGCAGCCATTATCTTCTTCTGCTTCTTCTATACCGCGCTGGTGTTCAACCCCCGCGAGACAGCAGATAATCTGAAGAAGAGTGGAGCCTTTATCCCGGGGATTCGCCCGGGCGAGCAGACAGCACGTTACATCGATAAGGTTATGACTCGCCTGACATTGGCAGGTGCGCTCTATATAACCTTTATCTGTCTGGTACCCCAGTTCTTGATGACTGCCTGGAACGTACAGTTCTACTTCGGTGGCACTTCGCTGCTGATTATCGTGGTAGTTATCATGGACTTCATGGCTCAGGTACAAACCCATATGATGTCTCATCAATATGGCGACGTCCTGAGGAAGGCCAACCTGAAGGGCTACGGCCGCTAAAGGTCGGCGTAGTTACGGAGTTAAGCAATGAAAGTTCGTGCTTCCGTTAAGGCAATCTGCCGTAACTGCAAAATCATCAAGCGTCACGGTGTGGTGCGTGTGATTTGCAGCGAGCCAAAGCATAAACAGCGCCAAGGCTAATTTTTTACGGTTAGTACTTGCAACAAATAGTTGTGCTGGCTAATATAGCCAGCCAACTTTTGTTGTGTATTGGTTGACCGCCACGTATCCGCTCACGGGCTTTGTGGTGGTCGTAATCTACTATATGTAGGAGTGAATAGTGGCCCGTATCGCTGGCATTAACATTCCTGACCATAAGCATGCAGTCATCGCTTTGACTGCTATCTATGGCGTCGGTCGTACCCGCTCCAAGGCCATCTGTGCCGCAGCCGGTATCGCTGAGAATGTGAAAATTAAAGACCTGGACGAAGCTCAGATCGAGAGTCTGCGTGAACAAGTAGGTAAATTCACCGTTGAAGGTGACCTGCGTCGTCAGATTTCCATGAACATCAAGCGATTGATGGATCTGGGTTGCTACCGTGGTTTGCGTCACCGTCGTAGCCTGCCTGTTCGTGGTCAACGTACCAAGACCAACGCTCGTACCCGTAAGGGTCCGCGCAAGGCTATCAAGAAGTAACGGGAAGGTAGAAAATGGCTAAAACTCCGACTCGTGCTCGCAAGCGCGTTAAAAAGCAAGTGAGCGACGGTATTGCGCACGTTCATGCATCTTTCAACAACACAATCGTGACCATTACTGACCGTCAGGGCAATGCTCTGTCTTGGGCTACTTCTGGTGGTTCCGGTTTCCGTGGTTCTCGTAAGTCCACCCCGTTCGCTGCTCAGGTAGCTGCCGAGCGCGCTGGTGAGATGGCCAAAGAATATGGCGTCAAGAACCTGGAAGTCATGGTCAAAGGTCCGGGTCCCGGTCGTGAGTCTTCCATCCGCGCCCTGAACGCGGCTGGTTTCCGCATCACTAACATTACTGATGTGACTCCGATCCCGCACAACGGTTGTCGTCCTCCCAAGAAGCGCCGCGTATAACGCTGTAGCTACTTGGTCTAGGATTGTTGGAGAAAGAAGATGGCAAGATATATCGGTCCTAAGCTTAAGCTTAGCCGTCGTGAGGGCACCGACCTCTTCCTGAAGTCAGGTGTTCGTGCGATTGATTCTAAGTGCAAGATTGACACCGCCCCTGGTCAGCATGGTGCGCGTAAAGCGCGTCTGTCCGACTACGGTGTTCAGCTGCGCGAGAAACAAAAAGTTCGTCGTATCTACGGCGTATTGGAAAAACAGTTCCGCAACTACTACCGCGACGCTGCCCGTCAAAAGGGTAACACCGGTGAAAACCTGTTGCAGCTGCTGGAAGGTCGTTTGGACAACGTTGTTTACCGTATGGGCTTCGGCGCTACCCGTGCTGAATCTCGTCAGCTGGTGAGCCACAAGGCCATCATGGTTAACGGTCGCGTTGTGAACATTCCTTCTTTCCAGGTTTCCCCTGAGGACGTGATCTGCGTTCGTGAGAAGGCTAAGAAGCAAGCGCGTATCAAAGCTTCCCTGGAAGTTGCTGGTCAGCGTGAGAAGCCGACTTGGGTAGAGGTTGACGCCGCTAAAATGGAAGGTGCTTTCAAGCGTCTGCCAGAGCGTTCCGACCTGTCTGCCGACATTAACGAACAGCTGATCGTCGAGCTTTACTCCAAGTAAAGCTAGCTTCTAAAGAGAGGACACAATGCTGGGTTCTGTAACAGATTTTCTTAAACCGCGGCTAGTTGACATCGAGCAAGTTAGCCCGACTCATGCGAAAGTGACTCTTGAGCCACTCGAGCGTGGCTTTGGTCACACGCTGGGCAACGCCCTGCGTCGTATTTTGCTGTCATCTATGCCCGGTTGTGCAGTTACTGAAGTCGAAATTGACGGGGTACTGCATGAGTACAGCAGCAAAGAAGGTGTACAGGAAGACATTCTTGAAATCCTGCTCAACCTGAAAGGTATCGCTGTGAAGCTGGAAGGCAAGGACGAGGTAACTCTGTCCCTGACCAAGTCTGGAACAGGCCCCGTTACCGCTGGTGATATCACTCACGGTGATGAAGTCGAGATCGTAAACCCGGAGCACGTAATCTGCCATCTGACTGGTGCCAATGCTGAAATCAGCATGCGCCTGAAAGTTCAGCGCGG
>NZ_JBQBDJ010000004.1:3142500-3435000 GCF_051920165.1 Aeromonas sp. 11P
ACTTATGTGTGAGTGGTAGGGGAGCGTTCTGTAAGTCTGCGAAGGTGTATCGAGAGGTATGCTGGAGATATCAGAAGTGCGAATGCTGACGTAAGTAACGATAAAGGGGGTGAAAAGCCTCCTCGCCGGAAGACCAAGGGTTCCTGTCCAACGTTAATCGGGGCAGGGTGAGTCGACCCCTAAGGCGAGGCCGAAAGGCGTAGTCGATGGGAAGCAGGTTAATATTCCTGCACGACTTGTAATTGCGATGGGGGGACGGAGAAGGCTAGGTGGGCCAGGCGACGGTTGTCCTGGTGAAAGTGCGTAGGTGGTGTTTGTAGGCAAATCCGCAGACACAACACTGAGACACGAGACGAACACACTACGGTGTGGAAGCCATTGATGCCCTGCTTCCAGGAAAAGCCTCTAAGCTTCAGATTACAAGTCATCGTACCCCAAACCGACACAGGTGGTCGGGTAGAGAATACCAAGGCGCTTGAGAGAACTCGGGTGAAGGAACTAGGCAAAATAGAACCGTAACTTCGGGAGAAGGTTCGCTCTTGACAGTGAAGTCCCTTGCGGATGGAGCAGTTGGGAGTCGCAGTGACCAGATGGCTGGGACTGTTTATCAAAAACACAGCACTCTGCAAACACGAAAGTGGACGTATAGGGTGTGACACCTGCCCGGTGCCGGAAGGTTAATTGATGGGGTTAGCGCAAGCGAAGCTCTTGATCGAAGCCCCGGTAAACGGCGGCCGTAACTATAACGGTCCTAAGGTAGCGAAATTCCTTGTCGGGTAAGTTCCGACCTGCACGAATGGTGTAACCATGGCCATGCTGTCTCCACCCGAGACTCAGTGAAATCGAATTCGCCGTGAAGATGCGGTGTACCCGCGGCTAGACGGAAAGACCCCGTGAACCTTTACTACAGCTTGGCACTGAACATTGAACCTACATGTGTAGGATAGGTGGGAGGCTTTGAAGGCGTGACGCCAGTTGCGCTGGAGCCGTCCTTGAAATACCACCCTTGTATGTTTGATGTTCTAACGCAGGGCCCTGAATCGGGCTCGCGGACAGTGCCTGGTGGGTAGTTTGACTGGGGCGGTCTCCTCCCAAAGAGTAACGGAGGAGCACGAAGGTTGGCTAATCCTGGTCGGACATCAGGAGGTTAGTGCAATGGCATAAGCCAGCTTAACTGCGAGACGGACAGGTCGAGCAGGTACGAAAGTAGGTCATAGTGATCCGGTGGTTCTGAATGGAAGGGCCATCGCTCAACGGATAAAAGGTACTCCGGGGATAACAGGCTGATACCGCCCAAGAGTTCATATCGACGGCGGTGTTTGGCACCTCGATGTCGGCTCATCACATCCTGGGGCTGAAGTCGGTCCCAAGGGTATGGCTGTTCGCCATTTAAAGTGGTACGCGAGCTGGGTTCAGAACGTCGTGAGACAGTTCGGTCCCTATCTGCCGTGGGCGTTGGATGATTGAAGGGAGTTGCTCCTAGTACGAGAGGACCGGAGTGAACGAACCTCTGGTGTTCGGGTTGTCACGCCAGTGGCACTGCCCGGTAGCTAAGTTCGGAATCGATAACCGCTGAAAGCATCTAAGCGGGAAGCGAGCCCTGAGATGAGTCATCCCTGACCCCTTGAGGGTCCTAAAGGGCCGTTGGAGACCACAACGTTGATAGGTGGGGTGTGTAAGCGCAGTGATGTGTTGAGCTAACCCATACTAATTACCCGTGAGGCTTAACCATACAACACCCAAGAAGTGTTTCGAGCCTTGTAACGAATACGAAACTACTTACATCAGCTTTCACAGATTGAAGAATTTGCCTGGCGGCCATAGCGCCGTGGAACCACCTGATCCCATGCCGAACTCAGAAGTGAAACGCGGTAGCGCCGATGGTAGTGTGGCATTCGCCATGCGAGAGTAGGACACTGCCAGGCACCCAATTAAACAGCGATGTGAAGAATCACGTCACTGGCTGCGAGGATGACACCTCAACGAAGCGGCACAAGATTTAGCGCAAGCTAACCGAATGCGGAGCGGTAGTTCAGTCGGTTAGAATACCGGCCTGTCACGCCGGGGGTCGCGGGTTCGAGTCCCGTCCGCTCCGCCACTAATTTGAAAGGCCTTCCTGAATGGGAAGGCCTTTTTGCTATGTGCGATCTTGCCCATAAGTCCCACAGATTTGTACGCAAGAACCAACACAAAGCCCAGTCTCACGACCGGGCTTTGATGTTTTTAGCCTGCTGGTGAGCGGCCGACATCCCATCGCGATCACAATACCTTCCCCTGTTGGCGATCTTGCTACTATTTCCACCTCTGTATCGCAGCACATCCCATCTTGGCCATATTGTTCCGCAGCGAACTGATAGCGCTTGAGGATTAAATCAGGCCATCTTGCAACGGTACGTCATCGCTTCCACTTGTTTGTGTAATCCCTTTTTTGCCTATGGATTTATTCCATTAAAACAGTCTCTTATCAAGAATGAGCGATCCTGCTGCAGGAATACCACACAAATCAAATGATAATGATTATTGTTTGAATGATCGGGGCGGGGTCGTTACAATGCGGGCTGATTAATAAAGTGCTTTTCAAATGAGCCTTTTCTAATACTGCGTCTGGCCGGATGCCAGGGCGTTGTAACGAATGAAGTAAGGGAATACGCCACCTTCCTACTAAAAACGTTCAGGCTAAAACATGACAACAGTGAAACCGAACAAGCTTGCCTTGTTGATCTGCTCCCTTCTTGCGACCCAGGCCTATGCTGCCGAACAAGAGGTGATGGTCGTCACCGCTTCCGGCTTCCAGCAGAAGATTGAAGACTCTGCCGCCTCCATCTCCGTGATTACCCGTGAGCAGCTGGAGAAGCGGGCATATCGTGATGTGACTGATGCCCTGAAGGATGTTCCCGGTGTTGTGGTGACCGGCGGTGGCAGCAGCAGTGATATCAGCATTCGCGGTATGGGGTCGAAATACACCCTGATGCTGGTTGATGGCAAGAAGGTGGATAGCCGTGGCACTCGCCCGAACAGCGATGGTCCGGGTATCGAGCAGGGCTGGCTGCCGCCACTGCAGGCGATTGAGCGCATTGAGGTCGTCCGTGGTCCTATGTCATCCCGTTATGGTTCCGATGCCATGGGGGGCGTGATTAACGTGATTACCCGCAAGACCACCGGCCTGGCCTGGCAGGGATCGGTTCATGCTGATTCGACCTTCCAGGAGAACAAGGATGCTGGCAACAGCTTCCAGACCGATGCCTATACCGCAGGTTCACTGATCGATGGCGTGTTGGGGCTGCGTTTCAACGGTCAGCTCGCCCATCGTGGTGAAGACAAATTTACCCAGGGTTTTGCCGAGCAGGAGACTCGCAGTGGCACGGCGGTGCTCAGCTTCAAGCCTGACGACCATAACCGCTTCGATCTGGAAGCCAGTCGCAGTCTGCAGGATCGGGAGCGCACGGCCGGCAATTCACTGGCTGCGAAGGCTAAAGATAGCCTTAACCGCTACGAGCGCACCAACTATGCGCTGACCCATGATGGCCAGTATGATTTCGGCTCTTCCAGCAGCTATTTGCAGCAGGAGACCAACACCAACCCCGGCCGCAAGATGGAGCTTACCAACACCATCGCCGATACCCATACCCAGTTTATTCTGGGGGATCACTACCTGAGTGTCGGTGGTCAGTACCGCTATGAAGATTTGCACGACCAGGGCAATAACTTGAAAGTAGCCAACCCTGCCGAGCAGTTGACCCGCTGGAGCTGGGCGATGTTTGTCGAGGATGAGTGGTCACTCACTGACAGCTTTGCCCTGACAGGGGGCGCACGCATGGATCGGGATCAGAATTACGGCTCTCACTGGAGCCCACGTCTCTACGGTGTCTGGCATCTGGATGAGAGCTGGACCCTGAAAGGGGGCGTCTCGACCGGTTACCGCTCCCCTGACTTGCGGATGTCTGCGGCCAACTGGGGTCAGGTCACCGGTGGTGGCAGCCTGGATGGCATGCTGGTCGGCAACCCGGATCTCAAACCCGAGACCAGCGTGAGTGAAGAGATCGGCCTGCTGTGGAACGGCCATCAGGGCTTCAATGCCGGGGTGACTCTGTTCAACACCGACTTCAAGAACAAAATCTCCGAAGTGCGCCGCTGTACCGACAAGACGCAGCCAGCCTGTACGCTCAATGGTCACAGCTATGACTTCATCAGCGATCGGGTCAACGTCGACAAGGCGAATATGCGCGGGGTCGAGGGGATGATGGATTGGGCCATCAACGAGGATTGGTCGGTCAGCTCCAGCTACACCTTTACCCAGTCCGAGCAGAAGAGTGGCCCACTGGCGGACCATGCTCTCAACCAGATGCCCCGTCACATGTTCAACGGCAGCGTAGACTGGCAGACCACCGAGGATCTCAGCCTCTGGTCACGGGTCAACTTCCGTGGCGAGACTTCCGAGTACCTGAGTCGGGTGAAGATGGCGGAGGGGACCCCGTCCTACACCTTCTTTGACATGGGTCTGGTCTACAAGGCCAACAAGCATCTGGATCTGACTGCCGGGGTCTACAACCTGTTCGACAAGACGGTGGATTACAGCAGCTATGGTACTGTGCTGGATGGTCGCCGCTACAACCTGGGCGTGACCTACAACTTCTGATTGGGAACCTGTCATGCGGCCGCCATCTTCTGATGGCGGCCGTTTTTATTGCGCGTCCGTCAGGGGCTATGCCTGATAGGGAGCGGCTTGCCAGGTATTGCGCCCCAGTCCCTTGGCCTGATACATGAGGGCGTCAGCCTGCCGTAGTAGCTGGTCGGCATCAGCCTCTCTCTCTGCGGCTACCCAGACTGCCCCGGTGCTGATGGAGAGGGTCACCTCGCCGCTGCTGGTGTGCAGGGTTTGCCGGTTGCTCTCCAGGCAGATGCGCTTGGCCCATTGCTCTGTCTCTGCCAATGTGGCCAGCGGCAGCAGCAGGCAAAACTCTTCGCCGCCGATGCGGGCCAGCAGGGCCTCTTCGGGCAACAGGTTGCTCACAGTCGTGGCCAGCTTTTCCAGCAACAGATCCCCGATGCCATGACCAAAGCGGTCATTGGTCTCCTTGAAGTGATCCACATCGAACAGCAGCAGGGCACAGGGATCCCCGTTTGCCAGTCGTTGCTCCATGGCGGGCATAAATGCCCGTCGATTGAGCAGGCCGGTCAGGGGATCGGTACTGGCTTGTTTCTCCAGTCTGGCATTGGCGCGACTCAGCTCTGCCGTGCGATTGGCGACAGCCCGGCGCAGTTGCACGATATAGGCCACCATGATGAGTCCCGCGGCCAGCAGTAGCCAGGGACCGAGGTGGATGGGATAGACGGTTTCGACATGCATCCATTTGCGGATGATCCGCTCCCGATCGCTCTCTTTGAGCTGGGCGAACCCCTCTTCCAGCCGGTTTAACAGGGCAAGGTCGCCCTTTTTCACCGCAAAGCGGATCTGGTCGGTATAAAGGTGGCGAACCGGAATAAAGCGGGTGGGATCGTCCGAGGTATAGATGTAGAAGTTGGCGACCTGCAGATCGGCGATAAAAGCCTTCAATTCCCCTTTGAAGGCCGCAGCCAGCATGGTGTCATTGTCATTGAAGGTCTGCAGTCTGGTGCCGGGGAAGTAGCGCCTGGCGTAATACTCCTCGTAGCCACCGGCCACCACGCCGACCGTTTCATTGAGCAGGTAGTAATGTACATCGGTGCCGCGCAGTTCGCTCGAGAAGAAGAGTTGGGAGTCGAGCTGGGCGAGGGGTTGACCATAGTCGAACAGCTTGTCTCGCTCCGGCGACCAGAGCAGCCCGGCGTGAACGTCTGCTTTCCCCTCATGGAGCAGGTCGAGGGAGCCCTGCCAGTCGACCAGCCTGAACTCGATCTTCTGGCCGGTCACCCGGGCATATTCACGCCACAAATCGATCAGCAGGCCATCCGGCTGGCCCGACTCATTGATATAGGAGAAGGGCTGCCAGGCTTTGGAGTTGGTAATGATGATCGGTTCTTCCGGGGCTTTGGCCCAGGCAGGCAGGGAAAGGGCGAGCAGCAGGAGCCCCCATCTGATACTGACTATGACTCCTGTCCTGGAAGAGGCCATCCTTGCTCCAATCCGCTGCCGTATACCGTTCCGTGGTCACCGATTATCACCGCCTTTCTGATCGAAGAACAAGCGCTCAAATGATGAAGTTTGCATGATGCAAATGGCGCCATGAAAAGGCTGGCGTATAGAGTAACTACTTACAGCGGCAGGCTGATCCGCGCCTCCAATCCCCCTTGTGGCCGATTGAGCAGGGTCAGTTCGCCACCATGCTGATGGACCAGAGTACGGGCAATAGAGAGCCCCAGCCCCACGCTGCCGGACTCGGTGTTACGCGCTTCGTCCAGCCGCACGAAGGGTTTGAACACATCCTCGAGCCGCGCCGGATCGATCCCCGGCCCGTTGTCGCAGACCCGGATCAACAGCTCCTCCTTGCGCCGCTCCAGCGACACTTCGGCGCTGCCGGCATATTTGATGGCGTTGCCGATCAGGTTCTGCAGCACCCGGCGCAGGGTGTTGGCCCGGCAGGCGTAGACCTCTTTGCCCTCCGCCAGACAAGTGACCGGCTGGCCGGTATCGGCATAGTCATCGCACAGGCTGACCAGCAGGCTGACCAGATCCAGCTCGCGGGTAGCCTCCTGCTGCCCCTCCTCGCGAGCAAAGCTGAGGGTCGCCGCCAGCATCTGCTCCATCTGTTGCAGGGTTTGCTGGATGCGCTCCTTGTCCTCGCCATCGGCCAGAAACTCGGTGCGCAGCCGCAGGCTGGTGATGGGGGTGCGCAGATCGTGGGAGATGGCCGCCAGCATCCGGGTTCTATCCTGCACGAAGCGGTCGAGCCGGGTGTGCATCCGGTTGAAGGCCTGAATCGATTCGCGGATCTCGGTCGGCCCCTCCTCTTTCAAGGGCTCAATATCCTCGCCCCGTCCGAGCCGCTCCGCATTGCCTGCCAGCTGCTTGAGCGGGCGGGTGGCACGGCGAAACAGCAGCACCATCAGTCCGATCACCAGACTGGCGACCAGCATCAGGTTGAAGGTGGTCTGCCACGACCAGCTGCCCGCCTCCTTGTCGACCAGCGAGCTGAACTGCAGCCAGCCCCCCTGCGGCAGTTCGATGGAGCCATAGAGCCGCATATCCCGCGGCGGGGGCGGCCCCTTGCGATCCCGCATCATGCGGGCATGATGTTCCCACGCCTTGCTGCGCTGAGTATCCTCTTTCAGCTCGGCGCTGATCTCGACCGTGAGGCCGGGGGGATAGTTGAGGCGCGAGCGCACCAGCTGCTCGAAGCGGGGGCTGCGGTTATCCGGTTGCAGCGGTTCGTCGGAGAGGCGCAGCAGCAGGGTCTCGCTGCGGCTCGCTTTGAGGATCTCGTCATAGAGGGACGGGGGGAGAGGGAGAGCAGCCTGACCACAGAAATTATCCGCTGCATGGCGTTGCGGCTGTTGACGAAGCCGAGCGCCTCCTCTCGATCCGTGCGGTAGATCTGGATACTGAGCAGCTGGATCAGGATCAACCCCGCCAGCGCCACCAGAATGATCTGGCCGGTCAGCCCCTTGGGCCACATCCGTGCCCACAGTCGTCGCAAGGTGCCCACTGCTTAAACCTGCGTCACGTCGGCGGAGAACATATAGCCGCCACCCCAGATGGTCTTGATCAGCTCCGGATTCTTGGGATCCCGCTCCAGCTTGCGGCGCAGGCGGCTCACCAGGGTATCGATGGCGCGATCGAAGGCCACCGCCTCGCGGCCACGGGCCAGATCCAGCAGTTGATCCCGGCTCAGCACCCGTTGCGGGCGTTCCAGAAACACCTTGAGCAGATCGAACTCGGCAGTGGAGAGGCTTAAGCCCACCCCATCCTCATCGACCAGCTCCCGACGATTGACGTCGAGCAGCCAGCGATCGAAGCGCAGATCACGGGTCAGGGTCTCGGCGGCGGGCTGGGTCTCGGCCTGGGTGCGGCGCATCACCGCCTTGATGCGCGCCAGCAGCTCGCGCGGATTGAAAGGCTTGGCCAGATAGTCGTCAGCCCCCATCTCCAGCCCGATGATGCGGTCGGTCTCTTCCCCCATGGCGGTCAGCATGATGATGGGCAGGTTCGATTTGACCCGCAGCTCACGGCAGAGGGTGAGACCATCTTCACCCGGCATCATCAGGTCCAGCACCAGCAGGTCGAACTCCCGCTCCTCCAGCAGTCGCTTCATCTCCTTGCCATCCCGGGCGCAGCTGACCCGCAGGCCGTGCTGTTCCAGAAAGCGCTTCAAGAGATCACGGATCTCGCTGTGGTCGTCGACCACCAGAATGTGGGTGTTGCCCTGGTTCATGAATACCTCCCCTGCTTGGCGTTGGCCCGAGTATACGAAAATCCGGCCGGCGGTTTGTGTCAAAGTGTGCCAGATCCGCACGATGCCACACTCTGCTACAAAAAAGGGCGATGCTGGCAAAGTTCAGACACCGGTCGGGTGTTTACTTGAGGGCAAGGCAAGAGCGCCGAACCAGAATCATCCCTACAGGAGATAGACCATGAAAAAGCTGACCAAAACCCTGCTGACCGCCACCCTGATCCTTGGCCTGCCGCTGGGTGCCTATGCTGCCAGTGAAGCGGCCCCCACCGGCCAGCCCGGTGCCATGGTGGACTGCCCGATGGATGGCGGCGGCATGATGGGTGGCAAACACCACGGTGGCCGCCACGACAAGATGGCTCGTCTGCAGAACATGACCCCGGAGCAGATCCAGGCCAATCTGCAAAAACGTTATGACCGCATTGAAGATCCGGCCAAGAAGGCGGAGTTCATCAAGAACCTCAACGAGCGTGCCACCGGCATGACCAAGCACGCCGAAGCGATGAAGCAGTTTGCCGAAGCGAACCAGTAACAGCACCAGCTGTTATCAACCCAAGGGTGGCCGAGGCCACCCTTTTTGTGTCTACTGGGTTGAGCAGCAGAGCTTGCTTGAACGCTGGTGATTGCCAATAAAAGAGGGGGAGCCTGATGCTCCCCCTCTTGCTATCTGTGTCGGTGCGGGTGTGCAGCCCACTCCACCGGACGAGCGGACTTAGCCCTGAGCCTTGTCGGTCAGCTCTACTTTCTTGACGGTTTCGCCTTCGAACTTGATGACCACGTTTTTCTTGGCGGCGTCGGTATCTTTCAGCAGGGTGGTGGTGGTTTCTGCCAGCAGCGGAGAGGCCTTCTTCAGGGCATCCAGATCATAGCTCCACACTTCCAGACCGGCTTCGGTTTTGGTAGAGGCAGGGGCGCCCAGCTTCTCTTTGACTGCCTGCTTGTTGGAGCCGCCTTCCTTGATATCCAGAGCCTTTTTGATGGCTTCGTTGGATGCGCTGTCCATGGCACCGGATACAGCAGTGCTGGCCGCATCCTTGACGCTGCTGGTGACGCTGTCGGTCAGCGAATCCATCAGGCCGGCATTGGCAAACAGGGGCAGGGTGGTGAGGGCAACCAGCAAACTCTTTTTCATTTTCTACAGCTTCCATGGGTTCAATGAGGCGGCTATGAAATCAGCAAAGATATTGGGCGTCAAGTGAGGCATGCAATTAACATTTCTGTTAACTGGATCTCATTTTTCACCGACCGTAAACAGTTTTGGTATCTCCCGCACCAGCCAGCTTTTGGCCTTGCCCATGGTGTCTCGCCGCCAGGCCAGCACGACCTGCAGCTGATGGCGATACTCGGGGCTGATCACCTTGAGCCGTCCGGCCCGGATGTCCTCCTCAATCCAGCTCTGTGGCATGGTGCCGACCCCGATCCCTGCCAGCAGGGCATCCCGTTTCTCCGTCATGGTGCTGACAGTGAGGCGCGGCTGCTTGTCGAGCAGGCGGTAGGTGAGAACCGGTTTGCGCAGGGCTGTGTCGGCCACCGCGATGGCGCGGTAGCGGCGCAGGGTCTCGTCGGCCAAGGGTTCGGGCTCCTGATGCAGCGGATGATCGGGATGGGCGACGTAGAGCATCACCTCCTCTTTCAGCACCTGATGCTTGATGCCGGTCATCATGATGTCCGGGTTGATGGAGGAGATCAGCAGGTCGGCGCGGCCATCTTCCAGACACTCCCAGCTACCCGCCAGCACCTCGGCCCGCAGCCGCAGTCGGGTATCGGTCTGTTCGGCCAGCTTCTCCACCAAGGGGTAGAGGGCCTGCACCGGGACCAGCGCATCGACGGCGACTGTGATGTCGGTCTCCCAGCCACGGGCCAGCGCCCGGGTCTCGCCCACCAGATGCTCGGCTGCCTCCAGCAGCACCCGGCCGCGCTCCAGCAGCATGCGTCCCGCCGGGGTGAACTTGGTGCGGTGGCCGCTGCGGTCAAACAGCATGGCATCCAGTTCGTCTTCCAGCTTCTGCACCGTATAGCTCAATGCCGAGGGCACCTTGCCCAGCTCGTCGGCCGCCGCCGCAAAGCTGCCGCGGCGGTCGATGGCATCCAGCACCCGGATTGCCTCCAGGGTCAGCGCCCGCTCCTTGTTCGATTCCTTGGCCATTCCTCACCTTCAATTTTTTTGAATATTTTTGCCAGTTTATCTCGCTAACAAGTTAGGTCATGTCACTTTAATATTCAATCAACGCTTAGGCAGGAACGTCGAGCGGCCAAATATGCGGGTAGTTCCGCACTGTGACACACCAAATCGGTCTGTCTGATGTCGGTGAAAGAACAACACACTATTTGAATAACCTCTTGCATGGATGCATTGATTCTGGCCGAAAAGGCCTTGGCAATGACATATAAAACAAGAGAGTGAATGAACATGAAAAACGTAATCAAGATGCTGGCCGTTGCAGGCCTGATGACCACTGGTTTCGCCCAAGCTTCCGTACCGGCTGACTTCAATGCCATGCCCGGCGTGCTGTTTGTGAACTGGAACGCCACTGCCGCAATGGATGGCAAAGCCAATCCGATGCTGGAAGTGCGTGACGAGTCTGGCGATCTGCTGGCATCAGTCCACGCCAACCTGACAGGCACCCAGCAGGTGCGGATCCCGAGCCGTACCCAGGGCAACCTGACCGTCAGCCTGGCTGACCAGAGCAGCGAATACCGTATTCCGTTCGGTATCGGTAGCGGCAAACAGCGTTAATCAACCGTCCCGGTAGGTGAGGAGCAGACCATGATGCAATTGAGAGCCGCAGAAGCGCGGGGCAAGGCCAACTTTGGCTGGCTGGACGCGCGCCACAGTTTCTCCTTCGGTCACTACTATGACCCGGAGTGGATGGGGCACTCGGTACTGCGGGTGATCAATCAGGATCTGGTTGCGCCGGGTGGCGGATTCGCCACCCACCCTCACGCCAATATGGAGATCCTCACCTGCGTGCTGCAAGGCACCATAGAGCACAAGGACAGCCTCGGCCATGCCGAGCAGATCCCGGCAGGGGATTTCCAGCTGATGAGCGCAGGCAGCGGGATCCGCCACAGCGAGTACAACCCCTCGCAGACGGATCCTCTCTCCCTGTTGCAGATCTGGATCGAGCCGAACGAGTTCGGCACGCCACCCGGATATCAGCAGAAGAAGATCGAGTCCAGACCGGGCATGACGCTGGTGGCGTCACCGGATGGCGAGGCGGGATCGCTGCGGATCCGCCAACAGGCCCGCGTATGGCGGCTGGAACTGGCCCCGGGCGAGACGCTCGAATGGGCACTGGTTGGCCGACACGGTTACCTGCAGATGATTTCAGGGGAGCTGACCGCCAATGGTCTGGCTGCCCGACCCGGCGACGGGGTACTCAGTCGTGATGAATATCGGTGGGAGCTGGTTGCGACCAGTGCCAGCCAAGCTCTGTTATTTGACCTACCCTGAAGCAGTCAGCGGTGATGTGACACAAACGAGGAAGATGAAATGGACAAGATGAAAGATTTGGCGCTGCTGGCGGGTCGTGTACTGCTGGCGCTGATGTTCGTGATGGCGGGCTGGGGCAAGATCGGCGGTTACGCCGGTACTCAGGGTTATATGGAAGCGATGGGGGTGCCGGGTTTTATCCTGCCGCTGGTGATCCTGCTTGAGCTGGGTGGTGGCCTCGCCGTCGTGCTGGGTCTCTTTACCCGCAGCCTCTCCGTGCTGCTGGCCGGTTTCACCCTGATGGCCGCCTTTATTTTCCACTATCAGCCTGCCGAACAGATGCAGATGCTGATGTTTATGAAGAACGTCTCAGTGGCCGGTGGTTTCCTGGCGCTGGCGGCAGCCGGAGCAGGGGTTTTCAGTCTGGATGCCCGTCTCGGCAAAAACTGGTAACAGCCAGTCAGTTTGAGTTTTCCAATGCCTTTTGGCCGGTGCCCTGCACCGGCTTTTTTCTGTCTGCGTTTTCCGAGGCGGTGAGGCAGCTGCACAAATCTGCGGCCCCCCTCATGGTTCAACGGTTTGCCCGCCTGCTGGCCACAAGTGCCTTTTGCATCTTATCCTCCGATCCCCGACAATTCCCTCTCTTGTGAAGTGACGGAAATGGCTCGCCTTTTCCCTCGCCCCCTCTCATCCACAGGCGGGAATTGCTCATGTTTACCCTCTACCACTCCAATCAGCTGGATCTGCTCAAAGAGCTGCTGGTGAGCCGCATCCGGCAGGCCCCTCTCTCTCACCCCTTCGATCGGGAGCAGATCCTGGTGCAGAGTCCGGGCATGGCCCAGTGGCTCAAGCTGGAGCTGGCCAAAGCCTTCGGCATCGCCGCCAATATCGACTTTCCGCTGCCCGCCAGCTTTATCTGGGAGATGTTCACCCGGGTGCTGGCAGATGTGCCGCGCCAGAGCCCCTACAACAAGGGTTCCATGAGCTGGCAGCTGATGACCATTCTGCCTGCCTTGCTGGATCGCCCCGCCTTTGCCCCGCTCGCCGCCTATCTGGGCGGCGGAGAGGACGAGGATCCCGCCAGGGATCCCGAGCAGGTGCGGTTGTGGCAGCTTTGTCAGAAGGTGGCGGATCTCTTTGACCAGTATCTGGTCTATCGGCCGGACTGGATCGCCCGTTGGGAAGAGGGGCAGGGATTGAGTCAGGAGCTGGCCGGGGTGAGCGGTCAGGATTGGCAGCCCGAACTGTGGCGAGAGCTGGTGGCCCGCACGTTGGCGCTCTCTCCTAGCGGTTACCACCGTGCCAACCTCTACGAGGAGTTTATCCACGAGCTGGAGCGTACCGCCGATCTGCCGGGCAAGCTGCCACAGCGGGTCTTTGTGTTCGGCATCTCGGCGCTGCCGCCGCGCTATGTGGAGGCGCTGCTGGCCCTCGGCAGCCGGCCGGAGGTGGAGGTGCACCTGTTCGTCACCAACCCCTGCCGTTACTACTGGGGGGATCTGCTGGATCGCAAAACCCTGGCTCGGTTGGAGAACAAGCTCAAACCCGGCACCGATATCGAGACATTGCAGGGCCCCGCCAACCCGCTGCTCGCCTCCATGGGCAAGCTGGGGCGCGACTACCTGCACCAGCTGATGGAGCTGGAGGTGCCGCAAATCGAGGCCTTCGTCGATATCGACGAGGTGGATGGCAAAGGCAATGTCAGCCTGCTGCGCGCCATCCAGAAGGATGTGCTGGAGCTGGCCGAGCGAGGCGCTGGTCAGTTCGATCTCGACAGCAGCCATCACAAGAGCCCCATCGATCCGGCGGATGGATCCTTGCAGATCCACGCCTGCCACGGCCCGATGCGCGAACTCGAGGTGCTGCACGACCGGCTGCTGGCGCTGTTCGAGCAGGATCCGACCCTCACCCCGAAAGATGTGGTGGTGATGATGCCGGATGTGAACAGCTACGGCCCCTATATTCAGGCGGTGTTTGGCGCGCGCGGTCAGATCCCGTTTGCGGTCTCGGATCGGGCGGCGAGTCAGGAGAGCCCCTTGCTGCAGAGCTTCCTCGCCTTGCTCAGGCTGCCCAACGCCCGCTTCGGGGCGGGGGAGCTGCTCGCCATTCTCGAGGTGCCCGCCGTGCTGCGCCGTTTCGAACTGGATGACGACGAGTTCAACCAGCTGCGGGTCTGGGTGCAGGAGACCGGCATCCGCTGGGGGCTGGATGACGGTTACCCAGTCCGCTTCGATCTGCCGCCCATGTCCGGCAACAGCTGGCTGTTCGGCCTGCGCCGCATGCTGCTCGGCTTTGCCATGGGGGATGGTGAGCCGGTGGCGGGCATCTTGCCCTACGCCGATATCGAGGGGCAGCAGGGGCTGGCACTCGGCAAGCTCGCCTGGTTCGTCGACTCGCTGGCCGAGTTTTTGCCCCGCCTGCAACAGGCGCAGCCGCTGGCCGAGTGGAACGCCTGCCTGCTGGCGCTGCTGGAGCGCTTCTATCTGGCCGACGAAGATGAAGAGCGTCAGCTTCAGCTGATTCGCAGCCAGCTGGCCGAGTGGCAGACCCGGCTCGGCGAAGCCCGCTTCGAGCAGCCCATCACCGCCGATCTGTTGCAGGATTACCTCGGCAGCGTGCTGGGGGAGTCCCGCTCCAGCCAGCGCTTCCTCGCCGGTCAGGTCAACTTCTGCACCTTGATGCCGATGCGCTCCATCCCCTTCAAGCAGGTCTGCCTGCTCGGCATGAACGATGGCGTCTACCCGCGCACCCTGGCCCCCATGGGGTTCGATCTGATGGCGGTGGCGTCGCGGCGGGGGGATCGCTCCCGTCGTGATGATGACCGCTACCTCTTCCTCGAGGCGCTGCTGAGTGCCCAGCAGGGGCTCTATATCAGTTATCAGGGCTTCAGCGCCCAGGACAACAGCGACAAGGTGCCGTCGGTGCTGCTGGCGGAGCTGATCGACTATGTGCGGCAGGGCTTTGTGCTGGCGGGGGATGAGGATCTCGATGACGAAACCTCCGGCAAGCGGCTGCTCAACCACCTGATGGTGGCGCACCCGCTCACCCCCTACAGTCGCGACTACTTCTACCCGGCGGCGGGTTCACGCCTCTTTACCTATGCTGCCGACTGGCTGCCCGCTCTCAATCCGGTGCGCGGCGCGGCCAACTTCCAGAGCGGCGAGCTGCCTTTGCCTCCCGAATGGGGCAAGGAGCAGGGGCTGGAGCTGGCGGAGCTGCTGCGCTTCTATCGCCAGCCCACCAAATATTTCCTCAACCGCCGTCTCAAGGTGTGGTTTGAGCTGAACGAAGCCAATATCGAGGACAGCGAGCCGTTCGAGCTGGATGGTCTGCAACATTATCAGCTGAAAGATCTGCTGCTCGATGCCCATCTGGCGGAAGGTGAAAGTACCGAGCGTCGCGAGCGGTTGCAGCTCACCGGCCTGTTGCCGCAAGGGTGGTTCGGCAGCCTGCTGCTGGACGATCTGGATGCCGAGATGGGCAAGCTGGCTGATCGGCTGCGGCCATGGGTTGCTGCCAATGAGTCAGAAAAGCAGGCGGTGGAGATCGATATCTCCCTGACTCAGGGTCAGCTGCAAGGGTGGATCGACACCCAGAAGGGGCGCTTGCTGGTGGTCAAGCCCGGCAGCTTCAACGGCAAGGATCTCCTGCTGGGCTGGATCCAGCACCTCTGCCTCTCATTGAGCGGCGCCCCCGGCGACACTCTGCTGTTCGATGCCAAACAGAGTCTGCGACTGCCTGTACTCGCTGCCGACGAGGCGCGTCCCAAGCTGGCGGCGCTGGTGGCGTGCTGGGCGCAGGGGATGAAGCGGCCGCTGCCCTTTTTCCCCAACACCGCCTGGGATTGGCTCAAGGCGATCGAGAAGGATCCCGACAAGCCGGAGGCGGCCGACAAGGTGGCTCTCACCCGTTTCAACGGCGGCTGGATGATCAATGGGGAAGGGCAAGACCCTTACGTCGCCCGCTGCTTCCCCGAACTCGATGACGAGGTGCTGGGTCAGTTGCAGGCGCTGGCCCGCGAACACCTGACCCCGCTGCTCAAGACCCTGGAGGAGCTGAAATAATGGCTAACCCGCTCAATACATTGCGTTTTCCCCTCCATGGTGAACGACTGATCGAAGCCTCCGCCGGTACCGGCAAGACCTACACCATCGCCGGTCTCTACCTGCGCCTGCTGCTGGGCCACGGCCCGCTCATCGAAGAGGGGGCTGATGCCGGTCAGCCGAGCGCCCACGAGCGACCCCTCTCGGTGACCGAGATTCTGGTGGTGACCTTTACCGAAGCGGCCACCGCCGAGCTGCGCGGGCGGATCCGCGGTCGCATCCACGAGGCGCGGCTCGCCTTTATGCGCGGCAAGGTCGTCGATGAAGACAAAGACCCATTGTTAGCTGAGCTGCTCAAGGAGGTGGAGGATCACGAGCTGGCGGCCCGCCGCCTGTTGGCTGCCGAGCGGCAGATGGACGAGGCGGCGGTCTTTACCATCCACGGTTTCTGCCAGCGGATGCTCAAGCAGAACGCCTTCGAGTCGGGCGCCCTCTTTGAAACCGAATTTCTCACCGACGACAGCCAGCTCAGGCTGCAGGCGGTGAGCGACTACTGGCGCGCCGAGTTCTATCCGGTGGATAAACCCCTCGCCAGCGCCGTGCGCGCACTCTGGCCGAGTCCCGCCGCCCTGCTGCGGGAGATGGGCAGCTGGCTCGACAACAGCGAGCTGGAGATCCACCCCGCGCTGGGGGATGAGACCCTCGCCGCTCGCCATCAGGCGGCCATGAGTCGCATCGCGGCAGTGAAAAGCGAATGGCTGGCGCAGACGGACGAGATCCGCCGCCAGACCGACGGCCAGATCAGCCGCTACACCGGCAAGAACTACGAAGGGTGGCTTGCCAAGATAGCCGACTGGGCACAGGACGAGGCCTGTGGTTACGCCATTCCCAAGGAGCTGGAGCGCTTCGGCCAGACGGTGCTGGAGGAGAACCTCAAGAAGGGGGGCGCGGTGCCGACCCTGTCACTGTTCGGCCAGATCGATGAACTGCTGGCGAGCCGCCCCGGTATTCGGGATCTGATCCTGCAGCGGGCGGCCAAAGTAGTGCGCAGCCGGATGCAGGCCAGCAAGCGCCAAGCCCATCAGCTCTCGTTCGATGACCTGCTGAAAGATCTCGACGGGGCGCTCGGCTCCAGCCTTGGCGAGCGGCTGTGCGAGCGCATTCGCGCCACCTACCGGGTGGCGATGATCGATGAATTTCAGGATACCGATCCCCAGCAATACCGCATCTTCCATCGCCTCTACGGCGGCCACACAGATACGGCGCTGTTGATGATCGGCGATCCCAAGCAGGCCATCTACGGCTTTCGCGGCGCCGACATCTTTACCTACATTCAGGCGCGGCGAAATGTGAGCGCCCACTACACCCTCGGGCGCAACTGGCGCTCCAGCAGTGCGCTGGTGGGGGCGGTCAACGGCCTGTTCGAGCGGGCCAAGGATCCCTTTATCTACGAGGCGGATATCCCCTTCCTGCCGGTGGAGGCGCAGGGCAAGAGCAAGGCGCTGCTGCTCGATGGCGTCACCGCGCCCGTGCTCCACTGCTGGCAGCTGAGCGGCCAGCCCACCTTCAATCGGGGGGATTACCAGAGCAAGATGGCCCGGGCTACCGCCGCCGAGATCCACCGCCTGCTGACCCAGGCCCGCGAGGGCAAGGCGCTGATCGGTGACAAGGCGGTGAAGGCCGGGGATATCGCCGTGCTGGTGCGCACCGGAGCCGAGGGCAAGCTGGTGCAGCAGGAGCTGGCGCGGCTCGCCATCGCCTCCGTCTATCTGTCGAACCGCGAGAGCGTGCTGGAGCAGACGGAGGCGCGGGAGATCCTGCTGATTTTGCACGCCTGCCAGAACCCGAGCGAAGAGCGTAGCCTGCGGGCCGCGCTCGCCACCGGCCTGTTTGATCTCGATGCCAAGGCGCTCGATGGGCTGGCCAGCGACGAGCGGGCGTGGGAGAGCGCGGTGCAGGAGTTTATGGAGTACCGCAAGATCTGGCATCGCCGTGGCGTGCTGGCGATGTTGCGGGCCCTGCTGCACCGGCGCAATCTTGCCTCTTCGCTTTTGGCGAGCCCCTATGGCGAACGGCGGCTGACCAACTTCCTCCATCTTGGCGAGCTGTTGCAACAGGTGAGCAGCGAGCTGGACGGGGAGTACGCCCTGCTGCGCTGGCTGGGGGAGGCGGTGAGCCGCCCCAACGGGCAGGATGCGGAGCAGGTACTGCGCCTCGAATCAGAGCGGAAATTGGTGCAGATCGTCACCATCCACAAATCCAAGGGGCTGGAGTATCCGCTGGTGTTCCTGCCCTTTATCTGCAGCCACAGAACCGCCGAGACCCCGCTCTATCACGAGGCGGATGAGGCGGGCAATCGCACCATTCTCGATCTGACCGGCGCCGACTCGTCGCTCGCCGAAGCGGACAGGGAGCGCCTTGCCGAAGATTTGCGGCTGCTCTATGTGGCGCTGACCCGGGGCGTCTACGCAACCTGGCTGGGGCTGGCGCCGGTGCGGGCGGGGGCGGGCAAGTCGGAGAAGACCGACCTGCACCACACCGCCATCGGCTACCTGCTGCAAAAGGGCGAAGAGGGGGATGCGCAGACACTGGCGACCGCCCTCATCGAGCTGGCACAGGCGCTGCCCGGGGTGGCCGTCGGTGAGCCCTCGCTCACCCGTCCGGCCCCGCTGCCGCCAGAGGAGGAGCAGTTGGGTGAGCCTAAGGTGCGCCACTTTAGCGGTTCCCTTGAGCGGGACTGGTGGATCAGCTCCTACTCCGGTCTGGCGGCGCAGGGCCACGGTCACAGCAAGGGTGTCTTGGCCAACCCCGGCTTCGATGACGAGGTGGTAACCGAGGCAGCCGCGCTGGCTGCCGAGCAACCGGAGGAGGCACCCCAGCCCTCCATCTTCACCTTCCCGAAGGGGGCGCGTCCCGGCACCCTGTTGCACAGCCTGTTCGAGACCATCGACTTTCAGAGTGCCGCTGGCGAGCCGCTGGCAGAGCATATTGCCACCCTGTTGGCACAGGATGGTTTTGACGAGAGCTGGGCTCCCGTGCTGCAACAGCAGGTGGAGGCGGTGCTGGATACCCCGCTGGAAACGGGCTTTGGCGAGCCGGTGCGGCTACGGGATCTGGCCCCCGAGCGCAAACAGGTGGAGCTGGAGTTCTTCCTGCCCATGGGGCGGGTGACGGCCCCGGCGCTGACGGCCCTCTGCCAGCAGCACGACCCGCTGTCGCGGGGCAACAAGCCGCTCAGCTTTGCCACCGTGCAGGGGATGCTCAAGGGCTTTATCGACCTGGTGTTCGAGTGGCAGGGTCGCTGGTATCTGCTCGACTACAAATCGAACCACCTCGGCATGAGCCCCGCCGATTACAGCCGTCCGGCGCTGGAGCGGGCGATGGCCGAGCATCGCTACGACCTGCAATACCAGCTCTACTCGCTGGCGCTGCACCGGCTGCTCACCCTGCGCCTGCCGGGCTACGACTTCGAGCAGCATTTTGGCGGCGTCTTCTATCTGTTCCTGCGCGGCATGCCGCAGGGGGGCATTTTCCATACCCGCCCGAGCCGTGAACTGGTGCTGGGGCTGGATGAGTTGTTTAGAAATGGTGATCGCTCTGGCGGTGTTTCATCAGCAGAATTAAACGAGGTAGAGGCATGAGCGGCACCATGATCAGCACCGCAGCCAGCACAATGATGGTTGAACGGCTCAAAACACTGGCGCTGGCTGGCCGTATCCGCCAGCTGGATCTGCAATTTGCCAGGCTGGTGGCCGACCTGGGCGGCAACCCCGAGCTGGTGCTGGGGGCTGCGCTCACCTGCTTCGAACTGGGGCGTGGCCATGTCTGTTTGCCGCTGGAGATGCTCGCGCATTCCGGTAACGAAAAGGGATCTTTGCGCCCGTTCGGGCTGGATCCCCAGCAGAGCCGGGATCTGTTGGCTGATCTGGCGGATCCTGCCCGCTGGCCCGCCCTGTTTGCGGCAAGCCCGCTCGTGGGTACGGAACAGGATGACGGGCTTGCCCCGCGCTGGCCGCTGCGGCTCTGGCACGGGCGGCTCTATCTCACCCGTTACCACGATCACGAGCAGGGGGTGGCCCGCCATCTGCTCGCTTTGAGTGAACGAGCCGAATGGCCGGAGATAGCCCCGGCTCTGTCGCGGCTGTTTGCCCGCGACTATGGGTTGGTGTTCGCGGCGCTGCTGAAAGCCCGCCTCGCCCCCGACTTTTCGGCCCGCCACTTTATCGAGAAGTATCTCGATCTGGTGTTCCCGAACGAGGTGGATTGGCCCGCCATCGAAGGGCTGCTGGCCAGCGCCCAGGCGGCGAGCGATCTTGGCAAGCTGGATGCGCTGGTGCCCGAGGCGCTCTGCTGCAACGGCCAGAAGCTGGCGGCGGCCACCGCGGCGGCACGCCCCTTTGCGGTGATCTCGGGTGGCCCCGGCACCGGCAAGACCACCACGGTCGCCAAACTGCTCGCCATTCTGGTGGAGACCGGCCTGCAAGCGGGCAAGGCGCCGGCGATCCGGCTGGTGGCCCCCACCGGCAAGGCGGCGGCGCGCCTGACCGAGAGTATCGGCGCTGCCCTGCAGGCCCTCGATCTGCCCCCCGAGTGGGTGGAAGCGATCCCCACCGAAGCGGGCACCTTGCACCGGCTGCTCGGGGTCATTCCGGGGCGCAGTCAGTTCCGCCACCACGCGGGCAACCCGCTGCACCTCGACCTGCTGGTGGTGGATGAGGCCTCCATGGTCGATTTGCCGATGATGGCGCGCCTGCTCGATGCGTTGCCGAGCCACGCCCGCCTGATCCTGCTCGGCGACAAGGATCAGCTTGCCTCGGTGGAGGCGGGGGCCGTGCTCGGCGATATCTGCAGCTTTATCGAACAGGGCATCAGCCCCGCGCAGGCGGATTGGCTCTCCCGCCAGACCGGCTACCGCTTGCAGGGCACGCCTGCCGGTGCACCGGTGCGCGACAGCCTCTGTCTGCTGGCCAAGAGCTGGCGCTTTGATCAGCACTCCGGCATCGGTCAGCTGGCGCGCGCCTGCAACAGCGGCGATGCCACTGCGGTGGAATCAGTCTGGGGCATGGGCTTTGCCGATATCAGCCTGCACCCCTGGGCGGGGGAGGCCTACGACGCCCTGATTGCCCAGGGGGTCGCCGGTTATGGTGCCTATCTGAAGGCGGCCCGCGCGGGGGAAGCGCCCGCCGCCGTATTCAAGGCATTCAACAGCTTCCAGATCCTCTGCGCCTTGCGCGATGGCCCGTTCGGCGTGCTGGGGCTAAACGAGCGGCTCGAACTGGCCCTGTCACGGGCTGGCCTTATCGCCCGCGATGGCGACTGGTATGCCGGTCGCCCTGTGATGGTGGTGCGCAACGACCACGGGGTCGGCCTCTATAACGGCGATATGGGGCTCTGCCTGCCCGATGAAACTGGGCGGCTCAAGGTGTGGTTTGAGCAGCCGGACGGTACCCTGCGCGCCCTGTTGCCCAGCCGCCTACCGCCCCACGAGACTGTCTACGCCATGACTATCCACAAATCCCAGGGCTCGGAATTTGCCCATACCGTGCTGGTGCTGCCCGACAGCCCCAGCCCGCTGCTGACCCGCGAGTTGGTCTATACCGGCATCACCCGCGCCAAGGCGCGGCTCGATCTCTACGGCGATCGCGCCCTGCTGGCCCAAGCGGTACGGAAAAAGACCGAGCGTTATTCCGGATTGGCGGAGAGGTTGGGGGAGTGAGCAATTGGACGGCGGTAAAGGGATTTACCGCGATTGGCTTACGATTAGCCAATCAAATGCAAACATGCGGTACTTTTAGGAACGTATCACTTCTGGAAATGTTTAAAATGAGAAATTTTTGGGAAAATAAATTACCACGGCTTCGCTCTTATAATCGTCATTTATTTACATTATTTTTAGTGAGCTTTTTGGTTATTGGGGCATATTTGAAGTTTGGTAGCACAAATGAACTCCCCGCTTGGATTCAGGCTGGTGGTTCGGTGTTAGCGATCATTGCATCCTCTTGGATTGCTAGTCATGACAAGGTGTCAAGACAAAAGGATAGAAGGAAAGACGTTTTAGCAGTCGCAGAAGCAGCACACCATTTCTCTAAAAAAATTAGAGACATTATAGATTCTTCCTGTTCTAAAGAGGGGATGGTGAATGTTGAGATATATAACGTTTATCACGATAGCGTGGTAAATTCCTATGCTAAAGCATTAGGAAATATACCATTTCATGAAGTTGGATCATCTACTGCAGTGCAAGCCTTATTAGCTATGCAGGTTCAGTTTTCAGAGCTTCTTGGTTCATCTATAGAGAAGTTATTACAAGGTGTTAATAGTAATGTTGACTTTCAAAAGGGAGCATCTGCATATGATCACTATCCTGAGCCTCAACGTACTGAAATGATAGAAAAGCTTAAGGAAGTGCACTTCAAGGTACTGTCTCACAATGTTAAGGTTCACCTTGATGTCATAGAAAAGAGTTTCTTAACTTTGAAAAATGAAATGATAATATAATTTTATTGAGGTGCTTTTAAATATGGTGAATATATTTACGCACCCAAGTTAAATATATTCTTTGGATTGGTTATGACTTATCTCGTATGTTGGGCTTTGCAGTCTCACCACCAATTAACCGACAGTGTAGGTTGTGGCTGAGCCTGCGAAGCCCAACGTTTACCGTGTAATCTCGTTTTTCCTCCCCTCATCCCCGACCCTTCTCCCGCAAGGGGAGAAGGGAGGTTTGGCCCGGTGGTTGTATCTCGAATTTGCACGCGATTGCCAACGCCATATCCCCGATGCTGCTTTATCCCCTCTCCCTCTGGGAGAGGGCTAGGGTGAGGGGAGCAGGTTTACACAATGCCCACTTCGTAAAATCGGGTAGGGTGCAATGAACGAAGTGAATTGCACCGCCCATATTTATCTTGCAAAATGGTGGGATACTTTTCGTTTTTAATAATAAATCAGGCAGTAAAATGACAATTCATAGTTTTAAAAGCGAACGGCACAAAAACATGCTGCTTGGGGTTGGCTTTATATTTCTGGTTGTTCTATGGTTGGCAAGTATCTTATTCAAGACAAAATTATCAGATAAAACACTTATTGCTGACTGGGTTCCTGAGTCGCTCACCTACATTACTATCAGTGCGTTATTTGGATTGGTTGGTGCGATAGTAACTGCTTTTCGATGTTCCAGACGTAATGCCTTAAAATATATTGCAAAAGCGTTTGGTAATTGCTTCTTTATGATGCTTATAACGTCATGGTATGGCTATGATATGTACGTCTATTATTATCCAGATAAAGTGGTCAGTTATGATACGGAATATAAAGTGGTTCATCCCGGACCATCCAAAGGAAAATACGGCCGTTGTGAGGCAGGCTTAAAAATAAAAGATAAGCATACAGGGCATTGGTTTGATCTTTGTTACAGTGATAGTGAGCTTGATAAGGCGCAGATTCGGAATTATGGTGAGGTATGGGTGAAAACTCGGGTTAACGAGGCGGGGTCATACCTGGAGAGCTACAAGGTATATCCAGACAAATCTTATTTTTCTATCCCCTCACCGCCAACCGCTCTTCAGCAAGTAAATAAGGGATAATCTCGTTCCCGCGCCCAGATTAAGCTTCTCTAATCGAACCGGTGTGGTTAGCGATCATATTTCCGATGCTGCTTTATCCCCTCTCCCTCTGGGAGAGGGTGAGGGGAGCGGGTTGGCACAATATGCTGCACTTGGTCACCCCTCTTGCGCCGCCCGATTATTCCATCCCCCAAATGACGGAATCGTGAGTTAAATCCGGTAAATGGGGCGCGCTTGAGCCACACTTATGGCCACCCTGATTCAGCCTGTGCCGTGAGTGGCCGATAACCGGGGAAACGGTGGTGCGGTGGGGTTCTGGCTGACAGATCTGTTGCAATATGCCAAGGTGAGCGCCTCACGACAACAGAGCGATTCCCCGTGGTGGCGCGGGGCGGAAGAACAAGGATAACTGCTATGGTGCAGGACAGTGACACGATCAGGATCTCGGATGTCAGCGAGGCCGTGGTGCATGGCATTCTGGAGGTGACCAGCGATGGCATCTGGGATTGGCATGCCAATACCGGTTTTGTCTATCGCAACCCGGGCTGGTACCGGATGCTGGGTTACGAGCCTCACTCCCTCGGCAATACCGTCTTCACCTGGGAGAGCGTGATCCACCCCGACGATCTGGCGGCGGTGATGGCAAAGTTTGATCTCTGCCTGAGCGGCAGCGTCCATGAGTATCGCGCCGAGTATCGTTGTCGCTGTCGGGATGGCAGTTACCTCTGGATTGAGGATTGTGGCCGCATCATTGAGCGCAATCCCGACGGGTCTGTGGCGCGGATGATCGGCGCCCATCGCGATATCCACGCCAGCAAGTTGTTGCTGGAGCAGCTGGAGCGGCGCAATCAGTCGCTGGAGCAGCAGGTTGCCGAGCGCACCGCCGAGCTGGTGCGACTCAACGAGGCGCTGCAACAGAAAGCCGAGGAGAACCGTCTGCTGGCAGAGACCGATGCCCTGACTGGCGCCGCCAGCCGCTATCGGCTGGAGCGGGCATTACAGCTGGAGTGCGAGCGGGCGCGACGCTTCCATCAGCCGTTTACGGTGATCGCCATGGATGTGGACAACTTCAAGCAGATCAACGACAGCTATGGCCACAACGCCGGGGATCAGACCCTGATCAACATAGTGGCGCTGGTGCGTCGTCATATCCGCGAGATCGATCTGCTGGCCCGCTGGGGCGGTGACGAGTTTATGGTGCTGCTGCCCAACACCGGCCGCGAGGATGCGCTGGTGGTGGCGAGCAAGTTTCAGGCATTGATGGCGAGCGAGCCCATCTGCCCCCATGCGCCCGCTACCATGAGCTTCGGGTTGGCGGAGTATCAGCAGGATGAGCAGAAGGAGAGCCTGATGGTGCGCGCCGATCGGGCGCTCTATCAGGCCAAGCAGCTGGGTAAAGACCAGATCTGCTAACGCGGGGTACGGAAAAAGAGCAGTAAAAAGGGCCGCAGGTTTGAAACCGGCGGCCCTTTTGCATTGTTACTGACGCGGCGCGACTTAGAAGTGGTAGCGCAGACCCAGCTTGAAGGTATCCAGTGAGTAGTGCTCGTCACCCAGGCTCAGGGCGTCGAACTGGCGCTCGTAACCGATACCGGCAGAGAAGTGGTCGTTGAAGGCGTAGTCCAGACCTACTTCCAGATTGGGGTGCACCTTGCTCTTGGTTGCGCTCTCGTTTACCTGACCGCTGAAACCGAGGAGGGTGGCGTTGCCGACAACTTCCACTTCGGTGCGAGTGTAGGCGATACCCGGTTTGGCATAGGCGCTGAAGCCCCAGGCCAGCGGCTGGCTCAGCTTGGCGGCCAGGCTGATGCTGCGGGTTTCGATGGTGGTGTCGGCAAAGCCGGTTGCAATCGGGGAGGTCACCCAGGTCAGCTGATCCATCTGCTGGGCGTGCAGGCCACCTTCAACCGCCAGCCAGGGTTTGAAGCTGTAACCCACGATCAGGCTGCCGCCGTCGAGTTGGTCGTCGATCACTTTGGCGTCATAGGCGTCTTTGGCAGAACCATCGAGATCCATCTTGGAGGTGGTCAGATCCAGACCTGCATACCAGCCTTCGGCATGGGCGCCGCCATTCATGGCCAGAGCAAGCAGGGAGAAAGCGGCAATTTTATTAAACTTGTTCATGGATAAATAACCTTGTGTTGCGTGAACTGCGTGTGATTTATATTGCTCAATCCATGAAGCTTTTTATATTTCCGTCATTGCTCTGCTTTCACAGAGGGGCCGCAGTATAGTCAGCACATTTCTGAATAACAAGAGAGTGATTTCCCCATTCTTCTAAATATGACTGGCGGCCATCAGGGTCATTTTGTTTAATAAATGGTGTTATTAGAGTTTTAGCTTTATTGAGGTTTAAATAATTAACTGGTGAGGCAAATGACAGGCTGTGAGTTCGGTTTTGATTCTATGTGATTGATTTGTATCGGCATTAAATTTTCATTCGAACGTGGCCATGATGAGCTGTCTAAAAATTGGCATCTCAGATGTCACTGATTGGCATCAGGCTCTTTTAGATGATTTTTTGAACGCATCACAAGGTGAAACCGTGAGAAAAAAATCTATCTTCTTGCCTGTTTTTTGCTCATTTTTAGGTTTGGGATTGTTCCCATTATGATTTTTGGTGGTCTTTTGAGGCTGTTTTTGCGTGGGCCATGTTGCCCACCAGATATGCGGATGGGCGCTTTTGGGTGGCTTTCTCTTCACCCGGCCGCTGTTGTTGGTGTGGGCATGAGGTGTGATAAGCAGATATGGGGCGTGCGGTATGATTAATTTTGTTTGCTTATATATACAAGCCATTTAAAAGATAGGTTTTTGGATTTTTAAATAACTTTCTTATATTCGTTTTTATATTGGCTTAAGCTTTCCAAGCAAGCCATTTAAATATATTTAATGGCAATGAAACGCTATTGGTGATCGTTTAGGACACCCTGCCAGAACGGTCGTGGTGGCTGGCGCATCAGTGGGCGGCGGGTGGCCGGTGACACTTCCCCTTGCCGGGGCCCTTGACCTGACCTGCGAATTCAGGGAAAAGAAAAGGGCGGTGCTATCAGCGCCGCCCAATGCCAGGAAAGAGAAAAAACCTTACGGTTTAAAAGATAAAAATTTGGAAGCAAACAATCGATTTCTCAACCAGGAAGGGTCTTGAATTCGATACGTTTCGATTATGCGCGATGTTCTATGCAGCACTAGCAAAATGTTTGCGGGTTGAAAGATATGCACTGTCTGGTGTCAGATTTTGCGACCTTGCTGCTTAACTGGTCTGTCCTGATGGGCGTTGTAGGCGATTTTTTCTCTAGGCTGTTTTTTCGGTGTCAATATCTGAGCCTTGAAGGTAAAAATAGGTCAGAAGCTGACTCGGCATAACCATGCAATGAAAGTGCGATAACAAGGAAGAGTGGCATGACCTACAGCCAGACCCTGGTCAACAATATTCTCGACACCCTGAAGAAGACCCTGACCGACAAGGGGATCCGCTATCAGACCCTGGCAGAAGCCATGGGCGTCTCCATCGCGACCGTGAAACGGATGATGAACAAGCCCTCGCTGCCGTTCGATACCCTGCTGGAGATCTGCCATCTGGTGGGGCTCTCGTTCGAGGAGTTGCTGGATCGCACTCAGGACGCCCAGAGCCGCCGCGCCGTCTTTACCCAGGAGCAGGACGAGGCGTTTCACAACGAGCCGGGGCTTTACGCCTTTCTCGCCAATATCTTCTGGCGCGACAAGACGCTGATCGATCTCAAGCGGGAGTACGGCCTGACTGATGCCTCCTGCTACCTCTATCTGCGCAAGCTGGAGAAGCTCGGCATTTTGCAGCTCGGTATCGACAACAGTTACCACTTCCTCATCAGCGAGCGGATCAGCTTCGAGCAGCACAGCCGCTTCGCCCGCCAGCAGGCGCGGCAGGCAATGTCGGTGCTGGGGGAGTATCTGGTGGAGAACATGCACAAGTCGAACAACTATATGGCGCTCTGCCAGCTGCACCTCAACGAGGGGGAGGCGATGGCGCTGATCGACCGGATGAAGGAGTACTGGCATCAGGAGATCAAGCTCAACCGCCCCGCCATCGGCCAGCAGGAGCACGCCAAGACCTACACCATGTCGCTGCAACTGGCCGACTGCGGCTACCAGAGCTTTGACGACATGATCCCCAATATCGACAACTGATCCCGGCGGATCTTGCGGGATCCGCATCTGCTCATGAGCCTGAACGTGGCTACTCTGCCAGTTGCACGGGCTGCGCTTTGGCGATGATGGGTTGCAACGCCCGGGTATCGAGGCAGATGCGGATGGCATCCGGCCGCCAGTGCTCGATATCGCAATCCACCAGACCACCCCGCTCGTCATAGTTGACCCGCACCAGCCGCAGCACGGCGCTCCCCTCCGCCAGATTGAGGGCGCGGGCGATGGCACCGCGCGCCGCCGAGGGGGTGATCTCGAGACTCGCCCCGCCCTGGCCTATGCCATAGCGCTGCTGATAGAGCTCGGTGAGGGAGCTGGCCAGCGGCGCGCTGGCGATATCGGGAAAGCGGCTCGCCAGCAGGTGGTGGCTTACATGCAGCACCGGGCGGCCGTCGATCAGCCGCTGGCGGCGGATCTCATAAAGTGGAGTGAAGGGTTCCAGCCCCATCCAGCGACACAGTTCGCTGCTGGCGAGCTCGCTGCCGTGGGCCAGCACCCGGGTTTCGGCGGTGCGCTGCTGCTCGCCGATCCACTGGTGAAAGTGGGTGTGGATGGCGGGATCGTAGGTGAGGCGGGGCGGTGCCACAAACCAGCCGCGCCGCTCGGCCCGGTAGATAAGGCCGTCCGCTTCGAGGCTGGAGAGCGCCTCCTTGATGGTGATGCGGGTGGTGGCGAAACGCTCGCTCAGGGCCCGTTCGGCGGGCAGCTGCTGCCCGGCCCCCAACTGGCCGCTGCCGATATAGCGGCGCAGAGTCTGGCAAATCTGTTCACACTTGGAGGAGGAGCGGCCATCGGCCATGCTCTGTTCGTTCACTCTCTGCTCGCTCAATCTCGGCTCGGTCACACGCTTGTCCCTGTTGCTTATTCAGAAGGCGGGTGGCTGGCTAATCCCTTACTGGAATAGTCCAGCCTCACTCGGGTTCAGAGTTGTAACTGCTGTGGATGACAGCGCCATGACAGGGTGATTGTCATCAAACTGCCATTAAAGCGCCCCGCCACCGTCACAATTCCCCTCTAGCATCCCTCTCGAACCTTAACTGACCTAGTCCAGAGGGATGGGATGATGAAAAGCGTGATCGCAAGTGCACTGGCCATGGTGGCCATCAGCCAACCACTTTTTGCTGCCGAAAATATCGCGGATCTCGAAAAGGCCGCCCGTGGTGAAGGCCAGCTCCACAGCATCGGCATGCCTGACAGCTGGGCCAACTGGAAGGATACCTGGCAGCAGCTGGGCAGCATCTACGGCATCAAGCATCAGGATACCGACATGAGCTCGGCGCAGGAGATCGCCAAGTTCGCCGCCGAGAAGGCCAATGCCACCGCCGATATCGGCGACGTGGGCGGCGCCTTCGGGCCGGTTGCGGTCAAGCAGGGTGTTACCCAGCCCTACAAACCCTCCACCTGGGCCGATATTCCCAACTGGGCCAAGGATGCGGACGGTCACTGGATGCTGGCCTATACCGGCACTATCGCCTTCCTGATCAACAAGGATCTGGTCAAGGCCGCCCCCACCAGCTGGCAATCCCTGCTGGGTGGCGACTACAAGGTGACTCTGGGTGACGTGGGCGTTGCCTCCCAGGCCAACAACGGCGTGCTGGCGGCAGCCTATGCCACCGGTGGTAGCGAGAAGAATCTGAAACCTGCACTGGAGCTGTTCGGTCAGCTGGCCAAGCAGGGCCGCCTATCCCTGAACGATCCCACCATCGCCAATATCGAGAAGGGCGAGGTGGAAGTGGGTGTGCTGTGGGACTTCAATGCCCTCAACTACCGCGACCAGATCGACCCCAAGAAGTTTGATGTGGTGATCCCGAGTGACGGTTCCGTCATCGCCGGTTACACCACCATCATCAACAAGTGGGCCAAGAACCCCAACGCCGCCAAACTGGCGCGGGAATACATCCTCTCCGATGCCGGTCAGATCAACCTGGCCCGTGGCTATGCCCGCCCGATCCGCAGCAACGTTGCGCTGCCGGATGATGTGAAGGCCAAGCTGCTGCCAGCCGAGCAGTATGCCAATGCCAAACCGGTGCAGGATCACGCCGCCTGGGAGCAGAGCTCCAAAGCCCTGCCGCGCCAGTGGCAAGAAACCGTCATGATCAACATGCAGTAAGGGAATCCAGTGCAACACAAGGTGATAGTGGTACTTGTGGATGGTCTGGCAGCCGAGGTAGCCCACACCATGGGCTACCTCGGTGGCATGGTGGAGGCGGGGCGGGGCCTGCATACGACCCTGAATGCTGCTCTGCCGTCTCTCTCCCGACCCCTCTACGAGTGCATCCTGACCGGCGTGCCACCGGTGGTGAGCGGCATCACTCACAACGGAGTGAGTCGCCTCAGTCAACACGAATCCATTTTCCATCTGGCTCGCACCGCAGGTAAACGCACCGCGGCGGCGGCCTACTACTGGGTGAGCGAGCTTTACAACAGGAGCCCCTGGCTGGCGGCCCGCGATCGCTTTACTCACGACGAGCAGTTGCCCATTCAGCACGGCTGCTTCTACTGGGATGACAACTATCCCGACAGCCATCTGCTGATGGATGGGGAATGGCTGCGCAGCCAGTACGATCCCGATTTTCTGCTGATCCACCCGATGGGGGTGGACGATGCGGGCCACAAGTTTGGCCTCGATTCCCGCCAGTACCGCAATCAGGCGCGCCGGATGGACAGCCTGCTGGCCGATCTGCTGCCCCAGTGGCTGGCGGAGGGGTATCAGGTGGTGATCACCTCGGATCACGGCATGAACAATGACCTGAGCCACGGTGGCACCCTGCCCGAAGAGCGCACTGTGCCGCTCTGGCTGTTTGGCGATGCCTTTATCGAGCGCTGGCCGGATGGGGTGGTGATCGCCCAGACCCAGCTCTGCGCCCTGATGGCGGATCTGTTGGGTATTGCCCACGACAAGCCAGCGGCGCCGCCGCTGCTCAAGGCGGCCTTTATGCGCGAGGTGCACTGATGATGCCTGCAACCACCGAGATCCTGCTGGATCAACCCGTGGCAACCAAGCACAAGGTGCGCCGCCACTGGCTGCCGGCGCTGGTGCTGCTGCCGTTTGTCCTGTTGATGATCCTGTTCCAGCTCGCCCCCATGGTGTGGGTGCTGGTGGGCAGCTTTCAGACCCCCGATGGCTGGGGCCTCGACTACTATCGGGAGATTTTGAGCTCCCCCTTCTACCTGCAATCGTTCGGCAACTCGCTGCGCATCGCCGGCATCGCCAGTCTGGCGGGGCTTGCCATCGGCACCCTCGGGGCGGCGGCGCTGCGTCACAGCGGCGAGCGGGTCAAGCGGCTGCTGCTGGCCTTTGTCACCATGACCGGCAACTTCAGCGGGGTGCCGCTGGCATTCGCCTTTATCATCATTCTCGGCATCAATGGTGCTGTGACCCTGCTGCTGAAATCCTGGGGATTGATCGACGGCTTCAACCTCTACTCGGGGTCGGGCCTTATCCTCATCTACACCTACTTCCAGATCCCGCTCGCTCTGCTGCTGCTCTACCCGGCGTTTGACGCGCTGCAGGATGAGTGGCCGCAGGCTGCCGCGCTGCTCGGCGCTAGTAAGGGGCAGTATGTGTGGCACGTGGCGCTGCCGGTGCTGACGCCTGCGCTGCTCGGCACCCTGATCATCCTGTTTGCCAACGCGGTGGGGGCCTATGCCTCTGCCTACGCCCTCACCACCGGCAACTTCAATCTGGTGACCATCCGGGTGGCCAGTCTGGTCTCCGGCGATATCTTCCTCGAGCCCAATATGGCGGCGGCGCTGGCGGTGATCCTGATGGTGCTGCTGGGGGTGGTGACGGCTGCCAACCAGTGGCTGCTGAAAAAGAGCTATGTGAACAAGGGGCAATCCCATGCATGATTTGACGCCGCGCTGGCCCAAGTGGGTGCTGGGTGGGCTGGTCGCCACCCTGCTGCTGCCGCTGCTGGCCACCTTTCTCTACTCCATCTCCACCCGTTGGGGGGCGACCCTGCTGCCGGACGGCTTTACCCTCGACTGGTATCTCAAACTGTGGGGCGACCCGCGTTTTCTGGCGGCGTTTGGTCGAAGCCTGTTGGTCTGCTTCGCCACCCTGCTGCTGGGCACCCTGGTGCTGGTACCGACCGTGCTGGTGGTGGCCTACTACTTCCCAAAGCTGGATCCCTGGATGAACCTGCTGATCCTGCTCCCCTTCGCGGTGCCACCTGTGGTCTCGTCGGTGGGGTTGCTGCAGATCTACGCTGACGGTGTGCTGCCGATTATCGGCACGCCGTGGATCCTGATCGGCACCTGGTTCACCGTGGTGCTCCCCTTTATGTACCGTGCGCTGGCCAACAGCCTGCAAGGGGTACCGCTCAGGGATTTGATGGATGCCGCCCATCTGCTGGGGGCAAGTAGTCGGCGCGCCTTTCTGTTGGTGGTGATCCCCTGTCTGCGCAAGGGGCTGCTGGCGGCGCTGTTTCTCTCCCTCTCCTTCCTGCTCGGCGAGTTCGTGTTTGCCAACATGCTGGTGGGCACCCGCTACGAGACCCTGCAGGTCTACCTCTACAACATGCGTGCTACTTCGGGCCACTTCACCAGTGCGCTGGTGATGAGCTACTTCCTGCTGACCCTGCTGCTCACCTGGGCGGCCAACAGATTTCATCGGTGAATCAACATGTTCCATCTAGAAGTGAATCAACTGCACAAATCCTACGGCGATACCAGAGTGTTCGAGGGGATCGAATTCGGCATTCGCAAGGGGGAGCTGGTGACCCTGCTCGGCCCCTCCGGCTGTGGCAAATCGACCCTGCTGCGGGCGCTGGCCGGGCTCACCCCGGTGGATGGTGGTCAGGTGCGAGTGGCCGGTGAGGAGATCACCTGGCAGGCGCCCCAGAAGCGCGGCATCGGCATGGTGTTCCAGAGCTATGCGCTCTTCCCCAACATGACGGTGTGGGACAACGTCGCCTTCGGCCTCAAGATGAAGCCTCAGCCGGGGCGGGATCTCGCCGCCAGCGTACAGGAGGCGCTGGAGCTGGTGGAGCTGATCGGCTTCGAGCGCCGCTACCCGGCCGAACTCTCTGGCGGCCAGCGTCAGCGGGTCGCACTGGCTCGGGCGCTGGTGGTGCAGCCGCGGATCCTGTTGCTGGACGAGCCGCTCTCGGCGCTGGACGCCCGCATCCGCCGCAGCCTGCGCCAGCAGATCCGCGAGATCCAGCAGCGCCTTGAGCTCACCACCATCTTCGTGACCCACGATCAGGAGGAGGCGCTCACCCTGTCGGATCGGATCTTCCTGATGAACAAGGGAACCATCGTCCAGAGCGGCACGCCGGAGGAGATTTACACCCGTCCCGCCAGTGAGTTTGTGGCGGGCTTTATCGGCAACTACAACCTACTTGGCGCCGAGCAGGGCAAGTCGCTGTTCGGCCCCCGTTTTCAGGGCAAGCTGGCGCTGCGACCAGAGTCCATTACCCTGCTACCCGCAGGGGCGACCAGCAGCGAACCCAGCCTGCCCGGCATCGTTCGCCAGCAACAGCTGCTCGGCAACGTCATCCGCTATCAGGTGGAGTGCGAGGCGGGGCTGTTGACGGTGGATTGCCTCAACCGTTCGGTGGGCGATCTGCTGGCCACCGGTAGCGCCGTGACCCTGGCGGTGGCCCGGGATCAACTCTGTGAGGTAGCATGACGCCTCGTTTCATTTTCGTTGTTACCGCAAGGAGCCCTCATGGTACTGGCACTGTTTGATCTGGACGAGACCCTGATTGCGGGGGATTCCGCCAGCCTCTGGCTGGAGTACATGGTGGCCGAGGAGCTGGCTCCGGCCAGCATGATCGCCGAGGAGCAGGCCATGATGTCCCTCTACCATCAGGGCAAGATGGACATGCACCAGTACATGGCCTTCACCCTGCAACCGCTGGCTGGCAAGACGCGCCAGTGGCTCGACTCGCTCTCTACCCGCTTTGCCGAGCAGGTGCTGCGCGAGCGCCTCTACCCCGAGGGGTTGGCGCGCATCGAATGGCATCGGGAGCGGGGCGACGATCTGGTGCTCATCTCCGCCTCCGGCGAGTATCTGGTGGCCCCCATGGCGAAGATGCTGGGGATGGATCACTGCGTCGCCATCCTGCTCGATGAGGAGGAGGGGATGCTGACCGGCCAGACCCGCGGCACCCTCAGCTTTCGCGAGGGCAAGGTGGCCCGCATCAACCAGCTGTTTGCCGGCAGGGACCATCTCTGGCAGGGGAGCTTTGGTTACAGCGACTCCCACAACGATCTGCCCATGCTGCGGGCGGTGAGCCATCCTCATGCGGTCAATCCGGCCCCCGCGCTGCGTCAGCAGGCCGAGGAGCTGGGCTGGCCGGTGTGGGAGTGGCAGCGCTGAGTCGTGCGTCACACGGGCTTAACGTGCGGCAAGACGCACGAAAAACAAAGAGAGAGGCTGGAGCCTCTCTCTTTGTTTTTACTGACGGCGTTGTGGTTGGTGCTGGCCGCTGTAGCTACCCCTCGTTGGTTTGTTGTCGGGGTTCGCCAAAGGCGGGAATATCCTCCTCGGCACTCTGGTGAGGGGCGTGGCGCAGCGGGAAGCAGATACGGTTTTTCCCCTCCCGCTTGGCCTGATAGACCCCCTTGTCGGCCAGCTCCACCAGCTCTTTGGCCGAGAGTCCGGAACGGCTGAAGGCCACCCCGCCGCTGATGGTGATGGTGAGATCGGGTTCGCGCCACTCCAGCTGCTCCACCCCGAGCCGGAACGCTTCCAGCAGTGAGGGAAGCATCGGCTGCTCTTCGCCGTAACGGAAGATCAGCACCAGCTCCTCGCCGCCATAGCGGCAGAACCAGCCCCACTCGTGGAACAGACTCATGCCCAGCTTGCTCACCCGCTTGAGTACCACATCCCCCGCTTGATGGCCGTGGGTATCGTTGACCCGTTTGAAATCATCCAGATCGAACATCACCACCCCGAAGGGAGCGCCACTGTTGAGCTGCTTCTGCAGGCACTCGTCGAAGAATCGACGATTGTAGAGCCCGGTGAGCTTGTCCTGATGGGCTTGCAGGCGGATCTGGGCAAAGTCCTGACTGGCGGCATCCATCTCTTCATAGACCTTGGCCAGCTCCAGCATGCGGCGGCCGTTGTAGGCGATACCGCCGGAGCGGCTGGCGCGGATCAGCAGGGTGATCTCCCCCAGCATGCGGCGGAAGTAGCGGGACCAGAGCAGGGCCAGCAGCAGATAGAGAATGCAGGCGACGGCAATCATCAACTGCACGTTGATGGAGACGCTGTCGATCACCTGCTGCATGCTGGCGGTGGGCTCAACGCTGAGCAGGATCCAGCGCTGCTCGGGGATGCGGTAGTAGGAGACCATCAGGCCGCTGGCATCATCGAGGAAAAAGCCCAGCGGCTGTTGCATCCGGGCCAGCCAGTCGGGGTGGGCGAGGGGTTTGAATACCCGTTCGCGATCCGGATGGGCCAGCACCAGTCCGTCATGGTTGAGCAGGATCTGATAGCCATTGCCCAGATGGTGACTCTGATCATGCCGACTGTTTAGCCAGCTGGCGAGGGGGGTGAGCTGGGTATCCAGCGAGAGTACGCCAACCCGCTTGCCTTCCGGATTGAGGATCTCCCTGGCAATGGCCATGGTGAGGGTGCCAAGCGTGTAGTCGTAATAAGGATCAGTCCAGACAATCTGTCCGGGATGGCTGGCGGCCAGCAGATACCAGGGGCGGGTTCTGGGATCGAACTTCTCGTCGGCCTGCCAGGAGGGGTGGATCAACATCTTGCGATGCTCGGTGCCCACGTAGACGTAATCGAGCTCCATCACCTTGTGATAGGCCTGCCAATGTTGCAGGTAGCGCTCGCCGTTAAGGATCTCCGGGCCGCTGAAATCCTGATAATTTACCTGCTGATAAATGAGCGTAAACTGGCGTTTGAGGGTCGCCAGATAGGGTTCGATCAGGGTATGGAAATACTGGGTGTTGCGAGCAATCAGGTTCTGTTGCTGCTCGTGGCGCAGGGTACGCTCCATATGCAGGTAGTAGATGCTGCCAAGCAGCAACACAGGGATAAAGAGCAAGAGGAGGCCAAGCCGCATGCGGGTGATCAAAGACCAAGTGTTCTTGGGCTTGCCGGGGGACATGAATAAATCCTTTTCAGCTCGGGTGACACCAGCATATATGATGCCGTGCTGCTCGTCTAAAGGCAGAAAATGAGATTTTTCCGATGTTGAACCACACTCTGCTCTTCATGGCCCATTACGGCAGCATAGCTGTGCTGATCCTTGCCCTCTGTGTTGAGTATCTGATCTTTAGGCGCGGCCTGAATATGCTGCGAGTGCGCCGCCTGCTGCTGGCAGATGGGGTAGCAGCGCTGGCGCTCTTTTCCATCTTTGCCACCGGATGTCTGCTGGCCCTCGAGCATGCCAGCTCGGTGGCGGAGATCTTTGCCCATCCTGCCCACTGCCTCAAGATGTGGCTGTTTCTGCTGATTGTTGGCTCCCTCGTTTATCCCAGCCGCCTCTTCTATCGCTGGCGTCGCGCCCTGCGTCTGGGCAAGGCGCCGATGATCTCCATCCAGCAGCACTTCCGGGTGGTGTGGATCCTGCGGGGCAATCTGCTACTGATTGCCCTGTTGGCCGTGTTCACCAAGCCCTCGCTGCTGTAACACTCGCGGTGCTCAAAAGCAGTGCGATGCAGAGCGTTGAGAGCGAGAGCGAAGACAAAGAGTGGAGACAAGAGGATAGGGAGGCGGGTATCTTGGATCGGATAACCCGTCACGCGCCGATTTAAGGAAGAATCGCCATGCGCTCCAATCTGATGTTGCTGATGGCCGCCACCATCTGGGGTATGGGTTTTGTCGCCCAGCGCCTCGGGATGGATCACATGGGGCCCTATACCTTCAATGGCCTGCGCTTTCTGCTCGGCGCCCTCTCCCTGTTGCCGCTGCTCTGGTGGCTCAAATCCCGACAACCTGTTGCCGTCACGGGCGACCATCGCCAGCTGCTGATCGGTGGTGTGCTGGCCGGACTGGTGCTGTTCTGTGCCGCCTCCCTGCAACAGGTGGGGCTGCTCTATACCACGGCCGCCAAGGCCGGTTTCATCACCGGGCTCTACATCATTCTGGTGCCGGTACTGGGGCTGCTGCTGCGCCACAAGAGCGGGCTCAATACCTGGATTGGTGCCTTGATTGCCTTGACGGGCCTCTATGTATTGAGCGTCACCGACGAGTTCACCATCGGCTTTGGCGATCTGTTGCAGGTGGTCGGCGCCCTCTTCTGGGCCATTCACCTGCTGCTGGTGGATCACTACTCCAATCGGGTGGCCCCCATCAAGCTCGCCGGCGTGCAGTTTGTGGTCTGTGGCCTGCTCAGTCTCGCCACCGCCTTTGTTATTGAAACTCCGACTGTTAGCGGCGCCGTGGCCGGTTGGCAGGCGCTGCTCTATGCCGGGCTGGTCTCGGTCGGGGTCGGTTATACCCTGCAGGTGGTGGGGCAGCGGGGCGCTCATCCGGCCCACGCCGCCATCATCCTCAGTCTGGAGACCGTCTTCGCCGCCGTGGGTGGCGTGTTGCTGCTGGGTGAGACGCTGGATGAGCGCGCCATTGCCGGTTGTGCCCTGATGCTGGCTGGGATGCTCATCTCCCAGATCCGGCTGCGCTGGTGGTGGAAGTCGCGCCGGGACAAGGTGCCTGCGACCAAGTAAACCGCGCTCTCTGCATAACAAAAACGCCCCGACAGTCGGGGCGTTTTGCATAGTGGCTGTTCGGTCAGGGGCGCTGATCCAGCTCGCGCTCCAGCTCTACCGCCTTCTGACGGGCCGGATGGGTATTGAGGCGCTGCCAGTAGGCCTGCAAATGCGGGAAGTGGGCCAGCTGACCGCTTTGCGCCAGCAGATCCACCAGAAAGGAGTTCATGATGTCGGCGCCGGAGAGGCGCTCCCCCACCAGATAGTGGCGATTCGCCAGTACCTCATTGAGGTAGCCCAGCACCTTGGCACACTCTGCCTTGGCGTAGTCCGGCAGGAAGCGCATCGGGCTGCCATCCTTGCGCACGAACATGTCGAGCAGCAGCGGCAGAATGCCGGAGCTCTCGGCAAAGTGGAGCCACTGCAGATATTCGGGATAGTCGGGGCTATCTGGAGCCGGTGCCAGCCGATCCGGGGCGTAGCGGGCAATCAGGTACTCGGTGATGGCGCCCGATTCCGCCAGCACCCGGCCGTCGAACTCGATGACCGGCGACTTGCCGAGGGGGTGGATGGCTTTTAGCTCGGGCGGTGCCAGAAAGGTGGCGGCATCGCGCTGATACGCCTTGATCTCATAGGGCTGGCCCAGCTCTTCGAGCAGCCAGATGATGCGTTGGGAGCGGGATTTGTTCAGGTGGTGCAGGACTATCATAACGACCTCGATTCGGTGGCAGGATGGGGTGTACGAGCAGGCGAGGGGGGTGGTTCACCGATTGGCTAAAAAAGAGCGGGTTGATGCCCGCTCCCTCATTGACTGACTTATGCCTCCAGTGCCTGATCCAGATCCGCCAGAATATCCTCGATCGCCTCGATCCCCACCGACAGCCGGATCATCTCCGGTTTCACCCCGGCCTTGGCCTGCTCCTCCTCGCTCAGCTGGCGATGGGTGGTGGAGGCCGGGTGGCAGGCCAGCGACTTGGCGTCGCCGATATTGACCAGCCGCTTGAAGATCTTCAGCGCATCGTAGAAGCGCACGCCCGCTTCATAACCATCTTTCAGACCGAACGAGAGGATGGCCGAGGGGCGGCCGGCCATGTACTTCTCTGCCAGCAAATAGTGCGGGTGGCCCGGCAGACCGGCGTAGCTGACCCAGGCCACCTTGGGATGGTGCTTGAGGTGGTGGGCGACCCGCAGGGCGTTATCCACGTGGCGCTCCATACGCAGGCTCAGGGTCTCCAGCCCCTGCAGCAGCAGGAAGGCGTTCATCGGCGCCAGTGCCGCGCCGGTATTGCGCAGCGGCACGGTACGCACCCGCCCGATAAAGGCAGCCGGGCCAAAGGCCTCGGTATAGACCACCCCGTGATAGGAGGGTTCGGGTTTGGTCAGTTGCGGGAAGCGCTCGGCGTGATCCGCCCAGGGGAACTTGCCCGAGTCGACGATGACGCCGCCCAGCGAGTTGCCGTGGCCGCCGACATATTTGGTCAGGCTGTGCACCACGATATCGGCGCCATGTTCGATGGGCTTGCAGAGCACCGGGGTGGCGACCGTGTTGTCGACGATGAGCGGCACGCCACGGGCGTGGGCGGCCTTGGCCAGCGCGGCCAGATCGACGATGTTGCCCGCCGGGTTGCCGATGCTCTCGCAGTAGACCGCCTTGGTCTTGTCGTCGATCAGGGCGGCGATGGCCTCGGCGCTGTCATCCTTGGCAAAGCGTACCTCGACCCCGAAACTCGGCAGCATGTGGGCGAACAAGGTGTAAGTGCCGCCATAGAGCTGGGGTGTGGAGACAATGTTGTCACCGGCGGCGGTCAGTGCCTGAATGGCGTAGGTGATGGCGGCAGAACCCGCCGAGACCACCAGCGCGGCGATCCCCCCTTCCAGCGCGGCCATCCTCTGCTCCAGCACATCGTTGGTGGGGTTCATGATGCGGGTGTAGATGTTGCCCGGCACCGCCAGATTGAACAGATCCGCCCCGTGCTGGGCGCTCTCGAACTCGTAGGCCACCGTCTGGTAGATGGGCACGGCGACCGCTTTGGTGGTGGGGTCGTTGGAAAAGCCGTGGTGCAAGGCCAGGGTCGCATCTTTCATCACACACTCCTTGTTGGATGTTGCTTATGGCAGTTATAGATGGATAGACGTCCAATCTATCAGGCCCGTGGCCGATGTAAACAGCAAGATCCGGCAAAGCAATGTCGCCCGCAGGGGATGCGCGTCCCGAGTGGCGGGCACGGCTCGCACTCAGAGACGGCGGCGATACTCCTTGTCATCGATCTGGTTCATATCCCACTGCATCAGGCGGTTGAGCTGCTGCATGGGATCCTCGATGAGCGGCAAAGGGCGTGGCAGGATCCGCTTGAAGTAACGGCGCAAGGTCTGCTGGATCCGGTTCGGTTTGAGGGGGTTGGCGTGGCTCATGATGGTGCTCCTCTGCTGTGGTTCTCACGTTCATCAGCAGTATTGAGCTAAAATGCGGAAGTAAAAACTGATGGCTTACAGCAACAGGATTTCCTCTTTTATGCCGACCGGTCGCCTCTACCAGCAATTTCAACGACTCGCCCAGCTGCTTGGCACCGACGAACGTGAGATCAGTCTCGCCGAGGTGGCGGATCTGCTCTGCTGCACCCCGCGCAACGCCCGCTTGCTGCTGCGGCGGATGCAGGATCAGGGCTGGCTCAGCTGGTCGGCGGAAGCGGGGCGGGGGCGGCGCTCCCGGCTCACTCTGCTCGACAGTCAGGAGAGCCTGACCCGGCGCCGCTTGCGGGATCTGCTCAGTCAGGGCCAGCTGGCGCAGGCGGTGCGGCTGGCCGAAGATCGGCTCGATCTGCTCACCCCGCTGCTGATCGAACAGCTCGGTCAGGCTACTCGCGAGGGGCGTCAGATCCTGCGGGTGCCCTACTACCGACCGCTGCCGCAGTTGCTGCCCACCGGCCCGATGCGCCGCTCCGAAATTCACCTGAGCCGCCAAATCTTCAACGGTCTGACCCGGCGAAATGAGGAAAATGGGGAAATCGAAGGGGATCTGGCCCACCACTGGGAGTGTCTGGGCCACTGCCACTGGCGCTTTTACCTGCGTCCGGCGGTGCGCTTTCACCACGGCCGCGAGCTGGTGGTGGAGGATGTGATGGAGAGTCTGCTGGCCCTGCGGGATCGCCCGCTGTTCGCCCATCTGGCTCGGTTGGAGAGCCCCTGGCCGCGCACGCTGGATCTCTATCTCGACAGCCCGGATCCCTGGCTGCCCCACCTGCTGGCCGAGCCGATGGCCACCATCTTGCCGCGGGAGCTCAAGGGGGAGGCGGGCTTTGCCCTGCAACCGGTGGGCACCGGCCCCTACCGGGTGGCCGCCAACGATCCCCTGCATCTCTGCCTTGCGGCATTCGACGACTACTTCGGCCTGCGGGCCCTGCTCGACGAGATCGACATCTGGATGCTGCCAGAGCTGGCGGAGAGACTGGAGACCCACCTGCAGCTGGGGCGCGACAGCCCTGAGCTCGGCACCATGCGCGGCGAATCGGAGCTGGAGTCGGGCTGCTACTTCCTGCTGCAGGACGATCGTTCCGGATCCTTGCAGGATCCCTCCCTGCGCCAGTGGCTCGGCCAACTGCTCAATCCGGTGGCTCTGATGGGGCGGGTCGCCCCCGAGTTGCAACGGGGCTGGACCAGCGCCCTCGGTCTGCTGCCCCACTGGCGCGAAGCGCTGCCCGCGCCCTTGCCCACACCGACGCAGTTGCCGGGAAGACTGGTGCTCGCCTGCTTCAACCAGCATCTGGAATTCAACGAGTGCGCCAACGCCATGAGCAGCCTGCTGGCCGAACAGGGGATCCAGCTGGAGGTGCGCACTCTCGATTACGGTCGCTGGGTGAGTGGCGAGGATGAAGACGTGGATCTCTGGCTAGGCACCCTCAACCTCGAACATGCCGGCCCCTTTGCCCCCTACGCCTGGTTGCAGGGCACTCCGTTGCTGCGCAAGGTGTGGAGCAGTCAGCATGAGTTGTGGCAGGGGTTGATGCAGTGGCGGGCCAGCGGTGCCGAGCCGGGGCCGCGAGCCCTGCTGGCAACTGTGCAGCAGCAGGGCTGGTTTGTGCCGTTGTTTCACCACTGGCTGGAGCTGGAGAGCCGGGTCGGCGTGCACGGGGTGCGGATGACGGCGCTCGGCTGGTTCGATTTTCGCAGCGCCTGGTTGCGGCCAGAGTGAGCTTGCCCAGATGAAGGGGTATTGTGACCTTTGAGAATCCGCATCGTGAACCCGTGAAATTGGTCATATTTTTCTGATTATTATGTGAACGGCTACACAGCGGACAGCGGTTCAGTGGACATTCAATTCCAAAGTGCCATGCTGGTTCAGGTTATGGAAAGCAGAGCAAATGAGGAAAAAGATGAGCAACAATTCAGAACGTTCCCAAGGAAAATGCCCGGTCATGCACGGGGGAACCACCTCCGTCGAGACGTCCAGAATGGAGTGGTGGCCGAAGAGCCTCAACCTCGACATTCTTCACCAACACGATACCAAGACCAATCCGCTGGGGGCCGGTTTCAACTATCGGGAAGCCTTGAAGGGGCTCGATATGGCGGCCCTCAAGCAGGATGTGACCGCCCTGATGACCGACAGTCAGGAGTGGTGGCCCGCCGACTGGGGCCACTACGGCGGCCTGATGATCCGCATGGCCTGGCACTCGGCCGGGACTTACCGCATCGCCGATGGTCGCGGCGGTGGCGGCAGCGGCAACCAGCGCTTTGCCCCCCTCAACTCCTGGCCGGATAACGCCAACCTCGACAAGGCCCGCCGCCTGCTGTGGCCCATCAAGAAGAAGTACGGCAACAAGATCAGCTGGGCCGATTTGATCATTCTGGCGGGCACCGTGGCCTATGAGTCCATGGGGCTCAAGACCTTCGGCTTTGCCTTTGGCCGTGAGGATATCTGGCACCCGGAGAAGGATATCTACTGGGGAGCGGAGAAAGAGTGGCTGGCGCCCAGCGGCAAGCCGGGCGGTCGTTACTCCGGCGAGCGGGATCTGGAAAACCCGCTGGCGGCGGTGATGATGGGGCTTATCTACGTCAACCCGGAAGGGGTGGATGGCCAGCCCGATCCCCTGAAAACCGCGCAGGATATGCGAGTTACCTTCGCCCGCATGGCGATGGATGATGAAGAGACGGTGGCGCTGACCGCCGGGGGTCACACCGTCGGCAAGGCTCACGGCAACGGCGATGCCAAACAGCTTGGCCCCGAGCCGGAAGGGGCCAGCCTTGAAGAGCAGGGGCTGGGTTGGATCAATCACCACAGCCGCGGCATCGGCCGCAACACTGTGACCAGCGGCATCGAAGGGGCCTGGACCACCCACCCGACCCAATGGGACAACGGCTACTTCGATCTGCTGTTCAAGTACGACTGGTGGTTGCAAAAATCTCCGGCGGGGGCCCATCAGTGGGAACCGATCAATATCGCCGAAGAGGATATGCCGGTGGATGTGGAGGACCCCTCGATCCGCTGCAAACCCATGATGACGGATGCCGATATGGCGCTCAAATTCGACCCCGAGTATCGCAAGATTGCCGAGCGTTTCCGCGATGATCCGGCGGCCTTCTCCGACGCCTTCGCCCGCGCCTGGTTCAAGCTGACCCACAGGGATATGGGGCCGAAGAGCCGTTATGTCGGCCCCTATGTGCCGACAGAAGATCTGATCTGGCAGGATCCGGTGCCAGCCGGACGCGTCGATTATGACGTGGCGGCGGTGAAGGCCAGGATTGCCGCCAGCGGCCTCTCCATCAGCGAGCGGGTCACTACCGCCTGGGATAGCGCCCGCACCTTCCGAGGCTCTGACAAGCGGGGCGGTGCCAACGGTGCCCGCATCCGGCTGGCGCCGCAGAAGGATTGGCCGGGCAATGAACCGGCGCGGCTGGCGAAGGTGCTGGCGGTCTATGACAAGCTGGCGACCGAGTGTGGCGTCAGCGTCGCGGATCTCATCGTGCTGGGGGGCAACCTCGCCATCGAGCAGGCTGCCCAGGCCGCCGGAGTGACGGTGAGCGTGCCGTTTGCGCCGGGCCGGGGGGATGCCACTCAGGCTCAGACCGATGTGGCCTCGTTCGAGGTGCTGGAGCCGTTGGCCGATGGCTTCCGCAACTGGCTCAAGCAGGACTATGTGGTGACGGCGGAGGAGCTGCTGCTGGATCGCGCCCAGCTGATGGGGCTCACCGCCTGCGAGATGACGGCGCTGGTCGGCGGGATGCGGGTGCTCGGCACCAACCACGGCGGTACTGGGCACGGGGTCTTTACCGATCGGGTCGGGGTACTCAGCAACGACTTCTTCGTCAACCTGACCGACATGGACTACCAGTGGCTGCCGAAAGCGAGCAATCTCTACGAGATCCGCGATCGCCGCAGCGGTGCGCTGAAGTGGACGGCCACCCGGGTGGATCTGGTGTTCGGCTCCAACTCGGTGCTGCGCGCCTATGCCGAGGTCTATGCCCAGGATGACAACAAGGAGAAGTTTGTCTGTGACTTCATCACCGCCTGGAACAAGGTGATGAATGCGGATCGCTTCGATCTGCTCGGCTAGCCCCGAGCCGTTTGGTTATCTGCACCCGCCCCGCACACCCAAGGTGTGCGGGGCTTTTTACTGCCAGCTTTTCTGTGCAGCCCTACAATCCGCCGCGCTGCGACACCCGCTGGCCGGTCGCGCAGGGCCGCTGGCATCCCTGTGCTTGGGCCAGCAGTATCATGTAACATGCTGATCCGCTGGTGATGCCCGGCGGCCACCCATTGGCCACTGATGTCCCATGAACGGACAAGGACAGAAACAAAGAGACAAGGAGTCAACCCATGCTGGAAATGCAGATCCAACCCCGCTTTCAGGAGACGGATGCCCTCGGCCATATCAACAATACGGTGCCGGCGGTCTGGTTCGAATCGGCGCGGGATCCCCTGTTCCGGATCTTCTCCCCCGATCTGGATGTGCATAACTGGCATCTGATCATCGCGGGCTATACGGTGCAGTTCAAACGGGAGCTGTTCTACGGCCAGCCGGTCACCATCAAGACTGGCGTGCGCCGCATCGGCACCAGTTCCTTTACTGTCTGGCAGGAGGCCTGGCAGGGCGGCGAACTGGCCGTCACCGCCGAAACGACCCTGATCCATTTTGACTACCGGGCCCGCCAATCCCTGCCCCTGAGCGATGCTCACCGGGAAGGGCTGCGGGCCTGGCTGACAGAGAGTTAACCACGGGCCGGATGGCCCATCACAGGAGTACTATGTACAACTCAATGCGCAACACAGCGATCGCGCTGACCCTGGGATTCTGCTCCCTCCCTTCTCTGGCCGCTTCTCTCGCCGAGCAGTTTACCCTGATGGAGAAGGGGGCCGAGAGCGCCCTCGATACCCGTCAATTCAGTCATGACGGCGTCGATATCAAGGCCTGGATCGATGGCGCCCCCGTCATCATCGCCGTGCCCATCATGAACGAGCTGGGCAAGCTGGAAGGGGAGAGCCGCTACTACTTCAAGGGTGGCAAGCTGTTCGGGGTCAAAGAGCCCGTCGCCCAGTTCGCTTTTGACGACAGCGGCAAGCTGACCCAATGGCTGGACGAGAAGGGGCAGCCCGCCGAGTTCGTCAGCAAGATGAGCATGCAGCAGCGTCAGGAGTGGCTCACCAAGCGAGCCGCCGAGCTGAGCAAGCTGTTTGTGGTGAGCGCGGCCGAGCAGAAGGCGGCCAAGGGGGGCGTCAAGCTGAAGGGGGCGGATCTCGCTCACTGGCTCTGCAACGGCAAACTGATGGATCTCGCCCACGGCGACAAGGTGATCTTCGAGCAGGATAAGCTGAAGATTGGCGAGCAGGGGATCGAAGGGGAGGTCTCCCTGCGTCAGGATAAGGGGTGGCAGGAGCTGAGCCTCAAGTGCGAGGTGCAGGGCACCCAAGTGACCCGCCTCACCTGGCAGCCGCTGCCGGGTGCCAACAAGCCGCAATAAGCGCAATAGCAAGGGGGCCCATCACGGGCCCACTTCTCATTCGGCTTGTGGCTCCCCCATTTTGAGCCGGGTGAGCGCCTCGACCCGGCGCCACTGTCCGGGCTCGAACCAGCGGGCCAGCAGCTCCTGCTGCTGTTCGGCCCGGGCCTCGTTCGGCAGTTGTCTGAGCTCGGCCAGAAAGCCGCTGAGCTGCTCCTCGAACCCCTGCCGGTTCTGCTCCAGCTGGCGCATCCGATCCACCGCTTCCGGCCCCCCCGTCTCCAGCAGCAGAGCCTCCCGTTTGGCCGGGTCCATCTGCGCCAGCTCTTGCAACTCCTCAAGCAGGCGGCTGTTGGCCTCCGCCTCGCGAAACCAGCCCGGTTGCTCCGCCAGCCAGAGATCCAGCTCGCTGGCCAGCTGCGACTTGTCGCTGTCTCTTGCTTCCGCCAGCGCCCTGCGGCGCAGGGTCAGCTGCTCCATCAGTCGATCCTCGGCAAACAGCTGGGCCTGCTCGGCCGGGGTAAAGCTCTGCTGGCGCAGTTGCTCCCGCTCGTCAAACAGGATCTGCAAGCTGGCGAGGGAGATTTCGGTGGGCACCGTCAGGCTGCTCTGGGCGGAGACAAAGGTGCGATAGCGCGCCTGCAGGGCATCGGCGGCCTCCTGCTCGGGATCGTGTGGGTGGCTCTGTGCATGCTGGCTGGCTTGAGCCTGTGATGAGTCTGCCGTCGGTGCTGTGGGCCAGAGCAACACCCCGCCAAGCAGCAGGGTGATGGCGCAGGGCACGACGAGCAGGGTGGCTATCTTCATAGTCCCAGCTCCTTGAGACGGTTGGCATGCTGGCGATAGAGGGTGACCGGATCGGTCTCGAACAGATGGTGGATGCCGAAGGACTGGTTCACTTCGTCCAGATGGTTCATCCGGTAGTCGGTGCCGATCACCTTGCCGAGGTGGCTGCTGCAGACCCCGACCAGCCCGTCATTGGGCTCCTTGAAGAAGGCGCCGGTCAGTGCCAGCGCAGGATCCACCGGATCCAGCAGATTGGTCAGGTTGCCGCGTCCGCTCCAGGAGAAGTAGTAGACGCCGTTGGTTGCCTGCATCGGCCCCTCGCCGCAATAGCGGTTGGGCAACCCCTCCGGGTAGCGCTGGTTGAACTGGCTGGCCCCCTTGCTGGTGAGGGCATCGAGAGCGGCGACCGGATCTTGCGGCAGCTGGCTCCCGCCCGAGAGCAGTGAAATCATGCCGGAGAGGGCGTGGGCCGCGGCGGCCGCCAGCTTCTCGGCGGCCGAGCCGGGCGCGGCATTGGCCCGCACCAGATCGGCAATCTCGGAGCCATAGTTGACCCCGCCGACGCTGGTGGCGGAGGCGACCAGCTCGGGGGCGACCGAGGCGACATAGCGGATGGTGGGACCGCCGTGGGAGTGGCCGATCAGGTTGACCTTCTCGGCGCCGGTAGCTGCCAGCAGCAGCTCGACCTGGGCGAGCAGTTGCTCCCCCCGTTGTTCTGAACTGGCGGTGGCCGATACCTGAGCCACGTAGACTTTGGCACCATCCCGGCTCAGGGCCTGGGGAATGCCATAGAAGTAATCGACCCCGAGCAGCTTGTCGAAACCGAACAGGCCGTGCACCAGCACTATGGGGTAGCGGGTCTGGGTGTATCCGCTGGCGTGTGCCAGCATGGGCAGGGTGCAGAGCAGCACCAGAAGCCATCTCTTCATCATCAGCATCCTTGTTGAATCGTGAGGAACAGATTGTGTGGCGTACTCCATGTTCGCCGTTGCCAGTATGGTGGCTGCTGACGGGAGAGGCTGTGAGGGGGATCGCAACTCGGGAGTCAAAAGGAATTCAGGGTGCGGGCGGGGAGGCTATGCTCCCCGCCCTGCGGCTTATTGCCACTCTACCAGGTGATACTGCTTCTTGCCCCGGCGCAGCAGCAGGTAGCGACCAAACAGCCGATCAGTGGCGCTCAGCTGATCATCTTGCTTGAGCACACCATTGAGGCTGATGGCGCCTGCCGCCAGCAGTTCGCGGGCGATGCGTTTGGAGTTCGCCAGACAGCAGCTGACCAGCAGGCTGACCAGATCCGTCTCGCCGCTGACGGTGCTGCTCGGCATGCCATCCTGCGCCAGCTGGGCCAGATCGCTCTCGCCGAGGTGGGCCACGTTGCCGCTAAACAGCAGCTCGCTGATGCGCTGCACCGCCGCCAGCGCCGCCTTGCCGTGTACCAGCTCGGTCAGCTCGTTCGCCAACACCTGCTGGGCCTGCTTGCGCCCCTGCCGCTTGGCATCTTCCGCTTCCAGTGCATCAATCTCGCTCAGCGACATAAAGCTGTAGTAGCGCAGGAAGCGGTAGACATCCTCATCCGCGGTGCCGAGCCAGAACTGGTAGAAGGCGTAAGGGGAGGTGAGCGCCGGATCGAGCCAGACCGCGCCCCCTTCGGTTTTGCCGAACTTGGTGCCGTCTGCCTTGGTGATAAGGGGCAGGGTCATGCCGTGTACCTGCGCCTGATGGAGGCGACGGGTGAGATCCATGCCGCTGGTGATATTGCCCCACTGGTCGTTGCCGCCAATCTGCAGGGTGCAGCCGAGCCGCTGGTGCAGCACTGCAAAATCGTAGGATTGCAGCAGAGCGTAGGAGAACTCGGTAAACGAGATGCCCTGATCCGGGCGGGCCAGTCGCTGGCGCACTGACTCCCGTGCCAGCATGGCGTTGACCGAGAAGTGCTTGCCGATATCCCGCAGAAAATCGAGGGCGGACATCTGCCCCATCCAGTCGCCATTGTTGACCAGTTGCGGGGCCGACAGGCCATCATCGGCGGGCAGCAGCGCCCTGATTTGGGCAGACAGGCTGGCGACCCAACCCTGCACGGTATCGGCACTGTTGAGGCTGCGCTCGGTCGCCTTGAAGCTGGGATCGCCGATAAGGCCGGTCGCCCCGCCCACCAGAGCCACCGGGGTGTGGCCCGCCAGCTGGAAGCGGCGCAGCATCAAGAGCGGCACCAGATGACCGATATGCAGGCTGCCGGCAGTGGGATCGAACCCGCAATAGACGGTTCGTGGGGTGGAGAGATGATCGGCCAGGGCCGCCGGGTCGGAATTCTGGGCCACAAGGCCGCGCTCGGTCAGCTCATCGAGCAGGTGGGGGTTGATCATGGGTTCTCCAACAGCAGGGGGAAAAGCCGTCATCCTCACCGTTCTGGCTGGTGGCGGATATGTCCCCTGAGGGATAGTTTTGCCACTCTCGTGCTAGCATTCAGCCATAGCGGGGAATCGCTCCCCGTCACCGGAAACGTGCCACCATGACCCAGCCATTCACCACAGATGCCTTGACCCGCAGCATGACCGAGGTGGTCGATGCCCTGCACAGCAGCGCCTTTGCGGCGGCGCTGGTGCGGCTGATCCAGCAACAGGTGGCGTTTGATTGCGCCCTGCTGCTCGGGGTGGGGCTGCGCCCCGTCTACCTCTACGACAACCTCAATCATCAGCGGGCTCTGTTGTTTGACCGCTACCTCACCAGCCACTTCAGTCAGGATCCCTTTATGCAGGCGCTGGAGCAGGGCTTGCCTGCCGGCGTCTGGACCCTGGCGCAGGTCTCCCAAGGGCGGCTCGATCCCGAATATCGCCACCACTTCTATCAGGCCACCGGCTGGCAGGAGGAGGTGGGGCTGATCCTGCCGGTGCGGGACGGGCTGACGCTGATGCTGTTTCTCGGGCGGCTCGACAAGCGCAGTACCCTCAGCCGTGACGAGCTGGCGAGGCTGGAGCAGCTGTTCCCGCTGGTGCATTCGCTCTGTCGTCAACAGTGGCGGCAGAGCCAGCCGCTGCTGGCCCAGAGCACTGCGCTGCCAGACAGCGCCAGCCTCCGGAGTGCGGTGGAGCAGGCTATGTCGAGTGTCGGGGGCGATAGGCTTACCCGGCGCGAGCGGCAGGTGGCGGAGTTGCTGCTGCAGGGGCTGGATACGGAGGCGATTGCCGCGGAGCTCGGGATTGGCAGCGGCACGGTGAAGAATCACCGCAAGCATCTCTATGGCAAGCTGCGGCTCGGCTCGCGGGCCGAGCTGTTCAATCTCTTTCTGAACCACCTCATTACGGCGCCGGTGGAGGCATCACAGGCGTCATCGGCGGGAGATAGAGAGAGCCCGCCATAGGGCGGGCCGGAGTTACTCGATGCGCGGGATGGTGGGAGTGGTTTCGGGCAGGATACTGAGCAACTGGTAGCGCTTCATCAGCTGCTTGTATTCATCCCCCTGCCTGACCTTGTCCAGCGCCTGTTGCAGGCGGGCAACCTGTTGCTTGTCTGCCCTCAGGTTGAAGGCGAAGCAGTTATCCTGCTCTTCAATAATCGCGACGGTGACAAAATCCTCGCTGGGAAAACCCAGCTCCTTGGCCTGATGGCGCAACATCACCTCGTTGCCCGCCACCAGATCGGTGCGCGCCATGATGAGCTGGCGCACCACCTGATCCATGCGCTCCACCGACATCATATTGCCCGGGCTGATCCCGCGATTGAGCAGCAACTGCTCCCCGACATCCGCCTGCATCACGCCGATCTGCAGCTTGGCGAGATCCGCTTTGCTGGCCACTTTGGGGGCATCCTGCTTGCGGCCGACCAGCGCGACCCTGGAGTGGCTGATGGGGCAGACCCAGAGGAAGTGAGGATCCCGCTCCTTGGTATGGGCCGTGGTAAAGAGCACGGCCTCTTGCTGCTGGGTCAGCAGATACCAGCCGCGGGCCCAGGGCAGAAAGTGGATGGGTTGCTCCGGCTCCCCCATTTCGCGCCACATCAGGCGCAGCAGCTCGACTGCCAACCCCACAGGCTGACCATTTTTATCCTGGCCATTGAGCGGCATGTTCTGCTCCGAATAGTAGATAAGTGCCGGAGCCGGGAGCGCGATAAACAGGGCGAGAGAAGCGAGAGCAGGGAGTAGACGACGCATGATGCACTCCTTGTGCGGGCAGTTACCTAACAGTCTATGTGGCCTTTTCCATAACGTCATGATCCGGTAGCGGGATAAAAAACAGGCCACCTTGCGGTGGCCTGTCGGTTTATTTGAGCAGGGCTTCCATCTCCGCCTCTGCCTTGGCGCGAGCCTTGGCTTCCGCCGCTCTGGCGGCATCGGCGACGCTCTCTCCGGTCGTATGAGAGGCTGCGCTGACGGCCTGTTTGGCCGGAGCGGCAACAGCCTTGGTGGCTTCTTGCGTCGCGGTTGCTGTGGCGCTGCTGAGGGCCTGTTTGGCCGGAGCGGCAACAGCCTTGGTTGCCTCTTGCGTCACGGTCGCAGCGGCACTACTGACAGCTTGTTTGGCTGGAGCGGCAACGGCCTTGGTAGCTTCCTGCGTCACGGTGGCAGCTGCGCTACTGACGGCTTGCTTGGCAGGAGCGGCAACGGCCTTGGTAGCTTCTTGCGTCGCGGTCGCAGCGGCGCTGCTGACGGCTTGCTTGGCAGGAGCAGCAACGGCCTTGGTGGCTTCTTGGGTCGCGGCCGCAGCGGCGCTACTGACGGCTTGCTTGGCAGGAACGGCAACGGCCTTGGTGGCTTCTTGCGTCACCGTGGCAGCAGTGCTGCTGACTGCTTGCTTGGCAGGAGTGGCAACGGCCTTGGTGGCCTCTTGCGTCACTGTGGCAGCAGTGCTGCTTACCGCCAGTCCGGTGGCTTGCCTGGTGGCCTGCCCTTTGGCGTTGGCGGCTGCGCCGCTGATGGCCTGGCTGGCGCTGTTGGTCAGCGAGCCGGTGACGCCGCGAGTCACTGTGCCCAGCGCGCTGCCAAGGGAGACGGGGGAGGCGCCACTCTGACTGGTCGCTGTACCGGTCAGGGCATTGGCCGCTGGGGTGAGCTGGTTGGTGGGGGTCTGCCAGCCCTGCATGGCGGTTGGCCAGGTCGGTGCCGTGCCTGCCAGATTTTCGCCGAAGGTCAGGGTGGTGCCATCCCCTTTTTGCAGCAATACCGACATCTGGTTGGTTTGCGAGTTCCACACCATCCCCGCCTGCTTGGCGATATCCGGCACGGGCGCATACTCGGAGACCACATAGAAAAGCGGCCCCTCCTGCTGTAACTTGTCGGCAGTCTTGAGCAACTGCATGGTGCTGTCGTAGTTGGGACCAAGGATGGCGGTCATCCGATCCTTGATCAGGGGTTGTTCGAACAGATTGACCTCGTTCGGGTCAAAGCCGACCAGCGGCTTGAGCAGGGCCCACATCAGTTGGCTGGTGGGGCTCATCATCAGCAATGGGGCAACGCAGGCGGACAACATCAGGCTCAGGCAGGCCGCCTGAAGCAACGGCATGATACGCATTGGGATAATATCCAAATAACGATTTGATAAATAAGGTTATATTTTGTCAGGACGTGACAAATTCACCGGAAGTTTGCGCGTGGCAGCGAGAGACTGCCCGCAGACGCTGGCAGGCTACCATATTGGTTCCACAATGCCAGCAGGCAGTATGATTGTCAGTCAAGTAAACCCCGGGGCTGGTCGACTCTTCGAGAATGCCTTCCATCGAAACAGGATCCCGCTCATGAAAAATGTACTGCTCTGCCTGCTGGCCTCCCTCTGGCTCGCCCCCGCTCTGGCCGCGTCCAAAACCATTGTGGTGGGCGAGTCTGCCAGTCCCGAGCTGGTGTTGCCGCTGGGCTCATTGCCCGAGCGGGTCTGCTGGTTTGCGGATCAGAAATATTCCGAAGGGGCCCGCATTCTGCAGGGAGATATCTGGCTGGAGTGCGGCCCGCAGAACGACCTCGAGAGCAATGGCCCGCTGGCCTGGCGCTCTCCTGCGGTGGTGTTGCCTGCCACCCGGGGAGCAAAAGATCAGAAGACGATTTCCGTGGGTCAGTGAGGCTTTTCTTGATCCAGCTAAAGACATGGACGTGATCCCTGTCGCATAATGCAGCTCCTTTCTTCTCTTGGCTGGAACCTAAGAAATGGCTCGTCGCTCTTCCAATGCACAACGTCGTCGCAGTAGCTGGTGGTACAAACGCCTGTTGGCAAGGGAGCGGGAAGAGCGTGAAGCGCGTTCCGTCCGGGATTGATACAGCATTGAAAAACGGAGCCTCGGGCTCCGTTTTCTATTTATCACCGTCAATATCACGATAACGGGGGCCATCAGGCCCCCGTTTTGTTTTTGCAGATGTTGCCTGCTTGCGGCTTAGCGCTGCAAGGCGGCCAGTGCCAGTTCGACCCGCTTGGCGTATTCGGGGTCGGCCTGCTCGAAGTGTTTGAGCTGGGCTGCGACGATGGCGTCATCCTCCACATTGATAAGGGAGCGGGCCAGGTTGGCGGCGAGCCGCGAGCGCTGCCCCTCGTCCATGATGCGGAACAGGTTGCCCGGCTGGCTGTAGTAGTCGCTGTCGTAGTCGCGAAAATCGTAGTGCAGGGCAGCCCCTTCCAGACTCAGCGCCGGCTCGTGCTGCTCGCTCGGCTGTTGGGTACCGAAACGGTTCGGCTGATAGTTGGGGCTGGCGCCGCCGTTGCTGTCCGCCCGCATGGCACCGTCACGATGGGCGCCGTGATGGAACGGGCAGCGTGGGGCGTTGACCGGCAGCAGACCGTGGTTGACGCCGAGGCGATAGCGCTGGGTGTCGCCGTAGGAGAATAGTCGCCCTTGCAACATGCGATCCGGCGAGAAGCCGATACCGGGCACCACGTTGGCCGGGGTAAAGGCGGCCTGCTCCACATGGGCGAAGTAGTTGTCCGGGTTCTGGTTAAGCTCCAGCACGCCCACCGGGATCAGCGGGTAGTCGCTGTGTGGCCACACCTTGGTCAGGTCGAACGGGTGGATGTTGTAAGTCTGGGCTTCGGCCTCCGGCATCACCTGCACATAGACCTTCCAGCGCGGGAAGTCGCCCCGCTCGATGGCATTGAACAGATCCGCCTGACTGGTCTCCCGATCCTGCCCGACGGCGGTGGCGGCCTCTTCATCGGTGTAGAAGCTGTGGCCCTGCTCGGTCTTGAAGTGGAACTTGACCCAGAAGCGTTCGTTCGCGTCGTTGATAAAGCTGAAGGTGTGGCTGCCGTAGCCGTTCATCTCCCGCAGGCTCTTGGGGATGCCGCGATCGCTGAACAGTATGGTGACCTGATGCAGGGATTCCGGATGGCGTGACCAGAAGTCCCAGGCGGCGGTGGCGCTGCGCAGGTTGGTGCGCGGATCCCGCTTCTGGGTGTGGATGAAGTCAGGGAATTTCAGCGGATCGCGGATGAAAAAGACCGGGGTGTTGTTACCCACCAGATCCCAGTTGCCCTGCTCGGTATAGAACTTGAGGGCGAAGCCGCGCACATCGCGTTCGGCATCGGCGGCGCCCTTCTCACCGGCTACGGTGGAGAAGCGCAGGAACACCGGGGTCTGCTTGCCGATAGCGCTGAACAGATCGGCCTTGCTGAACTGGCTGATGTCGTGGGTCACGGTAAAGGTGCCGTAGGCGCCCGAGCCTTTAGCGTGAACCACCCGCTCGGGAATGCGCTCGCGGTCGAAGTGGGCGAGTTTCTCCATCAACCAGATGTCTTGCATCAGGATGGGGCCGCGCGGACCGGCGGTGAGGCTGTTGTTGTTGTCGACGACGGGGGCGCCGTTGGCGCTGTGCAGGGTTTTGTCAGTCATGGCTTCTCTCCTTGTTGATATGGGGTCAGCCTACGGATCTGCGCCGTGCTCGGCCAATGGGCCTTTCCTCGCCCTTTGATAGGCAAGACAAATGGGTGCGGGTAGGGGATGTGTAACTGCGCCGGATGTTGCATGATGGTGGCTTCGAGAAGGAGCCTCATATGCAGATTACTATCCGTCATGCCGAACCCGCCGATGCCCCCGCCTTGCGGGATCTCTATGCCATGCCCAATGCCCAGGCGGGCACTTTGCACCTGCCTATGCCACCCCTTAGCCAGTGGCAAAAACGGTTGGAGAACGGTGATGTGGTCGCCTTGGTCGCCTTGGTGGCGGAGGTAGAGGGGCTGCTGGTGGGCCAGATCTCCTTGCATGTGGAGCCCAATCCCAGACGCAAGCATGTGGCCGGGATCGGTATGGGGGTTCGGGATGACTGGGCCGGCAAGGGGGTTGGCTCTGCCCTGATGGCTGCGGCGCTGGATCTGGCCGATAACTGGCTCAACCTGCACCGGATTGAGCTGACCGTCTATACCGACAATGAGGCCGCACAGGCGCTCTATCGCAAGTTCGGTTTCACTCAGGAGGGGCTGGCTCGCGACTATGCCTTCCGCCAGGGGCGTTATGTGGATGCGCTCTATATGGCCAGAGTCGCGGGGGGCGCCAGTCGCTAACGGTATGGTTGATTATCAAGCCAGATTGCGCCCGGTGATCCGGGCGCTGGAGCAGAATCCCGAGCTCTGCCTCAGTGAAGCCGCCAAGCTAGCCTCGCTCTCCAGCTATCACTTTCATCGGGTCTTTACCGCCGTCACTGGCGAAACCCCGGCCGAGATGCAGCGTCGCCTGCGGCTGGAGCGGGCCGCCCGCTCTCTTTGCTACAGCCGGGATCCGGTGACCGAGATTGCCTTCTCGGCCGGTTTTGCCAGCTCGCAAGCCTTTGCCAAGGCGTTTCGCAAGCAGTTTGCCATGACGCCGGGGGCGTTACGCCAGCAACCCTCACTGCTGCAACTGAGCAAGAATGGACACGCGGCCGCCCGGGTCTCTGATTATGCTGAAGGCCGTTCCAGTGAAAGGAGGCTACAGATGAAAACCGAACAGATGGCGCCGCGCACCCTGGCCTATATCAGGGTGACCGGTCCTTACGGCACCGGCTACGAGCCGGTGTGTGACCAGCTCTACCAGTGGTCTGCCGAGCAGGGGCTGGCCGAGGGGGAGTGGATCTTCATTTATCACGACAACCCTGAAATCACCGTGCCCCAGCAGTGTCGCACCGATATCTGCGTCACCGTTCCGGCGGGCACCAAAGGCAGTGGCAATGTGGAGATCCAACAGTTGGCGGGTGGCCGTTATGGCCAGTCACGTTTCACCGTGACCGACCCGGCCCAATATCCCGCGCTCTGGCAGCAACATATTGGTGAGGTGGTGGCGGCCGGTTGGGAATTTGACGATCGCCCCTGCTTCGAGCTCTATCACAGCTTCGATCCGGTGACCAAGGTGGCCGATGTGAGCTTCTGCTCCAGCCTGAAGGGCTAGCCAAAAACCTGCGGGATCATGCAGAAACGAGAGAGCCGGACAGTGTCCGGCTCTTTTGCATCTGGCGGTTGGGCGGCGGTTAGCGCTGGAACCCCTTCTGGGCGAACTTGGGACGGGCGTTCATGATCTGCTCCACCTGCTCGTCGCTCATCTTGCCGCGCGACAACCCCAGCACCTTGTAGGTGAGCAGCGGTCGGGCGGGCAGGGCGATCATCAGGGCGCGAATCTGGTTCTCGTCATCCTTCTCCCGGGTCGGCTTGCCGTAGGCGTAGGTGAGGACGCCGGCATCCATCAGGTTTTTGACGGCGGGCTCGGTGATCGGCAAGTTTATGACGCTTTTACGCTGCAGCACGAACTCGCGCAGCACCGCCTTCTCGTTGAAGTCGAGGAAGCCGATCATCTGGGCCAGCTGGTCCTGCTGACGGCGTGCCTGCCACTCTTCGCACGCCCACTCCCAGGCGATCAGGAAGCCCTGACTGCAGAAGTAGGAGATGGCGATCAGCATGCCGACTCCCAGCCAGGCCGCATGATCCGCAGCCCACTGGCTGACGGCCCCTTTCATCAGCCCGGCCGGAAACAGCAGAATGATGCTGCAGCAGAGCAACAACCAGACCATCAGCCAATTGAGGCGGTTCAGTTGATAGAAATGTTGGATCCACCGTTTCATTGTTCATCCTTCCCAAACTGTTGTGGATAGTGAACTACCTACAGCAATCGGTGTGCCAACAGCGCAATAGCGGCGGGGAGGGGGCGCTGGCGAGGTTACATTCCCTTACAACTTATTGAATGAGTTGTCATTAATTTGCCTTGTGAGGCGGCGGTCGAGTTGGTAAAACGTCCCCTCAGTCAATGGGGAGTAGCAACCCGTCCGCATTTCGGGCCGGGCCCATGTCAACACTCTTGGATCCTCGCATCCATGGCATGGGCGGCGATAGGCACTATCGCTCTGCAAGACCTTTGGCCTCGATATGCACGCCAGCCGGGCGAGCCATGTCGGGTCCATCGGTTATTCTGCTCGCCTGGCGGTATCTATTATGTTGATTACCCTGCTGTTATTTCTCGTCTCTGCGGTCACCATCTACCTTGCCTGCGAATACTTCGTCAACGGCATCGAGTGGACCGGCCACCACTTCAAACTCTCCCAAAGCGCCACCGGCTCCCTGCTGGCGGCACTGGGTACGGCGCTGCCCGAGTGTATCGTGACCCTCACCGCCCTGCTGATGGGCAACACGACTGCCCAGCAGGAGATCGGCATTGGCGCCGCCCTTGGCGGGCCGCTGGTGCTGGCGACCATCGGCTATGCAGCGGTCGGTGTTACCCTGCTGCTTTGCATGGGGCGTACCGAACGCGCCATCGATGGCGAGGTGCAGCGCGAGATTGGCCGGGATCAGCGCTGGTTTATGGGCATCTTTCTGGTGGCGACCGCGCTGGGGCTGGTCGCCTTTACCGGCAAAGGCTGGCTGGCTCCGCTCTTTGTGCTGGTCTACCTCATCTATGTAAGGCGCGAGCTGAAACAGAGTGACAGCCACGAAGTCGAACTGCCGGAGCCCCTCAAGCTGGCCCCAGATGCCGGGATCCCGCCCCTTGGCAAGGTACTGCTGCAGACGCTGGCTGCGCTGGTGGTGGTGGCGTTGGCGGCGCAGCTGTTTGTTCATCAGCTGGAGAGCATGGGCGAGCTGTTTGGCCTCTCGCCGGTACTGGCGGCCCTGCTGCTGAGTCCGGTGGCGACCGAGATGCCGGAGCTGATGAACGTGCTGATCTGGGTGCGACAGGGCAAGAACCGGCTGGCGCTGGCCAATATCTCCGGGGCCATGATGATCCAGGGCACTATCCCCAAGGCGTTCTGTCTGCTGTTTACCCCATGGCTGCTGGATGGCGCCATGATGGCCTCCTCGTTGGTCACGCTGCTGGCAGTGGGCTTGCTCTGGTGGGGGTTCCGAAAGGGAGTGATGACCGCCGGGCGGTTGGCGCTGGTCGGCCTGCTCTATCTCGGCTTCTGCGGCTGGCTGTTGGTGAGCTGAAACGGGAAGCGCGGATATGAAAAAGCCCCCTTGGGTCAGGGGGCTTTGTTGTAGCGGTTGGTCGCGGCGCTTACAGGGCGGCGATCTCGGCCTGCTGGGCTTCCAGCTTGGTCAGTTGGAGACGGTAATCTTCCAGTTTCTCGCGCTCTTTGGCGATGACCGCTTCCGGCGCCTTGGCAACGAAAGCTTCGTTGCCGAGTTTGCCTTCGATGCGACCGCATTCACCGACCAGACGGGCAACCTCTTTGGCCAGACGGGCCAGTTCGGCGTCCTTGTCGATGAGACCGGCCATCGGGATCATCAGCTCGGTGGCACCGATCAGCTTCTTCACTGACAGCGGGGCGGTTTCACCGTCCGCCAGAACGCGGATGGACTCCAGACGGGCCAGGGACTTGAGGAAGGCCTCGTTGTCAGCGGCGCGCTTGGCATCCTTGGCATCGCACTGGAGCAGCACGTTGAGGGGCACGCTCGGTGCCACGTTCATCTCGGCGCGGATGTTGCGGATGCTGACGATGAACTCCTTCACCCACTCCTGATCCGCCATCGCTGCTTCGTCCACCTTGGCGGCGTCGAACTCCGGGAAAGCCTGAATCATGATGGTGTCGGCGTGTACGCCAGCCAGCGGGGCGACCGATTTCCAGATGGTCTCGGTGATGAACGGGATGATCGGGTGCGCCAGACGCAGCAGGGTTTCCAGCACGGTCACCAGGGTGTGGCGGGCAGCGCGCTGCTCGGCCTCGGAGCCCTTGGTCAGCACCGGCTTGGTCAGCTCCAGATACCAGTCACAGAACTGGTTCCAGATAAATTCGTACAGCACGCCAGCCGCGATATCGAAGCGGTAGGTATCGAGGGCGGTACGGAAGTCACGGATGGCCACCTGCAGCTGGGACTGGATCCAGCGATCCGCCAGACTGAACTGCATCTCGCCGCCGTTGAAGCCACAATCCTGATCTTCGGTGTTCATCAGCACATAGCGGGAGGCGTTCCACAACTTGTTGCAGAAGTTGTTGTAGCCATCCAGGCGCTTCATGTCCCAGTTGATGTCACGACCGGTAGAGGCCAGCGCTGCCAGAGTGAAGCGCAGGGCGTCGGTACCGTGGGCATCGATCCCTTCCGGGAACTGCTTGGCGGTACGCTTGGCGATCTTCTCGGCCATCTGCGGCTGCATCATGTTGCCGGTGCGCTTCTCCAGCAGATCTTCCAGCGAGATACCGTCGATCATGTCGAGCGGGTCCAGTACGTTGCCCTTGGACTTGGACATCTTCTGGCCCTCTTCGTCACGGATGAGGCCGGTGATGTAGACGGTCTTGAACGGGACTTGCGGCTGGCCGTTTTCGTCCTTGATGAAGTGCATGGTCATCATGATCATCCGGGCAATCCAGAAGAAGATGATGTCGAAGCCGCTCATCAGCACGTCGGTCGGGTGGAAGGTCTTGAGTGCCTCGGTGTTGTTCGGCCAGCCCAAGGTGGAGAAGGTCCACAGGGCGGAGCTGAACCAGGTGTCGAGCACGTCTTCGTCCTGACGCAGGGTGGTCACGGACGGAATGCTGTGCTTGGCGCGCACTTCCGCCTCGTCACGGCCCACGTAGACATTGCCGGCATCGTCATACCATGCCGGGATGCGGTGACCCCACCACAGCTGACGGGAGACGCACCAGTCTTGAATGTCGCGCATCCAGGAGAAGTACATGTTTTCGTACTGTTTCGGCACGAACTGGATACGGCCATCTTCCACCGCCTCAATGGCGGTCTTGGCCATCGGCGCCACGCGCACGTACCACTGGTCGGTCAGCATCGGCTCGATGGGCACGCCACCGCGATCACCGTACGGCTGTTGCAGTACGTGATCCTTGATCTCGTCCAGCAGACCCAGCTCTTCCAGCTTGGCCAGAATCGCTTTACGGGCAGCGAAGCGCTCCAGACCGGCGAACTCGGCCGGCAGGGCTGCGTCATAGGCGGTGCTCGGGTTGCCGTTGGTATCGACCACTTCGGCCTCGGCACGCACGTGGGCGTCCAGGGTGAAGATGTTGATCATCGGCAGGCTGTGGCGCTTGCCCACTTCGTTATCGTTGAAGTCGTGGGCCGGGGTGATCTTCACGCAACCGGTGCCCTTCTCCATGTCGGCGTGTTCGTCGGCAACGATGGGGATCAGACGGTTCACCAGCGGCAGCAGGATGTGCTGGCCGATCAGCGCCTTGTAGCGCGGATCTTCCGGGTTCACGGCCACGGCGGTATCGCCCAGCATGGTCTCCGGACGGGTGGTGGCGACGATCAGGTAATCCTTGCCTTCGGCAGTCTTGGCGCCGTTGGCCAGCGGATAGCGCAGGTGCCACATGTGGCCCTTGATCTCGCGGTTTTCCACTTCCAGATCGGAGATGGCGGTGTTGAGTTTCGGATCCCAGTTCACCAGACGCTTGCCGCGGTACATCAGGCCATCTTCGTAGAGACGGACAAACACTTCCTGCACGGCGGCGGAGAGACCCTCATCCATGGTGAAGCGCTCGCGCTCCCAATCCACGGAGTCGCCCAGACGGCGCATCTGGCGGGTGATGGTGCCACCGGACTCTTCCTTCCACTGCCAAATCTTGTCGATGAAGGCATCACGGCCGTAATCGTGGCGAGTTTTGCCCTCTTCTGCGGCGATCTTGCGCTCAACCACCATCTGGGTGGCGATACCGGCGTGGTCGGTACCTGCCTGCCACAGGGTGTTTTTGCCCTGCATGCGGTTGTAGCGGATCAGGGTATCCATCAGGGTTTGCTGGAAGGCGTGACCCATGTGCAGGCTGCCAGTGACGTTCGGCGGCGGGATCATGATGCAGAAGGAGTCTTTGCTGGTGTCGCCGTGGGGCTTGAAGTAACCCTGGGCTTCCCAGTGCTGATAGAGCGCCTGTTCGATGGCGTTGTGATTAAAAGTCTTTTCCATGGTCTCGCCGTAATCTGGATGGATGGAGTCTGGTGTTGATTCTTTATGGATCAATTGGTTGCAGTCAGGGCTGCGCCGGATCCGGTGCGGCAAGGACGGGCTGATCCCTCATTTCGAGGGTATGGCCTGCCTGGCGATAGTGCTTGTAGCGCTCGCGGGCTTGCTGCTTTTGTGTTTCGTCAGTGGGGACAAAATCTACCACTTGAGCGAAGTGTCCTGCAAACAAAGGTGTCGCAGTGGCCAGATTGATGAGGCGGGCGTAGCGCCGTTTCGGTGGCTGATAGCCGATCTCCACCGGGGCCATGCCGCTTTCGCCTTGCAGCTGGTGCGGCACGAAGCGCTCCGGCGGCAGTTGCCACAACAGCTCGTCCAGACGCAGGGCCTGGGCCTCATCGTTGCAGAACAGGTAGATATGGCCCGCCCCCCACGACTCGGCCGCGATAGTGCAGGCCAGTCGCTCGACCGCAGCGGCCTGCGCGTCATCCTGTTCGCTCATCAGGTAAAAGGTCACTTGGCTCATCAGGTTGATCCCGTTTTGCGGTGACGGACTGTTGACCGCCTCATGAGGCTGACGGGGTGTTTCCCGTCCGCAGCTCACTGATTCAAGAATGAAACAAGGAAGAGGCGGGCCTCTTCCTTGTGGTTCAGGGTAACGCCAACCCTTCCGATGCAGCCATCGGCAGGGGCCGGAGAGTTACTCTTTCTCTTCGATATCCACGCCAGCCCGGTTCAGCAGGAACTGGGTCAGCAGGGGCACCGGACGACCGGTGGAGCCTTTATCCTTGCCACTCTTCCAGGCGGTCCCGGCGATATCCAGGTGAGCCCAGTTGTACTTCTTGGTGAAGCGTGACAGGAAGGCGGCTGCGGTGATGGTGCCAGCCGGACGACCGCCGATGTTGGCCATGTCGGCGAACGGGCTGTCGATCTGCTCCTGATACTCGTCGAACAACGGCAGACGCCAGGCGCGATCACCCGCCTGCTCGGAGGCGTTGAGCAGCTCGTGGGCTAGCGGGTTGTGGTTGGCCAGCAGACCCGAGGTGTGGTGACCCAGCGCGATAACGCAGGCACCGGTCAGGGTCGCCACGTCGATCACGGTTTCCGGATCGAAGCGGTCCACATAGGTCAGCGCATCACACAGCACCAGACGACCTTCCGCATCGGTGTTGAGCACTTCGATGGTCTGGCCGGACATGGAGGTGAGGATGTCACCCGGACGATAGGCGTTGCCACCCGGCATGTTCTCGCAGCCTGCCAGCACGCCGATGACGTTGATCGGCAGTTGCAGCTGGGCCAGCGCATGCATGGTACCGAGCACGGAGGCGGCGCCACCCATGTCGTACTTCATCTCGTCCATGCCGTCGGCCGGCTTGATGGAGATGCCGCCGGAGTCGAAGGTCAGACCCTTGCCGACCAGCACGATGGGCTTGGCATCCGGATGACCCTTGTATTCGATGATGGCCATCATGGCTTCGTTGTCGGAGCCGCGCGCCACTGCCAGATAGGAGTTCATGCCGAGTTCGGCCATCTCCTGCTCGCCCACCACCTTGGTGGTGATGTTGTCGTAGGCATCGGCCAGACGACGGGCCTGGGAGGCCAGATAGGCCGGGTTGCAGACGTTGGGCGGCATGTTCGCTACGTCGCGGCAGACCCGTACACCCTTGGCCACGGCCAGACCGTGAGCGATGGCTTTTTCACCAATGGTCAGTTCCCGACGCGTCGGCACGTTGAATACCAGCTTGCGCAGCGGGCGACGTGGCTCGGCCTTGTTGGTCTTGAACTGATCGAAGCTGTAGAGGCCCGCCTTGGTGGTTTCTACCGCCTGGCGCACCTTCCAATAGGTATCCCGACCCTTGACGTGCAGCTCGGTGAGGAAGCAGACCGCTTCCATGGAGCCGGTTTCGTTCAGGGTGGTGATGGTCTTGTTGATGATCTGCTTGTACTGGCGTTCGTCGAGTTCCCGCTCCTTGCCGCATCCGACCAGCAGTACGCGCTCGCTGAGCACGCCCGGTACTTGATGCAGCAGCAGCATCTGGCCTGGTTTCCCTTCCAGGTCGCCACGGCGCAGCAGCGAACTGATATAGCCATCGCTGATCTTGTCCAGTTGTTCGGCAACCGGAGAGAGGCGACGAGGCTCAAATACGCCGACTACGACGCAGGCGCTCCGTTGCTTCTCTGGACTGCCACTCTTTACACTGAACTCCATGGAATCTCCTACATCCTAAAGACAAAAGGCACCTTTTATTGAATAATGCGGTGCTTGTTGGGGTATCAGAGGCGGAGCGAACAGCCACAGGCTCCGCAGTTCAAACTGGTAAAAATCCAATATACGGCCCTATTTTTCAGGCATTCGACTAAAAACACAAGTTTACTTGGGAATGACTGTGATCGTTTTCCGATATTTGTTCAGGGAAACCCTGAAAACCCAGCTGGCAGTGTTATTCGTATTGCTGCTTATCTTTGTCAGCCAACAATTTATCAAGATCATCGGTGACGCCGCCGATGGCGAGGTGCCGACACGTCTAGTCTCCACCCTGCTGCTGCTCAACTTGCCCAATATGGCGCTGTTGATGCTGCCTATCAGTCTCTTTTTAGCCATTTTGTTTGCCCATGGTCGCCTCTACGCCGAAAGCGAGATGACGGTGATGCATGCGGTCGGCTTCAGCCACCGTTTCGTGATGCGCAGCGCCATGTTGCTGGCCTTGCTGACGGCGGTGGTTGCGGCGTTCAACACCGGCTGGATCGCCCCACAGGCCAAGGAGCGCGAGTATCAGGTGATCGACGAGTTCAAGGCGGATCCGGGTATCTCCTTCCTGCAGGCGGGCCGCTTTATGGAGCTCGACAAGGGGCGTCTGGTTGCCTATATCCAGGATTTGAACGACAACGGCTCAAAACTGCAAAAGATCTTCGTGCTGCAGCGGGCGGAGGGGAACAATCCTCCCTCGGTGGTGGTGGCGAGCGAAGGGGTGGTGACGGTCGATGAGAACGGCCTGCAGTGGCTGACCCTGATGGATGGCTCCCGCTACGAGGGGAACTTCTCCGGCAAGCAGTTCCAGATCTCCGATTTTCGCGAATATGGTCTGGTGATCCGCCAGCAGGAGATGGAGCGTTCCAACCGCAAGGCGGTGGCCAAGCCGACCATGGAACTGTTCGGTACCCAGGACAATGCCATGATGGCGGAATTGCAGTGGCGTATCTCGCTGCCCCTCTCCATTCCGGTGCTCACCCTGCTGGTGGTACCGCTGGCGCGGGTCAACCCCCGTCAGGGTCGCTACGCCAAGCTGTTGCCGGCCATCATGCTCTATCTCTCCTACTTCCTGCTGCTCAGTGCCGCCCGTTCGGCCATCGACAGCGGTCGGCTGCCCTACTGGCCGGGGATGTTCCTGGTGCCGCTCGGTTACCTGCTGTTTATCGGCCTGCCCCTCAATCTGCAGGGCACCAGCTGGTGGAACGGGGTGAAAGGGCGCTATTTCAACAGAAAATCAGCATGATGCTGCAACATAGGAACTTCTGCTGATGTTTGGCATTCTCGATAGATATATCGGTAGGGTCATCTTTATGTCGATCCTGCTGTGTGAAATCACGCTCGTTGGTCTGGCGGGGCTCATCAAGTATGTGGAGCAGCTCAAGTCGGTCGGTGACGGCAACTACGACATGATCAACGCCCTCTACTATGTGCTGCTCTCCATGCCCAAGGAGGCGGTGCTCTTCTTCCCGCTAGCCGCGCTGCTGGGTGGCCTGATTGGTCTGGGTCAACTGGCGACCAGCTCCGAGCTGGTGGTGATGCAGGCGGCGGGTCGCTCCAAGATCAGTATCGTGATGGCGGCGCTCAAGACGGCGATCCCGCTGATGATCATGGTGGGGCTGATGGGGGAGTATGTGGCCCCCATCGCCAAGCGGATGGCAGATGACATCAAGGCGGGCGCGCTGTCCGAAGGTCGTTTGACGGTCTCCGCCTACGGGGTGTGGGCTCGCGATGGCAATAACTTCGTCAATATCAACGGGGTGCGTAACGATGGCGCCCTCACCGGCATCACCCTCTATCGCTTCACCCCCGAGCGCAAGCTGATCGACGTGGTGCAGGCGCAGGAGGGTGTGTTCGAGCGCCACCACTGGCTGCTCAAGCAGACTCAGGTTACCCGCTTCGACGACCCGGCGCAGATCCGTAGCGAACAGCATGACAAGATGGAGTGGAGCTCGGAGCTGACGCCCAAGCAGCTGGGGGTGGTGAGTATCGACCCCGAGAACCTCTCGGTCTCCGGTCTGCTCGACTATATCGGCTATCTCGATGCCAACAAGCAGGATGCCGGTCGCTACAAGCTGGAGATGTGGCGCAAGCTGCTGTCACCGCTCTCGGTGGTGGCGATGATCCTGCTGGCCTCCTCCTTCATCTTCGGCCCACTGCGCTCGGTGAGCATGGGGGCGCGGATGCTGATGGGGATCATGACCGGCTTCGCCGTCTATGTGAGTGATCGGGTGTTTGGCCCCATCAGTCTGGTCTATGCGGTACCGCCCATTCTGGCGGCTGTCGCACCCAGCCTGCTGTTTGGCGGTATCTCCTTCTACATCCTCAGTCGCAAGCAGTAATCCGCACGAGGTTATGAGGCAATGCAAAGAGGGCACCTGTTGGTGCCCTCTTTCGTTGCTGCATTAAACCGGTATTACTTGTTCAGCAGCTCCAGATTTTCCTGCTTGCTCAGCACAATCACTTCGCATTCGGCCCAGATATCCTGAAACGCCCGCGGACGCTGGCGGTTGAACAGGCACATCAGGTTGCCCAGACCAAAGGCGGCGGTGGCGAGACGGATCAGCGCCTGGGTAACGCGGATGTGGCTGCCATCCTCGTTCTGAATGCGCAGCCGCCAGGCGCGCATGCCGACGGTCTGGCCAGCGCGGGTCCAGAACCAAGTGTAGAAACCACAGATGACGAAGGCGAGCCACAGGGTGTAGATCAGACTCAGGTGGTGGCGGGTCAGCAACCAGACGGTATCTTCACCCGCCGGTACGCTGGCCATGCCGGTGACCAGCAACAGCTTGGCGACACCCATGCCGATGAAGCCAGCGATGATCAGCAGCGAAGTCACCACCAGCGCATCATAGATCAGGGCGCCGAGGCGACGCAGCAGACCCGCTGACGGGTATGGCTGAGTGGCGGTAGAGGGGGATTTTTGTTGGACTTTTTTAGGCTTGGCCATCGTTTTTATTCCATTAAGATGATGGCGGCATTCTATGTAACTGGCCCCGCATCGGCAAGGCGTTGAATAAATGAACAAACGGGAGTGTTCAATCGAAAAACACCTTGCATGGCATCGCGCCATTCGTATAATCCCTCGCAGTTGCCCGGGTGGCGAAATCGGTAGACGCAGCGGATTCAAAATCCGCCGGTGAATAACCGTGTCGGTTCGAGTCCGACCCCGGGCACCATTATTAAACCCTGTTTGGTCAACAGGTTAACGTAGCTGATGCGGCGTTATGTCTCCTGAGTACTGCGGTTGAAAACCAAAACTTCGTGCAATTTCGTGCAAAGGGTTTCAACCATGGCAAACATTCAAAAAATCACCGGTAAGCGTGGCACTAGCTATCGCGTCCAGTTCATGAAAAATGGCCGCCGTATCGGCCAAACCTTCAAAACCAAAAAAGCAGCCGAAGCCTTTATGGCACAGCTCATTGTTTACGATGACATGGCCGATGCTTTGACGCACTCCAGCCTTTCCACAATCCTAATTGATTCCGCAATAACGGCATTTCTCGATCAGTACAAAGGTCGTGATCGTTCGCTCATCCAACGTCTTGGCTGGTGGGCTGAACGCCTCAAGGGGAAGCCCGTCGGTAAGGTTTCTCGGCAGCACATCAAATTCGCTCTCGAGGCTCTCCAAAAAGATGAGAAAAGCCCCAGCACGCTCAATCGCTACAAAGCGGCCATTTCTTCTTTATTCGAATGGTTCAACGACAAGCACGACGTTAAGCACAACCCCGCCCGTGAAGTTCGCCAGAAGACTGAGGACAATCAATACACCCGCTTCTTATCTGATGATGAGCTGTCCCGCCTGCTGAAAGCCGCAAGTACCAGTAAGTGGGAACGCTTGCATCTGCTTATCCACATGGCTATCGCCACTGGTGCTCGTAGGAGCGAGCTGATCAATCTGAAATGGTCAGACCTCGATTTTCAGCGTAAGACGGCGAACCTAGAACACACGAAGAATAGTTCGAAGCGTGTTTTGACGCTGACAACAGCTGTTATCCAAGAGCTAATGCCGTTTCGCCAGGTGGGAGATGCCTATCTGTTCCCCCACACTTCGGAGCTGCATGGTCCGTTTGAACATTTCGATCATCACTGGAAAGCATGCCTTATCGAGGCCGCAATCACCGACTTCCGATTCCACGATTTGCGCCATACCTGCGCCTCTTTACTTGCCATGAATGGTGCCACCCTGTTGGAGATTGCCAACCACTTGGGACACAAGACGTTGGCGATGGTTATGCGGTATGCCCACTTGTGTGTGGCCCATAAATCAGCCCTGACAGAACGTGTTTTTGGTGACATAACGAGCATTCAAAAATGAAAAAATACGAATACAACGATGAAAATGAGGACGAATTTCTACCGACCAAAAGATTCTTGGAGGACTGGCATAAGCAGGACCCGCGGCAACAAAATCCTTTTTTGTATGAGCCCCATAGAGCGGACATACGCAGGATTAAAGGCGTGCTTACAAACTTCCGCAGCTTGTGGGCGGAAAAGATTGTACCACCCGATTGGATGATGGATTTCATGGCCGATGGTGCTGGCAAATTTTGTGCTAATGGTGTGCCATGGCCGACAAATGCAAAGCGATCTCTGTGCCCGCGAGTGGTCGGCATGGTGCAGGTCATCTATGAACGCTTCGGAATGAGCGATGGGGTCAGCGACCAAAAACTCCGAAGCGAAATAGCAGCCGAACTGGATTGCCATCCTCGTACGGTAGGTAACTATCTAACCATCACTGGGAATGATGTCGAGTATCACGTCGACTTCTTTCGGTGGGTGTATCCAGCACAAGATACGCCGGATATGCGCAAAGCTGAACGGTATGAAATGCTCAGCACCCTCACGGAGTTGGCCAAGTATCACTATGATCACGATGAACTTGACCTGATGAAGCTTTGGGTCCCCTTTACGCAGCTTCCGAATGACTTAGTGGAGCGAATTCCTCGGTTTCGCGATGCGAGGCGGCTCATGCGTCGTAAAGAAGAGGATCGCAACACGATACAATTGCTGAACCAAGTTAATGGCCTTCAGGAACAATTACTCGAGCACATGCGTGAAATCCTACGGGAAGAAACGCAGGAACTCTTGGACTTTGATTCTGGTTCTACGAAATTGCAGGATCTTTTGAACCGATGGGATTACCTTGAGAACCGATGGTTGGGCCTTCAGCGGCTATGGCATGACCTTTTGCACCAATGGCAGAACCTTGAGAACCAATGGCAGGAACCTGAGAACCGATTGTTGTATCTTTTGAACAGATGGCAGCTCATTGTGAAGCAATGGAATGGCCTTCAAGGCCAAATGCGGGGAGTGACTAAAAGCGGTCAGTCTGAGCCTGTAAATAATATTGTGTAACTGCCTACGCCATTACAGGTGACCGTTCAAGCGGTCACCGAATTCGACAATAAAGGGATTCTGGGTAAGCTTCTCAGGGTGTACAGATCTAAATAACTGTTCCGAATAGTAGATCACAGGAGGAAGGGAACTCAGTCCAGTTTGTGCGATCTGATTAGTCGCCAAACAAAACCAATCACACCTAAAGGACTGAGTTGATGGCTATCTTACCACCCATACCGCGGCCACAACGTCGCGCATTCATAAAATTATCCACTCCACCCGTGACCACTTTAGTAACACAGCCTAGGCCAAATTTTTGCTTAGCGGCTGAAACGGCCTTTTCAAACTCACGGCCTGACATACCGCAGTAAATAAGAGAATCTCCTTCCCATACCGCATATACCCCGGCAGCAACTGGCGGCAGGTCCGGATTGGACCATGCCGAAAACTTTTGCCTCGAAGAGAAATTTGCCATAAGCCTGCTAACGTTTGAATTCAGACCGCGGCCCGTCAGGGGCGTCGGCCTGCAGCGAATGGTTGGGCGCCGACGCCAGCGCCCCTCGCTATTCCTTCAAACCGTCGCTTTCAACCGCGCTGGCGTCGACGCAAGTGCATTCAACTTAGCCTTCACACCCTGAAGCTTGGCCTGATTGGCTTTGATAAAAGCCGAACGCTCCTCCACCGTTTCCACGATCTTCTCGAACGCCTTGAGCTGTGGTGCAAAGAAATCCAGCAGCTTTTCGTCGTCGCCGATGATGTTGTAGATATCCTTGAAAGCACTTTTGATCACCTCGGCAATCGACTCCTTGGCGCTCTTCAACTCTTGTTCCAGTTCATGCGCTTTGTATGCGCTGAGCAGGTCCGAGGTAAGAGTGATGGCTGCACCTGCAGGGCCTGCCCATTTCGAAATGGCTCCGGCGATTTTGGTCGCCTGCCAGGGCTTGAACTTGATCGCGACACCGGTCACCGCGCTGAGCGCATCGCGGGCCGCGAAGACCGCGCCCTTGATTATGTCTGGGCTCAGATTCGCAATGCCTTTGGCAGCACCACCCATCGACTTCAATGCACAGTCGCCCATGGCATTGAGAAAACTTTCGCTGGAGTTGAGCTGGCGGCCAATATCCTGAGAGATGCGACAGGTCACTTTGGACGATTGATCGAATGAGCGGTCGATCGCACCCTTGATCTTCAGGTTCAGCTTGAAGCCTATGCCTTCCTCGGTGTAACCGAGTTCGTCCTCGAGGAATTCACGAATGTTTTCCAGGCCAAGAGGACGGAGCTTGCCCAGCAAACCTTTTTCAAGGTTCTGAAGTTCCTCGAAGAGCTCGCCAGCTAATCGCTTGACCTCGCTGCGGCCCGTGGCAATGTCCTGACTGATGCGTGCCGATTCTTCGGCATTCTGTTCGGCAAAGACCTTGAGTTGCTCCAATTGCTCTTCGGCGCGTAGTACATGCTGGCCGACAACATCCCGCACCACATCCAAACCTGTCTTAGCGATCAGCATCGCCGGCACATTGTTCCGCAGCACTTCTGTGGTCATGGCTTTGAGGTCGTTGATGCGCGAGCGGCTTTCATAGTGCTCCGGTTTGCCGAACCAGAACGGTAGGCCACGCCCATTGGGGTTGGATGCCAGGCAGACAATGTTCAGCCTGGCCATTTCGTCCGAGCTGAGATTGGCCGCACGCTGCAGTTTGCCCTTGAGGTTGTCCTTCTTTATCGTGGCCTGGGCATCGAACAGCACTTGTTCAGTGAGGTCGGTCACTTCGTCCATCTTGTTAATCACGAAAATGGTCGAGGACAGTTTGTTCAAGTCCCGCAGCACCCACTTGACGATGTCGTAGTGGCTTTCCTTGAGCGGGTTAGTGGCGTCCACCACATACAGAATCAGGTGCGCCTCCGAGATGTAGCGCTTGGTCAGGTCTTCGTACATCACCTGCTCGCCGTCGACACTCTTATCCTTGTCGCCGAACAGGCCGGGGGTGTCGACGATTTCGCACTTTTCCGGCAGCCCCTCTGGGGAGTAGATGGCCAGGCGGTCGGAGGACTCGTCCATGTCGATGTTCATGTCAGCCATGACCTTGCCCAACCAAGCGGCAATCACGCTGGTCTTGCCATCGGAAAAAGCACCGAGCAAGGCGATACGCAGAACGTCGGACTCGACCGCCTGTACCGCCGAGTCTATTTTCTGCAGCTCGCTGCTGACATCCGCGCCCATCTCGCCCAACTCGTCGAGCACTGCTCGCAGTTGCTCCAACCCTTTGAGTGCGGTTTGCTTCTCAGCATTGAACTGATTGAATTGTTCCATAAGGCATGCTCTCCAGTTGTTCTTTGGTACGGGTCATCAGCGCTATCTGCTGTTCGATGATCTTCAGAGGGCGCCTGAGCGACTCGTCAAGTTGCTGCACACGAGACAACACGGTCTCATCAATTTGCTTGCGCACGGGGGTAAACAGCGTTTTGTGCTCTTCCTTCAAGGCTTTATGTGCTTCAAAACAGGCTTCATCGATCTTCTCCTGCACTTGCCCCTGCGCCTTGCGAATACGCTTTTCCTTGCCAGTGAAGACACTCAGCAAACTGACCAGGATGCCCACTAGAGCACCGGCAGCAGCGCCTATCAGGTTACCTATCACAGGAAAGGCTGTGCCGATACCAGCCCCTGCCAATGCGTAGGAGCCTATGTTGAAGGCCATCCAGCCATAGTCACCCAGTTCAAGGCCAAGGTCCAAGTCAGGTGTCTTGTAATTGATGCTCAGGGTTTCGGTGTCATAGAGAAGCTGCTCGAACTCCACCCGTGCAACGTCCTCCAATAGGCGCTGAATGGCCTGCTGCAGGTCTTTGCCCAAGTCGTCGAGGTACTGCTCGAACTGCTCCTGCAGTTTTTCCTTGAGCGAATTCTGCCGGGTCTTGAAGGCACGATTGATCTGGCTGGAAATAGCGTCGTTGTCGCCGAAATGGCGTTCGACGATATCGTCGGCGTCTTCCTTCAGGCTATTGAACAGATTGTCCCAAAGGTTTCGCCTTCCGGTCATGACCAGCCGTTCGAATCGCTCCACGGAACCCTTGATCGCTTCGCGGCACTTATCAAACTCTGGCTTGGATCTAGCCACAAATGCTTCATGGGCGGAGTGCAATGATTGCAAGGTCGAGATGTTTTCAACCAGCAGTTCGTACACCTTGGTCTTGTTGCTCTCGACCATGTCTTCGCGGAACGTCGCAAGTTTGGAATGCAGCACTTTGGCGACCGACTTGATCTGGCTGAATTCGTACATCGCTTTCGACGAGGCGAAGTGCTTCTGATAATTGCGCTGCTGAATGACCAAGTCTCGGCCACGGGCAGGGGCGATTGTCGTGCGCCCAGTTTGCGCATCGCTCGCCAGCGACGAAAACGCTAGCAGGCCCTGCACGCAGTAGCCGGGCTGCAAGACCTTGCTGCCCAATACCGAACGCAGCACGTCCTCGGTCTGTTGCAAGGCCGCGGTAGCTCCGCCGTGCGCTGTTAGCGACTCGCGGTCTTCCTCGAACTCGTAGGCATCAGCATTACCACGCACGTTGACCAAGGGACAGACCTGAGTTCCTAGCCGCAGATAGGAACGAATTTTCTCTGCGGTGGCCTTTTCAGGCTTTTTATTGGTGCCGTTCACATAGAGGACAAGATGAGCCTTGGCCACCGCTTCGCGAACCATGTGCGCGTACTTGCTTTCGTCACCCTCGATACCGGGCACGTCGATCAGCTGAAAGCGTTTGCCCTTGTAGTTCAGGGGGTAGAGCGTGTTGCCCTTGGTGAAATCAGCTTCACCAGTGCCGATGATCAGCCCGTCTACCCGGCGTGTTTGAGCCTTTTTACGCTCGTACGCCAATAACTTGTCATGCAGTGCTGTGAGTTGCTGATTGACCAGAGCATCCAGTGCCGGGGAGCGAGCCTTGATGTATTGGAGGGCAGGCGCATCATCCGAGGAAACAGGCAAGGGCGTTGAGGTAGCCTCATCGAACAGTTCATCGAGTTCATGTCGGGACATTTCAGGCTCCTGCGAACGTCAGGACTGCCGCCATAGCTGAGGCGCCGATCAAAATCCCACCGATGCCGAACAAGGCCAAGCGGACCTTGAAACGCGATATCGCATGCGCTTGCGCAATTTCCAGACGCTGTGAGGTTTCCTGCTGCTCCAGTGCTAGGCGTGCGTTGGACTCCTGCTCGGCGAGATCGCGCTTGGCCCTTGCGTCAGCCTCGGCTATCTGCTGGCGATGCGCTGCTACCTGTTGTTGCACCGCAATGCGTGCCTCAGCTTCTTGCTGGGCAATCTTGTTTCGCTCTTGGGCTTCGCTCTGAACAATTTGCGTCAGTCGGGCTGTGCTTTGGCTGATGCTGGCCACTTCACCTGTGTACTCACTGTACAAGGCCCGCAAGCCTTCGCGGACGTGTTCGAGCTGAGCGGTAAGGGCCTGGGAGAACTGTTCCAGGTCGTCGTCATGTTGTTGCAGCAGTGCCTGGCGGGATTCTTCCTTGAACAGGATGCGCAGAGATTCGATGATCGTGCTCTTGCCCGCGTTGGTCTCACCGAAAAACGCTAGGGTGAACGTGTCCCACTCGGCATGGGTTTTCAACTGCTGCAATTCGCTGTCGAATCGGCCCCGTATGTCACGCAGCTTGTCGGTGATATTACCGATTTCTCGCTTACCATCCTTGTGCTCGACATTGAGCGCGAGAATGTCTGCCATTGCGCTGCCAATGCTGTCCGACACATCGGTATAGAGGCGGTTTAGGTCTTCAGGGGAGTTCATTTCGCGTCCTTGTGATGAGGTTATGCCAAGCAGGGTTCCGTTCGGCAATATACTCAACGAGCTGGACGTCCTGACTGTGGATAGGTGGATGTTCAGAAGCAGAGCCAAAGAGGGTAGGCTCTGGAAGCCTTCACCGCCACCCTGCGCTATGGTAACAAGCACCCACTTCAATGGGAATTCGTGACGCCCAAAGATAGAAGGCAATACTAATCCAATAGCAGAGCCTTCCGTATAACTCCGCTCAGCCCTGATAGTTGCCACGAAAAAAATCAAATTTGAATCGCCACCAGTGTTCTAGACACTTCCCAACCGTTCTCGGTAACGGGTCTCGAACTCTACCTGGCTCAGCAGATCATTGGAACCATGTTTACGTTTGCTGTTGTAAATCAACAGTGCCCCACCGCACGGGATGCTTCACCTGCAAGGCCGTTGCGCGCCCCTCCTCACCGTTGTGCATTTCACAATCGATATCGACTATCCGGATAGGTTGGAAAAAAATCATTTTTCATTTTTTTCCAAATGGCGATCGGATTTGTTGCATCCTGCGTTTGACCAAAACCGCAGTGACTCAAGACAACAAATTTAGGGGGTTAGATGACTAATCGCGAACTTATTGGCATGACGCAGAACCTAGATAACTGGGTTCCGATGAGCCAGCTACCGAACATCTATAAGCAATTTGGCTATTCGACACTGAAGACGCTTTTCTGGAAACGCGCCGAACGCCCCGGCTTGGAAAGGTGCAGCCGTCTGGTGGGGAAGCGTCTGTATGTCAATGTGCCGTTATTCGGCCTGTGGCTGGCGGGTCAATTACCTGAACAGCAGTAGGTGATGGATGACCAAACCCACTGAAACTCAAGCACAGCGCGGCCCCCGTGCCAATGGCGTGCAGAATGTCGTGCAAATGGCGCCCTTCACCAAGTTTTCGGACCTCAAGAGTTTGGGCACCATCGTTATCCATACTGGGCACCAAGCAGACCCGAACGCCGAGAACCGCGAAATCTGGCAGCGTACCAATAATGTCTCCATCCAATCCGCCGACCCCATCACCGGAGAGCAGGAGCCAGTCCAGAGCCTCTACGTGAGCAATAAGCAATTGGAGGAAGGCGGCAAGTTGTATCAGATGGCTGATGGTGACATGACGACCAAGTTAATCATTCATGTTCGCGGTTCCCTCCCAGTCCAGAAGCTGCAACGGCTGGCCTCCGAGCTGCGCAAGCAGGCACCCAATGCCGCCATCTATCGCGGGCGCAATGGTGACACAGCCGAACCTTGGGACAATTTGGTGAATGCCGTGCTGGCTGCTAATGATGAGGCCCATCAACCCGAGTCATTCCCGTTGGTTGCTGGTTATGCCGGGTTTGATCGGCAATCGGCGTATTTGATCAAGGGGCTGCTGCCCGCTGAGAGCATGTGTTCCATCTACGGCCCGTCCGGCTCGTACAAGTCGTTTGCTGCCGTGTCGCTGGCGTGCCATGTTGCGACCGGCAAGGACTGGGATGGCCGCCGTGTGGAGGAGGGCGCTGTGCTCTATATCGCTGGTGAGGGTGGCCCAGGTGTGTCACGGCGCATCCGCGCTTGGTGCGACCAGTACAACCGTGGTCAGGATGTGTTCAACTTCTACCGCATTGATATGCCGGTATTCATGGCTGATGGTGCCCAGATCGCCCGCCTGAATGCTGCCGTTAATCAGGTGAAGGAGGCTACCGGTCAGCCCGTGCGGCTCATTGTGGTTGATACAGTTGCTCGCTGCTTTGGTGGTGCCGACGAGAACAGGGCTGCGGATATGGGGGCCTTCATCAACGGTTGCGACACAATCAAGGCGCTGACCAAGGCCGTTATTCTTCTGGTTCACCACACCGGTAAGAACGAGGACAACGGCGCTCGCGGCTCCAGCGCGTTTCGTGCTGCCCTGGATGCTGAATTTCTTCTCAAGCGTGAAGTGACAGACGCCCAAGCGTTCACCTTGCTGTGCACCAAGATGAAGGACGGCGACGAGCCCGGCCGCCGTGCATACGACCTGCGTACCCGTGTCGTTTGCTATGACGACGACAACGACGAGGTAACGAGCTTGGTGGTTATCGCTGATAGTCGCGACCCGGCAGACCCTGATGAACTGGAGGGCGCTGGCAACGTGACCATGAACCACAAGGCGCTGTTTCAAGTCATCCGTACGGCGTGCGAAAAGCAGGAAGGGCCAGTCAAGCGGGCAACCATCGTCAAGCAGATGAGGGCTGCGGGCACTTGGCACGAAGCCAACGGCTGGCGCTGGTTCAAGAAGCTGAACGATGAGGGAGTTATCGGTGTCAACGTCAAAGAAAAGACAGTCTGGGTGATGAGGGGCGCCGAGGACTAAAAGTGATGGAGAGGTGATGGTCATCACTGAAAACAACCAGACACCATCACTTTTCTGGCTTATACGAAAAAAGTGATGGTGAAGGGGGTAGATTGACCTGAAACCCGCGCGGTTACTGGGATAAGGCAGCTATCACTTGGTCTGCTTTTTCATGGGGTAGTGATGGTGAGTAAAAGTGATGACCTAGTGATGGCGAAGTGCAGCTATTGCGCGACAAGGCGCTGTCCTAGGAAAAATTCGAGAAGGAGATCCGGAAGCAGGCAAAGCCCGCTCAAAGTATCATGGTCAAAGGTCCCCCGGGGCCTTTTTCGTTTTTGCACACGTTTTTCCCCGCTGCTGGCCGCAATGCCTTGCTCTGAGTAGCCTCGCGCCAGATGCGTAACCCACTGTTCCAGCAAAGGAGGGCTGGCTGATTTATTTCCGCACATCCTAGCAATAATGAGCGTCTTCCCCCTGTAGGGCTGGAACCGGTCTCCCCCCATCGTAAATACTGGTCGCCTATGACCTATTCCTCTATGCATACAACAGATTCCCCAAACTGGCACAGTATCGAACTCGCGTACAGTGCTGGCCGCCAAAGTGTGCGCCAAATAGCGATAGAGCACGGCATTTCACATACCGCCATTAACAAGCGGGCCAAGACGCACAAATGGTCAAGAGTCATAACACACGTTAATGCTACCTTATCTTCAGGTATGCCTACGGCCCCTATCAGGGGCTCTGAACGCGTGGATTCTACAACTCAAGTTATGATCCCAGTTTTTACTCCTCAGGTTTCCACTGTGGAAACCAATACGTCGAATCCCAAGACGGTAACAAGAGGTCGTCGGAGTGCATTCACAAACGAGTTGGGTGAGGCTATATGCAGCGCCATTGCTGATGGAGTGAGTCTACGCGCAGTGCTTGCGCGTCCAGGCATGCCGTCCAAATCCATGGTGATGCGCTGGTTGGCTGATGAACGCTATATAGAATTTAGGGACCAGTACGCGTGTGCGCGCGAGGATCTGGCCGACAAACTGGCCGACGAGATCCTCCAGATTGCTGATGACGGCAGTAAGGACACCTTCCTCGACGCCAACGGGAACGTAAAAGTTAACCATGATGTGATTGCTCGTGCCCGCCTGCAGATCGATGCTCGTAAATGGCTGGCCTCGAAGCTGGCTCCCAAGAAGTACGGCGATAGGGGTCAGCGAGAAAATTCGGGCGTTAGCCGCGGGAGCATGCAGGTGAAATCGACAGTCACGTTTGTGCATCCACCCAACTGGGACGAAGATAGCGAGGTTGATTAGGATGACTGATTTTGCAAGATCGTATGAAAGCCCCAAAGCCATCGTGACAATCTCGTTCGGGACGAAGGGGTCGGAGGTTCGAATCCTCTCACACCGACCAAATTTAACAAGGGCTTAGCTTCGGCTAGGCCCTTGTGCTTTTCCGGTCCCCCAGTTCTGTGGGGCATTTGTGGGGCATTTTGATTTGCCGCCCTGCTTACCACATCTGTAATTGCCAGTTCTTGGCTCCTCATCAGCAGTTTCCCCTTTCAGGGAAACGTGCTAACTATTTCCTTCCATACAGATTGCCCGACTCGTTGCGGGCCTCAAATGAGCGGCTGATTTCAATCTCTTTGATTATCAAGGTTCGACGGCAGGAAAAGGATCACCAGATATGCAAGGCCAGGAACGGCAATGCCAGGAGTTTTACCAGACTCGTTTTGCTGGATATGTACAGCAGCTTGCCCCATTCGCCGCACTTGATGAGTGCCTTCACGACTTTCTGGATCAACGTCCGAGCGGCAAATACACAACTCGCAATCGTGCTGCCGGACTGGCTGCCGCATCCTTTTGGTGGGAGCCAGTCAATCTTGAAGGTGCTCAACTGGCAAGCTTGGCACTGGGACGTATTTTGCATTTTGAGGATGCTATTAGCACTGCGCTGCTGGATCATCTGGCCGTTCGTCATCCAGATGTATTGCGTTGGGCGATTCGTTACTCGAAGCTGTTTACACGCAGCGATTCACCGCTCTGGCAGCATCTTCGGGACAATCTCGTCAGCAAGGATTGGTGCGAATTTTTCGGCGTCTGTGATCGCTTGCTTGAGCAACTCGAACCATTCGATAAAGCCATCGCACTGGCTGAGTCCCACCTGAAGTCGCTTACGCTATTAGAGCTACTTTCCTATTTGAGCGTGACAGCTTATGGGCAACTTGGTGCCGCTAAGGATAGAGACAGCAGTGCGGAAGATTGGGATGTCTATGATCGGATTATCGCGCGCAAACTGTTGAATTGTTCCGAGCGTGATTTTCAACTGACAGAGGAGGTTCTCGGCCGATCTCTCAAGCGTCATTTGTCGCCACTCCTTTTTCCACAGTCAGGTGTGGGGCGAGAGTGTGTTGCCAACCTCGAATCGGTTGCCCTGCTTATTGCCGCTATGCGCGAGCGAATCGATTACGAGAATTCCATCAATTGGTTCTGTTTTGACTGCGATTGCGGTTACCAGCTCAAGCCGGGACAACCGGTCATCTTCAATAAAACTGATTTGGGCTCACAGCGCTGGCAGCGTACTGAGAGAAAAAGCAGGTTGCTTTGGCACTACTGGATGTACCGCGCGATTGAGCAATTCGCAGCGTCCGATATGGCTGGCGCAATCATAGGGAGGCCGGAAAACCACGAAGCGAATCAGCTTGCTTACATAAAAGCCATTCGCAGTCAGCTCTACCTGCAGACCATTTTCGGGTTGGGTGAGCGGGTCAGACTGAACGATGGAGCTGAGGTAGCCCTGCACCACGTGATATTAGCCAGTGAGCTGACAACCGTGTTCTTCGAGCAGGCATTTCTCCAGCCTTTTCTGCGCTATATGGATGACTCAGGTGTAGCAGTGAAGGCTCTGGGTCAATTGGCTTTTGAAGGACTTGTGCATGGTGAGAACCGCTTTCCCATCACCTGGTCGGAACCGAAAGATAAGATCCGTCGTATTTGTGGTTGGACCGTCAGCCCTGAGCATCCCAAGGGCGACCCCGAGGCGGCCGAAGCCATCCTGAAGTTCTGGACCAGTGATCTGCAGGCTCTATCCGCGCAGATAAGGCAAGCGCCAAGCATACCGTCACCACGACTGTACGAGCGGCCGTTCTACAAGATTGGCCGCTACAGTTTTCAGTTCCCCTGGGTTGCCGGTCAACAGAACAATCTGACCGCTGCGGTGAATAACCTGCGTCGTGTTGAACAACGCAGGCCAGCTTTGCGCAGCGAAACGGAGCGTATTGAACATACCCTTGCCGAAGCGCTAAGGCAGAGGGGATTCCACGTCGTGGTGGGCTACCAACCGCCACTGAGTGATGAGCGCGATGCTGGCGAAGTGGACCTGATCTGTCACTTGGATGGGGTTGTGTTGCTGCTGGAGGTCAAGTCTGGCTTCATTCGTTCAACTCGCCATGAAGTCTGGCTGCATCGAACCAATACCCTGCGCAAGGCGGCGAGGCAGTTAAAGCGCAAGCAACCGGTTGTGCTTCAAGCACTGCAAAATGACCAAGGGTTGCGTTCAGCTCTATTGCTGAGTGATGTTAATCCTCTGCCAGCCCTGCATGCCTGGGTTGTGGATACGTCGATTGAATTTGATGGTGAGGTTGTCGATGGGTTCCACGTCGTCTCCCGCGAGATCATGGAGATCGCTTTGCGCGATGAACCGCATTATCTGCGGGAGTTTGAAGAGATGGATGAGGCTGAGGCTGGGAATGAGGTAGAGACTCTGTATGCCGACGGATTCAGTGCGCAAGCTCTTGTTAGGTTGATCGAGTCCGATGGGGTCTGGAGTGACTTGCTTTAGATATCAAGATCACTCAAATATGCTTGCCAGTCATTGGCGACGTCACCATATGTTGATCGGAACTAGTATGGGTTCCAGCGTTCATTCATAAAGCCGCCACCATGTTCGCGGCGATATTCTTCTCTGCGCTGCTCCTCTTCTGGGTCTGGGCGGTCGTACTCACTGTCGAGACTATCGTGGTTTTCCCAATACTCCCGCTCGGCCTCTTCCTCAAGAGTTTCTTCTATCTCGTCCTCGTCGCCGAAATCGTCGATAAGGTCATCATTGTCATTGCCCATTGTGTTCTCTCCCAGTAGGTACAATGCAGAGTGCATTCATAATACTACAGCTAACATTGAATATTTTAGTGTGTTGAGGAGGCACGGGACTCAGACTAACTATCTTTATGGTGGCTCATAGTGTGTACCTTTTGAGCTATATAGTCAGCCCTTCAAAAACATGGCTCAAATCTGTTGTTTTTATTGTGAGCCATGACTACATTTAGAGCCATAGATAATGAGCCAGCAATAGGGGCATATCGTGGCAGTCATCGGGTATCTCAGGGTTAGTACGGGCGAGCAGAGCGTTGGTGCTCAACGGCACAGCATTGAACAAACGCACACAATGTTGAAACCTGGTTTATGGACGAGGGAGTATCGGGAGGAGTGAAGGCACTACAGCGCCCTGGCTTTGCCGAGTTGTTCAAGTTTATACGCAAGGGAGACACGCTGATCGTTCCTGCGGTAGACCGTCTTGGGCGCAATACCATCGACGTGTTAAATACGGTTGAGGCACTTCAAGGCAAGGGTGTTTCAATCATCAGTTTGCGGGAAGGGTTTGATCTGTCAACGCCGATTGGCAAAGCCATGCTGACCATGTTGGCCGCTGTTGCAGAATTGGAACGTTCAAACATCAAGCTCCGTCAGATGGCTGGGATTGCCAAGGCGAAGGCAGAAGGTAAGGCGCTGGGGCGAGAGAAGACAATTGACGATGCTGCCGTTGCCATTTGGCGCAAAGAGAATTCAGCGAGCATTAAATTAACCGCCGAACATTTCGGGATCTCGTCTGCCAGCGTGAAACGTGCCTGCCAGTCTCAAAGATTCATTTCATGATGAGGTGTCGCTCAACCCATGGAAAGACCCTGAATGGCCCCAATCGAGGTCATTTGTAAACCTTGGTTTGCTTTGGCTGAATATCATGGGTAATCACGAAAATTTATCCATTTATAACCAAATGAGGTAATTATCAAGCTTGTAATGATCAGTAGTTCCCAGCCCATTCCAACTTCCTTGTTCAGCTACCGTTGTGTTCATTCCGGCTGATTTCCCACTCAAGAAACGCATCCAGCCGGAGGCAACGAGCATTTTCTTCGAGATTTAGGTTTAGTGTATCCAGCCAAGGCTTTAGACGCTTAGCCAGTGTGTCCTGATCTCCCCGTTCAAGGGTCCAGCTACCAGCCAAGGATTCTCTGGTAAGGATCTGGATGTTGCCTGTGTCGAGTGCTGGCGTTCGCTTCCAGATGTTTTCAACCCTGACAGAGCCTTTGGTGCCGCTGTAGACACAGATGATCTGTCCGTCCTTTGGTAGACTATTGTTTCCTTCATCGGGCCAGTCTTCGAAGAAATCCAGCGCTCCTTGGGTGCGTCCGCCTGCTTGCTGCACCTTTTCCTTTACGGACTCAAAGTCCTGCAATGCTTTTTCACTGGCTGAGCATCTGTAGATTGCTAGGTAAATCGGTCGCCCCTTGATGGCGGAGAGGGATTGTTCCAGCAGGCGGGCTCCCACATTGGCTTCTGGGATTGCAGTGCGCTTTTTATTCCAGTTCACTTGGGCGTTGAGCAAATCTTGGTCGCTGATTGTATTACCCCTATTCACTTCCCACATCCGGTCAAACCAGGTGCGGATAGAGGCAAGCTGGGAGGGCGCGTCGATTCGCACACCGGCCTCCTGCCAGCCACTGCACTCACTGCCTTCGTAACCAAGGCCGTTAGCCGAGAAGTTTGCCGAGCCGATCAGAGCTGCCGACTCGCCCAACATGACCTTGGCATGCAGGTCATTGGCCTGTCGCACTTCAGCTCCCGGCAACGCCATGAGCAGTCTAACCGTATGGGGATTGGTCCCCCCATTGCTCAGATTGCAGAGAATCTTCAGGTTTCCGCCCTGCCAATCGTCGAACAATTTTTCGGCACCATTGCCCCAGAAGGCAACTGCCAGGGACAGATTTTGGCTGCTACCGGTCAGTAGTTTCACTTGATCAAGGTAATTTTCGGAGGAAAGGAACATAACATCTTCCCTGTCTGTTATTGGTTATTGCCTATTTGGTATGGATGTATTGAGCTCAGAGGTTGAGCACATTGGAGCAATACATATTCATTCTTTAACAGGTCAAGATTCAGCACAAACAGCTTATTAATCAACGGAAATGTATTACCATGGAGCCTCCCTGAAAGGATGGAAATGGCAAGGCGGCTTAATGACCCTCAACCAGAATCCAGAACAACTCGCCCGCGACAATATCGATGCACAGCTCACGGCAGCTGGCTGGGTTGTGCAACCCAAGAAGAAAATCGATTTCAGCGCCGGCCTGGGTGTTGCCGTACGCGAATGGCAGACCAGTGTTGGCCCTGCCGACTACATCTTGTTCATCGAGGGTAAGCCTGTTGGCGTGATCGAAGCGAAACCCGAAGATGCCGGCCATCACATCACTGCCGTTGAGAGCCAGACCGAGGGCTACGCGAACGCACAGCTGAAATGGGTTAAGGCCAGTGAGCCGCTGCGGTTCCTTTACGAGGCCACAGGCGTAATCACCCGCTTCACCGATGCCCGCGATCCCAAGCCGCGCTCCCGTGAGGTGTTCAGCTTCCACCGTCCGGAAACCTTGCGCGAATGGCTCGGTCAAAGCGCCACGCTGCGCGCCCGTTTGCAGGCGATGCCGTTGCTCAATCCGAGCAAGTTGCCGGCCAGCACCTTGCGCCTGCGCGACTGCCAGGAAGTGGCGATCAGCAATCTCGAAGATTCTTTCAAGGCCAACAAGCCGCGCGCCCTGATCCAGATGGCCACCGGGGCCGGCAAAACCTACACCGCCATTACCGCCATCTATCGGCTGCTCAAGTACGCAGGCGCCAAGCGCGTGCTGTTCCTGGTTGACACCAAGAACCTCGGCGAACAGGCCGAGCAAGAGATGATGAGCTACCTGCCAATCGACGACACCCGCAAGTTCACCGAGCTGTACCCGGTCCAGCGACTCAAATCCGGCTACATCGCCAAGGACAGCCTAGTCTGTGTCAGCACCATCCAGCGCATGTACTCAATTCTCAAGGGGGAGGAGCTGGACGAAGCGGCAGAAGAGCGCAGCCCGGCGGAGCAATTAACCCAGCCGAAGAAACCGATGCCGGTGGCCTACAACCCGACCATCCCACCGGAATTCTTCGACTTCATCTTCATCGACGAATGTCATCGCTCTATCTACAACCTGTGGCAGCAGGTGCTCGACTATTTTGATGCCAGTCTTATTGGCCTCACTGCCACCCCGGATAACCGTACCTACGGCTTCTTCAAGAAAAACGTGGTCAGCGATTATAGCCACGAGAAGGCGGTGGCCGATGGCGTCAACGTAGGCAACGAGGTCTACCTGATCGAAACCGTTGTCACTAAACAGGGTAGCCAGCTCAAAGCTGAACAGCAGGTGGAGTTGCGCGAACGCCTGACACGCCGCAAGCGATGGGAGCAGCAGGATGAGGATGAGTCCTACAGTGGCAAGCAGCTCGACCGTGACATCGTCAGCCCCGATCAGATTCGCACCATCATCCGAACCTTCCGCGACAAGCTGCCGGAGATATTCTCCGACCGCCATGAGTTAGATGGCACTTTCCAAGTGCCCAAGACGCTGATCTTTGCCAAGACCGACAGCCATGCCGATGACATCATCCAGTGTGTGCGCGAGGAGTTCGGCGAGGGCAATGCCTTCTGCAAGAAGGTTACCTACCGGGTTGTAGACGGACGCAAGGATGTCGAAGGCAATGTCATTGAAGAGGGCGAAGACCCCCGTTCGGTCCTCGCCCAGTTCCGTAACGAGTACAACCCGCGCATCGCCGTCACTGTGGACATGATTGCCACGGGAACAGACGTTAAGCCGTTGGAGTGTCTGCTGTTCATGCGCGATGTGAAGAGCCGTAACTACTTCGAGCAGATGAAAGGGCGCGGCACCCGCACCCTCGACAAGGACGATCTGCAAAAGGTCTCCTCTGCAGCGAAGACCGCCAAGACCCACTACGTCATCGTCGATGCAATTGGCGTTACCAAATCGCTGAAGACTGCCAGTCAGCCACTGATCACCAAGCCCAGCGTTCCGTTCAAGGACCTTGCCATGGGCGTTATGCTCGGCGCCAGCGACAGTGATACCGTCAGCTCCCTAGCTGGTCGACTGGCGCGGCTAGCGAAGCAACTTGAGCCAACCGAGCACAAAAAGGTGGAAGCTCATACCGGCGGAAAACCACTCAGCCACATTGTTGCCCGGTTATTCAACGCCATTGATGCCGACCTGGTCGAAGCGCGCGCCCTTGAGCTGGCCGGCCAGCCCGAGGGCTGTGACCCCGGCGATGCTCTGCGCGATCAGGCACAAGCCGAGTTGGTCAAAGAAGCCGCCAAGGTGTTCAACGGAGAGCTGATCGAGCTGCTTGACAGTATCCGCCGCGAGCGCGAACAGCTTATCGACCACGACACCCTAGATGAGGTACTGCATGCCGGCTGGCAGGCCGACAGCGCAGAGGTCGCACGTCAGCAGACCGAGGAGTTCGCAAGCTGGCTGGAAGCGCACCGCGATGAACTGGATGCGCTGACCATTTACTTCGGCGAGCCGCAGCGCCGCCGCGAAGTCACCTTCGAGCAGTTGCGTGCGGTGCTCGACTTGCTCAAGGCCGACCGTCCCAAGCTCGCGCCACTGCCTGTCTGGCATGCCTATGCCAGGCTGGAGGAGTACCAGGGCAAACACCCAGTTAGTGATCTCACTGCGCTGGTTGCGTTGATCCGCCGCGTCTGCGGGCTGGATAAGAAGCTGACGACCTTCGAAGATACTGTGGCGCGCAATTTCAAAAACTGGATTTTCAAGCGCCACGCAGGCAAGGGCGAGAAGTTTAGCGAGCAGCAGATGAAATGGCTGCAGATGATCCGTGACCACATAGCATGCTCTGTACATATCGACACGCAGGCCCTAGACTTTGCACCCTTCGACCGCGCGGGCGGGCTGGGCGAGTTCTATGAGCAGTTCGGCGACGATTACGAGGCGGTGCTGGATGAGATCAATGAGGCGTTGGTGGCGTGATGCAGAAAGTAGATTTGCCTGAAAGCTGGATATGGACAATCGTCTCGGAACTCGGCAGCGTGGTTTCTGGAGGTACACCCTCGACCAAAGAGCCACGCTATTGGGGAAGCGATACTGCTTGGATCTCCCCATCCGATCTGACGGGCTACTCATCGAAATTTATTTCCAAAGGCGCCAAGTCGCTCAGTCTCGAGGGGCTAAAGAATAGCCCTGCTGTGATTATGCCTGCAGGCAGTGTCCACTTCTCATCTCGCGCACCAATTGGCTATGTCGTTATCAGCGCGAATGCAATCAGCACTAACCAAGGCTTTAAGAGTCTGATTCCTGCTCTAGGGATATTTAGTGAATACATCTACTACTACTTTAAAAGTGCGAGACAGTTAGCCGAATCATTGGCTACCGGGACGACCTTCAAGGAGATCTCTGGAGCGGCATTCAGCCGAATGCCTGTGCCACTTCCACCGGAATTAGAGCAAAGGCGTATTGTCGCCAAACTTGAAGAGCTGTTCTCCGAACTCGACAAGGGCGTGGAAAACCTGCGCACTGCCCAGCAGCAGCTCAAGGTCTACCGCCAGGCCCTGCTCAAGCACGCCTTCGAGGGCAAGCTGACCGCCAAATGGCGAGCACAGAATCCCGACAAGCTGGAAAGCTCCGAGGCGTTGCTGGCACGCATCCAGCAAGAGCGCGAGGCACGCTATCAGCGACAGTTGGCGGAATGGAAGGAAGCGCAGAAGGCCTGGGAAGCCAACGGCAAGACCGGCCGCAAGCCGACAAAGCCGAAGGAGCCGAAGGCGCTGCCGACGCTAACAGCTGAAGAGCTGACAGAGTTGTCAGAGCTTCCAGATGGATGGATTTATGTCAAGGCTGAGGCTATCAGCGACTTCATAACCAAGGGAACAACCCCTGGAAAGGAATTACTTTTCGACGGGGCTGGGGAGATCCCATTCATCAAAGTCTACAACCTCACCAAAACCGGGGTTTTAGACTTCACGATATCGCCCACTTTTGTCAGCCGAGACACCCACAATGGATTTCTTGCGAGATCCAAGGTTTATCCCGGCGACGTTCTCATGAACATTGTTGGCCCTCCCCTTGGAAAAGTTTCAATTGTTCCTGCAACCTATCCGGAGTGGAACATTAACCAGGCGATTGCAATCTACCGGAGCGAGCTGATTCAGAGCAAGCTGCTGGCCGCATTCCTATCGAGCGAGATCAATGTCCGCCGTATGATGAGCAAGTCAAAAGCCACGGCAGGCCAGTTCAACCTGACGCTCGAAATATGCCGAGACGCCATCATTCCGCTTTGTGGTGCCAAAGAGCAGGAGCAACTTTCTAGGGCGCTGGATGAAAAGCTCTCCAACCTCGACCAGCTCGAAAAGACTATCGCCGAATCCCTGCAACAGACCGAAGCCCTACGTCAGTCCATCCTGAAAAAGGCCTTCTCCGGCCAACTGGTTCCGCAGAACCCCGACGACGAGCCGGCTAGCGTGCTGCTGGAGCGCATCAGCTCAGAGCGCACAGCTCAGCAGCCCGCCAGAAAGCGGGGGCGCAAGGTCGCCACATCGGTATGAGCGGCCAGCAACTTCTGCCCTGCTACTCAGGTCGGACAACCTGCCGACTGCATTCATTCCACCTGGCCACTGAAGGCCATGCCTATCCGTATTCAAGGAGTTCCATTCGATGAGCACCTTCGACAGCACCAAGGTTGCCCTACCGGACATGATCCGGGACATCATCACCGGCAAGGTCCAGTTGCCCGACTTCCAGCGCGGCTGGGTGTGGGACGACAGCCATGTGCGCTCCCTGCTGGTCAGCGTGGCACGCTCCTTTCCGGTCGGCGCGGTGATGCTGTTGGATACCGGCGGTGAGGTGCGCTTCCAGGTGCGACCCATCGAGAACGTCGATTTCCCCAAAGGGATTCCCGAGCCGGAAAAGCTGATCCTCGACGGCCAGCAGCGTCTGACCTCTCTGACCCAGGTACTGGCACTGAACAAGCCGGTAAAGACATTCGATGAGAAGGGTAAGCGCATCGACCGCTATTACTACATCGACATTCAAAAAGCACTGGAAGTCGAGCAACTGGAAGACGCGATTATTGCCGTTGAACAGAGCCGTCAACTGAAGACCAATTTTGGCCGTGATGTGGCGCTGGACCTTTCCAACATCAAGCTTGAATGTGAGCAGTTGTTCTTCCCTTGTAATCAGATTCTCAACTCTGATGCTTGGGAGGAAAGTTTGCAGGAATTCGCTCCTCAGCACTTCGGTACCTACATGCTGTTTCGCAGGCATGTATTAAACGCCTTCCGTAGCTACCAACTGCCGGTTATTGCCCTCGGTAAGACCACCAGTAAGGAAGCGGTGTGTCTGGTGTTTGAAAAAGTAAATACCGGTGGTGTGCCGCTCTCGGTGTTTGAGTTGATCACTGCCACCTTTGCCGCCGACAACTTCAATCTGCGTGATGACTGGTATGGCAGCGAACTTCGCAAGGTGCCTGGCCGCCGCAGCCGGCTGCTCAAAGAGCATTTGCTAATGTCAATCGAGCCAACAGACTTCCTTCAGGCCGTGTCGTTGCTTAATTCTTATGAGCGACGCCAGGCAGATATTGCGGCTGGCAAGGCCGGAAAGTTCGCGGCGGCAGTCAGCGCCAAGCGCTCTGCTCTGTTGTCGCTCAAACTGGTCGAGTATGAGCGCTGGGCCGATACCGTCGAGCAGGGCTTCAAACGAGCCGCTCAGTTCCTGCGCAAGGAATGCTTCTTCACTGTCCGCGACCTTCCTTATCGTACGCAGATCGTGCCGCTAGCCGCCGTGTTGGCCATGCTTGAAGAGCGCTGGTTGGAACCGCGTATCCACGACAAGCTAAGCCAGTGGTTCTGGTGTGGCGTGTTCGGCGAGCTGTACGGCGGCGCGGTGGAGACCCGAATCGCCAACGATTTGGAGGACCTGTTGGCCTGGATCGGCGGCAAGGGCGAAACTCCCCGTACTGTCTATGAGGCAGCCTTCCAGTCCAATCGTCTGCTGACCCTGCGCTCGCGCCTTAGTGCCGCTTACAAGGGTCTTAATGTGCTGGTGCAGCGGGAAGGTGCCCGTGACTTCTTCTGGAAGGCCCGCATCCAGGAGCTGGATCTCGAAGAGATCGCATTGGACATACATCATATCTTCCCGAAGGCCTGGTGTGATGCGAATGGTATCAAACCGGCGACCTATAACTCAGTCATCAACAAGACGGCCATTTCCTACAAGGCCAACCGCATGATTGGCGGCAAGGCACCTTCCAGCTACCTGAAGAGCGTGCAGGAGCACGCCCAGGTGCAGATGGGCGACGACGCCATGAATGACATCCTAGAGTCCCACTTCATCTCCCCGCAGAGCTTGCGCGAGGACGATTTCGAGCAGTTTTTCGCCTTGCGCCAGCAAAGCCTGCTGGCCATCGTCGCCCAGGCCATGGGCAAACAGGCCGATATGACTATTGCCATGTCGGATGGTAATGAAGAGGATACAGATAACGAAGATTTCGAGGTTGCTGAATGAGTACTAATGCCATTGTTTCCAAAGTCTGGAGTTTCTGTACCACTCTTCGCGACGACGGGGTGGGCTACGGCGACTATCTTGAGCAGTTGACATACCTGATCTTCCTGAAGATGGCTGATGAATATGCCAAGCCGCCGCACAAGCGCGACATAGGTATTCCCGCAGGCTACGACTGGTCAAGCCTAACCAGCCGGCGCGGCGTGGAGCTGGAGATCCATTACGTCACTCTGCTGCGCGTACTGGGTAGCAAGCCTGGCTTGCTCGGGCAGATATTTACCAAGGCGCAGAACAAGATTCAGGACCCCGCCAAGCTGACTCGCCTTATCTCAATGATCGATGAAACCCGCTGGGTGAAGCTAGGCGCCGACGTGAAGGGCGACATCTACGAGGGGCTGCTGGAAAAAAACGCTGAGGACACCAAGTCCGGTGCCGGTCAGTACTTCACTCCTCGCGCCTTGATTCGAGCCATGGTTGCGTGCATGCGCCCCGAACCGGGTAAGACCATCGCTGACCCTGCCTGCGGTACAGGCGGTTTCTTCCTTGCGGCTTATGACTATCTGGCTGCTAATCCTGCGCTGGATAAGGAACAGAAAGCTTTCCTCAAGACCTCCACCTTCCATGGCAACGAGATCGTCGCCAGTACGCGTCGCCTCTGTCTGATGAACATGCTGCTGCACAACATTGGCGAGATCGACGGCCAGAGCCGTATTTCCCCCAACGATGCGCTGATCGCCGATGACGGGCGGCGCTTCGACTATGTGCTGGCTAATCCGCCGTTCGGCAAGAAAAGCTCGATGAGTTTTACCAACGCTGAGGGGGAGGACGAAACCAACGAGCTGACCTATAACCGCCAGGACTTCTGGGCGACTACCTCGAACAAACAGCTTAATTTCCTTCAGCACATTCGCAGCATGCTCAAGACCACTGGCCAAGCAGCGGTGGTGCTACCGGACAACGTGCTCTTTGAGGGTGGGGCTGGTGAGACGGTACGAAAGAAGCTGCTGGAAACCACTGATCTGCACACGATTCTACGCCTACCCACTGGCATTTTTTACGCGCAGGGCGTGAAGGCCAATGTACTGTTCTTCGACAACAAAACGGCCCGCAAGGAACCGTGGACGCGAGATGTCTGGATCTACGACTACCGCACCAACATCCACCATACGTTGAAGAGGAAGCCGCTGCGTTTCGAGGATCTGCAAGATTTCATCGCCTGCTATCACCCGGAGAACCGCCACGATCGTCAAGAATCTTGGCACGAGACTGACAACCCTGAAGGTCGCTGGCGCAAGTACAGTCTTGAACAAATCCTCTCCCGCGACAAAACCAGCCTCGATATCTTTTGGCTCAAGGACAACTCGCTGACTGATTTGGAGAATCTGCCGGAACCGGACGAGCTGGCTGAGGCGATTATCGATAATATTGAAGCAGGGCTAAACAGCTTCCGTGAGATTCTCAAAGGGTTGAACTAAGACAGGGGTTGATTGGTACACAAACTTCGGGGTGGCGAAAATTGGACGCTGAAACCTCGGAAACTTGGTCGCTTTTTGCGCGCATTCAATATTCGTACTATGTGGTTCACTGGCCGAGTGAACCACAGAAAGGGATGCCGATGCCACGTGTGCGCCGGGGTTGATGCTAGCCCGCTTCAAAAGTAAATAAGGCTCGCATCGCTGCGAGCCTTGCTGTACCTAGTGCTGGCTATCAAACTCATAGTGAATCGCCCCCGGGTTGGGTTGCCAAGCCATCAATCCATGGCTGTGAGTCGCGAATTTAACTTAGAAATGCGACACCCGCCTATGCAGTTGGAAGATACGCCTCGAATACCTTGTCAGGTTGCCTGAACCTGAGACATTTCCGATGCCGCCAGTTGAGCAATTGCTCCGCTCGTCTAACCTCTTCGTTCGTGATCTCTCGCAGCTCTTTTCCCTTTGGGATGAACACGTCTTTGGTCTTTGATTTGATATGCAGGGACCCCGATTCGAGTCTCTATTTTGCTTCCCGTTTTCGTGCAATTTCGTGTAATTCAGTGCAAACCACCAGAAACTGTACGCACCCAAAAATAACCAGATCGACTTGAATCAATGGCTTATAACTGCCACAGTTATATCTCAACCGTTGTTTCGGGATTCAAAATCCGCCGGTGAATAACCGTGTCGGTTCGAGTCCGACCCCGGCACCATCAAATTCATGACAAAAGGCCATCAGCAATGATGGCCTTTTGTTTTTTGGCGTTCCTGCGCTTTTGGGGCGTCACTGTTGAGCTGTCAGTACTTCCCGTTACCTCTTGGTATCCCTTCTCTTTTTCCGCTCTCCGTTATTTCCTTTTCTTGATGTGGCTGCTGACGGCATCACCGCCAGCGGCCTGTTTCTATTGTGGTTTTTTTCCAAACCTTGCTGCATCAGAACATGGTTGCCGCACTATCCCAGCAGGGCAAACAGCAGGGTGCCGAGGCTGCCAGCGAGTGTCAGCGCGATGATGGCTCTGGGTGTGCCGTGCAGCTTGGTCCACATAAACAGGCTGGTGAGGGCGAGCAGCAGCAGGGCCAGGGCGGCGATATCGCCAAACAGCTGCCAGCCGAGGCCGGTACCCATGCCGCGGTGCAGCCGGTTGAGGCTGGCGGCAACGTTGGCCAGTTGCAGATCGGTGCGCACCAGCAGGGTGCCCTCGACATAGCTGGCGGCCACGCTCTGGCTGAGGGTGACGCCGCGCATCTCCCACTTGGCGGGCAGGGTGAGCGGGCCGTTCGGGGTGGGCAGGGTCTGGGCCGGGGTGATCATGGTTCGCCCGTCGGCAAAGGTATCGGGATAGCGCTGTTGCAGTAGGCTTTTCAGCTGCTCCGGGCTGGTGAGCGGCGCCTCGAGCACTATCTCTTCACTCGATTTGTCGGTGTGCGGGCCGGGGAGCGGCAACACGGCACGGTGTTGCAGCCAGAGGCCGGTGATGCCGTACATCAGCATCAGGGCGAGGGTAAAAAAACCGGCCCAGGCATGGAGGCGGCGTACCCATTTGTTGTTGTGAAGGGGAACTCTTCTGCGTTTCATCGTGGTTGCTTCATAAAAAAACTGGCCAGCAAGGGCTGGCCAGTCGGGGTGGTTGTCACAGAGATCAGAAACGGTAGGTACCGGTCAGGCTCAGCTGACGGGGCGTGCCCGGCATGATCTGGTTGGCACTGGTGGCGCTGACGAAGTACTCGTGGTCAGTCAGGTTCTCGGCGCTCAGCTCGGCTTCCCACTGCTGCCAGCGATAACCGGCGCGCGCATCGAAGCGGGCGTAACCGGGCAGTGTGGTGGTGTTGGCGTTGTCGGCGAAGCGATCGCCCACCGCCGTCACGCCGGTTTCACCGAACCAGCCCTGCTCGCCACTCTGGTAGCCGAGGTAGAACTGGCCATTCTGGCGGGAGACGTTCATCGGGCGCTTGCCCTGCAGATCCGCATCCGCCTTGACCTGTTCCGCATCCTGAATGGCGAAGCCGCCACGCAGGTAGAGCTCGTCGGTCAGCTCGGCGCGGGCGCTCAGCTCGACCCCCTCGGTGCGCTGCAGGCCGGTGAGGATCACCTTGGTGGGATCCAGCGGATCCTTGGTGCGCTTGTTGTACATCTCCAGTCGATAGAGGGAGAGGGTGGTCGCCAGCTTGCCGTTCAGCCAGTCACTCTTCACACCACCCTCGTAGAGACGGGTGTGCTGGGGTTCCAGCCCGTTGTTCTTGTCACCCGGGGTGATGCCGATCAGCTCGCCACCCACTGGAGTGAAGGTCTTGCTGTAGGAGGTGTAGAAGGCGTGATCCTCGAGGGGATTCCACACCAGACCGAGGCGCGGGCTCAGGCTGTTGACCGAGACGCTCTCCTCCTTGTTGAGGTCGTAGCGGCGACTGGTGACGGTGAAGTCGTCACGGCGCAGCCCGCCCACCAGATGCCAGTCACCCAGGCTGAGCTGATCCTGCAGATAGAGGCCATTGCCGCGCACTTTGTGTTTGGCGTCGCTGGAGAGCTTCATGGCACCATTGTAGGTAGGCAGCGAGCCAGGATCGTAGAGGTTGCCGGACGGGATGGCGGTGGCGTTCTGGTAGAGCTTGGGTGTGCGCTCCTGCCAGTTTTGCTCGAAGCCGACCAGCAGGCGATGTTCCACCGGGCCGGTCTGGAACAGCCCCTCGGCCTCGGTGTTGCTGATCAGGTTCTTCGCTTTCAGATCCTGCTGCCAGCGAGAGCGGGTCACCTTATCCCCTTTGACGCTGGTGACATAGGTGTTGTCAAACTGGCTGTCGAGGGTGGAGTAACCGAGCTGCTGGCGCAGCTGCCACTGATCGTTGATATCCCAGGAGAGGCGTGAGCGGGTGGATTGTGCCACGTCATCGATGAAGTCGCGGCTGGTGTCGCTGTAGACATACTCTCGCGGCACATCGGCCGGACGACCATTGACCCCGGGAATGCCGCGATCCGGGGTGCGGTCATGTTCGTTGCGCTCGTACTGCACCAGCCAGTTGAGGTTGTCGCTGATCTCCCAGTTGGCGGAAGGTGCCAGCAGGGTGCGCTTGCTCTTCACGCCGTTGCGGAAGCTATCTTTGTCCTCTTGCGCCATGTTGAGGCGCAACTGCACCTGCTCACTCGCCTCGCCATTGAGGTCGGCTGCCAGCCGCTGGCTGTCAAAGCTGCCGACCCGGGCGGTGATGCTGGACTCCTGTCCTTTCTGCGGCTTCTTGCTGACCCGGTTGACGATGCCCCCCGTGCTGCCGCGGCCGTAGAGCACGGCAGCCGGGCCCTTGAGTACTTCCACCCGCTCGATGTTGCCGAGATCCCGGGTGTACTGCATGTCGTCGCGGAACCCGTCGAGATAGAAGTCGTTGCTGGCGCTGAAGCCGCGGATATTGACCCCGTCGAAGCGGGTATCACCGCTGGCGTTGACCCCGGGAATGCCGCTCAGGGCTTCACTCAGCGTCGGTTGGCCGAAAGCGGTCAGCTCGCTGACCTTGACGCTGTCGATGGTCTGGGGAACCAGCTTGGCTGGCGTATTGGTACGGGTTGCGGTGGCAACTTCCTGCTGCTGGGAGCGTTTGCCAACCACTGTCATGGTTTCATCGGCGGCCTGGGCAGTGAAGCCGGTGCCCAGCAGTGCCAGCGAGACCAGCGTTCTGCGAAAGTGAGGGTGCTGCATATTCAATATTGACTCTTTGGATGTCGACCTGACGGCTCGAACATATTGATTTAATTATAATTAGCCTGACCCGCTCAAGCGGGATGCCAATGATATTGATTTTCATTTGTCTAGCAAGGTGAAAATGGAGAGGGGTATTGGAGGCGGGTTGTGCGGTCGGGGGAGCTCGGCTGAAAAGCAGAGCCATTGCAGCAAACCGCGAGAACGAAGCGAGGGAAAAAGGGCGTAGCGGAAGAGAAAGGAGCTAAACGTGAAGAGGTATCCGGCCCGATAGGACGGGCCGGATATCGGACTCAGCGAGTACGCAGCAGCCGGCGGGTGAGGGGCTGGGCCGCCAGCAGGCGATAGGCCAGCAGAGACGATCCCAGCAGCAGCGGCACCTTGGCGATCTCCCACAGGATGGATGCGCCCTGCGGGCCAAACACGAAGAGCCAGACCACCAGCATCATGTGTAGGCAGTAGATCCCGAGCACTTTGGGAGCCTGGCGCTCAAGCCAGCTGCCTTTGCCCCACTCGGGGTTGGCCAGCAGCAGGCCAAACAGACCGAGAGCCCAGGGGAGGGAGCCGAGCAGGAAGTCGTGGCGGGTGAGCGGCACCGCGGCGAAGTGCAGCAGCGCCCAGGCTTCACATCCATAGAGCGCCACGCCCCCCAGCAGCAGTTGCCAGCCGGTGCGGGCATCGGGTTGCCACTGACGCTGGCGCAGCAGGGCCCCGAGCGCCACAAACAGCAGGGAGAAGAAGGGGCCGTTACGGGTGAGCAGTGGCCACTCGGCGCCCAGCAGTGGCTTGGCATAGGAGCCCCCCAGCAGCGCCAGCAGGTAAAGGCCAAGACCCAGCCAGAGGGCGAGCGTTGGCCTACCCAGCCGGTAGCAGAGTGCCAGCAGGCTCACCGCCATGATCAGGGCAGGCAGGAACCAGAGATGGATCATGCCGCCCACCAACCAGCCGTTGAAGGGGTCGGCGAGCTGGAATTGCCACTGTCCGCGCAGGGAGGCCAGATAGCCCTGCTGCACGGCATCCAGTGGATTGAACGGCACCAGCAGGTAGACCAGACTCCACACCAGCCAGAGCAACAGCAAGGGGCGGCAGTAGTGCCAGGCCACGGTCAACGGCGCCTCGCGACTCAGTCTCGGCTGCAGAAAGTAACCGGCGCAGAGGAAAAACAGCGGCACGGCAAAGCGGCATAACTGGTTGATGGTGCCGCTCAGCCAGAGCCAGGATCCACTTCCCCACAGGGCGGGATTGAACGGATTGGCGAAGGGGGAGACGTGAATGGTCATCACGGCCAGAATGGCCAGTACCCGCCCGCACTCGATACTGGAAATACGCATGGTGGCTCGTCGTTACAGGGGTTGTGATGGCATGCTAAAATTCTTGCTGCCAGGTTACAACCAATTGATTCTATTAGTGTGAATCACGCTGTTGAGTAGTTACGTTTTGTAACGGGATGGCGGAAGGTGTTACCTGTAACGGGAGCAAGCTCCCGTTTTTTGGGCGCACTCATGCAGATAAAAAAAGCGAGGCAGGTGCCTCGCTTGGTTGGGGATGTCGAGCTTACTGGTGAGTCAGCATGCTGCTCTGGTTGGCTGCCAGGGTGGTTCTGCCCGAGCTCTCCAGCCAGGTTTTGATCCGCTTGGCGTCGGCGACCCGATCGTTGGTGGTTTCGGCATTGAGCAGCACCATGATCACCGGCTCACGATTGACCTTGGTACCCAGCACCAGACAGCGGCCCGCTTCGCGGATATAGCCGGTCTTGGAGAGGGTGAACTCCCATTGCCCTTCGCGGATCAGCCGGTTGGAGTTGAGGTAGTGCAGCTGACGCTTGTTGGTACGCACATAGCTCTGCTCGTCGGTGGAATATTGGCGGATCAGCGGATAGGAGGCAGCTGCGGCGGCGAGCTTGGCGAGATCCTGCGCGGTGGAGACATTGCGCGGGTTGAGCCCGGTGCTGTCGGCGTAGCGGGTATTCCACATCCCCAGCATGCGGGCCTTGGCATTCATCGCCTCGACAAAGGCACGCTGGCCGCCGGGATAGTGGCGGGCCAGCGCCGAGGCGGCGCGGTTTTCAGAGGACATCAGGGCGATATGGAGCATTTCGGCGCGGCTGAGCCTGGAGCCGATGGCCAGGCGCGAGCCGGTTCCCTTGATGCGGTCGATGTCGGCATTGGTCACGGTGAGCATTTCGTTGAGGCGCAGGTTGGCATCCAGCACCACCAGCGCCGTCATCAGCTTGGTGAGTGAGGCGATGGGCATCACCCGGTTGCCGTTGCGCTCGGAGATCACCTCGCCGGTTCTGTGGTTGGCCACCACGAAGGCAGCCGAGCTGAGGTTAGGCACATCCCGTCGCTCGAGAAAGCCGCTGCTGCTCTTGCTGCTGGCGGAAAAGGGGTTGGCATGGGCACTGTCCATAGCGGCCGGCAGCATTACTGCGCCAAGCAACAGGGGAAGGAGGGAACGCATCATCATGATCAGCTCTACCGGACGAAATACAGGGATATCTCGCTAAGTTATATGTCGTGAACTGGCGCTTCACAATCATTCTCACCTTGATATTGATAATTTACGGCGTTGAGCGCGCTCTGACGGCGAGGAGAGCGTAAAAGAGGTCTCCATGGAGTCTTTTTTTTGCATTGAAACTATGGACTGGCCGTGATGGCGAGCGGAAGCCGGCGCTAAAAAAATCGGGACCAGAACGGTCCCGATTGGCATGGAGCATTGCTTACCGTTTAGTGGGCATCTTCCTGCTTTATCTTGAAGCGCATGGCGATCACCACGAACAGCAGCGGGCCAATGATGGTCCAGACGCCAGTGGAGATATCGCCGGAGATAAAGGGGGCCACCACGGTAAAGACGTTGCCGAAGGCGACCAGGAGCAGGCTGATGATGGTGGCCAGCAGTACCGAGCCTGCGCTCTTGAAGAAGATCAGATCCTTGCTCAGCGCCGGGTTGTTGCGATAGCGATACCAGGCGTAGATGAGGAACATGTAGGGCAGGGTCATGCCGACGTTGGTCATGGTGATGATCAGCTCGTAGAGGGCGGCTGCCCCTTCCGGGTTGATCAGGGTAAAGATGGACTTGGCGGCAATGAACAGACAGACCACCCAGGCTTGCACCTTGAGGGCTTCAATCCGCACGCCATTCTCGTTCTCGCGCTGGAAACGCTCCGGCCAGAAGTAGCTCGGGGTGCCGGTGATGAACTGGCGCAGCGGTGCGTAGGAGAGGGCGATAAAGGCACCCAGATAGCTCAGGAACATGCCCAATCCGGCAAAGCGCATGAACACCTGTCCCAGCCACTCGCCACCGAGATGGCGCCCCAGCTCCAGCATGATGATGAAAAGGGCAGAGAGGGAGGTGATCCCCTCGGCCGGGAAGTCGCTCCAGCGCATGATTGAGCCGACCGCCATAAAGCCGATGATGTAGCAGAGTACGATGAAGGCGCCGGAGAGGAAGATGCCGCGCTTGAGGTCACGCTCCGGATCTTCCAGCTCGTCAGCCACCCCGGCCATCGCCTCGACCCCGCCGTAGGCGAAGATGGCGAACACCATAAAGCCGAGGAAGGGGATGATGTCGTTGAAAGCGGCATTGGGAGACGCCGTCAGCGATGCCTGGGTGAAGGGCTCCTGCAGAGTCATGCCGCTCACCGCGAAGGTGAAGACGCCCCCGACCAGCAGCAACACGTTGAGCGCCACTACGGAGAGGCCGCCGATGGCCGCCACTTTGGCGAAGCGGGCGCTGCCCAGAGTGATGAGCTTGGTGACGGTGGCAACCAGCGCGATGGCGACCACACCCAGAATAAAGGGGCCGAAGTCGATGCCGGTGCCCAGGGTGACCGGGATGACGGTGATGTCGCGGCCAAACAGCATGAAGGAGAGGGGCACCCACATAGAGAGCGCCTTGCCAAACATCCAGATGACGTAGGAGGCGAACCACATGGTCAGCCCGATAAAGGCGTAACGGGTCGAGACCGAGTGGCGCATCCAGGTAAAGATGCCGCCCGCCTCTTTGCGAAAGCCGGTACCAAACTCAATCATCATCAAAATGAACGGGATGAAGAAAAACAGACCGCCGATCACGAACATCGGAATGGCGGCATATCCCATTCGGTAAAAACCGATCCCGATATTAGTGACGCCAAATACCGATGTTAATATCATCAATATAAAGGCGCCCAACTTCAGCTTTTTTGCCGACATATTAAAAACTCCCTGATGGTGCTGGATTTAAAATAATCAAAAATTAAACAGACGAAACCGGACCCATTAATAACGCGGTAGCGCCATGCCATCCTGCTGTGGCGGGCGCGATCGGGTCATCTCTGACCGGGCTGGCTTACCCGTCAGGCGGTCAATGAATGTATGGGCGGAGCGTCATGGTCTGTGCCATGCGCGGTATTGGTCAGCGTTGCCGAAAATTAACTGTGAACGATTTTATCATTAATGCTGCTGGGCAGGTAAGTTTCCCGAATGAAGCTGTGGCTGAAATAAACAGACCTGCCAGTTAATTGATACGTTGCGGATGTAAACATTTACGCCCGGGCTGACACTTATTTCCATTATTCGTATTCGGCATATTTGGCGGAGTGAATTACGCCATCCTGTCAGATAAATCTGCACCAATGGCGACAGCGCTTATCCTCCCAGCCGGGTCAGCAGCACGCCGCCGGTGATAATGGCCGCCGCCGTCAGCCGCATGCGCCCGAGCGGCTCTTTCAGCAGCCAGACCGAGAGCAGCATGGCAAACAGCACACTGCTTTCGCGCAGAGCCGCGACCACGCCAATGGGGGCTTGGGTCATGGCCCAGATAACAATCCCGTAGGCGAGCAGTGACATGGCACCTCCTGCAATTCCCGCCATCGCATGGCGACGGATCTGGCGCCATGCGTTGCGTTTCTGGTGGACGAGCAACACCAGCAGCATCGCCAGCCCGGTACAGGCAAAGAGCCAGAGGGTGTAGCGTACCGGTTCACCCCCTGCGCGGGCGCCGGCACCATCCGAGAGGGTATAGGTCGCCGTGAACATGGCCGTGATCAGTGCTGCCCGAACCGCTTTGCTGGCAAGGCGCTGCTGCCCGCCTCGCCAGGCCATCAGCAAGACCCCCATGATCAGCACGCAGGCGCCGATGATGCCGCCGTAACCGGGGTAGTCCCCCAGCAGCAGGGCACTTAACGCCATGGCGAGCAGCGGGGCACTGCCACGGGCCAGCGGATAGATCTGGCCAAAATCGCCCTGATTGTAGGCATGGCTGAGAAACAGGCAGTAACCGATATGGAGCAGGACTGAGAGGCCGAGCCAGGGCAGCTCGGCAGCAGAGGGAAGCCCCATTGGCAGCAGCGCCACGGCGGCGATAAGCCCTGAGAAGATCGCCACCAGTGATACCCCCACCAGCCGCTCTTCGCCAATTTTGACCAGCGCATTCCAGCTGGCGTGAAGCAGGGCTGCCAGCAGAACGGCAAAAAAGACGGTGGTGCTCATGGGAAAGGGCTCTCGGGCGATGGGGGTCAACAGCATACCCGCCCGGAGCCTGACTGGCCGAGATCTTTATCAAGGCTTCGGCTTTTCGGGGCTCCCCTCCTGCGTGGTGGCGTTACCCAGCTGCCCCAGCACCAGTTTGGGATGGGGGTCAGTCTGCAGCGGAATATCCTGCAACTCTGTTCCCTGCTGATGGCGATGGATGATCCCGGCGGCCATCTTGCCCAGCGCCTCGTAGCTGCTGATGGTGCCAACGCTGCAGCCGTGTTCAACGAACAGCTCGGCACTGCAGATGGTGGGGATGGCTGCCTCGTTCAGTGCATTCAGCAGACGGGGGGCGATGGAGAGCAGATAGCTGTCTGCGGCCAGAAAGACGATGTCGTTTTTGGCATCCTGTTGCAGCCGCTTCAGTTCGTTGTCCAGCCGCCGTGGGTCAGGGGCCATCCGCCAGGTGACCATCTGCCATTGATAGCGTTTCGCCTCGTTGAGCAACATATCGGCCACCAGCAGGGTGTTCTGCTCCCGCGGGTTGAAGGGCAGCAACAGCCGTTTGCCGGTGGCCAGATGCTCGCTGGCATTGGCCAGTTGCAGCGCCATCGGCACCATGTTGCTCACTCCGGCCACCATGCTGTTCTGGGCTTTGTCTTCCGAGAGGATGTCTGCCCCGACCGGATCGGATACCACGTTGAAGATCAGTGGCTTGCGGTTAGCCACCAGACTCTTGGTCATGGTGGTGGCGGTGGTGCCAAAGGTGTAGATGTAGTCGTATTCGGCCAGTTTCGGCAGCATCTGCTGGCGCAGCATGGTCGCCAGCGCCGTGCGATCCTGATTGGCATTGTAGACGGTGATAGTGGTCTGATAGCCAAGTCGGGTCAGCTCTGCCCGAAAGCCCGCTTCGGCTGCGGTTTCACCGCGCCACAGTACCATGGCGATAGAGAGGGCGTGAGCCGGCAGGGACAGCAACAACAGCAGTGTAACAAGCAGTTGACCCCTCATTTTTTCACCTCCCGTGCAGCCCCTTGTCTGATGAGCCTAGGCCACTTTTTCCGGTCGTGAGCGACGCCCAGCAAAAAGCGCGATGGCAAGCCATCGCGCTTTGGGTATCCGCAAAACTTCGATTAGAAGTCGTAACGGGCAGCCAGCTGGAAGTCATCCTGGTTGGCTGTCGCTTTGCCGGCAACGCTGTCCAGATTGTTGATGCGGTACTCGCCAATCACCCGCAGGTTCTTGTTGAATTTGTACTGGGCACCCAGAGTGTAGTAGTCCACGTTGTCTTTCTTGGTACCGGCTTTGTCCTGCTCCTGTTTGTTCCACAGGGCCATCAGACCGAAGCCGTTCTCGAAGTTGTAGCCCAGTGCGGCTTCCCAACCGGTGTGATCGGTGCCGGTCGCCAGGAAGTCGCTGCCATCGGCATAGCTCAGGGCGGCATAGGCAGCCTTGTTGTCGAACTTGGCGGAGATCAGCCACAGCTTGGCATCTTCTTCACCGCTCTTGTCGCGGATACCGACGTTGTATGCGGTACCCAGAGACAGGTTGAACGGGAAGGTGTAGGCCACGGCAGCACCGTAGGCCGCGTCGCTATCCTTGCTGGTGGTCTCTTCGGTGTCACCACCGTCGAACTTGTAGCTGGTGTCGAGCTGGAAGCCATTGAACAGGCCGGAGTATTTCAGCACGGAACCGGCACGGTTGGTGGCGAAGGTGTCGGTCTTGGCCCCCAGCGCTTCGTTGCCGTAGCCGTCGGAAAGGGAGACATCAGTCCAGTCGGCCAGGAAACCCGGGGCCCCTTTCTGGCGACCGAAGGTCACGGTACCCCAGTCAGCGCCCACACCGGCGAACGCCAGACGGGTACGCAGGTTGTCGGAGCTCTCGCTGATGGTCTTCTCGCTGTCGTTGATGTACATCTGCACTTCGTACTGGGCCAATGCTTTCAGACCGCTCTGGATCTGGGTCTCGGCCTTGGCGCCGAAACGGACAAACTGGTTGGCCCCTTGCTTGGCGCTGTAATCCTTGGTGCCATTCGGGTTGGCAGTATCGACGTTTTCTTTCTTGTCGCCAAAGAATTGACCGGCGTAGATGCGGCCATAGAGGTCCAGCATGGAGGTGTCATTTTTATACACTTCAACGGCTTGAGCCTGGAAGGCTGCGGTGAGAGCCAGTGCCACTACAGTCAGCTTTTTCATCTTAATCCCTTGTGGTGTTGCAAGCTTTTGTTTTGAAAACGGGGTCATGCTAGGCAGCGGGGATGACAGCGGGGTGACAGTTGGATGAAGAGTCGATGGCAATTGGGTTGCAATTGGATGAATTGGCTACATTCTTGCTCGCAGCGGCTACTTTTGTGCGCAAAGGTTTGCCCTTGTGGTAGAATGCCGCCCGTTTTCGAGCTCCATAGGTTGGATATGCGATGAGACGTGAACTGGCAATCGAGTTTTCCCGAGTGACGGAAGCGGCTGCACTGGCTGGCTACAAGTGGCTCGGACGTGGTGACAAGAATATCGCTGATGGGGCGGCCGTAGCGGCCATGCGCCACATTCTCAACCAGATCGAGATCGATGGTGAGATTGTGATCGGCGAAGGTGAAATTGATGAAGCGCCGATGCTCTATATCGGCGAGAAGGTCGGTACCGGACACGGCGACGCGGTGGATATCGCGGTCGATCCCATCGAGGGTACCCGCATGACTGCCATGGGTCAGGCCAACGCGCTGGCGGTGCTGGCTGTGGGCGACAAGGGTTCTTTCCTGAAAGCGCCTGACATGTACATGGAAAAGCTGATCGTCGGGCCCAAGGCCAAAGGCGCCATCGACCTGGATCAGGCTCTCGAGCTGAACCTGAAGTCCGTGGCCAAGGCGCTGGGCAAGCCGCTCTCCCGTCTGACCGTCATTACCCTGGCCAAGCCGCGTCATGACAAGGCAATCAAGGAAATGCAGGGGCTGGGCGTGCGTGTGTTCGCCATTCCTGATGGTGACGTTGCCGCCTCCATCCTCACCTGTCTGCCGGACAGCGAAGTCGACATGCTGTATGGCATCGGCGGCGCACCGGAAGGGGTGATCTCCGCTGCGGTGATCCGCGCGCTGGATGGCGACATGCAGGCCCGTCTGGTGCCGCGTCACCGCGTCAAGGGCGACAGTCCGGAAGTGCGTGCGCTAGGCGAGCAGGAAATTGCCCGCTGCGAAGCGCTCGGTATCGACGTCAACAAGGTACTCAAGCTGGAAGACATGGCGAAGAATGACAACGTCATCTTCTCCGCCACCGGCATCACCAAGGGTGATCTTCTGGATGGCATCACCAGCGATGGCGTGATGGCGACCACCGAGACTCTGTTGATCCGTGGTAAATCCCGTACCATCCGTCGTATCAAGTCGATCCATTATCTTGAGCGCAAAGACAGCGTAGTACGCGACATTATTCTGTGATGTGGTGAATACTGGTCGGCGGCAAGTCCCGTACTAGTGCCGCCGTATCAAGTCGAACCATTATCTGGAACGCAAAGACAGCGTAGTGCGCGATATCATCCTGTGATGATGGCTCGCTGAACTTCCCGTGTTGTCTGAAGCCCGATCGCCCGTGCGGTCGGGCTTTTTGTTGTGCGCCAGCTACGTTTGTGCCGCCGCTTCGGCTATGGTGGCTCAGACCGTCCCAAAGGAGTGGAGTCTATGGAGTGTCGTAGCGGCTGCGCTGCCTGTTGCATCGCCCCCAGTATCAGCAGTGCCATTCCCGGTATGCCAGATGGCAAACCGGCTGGTGTCCCCTGTATCCAGCTCGATAGCGCCCTTGGCTGCAAGATCTTCGGTCAACCGGAGCGGCCGGCGGTGTGCGGCGGTTTTCGCCCCATGATGGATGTGTGCGGCAGCCACCGTGCCGAGGCCATCTGGCTGATAGGCGAGCTGGAGCGGCTCACCACCTGACGAGGGCAGGGCGAAGAGATAAAAAAAGAGGCCGCATCATGCGGCCTCTCGCGTTTCTGTTTGTCGGGGATCAGATCCCCGCCAGTTCCAGTGCCTGACGATAGTACTCGTTGGCCTTGTTGGTGAGGCGGCGTTTGTCCATCAGCTGGCCGAGGGCGTGGTAGGCGGCGGCGCTCGGCGCCCGCTCCACCTCCTGTTCCAGCAGCTTCTGGGCATCGTCCAGTTGACCTGCCAGCAGATAGAGCTGGGCCAGTGCGGTGTCTACCTCCGGTTGCCCCTGCTGTTTTTGCAGCAGTGCCAGCAGCGGCTGGTAACTCTCGAGTTTCAGCTTGGGCAGGCGAGCCAGCAGCTGCGGCATCGGCTGTTTGCGCAGCGCCTCCTGCCACAGGGTGGCGGCCTCGCCATCGGCACCCAGCTGGCGCAGCAGATCGCCGTAGCAGGCCAGCAGTTCTGGCTCCAGGCGCAGTTTGCGCGGCAGATCCTGCCATACCGCCTTGAGGGTCTCGAGGCTGCCGGCAGCCTGTTGCAGACGACCACACCAGGCCTGTTGCAGTAGATCTTCTTCCTGTTTCGGGGTCAGCTTGCCTACCTTGTGCAGTGCCGGGATCAGGTCGCACAGAGCGCTCCAGTCCTGACGGGCCAGATGCACCTGGCGCAGCTGATCCAGCACCATGGGGTGGCGCGGGTTGAGGGCGTAGACCGACTCCAGCATCGCCAGCGCGGTATCGTACTGGCCCTGCTCGATCTGCAGTTGGGTCTGGGTCAGGGTGAGCGCCAGCTCGGCTTTGGGATTCTCCTCCTGCGCTTTTTGCAGGTATTGATCCCGGCGCGCGTCGTCACCACGGGCCTGCGCCGCCTTGGCGGCGCTCAGGTAGTTGAGCAGCGGGGTGTCGCTGTTGCTGGCCCCCTTGATCATCAGCTTTTCAGCCTGACTGTAGTGCCCTTCGGCCATCGCCAAGGTGGCGGCAACGGTCTGTTGATTGGCCTTGCGGCGGCGGCGCGAGCCGTACCAGCCGAGGGTCTTGCGGCGCAGGCCGAATACCCGGCCCAGCAGCCACTCGACGATCAGCAGGGCGCCGTAGAACAGCACGGCCAGGATCACCGCGCTGGTGACGGAGGATTCGATGGTGTAATTGCCAAGGGCAATCAGCACATAGCCCTTGTTACCGGAGGCTTGCGGGCCAAAGATCAGCCCTGCGACCATCACGGCAACCAGAATGATTATACGGATCATGGTGCCCTCCTCAGCTGCTGGCCAGAATGCGTTGCAGGCGTTCGGTCAGCACCTGCTCCAGCATGGCCTGGGTCTTGAACTGGGCCGGATAGTCGATCTGGATCTGCTCACCCTTGAGCTTGTCGATCTCGCCCTGCATGTAGCGGGTGGCGCTGTTGTCGGTGTCGAAATACTGGGTCAGCCAGCGTTGGGCCTTGTCCAAGCTGTCTTCGTAGAGTGCCTGCTGCTCGCGATAGACGGAGAGCTGGGCCTGCAACAGCTTGGTCTTGAGGTTTTCACGCAGGAAGATCTCCTGCTGCGGCGAGAGCAGCGCCTCGACCGCGCCATCGCGGCGACGGATGGTGACGAAGTTCTCGGTGAACTTGACCCAGTTCTTCTTCAGGTTGCTCTCCCACTCGTCGGGATTGGTGCTGACCGCCTGATCCGGCTCGGCCTTGGCTTCCGGCATGCTGACGGTGGAGAGGGGCAGCAGCTCGATCTGGTCAGAGAGCGCAGCCAGCTTGAGGGTCAGCCCCTCGCGGTCGATGCGCGGCATCCCCTTGAGCTTGGCGATATCCTCGGCCAGCGCCTTGCGGATCGGCATCAGGCTGGGATCGTTGAGGGCGGCGATGCGCTCGTCGGCGTTGCCTAGCAGGGTGATGGCGGAGACGAGGTCATGCTCCAGCCACAGCTTGCGGCCCGCCATTCGTACCAGATACTCGGATTCGGCCAGCATCCAGTCGTTGGGGCGCTTGTCATTCAGATCCAGTACCCGGTTCTGCAGACCCTGCATCTCCCCTTGCAGCCGCTGCTGGGTTTGATCCAATGCGGCCAGCTGCTCGGCATCCTTGCTGCTGGTCTGGTCGATCTTGCTCAGGGCGCTCGCCAGTTGCTGCTTGAGCTGGGCCAGTTCGGCCTGCTGGGCTACCGCATTCTTGTGACCGTGCAGATAGAGACCGCCGGTCAGGCCAAGGGCCAGCAGGATGGCGACCCCTCCCAGTACGGCACCGGAGCGGCTCTTGCTGCCATTGACCACAGCGGTCGGCTGGGGTTTGACCTGGGATTCTTGTTGTTCTGTCATTCCATCTTCCTCAGTTCCAGTGCGGCCGTCAGGGCCTGGTTGGATGCACCTTGGGCAATCGTGATATGGATAAAGCCCGCTGTACTGGCCATCTCGGCCACGCGCGGGCTGGGGACCACCAGCAGGCGGTCAAAAAGCCAGGGCCGCTGGTGGTCGGGAACCAGCTCCAGCAGCCGTTGCAACAGTTCACCACTGGTAATGAGCAGGCTGTCCAGCCCCGCTGCCTGCCAGTGGTGTGTCAATGTGTCCCCGTCCAGCTCGGGGTAGTGGCGCTCATAGGCTGCACAATAGTGCACCAGAGCACCGCGTGAGGCCAGCGTGCTGGCGATGAGATCCCGCCCGCCATTGCCACGCAGGATCAGCACCCGTTTGCCAGCTACCTGCTGCAGGGCGAGCAGGGCCAGCAGCCCTTCGCTGCGCGAGTCATCCGGGCAGATCGCCGCGATGCCGATGGCGGCAAAGGCATCGGCGCTGGCCTGACCCACCGCAAAGTACTCAATATGTGGCCAGGTCTGACCAGTTTGCAACAGAAAATCGTGTGCAAAATGAACGGCATGGATGCTGACGGCGATAACCACGTCGGCACTGCGCAACAGGTCGGGCAGGAGAGGGAGTTCGCTGCCCGCCACGGTTTCCAGCAGCGGGCAGTAGAGTGGTGCATGGCCGTGCTGGCGCAGCAACTGCATCAGCTCGGCGGCCTGAGTGGCCGGACGCACCACCAGCGGCGTCATGCGCGGTAGACCTCGGCCAGGATTTCGTCGGCACCGGCGGCTAGCAGGCGCTGGGCCAGCTGCTCGCCGAGGGCCTCACCATCGGCCAGCGGACCGCGGATCTCGTCGCGGATTACTTGGGTGCCGTCCGGGCTACCCACCAGACCGCGCAGCCAGATCTGCTCGCCGTCGACCAGTGCGTAGGCACCGATAGGCACCTGACATCCCCCTTGCAGGGCGCGATTCATAGCGCGCTCGGTCAGCACCCGGGCGCGGGTCTCGGCGTGCTCCAGCGGCGCCAGCAGGGCGTGCAGTTCTATATCGTCAAGGCGGCATTCGATGCCGACAGCCCCCTGACCGTTGGCGGGCAGGCTCTGCTCCGGCTCGATAAAGGCAGTGATGCGGTGCGCCATCTCCAGTCGTTTCAGACCGGCTGCGGCGAGGATGATGGCGTCGTACTCACCGGCATCCAGCTTGGCGAGGCGAGTGTTGACGTTGCCACGCAGGTCGCGGATCACCAGATCCGGGCGGGCGGCGCGCAGCTGGCACTGGCGGCGCAGGCTGGAGGTGCCGACCACGGCCCCTTGCGGCAGTTCGGCAATAGCCTTGAAGCGGTTGGAAACGAAGGCATCGCGGGGATCTTCCCGCTCGCAGATGGTGTGCAGGCCGAGCCCCTCGGGGAACTCCACCGGCACATCTTTCATGGAGTGAACGGCGATATCGGCCCGCCCTTCCAGCATGGCGGTCTCCAGCTCCTTGACGAATAACCCTTTGCCACCGACCTTGGCCAGCGGGGTATCGAGGATTTTGTCACCCTGAGTGCTCATGGGCACCAGTTCGACCTGCAACTGCGGGTGCAGGGCTTCGAGCCGGTCTTTGACAAAGTTGGCCTGCCACAGGGCCAGCGGGCTCTTGCGAGTGGCAATTTTCAGGGTTCGGGCTGCCATATCAATCAGTTGTTTCATTTTTAGAAGGAAATCGATATTACCACCCTTTGCCCGGGCTTTCATGGCGGAGCCGGCAAAAGCGGGGCCAAGCTCAAAAATGCATGCTGAAAATGATTTTCATTAAGCAAGTGGTGTTGATTAATTCGTTGAATGTATTGGAATTTAATGATTTCTCCTGATACTTGATGTGGTCATACCAGAAATAATCTGGTGTTTAGCCGAAGGCTTGTTTACCACCGCTGTTTGCATTGTTAACATGATCACACTTTTTTGACGTATCCCCCTTTTGGTGCGTCATTTTCACTTAGGTGATAGGCAGGGCATTGCAGGAACACATCGATACGCTGGTTGCGCGTTATGACGACATTACCCGTCTCAAGACGCAACGGGCGTTAGGCCTCATGAGTCGCTACGGGCAGCAGGTATTCCAACTGCTGCCTGTCATGCTGCACTTCAATCATCCCCTGCTGCCCGGTTATGTCTCCGGTGATGTCCCTCATGGCATCTGGAGCTTCAGCGCCACCGCCGAGCAGCAAGCCTTTATCGATGACCTCTGCCGCAACGCCAACTGTCAGAGCGGCCTTGCCACCCATGATCGGGCCATTCAGGGGCTCTACTCCATGGGTAGCACCTCCTCCATCGGTCAATGCTGTCACTCCGATCTCGATATCTGGGTCTGCCACGTGGCCGGTTTGTCGCAGGAGCGGCTCGATCTGCTGGAGCTGAAGTGCCAGCAACTCTCCAAGTGGGCCGAACAGCGCGGGGTCGATCTCAACTTCTTCCTGATCCCGGAAGACAAGTTCCGCCAGACCAACGATGCCCAGATGCAGGGGGAGAGCTGCGGCAGTGCCCAGCACCTGCTGCTGCTCGACGAGTTCTACCGCAGTGCCATGCGTATCGCGGGCAAACGCTTGATCTGGTATCTGGTGCCCACCGAGTGTGATGATCACTACGATGCGTATGTGAACGAGCTGTTCGAGAGCGGCAAGCTCAAGCAGGACGACTGGCTCGATCTCGGCAGTTTTGACCGTATTCCGGCCGAAGAGTATTTCGGCTCCGCCCTGTGGCAGCTCTACAAGGGGATCGACTCCCCCTACAAGGCGGTGCTCAAGTCGGTGCTGATGGAAGCCTACTCCCACGAGTATCCCAACACCCGCCTGCTGTCGATGATTGGTCGCGACTGGTTCCAGCACAACGAGGGGATGCACTACCGGCTTGACAACTACTGTCTGATGCTGGACAAGGTGACCAACTACCTCAAGTCCATCGGCGACATGGCGCGGCTCGATCTGGTGCGCCGCTGCTTCTACCTCAAGGTGTGCGACGGTCTCAGCCATCCCAAGGACGATCACTCCCCCGAGTGGCGCCGCGAGCAGATGAGCCAGCTGGTCTCCTACTGGGGCTGGAGTCAGGACAAACTCTATCAGCTCGATCATCGCCACGAGTGGAAGATCGAAGAGGTGAAGGTCGCTCACGCCGAGCTGCTGGAAGCCCTGATGCAGAGTTACCGCAACCTGATCCAGTTCGCCCGCCGCAACAACATCAGCGAGTCGATCAACCCGGAAGATATCGGCATTCTGTCGCGCAAACTCTACGCCGCGTTCGAGAGCCTGCCGGGCAAGGTGCAGCGTATCAACCTCAAGATCGCGCCGGATCTCAGCGAGCCGGATCTCAGCTTCGTGCAGGTGCCGCATGGTCGCCTCAACCGCGCCGGCTGGTATCTCTACAAACATTCGCTGGAGCCGGTGGACATCATTGGCCGCGCGCCGCTGGAGTTCAACGGTTACATCAGCAAGCTGGTCTCCTGGGCCTACTTCAACGATCTGTTGACGCCCCAGTCGCGGGTGCACCTGTTCAATCAGGGTTCGGATCTGCACATCGACAATCTGCACCAGTTCTGCCGCGATCTCTCCGGCTGCTTCCCCGAGAAGTACCCGCTGGCCACCAACCTGGCCCTCAGCCGGCCGTGCGAGATCCGTCAGCTCTCCATCTTCCTCAATCTGGAGATGGACCCGACCAGTCACTGGGTCGGTCAGGTGATCGAATTTGACGCCAATACCGTGGATGTCTTCTCGTTCGGTCGCAATCAGGAGTGTCTGGTGGGATCTGTTGATCTGGTCTATCGCAACTCCTGGAGCGAGATCCGTACCCTGCACTTCCAGGGGGATGAAGCCGTGGTCGATGCCCTCACCACCATCCTCGGCAAGATGCATCAGGATGCCGCCGCCCCCGAGATGATCGAGGTGTTCTGCTACAGCCAGCACTTCCGTTCTCTGGTGCGCTCCCGCTTCCAGACCCTGGTGGCGGAGTGTATCGACCTGCGCCTAGCCCGCGACAAACAGCAGCTGGTCAAGACCATGGCCCTTGGCCGCGAGAAGTACGGCATCTTCTTCGAACGGCGCGGGGTGTCGGTGAAGAAGCTGGAAAACGCCATCGATTTTTACCGTCACATCTCCCACAACAAGCTGGATCACCTGCCGCTGCGGCTCGACAAGACCCACAGCCAGCATCTGCCGAGCATCGTCGATGCCTACGCCAGCGAAGGGTTGGTGCAGTTCTTCTTCGATACCCGTGATGCGGGCACCAACATCTATATCCTCGATGAGGCGAACCGGGTGGAGATCTACCAGCACTTTGCCGGCAACAAGGATGAGCTGGTGGCGGGGGTCAACCGCTTCTACACCTCCAATCACGAGCGGTTCAGCGATGATGGGCAGTTCATCAACTTCAACCTGCCCCAGTACTACGAGATAGTACAAGTGAATGGCGAGCTGGATGTGATCCCCTATCGCAGTCAGGGCACTCTACGCGAACAGGTGCCGCCCGCTCGAGAAGTGGGCTGACCCGTCAGTTGGAATCGCAATAAAAAACGGCCTGCAGATGCAGGCCGTTTGCTTTGCCGGAAGGGCTCACGCGCCGAGGCGGGCCAGTAGCCAGCTGCGAATGTCGCCCAGCTGCGGGCGGCAGATCTCGTGACGCATCGGGTACTCGTGCCACTCGGGGGCGAGTCCGGCGCTTTCCAGCCGGTTCTTGGCATCCCAACCCAGCGACAGGCTCACCACATCGTCGTAGATGCCGTGCATGTAGCAGATGGGCAGGGTGCGAGCAGCCTGGCTCATCTCGCCGAGCAATTTGTCGGGGGCTGCCAGATAGGTGGACATGCAGAGCAGGCCAGCCAGCACTGCCTGGTAGCGCAACGCGGTGAAGGAGGCAATCACCCCGCCCTGAGAGAAACCTGCCAGCACGATATGCTCGGGGGCAAACCCGTCGGCCACCAGCTGATCGAGCAATGCGACAATCTGGTCGGCTGATTCACGGACATGGGACTCCACGGCCCGCTCGGCGGGATCCTCGAAGCTCTTGATGTCGTACCAGCCGCGCATCTTGTAGCCCATATTGATGGTGATGGGGCGCTCGGGGGCATCCGGCAGCAGGTGACGCACCGGTAGCTCGGCGGGCAGATCCAGCGCATCAACCAGCGGGGCGAGACCGGCGCCGGAATCACCCAGCCCGTGTAGCCAGATCACCGCATGACGGGCGCCCTGCGGGTGCAGGTCAATCATGGGAACATCACCTCTTCGCCCGCCTGGGCGGAGCAGGATTGGCTCAGCAGCGCCTTGAGCTCGTGGCCGAAGCGGTTGTCGATCCAGGTGTCACCCTGCAGTTCGAAGTGGAAGCCGTTCTCGCGGGTGGCGACCCAAATCTGGTGCAGTGGCTCCTGCTTGTTGATGATGACCTTGGTCTTGTTCTCGAAAGAGAGGGTCAATACGCCGCCGCTGCGTTCGCAGTCGATATCCGGATACCCCTCGTCGAGCGTGTCTTCCACATATTGGAAAAAGGCGTCGGTCAGGGCGTGATACTCGTGATCCTTCATCGGTTTATCCTGTTGCTTTTAACAATGTGAGTGCGATTATAGAGGGCCAAAAATTTTTTCGCAGCGAACCATTATGATCACCCAGTTCACCAAGTGTCTGCTTGCCACTCTTCTGTCCCTCGGGTTGGCCGCGTGCGGTCTGAAGGGGCCGCTCTATATGCCGCCCCCCGAGCAGCCACAGAGCCAGAGTACACCGCAAGCAGCACCGCCTGCGACCACTGAGGCTGCCACCGAGGCCGCGCCGCACTAATGCCGCACCCATTCTAGGAAGGAACCGCCCCCTTGGATCACTTTAACTACGACGCCGACGGCCAGCTTCAGGCCGAGCAAACCTCGCTGCAACAGCTTGCCGAGCAGTACGGTACCCCGCTTTACGTCTACTCCCGTGCGACCCTCGAGCGCCACTGGCACGCCTTCGACAAGGCTGCTGGCGATATTCCCCATCTGATCTGCTATGCGGTGAAGGCCAACTCGAACCTGGCGCTGCTCAACCTGCTGGCCCGACTGGGCTCGGGGTTTGACATCGTCTCCGGTGGCGAGCTGTCGCGGGTACTGGCGGCGGGCGGTGATCCGGCCAAGGTGGTCTTCTCCGGGGTCGCCAAGAGCGAGGCCGAGATGCGCCTAGCGCTGGATAAAGAGATCCTCTGCTTCAATCTGGAGTCGGAAGCCGAGCTGGAGCGCCTCAATCGGGTGGCGGGCAGCATGGGCAAGAAGGCTCGCGTCTCGGTGCGGGTCAATCCGGATATCGATGCCGGTACTCACCCCTATATCTCCACCGGCCTCAAGCAGAACAAGTTCGGCATTCCCATCGAGCTGGCGCCAGCCATCTATCGCAAGGCGGCCGCGATGGCGAACATCGAGATCGTCGGGGTGGATTGCCATATCGGCTCGCAACTCACTGAACTGAATCCCTTTATGGAAGCGGCTGACAAGTTGCTTCGGTTGATCGACGGTCTGGCGGCGGAAGGGATTCATATCCACCATCTGGATGTGGGCGGCGGTCTGGGGGTCAACTACGGTTCCGAGCAGCCACCTCATCCGACCGAGTACGCCGAAGCGCTCAAGCAGAAGCTGGCGGGCCGGGATCTGACCCTGCTGTTCGAGCCGGGCCGCGCCATCGTCGCCAATGCCGGCGTGCTGCTGACCCGAGTCGAGTACCTCAAGCCGGGCGAGACCCGCAACTTCGCGCTGATCGATGCCGGCATGAACGACATGCTGCGCCCTTCGCTCTACGGCGCCTGGATGAACATCATCGAGGTAGATAGCCGTGCCGGCCATGCTCCCGCGATCTATGACGTGGTGGGCCCAGTGTGCGAGACCGGCGACTTCCTCGGCAAGGAGCGCACCCTGGCCATTGCCGAGGGCTCCCTGCTGGCAGTGCGCTCGGCCGGTGCCTACGGCTTTACCATGTCATCCAACTACAATACTCGTCCGCGTGCCGCCGAAGTGCTGGTGGATGGTGCCGAGGCGCACCTGATCCGCGAGCGGGAGCAGTTGGCCGATCTCTGGCGCGGTGAGCACCTGCTGCCCTGATGCAGTAGATAGAGACGACAGAATTTTACAGCCCTGACAGCACAGGAGTGCACTATGCTGATAGGTTTTTCCAGGATGCATGGGGCTTTGGACAACGACTTCATGGCGCTTGACGACCCTTGGGTCGGTGAATTTTTACAGCCCTAACAGCACAGGAATGCACGATGTTGATAGATTTTTCCAAGATGCATGGCTTGGGCAACGACTTCATGGTGGTGGATGGCGTCACCCAGAAGGTATTTTTCAGCAATGACGTCATCAAGAAGCTGGCAGATCGCCACTTCGGGATCGGCTTTGACCAGCTGCTGCTGGTGGAGCCGCCCTATGACCCTGAACTCGACTTTCACTATCGCATTTTCAATGCCGATGGCAGCGAGGTGGAGCAGTGTGGCAACGGTGCCCGCTGTTTTGCCCGTTTCGTGCGTCTCAAGGGGCTGATCAACCGGGATCGCATCGCGGTCAGTACCGCCCGGGGTCGCATCGTGTTGCAGCTGGAGGGGGAGAATCAGGTCACGGTCAACATGGGTGTTCCCCAGTTTGAGCCGGGCAAGATCCCGTTCCGGGCCCAGAAGGCAGAGAAAACCTATCTGTTGCGGGCGCAGGAGCATACCGTGATGTGTGGCGTGGTCTCCATGGGCAATCCCCACTGCGTCATCGAGGTGCCTTCGGTCGCCGATGCACCGGTCGAGACGCTCGGTGCCATCATGGAGCGCCACGAGCGTTTTCCCGAGCGGGTCAACGTTGGATTCATGGAGATGGTCAATGCCACCGAGATCAAGCTGCGGGTGTTCGAGCGGGGCTGTGGCGAGACCCTGGCCTGCGGTACCGGTGCCTGTGCGGCGGTGGTGATTGGCATCAGTCAGGGCAAGCTCAAGGAGCGGGTCACCGTCAGTCTGCCGGGCGGCAAGCTGACCATCGCCTGGAAGGGGCCGGGCCAGCCGGTCTATATGACAGGTCCCGCCGAGCATGTGTTTGACGGCCAGATAGAGGTTTAGCCGATAAAGGTTCAGGTACGGGGGGCGTTGGCCCCCTTTGCCCATGATGTCGGGGCAGCGAGCCCCATTTCTCTGATGGATCAACCAATTTATGAGCGAACTCAAACGGCAGGAGCAATCGGTGGATGAAGCCACTGTGCTGGAGTACCTGGCCCGTTATCCCGAGTTTTTCCAACGCCATGCCGCCGTGCTGGACAGGATCCGCATTCCCCATGAACGCAAAGGGTCGGTCTCGCTGGTCGAGCGCCAGCTGGAGCGTCAGCGCGAGCGGATCGAACAGCTGGAGCAGGAGATCACCGAATTGATGGGGATCGCCAGCGAGAACGAGCGGATCTTCCGGGTCTATGCCGATCTCTACGGCGAGCTGTACGGTTGCCAGACTTTGTTCGAGGTGAGTGCCGTGATGGGCAAGGCCTTTGTCCAGCGGCTGCGGCTGACCGGATTGCGGCTCTGGCTCAATCCCAAGAAGTTTGCCCTGAGCGGGCCCGAGCAGCGTTTTCTGGCGCAGGGCAAGCAGCTCGAATCCCTGCTGGGTCAGCGTCTGCCGGGGCAGGATTACTACTTTGGTCGCCTGAGCCAGAGCGAGAAGCAGGCGCTGTTTGGCCACGATGTGCTGGTCAACTCGGTGGCCCTGATGCGGCTCGGCGATCTCGGTGTGCTGGCCTTCGCCAGCTCGGATCCCGGCCACTTTACTCCCCACAATGACACCCTGCTGCTGGGCCAACTGGGGCGCCTGCTGCAACTGCGTCTGCCCGAGTTGACTCATGGCTAGAACACCGGCCAGGGCACCCGCCAAAGCTCCCGTCGTCGCACCGCCACTGCCTGCGGCACTGGCGGACGAGCTGGCGGCCTTTATCGAATACCTGAGGGTCGAGCGTCAGCTCAGCCCTCATACCCGCAATAACTATCAAGCCCATTTGGAGGCGATGACCGCCGAGCTGGTGACGCTGGGTCTCACTGACTGGGGGCGGCTCGAGGCGAGTCAGGTGCGCACTCTGGTGACCCGGATGCACAAGGGGGGCCTTGCTCCTCGTTCCCTTTCCACCAAGGTTTCTGCCCTGCGCAGCTTTTGCGACTGGCAGGTGCGGCAGGGGCGGCTGACCGCCAATCCGGCCCGTGGCATCGTCACCCCCAAACAGGGGCGGCCGCTGCCGAAAAACCTCGATGTGGACGAGATGCACCAGCTGCTCAACATCACCGACGAGCAGGATCCGCTTGCGGTGCGGGATCGCGCCATCATGGAGCTGATGTACTCCTCAGGGCTGCGTCTGGCCGAACTGGTGGGGATCAATCTGGTGGATCTGAAGCTCGACGACCGCCAGCTTAAGGTGACCGGCAAGGGCTCACGGGAGCGGGTGCTGCCCATCGGCCGGATGGCGGTCGAGTGGCTGCAGAAGTGGCTCAAGGTGCGCCCGCTGCTGGCCGGGGACGAGAGCGAGGCGCTGTTTGTCTCCAGCCGCAAGCAGCGGCTGTCGGCCCGCTCGGTGCAGGCCCGCCTTGATGGCTGGGGCAACAAGCAGGCGCTCAACGCCCACGTCCATCCCCACAAGCTGCGCCACAGCTTCGCCACCCATATGCTGGAGTCCTCCGGCGATCTGCGGGCGGTGCAGGAGCTGCTGGGACATGCCGACCTCTCCACCACCCAGATCTATACCCACCTCGACTTCCAGCATCTGGCCAAGGTTTACGACAGCGCCCACCCCAGGGCCAAGCGTGACCCGGATGCGCAGGACGATGAATAACGGGCCCTGAGCCCCGTTGCAGAGGAGAGTCCATGCACTTCTATCGCCACTGGCAGCCGGTTGCTGCCATCTCGTTTGATCTCGATGACACCCTCTATGACAACGGCCCCGCCATCGTGCGGGCCGAGCAGTGGATGCTGAGCCATCTGCGCAGCGAATATCTGGCCACCGCCATGCTCGACAAGCCGCGCTGGCTGGAGCTAAAACGCGCTGTGCTGATGGCCAAGCCCGAACTGCGCCACGATGTCAGCCTGGCGCGCCAGCAGACCATCCGCGCCGCCATGGTCGAGGGGGGGATGGCCGACCAGCAGGCCAGCCGTGAGGCGGAGCAGGTCTTTGCTGCGTTTCTGGCAGAGCGCTCGAAGATCGAGGTGAGCGAGTCCACTCATCAGCTGCTGGCCAGACTGGCCGAACGCTACCCGCTGGTGGTGATCACCAACGGTAATCTGGATCTGGTTCAGGCTAGGCTGGATTGCTACTTCACGCTGGTCTGCAAGGCGGGGGCGGGCGCCAGAATGAAACCGGCGCCGGATATGTTTGAGCAGACCCGCAGTGCCCTCAAGCTGCCAGCAGAGCGGATCCTCCATGTGGGGGATCATCCCGAGACCGATGTGCTGGGGGCCCGTTTGCACGGCTTTCGCGCCGCCTGGCTCAACGAACGGCAGCAACCGTGGCAACAGCTGCAACTGTTGCCGGACGTGGAGCTGACGGCTCTGGAGGATCTGGCCGAGCTGCTGCTCTGATGGCGCTGGCGGGTGGCCCGGCTCAGGCGGTAATGGCTGTCATCGAATAGCGATATATGGCAAGGGGTTACGCCCGCTATTTGCGACAAACCAGCCCGAGCAGGGTGTAGCGGTCGCGCTGGTTGACGCGGCAGTAACTGATGCCGACGGGCAGCGCCTGCTGCAGGGTGATGGCGCTGTTCTGATAGCGGCAGACCAGATAGAGCGGGCGCAGGCTGCTATCGAGCTGGCTCCAGTAGTGGATCTCGTCGCTGTCGCCATTATCCGGTTTGAGTTGGGCCAGCTCGGCAGGCTCTCCGTCGAACAGGGCCAGATTATCGAGCCGGTGACTGAGGGTTTCGTCCGGTTTGCCATCGTCATTGCGGGTGAACGCCTGCCAGCCCTGCTGCGGGGTCAGCAGCTGCTGGCGAGTCTCGATGGTGGCGGGACAATCAAATTGCAGGCTGGCGGCAAGGGCCAGGGTGGTCAGTAACATGGCTGCTGTTCTCTCTTCACGTCCTCAATACGATGCCATGCTACGTTATCTGCCACCGAACAGCTTCATCAGTTTATCAAGCAGATCAAGCTGTTGTGGTGGTTGCTTCATGGCTTCCGCCTCCCGCTCCAGCAGCGCCCGCTGCTCCTGCTGGCGGTCGCTCAGCACCCGGTAGAGGGGCTCGACCAGCGACTCGCGCTGCATCACCAACTCCTGAAACATTGCCTGATTGATGCGATAGGTTTCGACGGTGGCCACCGCCCGTACCGTGAAGGAGCTGGGCTCGCCGGTGAGCAGGCTCAGTTCGCCAAAAAAGTCTCCCGCGTTGAGCGTACCAAGCTTCAGCTCCCGCCCCTCGACATTGACCACCATCTCGGCTTCCCCTTTGACCAGCACGAACAGCCAGCTGGAGACATCCCCCTGCTCCAGCATGATGTCGCCGCTGACGAAGGGGGCGAACTTCACCTGATCGGCCAGCTGGAGCAGCTCGTTCTCCTGCAACATGGCAAACAGCGGCAGCTTGCGCAGGGTATCGGTTCGTTCGGCGGTGTGGCGCTTGTGGCGGGCATCCAGATGCTGCTTCTCCTTGGCCATAAAGACGTTGAAGATCGGCGGGGTGAGGCGGCGATCGTTGCGACGCAGGGCGGCATCGATAAGGCTGCGCACCATGGAGTCGGTCGGATCGTCGCGAGCCAGATCGGTCAGCCAGTAGCGCACCGCATAGCGGGCAATCCCTCCTTCGACGTTCATCAGCAGGCAGTCCGGTTGCGGATGCTTGGCGACGCAGGGGAGCTTGGTCTCCCGCAGGGATTTCTCGATCAGCGCGATGATCTGGGTCGGCAGGGTATCCAGGGTCAGATCGAACCAGACCCAGCGCCGCCACTGCAAGGGTTCGCCACGGCGGCGCCCGAGCACGGTGAAGCGCTGTTTGAGCAGGTGGCTGTTGGGGATGACGACTGTCTCCCAGTTGCGGGTCTCGATGGTGGTGGCACGCCAGTTGATCTCCACCACCCGGCCCTGGGTGGTGTCGACTTGCAGCCAGTCACCGATGGCGATGGAGTTGTCGAGCTGAATGGAGACCCCAGCCAGCAGGTTGCCAAGGGTGTCCTGCATGGCGAAGGCGATAACCGCGGTGATGACCGCCGAGGTGGTGACTATCTCCCCGAGCGCCATGCCGGAGGCGTAGAGGCGAAACAGACCCCAGCCGATATAGCCGATGGTGATGACTATATCGGCGATGATCCGCGGGATCCGCACATGGCAGAGGGGGAGCAGAAACTCGAACAGCAGGATCCCCCATATCTTGACCAGTATCAGGCCGGCCAAGAGGGTGGAGATCTCGAGCAGCAATTGATGGGGCAGCGGCAGTTTGAACCAGCCCCCTTCCAGCTGGATCAGCAGGATCACCACCGCGCTAATCATCACGAAACTGAGCTCGGAGAGCAGCTCCCGTCGCTGTCCCGGACGGCGCCAGAAGTGGATCAGCATCAGGGAGAGGGTGAGCAGGGTCCAGAACGGGTGTTCGCCAATCCAGATCAGCGTCGGTAGCGCGGTGAGGTTTTCGCCAGCCATAGCAGCACCTTATTGTGGTTTTATTTCCAGCATAGCTGCTGCGGCGCGGGGAAATGGTGCGTTGGGGCGGCAATTTATTTATCCTGTGCAGAACCGGGCAAAGGAGTGCGATTGAGTGAAATTTTCAAAGAAAATCATCTGTTTGATGGCCCTGCTGCCATTGGCTGGCTGCGACCTGCTGGCCGAGAAGTATCGGGTCGAATTCCGGGATGGCTCCTGGCGTGAAATAGCCATTACCCCCTTCTCCAGCGAGGCGCGCTGGCGTGAGGGGTGTGCCACCGGCGAGGTGCTGAGTGATATGAAGGTGCCCATCAAGCGGGGTGACACGGTCAATGGCCGCGAGCAGTTGCTGATTGGCGGCGAGAAGTTCGAGCTGGATGACAACAACCTCTACCGCAGCAACGGCATGGTGTTTGGCCATTCGCCTGACCATATCCAGCGCGGGCTCAAGGGGATGGATATTTGCCGCACCTTGCGCCCCGAGCGGGGCGGACTGCCCAAGCTCAAGGCGCGCGGGTTTGGCGACTGAATCGATGAGGGATTAACTCGTTGCCATCAATGCACAGCGCTGGCGGCAGGCATCGCCAAAGGCTTGAAAGATCTTGATGGAGTGGGGGTTTTCATTGGCTTTCCACTCCGGATGCCACTGCACTGCCAGCAAAAAGGGTGACAGTGCGGGAGCATGAAGTGCCTCTATCAGCCCATCTTCGGCGTGGGCCAACGGCTCCAGACCCTTCCCCAACCGGTTAATGCCCTGTCCATGCAGGGAGTTGACCGGAATCTGTTCTTCCCCCATCAGTTCGGCAAACCAGCTGCCCGGCAGCAGTTTGATCTGATGGCTCGGCCCATACTGCTCGTCGACCGGATCGTCGGCATCCTCCCGGTGATCGTCATAACCCGGCTCGTTATAGACCTTCTGATGAATGTCTCCCCCCAGCGCCACGTTGATCTCCTGCATGCCGCGGCAGATCCCGAGGATCGGCAAGCCACGGGCGAGCGCCCCCTTGATGAGGGGCAGATCGAACAGGTCGCGATCCCTGTCTTGCTGTTTTTCTGGCGTGAGGTTCTTCTGGCCGTAAAGGGCCGGATCGATGTTGGAACCGGCACCGCTCAGATAGATCCCATCGGCGAGATCCAGATACTGCTCCAGATCGGCGGTGCCGCAGCAGGTGGGTACCAGCAGCGGGACGCAGCCGCTTATCTCCACCAGCGGCATGATGTATTTGTGGGTCATCACCTGATAGGCGTGGCCGTTGCGGGGCTGGGCGCCCATGGTCATCAATACGACGGGTTTACGGTTGGGAGGGAGTGAAGGCGTCGGCATAGGGCACCTGAGTTATCCTTGGCGTTGAATTCGCATCCTGCGCCTTGGGCAGACCCTTGCACATAAACCGGACAAGGGCATGCCTCAAAGCATGGTCAAGGGATCCCGTGTCGGCCCGGGGGCAGAATCGTCGGTCAGCCTCGGCAACGACAGCCTGGATCCTGCTTCCAGTCTGCCAAGGCTGTTCAATATGTCAAACAAAATGATGCAAAAATGTTAATAGTTGTGGCTTGCATCTTCGCCAAACAGCCTGTTTGTGGCCATTTCAAGCCATCGCTTTGCATAAAACGGCTGCTTTGTGGTGGATATATTAAACGAGGTGGGTGTTGTGATGCGGGCGGGAGTGGCGGGGCGTGCATAAAAAAACGCCTCCGCAAGGGGAGGCGTGTTTCGGGGATCACAGCAGGTCTTCGATCTCGCCGCGCAGATACTGGTACATCTCGCGGTAGGCGACCGGCGGCTTGTTCAGCTCCCGCTCCTTGTTGGCGGAGCGGATCAGCTGGCGCAGCTTCTGGCGATCCAGCTCGTGGAACTGGGACATCAGCTCGTTGAGGGCGCTGTCACCTTCGGTGATCAGGCGCTCGCGCCACTGCTCCAGCCGATGCAGACGGGCATTCACGGTGGAGTGACGGTTCTTGATGATGGAGAGCGCTTCGGCAATCGGCTCGATATCGCGGCTGCGCATCAGGCGGCCGATGAACTGCAGATGGCGACGGAAGGACTCATCCTTCTTCGGCTTGAGTTTGCGACCCAGCTCGACAGCTTCTGCAAGTTCTTCATCCAACGGGATTTTTTCCAGCTCGCTGTGGCTGAGGGAGACGATCTCCTCCCCCATTTTCTGCAATGCTTCGGCATCGCGCTTGAGCTGGCTCTTGCTGGGGCCCCAGTCTTCGAACTCGTTGTCGTCTTGATATTGACTCATCGGTCTCTTGATTCCTGTCATTCACGTTTGGCGGATATGTTACCAGCTTCTCCCGCTGGGCGCAGGGGTCTGATATGCTTACCCCCCTTTCCTTCTTTCATACAGATGTGAGTTATGGATCAGCAAGACCAAATCCGCCAGGATCAAGCCCATCTCGAGGCCGTGGTTGCCGAAGCCCTGGAGATAGCCAAAGGACTGGGCGCCTCGCTGGCCGAAGTCTCCATCAGCAAGCAGACCGGGTTGTCGGTGAACACCCGGGGTTGTGAACTGGAAAGCATTGAATTCAATAAGGATGGCGCCCTCGGCATCGCCGTCTATCGCGATGGTTGCAAGGGATCTTCCTCGACCACCGATCTGAGCAAACCCGCCATTCGTGCCGCCGTTGAAGCGGCTATCGAGATTGCTCGCCACACCTCGGCCGATGATTGCGCCGGTCTGGCGGACGCCGAGCTGCTGGCCTGGGATGCCCCCGACCTGCAACTGTGTCACCAAATCGAGCTGGATCCCCAGCGCGGCATCGAGCTGGCCATCGAGTGCGAGCGACTCGCTCTGGGCCGCGATGCCCGCATCAAGCACTCCGACGGCGCCGGTTTCTCCAGCCATCTTGGCATCAAGGTCTATGGCAACAGCCACGGCTTCGTCAAAGGTTATGCGGCGTCGCGCAACTCCCTGAGCTGCGTGCTGATAGGCGAGCAGGATGGCGACATGCAGCGGGATTACGGCTACTCCTCCAGCCGTACCCTCGACGGGCTCTGGAGCCCGCAGCGCATTGCCGACGAAGCCGTTGAGCGTACTGTCTCCCGCCTCGGCGCCCGCAAGATCTCTACCCGTCACGCGCCTGTGCTGTTCCACCCAGACACTGTCTCTGGCCTGTGGGGCCACCTGGTGATGGCCATCAGCGGCGGCAACCTCTATCGCAAGTCGAGCTTCCTGCTCGACAAGTTGGGCAAGCAGATCCTGCCCGAGTGGCTCACCATTCAGGAGTTCCCCCACCTGCTGGGCGGGCTCGCCAGTACCCCATTCGATGGGGAAGGGGTGCGTACCCGCGACATGGATATCATCCGTAACGGCGAGCTGATGAGCTGGCTGCTTACCTCCTACTCTGCCCGCAAGCTCGGGCTGACTACTACGGGTCATGCTGGTGGCATCCACAACTGGCAGGTTTCCAATACCGGCCAGGATTTTCAGGGCATGCTGAAAGAGATGGGCACCGGTCTGCTGGTGACCGAGCTGATGGGGCAGGGGGTCAATATCGTCAATGGCGACTACTCCCGCGGCGCTGCCGGTTTCTGGGTCGAGAATGGCGAAATAGCCTATCCGGTCGAGGAGATCACCATCGCCGGCAATCTGGCCGATATGTTCAGCCATATCGTGGCGGTAGGTCGTGACGAGGATGAGCGCTCCAGTCTCAAGACCGGCTCGGTGCTGGTAGAGAATATGAAGCTGGCGGGCCACTGATCCCGATTTCAACAGAACCGAAACCATGAAAAAGGCCCCCTCGCCAACGCGAGGGGGCCTTTTTATCGGCTAGAGATCAGTGGGCTATCAGCCCTTGATGCGCTCGATGCGGCCACCCAGACCCTGCAGCTTCTGCTCGATATCTTCGTAGCCACGGTCGATGTGATAGATACGGTCGACGATGGTGGAGCCTTCGGCCACGAAGCCGGCCAGCACCAGACTGGCGGAGGCGCGCAGATCGGTCGCCATCACCTGGGCACCCTTGAGTTGCTCGGTGTCACGGCAGATAGCCACATTGCCCTGCAGTTCGATGTCTGCACCCATACGTACCAGTTCGGGAACGTGCATGAAGCGGTTCTCGAAGATGGTCTCGGTGACCATGCCGGTGCCTTTGGCGACGGCGTTCAGCACAGTGAACTGTGCCTGCATGTCGGTCGGGAAGGCCGGGTAGGGGGCAGTCTTGATGGTGACCGGCTTGAGGGTGCGGCCAGTCATGTCGAGGGTGATCCAGTCTTCACCCTTCTCAATCAGGGCGCCAGCCTCTTCCAGCTTGACCAGTACCGCTTCCAGCAGGGTCGGGTCGGTCTTGCGGCAGGTGATCTTGCCGCCGGTGACCGCTGCGCCCACCAGGAAGGTACCGGTTTCGATGCGGTCAGGCTGCACGCTGTAGTTGCCGCCGTGCAGACGCTCGACACCGTCGATGGTCAGGGTGTCGGTGCCCGCGCCCTGGATCTTGGCACCTAGGGTATTGAGGAAGTTGGCCAGATCGACCACTTCCGGCTCGCGCGCGGCGTTTTCGATCACGGTGCGGCCATCAGCCAGGGTGGCGGCCATCATCAGGTTTTCGGTACCGGTCACTGAGACCATATCCATCAGGATGTGGGCGCCTTTCAGGCGGCCATCGACACGAGCCTTGATGTAGCCATCTTCGATGGTGATCTTGGCGCCCATCAGCTCCAGGCCGTGGACGTGCAGGTTGACCGGACGGGCACCGATGGCGCAGCCGCCGGGCAGGGAGACGTCAGCCGCGCCGAAACGGGCAGCCAGCGGGCCCAACGCCAGAATGGAGGCGCGCATGGTTTTCACCAGCTCGTAGGGAGCGACATGGTTGTTCACCGCACCGGTCAGCACGGTGACGTTGCCGTTGACCTTGGTGGTGGCGCCCAGCATCTCCAGCAGCTTGATGGTGGTACCCACATCTTTCAGGCGCGGCACGTTGGAGAGGTGTACCTCTTCATCACAGAGCAGGGTCGCGAACAGGATCGGCAGCGCGGCGTTTTTGGCGCCGGAGATGGTCACTTCGCCGTTGAGAGTACAACGACCATCGATTTTGAATTTGTCCATTTTTACTTCGTTACCAAATCAGGAGGGCAATAGGAATTTACGTTCGCGTTTCCACTCGGCGTCGGTGAACGCCTTGATGGAGAGGGCGTGAATGGCGTTGCTGGCGATCTTGTCCATCAGCGGGGCATAGATGGCCTGCTGCTTCTTGACCCGGCTCATGCCGTCAAACATGTCACCGACGGCGATCACTTGGTAGTGACTACCGTCCCCTTTGACATGGACTTCGGACAATGGCAGAGCCTCAAGGAGTATCGCTTCAATTTCAGAGACTTGCATTATGCGTCCTCAGTTGTGAGCGGGGTTGACTGAAACAGCCCGGCCACCCCGTAGAGGTTGGCCAGGGTATAGAAATCACTGGAGGCGCCCACCAGTTGCGGTGTGGCGCCTCGCGCTAATACGGCTTTGGCCCATTTGACCAGCAGGGCCAGTCCGGCGGAGTCGAGGGTGGTGACGCCGCCGAGCTCGAGCTGGTCGTCCTGCCACCATTCGGCGCGGCGTTGCCACAGGTCATTGACCTGTGGCGCCTGCAGCTCACCGCTGAGGGTCATGGTTTGAGTACCAGCGGCTTGGCGTTGTGTTCGCGCAACTGGGCGATCACTGCATCGATGCCATTCTGGCGAATGAGGCCGCCCAGCTCGCTCTGCTTGGCGGAAAGCAGGCTGATCCCCTCTGCCACCATGTCGAAGGCTTTCCATTCGCCGGTCTTGTTGTTTTTGCGCAGCTTGAACTCGAGGAAGATGTCCGGCTTGCCGGCCTCTTTCACGCTGACGTTGACGGCGGTGATGTTGCCGCTGGGGGCTTTGCCCGGCTCGACCTTGACGGTCTGCTTGTCAAAATGGGCCAGCGCATCTGCGTAGGAGCTCACCATGTACTCGGTGAACACCTCGACGAAGGCATTGCGCTGCGCTTCGGTGGTCTCTTTAATCTGGTTGCCAAGCACCTTGTAGGCGGCGAAGCGGTTGTCCACATAGGGCAACAGCTCTTCGCGGATGATCACCCGCAGGTGATCCGGATTGCTTTTCACCTGGGCCTGATCGGCTTTCAGGCGGGCAAAGGTCTGCTTGGCAGCCTGATCCACCAGCGCGTTGGGGTCGGTGGCATCGACTGCGGCCTGGGCAGACAGGGAAAAGAGCATGCTGGTCATCAGACCCAGCAGCAGGGCGATTTTCTTGAACATGGTTACTCCTTCTTGCTGTCTGATTTGCTGTCGGAGGATTGGCTGTAGAGGAACTTGCCAATCAGATCTTCCAGCACGATGGCGGATTTGGTGTCTTCTATAAGGTCGCCATCCTTGAGCATCTCGGTGCCCATCTCCTCATCGCTGAAGCCGGGGGCCAGACCGATGTATTGCTCGCCGAGCAGACCGGAGGTGAGGATGGAGAGGGAACTGGTATCGGCGAACTCGCCAGCGCTCTTTTGCATCATCAGGGTCACTTCGGGCACCTGTGTTTTCGGGTCGAGCACGATGTCGCTGACCCGACCAACCACCACGCCGCCAACCTTGACCGGCGAACGGACTTTCAGGCCGCCGATATTATCGAAATGCGCGCGCAGGGTATAGGTTTCTCCTTCCGGTTTGAAGCTCAAACCGGCCACTTGCAGGGCCAGTGCCAGAATGGCACCGATGCCAGCCAGCATGAAGGTGCCGACCAGGAATTCTACTTTGCTGAACTTCATCTTTACCTTATCCAAACATGACTGCAGTGAGTATAAAATCCAGGCCGAGCACGGCGAGGGATGAGTGGACCACAGTTCGGGTCGTGGCCTGACTGATCCCGGCCGAGGTCGGCTTGGCATCATAGCCGTTAAAGAGCGCAATCCAGGTGACCACCAGGGCGAAAATCAGGCTCTTGATGGCGCCCTGCATGATGTCTTCATGCCAGTCGACGGAGGCCTGCATGGCAGACCAGAAGCCCCCTTCGTCCACGCCGAGCCAGTCCACGCCGACCAGCTTGCCGCCGAAGATGCCGATCAGGCTGAACATAAAGGCCAGCAGCGGCATGCTGATGACGCCAGCCCAGAAGCGGGGGGCAACCACCCGGCGCAGCGGGTCGACCGCCATCATCTCTAGGCTTGAAAGTTGCTCGGTGGCCTTCATCAGGCCGATTTCAGCGGTCAGGGCCGAACCGGCACGGCCGGCAAACAGCAGCGCCGTGACCACAGGACCCAGCTCCCGCAGCAGGGAGAGGGAGACCAGCGGTCCCAGGCTCTGCTCGGCGCCGAAATCCTTCAATACGTTGTAACCCTGCAGCGAGAGCACCATGCCGATGAACAGGCCGGAGACCAGAATGATGGCCACCGACTGCACACCCACCACATAGAGCTGCTGGACAAGCAGCGGGAAGTGCTTGCGCGGCTCGGGTTTGCCCGCCAGCGCATGGAACAACATGATGGTGGCGCGACCGACGGAGCTGATAAACCGCACCCCGACCCGCCCCAGCTTGCTTATTTGACTTATCAACATCAGAGATCCTGTAGCAGATCGCCTGCCGGAAAATGAAACGGAACAGGACCATCGGGCAATCCTTTGAGGAACTGCTCGACTTCGGGATTGTGCTCCTCGCGCAGCTGATCCGGCGTGCCGTGCGCCACCACCTTGCGATTGGCAATGATGTAGGCGTAATCGGCGATGCTCAGCACCTCTTTCACGTCGTGGGTGACGATGACGGAGGTGATACCAAGGGCATCGTTCAGCTCCTTGATCAGCTTGACCAGCACCGCCATGGTGATGGGATCCTGCCCGACAAACGGCTCGTCATACATGATGAGGTCGGGGTCAAGGGCGATGGCACGTGCCAGCGCCGCCCGGCGCGCCATGCCGCCCGAGAGCTCGGAGGGCATCAGTTTTGCAGCGCCGCGCAAGCCCACCGCCTGCAGTTTCATCATGACGATGGTGTGGATCAGCTCCTCCGGCAGGCCGGAGTGCTCTCGCAGCGGGAAGGCCACGTTGTCGTAGACCGTCATGCCGGTAAACAGGGCGCCGCTCTGGAACAGCATGCTCATCCGCTTGCGCACTTCATAGAGGCGTGAACGGGAGAGGGTGGGGATATCTTCCCCGTCAAACAGAATGTGACCGGACTCCGGCTTGAGCTGGCCACCGATCAGCCGCAGCAGGGTGGTTTTACCGATGCCGCTCGGGCCCATGACGGCGGTCACCTTGCCACGAGGAATGGTCAGGTTGATCCCGTCATACAACAGCCGATCTCCGTGACTGAAGGTCAGATCGGAGATGGTGATCAGGTCATTGTTCAAACAATTGTCCATCCGGTGTAAATGAGGTGCGAATTTTATGGGGTAGTCTAGGTCTAAGCAACAGCAAGGAACAACTATTGAACAGGCTGCAAGCCCATTTGCACGACAGTTTTCTGTAACAAAGTGCGTCATTGAGAGCGGGATTTGCCATCCGATTCGCTTATCCGGGCAGACTTTTTTATAATCCCGCAGCTAATTTCGGCCCGGAGCTGTGTCTTTATGTCTGTAAAGCCTGAGAAAGTGTCTGAACTGTTCGATTTTCGTCGCAGTGCCCGCGCGGTGCTGGACACAGAAAAGCAAGCCATTGATGGACTCTATCAGTATCTGAATGACGCCTTCGACAAGGCGTGCGAAATGGTGCTGCGCTGCGGTGGCAAGATAGTGGTCACCGGCATGGGCAAATCGGGCCATATCGGCAGCAAGATCGCCGCCACCCTCGCCAGCACCGGCACACCGGCCTTCTTCCTTCACCCGGGAGAAGCGAGTCACGGCGATCTGGGGATGATATCCAGTGGCGACCTTATCATCGCTATCTCCAACTCCGGCGAGAGCGACGAAATCCTGGCTCTGCTGCCGGTACTCAAGCGCCGCGGCATTCCGCTCATCTGCATGACCGGTAATCCGTCCTCCACCATGGCCAAAGAGGCCAACGTGCATCTGTGCATCAAGGTGGAGAAAGAGGCCTGCCCGCTGGGTCTGGCACCCACTTCCAGTACCACGGCAACCCTGGTGATGGGCGATGCCCTGGCGGTCGCCCTGCTGGAAGCGCGCGGTTTTACCGCCGATGACTTCGCCCTCTCTCACCCGGGCGGTTCCCTTGGCAAGCGTCTGTTGCTGCGGGTTGGCGACCTGATGCACAGTGGCGAGCTGTTGCCCCGGGTGGGGATCGATGCCACCATCAGCCAGGCGCTGCTGGAAGTGAGCCGCAAGGGGCTCGGTATGACGGCAGTGGTCGATGGCAATGGCCTGCTGGCCGGGCTATTTACCGATGGCGACCTGCGCCGCATTCTCGACCAGCAGATCGATATCCATCACACCCCCATCAGCCGCGTAATGACGGCCAACTGTGTTACCGTAGGTCCAGAGATGATGGCTGCGGAAGCCGTCAAGCTGATGGAAACGAGAAAAATCAACGGATTACTGGTCGTGGATGGTGACAAGCGCCCGCTCGGTGCCTTCAACATGCACGACCTGCTGAAAGCCGGAGTAATTTGATGCAAAACGTACCGACCCTCTATGGTCCGGTGACGCGCAGCCAGTTCGACAAGGCGGCGCAAATCCGCCTGCTGGTGTGCGATGTGGACGGGGTGCTCTCCAACGGCCTCATCTACATGGGAAACAACGGCGAAGAGCTGAAAACCTTCTGCACCCGTGATGGTGCGGGCATGCGAGCACTGCTCAATGCCGGGATCGAGATCGCCATCATCACAGGGCGCAACTCCCGAATCGTCAGTGATCGGATGAAAAGCCTGGGGGTGGCTCATGTGGTGCAGGGGGCTGATAAAAAGCTGCCTCACTTCGAAGCGCTGCTGGCCAAGCTGGGGCTGAGCCCGGAACAGGCTGCCTATATGGGCGATGACACCATCGATCTGCCGGTGATGGCCGCCTGCGGCCTGGGTATCGCGGTGGCCGATGCCCATCCGCTGGTGCTGAGTCGTGCCGATATGGTGACCCGGCTTGGCGGTGGCATGGGCGCGGTGCGCGAGGTGTGTGACCTCATTTTGCAGGCGCAGGGCCACGACGATTATCAGCCCGAGGCCTCGGTATGAGCAGACAGACCCTGTTGTTTGCCCTGCTGTTTCTGGTCGCGCTGGTTGCCTGGCAGTTGGGCAAGGTTGAGCTGGTGCCGGAGAGCGCCGTCAAAATCGAAAACTATCAGCCGGATTTTGTCGCCAAAGATCTGGTGACCACCCGTTTTGATATCAACGGCAAGCGCACCGAGCGGCTGGAGTCGACCTACGCCGAGTATTATCAAATCCTCGAGCAGGCCACCTTCGACAAGCCGGTGGTCTACATATATGACGATCAGGGTGCCGCCGAGTGGAAGGTGACCGCCGAAACCGGCGTGCTCAACACCGGCGACAACGTCATCCTGCGGGACAAGGTGCATCTGGATGGTCTGCTGCCCACCTCTTTCATCTCCACACTGGATACCCCCTATCTGGAGCTGGATCTGGTGACACAGGATGTGCGCAGCAACCGAGAAGTGAACATTCTGGGTCGGGATTTCCAGACCCAAGGGGTTGGCCTCAAGGGCCATCTGGACCGCAAATATTTTGAGTTACTGGATCAAGGCCATGCCATCTATTTCAATGAAAAACGCTAATCTGGCCCTCGCAGCCCTGTTGTTGTGTAGTGCGGTGACCGCCAAAGAGTCCGACTTTGCCGAGAAGGTCTACGTCGATGCAGTCAAACAGGTGGCCGAGATGCAGGACAACCGCATCACCTTCGAAGAGGATGTGACCATCAATCAGGGCACCATCCGGATCAAGGCTGACAAGGTGGTAGTGACCCGCTCCGGCGAGAAAGGGGCCGAGGTGATGACTGCCTACGGCAAACCCGCCACCTTCTTCCAGATCCTGGATAACGGTAAGCCGGTCAATGCCCACGGCAACACTATCCGCTACGAGCTGAAGAACCGGCTGGTGACCATCACCGGCAACGGTCAGCTCAAGCAGGAAGATAGCCAGGTCAATGGCGATCTGATCCGCTACGACATCGTCAAACAGAAGATGATCGCCGAGAGCAAGAGCCCGAGCCAGCGGGTCAAAACCGTATTCCTGCCTGATCAGGTAGAGAATTTCGACAAGCCCGCCGACCAGAAGAAGCAGGGAAAATAAGCCATGGCAGTGTTAAAAGCAGTGGGCCTGCAGAAGAGCTACAAGCGCCGCATGGTGGTGAGTGACGTCAGCCTTGAAGTGGGCACCGGCCAGATTGTCGGCCTGCTCGGCCCCAACGGGGCGGGCAAGACCACCTCCTTCTACATGATCGTGGGGCTGGTGCAGCGCGATGCCGGTCTCATCACCATCGACGATCAGGACATCAGCCTGCAGCCCATGCATGTGCGGGCGCGTAACGGCATCGGTTACCTGCCGCAGGAGGCCTCCATCTTCCGTCGCCTGTCGGTGTTCGACAACCTGATGGGAGTGATGCAGACCCGCAAGGGGTTGAGTCGCGAGGAGCGTGAGGACAAGGTTCAGCAACTGCTGGAAGAGTTCAACATCACCCACATTCGCGACAACCTGGGTCAGAGCCTCTCCGGCGGTGAGCGTCGTCGGGTCGAGATCGCCCGTGCACTGGCGGCCGAGCCGCGTTTTATTCTGCTGGATGAACCCTTTGCAGGGGTTGACCCGATTTCTGTGATAGACATCAAGAAGATCATTCAGCATCTGAAAGATAGAGGCCTTGGCGTCTTGATTACCGACCACAACGTCAGAGAGACTCTGGACGTATGTGAGAAGGCCTATATCGTCAGCCACGGCAAGATGATTGCCGAAGGTGCACCGGCTGACATCCTTGCCGATGAGCAGGTCAAGCGCGTCTATTTGGGCGATCAATTCAGTCTATAGTAAGGGGGCATGCCTTCATTTCCTTTGACGAGTGCCTCGCTGAACATAAGGATATCCCGACGTAGATGAAGCCGACATTACAGTTGCGTCTCGGTCAGTCCCTGACCATGACGCCGCAATTACAACAAGCGATTCGTCTGCTCCAGCTCTCCACTCTGGAACTTCAGCAGGAAATTCAGCAAGCGCTCGAAAACAACCCTCTGCTGGAGCAGGAAGAGAGCGAGGCGCAAGAGACCAGTCCGGAAGCGCCGGTCGATGCCAGCCAGCTGGATTCCAGCGATGCCATGGCCCAGGAGCAGATGCCGGACGAGTTGCCGGTGGATACCACCTGGGACGAGGTTTACTCTGCCGGCACCGCCCAGAGCGCGGGCCCCATCCACGATGGGGAAGATAGCGTCTATCAGGGTGAAACCACCGAAAACCTGCAGGATTATCTGCTGTGGCAGATGCGGCTCACACCGTTTAGCGATGTGGATGCCGCCATCGCGCTCGCCATCATCGATGCCATCGACGAATCCGGTTATCTGACCGTTGCGCTGGAGGATATCCAGGCTGCCGTCACCAGCGATGACGTAGAGGTAGAACTCGATGAGGTCGAGGCGGTACTCAAGCGGGTTCAGCACTTCGATCCGGTCGGCATTGCTGCCCGTTCTGTGCAGGAGTGTTTGCTGATCCAGCTGGACCAGTATGACCCTCAGACCCCCTGGCTCAACGAGGCCAAAGAGGTGATCCTCGAGCACATGGAGCTGCTCGGCAACCGGGATTACCGCACCCTCGCCCGCAAGACAAAACTCAAGGAGAGCGACCTCAAGGAGGTGCTGGATCTGATCCAGCTGCTGGAGCCGCGTCCCGGCAACGGCATCATCCAGAGCGACTCCCAGTACGTGATCCCCGACGTCTCCGTGGTCAAGAAGGGCAGCAAGTGGGTGGTCGAGCTCAATCCCGACTCCGCCCCCCGCATCCGGGTCAACGAGACCTATGCCGCCATGGCCCGCAACGCCCGCAGCAGTACCGACACCCAGTTTATCCGCTCCCATTTACAGGAAGCCAAGTGGTTCATCAAGAGCCTGGAAAGTCGCAATGACACCCTGCTGAAAGTGGCCAGTTGCATTGTCGAGCAGCAACAGGGCTTTTTCGAGTATGGTGAAGAGGCGATGAAGCCCATGGTGCTCAATGACATCGCCGAAGCGGTGGAGATGCATGAGTCGACCATCTCCCGGGTGACGACCCAGAAGTACATGCATACCCCCCGTGGTATCTTCGAATTGAAGTTTTTTTTCTCCAGCCATGTGAACACCGAAGGAGGAGGAGAGTGCTCATCGACCGCAATTCGCGCGCTCATCAAGAAGCTGGTCACGGCAGAGAATCCTGCCAAGCCGTTAAGTGATAGCAAGATCGCGGATTTGCTGGCCGAACAGGGTATTATGGTGGCGAGACGCACGATCGCTAAGTATCGCGAATCCTTGTTTATCCCACCTTCCAATCAGCGCAAACGCCTGGTTTAGGCAAACAAAAGGATGATGTTATGCAAATTAACCTGACCGGACACCATGTCGAGATCACCGAAGCTCTGCGTGATTATGTGAATAACAAATTTGCCAAACTCGAGCGTCACTTCGACCACATCAACAATGTTCATGTGGTGCTTAGCGTGGAAAAACTGAACCAGATAGCGGAAGCCAAATTGCACGTCAGCGGTGGCGAAGTGTTTGCCAACTCTGAACATGCCGATATGTATGCTGCGATAGACACCTTGCTCGACAAGCTGGACAGGCAGATCATCAAGCACAAAGATAAGTTAAATAAAAAATAACCATGCAACTTGAACACATACTGAGTCGGGACTGCACCAAGAGTGCAGTCCCTTGTACCAGCAAGAAACGCGCCCTCGAAATCATCAGCGAGCTGGCCGCCGAACGCCTTGGCACCTCCCGTCAGGCGCTGTTTGAATGCTTGCTGGCCCGCGAAAAAATGGGTAGTACCGGGATCGGTGCCGGTATTGCGATCCCCCACGGTCGCATTGACGATGAGTTCCCGCCAACCGCGATCCTGATGACCTTTGCCGACCCTATTCCTTTCGACTCCATCGACAATCAACCGGTTGACCTGCTGTTTGCCTTGCTGGTGCCGGAAAGCGAGTGCAAGCAGCATCTCAAGACCCTTTCTCTGATGGCTTCCAAGCTGGGTGACAAGGCGGTTTGCCGCCAGTTGCGTCAGGCAACCAGCGACGAAGAGCTCTATCAGATCATGACCTCGGCCTGACAGCAGGCCAAGGATGAGACACCCGTTTTGGCGTGAGGGAACAAGATGCAGTTAATCGTGGTAAGTGGACGTTCGGGCTCCGGTAAAACGGTAGCCCTGCGCGTGCTGGAAGATCTGGGTTACTACTGTGTGGACAACCTGCCGGTCAATCTGTTGCCCCAGCTGATTGTCTCGGTGGAGAGCCAGTATGACAAGCTGGCGGTCAGCATCGACGTGCGCAACCTGCCGAGCGATCCGGAGAAACTGGAAAATCTGCTGGCACAGGTGCGCAATGAGGGGCGGGTAGAGTTCTCCAGCTTCTTCTTCGACGCCGACAACGGCACCCTGCTCAAGCGCTATGGCGAGAGCCGCCGTTTGCACCCCCTCTCACGCAACAAGCTGTCGCTGGATGAGGCGATTCGGGAGGAGACCCACCTGCTGGCGCCTATCTCCTCGACCGCTGACCTGCGTATCGACACCACCACCCTCAGCATTCACGACCTGAGCGAGCTCATCAAAACCCGGGTACTCGGCAAGAAAGAGAACGAGCTGGTGCTGGTGTTCGAGTCGTTCGGCTTCAAGTACGGCATTCCCAAGGATGCCGACTTCGTGTTCGATGCCCGCTTCCTGCCTAACCCGCACTGGATCCCCGAGCTCAAGCCCTTCACCGGCAAGGATGAGCCGGTCGCCAACTACCTCTCGGCGCAGGCTGACGTGATGCTGTTTACCCAGCAGATCGAAAACATGCTGGCGACCTGGTTGCCCCATCTTGAGCGCAACAATCGCAGCTACCTCACGGTCGGCATCGGTTGCACCGGCGGTCAGCACCGCTCGGTGTTTATTGCAGAACGACTGGCCAGTGCATTCCGTTTGCTCGGCAAGAACGTGCAGATCCGCCACCGCACTCTCGACAAGAGTGCGCCCCAATCTTGACGGACCACAATAGGACGACCCGATGACTGTTTCCGCCTCGGTTGAAGTGAAAAACAAGCTGGGTATTCATGCCAGACCGGCCATGATGCTGTTTGAGCTGGTGCAGGGGTTCGATGCCCACGTGCTGCTGCGCAATGAAGATGGCGTGGAGGCCGACGCTGATAGCATCATCGGCCTGCTGATGCTGGATTCCGCGCAAGGGCGGCAGGTGGAAGTACAGGTTGAGGGCCCCGAAGAGGTCGAGGCCCTGGCCGCCGTGGTGGAGCTGTTCACTTCCGGCTTCAACGAGGAGTAGTCACTCCTCGTTTTATGTTATGAACCGGTACGCGCCAGCGTTTTGAAGCTGGCAAAATCGCGACAAGCCAGCAGATTCCTGCTGGCTTTTTCGTTCATTAGTGCCAGAAACAGGTCGTATAGACCCATCGCCTCCTCGTAGTCGGCCTTGCTGATGGCCAGCACGAAGATGAGCGTCGCGATTTCTCCGTTGCCCCAGTCGATCCCCTGCGGGGCCAGTACGGTGTACACCAGAGTGCGGCGCGCCAGCAGACCGAGAGAGTGGGGCAGGGCGATCCCTTCTCCCAGCATGGTGGAGACGATCCGCTCCCGCTCCTGCAGTGAGGCTCTGAAGCCGCTCTCCACCAGATCTTCCGCCTCCAGCTGATCACAGATACGGGCAAACAGTTCGGCCTGGGTGAGGGGCTCTTTGACCATCATGAAGTGGTCGGCATCGAAATATTTGTCGAGCATGTAGGGGCGGGTGCGGTCGATCAGCACCAGCTTGCCAAGCTGCTCCAGCTGGTATTGGGTCGGGAAGGGGGCAACGAGTACCACGGGGGCGTTTTTTTCGTTCACCTTGACGGTACTGATGACAAAGTCCTGCGCGATCTGCGCCAGCCCTTCGTAATCCCGCACCGACTCCAGCGTGGTCAGCTGCAACTGGGGATACTCCCGTTTGATGCGTGCTTCCAGTACCCGGAAGGTGGCGTTGCCCGCATCGCAAAGCAATAGCGCCTGCGGGCGGCGGGTATAGCCGATATCGTAATGGCGCTCCAGCCCGACCCCGATATGGATCACCAGATAGCCGATCTCGTGGTGGGTCAGTCGGTAGGGGGTCTGCTTGATCCACTCCGAAATGGCCGCCAGCGTGATGTCATAGGCGAGGGGGTAGTACTGCTTGATGTGATCGGCCAGCGGGTTGTGGTTGCCAATCTGGTATTTGACCCGTAGCAGCATGGCGCTGATATGGGTTTGCAGGTCGGCCCGCAGCTGTTGGTCGTCTCGCAGGTCGTAAGGGTAGTGTTTATGAATGTAGGTCAGCAGATGTTCCACCAGCTGTTCGCTCTCGGCGGCCATTGCCGGGCTGAGCTGGGGAGTATCGGCAATCAGGCGCGCCTGGATCTGGATGGCGAGACCGGCGATCTCGTCCTCTACGGGGGGCGTCAGGGTTGGCAATACCGCATAAATATCGCGAGATACTGCCAGCAGCGGCAGAGTCAGATCCTCGCTGGCGAAGTGGCGCAACTCGTGACCGGATGCCTGACGCAGCAGGGCAACGGCGCAGTAGATGGTGAGCTGCTGCAGGCTCTCGTCAGCGAGACGCAGCTGATGTCGGGCAAGCTGGGCATGGATGTGATTGCCCACTACCTCCATCGTCTTGCTGGGGCAAAGGTTGGGCAACAGGGTTTGCAACTGGTTGTTGTGCAGCAACTCCTGATAGAGCAGTTGGGTCAAACAGGCCCGGATCGCCGTCTCCTCCCCCTGAATGCGCATCCCCAGGCGGGGTTTGCTCTCGACGCTGAGCCTGAAGTGGCTGAGTTGCTCACGGACTTCCGCCATATCCCCCTGCAGTGCCGCCCGGCTCAGATACCAGGTATCAGCCAGCTCATCGAGCTTGATCCCCTGCTCTGCCGTCAATAGCAGGATCTGCAGGTGCAGCACACGCTCGCGGCTGGTGCGTGGCAGGCCGCTATCCTGACCCTGGGCCGCCAGCAGAGCGTCGAACAGTCCCTGATTGTAGATCTTGAGCTGGTAGCCGCTGCCACGCTGGTGGATCAGGTGAGCGCCGTGCGTGGCAATCAGTTCGTTGAGGGTCGCCACATCGGTGCGCACCGTGCGGGTGGAGACATTGAGGCGGCGAGCCAGCTCCTCCTGTGGCAGCGGTTCGGCGTGGAGCTGGATCAGCAGTTGATGGAGCCTGGGGTGTGGCAGCTTGATCATAGGGGGTATGCAAGACTCCTGTTGCGAGATAAAGGATCGATGTTAACAAGTGGGTCATCAACAAGCCAGGCACCGGTCAGTGATTGAACCGGTGCCGTGACTGCCATCAGGCCAACAGTCGTTTCACTATGGCCAGCAGAGTCCGCACATCCTCGGGGCGAGTGTGCCCGCTCGCGCTGTCGATGATGGAGCTGTAGACGTGCGGGATCACCTTCTCGACTCCGGCATCCAGCGCAATCCGAACTATCTCCTCGAAGTTCTCCAGATCGATGCCGCCGGTGGGCTCCAGCCAGAAGTTGTTGCGGGCACAAGCCTCGGCTACTGCCTGATACTCGTCGCGGCAGGCCAGCCCGCCCATGGGGAAGAACTTGACCGAGCTGCCGCCCATGTCCTTGAGCAAGGCAATGGCGGTATCGATGGGCACTATGCCATCCGGCTGCCCGGCGCTGAGCGGGCCGGTGGAGATCTTCACCATGCCCGGCATGCCGGTAGGGGAGATCAGCCCATTTACCAGCGTTTGTGATTGGCCGAGCAGCGCCCGGCTGGCGCCGACACCGGTGAATACCTGGTTGACGTGCTGGGGCTGCAGCTGGCAGGCCAGCTCGGCCACCATGGCGGATTGGCGCGGATCCCCGGCCCCCAAACCGATGGAGAGGGCGTTATCGATCAGCTTGGCGTACTCCTTCATATCGGCAACTGCGGAGGGAATATCCGGGTAGTTTTTGGAGAGCACACCGACCAGCACGTGGCCTTCGGCTGCGTCGTACACCTCGACGGCATTCTCTTTGGAACCTGCCAGCACGTTGAGACAGACCCGATCACGGTAGTAGTTGGGGGTAAGGGACATCAGCGATTCTCCTGAACGAGGTTGGCAATGGCGGAGTGGATTTGGTCGAGCTGAGGCACGGTGACGCTGCGCACATCGATCTCGATGTGCCCCTCGTTGGCCTTGTAGCCGCGGCAGTAGATGGCAGGTGTGCCCTGTTGCAGACGGGTGACGACCTGCACTGTGGTCATGCCGAGCTGCTGGTGGTCGAAGGCGATATCGGTGCGGGCAATGTCGCGTCCCGCGCTGTCCCATACCACCTTGGCGGTGACGCCGGGCAGCTGGTTGAGGCGCTCGATAAAGGGGCTCATCTTGGCGACCATGGCGGCGCCGCTCTCTTTCTCTTTGGCCAGATAGCGCTCGATGGCGTGGGTCAGGCCGAGGATCCCCTCCTTGCCCACCTTCATGGCGCGACCGATGCCATTGGCTTGCTGCTTGACCCACTCCACGTACTGGCGCTTGCCGAGTACCAGCCCGCTGGTGGGCCCTTCAATGGCCTTGGCGCCGCTGTAGATGACCAGATCCGCTCCCTGGTTGTAGTAGAGGCGCAGATCCTCTTCAGCAGCCGCATCGACGATGAGCGGGAGCCCGTGGGCCTTGGCGACCTCGGCGGCCTCTGCCACCGACAGAATGCTCTTCTGTACGCAGTGGTGGGATTTGATGTAGAGGATGGCTGCTGTGTTGGCATTGATGGCAGCGGCCAGCTGGGAAGGGGTGCACTCGTTGGCGTAACCGGCTTCCACTACTTTGCCGCCACCCAGATTGACCATGGTACCGACCGGGGCGCCGAAGTTGACGTTATGCCCCTTGGGCAGCACGATTTCACTCGGCACCTCATGGGGATGGGCATGCAGGTGCTCGAGGCGGTAGGGATCGCCGCGCACTATCATGGCGGCGACTGACTGGGCGATGCCGGCGCTGGCACAGGAGACCACCACCGCATCTTCCACATCCAGCAAACCAGCCAGATAGGCGCCGGTCTTGTTGACCAGATCCTTGACCTCGAAGTAGTGGCCCAGGCCAAAATTGACCGCATCGACCACCTCCTGCTCGGGGGTGGAAACGCCGAGAATGGTCATGCGCCCGGAGGCGTTGATCACCGGTTTGAGCTGATATTTCTCATAAACAGAAGGCATGGTGTGATTTCCCATAGTGAGTCAGAACCAGTTCGCCACCGACCAGGGCGGCGAGAGGCTGCAGTTGTTGGTCACCGCTGCGGGACTGGGCTTCGGTATCCATAAACAGGGTCGGGCCGCTGGTGACCTCGAACAGGGTCAGATCGGCATCGGCGCCTACCTCGAGCCGCCCCTTGCCGGACAGGCGCAGGGCATCGGCGGCCTGATGGGTGACGCAGGCGATCACCTGCTCCAGCGTCATGCCGATGGCGAGAAACTTCGACATCACATGGGCCAGACTGTAGACCGGCCCCTTGATGCGGTTCTTGCAGTAGATGTCGGAGCTGATGGTGCGGGGCAGGATCCCCTGCCGGATAGCCAGCTCCGCCACCTCGAAGCTGAAGCTGGCGCCGCCGTGGCCGATGTCGAGCAAAAGGCCCCGTGTCATCGCCTCGCGCACCGCGACCCGCAGCTCGCCAGCCGGGGTCAGGATGCGGTTGGGCTTGCCGTTGAAGCAGTGGGTCAGCAGATCGCCATCCCCCAGCAAGGCAACTATCTCGTCCAGATCCGGCGGCGTGTTGCCCACGTGCACCATCAGCGGCAGCTGGCCGTGGGCCTGTTGCAGCACCTTGGCCATGCGCAGCGGTTGCAGGCCGTTTTCACCGACCACGCTGCCGCTCATCCGCGCCTTGATGCCGACGATAAAGTCGGGGTGGCGACGAATGGCCGCCGAGGCGAGATCCATATCGAGGTCCCGGCTATCCGCCAGCTCGTTCTGGCACAGCAGGCCGATACGGGAGATGTTGAGCAGGGCATGCACCCGGGTCTTGCAGTTCGCAGCGATCTGCTGGAAGTCATCCACATCGTTGGCCCCGGTGCTGCCGGCGTCGATGACGGTAGTGACGCCTGATTCGACCCCGACCTTGTCCGGCTCATCGTGATAGATGGGGGAGGCGGGGTAGCAGTGGGTATGGCCGTCGATCCAGCCGGCGCTCACATGCACCCGGCCGCCGAGCTCCAGGGTCTGCCGCGCCGTTGCTGTCCCCGGCAGGGAGCCGATGGCGGCGATTTTGCCCTCCCTGATGGCGATATCGACGAGCTGGCCATCTCCCTGGCGCCCCGCTTTGATGATAATGTCGTACATGCAGATGACCTCTGGCGAGCCGCCCCGCAGGGCGGCTGGTACTTACACAAGGGCGACCGGGAAGAAGGTGCCCAGCAGCATGGCTCCCAGGATGGCACCGCCGGTGATGGGCTTGCCCCACACGTAGAACAGCAGGGCCCCCAGCAGGGAACCGATACCGATGGGGATGGAGGCACCCATGGCGGAGAGAATGATGAGGGGGCCGAGGAAGCGGCCAGAGCTGTTGCCAGCTCCCATCATGACGTCTGCGCCGTAAGTGGAGTTGCTCTGGTTGATGGTGAACTTGCGCGCCAGAATGATGACGTAGCCGATGGCCAGACCAATCCCCATGCCGGTTGCCAGCGAGGCTCCGAAGTTTTCCACCGGATAGACGATGCCGGCTCCCAGCAGCAGGGCTGGCACTCCGAGGCCGACTCCGGTCTGGATGGCGCCGCCGATATCCAGGATCCCCACCAGGGAGCCTTCGATGATGCGGGCGAACAGGAAGCTGGCACCGAACGCGGCTACCGCGCCGTAGGCGCCCGTGTCCATTCCCGCTTTCAGCATGGCGACGAAGGCTACCTCGTTGAAGGCACCGACCCCGTACAGATAGAACATGTGGGTACCAGCAAAGACCCCGGCCGAGAGCAGGCCGACGAAGATGGGGAATGACCAGTCGGCATACCAGAAGTTGTTTTTCAGTTTCTCATCCATGGTGTGACCCCTTATTTGCCGCTCAGCAGGTTATGGACGTTTTCCAGCCACAGGGGGACGCCCATATGGAAGGATTCAATCAGTTTCATGTCGAAGCCGCGGAAGAAGCCGCTCAGCACGAACAGCAGGACGATGGCTGCCATCATCACCTTGGTGACATGGTTCCAGCCGCTCTCTTCCACACCCTTGCCGATCAGGATGCCGAGCACCAGACCCGGTACCGCGTTGCCCATGATGAGCTGTGCCAGACCGCCGAAGATGGTGGCCCAGAAACCGGATTTCTTGCCCGCCTCGATGGCAGCGAGCCAGAAGATCACCGGCATGACGGTGTTGACCAGCAGGTTGGCTGCCGGTACCAGCACCTTGACCGCAGTGACCTGCAATGCAGCAGGGACGGCTGCGGCCGTGCTGTTGAGGAAGGCAACCACGATGGCACCTATGATGCCGCCGGCGATGGCCATCTTTTTCGGGTCGTGCAGAGTGGTGGCGAGATCCCGATTTTTGAACAGCAGTGCCGCCGTGGCCCAGTGCGGGATGATGCGGTGATCCACATCCTGGGTGAAGGCGCCTGCCGCCACGGTCGAGGCCCAGGCGTTGAAGAAGAAGCCCAGACCAAACGAGAAGTGGGAAGCGGGATCCCCCTCGCAGGAGTTAAGTTCGCCCAGGGTGCGGAAGGCACCCATGCCCTGTACGGTCGGGGCGTGGAACATCCGCGCCGCGCCGGCCCCCACCCCGACGCCAACCAGGCCGCCAATGATGAGTGACTTGATAAAAATGATTAGAAACATCCAACGTATCCTTCTTGTGGGGTTGTGCCTGCGCAGGCATCACATCTGGGTGAACGTCACCTTGGCGACATCCAGACTGGTGACCTGAACCTTGATCTCCAGCTGGACGCGGTATTCGCGGCGCTGGCGCGGCAGGAAGAAGAACAGGAACTTCTCCACCCGGACCAACTCCTCGGCTTTGAGCACCTGTACATCGACCGGCTCAATGCGCAGCAGTACCTGCTGGTTGTCCTTGAGCAGTGTGGGTTGCACCTGGCTGAGGGCGGAGGCAAACGCCTGCTGGCGGGTCGTCCCCTTGCCGTTGACGATGACCTGGGTGGTGAAGTTCTCTTTCATCAGGCGCGTCCGTGCTTCTTGGCGAAGGCTTCGACCAGCTTCTGGCCCAGCTCTTCCTTGTCCATGAAACCGAAGCCCAGCACCACGCACCCTTCGTTGATGGCGGTGACGCCCTCTTCAACAGAGCGCATGCCGTAACGGCACTTGTAGCCGTATTTGGTCTGGGCGGTGATCGCCCCGGCGCCGCCGCTGCCGCAGAAGGAGATGCCGAGATCCGCCTGCTCCTTGTTCATCACGTCGCCGAGCTTCATGTCAGCGGCCATGCCGGGGATGATGGTCACGTTGGCCCCGGCTGCTTCCGCGCCTGCGCCCACTTTCTGACCCTTGCCGAGACGGTCTCCGATCACGAGTTTGATGGCTGTCATATCGATTTCTCCTTGAGTTACGGGTTCTGCACCGAGCTGAGTTCGTTTTCTTTGGCGACTTCAAAATGGACGGACAAGAGGTGTGCCTCCTCATAAGCAAGCTGATCCAGCCAGCTGACGACCTGTTCGGCGAGACGCAGTGAGAGGGGGAGATCTCTTCAAACAGGCTGAGGTCAACTTCTGGCAGGGGCTCGCCACTGTGGGAGCGCCACACCATGGCTTTGACATGGGAGGCCAGCATCTGCCGTTGCACCTCGTTGGGGATGATGCCCTGTTCGGCCAGCAGGGGATAAATGCGCGCGAGGATATGATCGGTCTGGCGCAGCAACTCCGGGCTGTTCGGGGTCAGGGTCTGGTCGTGAGTCTCTGTTTGCAATGTCTGCTCTCCAAGGCTGGCAGAAGGTATGGCGTTACCCTAAGCCTGCGCGTCGATGTGGAGGAGGCAGCGTTTTTCCGATTCGAAGCGGAAATTCCTGAGGAAATGGCCCCAAAGTGATCGTTTGGATACTGAAAAGGTAAAAAGAGTGCTTATTGAAGCTGGTTTTGTGTGATCGGTAGCGCACAAATCGGGGGGCGGGGGCAGGGCAAGCGTTGCGGGAAACTGTGAGTCATCTCACGGTAAGAGACGTTGCCGAGAGGGCAGATATGGAAAAGGGCGGTTTCCCGCCCTTCTCATAACAAGGAGTGACGCTAGCTGGCCGATGCGGCGCTCGAGCTGGCTGTTCTCTGCTGATAGCGCAGGTCTTCTTCTATGGTGACCACCACTTCCAGCGGCTTGCCGGAGCGGAATACAGAGATGGTCAGCTTGGTGCCGGGGCGGCTTTCGACAATCTTGTCCATGGCGCTGCGTACGCCACTGATGGCCTCTCCGTTGATCTTGAGCAGCACATCCCCTCGCTGCAGGCCGCCTTTGGCCGCCGGTCCGTTGGGATCCAGACTTTCCACCACCAGACCACGCAGGTCGCCGAGGTTCATCATCCGCGCGACTATGGGGTTGATCTCGACGCTGGAGATCCCGAGGTAGCCGCGGATCACCCGGCCGTTGGCGATCAGCTCATCCATGATCCGTTTGGCCAGCCGGTAGGGGATGGCGAAGCTGATGCCGTAGCTCTCCTGATTGCCGTTGAGGTGATAGGTGGCGGTGTTGATCCCCACCAGATCGCCACGGCCGTTGACCAGCGCGCCGCCCGAGTTGCCCTCGTTGATGGCGGCATCGGTCTGCAGCAGATCCTGACGGCCATTGCTGTCGGGCCCCATGCTGGAGAGGCCGGTACGGCCGGTCGCGCTGATGATGCCCTGGGTGATGGTCTGGCCGACGTTGTAGGGGTTGCCGATGGCGAGCACCACATCCCCCACTTCTGGCAGCCGCTCCGGATCCTGCGGGATCACCGGCAGGTTGTCTGACTCGATATAGAGCACGGCGAGGTCGGTGAGCTGATCGGTACCGACCAGCTCGGCACTGAAGACCCGACCATCCTGCAACGCGACGATGATCTGGTCGGCATCGGCGATGACGTGGTAGTTGGTCAGTACATAGCCGCGCTGGTTCATGATGACGCCAGAACCCAGCCCTTGCGGGCGCAGTTCCCCCTGATTGCCCTGATTGGGGGCAAAGCTGCGGGTATAGATGTTGACGACAGCAGGGCCTGCCCGATGGGCGGCATAGGAGAAACTCAGTTCACGGGCATTGGTGATGATGCCGGGCAGTTGGGCACCACCGCGAAAATGGGGAAACAGCAGCAACAGCAGCGCCGCGACGGTCAATCCAAAACCGACAGACTTGCCCAAGTAACTGACTAAAGGGGGGATTTTCATGTCATTCTCATCCGTACAGGCTGCGCGCAGAGAATAACACTATCGATGGATAAAAATCACCCGCGGTGAAGGCCGCGGGTGATAGAGGGGTTGGCGAACAACTTGAGCGTTAGCGGATCACCAGATAGAGCGAGGAGTCGCCGCGCTGGATGTTGAGTGCCAGCACGTCAGGCTTGTTCTTGAGCGCTTTGGTCAGCTCGCCCAGGGTGTTGATGCGCAGGCGGTTGACCCCGATGATGATGTCACCCTTCTGCAGGCCGGAAGCAGCTGCCGGAGAGCGAGGATCAATGTCGGCCACCGCAACACCGGAGACCGGATCGGTAGTGGTGCTCAGCTTGGCCCCTTCCAGTGCTGGATGCAGCGCGCTGGCGCGTACTTCGCTGTCATCGGCCTGCTTCAGGGTCACTTTGGCAGTTTGTGACTTGCCATCGCGGATCAGCCCCAGTTCGACCTGCTTGCCAGCGCCCATGGTGGCGATCTTGGCACGCAGCTCGCCGAAGGAGCGAACCGGTTTGCCATCGATGCTGACGATGATATCGCCGGCCTTGATGCCCGCCTTGTCGGCCGCCGAATCAGGCATGACCTGATTGACGAAGGCACCATCCTTCTTGTTGTAACCGAAGGTTTTGGCGATGTCGGAGGTGAGCTCGGTGCCGGTAATACCCAGCTGGCCGCGACGCACTTCACCGTACTTGACGATCTGCTCGGTCAGATCCCGCACCATGTTGGAAGGGATGGCAAAGCCGATGCCAATGTTGCCGCCGTTCGGGCCCAGAATCGCGGTGTTGATACCGATCAGCTCGCCACGCAGGTTGAGCAGGGCTCCGCCGGAGTTACCGGAGTTGATGGCCGCATCGGTCTGGATGAAGTTCTCCAGATTCTCGATGTTGAGGCCGCTGCGACCCAGCGCACTGACAATACCGGAGGTGACGGTCTGGCCCAGACCAAATGGGTTGCCGATGGCCAGCGCATAGTCACCTACCCGCAGCTCATCGGAGTCGGCAAACTTGATCTGCACCAGATCCTCGGCCTTGATTTGCAGCAGGGCGATGTCGGACTGCTTGTCTTCACCGATCTTCTTGGCCGCATACTCACGACCATCCTTCAGGTTGACCTTGATCTCGTCCGCCTCGTGAACCACGTGGGCGTTGGTGATCACGTAACCCTTCTTGGCATCGACGATGACACCGGAACCGAGCGCCTGGAATGGCTGCTCGCTCACCTGTTCGTCGGGCATGTTGGGGCCGAAGAAGAACTTGAACTGCTCCGGCAGACGCTGACGGGTAATTTTTTTGCCAGAAACCGAGATATTGACCACAGCCGGGGTGACCTGTTCGAGAACAGGCGCCAGGCTTGGCATCTCCTGATTTGAACCTAACAGGGAAGGCAGTGCAGCCTGAGCAGGGGCCGCAGACATGGCGATACCGACACTGAGGGCTAGCACACTGAGCATGGAAAGAGGTTTACGCATATGAAAAACAGCTCCCAGAAAAAGTTGCATTGCAATCGTCAAGGTCAGACCACGGGACTGGCCAATTAGTTCCGCGAGGAACTAGTTTGGTTGCTTGAGCAGTCCGGAAGAGGCGCCAGCATAGTCGCGAGGCGGAACGCCCGGCTCTTCTGCCACATTGGCAGGGGCTTCTTCTACCAATGACTCGCGGAACAGCGGTTCCTGCGCCTTGGCCAGGAATTTGCTCTGCTCGGCCATGTGGCGATAGAGGGTCTGATACTGCTCGGCCAGTTGCTCCATCAGGGCGGCGCTGTCGGCGAAGTGGGTGTTGATCTGGCCCTGATAACTCTCGAGCTCCTTGTGGGCCTTCTTCAGTTCCTGTTCGAGACGGCCAGCATCGCGGCTACGTACCGAAAAACGGCCGAGAACGATACCGATAATCAAGGCCGCGACAGCCAGCAGGATCCCAGTTAACAGACTCATAGATGCTCCTTGTTACAGCTAAAACAGAGTGGGTTTATGCGGTCGTCATAACCGCCATGCCTTGATGGCACTATACCGTGCGTCCTGAGGCCGTGATACCATTTTGTCCTCGATTCAGGGACTTGGAGAGGCGCTCAAGGATGACACCGCAGCAAAAATACCAGCAGGATCTGCTGCGCCCCGGCTTTGTGGCCGACCCCGCGCAGGGGATGGCCATTAGCAGGCTGGAGCGACTGTATCAGGATTTGCTACGGCGCCCGACTCCGACCAGATCTCGAGGGTTGCTGGGTTGGCTGCAAAAGCCCAAGCCGCCGGAGCCCGTCCTCGGTATCTATATGTGGGGCGGAGTGGGCCGAGGCAAGACCTGGCTGATGGATACTTTTTTCGACAGCCTGCCTGGGACGCGCAAGATGCGCAGCCATTTCCACCGCTTCATGCACCGCATTCACGATGAACTGCAGGGGCTGAGCGGGCAATCCGATCCCCTCAAGCTGGTGGCCAGCAAGCTTGCCAGCGAGACAGACATCATCTGTTTCGACGAATTTTTTGTCTCCGACATCACCGACGCCATGTTGCTGGGTACGCTGTTCCAGGAGCTGTTTGGTCACGGTGTCGTGCTGGTTGCCACTTCAAATATTCCGCCACAGGATCTTTATCGCAACGGGCTGCAGCGAGCCCGTTTTCTGCCAGCTATCGAGCTTATCGAGCGCCATTGCGAGGTACTTAACGTGGATGGCGGTATCGACTATCGCCTGCGTACGCTGGAACAAGCCGAGATTTATCACTGCCCGCTGGACTTGCAGGCAAAAGCCAATCTTGACCACTATTTTCAGCAATTAACCGGTGGGCACACGGCTTGCGAGGGGACGTTCGAGGTCAATCATCGTCAGCTGGCGTCGCTCGGGATGGGGGAAGGGGTGCTCTACATGGAATTTGAGCAACTTTGCTGTACTCCCCGCTCCCAGAACGACTATATCGAGCTGGCCAGGCTGTTCCATACCGTTCTGCTGGCCAATGTTCAGCCAATGGGCACAGGCACGGATGACGCGGCTCGCCGCTTCATTGCCATGGTCGATGAGTTCTACGAACGGCACGTCAAACTCATCATGTCGGCAGCGGTTCCCATGGCAGAACTCTACGGCGAAGGGCTGCTAAATTTCGAATTCAAACGCTGTCTTTCACGGCTTCAGGAAATGCAATCGCACGAATACCTTGCCAGAGTGCACCTTCCTTAGTCACAATACCGCGCCTGCCAGTCGGATGGGCATCTGCGGCAGGTAGGGCCGGGCGACATTTGCTGGTTTCATGGCAGTGAAATTAGCAGGTGATATTTAAGGCAACTTCACTTATAATCGCCCGGCCCACGTTACAGCTGTCGATAAGACAGCAACACTTTAAGCTTTACTTGTATTCGAAGGGGTACAGGTAGGCCATCGTTTGTTGTTTGTGGGAGAGCCCCCATAAACAATTGGGTCTGTAACAGGTAATTGGGTTTAACTTAATGAAAACTTTCGTTGCCAAGCCAGAAACCGTAAAACGTGACTGGTACATTGTGGACGCAGAAGGTAAAACTCTGGGTCGTATCGCAACCGAGATCGCTGCTCGTCTGCGTGGTAAGCACAAAGCTGAATACACTCCGCACGTTGACACCGGTGATTACATCATCGTTGTAAACGCTGAGAAGGTACGTGTTACCGGTAAGAAAACTACCGACAAAATGTACCACGCTCACTCCGGTTTCCCGGGTGGTATCAAGTCCATCAGCTTCGACAAGCTGATTCAGCGTAAACCGGAAATGGTAATCGAAGCTGCTGTTAAAGGCATGCTGCCGAAAGGTCCTCTGGGCCGTGCCATGTTCCGTAAACTGAAAGTTTACGCAGGCGCCGAGCACGCTCACGCTGCTCAGCAACCTCAAGTACTGGATATCTAATCGGGAACTGGCAACATGGCAGAAAATCAATACTACGGTACCGGCCGTCGCAAAAGCTCCACTGCTCGCGTATTTATCAAAGCGGGTAGCGGTAAGATCGTAATCAACCAGCGCTCCCTGGAGCAGTACTTCGGCCGTCCGACTGCCCGCATGGTAGTTCGTCAGCCGCTGGAACTGGTTGAGATGACCGAGAAACTGGATCTGTACATCACCGTTAACGGTGGTGGCATCTCCGGTCAAGCTGGTGCGATCCGCCACGGTATCACTCGTGCTCTGATGCAGTACGACGAAACCCTGCGTTCCGAACTGCGTAAAGCTGGCTTTGTTACTCGCGATGCCCGTAAGGTTGAGCGTAAGAAAGTTGGTCTGCACAAAGCTCGTAAGCGTCCGCAGTACTCCAAGCGTTAATTCGCTTTTGGTACTCACTCTTTCGAGTGTCAAAAAAGCCTGGCGGTTGCCAGGCTTTTTTTATTGGTAATATTACCGACATCAATGCTAACCACGCGTCACAAAAGACAAAAAATTGTTTCTTTATTGTTTTCATTGCTCACCGCTCTTTCTTGTCAAGTTGTTATCTTTTCTTTAAAATTTCCCCTGTTTTCTGTGGCAATTGTAAATCCAGCTTCCGCCGCTGTTGTCACGGGAAAAATGGGGAACAGGGACACTATAAGAATGTGCGGAGTCCACATGGGAGAGTTTTTGGATGAGCAATGCGCCAGTTGATACCGGTCGCCGCAGATTTCTTACCTGGTCAACGGTTGCCGTTGGTGGGGTAGGAGCTGCGTTTACCGCAGTGCCGTTTATAAAGTCATGGAATCCGAGCGCCAAGGCCAAAGCAGCCGGTGCGCCGGTTGAAGTCGATATCAGCAAGTTGGAACCGGGTCAGCTCATCCGTGTCGAGTGGCGAGGCAAGCCTGTCTGGGTGGTGAAACGCACCAAACAGACGCTGGATGCCTTGGCCGCGCATGATGACAAGCTGCGGGATCCCTCATCTGAAGAACCGCAGCAGCCTGACTATGCCCATAACGGGTACAGATCGATCAAGCCCGAAATTTTTGTCGCGGTCGGTATTTGCACCCACTTGGGGTGTTCACCTTCCTATCTGCCTGACAGCTTTGGCGAGCAGGTGCAGGGCGTTACGTCCGGCTTCTTCTGCCCGTGCCATGGCTCCAAGTTCGACATGGCCGGCCGTGTGTTCCAGGGGGTGCCTGCACCGCTGAACCTGGTCATTCCGCCCTATCAATTCATTAATGACACCACCATCCAGGTCGGTGCCGATGGCAAGGAGGCCTGACCATGTTGAGTAAACTGATGGGCTGGATCGATTATCGATTCCCGCTCACGGCCATGTACAACGACCACATGGCCAAGTATCCAGCACCGAAGAACCTGAACTTCTGGTACTTCTTCGGCTCGCTGGCCATGCTGGTGTTGGTCAACCAGATCATCACCGGTATCTGGCTGACCATGAACTACAACCCCTCCGCGGAAGGTGCGTTTGCCTCCGTGGAGTACATCATGCGCGATGTGGAGTACGGCTGGCTGCTGCGTTACATGCACTCAACCGGTGCGTCTGCATTCTTCATCGTGGTCTACATGCACATGTTCCGCGGCATGATCTATGGCTCTTATCAGAAGCCTCGTGAACTGCTGTGGATCTTCGGCATGCTGATCTTCCTGGTGCTGATGGCGGAAGCCTTTATGGGTTACTTGTTGCCCTGGGGTCAGATGTCATTCTGGGGTGCCCAGGTCATCATCTCGCTGTTTGGCGCCATTCCGGTCATCGGTGACGATCTGACCCTGTGGATCCGCGGTGACTACGTTATCTCCGGCGCCACCCTGAACCGCTTCTTCGCGCTGCACGTCATCGCGTTGCCGCTGGTGCTGGTGATGCTGGTTGCCATGCACATTCTGGCGTTGCACGAAGTGGGCTCCAACAACCCGGATGGTATCGACATCAAGAAGCACAAGGACGAAAACGGCTGGCCGCTGGATGCGGTGGCGTTCCACCCTTATTTCACCGTCAAGGACATGATCGGTGTGGCGGGCTTCCTGTTCTTCTTCTGCGCCATCATCTTCTTCAAGCCGGATATGTGGGGTTACTTCCTCGAGAAGCCGAACTTTGAAGTGGCCAACGGCCTGAAGACTCCTGCTCACATCGCGCCAGTGTGGTACTTCACCCCCTTCTACGCGATTCTGCGTGCGGTACCTGACAAGCTGCTTGGCGTCATTATGATGGGCCTCTCTATTGTGGTGTTGTTCCTGCTGCCTTGGCTGGATCGCTGCAAGGTGCGTTCGGTGCGCTATCGCAGCAAGCTGCACAAGCTTAACATCGCCCAGTTTGTGGTCTGCTTTATCATCCTGGGGGTGCTGGGTGTACTGCCGTCGACGCCGACCCTGACGCTGGTTGCCCAGATTTGTACCTTGGGTTATTTCGGTTTCTTTGTCCTGCTGTTCTTCTATAGCAAGAACGAAAGCACCAAGCCGCTGCCGGAGAGGGTTACATTTAAATGAAAAAAATAATATTTGCAGTGCTGACCCTGCTGCCATCACTGGTGTTTGCCAATGCTGGGGCCGTGCATCTGGACAAAGCCAATTATGATCTGAGCGACAAGGCATCCCTGCAACGTGGAGCTGCCACCTTCATGAACTATTGTGCAGGCTGCCACTCTACCCAGTATCAACGCTACAACCGGGTTGCTGCCGATCTGGAGATCCCCGAGGAGCTGATGAAGGAGAACCTCATCTTCACCGGCGCCAAAGTGGGTGATCTGATGAAGAGCGCCATGTCCGAGAAGGATGCCGCCAAGTGGTTTGGTGCTCCCCCTCCGGATCTGACTCTGGTTGCCCGGGTACGTGGTGCGGACTGGATTTACACCTATCTGCGTTCTTTTTACGTGGATCCGACTCGTCCGTTTGGGGTGAATAATGTGGTGTTCCCGTCTGTGGGCATGCCTCATGTGTTGGAACCGTTGCAGGGAACCCCCCGTGCCGAGTTCGTCACTCACACGGTCGATGGAGTGGAAACCCAACAGGTTGTCAGCATCAAATCTGACGGTAATGGTGAAATGGATGACGAAGAGTATGATCAGACGGTACTGGATCTGGTAAACTTCTTGGTCTACTCGGCTGAACCGGTACAACAGGAGCGTGAACGCATGGGCTTCTGGGTGCTTGGTTTCATCGTGATCTTCTTCATCTTCACTGTGCTGTTGAAGAAGGAATTCTGGCGCGACGTTCACTAAGCGACCAGATACGGGTAATATAATGCACGGCAATGAAGACCAAGATGCTTCATTGCCGTTTCTGCTTTTTAATGACGGGAGGGTTCAATGGCTGTAGCTGCCAATAAGCGTTCGGTAATGACGCTGTTTTCCGGTGCCAACGATATGTTCAGCCATCAGGTGCGTATTGTCCTGGCGGAGAAGGGTGTTAGCGTGGATATCTGCCAGGTTGATCCAGCCAATCTGCCGGATGAGCTGGCCGAGCTGAACCCGTACAACTCTGTACCGACCCTGGTTGATCGTGAGCTGGCACTCTACACCTCGCGCATCATCATGGAGTATCTGGATGAGCGCTTCCCGCATCCGCCCTTGATGCCTGTTTACCCGGTTGCCCGCGGTAACAGCCGTCTGATGATGCACCGCATCGAGCTGGACTGGTACTCCCTGGCCGACAAGATCATGGCCGGTACCGATGCTGAAGCGGCACGCAACGAACTGCGTGACAACCTGCTGGCCATCGCGCCGATCTTCGGTGAAATGCCCTATTTCATGAGCGAAGAGTTCGGTCTGGTGGATTGCTACATGGCACCGCTGCTGTGGCGTCTGCCGAGCCTTGGCATCGATCTGACCGGTCGTGGCGCCAAAGAGCTGAAGGCCTACATGGTTCGTCTGTTCGAGCGTGAGTCCTTCCAGGCTTCCCTGACCGAAGCCGAACGCGAGATCCGTGCTGGCGTATGAGCATGGAACCGACAATGACACCGAGCCGCCCGTACTTGTTACGGGCGTTCTTTGACTGGTTGCTGGACAACGATCTGACCCCTCATCTGGTGGTCAACGTCAACATTCCCCATGTGATGGTGCCGATGCAGTTTGCTCAGGACGGGCAAATTGTGCTGAATATCGCGCCCCGAGCCGTGATGCAATTTCACATGGATAACGAGGCTATCAGCTTCAGTGCACGCTTTGGCGGGGTTTCCCAGCAGGTTTATATCCCGATGGCAGCCGTACTGGCTATTCATGCCCGGGAGAACGGCGTGGGCACCATGTTCCCGCCTGAGCCGGGTTACGATATCTGGCTGGAGCAGGCTGAAGCGCCTGTGGAGCCTGAGCCGGAACCGCCGCGTCCAAGCGGTCGTCCGACCCTGAAGGTGATTAAATAAAAAAACGCAGCCGATTGGCTGCGTTTTTTTATGTGCGGTCGAGCTTAGTTCTGGGCGAACTCGAAGGCCTTGATCACGCGCTTCACGCCGGTGACATGGCGGGCGATGTTGACTGCCTGCTCTCCCTCTTGGCGAGTCACCAGACCAATCAGGAACACCTCGCCGTTCTCGGTGACCACCTTGACCTTGGTGCTGTCGAAATTCTTGGTGCCGAACATGTCGGCTTTCACCTTGGAGGTGATCCAGGAGTCATTGCTGCGAGTGGTGAAACTGGCAGGTTGGCCGATGCGCAATTCGTTGTAGACGTGGCGAACCCCTTCGATGCGACTGACAATTTTGCCCGCCTCAATCTTGTAAACGTCAGAAGGTGTCTGGCCGACCAACAGAACGCGGCCATTGTTGCTGTAGACGCTGATCTTGCTGGCTGCACTGAGGGGTTTGTTGTCGGCCAGCAGATTGGCCGCTTTCAGCTCGATGGTCTGGTCATCCCACTGCGCGCCCAGGGTTCGGCGATCGCCAGAGGCCTTGGCAGTCCCTGCGGCGCCGCCAACAACCAGGGCTGCGCAGCCTTGCAGCAGCAGGGTGCTAACCAGCAGACCGAGCAGGATAGTGTGCTTTTTCATGGTTTCAATCTTCCTGTTGCGGGAAAAGTGTCTGGTCGATGAGATCACACAGGCAGTGCAGGGTCAACAGGTTCACTTCCAGAATGCGAGGGCGACGGGCGGAGGGAACCCGGATCTCCACATCGTTCGGGCCGAGCAGACCGGCCATTTCGCCACCGTCACCCCCGCTCAGCACGACTATGGTCATGTCACGGGAGAGGGCAGCCTCGGCGGCCTTGATCAGGCTGCGGCTGTGGCCGGAGGTGGTGATGACCACCAGAATGTCGCCAGGCTGGCCCAGCGCGCGGATCTGCTTGGCGTAGACCTCTTCAAAACCGTGGTCGGTGGCGATCGCGCTGATGGTCGCCATGTCCGGGGTCAGGGCCATACCGGGCAGGGAGGGGCGCTGGGTCTCGTAGCAGTTGACCAGCTCGGAGATGAACAGTTGCGCCAGTGCGGCAGAAGGACCGTTACCGCATGCCAGCACCTTGTGGCCATTGAGCAGGCAGATGGTGATCATCTGGGCTGCAGTATGGATGGCATCCGGCAGCGCCTCGGCGGCGGCTATCTTGGTCTGGATGCTTTCGGTGTAGTTCTCTTTGATGCGGTCAGTCATAGGGTCCTCTTAAAATGCGTTCTGGATCCAGGCTGGCTGGTCGCCCTCGAACGCAATCACATCGAATCGGCAGGCCTGATTGGCCTCGTTGATGGCATGTTGCTTCAAATAGTGGCGCGCTGCCAGCATGATCTTGTGCTGTTTACTGCGGGTGACCGAGCTGGCGGCCCCGCCATGGCTGCCGGTGGCCCGGTAGCGCACCTCAACAAACACCAGGGTCTGGCCCTGGTGCATGATGAGATCTATTTCACCGCCACGACAGCGGTAGTTGCGAGCTACCGGTTGCAGGCCCCGGACCTGCAACCAGCGTTCAGCGACTTGTTCAAAGTGCTGTCCCTTGCTCGTTGGTGAGGGGAACAGGCTCGGCAACTGCTGGCGCATCCGTTTCCATAGTTCCTTCATTGGAGGGCTCCTCCAGTTGCTGAACGGCGTTCTCGTCGACCAGTTTGCCGTTCTGGTAAGTACCCCAGCTCAGCATCCGCACGATATTGCCCTGGGCATCCACGCTCAACTGGCCGCTCATGCCAGCCTGCTGCATGCCACCCACCTTGCGCATCTGCTGCAGGTTCTCAGCCAGGCTGACGGCATCGTAGCCCATGGCAAATAGACGCAGCAGGTCACCCTGGGTCTGCGGCCAGAGTAGGGCGATCTGCTCGCGCTGTTTCTCGTAGCCGCCAAGCAGCAGCGGCATATCGGCGATATGCATGCCGTTGAGCTCGGAGGCGACCTCGGTGGCTGCGCTGTCGTAGCCGCGGGAGCCGGTGAAGATCGGCAGGCTGCCCATCGGATTGACCGAGACATCCACGTAGGGCTTGATCATCCGGGTTTCCAGGCTGTTGGCCACCACATAAACGGCATCGATGCTGCGCGGTGCGGCATCAGAGAGTTGCACTACCTCGCCAGCACGGGCGGTAGAGCGGCCGCTCAGGGCATTTTTGACCATCCCCTGTACTTCGTTGCGGGCACCGAAGGTGGCAACGACTGGCTTATCCTGGCTCAGGGTAGCCCAGCTTTGCTCGAACGCCTTGATACTGCTGTAACCGATCCGCCCCTGGGCGGCGATCAGCAGCGGTTTGCGGTAGCCCTGGGTGTAAAGGTACTGGGCTGCCTGCGCGGCATCTGCGGCGGCAGAGAGGGAGAAGTAGTAGGTGGTGTCGTTGACGATCGGCTTGTCCAGCTCGTTGAGTGCCAGCACCGGCACGGTCGGATTGGCCTTGAGCAGCTCCTCGACCCGGTCTTTCAGCAGCGGGCCGATGATCATGTCCGCCCCTTCCTGAATCGCCTGCTGGTAAAGCTCGCCGGTCGACTTGCTCTGGGTGTCGTAGAAGTTCAGGGTGAATTGCCCCTGATTTTCCTTATAAGACATCAGCATACCGTTACGGATGGCGGCGCCCTGCGGCTCCAGATTGCCGGAGAGGGGCAGCAGCACAGCGATCTGTTGCACCGAGGTGCTGGCAGTGGCCGCCAGATCGCCCAATCCTGCCGGCATATCTTTCTGGGCCGGATGGTTGGGGAAGTCACGCTTCCAGCCTGCCAGCTGGCGAGCCAGCAGGTTCGGCTGGGCGCCAAACTCGTTGACCAGTGCCGCCAGTCGCAGCCAACCTGTGGTCACGTCAGGGGCCGGTGCCTCTTCCAGTGCCTGCAGGGTGGAGGGGGTCATGCTTTTCAGCAACGACCAGATTTGCTGATGGTTGGTGGCCTGCTCGCTCTGATTGAGGTAGGGCTCCAGTGCAATCAACGACTTGGCAGCGCCAAACTTGTTGTTGATGTCGAGCTGCAGCACCACACGCTGGCGATACCAATCCTTCTGGGTATCGGCATCCAGCACCACCTCAGGTTTGCCTTCCAGCAGGATCAGCGCCTGATTGGCGTGGCCTTGCGCCAGCAACAGATGGGCTTGCAGCAGTTGCAACTGCGCCTTCTGAACGGGATCCTTGGCCTGCTTCTGCAATTGCTGGAACAGTGCCGAGGCCGGTTTGGCCTGGCCCAGCGCCAGATAGCTGCGTGCCGCCAGCATCTGCCAGGTAAAGGCCTCGGCCGGCTTGGCCGGGTCCACCTGCTCAAGATACCACTGGGCATTCTTGGTCAGATTGGAGAACGCAGAGGGCATGCCTGATGGCCCTGACGGTTGATTGGGCTCCGACGCACAGGCGGCGAGCAGTACTGCCGCGAGTATGATGCCGAAGAGTCGTGATACACTTAGCTGCTTTGTAACCCGGTTCAAGTTCATTCCCCGACCAGTGTTGAAGTTCCCCATAGTGTAAACGGGCCAATATGGCGACACAATTGTCGGGGCACTCGGAGATCCCATGAGTGACATCCCAACCCTGTATATAGTCCCCACTCCGATCGGCAATCTGGCGGACATCACCCAGCGTGCATTGGACATTTTACGCAGTGTCGATCTGGTGGCAGCCGAAGATACCCGACATACCGGTATCCTGCTCAGCCACTACCAAATCTCGGTGCCGACCTTCGCCCTGCATGATCACAACGAGCAGCAGAAAGCCGATGTGCTGATTGGCCGGATCAAAGAGGGCAAGAGTGTTGCGCTGGTCTCCGATGCCGGCACCCCGCTCATCAGCGACCCCGGTTATCACTTGGTCACCCGCTGTCGTGAGGCCGGGGTCAAGGTGGTGCCGCTGCCCGGTCCCTGTGCCGCCGTTACCGCCCTGAGCGCGGCCGGTCTGCCGACCGATCGCTTTGCCTTTGAGGGCTTCCTGCCCGCCAAGAGCAAGGGACGTGACGATCGCCTGCAAGCCGTTATTGAAGACACCCGCTCGCTGGTGTTCTACGAATCCCCGCGCCGTGTGCAGGATACAGTGGAAGCGATTGCTCGTATTCTCGGCGAGCGTCAGGTGGTGGTGTGCCGTGAGCTGACCAAGACCTTCGAGTCGATTCACGGTCTGCCAGCGTCCGAAATGCTGACCTGGCTTGGCGAGGATGACAACCGCTGCCGCGGCGAGATCGTGCTGGTCGTGGCTGGCGCCTCCAAAGATGAAGAGGATCTGCCCGCCGAGGCGATCCGCACTTTGGGGCTGCTGGTAGCCGAACTGCCACTGAAGAAAGCGGCTGCCCTGACCGCCGAGATCCACGGCGTGAAGAAAAATGCCCTCTACAAATACGGTCTCGAGCACTATTGAGCCGGTTAAGAGGTCGTAAGGCTGTTTTCTGACCTGTGCAATCCCCCGAACCGGCGAGCATTCAGGCTGTCAACGGGGGCCAAAGCGCGATAAATGGCTGTAAACGGGAATTGCCGGTTTACCCCGTGCGTATCGCAAGGCTATAATCCGCGCCTCGGAGTTGGCTGGGCAATCGCTGCTTCGTCGTTGTGTCCCTCGGGACAGACGGGCGGAGGGGAGGAAAGTCCGGGCTTCACAGGGCAGGGTGCCAGGTAACGCCTGGGGGGCGTGAGCCTACGACCAGTGCAACAGAGAGCAGACCGCCGATGGCCCGCAAGGGATCAGGTAAGGGTGAAAGGGTGCGGTAAGAGCGCACCGCGCGACTGGCAACAGTTCGTGGCACGGTAAACTCCACCCGAAGCAAGACCAAATAGGCCCCTATTGGCGCGGCCCGCGTTGGGGGCGGGTAGGTTGCTTGAGCCAGCGAGCGATTGCTGGCCTAGAGGAATGATTGCTACCCGGGGCAACCCGGTACAGAACCCGGCTTACAGGCCGACTCCGACCTCATTCCGAAGAGCCCCGCGATTTATCGCGGGGCTCTTTTTTATGTATGAGAAAATATGGCTTCGTTGGTCGGATATTTTTTGTCTCGCCATGTTGAATGAAATTATATGTTTTAAATCAGTCGAATAGTCTCGTATTTAGCGCAATGGCAGCGATAGAGGGTGATAGGACTCCGGATGGCTGTTCGCACCCGCATATTGTGTCTGTTCTCAGTTCATTCACTTATTTCAATTAATCGCCAGAGTTTAACGCCAAATAACTTGTGGAAAATCAACCCACTCAATCCGCGGTATGCAAATGCTGCGTCAATATGTTCCCTCTGTCCCATCTCCTTGCTTGAAAAGCCCCCTGCACGTCCTTAAACTTCAGGGTGGGGAAAAGTGGATCAAAGTGGTTTTTAGAGGGGCAATCTGCCTGCTCACTCACCTTCAGGGACTGCAATTTGTTGCGTGGCGCTCACGCCATCAGCCTGGACAGTAAAGGGCGGCTGGCAATTCCGACCAAATTCCGTGATTGGCTGCGCGATGAAAGCGACGGCCAGCTGGTCTGCACCATCGATATTGCCCATCCCTGTCTGCTGCTTTATCCCCTGAATGAATGGGAAGAGGTCGAGCGCAAGCTCAAGACCCTCTCCAGCATGAATCCGCAAGAGCGCCGTTTGCAGCGACTGCTGCTGGGACATGCAACCGAATGCGAGCTGGATGGCAATGGCCGTCTGCTGCTCAGTCAGCCACTGCGCAACCATGCGGGGCTGGACAAGAAAATCATGCTGGTGGGCCAGCTCAACAAGTTTGAGTTGTGGGATGAAGCCCGCTGGCAACAACAGGTCAATGACGACATCTTGGGTCTGCCCGGGGACGATTGGGCAAGCTCACCACGACTACAGGATTTCTCTTTATAAATGACCCAAGCCGCTGAACACATCACAGTGCTGCTGCACGAAGCCGTTGAAGGTCTGGCCATCAAGCCGGACGGTGTCTACGTCGACGGTACTTTTGGCCGTGGTGGTCATTCTCGTCTAATCCTGCAGCACCTTGGCCCCAATGGCCGCCTGATCGCCATCGACCGCGATCCCCAGGCGATCGCCGAAGCGGCCAAGATCCAGGATCCCCGTTTCGACATCGTGCACGGCCCCTTCTCCGGCATCGCCTCCTATCTGGATGAGCGCGGTTTGCTGGGCAAGGTGGATGGCTTCCTGCTGGATCTGGGGGTCTCTTCACCCCAGCTGGATGATGCCGAGCGCGGCTTCAGCTTTATGAAAGATGGTCCGCTCGATATGCGGATGGACCCCACTTCCGGCCAGAGCGCCGCCGAGTGGTTGGCCAAGGCCGATGTAGATGACATCGCCTGGGTGCTGAAGACTTTCGGTGAGGAGCGTTTTGCCAAGAAGATTGCCCGTGCCATCGTGCACGACCGGGTGACCGAGCCTTATGTGCGTACCCGCCAACTGGCTGAGATGATTGCCCGGGTCAATCCGAGCAAGGAGAAGGGCAAGCATGCGGCAACCCGCAGTTTCCAGGCCATTCGCATCTATATCAACAGCGAGCTGGACGAGATCGAAACCGCGCTCAACGGTGCACTGGACGTGCTGGCACCTCACGGCCGTCTGTCGGTGATCAGCTTCCATTCGCTGGAAGACCGGTTGGTAAAGCATTTCATCCGCAAGCACGAGAAGGGGCCGGAAGTGCCTTACGGCATTCCGTTGACCGAGGCCCAGCTGGCAGGCGGTCGCAAATTGAAGTCGGTCGGCAAGGCTCTCAAGCCTTCTGATCATGAAGTATCTGAAAACAGCCGGTCACGCAGCTCGGTGCTGCGGGTTGCCGAACGGCTGGCGGAGTAAGCGATGAGCGAAGTGCGTGTTCATCTGGCCAAGGAGATCGTTGCGGATCTCTGGCGGCACAAGCTGCAGATTTTTCTGTCGGTCGCCGTGCTGGTGACCGCCTTTGCCGTGATCCTGGTGACCAACATGACTCGCGGCCTGACCGCCAAGCAGAACGATCTGATGGCGGAAGAGGATCGCCTCAACATCGAGTGGCGCCACCTGCTGCTGGAGCAGGGCACTCTGGCGGAACACTCCCGGGTGGCGAGTCTGGCCATGGACAAGTTGCAGATGGCTCGCCCGCTGGTGACCACCGAGAAGGTAATAACCCAACCATGAAACGCAAGGCATCCGCCAAGGCCCAACCCAAGGTCAAAGCCCCGTCACTCTATCCGTGGCGATTTCGCACGCTTGCGGTGTTTATCGGCATCGCGTTTGTGGGTCTGATCCTGCGTCTGGCCTGGATCCAGGTGATCAATCCGGATCGCCTGCGTCAGGAGGGTGACATGCGTTCCCTGCGTACCACCTCTACCCAGGCGGTGCGCGGCATGATCACCGATCGCAACGGCGAGCAGCTGGCGGTTTCTGTGCCGGTCGAAGCTGTCTGGGCCGATCCCAAGACAGTGCATGAATCCGGTGCCATCAATAACGAGCGGGCCTGGCTGGCGCTCTCCGCCGTGCTCAAGCTCGACATCAATACTCTCAAACACCGCATCGCCAACCCCAGCAAGCGCTTCGTCTATCTGCAGCGTCAGGTTACTCCTGCGGTGGCGGAATATATCAAGGGGCTCAAGCTGGGTGGCGTCTACCTGCGCCCCGAAGCGCGCCGCTTCTATCCGACCGGCGAGATCAGCGCCCATCTGGTGGGGGTGACCAACATCGATGGCAGCGGTATTGAAGGGATTGAGCGCAGCTACAACGAGTGGCTGACGGCGACACCCGGCGAAATGCGGGTGCGCAAGGATCGTCAAGGTCGCGTCATCGAGCGGCTTGGCATCGTCAAAGAGGGCAAGAACGCCAACGATCTGCAGCTCAGTATCGATCAGCGGGTGCAGGCACTGGCCTACCGAGCCCTCAAGCGGGCAACCGACGAGAACAAGGCGACCTCCGGCTCCATGGTGATGCTGGATATCAAGACCGGTGAAGTGCTCGCCATGGTCAACACCCCCTCCTATAACCCGAACAACCGCGGCCAGTATCAGAGCTTCCGGGTACGCAATCGGGTGGTGACCGATACCTACGAACCGGGCTCTACCGTCAAGCCATTGATTTTGCTCAGTGCCTTGCAGGCAGGTGTCACCAGCTGGAAAGATTTCATTCCCGGTGGTCCACTCTTTATCGGTGCCAAGCAGATCAAGGACGTCAGTATCCACAAGGCGACCAACCTCTACGATATCCTGCGTTACTCCTCCAACATCGGTATGTCGCGCATCGCGCTGCGGATGCCGGCGCAGGAGATGATCAATACCCTCAGCATGTTCGGTTTCGGCATGGATACCGGCAGCGGGCTGATGGGCGAGAGCAGCGGCATGTTGCCCCAGCGTCGTCGCTGGTCCGATATCGAGCGGGCAACCCTCTCGTTCGGTTATGGTCTGCGAGTCACCCCGCTGCAGCTGGCTTCCGCCTACGCCACCCTGGCCAACAAGGGCAAACGGGTGCCGCTCTCCATCGTCAAGGTGACTACGCCGCCCAAGGGTGAGCAAGTTATTGATCACAACAACGCCGCTGCCATGTTGCAGGCGCTGGAGTATGTGGTCGACAACGCCATTCCAAAAGCCAAGATCCCGGGCTATCGGGTCGGCGGCAAGAGTGGTACCGCCAAGGTCGCCGTCGCCGGTGGCTATGGCAAGGATTACATGGCCTGGTTTGCCGGTTTCGCACCCGCCAGTGATCCCCGTTTCGTCATGGTGGTGGTGATCAACGAGCCAAAAGGCAGCGCCTACTATGGCGGCGCTGTGGCGACCCCACCGTTTGCAGAGGCCATGGGCGGGGTGCTGCAGCTCTTCAATATTCGTCCCGATGCGGTGCCGCCAGCGGTGCCCACCAAACTTGCCCGTACGGAGGCCTCTCTTGTCCCGCGCACTTGATGCATTACTGCGCCCCTTCGGTATCCAGGCGCCGGCGCTCACCCTGACCGATATCCAGCTGGATAGTCGGCGGGTTGGCCCCGGCTCGCTCTTCGTGGCCATTCGCGGCCATCAGATGGATGGCAGACGGTTTATCGAACAGGCGGTGGCTCAAGGAGCGACCGCTGTTGTGTTTGAGGAGGATGGTGAATTTATCCCACCATCGACTCCGGTTCCCTGTATCGGAATGCGGGATCTGCCCGCTCACCTCTCTGCTCTTGCGGGCTATTTCTACGATCAGCCAGCCAAAAAACTGGATCTGGTCGGGATCACCGGCACCAACGGCAAGAGCACTACGGCACTGCTGGTCGCCAACTGGCACACCCTGCTGGGTGGCAAGGCGGGTGTGATGGGCACCATCGGCAACGGCCTGTTTGGCCATCTGATCGAAGCGGAAAATACCACCGGTAGCGCCGTGCAGGTGCAAGCTAATCTGGCTGAGCTGCAAGCGCAGGGGGCGGATCTGGTGGCGATGGAGGTCTCCAGCCACGGTCTAGTGCAGCACCGCGTCGCCGCGCTGCCCTTTGCCGCCGCGGTTTTCACCAACCTGAGCCGGGATCACCTCGACTACCACGGCACCATGGAAGCCTATGGCGCCGCAAAGGAGCAGCTGTTGCAGCTGGTCGATGAGTCGAATGCGGTGATCAACCGTGATGACGAGTTGGGTGCCAAGTGGCTCGAAAAATACCCGACAGCGGTGGCCTTCAGTGTGGATGGCCCGATTGAACACCATTCTGGCCGTCAATTAACGGCGCAGCAGCTCGATTTTCACCAGCAAGGTTTTCGCGCGCAGATTAACTCCAGCTGGGGGAATGGTGTATTATCCGCCCCCTTGCTCGGGCGCTTCAACGTCAGCAATGTGCTGGCCGCGATGGGCGTGATGCTGGTGCTCGGTTACGACTTCCACGAGCTGCTGGTGACTGCGCCTCAATTGCAGCCGGTGACCGGTCGCATGGAGTGTTTCGGCGGTGGTGATACGCCGCTGGCTGTGGTCGATTACGCCCACACCCCGGATGCGCTGGAGAAGGCATTGCAGGCCCTGCGGGTGCACTGCACTGGCCAGCTCTGGTGCCTGATTGGCTGTGGTGGCGACCGCGATCGCGGCAAGCGCCCCATGATGGCAGCGATGGCCGAGCAGTATGCGGATCGCGTGATCCTGACCGACGACAATCCCCGTACCGAGGAGCCGGCCCGGATCATGGCCGACATGGTGGCGGGTCTTTGCGATCCTGCTGCGGTGCAAGTGGAGCACGACCGGGTCAAGGCAATTGCGCTGGCCATCGGTCAGGCGAGCAAACAGGACATCATCCTGGTGGCCGGTAAGGGTCACGAGGATTATCAGATCATTGGAACCGACAAGCGGCACTACAGCGACCGGGAAACCGTCGTGGCCGCCTTGCACACATTATTGGAGTCATTCAAATGATGACCCTCAGGCTTGCCGAGCTGGCGCAGGTACTCGATGCCCGTCTGATTGGTGACGACGGCGAGATCACCGTCGTCAGTACCGACACCCGCACTCTGGGCGCGGGTGCCCTGTTCGTTGCTCTGCGCGGCGAGCGCTTCGATGCCCACGATTTTTGCGATCAGGCCGTTCAGGCAGGGGCCTCTGCCCTGCTGGTCGAGCGTGAACTGCCGCTGGCCATCCCCCAGCTGGTGGTGACCGACAGTCTGAAAGGGCTGGGCCGACTTGGCAAACTGGTGCGCGAGCGCATCAACCCGAAAGTGCTGGCCATTACCGGCAGCTGCGGCAAGACCACGGTGAAGGAGATGGCAACCGCCATCCTGCGCAACGAAGGTGAAGTGCTGGCCACCGCGGGCAACTTCAACAACGAGGTGGGCGTGCCGCTAACCCTGCTGCGCCTCGAGCCGCAGCACAAGTTTGCGGTGATGGAGCTGGGTGCCAACCATCCGGGCGAGATCGCCTGGACTACCTCGCTGGCCAAACCCGATGCCGCCATCATCAACAACGTGGCGGCGGCCCATCTGGAGGGTTTTGGTTCGCTGGAAGGGGTGTTCCACGCCAAGAGCGAAATTTTTGAGGGGCTGAGCGAGGGTGGCACCGCCATCGTCAACGCCGACAACGAATTCTGGCCGAAGTGGCGTGAGCGTGGCATTCAGTGCGCCTTCTCTATCGAAGATCAGAGCCAGCCGTTCCACGCGCGCAACCTTGTACTCAACGAACAAGGTTGTGCCGAGTTCGTGATGGTGACCCCGCAGGGTGAGCTGAGCCTGACTCTGGCGATCCCGGGTCGCCACAACGTGGCCAATGCGTTGGCTGCAGCCGCGGGCTGTCTGGCACTCGGCGCATCCCTCGCCTGTGTCAAGGCGGGGCTGGAGCAGATGGCACCGGTCAAGGGGCGCTTCTGCGTGCAGCGCTGGGGCGGTCTGACCCTGGTGGATGATACCTACAATGCCAGCGTGGAATCCGTGCTGGCGGGCATCGATGCCCTGACCGCCATGAGCGGCTTCAAGGTGCTGGTGTTCGGTGATATGCGGGAACTGGGTGAGGAGTCTGCCGAGCAACACGCCCGGGTTGGCCGTCATGCCCGCGAGCGCGGTCTGGATGCCGTGCTGACAGTGGGGGAAGAGAGTCGCCACACCGCAGATGCCGCGGCTGGCCGACATTTCGATAACAAGGCGTCGTTGTTTGAAGTGCTTGCGCAAATGATAAATACACATCAGGAAATTTCGATTCTGGTCAAGGGTGCCCGTGGTTCCCGCATGGAAGATATCGTCGAGATGGTCAAAGGCCATCAGGAGTCAGCCACATGCTAGTCTGGCTGGCCGAACTGCTCACCCCGCACTTCACCTTCTTCAACGTCTTCTCCTACCTGACGTTTCGCGCCATCCTGTCGATCATTACCGGACTGGGGGTTGCCCTCTGGATGGGACCACGCCTGATCCGTCGCCTGCAGATCCTGAAATTCGGTCAAGTGATCCGCAACGACGGTCCCGAGTCCCACCTCAGCAAGCGGGGTACCCCGACCATGGGTGGCCTGATGACATTGCTGCGATTTTCACGTCTGTGCTGCTCTGGTGCCGCCTCGACAACCCCTATGTCTGGCTGGTGCTGTTTGTGCTGGGTGCCTATGGCGCCATCGGCTTTGCCGACGACTACCTCAAGGTGGTGCGCAAGAATACCGACGGCCTGATCGCGCGCTGGAAGTATTTCTGGCAATCCGCGGTAGCGCTGGCGGTGGCGGTGTTCCTCTATGCGACCGCAACCCATGAGGGGCAGACCCAGCTGGTGGTGCCTTTCCTCAAGGATGTGATGCCGCAGCTTGGCCTGATGTTTATCGTGCTGACCTACTTTGTCATCGTTGGCACCTCCAACGCGGTCAACCTGACCGACGGTCTCGATGGCCTGGCCATCATGCCGACCGTGATGGTGGCGGGGGGCTTTGCCCTGATCGCCTGGGCTACCGGTAACGTCAACTTTGCCAACTATTTGCACATTCCCTACGTGCCCTATACCTCCGAGCTGGTGATCGTCTGTACCGCCATTGTCGGCGCAGGTCTGGGTTTTCTCTGGTTCAACACCTATCCGGCGCAGGTCTTCATGGGGGATGTCGGTTCCCTGGCGCTGGGCGGCGCGCTCGGCACCATCGCAGTGCTGGTCCGTCAGGAGTTTCTGCTGGTGATCATGGGCGGCGTCTTCGTGATGGAGACCGTCTCGGTGATCCTGCAGGTGGGTTCATACAAACTGCGCGGCGTGCGGATCTTCCGCATGGCGCCGATCCATCACCACTACGAGAAGAAGGGCTGGCCGGAGCCGCGCGTCATCGTGCGCTTCTGGATCATTACCCTCGTGCTGGTGCTGCTGGGTCTTGCCACCCTGAAGGTGAGGTAAGGCCATGGTCATCATCATCGGATTGGGCAAAACCGGACTCTCCTGTGTCGATTACTTCCTCGGCCGTGGCGTGACGCCACTGGTGATGGATACCCGTGCCAACCCGCCCGGCAAGGATCAACTGCCGCCGGAGGTTGAGTTGATCCACGGTCTCGACGAGGCGCTGCTCAAGCGGGCGCACATGATCGTCGCGAGCCCGGGTATCGCGCTGGCGACCCCAGAGCTGAAAGCGGCTGCCGAGTGTGGTGTGCAGATCGTCGGTGACATCGAACTGTTTGTTCGCGAGACCCAGACCCCGGTCATCGCCATCACCGGCTCGAACGGCAAGAGCACCGTCACTACCCTGGTGGGCGAGATGATTGCCGAAGCCGGCCTCAATGTCGGTGTGGGCGGCAATATCGGCACGCCAGCGCTGGAGCTGCTCAAGCAGCCAATGGATCTCTGCGTGCTGGAGCTTTCCAGCTTCCAGCTGGAAACTACTCACAGTTTGCGTGCTGCCGCCTCCGTGGTGCTGAACCTCTCCGAAGATCACATGGATCGTTATCAGGGCATGGCCGACTATCGCGCCGCCAAGATGGAGATCCATCAGCACTCCAAACACATTCTGGTCAATCGCGACGATGCCCAGACCCTGCCCGATGTGGGTCTGGTGTGGCAGAGCTTTGGTCTCGACTGCAATGGCTATGGTCGTTGCCTGCTGGATGGCCGCTACTGGTTGACGCTGCACGGCGAACCGCTGCTGGCGGTGGACGAGATGAAGATCGTCGGTGCCCACAATCAGGCCAACGCCCTTGCGGCCATGGCGCTGTGCGATGCGGTCGGTATTCCCCGCGCTGCGCAACTCACCGTGCTGCGTCGTTTCGAGGGCTTGCCCCATCGTGCCCGTTTCGTGCGCGAGGTGAACGGGGTGCGCTGGATCAACGACTCCAAAGCCACCAACGTGGGGGCCACACTGGCTGCCGTTGCCGGTGTTCGCGAGTCGGTCAAGGGACGCCTGCTGCTGCTGGCCGGTGGTCAGGGCAAGGGGCAGGATTTTGGCCCGATCCAGGCGCTGCTGGGCAACCAGATCGATCACATGTACTGCTTCGGTCAGGATGCCGAGGTGTTGTTGGCACTGGGCGAGCAGACCGAACGGGTGGGCGACCTGGCCGCTGCGGTTGCCAAAGCGGCGGCCGATGCCAAGCCCGGTGACTGGGTGCTGCTGGCGCCGGCCTGTGCCAGCCTCGATCAGTTCAAGTCGTTCGAGGTGCGCGGCGATCGCTTCACCGAGATGGTGCTGGCGCTATGAACGCCCTTCGCGCAGCAGCAGGTCTGTTCCAGCGCTGGTTATTACCGGCGCGTCCTGCCGGTCTCTACGATCGGCAGCTGGTACTGCTGGCGCTCTCCCTGATGGCGGTCGGGGTGGTCATCGTGGCCTCGGCGTCGATCCCCGAAGGGATTGCGCTGGGGGATGACCCCTTCATGTTTGTGAAGCGTCACGCCCTGTTTCTGGTGATGGCGCTCGGTATCTCCTGGTTTGTGTTGCAGGTGCCGATGGCTCGCTGGCAACAGCACAACGGCCCCATGCTGCTGCTGGCGATCTTGATGCTGGTGCTGGTGCTGCTGGTGGGCCGCAACGTCAACGGTGCGGTGCGCTGGTTGCCGCTTGGCCCCTTCAACCTGCAGCCTGCCGAGTTTGGCAAGCTGGCGCTGTTTGTCTATCTGGCCGGTTATCTGGTGCGGCGCCAGAGCGAAGTGCGCGAAGCCTGGATCGGCTTCCTGAAACCGCTGGCGGTGTTCGGGGTGCTTGCGGTCTTGCTGCTGTTGCAGCCTGACCTGGGTTCTACCGTGGTGATGTTCGTTACCTCGTTCGGCATGCTGTTTCTGGCCGGTGCCCGACTGGGGCAGTTTTTGACCCTGATCGGCGCGGGCCTCGGCTCGGTGGTGATGCTGATCATCGTCGAGCCCTACCGGATGCGGCGGGTGACCTCGTTTATGGATCCCTGGGCCGATCCGTTTGGCAGTGGCTACCAGTTGACCCAGTCGCTGATGGCGTTTGGTCGTGGCAGCTGGTTTGGCGAAGGGCTTGGCAACTCTATCCAGAAGATGGAGTACCTGCCGGAAGCGCATACCGACTTCGTGTTTGCGATCCTCGGTGAAGAGCTGGGTTACGTCGGGGTACTGGGCGCCCTGTTCCTGATTTTTGCGCTGGCGGTCAAGGCGCTCAAGCTGGGGCATCGTGCGCTGGTGGCAGAGCGGCTCTATGACGGCTATCTGGCCATCGGCATTGGCATCTGGTTCAGCTTCCAGACCTTCGTTAACGTCGGCGCAGCCAGCGGCATGATGCCAACCAAGGGCTTGACCCTGCCGCTGGTGAGTTACGGTGGTTCCAGTCTCATCATCATGTCGGTGGCGGTGAGCATGTTGATTCGAATCGATTTTGAGTTGCGTCAGGCGACAGCCCAGGCGCGCGTGCGGGAGGTTTAGTGAGCAAGACTCTGTTGGTGATGGCAGGTGGTACCGGTGGGCATGTGTTCCCCGGTCTGGCCGTGGCCGATCGCCTGAAGGCCCAGGGCTGGACTGTCCACTGGCTCGGCACTGCCGACCGGATGGAGGCGGAGCTGGTGCCCGCCCACGGTTATCCCATCTCCTTCATCGATATTCAGGGAGTACGTGGCAACGGCATCAAACGACTGCTGGTTGCGCCCTATCGCATCGTCAAATCGATCCTGCAGGCACGTCAGGTGCTCAAGACCGTTCGTCCTGATGTGGTGCTCGGCATGGGCGGTTTTGCCTCCGGCCCGGGTGGCGTGGCGGCCTGGTTCTCCGGTATCCCGTTGTTGCTCCATGAGCAGAATGCCGCTGCCGGCATGACCAACAAGCTGCTGGCCCGTATCGCCAGGCGGGTGCTGATGGCATTTCCGGGTGCCTTCGCGCCGAGCCGTCGTACCGCCGTGGTGGGCAATCCGGTGCGTCCCGAAGTGGTCGCCCTGCCGGATCCGCAACTGCGCAGCGGGGATGAGCCACTGCATCTGCTGATCGTGGGTGGCAGTCTGGGGGCGCGGGTGCTCAACGAGCAGGTACCTGCTGCGGTGGCGGCGTCCGGCGTGCCCATTGAAGTACGTCACCAGTGTGGCAAGGGCAATGCCGAGGCCGTCTCTGCTGCCTATGCCCAGCACGGCATCAATGCCGAGGTGAACGAATTTATCAAGGATATGGCCAGCGCCTACGCCTGGGCCGATCTGGTGGTCTGCCGTGCCGGTGCGCTGACCGTTTCCGAAGTGGCTGCCGCCGGTGTGGCTGCCATTTTCGTGCCGCTGCCCCATGCGGTGGATGATCACCAGACCCGTAACGCCCTGACTCTGGTCGACGGCGGTGCGGCCGAGTTTCTGCCCCAGTCCGAGCTGAACACAGCCTCACTGGCGGCACGCTTGACCTGGCTGGCAGGTCGCCGAGAGACCCTGTTTAACATGGCGAAAGCGGCTCGTCGCGTCGCCATCACCGATGCGGCCGAGCGGGTTGCGGATGAGTGCAAACAGCTCGCAACCGGGCAGCGTGGTAAAGATTGATGAGCAAGGTTGCAGCGGTGACACCGTGCAGTCTTGTACCTGTATGTATTGATGCCGCCGTGCAACTGAGCTTTGACGGCACATGGCCTGCGGCAGACTAAAGAGACGATTATGACCAAGGTTGAACTGGCAAAACTGCGTACTGTGATCCCCGAAATGCGCCGCGTGCGTCGCATCCACTTTATCGGCATCGGTGGTGCCGGTATGGGCGGGATCGCCGAAGTGCTTGCCAACGAAGGGTATCAGGTAACGGGTTCTGATCTGGCTCGCAACGCCGTGACCGAGCGGTTGGCCGGACTGGGTGCTCACATCTTCGTCGGCCACAGTGCCGAACACGTTGAGGGTGCCAGCGTGGTGGTGGTCTCTACCGCCATCAAGCAGGACAACCCGGAGCTGCTGGCTGCCCGTGAACTGCGGATCCCGGTGGTGCGCCGCGCCGAGATGCTGGCCGAGCTGATGCGTTTCCGTCACGGTATCGCCATTGCCGGTACCCACGGCAAGACCACCACCACCAGTCTGGTGGCGAGTATCTATGCCGAAGCCGACCGCGACCCGACCTTCGTCATCGGTGGCCTGCTCAACAGTGCCGGTACCAATGCCCGCCTGGGCAGCAGCCGCTACCTGATTGCCGAAGCGGACGAGAGCGATGCATCTTTCCTGCATCTGCAGCCGATGGTCTCTATCGTGACCAACATCGAAGCGGATCACATGGATACCTACGGTGGTGATTTCTCCAAGCTGAAGGCCACCTTCATCGAGTTTCTGCACAATCTGCCCTTCTACGGACTGGCGGTGGTCTGCATCGATGATCCGGTGATCCGTGGCATGTTGCCCGAGATTGCCCGTCCGACCCTGACCTACGGTCTCTCTGACGATGCCGATGTGCAGGTGCTGGATTTTGTCCAGACCACCAACCACAGCTGCTTCCGTGTTCGCCGCAAAGAGGCCGGTGAGCTGCAGGTGACCCTCAATTTGCCGGGTATTCACAACGCATTGAACGCCGCAGCGGCGATAGCTGTCGCGACAGAGGACGGTGTTAGCGATGAGGCCATCATCTCTGCTCTGGCCAAATTTGAAGGGGTTGGTCGTCGCTTCCAGCAGTATGGCGAGTTTGAAACCGGTCGCGGCAAGGCGATGCTGGTGGACGATTACGGTCACCACCCGAGCGAAGTGAAGGTCACCATCAATGCCGCCCGTGCCGGTTGGCCCGAGAAGCGTCTGGTGATGGTGTTCCAGCCGCACCGTTATACCCGCACGCGCGACCTCTACGAGGACTTCGCCGATGTGCTCTCCAAGGTAGACGTGCTGGTGATGCTGGAGGTTTATGCTGCCGGTGAGGAGCCGATCCCGGGCGCTGATGGACGGGCACTGTGCCGCTCCATTCGCTCGCGTGGCAACCTGGAACCCATCTTCGTCGCCACGCCAGATGACGTGCCAGCCGTGCTGGCCGACCTGATCGGTGAGGGGGATTTGGTGCTGACTCAAGGCGCCGGGAACGTCGGGGCGCTGGCCCGTCGTCTCGGAGAGATGAAATTGAGCATAGATAGCATGAAATCTGGTGCCTGAGGGCCCAATGAGTATTTTGACCGCCAAGCCGGGGCCTATATAATGGCGAACCGGTCTGTCACAGGCCGGTTTAGCGCGTTACACGGGGATCGATCGGGTGGAGGCAAGGGCACAGGGGCGCACCAAGGGTGGCTTCATCGCAGGAGTAGCATTTTTCCTGCTGGTGATATGGGGCTGCTACCGGACGGCGCTGGATGTTAAAGGTTGGCTGACAGATGCCAACCGGTTGCCCATGAGCGAGCTGTTGCTGCAGGGGCAACACCAGTATTTGCAAACCGAAGAGCTGCGGATGGCCGTGCTGGATGGCGCCGAGCTGCGCAACTTCTTCGAATTGGACGTCAACGAATTGCAGGCACGGCTCAATGCCTTGCCATGGGTGGCCTCGGTCTCGGTACGAAAGAAGTGGCCGAACAAGATCAAGATCTACCTCACAGAACAAGATGTGGCGGCGCGCTGGAATGGCAACCGCTTCGTCAACACCAAGGGCAAGGTATTCAGTGCCCCGGATCGGGTCAAGACGCCGCTATTGCAGCTGTCAGGGCCGGATGACCAGGCCGCCCGGGTGTTGAAAGAGAGTCGGCAGTACGAGTCGCAACTGGCTGCCAAGGGATACAAGTTGCTGGGGGTGAATCTGACCCCCCGCCATGCCTGGGAACTGACCCTGGATGGCAATATCAAGCTGTTCCTGGGACGCAATGACATTGCGCTCCGGCTGCAGCGGTTTATCGATGCCTTCCCGGTTATCGAACCCCGTGCGCAAGTTGCCTACGTGGATCTTCGATACGACACCGGAATGGCAGTTGGCTGGAAGAAGAGCGAAGAGAAAGTGCATGACCAACACCGCAGATAGGAATTTGATTGTCGGACTGGATATCGGCACAACCAAGGTGGCGGTTCTGGTCGGGGAAGTATTGCCGGACGGTGAACTGAACGTCATCGGTATGGGCAGTCACGCTTCTCGCGGAATGGAGAAGGGCGGGGTCAATGACCTCGACTCCGTGGTCAAGTCACTGCGCCGCGCGGTGGAAGAGGCCGAGATGATGGCAGACTGCCAGATCAGCTCGGTCTATCTGGGGTTGTCCGGCAAGCATATCGACTGCCGCAACGAGACCGGTATGGTGCCCATCTCCGATGAAGAGGTGACTCAGGAGGATGTGGACAACGTGATCCACACTGCCAAGTCAGTTCGCCTCTCCGACGAGCTGCGGGTGCTGCATGTGCTGCCTCAGGAGTTTGCCATCGATTATCAGGAAGGGATCAAGAATCCGGTCGGCCTCTCCGGTGTGCGGATGGCAGCCAAGGTTCACCTGATCACCTGCCACAACGATATGGCTCGCAACATTGAGAAGTGTGTGGAGAAGGTCGGTTTGCGCGTGGATCAACTGATCTTCTCCGCGCTGGCCTCCAGCTATGCGGTGTTGACCGAAGACGAGAAAGAGCTGGGTGTCTGCGTGGTGGACATTGGTGGCGGCACCATGGACATGTCGCTGTTTACCGGCGGTGCCCTGCGCCACACCAAGGTGATCCCGTATGCTGGCAGCACTGTGACCAGTGACATCGCCTACGCCTTCGGCACGCCGCCGCTCGACGCGGAAGCGATCAAGGTACGCTACGGTTGCGCCCTCGGTCGTCTGGTCAGCAAGGAAGACAATATTGAAGTACCCAGTGTCGGCGGTCGCCCGGCGCGCAGCCTGCAACGGCAGACACTGGCTGAAGTGATTGAGCCCCGTTACACCGAGTTGCTCTCCATGGTGAATGATGAGCTGGTGCGGGTACAAAGCGAGTTGAAAGCGCAGGGGGTCAAGCATCAGCTGGCAGCCGGTGTGGTCTTGACCGGCGGCGCTGCCCAGATTGAAGGCATTGTGGAGTGTGCAGAGCAGATCTTCCAGAGCCAGGTCCGGGTGGGAGAGCCCATGAACATACGTGGTTTGAGTGATTACGTGCAGGCACCGGTGTACTCGACTGCGGTCGGGTTGCTGCAATATGGCCGCACCCATCAAGCCACAGGTAGCAACAAAGAATATGCCGCCAAGGCAAGCGTCGGTGGCCTGGTCAAACGGGTTAGCAACTGGCTGCGTGGCGAGTTCTAAGAATTTTGCTGAGTCAGGCAAATAAAGCGGAGAGACAACATGTTTGAATTTATGGATAGCCACACTGACGAAGCCGTCATTAAAGTGATCGGTGTAGGTGGCGGCGGCGGTAACGCTGTCGAGCACATGGTTCGTCAAAATATTGAGGGTGTTGAGTTCATTACCGTCAACACCGACGCCCAGGCACTGCGTAACTCCAGCGCCAACACTACCCTGCAGATCGGTGGTGGCATCACCAAGGGTCTGGGTGCCGGCGCCAATCCGGAAGTGGGTCGTGATGCGGCCATGGAAGATCGCGAAGCGCTGCGTGAGCTGCTGACCGGTTCCGACATGGTGTTCATCGCTGCCGGCATGGGTGGTGGTACCGGTACCGGTGCCGCACCGATCGTGGCCGAAGTGGCGCGCGAGATGGGCATCCTGACCGTCGCCGTCGTCACCAAGCCGTTCTCCTTCGAAGGGAAGAAGCGGATGGGCTTCGCCGCTCACGGCATCGAGGAGCTGTCCAAAAATGTCGACTCCCTGATCACCATCCCCAACGACAAGTTGCTGAAGGTGCTGGGTCGCGGCATCTCCCTACTGGACGCCTTCAAGGCTGCCAACGATGTACTGCTTGGCGCGGTACAGGGCATTGCCGAGCTGATCACCCGTCCGGGCTTGATCAACGTCGACTTCGCGGACGTGCGTACCGTGATGCGTGAAATGGGTACCGCCATGATGGGTACCGGTTCCGCCTCCGGTGATGACCGTGCCGAAGAAGCGGCTGAGAAAGCCATCTCCAGCCCGCTGCTGGAAGACGTGGATCTGGCCGGTGCCCGTGGCATCCTGGTCAACATCACCGCCGGCATGGACATGACCATCGAAGAGTTCGAAACCGTGGGTAACGCGGTCAAGGCCTTCGCCTCCGAGAACGCTACCGTTGTTGTGGGTACCGTAATCGACCCGGAAATGCACGACGAACTGCGTGTGACCGTGGTTGCGACCGGTATCGGTGCCGAGCGCAAGCCGGACATCACTCTGGTCAAGAGCAGCCAGGTGCAAGAGCGCCCGGTACGTCAGCCGCTGGTCAGCGACATGATGCAAGGCCGCGTGATGGACGAAGCCCCGGCCAAGGTGGTCAACGCCGAGCCGCAAGCTCGTCGCGAACCGGATTACCTGGATATTCCGGCGTTCCTGCGCAAGCAAGCTGACTAAGCCTCTTATGGCTCTTGTTTGTTTGTTGTTCAAGGAATGTGCTAAGATGGCCTGCCAACGACCATCTGGTCCGGATTTTAAGCTGTTTAGGGTACACCCATGATTAGACAAAGAACCTTGAAAACGAGTGTACAGGCGACTGGTGTCGGCCTGCATTCGGGCCGGAAAGTCACCATGACGTTCCGTCCGGCGCCTGTGAACACAGGGATCGTTTACTTGCGTACCGACCTGAATCCTGTGGTGGAGCTGCCAGCCAATGCCGATCAGGTGCGCGATACCGTGCTCTGTACCGCTCTGGTCAATGAAGCCGGTGTCCGGGTCTCTACCATTGAGCACCTCTCTGCCGCGCTGGCCGGGATGGGGATCGACAACCTCTACGTTGAGGTTGACGCGCCCGAGATCCCGGTGATGGACGGCAGCGCGCATCCCTTTATCTACCTGCTGCAGGAAGTCGGGATCCGTGAGCAAAATGCTGCCAAGCAGTTTGTGCGGATCAAGAAGAGCATCCGTGTTGAAGACGGCGACAAGTGGGCGGAATTCCACCCTTATCGCAATGGCTTCAAGATGGATCTCGAGATCGATTTCCAGCATCCGGTCTTTGAAGGGCGCAATCAGCGTTGTGTACTGGACTTCTCCGGTGCCTCCTTCGTGAAAGAGATCAGCCGTGCCCGTACCTTCGGGTTCATGCGTGATATCGAGTACCTGCGTTCCCAGAACCTGGCGCTGGGCGGAAGCCTGGAAAACGCCGTGGTACTGGACGACTATCGGGTGCTGAACGAAGATGGTTTGCGTTATGAGGACGAGTTCGTCAAGCACAAGATGCTGGACGCGATCGGTGACCTCTATATGTGTAACCGCAGTATCATTGGTGAGTTCCGTGCCTACAAGACCGGACATGCCCTGAACAACAAGCTGCTGCGTGCCCTGCTGGCCGAGCAGGAGGCTTGGGAACTGGTGACCTTCGAGGGTGAGGGCGACAAAGCGCCTATCGCTTACTACGATAACGGTCTGGTTCTGGCCTGATAGCTGTGCAACGGAACGTCGGTCCTCTCTCCGCACCGACGTTCCGTCATTTGTTTACTCCATCCTTTAATACCGATTATCTCCCGGTTTTATTTCCCGTGCAGGCTCATGGCCGCACCTGACCGAGCAGACTTAGTTCTATGAGCATTACCCTGATCCTCCACGGCAAGCAGCGACGCAAGTTGCACCTGCCCAAACAACGTCTGGCCTGGGTCGGCGGTATTCTCTTCTCCCTGTTGGCCCTTGGTGGTGGTTGGCTCTGGCAGAGCTGGCACCAGAAAATGGAGGCGCTGGAAGTGGCGCTTGCCGTTGCCGAGCAACAGTCCGTCGACCAGAGTGGCGATGAAGCCCGTGAACAGTTGGCAATGCTGGCTGCTCAGGTGGGTACCATGCAGGGCCAGCTTGGCCGTCTCAATGCCCTCGGCGAACGATTGACCGAGCAGGCCGATCTCGACCCCGACGAGTTCAATTTCAAAGAGCTGCCCCCCATGGGCGGCCCTTCTTATGATGAAGATCTGGAAGTGAGCCTCAACGAGCTGCAAGCCTCGATGAAACACCTCAGCCAGCAGCTCAGCAGCCGCGAAGAGCAGCTGTCGGTACTTGAATCTTTCATCATGAATCACCATATCACCGATGCCGGTTTTATTTCCGGCACGCCAGTCAAACAGGAGCGAGTTTGGGTCTCGTCCGGGTTTGGTGGGCGGGTCGATCCGTTCAACGGGCGTGCCAAGATGCACAAAGGGGTCGATTTCCGTGGCAAACCCGGAACCCCGATTCTGGCCACCGGGCCCGGCATTGTCAGCTGGGCGGGCCGTCATCCGGAATTTGGCAATATGGTGGAGATTAATCACGGCAATGGCCTGGTCACCCGCTATGCCCACAACTCCAGGTTGCTGGTCGAGGTGGGCACCCTGGTTGATCAGGGTCAGAAGATTGCCTTGATGGGACGTACCGGTCGCGCGACCGGGGTCCATCTGCATTACGAAGTGTTGAAAGACGGTCGTCAGGTCAACCCCGCACGCTTTCTCAGTGCCAGCCGGGGTTAGGTTTTTTTCTTCAGTTCCAGTGACGGAACGCTTTTATAACCAGAAATAGTTGGTACCCATGATTAGCACACTGCTTACCAAGATTATCGGCAGCCGGAACGACAGAACGCTCAAGGCTTTGCGCAAAATTGTAAAACAGATCAATGCCATGGAGCCGCAGTTTGAGGCGCTCTCCGACGCTGAGCTGCAGGCCAAGACGGCCGAATACCGTCAGCGTATCGAGCAGGGCGAGACCTTGGAGCAACTGCTGCCGGAAGCGTTTGCGACCGTGCGTGAAGCCTCCAAGCGGGTGTTCGGCATGCGTCACTTCGACGTGCAGCTGATCGGCGGCATGGTGCTGAACTCCAACCGTATCGCGGAAATGAAGACAGGTGAAGGTAAAACCCTGACCGCCACCCTGCCGGCTTATCTGAACGCGCTCTCCGGTCGCGGCGTACACGTGGTGACAGTGAACGACTATCTGGCCAAACGTGACGCCGAGGCGAACCGCCCGCTGTTCACCTTCCTCGGTATGACCGTCGATTGCAACGTGCCCGGTATGGATGCGTCCCAGAAGCGTGACGCCTACGCCGCCGACATCACCTACGGTACCAACAACGAATTCGGTTTCGACTACCTGCGCGACAACATGGCGTTCTCGCCAGAGCAGCGTGTACAGCGTCCGCTCAACTATGCGCTGGTGGATGAGGTGGACTCGGTGCTTATCGATGAAGCCCGTACCCCGCTGATCATCTCCGGCCCGGCCGAAGACAGCTCCGAGCACTATATTCGCGTCAACAAGCTGATCCCGCTGCTGGTCAAGCAAGACAAGGAAGATACCGAAGAGTACACCGGCGACGGTCACTACACGGTGGACGAGAAGAACCGTCAGGCCCTGCTGACCGAAAACGGCCAGATCTTCGTGGAAGAGCTGCTCAAGAAAGAGGGGCTGCTGGACGAGAACGACTCCCTGTTCTCCGCCTCCAACATCAGCCTGCTGCACCACGTCAACGCCGGCCTGCGCGCTCACACCCTGTTTGAGCGCAACGTGGACTACATCGTCCAGAAGGACGAGATCGTCATCGTCGACGAGCATACCGGTCGTACCATGCCGGGTCGTCGCTGGTCTGATGGCCTGCACCAGGCTGTCGAGGCGAAGGAAGGGGTCAAGATCCAGAACGAGAACCAGACGCTGGCCTCAATCACCTTCCAGAACTACTTCCGCCTCTACAACAAGCTGGCGGGGATGACGGGTACTGCCGATACAGAAGCATTTGAATTCCAACAGATTTATGGCCTGGATACCGTGGTAATCCCGACCAACAAGCCGATGGTGCGCAAGGACATGGGCGATCTGGTCTACCTGACCGCCAATGAGAAGTATGCTGCTATCGTCAAGGATATTCGTGAGTGTGTGGAGCGTGGCCAGCCGGTGCTGGTGGGGACCGTCTCTATCGAAAACTCCGAGCTGCTCTCCGGTATCCTCAACAAAGAGAAGATCCCGCACCAGGTGCTGAACGCCAAGTTCCACGCCATGGAAGCGGAGATCGTTGCTCAGGCTGGCCAGTCCGGCGCCGTGACCATCGCCACCAACATGGCCGGTCGGGGTACCGACATCGTGTTGGGCGGCAACTGGCAGGCGGAGATCGCCAAGCTGGAGAACCCGACCGACGAACAGATCCGTGAGATCAAGGCAGCCTGGCAGGTACGCCACGATGCCGTGCTGGCCGCCGGTGGTCTGCACATTATCGGTACCGAGCGTCACGAGTCCCGTCGCATCGACAACCAGCTGCGCGGCCGTTCCGGTCGTCAGGGTGACCCGGGTTCCTCCCGCTTCTATCTCTCGATGGAAGATACCCTGATGCGGATCTTCGCCTCCGATCGCGTGACCGGCATGATGAAGAAGCTGGGCATGGAAGAGGGCGAAGCCATCGAGCACCCGTGGGTCACCAAGGCGATCGAAAACGCCCAGCGCAAGGTGGAAGGTCGCAACTTCGACATCCGCAAGAGCTTGCTGGAGTTTGATGACGTTGCCAACGACCAGCGCAAAGTGGTCTACGAGCAGCGCAACGAGCTGCTCGATACCAACGACATCTCCGAGACCATCCACGTTATCCGTGACGATGTGTACGGCGCGGTGATCGACGAGTACATCCCGCCCCAGTCTCTGGAAGAGATGTGGGACGTGCCGGGTCTGGAAGCGCGCCTGAAGGCGGACTTCGCGCTGGATCTGCCGCTGCAACAGTGGCTGGCGGAAGATGACAAGCTGTATGAAGAGAAGCTGCGCGAGCGGATTCTGAGCGAAGCCACCAAGCTCTATACCCACAAGGAAGAGCTGGTCGGCAAAGAGGTGCTGCGCAACTTCGAGAAGGCGGTCATGTTGCAAACTCTGGATGGCCTCTGGAAAGAGCATCTGGCGGCCATGGATCACCTGCGTCAGGGCATCCATCTGCGCGGTTACGCCCAGAAGAACCCCAAGCAGGAGTACAAGCGCGAATCCTTCGATCTGTTCACCCAGATGCTGGAAACCCTCAAGCGCGATGTGGTCAGCATCCTGAGCCGTGTTCAGGTGCAGGAGCGCGATGTGGAAGTGATGGAAGAGCAGCAGCGCCAGCAGGCACAAGCCGCTCCCCGCACCTACACCCACGCCGCTGCCGAGAACCAGCTGGCCGATGAACAGGCCGCAGGCGAAGAGGGCCACACCACCTTCGTACGCGACGAGCAGAAGGTTGGTCGCAACGATCCCTGCCCGTGCGGTTCCGGCAAGAAGTACAAGCACTGCCACGGTCAGTTGACCTGATCGACGCTATGTCATAACAGGCGGGCCAAGTGCCCGCCTTGTTATTGGTGGCAACAAGCGAACAGAGGTAATTGATGGAACAGAAAAAACGGATCTGGGTGGCGGTTGGCGTCATCGAGAATGAACGGGGCGATATCTTCATCGCCAGACGCTCCTCCGATCGCCATCAGGGGGGGCGCTGGGAGTTTCCCGGTGGCAAGGTAGAATCGGGCGAGGATCTGCTCACCGCACTGGATCGGGAACTGTGGGAAGAGATCGGCATCCGGGTGCAGGATTGTGCCCCCTTCATGGAGCTACAGCACGACTATCCCGAGAAGCAGGTGTTGCTGGATATCTGGAAGGTGACCCGTTTTAGCGGTGAACCGTTCGGCAAGGAGGGGCAGGAGTGTCTGTGGGTGCCGGTGGCCGAACTGCACCACTACCACTTCCCCGATGCCAATGGCCCGATTGTAGCGCGGCTACAGGGTCTGCTGGCGTGAGCCGGTAGCCATCAACAAGCGTGAAAAAGGGCCCGTCGGCCCTTTTTCATTTGACACAGGTGAGCGACCACTGACTTATAGCCATTGATCGCCCTCTTCCGGCTCCGGCAGCAGATCCGGGTTGATCTCCCCGGAGATCCGCTTCTCTTCATCGGCCCACTCGCCGAGATCGATCAACTGGCAGCGCTTGCTGCAGAAGGGGCGGAACGGACTCTGTGGGCCCCACTCCACGTCGCTCTGGCAGGTTGGACACTTTACCTTGGTGACCATATGCGCTCCTTAGCAGCAGGCGAGCTGGAACGGCACATCGCCAATCTGCTGCTCGCCGGTAGGCAGAAAGCGCAGAGCAAAGCGGTTCTTGTGGCCACTCAGGGTCGGGTAGCAAAACAGATTGCCCGGCAGCTTGATGCGGATCAGCTCGGCGCTCTCTGCGGTGTCCTGGAAGAAGCCATTGGTCGCCACCTGCTCGCTGAAGCTGCCTGATTCACGCCACAGACGCAGCAACAGGGTAATGGCGTTCATCAGCAGGGTGATGTCGCTCAGCCAGCCCTGCATCTGCTGGTGACGGGTGATGGCCGGGGTACCGAGCCAGTGATGCAGCTGGGGCACGTCGAAGGCACACAGACCACCGGGAATGGAGAAGCGCTGGCGGATGGAACCGAGCAGACGATCCTCTTTCAAGCGGGCACCCGGGCGGGCGGCGCTCAGCAGGTTGCGGGAGAGCTGGCTGCTCTCTTGCTGCATCTGTTTGATCTGGTCCAGATCGACGTCGGGCAGGCTGGCCCAGTGGCTCAGACGCTGGCCGAGACGCTCCAGATCCTTGATGAGGTCGGCGCGCAGGTCACCACGTTCCAGCAACTCCTGCAGATCGAACAGCCCTTTGAAGAAGGCGATGTGGGCCCAGGAGTGCTCGCTCTCCAGATTGTCGCGAATTTGGGAAAACAGGGACTCCAGACGCAGGTAGGTCCGGCTTTTTTCATTGAGGGGAAAATCGTAAATCATGCCTAATCCTGGCCAGCCATAAACCGGCCTAGTGTACTCACTGTTGACGGGGTTGTTGAGAGGCAATTGCCAGATATGTCTCGTGCAGCGCCAAAATCCGCGTTTTAATCGCCATTTCGCTGCCATTGTGGTTTTCGATGACATCATCCGCCGCAGCGAGACGTTCCGACCGGCTCGCCTGAGCGGCGATGATGGCCCGGGCCTGCTCGGCCGATATCCCATCCCGGCGGCAGGTGCGCTCAATCTGGGTGGCTTCATCCACATCGATCACCAGCACCCGGTTGGCGAGGCCGGTGAGTTTGTTCTCCACCAGCAGCGGCACCACCAGCAGGCAGTAAGGTGAGCGTGCCTCGGTACACTGACGCTGCATTTCGCTGCGAATCAGCGGATGGAGCAGGGCATTGAGCCACCCCTTGGCCTGTGGGTCGCTGAAGACCCGCTCGCGCAGGGCCCGACGGTCGAGTTGACCGCTCGGCTCAATCACATCCGGGCCAAAATGGTCGGCGATGGCGGCAAGGGCCGGGGTGCCCGGCTCTACGACCTCGCGGGCGATCACATCGGCATCCACCACCTCGATACCCAGCTCGGCAAACTGATTGGCGATGGTGGTCTTGCCGCTGCCGATACCGCCGGTGATAGCAACGATATACATGGGGGCCTCTTGCTCAAAGCAGGGTAGAGAGATACCAGTTGGTAATGGTATCGCCCCATAGCAGGGCAATCCAGCCCGCGATGGCGAGGTAGGGGCCGAAGGGAATGGGGTTGCCCTGATGGTGCCTGCGCAGCGCGATCAGGCTGATGCCGATCACGGCGCCGACCAGGGATGAGAGCAGCAGAATAATGGGCAGCGCCTGCCAGCCGATCCAGCCGCCCAGGGCCGCCAGCAGCTTGAAGTCGCCATATCCCATCCCCTCCTTGCCGGTGAGCAGCTTGAAGGCCCAGTAGAGGCTCCAGAGCACCAGATAGCCCGCCATGGCGCCAATCACGGCATCAGCCAGCGGCACGAAGCCACCTGCCAGATTGAACAGCAGCCCGCCCCACAACAGTGGCAGGGTGAGCTGGTCGGGCAGCAACATCTTGTCGAGATCGATAAAGGTGAGGGCGACCAGCACCCAGGTGAGCAGCAGGGCGGCCAGCGTGCCCCAACCTGGCGGGATCACTATAGCGACCGCCAGCGACAGCAGAGCGGTCAGCAATTCCACCAGCGGATAGCGCGCCGAGATGGGCGCCTGACAGTCGCGGCAACGCCCTTTGAGCCAGAGCCAGCTCAACAGCGGGATGTTCTCGACGGCCGAGATGGCATGGCCACAGTGGGGGCAGGCGGAGCGCGGCACCATCAGGTTGTAGCGCGTGGGCGCCACGGCCTCTTCGTCGGGGGAAAAGTAGCTGCGATACTCAGCCTGCCACTCCCGCTCCAGCATGATGGGGAGGCGGTGGATGACCACGTTAAGGAAACTGCCGATCATCAGGGAAAAGAGAAAAACCAGCGAGAAGTAGAGCCAGGGCAAGCTGTGAGCGAGGTCAAGTACAACAGACATAGGTGTGGTTGGCCGTTATTGGTGAATGGTGAATGGTGAATGGTGAATGGTGAATGGTGAATCGGGATTCGTGGCTCGATTAACGATTCCCGACACCCCATTCCCGAATGCCGCCCGCCCCGAGGCCGATCAACCCACCACATCGCCAAGTTTGAAGATGGGCAGGTACATGGCGATCACCATGCCACCGACCAGCACCCCGAGCACCACCATGATGAGGGGTTCCAGCAGGCTGGTGAGGCCATCGACCAGATCATCCACCTCCTGTTCGAAGATGGTGGCGACCTTGGAGAGCATATCATCGATGGCGCCGGACTCCTCGCCGATCATCACCATCTGGATCACCATGTCGGGGAAGAGATCGACGGTGCGCATCGCCACGTTGATCTGCATACCGGCCACCACCTCATTGCGAATGGCCATGACGGCGGTGCGATAGACATAGTTGCCGGAGGCACCGGCCGCCGAGATGAGGGCATCCACCAGCGGAATACCGGCCGAGAAGGTGGTGGAAAGGGTGCGAGCAAAGCGAGCCATCGCCGCCTTGTGCAGGATCATCCCGACCACCGGGATAGTGAGCACAAACTTGTCGGTATTGTCTCTCACCTTCTGGGAGGCGCGCCAGGCGCGGACATAGAGGAAGATGGCGAGCGCAGCGCCACCAAAGAAGACATACCACCAGTTCTGCATAAAGCGGGAGATGCCGATAACAAACTGGGTGAACACCGGCAGCTCCGCACCGAAGCTCTTGAAGATATCTTCAAACTGCGGGATGACGAACAGCAGCAGGATAGAGGTCACCACGATAGCGACCAGAATGACCATGGTGGGGTAGAACATCGCCTTCTTGATCTTCGACTTGAGCGCCTCAGACTTCTCCCGATAGGTGGCGATACGGTCGTAGATGGTCTCGAGCGCACCGGATTGCTCCCCTGCTTCCACCAGATCGCAGTAGAGATCGTCAAAATAGCGGGGGTGGCGGCGCAACGCCTCTGACATGGGGGTGCCGGTCTCCACATCGGCGGCGATCTGCCCCATCAGCTCGCGCATGGCCGCTTTTTCGTGGCTGCGGGCGATGATCTGCAGGCTCTGCACCAGCGGTACACCGGCGGAGAGCATGGTGGTGATCTGGCGTGAGACGATGGCGATATCCATCGGCTTGATCTTGGCGCCGCCCTTGGAGAAGAGCCCCTGGGATTTCTTGGCTACCTTGGTGACGTTGACCCCCTGCTTGCGCAGTTCGGTCTTGACGGTGTTGATGCTGTCGGCCTGCAGCTCGCCGGAGACCTTCTGCCCCTTGCGGTTTACCCCGTGCCAGCGGAAGGCGAAGACTTTCTTGGGGGCATTGTTCTTTTTCGTTAGGGTTGCCATCTTTGCATCCTGCAATGGGGTTGGTTGTCAGAGTCGGACTCTGCGCGTCACCAACCTGGTCAAGGTGCCCGACTGGCTTGATGCCTGCGGGGTACTGATAGGGTGGGTGGTACCTTCTTGGCGCCAGCCCGGTCACTTTAATGCCTGATTATTCTGTCATTCGGGCTGTCATCTATTCCGTGTTCGTGAACGACGAATTCGCTCTGCCAACCAAACCGGCGGGTCGTTCCGCTACGCGGATCAGTTGGTGGTGACCCGGTTGACCTCGGCCAGACTGGTGACCCCGAGCCGGGCCTTCTCCAGTCCCGAGGTGCGCAGGGTACGCATCCCTTCCTTCTGGGCGATCGCGGCGATTTGCAGGGAGTTGGCCCCTTGCATGATCAATTTGGCGATGTTCTCCGACATCAACATGATTTCGTAGATGCCGACCCGCCCCTTGTAGCCGCCGGAACACTCCTTGCAACCGACCGGTTTGAACAGTCGCAGTCCGGCCGCCAGTTGCTGCGGCGTAAAGCCCAGCTCCAGCAGTTCGGCTTCCGGCACCACTTCCGGCGCTTTGCAGTGGTCGCACAGTTTACGGGCCAGCCGCTGGGCCATGATCAGGGTCACCGAGGAGGCGATGTTGAAGGCCGGTACCCCCATGTTCATCATCCGGGTCAGGGTCTCGGCGGCGGAGTTGGTGTGCAGGGTGGAGAGCACCAGGTGACCGGTTTGGGCAGCCTTGATGGCAATCTCGGCGGTTTCGAGATCGCGAATTTCACCCACCATCACCACATCCGGGTCTTGCCGCAAGAAGGAGCGCAGGGCGCTGGCGAAGGTGAGCCCCGCCTTGGGGTTGACCTGCACCTGGTTGACGCCGGGCAAGTTGATCTCCACCGGATCTTCAGCGGTAGAGATATTTACCTCGGTGGTGTTGAGAATATTGAGGCCGGTATAGAGCGAGACCGTTTTGCCCGAGCCGGTGGGGCCGGTCACCAGGATCATCCCCTGTGGCTTGGAGAGGGCGCGCAGGTACTGCGCCTTCTGCCGGTCATCAAAGCCGAGTTGCTCGATATTAAGGCGTGCCGCCGAGGAGTCGAGCAGACGGATAACGATCTTCTCCCCCCACATGGTGGGCAGGGTGTTGACCCGCATATCCATCGACTTGTTGCGCGACAGCTTCAGCTTGATGCGGCCATCCTGCGGCAGCCGCCGCTCGGCGATATCGAGCCGCGCCATCACCTTGAGGCGAGCGGAGAAGCGGTTGGAGAGGTTGACCGGCGGGGTAGCAATTTCATGCAGAATACCGTCGATGCGAAAGCGCACCCGATACTTGAACTCATATGGCTCGAAGTGCAGGTCGGAGGCACCACGCTTGATGGCGTCCATCAGGATCTTGTTGATGTACTTGACGATGGGGGCATCGTCATCGGCGGTATTAACGCTTTCGTCGAGGCGGCTGTTCTCGTCAGAGACCTCGAGATCAGAAATCTCGGACTCGTCGATATCCTCCATGCCGAGGGCGTCATTTTCGCTCTCCAGCAGCTTGCCGATGGCGGCGGTGAGCTTGTTCTCCTCCACCAGCAGCGCCTCGGTATGAAGGCCAAAGCTGAAGCCGAAGTCCTCCAACGCTGAGACATTGGTCGGATCCGACATGGCGATATAGAGGGTGTGGCCTTGGGTGTAGATGGGCAGCACATGGTGTTTCTCAATCAGCTTCTGATTGAGGTACTTCTGCGGGATCTCGGCCAAGTCGAAGGCGGCAAGATCCAGCAGAGGTACCCCATACTCCAGCTCGCAAAAGTCGGCGAGCGCCTTGCTGTCGAGGATCTCGTTTTCTATCAGAAATGTCACAAAGGGTTTGCGCTGGGCCTTGGCCTGGCTCAGATAGCGCTGGGAGTCCTCTTCACTGATCAGTGAAGAGGCGGCCAAGCTTAACGCCAGGCCGCTATTAGGGCTAGAGGTCATGCGTTAGCAGATACCTGCTGCTACGCAGGATGCTGATGAACTTGCAGCCCAATTCACTTTCCCACTTTGCACTGTAGGAATAAGAATGTACTGCTCGCCATTTAATCCGTTAGTGGTTGTAGCGGTTGCGGTTATCGCGTTAGTTGTGGTGCTTACATCTACGGTCGCAACATTTCCATTAGCTGCGCTTACTGCGGGAGGGACTCCATTAGTTCCGGCGTCACATGTTGAGAGTGTACCGTCAGGAGCGGCAGTTGTTTGTGCACAGATCTCAATTGCTGTTTTAAATGGGCCCACTGCAGATACGACTTCAGTAAACTTAGCTTTTTTGGTGTAGGTCTGATAAGCCGGCAATGCTACTGCAGCCAAAATGGCCACGATCGCGACCACGATCATCAGTTCAATAAGGGTAAAACCCGATTGTTTCTTCATTTGAAATATCCTTTTATCCTTGGTTCCTGGGAAGTGTCGGTAGAAAACCATCCGAACGTCAGTATCTTATCCGAGCTGTCAGGGGTGGCAACAGAGATTGCTGCCTTTGTTAACCACTTTCATGTCATTTACCAAAAACTTGATGCGAGTCATAAAATAAGTAGCTTCTTATGACTCTTTGTTACGGGTGAAAGCGGGTCCGTCATTACACTCCTTTGCTGAGGGATCCTGCATAAAGAAAAGGCGCCCATGGCGCCTTTTGCAAGTTGTTTATCCGGTTAGGTCGAGTAATTGCTCAGGCCTGCGGGGTGAATCTCACTGCTGGATAAAGCGCATGGAGAGATCGAGCGCCCGCACATGCTTGGTGAGCGCCCCGACCGAGATAAAATCGACGCCGGTGGCGGCAAACTCGGCCAGGGTGTCCAGCGTCACATTGCCGGAGACTTCCAGCTTGGCTCGGCCCTGATTGATGGCAACCGCTTCCCGCATCATAGTCACGTCGAAGTTGTCCAGCATCACGATATCGGCTTTTGCCGCCAGCGCCTGCTCCAGCTCTGCCAGTGATTCCACTTCCACCTCTACCGGTTTACCCGGATTGAGATGACGAGCCTCATTAATCGCCTCGGCAATGCCGCCACAGGCGAGGATATGGTTCTCTTTGATGAGATAGGCGTCATAGAGCCCGATGCGGTGGTTTTTGCCGCCGCCACAGGTGACCGCGTACTTCTGGGCGGTGCGCAGCCCCGGTATGGTCTTGCGGGTGTCGAGCAGGCGGCAGTCGGTGCCCTCCAGTTCAGCCACATAGCGAGCAGTGAGGGTGGCGACGCCGGAGAGGGTCTGGACAAAGTTCAGCGCATTGCGCTCGCCAGTCAGCAGCTGGCGGGCAGGGCCATGGAGGCGGAACAGCTCCTGATTGGGGAAGAGCACTTCCCCATCCTGCACCTTCCACTCCACCTTCACGTCGCCGCCGAGTTGTACGAACACTTCATCCACCCAGGGCTGGCCGCAGAACACACCGGCCTCACGGGTGATGACCCGGGCAGTGGCCATCCGGTCGACCGGGATCAGCTGGGCGGTGATATCAGCGCTGGCGTCCGGTTGGTCCAGCGTGGTGAGGGCATCGCCCAGATCTTCGAGTAGTGCGGCGCGCACGGCGCGGCTGACATCCTGTTGAAACATGCCTTATTCCTGCAAGGGTCTGAGCAGCAGTTGCCGCTCCTTTTGAACCAGCTCCAGCCGACCGAGGGCGTTCATGCCAACCAGCACTTCGTCACCGTCTGCCGCCGGATTGATAAAGATGGCCAGATCGTACAAGGTCAATGGCCCCATCGCCAGCGTTTCGATGGTGCCGTTGCCGACCCGGATCTGCCCCGCAGCGGTATTGACCTGGCTGCTGCCGTGAGCGCTCAGGCCGAGCCGCTCGGCAACCTGCTGCGGGATGGTGATCCGGGTGGCGCCGGTATCGAGCAGCAGTTGCACCGGCTGGCCGTTGATGGCACCCTCCAGACGATAGTGGCCGCTCTGGTCGGCTCGCAGCAACAGCTCGCCGCTGGCGGTGACGCTTGGTTGGTTGCGGGAGTGAAAATAGAGGGTCAGCAGACCCATCAAAGAGAGCCAGGCCAGTAACCACATCCAGCGTGCCGTGTGCTGCATACCCCATCCATATCGAGCGGAAGATGACTCAGCCTAACATACCATTTCCCGTTGCTTCAGTGAGTTGGTGCCGGGTTGCCTATCGCGTATCTTCGTTTTTTCGCCATTTATCAGCCAACTCGAGTAGCCGATGACTCAACTCGCTTCGCAACCTTGTTTCTCTATCGATGCCGCTGGCTGGTGCCAGCAGGCGCGCCGGGTGCCTTCTCCCCATCACAACGAACGGGCCGCCCCGGACGATATCTCCCTGCTGGTGGTTCATGGCATCAGCCTGCCGCCAGGGGAGTTTGGCGGTCCCTTTATCGACGATCTCTTTATGGGACGACTCGACCCTGAGGCTCACCCCTATTTTGCCGGTATCCATCAGCTGAGGGTTTCGGCCCACTGCCTGATCCGCCGTGATGGCGAGCTGGTGCAGTATGTGCCGTTCGGCGCGCGCGCCTGGCATGCAGGTGTCTCGAGCTGGCAGGGGAGGGAGGCATGTAATGACTTCTCCATCGGCATCGAGCTGGAAGGGACTGACGAAACCCCCTATACCGAGGCTCAATACCGGGCGCTGGCAGGACTCACTCGAGCTATCTCGGAGCGCTATCCGGCCATCACCCACGAAAAAATTGTCGGCCATTGCGATATCGCACCAGGACGCAAGACGGATCCCGGAGCCAGTTTCCAGTGGGATTACTACCGTCAGTTACTAAACAGCTAAAGCAAATATTCAAATTTAGTTTGGATTTTAAAATCAATGGCTTGCCTATCTGGCAGGCCATTTTTGTCTCTGGTTGCGCAAATGTTATTTGTGAGCGAGGTCAAGAATATTGGTCAGACCATTTTCTATGAGCTAAATCATGTTTCCCCTGCTTTACCTCTTAAGTGGTGGGGCTGATTCTTGACTCAGATCATCTTTTGAGTGGACTTTTCAAAAGGCCTCTGCTAATTTTCGCCCCATCCATAAAATTGGTAATACCAATTTAACAAAGTAGCCTCATGCCCTATCGCAAGATTACGCAACCCAAGTTAGCCGACTCCATTGTCGCCGAGCTGGAACAGATGATTCTGGAAGGCAGCCTGCAGCCGGGGCAGAAATTGCCTCCCGAGCGGGAACTCGCCATCCAGTTTCAGGTATCGCGCCCCTCCTTGCGCGAAGCCATCCAGCGACTGGAAGCTCGCGGATTGCTTTATCGCCGTCAGGGCGGCGGCACTTATGTGCAGAATGCCCTGAGCAAGGGGATCGCCGATCCTCTGTTCGAACTGCTCAGTACCCACCCGGAAGCCCAGTATGATCTGCTGGAGTTTCGCCACGCGCTGGAAGGCATCTGTGCCTACTACGCGGCCTTGCGGGGAACCGGGTCTGATTTCGAGCGCATTCGTCAGGTGCAAACCACCATCGAAGAGGCGGGCCAGCTGGGCTCGCTGGTGGCCGAGTCGGCAGCCGTGACCCAGTTCTATCTGGCGGTGGCCGAGGCGTCCCACAACGTGGTGCTGCTGCACCTGCTGCGGGCCATGAGCCCGATGCTCGAACAGAACATTCTGCAGAATAACGAGATTTTGAATCGCCGCCCGGGAGTGGTAGCCAAGATACGTCGCCATCGCGCGAATCTGATCGAGGCTATTCTTTCGGGGGCTCCGGAGCGGGCCAGAACAGCTTGTCATGAGCATCTGGCCTTTATCGAGGACACCTTGTTGGATATGCAGAGGGAAGACAGCCGGATCCAGCGATCCATGCGTCGGATCCGTCAGCAGGAAAACTAATCCCACAAGGCTCTATTGTCGAATGCTTGCGCCCTTCGCCGTGCAATGCCGTGCAATCACAACAACATAGGAACCAGCCATGTCTGATATCCTGAAGAACGATGTGGACCCGATAGAAACGCTGGAGTGGCTTGCCTCTCTGGAATCCCTGCTGCGTGAAGAGGGTCCGCAACGCGCTCAGTTCATCCTTGAACAGTTGGCCGAGAAAGCCCGCGTAAGCGGTGTGGACGTGGCTGCCAAGGCAAATCGCGATTACATCAACACCATCCCGTCCAGCGACGAGCCGGATTACCCGGGTGACTTGGAGATGGAACGCCGCATTCGCGCCATCATCCGCTGGAACGCCATGATGATCGTGCTACGCGCGTCCAAGAAAGACCTGGACCTGGGTGGTCACATGTCTTCCTTCGCTTCTTCTGCGACCATCTATGATGTCTGCTTCAACCACTTCTTCCGTGCTCGCAACGAGAAGGATGGTGGCGATCTGGTTTACTTCCAGGGTCATATCTCCCCGGGCATCTATGCTCGCGCCTTTGCTGAAGGTCGTCTGACCGAAGAGCAGCTGGACAACTTCCGTCAGGAAGTGGACGGCAAGGGTATCCCTTCCTATCCGCACCCGAAACTGATGCCGGACTTCTGGCAGTTCCCGACCGTATCCATGGGTCTGGGCCCCATCGCCGCCATCTATCAGGCTCGCTTCCTGAAGTACCTGACCGACCGTGGTATCAAGGATTGCTCCGAGCAGACCGTTTACGCCTTCCTGGGTGACGGCGAGATGGACGAGCCGGAAGCCAAAGGTGCCCTGACCGTTGCCGTGCGTGAAAAGCTCGACAACCTGGTGTTCGTGGTTAACTGCAACCTGCAGCGTCTGGATGGTCCGGTTGTCGGTAACGGCAAGGTCATCAACGAGCTGGAGGGCCTGTTCGCTGGCGCCGGTTGGGATGTCACCAAGGTTATCTGGGGTCGCAAGTGGGATGAGCTGCTGCGCAAGGATACCTCTGGCAAGCTGATCCAGCTGATGAACGAGACCGTGGACGGTGACTACCAGACCATGAAGTCCCGCGACGGTGGCTACATCCGCGAGCACTTCTTCAACCGTTATCCGGAAACTGCCGCGCTGGTCAAAGACATGACCGACGAGGAGATCTTCGCTCTGAACCGCGGTGGTCACGATCCTCGCAAACTGTTCGCCGCGTTCAACAAGGCGACCCAGACCAAGGGCAAGCCGACCGTTATTCTGGCCAAGACCATCAAGGGTTACGGCATGGGTGAAGCGGCCGAAGGCAAGAACATCGCTCACCAGGTCAAGAAGATGGAGCTGGACTCCGTGCGTCACCTGCGTGACCGCTTCAACCTGCCGGTGGCCGACGAGCAGCTGGCCGATCTGCCGTACCTGAAGATCGAAGCCGGTTCTGCCGAGCACAAATACCTGCACGACCGTCGCACCGCCCTGAAAGGCTATGTGCCGACCCGTCTGCGCGAAAGCACCACCAAGCTGGAAATCCCGGCACTGGATGCCTTCGGCCCGCTGCTGGGTGAGCAGGCGCGCGAAATCTCCACCACCATGGCGTTCGTGCGTTCCCTGAACGTGATGCTGAAAGACAAGTCCATCGGCAAGCGCATCGTTCCGATCCTGGCGGACGAAGCCCGTACCTTCGGTATGGAAGGTCTGTTCCGCCAGATCGGTATCTACAGCCCGCACGGTCAGCAGTACACCCCGCAAGACCGCGACATCGTCTCCTACTACAAGGAAGACAAGCAGGGTCAGGTTCTGCAAGACGGTATCAACGAGCTGGGCGCCATGTCCTCCTGGCTGGCTGCTGCGACCTCTTACAGCACCAACGACTGCCCGATGATCCCGTTCTACATCTACTACTCCATGTTCGGCTTCCAGCGGATCGGCGACATGGCATGGGCAGCCGGTGACCAGCAAGCCCGTGGCTTCCTGCTGGGTGCGACCTCCGGTCGTACTACCCTGAACGGCGAAGGTCTGCAGCACGAAGATGGTCACAGCCACATCCTGGCGAACACCATCCCGAACTGCATCTCCTACGATCCGTCCTACGCCTATGAAGTGGCGGTGATCGTACAGGACGGCCTGCGCCGCATGTACGGTGAGAACCCGGAGAACGTGTTCTACTACATCACCACCCTGAACGAGAACTACGCCATGCCGGCCATGCCGGAAGGCGCCGAGGAAGGGATCCGCAAGGGTATCTACAAGCTGGAATCCGTAGCCGGTGCCAAGGCGAAAGTTCAGCTGCTGGGTTGTGGTTCCATCCTGGGTCACGTGCGCAAGGCTGCCCAGATCCTGGCCAGCGAGTACGGCATCGGTTCCGATGTGTTCAGCGTCACCTCCTTCAACGAGCTGGCCCGTGACGGTCAGGACGCGGATCGCTGGAACATGCTGCACCCGACTGCCGAAGCTCGCGTACCGTACATCGCTCAGGTACTGGGTTCCGAAGCCACCATCGCTGCGACCGACTACATGAAGTCCTTCGCCGATCAGGTTCGCGCCTTCGTTCCGACCGAGAGCTACCGCGTGCTGGGTACCGACGGTTACGGCCGTTCCGACAGCCGTGCCAACCTGCGTCGTCACTTCGAAGTGAACGAGTTCTACGTGGTGGTTGCTGCTCTGACCGAACTGGCCAAGCGCGGCGAGGTAGACAAGCAGGTTGTGGCCGACGCCATCGCCAAGTACGGCATCGATGCTGACAAGGTCAACCCGCTGTACGCGTAAGTGGATCAAGGGTCGCGCCGTCATGCTGCGCGACCCTGCCAGGATTTAAAACGGTTAACGCGAGATGTGCGTGGCGGCATCAGCCAGTCACGCGGATCGACGCAAGAGGATAAAGCACAATGTCCAAACAGATTATGGTGCCGGATATCGGCGCCGATGAAGTTGAAGTCACCGAGATCATGGTGGCCGTGGGTGACAAGGTCGAGCTGGACCAGTCCATCATCGCGGTAGAAGGCGACAAGGCCTCCATGGAAGTACCGGCCCCGTCCGCCGGTATCGTCAAAGAGATCCTGATCAAGGTGGGCGACAAGGTTGCCACCGGTTCCCAGATCATGATCTTCGAAGCCGAAGGCGCTGCCGCCCCTGCTGAAGTTGCTGCACCGGCTGCCGCTGCTCCGGCCGCCGCACCTGCCGCTGCCGTGCGCAAAGATGTGCACGTACCGGACATCGGTGACGACGAAGTGGACGTGACTGAAATCATGGTTGCCGTGGGCGACATGGTTGAAGCCGACCAGTCCATCATTGCCGTGGAAGGTGACAAGGCCTCCATGGAAGTGCCAGCGCCGTTTGCCGGTCGCGTGGTCGAGATCAAGGTTGCCGCTGGTGCCAAGGTCTCTACCGGTTCTCTGGTGATGGTATTTGAAGTGGCTGGCGCTGCGCCTGCTGCCGTTGCTGCTCCGGCTCAAGCTGCCGCGCCCGTGGCTGCTGCCCCGGTTGCCGCCGCTGCCAAAGAGGTCAACGTACCGGATATCGGTGGCGACGAAGTGGAAGTCACCGAGATCATGGTTGCCGTGGGTGACAAGGTTGAAGCCGACCAGTCCCTGATCGCCGTGGAAGGTGACAAGGCCTCCATGGAAGTGCCTGCGCCGTTCGCCGGTGTGGTCAAAGAGATCAAGGTGAAGGCGGGTGACAAGGTCTCCACCGGTTCCCTGATCATGGTATTCGAAGTGGCTGGCGCAGCTCCTGCTGCCGCGCCGGTTGCTCAAGCTGCCGCTCCGGTCGCCGCTGCCCCTGTTGCCGCTGCTCCGGCTCCGGTTGCCCAGGCTGCTGCCGCTGCGACCGATTTCGTTGCCAACGACGCTTATGTACACGCCTCTCCGGCGGTACGCCGTCTGGCGCGCGAGTTCGGCGTCAACCTGGCCAAGGTGAAAGCCTCCGGTCGCAAGGGCCGCATCGTCAAAGAAGACGTGCAAGCCTACGTGAAGGATGCCATCAAGCGTGCCGAGTCCGCTCCTGCCTCTGCCGGCGTAGCCGGTGGCAACGGTCTGGGCGTACTGCCGTGGCCGAAAGTAGACTTCAGCAAGTTCGGTGATGTGGAAGAGGTCGAGCTGACCCGCATCCAGAAGATCTCCGGTCCGAACCTGCACCGCAACTGGGTCATGATCCCTCATGTCACCCAGTTCGACGAAGCCGATACCACCGAGCTGGAAGCGTTCCGCAAAGAGCAGAATGCGATGCTCGAGAAGCAGAAGGCAGACGTGAAGATCACCCCGCTGGTGTTCATCCTGAAAGCCGCCGCCAAGGCGCTGGAAGCTCACCCGCGCTTCTGCAGCTCCCTGTCCGAAGATGGCAGCAAGCTGATCATGAAGAAGTACATCCACATCGGTGTGGCGGTAGATACCCCCAACGGTCTGGTTGTGCCCGTGGTGCGCGATGTTAACAAGAAGGGCATCATGGAGCTGTCTCGCGATCTGGCCGAGATCTCCAAGAAGGCCCGTGCCGGCAAGCTGACCGCTGCCGACATGCAGGGCGGTTGCTTCACCATCTCCAGCCTGGGTGGCATCGGCGGTACCAGCTTTACCCCGATCGTCAACGCGCCGGAAGTGGCCATCCTCGGTGTCTCCAAGTCCGAGATGAAGCCGAAGTGGAATGGCAAAGAGTTTGCGCCGCGCCTGATGCTGCCGCTGGCTCTGAGCTACGACCACCGCGTGATCGATGGTGCCGATGGGGCTCGCTTCATCACCACCATGAACGGCGTGCTGTCCGACATTCGTCGACTGGTCCTGTAAGTGAGAGGGCGGGCCCAGAGCCTGCCCTTTTTACTTCTCATTTCATTAACATGATCGTAAACTTGCCCCGTTTTTTCACGGCTGCAGCCACCCGTTTCGGTATAAGACTGCGCTGTCCGGGGATATAAGAACGACAAAGAGGTCATGATGAGTAAAGAAATCAAAACCCAGGTCGTAGTACTGGGTGCTGGCCCTGCCGGTTATTCCGCTGCTTTCCGTGCAGCCGATCTGGGTCTGGATACTATTATCGTCGAGCGTTACTCCACCCTGGGTGGCGTCTGCCTGAACGTGGGCTGCATCCCCTCCAAGGCGCTGCTGCACGTTGCCAAAGTGATTGAAGAAGCCAAGGCGCTGGCCGAGCACGGCATCGTCTTCGGTGCACCGCAGACCGACATCGACAAGATCCGTCTGTGGAAAGAGAAGGTGATCAACCAGCTGACCGGCGGTCTGGCTGGCATGGCCAAGATGCGTAAGGTTCAGGTTGTTAACGGCTTGGGTAAATTTACCGGCCCGAATACCATCGAAGTTGAAGGCGCTGATGGCAAGACCACCGTGACCTTCGACAACGCCATCATCGCGGCCGGTTCCCGTCCGGTGAAGCTGCCGTTCATCCCCCACGATGACCCGCGCGTATGGGACTCTACCGATGCGCTGGAGCTGAAAACCGTTCCCGGCAAACTGCTGGTTATCGGTGGCGGCATCATCGGTCTGGAGATGGGGACCGTTTACTCCTCTCTGGGTTCCGAGATCGACGTGGTGGAATTTGCCGACCAGCTGGTTCCGGCTGCCGACAAAGACATCGTCAAGATCTACACCAAGCGCGTCGCTAAGAAATTCAACATCATGCTGGAGACCAAGGTCACCGCAGTTGAAGCGCGCGAAGACGGCCTGTACGTCTCCTATGAAGGCAAGCACGCCCCGGCCGAGCCGGTTCGTTACGACAACGTGCTGGTTGCCGTAGGTCGTGTGCCGAACGGCAAGATGCTGGATGCCGAGAAGGCCGGCGTTGCCGTGACCGAGCGCGGTTTCATCGAGGTGGACAAGCAGCTGCGTACCAACGTGGCGCACATCCACGCCATCGGTGACATCGTGGGTCAGCCGATGCTGGCGCACAAAGGTGTTCACGAAGGTCACGTTGCCGCCGAAGTGATCGCCGGCAAGAAGCACTACTTCGACCCGAAAGTGATCCCGTCCATCGCCTATACCGAGCCAGAGATGGCATGGGTTGGTCTGACCGAGAAGGAAGCCAAGCAACAGGGCCTGAACTTCGAAGTCGCCACCTTCCCGTGGGCTGCTTCCGGCCGCGCCATCGCGTCCGACTGCTCCGACGGCATGACCAAGCTGATCTTCGACAAGGAGAGCGGCCGCGTTATCGGTGGTGCCATCGTGGGTACCAACGGTGGTGAACTGCTGGGTGAAATCGGTCTGGCCATCGAAATGGGGGCGGACGCCGAAGATATCGCGCTGACCATTCACGCTCACCCGACTCTGCACGAGTCCGTGGGTCTGGCTGCCGAAGTGTTCGAAGGCTCCATCACCGACCTGCCGAACGCCAAGGCCAAGAAGAAAAAGTAATCTTCTGCCATCTTCATGAAAAAGCCGCTCAAATGAGCGGCTTTTTGTTTTTGGGCACCAGACGTCAAATATATCCCTTTCCAGTTTTTTGCCTGCTGAGTTGATACATGAGAAAGGGCGCCACAGCGCCCTCTGGTGAGTCTTCATTAGTGGGATGACAGACTACAGGCGGAAGTTGCCAACCAGCTTGTCCAGCTGACCGGAGAGCTGCTGCAGGCTGCGGCTGGACTCGGTCAGCTGGTGGGCTATATCGGCGGTCTCCATGGTGAGCTGGTTGATATCTTCCACGTTGCGGTTGATCTCGCCGACCACGCTCGACTGCTCCTCGGTGGCGGTGGCGACCTGGATGTTCATGTCGTTGATCTGGGTGATGTGGGCGGTGATCTGGCCGAGGGCGGCGTTGGCCTCATCGGCCTGGCTCACCACCTCCAGACTCTGGTTGCGCCCCTGTGCCATGGCGCTGACCGCGCGGGCACTCTGCTCCTGCAAGCGGTTGATCATCCCCTGGATCTCGGCGGTCGAGGCGGCGGAGCGGTTGGCCAGATTGCGCACTTCATCTGCCACCACAGCGAAACCGCGACCCTGTTCACCGGCGCGAGCGGCCTCGATAGCCGCGTTCAGTGCCAGCAGATTGGTCTGCTCCGAGATGCTGCGGATGGTTTCGAGGATACTGCCGATGGAGTCGGTCTGGCTCGCCAGCGATTCGATAACCCCTGCTACCTGCTCAATCTCGCCGGAGAGGTCGACGATGCCGTGGCGCGCCTGCGCCACCACTACCGCACCCGCATCGGCCTGATCGTTGGCCTGTCTGGCTACTTCGGCTGCCAGCGAGGCGTTACCGGCGATCTCGCTCACCGTGGCTCCCATTTCGTGGATAGCGGTGGCCACCTGCACGGTGCGGTCACGCTGGGCAGTACAGTTATGCTGGGTCAGCTGCGCCTTGTTGGCCACCTCGTTGGCGGTGGCGGCGAGCTGGCGGGAGTTCTCTGCTACCTGCTCGATGGAGCCGTGGATCTTGGCGACGAAGTTGTTGAAGCCGGTGGCGACCTGACTCAGCTCGTCACGTCCTTCCACCTTGAGGCGCTGGGTGAGATCCCCATCGCCGCTGCCCAGCTCCTTGAACAGGCGGGCCAGCTCGTTGAGCGGGCGGCTGACCGAGCCTGCCAGCAGCATCCCCATCAGCCCCATAGCCAGCGCAATCACCAGCGAGATCATCAGGATCTCGTTGCGGGTCTGATCCAGCTCGGCATAGATCTCGGCTTCTGGCACCTGGGCCACCAGATACCAGTCGAGCAGCGGGATATAGCTGCTGGCCAGTACCATGGGCTCGCCATTGACTTCAGCGTTGATGACGGCAAAGGGACGTTTGGCCAGCAGGCTACCGGTATCACCGCTGGCGATGCCGCCCAGAGTATCGCGTTCGATGCGGTTGGCCTCGGGGTGGAGCTTCACCTTGCCACTGCCATCGACCATAAAGACGATGCCGCTCTCTTCCAGCCGGAAGTTGGAGACCATGGTCACCATGGTGTCGAGGGATTTGGCAAAGCCCGCCAGCCCGCGCCCGTTGAGCTGCTGGAAGTTGACGAACAGCTTCACCTCGCCGTTGCTCTCGCGGAAGATGCTGAGGGTCATCTCCTTCTGGCTCTTGGTGTAGTCATAGAACCAGGCGTCTTGCGTGGGTGTCAGGTTGCGCAGAAAGCCATCCTGGTTGTAGTAGGCTGCGGTCTGGCGATCGGCGAAGGAGGCGGTCACCAGACCATACTGGTTGGCCACATCCTTGAGCTGGTTGATGAGGATCGGCTCCTGCTCTTTGGGCATGCCCCGATCTACCCAGTCGAGGATGAAGCGGTCGGTGGCCAGTTGGCGGGCGGCCTGGGCGATGCCGTGGAGATCCTGCTCAATCTCCTTGCTGATCCGCTGGGTCAGGTTGGGCAGCTCCTGCTCGAACATCCGGTTTTCGATCAGTTGCTGGGCCGAGCGTTGGCTGAAGTAGCCTACCAGCAGGCAGGAGACGACCACGGCCAGGGTGACCGTGGCCAGTATTTTTTGTTTAAGCGTGAGGGTTGCCAGCATAAAGGTGCTCAAAAGGTTGAGATTGACGACGCTCATATTAGCGGCAGCGCGGCGCTACCCATGAGGCTTGCAGCCCTTTATTTGCGGATTACGTTTGCGCTCACAGGGGCGGCGGCGTGCCCCTTCGCCATGCAGCACAGGCGGGAGGCGGATTGACGGTTGCGCTAACTGCCGGGCCCCTTATAGTAGAGGCCATCCTTGGTGACTGACCCTCTGAATAATATGGAAAATATGATGCGCAGCTTAGGTGCGGGATGGACCCGTCTGCTTTTGGTGATGCTGGCGGCCTGCCCGTTGCTGGCTGTGGCGGCACAGGGGGATCGTCCGAAAATTGCGGTGGTGCTCAGCGGCGGCGGCGCCAAGGGATCGGCCCATATCGGCATCCTCAAGGTGCTGGAGCAGAAACGGATCCCGGTCGACATCATAGTCGGCACCAGCATGGGCTCTTATGTGGCGGGGATGTACGCCATGGGGCTCAGTGCCGAGGAGGTGGAGCGCACCACTCTGGCCATCGACTGGAACAAGGGGTATCAGGACAAGGTTGGCCGCGACGAGCTGTCGCTGCGCAAGAAGCAGCAGAACGAGCAGTATCAGCTGCGCACCGATATCGGGGTGAATGGCGACACCACCCAATTGCCGGACGGTTTCTTCCAGGGCCAATCCATGGCCAGCCTGTTGCGGGGGGCCACCTCCAACCTGCCGGTGCAGGCGAGTTTCGATGATCTCCCCATTCCCTACCGCGCCATGGCGACCGACATGGAGACGGTCACCCCCTTTGTGCTCGATCACGGCAGCCTCGCCAAGGCGATGCAGGCCTCCATGTCCATTCCCGGCGCCCTCAAGCCGGTGGAGTGGGAGGGACACATCCTGGCGGATGGCGGCAGCGTCAACAACATGCCGGTGGATGTCGCCAAGGCGATGGGGGCCGACGTGGTGATCGCGGTGGATATCGGTGCCAAGCTGCGTACCCGTGAGTCCCTCAAGTCAGGGTTGGCGATGATCGACCAGCTCACCACCTACATGACCCAGGTCGGCACCGACAAGCAGAAGGCGCTGATGGGACCGAAGGATATTCTGATCGCCCCCGAGTTTGGCGATATGGGGATCGCCGACTTTGCCCGGATGCCGGAGGGGATCAAGATCGGTGAGACGGCGGCTGACAAGTTGTCGCTGCAACTCGATAAGCTGTCGCTCACCAAGGCGCAGTACAACGCCTATCGCAACCAGAAGCTGAGCCGCCGTGCCGAGCGTAGCGGTCAGCCCGCCTACTTCATCGACAAGGTGGAGATCATCAACAAGTCTCGCCTCTCCGACGAGACGGTGCGCGCCATGCTCAAAGTGCGGCCTGACAAGATCCAGACCAACGAGAGTCTGGAAGCGGGCATTCGCCGCCTCTATGCCCTTGAGTCGTTTGACCGCATCACCTACGAGGTGGAGGAGCGTGACGGGGAGAACGTGCTGCTGGTGGATGCCAGCGAGAAGAACTGGGGGCCGGGCTACCTCAACTTCCAGTTCGGTTTCACCGATGACTTCGAGAACACCTCCAACTACAACGTTGGCATGTCCTACACCCTCACCAACGTCAATGACTGGGGGGCGGAGTGGCTGACCGAGGCGTCGCTGGGCACGGCCAAACATATCAAGACCGACTTCTATACCCCGCTCGAACCCTCCCAGACCTTCTATGGTGAGGCGAGTCTGGCCTATGACCAGACCCTGCGCCGTCTGTTTTTCCCCAATCCGGATCCAGAGGCGGTTTCGATAAGCTATCTCGACTCCGATTACTCCTTCTTCAGCGGTGATCTGGCGGTGGGCTGGAACCGCCAGCCCTGGAGCCGGTTGTCGATGGGGCTGGAGGGACAACTGGGCACGATTGATGTGAAGAACTTCAAGGGGCTGGAGATGGATGCTACGGCGTGGGGCCCCTATGTCCGCTTTGAACACGACAATCTGGATAGCCGCTATTTCCCCTATCAGGGGGTGAAATGGGACATGAAACTGGGCCACTCACACGTCAGTGTGGATGGACTCGAGTCGGCAGATGGCCGCAGTGAAGGCTGGAATTATCAGCTCTCGATGATCAAGCCCTGGTCATGGGACAGGCACAGCCTCAACCTGATCCTCGAAGGGGGCGGCTCGGGCAGTGAAGAGGTGGTGCCGCTGCATATTCAGGATCTGGGCGGACTGTTCCGCCTCTCCGGTTTCCAGCGCTACCAGCTGAGCGGTCGCTACAGCCTGTTTGGTGGCCTGCGTTACATCTATCGGGTGGCAGACAACGACTTCGGTGCCCTCAAGATGCCGCTCTATCTGGGTGGATCTCTGGAGCAGGGCGGGGTCTGGAACAAGGGGGAGGATATCAGTCTGGAGAGCTCGTTTACCGCCGGTTCGCTTTATGTCGGGGTGGAGAGCTTCCTCGGCCCTGTGTTCCTCGGCTACGGCATGGCAGAGGGGGGCAATGACGTCTTCTATCTGCAATTGGGCAGTACGTTCGAATAATGCCGAAATGATGCCAATTTGTTAACTCTTATTGAGGGCGTTCAATTAATTTTCAAAAAATACCAGTCTGTTTAATTGGTTACGATTTTGTGGTGAATAAGTAAACAGGGTTTGGATTTTAATTAGTCGTTAAAACTTATATAGTGGGGAGCACCCTACGGGGTGTCCCGCAAGGACGATCGCCGCGAGCGTGGGCGAACCCCAAAAAAAGACCAAAGAGGAATTAGTCGTGCTTGAAACATACCGTAAACACGTCGCAGAACGTGCCGCCGAGGGCGTGGTTGCCAAACCTCTGGATGCAGAGCAGGTCGCCGCCCTGGTTGAGCTGCTCAAGAACCCGCCCGCTGGCGAAGAAGACTTTCTGAAAGAGCTGTTGTCCTCCCGTATTCCCCCCGGTGTTGATGAAGCGGCCTATGTCAAAGCCGGTTTCCTCACCGCCGTCGCCAAGGGCGAAGCCCACTCTCCCATCCTGACTGCCGCCGAAGCTGTCGAGCTGCTGGGCACCATGCAGGGTGGTTACAACATTCAGCCGCTGATCGACCTGCTGGATCACGCCACTCTAGCGCCGCTTGCCGCCAAGGGGCTCTCCCACACCCTGCTGATGTTTGACTCCTTCCACGACGTGGAAGAGAAGGCCAAGGCGGGCAATGTCCACGCCAAACAGGTGATGCAGTCCTGGGCTGATGCCGAATGGTTCCTCTCCCGCCCGGAGCTGGCCGAGAAGATCACCGTCACCGTGTTCAAGGTGACCGGCGAAACCAACACCGACGACCTCTCTCCGGCACCGGACGCCTGGTCCCGCCCGGACATTCCGCTGCACGCCCTGGCGATGCTGAAAAACGCCCGTCCCGGCATTACTCCGGACAAGGATGGCGCCGTCGGCCCCATCAAGACCATCGATGCCCTGAAAGAGAAAGGCTTCCCGCTTGCCTATGTGGGTGACGTGGTCGGTACCGGTTCTTCCCGTAAATCCGCCACCAACTCGGTGCTCTGGTTTATGGGCGACGACATTCCGTTCGTGCCGAACAAGCGCGCTGGCGGTGTCTGTCTGGGTGGCAAGATTGCCCCGATCTTCTTCAACACCATGGAAGATGCCGGCGCTCTGCCCATCGAAGTGGACGTCTCCAAGCTGGAAATGGGCGATGTGATCGACATCTACCCCTATGCCGGCAAGATCTGCAAACACGGCACCGAACAGGTGCTGGCGCAGTTTGAACTGAAAACCGACGTGCTGATCGACGAAGTGCGCGCCGGTGGCCGTATTCCGCTGATCATCGGTCGTGGTCTGACTGACAAGGCCCGCGAAGCGCTGGGTCTGCCGTTCTCCACCGTATTCCGTCGCCCGCAGCCGGTGGCCGATACCGGTAAAGGCTTCACCCTGGCCCAGAAGATGGTGGGCAAGGCGTGCGGCGTGAAGGGCATTCGCCCGGGCACTTACTGCGAGCCCAAGATGACCACGGTCGGCTCTCAGGACACCACGGGCCCGATGACCCGCGACGAGCTCAAGGATCTGGCCTGCCTCGGCTTCTCCGCCGATCTGACCATGCAGTCCTTCTGCCACACCGCGGCTTATCCCAAGCCCATCGACGTACAGACCCACCACACCCTGCCGGACTTCATCATGAACCGCGGCGGTGTCTCTCTGCGTCCGGGTGACGGCGTCATCCACTCCTGGCTAAACCGCATGCTGCTGCCGGATACCGTGGGTACCGGTGGTGACTCCCACACCCGTTTCCCCATCGGTATCTCCTTCCCGGCGGGCTCCGGTCTGGTGGCGTTCGCCGCCGCTACCGGCGTGATGCCGCTGGATATGCCGGAATCTGTGCTGGTGCGCTTCAAGGGCGAGCTGCAGCCGGGCATCACTCTACGTGATCTGGTTCATGCCATCCCCTACGCCGCCATCCAGAAGGGGTTGCTGACCGTCGAGAAAGCGGGCAAGAAGAACATCTTCTCCGGCCGCATCCTTGAGATCGAAGGTCTGCCGACCCTTAAGGTGGAACAAGCCTTCGAGCTGGCTGACGCCAGCGCCGAGCGCTCCGCTGCCGGTTGCACCATCAAGCTGGATAAAGAGCCGATCATCGAGTATCTGAAGTCCAACATCGTGATGCTGAAATGGATGCTCTCTGAAGGTTACGGTGACGTGCGCACCATCACCCGTCGCATCAAGGGGATGGAAGAGTGGCTGGCCAACCCGACCCTGATGGAAGCGGACAAGGATGCCGAGTACGCCGAAATCATCGAGATCGATCTGGCTACCATCAAGGAGCCGATCCTGTGTGCGCCGAACGATCCGGATGATGCCCGTCTGCTGAGCGACGTGGCTGGTGACAAGATCGACGAGGTGTTCATCGGTTCCTGCATGACCAACATCGGCCACTTCCGCGCCGCCGGCAAACTGCTCGAGAAGTATCAGGGCGAGCTGCCGACACGCATGTGGATCGCGCCACCCACCAAGATGGACAAGGATCAGCTGACCGAAGAGGGCTACTACGGCATCTTCGGCCGGGTCGGTGCCCGCATCGAGATCCCGGGCTGTTCCCTCTGCATGGGCAACCAGGCCCGGGTAGCGGAAGGGGCCTCGGTGGTCTCTACCTCCACCCGTAACTTCCCGAACCGTCTGGGTAAAGGTGCCAACGTCTATCTGGCCTCTGCGGAGCTGGCCGCCGTTGCCGCCATCCTCGGCAAGATCCCGACCGTGGCGGAGTACCTGCAATACGCCAAGGCGCTGGATGCCACTGCGGCAGATACTTACCGCTACCTCAACTTCAACGAGATCGCCTCCTACACCAAGAAGGCCGATGCGGTGATCCTGCAGCAAGCCGTTTAACGGAGTTCTTGCGCGATTTGCGTGATAAGAAGCTAATAATGCCGCGTATTTACGCGGCATTATTTATTTGTGTGTTATTCACCGTCTTTGTTGAAGATTGTTTGCACGATCCTTGCTAGAGAGATCCAACCACCTGTTTGGTGGTTCGTTTTATAAACGCTTTGGGTTATGTTGTTCGGTTATGTGCGGTAATGATGAGGCATCGTTATCGAGGGAAAGTGGATATCTGTTCACTGGGTGCTTGCGTTGGCAGGCCTGACGAATTGCGGCGTGGTTCTTTATGTTTCTGTTCAGGATCGATCTTTCCCGAACCGGGTTACGTTTCGGCGGTGCCTTGCTGGTCTTTACCCTGCCGCTGCTGGTGGGAGGTTGGCTCATCCACAGCAATTATGTGCAGGAGCTGAAAGCGGAATCCAGCGCCTCGGCCCACAAGGCCAGAGCCCTGATGGAGTCGATGCTGGATCATGCGGAGCAGGCCAACCGCTCTGTGCTGCCTCTGGTGAATGCTCCCTGTCGCGACAACCTGCTGGTGCTGCGCAAGAAGGTCGCCCTCGAGCCCTTCCTGCGTTCGGTTAATCTGGTGCGAAACGGCATCATCAATTGCACTTCGCTGTTTGGTGAGGCCAATGATGCCGATGATGGCTCCATCTACACCGGCCGCAAGCTGCTGCTGATGAGTGGCAACCGGGTGCGGCAGAATCACCCGCTGCTGGTGGTGCGCACCGAACAGGGCAAGGATGCCGCCTTGAGTGCCATCGACAGTACCCAGCTCAGCTTCATGCTCACCATGAGCGGAAAATCCAGTGCGCTCTATCTGCAGGTGGGGTCGGCCTGGCTTGATGAGGCTGGCCGCTATCTGAGTGAGGCACCCACCCTCCATCGCGGGATCAGCCAGGCCCTCACCTCATCCCATTATCCTTTCACCATCCATGCCGGTTATGTCATGCCGGTCTACTGGAAGTCGCTGTGGGCCGCGCGGCATGTGGCGCTGTCGTGGCTGGCGGTATCCTCTCTTTTGCTGGCCTGGCTGGTGTGGTGGGTGCTGGGGCGTCCCGGCTCGCCAACAGATGAATTGCGACGCGCCCTGCGGGCCAGGGAGTTTGTTCCCTATCTGCAGCCGCTGATTGCCAGCCACGACGGCAAGATGATGGGCGCCGAAGTGCTGATGCGCTGGGAGCATGTCAATGAAGGGGTGATCCGACCCGATCTCTTTATTCCGCAAGCGGAGGAGTCGGGACTGATCGTCCCCATGACCACCCATATCATGAAGCAGGTGGCGACACGGTTGAACCGCTCTCAGGAGCAGTTGCCCGATGGGTTTCATATCAGCTTCAACATCAGCGCCGCCCATTGCCACGATTTTGCCCTGCTGGCCGAGTGTCGCGCCTTCCTCGGCCACTTCGTCCCCGGCAAGGTGGTACTGGTGCTGGAGCTGACCGAGCGGGAGTTGTTGATGTCAGATCCCCAGACCCTCTCCCTGTTCCGCCAGCTGGATGAGATGGGGGTCAAACTTGCCATCGACGACTTTGGCACCGGCCACTCCAGCCTGGCTTACCTGCAGCAGTTCCATGTGGATTACCTCAAGATCGACAAATCCTTTATCGCCCGCATCGGTACCGAGTCGCTCTCGGAACATATCGTGGACAACGTGATCGACCTGGCGACTCGGCTCGGTCTGGCGCTGGTGGCGGAAGGGGTGGAGAGCGAGCGTCAGGCTGACTACCTCAGGGCCAAAGGGGTCGACTATCTGCAGGGTTACCTGTTTGCCCGCCCCATGCCGCTGCGCCAGTTCTGCGAGGAGCTGCAGGTTGGCGAGACTCTCCTCTTGTCTTCGGCTCCGGTGACCGAGGGCTCAGGCGCCAGCGCCTGAACCTCGCCATCGGGCGAGCTGGGTGTGGTTGTTTAGTAATCCATGTGGTTGATCTTTGCTCGCATTAGGCCTCGGTTCAGCAACGTTTGTTATATTGGGGCGCCATGTTTGCTGTATGGTGCCTTTAATGTCTATGACATTGCCAAACTTGGATTTTTCCCGCCCCTGGCTTCGCTTGGGTTGTTCCTTGCTGCTGTTTGGTCTGCCTTTTGCGCTGGGTCTCTGGCTGTTGTACTGCAGCCATGTACAGACGTTGGAGCGTCAGTCTGAGGAGTCCGCCAGACAAGCGGTCTCACTGATGGAAACCATGCTGGCACATGCAGAGAAGGCCAATCAGGCGATCTTTCCTTTCCTCGGCAAATCGTGCGATCGGGCCCTGTTTACCCTGCGGGAGCAGGTAGCCATAGTGCCCTTCGTACGTACCGTCAATCTGGCGGGGGAGGAGGAAGTTTACTGCAACTCTTTGTTTGGCCCTATCCAGTGGCCAGACCAGCGTGACAACTACGTTGACGGGCGTCTGCGTCTGGTCTCGGGGAGCCAGGTTAGGCCTGATCACCCCTTGCTGATCCTGCGGGACAATGGCGACAAAGGGGCGGCAGTCAGTACCATAGATGGCGAGTACCTGCGCTTCATGATGGTGATCAGTGGCCGTCCTTGCAAACTGTTACTCCATGTGGGAAGTCAGTGGCTGAATGATGAGGGAGTGTTGACTGAGCAAGCAGTGGCACTCCCCGCCTTGGCTAGTCACGAGATCCCCTCTGCCCGTTATCCGCTCTCTATCTATGCCGGATACGAGATTCCCTCGCTCTGGTACTCCCTGTGGAAGGATAGACGGTGGAGTACGACTCTCCTGGCGAGCATCTCTCTGGGCTTTTCCATCCTGATCTGGTGGCTGCTGGGGAGGCCTCGTTCACCTGTCAGCGAGTTGGAACGAGGTCTTCGAAACCGGGAGTTCGTGCCCTATCTGCAACCCCTCGTCGCGTCGGATGGTCAGAAAGTGATGGGCGCCGAGGTATTGATGCGCTGGCAACATCCGTCGGCCGGGTTGATCCGTCCCGATCTCTTCATCCCCCAGGCGGAGGCGAGCGGCCTCATCGTACCGATGACGACCCTGATCATGGAAGAGGTTGCAAGGGAGCTGGGTACGGATCGGGCTCTGGTACCCCATGGATTTCACATCAGCTTCAATATCAGTGCCGCCCATTGTCGTGAGGTTGGCTTGTTGGGCGAATGCCGACGATTTCTCGACCATTTTGCGCCAGGTCAGGTGGTACTGGTGCTGGAGCTGACCGAGCGGGAGTTGTTGATGTCAGATCCCCAGACCCTCTCCCTGTTCCGCCAGCTGGACGAGATGGGGGTCAAACTCGCCATCGACGACTTTGGCACCGGCCACTCCAGCTTGGCTTACCTGCAGCAGTTTCATGTGGATTACCTCAAGATCGACAAATCCTTTATCGCCCGCATCGGTACCGAGTCGCTCTCGGAACATATCGTGGACAACGTGATCGATCTGGCGACCCGGCTTGGTCTGGCGCTGGTGGCGGAAGGGGTGGAGAGCGAGCGTCAGGCTGACTACCTCAGGGCCAAAGGGGTCGATTATCTGCAGGGGTACCTGTTTGCCCGCCCCATGCCGCTGCGCCAGTTCTGCGAGGAGCTGCTGCCGAAAGAGGCACAAACCCGGCAGCCAGATGGGGTGCGAGGCATCCCGAACGCCACCTGATCTATCGGTGACAGACGGGCGGCCACGCTCCTGTCTGGCAGGGTAAGGGAGTGCTCTCTCCCTATCCCCCCTCGAGTGCAGGGGCTTGTTTTCCATGCCTTGTGGCTCGCTTTTCGGTAGAATCGGCGCTCATTTTGACGTCAGTAAAAGATGAGGCGCGGTATGACGGTTCAGTTCCAGGCATTTCACAGCATCAAGGCGATCGGTAATCGGGAGGTGCTGTTCAACTGGTCGAGAACCAATCCCCTCGGGGCGCTGGATCAGGTATGGCGCCCGAAAACCCGCGACGAGTTGCAAGCGCTGCTGCGGGAACATCCCGAGCGCAAGCTGCGCCTTATCGGCTCCGGCCTCTCTTTCGAACCCATTCACAGCGTCTATGCCGAGGGCAGTCAGGCGCTGCTGGTTGACTTGCACCACCTGCGCGGCCAGCTGGCGAAAACTGCGGATGCCGTGACCTATCAGGCGGGGACGCCGCTCGATACCGTTTATGCCGAGCTGATCGCCATGGAGCGGATGCTGCCCGTATCCCCCGGTGTCATCGGCATCCAGACTCTGGGCGGCGCCCTCAGCACCGGCACCCACGGTCAGGGGCTGCACCAGTCTGCCCTCTGCGATGCGGTGGAGGCGATGACGGTGATGCTGGCCAATGGCGATATCATCCGGGTGGATCGCACCGATCCGCGCTTCGGCGCCTTCGTGATGGGGATGGGGATGCTCGGCATCCTGCTCGACGTCACCCTGCGTACCGTACCGAACCGCATCATGCGCTGCACCAAGTTCACCACCGACTACCCCTTCCTGTTGGAGCACAACGAGCGGCTCAACCGCGAGCACGCCTTCGTGAAGAGCTGGTGGTTTGCCTGGACCGGCGAGAGTCACATCTGGCTGGTGGATCCCGCCTCCGAGGAGGAGGTTGCCCGTTACCGCGCTGGCGGCAGCGAGCCGCTGCTGCTGGATGGCGATATCGACGCCCGCATGAACGCCACCATTGACGCCACCCTGCAGAAGATGGCGAAAGACACCAAGGATGAGGCGCTGGCCGGTGAGCACTTCGAGACAGTACGCCGCTTCAAGGATGCCTCCGATCTGGTGGGCAACGTCTACCAGATCCTCTGCAAGGGTATCCCGGCCCCCCAGATCAACTGCGAGGTGGCGGTACCGCTGCATCGGATGAACGAGGCGCTGGAGACCCTGCAGGCTTGGCAGCAGGCCAATCCGGGCGTGCTGCACTACCCCTTTATCCTGCGTTGTACCGGCCCTTCCGAGGCCTGGCTCAGCGCCGCTTATGGCCAGTCGGTCTGCTGGATCGGTTTTCTGGTCTATCTGGCAGCGGACGGCACCTTCGTCAATGGCTCCATGGAGCAGATGCGCGAGCTGCAGCAACTGCTGGTGCCGCTCGGCGGCATCCCCCATTTCGGCAAGCATCTGGCGATGGATCTCTACGACTTCCCGGCCCTGCTGCCGCGCTGGAACGACTTCGTGGCTTTGCAGCGTGAACTCGACCCGCATGGCCGCTTTGAAAACCGCTGGCTCAGCGACCTGTTTGCCAACCGGTAAGGATCTGACATGACCGATATGCAAGATACCCGTATCCCTGTGACCCTGCTGACCGGCTTTCTCGGCAGCGGCAAGACAACGCTGCTCAACCACTGGGTCAAGCAGCCGGAGCTTGGTGAGTGCGCCGTGCTAATCAACGAGTTCGGCTCGGTGGGGCTGGATCACCATCTGGTGCAGCAGGTGGATGAGCAGGTGATACTGCTCGACTCCGGCTGCATCTGCTGCTCGGTGCAGGGCTCTCTGGTGGAGGCGCTGCAGGGGCTGTTTATGAAGGCCATCCAGCGCAAGATCAAACCGTTCAAGCGGCTGATTATCGAGACCACCGGTCTGGCAGATCCGGCCCCCGTGCTCTTCACGTTGAGGGAAGAGGGCTTTATCGCCCAGCGCTACCGCTTCGATGGCACCGTCACCGTAGTGGATGCCGGCCATATCGAGCAGCAGCTGGCGGCTCAATATGAAGCGGTGAAACAGGTGGCGCTGGCGGATCTGCTGGTGGTGAGCAAGGGGGATCTGGTGGATGGCGAGCAGCTGGCGCGGGTCGAAGCCCAGCTGGCGGCCCTCAACCCGGCGGCCCCGATCCAGCAGGTGACCAATGGCGAACTGTCGCCAGCGGTGCTGGAGAAGCTGGGCGCCTACAACGAAGCGGCCGGGCGCGATGTGCGCCAGCTGCTGGCATGGCTGCGCACCGAATCCCCCAAGCAGGGGCTGGCCTCGCCGATGCAGCCGAAGATGAAGCCGTTCGCCGCCAAGGTGGGCACGGCGGCGCCCACCCACTTCGAGCATGGCAACATCGAGAGTTTCTCTCTTCGCATCGGCGAGCCGCTCAAGCCCTCTCGTCTGCTGGCTGCCATCGATGCGGTGCAGGCCCAATATGGCGATGCCCTGCTGCGCCTCAAGGGGATATTGCAGCTGGAAGGGGAGAGCCAGCCTGTGGTGATCCACGGTGTCCACGGCCAGCTCTATCCGCTGCAGGCGCTGGGCGACTGGCCGGAGGGCAAGGCCCAGTCCCGACTGGTGTTTATCGTGAAAAGTCAGGACAAGGCCGGGATAGAGCGGCTCTTCCTTGATACGCTCAAGGCCCCCGAGCCCACTCTGGAAGAGCGGCTCAAGGCCATGCTTGGCCAGCCGGATGCATGATGTCTGACATGACCCGCCCGTAACAACGAGAGCGGGTCTTTTTATTCCTGAAGTGGAGGTGGTCTGTTATGGCGGAAGTTTCACTCGGGGTGACCCCGGCCCAGCGCAAGTGGCTGCCCCTGCTGGCGGCGGTCGGTTTCTTTATGCAGGCGCTGGATGGCACCATTCTCAACACCGCCCTGCCCAGCATGGCCGAGACCTTGGGAGAGAGCCCGCTGCAGATGCAGTCGGTGATCATTGCCTACATGTTGACGGTGGCGTTGCTGATCCCGGCCTCTGGCTGGCTGGCAGACAGATTCGGTACCCGCCGCATCTATCTGGCCGCCATCTCGCTCTTTACCCTCGGCTCGCTCGCCTGTGCCGCCTCCAATTCCCTCTCCATGCTGGTGGCCGCCCGTGTGCTTCAGGGGATTGGCGGTGCGCTGCTGATGCCTGTCGGACGGTTGGCGGTGCTGCGGGTCTATGACAAGCACGAGCTGCTGCGGGTGATGTCGTTTGTCACCATCCCTGGGCTGCTCGGCCCGCTGATGGGGCCGGCACTCGGTGGCTGGCTGGTGGAAGTGGCGAGCTGGCACTGGGTGTTTCTCATCAACCTGCCGGTGGGGTTGCTCGGCTTTATTGCCAGTTGGCACTTTATGCCGGAGCTGCGGCAGCAGACCGCCCGGTTCGACTGGCAGGGCTTTGTGATGTTCAGCGTTGGCATGGTGCTGGTGTCGGTCGGCTTGCAGGGGCTGGGGGAGCACAGCATCTCCACCGGTTGGGCGCTGTTTGCACTGATCTTCGGCTTGGCGGCGATGGCGAGCTACTGGCTCTATGCTGCCAATGCACCGCAGCCGCTCTTTAGCCTGAGCCTGTTCAAGACCACCACCTTTGCCATCGGCATCTGGGGTAACCTGTTTGCCCGCCTCGGCAGCGGCGCCATGCCCTTCCTCACCCCGCTGTTTCTCCAGCTGGGGCTCGGTTTCTCCCCGAGCAAGGCGGGGATGACCATGATCCCCACCGTGATTGGCGCCATGCTGACCAAGACGCTGGTGAACAAGCTGATTCCAAAAGTGGGCTATCGCCGCATTCTGATCGGCAACACCCTGTTGCTGGGGGCGATGATCGCCAGCTTCTACTTTATCGACAACCAGCTCCCCTACGGGGTCTTGCTGGGCTGGCTGGCGATCTTCGGTGCCATCAACTCGCTGCAGTTCTCCGCCATGAACACTCTCACGCTGCAAGATCTCAGCCCGACCCTGGCCAGCAGTGGCAACGGTCTGCTCTCGGTGGTGATGCAGCTCTCCATGAGTTTGGGGGTGGCGATTGCCGCCAGCCTGCTCGGGCTCTTCTCGGCGGGCACCTCAGCGGGCACCTTAGTGGCCGAGGGTCAGTGGCTGGCCGGGTTCCACCTTACCTACCTCTGTGTCGGGTTGCTCTCCATGCTGGCTGCGCTGATCTTCGCCCAGCTGGCGCGCGATGGGGCTACGCCGTCGGCGCGGGCAGATAGCTGACCTCGCAGGGAAGCTGCGCCAGCACTTCGGCCAGATGCTCGGTCGCCAGCAGAAAGGTCTGCTCCGGGTGGCCCGGAGTCCAGGTGAAGGCGGTGTGGTTGAGCAGTTGCGGGTCCACCAGTAGCGGAATATCGGCGCGCGGCAGGAAGGGGCAGACCGCCCCCGGCAGGCAGCCGATCTCCGCCTGCATCTCTTCAGCGGTGCAGATGGAGGGCTTGGCACCGAGTGCGGCCTTGACCGCCTTGTTGTCGAGCCGCCCGTCCCTGTGGGTCAGCAGCAGGGCGAAGCGGCCATCCTTGAATTTGAGAAACAGGGTCTTGCTGAACTCAGCCTGCCAGCCGAGGCGGGCCTTGACCTTTTCATCGGTGGCGTAGTCGAGGATGGGTTCATGCTCATAGCGCTGGTGGGGCAGTTCGGCCAGCAGCTGGCAGTTGAAGTGGTGAATGGTATCGAGTGGCATGGGGTTCTCCTGTAGTGGGCGCTATCCTGCCAGCCTCGCAGGGTCAGGCCCAATGACACTTTCTTATCCGTGATAAGCAACCCTGTCCGTGCAAACAACAAGGGCGCCGTGAGGCGCCCTTGCGGATCAGTGATGCTGCAATTCGCACGCTTCCCAGTGAAAGGGAATGGGGCACAGCTGCTGGGAGTCCTTGTCATAGGCTTGCCACAGCTCGCCCATGGTGCGGCCATCGACGGGGTGGCGCAGTTTGGGGGCCAGCTCGGCCAGCGGCCACAGCACGAAGGCGTTGGTGAGCACTTCACCGCGCGGCAGCACCAGCGGGGTGTCGCAGACCAGATCGCCATAGAGCAGCAGATCGAGGTCCAGGGTGCGCGGGGCGAACTTCTTGGCATCCGGCTCGCGGCCGTGGGCGAACTCCATGGCCCGCAGTCGCTGGCAGACGGTGGCCAGTGGCAGATCGGTCTCGGCCGCCGCCACCAGGTTGTAGAAGGGGCGGCCGTTGAAGCCGACCGCCTCACTCTCGAATACCCGGGAGACCCGCAGCTCGCCAAATTCGGCGTGCAGGGCATCTAGCCCGGCGCGAATATGGCGATCCCGCTCGATGTTGGAGCCGAGGCTGATATAGATGGTGGTCATCAGTTGCTGCTCGCGGCTGGCGTGCGATGGCGCAGGATCTCGACGCCGACCCCGGCGGCATTGGGCACGGCGCCCGGCTTGGTGAGGGTGACCTTGACCCACTGCACCCGCTCGTCGGCGAGCACCAGCATGGCAACCTGCTCGGCCATGGTCTCGACCAGCTCGACGACCTTGCCGCTGACATGCTCGCAAATCTTGTTGGAGAGGTCGGCATAATCCAGTGCCAGATTGATGTCGTCGGTTGCTGCCGCGGGGCGGTTGTCGAACCCCATCTCGAGGTCAAAACGGAGCTTTTGGCGAATGCCCTTCTCCCACTCATATACACCTATGGTGGTCAAAACTTCGAGTCCGCGAATAAACACCTTGTCCATGACTGTACTTCTTCTTTACTCTTGATGGGCTGTGATGACAGCGCAGGGATGCTGGCCGGGCAACAGGCTTGCCGAGGCGCTCTGGGTGGGCATGGGCCCATGCCAGCGTATGTGGCCCGCATCATACCCCATTCATATCGTGGTAAAAACGACCAAGATGACGGCCCTGACGATTTTGATGATTATTCTGGCCTACCTGGGTGGTTCACTATCCAGTGCTGTGCTGGTCTCCCGCTGCACCGGTCTGCCCGACCCGCGGGATCATGGCTCCCACAATCCGGGGGCAACCAATGTGCTGCGCCTCGGTGGCCGGATGGCGGCGCTGGTGGTGCTGTTGCTCGATGTGCTCAAGGGGACTGTGCCCGTCTATCTCGCCTGGTATCTGCAGATCAAACCCGTCTACCTCGGCTTTATCGGGGTCGCCGCCTGCCTCGGCCATATGTACCCCATCTTCTTTCATTTTCGCGGTGGCAAAGGGGTCGCCACGGCACTGGGGACCATGATGCCCATCGGCTTTACCATGGGGGGCGCCGTGATTGGCACCTGGCTGCTGGTGCTGCTGGTGAGTGGCTACTCCTCGCTGGCCTCCATCATTACCGTGCTGCTGACGCCGCTCTTTACCTACCTGCTCAAACCTGAATATACCCTGCCAGTCTCCCTGCTCTCCTGCCTCATTCTGATCCGCCATCACGAGAACATCTCCCGCCTGCTCAAGGGGGAGGAACCCAGAGTCTGGGGGCGAAAAGGCGCGGGCTGTGCCGAAGAAGTGGCAGAAGGACGATGTTGCGCAAAAAAGAGACGAACGAGACAAAAAGTGAAATTTCCCGTTGACCATCCGCCTTAAAATCCGTTTAATAGCGCCCACGCCCAGATAGCTCAGTCGGTAGAGCAGGGGATTGAAAATCCCCGTGTCGGCGGTTCGATTCCGTCTCTGGGCACCAATTTTAGTGCCATGAAATAAAAAATTTGTTCATGCACAATGGTTTAAAGTGTGCCGGCTTAGCTCAGTAGGTAGAGCAACTGACTTGTAATCAGTAGGTCACCAGTTCGATTCCGGTAGCCGGCACCATTTGCCCAGATAGCTCAGTCGGTAGAGCAGGGGATTGAAAATCCCCGTGTCGGCGGTTCGATTCCGTCTCTGGGCACCAATTACAATTCCTCCTTAGTTCAGTCGGTAGAACGGCGGACTGTTAATCCGTATGTCACTGGTTCAAGTCCAGTAGGAGGAGCCAATTCAAAAAGCCCTTGTCGCAAGACAAGGGCTTTTTTCTATTTGGCGCAGCCATTTTTTAACCATAAAAACAACCACACACGCACAGATGAACCGCAGGATAGATATGGAAAATCATGTAGTTATAGAATCAAAGGGGCGACTTGCCGCCATTCGAAACTGGATGGAACCCGTGCTGGTGCTGCTTATTCTCGGCAGCCTGTTCGGTTACCTCGGCAGCCAGATGGGCCTCTCTGCCATGGTCAACACCCTGTTCAATACCGCCCACCAGCTGCTGCTCAATACCGTGCTCTTTATTATGGGGATCACCGTGCTCTCAGGTGCCCTGAGCCAGCTCTTGAGCGAGTTCGGGGTGATCCGTCTGCTGGAGGTGCTGCTGGCCCCCCTGATGAAGCCGGTGTTTCGTCTGCCCGGTCGCACCGCACTGGCGGCCCTGATGACCTTCTTCTCCGACAACCCGGCGGTGATCAGCCTCGCCAAGGACAGCCGCTTTCGCAAAGGCTTCACTCCGTGGCAACTGGTGTCGCTCACCAACTTCGGCACCGCCTTCGGCATGGGGCTGATCGTGGTCACCTTTATGGCCACCTTGCAGCTGCCGAGCGGTGAATCCACTGCCAGCGCGGCGCTGATCGGGCTGCTCGGCGCACTGGTTGGCTCGGTGGTCTCTACCCGACTGATGCAGCGGATGATCCGCCCCTTGGTGGGGGAAGTGCTGATCGATGACCAGCCTGCGGGCAACGGCCCCAAGGTGGGAGTGACCAAAGAGGCGGCTCCCGGCTGGCTGCGGATCCTCAACTCTCTGCTCGATGGCGGCAAATCCGGTGTGGAGCTGGGGATGGCGGTGATCCCCGGGGTGCTGATCATCAGTACCTTCGTGATGCTGCTCACCTTTGGCCCGGGCGACAAGGACTATACCGGCGAAGCGTTTCAGGGGGTAGCCCTGCTGCCAGTGCTGGCCGCCAAGGTGAGCTGGCTGTTTGACCTGCTGTTTGGCTTCCAGCAGCCGGAGCTGGTCGCCTTCCCGGCTACCTCCCTCGGTGCTGTCGGCGCCGCTATGTCGCTGGTGCCCCCCTTTATCGCCAAAGGGTGGATCACCGGTAACGAGGTCGCGGTGTTTACCTCCATGGGGATGTGCTGGAGCGGCTTTTTGAGCACCCACACCGCCATGCTCGATGCCCTCGGCTATCGCCACCTCACCTCCCGCGCCATCGTTGCCCACACCATCGGCGGCCTGTGCGCCGGTGTGGCGGCTCACCAGCTTTATATGCTGCTGGGCTGAGTCGGGTTCAGGCACGGATATAAAAAGAGGCTCTTCGGAGCCTCTTTGCATTTCTCCCTGCCGGTTCTGTTCATGGGCACACCAATCACCCTTGTGGCGTGATGCCCTGCACCTTCAACCAGAATCGCTCCTGGCAGTGGTTGTGAAACAGCTTGCGGGCTGGAGTGATGGGAATGGGACTGGCGATGACCCGATAGCTGATCCAGCACTCTGCACAAAGCTGCTGAGATGGCGCTTCGTCCTGTTCGGTTTGCTGGCGGATTACGACCCCATTGGCAAACCAGCTGGTGGTTATCTGGTGTTGGATCACAGTGCCGCTCTCATCATGCTACGCTATAGTGTTCACTCTCTTGGCGGGTGAGAGTGACGGGGCTCGCCTGTCGATGAATGGCCCTGATATAGCTGATTAGTTGATTCATTGCCGATCTTGCCGTGATGGTTAGCCTGCACGGGATGAGCTGTACAGGATGAAGAGGGCTAGCGTAACGTGCTGCCTTGGTTGCGGCAATCGCCTCGGCTGCGCCGCAAGTAAACCTGAAAAGGGGAGAGCAATGGGGATCCCGCAAAACAAGGCCGAGCTGCTACTCGCGATCGATACCAATTTCAGCAAGTTGTTCAAGGCGTTGCAGGCCGTCCCCGAGAGCCGGGTGCGGGAGCCGACCCTGGCAGGGCACAGCAAGGGAACCACCATGAGCGTTGCCAATCTGCTGGCCTACCTTATCGGCTGGAACGAACTGCTGATCAAGTGGATCGAGCGGGATGCGGCAGGTCTGCCAGTGGATTTTCCCGAAACCGGTTTTAAGTGGAACGAGTTGGGCGGGCTGGCCCAAAAGTTCTATCGGGATTACGAGGGGCTCAGCTATCCGGCGTTGTTACAGCGGTTGGCTGCCGCCAGAGGGCACATCATCGAACTGGTGGAGGCGCGCAGCGACCTGCAGCTGTATGGCTGCCTCTGGTATGAGAAGTGGACGCTCGGGCGGATGATCCAGTTCAATAGTGCATCCCCCTATCTCAACGCCAACGGGCGGCTGCGCAAGTGGCTAAAAGAGTTGGCGATCAGGGTGTGAAAGGAAGAGGTCGCGGCTCGGGTGGGCGGCAAAACGCTTTGCCACCATATTGCCACTACCGCCCGTGGCGGCAGCTACTGGCCGCCTGACACCCCTTTGCGCTCGGCTATCTCCTGGTGCTGCTTGAACAAATAGATCAGCCATTCAAGGGATTAGCCGGTGCGGTACGTTTTATCGCCGTGCTGGCCCCGCTTATGCACATCTCTTGGCAACACCATTCAGGGTCGTTGTCGCGGAGAGATATCATGATCAGCAACCTGCTCCCCCTTGCCTCTATCGCCCTCAAGCTGGGCAGTCAGCTGCTTGGCAGCAGTAGCAAACCTGAGCCTGTGCAACAAACCGTGCAGGAGGAGCGCCTACCGCCGACCGTCCAGAGCCTGTTCCAGCGGCTCGGCATCAAGGAGGCCAATAGCGAGCAGAACCGCGCAGCCATCAACCACTTTATGGGGGAGCTGATGCAGACTCTGGGGCAGGAGAATGGCGGCCAATCCTTACCTGCTGCCATCGATAGCGCCCGCAACCAGCTGGCGAGCGGCACCCAGAGCACCCGCCTCGATGCGCTGCAAAGCGAGCTTGATACCCTCAAGGATTCCCTCGGTGCCAGCCATCTCAATCTCGATCAACTGCTCGGCACCTTTAAACAGACCCTGCCCAATGGCATGGGGGAGGGGGTTGGCCAACTGCTTAATGCCAGTGCGTGACGGGCGGCGAGCAATAAAAAACGGCAACCTCGGGTTGCCGTTTTGCTTTTTTGTTCGAATGACAAGCCGATTGGTTTAACCCACCCGTTTGGCCAGCCAGGTTTCGGCAGTAGTGAGAGCCGCTTCCACCTGCTCGCGGGCGACTCCGCCTTTGGCAACCCGTTTGGCGAGGGTCGCTTCCAGTTCCAGATTGGGGTAGACGTCGAACTCGATCACCGGGCTGAAGCGCTGGAATTCACCGATGGAGAGCTCCTCTAGCGGGCGGCCCACGCTGATGGCAAAGACCACGGTTTCGCCGACGATATGGTGCGCTTCACGGAATGGAATCCCCTTAGCCACCAGATAGTCCGCCAGCTCGGTGGCGTTGGCGTAGCCGCCCTGCGCCGCCGCCATGGTGCGCTCGCCGTTGACCTTCAGATCGATCAGCACCAGCGCCGCCATATCGAGACAGTCGTGCCAGGTATCGAGGGCATCGAACAACCCCTCCTTGTCTTCCTGCATGTCCTTGTTGTAGGCCAGCGGCAGCGCCTTGAGGCTCATCAGCATGCCCATCTGGGCACCGACCACCCGACCGCTCTTGCCGCGGATCAGCTCCAGCGCATCGGGGTTCTTCTTCTGCGGCATCAGCGACGAGCCGGAAGTGACCGCATCGGAGAGCTCGACAAACCCAGCCTCGCCGGTGTTGTAGAAGATCAGGTCTTCGGCAAAGCGCGACAGGTGAGTCATGGAGAGGGACGCCACGTGCATCAGCTCCACCACGTGATCCCGATCGGAGACCGAATCCAGACTGTTGCGGGTGGCGCCGGCAAAGCCCATGTCGAGCGCCAAGGCTTCGCGGTCGATGGCGTAGGCGGTGCCCGCCAGCGCACCGCAGCCGAGCGGGCTGGTATCGAGGCGCTTCAGCGCATCCTGCAGCCGGGAGTAGTCCCGCTCCAGCATCTCCACATAGGCCAGCGCCCAGTGGGCGTAGGTGACCGGTTGGGCCCGCTGCAGGTGGGTATAACCCGGCAGCACCGCGGCCTGATTGGCACGGGCGGAGGCCACCAGCCCCTGCTGCAGGGCTGTGATGGAGCCGAGCAGCAGCTCGCCCTGCGCCTTGCACCAGAGTTTCAGGTCGGTGGCGACCTGATCGTTGCGCGAACGGCCGGTGTGCAGCTTCTTGCCGAGATCGCCGACGGCGGCGATCAGCTGACTCTCGACCCAGGAGTGGATATCTTCGGCGTCCGAGCTCAGGATCTGCTGGGGATCCTGCTGCACCGAGGTGAGCAGCACCTCCATCGCCTGTTGCAACTTGCCCTGCTCATCGGCGGTCAATACGCCCACTTTCACCAGTGCTTTGGCCCAGGCCATGGAGCCTTGAATATCCTGCTCAGCCAAGCGGTAATCGAACCGCAGCGAATCGTTGAACTGCTTGAACCGGCTATCGGCTCCCTGACTGAAGCGTCCACCCCAAAGTGCCATACTGCTCTCCTTGAATGCGTTGTCGGTAGGCGTTTACGCCTGCCGTACTCGCGCGGCCTCTTGGCCTGCGCGCAGAAATCTTGCCCTGTATTTTCCTGAATAACAGTGCGGTGGTGATGAGTGCTGTTGCCGTTGAACACGTCAAATCCAGCAACTGCGAATCGGTTCCCTCTCCCTCTGGGAGAGGGCTAGGGTGAGGGTAATTCCCCCCTCATCCCCGCCCCTTCTCCCGCAAGGGGAGAAGGGAGAAAATACGTCAGCATCATATTCACACAGCCCCTGTTATCTCACAGAAGCGGCCGGGGCGCTGCCGCTCTTGTCACACCGCCGATGATGGGTCAGGGGCCATGCCCTCTGCCTGTAGAAGAGGGGGCCATGCCCCCTCAACGGAATCAACGGGTTATCTCGCTTGCTTAGCCGTGGGTGTGATCGCCACCGATGGCCTGATGCTGCTCCTTCATGGCGCGGATCCGGCTGGCCAGGGTGTAGAGACGGATAAAGCCTTCGGCATGGCTCTGGTCATACACTTCGTCGGCACCGAAAGTGGCGAAGTCTTCGGAGTAGAGGCTGTTCGGCGACTTCTTCTGCACCGCGGTGACCTGACCCTTGTACATCTTCAGCACCACTTCACCATCCAGATCTTCGGCGATGGCGTTGGCAGAGGCGAGGATCGCCTTGCACAGCGGGGTGAACCAGCGACCGTCATAGACCAGATGGGAGAACTCGGCACCCAGCTTCTCCCGCCAGGCGCGGGTCGGGCGATCCAGTACCAGCTCTTCCACGGCGCGCAGCGCGGCGACCATCACGGTACCGCCCGGGGTCTCGTAGCAGCCGCGGGACTTCATGCCCACCATCCGGTTTTCGGTGATGTCGATGCGGCCCACGCCGTGCTTGCCGGCACGTTCGTTCAGGGTCATCAGGATCTGGTGCGGGCTGAGCGGCTGGTCATCCACGGCCACCACTTCACCCTGCGCCACGGTCAACTTGACGTACTCCGGCTGATCTGGTGCCTGCTCGGCCGGTACGGTCCATTGCCAGACCGCTTCGGAGGGCTCGTTCCAGGTGCTCTCCAGCTCGCCACCCTCGGTGGAGATGTGCCAGGCGTTGGCGTCGCGGCTGTAGATCTTCTTCAGGGTCGCCTTGCAGGGGATGTTGCGGGTCTCCAGATAGGAGAGCAGATCTTCCCGGGAGCGCATATCCCAGATCCGCCACGGGGCGATCACTTTCAGTTGGGGTGCCAGCGCGGCGACCGCGCCTTCGAAACGTACCTGATCGTTGCCCTTGCCGGTGCAACCGTGGGAGATGGCATCGGCCCCTTCCGCCAGTGCGGCCTCAACCATCGCTTTGGCGATCACCGGACGGGCCATGGAGGTGCCCAGCAGGTAGGTGCCCTCATAGACGGCGCCAGTCTTCAGGGTCGGGTAGACGTACTCTTTGACGAACTCTTCGCGCAGATCCTTGATGATGCACTTGGTGGCGCCGGAGGCGATGGCTTTTTGCTCGATCCCTTCCAGATCGTCGCGCTCCTGACCGACATCAGCTACGAAAGCGATGATTTCGGCGTCATAGTGCTCTTTCAGCCAGGGAATGATGGCCGAGGTATCCAGTCCACCCGAGTAAGCCAGTACGATCTTGTTGATTCCGCTCATTTTACTTCTCTCCATGATGATTCGATAAAGGGTCGTGATTCAGGTTGAGTGCCGCGTTACTTGCCGCCGAGAAGGGTCAGTAACACGGCGTTCTGGATATGCATCCGGTTTTCGGCCTCGTCCATGATGAGGGAGGCGGCGCCATCCATCACCTGCGAGGTGATCTCCAGCTCCCGGTGCGCCGGCTGGCAATGCAGCACATGTGCAATGCCGGTGCGGTCGAGCAGGGCCTGATTGATCTGGTAAGGCATAAAGAGGTCTTTGACCTGCTCCATCGGGGTGTTGTCGCCCATGGAGACCCAGGTGTCGGTGTAGGCCACGTCGAACCCTTCGATATCCGTAACGTCATCGCTGATGTGGATGGTCGCCCCCGACTTGGCCGCCAGTGCCTGCGCCTGCAGGAAGATCTGGGTATCCGGGCCGTGGCCTTTCGGGCAGATGAGGGTGACGTCGGTGCCTAGGGTCGCCCCCAGCAGCAGCAGAGAGTGGCTGACGTTGTTGCCATCACCGAGGTAGGCAAGCTTCACCTTCGACAGGTCGTCGTAGTGCTCGGCAATGGTCATAAAGTCGGCCAGCCCCTGACAGGGGTGGTAGAGGTTGCACAGGCTGTTCACCACCGGCACTGTGCCGTGCTCTGCCAGCTCAACCAGGGTCTGGTGATCGAACACCCGGGCGACGATGGCATCACACCAGCGCGACAGGTTGGCGGCGAAATCCTTCACTGACTCCCGCTTGCCCAGCGCGCCGTTTTGCTGATCCAGATAGACGCTGTGGCCGCCCAGCTTGGCGATGCCGATGTCGAAAGTGACCCGGGTGCGCAGGGAGGGTTTCTCGAACAGGGTCACCACGCTCTTGCCCGCCAGTGCCTGACCGTATTTTTTCGGATCGGCCTTGACCGCTTTGCCCAGCGCAATCAGCGCCTCGATCTGGGCTTTGTTCAGATCACTGTCTTTCAGAAGATGTTGCATCGGATGTTCCTTGTTCCGGTGGAGATCAAATGGCCACTTGGGTGCCGACCGCGCCGCCAGCCAGCAGCTTGAGCAGCTGATCCGGGTAACGCCAGCTGGCGACACAGACCGGCTTGCCGAGGGTCTGGGCGGCGTGCAGGGCCGCTTCTACCTTGACCGCCATGCCGTCGCGGATCACCCCTTTCTCCATCAGATCCAGTGCGGTCAGCTTGTCGAGCTGGGGCACCAGCTTGCCCTTGCCATCGAGGATGCCGCTCACGTCGGAGAGCATCACCAGATCGGCACCGAGCGCCTCGGCAATGGCGGTGGCCGCCTGATCCGCGTTGACGTTCATCAGCTGCCCCTCGGCGGTGATGCCGATGGAGCTCACCACCGGCAGGAAGCCCTGACCGAGGATCCCCGCCACCAGTGCCGGGTTGCCCGGCTTGCACTCGCCGACTGCACCGAGATCCGGGTCGAGCTGGGTCACCTGACAGAGGCCGCCATCCGCCAGACAGAGCCCCACCGCCGGAATGCCGGTGGCGATCGCCTTGGCCATCATCTGCTTGTTGGCGGTCCCTGCCAGCGCACCGGCAATAAAGGGGATCTGCTCGAACGGGGTCACCCGCAGGCCGTTCTTCTTGGTAGAGGTGAGACCCAGCCCCTTGAGCAGGTCATCCACCAGACAGCCACCGCCATGCACCAGCACCAGCGGACGGTGCTGATCGTCGAGAAAGGTTTTGAGGGTGGCGAACAGGGCGGTCAGCGCCTCGTCGTTCTCGATAAGGGCGCCGCCCAGCTTGATTACCAACGTCTGTTTGTCCATGTTCGAGATCCTTCCTAAGTCCTTAAATCAGGCCGGTGGCCGGTTCAAATCCAAATTTGATATTTATGCACTGCATGGCTTGCGACGCGGCACCCTTGAGCAGGTTGTCGATGGCAGAGACCACCACCAGCATGTTGCCCTGCTGTTGCCAGGCGATATCGCAGTAAGGGGTGTTTGCCACACCGCGAATAGAGGGCATCTGGCCGGTGAGGCGCACCAGCGGCTTGCCTTCATAAGCCTTGAGGAAGGCCTGATCCACCTGGGTGGGGGTGACGCCGTCCGCCAGCTGCACATAGATGGTGGCCAGAATGCCGCGCACATAGTTGCCAAGGTGGGGCTGGAACAGCACCTCCTTGCCGAGGTGGTGGCTGATCTCCGGCTGGTGTCTGTGATTGAAGGTGCCGTAGGGATTGAGGCTCACTTCGCAGAAGCTGGTGTTGATGGCGGCCTTGCGCCCGGCGCCGGAGACCCCAGAGACGGCGTTGATGATGGGCTGCCATCCCTTGGCAATAAGTCCATCCTGCTGCAGCGGCTTGAGGGCGCAGAGGGAGGCGGTCGGGTAGCAACCCGGCACCGCAATCAGCTGGGCGCTGGCGATGGCATCGGCATTCCACTCGGCCAGACCGTAGGCGGCCTGATCCAGCCACTGTTCGCTCTGGTGGGTGAAGCCGTAGAAGCTGTCGTAAAAGCCCTGATCCTTGACCCGGAAGGCGCCGGAGAGATCGAACACCGGCAGCCCCTTGGCGAGAAACTTGGGTGCCAGCTCGGCGCTCACCTCGTGGGCGGTGGCCAGCAGCACCAGATCGGCCTGGGTCAGGATCCGGGTCATGCCATCCTCGTCCAGCGGCAGCAGCGGCTGATCGAGGGCTCCGACCCACTGGGGATGCAGGGAAGAGAAGCGCTTGTGGGCATCCTGACTGCCGGCCGAGACATAGAGGCCGAACAGCTTTAGTTGTGGGTGGTTCTGTACCAGTGCGGCCAGTTCGGCTCCCGCGTAGCCACTAGCACCGACGATAACGGTGTTAAGCATGTTGAGTATTCCAAGTCAGAGTTCGAGATTCACAGCATGGCGCTGCAGTGCACAAGGGTGTTCGATCGCCCCTTTGCACAAGTGCGGAGGGGCGATTCAGGCGGGTGTGTGTCGTCGGTTATAGATCAGGTGACAGAACATTAACTTTCCCTTACAACTAGAAGCCTTTGTTGATGAGCCAGATATTCAGGTAAAATTACAGAATATTCATGCACTCACTTTGCATTTGTATTTTCTAACAGAAACATTCCGGGGACGCAAGGAGGAGCTGATGGCCAATCTGGGTTTTTTTTCACTTTATAAGAATATTATTGCGATTCCCTCTATCAGCAGCACGGATCCCAAGTGGGATCAGAGCAACGAGGCGGTGATCCGGCTGCTGGCCGACTGGTTCGGTCAGCTCGGTTTTCAGTGCGAGGTGACGGCGCTCCCCGAGTTGCCGGGCAAGTTCAATCTGGTGGCAACGATCGGTCAGGGGGAGGGCGGTCTGCTGCTGGCGGGTCATACCGATACGGTACCGTTCGATGAGGGGGGCTGGAGCAAGGATCCCTTCAAGGTGACCGAAGAGGGCAACCGTCTCTATGGCCTCGGCACCATCGATATGAAGGGCTTCTTCGCCTTCATAGTGGAAGCGCTCAAGGAGATCGATCTCACCAAGCTGACCAAGCCGCTGCGCATTCTCGCCACTGCCGATGAAGAGACCACCATGGCGGGGGCGCGCGCCATCGCCGCGGCGGCCGAGCTGAAACCCGACTACGCCGTGATTGGCGAACCGACCGGGCTGGTGCCTGTGGTGGCCCACAAGGGACATATGTCGGAGGCGATCCGCATTACCGGCAAGAGCGGTCACAGCTCGGATCCCGCCAACGGCGTCAACGCCATGGAGATCATGCACAAGGCGATGGGGCAGGTGCTGCGCTTGCAGCAGGATCTGAAAGATCGCTACGCCGACCACCGCTTTGCCGTGCCGCAGCCGACCCTTAACCTCGGTTACATTCAGGGGGGCGATAGCCCGAACCGCATCTGCGGCTGCTGCGAGCTGCATATCGACCTGCGACCCACTCCGCAGGTGGGGCCGGATGAGTTGATGGGGATGCTCAAAGAGGCGCTGTCGCCCATCGAGATCCACCAGCCGGGATGTCTGCATCTGCAACATCTGCACGAGCCTATTCCCGCCTATGCCTGCGCCGACGACTCTGTGCTGGTGCGCGAAGCTGAGAAGGCGAGCGGCCGCGCCGCCGAGTCGGTCAACTACTGCACCGAGGCGCCGTTTATCCAGCAGCTTGGCTGCGAAACCATAGTGATGGGCCCCGGTCATATCACCCAGGCGCACCAGCCGGATGAGTATCTCGACCTCTCGTTCGTCAAGCCGACCACCACGGTGTTGCAACACCTGATCAGACGTTTTTGCCTGTAGCGGCGGCGATGAAAGGGGCGTAAAACTGTAAGTAAGTTACATAACAAGCCGGTTGTGGAGTGGTGATGGAAATACATGTTCTGAATCGGCCTGTTATTTGACCTTGCGCAGACAATCTGGGTAGATTGTCACCCTAAGATGACGGAGCATATGTTGTAATCGCACAACAATAAGTGAGGTCGTCTTGCACCCCGGATGGGTGTCAGGCACCAACAAGATAAGGATGTGGAATGAACGAAAAGTACGCCGCACTACGCGCCAACGTAGGCATGCTGGGTCAGCTGCTGGGTAAATCCATCAAGGATCATCAGGGTCAGGCCTTTCTCGACAAGATCGAAACCATTCGCCAACTGGCCAAGTCCTCCCGCAAGGGCAATGAATCAGACCGGGAACGTCTGCTCGATACCCTGCGCACCCTGAGCGATGATGAACTGCTGCCGGTGGCCCGCGCCTTCAGCCAGTTCCTCAATCTGGCCAACGTGGCGGAACAGTTCCACACCATCTCCCGTCGCTGCGAAGAGCAGGTCTGCACCCCGGATCCGCTGGAGCAGATGTTCGACAAACTGAAAGCCTCCAACCTGTCGCAAGAGGCCATCATTCAGGCCGTGCGCGAGCTGGACATCGATCTGGTGCTGACCGCTCACCCCACCGAGGTGACCCGTCGTACCCTGATCCACAAGCATGTGCAGCTCAATGACTGCCTCGAAGCGTTGGAGCTCTCCGACCTGCTGCCCCGCGAGCGGGACAAGATCCTCAACCGCATCGAACAGCTCATCAATCAGGCGTGGCACACCAACGAGATCCGCGAACAGCGCCCGACTCCGGTCGACGAGGCCAAGTGGGGCTTCGCCGTGGTGGAGAACAGCCTGTGGCCAGCCATTCCCGAATTCATGCGCAATCTGGACGAGCGTTTGCAACACCATCTGGGTGTGCGGCTGCCGCTGGATGCCGCGCCGGTCAAGTTCACCTCCTGGATGGGCGGTGACCGCGACGGCAACCCCTTCGTCACCGCCAAGGTGACTGCCGAAGTGCTGGAGCTGGGCCGCTGGATGGCGGTGAGCCTGTTCTATAAAGACATCAAGGAGCTCACTTCCGAGCTCTCCATGTCCGACTGCACCGACGCCGTGCGCGCTCGTGTTGGCGATCACCCCGAGCCCTACCGCGCGCTGGTGCGCGAGTTGCGTGAAGCGCTGCGCGAAACCAAGGAGCACCTCACTGCCAAGGTGCAGGGTCAGGTGAGCGAGAGCCAGGATCTGGTCAAGACTACCGCCCAGCTGCGCGAGCCGCTGGAGCTCTGCTACCACTCATTGCATGCCTGCGGCATGGGCAACATCGCCGATGGCATGTTGCTGGACGTGCTGCGCAAGGTCGCCTGCTTCGGCATCCATCTGGTCAAGCTCGATATCCGTCAGGATGGCGAGCGTCACGGGCTGGTCTTCTCCGAGCTGACCCGCTATCTGGGCCTGGGTGACTACGCCGAGTGGAGCGAAGATGACAAGCAGGCCTTCCTGCTCAACGAACTGAATTCCCGTCGCCCGCTCATTCCCCACGACTGGGAGCCGAGCGCCGAGGTGCGCGAGACGCTGGATACCTGTCAGGTTATCGCCGAGCACGACCCCGATGCGTTCGGTATCTACATCATCTCCATGGCCGGTGCGCCGTCCGACGTGCTATCGGTGCAACTGCTGCTCAAAGAGGCGGGCTGCAAGTTCCGCATGCCGGTCGCCCCGCTGTTTGAAACCCAGGATGACCTGATGGCAGGCACCGCCGTGATGGAGCGGCTGCTCTCGGTGGACTGGTATCGCGGCTACATTCAGGGCCGTCAGTACGTGATGATTGGCTACTCCGACTCTGCCAAGGATGCGGGCATGATGGCTGCTGGCTGGGCCCAGTACGCCGCCATGGAATCCCTGGTGGGGCTGGCCGAAGCCAACAACATCCGACTCACCCTGTTCCATGGCCGTGGCGGTACCGTCGGTCGTGGTGGTGCGCCTGCCCATCAGGCCATCCTCTCCCAGCCGCCGGGATCCCTGCGCGGCGGTCTGCGTACCACCGAACAGGGGGAGATGATCCGCTTCAAGTTCGGTCTGCCGAAAGTGGCGATCAAGAGTCTGGAGCTCTACACCAGCGCCGTGCTGGAAGGGAACCTGCTGCCGCCGCCCAAGCCGAAAGAGTGCTGGCGCGAGGTGATGGAACAGCTGGCCGCCGACTCCTGCGAGCACTACCGCAGTATCGTGCGCGGTCATCCGGATTTCGTCCCTTACTTCCGTGCCGCCACCCCGGAGATGGAGCTCGGCAAGCTGCCGCTCGGCTCCCGTCCCTCCAAGCGCAAGCCCAACGGCGGCGTCGAGAGCCTGCGCGCCATTCCGTGGATCTTCGCCTGGACCCAGAACCGGCTGATGCTGCCGGCCTGGCTCGGTGCCCACAAGGCGCTGCAACAGGCGATCGACGACGGCAAGCTGGCGGTGCTGGAGGAGATGAGCGCCCAGTGGCCCTTCTTCCGCACCCGCCTCGAGATGCTGGAGATGGTGTTCCTGAAAGCGGACGTCTGGCTCGCCGAGTACTACGACACCCGTCTGGTGCCGCAGGAGCTGTGGGGCCTTGGCAAACAGCTGCGCCAGGAGCTCGCCGAATCCATCGAAGTGGTGCTGAAACTGAGCCCGCGCGGGGATCTGCTGGAGGATCAGCCCTGGATCAAGGAGTCCATCAAGCTGCGCAACCCCTACACAGACCCGCTCAACGTGTTGCAGGCCGAGCTGCTCAACCGCTCCCGCAACCACCCGGAGACCCTGCACCCCGAGCTGGACAAGGCGCTGATGGTCACCATCGCCGGTATTGCCGCAGGTATGCGCAACACCGGTTGATAGCCAGCCAAGCCAGCAGGCTTCCGTTATATCTATCAAGTCAAAGGGCGCCGACAAGGCGCCCTTTGTTGTTTCTACTATCTTGCGGGTCATGTTGTTGTCGTAGTGGTTGTCTCTAACGGATTGCCGCTTCCAGCGCGGCTATTTCGCCGCCGCTTCCAGCGCGGCTATTTCGCCGCCGCTGATGAGCGGCTGGTTGCGGCTGATCTGCTCCACCGGCCAGTCCCACCAGGCGATGGCGTTGAGACGGGCGATGGTGTCGTCGTCGAAGCGGTAGCGGATCACCTTGGCGGGGTTGCCGCCGACCACGGCGTAGGCGGGCACGTCGCTGGCGACCACGGAGCGGGCGGCGATAATGGCGCCGTTGCCGACCTTTACCCCCGGCATGATCAGGGCGTCATAGCCAATCCAGACATCGTTGCCGATGACGGTATCCCCCTTGTAGGGGAGGCTGCCCGGGGCGGGGGCGGAGCTCTCCCAGCCGTTGCCGAAGATAAAGAAGGGGTAGGTGGAGAAGCCGGAGGTCTGGTGGTTGGCGCCGTTCATGATGAACTTCACCCCGCGGGCGATGGCGCAGAACTTGCCGATGATCAGCTTGTCGCCGATGAAGGGGAAGTGGTAGAGAACGTTGCGCTCGAAGCCCGCCGAATCCTCCGGGTCGTCGTAATAGGTGTAGTCACCCACCTCGATATTGGGCCCCTTGATGGTGTTCTTGATAAAGCACACCTGGGGAAAGCCGTTCATGGGGTGGGGATTGGCGGGATCGGGTCCGTGCATCTGGTCTCCTTGGATGGGCCGGGCTAGAGCGCCGGGAAGTAGCAGGCGCTCATGTCGATGGGGTGATCTGGGCAATTGGGCAGATAGAACTGCCAGCCCGCATCGGAGAAAGCTCGCAGCTCGGTTTCGACAAACTTGATGGCGAGGCTCAGTGCCTGCAGGCTGTCGATGCCGTAGATAAAGGTCTTGTCGCTCAGCCCCGCCAGCTTCACCTTGCAGCGCCAGTCACCGCTGGCGGACTTGGGATCCGGCTCGGGGGCCTTGATGGCGATCTTGAGGGTGAGCTGTTCCCCTTCGGCGCTGATGGCGTCGAAGCGGGCGGTAACGATGGCGTTTTTCATCTGGCGATTCCTTTTCCGTGGTACAGCCCCTGCGGTTGCGGGTGGCTGGCGTTCCTGATGGCTGATGATGTGAAAACTGGACTCAGGACGGCCAGCGTAAATGAACTTGTGAGTTGAAACAATGGGATATGCGCGACCGGGGGAGGGGGCTTTCGCCGCTGTGAGCGAGCGCAGTGGCGGGAGTTGCAACGCGCTGGCCACCTGTGGTGGCCGAGAGGCTGGCGGGCTGCTAGATGTAAAGGATTGTTGGCTGTGGCGGTAAATCAACCATCTGGGTCGATGAGGGCCGTTGAGTCCTCTTGAGGCAGAATATCTCCCCCCTGTTTGACGCTGAAGTACAGGAGTCTCCGTGGCGCTTTCGGTAACCCAGCTTTATGAAGTGATGGCCCAACTGCCAGATCCCATCTTTATCCTCAGTGAGGATGGCTATTACGTGGAATATATCGGCGGCATGGAGCAGCAATCCTATCACGATGGCAATCCGCTGGCGGGCAAGCAGCTGGCCGATGTACTGCCCCCCGAGATGGCCATGTGGGTCAAGGCGCAGGTGGCCGAGTCGTTGGCAAGCGGTCAGGTGCGGGTGGTGGAGTATGAGCTCTCAGCAGCCGAGGTGGGGGGATCAATGCTGCCGCCGGGCCGCAAGGGATACAGCGTTTCGAGGGCAAGATTGCGCCGCTGCCCTCCCTCTATGATGGCAAGCGGGCGGTGGCCTGGGTGACCCGCAATATCACTCGCCAGTACGAGTTGCAGCAGCGACTGCTGCGCCAGAGTGAAACCGACCAGCTGACCGGCCTCTACAACCGCCGGTTCTTCTTTGAACACTGCCTGCCGTTGCGGGCAGGGGAGGCGCCTTGCGGCCTCATCATGCTCGACATTGATCACTTCAAGCAGCTCAACGATCGCTACGGCCACCAACAGGGAGATCGGGCCTTGCAGCGCTTCAGTAGTTGTATCGATGCCCTGTTGCGGGCGGATGACCTCTTTGTGCGCAGCGGTGGCGAGGAGTTTCTGATCCTGCTGCCGCGGATCGATGAAGCCGGTTTGCAGCAGATGGCGGAGCAGATCCGCGCCGCCGTCGAAGCGCTGCCTGCCGATCCGGTCGCCATCACGGTCAGTCTGGGCACAACCCTGGTGCAGCCGGAGGAGGAGATCAATCAGGCGCTGGCCCGTGCCGACGAGTGGCTCTACGAGGCCAAGCGGGCAGGCCGCAACCGGGTGGCGCACTGCCCGGCAGGTTGAGAGTGCCACCCCGGTCGCTGTCGGAAATAGCCTGCGCTTTTACCCTGAATAAATTGGCTGACATCACTGTCAATTAGTAGAAAAGTTGGCCGTATTATTTAACTCATATTCCACAGCTTAAGGTGTTAATATTATCGGCCTGTTCGCTGGTCTTATTTATGTTGTTGGGCAACAGCATGAGGTTTTATCGGTATGTTATCAAACAGGCTTGAATTGGGTTTGGGGTGACGAATGTGATACATTCCGTTGTCTTTTGAAACATTCCGATTCAAACAGTCATGAATTATTAACCTTGACCCGGATAGCGATTTCAACGATGGTAGCGTGGCAGCTCCGTTTCTCTCCGGTGGCCCTGTTGGCCGCTGGCGGCGTTGTTTTTTCATGTGCAGGGCGATATGCAACGACATATCTCCAGCCTGTTATTCGGGCTAATAAAAATAATGATGACAGACTAATAAGGTATATATTGCAATGAGTGTTTCTATTGCTGAAAAGAGTAACTCTGTTTCAAAATTGAAATGGGAGAAAAGCGATTCGGTATGGACCATGGGCCTATATGCCACTGCTGTCGGTGCCGGTACGTTATTTCTCCCTATTACAGTTGGCAGTAATTCTCCGGTTATTTTACTGTTTATTTTATTGCTGGCCTTTCCGCTTTCTTATTATTCCCACCGGGCATTGAGCCGCTTTGTGCTCTCCAGCTCCCACAAGGAGGGGGATATCACCCATGTGGTGGAGGAGCACTTCGGTGCCAAGGCGGGCAAGCTGCTGATGCTGGTCTATCTGATGGCCTTCTACCCCATCATTCTGGTCTACAGCATCTCCATCACCAATGCGATCCAGAGCTTTGTAGTCCACCAGCTGGGGTATGCCGAGCTTCCGCGCGGCTTGCTGGTGCTGGGGGTGATGCTGGGCCTGCATCTGGTGCTGCTGTCCGGCAAGCAGATCGTGGTATCGGCCATCAGCGTGCTGGCACTGCCGATGGTCGCCTTTCTGATTGGCCTCTCTATCTATCTGCTGCCCCAGTGGAGCCTCTCCTATTTTTCCGAAAGTCAGGCGGTGGACTGGCGTGATCCGGCATTCTGGAAATCCCTCTGGCTGATCGTGCCGGTGATGGTGTTCTCCTTCAGCCATGCGCCCATTATCTCCTCCTTCAGCGCGGCGCAGAAGAAGCGTTGTCAGGAGAGCGCCGACCTGCGCGCCAAGCGGATCATCAAGTGCAGCAGCCTGCTGATTTGCGGCAGCGTGCTCTTTTTCGTGGTGAGCTGCGTGATGAGCCTGAGTCAGGCGGAGATGGCGCTGGCCCGCACCGACAATATCTCCGTGCTGTCGGCGCTGGCGAACAAGTTCTCCAATCCGCTGATCGCCTATGTGGGGCCGCTCATCGCCATTCTGGCCATGTCCAAATCTTTCCTCGGCACCTCCATGGGGGTGAGCGAGGGGACGGTGAGCATGGTGAGCGGTGCCTGTCAGGGGCTGGGGCTCTCCCTCAAGGAATCAACCATCGCTCGGGTGTCATCGGTGATCCTGTTTATGGTGACCGCCGTCATCACCTATCTGAACCCCAATGTGCTCGACATCATCGAGCGCGTCAGTGGCCCGCTGATCGCGGTGATCCTGTTTCTGCTGCCGGCCTGCTCCATCTATCGCTTGCCCGCACTCAAGCGTTATCGCGGGCCGAGTACCCTTTTTGTGTTGGTGATGGGGCTGCTTGCCATCTCGGCCCTTATCTACGATCTGCTTTGACCGGGCGGTATCCCGCACAAATCAAAAAGGGCGACCATCTGGTCGCCCTTTTTCTGTGCATCGGGTTTAACCGAGCAGGCCGCTGGCGCTCTGGCCCGCCATCAGCAAGCCGATGGCCAGCACGCTGAACCAGACCAGGGTTGCACTTACCAGCAGATAGCCGCTGGCGACGAACAGACCGTCCCGCTGCAACATGCCGGTGGCAAGCAGCAGGATGGCCCAGGCAGGCATGGCGTTGGTGAACGGGATGGCGCCCAGGGGCAGCATCAGCAGCAGGGCGGCCAGCATGATCAGCAGGCCGTTGCAGCGGTTGACCGTGTTGCTGCCGGTCAGCACCAGCAGGCGCGGGCGGATAACGCGATCGACCCGGGCCAGCAGATCCGCCCCCTTGTGCAGGGTCGGCTTGAGCTGGTCGGCAGCGAAGCGGCGCTCCATCAGCATGGCGGGCAGCCAGGGCACCCGATTGAGAGTGATGCCGATCCCGATAAAGAGGATCAACAGGCCAAACGGGGTGCTGACGCCGGGGATCGAGACCGGCAGCAGGAAGGGGACGGTGAGCAGGACGCAAAACAGCAGCATGCCCTGTTCGCCCACTAGCTCCAGCATCTGGCGCAGGCTGATGTGGCTCTCGTCGATGGCATGCGCGGTGGCCCGCAGGGTATCCGCTAGGGTGGTTTTGGGGTCGTTGAGTTGCGCGGCAACCATTCCCTGATGTCCTTCTAAGTGGTGATCTCGGGCCCCGATGACCCGATTTGGCGCCAGCATACGTGGCAGAGGTTAACCGTCGATGAATGGTGGCGGAGGCGCATAACGGTGCCAGTGGGGCGGAGTGGCAGGGGTTCAGGCGAGGGGGGAAATCCCGCGATGAAAGTGGTCCGGTACAGCCGCCGTTTAGGATGGGCGCAGGACGCCTCTGGTATGCTTTCTGCACAATCACACAGGGAGCAGGGGATGATGATGAAGAGAGCAGGGATAGCGATGATGGGGCTGTTGCTGCCACTGGGGCAGGCCTGGAGTAGCGAGGCCACGACCACATCCGGTTGGCAGGTGACGCCGTTTTTTGGCTACAGCTCAGCCATCGACTTCGAGAAGAGTGACGAGGCGGTGCAGCCGGTGCCGGTCTCGGCCTCGCTCGATTCACTGCAGGGGCAGGGCTCCGGCAGCTGGGGCTTCTTTATCAGCAAGGAGGTGGATGATCCCGGCATGATTGAGCTGCTTTACAGCCATCAGTCCACCACCCTCTCTCCCGACCAGCCGGATCGCCTGACGGTCGATACCCTGCACTTTGCTGGTGCGCTGACCCTCTCTGACAACCTGATGGCACCTTATATCGGCGCCGGTATCGGGGTGATCCGCTTTGCCGCCTATGACAGCGAGGTGACCCCTTCCATGTCGCTGGCGCTCGGGGTGCAACCGCGCCTCGCCGAGCATCTGGCGCTGCGGGCCGAGGTGCGCGGCTATGGCTCGCTGGTCAACGACAGCAGCCAGTTTCTCTGCAACCCGGAGCAGTGCGTGTTCAAGGTGCGGGGCGATCTGGTGACCCAGTGGCAGGCCAATATCGGTCTTACCTTCCGCTTTTAGGCGAGGGGATTTCCCCCATGAAACAGGGGCCATTGGGCCCCTTTTTCAGCAGCAATGTTCCGCCGTGATCGGCAATCAATCGGCAGCTTTTCACGCTTCCTTGTTAGTCGGCGTCGCCCATACCGCGCAGTTTCTGCCCGCCTCCTTGGCGCCATAAAGCGCCTGATCCACCCGCTTGAACAGCGAGACGGCCGGCTCTCTGGGCTCGCGGATCCCCACCCCCAGACTGACCGTCATGGTATGGGTCGGGTCGGGGGCTATGGTGCGGGTCGCAGTGAGCAGGGTGTTGGTCAGTTGCTGCAAGTCGGCTTCGTGGGCGACGGGCAGCAGCAGGGCAAACTCTTCACCACCGACACGGGCCGCCAGCGCACCCGGCGGGCAGTGCTGTTGCAACAGCTCGCCAAACTGCTGCAACACCCTATCCCCGATATCGTGGCCGTAGTTGTCATTGATCACCTTGAAGTGATCCAGATCCAGCAGGATGAGGGCGTGGCAAATCCCCTGTTCCAGAAACAGCTGCTGATGAAAGTAGCGCCGGTTTGGCAGCCGGGTCAGATCGTCGAACAGTGCCTGTTGTCTGAGCTGGGTATTGATCTGGAAGAGGTGGTGCATGGTGCTCAGGATGCCGATGCTGCTGAGCAGGATGCCGCTGGATCGCAGCAGATCCTCGGCATAGATGGCGAGCCAGAGTGGCTGCGCCACCAGTTCATCCATGATGTCGGCGGTGGCCCCCATGATCCACAACATCAGACCGCAGGAGAGTATGCGGTAGGTGTGGGTGGGCAGGTGGGCGCACTGCACCACCCAGAACAGGAACAGCATGGTGAGCCAGTTGATCACCTCGAAGCCAAAGCTGACGGCGTAAAAGCGCTCGTAAGGGAAGTGGGGCAGCAGCAACAGATGAAGGGCCATGATGGCCAGCATCACTATCCCCAGCAGCGCGATGTGGGCGCGATGCTCCCGGTCGAGATGACGGTAGTGGGAGAGGCTGATGTCGAGACGATCGAACTGCATGGTGTTCCTCGGATTGGGACTGCCATCAGGTTGCAAACAAGAGGCTGCGTAATGGCATGCCGTGGTCGGATAACAGGAAACGGCTGGTCTGTCAGTGTAAACGAGCGGGCCCGCAGCGCGCGATATCGATGACGTCAGCTTGTGGGCTGGCTCAGGGTTTGCGCACTTCTGGTGCGTGAAGTATCGGCTGCCCTGCGACAGGGCGACCCTGGGCAGGTTAGCGCAGTTCATGCGCCAAATTGGTGCGTTGATGATGCGTAATCTTACTAATGCAATGATTTAAAAGGATTTAAATTTGTGGCCCGCTTTATGCTTTTTACATGTCAGACGGTCTCTTGCGGTCATCGACGGCAGATGCAGTGATGAGGAAGTGGCAAGAGGCATCCCCGTGCCGGGCGCGGGTGTGATTCTGGCGGGTTGCAGCAACACCTTGCGGTTCGCCACAGATTCAATCAGGGAAACGGAGCCGGTCTTGTACCGGTACGACAGGGAAGGAGAGTGCTCTATGGTCAAAAAATGGATGATGGCGGGTCTGACGATGTTGCCTGCCTTGCTGGTTACCCCAAGTTGGGCCGAAGAGGTCGCTCAGGTACAGGCGGCGGTGGCGCCGGTTGCCGCCATGACAATCAACAAGGGTGACAATACCTGGATGCTGCTCTCGGCAGCGCTGGTGATCCTGATGTCGATCCCCGGTCTTGCCCTCTTCTACGGTGGTCTGGTGCGGGCCAAAAACATGCTGAGCGTGCTGATGCAGGTCTTTACCCTGTTCTGTCTCATCTGCGTGCTCTGGGTGATCTACGGCTATTCGCTGGCCTTTACCGAGGGGGGCAATTTCTACGGCTCCTTCAGCAAGGTGCTGCTCAAGGGGGTGACCCCTGACTCCATCGCCGCCACCTTCAGCAAGGGGGTCGGGATCAGCGAGCTGATCTATGTGGTGTTCCAGGGGGCCTTTGCCGCCATCACCTGCGGCCTTATCGTGGGGGCGTTTGCCGAGCGCATCAAGTTCGCTGCCGTGCTGCTCTTCTCGGTGATCTGGTTCACCTTCGCCTATATCCCGCTGGCTCATATGGTGTGGTACTGGGCGGGTCCGGATGCCTATACCAGCGCCGAAGCCGCAGCAACCGCGACCGCCACTGCCGGTTATCTGTTCCAGCATGGTGCGCTGGATTTTGCAGGCGGCACAGTGGTGCACATCAACGCCGCCGTGGCGGGTCTGGTGGGTGCCTATCTGGTGGGCAAGCGTCTGGGCTACGGTCGTGATCCCATGACCCCCCACAGCCTGACCATGACCATGATCGGTGCCTCCCTGCTCTGGTTCGGCTGGTTCGGTTTCAACGCGGGCTCCGCGCTGGAAGCCAACGGTATCGCCGCACTTGCCTTTATCAACACCTGGGTGGCGCCGGCTGCGGCAGCTCTCTCATGGACCTTGGCCGAGTGGGTGATGAAGGGACGTCCCTCCCTGCTGGGGGCGGCATCCGGTGCGGTGTCCGGTCTGGTTGTGATCACACCGGCGGCCGGTTTCGTCGGCGTGGGCGGTGGTCTGGTGATGGGCCTGATCAGTGGCGTGGCGGGTCTGTGGGGCGTCCACGGTCTCAAGCGTTTGCTGGGTGCCGATGACAGTCTGGACGTGTTTGGCGTGCACGGGGTGTGCGGCATTCTCGGCGCCCTGCTGACCGGTGTCTTTGCCAGCCCGGATCTGGGCGGCACCGGGGTGTGGGACTATGTCACCAATCAGGTTGCCGAGGGCTACTCCATCCTGACTCAGGTGAAGATCCAGGCCATCGGGGTCGGTGTCACCCTGCTCTGGTCCGGTGCCGTGGCGGCGATTGCCTTCAAGGCGGTCGACATGCTGGTGGGGCTGCGGGTGAACGGCGATGCCGAGCGGGAAGGGCTGGATGTCACTTCCCACGGCGAGAAGGCTTACAGCATGTAATCCCGAACGTCAGACAACAAAAAAACCGCCGGTTCCGGCGGTTTTTTTATGGCTCGAGCGTGGCGAAACCTGAGTTCACACGCTTAATTCACGACGGCCACGTTGATGCTGCCATTGCCCTGGGTCATGCGCACACGGGCGCCCGGGGTGAAGGTGGGGCTGGCTTTCTGCACCACCACGATGGCTTCGCCGTTCTCTTTCTTGATCTCCAGCTCGACGCCGTCGACCTGATTCATCTTGTTGCCGATGGCGTTACCTGCCGCTGCACCGGCGATGGCGCCGCCTGCGGCTGCGATGTCGCGTCCGGTGCCGCCACCGACTGTGCTGCCCAGCAGGCCACCGACTACGGCGCCGCCAATGGTGCCCATCAGGGAGTTCTCATCGGCCTGGATCTTCACCGGGCGGGTGGAGATGATGGTGCCGTAGCTGACGGTCTGCACCTGTTTGGCGCGGTCTTTGGTGTAGACATCGCCAGAGTAAACGTCACTGTTGGCGCATCCGGTGATGGTGGTCGCTGCCAGCAGGGCAATAAGGGTCATACGCTTCAACATGGTGGGCCTCCTGGGCTGCACGTAATTTGAACAATCCGGTTGATGAGTGAACTTTACTCCAACCCCGTCACACATGAAATCGGCAAAATGTAACCAATTATGCGTTCTGTAACCGGTTTTGTCCTTGAATCGCAGCTGTACCGGAGAGGGTTTTAACCAGCAGCAGACGGTCTTCTCCGGGGCCGAAATAGTCGGCTACTTCCGCCTGCAATGTGTAACCGAGCCGGTAGTAGAGGCGCTGGGCCGGATTGGCCGGATCGACCGTGAGCCGCAGTTCGCTGATCTGCAGCGCCTGCTGGTTGGCCTCCATCTGGCGCATCATTCGCTCGGCCAGACCGAAACCGCGCGCCTCGGGCAGCACCGCCAGCGAGAGCACCCAGCCTTGCGACCGCTCCTGACCGAATCCCCCCAGCACATACCCCACCAGCTGCCCCTCGTATTCGGCCACCAGCAACAACTCGGGCCACAAATCCATCGCCTGACGGAAGAAGAAGGCGGGATAGACATCTTCGCCAAACACCTTGGCATCGATCTGCCAGATGGCGTGCATGTCATGGTGGGTAGCGGTGCGTAGCAGGGGCGGGTTGTGGTGCATCAGGACTCCATTGGCAGCAAACGGATCGGCAACGCCGCTGACCTTGGGGTCAACGGCAAAAAAGGAGTCATAGGGTAGTGGTCATCCCCTGCCGGATGCAAGGGATTGGCGGTTATGGCGGCAGGGGGCGGCTCTGGGGCAGTTTGGGGGCCTTGCGCAAGCCGTCGAGCAGATGGCGAAGGGTGAGCCAGGGGTGTCGCAGCAACATGCGCGGGCCGCTCCATTTCATCACCTGCTGGATCTGTTTGCGCATCGCCGGTGCGTAGCAGTGGATATTGCAGTTGGCGCAGGTAGGTTTGTGGCCGTGGCCATAACGGCAGCGACGCAGGCGCTGATGGGCGAAATCCCGCAACTGGCGACAGTGGCGGCAATGGGGATCCTGATGATGGTGCTGGCAGTAGAGGCGGATCATGGCGCTGACCGTCTGCTGCTCGCGCATGAGTCTGGGGTGGTCACTCGCCTTTTTGCTGGCTGCGGCGTGTGAGCCCTGGGCTGGGCTGGCATGATGACTTTTCATGGCCGCCATTCTCCTGACCTGCTTGCATGGGGTGTTGATACAGGTCAAAAGGGGGGATAAAAAACAGGGCCCGCAGGCCCTGTGTCATCAGATGAGGCTGGTTGCCTGCTCCAGCCAGGCGAGATCCTCGCCTTCGAGCAGCGGGCTCAGGCGGCGGAACACCTCAACGTGGTATTCGTTGATCCAGCGGAATTCGGCCGGGCTCAGCAGGCTGCGGTCGATCAGGCGGGTATCGAAAGGCACGTAGGTCAGACGCTCGAAGCCCAGCATGGGCAGCTCGCCAACCTGTTCCAGCTCGGTCACCACTACCAGGTTTTCGCAACGGATGCCGAAGCCATCTTCACGGTAGTAGCCCGGCTCGTTGGAGAGCACCATGCCCGGTTGCAGGGCAACCATGCTCCCTTTCGGCGCGATGCGCTGGGGGCCTTCGTGGACACTCAGGAAGTGGCCGACGCCGTGACCGGTGCCATGGTCATAGTTGTAACCGGCCTGCCACAGCGGCATGCGGGCCAGCACGTCGAGCTGGATACCGGCGGTGCCACGGGGGAAGCGGGCCTGATCCAGCGCGATATGGCCCTGCAGTACCCGGGTAAACATCGCTTTCTGCTCGTCGCTCACCTCACCCACCTTGATGGTGCGGGTGATGTCGGTGGTGCCATCCATATACTGGGCGCCGGAGTCCAGCAGATAGAGGCTGTCCTGACCAAACGCACGGGGGGTGCCGTTGGTGTGGTGGTAGTGGCACATGGCGGCGTTGGGGCCGAGCGCGGAGATGGTGTCGAAGCTTGGCTCGACGTAGTGCTCTTGCTCGCGGCGGAACGCTTCCACCTGATCGGCCAGGGTGCCTTCATCCACCCCCTCGAACTCGCCGGAGGCGATCAGCCGATCCAGCCAGGCGAGGAAGCGGGTCATGGCGATGCCATCGCGCAGATGGGCGGCGCGCATGCCGGTCAGCTCGACCTCGTTCTTGCACGCTTTCGGCAGCATGGTGGGGTCTTGGCCAGCCACCAGAATGGCGCCCGCCTCTTCCATGACGAGCTGGGTCCAGGCGTTGGCGCTGTCCGGATCGGCCAGCACCTTCTGCTGATCTTCACCGATGCGCTGCAGCACGTCACCCAGCTTGTCGATGGGGTAGACGGAGACATCCTGCCCAACGTGCTGGGTAAAGGCGAAGCAGTCAATTTTGTCGGTATCGACGAAGAAATCCATGCTGGTGTTGGCGTAGAGCACCGCAAAGCCCAGCACCACCGGCAGCCGGTCGATGTCGCGGCCACGCAGGTTGAGCAGCCAGTTGATGGGCTCGGCCTGGGTCAGCAGCACGGCATCCAGCCCGCGCTTGCGCAGGTCGGCCGCCAGCTGTTCACGTTTGGACTGGCTGGACTGGCCTGCCAGCTCCTCGCTGTAGAGGATGACCGGGCTCTTGGTCGGCTCCGGGCGATCGCTCCAGTTCAGGTCGATGGGGTTCTGCTCGACGCGGATCAGCTCGATACCGCGATCGGCCAGCACCGCTTTGGCATTCTTGTACCAGGTCAGGCTGTGCAGGCGGGCATCGAAGCCAACCCGGGAGCCTGACGGCAGCTGTTCGGCCAGCCACTGGACATGGGGATTTTCAATGAGGTGGAGGAATTCGAACAGTTCGGCGGGAGTTTGCATCCGCGCCTGCACCGTATAGCGACCATCGACAAAGAGGGCTGCTCGCTGGGCCATGATGATGGCGACCCCGGCAGAGCCGTTGAAACCTGTGATCCAGTCAAGCCGCTCGGCATAGGCGGGGATGTACTCGCCGAGGTGCTCATCATCGTGGGGGACGATAAAGGCGTCCAACTCCTGCATGGCCAGCTCGGCCCTGACTTGGGCGACGCGGGTTTCAATTATCTCGAAATTATTCATGTCGTTAGTGCCAGATGGTTGCTATATGAGTGTTCAGTTTTTATGGCCGCTGGCCAGGATCCGCTTGATCGACTGACCCGCTGCTTCGATATGCTGCCTGAGCAGCACCACCGCCTCGTGCTTGCGCCGGGCGCGGCACAGCTCCAGCAATTGGGCGTGTTCACGCTCCGCCTTGTCCACCCCGTCGCTGGCAAACAGCAGCTCGAAGCGGACATAGCGGTCACAGCTCAGATTGATCTGGGCGATCAGTTCAAGTGCCTGGGGGCGACCGGCTGCCTGATAGAGGGTGGCGTGAAAGCTGTGGTTCAACTCGGCCCAATGTTCGATCTGGGTGCCTGACTCCAGGGCGTGATCAAACTGGGCGAGGATCGCCTCCGCTTGCGCGAAGGTGGCTTCCGTCATCTTGTCGACGGCGTGAAACAGGGTATCGGCTTCCAGCAGCGCTCGCAAATAAAAGAGCTCTTCAATGGCCGAGGCGTCCAGCATGGTGACCACGGCGCCGCGATGGGCTTCGAACTTGACCAGCCCTTGCGCCTCCAGCTGCATCAGGGCTTCGCGCACCGGAATGCGGCTCACGGCCAGCTCTTTGGCAATGGCATCCTGACGCAAGGGGGCGCCAGCGGGGAACTCCCCACGGAGGATCCGGCCACGGAGGTTTTCCATCACCATCTGGGTTCGGGTCTTGTAGGGTGGGGTCATGGTCGGGTCACGATTGGGCGTTACAGAATTGTATATTGTATAAAGTTTGGCTGAATCTAACCTGTCACAATGGGCAAAGGCAAGGTTTTGGCCCCTTTAACGGGGGCGATGGCGGCGTTCGGGGCTCCACAAAAACAAAAATGCCGGTCAGCGTGGCTGACCGGCATGATGTCACTGATACGAAGCGAGCCTGTTACAGCTGCGGGCCTGCCGCAACCAGACGTTTGCCTTCATCGTTATCGGTGAAGCGCTCGAAGTTCTTGATGAAACGGCCTGCCAGATCGACGGCCTTGGCATCCCACTCGGCCTTGTCGGCGTAAGTGTCGCGCGGGTCGAGGATCGCCGGGTTCACATCGTGCAGCGCGGTCGGGATCTCCAGATTGAAGATCGGCAGCACCTTGGTCTCGGCCTTCTCGATGGAGCCATCCAGGATGGCGTCGATGATGGCGCGGGTATCCTTGATGGAGATGCGCTTGCCGGTGCCGTTCCAGCCGGTGTTGACCAGATAGGCCTCTGCACCTGCCGCTTCCATCCGTTTCACCAGCTCCTGACCGTACTTGGTCGGGTGCAGGGAGAGGAAGGCTGCGCCGAAGCAGGAGGAGAAGGTCGGAGTCGGCTCTGTGATGCCGCGCTCGGTACCGGCCAGTTTGGCGGTGAAGCCAGAGAGGAAGTGGTACTTGGTCTGCTCCTTGGTCAGTTTGGAGACCGGGGGCAGCACGCCGAAGGCGTCGGCAGTCAGGAAGATCACCTTGGTGGCGTGACCTGCCTTGGAGACCGGCTTGACGATGTTGTCGATGTGATAGATGGGGTAGGAGACGCGGGTGTTCTCGGTTTTGGAGCCATCATCGAAGTCGATGGTGCCATCGGCGGCAACGGTCACGTTCTCCAGCAGCGCATCGCGGCGGATGGCGTGGTAGATGTCCGGCTCAGCCTCTTCGGAGAGCTTGATGGTCTTGGCGTAGCAGCCCCCTTCGAAGTTGAACACGCCGTGGTCATCCCAGCCGTGCTCGTCATCGCCGATCAGCTGGCGCTTGGGATCGGTGGAGAGGGTGGTCTTGCCGGTGCCGGAGAGGCCGAAGAAGATGGCGACGTCGCCGTCCTGACCCACGTTGGCGGAGCAGTGCATGGAGGCAATGCCGCGCAGGGGCAGGAAGTAGTTCATCATGGAGAACATGCCCTTCTTCATCTCGCCACCGTACCAGGTGCCACCGATGAGCTGCATCTTCTCGGTCATGTTGAAGGCAACAAAGTTCTCGGAGTTGAGACCCTGCTCCTTCCAGTTCGGGTTGGTGCACTTGGCACCGTTCATCACCACGAAGTCAGGCTTGAAGGTTTTCAGCTCTTCATCGCTCGGACGGATGAACATGTTTTTCACGAAGTGTGCCTGCCAGGCCACCTCGGTGATGATGCGCACGGCCAGGCGGGTATCCGGGTTGGCACCGCAGAAACCGTCGACCACAAACAGGCGCTTGCCGGAGAGCTGTTTGGTGACTAGCCCTTTCAGATGTGACCACACTTCCGGGGTAATGGCTTTGTTATCGTTTTTACCCTGGTCAGACCACCACACAGTATCCTGGGTAGTGGCATCTTTGACGATATATTTATCTTTCGGGGAGCGACCGGTGAAGATACCGGTGTTTACGTTGACGGCGCCCAGCTCGGTCACCACACCGCGCTCGAACCCTTCCAGGTCAGGGCGTGTCTCTTCCGCGAAAAGCTGCTCGTAAGAGGGGTTGCGAACGATTTCTTGGCTGTTTTTGATGCCGTACTGGTCCAGTCCTAATTGTTGGGCCAGGGTGGGTTCTGCCACGATTGTCATTGTATTCTCCTGGGTTCAGAGGTTGGTAGGGTTCTATCTGACGATCATCCTATCACTTAGGTGGTAGAGTTTAGCGATCGCCATCAAACTTTATAAAATAGGGTATTTTTTTGTTATTAAAGTTAAAGGCGGGTTTTGCCCGCCTTTAATTAGTGTAACTGGTTTGCATCATTGCCGGGAGCCCTGCTGAACAGGGTTTCGACATCGATCCCATTAAATTGGTACTGGGCGCCGCAATAATCACAGTGCATGTCGATCTTGCCGAGCTCCTGCACCATCTCCATGACCTCTTCCTTTTCTATCTGCAACAGGGCTCCTTCGCAGCGCTCGCGGGAGCAGGTGCAGCGGAACTCGACCGCCTGCGGATCGAACACCCGCACCTTGTCCTGATGGTAGAGACGGTAGAGGATCTCTTCTGCCTGCAGGCCGAACAGCTCTTCATCCTTGATGGTGCTGGTGAGCTGGGTCAGGTGATCGAAGTCGTTGCTGTGATCCTCGCTCTGGGCGGGCAGCTCCTGCAGCATGATGCCGGCAGCGCGCGGCGCACCTTCGTGGTAGCCGGTGCGGATCCACAGCTTGGTGGCCAGCTGTTCGGAGCGGGCGAAGTAGTGCTCCAGGCAGCCCGCCAGAGTATCGGCGTCCAGCGCGATGATGCCCTGATAGCGCTCGCCCTGCTCCGGGGTGATGGTGATGATCAGCTGGCCGTTGCCGATCAGGCTCTGCAGCTTGCCATCGTTCGGCAGCTCGCCTTCATAGCGGGCCACGCCGCGCAGCTGCTGGTTGTTGTCACCGTTGATCACGGCCAGACGCACCGGGCCATCGCCCTGCAGTTGCACTGTGATGGAGCCTTCAAACTTGAGGGTGGCGGTCAGCAGGCTGGTGGCGACCAGCAGCTCGCCCAGCAGTTTTTGCACCTGCACCGGGTAGTTCTGGGCTTCCACTACGTGGCGGTAGGTGTGATCCAGCTGGACCAGCTCGCCACGCACTTCGTACTCTTCAAACAGATAGCGATACAGCAGATCTTGGTTGCTCATCATGTATTCCTGGCTTTTCGGTGAGGTAAATCGGGCGGGCTGGGGTTGAGGCCAGCCCGGTATCAAATCGGGGTCGGTCAGTACTGTTTGACCTTGAGCAACTGGCGTCGCTCCTGCTTGTCGGGGCGGCGCTCGGGGCTGGGGGCAAACTGGCTGTTGAAGCGGCGCGCCTCGCTGTTTTCGGCCCGTTTTTTCAGGCTCTCGGCGGTCTCTTCATAGAGCTGCTGGGCCAGCGGGGCCGATTTGCGCTGCTCGCTCAAGGCCAGCACCCGCACTTCCCGTTCGTCCTGTCCCTGCCAGAAGCGGATCAGTGCCCCCACTTCCACCTGTTTGCCCGGTTTGCTGCGCTGACCATTGTAGTGCACCTTGCCCCCGTCTATCTGATCCCGCGCAATGGAGCGGGTCTTGTAGAAACGGGCCGCCCACAGCCACTTGTCGAGACGAACCTCGAGGGCACTTTCTGCATGATTGGGCATGAACAGGCTCCATAACGGGGAAAAGAGGTGGTCGATTATACCAGAGCACGGGGTCGGGATAGAAACCGGGCAGCCGCCGCGCGGGGCGCAAACCATGTCAAGGTGATGCAACATATGGGCAGTTTGCTGATTCACAAGGGAAAGCCGCTGCTTTATCGGGTATTCATGGTGGCAGGGAGGGGCCTTCATACCGCGCATATAAAGCTGCCGCCCCGGTTGGGGGCGGCAGCGTTCACATCCGTTTACCACGACTCAGTCAGAAGTGATCGTGCTGATCCGGCTTCTTCTGGTCGTGGGGGCCTTCGCTGTGGGCGATGGCGGTGCGGATCAGATCAACCCCGGCGCGGATAATCAGCACCCCCATGTTGACCAGCTTGACGCAGACCCACATGAAGGTGATGAGCAGGATCAGCTTGAGCACTGTCTGGAACGCTTCCAGGAAGTTCTGCTCCAGCTGGGCGGTCAGGCCGTTGGCGCTGGTCATCAGCCAGGTGTAGACCTCGCGCACGAACGGGATGCGGCTTGGCATCTCCAGCACATCCAGTGCGGCAGGGAGCGCCTGGAAGATGACGATGCTGCCGAACAGGATCAAAATGACACCGATGGCGATGCCGAGGAAAAAGCCGAACTGTCTCATGGAGGGCTCCAGCATTTGCTGCATGAAATTGAAGATAGCCGCCAATAGTAGGGAGTGCCCTGCTTCATCGCAATCTTCCGTACACCGCCAGCGCGGCGGGAACGGCGGCGATCCGGCCGCTACCGTTGCCCAACTATCTGATTTCTGGGAGGCTTGTCGCCATTGTGCATAGGGAAAGCAAATTGATGTCGAGAACCCTCTTTTTACTCTTGCTGGCGCTGTTTGCCTCTCTGCCAGCCCTGAGTGCCGAACCGGCGGCACCGGCGGCACCGACGGCAGCCGCCTGCGCCATCCGCCATCAGGATCAACTGCTGCTGGTGCAGGATCGCATCTCCTCCCGCTACAGCCTGAGCGGCGGCTACATAGATGGCGACGAGCGCCCCGAGCAGGCGGCGCTGCGCGAACTCTATGAGGAGACCGGCTTGCGGGGGGAGGTGGTGCAGGAGCTGGGCCGCTGGCAGCGGGCGGTTATCTTCGCCTGCCGCACGCTGGAGCCTATCGTCGCCCAGCAAGATTCCGATTTTGTCTCGCTGCTGAAGGCCCCCAATCTTGGGGGAGAGATCCTTAACGCCCGGCTGATCGCCATCGACCAGCTCCCCCGCGAGCAGCGCCGTTTCCCGGATCAGCTCGACTGGCTGCAATCCCGACTGGATAAGGTGCCCGAGAGCGAGGTGCTCTGGCAGGCCGATTTCGTGATGCAGGGCAATGCGCTGCATCAGGTCGAGATCCCGCTGATGATGCGGCTGCAACAGTGGTTGGGGCCCGATATCTGGTGGCTGTCGGTCAGCAATCTGTTTGGTTCAGGCGGCTTTCAGCTTGCCCTGATACCTTTGCTGCTCCCGCTGCTGGGGTGGCCGCGGCTGCGCCAGCTGCTCTTTGCCATGCTCTGGCTCGGCTTGCTGGTGCAGGCAAGCAAGGAGGGGATCGGCTGGCCGCGTCCCTTCCATCTGCAACCTCTGCTCGCGACTCACAGCGCTCAGGGCTTTGGCATGCCGAGCGGCCACACTGCCTCGGCCCTGCTGTTCTGGGGAGCGCTGCTTGGCTGGCTCTGGCCTGCCCGGCGGGGGCTGGCCTATTCGCTGGCCTTGCTGCTGGCGCTCACCACAGGTCTGGCGCGGGTCTGGCTCGGGGTGCACTTTATCTCCGACGTGGCGGTTGGCCTGCTGATTGGCGCCTTGCTGCTGGCGGTTCGCCCATACTGGCGGCTGGATCAGCGCGCTTCTGCTTGGGGCTTGCTGATCGCTGCGGCACTGGTTTGCGCTGGCCTGAGCCAGTCGGCCCATCTGGCCGGGATCGGCATGGCAGCCCTCGGGATCTGGGTTGGCGGTTTGCGCTCCCTGACTCGCGGCGGTTATCCCCCCATCCTGACCGGTGCGGTCACGCTGGCGGGGGGCGCGGTGATCGGGGCGGGACTCTGGGCTCTGCCGCTGCTGACCAGCAGTTCGCTGACCATATTGCTTGGTCAGTTTGTGCTCTTTTTCGGGCTGGGGCTCTGGTTGAGCGCTGGTCTCTGGTGGATACTCTCTTTCTTGAAATGCGACACACGACCCAAGGGCAACGGCTCTGACAAGGGAACTCTATGAATGTGAAAAAAGTGGATTTGGCCAAGATAACCCTCGGGGTGCTGTTTATCAGCCTCCTGATTATCTCCTGTTTCTTGGTGTTGCAGCCCTTCCTGCCTGCGCTGGTGTGGGCCACCATGATCACCATCGCCACCTGGCCGCTGATGCTGATGATGCAGCGGCTGTTGTGGGGCAAGCGTTCGCTGGCGGCCCTCTTTATGACGCTGGTGCTGCTGCTGATGTTTGTCATCCCGCTCTTTATGACGCTGGCCAATGTGGCGGAGAAGGCGCCCATGCTGATTGAGCTGGGCACCAGTATCAGCCACTCACCGCCGCCGGAGTTGCTCTGGCTGCAACAGATCCCGCTGGTGGGCGGCAAGCTCTATGAGTTCTGGCAGCAAATTCTGGCGAGCGGTGGTCAGGTGCTGTTTGCCAAGCTGGCGCCCTATTTCGGCCAGACTGCCCGCTGGCTGGCCTCTCAGGCCGGTAATCTGGGGCTGCTGTTCGTTCACTTCCTGCTGACGGTCGGTATCTGCGGCCTGCTCTATCACTCCGGTGAAGTGGTGGCGACCGGCATTCGCCGCTTCGCCCACCGGCTGGCAGGGCAACGGGGTGACAATGCCACCGTGCTCGCTTCACAGGCGATCCGCGCCGTGGCGATGGGGGTAGTGGTGACCGCGCTGGTGCAATCCTCGGTGGCCGGTGTCGGCCTGCTGATTGCCGGTATCCCCTACGCCATGATCCTGGTGGTGGTGATGTTCCTGCTGATCGTCGCCCAGATCGGCCCCTTCCCGGTGCTGCTGGCCTGTATCAGCTACCTCTACTGGAGCGGCGACACCACATGGGGCACCTTCCTGCTGGTCTGGTCACTGTTTGCGGGCACCATGGACAACTTCCTGCGTCCCTTCCTGATCAAACGCGGCGCCAATCTGCCGCTGATCCTGATTCTGGTGGGGGTTATTGGTGGCTTGCTGACCATGGGGATCATCGGTCTGTTTATCGGCCCCGTGGTGCTGGCGGTGGGTTACACCCTGCTGGATGCCTGGATCAAGGAAGATGACCAACCTGCGACCGCTGCGGTTGAACCACCCAAGGCCGAGTGACGATTCAGTAACAAGACTATTCAGCCATCTATCGCTGATACAAAGAGCCGCCCATAAGGGCGGCTCTTTTGTTTGTGGTGATCGTGGTTTATGGCGATCGAGTCAGATTGGTTGATCCTCGCCAGCCTCCATATCCCACATATGACCGTCTCATGTAGGTTCGATTAGCGAAGCGTAATCGGACGATCGAGATGCCGCTGTTCCGGTTCTATCCATAAGTCGGCGGTGGCCCGTCATAGGGGAAATGCGGGTGACTTATGGCGGTAAAGCAGACCGGGTAAGCGGTATAAGCTGAATTTATGGATTTGTGTTAAATGCCCCAATTTTTGCTTATACCGATGTCTATCCAGCCCCCACGCCACGATTTGGCTCGAAACAGGCCAGCCACAGGCAATGGCCGATTTGTACCAACCCGTATGCAACTAGTGTTACCGCCCATGTTGGTTCGAATAGCGAAACTGATAGGAGAATCGAGATGCCGCTGTTCCGGTATTTCCGTGAATCAGCGGCCTCTGGTAGAGGAGAAATATGGATGGCCGTTATTGTGGGGGAATGGATTTACGCGAACGTCCGATTACGCCTGGCGGCTAATCGAACCTACGGGCTGGCGATACGGTTGCTTACTCAGAAAGGTGGGCGTCCTAATTTCTCACCCCGCTTTTTGGGGCCCCACTTGCTTGACTTGTTAGCATTTTTGCCATGCGCTCTAAATCACTGGCCACATCATTAAATCCGAAATAGTTTGTAGGATGCTCATACATCATATCGTGATGATCTTTTTGTGGCTTATAGTCCGGCAGTCTTGAGCGAAGCTCATCACGAAGCATCATTACATCTACTCGAAACCTACGATCATATTCAGCATTTCTTTCACTGCTTAAGCGCATCATATTATTTGTCTGCGCTTCCCAATTTGCTTGTCGCTGATCCTCTGAACGTAACGAAGATGAACGACTTTCCATCATGTTACGATCATCTTCTCGTTTGTATCTCTCGATAAATTCTCTGAGATTTTTCACAACTTCTAAGGTTTTGTCTTTTAAAGCTACCTCATCGGAATCTACAATTTGTTGTACTTTATCATCGTACTTAAGCGCTCTATCTTTATACGATTCAGCTTGTTCAGACTTTAAGTGTAAACGTTCCTTCAGAGTTTCATTTGATGCTTTCAATTGTTCGATAACAGCAGTAAATCTCCATTGTGCTGCTAAATAGGCAAGACCGAAAATAATCGCAGAAATAATAAGAAAAACAAATGGGGCTTGAGATACTACTGACCATTCTTTTGATATGTACTCAATTAATTTTTCCACAATACTCCCTCATGAATGCTCACAGTTATTAGATGAATGGAGACACTAATCCGTGAATAGAACCTTTCATATAGCCCCAGTTTGTCCTAATCACCGCAACGAAAAATAAAAAGATTACCAACCAACCTCTGGTGCTGAACGTATTCGTCAGTCATCTTCTTTTGGAGCTATTTTTTGCCATCTGGCAAAAATACACTTCTAGGGCGGCAATGGAAAGTGCCACCGAGTCTCAGCCTCTTGAATAACTCGGGAGTGTGACCTAGGCGACACCCATATGGCTTTGCTGGCCAAGATGTGGAACGGCGGCTGGTTCAGGGGCTTGTGGTCAACAGAAATGGGCGGAGACAAATAACCCGGGGCGTGGCAACGCCCCGGGTTATCAGTGGGTAGATGAGGGGCAGGCTGGCTGGTGGAGGGTGATGCAGTGAATACCGCCGCCACCGGCGGCGACCGGATCAATATTGATCTGCACGATGTCGCGGCCGGGGTAGAGGCGGGTCAGCAGATCGTGGCAGTAGCTATCGGCGGCCTTGTCGCCAAACTCGGGGGCGATCACCGCACCATTGATCGGCAAATAGTTGATATAACCGGCGGCAAAGTCGCGGCTGCGGCTAAAGCGGTTGTCCCGCACATCGAGCGGGGGCGGCAGCACATGCAGCTCCAGCTTGTTGCCGTCGGCATCGGTGGCCTGTTTGAGGATGGCCATATGCTGGCGGGTCACCTCGTAGTCGTCGGATTCCGGATCGTTGTCCATATTGACCACCACCACCCCGGGGCGGACAAAGCGGGCATAGAAATCGACGTGGGCATCTGTGATGTCTTTGCCCTTGATGCCCGGTAGCCAGATGATTTTGCGCAGCCCCAGATTGGCTTTCAGCTCCGCCTCCAGTTGCGCCTTGCTCACCCCCGGATTGCGGTTGCTGTTGAGCCAGCAGCTCTCGGTCATGATGGCGGTGCCGTTGCCATCCACCTCGATGCCGCCCCCCTCGCCAGTCAGCTTGCTCTGCAGATAGTGGGCATCCGCCTGCTGGCTGACCAGCTCGGCCACCCCCGCATCCTGTTCGTGCTCCTGCTTGTCGCCCCAGCCGTTGAAGTTGAAATCCACCAGCCCCAGCTCCCCTTCGCCGTTCTGGACGAAGACGCCGCCGGTATCGCGCAGCCAGATATCGTCCAGCTCGGCGATGATAAAGCGGGTGTTCTGCTCGCCACAGAGTTGGCGGGCCAGCGCCTCCTCCTCTTCGCGGCAGAGCACACTCACCTTGGTGTAAGGGGTCATGGCTTTAACCAGCCGCCCTATGGTGGCCTGCTCCTCTTTGTAGTCGCGGCCCCAGATATCGGCGCTGGCGGCAAAGGCGATCCAGACCTGCGCCTGAGGGGCGGCTTCATCGGGCATATGGAATGGCTCGCCGCTGGCGCTGGCAGCACCCTCCTCTGCATTGCCGCTGGCCGCGTACACCTTGCCTGGCAGATTGCCGAGCCCGGCCAGCGCACCGATGGCCGCCAGCTGTTTCAATATGTTGCGTCGGGATGGCATGAAAAACTCCTTGGATGAGGGCGCTCTTTGCTGTCGCTGATTGACCGGAAGTGACAAGCGCTGTTAATCGAATTGCGTTGAGTAATAGGCTATCCGTGGCTATAGCGGTGAACAAACGATCAATTTTCGGTGAAAGTGATAAGTGGAGCTAATCAATGGCGTTCAAACAGTGGCCCCCGCTCAACGTGCTGCGGGGCTTTGAGGCGGCGGCCAGACTCGGCAGTTTTCATCAGGCGGCGCAGGAGCTGCATCTGACCCAGTCCGCCATTAGCCAGCAGATCCGCTCGCTGGAGGAGCTGCTCGGCCAGCCGCTGTTTCACCGGCAGGGGCGCTCGGTCGCGCTGACCGATGCGGGGCAGGATCTGCTGGAGACCACCCAGAGCGTGCTGTTGCAGCTGGCGATGGGGATCCAGCGGCTGGAGCAGTACCGCAAACCGAACCAGCTGGTGCTCAACACCAGCACCACCATCGGTCGCCACTGGCTGCTGCCGCGATTGGGGGAGTTTCACCGCCTGCATCCCGACATCGATCTCTGGCTGTTTACCAGCGATGAAGAGCCCGACATGGCCGAGCAGACCGTTGATCTCGCCCTGCGCTGGGATCTCGGGCCGCAGGCCGAGTGTCGCCATCAGCACCTGCTGGCGGATCGCTTGCTGCCGGTGGCCACCACAACCGTGCTGTCCCGGCCCGCGGAGGAGCGCACCACCCTGCACGGCGAGCGGGAACTGGATTGGCATCACTGGACGCTGAGAGGAGGGGAGGATCTGCACCTGCAGACCAGGGGGCTCAACTTCTCCGATCCCGGCCTGCTGCTGGAGGCCGCCAGTGCCGGACTCGGTGTGGCGCTGGTGAGTGAACTGCTCTCCCGTCCCGCTCGTCAGCAGGGGTTGCTGTTGCCGCTCTCCACCTGTCGGGTCAAGGGGCCGCAGTGGAATTTGCTGGTGCATCAGGATAGCGAGGGGATGCCGGAGTGCCGCGCCTTCTGCCACTGGCTTGGCCAGCAATTTGCCGACGGTGAACCCGACCGGGAGGAGGGCGGGGTTGCCACCCTCTGAGACAGGTCACTGAATCGGGGGCGCTGGCGTGGTTAAATGGTCGGCTCACATCTTGCCGGATATTGCTGTGACCATGCCATCTGACCTTCAGCCGCTGCTCGCTTGGCCTGACTATCTGCAGGCATCCTGGCTGCGCTGCACCCACCAGACCAGTGCCACCCTCTGGCATCCGCCCCACAGCGCCAAGGGGCAGACCTTGCAGAGCCTGCGCCAGCGCAAGCGCGACCTGCTCACCACCGGCGAGATGGCCCTCGAGGATCTCTACGAATTTATGGAGGGGCGCCCCTGCGCTCTGCTGCTCACCGACGAGAGCGGCTGCCTGCTGGCCCGGACCGGCCACCCCGACACCCTGCGCGAGCTGGCGGCGCTGGGGTTTGGCCCCGGCGCCTTTTTCAGCGAGGGGCGCATCGGCACCAACGCCATCAATCTGGCGGCGCTGGAGGGCGTGCCGCTCTGCGTCAGCGGTCCCCAGCACTTCAACCAGACCCTCCACCCGTGGCACAGCTGCGCCAGCCCGGTCTACAACAGCAATGGCCGTCAGGTCGCCATCATCGCATTGATCTGCAAGGTGGAGGAGGCGAGCGCCGGCGATCTGGCGCTCACCGTCAGCGCCGGGCGCGAGCTGGCCCATCTGCTGCAGATGGAGACCCTGATGCAGGAGTCCCAGCACCACCTGAGCGAACTTTACGCCCTGCTCGATGGCATGGATGACGGCGTGCTGGCCTGGGATCCGCAAGGCAGGCTGCGCTACCTCAACGCGCTGGCTGCCAACCGGCTGCGGCTCGATCCGGCGCTCTGTCTCGGCCAGCCGCTGGAGCAGCACCTGCTGCTGCCCCAGCGGTTGCAGCTGGCCATCAGGGGGCAGACGCCGCTCAGCCATGTGGAGGTAACGCTGGAGAGGCTCGGCGCCCGGGAGGGGGAGTTTATCAATGCGCTGGTGAGCCTCAAGCCGTTGCCGGGGCCGGAGGGGGTCAGCTTTATCGCCCTGCTGCACCCGGTCGATCGGCTGCGGGCCATTCATCAGCTGCGCCAGACTGTGCCCGAGCTGTCGGCACTGGTGGGGGAGTCGAGCGCCATGCGCAAGCTGCTGCGCTATGCCCGGCAGGCGGCCCAGAGTCAGGGGCCGATCCTGCTGCGCGGTGAGGAGGAGGTGGGCAAGGCCCAGCTGGCGGAGGCGATCCACTTCGGTAGCGAACGGGCCGCCGGGCCGCTTATTACCCTCAACTGCAAGGCGCTGCCGAGCGAGCGGATGGCGCTGGAGCTGATGGGTTCCGACGAAGCGGGGCAGGAGCGGGCGGGCAAGTTCGAGCTGGCCCACGGCGGCACGTTAGTGCTGGAGCAGGTGGAGTGCCTCTCTGCCCCCATGCAGGCAGCGCTGCTGCAACTGCTCAAGACCGGTCGCATCCAGCGCTTCGATTCGGCCCGTATCCTGCCGCTCAAGGTGCGGATCATCGCCACCAGCAGCGCTCCGCTGGAACAACTGGTGCAGGAGGGGCTGTTTGGCCGCCAGCTGCTCTATGCCTTGCAGGCGTGCGAGCTATGGCTGCCGGGATTGCGGGAGCGCGCGGCGGATCTGCCGGGCCTTATTAGCCAGCAGTTGGCGGCGCAGGGTCGTGAGCCGGTGCGCCAGTTCAGTCCGGCGGCCCTCGATTGTCTGCTCGCCTATCCCTGGCCCGGCAATCTGGGGGAGCTGCGCAGCGCGGTGGAGCATGCCCTGCTTCATGCCGGTCAGGGGCTGATCCCGCCGGAGGCGCTGCCAGCCGCCATTCGTCACGGTTATCAGCATGTGGCGGATGAGGTGGTGGGGCAACCGCTGCTCACGCTGGCGGAGCTGGAGCGGCAAGCCATCTTGCGCTGCGCTCACGCCTGCAAGGGGCAGGTGAGCCAGATGGCCCAACATCTGGGTATCAGCCGCACCACCCTCTGGCGGCGGCTCAAACTGCTCGAGATCGATCCCGCCGACTATCACGGCTGACGGCGAGCCGTCGCCAACAGGCCCGCAGAAAATGAAAAGGCCCCGCAGTTGCGGGGCCGTGTTATATGGCAGAGTCAGTCGTGGCGCGGTTACAGCCCCAGCTGGTGGGCGGTGACGATAGCCGCCAGCACATCCTCGGCGGTGACCTTGAACGGCATATTGTGGATGGTCTCGCCCTCGGCGGTAGAGGCTTTGGCCACCTCCATCAGGCGCGCCATATCCAGCTCCTTGACTCCCATCATATGCAGGTTGGTCGGCAGGCCAACCGAGCGGCAGAAGCCCAGCACGGTTTCGATCTCCGCCATCGGCGCGTTCTCCAGCACCAGCTGCACCAGGGTACCGAACGCCACTTTTTCACCGTGATAGAGGTGGTGGCTCTCGGCCAGCTGGGTCAGGCCGTTGTGGATGGCGTGGGCGGCAGCCAATCCGCTGCTCTCGAAGCCGATACCGCTCAGGTAGGTGTTGGCCTCGATGATGTTCTCCACCGCCTTGGTGCAGAGCCCCTGTTCCACCGCCAGCTTGGCCTTGTAACCATCGGCCAGCAGAGTCTTGTAACAGAGCTCGGCGATGGCCTGCGCCGCCAGCGTGGAGGCACCACCGGCCATGGTCTGGCAACCGGAGACCTTGTTGGCGCGCGCCTCGAAGTAGGTGGAGAGCGCATCCCCCATGCCGGAGACCAACAGCCGTACCGGAGCGCGGGAGACCACGCCGGTATCCATGATGACCATGTTGGGGTTGGTCGGGATCATCAGGTATTCGCTGAACTGCCCCTCCGGGGTGTAGATGACCGCCAGCGCGCTGGTGGGGGCATCGGTGGAGGCGATGGTGGGCACTATGACAACCGGCACCTTCTGGTAGAAGGCGACCGACTTGGCGGTATCCAGCGTCTTGCCGCCGCCGATGCCGATGATGACGTCAAACGGGGTCTGCTTGCAGCGGGCCAGCAGGCGGTCGATCTCTGGGCGGGAGCACTCGCCGTTGAAGCAGTCGAACTCCGGCTTGATACCGGCACCGTGGAAGCTGGTAGCCACGGTATCGCCCACCAGCTTGGTGACGAAGGCGTCGGCCAGGATCAGCGGCTTGCTACCGAGCGCTTTGACGTAGTTGCCGATATTGGCGAGGGCCCCGTTGCCTTGTACGTATTTGCTGGGACTGATGATAATGCGGTCCATATTTTATCCCTCTCTCTTTATGAATTAAGAATCGGGGCGAAGGGGCGGCTGTGCCGGGGACTCCTTCGTCTTGAATGAAGCTGCACAGGCTCAGCGAGCGAGTGCAGCCCCTTGAAACAGTGGCGTCAGTCGCCAAAGCGCTCGTCGGCCAGCTGCTGGAAGCAGGTCAGTGCGGCGGTGGCATCCTCCCCGCGCGCCAGCAGGGTGAGCTGGTCGCCCTGACGCACGTTGAGCATGGCGAGCCGGGTCAGGCTGCGGGGATTGGCCTCTTTGTCCCCCTTTTGCAGCTTGAGTTCAGCGGCAAAGGGCTTGAGGGCGGCCACCAGTCGGGCGGCGGGGCGCACATGCAGGCCGTGGGGGTTATCCACCACCACCTCGCAGCGCAGCCAGCCGTCGTCGGCAACGGGGGCTGTCTCGGTGGCGGCCTGCGCCGCGCTGGCAGGCAGCATCGCCTGTTTTGGGCCCAGCGCGCCGAGCGCCTCGGCGGCCACCTCATCCAGCGTCAGGCCTGAACCGGCCGCCACCACGGCGGCCAGAGTACCTTCGACCAGCGGGGCCGGGCAGAGCCGCACTCGGGCGCTCAGCTCCGGGGGCAGCAGTTCGAGGGCGGTCTCGGCGCTGAGCAGAGCGCTGCCCAAGTCCATCAGCACCAGCACGCCGCTGCCGTCATCCGCTTCTTCAATCGCACTCATCACCGCGATGGCATCGGTTCCGATGGGGTGGTCGGGGTCATCGACCCCGGCCGCCAGCAGCAGGCGGGCCGGGCTGCCGAGCTGGTCGGCCAGCGCTTTCAAGCCGGCCGCCAGCATGGCGCTGTGAGAGACAACTACGATTCCGATCATGTCACAACCTCGCTCTGTCACGCAGGGCGGTCAGCAGCAGCAGGGTCGAGGTGGCCCCGGCATCCTGATGGCCGATGCTGCGCTCGCCAAGATAGCTGGCGCGCCCCTTGCGGGCCTGCATCTGGATGGTCGCCTCGGTACCTGCTGCGGCGGCTGCCACCGCCTTGTCCAGCGCTTCGTTGAGGGGCAGATCTTGCTGCTGAGCCTGCTGCAGGGCGGCCAGTGCCGGCCACCAGGCGTCGCACATGGTCTTGTCGCCCGGCTCGGCACGGCCGCGGGAGACGATCCCCTCGACCCCGTCGCTCAGCATTTTGCACAGCTGACTGAGACTGAGGCTCTGGCAGGCATCGCTGCTGGCTGCGGCCCGGATAAAGAAGGTGCCGTAGAGCGGGCCGCTGGCACCGCCGACCGAGGAGAGCAATGTCATGCCGGTGGTTTTCAGTACCTGCCCGATATCCTTGTCCGCTACTGCCGGCAGCTTCTCGGCCACCTTGGCGAAGCCGCGCTGCATGTTGAGGCCGTGGTCGCCATCACCGATGTCGGTATCCAGCGCGGTGAGGTAGTCACGCTGCTCGGTAAAGATGTGTTCGCAGTCGAGCAGCCAGTTGACGATGTGATGCTTGCTTAACATGGGTTCTCCTTAGCAGCCGCGACGCAGGGCGGGGGTGTGAACGGGGGCATCCCACAGGGTCATCAACTCATCATCCACCTTGAGCAGGGTGATGGAGATGCCGGTCATGTCGAGGGAGGTGCAGTAGGGGCCGATCAGGTTGCGCACCAGATGGATGCCCGCCTCTTCGCACAGGGTGGCAAGGCGACCATAGACACCGTAGAGCTCTGAAATCGGGGTGCCGCCGAGGCTGTTGACCAGCGCGATAACCCGATCACCCTTGTTGAGCGGTTCGATAAAGGTGTGCTCTTCCTGCCAACTGCCGCTGGTGCGATCCCAGTGGCGCAGGGTGCGACCATAGGGGGTGTTGTCAGCAAGCTCGCTGAACATGTCATCCACCAGGGTATTGAGGTCGGTGAAGGGGCGGCGCTCGATGCCCGGCTCGCCGTGGATACCGACGCCGAACTCCAGCTCGTTGTCCGCCAGAGTGAAGGAGGGCTTGCCAGCAGCAGGCACGGTGCAGGCATGCATGGCCACGCCTATGGTGCGGCTCTGGTTGTTGATGCGACGGGCCAGCGCCTCGCAGCGCGCCAGATCGTAGCCCGCTTCGGCGGCGGCACCGACCAGCTTCTCGCACAGCACTGTCGTGGCGACGCCACGGCGACCGGCGGTATAGAGGCTGTCTTTGACTGCCACGTCGTCATCGATGAGGGCAAAGCCCACCTTGACCCCGTCGCCGTGCAGCAGCTCGACCGCGGTCTCGAAGTTGAGTACGTCGCCGGTGTAGTTCTTCACCAGAAACAGCACGCCCGCGCCACCATCAACCGCCTGACCGCACTCGTACATCTGATCCGGCGTCGGGGAGGTAAAAATCTCGCCGGGGCAGGCGCCATCCAGCATCCCTTTGCCCACCAGCCCGCCGTGCATCGGCTCGTGGCCGCTGCCACCGCCGGAGACCAGCGCCACCTTGCCCATCACGGGGGAGTCGGCGCGGGTGATGTAGTGGGGTTCGATACGTACCTTGAGCTCGGGGTGGGCGGCTGCCATCCCCATCAGTTGTTCACGGACCACGGCATCGACGGCATTGATCAGTTTCTTCATGGCTCACTCCTTGGCTTGCCACCGCTCGGGTGGGCAAATGGTTGATGGAGCCAGTCTAACGACAGAAAAAGGGATAAAAATGACGGGCGATTTGGTTCGGATTTGAAACAGCAGAAGGGGGATGGGCGTTTCAATCTGAAACAGCGCAGGGCTGGCGGGCGGGAAACTGTTAGCTGACTCACAGCCATGAAAAAGGGCCCTGCAGGGCCCTTGGCTATAACCGGAATATGCGGACGGGTTAGATGGCCCAGCCACCGGCGTAGAAGATCACCAGCGCCAGGGCGATGATGACGGTGCCGACGTTCAGCTTCTTCCACTCGGCAGCGAAGATGCGGCCAACGACCAGCGCCACGAAGCCCAGCATGATGCCGGTCACGATGTTGCAGGTGAGCACGATGAAGACGGCGCACAGCATGCCGGAGAGCGCATCGACCGAGTCGCTGAAGTCCAGCTTGGTGACGTTGCCCAGCATCAGCAGACCGACGTACATCAGGGCCGGTGCGGTGGCGTAAGCCGGTACCAGATAGCTCAGCGGGGAGAGGAAGATCATCAGCAGGAACAGCACGCCGACCAGCGCGGCGGTCAGACCGGTCTTGCCACCGGCCGCGGTGCCTGCGGCGGATTCGATGTAGACGGCAGCCGGAGCGCCACCAACGGCGCCTGCCACCATGCTGCTGACGGAGTCGGCAGTCAGTGCCTTGCCGCCGCTGATGATGTGGCCACGTTCGTTGATAAGGCCTGCTTGGCCAGCGACGGCACGGATGGTGCCGGTGGCGTCAAACACGGCGGTCATTACCAGCGCCAGTACGGTCGGAATGACTACCGGATTGAGGGCGCCCAGCAGATCCATGCTGCCTACCAGAGAGCCCTTCTCGCCAGTCAGGCTCGGCATGGCGAAGAAGCCCTGCCAGGTCACTTTCGGGTCGAAGATAAGGCCGAGGATGGAGATGGCGATAATCACCATCAGGATGCCGCCCGGCACCTTGCGACGCTCCAGACCGAAGATGGCAGCCAGACCCAGCACCGTCATGATCACCGGGAAGGCGGTCACTTCACCCAGCTGAACCGGCAGACCAGCCCCTTCGTTCTTGATCACCATGCCAACGCCGTTGGTGGCGATCAGCAGCAGGAACAGGCCGATACCGATGCCGGTACCGTGGGCGATGCCGGAGGGGAGGTTATCCAGGATCCACTGGCGCACGCCGGTGACGCTGATCAGGGTAAACAGCACACCCATCAGGAAGATGGCGCCCAGGGCGACCGGAATGCTCAGCCCCTGACCCAGCACCAGACTGAAGGCGGTAAAGGCGGTGAGGGAGATCGCGCAACCGATGGCCATCGGCAGCTTGGCCCACAGGCCCATCAGCAGGGAGCCGAAGGCGGCGATCAAACAGGTGGCCACAAACACCGGGCCCTGCTCAAAGCCGGCGGCACCCAGCATGTTCGGCACCACTATGATGCTGTAGACCATCGCCAAGAAGGTGGTCAGCCCCGCGACCAGCTCCTGACGCACGCTGCTGCCGCGCGCAGAAATGGAAAAATAAGAGTCCAGAAAGCCGCCTGTCCCTGTTTGGGCGGCCATATCTTGCTTTGCCATAACTAATCCTGAAAGTGTGAAGGAAATCGTTTGCGTTGGTGGCGCGCAAAATAGCAAGAATTCGCGGCAAATACAGCGGATAACCTGACTTTTTCGTCACTATTTTACATTTTGAGTCCATTCGGAGCTCATTCTAAGACTCAAGCGGTGAGAGGGTGTAAGGGAGGGATCAAGCGGTCGGGCGAGGGGAGATCTGTGAGGAAAAAGCGGGGAAAAACAAAAAACCCGCCTAAGCGGGTTTTTTTAAATTCTTGCAGAGCTGTCAGCAGTTGGCATGAGCCATCAGCAGCATGCTCCGGCTTGAATTACAGACCAACTACGTTGGCAGCAGCCGGGCCTTTCTGGCCTTGCTCGATGGTGAACTCAACGCGCTGACCTTCGTCCAGGGTTTTGAAGCTGGTGGACTGGATAGCGGAGAAGTGTACGAACACGTCTTTGCTGCCGTCAGCCGGGGAGATGAAACCAAAACCTTTCTCAGCGTTGAAGAACTTAACGGTACCAGTCATTTTGTTAGACATAATAATTTCCTTAAATAGTGTTGAATGCCACCTAAATGGCAATTTTTGATTTTTCGTCAGCAATACGTATGGGGAGCACTAAAGAAGGAGAATTATTTGATAAGAATTATCCGAGGATAACGCTTATGCTAATCACTGCTTTACTAAAATGACTGCCTAACATAATCAGGTCTGAACTGCCGAACCATCGAGAAAGATTAAAACACGCTCTCATTTTTAAAGCAAACTTTATCTCGATATTAATGTTTTGTAACAACCAAAAATATCATTTTTTATAGTAAACATGATGCATTTCAACGGCATAGGGAAATTCATAAGGACTCATATCACCCTGTGGCAAGCCGGATTCGGCTTTTTTGTCCTGACTATGTAGCCAGTTCTGGCAAAAAATATGAGAGAAAATGAAAAGCTGGCGATCGTTGGGGATTGTCAGTTGGTGTTCTCTCTAACCCACAATGTAAATCACTTCTTTGCTGCTGCGATTAGCTTCTGAGCTGCAAATCAATGGCGGCGCCAAATTTGGCTCATCGAGCATCGCCCAGACATGCAAACGCCCGCAGGCACAAGTGCCAGCGGGCGTTTTGCAAGAGAGGATCAGCGCTTGCTGCGAAACTTGTTGCTGACCGAATCAATCCAGCTGAAGGTTTCCGGCAGTACCTGGTTCTTGGCGCGCTCTTTGGCTTTCTCGCGAGCCAGCTTGGAGGCTGCCTTGGCCGCTTCGGCGCGGTCGGCCACAATTTTCAGGCGACCCTCTTCGCGGATCTTGTTCCGCTCTCCGTTGGTCAGCTGGTGGTCTGCATTGGCTTGTGCCTTTTGCAATAACAAGGCTATCTCGGCTTTTTCGGCCTCGGTCAGATCTTTCATTTCCAGCTTTTTCACGGCGCGCTCCTGCGGCAGGGTGGTTAGACACCCTAACACAGTTGTGCCGATCACTTCTTATGCAATCGGCTTTCCGGCAGTAAAAATGCGGGTTTGTGCCAACTTTCCGTTATTTCGCTGCCACTTTCCCGCCTGTTTGCCACATTTCAATTTATGGCGAGCGGCGAGGGCAGCTCTTGCTCCTCCGGCTCGACGTGGATAAGCACGATGGCGTGGGGCAGTTGCGCCATGATGGCGTGTTCGATGCGATCACAGATATCGTGGGCTTCGCCGATGCTCATCTCCGGGGGCAGGGTGAGGTGGAAGTCGATATGGCGACGACGACCGGCACGACGGCTGCGCAGATCGTGAAAACCGCTGGCGGCAGGGCAGCATTCGGTGATGATGCGGCTGGTCATCGCCAGCTCTTCCGGGCTCATGCTCTGGTCGATCAGCGGCTGGAAGGCCTCGTTGAGCATGCTGATCGCCTCTCTGACAATAAAGATGGCGACCGCAATGGCGACCAGCGGGTCGAGGATGGCGAGTGAATGGCCGAACAGACCGGCCAGCCAGATCCCGCCAAGACCAACTGCGACCCCGGCGGAGGTGAGCACGTCCGCCTTGAGATGAAGCGCATCGGCCGCCAGGGCGACCGACTCCTCCTCTCGGGCCACCTTGTAGAGGTAGGCAGAGACGCCGCTGTTGACCAGTGCCGAGATCACCATCACCAGCACGCCCCAGCCAATGCTTTCAATCGGGCTGGGGGTGATCAGCTTGTCGACGGCTTCGAAGATGATCCAGCCCGCGGCCAGCAAGATAAGCAGTGCTTCGATGACGCCGGAGACATTTTCAATCTTGTCGTGGCCATAGGGGTGGCGCTCATCAGGCGGGAGATCGGACTTTTTCACCGCGAACAGGGCGATCAGGGCCGCTACCAGATCCATGGCGGAGTGGATTGCCTCCGAGATGATACTGACCGAGCCGCTGGCGAAACCGGCCACCATTTTCATGATGATCAGACTGATATTGGAGCAGACCGACACCATGGCGGCTCTGGTTTTTCTGTTCATGTCACAGCTTCCTGAATAAAAACGGATATTTCGGTGCGGCGCGCATTATATCCAGCTGACCGGAAATAACCTATTCGGTGTTGTAACCTGATGTTTCCGATGATATTGCGAATGCTTATTAAAATGGTGACCTCTTGCACGGCAATAAATAATGAGAGGGATTTATATTTCTCCGTGAAAATATCTAGCCAACGATGACTTAATATAAGCGTGACAACATTTAATAATGCGAATTACTCTTTTTTGGTCTTTCCTGTCGAGGTCCTTTGGCCTCCCCGCTCAGGGGGCGGAGACCGGCATTTTTTGGACGAGAATGAGGCTGGATCCGGATGCCGCTGGAGGGTATGCTGGGTCTGGTGATGGTCTTGCACCATCCCACCAAGCGTACTGAAGTTGATGATTCGGATGGCATGCTGGCTCCCATGAGGAACCAACTGTCTGGGTAACATTTTTGGAGTTTGATGATGAGTAACAAAGAACATCACAACGGCAAAGATGCCAAGAAAAAACCGCAGATGTCACTGAAAGAGAAACGCGAAGCCAAACGTCAGAAAGCAGAACTGAAAAACGGCAGCGCAATGAAGTAACGCTCCCCTACTGCTGTTCCTTCGGAGCCAGTACAAAGCCAGCCCTTACCGGCTGGCTTTTATGTTTGTGGCTCACGGCGTGGCGCCGTAAGCCGCGAAAATCTGGTGATAACGACCATCCTGATGCATCGCCTCAAGGCGCTTATCAAACAGATTGCGGGCATCGGCCGTTCGGAAGGCAAAGTGATAGACGGTGGGCGGGAAGAGGTCTGCTTGCCTGACCTGATTGCGCTCGTAGTGCTCGCCTGCCTGGGCGGTGGCAATCAGCTGGTCGAGGTAGTAGTAGAACACCCGCTCCTCCAGTACGACTGCATCCACCCTGCCGCGCATTAGCTGATGTACCTGCACCTGCTGCTTGGCTACCTCCTCATAGTGGGGATTCTGGTTGGCCATGGTGGCGAACGCGCCCCCCAGAATGATCCTTGCCCGTTGAAAGGCGGTGACCCGTTTTGAATGCAGGTCGTCCAGAGTGCTGATGTGGGTACTGCTCAGGGTGAAGATCCGGTTATGGAAGGTGATAACGGGCTGGGTCAGAACGTGAGGATCAACCATACCGGGTCTGACGTTGATGATGGCATCCAGCTTTCCTGACTCGAACAGGCGGAAGGTACGCTCCAGCGGCAGAAATTCAAAGCTGGGCTCATAGCCGCTGCCAGCGAACGCCTCTTTCAGCAGATCCAGCTCGATGCCACTCTGATTACTTTCAATGACATAAGGGGGAATGGCAAAGCTGACCCCGACCTTGAGTGGCGTTGCCAGCAACTGGCCGGAGAGCATGCTGGTCAGCATTAGCAATAAAGGGGTGAGCAGTTTCATTGCACTTTTCACAAAGCGTTCCTGTGGAGAATATCCATCACTGTAGGGGAGGCAACCATAAAGCGTTATATCCCTTTCGGGCTGAGTGGTTCAGTCTGAGTGCATAAAAAAAGACCCTGAGTTATCAGGGCCTTTTCAATATTCTGTTCTTAAAAGGGTAATACATGTAAAAAATCGCTGCTGAGTGAGTGACTGAGTGAGTGGCAATGAATTTTTTACTATATATTTCAATGCATAACACCTTTTCTTACACTTCTGGTTGCTCACCTTAAAATGACACTTTTTAAAGATATGTAAGAAAAGGTATGAAAATGCGTGTTCATACCTGTTTATTCTTACACTTTTTGGTTGTCCTCACCAGAACCCTCACCACATGAGCCTTACCAGCTCAAAAGAGAGAACCACGCACCGAGTTGCTGAGTGACCTTCTCGCAAAGCTGTTCGCACCCGTCCCGGTAAACAGACGAAGCTTTTGCTGAGCTGAGTGAGAGTTGGGCGGGTGACCTAGTGGCATATGGACGCCAGATCCGGGAGCGGGTACAGCAGTGGACAGGGCTGACGGTCGGTGTTGGTATCGGCCCCACTAAAACCCTAGCCAAACTCGCCAACTATGCCGCAAAAAAATGGCCCGCCACCGGAGGGGTGGTCGATCTGCGCGATGAAACACGCCGCGCCAAACTGATGGCGATCACCCCGGTAGACGAGGTCTGGGGAATTGGTCGCAAACTCACCACCAAGCTGTCAGCTCAGGGCATCAACACCGTGGCTGATCTGGTAGCGGCTGATGCTAAGAGTCTTCGGCACCGTTACGGGGTCGTTGTCGAGCGCACGGTGCAGGAGCTGTGCGGGATCCCCTGCGCCGAGCTGGAGCAACTGGTACAGGCCAAGCAACAGATAATTTGCAGCCGATCCTTTGGGGAGCGCATCACCGCCTTCGGCCCCATGCGGGAGGCTCTCGCTGGCTACATGGAGCGGGCAGCTGAGAAACTCAGGACAGAGGGCATGTGCTGCCGCCATGTCACAGTATTCATTCGTTCGAGCCCGTTTGCGGAGCGGGAAACACATTATGCCAACCAGATCTCCATGCTGTTGCCGATACCCACAGCCGACACCCGTGAGTTGCTAGCCCAGATCGAGCCGCTGCTGAGCAGGATCTGGTTGGATGATGTTCGCTATATGAAGGGCGGCGTCATGCTGGCGGACTTCTCCCCGAAAGGCATGCAGCAAGGGGGTCTATTCGGCAGCGAACAGCAGGATCCCCGTAGCGATGCACTCATGCAGGTGATCGATAGGATTAACCAGGGGCGGTTGGGAAAGGTCTACTTTGCATCCCGAGGCCGAGATACCAGCGAATGGATGATGAAACGCGAACAACTCAGCCCCCGCTATACCACCAGTATCAAAGGGATCCCGGTGGTGAAGGCATGAGCACAACCATGAAAGTTAACCTCCTCTCCTAGCTACAAACCACTATCAATGCGTTGCAAACTTCTGGTGGTCAATCCGCAACATGAGCAGGTATCTTACTTAGCGGTATCACCGTTTATTTTCACGTAGCTTAAAGAGAAGATCTAACTTTTCATCCTCATCAAGTTGCTCAAATAGACAAACCAATTCCGCACTAAGATCATCTTCGCAAAAAAAATAACTCAGCGGCTTTCCCAGTACATTGGCAAGTTTTCGCATTGTATCAATGTCTGGAACGTGGCGACCTCTCTCATAGTGATTCATGCGACCACTAGCAGAACTATCATCCATACCGGCCCTTACCCCAAGCTCCTTTTGGGATATACCTGCTTTTTTACGCGCCTGCTTGAGTCTCTCTGGGAATGGGTTTTTGTACAATGTTTGTTCATCACAAAGTTCTCATATGTATAGATTGTCTAAGTTTCACCTGTCTCTGTATACTTAGCAATCCTAAGTGTTGTGGTTGTGGAAATTTTATGCAGAATAAAAATGTTTACAAAATCAGTAACAAGTTTTATCAAGTTTTACTCAAAATGACTGGTCTAAAAATAAGCAGGAAAGAGCTGATACGATTGGCTATGGAGGTCAATGACTTGGCTGTGTATCAGGCATCAGGCTTGGTTGACCGCCATGTATATAGCTTGAAAAAACAGGATGCAGTGAAAGCTAATGGGCCAAAAAATAATCGGCATTATATTTTTTCAGATGATCTTCTGGGCAGTTTACAAGCATCAATCAAAGGCGATAATTATGATCTAGCAAGTGAGTTGAGGTCTCTGGAAGAAGAGCTTCTGTTGACTCGTTATGAGTTACAAGCCTACCGCGAGATACTTGAAAAACTACCTCAAGAGAAGCAAAAAATTACTTGTTTGCATAAAAATGCATCAGAAAAAATCTACCGGTTGAATGGGAAAATTAGAGCGGTAAGTCAATTGGTGATGATGTAATTAAAAGGTATAAATGAAAGAGGCGTTTTATCGAAAAGAAGCATACCTGAGTCGGCCATAGCGCAAGAAGCGATGCCGCCAACGGAAGGCGGTGGCCAATAGATACTGTGTTCCTAGGCGGCTTATTGATTTGAACAAATTATGTGCATTTTGTGCTGAGCTACTAATGAAAATACCTGCTGTTACGGCTCAACGATAAGGATGACCCGATGCAGAATCTTGTATTGAGGAAAGCAACGCATGAAGATATGGACGACATACTGCGTTTGCAAATTCCCGTGTTCAAGGGAGAGCAGGGGATCCCTGACGAATTGATCCCTATTCCAGCTGAAAAATCGCCACAATGGTGGTGTGCAATTATGAACTCCACAATTGTTGGTGCCGTTGCAGCCTGGAAATAATGCGATGAAACTCATTGGGGGCGATTTGCAACAATGCAAAATTTCAGAGGGTATCAAATAGGTTCTAGCTTGGCTCGGTTTTCACTGCACGAACTTTTCGCACAATCTGTAGATGAAATCCATATGGATGCAAGAGATATCATCGTTAAGACCTTAAACCGAATGGGTGGCTTAGTTGTGGGAGACTCAATGCCATTTTATCGAGGGACGGTGACACCCATGATATTAACCAGAAGTGGTTTAATATTTAATAGATAAAATACTGACGATACATGTATATATTTGAAAACACTATCCATAACTATAAATTAGAGTTGACACATAGATAGCATCATTTATTACCATCCTCAATGGGTGTATGCTTTTTTTCATCTAACTGTGCAGAAAATCCAAATATTAATGATTTCAGCCCGAAATGGAAGGCCATTTCAGCAGAGGTTCTCGCCTGAATATTAAATGCCTCTTGTAATAATGGTGGTGCAGCGTCTATCACATGATTATTTTCTATCTGGTTTGTTGCTTGCTCCTCTAATACTGCACCCAACGTAAAATGGCTGATAGATTGCAGAATGAAAAGAGCCTCCTCGACCGAAAACCCTGCATCGCATAGACAGCGTAGTTGCGCCTCTGCTTGTTCAAACTGGGGGGGCGTAGGAGAGGTCCCTATATGCAATCGGGCTCCATCACGATGGACCAGTAATGCTTTACGGAAACTCAGAGCATTTTCCTGGAGAAACTGCTGCCAACTCTCAGTCGGTAACGGTGCTGAACGGGTGTGATGCTTCGCCAGTATTGCCTCTGAAAGCATGTTCATAAGAGTCTGCTTGTTGCGCACGTGCCAATACAGAGTCGGTTGCTCAATTTTTAGGGACTGCGCCAGCTTACGCGTAGTCAAGCCCTCTAGCCCTTCGCTGTCCAGCAGGGTGAGCGCCATTGAAATTACGTCGTCCAAGCTTAGTCGTGCCATCACTATCTCCTTTTGCTGTTGACAATCTATCACTGATAGAGTTATTTTTCAAACCCTATCATCGATAGAGAACGTTAACTATGAACCGCACTGTGATGATGGCACTGGTCATCATTTTTTTAGATGCTATGGGGATTGGCATAATTATGCCTGTCTTGCCGGCGTTATTACGGGAGTTTGTTGGAAAGGCTAATGTTGCAGAGAACTACGGTGTTTTATTGGCGCTGTATGCAATGATGCAAGTGATTTTTGCCCCTCTTCTCGGCCGCTGGTCAGATCGCATAGGTCGTCGCCCTGTATTGTTACTTTCACTTTTAGGTGCAACACTGGACTACGCATTAATGGCAACAGCCAGCGTAGTGTGGGTGTTGTATTTGGGACGCTTAATTGCTGGTATTACCGGTGCGACTGGAGCTGTTGCAGCCTCAACAATTGCCGATGTCACACCTGAGGAATCCAGGACACATTGGTTTGGTATGATGGGTGCCTGTTTTGGTGGCGGTATGATTGCTGGACCAGTCATTGGTGGTTTTGCCGGTCAACTTTCGGTACAGGCACCGTTTATGTTCGCTGCTGCTATTAACGGGCTGGCATTTCTGGTCTCCCTATTCATTTTACATGAGACCCATAATGCTAATCAGGTTAGTGACGAGTTAAAGAATGAAACAATCAATGAAACCACATCCTCCATACGCGAGATGATCTCCCCATTATCGGGATTGTTAGTTGTCTTTTTCATCATTCAATTGATTGGCCAAATCCCCGCAACATTATGGGTTTTATTCGGAGAAGAGCGCTTCGCATGGGATGGCGTAATGGTCGGTGTTTCATTGGCTGTGTTCGGGCTGACACACGCACTGTTTCAAGGACTTGCTGCTGGTTTTATCGCTAAACATTTGGGAGAACGGAAAGCTATAGCGGTTGGCATTTTGGCTGACGGTTGTGGCCTATTTTTATTGGCGGTCATTACACAAAGCTGGATGGTTTGGCCGGTTTTGCTGTTACTAGCTTGTGGTGGCATCACACTTCCCGCCTTGCAGGGAATTATATCTGTTCGTGTCGGTCAGGTAGCACAGGGACAATTACAAGGGGTGCTGACCAGTTTGACCCACCTGACAGGTGTAATCGGTCCACTTGTTTTTGCATTTTTGTATAGTGCAACCCGCGAAACGTGGAATGGATGGGTATGGATAATTGGCTGCGGATTATATGTAGTTGCATTGATTATACTGAGGTTTTTCCATCCAGGTAGGGTAATCCACCCGATAAATAAGAGCGATGTACAGCAGAGAATTTGAGCAACAATGCTGTACAGCACCGTAAATTCTGGCGCCCTACTCGGTGGATAGAGGTGAGCTGGTAGGTGGGTCTGGGATTGCGATCCATTAATCATCCTTTGGCAGCAACCGAGATAGGCCCACTTGAGCCGGTAGTTCCCCGATGACCTCAATCTTCCAACCCGTCATATTGGCCCGACACATGTGATAATGGTGCGCGATGTTGGCCTGCGCTTGCAAGGCGTGACGGGCTTTATCTAGTGCCTCAGTTGCATTGATGCCAATGCGGTTTAGCAGGAGTTCAACGCGGGTCTCCAGTTGCCTGCGTTCATGGGGGGAGAGTACCCCGGCCATTACCTTTGGCGCTACGTAAAGGCGGGCGTCGTCTTGCGAAATAGTCTTCAAGACACCGCGAGCGTACTCATTGGCGAGAGTGACCTCCTGGGCCATGTATTTGTGCATGAGGTGACCCTCTTCGAGGCGCATGATCACCTCGTTGACGTTGTAGTGACTGTGTTCCTCCAGATAGTCACGGACAAGGAGCTTATGGGCCAGCGCGATGACATCAGCCCGCTCGATATCGTTAGTGAGCCGAAGGCGTAATTCGGTTGCGCTGGCTAATTTGCCCATCGCGGCAGAAAGCAGACGACCACGTTGCGCCTGACCGGGGGACTCATCGCGACCGATAACTCCGGTTGGCAGGAATTTATCGGCTATCTCGCGGCTGACGGTGACGCGAATGCGGCTATTTTCCACGGTGAGGGTTTGATGCTTCATGTTACTGCTCCTGAGTCTGTCCGATGCCCGCGCCCACGGGGCCATGCCTATCATAATTGCGAGAGGCCTTTCGTGGGTAATTACACTGACTTGACCACTTACTTTGCACCCAGCCTTTTTAGAGAAGGTTCTTATGGCTGGATTTGCATCAGTGGTTAGGGGTGACGGCCATTGCCGACCTTGGGATAGATGGGCGTAATGATGACCAGCATCCAGGGCCAGGGAAGCAGTTACTCTATTCAAGAGAGGAAAACTTCTTTACGGGTCTGGCGGCGTTTGCTGTTGAACTCGTAATCAGCGAAGGTCAATTGATGACTCACGTTGGAGTTCGTTCTTGGTACAAAAGAGACTCTGGTGGTACTATGTCAAGGCCTTGTAAGGTATTGATTTTTAAGGTTCTAGCCCTTCCGATCGCTCAGCTACGGGCACATCTTGCTACGCAAGAGCACGGAATAAGCCGTGGACAACGCTGCGCGTTGACGCACCGCTTATCTCCGCTTGTACCCGTAGTCGCTCCCCAAGGGAATCAATCTCCTCTCATTTCTTCAACAGATCACGCAGATAGCTGTTCCGGTTATGGGCATTGCTGGGCGCTTTGGTGATGGCTGCAAACTCAGCTGTGCTGCCCACGATATGGACCTCATGCTCGGCCCTGGTTATTGCGGTATAGAGCCAGGCCCTGTCAACGATCCTCCCCTTTTGCAGCGCGATGATGATGCGTGGGAACTGCGAACCCTGAGCTTTATGGAGTGTGATGCAGTAGCCCAGCCTCATACAGTCCAGCAGGGATTGGGTGACATACACGCTCTCGCCTGTGTCCAGTTCAACCACTCCGTAGTCATCTCCAGCCCCGACAGCGCGAGTTAGCGTTCCGAGCGAGCCATTTTGAATGCCTTTCTCGTAATTGTTCTGAGTGAAGAGGATCACATCTCCTTGGCGCAAATCGTTGCGGCGGTAGGTTTCGCCATACATCTCAAATATCATCCGAGCACCATCAGGGTTGACGGCCTCCTGAATAAGATTATTGATCTCCGCCACCATAGCGGTGGTCGCACCTACCACTCGGCTGTTCTCGGGGGATTGCTGATATAACTCGGCACAGACTTGGGCGATCCTCTCTTTGGATGTTTCGTGGAAATAGACGTTACCCATGCTCAAGTGCTCCGGTATGAGACCTTGATTGACCTGCATAGAGTATTCAGGAATGCCTGTGGCTCCCTTCTGGCGTTTAACGATGTCCAGGGTCACGTTCGCAATGGCCTGTGATGCAACGATATCGGCTAGCACCTTGCCACATCCTATCGGAGGTAGCTGGTTTGGGTCACCCGTGAATATGATCCGCACGGTGGGGTGCAGATGGTTGGTGAGCCGATACATGGTGGGCAGGTCGATCATGGATGCTTCATCGATTACCAGCAGATGGCTGGGAAACCCATCAGATGGTTCTATGGGCTCTTGCCGCAACAAGGCGGAAATGGTCATCGTCCTAAAGCCTATCGACTCGTATAGGCGCATTGCTGCGCGTCCAGAAAGGGCGACAGCATGCACCTCAAAGCCCATTTTGCCATAGGCCCGCAGTGCCGTTCTGAGCACTGTGGTTTTGCCAGTTCCTGCGCCCCCCGTGATGCAACTCACCGCATTGTTTAGCGCGGTGAGCACCGCTTCATTTTGCATCGCGGTCAATTCATAGGGCAGCTCATTAACCGCTGCGAGAAACGCAGCATTGGTGGACTCATCGTAACGATTTTGCTGTTTAGCAAGTTTCAACAGCCGCTTGGCAACAACAGTCTCCATCAGCAATTGTGCGGTAGGGTGATAGGTGCCTGCTTCATGGTTCAGCACATACTGGGCTTGGTGGTAACCAGCCTTGAATGCTTGTGCTGCCAACTCGCCGTCACCAAGCAATTTGGTCAGCAGGGGGCGAAGCCTGGCCTGCGTGGTGTAGGTGTGGCCTTTTTCCACTTCCGCGTGGATGGTGAACTCCAGGGCGGCACTCAGCCTCGTCGGATCTTTTAGTTCTACCTCAAACTTCGTTTGAGAAAGCGCATCCACGTCTTCAAACCCCATCCCGAAGCCGACCAGTAGGTAGGGATTCGCTTTGATTGCATCAACGGAGCTTTCGCCATGAAATTTCAAGATCCGCTGCTGAATGGGTGAGGGAATCCGACACTCTGCCATCCAATTGCAGTGGTTCAGATTTTTGTATTTTGCGTAGCCGTTGAACAGGGCATCAATAGATACATCACTCAGAATACCCTTGAGGCGCTCTCTGGACTCTGGTGTGTCGGTGCGCAGGGTGGCGTGAAATTGCCCACCGAGTAGTTGCCATAACGCCCTGGCTTTACCGAGGCCAATTCCCTTGAAATCAGGCTCCTTGGCAATGAACTGGATCAGCTGCTCACCTGTCTCCGGCAGGGTGCATATCACGTGCTCAGGTGATTCATAGGTATGTTGCTGCATCACAACATCACCAATCTCGACCCTCTCAATGAGAGGTTTGCCATGGACTGTCCATTGCTGGCCCTGTGACGGTTGTGCCGGAAGAGTGTCAGGCCGCGCTTTAATGGTCACATAGTATTTGCCATCCTTGATCTGGCTGGTCTCGTCATTAAGTGGTATTCCAGAGAAAATCACGTAGCTGGATGAGCTATATGGGATACTGGTAACACGAAATAGTTCGGAATGGAGAGATTGGTTCATCGTGGCAAGATCCCCATTTCGGCCAATGTCTCAGATAGCTCACCGAAGCGCTCCAGTCTGGCTTTTAGTTCCCTTAGCTGCGCTTTCAGTTCAATATTCTCCTGCTCCAATATTGATACACGTTTGGTATCAAGTAGGCGTCGATGAGTCGTAGGGTCGTATACCTTTGGATGAGCTACACTCGCTATGGCCTGAGCGGTGAGTGGCGGAAGCACCCCGTGTTCCCTAAGCTGGTCTTCCAATTTCTGCAATTGCCTACGAAGCTCAGGGTTCTGCACTAAGGCAGAGCGGCCACAGCCAATAGCTTTCGTGATTTCACTGCGGCTGAGGCTGCCCCTGTAACTTAATTGTCGATACGTCTCATCAGTCTGGGTTGCCATCCATAGTTCAAACGCCTGGACGGTTGCTTTGGCTTTTTCTGTACCACTCGCCATTATTGACCTCCTGTGCGGCGTTTAACTTCTATAAGCGGCTTTCCAAGCATATCCTGTAATTTTTTTAGCTCGGCACTATCTGTTGGAAAATTATCAATTGATGTCATTCTGACACCATGCATGTAAGCATTATATTGCCATACTATGAAACGCTGTTTGTATGCATCATTCAAACTATTTAATCTGGCTAATTCATTCTCTAAAAGAGCAACCTTTTTTATAAGATACTCAAGCGTTACATCACGCTCTTTGGTAGGCTCAGGTTGAGAAAAACGTTCTTTTAAAAATGTCTTTCTTCGCGAGTATGCATCTTGAATATCTTTGTAAGAGGATAATGATTGACGTTGGACGCCACCTTTAACATCAATCATTATGGCAACTTTTTGACAGAGCAAGTCCCAAGTTAACTTTCCTTCCCAAGTATTAATTAGACCTAGTATATTAGGCAGGTTTTTTTCTGTGATAACTATTTTAGGCATAACAAATCACCCATAATATTAAACGCTTTAGAATCGATAGAGTCAGGCGATTGAACTTCAATATTAAGCCCCTTCTCTAAAAGAACAACCTTGGCTGGCGAGGGATCATATACATCAGGAATACGAATGGGGGTGCCATCAAGAACATTTTCATCCTCTAATAGCCGGATCTTTGTTCTAATATGAGCAAGTCGCCAACCGTGTGAGCTAACCCAGCGGTCAGCACCAAAGGCCCCCATTTTATGGCTTTGCTGTGCTTTTTCGAGTTGAGCTGCCACTTGAACTTCTCGTACTTTCAACAGCTCCAATGAGCTACTGAAGCCTTTGATACAGACCAATTCTTTGCAGGTTTCACAGTCACCGTTTCGCTGACATGGAATCATGGCAAAATCATGTTCACACACGCCTAGCTCTGTTACTATCGCTGCACCAGTAAGGTTCTTTCCGATTTCCTCGAAACTAATTGGAAGGTTACATTTTATTTTTTCCAACGTGTTTGCATTTTCAGGGATAGTAATAACTGCAATTGCATTGGACTTTTCTTCTTCTGTGCGATGATCATAGCTGGCATTATCAGCAACTCTTGCTCTCCCTGCCCAGTTTGCAAGCGTCAACTCATCCATCCCACCCCGTTCAGCTTTGGTACTGAGCCAATGCCTAGCTTGATGGGATGTTATATCGGGTTGTGAGCCATCCTCTCGTAATATGTTATGTTTCTTCCAAAGGTGGACTCCTTTTCTGGCCTCAGACCTAGAAATCCTTGCATTAATTATGTTCACCGTAGGTAAAACAAACGAGTGTTGAATAACATCATGTTCCGCATGTAACTCACGGTCTCTATATAGTAACAAAGCCTCTGAGGCCTTAACTTTTTTTGCGTTATCAACAAAAGGCCAGTTAACCAATTTACTGATATACACCATACTCCCATTGTTATCTGGATGCGTTTCTGCATACATCGCAGCCTCCCGTGCAGGCATGCTAATTTTTTTCAATCGTTCGATAGCTTCCAAAGCTACATCTTGCATGACAGTAGGAACCCATTTAATCCCTTCGTTGCCATTTTTGGCAGGCACCCAACGTATTCCAAGTTTAAGTTCTCCGCTGCGATTCTCCTCCCATACAGTACAATCTATAGGCAATGAGAATAACTCAGAGCATCGGGATGGTGCTTGCATGAGCAATGCTATTGCAGAAGTAAAATATTCTGCTTCAATACCTAATGAAGGTGCGTCATGAAATAACTTAGCAAATAACATCATATCCTCTTCTGAGGGCAATTTATTTTTACGATGTTCTTTTCCATTCTCGTCAAGTTGAATAGTTAAATCTTTTACTTTTTGATATGGATTTGACCACCCAGGAAGACTCGGTGTTATAAAGTTGTCACGGCAGAAATTAAGAAGAAGCTCCATTTGATAGCCCGCTTTATTTCGACCTGCCAGATTTGATATGCGTCTATTAAAAATATCGCCTAGCCTTTCTAAAACTAGGCCATCGAGCATCAGAATATCTGCTTTATGTTTTGATAGAATCAATGCTTCTTCAAGTATTCGAATAGCTTCGAAATGTCTGTGAAGAGTTGTTATGGGTTTTAATGCGTAAATGTAGCGAATGTATGCTTTTGCAAAATCAATAAATGGTGCACCTAGGGGAGAGAAACTATAGGAAGTTGATGGCTCTAAATTTGTGGAGAAACGGGCAACAACACGGCGAGTATTGTGAAAAGTGTGCCATAAATTATGATCCCAGCAATCTTCACCGAAAACAGTTAATTTGTTTTTGCTACTTTGAATGAATTTTTCTAGATTTGCTTCTGAATTCAGTTCTATCGCAGGCTTAAAATGGAAAATGTTACTGTCCACTGACTATCCTCATGCTCGTTGTTGTTTCAGTTCAAAGCATTTCTGCACAACCCATTCAACTGCTAAAATTAGCCTATCTTTTGTTGCCGCGTACTCTTCACTTTTTGTCGTTTTCAACCTTACCTCTTTCTCTGCATATAGATGGGATAAGAATTTCTCGTGAGGAGCATCTAATAATGGTCTAAATTTTTCACAAGTGTAACAACTTTCATACCCCTTAACGCAAAAGTCATTGGTGCCGCATGCTCCTACGATATCGTTATCCTTGTTTGGTATGCGAGCAGCAAGGTCATGTCCTCGCTCACCCTGCTCTAAGTCAACGATAATGCGACCTAGGAATGCATTAGCAAAGGGGGCCAGTTGTTTGCCAATGGCCTTGTCAATATAGGTCACGGTATCTGCGGTATTTTCCGTATAGACCTTAACGTTTTGTGTATCGTTGTGATCCAATGCCTCCGCTATGATCAACGGCCCCAAACCTTTTCGACCAAGGTTTGTTCCTCTTGTATGACGAAACCGCCTAGCCGTTATATGAATATAGTCCCCAGTTCTTTCAGAAATAGCTTTTTGTTTTCTTTGGAAATTTTTTAGCAGGTGTTCTCTTAGATCTGTTGATGACATATTTAAAATGTCAGTATCTAATAAATCATCAGTCAAAGATGTTTTTTTAACCGCTAACTCAAAAACCATTGCCCAATCAATAAATAATGGGATTTTTGTTGCTTGAGAAGCAGTCAGTTTTATTGAGAGTTTTGATTCAAACTTCTCTGTTTCATCTCTAATTAAATTACGCAACGTTAGATAGAGCTCTTCCGTAATGGGGAATTTTTTAAAAGAGAAACGAAACCCACCACCACGCTGCTTTGCTCTAGGTATATTGAGGTAAAAATTTGTCACATTCTTACTATGATCATGTTCTTTAAATAAATCAGCAGCCTTTATTTGTCGTAACTGTGTGGGGCGTCTAGCAGTAGCCTGCAATAAACTCACATATGCATAGCATTGAAATGAGATATAGTTATTCCTGAATAAGCGAATAAGTTCATGATTTAATGCAAGTACCTCATTGCTAGTAAAGGCACCTGTTTCAGGGCAACGATTAGCGACAGACACTCCTTTCTTGTTTCCTGATAGAGTTAGTATTTCGAGTGTTTTCACCATCTCTGTTGTTACACCATAATATCCATATTCATTCCAGCTAATAAGAAAACCACGGAGTGCACCTAAGTACCATTCATTGTTTTTATCAAGCATCGCTCGCCAATTGAGCAATACATCCTCATCTAGATTTTTGAATTTAGTGTCTCGCAATAGTCGTTGAAAGCGTAGATACATATTTGATGTATGGTGTGCTGATTGTTCTTCAGCATAGGTTGCTAGTGTTTTTTTAAATCCATCCAGCAGTTTTGGTTCCATAGATAAAACATCCGGCATGAATGCAATGCTGACATCTTTATTCAACATCCAGTATTCTGAGTGAAAGTCAAAGCTGTATCCATCTTTTGATACTAATTTTTTTGAGCTGAATGTTGATGGGAGATCGTCATTTTCTTCCTCAATGTAATCATATTTATTCATTCATATCCTCTATTTTTTTGAGATTCAATAATTAGTCTCTGTAATTCTTCTTGCTCTTCAAGCACTAGCTTGTTTGTCTTATTGCGAATATGGCGTTCAACATATGGTTTGGCAGAGCTCTCTGATGTGTGCCCCATTTGATACATTCGGCTTTTTGCTTCTTCACTAGATGAAATAAAATTACGGTTACTGTTTGGGTCTTTAGATAGATCATTGTTTTTGTCAATTATTTCGGAGAACCACTGGTTCCAGTTATGCCTAAAATAATGTGGGTGGATCGATTTGAACCGCTCATCCACAGATTTCATTGTTGGCACGATGATACTGTCAAATGTGCTGGTCGATATTGGCTGTCCTTGAGTTTTCCCCTTCCTATGTGTAACAAACAAGTATGGATGCTTGTTCGCGTTCGGAGTCTTTGCCCGTATGTTTATGATGTAGTCATCAATGAGTGCCGCAGTTTCATCTCTAATTCGCAACATTCTTTCTTTCGTCTTTGCTACAGGCTGATTTTTGCGAGGATCATATATGTCATCATGGTGGCGTTTTACCCATATGAATTTTTGGGGGCCGTGAAGCATTAGAAAGTTCGATTCAATAGATAGTGAGAGTAACTCACCTCTTCGTATGCCTAGTTCTTTTAAAAGTAAAAACATAAGATGATTTCGCTTTTTTGTCGAAGCGTGTTTGAACGGATTTTTTGGGTGGTCAAATTGTGCCACAGCCATAAATTCCTCAATTAATCCATCTGGCAAGTCTTTACCATCTAGTTTATCTAAAACATTCTTACCTTTGCCTTTAGGGCGAACAGCAAGTATGCGCTTATTCATACTGTTAATTTCTGTGAGCAGTTTAGTGCTATTACAGTTCTGTACAGCTACTCTAGCAATGAAATCTAAATAACTTGCAATAGCTGTCACACGATTGTAAATGTTATTACGTCCCACTGTGGGGGTGACACTGATTAGTCTTGGGGTGTTAAATAAATCAATGACCTTATCTCTGGTTTTTTTGCTTTTAGCTAAGCCTTTGAAATGAGAAATATCATGACTGAGATGTTCTCTGATGTTGTCAATGTCAGTGTCGCTAAGAAACTTACCTTTCTGAAACTCAGAGAACAGGTCTCTGTGTTTATTTTCTTCCCATTGAAGAAACCACTTTAATGCACCTAGGCGATTTGAAATGGTATTCACCGACAAGCTGCTACGAAGTTTTGTTGTCACCCAGAGGGTTGCAAGAAAATGAGGCATACCATCATTGCCCATTAAGACTGGATAACGTTCACCATTTGCAAAAATCAATCTATCTAGCTTGTACACTGTGCATCCTAATCTTACATTTTCCTCATACATAAAGTTATAGTGCTGAAAATCGCGATGGCAAGTGAAATGCAAAAATAAAAAAACCCAGCATTTCTGCTGGGTTGCTTTGCACTCAAGATGGTGAAAGTGATTTATTCTTACACTTTCATCTTTTACAAGATCTAGAACGGGATATCGTCGTCGAAATCCATCGGCGGCTCGTTATATACCGGCGGCGCAGATTGCGGCTGCTGGGCAGGACGGCCATAACCGCCTTGCGGCTGCATGTTCTGCTGCGGAGCAGGCGCCGGGCGCTGCTGATTCATCGGCTGCTGGGCAGGCATGCTCTGCTGCGGCTGACCCCAGTTACCCTGGGATTGGCCACTCATGTTTTGGCCCATACCCTGACCGCCTTGCGGACGACCACCCAGCATCTGCATCACACCAGTGAAGCTGTCGACCAGCACTTCGGTGGTGTAGCGCTCCTGGCCGCTCTGATCTTGCCATTTGCGGGTCTGCAGTTTGCCTTCCACATAGACCTGGGAGCCCTTCTTCAGGTACTCGCCAGCCACTTCGGCCAGCTTGCCCATGAAGACGACGCGATGCCATTCGGTACGCTCTTTCTGCTCACCGGTCTGCTTGTCGCGCCAGGTTTCAGAGGTAGCCAGAGTAATGTTGGTCACAGCACCGCCACTCGGCATGTAGCGTACTTCCGGGTCTTGCCCGAGGTTACCGATCAGAATGACTTTATTGATGCCTCGACTGGCCATAATCTCTCTTCCACCTTATTTACCGGCCAGGTCGAAACCTGGTCCAACACGACTAGATACCTGATTAGTTGCTGTGTGCGGGGCGCAATGTCCCGCAGACGCATGTGACGGTCATAGTAACAGTTGCGAAGCGGATTGGCAGCATCCTTAACCGGCTTGATGTGCCAAAGGTAACTGTTGGCTCCTGCTGTAGTGATGGTCGGGTTGTAAGTGTTTCTGGCGTGTCTGGCATCACATTTCTGCCATATATTCCTGTTATGCTGGCCGATGGGCGAATGTGTGACGATTTTTAAATCCAAAAAAAACATATGGTTATGATATTTTTGAGATCCATTCTCATACTTTTTTAATATTGTGCTCCCATACCTCCTTGGTAGACTCAGTCGGCCAGATTAGGTGGTTTACAGGTTCAAGGAAGAGCACACAATGAAAGCCGCATGCCCGATCGCACTGGTCACTGAAAATAATGTGCAGGCCAGCACATTTGCTGCATACCTCATCTCTCATTTGAGCCGTCCCGTCCAGCTAATCCACGAGATTAACCAGCTAGATAACCAGTGTGACGGCACGCTGTTTCTCATCGATCTCGACTATATCCGCTCTGGCCAATCACTGGGCTGGAACCGGGCGATCTCCGAACGCTTTGGCATGGCGACCACCGTGCTGCTCAATGCTCCCACTGCGACGGATCGCGGCCTGCTGCTGATGTGGCCGCAGATCTGCGGTCTGTTTTTCCGTCAGGATCCGCTCGACCGGCTGGTTGCCGGGTTGCAGAAAATCCTGCTGGGCGAATACTGGATGCCGCGCCACCTGCTGTGCGAGCTGGTCGAATACTATCGCCAGGGCAATAGCTACCTGCTGCGTAACGACACTTTGCTGACCGCCAGAGAGCAGGAGATCATCCGTTATCTGATGACGGGCGCCTCCAATGTCGAGATCGCCGACAGCCTGTTTGTCAGCGAGCACACCGTCAAATCCCACCTCTATAACGTCTTTAAAAAGCTGAATGTGAAGAACCGGATCCAGGCGGTGAGCTGGGCCAAAGAGTATCTCGATGTATCGGATTCCCACTGATGAAAGCGCTCTCTCTGGCGTGCTGCCTCACGCTGTTCTGGGGCTGCACGACCGTTGTGGCGGCCGATGCCGATGCACCGCTGGAGTCGGTTCAGCCGGAGCAGGAGAGTGATCGGCTGGATGTGGATGGTTTGGTGCTGGATCGCACTTTTACCCGCTTCGGTCAGGGCTTTTATAACGAATTTACCCGGTTGCGCAGTGATGAAGACCCGGATGCCAGAGAAAATCTGACGATTCATGAGCGCCCGACAGCTCGCTGGGGCAGCCTGATCTGGATCACTCATAACCGGAAGGTGATTTTTAAAACCGCACTCTCTCCCGGCCGCAATCAGCAGGAGCAGAGCGCCAAACTGGCTTGGTCACAGGTCAGGCAGACCCTCGAACAGCAGAAGATCGCGACCCTGTTCATGGATACCTTCGATTTGGAACATGATGAACTATAAGGATATTTCTCATGCGTGCCCGGTTATGGCTAGTTGCAGCACTGATAGCGCCAGCGCTCCATGCGTCGGAGCTTGTCTATCGCCCCGTCAACCCCAGCTTTGGGGGTAACCCTCTCAACAGCAGTCATCTGCTTGGCACCGCCAATGCGCAGAATGATTACAAGGATCCCGCCAGTGGCAGCGGTAGCAGCGGCACCTCGGCGCTGGATCGCCTGACCTCCAACCTGCAATCCCGCCTGATCAGCCAGCTGCTGGCCGATATCGGCAAGGATGGCAGCCAGAGCGGCAGTCTGGTGACCGATGATTTTGCCATCAATGTGGTGGATGAAGATGGCACCCTGGTGGTTTCGATCACCGACCGGGTGACCAACCAGACCACCATGATCGAAGTGAATGGCCTGATTGCCGACTGAGGGCGCGATGAAACGACAACTGTTATTGATAGTGCCCCTGCTTGCGCTGGCTGGCTGTGCGACCCATATCGGCTCGCCCGTTGCTGATGAGAAGGCAACCCTGATGCCGCGATCCGTCTCTTACAAGGAGCTGATCAGTCTGCCCAAGCCAAAAGGGAAAATTGTCGCGGCCGTCTACGATTTTCGCGATCAGACCGGTCAGTACCTGCCTGCACCGGCGTCCAACTTCTCCACGGCGGTCACCCAGGGTGGGGTCGCCATGCTGAGTACGGCTTTGTGGGATTCCCAATGGTTTGTACCGCTGGAGCGGGAAGGGCTGCAGAACCTGCTGACCGAACGCAAGATTGTGCGGGCGGCCCAGAACAAACCCAATGTTCCCGGCAACAATGCCAATCAACTGCCCTCTCTGGTCGCCGCCAACATCCTGATCGAGGGGGGGATAGTCGCCTATGACAGCAATGTACGAACCGGCGGGGCGGGGGCCAAGTATTTTGGCATCGGCGCCAGCGGGGAGTACCGGGTCGATCAGGTAACGGTCAATCTGCGTGCTGTCGATATCCGTTCAGGCCGGATCCTGAACAGTGTCACCACTTCCAAGACAGTACTGTCGCAACAGGTGCAGGCCGGGGTATTCCGCTTCGTCGAGTACAAGCGCCTGCTGGAGGCCGAGGCCGGTTTCAGTACCAATGAACCGGTTCAGATGTGTGTTATGTCGGCTATCGAGTCCGGGGTGATCCGGTTGATTGCCAATGGTGTGCGGGACAATCTGTGGCAACTGGCCGACCAGCGGGATATCGACAATCCGATCCTGCAGGAGTACCTGCAAGACAACGCCCCGCTGCTTTGAGTTTTCCCGCTCTTGCAATGCCCTCCCTGGTGGAGGGCATTTTTTTTGGCCTCCATCGAATACGACTTAAGACTTTCTGCTCAGCGACAGGGCGGCGCATTTCATCCTCGAATCAGCGGAGTGCCTGATAGGCCACCTCTGGTCTGACAGGGATACTGTGGGCGTTTTCCAACAAGGCGATGGCGCGATGAAACACCTGTTGAGTGCTCTCTTTTTTCTGCTGATATCGGGCGTCCCGCAACTCGCCGCAGAGCCTGCCGTCTTCGACGAGCTGACGATGGCAAGCGAGCTGGATTCCGGTCTGCAGAACGATGGGAATCAGGCGTTGTTGTGGCAATTCGGTAGCGAGCAGCAACTGCACCTCACCCAGCAAGGGGAGCTGAATCAGGCGCGTCTGCTGCAACAGGGCTGGGCCAATGAGTTGGCGCTCTCCCAGGTGGGAGATGAGAACTGGGTCAATGGCGCGCAACTGGGCGAGGGTAATAGCGCCGAGCTCTATCAGGCGGGCATCAATAACCGGATTTGGCTGCTGCAACAAGGCAGCGGCAATGAAGCCTGGATCAGTCAGCAAGGGGCAGACAATCAGGCCCGGGCTATCCAGCTGGGTGATGGCAATCAGGCCAGCATCGAGCAAAACGGTAACGGATTGGCGGCAACCGTTATTCAGACGGGAGCCAATCAGCAAGTAAATGTCGTTCAAACCAACTGAGCCTAGGCTCAACCATTAGCACGAGAGGGAAATCATGTTTAAACGTACCATCATTGCCTCGGCAGTTCTTCTGGCGACCAGCACCGCTTGGGCGGCATCTACTGGCAACGACGCTTTTGTCACGCAGTTAGGCGATACCAACAAGGCAACCGTTAACCAAGTGGTGTCTAGTGTGGATAACCGGGCTGATATCTATCAAGAAGGTGAAAACAACGAAGCGTTGACCACCCAGGAAAATACCGGCAGCTCGGTAGCCAATACCAGCCAGGTCGGCACTAGCAATAGCGGCGTAGTGCTGCAATCGGGAAATACCAATCTCTCCACCGCAACCATTGACACCAACGGAAGCCGGAACAGGGCAAGTGTTACCCAGCAGATCGACAATGGCAGCGCTACCGCCACAATTAACCAAGGGGCTGCCGGCAGCGATGCCAACGACAACAGGGCCACTATCGGACAGAACAATGCCGATCAAGCCAGCTCGGTGATTAACCAGCTTTCAAATGGTAACGCGGCCACCATTGACAACTATTGGTCAGACTTTGCCGAGGCAACCGTTACCCAGCAGGGGGATGGTGGGCATACAGCCACAGTCTTCCAAGTCGCTTCGGATGGCGCCAATGCCGAGGTAACTCAGGAGGGAGCAGGTCAAACCGCCACCGTTAATCAGAATACCGGAAATTATGGACTTGCCGCCGCCGAGGGTACCAGTGCCAGCGTAGTGCAGCGCGGCGAACTCAATACGGCTTTAGTCCTTCAGTTCGACCAAAATAACGTAGCGGAGGTCACGCAGGTGGCTGAGCGCGGACAGTATACCCTGACCCAGCGAGGCTCGGCCGATAATCAGGGTAACCGGGCTGTTGGTTATCAGGCAGGAACCGGCGAGACAGCAACGGTGGCCCAAACCGGTAACAGCAACTACGCAAACACTTATCAAGTCGGGAGCGGCAACACCACCGAGGTGGCCCAGACCGGCGATGATAACGTTGCCGATGCTGGTCAGTATGGTAGCAACTCCCTGGTGACCCTGACCCAGGAGGGCGATGGCAACTTTGCAATTGGCAATACCTATGGTGGAGACGATAACACCGCCACAGTTAGCCAGACCGGCGATCGCCACATTGCGGATGTGGGCGCTTATGGTCAAGGTAACGAGGTGACCGTGACCCAGACCGGGCTCAACAATGCAGCGTATGCATTTGGCAATGGCATCAATAACACTGTCACTGTGACCCAGAGCGACAGCGGTAACTTTGCCTCCGCCTACTCCTATGGCACAAACAACCTGATCCTGGTGAATCAGGGTCAGTAACCATGATGTTAACCAAGGGCCTGCGGGCCCTTTTTTCATTATTGTGGGTCGCTGGGCTGATGTGTGGAGCTTCAGATGCCGTTTGCGAGGATCATCAAATGGACATGGCCCTTAACCTCAATGTGACTCAACACGCTCAGGGGGTCTCACTGGCTCCGACGCTGCTCAGCGATCACGATGTGACGGTGAGCTTCAGGTTGCTGGTGCGCAGCAAGGGGGCGGGGGGCAGCAGCACCCAGAGCCAACGTCGAACCCTGTCACTGGCAGCCGGGCAAATGCGCGATGCCGGCAATGCCACCTTGTCGTTGCGTTGCCCCTATCAGGTCGAGATAACGGCTGAGGTTTGGCAAAACGGGCAACGGTTGTTGCAAAAAAACGAGTCGCTGACGTGCCCTGTGTGATGCTATGTTCGCTTAAAAGCTGTCTATTCATCCAGTAGTCTCTATGCCATACTGACTCGCTCAGGTTTCTGTATCGAGCGTGCAACAAGATGGAAAAGATCGTGGTCCGGGGTGCTCGCACCCACAACCTCAAGAACATCAATCTGACCCTGCCCCGCGACAAGCTGATCGTGGTCACCGGCCTCTCCGGTTCGGGCAAATCCTCTCTGGCGTTCGATACCCTCTATGCCGAGGGGCAGCGCCGCTATGTGGAGTCCCTCTCCGCCTATGCCCGCCAATTCCTCTCCCTGATGGAGAAGCCGGACGTCGACCATATCGAGGGGCTCTCGCCCGCCATCTCCATCGAGCAGAAATCCACTTCCCACAACCCGCGCTCGACCGTCGGTACCATCACCGAGATATACGACTACCTGCGTCTGCTGTTTGCCCGGGTCGGTGAGCCCCGCTGCCCGACCCACGCCATTCCGCTCGCTGCCCAGACCATCAGCCAGATGGTGGATCAGGTGCTGGCCCAACCGGAGGGGAGCAAGCTGATGCTGCTGGCCCCGGTGGTGCGTGATCGCAAGGGGGAACACACCAAGTTGCTGGAGAATCTGGCGGCGCAGGGTTATATCCGTGCCCGTATCGACGGCGAGGTGTGCGATCTCTCCGATCCTCCTACGCTGGAGCTGCACAAGAAGCACACCATCGAGGTGGTGGTGGACCGCTTCAAGGTGCGCGAGGATCTGGCGCTGCGTTTGGCCGAGTCGTTCGAGACGGCGCTGACCCTCTCCGGCGGCATCGTACTGGTAGTGCCGATGGACGGGGAGGAGGGCGTCGCTCCCATGACCTTCTCCGCCAACTTCGCCTGCCCGGAGTGTGGCTACTCCATGTCGGAGCTGGAGCCGCGCATCTTCTCCTTCAACAACCCGGCCGGTGCCTGCCCGACCTGCGACGGCCTCGGGGTGCAGCAATATTTCGATCCGGCCAAGGTGATCGGCGATCCGGCCATCAGTCTGGCCAACGGCGCCATCCGTGGCTGGGACAAGCGCAGCTTCTACTACTTCCAGATGCTGAAATCCCTCTCCGAACACTACAAGTTCGATCTGGAGACGCCGTGGGAAGATCTGCCGGTCAAGACCCAGGAGGTGATCCTGCGCGGCTCCGGTCGCACCGAGATCGAGTTCCGTTATATGAACGATCGCGGCGATGTGGTAGTGCGCAAGCACCCGTTCGAGGGGATCCTGCACAACATGGAGCGACGCTACCGGGAAACCGAGTCCAACTCGGTGCGCGAAGAGCTCTCCAAGTACATCGCCAACAAATCCTGTACCAGCTGCGGTGGCAGCCGACTGCGAGAAGAGGCGCGCCACGTCTTCGTCGATAACCGCAACCTGCCGGCCATCGCCGAGCAGTCTATCGGTGATGCGCTGGCCTTCTTCGAGGGGTTGAACCTCACCGGCCAGCGCGCCCAGATTGCCGAGAAGATCCTCAAAGAGATCGTCGAGCGGCTTGGCTTCCTGGTGAACGTCGGCCTCAATTACCTGAGCCTGTCGCGCAGCGCCGAGACCCTCTCCGGTGGCGAAGCACAGCGCATTCGACTGGCCAGCCAGATTGGTGCCGGTCTGGTAGGCGTCATGTATGTACTCGACGAGCCTTCCATCGGCCTGCACCAGCGTGACAACGAGCGGTTGCTCAAGACTCTCACCCATCTGCGCGATCTCGGCAACACGGTGATCGTGGTGGAGCACGACGAGGATGCCATTCGCCTCGCCGACCATGTGCTCGATATCGGCCCGGGAGCCGGGGTGCACGGCGGGGCCATCGTCGCGCAGGGCACGCCGGAGGAGATCATCAATAATCCGGAGTCACTGACCGGTGACTACCTCTCCGGGCGCAAGCAGATCGCTATTCCCGCCGAGCGTACACCGCTTACCGGCAAGTGGCTGAAACTCAAGGGAGCGAGCGGCAACAACCTGCGCAACGTCAACCTGGATCTGCCCATCGGGGTGATGACTTGCGTCACCGGCGTCTCCGGCTCCGGTAAGTCGACCCTGATCAACGATACCCTGTTCCGCATCGCTCACCGCGAGCTCAACAAGGCCACCGAATCCACCCCGGCGCCCTATCGCAGCGTGGAAGGGCTGGAGCATCTGGACAAGGTGGTAGATATCGATCAGAGCCCTATCGGCCGTACCCCGCGCTCCAACCCGGCCACCTACACCGGCCTGTTTACCCCGATCCGCGAACTGCTTTCCGGCACCCAGGAGGCGCGCTCGCGCGGCTACCAGCCGGGCCGCTTCTCCTTCAACGTGAAGGGGGGGCGCTGCGAGGCGTGCCAGGGGGATGGCGTCATCAAGGTGGAAATGCACTTCCTGCCGGACGTCTACGTGCCGTGCGACGTCTGCAAGGGCAAGCGCTACAACCGCGAGACGCTGGAGGTGAAGTACAAGGGCAAGAACATCCACGAAATCCTCGAGATGACGGTGGAAGATGCCCGCGAGTTCTTCGATCCGGTGCCGGCGGTGGCGCGCAAGCTGCAGACCCTGATGGACGTGGGCCTCTCCTATATCCGTCTCGGCCAGTCTGCTACTACCTTGTCGGGCGGCGAGGCGCAGAGGGTCAAGCTGGCGCGGGAGCTCTCCAAGCGGGATACCGGCCAGACCCTCTACATTCTGGATGAGCCGACCACCGGGCTGCACTTCCACGATATCCAGCAACTGCTCAAGGTGCTGCACCAGCTGCGGGATCGCGGCAACACCATCGTCATCATCGAGCACAATCTGGATGTGGTAAAAACTGCCGACTGGATCGTCGATTTGGGACCGGAGGGAGGCGCCGGTGGTGGCCGCATTCTGGTGACGGGGACGCCGGAAGCGATTTGCACCAATAAAGAGTCTCATACAGCTCGTTTTTTGCGGCCACTATTGGCGCGATAAGCCGTTATAATCGAGGGGCCTTTGGCCCCTTTTTGTTATAAAAATCGGGAGCATAGGGGGAAGCTCGTCAAGTGTGGGCAGGCTTGGCATCTCAGCATCATGGTAATGGATATATCGGGTTATGGCTCAGGCTCCGCGCACGATTGATCATCAGTTGGCTTACTCCATGTTCCCCATCTGGCTGGGGGCGATCCTGCTATTGCTGGTGCTGCTGGCGTGGGCCCAGATCCCGGCCGCCAGCCGGATTGAGGAGCAACGAATGAAGGAGCATCTGCTGCGCGTGAGCAAGGCGGTGCAGGCGGATGTGACGGCTATGGATGCATTCAGTCGGGATTGGGGCATCTGGGATGACAGTCACCGCTTTATGGGCACCAAAAGCAGGTCGTACATCGAATCCAACCTGTTTAGTGATATGCCGATGCGGGATTTTAGTCTCAACCTGATGAGCTTCATGGATCTCACCGGCTACGAAATCTGGACGCGCACACTGCTACCCGATGCGCCGGGGATCAATCCGGATCAGTTTCCTTACTTCCTTGATGAACTGAAAAAGCAGTTGAGAGAACGCTCGGTGGCGGAAGGGGGCATCAATCTGCACGGGATCCGTGCTTCCCAGTGGGGGCCGCTGATGTACTCGTGGCAGCCGATCAGAAATAGTGACGAGTCGGCCCCGTTCAACGGTTTCTTGCTGGTTGTACGTTGGCTCGACAAGGCCTACCTCGAGCAAGTATCGGAGCGTACCGCGCTGCCACTGGCGATTTCCCACGCCAATCTGGATGTCACCGCTACCTTCAAACCACTGAAACCGCAAATAACGTATCGCCTGATCGACCTTGGGCTTACCCGGCTCAGGGGAGAGGTGCGACTGCTCAACAGCGATAACCAGCCGGTACTGACTCTGGTGATTGAGGAGGAGAGAAAGATCTTGAGTGGCGTCATGGAGGGGGCGCTCTGGACCTTTATCGGCATGCTGTTTATCAGTTTTATCTGCGTCATGATCGCCATGTACCGGCTCAACAGCATTGTGCTTACCCCGTTACAGCAGCTGGTGTCGGCGCTGCAGCGCTTTGGCGATCGACCCGATGCCACCTTGATCCCCTATATCGACAGCAGCGCCGAGATGGCGACCCTGAGCAGCAGGTTCAGGGAGATGGCCAGCAAGGTCAGTCAGCAACACGATGATTTGTTGGAAAAATCCAGCCAGATGGAGATGGCTGCATTCACCGACCCCTTGACCCGTTGCTTCAATCGTCGCTATCTCGATGGCTGGTTGCAGGCCAACCGGGCCAAACCTTGTCTGTTATTGCTGCTGGATCTGGATCATTTCAAGCGGATCAATGATCGCTTGGGCCATGACATCGGGGATCTGGTGCTGAAACAGTTGGCGGATCTGCTGCGTAAGGTGGTGACAGGAGAGCGCGAGCCTATCATCCGGCTGGGCGGGGAGGAGTTCTTGTTGCTGTTGCAGGTGGATGACGAGCAAGAGTTGGCGCTGCGGGTCGAATATCTGCGCCAGCGTGTCGCTCAGCACCGCTTTGGCAAAGAGAATGCGCCACTCTGGTTGACTGTATCGCTGGGGTTCTGCCGCTATCCGTTGCACCCGGAATACCCGGATTCATTCTGGAGTCACAGCTTCAAACTGGCGGACATGGCGCTGTATCAGGCCAAAGTCGGCGGACGAAATTGGTGGTGTGGCTACGCTGGTAGCCTCTCTGCTGAGGGAATGGGCCAGACTCCGGAACAGCTTGCCGAAAGGGGGCATATCACCCTGCTGCACTCTGTCAATCCGGATTAACCCTGCCGTACCAATACCAGATAGGCCAGGGCGACAATAAAACCGAGCAGGATAAAGAGAAAGGATCCGATTCCCCACACGGCCGCGAGAAAGGCCCCCACCTTTTGCCATTTCGACTCATTTTTCATAAATAAACCATTACTTCCCAGTAACTTGTATGGCGCAAAAAATACGCTGATTTGCCCATGTTAACAACAATTAATAGCCACTCTGCCGCGCAATAAGATGTAGTTTGTTTGCTCCTTTTGTCTCTGGAAGCGGGTAGTTACAACCTGTCCAAACAGGTATTTCGGCTTGTTGTCTGGGGACTCAACGAGATTGGAATGGCGCGCAAAGATGTCACACCAATCGATTTATTTCTGTGCAACCTTTGCTCCAAGTCAATAACTTTGCATTTACAAGGGCATATAGTCAGCGGGCTTACAGCATCAAATGAAAACAAAAAAAGGGATTACGTGATGAAAAAATTACTTCCTCTGATGATTGCCGCTGCAGTGACCTCTCCTTTCGCCATGGCCCATCAGGCTGGTGATATTCTGGTTCGTGGTGGTTTGGCCATCGTTTCTCCTCAGGAGAGCAGTGACAACGTATTGGGTACCGGTGAATTTGAGATTAACAGTAATCAACAGCTTGGCCTGACCCTCGGTTATATGATCACCGACAACTGGGGTGTTGAGTTGCTGGCTGCAACCCCGTTCTCCCATCGTGTGAGCACTGCTGGATTGGGGGAAATTGCCAAGGTTAAGCATCTGCCACCCACATTGATGGCCCAATACTATTTTGGCGATGCCCAGAGCAAGGTTCGCCCGTATGTTGGTGTGGGCGTGAACTACACTACCTTCTTTGATGAGAAAGGGGTGGGAGCACTTGATGGTGCGAATATCAGCCTTGACGACTCTTGGGGTCTGGCAGGTCAGGTCGGTATCGATATGGCGGTTACAGATCGCTGGTTTGTAAACGGTTCAGCCTGGATCATGGATATCGATACAGATGTTAAAGTTGATGGTGTTGGCACCTTCAAAACGCATATCGACCCGATGGCCTTTATGGTGGGTGTTGGCTACCGCTTCTAATGATTCGGATTGCGGTTCTGAACGGACCGCGGAAGATAGCAAAGTACGTCTCTTTCAGCCCGGCTTTTGCCGGGCTTTTTTTGGTTGGCTGATTTGTCTGGACTGTGATCCAACCCGATACAAATCAATTAAATACCTGCCGCTTTATTTCAGTTATTCGCCACCCCTGCCGATAGTGACTATGTTCACTTTACCTTCCCCCAATGAGTGAGGATGTCTCCATGGGCTTATCTATCGTGCAGCGGATCATCGCCGGATTCGTGTTGATGCTGCTGTTGCTGATCCTGCTTGGTGTGATCAGTACCTTTAAAATTAAGGGTATAAATGACGGCCTCTCTGCCGTATCTGACCGGGCAACCCCGCTGGTAGTTGCTGTCGCAGGTCTCAAGGGGGCACTGCAGGATAGTAACCGCTGGGTGTTGGTCTACCGCACCAGTGAAGATGCCGCCCAGTTGCCGCAGCTGGCCAATCAGTTCAAGGAGCAACAGAACCGCTTCGCCCAACTGAGCCAGGAGATGGGTAAATTTACCGACGTAGCAGATGCTCGTGCTCGCTTCCAACAGGTCGAGAGTGCTACCACCCAATTTTATGGCTTGGCTGATCAGGTGTTGGCCCAGCATCGGCAGTGGGTCAGTGCGCTGGAGCAGCGCCACAAGCTGGAGATGGAATTTATCCGTCTTGAGGATACCTACCAGTGGGCGGCGGATCTGCTGCTGCAACAGACCGCCAGCAAGCGCTCCATGCGCAACAAGGCAGAGCTTATTACCTCGGGTATCGCTCGCGATCTGAAGAATATCCGCCGTGCCGATGCCAAAACCGACCTGAACGAGCTGGAAAAGGTACTCAGCAAGGATATAGAGATGGCCCGCAAGCGGTTGGAGCGGGTGCTGGTGCCCGATGATGTAAAAGCACGCTTTGTCTCCAATCTGGATCGGATGCAGGAGCTGGCGCTCGGCGCTCAGGGCTTGCTGGCGACCATGCGACAGGCTCAGCAATTGGCGCTGTCGCTGGCCACGCAAAATCAGCAGCTGGATGCCAGTTTGGTCAACAGCCTCAATTTGCTCGATGAGATGGGCAAGTCTGCCGGTGCCATCGCCAGCGATAGTCGGACCAACGCCGATGCGGCGGTCAGCAGCGCCAGCTTCTGGATCCTGGTGGTTGCCGCGATGTCGGCCGCTGCCGCGCTGGTGATCGGCTATACCACGGCGCGCAGCATTCAGCGCCCGCTGCAGATGATCAACAAGGAGCTCGATTACATGGCGGCCGGTGACATGACCCGCCGCATCAACTACCGCAGCAGTTGCGAATTTGGCAGCCTCTCTCGCTCCATCGATGCGCTGGCGGGCAAGACCGGCGAGCTGCTCTCTCAAATCAATGCGGGCTCCCGTCATCTGGTGGATGAAGCGAGCCGCGCCGCCGAGATCAGCGAACGGGCCATGTCCCGGGTACAGGAGCAGAAGAGCCAGACCGATCAGGTGGCCGCCGCCATTACCGAGCTGGAAGTGAGCGCCACCGAGGTGGCCCGCTCTACCGATGGCACCAAGCGGGAAGTGGATCTGGCCGATGAAGAGGCGCGCAATGGTCGCCAGAAAGTGGCCACCACTCGCCGGATCACCGAGCAACTGGCTGGCGCCATGGAAGAGGCGGTCGGGATCACCTACAAGCTTGGGGAATTCAGTAACAACATCGGCAGCATTCTCGATGTGATCCGCAGTATTGCCGAGCAGACCAACCTGTTGGCCCTGAACGCCGCCATCGAAGCGGCCCGTGCTGGCGATGCCGGTCGCGGTTTTGCGGTGGTGGCCGATGAGGTGCGGGCACTGGCCAACCGCACCCAGACCTCGACCGAAGAGATCCAGGGGATGATTGAGAACCTGCAGAGCTCCAGCAAGCATGTGGTTGAAGTGATGGGGCGCAGTCAGGAACAGACCCAGAGCTGTGTCGAGCAGACTCGCGAGATGGATTTGGCGCTGCAATCCATTGCCGATCGGATGGGGGCCATCAAGTCGATGGCCGATCAAGTGGCCCATGCCGCTCAGGAGCAGATCTCCGTCAGTCAAGGGGTCGCTCGTCATATCGCCGGTATTGCCGATGTGGCATACGAAACCGAGCGGGAGGCGCGCGAATCCGCCAGCAGCAGCGAAGTGCTGGCCGACCTGGTCGCCAAACAGCAGCAATTGATCGCACATTTCAAGGTCTAGGAGGGCTTATGTCTAAAAAGTGGATTGGAGCCCTGAGTCTCCTGTTGTGTGGCCCGCTGATGGCCAGCGAGCTGGTGATTGAAAGCTGGCGAACCGATGATAAGGCGTTGTGGGAGCAGAAGATTATCCCGGCGTTTGAAGCGGCACATCCCGGCATCAAGGTGAGTTTTCATCCGGTGCAGAACGTCAACTACATGCCAACTTTGTGGGAGAGCCTGAAAGGCGGTAAGGCGGGGGATCTTATTACCTGTCGTCCGTTTGATGACTCGCTCGCCCTGTTCAAGGCTGGCCATCTGGCCGAGCTGACCGAGATGGCGGGGATGGAGAACTTCCCGAGTTTTGCCCAGTCACCCTGGCAGACTGATTCCGGTGCCCAGACTTTCTGCGTACCCATGGCCTCGGTGATCCATGGCTTCTTCTATAACAAGAAGATCTTCAGTGAGTTGGGGCTCACCTTGCCGCAAACCCGCGACCAGTTCTTTGCCGTGCTGGACAAGATCAAGGCCGACGGGCGTTATGTGCCGCTGGCCATGAGTGGTTCCGAGAGCTGGGTTGCCTCCGAACTGGGGTTCCAGAATATTGGTCCCAATTACTGGAAAGGGGAGGACGGTCGTCTGGCGCTGATCGGCGGACAGGAGCGGTTGGACAATCCCCAGTATGTGAAGGTGTTCGACGAGCTGGCCCGTTGGCGTTCCTACCTCGGTGAAGGTGGTGAGAGCCGCGATTACGCGACCAGCAACGAGTTGTTCACGTCGGGCAAGGCTGCCTTCTATGTGGCGGGCTCCTGGGAGATTGCCCCTTTCACCGGCAAGGTCGATTTTGGCGTCATGCGTCCGCCCGTGGCCAAACAGGGTGATGGCTGTTTCTTTACCGACCACACCGATATCGGTATGGGGATGAATCCGGCCAGCAAGAACAAAGAGGGTGCAATGGCCTTCCTGCAGTGGCTGACGACGCCGCAATTTGCCGAGCTCTATACCAACTCGCTGCCGGGATTCTTCTCCCTCTCCAACCACTTCTTCGATGTCACCAATCCGGCGGCCAAAGAGATGATGGAGTGGCGCGATCAGTGTGACTCGACCATTCGGGTGGCGACCCAGATCCTCTCCCGTGGTACGCCCAAGTTGGGGGATGAACTGGCCGAGGTGAGTCAGGCAGTGCTGCTTGGCAAGATGGAGCCCAAGGCGGCCGCGGATCGACTGGAAGGTGGCTTGAAGGGCTGGTATGCCCCTCATCAGGGCAACAAGACCAAGAGCGCAGATTGTCAGTGTGATGCCGTCACGCCTGCTCCGGTTTCAGCACCGGCCGCAGTGGTGTCCGCCGCACCCGCGACCAGTGACACGCCGGCCGTGGTGGCACCTGCTGTGACTCCCGCAGAACCTGCATCAGCAGCGACGGCGCCAGTCCCCGCTCCTGCGGCTGATGTGGAGCAGGCGCTCTCCAACGAGCTGGAAGCGCCGCAGCAATAACTCATCAGCATAACTAACAAGCGGGAGGCATCAGCCTCCCGTTTTTATTGATGGCTCGCGGCCAGAGCGAATCGCTTTATTGTGTTTCGTGGGGCCAGCGACAGAGGCTGCCGATGCGGGCTACCGGGGCGAACCCCAGAGAGCGATAAATGCGCTGGGCATGATAGTGCTCGTCGGCCACGATGATCAGCTGTTTGGCGCGTGACAATCCTGCGCGAGCCACTTGACTCAGCAGCTGGCGGCATAATCCTTGGTTGCGCCACGCTTGGTGAGTGCGTACCAACTGGAAACGGCCCAGCGGGCCGCAGAAGAAGAGACCACAACTGGCGACCAGTTGCCCCTCTTGCCAGATCCCCCACCAGTCCCCGAGTCCATCGGCAATCATGGCCTGATAGAGCGCCCGGCGGGATTGCAGATAGGGGAGATAACTCTCTGCCGTGTGCCCCTCATCCCGCTCATGGAGTTCGAAGTCGAGCCACTCTTGCCAATCCGCAGTAGTGAAGGTGCGTGCCTCAACCTTGTCCATGTCACCGTGAGGAGGTGGGCAGCTCTGTTCATCCAGCGCCAGCACCACACACTCCATATACTGGTATCCGGTTGCGACAAAACCGGCGATCCGGCTGTTTTGTCCGGCGGCCAGTGGCCATTGGAAGGTGCGGTGGCGCACTCGAGGATCCTGGCCGATCAGCTGATCAAATGTGGCTTCCAGCCAGCCTTTGTCACGGTCGCTGGGAGGGTTGGGGAGTAGCAGGTAGTTGCCGAAGTAGTAGTCGGGAGCATCCGGCGTGCGAACCGCCCAGAACTGCTCATGCTGGATGACCTCGCCCTGATAGCGATCGAACAGCAAGTCGGTGGCAAAGCCGGGGTGGGTATCCATGATGGTGCTCCTGCAAAGACTCATTCTGTTATCGGCAGGAGTGGGAAATAGATGAAAAGGGGCCGGAGAAACCTCCGGCCAAACAATCACACGCAGATTCAGAACGTCCAGGACGATCTGCCCCCATCATAACTCGACTGGGGCAATTTTGGGATGGGCACTTTTCGGTTACGTACCGTTAATTTTGTAAATATGAAGTTCGTCAGATCGGATGTGAGGTAAATCCCTGTTGACTTTGTGTCGTTTTACTCATAAATATAAAGACGTTTAGACGTCCAAACATCCGTTTTGACGTAGGCAGATGGATTGCAGGACAGGGAGAAGAGCAGATGGGATTTCACAGTGCACGTCAGGTTGAGGCGCTCAACCAGAGCTTGGCAGATTTGAATGGCGATATATCGGTCAGTTTCGAGTTTTTTCCGCCCAACAGTGAAGGGATGGAGAATACCCTCTGGCAGTCCATCGAACGGCTGAAAGTGCTGGAACCCAAGTTCGTCTCCGTCACCTATGGTGCCAACTCTGGCACCCGTGATCGCACCCACAAGGTGATCAAGGACATCAAGGAACGGACCGGCCTGATTGCGGCGCCGCACCTGACCTGTATCGATGCCAGCCGCGACGAGCTGCGCACCATTGCCCGCGACTACTGGAACAGCGGTATTCGCCATATCGTGGCTCTGCGCGGTGACTTGCCGCAGGGGTTGGACAAGCCGGATATGTATGCCACCGATCTGGTTGCCCTGCTCAAGTCAGAGGCTGACTTCGATATCTCGGTTGCCGCCTATCCGGAAGGGCACCCGGAGGCCAAGAGTGCGCAATCCGACCTGCTCAACCTCAAACGCAAGATTGATGCTGGTGCCAACCGCGCCATCACCCAGTTCTTCTTCGATGTGGAAACGTACTTGCGCTTTCGGGATCGCTGCGCCGCCATCGGCATCGATGCCGAAATCGTGCCGGGGATCCTGCCGGTCTCCAACTATCAGACCCTGGCCAAGTTTGCCGGTTTTACCAACGTGAAGATCCCGCGCTGGATGCATCAGCGTTTCGAGGGGCTGGATAACGATCAGATGACCCGCAATCTGGTGGGGGCGAGCATCGCCATCGATCAGGTGCGGGTGCTGAGTCAGGAAGGGGTGAAGGATTTCCACTTCTATACCCTGAACCGCTCCGAGCTGACTTATGCCATCTGCCATACTCTGGGGGTTCGTCCCAAGGGCTGATCAGTGCTCACCGCGATAAAAGCAAAAAGCCAATGAGTTGCTCATTGGCTTTTTCGTTATGGCCGATTATCAAGGTCTGGTCGGGGCGATCTCTTTTGGCTCAAGATCGATGACCGCATTACCGGCAGCCCCCGGATACTGGCGATAGACCTGATCCTGCTCCAGTGTGTAGAAGGTATCCAGATAGTCGTCGTTGTTGGTCATCCAGGAGTCGGGCAGCGCCTTGACGATGCGACCGCCGAGATCGAGGAAGGGCAGTGCTTCCGGCACGCCACCCGCGGTAAAGCCGAGTTTGAGGGCTTCAATCAGCAGGGCGCTCAGCTCCTTGTAGTTGACGTTGTCATCCTGCTCCATCATCACCACATCGACGGCACCCCAGCGATAGCGATCCCAGTAAACCAGGATCTGGTTGGGGGTGTAGTCTGTGTTGTCATAGTCGAGGTAGGGCATGTCGACAATATCGACTACTGGCTCATCCCGGCTGGGATTGACCCCTGCGACCACCGCATACACTTCGGCCGCGCCGAGCAGCCAGGGCTCCTGATCATCCTTCAGTCTGATCTTTTTCAGGATACTGGTCTTGAGTGGCGTCGTGCTGGCCGCCACTCGCGGAGCGCTTTGCAGATCCGCATCGGCCAGCGCCTTGCGCATCACCTTCAAGCCTGCGTTCTTGGCTTTGACGGGATCGGCTTCGACTACCAGAACCGGCCGGGCCGGTGCCTTGTCCACATCCAGATAGACGGGATTGCCAGCGCTGTCGAACGCTTCAATGGCGCTCCAGCTCTTCTCATCTCCACTTGGAACATAGGCGACCAGCGGTTCGACGCCCTGTTGCAGTGCTGCGGCCTGAGCGGTGTTGGCCAGTCGCAACTGCATCAGTTGCTTGACCTCGCCATCCAGTCCTTGCCGGCTGATGGCCGCCTGGTTGGCATCGGTCGCTTGCCGTTTAAGGCGCGGGCTGGCCTTCTGCAGCAGGGTGGGAAGCGGGCTCTGGTATTGCTGATTGCTCAGCAGGGGCAGCAGGTTTTTCTGCTGAAGTGCGAGCTGGCGAGCCAGCTCTCGATCCGTATCGGCAGCCTGGACGCTCGTAGCACCCAGTATGGCCAGTAGTAACAAGACAGCCTGATTTTTCATTTTTATTCTCCGTTATATGGAACCTGACAGGGCACCATGTCCGGGAAGATTGGTGCCCTGGCACCACTAGAAGGAAATTAGTTTCACTTGTGAATCATTTTATCTGGATAGTGTGCAGAGGTTCACGGTTTGAGGTTCAATTGATTCCTTTGTCGATATGATTGGAACTGATAGATAGCCAGACCAATCAGCAGACCCCAGCAGGCTGCCGCGATGCCGAGCAGGCTGATCCCGGACGCGGTAATAATAAAGGTGAGCAGTGCAGCTTCTCGCGCTTCATCCTCTTGCAAGGCAGAGTGCAGGCTGCTGCCGATGGTGCCTAGCAGGGCCAATCCGGCGATGCAGGTGATAAGGGCTGCCGGAAAGGCGCTAAACAGAGCCGCGACGGTCGCACCGAAGCAGCCGGTCACAAGATAAAAGCAACCCGCCCAAACCGCAGCAGGCCAGCGGCGCTTGGTATCCGGGTCGACCTCTTTGCCCATGCAGATGGCGGCTGTGATGGCGGCCAGATTGAAGGCATAGCCGCCAAAAGGGGCGAGCAGCAGGCCGGTCAGGCCGGTCCAGCTGATCAGCGAGGAGGTGGAAGGCTGATAGCCGTGGGCCCGCAAGATGGCAATTCCCGGCATGTTTTGCGATGTCATGGTGACAATGAACAGCGGCAGCGCGATGCCAAACAGGGCATCAAGGGAGAAGGTTGGCCATGTCCAGACCGGGCTGGCGAGTTGCCAGTGAAGGGTGCCCAGTTGCAAATCCCCCCGCACGCTGCAGGTCAGCATCCCCACTCCCAGTACCAGTACCATGGTATAGCGGGGCCAGAGATGACGACCCAGCAGGAAGGCCAGCAGCAGGGTGCCAAGCAGCAAGGGATCTTGCGGGGCGACCTTGAATAGATCCAATCCGAATCTGAGCAGCACGCCAGCGAGCATGGCGGCGGCCAGTGGAGCCGGAATATGTTTCATCAAACGGTCGAACCAGCCGCTGATGCCACACAGAGTGATCAGCAGGGACGAGATCACAAAGGCGCCGATGGCTTCCGCCAGAGTGAAGTTGCCCAGCGTGGTGATCAGCAGTGCCGCACCCGGTGTGGACCAGGCGGTTAGTATGGGTATGCGGTAATAAAGAGAGAGGCCGATGCAGCTCACCCCCATGCCGATCCCCAGCGTCCAGAGCCAGGAGGCAACTTGGGCTGTATCAGCACCCGCTGCCGTGGCGGCCTGGATGATCAGGATGACGGAGCTGGTGTAGCCGACCATCACGGCGATAAAGCCTGCGACCAGATGGGGGAGGGCGAAGGGCATGACTCTTCCTCTTGGCGTTGTGACGCGCTGTGCGTTATTACGTACAATACAGCTTTGACTATATCGCTGTGCGTTATAGCGCACAAGGCGCATCGTGCAAGAGTAATAAAGAGGCAGTTATGCAAGAGATGAGTCAGCATCTGGCTGCTCGACTGAAGGGGCTGCGCAGCGAGCGCGGCTGGAGCCTGGATGCCGCCGCGCGCGAAACGGGTGTCAGCAAGGCTATGCTGGGGCAGATTGAGCGGGGAGAGTCCAGCCCAACGGTTGCGACGCTGTGGAAGATAGTCACCGGTTTTCGAGTCTCATTTTCCAGTTTTATTGAGCCCACACCCGCCGCGCAGGCAGAGGTGCTCTATCGCACCGCCGATGCCATTCGCCAGCAGCCAGCGGGAGAGGGCATGCAAGTGGCACCGCTCTTCCCTTATGAAAACCGGTTTGGTTTCGAGTTGCTTGAGCTGACCCTGTTGCCGGGTTACCAGCGTGAATCCGAGCCCCATGAGCCGGGAGTGACCGAGCATGTCATCGTCATCAGCGGCATGATGGAGGTGCTGGTGGAAGGGGAGTGGCGCTCACTGGTACAAGGGGAGGCGGTGCGTTTTGCTGCCGATCGTCCCCACGGTTATCGCAATCTGGGCATAGCCCCGGCGATCTTCCACAACCTGATCCACTATCCGATGGCAACACC
>NZ_JBQBDJ010000004.1:3440000-3657500 GCF_051920165.1 Aeromonas sp. 11P
AGATATCAGAAGTGCGAATGCTGACGTAAGTAACGATAAAGGGGGTGAAAAGCCTCCTCGCCGGAAGACCAAGGGTTCCTGTCCAACGTTAATCGGGGCAGGGTGAGTCGACCCCTAAGGCGAGGCCGAAAGGCGTAGTCGATGGGAAGCAGGTTAATATTCCTGCACGACTTGTAATTGCGATGGGGGGACGGAGAAGGCTAGGTGGGCCAGGCGACGGTTGTCCTGGTGAAAGTGCGTAGGTGGTGTTTGTAGGCAAATCCGCAGACACAACACTGAGACACGAGACGAACACACTACGGTGTGGAAGCCATTGATGCCCTGCTTCCAGGAAAAGCCTCTAAGCTTCAGATTACAAGTCATCGTACCCCAAACCGACACAGGTGGTCGGGTAGAGAATACCAAGGCGCTTGAGAGAACTCGGGTGAAGGAACTAGGCAAAATAGAACCGTAACTTCGGGAGAAGGTTCGCTCTTGACAGTGAAGTCCCTTGCGGATGGAGCAGTTGGGAGTCGCAGTGACCAGATGGCTGGGACTGTTTATCAAAAACACAGCACTCTGCAAACACGAAAGTGGACGTATAGGGTGTGACACCTGCCCGGTGCCGGAAGGTTAATTGATGGGGTTAGCGCAAGCGAAGCTCTTGATCGAAGCCCCGGTAAACGGCGGCCGTAACTATAACGGTCCTAAGGTAGCGAAATTCCTTGTCGGGTAAGTTCCGACCTGCACGAATGGTGTAACCATGGCCATGCTGTCTCCACCCGAGACTCAGTGAAATCGAATTCGCCGTGAAGATGCGGTGTACCCGCGGCTAGACGGAAAGACCCCGTGAACCTTTACTACAGCTTGGCACTGAACATTGAACCTACATGTGTAGGATAGGTGGGAGGCTTTGAAGGCGTGACGCCAGTTGCGCTGGAGCCGTCCTTGAAATACCACCCTTGTATGTTTGATGTTCTAACGCAGGGCCCTGAATCGGGCTCGCGGACAGTGCCTGGTGGGTAGTTTGACTGGGGCGGTCTCCTCCCAAAGAGTAACGGAGGAGCACGAAGGTTGGCTAATCCTGGTCGGACATCAGGAGGTTAGTGCAATGGCATAAGCCAGCTTAACTGCGAGACGGACAGGTCGAGCAGGTACGAAAGTAGGTCATAGTGATCCGGTGGTTCTGAATGGAAGGGCCATCGCTCAACGGATAAAAGGTACTCCGGGGATAACAGGCTGATACCGCCCAAGAGTTCATATCGACGGCGGTGTTTGGCACCTCGATGTCGGCTCATCACATCCTGGGGCTGAAGTCGGTCCCAAGGGTATGGCTGTTCGCCATTTAAAGTGGTACGCGAGCTGGGTTCAGAACGTCGTGAGACAGTTCGGTCCCTATCTGCCGTGGGCGTTGGATGATTGAAGGGAGTTGCTCCTAGTACGAGAGGACCGGAGTGAACGAACCTCTGGTGTTCGGGTTGTCACGCCAGTGGCACTGCCCGGTAGCTAAGTTCGGAATCGATAACCGCTGAAAGCATCTAAGCGGGAAGCGAGCCCTGAGATGAGTCATCCCTGACCCCTTGAGGGTCCTAAAGGGCCGTTGGAGACCACAACGTTGATAGGTGGGGTGTGTAAGCGCAGTGATGTGTTGAGCTAACCCATACTAATTACCCGTGAGGCTTAACCATACAACACCCAAGAAGTGTTTCGAGCCTTGTAACGAATACGAAACTACTTACATCAGCTTTCACAGATTGAAGAATTTGCCTGGCGGCCATAGCGCCGTGGAACCACCTGATCCCATGCCGAACTCAGAAGTGAAACGCGGTAGCGCCGATGGTAGTGTGGCATTCGCCATGCGAGAGTAGGACACTGCCAGGCACCCAATACAAGAAACCCCGCTCATCGAGCGGGGTTTTTTATTGGCTGCAATCCAGCAAATCGTCTGATATTCGACCTGACTTATCCCTTTCTGCTGTTTTTATTGCTACTCGCTATTGTTTTTCGGTTCAACGAATAGCCTGATGTTACGCTATTACTCTTTCTTCATGTAAAGGCTCCGTATGGTAGCTCTGGTGCCGTCATAACCCGTGAATCCCATGATCGTTTATACGTCATGATCTCTTGCTTGGGGTCTATGCTTCCTGAGTTAGCCGTTCCCTCTTTTTAAGCCGTAACCCCATCGTCCCTGCTTTTCTATGACTGTGTTAACCTGCCCTGACTTTATTCAGAAGAGGGGTTGTTGGCGGTACCAACATGCTGGAGCTGTGGTCGCTGCGTTGGTCGTTGTTGTTTGGGGCAATAAGGAATTGGGAAGGGATGCGCGCAGGAACGCAGAGGTTCGATGTTGGTAGGTGATCTTGTGGCAGCTATTTAGCCCGCAGGTGAGAAGGTCAAGACAGGTGTTGGAGAAGGCTAATGTGTTGAGAGCTATGAGGAATGACAAATCGCAGGCAAATAAAAAGCCCACACAACATGGTTGCATGGGCTCGGTATGAATGGCGGAGGAGGTGGGATTTGAACCCACGGATGGTCGCCCATCGCCGGTTTTCAAGACCGGTGCATTCAGCCGCTCTGCCACCCCTCCGCAGCAGTGCGGCGAATATTACCATGCTGATCCGGCTTGTAAATCCCTGTCCGGTTTGATTGCTGGTTAATTGCGCGAAATGACATGAAAAAGTGGCAATCAGGGCGCATCAAGCGCTTTTTTGGCCAGATAGCTTGACTTGAAAACAGACTCAACCACTATAGTGGCCTCTATCATATCCTCTGCAAGATAACGTTATGACTATTAAAAATGCCCTGTTTTGCGCGCTGGCTGGCGTGACCCTGCTGGCGACGCCAGTACATGCAAGCGAGCTGACCAAAAGCGATGTCGAGCAAATCGTTCGCGACTATCTGGTCAAGAATCCCGAGATCCTGGTCGAGATGTCCAATGCCCTGCGTGCCAAGCAGGAGAGCCAGCAGGCCGAGAGTGACAAGGCACTGATCAAGGCTCACTCCAAGCAGCTTTATGCCAATCAGGATCCCGAGATGGGGAATCCGAAGGCATCTCTGACCATTGTGGAGTTTTTCGATTACAACTGCGGTTACTGCAAGCGGGCCCATCCGCTGGTCAAGCAGCTGATGGCGGAAGATAAAGATATCCGTTACATCTACAAGCAGTTCCCCATTCTGAGCGAGTCCTCCTACTTCGCCGCCCGTGCTGCGCTGGCGGTCCAGCTGGGTCAGCCTGACAAGTACCAGGCGTTCCACGAGAAGCTCTATAGCCATCAGGGCCCGCTCGCTGATGAAGCACAGGTCAAGCAGTTGGCTGTGGCGGCCGGTGTAGACTGGAGCAAGGTGGAGGCCAAGATCAAGGATGGCAGCATTGACCAGAACCTCGGTACCAACCGTGCGCTGGCTGAAGCGCTCGGTATCTCCGGTACCCCGGCCTTCATCATCGGTGATCAGATCCTGCGCGGTGCCCCCCGTGATCTGGCCAGCCTGAAGGGGTTTATCAAGGACGTGCGTGCCGGCAAGAGCATTCAATAAGCGGTTGTCATGGTCGAGGCCCCTGCGCCCCGGCCAGATACAGAAAGAGGGTCGGTATCACTACCGGCCCTCTTTTTTATTATGTCCTTTGGCACAAGTGGTCGTCGCGAAAGGACCATAACAACGTGCTCAGGACCCGGCCTGTTGGCCTCAGTAACAAGTATTAGCAGAGTCGTTCGGAGTCTATTGATAAATATTTCGCCTTGCAGAGGCGTGTCGTGAGCATTGCTTAATTCCGGTCAAGATTTTTTCTGCCGCTTGCCTTAGAATCGCCGCCCGTTGCAGGAGAAACCCCTATGTTAGTTGATATTTTACGGCTGATTTTTATAGCCGGAGGCCTCGTATTCATCTTTATGCTGGTGCAAGCCTGCTGGCGGAAGAAGCAGAGTGGATCCTTTGAGGCGACGCCCTTCTGGCCGGTGGCGTTGATCGGTGGGGTTGCCAACTTCCTCGATACCCTGGGGGTGGGCAGCTTTGCGGTAAAGACCGCCTGCTACAAGCAGTTCAAGCTGATCGATGATCGGGTACTGCCGGGTACCCTCAATGGGCAGTGCGTGCTGCCGACCGTGACTCAGTCGCTGATCTTTATCGGTGCAGTAGCGGTGGAGCCGCTGACGCTGATCAGCATGATGATGGCCGCCGCAGCGGGTGCAGCTTGGGGCGCTCGCCATGTGGCCTCGTTTGATCGGCAGACCATCCGGTTGGTGATGGCCATTTCCTTACTGGTCGTCGCAGGGCTTATCTTTGCCGGTCTGCTGGGTCTTTTCCCTGTAGGCGGCGATGCGATGGGGCTCAGCGGCTACAAGCTGGCGATCGCCCTGCTCGGCAACTTCATCTTCGGGGTGCTGATGAATGTCGGTATCGGCCTGTTTGCCCCCTGCATGACGCTGGTCTATCTGCTGGGTATGAATCCGCTGGCGGCGTTTCCGATCATGATGGGCTCCACCGCCGTGCTTAGCGTCTTCTCCGCAGGCACTTTTATCCGCAAAGGGGCGTTCGATGCCAAGGCGGTGCTGGCGGTAGCCATCTTCGGTCCCATCGGTGTGGTGCTGGCAGCCATGCTGGTCAAATCCATGGATATGGAGATGCTGAAGTGGCTGGTTGCCTTTATCGTCATCTATACCTCCTGGACCATGTACGCTTCTTGGCGGGCGGCGCGTCGCTCCCCTGTGCAACTGGCGGTGGAGCGCGCAGGCTAGCTTGTACCAGTGCAGCCTCGGCCTTGGCTCCCAGAAAGACATAGAGGCCCAGCGCCAGTAACAATCCCACCGCACACCCCATCACCCCTACCGCTGGCCAGAGTAGCTCACTCTGGCCGAGCGATCCTTTGAACAGCAGCAACAGCCCCTCGATGGAGACCGCGATCAGAATGGCGGCGATAAAGCGGGTGATGGTACGGCGAATGGCGCTGTGGCGGAAGATATCCTTATGCAGCAGTACCTCCTCTTCCAGAATGGTCTTGCCCAGATCGAACACCGCCAGTGCCAGCGTCAGGAAGATGATGGCGCTAAAGGCGCCGAGCTGGTTCTGCTGCTCGCCGCACAATAGCTGGTAGAGCTGCTCCAGCCCGTGCCAGATGAGCGTCGCGACGATGAGAAACAGCGCCATGCTGAGCACCACATAGACCGCCTTGAACCAGGGCATGGCGCGGCGGCGCTCCCTGTCTCCCATCAACCAGCCAATCAGCTGATTCAGACAGACGGTGATCTCCCGTCCTTGCCCCTGCACGATAAGGTGTAGCCGGTTATGGGCCGCCGGTGCCGCAGGCTGGATGCACATCGGCCCCTGATAGTGGTCAATGCTGACCACAAAGGGATACCCCTTGAGCGAGGCAAGGGGGGCACTGAGCAGCCCCTGCAGTAGCGGGGTCAACTCCTCCTGATACTCCTGATAGCGCCGCAGCACATCGATGGGGCTCATCTCTGCCATATGGACCTCGGTGACGTGGGCTCTTGTGGTGAATGTGCAAATAGTGGGCCTGCTTTATGACAGGGATTGCGGGGCAAGTTGCACCAGAGAATGACAAATCGGTGAATGACGAGGGGGGAATGCACCAGAAATGGGCGTATTGCCGCCCTGTGTGGTGATGGAGGCTCTGTAATAGAAAAGGGCCCAGACGGGCCCTTTGCGACAACCAGCGGCGATTTAGCCAGCCAGCTTGGCGAAGCTGCGCTCGGCGGCGGCCAGGGTGTGTTCAATCTCCTTGTCGCCGTGAGCCAGTGACAGGAAGCCCGCCTCGTAGGCGCTCGGCGCCAGATAGACGCCCTCTTCCAGCATGAGATGATAGAAGCGCTTGAAGCGTTCCATATCGCAGCGAGTGACCTGCTCGTAGCGGGTGATTTCGCTCTCTTCGGTGAAAAAGAAGCCGAACATGCCGCCCACATAGTTGATGGCGAGCGGGATGCCGTGCTTGGCGGCGGCCGTTTTCAGGCCTTCTGCCACACGAGCGGTCTTGGCACTCAGCTGCTCATAGAGGCCCGGCTCCAGCAGCAGATCCAGCATGGTCAGACCGGCCGCCATGGCTACCGGGTTGCCGGAGAGAGTTCCCGCCTGATAGACGGGGCCGGTCGGGGCGATGTGCTGCATCACCTTCTTCTTGCCGCCGAAGGCGCCCACCGGCATGCCGGCACCGATGATCTTGCCAAGGGTGGTGAGATCCGGGTCGATGTTGTAGTGGCCCTGAGCGCCGCGCAGGGAGACGCGGAAGCCGGTCATCACCTCGTCCAGGATCAGCAGGGCGCCGAACTCGTCACAGATGGCGCGCAGACCTTCCAGGAAGCCCGGCACCGGCGGGATGCAGTTCATGTTGCCTGCGACCGGCTCGACGATGATACAGGCGATCTCGCTGCCGTACTGGGTGAAGGCTTCACGCACCGAATCCAGATCGTTGAAGACGCAGGTCAGGGTGTGCTTGGCGAAATCGGCCGGAATGCCCGGGCTGTTCGGTTGACCCAGGGTCAGGGCGCCGGAACCGGCCTTGACCAGCAGGGAGTCGGCGTGGCCGTGGTAGCAGCCCTCGAATTTGACGATCTTGTCGCGGCCAGTGTAGCCACGGGCCAGACGGATGGCGCTCATGGTGGCTTCGGTGCCGGAGTTGACCATCCGCACCTGCTCCATGGAGGGGACGATCTGGCGCACTTTCTCGGCCATCAGCACTTCGATCTCGGTCGGCGCACCGTAGCTCAGCCCCTTCTCAACGGCCTTGATGACGGCGGCCTTGATGGCAGGGTGGTTGTGACCCAGCAGCATGGGGCCCCAGGAGCCGATGTAATCCACGTAGGCCTGACCATCCACATCATAGAGATAGGCGCCATCGGCGTGATCGATGAAGCGGGGCGTGCCGCCGACCCCATTGAAGGCGCGGACCGGTGAGTTGACGCCACCCGGAATGGTCTGGCGGGCCTGTTCAAACAGCTGATCTGATTTTGACATGGATCATCCTTAATGGGATTTTGGTCGTCACACAAGGGATTGCAGCCGATTGAGACTCGGCAGGCCGGAGCATCAGGAGTATGCTTTGCGCTCTCGCCACCCGGACTCTCGGTCTGCTCCCGTGACAAAAATTTAACGGGCCGACTATAGCAGAAAGCCCCAGCCCTGGGCAGCCGAGCGACGCGCCGGGTGATCCTGATCTCAGCTAGCTGACGATATGGTTTTTCCAAGTTGGTGTAACAAGATGGCGCAACAAGCTCTCTCCTCTGAACCCGATACCTCTGCGCGGGGGCCGTTTTCCCGCATTATCCGGCAAGACAAGATGCCCTTGCTGGTGCTGCTGCTGGCTGCGCTGGTCGGCATCCTGGCCGGACTGGTGTGCGGCCTGTTCGAATCTGGTGTCCACTGGCTGGCAGAACAACGCATCGCCTTGCTGGCTGGCCGTCCCTGGTGGCAGCTCGGTCTGCTTGGCTTTAGCTTCAGCGCCTTGCTGGGACTTGTCGGCTACTTCCTCACTCATACCTTTGCCCCGGAAGCGGGTGGTTCCGGCATTCCCGAGATCGAGGGGGCGATGGACGATCTGCGCCCGGTACGGTGGTGGCGAGTGTTGCCGGTCAAGTTCTTCGGCGGCATCTGCACCCTGAGTTCCGGCATGGTGCTGGGGCGGGAGGGGCCTTCGGTACAGATCGGTGGCAACCTCGGCAAGATGGTGGCGGATATCTTCCGGTTGCCCAAGGAGCATGGCCATGCCCTGTTGGCCGCCGGTGCGGCGGGCGGTCTGGCAGCAGCCTTCAATGCGCCGCTGGCGGGCATCCTGTTCGTGATGGAGGAGATGCGACCGCAATTCCGCTACTCCTTTCTGGCCATCAAGGCGGTGGGGATCTCCGCCATCACAGCGACCCTGATGTTGCAGAACATGAAAGGGCAGGGGGCGGTGATCACCGCACTACGATGCGCCAGCCCTCAAGGCGCTCTGGTTGTTCCTCTTGATGGGAGTCGCCTTCGGGGTGTTGGGCTTTGTCTTCAACAAGCTGGTGCTGGCTTGTCAGGATGGTTATCTGGCGCTGCATCAGAACAAGCGCCACCGTTTCGTGGCCATCGGTATGCTGGTCGCCGGGACGTTTGGTGTGCTGTCGCTGTTTGCCCCCGCGGTGACGGGGGGCGGCACCGAGCTTATCCCCCACCTGATGGGGGATGAGTATGCGATGGCGACCCTGTTCCTCATCTTTTCGGTGCGGCTGGTCGCGACCCTCATCTGCTTCTGCTCCGGTGCCCCAGGAGGGGTGTTTGCGCCGACCCTGGCGCTGGGCACCCTGTTTGGCGTGGTGTTCGGCCATTTGTTTCATGCGGCGTTTCCGGAGCTTGGCATCGAGCCCGGCGCCTTTGCCATCGCCGGAATGGGGGCGCTGTTTGCTGCCACCGTGCGTGCTCCCATCACCGGTATCGTGCTGGTCACCGAGATGACCGACAACTATCAGCTGATCCTGCCGATGATGATCACCACGGTCGGTGCGACTCTGGTTGCCCAGTGGCTGGGTGGCCGACCGATCTATTCCCAGATCCTGGAGCGAACTTTACGGCTCGCCGCGCGTCAAAAGCGGGGTGATGGCAGCGCCACGGCCAGTTAATTTTTCCCTTTATCGCCTTTGGCCCCGGTCAGGGCGGTATAGTGAAGGGAGAGGCGCTGCCGTAAATGGCGTGATAACGGGATGAGGGGCTATGTCCAATCTATTGAAGTTATTGGTCGTGTTAGCCGTTGGCGGGCTCATCGGTTACTTTGTCGGTAACCGTCAGGAGCTGGCCCAGAGCAGTCTGTTGGTGGTACAGCAGGAGACGCTGGATCGTCAGGGCAAGGCCATCGGCCAGCTCAAGACCGAATTGGGGGTGAAAGATACCCAGCTGGCGACCCAGAAAGCGGCCTTCGAGCAGTTGCAGACCACCCTGAAGAGTCAGGAGGCGCAGGTGCAGGAGCTCAAGCGCCAGCTGGCCTTTTTCGAACGGATCATGCGCCCCACCGGCGAACAGGTGGGGGTGGTGATCGACAACCTGACCCTGCAGGAGACCAGCATTCCCGGTCGCTACCACTACCGTCTCGCCCTGACCCAGCCCGCCAAAAAGCGGGAGCTGTTTCGTGGTCAGGTGCAGATCCGGGTCGAGGGGAGTCTGGCTGACAAGCCGAAGACGCTAACCGGCCGCGATCTCGGGATGAAAGTGAGCGAGTGGCGCTATGCCCTGCGTTATTTCCAGCTGCTGGAAGGGAATTGGCAGTTGCCGGAAGGCTTTGTGCCGGATCGGATCCGTGTCACCATCAACAAGGACGGCAGGCAACCGGCGCAAGAGCTGCTGGTTGAGTGGGGCGAGGTGATCAAGCCGCTGGTCGCCGCACCGCCTGCTCCGGTTCCCGCGGCCGGTTAAACGTGGTGAATACTTGAACTGAATGGTCGGGTATTGGATAATTTCGCGGTTTCCATGTTTGTGGATCTAATGGTTGTGAGGTCAGTAATGAGTGCAGTAGCAGAAGCCCCGCTGCCCATCCAGATGACGGATGCGGCAGCCAACAAGGTGAAGAACCTGATCACCGAGGAAGAGAATCCCGAGCTGAAGCTGCGGGTATACATCACGGGTGGGGGCTGCTCCGGTTTCCAGTATGGCTTTACCTTTGATGAGAAGATCAACGACGGGGACACCGTAGTCGAGAAGAATGGCGTCACCATGGTGATCGATCCCATGAGCCTGCAATATCTGGTAGGCGGCAGTGTGGATTACACCGAGGGTCTGGAAGGCTCACGCTTCACCGTGACCAACCCTAATGCCACCACGACCTGTGGCTGTGGCTCCAGCTTCTCCATCTGATCGGCATATCGGTCTGATGAAACGGCTCTCGGCAACGAGGGCTGTTTTTGTTTGTGGTGATCAGTTAGCTCCATCAAACAGCATTTCTCTAAAACAACAAAGGCGCCTTGATGGCGCCTTTGTTGTTTGCAGAATGGCTTAGCGGGAGCTTGCCGCCGCGACCAGCGGGATCCGGTTCACAGCCTTGCCCATGTAGGCGAGGGTGATGGTCACAATGATGCAGGTGAAGCTCAGCCACATGTAGGGGAGGTAGTCGAGGGTGGCCACCCCCAGCACTCCGGCCATGAAGATGCCGTTGTCGCTCCAGGGCACCATGCCGCAGGTGAGGGTTCCGCCAAACTCGGCGTTGCGAGAGAGGTTCTTGCGTGCCAGTCCCAGTCGGTCGTAGTTCTTGGCCATGATCTTGGGGGTCAGGATCAGCGACACATACATGGCTGAGCCAAACACGTTGGCCAGAAACGCGGTACCGATGGTGTGGCTGGTCAGGCTGCCGACGCTATTGATGCGCTTCTCGAAGGCGCTGGCGATCACTTCCAGAATGCCGACCTTCTCCAGCAGGCCGCCAAACCCGAGACCGAAGATGATGACTGCGACCGAGCCCAGCATGGACTCCATGCCACCGCGACCGAGAATGTTGTCGATAAAATCGATGCCGGAGGTGATGGCAAACGGACTATAAGCCGAGTGCATTGCCTTGACCGGATCCATGCCCTGGAAGGCGATGGCCCAGATCAGGCCCAGCAGGGCGCCGAAGCTGATCACCGGGAAGGCTGGCTTGCGATTGGCCAACAGGCCCAGTACCAGCACCACCGGCACTATGGCCAGCGGGGTGATGTTGAACTGGTTGTCGAGGGCCTCCATCACCAGATTGACCTGCTCCAGGCTGACATTGCCCGAATACTGCATGCCCACCACGGTGAACAGCACGGCGGTGATGACATAGGAGAGCAGGCTGATGGGCAGCATCCCCTTGATATGCTCCACCACGTCGACGTTGGACATGGTCGAAGCCAGCACTACTGAGTCGGAGAGCGGAGAGAGCTTGTCACCGAAGTAGACGCCGGAGAGTACGGCACCGGCTACCAGCGGCGCAGGCACGCCGAGGCTGTGGCCGATCCCCATCATGGCGATACCGGCGGTGGCGGCAGAGCCCCAGGAGGTGCCGGTGGCCAGCGAGGTCAGGGAGCAGATGATCAGGGTTGCCAGCAGGAAGATGGACGGATGGATCACCTTGAGGCCGAAGTAGATGATGCTGGGGACGATGCCGCCGGCAATCCAGGTGCCGACCAGAGCACCGACGGAGACAAGGATCAGGATGGCCCCCATCCCCTTGGCAACGCCGTCAACGGCTGCCTGCTCCAGGGATTTGTAATCGTGGCCGAGTTTGATGCCAAGTCCCATGATGACGAACCAGGCGATGAACAGCGCCAGCTGGATCGGCAGATCGAGCACGCTGGTGAACGAGAATGCCAGGGCCAGGAAAATGGCCAGACAGACAAACACCTGTGCCATGCCCGGTAGTCGGATGTGGTTTTGTTGGTTTTGCATAGATACTTCCTAAACTCTTGCTCGCCAAGGTCACTCCCTCTCGTCCTGTGGATACATCGATCCCGAGGAGGCAACCCAAAAAGAGGCCGCAATCTACCACAAACCTGACGGGTTAAAGCCCCATCAAATTGGCAAAAATGCACATTTGATTGAAGAAATCACAAATTAGTTGATCTCATAACCCGTTTTTGAGCGGCCTGTTGACACAAAGGGTCACATACGAAGCTTTCCTGTGACGCCACTTGCATCCCCAACAGATGCAGATGATAATTATTATCAATTGTTGATTGGGGAGAAAACAATGCGCTGGATATTGCGGGGTATGATGTTGCTGGTGGCGGTGGCTGTACTCGCATGGGGTCAGGATAAAGAGTACGGCACCTGGAGTGTAGGTTTTCTGCTGGCTGCCTGGGTGATGCTGGAGCCCGGATTGCGCCCCGCCTTGATCTTGCTGCCAGTGGCCGGGTTGACCGGTATCGTTACCCTGCTCTGGCAGCAGCCCTGGTTATGAGCTTTTGACGGGAGCCTGCTTGATCTTCTGCTGTGCCACCTTGAGCGATTCGACCACCAGTTTCTCCATTTCGGTGCGCTTGGCGTCGGTCAGGAAGTAGATCATGTCGACATTGTGGCGAATATAGTGGGCGGGGAGCTGGTTGAGGGTGAGGCAGCAGAGGTCGGCCATCTGATCGCTGTTGAGCTTCTGCTGCAGCCCCTGTTTCTCAATCTCCTTGAGCACCAGATGTTCGTAAAAGTTGTGAATGTCGGTATCCAGTATCATATGCGTTCCTTGGCATGACGATGAGCGGAGAGTCGTAAAAAGCATAGCCATAACAAGGAGTAAAAACAAAAGGCCCATCACTTTCGTGATGGGCCTTTTGCGTAATGAATGGTGCGAAGAGAGGGACTCGAACCCTCACATCCGTGGGACACTAACACCTGAAGCTAGCGCGTCTACCAATTCCGCCACCTTCGCACACTGATTTTCTCCAGCTGGTTTTTAAATGCGGTTGGAGCGCATTGCTCTGTGTTTACATGTCAGAATCATGGTGCGAAGAGAGGGACTCGAACCCTCACACCCGGGGGGCACTAACACCTGAAGCTAGCGCGTCTACCAATTCCGCCACCTTCGCACATTCGGGTTTCCAGTCTGGATTTACATGCTGTCTGGATAAAGCATGGTGCGAAGAGAGGGACTCGAACCCTCACATCCGTGGGACACTAACACCTGAAGCTAGCGCGTCTACCAATTCCGCCACCTTCGCACATTGTGTTACCAGTTTTGATTTACATGCTGTCTGGAGAAGCATGGTGCGAAGAGAGGGACTCGAACCCTCACACCCGGGGGGCACTAACACCTGAAGCTAGCGCGTCTACCAATTCCGCCACCTTCGCACATTCGGGTTTTCTAGTTGGATTTACATGCTGCTGAATCAGCATGGCAGTATTGGTGCGAAGAGAGGGACTCGAACCCTCACATCCGTGGGACACTAACACCTGAAGCTAGCGCGTCTACCAATTCCGCCACCTTCGCATCACTGCGGAGGGGGATTCTATAGAGTTTTGGGGGAGCGTCAACAGCCAAAGGGGACTTTTTTCGCTGTTGACGCCCAAAGTGGCGCCAAGGGTACAAAACTTCAGCAATTAGCTGACGTCTGGCATTCAGTAACGGCCCAATGCGTTCTGATACATCCGTTCATACTGGGTGACTGAGTCAGGCCAGTTGAAGCGGGTGCTCATGGCATTGCGCTGCACCTTGGCAAAACGCTCTTTGTCCTGCAGGAAATAGAGTAGGCTGCGGCGCATGGTATCGAGCAGGATGGCGGCAGTCGGATCGTTAAAACAGAAGCCGGTGGCATGCTCGGGATCGGCATCCCAATCTACCACGGTATCTTTCAGACCACCCACGGCGCGCACCAGTGGCAGGGTACCATAGGCGAGACTGTACATCTGGTTGAGGCCGCAAGGCTCGAACAGCGAGGGCATCAGGAAGAAGTCGGCACCGGCTTCGACCAGATGAGCCAGCCGATCGTCATAGGTGTTGATGAAGGCGAGCTTGCCCGGATAATCCCGGGCCATGGTTTGCAGTTGCGTGGCGAGCGCAGGATCGCCAGAGCCGACGATCACCACTTGTACTTGATGGTGGAGGAATTTCTCCAGCGCAGGGAGCAGCAGGGGAACGCCCTTCTGCTCGGTCAGGCGGCAAACCATGCCGTAGATGGGCAAGTCCGCCACGGCCAGCCCCGCCTCCTGCTGCAGGCTCTCTTTGCAGATCTGTTTGCCAGCCATGTTGTCGATGCTGTAGGTCGCAGGCAGGAATTCGTCGAACTCAGGATCCCAGTCCTTGTAGTCGCAACCGTTGAGGATGCCGCAGAGATCCGCCGCCCGTTGCTGGAAGATATGCGCCATGCCGTGGGCGCCGAGGTGAGTCAGCAGCTCCTGGGCATAGTTGGGGCTGACCGCATTGATCTTGTCGGCGTAGAGCACCCCGCACTTGAGCAGATTGACGTGGCCGTAGTCGTAGTTGATACGGCGTTCGTAGTCGGCGATCTCGGGCATGGCCCAGAACTGCTCGCGGCCAAACACCCCCTGAAACGCCGCGTTGTGAATGCTGATCACGCTGCGGGTCTGCTGGAAGAAGGGATTGTGGGCGTGACGGGTTTTCAGCAGCAGTGGCAGCAGACCGGTGTGCCAGTCATTGCAGTGGGCGATATCCGGGGCAAAGCCGAGCTGCTCGCAGGCATGGAGGGTCGCGGCCGAGAAGAAGGCAAAGCGCTCGCCATTATCCGGATAGGCCTGATTGTTCTCGGCGTAGAGCTGGGGACGATCGAAATATTGCGGGCAGTCGAGCAGATAGACGCAGACGCCATCCAGCTCCATCTGGTAGATGCGATAACCGATATCCGGCAGCCCGGGGTGGGTTGGCAACCAGCGTGACGCCACCAGTCTGGCCTCATCCCGTCGCTTTATCGTCTTGTAGAAGGGCAGCATGATCCTGACATCATGTCCCTTCTGGGCCAGGTACATCGGCAGGGCTCTGGCGACATCGGCCAGGCCCCCGGTCTTTACCAGCCCCTCAACTTCCGAGGCAACAAACAGGATTTTCAGTGGGTTAATAGCCAACTCTTGCTCCCTTAGGTACCACCACGATACCGCCTTCGGATACGGTAAATCGCTCTCTATCGTGGTCGAGATTTTCACCGATAACGGTGCCGGGCGCAATTTCAACATTTTTATCAATGATGGCGCGCCGGATGGAGCAGCCTTCACCAATCTTCACATCCCCCAGCAGCACGGATTCACTGATATGGCTGCACGCGCCGATATTGCAGCGGAAACCAAGGATGGATCGCTGGATCTGGCTGCCCTGAATGAAGCAACCTGCGGAGATCAGCGAGTTGGCGATCTTCACCTTGCACTCGTCGCTGTCGATGAAGGTAGCAGGCGGCAGCGCTGGATAGTGGGTGTGCAGGGGCCACTTGCGGTTATAGAGGGAGAAGGGGGGATTGTCGGCCACCAGGTCCATGTGCGCTTGCCAATAAGAGTCGAGGGTGCCCACATCCCGCCAGTAGACGTTGGGTTTTTCGCCCGGGATCACGTTGGTGCTGTAGTCGTAGACATAGACCGGCGCCCTTGGGTAGAGGCTGGGGATCACATCTTTGCCAAAGTCATGGCTGGAGTTCTCCTCTGCGGCATCCCGCTTCAGCTCGCGGCAGAGCGCCTCGGTCTCGAAGATGTAGTTGCCCATGGAGACCAGGGCCTGGGTGGGATCGCCGGGAATGTGTTTGGGCTGTTTCGGTTTCTCCTGAAAGCCGATCATCCGCCCTTCGGCATCCACCTCGATCACCCCGAACGAGCTGGCTTCTGCAATCGGCATGCGCAGGGCTGCCACTGTCATGGCGGCATTTTTCTGCTTATGGAAGCTCACCATCTGGCTCACATCCATCTTGTAGATGTGGTCGGAGCCGAAGATGCAGACATGATCCGGTTCGGCCCGCTCGATAAAGCCGAGGTTCTGGTAGATGGCGTCGGCGGTGCCGTCATACCAGCGCTTGCCCATCCGCATCTGGGCCGGGATGGGATCGATAAAGCGGTCGGTGATGCCGACGATATTCCACCCCTTCTTCATGTGCAAGTAGAGGGACTGTGATTTGAATTGGGTCAGTACATAGATGCGCAGAAAGTCGGCGTTGACGAAATTGTTGAGGACAAAGTCGATTAGCCGGTAGCTGCCACCAAAGGGGACGGAAGGCTTGCTGCGGGTAGTGGTCAGAGGCTGCAGGCGAGTACCTTCGCCACCAGCCAGGATCATGGTCAATATGCCTGCCATCGTATTTCTCTCCCTGAATGAACAACATGAAAAGGCTTTCAAGGCTCGGCATAAAAACACCCCTAAAGGGGTGGTTTTTATCGTGCTCTTAGTACCTTACCAGATCCCGTATGGGGCTCTCTAGCTGTTTTCTTGTACTGCTTACACTTAATTACACTTTGCTCAGATAGACCTTGAATTTGGCATCACTGCTGATCACTTCAGTCCGTTTGAAGTGTGTCTCCAGTATAGGCTGGTAGCGCAAGAAGGCGTTGGCAACAATGGTCAGCGAACCATTTGGCAGCAAAAATTCCGGCGCCTTGGCCAGGAACTGCTCGGTTGCCGCATAGAAGGTTTTGAGACCCGCATGGAATGGCGGGTTGGAGACGATGTGCTGGAAACGGGTGGAGACATCCGAGTAGACATCGGAAGCGGTGACCTTGCCCTGCAGACCGTTGATCGCCAGGGTGCGGCGGCTCGATTCGAGTGCCAGTGCGCTGATATCCACCATGTTGACCCGCAGATCCGGATTGCGCTTGGCCAGTACGGACCCAATCACCCCGGCGCCGCAGCCGAAATCGAGCAATTCGCCCGTCATCGGTGGCACTGCAGCCAGCAGCATCTGGGTGCCGAGATCCAGCTCGGCGGCGCTGAAGACGCCGGGCAGCGCCAGCACGGTCAGTTCGGTATCACCGGCCTTGCACTGATAGCGGCCAAACCAGCTATCCAGATCGAACGGGGCGACCGGTTGGCTCAGCTCACCGTGATAGAGGGAGCAGCGGCGGGCCGAATCGCGCTTGATCGGTTTTTCGCCATAGGGGGCCAGCAGCTTGTCGGCGCCATTGATGCCGCCGCGGTTTTCACCGGCGAGGAACAGATCTGCACCCGCTTCCAGCAAGGGGGTCATCATGGCCAGCAGATATTGTGCCTCGGCCTTGGCCTTGGGCATCAGCAGCAACAGGGCATCGAAGCGGGGGGCGCCACCGAGCTGGTGGTCGAACAGGATAGCCTCGCCGAGGGCGGCCTGCTGGCTGCGGTAGTAGCAGTAATCGGTGGTAAAGACGGTCAGGGTTTGGGCCAGAGTGGCCAGCTGGCGGGGGTAGTCATCCTCCAGCGCGCCGCAGACAAGTAGCCGCTTGCCGACAAAGAGGACTTGGTTTCGTTCCAGCATCTGGCTGACGGCACTGATAGGGCTGCTCATCGGGTCTCTCCACGCAATTTTGGGCGGCCATTATACATAGCCCCTTTCGCCTTGACATTTATGCCGTGTTCCCGAAATATGCCTAGACACCATTTTTTGACCAGAGATGACGAAATGCGGTTCAACGGGTTGAAACGAAAGCACAAAAAAAGCCTGAAATTCGGGCCTGCTGACGTTCGCGCGTAACCTCTCATCCCTGAGAAGATTCAAACCCCGGTTGCGCACATCGAACCGGGGTTTTTTATTGCCATATGAGCGTCAAACCGGAGAAGGAGATCCCATGTTTCAAGGTTCAATCGTTGCGTTGATTACCCCGTTTCGACAGGGAAAGCTGGATGAAGAGGCGCTGCTGCGTCTGGTGGAGTGGCATATCGAGCAGGGTACTCACGGCATTGTGCCGGTCGGTACCACGGGTGAGAGCCCGACCCTGACCCACGACGAGCACTGCCGGGTGGTGGAGCTGGTGGTCAAACAGGTCGCTGGTCGCATTCCGGTGATTGCCGGAGCGGGTTCCAACAATCCGGTCGAGGCGATCGAATATACCCAGTATGCCGAGCGGGTCGGTGCAGATGCCACCCTGCATGTGGCCGGTTACTACAACCGCCCCAATCAGGAGGGGCTCTACCACCACTTCAAGGCAGTGCACGACGCAACTACCAAACCCATCATCGTCTACAACATTCCGCCGCGTGCAATCGTTGACGTGCAACCGGCGACCCTGGCCCGTCTGGCCGAGCTGCCGCGCATTGCCGGGGTGAAAGACGCGACTGGCGATCTGGCCCGCCCCTGGACCGAGCGCCAGCTGATCAAAAAGCCCTTCGCCTGGCTCTCCGGTGAGGATGCCACTGCCGTGGCCTACAACATCGGCGGCGGTCAGGGCTGTATCTCGGTGACCGCCAACGTGGCGCCCAAGCTGGTGGCCGAGGTGCAGAACCTCACGCTGGCTGGCAAGTGGCAAGAAGCGCGTGAGCTGCAAGACAAGCTCATTCCGCTCCATCAGGCGATGTTTGCCGAGCCAAGCCCCGCTGGTGCCAAATATGCCGCTTCCCTGCTCGGTTTCTGCAGCGAGGAGTGCCGCCTGCCGGTGATGCCACTGTCGGAAGCGACTCGCGAGCGCATTCGCAGCGCCATGCAGCAGCTCAACCTGCTGTAATGCAAAACGGGTGAGCCAAGGCTCACCCGTTTTGTTTTCTGTATCAGATGGGCCGCTCAGCGTGTGCTGTGCAGCCAGTCGGCGATAGCCAGCTGCAGTGCGACATAATCCGCTGAGAGGAAGAGGTTGCCCAGCTCGGCGGGCCACTGGCGATCAGAGATCGGCGCGGCTTGCAGATGTGCCAGCAGGCTTGCCAGCTCTGAACCCCAAGGGGTCGGCTGCGTCAGCTCGGCCGCCCGACGTTCAATCAGCGCAATCCCTTCACACAGGGCGGCGAATGCTTGCTGTCGAATGGTTTCATTCTGCGGATTTTCCAGCCAGAGCTGCTCGTGATGCTGCCAGTGACTCAGGCCAGCGGCGATGGCGGTTGCCACATCCATGGCTTCGCTGGTGGCCAGAGATTGCAGGGCCAGCGGCTTGCCGAGCCCGGCGAGTCGATAACCGCGCTGTGCCTTGGATTGCGCCCCCAGACGCACGCCACCCAGCCGGGCGAGGCGCTGCGCCAGTGCAAACAGCGCCTTGGTATCGCCCGACTTGAGCTCCAGTTCCAGCTCGTTGATCGCTGTGCGCCCCTGACTGCCGACTATCTCCCCCTGATCCCAGGCCAGCTCGATCTCGGCACCCTCTAATGTGATGAGCCAGTGGCGGCGCAGGAAGTCGGTACTGAATTGTGCGACCAGCTGCTGCTGGATGCGGTCACGTTCTGTCACATCGGGCCAGATTTCTGCGGGAAAGGAGCTCAATGTCGGCAGATCGCCACCAATAGGCGCATTGTATTCGGGTCTGGCATGCAGGCCACCCACCGCCAGGCCGCGGCATTTGATGGTCTGTTCGGCGTAGGCATCGCAGCGGCGAATGCGCAACCCCATGTCCAGGCGACGCAGGTCGAGGGTCGGCGTGTCGAAATAGACGTTGCCGAGCTGCTGTTGTGATGATTCTTTAATATCAAAAGAATTCAACAGGTTGGATAAATCTGCCGCAATGTCGCGGGCGACAAAAAACTTTATCTCGATCTCAGTTTGCATACTCATTCCGGGCTGGCAGGCAACTTTGGGGGGCAGGAATCGGGTCGCGGGGATATAATGCCCGCGAAACGACTAGATTAATTCGCGGTTTAATTGAGGGCGCAGTTCGGTTAACATGCGCGCCTCATAAAATCGTATCGAGTGTTTTTTCACCGACACAGGTTTGGCCATGCCAGTAAATACTATTTTGGGGCTTTTTGCCAAGTCCCCCATCAAGCCGCTGCAGAAGCATATCGTCAAGGTTCACCAGTGCTCCCAGCAGTTGGTTCCCTTCTTTGACGCCGTTGCCGAAGACCGTTGGGAAGATGCCGAGAAGATCCGGCAGCAGATCGCCCAACTGGAAAAAGAGGCAGATACCCTCAAGCGTGAAATCCGTCTGAAACTGCCTCGCGGCCTGTTCCTGCCGGTTGCACGTACCGACCTGCTGGAGCTGTTGACCCAGCAAGACAAGATTGCCAACCGTGCCAAGGATATCTCCGGCCGCATGCTTGGTCGTCGCATGGAGTTCCCCGCCGAAATGCGGACGGATTTCATGGCTTACCTCAAACGTTGTATTGATGCGACCGCTCAGGCCGAGAAAGCGATCGGGGAGCTCGACGAGCTGCTCGAAACCGGCTTCAAAGGACGGGAAGTGGAAATGGTTGCCGAGATGATCCATCAGCTGGATCTGATCGAGGACGATACAGACACCATGCAGATCGGACTGCGCCAACAGCTGCAAGCTGTTGAGCACAATTACAATCCGATCGATGTGATGTTCCTTTACAAGATCCTCGAATGGGTAGGTGACCTGGCAGATCAGGCCGAGCGCGTAGGCGCCCGTCTGGAACTGATGCTGGCTCGTTCGTAATCGACTGACTGGGTAAACACTACTAATGGACATTATCGCGAATTACGGCACCACTCTGGTGCTCGTGGCGGCCTTGTTCGGCTTTTTGATGGCTTGGGGCATTGGCGCGAATGACGTGGCCAACGCCATGGGGACATCGGTCGGCACCAAATCCCTGACCATCCGTCAGGCGATCATCATTGCCATGATCTTCGAATTTGCCGGTGCCTATCTGGCCGGTGGCGAAGTGACGGCCACCATCCGTAACGGCATCATCGACAGCAATGCGTTTGTCGATAGCCCGGATCTGTTGGTGCTCGGCATGATCGCCTCCCTGCTGGCGGCAGGAGCCTGGTTGATCCTCGCCTCCTACTTCGGCTGGCCAGTCTCCACCACTCACTCCATCATTGGCGCCATCGTCGGTTTCGCCGTGGTGAGCATTGGCCCGGAAGCGGTGCAGTGGAGCAAGTTTGGCGGCATCGTCGGCTCCTGGGTCATCACCCCGGCTATCTCAGGTGTCATCGCCTACTTCATGTTCATCAGCGTGCAGAAGCTTATCTTCAACACCGATGATCCCCTGAACAACGCCAAGCGCTATGTGCCGTTCTACATGTTCCTGACTGCGCTGGTGATCTGTCTGGTGACCATCAAGAAGGGGCTGACCCACGTCGGTCTGCACCTGAGCGATGGCGAGGGCATTCTGCTCTCCATCGCCATCTCCATCGCAGTGGCGTTTGCCGGCTGGATCTACATTCGCGGTCAGAAGTACAACCCGCAGGATGACAGCAAGATGCACTTCGCCAACGTGGAGAAGGTGTTCGGCATCCTGATGGTGATCACTGCCTGTGCCATGGCCTTTGCCCACGGTTCCAACGACGTTGCCAACGCCATTGGCCCGCTCTCTGCGGTGGCCTCTATCGTGGCTTCCGGTGGCGAGATTTCCAGTCAGGCTGCCATTGCCTGGTGGATCCTGCCGCTGGGCGGTATCGGTATTGTGATCGGTCTGGCGACCATGGGCGAGAAGGTGATGGCGACGGTCGGTACCGGCATCACTCACCTGACCCCGAGCCGTGGCTTCGCCGCCCAGCTGGCGACCGCCGCGACAGTGGTGATTGCCTCCGGTACCGGTCTGCCCATCTCCACCACCCAGACCCTGGTCGGTGCTGTGATGGGGGTCGGTCTGGCGCGCGGCATTGCGGCGCTGAACCTGGGGGTACTGCGCAACATCGTGGTCTCCTGGATCATCACTCTGCCTGCCGGTGCCATCCTGGCTATCGCGATCTTCTACGTGCTGCAGGCCTGCTTCTCCTAATCGAAGCTGCATTCAGCAAAAAGCCCGAGTCATCGACTCGGGCTTTTTATTGTCGCGGGAGCTGAGGTGCAGCTCCCTTTGCATATCAGCCTTAGAGGCTGGCGCAGATCTGCCACAGATCGTACTGGATAGCGGCGGCGGTCACTTCCCGACCCGCCCCCGGCCCCTGGATCACCAACGGGTTGGTGCGGTAGCTGTCGCTCTCGATGGCGAAGATGTTGTCGCACGGCAACAGGTTCGCAAACGGGTGGTGGGGCTCCAGCGCCTCCAGTCCGACCCGCGCCTTGCCGTCATGCTCGAAGCGGGCCACGTAGCGCAGTACCTTGCCGAGGCGCTTGGCCCCTTCGAAGGCGGTCTGGATCGGGCCATCCAGCTCTTTCAGGCGATCCATGAACTGATCGGCGGTCACCTTGCGCAGCGTGACGGGTACCAGATTCTCCAGCTCGATATCGGCGGAGTCGAGCTCGAAGCCCGCCTCCCGCGCCAGAATAAGCAGCTTGCGTCGCACATCCTGACCAGAGAGATCTTCGCGGGGATCCGGTTCGGTCAGGCCGTGCTGCCACGCCTCGTCCACCAACTCGGAGAAGGGGCGGGTGCCGTCATACTGCTGGAACAGCCAGGAGAGGGTGCCGGAGAAGATGCCGGAGACCCCCTGAATGCGGTCGCCGCTCTGGCGCAGCATCTGGATGCTGGACTGGATTGGCAGCCCGGCGCCCACGGTGGCGTTGTAGCGCCACTGCACCTGATGGTCGCGACAGGTCTGCTTGATGCGCTGGTAGAACTCGCTGTCGGCGGCACCGGCAAACTTGTTGGCGGCGATGATGTGAATGCCGAGCTGGGCAAAGTCCGGGTAGTAGCGGCTCACCGTCTCGCTGGCGGTCATGTCCAGTGCAATCAGCGCATCGAAGCCATGCTGCTCAAGCTGGGAGAGCAGCTCCGGCCAGATCAGCGGTTTGGGGGCGAAGTTGTCCTGTACCTTGAGGAGGTTGAGCCCCTCTTCATCCAGCAGGCCCCCTTCCGAGCTGAACACTCCGTAGAGGGTGAGCGCCAGATTGAGCTCATGTTCGAGCCGTGCCTTTTCACGGGCGTAGAGGCTCAGCCAGTGGCCGCCGATATTGCCCTTGCCGAACACCACCAGTCCGACCCGGGTCGGGCGGCTGAAGAGGGCGCTGTGCAGGGCGATGAGCAGCGGCTCCAGCACTACCTGACGCAGCACGGCCACCAGACTCAGGCCATCTCGGGCCACCTGTACGAACTCCAGCGGTTGATCTGCCAGCAGCTGATAGAAGCGGTGACACTGCTCCGCGTTGTCGGTGACACCGGCGCCGACCAGCGCCACCAGACTGAACCCCTCTTTCTGGATGAGGCTGGTGAAGCTCCCTTGCAGCTGGAAGTCGCGCAGCAGCTCGAAGGCGCCTTGTGCCACCTCGAGGGTGTAGGCGAGGCGCAGGATCCGGCGATCCGGCTGGCGCTGCAGGGTGAGCGGGTTGAGGCGGTGACGGGCCAGATGGGCCTCGATGGTGGCCACCGTCTGCTCATAGTTGGTCTGCGGCAGCACCTTCAGCTCGATGAGGGCGATCTGATCCACCGAGGAGACGATGCGGGCGCCACCGGAGCGGGGGGCGCGGCGCAGGATGTGGGTGCAGCCCTCGTCCGGGTTGTAGCTGCAGCGCAGGGTGAGGCGTTGGCGGCTGTCGGCCACCGGTTGCAGGGTGCGCGAGTGCAATACCGAAGAGCCAAGGCGGGCCAGCTCGTTGGCTTCCGCGAGGCTCAGGCGTTCCAGCAGACGCGCTTCTTTCACCCGACGCGGGTCGGCGCTGTATACCCCGGCCACGTCGCTCCAGATGGTGGTGGATTCGCCGTCCGCCAGCAGCGCCAACAGGCTGGCGCTGTAGTCGGATCCATTGCGACCGAGCAGCAGGGAGCGTCCCTCCATGTCGGCGGCGATAAAGCCGGTTACCACGATGCAACCGGCATGCTCCGCCAGTCGCGCCTTGAGCAGTTCGCTGGAGAGGGCGGTATCCACCTTGACCAGAGCGCCATCCTCGGCGCGCAGGAAACTGCGGGCGTCGAGCCAGATAGCCTTGTCGCCGCGGCTGGTGAGCAGGGCTGCCAGCAGGCGCGCCGACCACACTTCGCCAAAGGCGAGCAGTCCGTTGCGGGCGAAGCGGTCAAACTGTCCTTCCAGCGTTTTGGCGATCAGCTGCATGTCGTCGGCCAGCTGCTTGCTCAGATCGAGCTGCAGTTCACCCTCCAGCAGGCCGTCGATCAGGCTCTGCTGATAGGCCTGCAGGGCAGAGATGGCTTCACCGGCGGCTTCGTCCCCCGCTTCGGCCAGCTCCACCAGCTGGATCAGCCGGTTGGTGGTCTTGCCGGCGGCAGAGACCACGATCAGTTCATCCCCGCCCACCTGTTGTTCAACGATACTGGCGACCCGGCGATAACAGACCGGATCCGCCAGACTGCTGCCACCAAATTTGTGGACGTGACGTCGCTTCAATCCTGCTTCTGCTGCCACCGCGATCTCTCCTTGTTGCTGCTGTTCCATTACTTCGCTACCTGTTCTGCCTGCTGCGCCTGTTCAAAAGCCTGAGCCAGATCGGCCACCAGGTCTTCACCGTGTTCAATACCGACCGACAACCGCAGCAGCTGGGCGCTGATGCCTGCTGCCTGCTGCGCCGCCGGGGTCATGGCCCTGTGGGTCATGCTGGCCGGATGGGCCACCAGACTCTCCACCCCGCCGAGGGACTCGGCCACCGAGAAGAGGGTGAGGGCCGCGAGGAAGGCGCGAATGCCCGCCTCGCTGCAATCGAGTTCAAAACTTAGCATGGCGCCGAAGCCGGACTGTTGACGGCGCGCAATATCGTGGCCCGGATGGCTCGACAGGCTGGGGTGATAGATGCGTTTCACCAGCGGCTGCTGTTGCAGGAAGGCGAGGATGCGGTCGGTGTTCTCCTGATGGGTGCGCAATCTGGGCGCCAGAGTGCGCAGGCCGCGCAGGGTGAGGTAGGAGTCGAACGCCCCGGAGGTGAGCCCCAGACAGTTGGCCCACCACACCAGCGACTCGGCCAGTGCTGCCTCCTTGGCAATCGCCACTCCGCCCACCACGTCGGAGTGACCGTTGATGTACTTGGTGGTGGAGTGCACCACCACGTCGGCACCAAGTGCGAGCGGCTGTTGCAGCAGGGGGGAGAGGAAGGTGTTGTCCACCACCACCTGTGCACCCACCTCGTGGGCGGCGCTGGCAATGGCGCTGATATCCACCACCCGCAGCAGCGGGTTGGAGGGGGTCTCGACCCATACCAGCGCAGGCTTTTGCGCCAGTGCGGCGGCCAGTGCGGCCTCGTCACCCTGATCGACAAACTGCACCCGGTAGTGGCCCTTGGCCGCCAGATACTCAAACAGACGCCAGGTGCCGCCGTAGCAGTCGTGGGGGGCGAGCAGCAGATCCCCCGCCTTGAGCAGTGCTGTGGTGACCAGATGGACGGCCCCCATGCCGGTGCCGGTAACCACGGCGCCTGCGCCCCCTTCCAGCGCCGCCAGCGCGTCCGCCAGATTGGTGCGGGTCGGATTGCCGGAGCGGGCATAATCGTATTGACGGGGCTCGCCAAAGTCGGCAAAGGTGTAGTTGCTGGAGAGGTAGATGGGGGGCACCACGGCACCGTGCTGCTGGTCTGTCTCAATCCCGGTGCGAACCGCCAGGGTGGCCTTGTGGGTCATATCACTCTCCTTGATGTCTCTTCACACGCTGGCATCTTGCTGCCACGCGCCATCCCGCCATTGCGGGCTCATGGACAACCACACTACGCCAGCTTAAAAAAGCCGTCAACACTTCCAGACGTCTAAATGGCTTTGCTGTTGGATTGCCATTAATTTCCTTAAGGGTTAAAATCCGCGCTCACGGCTAAATGAGAACAGGTGAGTCATGGGAACAGAGTGGAACGGCGACTACGTCAGCCCCTACGCGGAACACGGTAAGAAGAGCGAACAGGTCAAGAAGATTACCGTCTCGATCCCGCTCAAGGTGTTGAAAGTGTTGACCGATGAGCGCACCCGCCGTCAGGTGAACAACCTGCGTCATGCGACCAACAGCGAGCTGCTCTGTGAAGCCTTCCTGCACGCTTTCACCGGCCAGCCGCTTCCTTGCGACGAAGACTTGCGCAAGGATCAACCGGACAGTGTCCCGGCCGAAGCGCGCGCCATCATGGAAGCGCTGGGCAAAGAGATCGAAGATTTCGACAAGGAATAACCCCCAATGACGCGGCCCTGGCCGCGTCATTGCTATCTGTCATGTCCCGCTTCAGCCTGCGCCACTATCACCACCACGTTTGCAGCCATAGTCACGACTTTGCCCAGCTGGTGATCCCCCTCGACGGCCCCCTCGAGATCGAGGTGCAGGGTCGGGGGCGCAGGCTTGCCCCCGGTTCTGCCAGCGTCATCGCTCCCGGCGAGCGGCACGACTACGCTGCCGATCCCGCGCTTTCGTTTCTGGTGCAGGAGAGCGACTGGCTGCCCGGCGATCTGGCGGCCCGCCCCTTTATCGAGCTGGATGAGCCCCAGCGCCACTACCTCGCTTTTCTGCACCGCATGGTGGCCGAGGGGCGGCAGGTGGCGGGCATGGAGCAGGTGTGGCTCTCCCTGCTGGCTGAAGGGCAGGGGATGCAGAGCACTGCCACCCCGCGTCTTGCCGCTCGCATCCTCAAGGTGCAACGCCATATCGAGGCCAACCTTGCCTCCCCGCTGACCAATCAGCAACTCGCCGCCATCGCCTGTCTTGGCCAGAGCCAATTCAAGCTCGCCTTTCGCCAGCAGTTGGGGGTGAGCGTCTCCCACTACATTCGCAGTCGACGCATGGCGCTGGCGCGTACCCTGCTTGCCGGCACGCAACTGCCCGTTGGCGAGATTGCCAGCCGCTGCGGTTACCAGAATCAGGGGGCCTTCGGCGAGCGCTTCCTGGCCGAGACCGGGCTCACTCCGTCCCTCTGGCGCCAGCAAAACGGCCGCCTGCCGTAACGAAACGGCTGATCGCCGAAGACGGGATGCTCTCTTTGGGTCATGCTGCGGGTTATGCAAGGTGCACGATAAACAGGAGCCGAAATGGAGACGATTAGCTGGCAGGATTTCGAGATGGTGGAGCTGAGGGTGGGCACCCTGGTGCGGGTCGAGCCGTTCCCCGAGGCGCGTAAACCGGCCTACAAGGTGTGGGCGGATTTTGGCCCTGAACTGGGGGTTCGCAAGAGCAGCGCCCAGATCACCGCCCTCTACCAGCCAGAGCAGCTGGTGGGCCGCCAGATCATCGCTGTAGTCAACTTCCCGACCAAACAGATAGGGCCGTTTCAGTCGGAGTTTCTACTGACCGGTTTCTACCGGCCGGATGGCGCTGTAGTGATGGCCATTCCCGAGCAGGCGGTGGAGAACGGCGCCAAGCTGGGCTGAGCTCACTCCCGAACAGAGACAAGAGAGGCGACCCCGGGGTCGCCTCTCTTTTTTGTTTTCTGCTGCGAGTCGTTACTTCAACAGGCTGAAGATCAGCGCCGATACCGCCAGCGAACCGGTCAGCAGGATGAAGCCGTTGGTCCAGCCGTGACGGAAGCGGGCCAGCGCCTCCACCTTGTAGATGGCAATCACCGGCATGATGAACAGGATCATGGCGATGACCGGGCCGGAGAGGGTCTCCATCAGCCCCAGAATGCCCGGGTTGATGACAGCGGCACCCCAGATAGAGAAGAACATCAGGGCGATACCGACTTTGTCTGCCTTGGCCAGCGGCAGGCCGGTGGGCTTGGCGATCAGGCTTTTCAGGCTTTCGCGGGCACCGAGGAAGTGGCCGAGGAAGGAGGAGCTGATGGCGATAAAGGCAATAAGCGGCCCCAGAGTCACGATCACCGGGTTGTCGGTGATGTTGGCGAGATAGGAGAGCACAGAGACGTTCTGGGCCTTGGCTTCAGCCAGCTGGGCTGGCGAGAGGCTCAGCACGCAGGAGAAGACGAAGAACAGCACGAAGCCCACCAGCATTACTGTGGTGTTGCGCAGGATCAGGCCGCTCTTGGCTTCCGCCTGCTCGCCATATTCACGGCGCTGCACGTTGGCAAAGCCGGAGATGGCTGCGGCGTGGCTGAAGGCGAACACGGTGACCGGCAGCGCCAGCCAGACGGTATTGAGGAAGCTTACCCCTTCAAACGCGGTCACTTCCGGCCACTGCCACTGGGGAATGAGGTAGCAGGAGAGCGCCGCCAGAATGGCCGCCAGCGGATAGACCATAAAGGCGAAGGCGCGCAGCATCGCTTTCTCACCCGCCAGCATCACGGCGATCATGGCAAACACCAGCACGCCGGAGAGCATCACCCGATCCGGGGTCGCCATGCCGAGCTGGTTGACCATAAAGCTCTCCACCGTGTTGGTCAGCCCGACCCCGTAGATGAGCAGGATCGGGAAGATGGAGAGGAAGTAGAGCGCCGAGATGAGGCGACCGGCCATCTTGCCGAAATGCTCCTCCGCCACTTCGGTGAAGTCGGCATGGGGGCGTGACGAGGAGAGCACGAAGCGCGCCAGCCCGCGGTGGGCCAGGAAGGTCATGGGGCCTGCCAGTACCGCGACGATGACGAGAGGCCAGATCCCGCCCAGACCCAGATTGATGGGCAGGAACAGGATACCGGCGCCAACGGCGGTGCCAAACAGACTGATGACCCAGTGGGTGTCGTGACGGCGCCAGCGGGTGGTGCTGGCAGTGGTGGAGCAGGAACCGGATAGCTCCTTGGTAGCCTCTACAGATAAACTCATTACTAATTCACTTTTTGTTAGTGTTTTAATCTGAGTTCATTGTGGTTTATCGGGATTTAATTCTCAAAAAGCGAGACTGAAACATATCACTGCCATTGCGGGGTTTAGCCAGCGAGATTGGGAATGGAATCTGGTTCACAGAATTGAACAAAACTGATATTTGTGATTTTTGTGAAATATAAAACCAAAATTTGATCTACTATCATTTTTTTATTTTGGCTAATCAGGTGTTTTCAGGATTACGTGAAAAATCGCACCATTTCTCGCCGACCGATTGTGATGTTTCACTATCATTATGCCGCTTTGCCAGCGTATCACGCTGTTCAAGAGCGCCTTGACCAGCTGATCACACCGGCCATCACCCGGGGCAACTTCCCTGAAAAAGCAGGCGGCCATCGGGCCGCCTGCTTGTCTGGTGTGATGATATTGCTACTCGCCTAGTGGGCCAGAATGCTACCCCAGGCGAGATCCGGATCTCCCATCACGATAAAGTCAGGGTTCTCCAGCGATTCGGTTTCGTTGTAACTGAGTGGCTGCAACGCCAGGCTGAGGATGCGGCCACCGGCTGCCTCGACGATGCACTGGGCGGCGGCGGTATCCCACTCGCCGGTGGGGCCGAGCCGCACGTAGCAATCGGCTGCCCCTTCCGCCACCAGACAGGATTTGAGGGAGCTGGAACCAAGCGGGATCAGCTCGTAGTTGATGGCCGGGTTGAGGCGGCGGGTGAGCTTCTCCAGCTTCTGGCGACGGCTGATAGCCACCACCAGCGAGTCGGGCTGGTCATGCTCGTGATGCATGGCGCTGATGGGCAGTACCTCGCCATTCACCTCCTTGAAGGCGCCGTAGCCGCGCACCGCCCAGTAGAGCACGTTGGACTCGGGAGCGTAGATGACCCCGAGCACCGGCACATTGTCCCGCACCAGGGCGATCAGGGTGGCAAAGTCGCCGCTGCCCGCGATAAATTCGCCGGTGCCGTCGAGGGGATCCACCAGCCAGTACTGCCGCCAGTTGGATCGCTGGCTGAAGGGGATGTCGGCCGCCTCTTCGGTCAGCACGGGAACGTGGGGTGTGAGCGCCGAGAGCGCCTGCTTGAGGTAGGCATCGGCAGCAAGATCGGCACTGGTGACCGGGGTCGCATCCTCCTTCAGCTGACGCTCGAACTGACCGCCGTGATAGATGTCGTGAAGGATCCTTCCGGCTTCGCGGGCAATCTCCTTGACCCCCGGCACCCAGGCCAACAACTCCTGCATCTCGTTATCCTCTGTCTGTTAACTGCCCGTCTGCGGGCTACTCTGCCTGCTCCGCCAGCCACTTTTGGGCCAAGAGCAGGGCACTGATGCTGCGCGACTCGGTGAAGTCGGGTCGCGCCAGCAATTCGTCGATCCGGTTCAGCGGCCAGGGGATCACTTCCAGCGGTTCGGGTTCATCGCCGATCCGCTGCTCGGGGAAGAGATCCCGCGCCAGTAAAATGTCCATCCGACTGGAGAAGTAACCGGGCGCCAGCGACACCTGTTTGAGCAGGGTCAGGCTGTTGGCGCCAAAGCCCGCCTCTTCCATCAACTCCCGGTTACCCGCCTCGAAGGCATCTTCGCCCGGGTCGATCAGCCCTTTGGGAAAGCCCAGCTCGTAGGAGTGGGTGCCGGCGGCATACTCGCGCACCAGCAGCAGGGTGTGGGCATCGAACAGCGGCACCACCATGACGGCGCCCCGGTTGCCGCCGCGCATCCGCTCGTAGACCCGCTCTTCGCCATTGGAGAATTTGAGGTGTAGCGATTCCACCTTGAACAGTCGGCTCTCGGCCACGATGTCGGCCTTGAGGATCTCCGGCTTGCTCTTGGGGTGATCCAGTTGGTCGGCAGAGATGTGCTCGGGTTTGCTCTTGTGGTGGTCGCTCATCGGACGCTGGCTGCTCGTTAAAAAATCGTGCTTCAAGAGTAAACGACTCTCACACCGAACACCACGGGCCAGGGATGGCAAAGGGGGAGGAAAAATCCGTTATACTGCCGCCCCGTTTTCCGAGATCCGCGATCAAGAGGCCCGATGCCACACTCCCGCTCCACCACCTTGCCATGGCACCAGATAGATACCGTCTTGCTCGATATGGATGGCACCCTGATCGATCTGCATTTTGACAACCACCTCTGGCAGCAGCTGGTGCCGGAGCGTTACGCCGAGCGGCTCGGTCTGTCGCTGGATGAAGCCAAAGCGCAGATCGATGTCCACTATCACGCCGTCAACGGCACCCTCAACTGGTACTGCGTGGATTACTGGAGCGAGACCCTGGGGCTCGATATTCGCGCCCTCAAGCAGGAGCTGCTGGCGAAGATCCAGTGGCGTCCCCATGCCATCCCCTTTCTGGCCGAGCTGCGCGCCGCGGGCAAGCAGCTGGTGCTTTTCACCAACGCTCATCCCGCCAGCCTGTCGGTGAAGGATGCGCAGCTGGGACTGAGCGAGCATCTGGATCTGATGGTGAGTACCCACGAGCTGGGCTGGTCGAAGGAGAGCCAGCAGTGCTGGCAGGCGCTGGCACAGCGGCTGGCGTTCGATCCGGCCCGCACCCTGTTTGTGGATGACAGCGAGCGGATCCTGCGAGCCGCCGCTGATTATGGCATCGGCTATCAGCTGGCGATCCAGAATCCGGACAGCTGCAAGCCGGAGCAGAGCATCACCGCTTTTCCGGCGATCCGCGACTATGCGGAGTTGCTGCCGCTGGCAATCTGAATCTGCTGAAACGAGAGAGGGCTGCATCATGCAGCCCTCTCTGTATATGAAATCTGGCGGTGGAACATCACAGCTCCCGGAACGGGCGCCGCTTCTCCTCTTCGATGACGATCGCCTCCAGATTGGCGACCCGCTCTTGCAGCTCCCGAATGACCAGATCCTGCTTGCCGAGGCGGTCGGTGATACGGGCATCCCCCATCTGGTAGCGAGCCCGCTTGCCGAGGTATCCGAACAATACGCTGATAAATACGATCAGGACTATGCCTGTCCACATGGTCATGTCACGACTCCTTGTCGTTATAAATACAGTCGTCATAAACGGCGAAAACGCTGATGAGATCTGCTCTGTTTTCTCACAGCCGCCGGGCGGCCGCAATGGGGCCTATTGTCCCTTTGTGATGCAGTTGGCTATTGCTGCCAGAGAGGGCGGCCAAGCCAGAGTGCCCACAGGGTGAGGTGCAGCAGCACGATAAACCAGAAGACCAGCCGGTAGCTGCGCTTCTGGGTCTTGTGACGCAACCACTGGCGGGCCACCAAGGCGCCCGGCCAGCCGCCGCACAGCTCCAGCAGATGGAGCCTCGATTCGGGAATGCGCCACTCACCGCGCACTGCCTGCCGCTTGTCCCAGGCGTAGGCCGCCAGCGTCAGCAGGCTCATGGTGAGCAACACGGCCAGCGGCCACCACTGTTGCTCGCCGAGGCCGAGCCAGAGGGCGGCGCCCAGTGGCAGCAGTGCCAGCGACATCATTGGGCCAGCTCCCAGCAGCGCTCCTCATCCTGCTTGAGGGTACGGATCACCCTGGCCGGATTGCCCACCGCCACTGAGTCGGCCGGGATGTCGCGGGTGACCACGGCGCCTGCGCCAATGATGGAGCGCGGCCCTATGGTGACGCCGGGGCAGATGATGGCGCCGCCGCCAATCCAGCAGTCGTCACCGATCCGCACCGGTTTGTTGTAAGCGGTCCAGTTACGTCGCTCCAGATAGTTCATGGTGTGGGTGGCGGTATAGATCTGCACGTTGGGGGCCAGCAGCACATGGCTGCCGATGTGCACTTCGCCCACGTCGAGAATGGTGACGTTGAAGTTGAAGAAGGTCTTCTCGCCGATATGGATGTTGCGGCCAAATTCGCAGGTAAACGGCGTGCTGATCCAGCAGGAGTGCGGGCAGTGGCCAAAGAGCTCGCGGCAGATCTGCTGGCGCAGAGGGCCATCGCCCGCCGATGAACCATTGAGCCGGGCCAGCAGCGCCTGACCGCGGATCCGGTCGTTGGCTATCTCCTCGCTCTGGCTATCCAGTGCCCCGCCTGACAGTACCTTGTCCCAGTCGCTCGCCATTACTACCTCCTCATGCTGCAAGAGCAGGCAGTATACGTGACTGTCAGGGGCGCCGTCAGTCTGTCACTTGTTGCAGGTGATCCCCGTCAACCTGCGGGCCAGACGAGGGGCAGGATCAGCAGGGCCGAGACGAAGTAAGGGAGCAGCACCCGCAGTCCCAGCCGGCGGCCGCCGATGCCAAGGGCCAGCAACCCCTTCACCAGCGAGTTGACCAGCCCGGCTAGCAGGATTCCGCGGGCCGCCACCTCCAGCGCCAGCTCCTTGTGGGAAAGCTGGGAGAGCGACAGCGTGATGGCGTCCACATCGGTGATCCCCGACACCAGCGACAGCAGATAGACCCCGGAGTTGCCCACCTTGTCTTGCAGCAGAGTTGCCATAAAGCCGATCAACGCCAGCAGTAGGCCGAACTTGATGGCGGTGGCCAGATCGAGCGGGTTGCTGGTTTCCGGCTGCACCGGGCCGTCGGTCAGCTCTTCGCGCTGACGCCAGAACCAGAACGCGAAGCCGTAGACAGTGGTGGCCAGCAGCAACAGGGGGGCGACGAGGCGCATCGCCAGTTCGCTGTGAATGAGCAGCACCAGTACCAGCAGCCGTAGCCACATGGTGGCCCCCGCCAGCAGGATGCCGGTAGCCAGCAGCCGCTCCAGCCCGCCCTGCTCCTTGTTGAGGCGAGCGAACTGCAGGGTGAGAGCGGTGGAGGAGGCCAATCCCGCCAGTATGCTGGTGAGCACCAGCCCGGCGCGGGTGCCGAGCAGGCGTACCGCGAAGTGGCCGCAGAACGAGATGCCGGCGATCACCACCACCATCAGCCAGATCTTGAAGGGGTTGAAGGCATCGAGGGGCCCCATCTCTTCGTTGGGCAGTACCGGCAGCAGCACCAGCGAGATGAGCAAAAAGCGCAGGGTGGCGTGAAATTCGGTTTCGCTGAGAAACAGCATCCCCTGCTGGATCTTGCCCTTGAGCCCCATCAGCAGGGCCGCCAGCACGGCGCAGGCGACCGCCTCGCTCGGGCTCAGCAGCACCGACATCAGCCCCAGCAAATAGGTGAGCAGCATGGCTACCGAGCTGGTGAGGCCAAACTCCCCCTGCCAGCGCTGGGCCAGCCAGACCGAGAGGCCGCAGCCGATCACCACCGCCAGCAGGCCGAGCAGCGGCAGCCAGGGGCCCAGGGTGGGCAGCAGCAAACCGCACACCCCGCCGAGCAGGCCGATAAGGCCGTAGGTACGCATCCCGGCGATGCGCTGGTTATCCCCCAGTTGGCGCACCTGCCAGCCCCGCTCCAGTCCGATGATGAGGCCGATGGCCAGCGAGACCAGGGCGCCATTGACGGGCTCTCCATTGATCCACATAACGACTTCCTTTTCGTCATCTGTCTGCCTTGTTCCCATGATGGCACAGCGAGCAAGGGGCCAGAGGGGCATGGCTCACAGAGTCTGCGTCCGTCTCCCGGTGCGGGTGGCTGAGTTGATATGAGCAAAAGAGATAAGCAAAGAGTTATTTCTTTCTTCTGGGTATAACAACTCCACGGCATGCTGTCCTCAACCCAACAAGATATGGAGAATCACCATGAAACTGCGAATGACCGCCCTGACCCTGCTCTCCCTGCTGGCATTTGGCCAGGCCAATGCCGCCGAGATCCGCCTGCTCAACGTCTCTTACGATCCGACCCGCGAGCTGTTTCAGGAGTACAACGCCGCCTTTGCCAAGGAGTGGAAGGCGAAGACCGGTGACGACGTGGTGGTGAGCCAGTCTCACGGTGGCTCCGGCAAACAGGCCCGCGCCGTGGTGGATGGGCTGGAAGCCGACGTGGTATCGCTGGCGCTGGCCTACGATGTCAACGCCATCGCCAAGGCGGGGCTGACCGCTGCCGACTGGCAGAGTCGCCTCGGCAACAACGCCTCGCCCTATACCTCCACCATCGTCTTCCTGGTGCGCAAGGGCAATCCCAAGCAGATCAAGGATTGGGATGATCTGGTGCGCAAGGATGTGGCCATCGTGACTCCCAACCCCAAGACTTCCGGCGGGGCTCGCTGGAACTATCTGGCCGCCTGGGGCTATGCCCTGAAGAAGAGCGGCAGTGAAGAGGGGGCCAAGCAGTTTGTTGGCGATCTATTCAAGAACGTGAAGGTGCTGGACTCAGGCGCTCGCGGTGCCACCACCAGCTTTACCGAGCGTGGTCTCGGTGACGTGCTGCTGGCGTGGGAGAACGAAGCCCTGCTGGTGCTTGGTCAGGCGGGTGCCAGCGACAAGTTCGAGCTGGTGGTGCCTTCGGTCTCCATTCTGGCAGAGCCGCCAGTCGCGGTGGTGGACAAGGTGGCCAAGAAGCACGGTACCGAAGCTGTGGCCAAGGCCTATCTCGATTATCTCTACTCTGACGAGGGGCAGCATATCGTCGCCAAACATCACTATCGCCCCAGCAACCCGGCGATCCTGAAGGAGACGGCAGCCCAGTTCCCGCAGCTTGCCTTCTTTACCGTCAAGGATCTGGAAGGGGATTGGGAGAAAGTCCAGAAGAAACACTTCGCCCAGGGCGGTCTGTTTGACCAGATCTATCAGCCGGGTCGTTGATAGCTTCGTTATCCATCACTGAACTGGCCCCTGTGCCAGCCGATAGGAGCACCAAGATGAACAAGATCCTCCTGGTTCCCGGTCTGCACAACAGTGGGCCGGATCACTGGCAGAGCCGCTGGCACGATCATTTTCCCCAATGGCAGCGGATGACCGGGCTACCGTGGGACAAGCCGGACCTCAGGGTCTGGAGTGCCAAGCTGGCGAGCAAGCTGAAACGTCGCCGCAGCCGGGTCCATCTGGTGGCCCACTCTTTCGGCGCCCTGACCGCCATCGCGGCGGCCCGCTTGCAGCCGGAGAAGGTGGCCTCGATCTTTCTGGTGGCGCCCGCCGATCCCGCCCGTTTTGGCATTGCGGATGAGGCCTTGGCCGGGCCGCTGCAGGTGTCGGCCCAGCTGGTGGCCAGCCGCAATGATCCCTGGATGAGCTTTGAACGCGCCGAATACTGGAGCCGTCAGTGGCAGGTGCCGCTGTTCGATGCCGGTGAGGCGGGCCATATCAATGCCCAGTCAGGTCATGGGGACTGGCATCAGGGGCTGCATTTGCTGGGGGCACTCTACCGCCGTGGTGAGCTGGTAGTGGCACCGGTCAAGACCGCATCGCCCCGGCCGGTCGTACTGGGCTTTCGCTAGGTATCTGTGAAGTGGTTGGAGGGTTGGCGAGCGCGCTGTTCGCTGGCTACTCCATGCCCCCGTTCTTTGAATGCTCCGCTCCGTATTGCTCCATTTCTTAGGTCTTTTATTTATATAAAAGACCTTTTTTTATTTGGATCGCTCTAAAAGCCTTGTCCCACCGTTGTTAGATAAAAAAGTAATTAGCAAAGTCGCAAATGGTGTTTGTTGCCGATGAGGGGAGTGAGCAGAATCACCATATCGAAAATTCTTCATAACAGATGGATGTGTTATGCGATTTGGTTCTTATTCTGTCCTGCCCGGTTTTGGCCCCACCTTGGGGTTCAGCCTGCTCTATCTGGGCCTGCTGGTGCTGTTGCCGCTCTCGGCCCTGGTGCTGTTTGCGATCAACAACCTGACCGCCGCCGAGTTCTGGCAGGTGATCGGTTCACCCCGGGTGCTCGCCTCCTTTCGCCTGAGCTTCGGTGCGGCCTTTGTCGCGGCGCTGCTCAACAGCCTGTTTGGCCTGATCCTGGCCTGGATCCTGGTGCGTTACACCTTCCCCGGTCGTCGTCTGGTGGATGCGCTGATCGACCTGCCATTTGCCATGCCGACCGCCGTTTCCGGCATCGCCCTGTGCGCCATCTTCGCCCCCAACGGCTGGATCGGCCAGTTGCTGGCGCCGCTCGGCATTCAGCTCGCCTACAACCCTATCGGGGTGGTCATCGCACTCACCTTTATCGGATTGCCGTTTGTGGTGCGTACCCTGCAGCCGGTGCTGCGGGAGGCTGAAACCGAGCAAGAGGAGGCGGCCGCCAGCCTCGGCGCCGATCGCTGGCAGACCTTTCTGCGGGTGCTCTGGCCGACCCTGGTGCCTGCCCTGCTCACCGGTTTTGCGCTGGCGTTTGCCCGTGGGGTGGGGGAGTACGGCTCCGTCATCTTCATCGCCGGCAACCTGCCAATGGTCTCGGAAATCGCGCCGCTGATGATCATGAGCCACCTGGAAGAGTATGACTACGCAGGTGCCTCCGCCATCGCCGTGGTGATGCTGCTGATTTCGTTCATTTTGTTACTGCTAATCAACAAGTTGCAGGCCTGGAGCTGGTCTCGCATCGGAGGGAGCCGGATATGAGTTCATCTGCTATCGCCATTGAGGCGGCCTCTGTGGAGGCGACCCCCGCTCGCAAGGCACCGGTCGTGATCCGTGAACCCCAGTGGGTCAAGTGGCTGCTCATCACGGTCGGTTTGGGCTGGTTTGCCGCCCTGTTGCTGCTGCCGTTGGCCACCGTCTTTATTCAGGCGCTGACGCAGGGGCTCGCCTTCTTCTGGCACGCCATCAGCGAGCCGGATGCCTTGAGCGCCCTCGGTCTCACCGCGTTGGTGACCCTCTGTGCGGTTCCACTCAATCTGCTGTTCGGGATTGCGGCGGCCTGGGCTATCGCCCGCTTCCGCTTCCCTGGTCGGCAGCTGCTCATCACCATCATCGATCTGCCGTTCTCGGTGTCGCCGGTGATCGCCGGTCTGATGCTGGTGCTGCTGTTTGGCAGCCGCGGCTGGTTTGGCGACTGGCTGAGCGAGCACGACATCAAGATCATCTTCGCGACGCAGGGGATCATTCTGGCCACCACCTTCATTACCGTGCCCTTCGTGGTGCGCGAGCTGCTGCCCCAGATGGAGGCGCGCGGCCCGGAAGAGGAGGAGGCGGCCATCATGCTGGGGGCGAGCGGTCTGCAGATGTTCTGGCGCGTCACCCTGCCCGGCATTCGCTGGAGCCTGATGTATGGCCTGCTGCTCTGTACTGCCCGCGCGGTCGGGGAGTTTGGCGCCGTGTCGGTGGTTTCCGGTCATATTCGCGGCCAGACCAATACCCTGCCGCTGCATATCGAGATCCTCTACAACGAGTACCAGACCGGCGCCGCCTTTGCGGTGGCAAGCCTCTTGGCTCTGTTCGGGATCTTCACCCTGCTGGGGGAAACCCTGTTGGCCCGGCTGCGTGCACAGCCCACCAAATCTCACTGAATCACCGTTTTAAAGAGGCAGCCATGAGCATTCAGGTTCAACAACTCAACAAGCATTTCAATCAGTACGCGGCGCTGGCAGACATCAACCTCGACTTTCACGACGGTGAGCTGGTGGCGTTGCTCGGCCCCTCCGGTTGCGGTAAGACCACGTTGCTGCGGATCATCGCCGGGCTGGAGCAGGCCGACAGTGGCAGCGTCATCATCCGCGGTGAGGACGCCTCGGATCTGCATGTGCGAGAGCGTAACGTCGGCTTCGTGTTCCAGCACTACGCCCTGTTTCGCCATATGACGGTGTTCGAGAACGTGGCGTTTGGCCTGCGGGTCAAACCGCGCAGTGAGCGCCCGGCCGAGGCGGCTATTCGCGCCCGGGTCAAGGAGCTGCTGGATCTGGTGCAGCTCAGCCATGTGGCCGAGCGTTATCCGACCCAGCTCTCCGGCGGTCAGCGTCAGCGGGTTGCGCTGGCCCGCGCGCTGGCGGTGCAGCCCAAGGTACTGCTCTTGGACGAGCCCTTCGGTGCCCTCGATGCGCAGGTGCGCAAGGAGCTGCGCCGCTGGCTGCGCGAGCTGCACGACGAACTGCACGTCACCAGTCTGTTCGTGACTCACGACCAGGAAGAGGCGCTGGAGGTGGCGGATCGGGTGGTGCTGATGAACGCCGGACGGGTCGAGCAGATCGGCACCCCGGCCGAGGTCTACGACCAGCCCGCCAGCTCCTTCGTCCACAGCTTCCTTGGCAGCGTGAATCAGTTCCGCGGTCGGGTGGCGGAGCAGGGATTCGGTGTCGGCGAGCAGCTGCTCGGCGGGCCGTCGGCTTCTCATCTGGCCCACGGCAGTGCCGCCATCGCCTATGTCCGTCCCCATGAACTGGAGATCTTGCCAGCCGATGCGCCGGGCGGGATCCGCGCCACCATTACCCGCCTGCTGCCCATGGGGCCGCGCATTCGGGTGGAGCTGCGCGGTGACGGTGAGACCAAAGGGGCTCACTATGAGGCGGAGCTGACCAAGGAGGCGGCCAAGCTGTTTGCCCCGGGTCAGGGGGTGAAGCTGGTGGCCAGACAGGCGCAGTTCTATCCCGACTATCAGATTTGATGCTGTGTTGCGGGTGGTGTGGCCGCCCGGTTCAGGCGCTCTGCCGGGGCATGATCCGGCCAAATAACAAAAATGAGAGGGGCGAGCAGATTGTGTCGTCCACTCTTCGCAGGAGGCGACAAGGTGAATTTTCAGCAGTTACGAATTATCCGGGAGGCAGCGCGGCGGGATTACAACCTGACCGAGGTGGCCAACGCCCTATTTACCTCGCAATCCGGGGTGAGTCGCCATATCCGCGAGCTGGAAGAGGAGCTCGGTATCGAGCTCTTTATCCGCTACGGCAAGCGGCTGCTCGGTATGACCGAGCCTGGCAAGGAGCTGCTGGTGATTGCCGAGCGCATTCTCAATGACGCCAACAACATCCGCAAACTGGCCAGTACCTTTGCCAACCGCGACTCGGGCCGCTTGCTGGTGGCGACCACCCATACCCAGGCCCGCTATGCCCTGCCGCGGGTGGTGAAGGCGTTTCGCGAGCAGTTTCCGCTGGTACAGCTGGAGCTGCGTCAGGGCAGCCCGGAGGAGATTGTGCGGCTGGTGCAGACCGGCGAGGTGGATATCGGCATCAGCAGCGAGCAGCTCGACAAGAGCGAAGGGGTGGTGGCATTTCCCTACTACCGCTGGCACCACAATATCGTGGTGCCCGAGCAACATCCGCTGGCAGGTGAGCGGGATCTGACGTTGGCGGCGCTGGCCAACTGGCCTATCGTCACCTATCAAGCCGGGTTGACCGGGCGGGTACGGGTGGATGAAGCCTTTGCTGCGGCTGGTATCGAGCCGCAGATCCTGTTGACGGCGCAGGACTCCGATGTCATCAAGACCTATGTCGAGCTGGAGATGGGGGTCGGCATACTGGCCGACATGGCGTTCGACACCCAGCGCGATCAGGGGCTGGTGCAGCTCGATGGCAGCCATCTGTTTGCTCCCCACACCGCCTGGATTGGCCTCAAGCAGGGGCAGTTCCAGCACAACTTTGCCTGGCAGTTTATCCAGCTCTGCAACCCCGAGCTGGCGCTGGCGGATATTCAGGCCCGCGCCATGGGCAGCGAGCCCGCCCTCGACTTCCAGATTTGAATCGGAAGAGATGACAGAAGGGGAGCCAATGGCTCCCTTTCTTTATTGCTGGCAGATGAGATTGCCAGCGAAAACAGACGGCTTCATATGAATTTTTTCACTTAGGTTTGCCAGTTAATTTTGTTTGTTATCCGGTACTTGGGTTGCAGGATGGAATAAGTGACTGACCAAAGTCGATCCATTCAGGATAAAGCATGCCGTATAGCTACCTATCACATCTGCGTTGCAGCAAGAGTGGCGAGATCCATGAGGCTGACCAGCCCTGGCAACTGAGCCGGGCAGGTGCGCCACTGCTGGCCAGCTACGATCTCGATGCGCTGAAGCGAGCATGGCACCCGGCGGCATTGCTGGGGCGCCCGGCCAGCCTGTGGCGTTATCACGAGTTGCTGCCGGTACGGGATCCCGCCCACGTTGTGACGCTGGGGGAGGGATTCACCCCACTGCTACGGCTGCCTACGCTGGGCAAGCAGATCGGTATTCCGGATCTCTGGATGAAGGATGAGAGCGTCATCCCCACCGGATCTTTCAAGGCTCGTGGTGCAGCGGTGGGCATTTCCCGCGCGCGTGAACTCGGCGTCACTCACTTCGCCATGCCGACCAACGGCAACGCAGGCGCTGCATGGGCGCTCTACGGTGCCCGTGCCGGACTGCGCAGCACCATCGTTATGCCGCAGGCAGCCCCCGCCATCACTCGACTGGAGACCTCTCTCGCCGGTTCCCGTCTATATCTGGTGGATGGCCTTATCAGCGACGCCGGTCGTCAGGTGGCGCAGGCGGTAGCGGAGCAATCCCTGTTTGACGCCTCAACCCTGAAGGAGCCCTACCGGATTGAGGGCAAGAAGACCATGGGGCTGGAGATTGCCGAACAGCTGGGCTGGACCCTGCCGGATGTGATCATCTATCCGACCGGTGGCGGGGTCGGCCTCATCGGTATCTACAAGGCGCTGCGCGAGCTGCAGGAGCTGGGCTGGGTCAAGGGCGCGTTGCCCAGACTGGTCGCGGTACAGGCAAGTGGCTGCGCGCCCATTGTGCAGGCGTGGCAACAGAGAGCCACCGAATCGAGCTTCTGGCCCGACTCCCAAACGCTGGCGTTCGGCATCAATGTACCCAAGGCACTGGGGGATTTTCTGGTGCTGGACGCCCTCTATCGCACCGAGGGTTGCGCCATCGCGGTGGATGACAAGGCCATCCAGAGCGAGATCCGCCAGCTTGCCTCTCGCGAAGGCAGTTTTGTCTGCCCTGAGGGGGCCGCCGCGTTTGCTGCTGCTCGTCAACTGCGCGAGGCTGGCTGGATCCGTGGGGGAGAGCAGGTCGTGGTGCTCAATACCGGTACCGGCATCAAGTACCCGGATGCGATCACTGTGCTGCCCCAGCGTCTGCAGCGTGACGGGAGGATCCCGGCATGAATCTGGATCTGCCCTTTATCGTCACAACGCTGCCCGCCTTCGGCAAGGCGGTCTGGGTCACCTTGCAGCTGGGAACCATAGTGATCCTCACTTCGCTGGCGGTCGCCCTGCTCAACGTCGCCCTGCTGAGCCTGCACAAGCGGCCGCTCAGCGCCCTGATCCGCGGGTATGTCGAGCTGGCCCGCAACACGCCGCTGCTTATCCAGCTCTTCTTCCTCTATTTCGGCCTGCCTGCGCTCGGCTTGTCGCTCTCCGGGTTTACCACCGCGGTGATTGCCATGACCTTCCTTGGCGGTGGTTATCTGACCGAGGCCCTGCGTGCAGGCATTCAGGCGGTGCCCGCCAGTCAGCTGGAGGCTGGCAGGGCTATCGGGCTTTCTCGCTGGCAACTGCTGCGCCACGTGCAGTTGCCCCAGGCCTGGCTCGCCAGCCTGCCCGCGCTGTTTGCCAACTTCATCTTCCTGCTCAAGGAGACGACGGTGGCTTCGGCGGTGGCGGTGCCAGAGCTGCTCTACACCACCAAGAATTACATCGCCCTCTACTACAAGACCTACGAGATGCTGGCGGTGCTGACATTGATGTGCGTGCTGATCTTCCTGCCGCTCTCCCTCGCTCTGCGCGTCGTTGAAAGGAGGCTGCAACATGGTCAGTTCGGTCACTGAATCATTAATGCAGGCGAGGATCCCGATGTGGGCACTTATCTTCCAGCTGCCGCAGTCATTCGCCACCGAGGCGCAGGAAAGGAGGGCTCAATATGGCCAGTTCGATCTCTGAGCAGCTGACGCAGGCGCTGCCACTGTTGGCGGTGGGTGCGGGTCAGACCCTCGCTATCTCGCTGCTGGCCATCCTGCTTGCCACCCTCGGCGGTGTCGCTTACGGCGTGTTGGCACAACAGGGCGGCCGGTTGGTGCGGGGGCTGCTGCGGCTTTATCTCGAGCTGTTTCGGGTGGTGCCGGTGCTGGTGTGGCTCTATCTCTTTTTCTTCGGGTTGCCGATCTTTTTCGGCCTCGATATTCCGGCCTTCTGGTGCGCCGTGCTGGTACTCGCCCTCTGGGGCGCCAGCGAGGTGGGAGAGGTGGTGCGCGGTGGCCTCAACTCCCTCGCCCGTGGTCAGCAGGAGGCCGGCTTGGCGCTCGGGCTCTCGACCTGGCAGATCTATCGCCATGTGTTGCTGCCACAGGCGTTGCAGCGGCTGACGCCGCCGACCATCAACATCTACACCCGCATCATCAAGACCAGTTCGCTGGCGGTGCTGATCGGGGTGGTGGAGGTGATCAAGGTGGGCCAGCAGATCATCGAGCGCACCTATGGCTCGCTGCTTATTTACGGTCTGCTGTTTCTGTTCTTTTTTCTGGTCTGCTATCCGCTCTCGCTCGCCTCGCGCCGGCTGGAGCAACAATGGGGTAATGCGGTATGACACCTCTGCTTGAACTCGGTTCTGTCAGTAAACAGTTCGGCCCGAATCTGGTGCTGGATCGGATCAGCCTCAGCGTGCGCGCCGGGGAGGTGATCGTCATCCTGGGGCCAAGCGGCTGCGGCAAGAGCACACTGCTGCGCACTCTCAACGGGCTCGAGCCCATTCAGGGGGGCGAGATCCGCTTCGATGGTGTGCTGCTGGATGGTGCCACCGACTGGCAACGAGTGCGCCAGCGGATCGGCATGGTGTTCCAGAGCTATCACCTCTTCCCCAACCTGACGGTGCTGGAAAACGTGCTGCTTGGCCCCCTTCAGGTGCAAAAGCGGGAGCGGGCAGAGGCGCTGCTGCAAGCCGAGCCGCTGCTGACCCGCATCGGCCTGTGGGAGCGGCGCCATGACTATCCGCGCCAGCTTTCCGGCGGCCAGCAGCAGCGCATAGCCATCGTGCGGGCGCTGTGCATGAACCCGCAGGTGATGCTGTTTGACGAGGTAACCGCCGCCCTCGACCCCGAGATGGTGCAGGAGGTGCTGGAGGTGATCCGCGATCTCGCCGGCAGCGGCATGACCCTGCTTATCGTCACTCACGAGCTGGCCTTCGCCCGGGCGGTGGCGGATCGCATCGTCTTCATGGATGGCGGCCACATTCTGGAGCAGGCCGCCCCCCACCAATTTTTCGACAATCCCAGGAGCCAGCGTGCGCGCCAGTTCCTCGCCAAGTTTTCTTATACAAATGTCATCAAACGAAAGGAGTCAGCATGAAAAAAATCACCTCGGTTCTGCTTAGTGCCTTATTGGGACTGGGTATCGCCAGTGGCGCTGCCCATGCGGCGGACGGTTCCCTCGACAAGATCAAGGCGCGGGACAAGCTCATCGTCGGTGTCTTCACCGACAAGCCGCCTTTTGGCTACGTGGACGAGAAGGGGAACTACGTCGGTTTTGACACCGATCTCGGCCGCCGCTTCGCCAAGGATCTGCTGGGGGACGAGAACAAGATCGAGTTCGTGGCGGTGGAGCCAGCCAGTCGCATCCCCTTCCTGCAGAGCGACAAGGTGGATCTGATCCTCGCCAATATGACGGTGACGCCGGAGCGGCGCGAGGTGGTGGATTTCACCAACCCGAACCTGCGAGTGGCGGTACAGGTGCTGGTGCCGGAAGGGAGTCCGGCCAAGAAGCTCGACGATCTGGCCAGCAAGACCCTGATCGTGACCACCGGCACCACGGCCGACATCTGGCTGACCCGCAACCACCCAGAGTGGAAGGTGCTCAAGTTCGAGAAGAACACCGAATCCCTGCAGGCGCTGGCCCAGGGCCGTGGCGATGCCTACGCCCAGGACAATCTGGTGCTGTTCAGCTGGGCCAAGGAGAATCCGGGCTATCGGGTACTGCCCGAAAAACTGGGCTCGGAAGATCCCATCGCCCCGGCGGTGAAGAAGGGCAATATCGAGCTGCGTGACTGGGTCAACGATCGTCTCGCCAAGCTGGGTGAGGAGAAGTACCTGCTGAAACTCTATGACCAGTATGTGCGTGACAAGCTGAGCCCTGATACCGACCCGAATGATGTGATTGTCGAAGGAGGAAAATGGCAGGGTTAATGGACAAACCCTGTTTTGAAGAGTGTGTTGAGTGTGTGAAGTAAGTGAAGAGTGAGGTCTTGGTTCCGTTGGTATGCAAACCGCAAGGTTTGATTTTTCCGGGCGTCCCCTGCTAGAGAGGACGCCCTTTTTTATGTGCCCAAGCGTGGGTTAGTGCACTTCATCCCACGCCATCTGCCAGTGGGAGCCGATGCCCGGCTCGTACTGGGTGGCTGTGGTGGTCCACTGCTGGCAGTAGCCGCTGTAGGGGAAGGGCTTGCACTGATAGACCTTGCCATTTTTCGGCTGCTGCACCTTGGTGCCGGCGGCATAGGATTTGAGCGAGTTCGGGAAGACGAAGTCGTATTCGCCGCTGCTCTGCTCCTTGAACATCAGATCCATGGTCTGCTGGATGGTCTCGCCGCCCGCTTTCGGAGTGGCCTTGATCACCAGCTGGTGGTGACCAGCCTTGAGCCCTTCCAGCGCCATGGTAAAGGTGTGGCTGCTGTCCTTGATGTCAGCACTGCTTTCACCCTTGGCGACGCCGCCGTGGTCATAGAGGGTGTTGGTGACGGCCAGATCGCCCTGTGCGGTGACGGTGAAATCGAGGGTTGCCTTGCCGTTGTCCAGCACATAGTCGCTGGCCAGACCGCTGACGCTGATGCTGTCCACTACCGGCGGCTGCAGCTGTTGCAGGTCAATCTCGACTCGATCCAGTTTGCTGTCTCGATGCAGATAGACGGGGTTCATACCGTAGATCGGATTGAACTGGCCATCGGCTCCTTGCTGACCGGCGCGGATCAGGCTCTGCTCGGCGTTGATCTTGCTGGCGAGGGCATGAGCCCAGCTGTTCTTCTGGCCCTGCTCGGCGGTGGTGATGGTCAGCACGGTCTGCAGATCGGGGCGCTCGCCGTTGGCATCGAATACCCGGGTCATCGCCTTGTCACCCACCGCGAGATCGATGGAGGGGTAGATGGTGCCTGCCTGGCTCCACTCCAGCGGCGGCTGGCTGCCATCTTTGAACTTGGCGTCGATGATGTTGTAGAAGCTGTTGCTGGTGTCGCCCACTTCCCACACGCCGAGGATCACTTGATAACCGGTGCGCTCCGGCAGGACACAGTTGTGGGTCACCTGCTTGGGCGGCTGCACCATGTTGCCGTCGATGACGCAGAATGGGGTCAGGTCGAACGAGGCGCGGGTGAGCGGCTGGTTGGGGTTCCACTCCTGCTTGGTGAGGTAGTAGCGCCAGTTGCGGGTGACGTGGTTGGCAGTGAAGGTCCAGCTGATGGCGAAGGGGCCGGGCTGTACTTCACGCTTGGTCCAGCGGTCGCTGGTCTGGATGTTCAGCTCGCTCCAGCGCGGGCTGCCCGCCGAGGCGATTTGGCCATCCTGCGGGCCGCTTTGCGGGAAGCCTGATGGGCCCTCCACGCTCTGGGGCTCCCACTGCACACCGCCACACTGGCTGTTGCCGCCGGTCTTGCACAGGTAGTTGCGGCTCTCTGGCTGGCTGATGTAGCCATGAGCCAGGGCGCTGCCGCTGACCAGCAGGGCCAGCACCGCCGCAATGTGATTGAGTTGGATTTTTGCTGCCATACATTCCTCTGTTCGATAGATGTGGGCGTCAGTTGGCCGGGGAGATCCCCGATGCACACTTGCGTGTGGCAACCCCGCTATCCTGGACAAAACGTCTGTAGACCGGAGGCTTTGCGTCCCGACCTTTCGGTCAGTTTGCCAAATGACTAGATAGTTACTGATGGGCCAAATGTTCGGCCATCGGCATTGTGCACCGCATTGATTAATTATTTGAAGTTAAATGTTTAAATTCGCCATTCAATGGCGCGAAAATCAATCTAACCAACTGTTTTCAAATCACTCTCTTCATCCTGAATTGTGCTTAATATCGTTGAATATGCCGATAAGGTGCATGCTGATTGCGTGTTGTTGGCGTAAAAAAACCTGCCAGCAGAGCTGGCAGGTCGAGTGACAATGCGACACGGATTGACGCCATCAATGGCGGGCGCGCTGCTCTCCGGAGGGGGGAGATACGGGAGCCATCATCGGCGCAGTGGAGGACTCCTTGCCCAGTTTGAACACTGCAAGCCGCTCATCCAGACTGCGGGAAAGACCGGCCAGCAGCTCGCTCTCCTGCGCCAGTTGCGAGGCGGACTGGGACATCTCCAGCGCCGAGTCGTTGATGCCGCTGACGTTGCGGTTCATATCCTCGGCCACCATGCTCTGCTGCTCGGCGGCGGTAGCGATCTGGGTCGCCATGTCGCTTACATGCTGGATATGGTTGACGATCAGGGTGAGATCCTGGCCCGCCTGCTGGGACTGGTTGACGCTGCTCTCCGCCAGTTTGCGGCTGGTATCCATGGCATTGGCGGCGGTGACGGCCCGTTGCTGCAGCTGGGCAATGGTGCTTTGGATCTCTTCGGTAGACTGGCGAGTCCGGCTGGCCAGCTGGCGTACCTCGTCGGCCACCACGGCAAAACCGCGGCCTTGCTCGCCAGCCCGTGCTGCCTCGATGGCGGCGTTGAGGGCCAGCAGGTTGGTCTGCTCCGAAATGGCGCTGATGACGGCGGTCACTTCGCTGATCTGCATCACTCCCTCTTTAAGCTGGTTGACCTGCTGGGTGGCCTGCTCCACCTCGGTGGCCAGTGCCTTGATGCCGTGCACGCTGGCATGAACGTCGCGGTTACCGAGCCCGGCTTCTCCGGTCGCTTCTTGGGTATCCCGCGCGGTATTTTCGGCGTGCCCTGCCACATCGGAGATGGTGGCGCTCATCTCGTTCATGGCGGTAGCGAGCTGGGCCAGCTGATCCCGCTGGCTGGTGACCGCCTGATTGGTCTGCTCGGCAGAGGCTGCGATGCGCAGGGCGGCATCCGCCACGTTGCGGGCCCCCTGGCTGGCTTCCAGCAGGGCGTGACGGATCGCATCGAGGCTCTGGTTGGTGCAGCGGGCGACCACTCCCAGCTCATCCTTGCCCTGTACCGGGATGCTTACCACCAGATCCCCCTTGGCGACCCGTTGCATGGCGTTGTTGATCTGGCTGAGGGGGGAGACGATGGAGTGGGTGATGCGCCAGCCCAGCAACCCCATCAGCAGGATAACGATGGCGGTGGCGGTCCCCATCTTCATGTACTGGGCCCAGATGGTCTGCTGAATATCTTGCAGTAGCATGCCGGAACCGAGGATCCAGCCCCAGGGCTGATAGCCGGATACCATGGAGAGCTTGTCGGCGGTTTCGCCCGATGGGCCGGTCCAGACATATTGCAGGGTACCTTGCTTGCCACTGCGGGCGATATCGACCATCTGTTGCCAGAACTGTCCTGCGGTGGCACCCGTCCCTTCTCCCATGGTCTGGCCGACCAGTTCGGGCCGGATGGGGTGAACCAGCATCTTGCGGTTTTCGTCGATGACAAACAGGTAGTTGTTGCCATCAAAGCGGGTGTTGGTCAGCAGCTTGCGCGCCTCCTGCTGGGCCTGCTCTGCTGGCAGGGTACTGGCCAGAAACTGGATCTGGCTCATGGTCTGGCCCAGCACCGCATTGAGCCGGGCCTCTCGCTCGCTCATCAGATTGCGCTGGAGCGCGTTGGCCGAGATAAGCAGCAGCGAGACAAAACCGACAAACGCCAGCGTGAGCAGCAAAATCAATTTGCGGCTCACGGTGATATCACCGAGCTTGAACATGACTAAATCCTCGTTTCCCTGTTGATCTTATGTGGCTCTGTACCGCGGCAGCCAGCTCGTAAAAGTTAACAACTCATTTACTTTCAGTCTCTTGCCGACCTTTCTCAAATGAGCGTTTTAACATCAGTATAGTCAGCAGACAGCAACCCCCACTTTTTGGTAGCGTGTTGATGCGCATCCCTGCGCAATTTTTGCCAAAGAGTGTGAATGGTTTGGCATTTCATCAAAAAAAGGAGTGGGCCCCGCTGCGGGTGACCCCATAACAAGAGGGAATTTATGAGTTCCATTGCCAGGAATTACTTCAACCAGCTCAACGCCGACTACCTGCAGGTACACAGGCGCAAGGAGGATCTCTTCTGGTCCACCTATATGGGCACCAGCGATGATCAGGCCGGTTTCACCGTGGCCGAGCAGGCCTATAAGGCCTTTTGTGCCAATCCGGCCCGTCTGCCCGCATTGCGGGAAATGCTAGCCCAAGCCGACGAGGATGATCTCAAGCGTGGTCTGCAAGGCTGGATCGCCTTCTTCGAGTGCAATGTGATTGAAGATCCCGCTGCGGCTGCCCTGATGGATGAGCTGGTGGCTGCCGAGGCTGAGCTGTTCGCCCGCCGCAAAGGGCTGAAACTGACCCTGCTGGATGAGCAGGGCCAGCAGGTGGCTGGCAGCCTGCCCGCCGCCAGCACCTCCCTTGCTGCCAGCCCGAACGTGGCGGTGCGCCAGAGCGCGCTCGCCATGTTCCGCACCCTGGAGCAGTGGGTGGTCGGCAACGGTTTTCTCGAGGTGGTGGCGATCCGTAACCGCTTTGCCCGCGCCATGGGCTATCGCAATTACTTCGACTACAAGGTGCGCAAGAACGAGCAGATGAGCCCGGAGCAGCTGTTCGCCATCCTCGACGACTTTATCGCCCGCACCGACGCTCGGTTGCAGCAGAGTCTGGAAGAGCTGAAGGTTGCCAAGGGGGAGGCGGCCCTGCTGCCCCACAACCTGCGTTACAGCGTGAGCGGCGACGTCACCCGCCAGCTCGATCCTTACGTGCCCTTCTCACGGGCGTTGCGGGATTGGGTTGAGAGTTTCCGTCGGCTCGGCATCCAGTATCGCGGGGCGACTCTGACGCTGGACTTGCTGACCCGGGAGGGGAAATACGAGAACGGCTTCTGCCACGGCCCGGTACCGAGCTTCTTCCAGCAGGGGGAGTGGGTGCCGGCGGTGGTCAATTTCACCAGCCTGGCCGATCCGGCGCAGGTGGGCAGCGGCTGGAGTGGCCTCAACACCCTGTTCCACGAGGGGGGCCACGCCGCACACTTTGCCAATGTCACCGGCAACGCCCCCTGCTTCTCACAGGAGTTTCCGCCTACCTCCATGGCTTATGCCGAGACCCAGTCGATGTTCTGCGACAGCCTGCTGGACGATGCCGACTGGCTCAAGCGCTACGCCAGAAATGCGGCGGGAGAGGCTGTTCCTGATGCCCTCATCAAGGAGATGATCGAAGCGCGTCAGCCGTTTCGTGCCTTGAACGAGCGCCAGCTCGCGCTGGTGGCCTACTTCGAACGGGATCTCTACGCCATGGATGAGGCCGAACGCACTCCCGAGGCAGTGTTGGCGCTGGCCCGCAAGTGGGAGCGCAAGATCCTCGGTGTCGAGAGCCCGCGCCCGCTGCTGGCCATTCCGCACCTCCTTAATCAGGAGTCGGCCTGTGCCTATCACGGCTACCTGCTGGCGCTGATGGCGGTGGAGCAAACCCGCGCCTACTTCCTCAAGCGTGATGGCTACCTCACCGACAACCCGCGCATCGGGCCGGATCTGGCTGCCCACTACTGGGGGCCGGGCAACGGCATGACTCATGATGAGACCCTGCGCAGCCTGACTGGCGAGGGATTCAGCGCAGTGCCGCTGGCCGAAGCGTGTAACCTGAACGCCGCCGACGCGTGGCAACAGGCGCAAGCCTGCATGGCCGCCGCGCAGCAGCGCCCCGCGGCGGGTGAGGGAAGCCCGCTCGATGCCCATATCCGGGTGGTACACGGCGCCGAGCTTATTGCCGACAACAGCGAGTCGGAAACCCGCATGCTGGCAGATTTCGAGGCGTGGATTACCCGGTGCTACTTTGCTGGAGATGTCAGAGAGGCGCTGAGCTGCGTGCAGTAAGTGATGTGATGAAGGCAGGCTTGATATGAATAGGCAATTGGCAGGAGGGGCGACCTTCCTGCCATTCTTTTTTTCATTATTCACGATTCATCAATGACTTTATTTCCGCAATTTTCACAGATGGCGTGGCGTTCAAAGCGATCCATGTTGGCCAGAAAGGGGCCGGCGGCCCAGCCGGTAATGAAGTCCTTGATAAAAGCTTTGCGCTTTTGCGCCGGTGTCAGCTGCTGGCCAAAGGATTTGTCGACCAGTACCACGACATGGTTGGTTTCGCGCTGACAACTCGGGCAGACGCGTTGTTCGGTGGATGAAAGCAAGGGGGATCTCCTTGTCCAGAAGAGTGGGCGGCAGGTTTTCCGCCGCAGATATGTAACATCCCCATTTGATTCCTTCTGCTGGCAGGTCGTCAATCACGGCAGAGGTGGATTGTGCGCCATCTCCTGTGAAGAGGGGCGAGCCAACAAGGGTGATCACGAGGGGCCAGTCGGCCCCTCTTTTGTTTCCGTTTGTCACAAATTGCCACACAAGCTTCCCCCTCTGGCAAAGTCTTGTGACCGGACGGGGTTGTAATGGAACCATGAGCAGGGGTGAGGCCCTGCCACGATGGAACCAGGGAGCATGTTATGACGAGTAAACGGGTGTGGTGGCTGTTGCCGCTGCTGGCGGTCGGGGTCTGGTGGCTCGGTTATGCGGGGGATGCCAACGGGGTGTGGCCCTGGCGCCATGAGATGTTGCTGCTGACGGGCCTGCTGGGGATGGCCTATATGGCCATTTCGCTGTTGCTGGCGTTGCGTCTGCCGCGGCTGGAGGTGTGGTGTGGCGGTCTGGACCGGATGTTGCGATTGCACCGTCAGACGGCCATCGGCGGCGCATTGGCACTGACCGTTCACTGGCTGCTGGTGGAGGCGCCCAAGTGGGCGGTCTCGGCGGGTTGGCTGAGTCGTCCCGCGCGGCGTGGGGCCAGCGGTGCTGGGGCTGGTGCAGGTAATGGCATCTCGCTCCATGCCCTTGGCAATACCCTGGGTGAGTGGAGTTTCTATCTGCTGATCGCACTGGTGGTGGTGAGCTTGTTGGCGCTGGTGAGTTATGGCCGTTTTCGGCTGATCCACCGGCTGGCGCCGCTCATCTATTTGGCGGGGTGGGGACACGGGCTCTGCCTGTTGCCTCAGGTGGGGGCCATGACCCCGGTGGGGGTATCAATCTGGCTGGTTGGCGGGATAGGTGCCATTGGCGCCCTCTACTCCCTGCTGGGGCAAGTGGGAGCACGGGATCGCCATCCGGGCCGGGTCATTGCGGTGCGGGCGTTGGCGGATCACACCAGCGAGCTGACCATGCAGCTGGAGCGGCCGCTTGCCCATTATCGCCCGGGCCAGTTTGCCTTTTTCGAGTTTGACACCAAGGAGGGGCCGCACCCCTTTACCCTGGTGCGGGTGTCGGCGGATCGGCGCCAGCTGGTGATCGCGGTGCGGGCGCTCGGGGATCATACCCGTCAGCTGGTGGCAGAGGCGCGCGTCGGGGATGAGGTGGTGGTGACCGGCCCCTATGGTGCCTTTGTCGCCCCGCAGAGAGGAGGCCGAGCCCTCTGGCTGGGGGCCGGGATCGGCATCACGCCGTTTGTGGCCTGGCTAGAGGGACTGGCTGCCCGTGGCGAGCGGGGCGAGGGGATCACCCTGATCCAGTGTGCGCCGGATCTGGCGGGGGCTGTCTACCACCGACGGTTGGCCGAGCTCTGTCATCGCACCGGCGTGCGCTATCAGCTGCATCTGGACAAGGTGGCCGGGCGGCTGGAACTGGCTCGCATCGCGCAGGATGCGCCCGAGCAGGTGTGGTTTTGCGGGCCGGAGAGGATGGCAGATGCCCTGACCCGGCTGTTGCCGGACGGGCATCTGCATCGCGAGCTGTTTCGCTTTCGTTGAGCGCAGTTATTTGGTGCTGGCTGGCAACTGCTTGAGGGCGGCTTGTACCGCCGCTTCCAGCTGCGGGTCGCGTCCGGCCACCATGTCGACGGGGGTGAGGGGCACCTGCAGATCCGGGATCAGCTCCTGATTCTCGTAGAAGGTGCCGTCCGGCTTGCGCAACCCCAGGGTCGGAATGCCATAGGAGAGGCCCGGGATCAGCCGGGAGTCGTGGCTGTAGACCATGGTGCCGGTGCCGGGCACCGGATCGCCGACGATGGGGCCGACCTTGAGGGCGCGGTAGTACTCGGGAAAGGCGGAGCCTTCCGAGTAGCTGGCGGCGTTCACCAGCACCACCGAAGGCTTGGTCCACTGGCGAGTGGCGGCGTCGGTTTCACCCTTGCCTTGACGGGGCCAGCTGCTGGCCATCCCCTTGGTGCTGCCGCTGCCGGTCAAAAACTCCACCAGGGTATTGGCGAGATAGCCGCCGCTGTTGAAGCGGACATCGACGATCAGCGCATCGCGATTGCGCTGTCTGCCGAGGGCATCCGCCACCACCGCATCGTAGATCTCGCTATTCATTGCCGGCAGATAGACGTAGCCGACCCGTCCTCCGCTCAGCCTGGCCACCAGCTCCCGCCGTTTCTCAATCCAGCGATCCTGTTGCAGCTGGTACTCCTGCTGCTTGTCGATGGCGGTGAGCACTACCTCGTCAGTTTGCTTGTTGCCCTCCTGCTGGAAGGTGAGGGCGAGCCGAGCACCGGCCTGATGGTTGAGGGCCCGATCCAGCTCGGCCAGATTGGCAATCGGGACGCCGTTGATTGCGAGCAGGCGGGCGCCCGGGGCGATATCGCTCTCCTGATCCAGCGGGCCGCCAGAGAGCAGGGCGGTGAGCATCACCCCTTGCTCGCCATCCTGCCAGTAGCCGCCGAGGCTGGCGGTCTCGTCCGCCATGCGCGGGAAGGGGGCGGGGCCGCTGCCCCAGGTGTGGGAGACATTGAGCTCGCCAGCCAGCTCTGCCAGCAGGTTGCCAAAGTCCCGCGGGTTGCCGATGCCCGGCAGCAGGCGGCGGTAAGCGGCGACATAGCTATCCCAGTTCACCCCGTTCATATCGTCCAGATAGAACTCGTCCCGGGTGAGCCGGGCGATCTGATCGAAGGCGGCGGTCATGCGTTCCTGCCAGCGGCTGGTGGGCTGCAAGGCGAAGGGGGCGCTGGTGGTCTCGCCGGAGTCGAGGTGGATCCGGGTGATCTCCCCATCCTGCACCAGGGTAGCCAGGGTGCCCTGCTGGTTGAGGCTTGCCAGCGCTGGGCCGGGCTGCTCGCCAAACAGTTTGCTGGTTTTGCCCTTGCGCAGATCCTGGCTGTAGCCCTTGATCTCGCTCTCGCTGTTGACCCCCATCTCCTCTACCAGATAGATCACTTGGTCGCCGATGATGCGGCTGGCGATCAGGGTGCCGGTGGGTTGCAGCAGCAGCGCTTCGCGATGGTTGAGACGATCGATCTCAAAGCCGTATCCCCCTTTCGGCGGCTCCAGTTCGGCAATCGCATCGGCTCTGGCGGCGCGGCTGCTGTAAATGCCGAGCAGGTTGGTGACGAGGGGCTCGCCATCGGGCCCCAGTGCGCCAAATCGGGTCGATTGCCAGTAGAGGATGGCGCCATCCTGGCTCCAGCCCGGTTGCCCATCCTGATAGCCGTTGAGGCTGACATTGACCGGTTTGGCCTTGGGATTGGTCGTATCGATCACCGCGATCTCCTGCTCTGCCGCATCGGGGCGGAAGGTGAGCGCCAGATGGCGGGAGTCGGGGGCAAAGGCGAGATGCACCTCGTGGCGCGACGGGTTGAAGCTGGCAGGTACCAGCTCCCGCTGCTTGTTGCTCGCCAGATCCAGCAGATGGATGGCCTGGCCATCCACCACGAAGGCGAGCTGTTTGCCATCGGGGGAGAGCACCGGACGGCTGATCCCCTTGCCGGGAATCGCCAGCAGCAGACTCTCGGTCAGAGTGCCGGGTTCGCTGAACAGCAGATCCGGATCCCCCTTGCGCAGGCGATAGAGGGCGGCGTGCCCCTGCTGCTCCGACAGATAGATGAGGGCGCGGCCCTGCTCGGCGAAGAGGGGGCTGGATTGCTCGCTCGGATCGCGGGTCAGCTGACGCACCCGCTCCCGCTCGGGGTCGACGGCAAACAGGTTGCCCTCGCTCACCAGGATCAGCTCGTCCGCCTCTTCGCTGACCAGCGCTTCGTCTGCCAGGGTCAGGGCCTCGCTCGCCTCATCCGGCGCGCTCGCCACTTGCGGGGTGAGGGTCAGCTTGCGTGGCTCGCTGCTATCGGCATCGAGGCGATAGAGCTCGCCCAGCCATGACCAGACCAGATCGCCATTGCGAGAGGCGCTGAGCCCCCGCACCGGATGGCCCTGATAGTGGGTCAGCTGTTGCTCCTTGCCGCTGGCAAGATCCCGGCGCCAGACGTTGAAATCGCCGCTGCGCTCGCTCAGGTAAAAGAGGGTATCTCCCTTGTCGCTCCAGACCGGATCGGTGGCCGCCACCCGATCTTCGGTCAGCTGCTTGTGCTGCTTGCCATCAAACAGCCAGAGACGGGGCACCGCGAACGAGTGCTGATGCTTGCGAAAGGGTTGATCCGCCGCGGGCATCTGATAGGCGAGCCGCTCCCCGTGGGGACGGGCGAGGGTCGCAGGCAGCGGCAGATCGGCCTGCAAGGTGCCGCCGGTGATCGGGGTCCAGTAGAGCTCGCCCCATTGGTAGCCTTCCGCGACAAAATGGTCGGCATCGGGCGCCCCCAGGCGCTGGCTGCTCAGCAACAGCCGTTTGCCATCGGCGCTGAAGGCTTGCGGCAGATCGGTGCGTGAATCGCGGGTGAGGCGCACCATCTCGCCGCCGTTGGCAGGCACCACGAACACATCCTCGTTGCCGTAGAGATTGGCGGCAAAGGCGAGCTGTTTGCCATCCGGCGACCAGATTGGCCGCTGGCTCAGGTAGTCGCTGCCGGTGAGCGCCGTGGCGGGGCCACCCTCGGCACTGGCGACAAAAATGCGCCCCTGCCAGGTGAAAGCAAGCTGCTTGCCATCGGGGGAGAGGGCGGGCTCGCGCAGCCAGAGTGCATCGGCGGCGACACTGGCAGGCAACCAGAGCAGGAGTGGCGAGAACAGCAGGGTGGCGAGGCGGCACGAAGAGCGCATGGCATGATCCTGTTGGGGAGTGGAGTGGTATCTTCGCCGATCATTGCCCTGGGTGCCAGCGCGATAATTTTTGGTATCTTGTTGTTTTAACTGTTAATTACCAATGCCAAATGACAGCGTTCAAGGAAGATGGCCTTGCTGCGGCAAGATATGTTTTGCCGGGCATATTGAGTATTGATGGCGATCCAATATCATGGCGCTCGCTCGCCGCTCGGCGGGCATCGTTCAGATGATCTGGTAACAAGAAAAGCCCGCACCAGAGGCTTGTCGAGGGATGGAATGAGAGCCGTATTACTGTGTTTGTTGGGGCTTTGGCCCGCATTGAGTTTTGCCTTGACCGAAAAAGCCGATTTGGTGGTGGTCAAGAAGTCGACCTATAGCCTGACCCTGATGAAGGATGGCAAAGAACTGAAGCGCTACTGGATTGCTCTGGGCCCGGCGCCCAAGGGGCACAAGCAGCAGGAAGGGGATCAGCGTACGCCGGAAGGGCGCTACACCCTCGACTACAAGAAGACCAATTCCGGCTACTACAAAGCCATCCATATCAACTATCCGAACTTGGATGACATCAAGCGCGCCAATGAGCTGGGTGTTCGTCCGGGTGGCATGATCATGATCCACGGCCAGCGCAACAGCATTGGCAACCGCAGGGTTCAGCCCTCCAACTGGACCAATGGCTGCATCGCCATGCTCAACCACGAGCTGGATGAGGTGTGGGACGCTATTGACCCGGGTACGCCCATCGTCATCGAGCCCTGATCCCCTTGTGCACGCCCGCGACTCCGCGGGCGTTTTATTTCCCGCCAGTGATGACGTGACAGCGCTTGCTGTCCCGTGCTAGTTTTTTCGGCTCGCTTTGGCTGTGACAAGGAAGATCACATGATGTCAGTAACGAGCTTGCCCGAGCGAACGGGGATGCTCTGGTGGCGTGCCAAACTGGATATGCTCCCGCTCTCCATTTCGGTGATCCCCTGGGGGATCCTGTGTGGCGCTTTGGCGTTGCAGGCAGGGCTGAGTCCGCTTCAGGCTCAGCTGATGTCGTTGCTGGTCTACGCCGGAGCCGCCCAGCTCTCTGCCACGACCCTGTTTGGGGCGGGCACGCCCCTGCTGCCCATCATGGGCTCCACCATGGTGATCACTTCTCAGCATCTGCTTTACGGCTTCACCTTCCGCCGTGACGTATTGCCGCTCTCCCTGCGCTGGCGGGCCAGCCTTGCTTTTTTCCTGACTGATGAGATGTTCGCTGTGGCGCTGAAAGACCGGGAGCGCAGCGGCCACTTTGATCCGGCCTACGCGCTCATCGCGGGATTCGTCTTCTATCTGTTCTGGAATCTGGCGACCCTGCTCGGCATCGCGGCCGGTCAGTACATCGATGGACTGGACAGCATGGGGCTGGATTTTGCCATCGCGGCCACCTTCATCGCCATGACCATTCCCGCCATGAAAAACTTGCCCATGGTGGCGGCCACTCTGGTGAGCGGCGGCACAGCGTTGCTTACCAAGCCGCTGCTGGCGGAGATCCACATCATCGTCTCGGCTCTGGCTGGTATGGTGGTGGGCTATGTGCTGCACCGGATGAGGAGGTAGCGTGAGCTGGCTGATGATTGGCCTGCTGGCCCTGATCACCTTTTTCAACCGCTTCGCCTTCTTTTCTCGGTTGACCCGATATCAGCCGGGTGCCGAGATGGGGGCGTTTCTCGGCTTCTCGGCCCAGTCGGTGCTGACTGCAATCTGGTTGCCCATCGTCTTTAGCTACGAGCCGGGGATAGGTCTTGACTGGGATCCTGACTACCTGACCGCCACCCTGTGGGTGATGCTCTTGACCCTGTTGCGGCTGCCGACTCTGGTTGTGGTGGTGGGTGGAATGGGGGGCTTCTTTCTGCTGCGCTGGCTGGGAGGCATAGCCGAGCTCTTGCCTTGGTGAAGCGCGAGCCGTGATCTTGTGTAATGGATGTCATTATTCGACATCCGTCATGTCATGAATGTCACTTCAAAAAAAGCCTGCAAATGGTGAGGATATGGGCTCTATCCGTGAAGGAGTGTCCCATGTCTTTGATCGAAACCTGTCAGCGCATCGTGCGCGATCCCCATCTCTCCGCCGCCCAGAAGAGCCACGCGCTGGCGCTGGCCGCCGAGAATGCGTTGCCTTACCCCGATCTGCCTGCCGCAGTCGCCGAGGCGATGGAGCAGGGATTTATCTGCGACATGTTCGAAGGGCACGCCCCCTACAAGCCGCGCTATGTGCTGCCGGACTATGAAAAATTTCTGACTCAGGGCTCTGCCTGGCTGGAGCTGGCACCACCACAGGATTTCGACGAGGCGCTCAACGCCCTGCGCATCCTCTATCACCATGTCCCCTCCGTTACCGGCATGCCGGTCTGGCTGGGGCGGCTCGACCATCTGTTGTTGCCGTTTGTCGGCGAACTGGATGACGAGACTCTCTACTACAAGCTGAAAGGGTTCTGGATCTATCTGGATCGGGTGCTGCCGGACGCCTTCATGCACGTCAACATCGGTCCCGATGACAACCGCATCTGCCGCCTGATCCTGCGCATCGACAACGAGCTCAAGCAGGTGGCGCCGAACCTCACCTTCTTCCACGATCCGGAGCAGACGCCCGACGATCTGCTGTTGCAGGCGGTGAAGAATATCGCCGAGTGCAGCAAGCCGCACATCGCCAACTACCCGATCCACCGCGATACCTTTGACCAGCGTGGTTTTGGTATCGTCAGCTGCTACAACGCCCTGCCGCAGGCCGGTGGCGCCAATACCCTGGTGCGCATCTCCCTCAAGCGGGTCGCCGAGCAGTGTCAGGGGATCGATGATTTCCTCGGTTGCCTGTTGCCCCACTACTGCCGTCTGGCCTCCCAGCTGATCGAAGCGCGGGCCGCATTCCTCCACGATGAGTCCGGTTTCTTCGACAGCTTTCTGGTGAAAGAGGGGCTGCTGGATGAGGATCGCTTTGTCCCCATGTTCGGCATCTACGGCATGGCGGAAGCGGTCAATATCTTGATGGATAAAGAGAATCTGCCGGATCGCTACGGCCACGGCGAGGAGGCGAACCAGCTTGGCTATCGCATCTCGGCCCAGCTCTCCGCCTATGTGACCACGACCCCGCAAACCCACGCCTGGGGTGGCCGCGCTTTGTTGCATTCGCAAGGTGGCCTCAGCATCGATGTAGCAGTCACCCCCGGGGTGCGCATTCCCTACGGGCAGGAGCCGGATCCCGCCAGTCATGTGCTGGCGCTGGCGCCGCACCACACTTATTACCATTCGGGGATCAGCGAGATCCTCACGCTGGATCCCACCATCCGTCAGAACCCGCAGGCGCTGTTGCAGCTCTGCAAGGGGGCGCTCGCCATCGGTATGCGCGAGTTCACCGCCAACGTGGCCGACAGCGATCTGGTGCGGGTGACCGGCTACATGATCCGCAAGAGCGACGTGGCCCGCTTCGCAGAGGAGGGATCGCGGTTGCAGACCACCTGTCTCGGTGCCGAGGCGAGTGAAGTGACCGCCATTCGTCAGAGGGCACCACGAGTGGTCGCCCACGAATCGACTATCGGCGAGTATTGAGTTCGCACCGATGGCTGATGTTTTGCCAACACGCAGCGCCTTGGTAAGCAGGGTGCTGCCCTTTTCCTGTGTCGACGGGCCGGGCAACCGGCTGGTGCTGTTTCTGCAAGGGTGCAACTTTCGCTGCCCCGGCTGCCACAATCCCCACACCATAGGGCTGTGTGACGATTGCGGTGACTGCCTTGCGGTCTGCCCGAGCGGTGCCCTCACCTTGAGCGAAGGCAAGATACAATGGCAGGCAACGCTCTGCACCGATTGCGACGCCTGTCTGGATGTCTGCCCGCGCAGTGCCAATCCCAAGACCACAACCATGACGGTGGACGACGTGCTGGCCCTGTTGCGCCGCTACGGCCCACTGCTGAGCGGAATTACCGTCTCCGGTGGTGAGGCTACCACCCAGCTCCCCTTCGTGGTTGCGCTCTTTGCCGCCATCAAGGGCGCGCCGGATCTGGCCCATCTCACTTGCCTGCTCGACAGCAACGGTTCGCTGGCCGAAACCGGCTGGCAGCGGCTGCTGCCGGTGCTCGACGGCGCCATGCTCGACCTCAAGGGGTGGCGTGACTCGGTGCATCACACCCTGACCGGCTATGGCCGCGAGCGGGTGCTGGCTTCGCTCAGGTTGCTGGCAAGTCACGGCAAGCTGGCCGAGTTGCGGCTGCTCCATGTGCCGGGCAAGAGCGATTTTCTGGATGCAAGTGGTGAGCTTGACGAGGAGCTTGCCGCCTTCTTGCAGCAGCTTGGGCCTGTGCCCATTCGCCTCAACGGCTTTCGCCACCACGGGGTGCGGGGGGAGGCGGCGCAATGGCAAGAGGCTCACCAAACCGAACTGGAACAGCTGACCAACCGCTTGCGCGCAGCGGGATTGGGGCCGGTCTCACTGCCTGCCTTGATGGGCTGAGTGGCCGCGTCATCCGGTGACCGTCATCGCGTGAGGTGCGGCATGGAAAGGCAGCAACTGTGATTTCTGTCTATTGGAGGGGGCGAGAACGGCGGCTAGAATAATGGCCATCTTCTTACCCCTCAATGACAGATAATCATGAGTGAAAGCAAGGCGTTATATCGGGTTCAGTTTATTTGCCACAGCGAGCGCTACGAAGTGTATGTGCGCGAAGTCAATCAGGGCCAGCTGTTCGGTTTTATCGAGATTGCCGATTTTGTCTGGGACAACCATACGGCGCTTATCGTCGATCCCAGTCACGAGAAGCTCAAGAGCGAATTTGCCGATGTGCGCCAGACTCTTATCCCTATGCATCAGGTGCTGCGCATCGATCAGGTGAAAAAGCAGGGGGCAGCCCGCATCACGGATCTGGGCAGCAACGTCGCCTCCTTCCCCAGCCCCATCTATACCAAACGTCCCTAGTCCCTACTTGCCGTTGATGTTTCGCCGCGGTGAAACATCAATCTCTTCTCCTTGTCGTCCGGCTCAGGGCTCAATCAATTCGCGACCCAGTTGCAGGATCCGCTGGCGGAACCAATGACGGGCCGAGCCATCACCGGCCGGGCCATACCAGACCAGACTGTGACTCACCTTGCCGTAATCGAACGGTGCCGGACGCATCACCAGATCCGGTTGACTGGCCATGCAGGCCGCCCAGCCACCGATGGCAGTGAGGATCAGATCGGTCTGGGGCAGCAGGGCCGCCGCGCTGGCAAAATCGGGCAGGGTGGCGCCAATCTGGCGACGCACCTGCTGCTGGGCCAGGCTCTGCTCGAAGAAGGGGTTGGCCAGCTCCTGATCCCGGATGGCGATATGGCGCCAGCTCAGATAAGCATCGAGATCCCAGGGCTTGGCCAGCGCGGGGTGGTCTTTGCGCAGCAGGCAGACCAGTTTCTCTTCCCGCAGGGTTTCCCACACCAGCCCGGGCTGGCGCGGCAACGGCTGGCTCTGGTCATGAGGCAGGATCACGAAGTCGAGTTTGCCCGCTGCCAGCGCCTCCAACCCCTGCTCATCCTTGTTCCAGATCTCCGGCACCATGCCCGGCACCTCTTTCATCAGCTGACCCAGAATGGGGGCCACCGGCCAGGTCATCACGCTCTCGCGCAATCCCAGCCGCAATGTGCCCTGCCACTGCTGCGGGTTGAAGGCGTTCTGGCGAGTGAGGCCGTTCAGCTCCCCCAACAGCCGGTGCAGGGTGGGCGCCAGTCGCTCGGCCATGGGGGTGAGCAGCAGCTGGTTGCCCTGGCGGTAGAGCAGTTGATCCCCCAGCAGATCCCGCAGCTGGTTGAGAGTCTTGCTGACGGTGGAAGGGGTGGTGCAGAGCCGCTCTGCGGTGCGGGTGACGCTCTGGTTGTCGAGCAGCAGGTGCAGGGTGACCAGATGGCGACCTCCCAATCTTGAGAGTGCGATCAGATCCATAAAGACTCCACAAGCGAATGAAACAGACAAAAAGCCCCGCCAAAGCGGGGCTGATGCGGATTAGCCCTTGAGCACCGCGGCCATGGCGTCGGCTACGTAGTCGACGTTGCGACTGTTGAGGCCCGCCACGCACATGCGACCGGATCGCACCAGATAGACGGCGAACTCCTCGCGCAGCCTGTCCACCTGCTCTGGGGTGAAGCCGGTGTAGCTGAACATGCCGCGCTGGTTGATGAAGTAGCTGAAGTCGCGGCCCGGCACCTTGGCGCTCAGCACCTCGAACAGCTTCTGGCGCATGGCCTTGATGCGGGTGCGCATCTCGGTCACCTCGCCGACCCACAGGGCGTGCAGCTCCGGCTGGCTCATCACCGCCGCAGTGATCTGGCCACCGTGGGTGGGAGGGCTTGAGTAGTTGCGACGTACGGTGGCCTTCATCTGGCCCAGTACCCGGCTTGCCTCTTCGGCATCCTTGCAGATGACCGACAGGCCGCCGCAGCGCTCACCGTAGAAGGAGAGGTTCTTGGAAAACGAGTTGCTGACGAAGAAGCTGACACCGGCGGCCACCATGGCACGGATGGCGTAGGCGTCCTCTTCCAGTCCGTCACCGAAGCCCTGATAGGCGATATCCATAAAGGGGATCAGGTTCTTCTCGACCACCAGCGTGATCACCCGATCCCACTGGGCGCGGGAGAGATCCACCCCGGTCGGGTTGTGGCAGCAGGGGTGCAGCAGCACGATGCTCTTGGCCGGCAGAGTGCTCAGGCAGTCGACCATCGCATCGAACTGCACGCCGCCGGTGGCCGCATCGTAGTAGGGGTAGTCGTGCACCTTGATGCCAGCTCCCTCGAACATCGCCTTGTGGTTATCCCAAGTGGGATTGCTGACCCACACCTCGGAGGTCGGGAAGTAGCGCTTGAGCAGATCGGCGCCGATCTTCAGCGCGCCGGAGCCGCCGATGGTCTGGATGGTGGCGATACGTCCCGCCTTGACCGCTTCATGGTCGGCACCAAACAGCAGGTGTTGCACTGCGGTGCGGTAGTTGGCGGCGCCTTCCATCGGCTGGTAGGGGCGCGGGGCAGGGGCGGCGGCGCGCTGGGCTTCGGCCTGCTGCACCGACGGCAGCAACGGAATGCGCCCCTGCTCATCGTAATAGAGGCCGATCCCCAGGTTCACCTTCTGCTCGCGGGTGTCTTTGTGGAAGGTCTCGACCAGGGTCAGGATGGGGTCGCCAGCATAGGCGTCGACGTGTTCAAACATGGGGGGTCCTTGCGAAATGGAATCCAGAGTATGGCGATCAATGATCGGCGGTCATCATGGCGTAAAGCCGGCGAGGGCTCAAGTCAGAAAGGGGTAGGGCTGGCGGGCCGACACTGGTCTGCTGTAAACGGGATGATGCGGGGCTGCCCGCAGCCCCATTCTGAGGCCTTACTTCAGATAGGATCGCAAGACCCGCACTACCTGATCCAGATCCTCCAGCCGCTCGGCGTGGGTCGCCTCTTCGGCGCCGAGGTGTTCGCGCATGTGTCCCTCCAGCACCTCCAGCATCAGGCCGTTGACGGCGCCGCGGATGGCGGCGATCTGCTGCAAAATGGCTGCGCACTCGCTCTCCTGCTCCAGCGCGATCTCCAGTGCGCCGGCCTGTCCCTTGATGCGACGTACCCGTGCCAGCAGCTTCTTTTTACCGTGAATGGTGTGTGACATGCAGGATCCTCTCGATCAATAAAACTATACTGGGGTATAGTATATTGCATTATCGTCCTCAGGAGAAATCCATGTCATCCCTCGCTCAATCACACTGCCATCAACCCGTCATCCACGAGGGCAATCCGCTGGCCGAACAGAAGACCCGCTGGGCCGTGCTGCTGACCGTCATCATGATGGTGGCGGAGATTGGCGGCGGCTGGTTCTACAACTCCATGGCGCTGTTGGCCGATGGCTGGCACATGAGCTCCCACGCGCTGGCGCTAGGTCTCTCGGTGCTGGCCTACCGCGCCGCCCGCCACTTCGCCCGTGACCACAGATTCAGCTTCGGCACCTGGAAGATCGAGGTACTGGGTGGCTTCACCAGCGCCCTCTTGCTGGTGGGGGTGGCCGGCATGATGCTGTTCGAATCGGTATTCCGGCTGCTGGATCCCAGCCCGATCCACTACCAGCAGGCTATTGCCATCGCCATCGTCGGCCTGCTGGTGAACCTGGCCTGTGCCTGGCTGCTCAAGGATGATCACGGTCACCATCATCACCACGGCCATGGACATGGTCACCATGATGATCATCACGACCACGATCACTCGCACGATCATCACCACAGCCATCAGGATCTCAACCTGCGTGCCGCCTACATCCACGTGCTGGCGGATGCGGCCACCTCGGTGCTGGCCATTCTGGCGCTGGTGGGGGGCATGCTGTGGGGCGCTGACTGGCTTGATCCGCTGATGGGCATAGTGGGTGCCGGGCTGGTCGCGGTATGGGCATGGGGGCTGCTGCGCGACTCTGGTCGGGTGCTGCTGGATGCCGAGATGGATGCCCCGCTGGTGGCAGAGATCCGCGAGGTCATCGCCGAACTGCCGGGCACTGATATTCGCGATCTGCATGTCTGGCGGGTAGGACAGCAGCAGTATGCCTGTGTGCTCTCTCTGCTGATGGTCAATCCGCTACCGGCGCAGCAGATCCGCGAGCGGCTGGCGATCCATGAAGAGCTGGTGCATGTGACCATCGAGATCGCCAGCGAACAGGATAAATAACGGGGGCCGTTGGCCCCCTTGGTTTCAGTGCTGTTGGCACTCTGATGTCAGTGCGGCTGCCCGGTGATCTCCTCCTGGGGCTTGTGTTGCCACACTGCACCGAGCAGCAGCTTGAGCAGCAGTCCGGGCGGGTTGTCCAGCAGTTTGCCCGATTCAAGCAGCAGCTGGCCATCGGCGCGAAATCCGAGGCTGGCATCAATAGTGCCATCCTCCGAGACCACCTGGATCAAACCATTGAGGGCAGAGCGCTCACCGGGTTGACAGCGCAGCCGCAACTGGCGGGGCTCCCCCAGCAGAGTGAAGGCGCGGCTCAGCGGGGGTGAGTCTTCATAATCGGGCCAGTTGAAGAAGTGATACTGCTCGGCCAGGGCGCCAGCCTGCTGGCAGAACTGGTCGAATAGCTGCCCGATCGCCTGATACTCCTGATCGAGTCGTCTTGCCTGCTCTTCAATCCGTTTCATTGTTTACTCCTTGTCTATCCACTTGATCAGACATTGCTTTTCTGACCCCGTGACTGCCGCTTTCCAGATATGAGGCCAAATGGCCGCGAGGTCTGTGAGCCGGATCGAAGTTTCAGTCTGAAAACGTTATCTTGTTGAAACTGGATGGTTTTTTTGCCCTGTCGCTCACATTTGAATCGATTGCCGCTGATTAATATGGCACCGCCTGGCAATGACCGGGTGCTCGACTATCGAGACTAACTACAGCGGGAATTATAAAAATATGGATATGAAAAAGACCAAAGTGGCGCTGGTAACAGCCTCACTGCTCGCGCTTTTGTCTGGCTGTAATGACAACAGCTCTGAAGCCTCCGGTGTGAACCCCGTCCCCCCTACACCGCCTACACCTGAAGTCACCGATGGGCCTGTCGCTCGTCTGTCCAAGATGGATCCCCCGAAAGAGTTGTTGGTTGCCGGCGACAATCAGGTGGTCATTGCGCTGGTGGATACCCAGTCAGCAGCCAAAGGGGCCAAGGCACCGTTTGACAGCCACAGCCTGCACCTTTGGAACAACGACGCCTGCAAGGCAACGGCTGATAGTGGCCTGAACAGCGGGTGGGATGACAAGAGCAAGACACCAGCCACCGCCGACAGCTTTGGTCCGGCCTGGGTCGTGCCGCTCAACAAGGTGGAAGGGTGCATCAACTTTATCGCCCGCAACGGCGATCTGGCCAACCTGACCGGCAGCGATATGAAGGTGATCTTCAGTGAGCACCCGGATCGCACCGTGGCCATCGTCGCGGGCAAGAAAGATCTGTTTGGCAGCCGTGCCGAAGCCTTTACCGCCGCCTTTGGCGTGGCGGGGGCCAGCGCTCATTTGATCGATGGCAATACCCTGATTTGGCAAGGGGGCAAGGACAAGCCCCACGTTCGCCTCTATTACACCGACTCGGGCACCATCAAGGCCAATGCCGATGGGGTGTTCGATTTCCCCTATATCAGCCTGACCGCGACCAGTCTGACTGCCGAGCAGCAGGCCAAATATCCGCATCTCAAGGATGCCGCCGCCTTTGCCCTGCCTGCCGGTAAAGATCTCAAGCCCCTGCTCAAGGGGGAGCTGGTGGCTATCGGCACCGATGCCGACGGTATCCTGCAAGGAGCGACCCTGGTGCAGAGCGCCGGCGCCCTCGATGCGCTCTATGCTCCCGAGGCGACCAAGCTGAGCTATGGCGCCGTGGTAGAGGGCAACCGGGTGACCTTCCGCCTCTGGGCGCCGACCGCCAAGTCGGTCAAGCTGGCCCTCTACAACGCCAGCCATCAGAAGAGTGGTGAAGTGGCCATGACTTTCGACAGCGCCAGCGGCAGCTGGAGCTACGAGGGCGGCAGCGAGCTGATCGGTCAGTTCTACCGCTACGACATGGAGGTTTACCATCCGCTGAGCCGCAAGGTTGAGCACTACGAGGTGACCGATCCCTACTCCCTGAGCCTCGCGATGAACTCCGAGTTCAGTCAGGTAGTGGATCTCGACGATCCGGCCCTGAAACCGGAAGGATGGGACAGCCTCAAGGCGCCCCACAGCCAGCAGAACCCCGCCGACATCACTATTTATGAGGCCCATGTTCGTGACCTGACCGGCAACGATGCCTCCACCGATGAAGAGAAGCGCGGCAAGTTTGTCGGCCTGACCCAGCCCGACTCTGTACCGGTCAACCATCTGAAAGCGCTGGCAAAAAGCGGCGTCAGCCACCTGCACCTGCTGCCGGTGTTCGATATCGCCACCGTCAACGAGGATCCGGCCAAGGTAGCCAATCTCGGCGATGACTTCAGCAAGCTCTGCCAGGTCAATCCGGATGTGAAAACATCCAAATTTGGTGGCTATTGCGGTGGCGGTCAGACCGTGGGGGATGTGCTGGCCGACCTGCAAGGGGGCGACAGCAAGGATAATCCGCAGGTGCAGGAGCTTTCCGGTTACCTGCGCGGCGTCGACTCCTTCAACTGGGGTTATGACCCCTACCACTACACCACGCAGGAAGGCTCCTACGCCACCAACGCCGAGGGCACCAAACGTATTCTGGAGTTCCGCGAGATGGTCAAGGCCATCAAGCAGAATATCGGCATGAACGTGGTTATGGACGTGGTCTACAACCACACCAACGAATCCGGGCTCGGCCCCAAGTCGGTGCTCGACAAGATAGTGCCCTGGTACTATCAGCGCCTCAATCCGGAGACCGGCTCGGTGGAGAACTCCACCTGCTGTTCCAACACGGCGCCGGAGCACGCCATGTTCGCCAAGCTGATGGATGACTCCCTGGTGACCTGGGCGCGCGACTACAAGATCGATGCCTTCCGCTTCGACCTGATGGGCCACCACCCGAAAGATCAGATGGTGCAGGCGCTGGCCGCGGTGAAGAAGGTCAATCCCGAGATGTACTTCTACGGCGAGGGGTGGAACTTCGGCGAGGTGCAGGATGACAAGCGCTTCGTGCAGGCGACCCAGAAGCATCTGGGCGGTACCGGTATCGGCTCCTTCTCCGATCGCTTGCGCGATGCGGTGCGCGGCGGCAGTCCGTTCGACGGTGGCGATACCATTCGCAAGACCCAGGGCTTTGGCAACGGTGCCTTCGTCGATCCTAACGAAATGAGCAAGGTGGATCTGGCGACGGCCTTGCACCAGTCCGATCTGGTGCGGCTCGGCATGGCGGGCAACCTCAAGGAGTTCGTGCTGACCGACAAGGATGGCATGCCGAAGAAAGGCGCCGAGATCGACTACAACGGTCAGCCTGCCGGTTATGCCCAGGATCCGGTGGAAGTGCAGAACTATGTCGACAAGCACGACAACCAGACCCTGTTCGACAACCTGATCTACAAGGCGCCTGCCGGAGCCGATCTGGTGCGGATGCAGGGGGTCTCGCTGGCGACTGCCATGCTGGGTCAGGGCATTCCCTTCACCCACGCCGGTGTCGAGCTGCTGCGTTCCAAGTCCATGGAACGGGACAGCTATGACTCGGGCGACTGGTATAACCAAGTCGACTACACCCTGGGCGACAACAACTTTGACAAGGGGTTGCCGCGCAAGGACAAGGATGGCGACAACTATCCGCTGATCGAGCAGGTGCTCGGCAAGCATGCCAAGCCGGGCTCGGCCGAGATGGCGCAGATGGTGAGCTTCTATCAGGAGCTGGCGGAGCTGCGCAACTCCTCCCGCCTGCTGCGTCTGGGCAGCGGCGCCGAGGTGATCAAGCGGGTCGACTTCCGCAATACCGGGCCGGCTCAGGTGCCCGGCCTCATCGTGATGACGGTGGATGATGGTGCCAGCGTAGGGGCGGATCTGGATCCGGCCATCGACGGTCTGGTGGTGATGATCAACGCCACCAACCAGAGCCAGAGCATCGGCGACTTCCGTGACGGCAACGATCAGCCGATCGATCTGAGCGGTATGGTGCTTAGCAGCAAGCATCGCACAGTCGGCAGCATCGCTAGCGGCGCCGCCTATGACAACGGCCAGCTGACGCTGGGGGCTTGGTCTGCTGCCGTGTTCGTCAAGCCGCAGTCTGGCGCACAGGGCATAGGTTTGCCGGTCAGCAAGAAGACCGACCTGAGCACCCTGCCACCGTTTGGCAACACCGAAGTTTATCTGAAGGGGTTCCTCGATGAGTGGGGCAACATCAACCAGATGACCTTCAGCGGCAACTTCATGTACGAGTTCACTACCGAGGTGAGCACCGACAAGCTGGGTACCACCAACGTCAAGATCGCGGACGCTAGCTGGGGGCCGGTCAACTACGGCAGCTGCAACGCCGGTGACAAGCTGGTGGTCGGCACCCCGCTGACCCTTTGCAAGGGGGGAGAAACCGGCAATATCGGCGTCGATCTGGCCAAGGCGGGCAGCTACAAGTTTGTCTTCACCGCCATGAACAAGGACAAACCGACCCTGAGCGTCAGCTTCACCGAGCCGGTGCAGAGCTGCAAGGTGTTGGATACGGTGGCGGGCAATCCGCTCGGCTACAACCTGTTCATCAAGGGTGAGCTCTCCGGTTGGGCTGCTCAACCTCAGTACCAGCTGAGCTACAAGGGGAAGGATGGCGATCTCGCCATCTATCAGGCTGCGTTCAATTACACAGGTAGCACCGAGTTCAAGGTGGCCAACGAGGACTGGAGCAAGGAGTACCTGCTCAACGGTGGCGGCGCGGTGAACGCTGAAACCGGCTATTCGTTCGCCTTCTCCAAGGGGGGCAGTGCCAATAATAGCATCACATTGCCGCAGGGGCTGTGGAGTGTGCTGGTGAAGGTTGACCCGGCTGGCGTCAAGGCAGGTACTGCCGTCATTCAGGAGTGCAGCGTCAAGTAAGCAAGCCATTGAGTCCGGGGGATGGCTCGGCGCCCCCGGGTTGAATTCCACCTTGCCAAGGGTGGGATAACTCCGAGAGAGTAAGCAAAGCGCGACTGCCGACCGGCAGGCGCGCTTTTTCTTTTACGGGGTGCCGTGAGAGAAATGAGAGGAAAAAGAAAAGCCGTCCCGGTTGGGGTACGGCTTTTGGCTGGGATGCCATTGGCTGGCTTAACGCTTGCGCAGCAGCCGCAAGGCGTTGGCGGTCACCAGCGCGGTGGCGCCGGTATCGGCCAGCACAGCAATCCACAGGCCGGTGATGCCGAGCAGACTGGTGACCAGAAAGATGGCCTTCAGCCCCAGCGCCAGCGCAATATTCTGGTGAATATTGGCCAGTGCTGCCCGCGACAGCCGGATCATCGCAGCGATGCCGCCGAGCTGGTTGTGGGTCAGCGCCGCATCGGCTGTCTCCAGCGCCACGTCGGTGCCGCCACCCATGGCGATACCGATGCTGGCCCGCTTCATGGCCGGGGCATCGTTGATACCATCACCGATCATCGCAACTTTCTGAGTGCTGGCCAGCTTGGCGATCTCTTCCACCTTGTTCTCCGGCAGCAGACCGGCGCGCCAGCCCATGCCCAGCTCGGTGGAGATCGCCTCGGCGGCACGGGGGTTGTCCCCGGTCAGCATGATGCTCTGGAGTCCGAGCCGGTTGAGTTCTTGCAGCGCAGCAGCCGCCTCTGGGCGGATCTGATCCCGCAGCGCCAGCAGGGCAACCGGCAACGCCTGAGCATCGCTGCTCTGGCAGAGCACCACAACGGTCTTGCCCTGCCGTTCCAGCGAACCAATCCGGGTCTGCTGTTCCATATTCAGGGTCGCCACCCGGCTCGGTGCCAGCAGTTGCCACAGCTCACCGTTGATGCGTCCCTCAACGCCCATGCCCGGCAGGGCGCGCAGATCGCGGGCTTCTACCTGTGCCAGCCCCTGCTCGTTGGCGGCGGCGACCACGGCGCGAGCCAGCGGGTGGTGGGAGCCCTGCTCAATGGCAGCCGCCAGCGCCAGCAACTCGTTCTCCGGCTGGCCATTAAGGCTCACCAGTTCGGTCAGCTGCGGCTTGCCCAGCGTCAGGGTGCCAGTCTTGTCAAAGGCGACGGTATCGATATGGGCCAGTCGCTCCAGTGCGGCCCCGCCCTTGATCAGCGCCCCCTGACGGGTAGCGGCGGCCAGCGCCGAGGTAACCGCTGCCGGGGTGGAGATGACCAGGGCGCAGGGGCAGCCGATCAGCAGCAACGCCAGTCCGCGATAGATCCACTCGTCCCAGCTCTGGCCGAAGACAAGGGGCGGCACCAGCACCACCAGCAGGGCAACCAGCATCATGGCCGGGGTATACCAGCGGCTGAAGCGGTCGATAAAGCGCTCGATGGGGGCGCGCTGGCTTTCGGCCTCCTCGATGAGGTGCAGAATGCGGTCGATGGCGTTGTTGCCGGGCTCGGAGACCACCTCAAGACGCAGCACCCGATCCGCCGCCAGACTGCCGGCTGGCACCTTGTCACCCTGACGGCGTTCCACCGGAATGGATTCACCGGTCAGGGCGCTCTCGTCAAACGCACCGAGTTCATCGAGCAGGCGGGCGTCGGCAGGTAGACGGGCACCCGGGGCGATTTCGATGATATCGCCGGGACGCAGCTGATCGGCGCCGACCTCTTCCCGCACCTCGCCCTCGGCAGTGGTACGGATCCGCAGCGCCTTGTCAGGCACCAGCGCCATCAGGGCGGTCACTCCTGCCCGGGCGCGTCCGGCGGCGTAGGCCTCCAGATGTTCACCCAGCATAAAGAGCAGCAGCACCATGGCCGCTTCGGCGGTTTCGCCGAGAAACAGGGCGCCTAGGGCGGCGACAGTCATCAGGGTCTCGATGGCGAAGGGGGAACCGCTTTTGGTCAGCGCCCACGCCTTGCGGGAGATAGGCCACAACCCCCAGAGGGTCGCCAGGGTAAAGAGCGGCTGACCGAACTCTTTCGGCAACAGGGCGGCGACCAGCATCAGGCCGGCCAGTGACAGGGGCTGCCAATATTTGCCCAGGGTGGTCAGCAGCGGGCTTTGGCGTGTTGCTTCCTTTGTGATTGTGTGGGCTGTATTGGCCTGAGCACCCTTGAGCTGGAAACCGGCGGCCAGCACGGCGGCGGTGACGGGATCGGGGGAGATGCCTGGGGCCAGATCCACTACCAGCTTCTCGGTGGCAAACAGCACGCGCGCCTGTTGCACGCCGCTCACCCGGCTGACGGCGGTCTCGATCTTGCGGGCGCAGCTGGGGCAATCCATCCCCAACACCTGCCAGCAGTGGCGGCTGTTGCCTTGCACCGGTGCAACCAGCGGGTCGGCAGGGGGGATATCGTGCTCATGCTCATGCTCATGCTCATGATCGTGAGCTGGTGATACGGAGGCGCTGCAGCACGCTTGATCGTGACAGCCTCCTCGGGGAGGCTCTTCATCCCCGGGGGATTCATTGCCGTCACGGGATGGGTGCTCATGAGGCGTCGGGGTTGAACAGCAACTGACGGGCGTGGTGTTGTCGCAGCAGTGGCTATCGTGGTGATGTTCACTCTGGCCGGAGGCCGCCTTGCTGACGGCTTTGATGGGGGCGGCGTGCTGATGATTGCAGCAGGATTTGCTCATGATGAGTCCCTCTTGATGGATCCCGCCCCTGCGAGATCCCTGATTACCGAGAAGGAGTCTAAACCTTGGTGTTAAGTCCAAGGTCAACCCCTTTATATCCCTTGTCTTCGCGGGTGTTTGTCTGGTCCCGCCGCCCCTATACTGATCACCCGGATTTTTACTACACCAATAAAGGACATAACACATGAGCAACTCAGTCACTCTGCAAGGCAACCCGGTTTCCGTCGCTGGTCACTTCCCGGTCGCCGGTGAGCAAGCCAAGCCCTTCTCCCTGGTGGCCAAGGATCTCTCCGACGTGACCCTGGCAAGCTTTGCCGGTCAGCGCAAAATCCTGAACATCTTCCCGAGCGTCGATACCCCGACCTGCGCGACCTCTGTGCGCAAGTTCAACGAGCAGGCCAGCGCGCTGGAGAACACTGTCGTGCTCTGCATCTCCGCCGATCTGCCGTTTGCCCAGTCCCGCTTCTGTGGCGCCGAAGGGCTGGACAAGGTAGTGACCCTCTCCACCCTGCGCGGTGCGGCCTTCATGGAAGATTACGGCGTGGCCTTCTCTTCCGGTCCGCTGGTCGGTCTGACCGCTCGCGCCATCGTGGTGCTGGATGAAGAGAACAAGGTGCTGCACAGCGAGCTGGTCGCCGAAGTGGCCGACGAGCCGAACTACGCTGCGGCGCTGGCCGTGCTGTAAGGCTGCAAGCCATAAAAAATCCCGCTTCGGCGGGATTTTTTATGCGGGAATTGTCTGTTTAGGGGGTTGCGGGCGGGGTGGTCGCTGACTCAGCCTTGGCGGGTGGGGAGGGCTGCCACTCCACATAGGGGCGGTGGATCTTCTGGTAGATCTCGGCCAGTTTGCCGCTGGCGGCCAGCTGGTCGATGGCTTGGCGGAGAAATTCATCCATCTCGTCACCCGCCGCCCCTTTCTGGATGATGAAGACATCCTCGAAATCACCGAAGAATTCGCGGCGGATATTGGTCAGCCCCAGATGCTTCAGCATCAGGTCGGCCTCCTCTTGCGCCCAGACAAAGGCGTCGATACGGCCGCGTGAGAGCTTGCGCAGTGACTGCTCGATACTCATCGAGCGCTGCACCGGGAAGGGCATATAGTCGGGAACTGCCTCGATCAGCAGATCCCGTTTGGTGGGCACTATGCCGTAGGCCATATCTGTGGTGACCGGATTGGCGGTATTGCTGTAAATCACATGGGCCACCTTGCCAAAGCTGCGGGTACTGAAGCGATAAGCCAGCATATCGATATCCTTGAGGTTGCGGATGGCGGGCAGCCCCAGGTCAGCCTTGCCTGCGATCACTCCGGCCATGGCTCGGGCGATGGGATAGATGGTGATCTTGATGGTCACATCGGGGTAGAGATCGTCGATGGCGTGTACCAGATCGACAAAGGGGCCTGTCTTGTCGGCATTGATCAGCCCTGGCAGCTCGCCAAGGTGGGCATTGAGGATGCGCACCGGTTTCGGCGGCTCGGGGGCGGCGTCGTTTTCCGGAGTCTGCGACAGGCCGAGAGTCGCGCTGCCGAGCAGGGTGACCACGAGCAGCAGAAGGGGGATGTGTCTGGTCATGGCGGGTCTCTCTTGGTGATGGGTCAGCTAAAGTGTAGTCAGCCCGTCGCCAGCGCCCCTCGGTCAGGCCATCATGGATAGGGTTTTACTTCTCGGTCCCCGCTCACTAGACTTCGCCTCCCACTTCTTTGTTGACGTAGCGCCATGACCTTTAGCGAACTTGCCCTCCATCCCGCTCTGCTTGCCTCTTTGCCCGCCACCTTGCAGACGCCTACCCGCATCCAGCAGTTGGCGATTCCGGCGGCGCTGGCGGGGCAGGATCTGCTGGCGCTGGCCCAGACCGGCAGCGGCAAGACGCTGGCGTTTGGTTTGCCGCTGCTGCAACGGCTGGATCCTGCCTCCAGTCTGGTGCAGGGTCTGGTGCTGGTGCCAACTCGCGAGCTGGCGATTCAGGTCACTGTTGCGCTTAAAGAGGGCGCCGAGGCGCAGGGGCTGCGTATCGTGACGTTGTGTGGGGGCGTTGCGCAGGAGCGGCAACAGGCCGAACTGGCGCAGGGGCCACAGCTGCTGGTTGCCACGCCGGGGCGGTTGCGGGATCTGCTGACCCAACAGTTGCTGGGGCTGGATGGTTTGCAACTCTTGGTGCTGGATGAGGCGGATCGCCTGCTGGAGATGGGCTTTGCTCCCGACATCAAGGCGCTACTCGGCTTTATTCCTGCGGATCGCCAGACCCTGCTCTTCTCCGCCACCTTGCCTGCCGAGCTGGAGGCGCTGGCCAACGGCCTGCTGTGCGAGCCCACCCGTATCGAGGCTAACCCCCTCAACAGCGTGGTGAACGAGATCGAAGAGCGACTCTATCTGGTCAACAAGAGCAGCAAGGTGCCGGCCCTCATCAGTTTGCTCAAGGAGCAGGCGTGGCCGCAGGTACTGGTCTTTATCAGTGCGCGGGATGATGCCGACGGGGTTGCCAGAAAGCTGGCCAAGGTAGGTATCGCTGTGGCTGCCCTACATGGCGAAAAAGAGCAGGCGGTGCGCGAGCAGGCGCTCGGCGATTTAAAAGAGGGCAAAATTCGGGTGCTGGTGGCCACCGACCTGATGGCGCGCGGCATCCATGTGGAGGCGCTGCCGGTGGTGATCAATCTGGACTTGCCCGCCAGCGCCCCTGTCTATGTACACCGCATTGGTCGTACCGCCCGGGCTGGCCGCAAGGGGCTGGCCATCTCGCTGGTCTGCCATGGCGAGAGTGACATGCTGCAAGCCATTCGCACCCTGACCGGCCGCGAGCTGCCGTTGGGCGATCTGGCGGGATTCCCGGTCACTGACCAGCCTGCCAGCGGGGAAGGCAAGCGCCCCCCGCGTGACAAGCAGGCCAATCGCCGCACTCAGGCCAAACGCAGCGTCAAGCAGTTCAAGGGCAAGCGCTGACCTCAAGGTTTGCCTTGCTCCCGCGCGAAGAAGTCACGACGCCACTGGCTCAACACCTCCTCCTTGTGTTGTTGCCACAGGGCAGGATCCATCTGCTGTTGGTTGATCGCCAGTTGCTGCTCCAGCTCGGCCAGCTCTCGCTGGTAGCGACTGCGTTGATCGAGCTGTTGCTGGCGCGCCTCGGCAAACGCCAACGTGGCTTCGGCCTGCTCTGGGGGCAGGAAGTGATGGGCCTGGGTGGCCAGCTCCTCATCTCCCCAAAGCTGACGAGCTTGCTGCAGGCGGGCATCCGGGTTGAACAGATCCACCGCCAGATCCGGATGATCCGCCGCCCACCGATCCTGCAAGCGGCTGAGGGCGTCCAGCCGCTCGGCCGGCGGCAACTGCTCGCTCTCCTGCGCCAACTGATCCAGCGCCAGGGCATAGCGCCCCTGTAACCGGATCAGGCTCTCGCCCTTGCTCAGCCACCCGGCCTCTGTTGCCTCCAGATTGCTCACACGCTGCGCCAGCGGCAACTCGCTGTCGCTGATCTCGCTGGCAAGCTGGTTGATCAGTTCACCCGGCATCGCCTGCCAGCTGCTGGGCACTTCTTTGCTTTTGCCATCCATCCCCTCAGCGTTTGGTATGCGGGGAGGCGGGCTCCCCGGTTCTGCTGGCAACTGCGCATCGGCCAGAGAGGGAGTCTCCGACCGTTCTGGCGATATCGGAGACGGCTCTTCCTGCCAGCCCAGATTCACCAGCAAAAGGGTCAGGATAGCCAGCGACAGCAAGCCGTAGTGACGCTTCATCGGCTGATCTCTCCCTTGACCGGGAAGTGATCGGAGAGGTTGCTGGCGGGCCAGAGGCTGCCATCGCTGCTGCGCGGGATCCAGACCGTGTTGAGGTTGTGGCGTACGGCGCCGTACTCCCGGCTTACCACCAGATAGTCCAGATACTCGACATTGGCGCCACCGGAGAGTGGCCCGCCGGCATAGGGGTTGATCCTGGGATCGAAGGTGGCTTCGGTATAGCCGCCATAGGCGGGTTCATGGGCGTTCAGATTGGCCAGCATGTTGGCGTAGTCATCGGCAAACTTGCGTTTGTTGACGTTGAAATCGCCGCCGTAGATGACGGTGTCCGTGGTCGGGATCTTGAGGCTGGCAGCCAGCGCGCGGATCTGACCGAACTGGATCTGGCGCAGCTTGCGCGCCTCGTCAGTGTCGAAGCTGGCGGTGTGGGTGGCGAACAGGTGCCACGCCTTGCCCCCCTTGATCACCTCGGCGTACATCACCCCCTTGTCGGCGAAGCAGTCGGTGCCGGTGCATTGGGGATAGACTAGCTGGGCCTCCCGCACTATGGGATAGCGGCTGACGATCACCACGCCGCCGTCGTGGACGTTGACCCCGGGCTTGTCGAGCACCTTGGTCTGGTAGGGGTACTCTTTCGCCAGCGCCTGCAAAAAGCCCTCGCGGCGGCCATCGAATACCTCTTGCAGCAGCAGGGCGTCATAACCCTTGAGATAATCAGGCAGCAAGGTCAATCGCTCGCCGATGCTGGAGGCGATGACCGGCAGCGCCCAGACGTTGTAGCTGGCCACCTTGAGCCTGTTTTCTGCCGGTTCCGGTTGCTCCCGTTTTTGGGGGGGCGTGATCATATAGTGCAGATCGTCGTAACGGCCGGTGAACTTGGCGGCAAAGGCCAGCTCTTGTGGCCCGGCAACGCGGTGGATCGCCCGATCGTTTTGCCAGCCGGATGCGTCGGTCGGCGTCTCGCCACCGTGCTGCAAGGTGGTGTTCCACCAGGTTCCCTCCATCAGCTGGTTGAGCCGATAGACGTCGCCTGCCGCTGTGGTCACGCGGGTTTCGAACAGATAGCTCTTGCCCGCTTTTACCCCCTCATAGCGATTGAAGCTGAGTACCATGGCACTCTCCCACGGGCCCAGCTCGGTGCGGTGCTGGCTCCACTGACTGCCGGGTTGCAGCTGGCCGCTGCCGCTTTGGCGGATGTCGATCTGGAGCGGTTCAGGGCTGTTGTTGGTGAGGTAGACATCGGTATCGGCCAGTGCCAGTTGCGGGAACTGGCTGACCAGCAGCAGGGCGGCATAACTGAGGGTTTTCTGCATCACAGGATCCTTTTGGTTGCAGGGCAATGGAAAGTGACTGTTATGGCGAATGCAGAGGTCAGTTTGTTTACATTTTGGTTACAAGTAAATGAATTGGTTTTGTTTGGAGCTTTGTGGAGGTGTAAAGCGAGCGAGGCAGCACGCTTAAAGAGAGAGGGAAGAGCGAGGGAAGGCGCCCGTGTCAGGCGCCTTCAGGAGTTAGCGGTGGGCCAGCGGGTAGGTGAAGAGCGCCAGATGGGCGAAGTTGAAGGCGAAGTGGATCAGGATGGCTACGGAGAGTCGCCCACTGAGCTGGAATGCCAGGCCATAGCAGCAGCCGGCCAGGGTCGCAAACAGCGCCAGCAGTGGACCACCGGGCAGGTGGATGGCTCCGAACAGTAGCGCGGCCACGACGATGCCAATCCAGGGGCGGTAACGCTCGGTCAGCCCCTGCTGGATCGCGCCACGAAACAGCGCCTCTTCCGCCACACAGGTGAACAGCAGATTGTTGAGTGCAAACAGCCACCACCAGTGGGGCAGACCCACTTCCGGTTTCAGTGCCCCCAACTGCCAGGCGATGACCAGCAGGGCTCCCAGCGGCAGCAGCAACAGGGCCAGCGGGCTCCAGCGGATTGCGCCCCCCTTGCCCGGCAGCATCGGGCAGGCCAGCAGCAAGCCAAAGAGCAGCAGCGGCTTGTCGAGGTTCAAATACATGTTGAACGGCACGCTGGCGGGGCCTGCCAGCGCCTGATCCAGCACCTTGAGATTGTTGAAGCCGGGGATCAGGTGCAGGGTCAGCGCAATCGCCCAGAGGATCAGCACCACTCTGGCCGCCATCGCCCGGCGGGCGGGGAGGGTTGGCGTATGCCATGCCAGCAGTAATCCTGCGACCGAGACCAGCAGGGCGGGTAGTGTCATTCGGTCAAGCCACAGTGCCAGCAGCAGGGAGAGTCCCAGCAGGGCCAAGGCGGGAAGACGCTGGCGGAAGAGGGCAAGCAGCACGGCCAGCGCCAGCGCGCCCCAGATAAATGAATCTGGAAGGGGTAACATTGGATCTCCTTGATCGAGGCAGGCGGCAACCTTAACAAGTGGGCGTCAGCAGGACAACTGCGCAGGAGGTGGTCGGATCCCTTCTCTATACTCATCAACAGGGTAAAGGGAGAGCAGCTGATGAAGCACTGTCTGTGGTTGTTGTTGTGTTGTTGGTGTGTCTGGCTGCAGGCGGCACCCTTGCTGCTGGTGACAGGTGAGTTCACCCCCTATACCGGCAAGGCCCTGCCTGAAGGCGGCGAGAGCACCCGGCTGGTGACGACCCTGCTGCAAGAGGCCGGGTATCGGGAGATCCAGGTCGACTACCTGCCCTGGCCCCGCGGCTATCAGTTGACCCGCAATGGGTTGGTCGCGGCCACCTTCCCCTACGCCTGGACTGCCGAGCGGGCCAAGCTGTTCCACTACAGTGCTCCCATTCACATAGATCGCCTCTCCTGGTTCACCTATCGGGGGAGCGAGGCCATTCAGGCTGGCCGCTGGCAAGGGTTGCGTGTCTGTATTCCGCTGGGGTGGAGTACCAGCCATGCCGACGGGGTGATCAAGCGTTTCGGGATGGATCTGCAGCGCCCCAAGACCCTGGCACAGTGCCTGCAACTGCTGGATCGCAAACGGATCGATCTGCTGCCGATGAACGAGACGGTGACCCGGGATGCCAGCCGTCAGCTGTTTGGTGACCCCTGCCATCTGCAGGCATTGCCCCACTTTCGCCAGAGCGACACCTTTTACCTGATCATTTCACGGCAGTACCCGGAGGCCGCAAGTTTGCTTGAGCGCTTCAATCATGCTCTGGCTGCCGCCCGTGCCGATGGTCACTATGACCAACTGATATCCCGAGCCGGAAAGGGGATCGATTGCCGTTGAGAGTGCCTGGGCGGAAAACAAAAAGCCGGAGCAGTGGCTCCGGCTTTCTTTATGTCTTCAGGGGCGATTAGCGGCCTGATTCGGCAATCACGCGGGCGATGATATCGGCACGCTTGCCGGCTTCCAGTTCGCCCAGGGCGATCAGGCCAGCCTTGAAGATGACGTTCTTCGGCAGGCTGACGTCGTCCAGCGTGGCGATCGCTTCAACGTGCATGCCGTTCAGGCGGCTGGCATCGCGCGGGCTCAGGTTGACCTGGGTGTTCATCACCTGCTTGCCTTTCTTCTTGGCAGGCACCGCCGCTTTCTTGGTGGATTCCTGTTCTTCGTCTTCCGGCAGTTCGTCATCAAAATCGTAAATAGACATAGTCAATCCTGTTGAGTTAGGCAAAAGGGCACGTTTGCCCGACATAGTAATCCGACATTGGGTTAATCAGCCCATATCCTCGTTACGGATAAAGGCGCGCCAAGAGCCGAGCACCTGGGCAAAATCTTCCAGCCCGCACATGGCCAGCTGTTCATCATCGTAGTAGGCGAGATCGTCAAGATCCTCACCCAGCTCGATATTGAGGGCGTTGGCTTTCACCTCCGCCTCTTCATGGGTCAGCAGCAGGGAGTAGTCACCGCCGTTGAGCCGGTATTCGACTCGGGTGCGGTTGGAGAGCTGATCAATGATGGAGAAGAGCTCGTCGAGCTTCTCCTCATCCTTGCCAACCTCGTCGATCAGCCACTGACCGATGGCTTCATGGCCCATGGAGAACCGGGCGCGATAGCCACCAAACGGGTCGCGGCGAAATTCATAATCCATAGCACAGTCCAGATCGGAGGGATGGGCCATCACGGGCAGGCGGGTGCAAGCACGCAATTCCTGCTCCATGGCGGGGCACACATCGGGTAAAGTGGCCTATTCTAGCGATCCCCCTCTCGCTTGTCTTGATGATGTGGCATCTTTGCGCCCATGTGCCCTGAATTGCCTCGTGGTGACGTAGCCAGATCTGCCCCTTGTCCGGAGATGTTATGCAGCTAAACGATAACCTTGCCCGCCAGATCGTCGCGCGGGCGATGAAGATCCTCTCCTTTTCGGTCAACGTGATGGACGAACATGGCCTCATTATTGCTTCCGGCAATCCGGAGCGGATCCATCAGCGCCACGAAGGGGCCGTGTTGGCGCTGACCGAAAACAGGGTGGTGGAGATCAGCGAAGCGACTGCTTTGCAGCTCAAAGGGGTGAGACCCGGCATCAACCTGCCTATCGCCTATCAGGGGGAGCTGATCGGGGTGATCGGCATCTCCGGCGATCCGGAGGAAGTGCGTGCTTACGCCGAGCTGGTGCGAATGACCGCCGAGCTGATCCTGGAGCAGGCGGCGCTCACCGAGCAGTTGCAGTGGGACAAGCGCCACAAGGAGGAGCTGGTGTTGCAGCTCATTCGTGGCGAGGGGCGAGTCGATCAATTGCAGCAGGCGGCCCGTTTTCTCGGGCTGGAGTTGGCCCAGCCTCGGGTGGTGGCCGTGCTGGCGCTGGAGGAGGCGGATCCGGCGCGTCTGCGAGAGCTGGTTCATCAGCTGGAGAACCCGGAGCGGGACAATCTGGTCGCCATCAACGGGCTCGACGAGATAGTGGTGCTCAAACCGGCGCAGTTGAGTGAGGGCGTCTGGCAATCGGCGCAGGAGCGCAGCCGGATCAAGCAGTTGCTGGCCCGCATTCCCCACTTCAAGGTGCATATCGCGGTGGGCGATTACTTCGCCGGGAGCGACGGGCTGGCGCGCTCTTACCAGACGGCGCGGGATACATTGCGCCGTGGCATGCGCCAAGCGCCGCGCAAGCAGGTCTACTTCTTCGAGGACTACCGTTTGCCGGTGCTGCTGGGGAGTCTGGCGGACTCCTGGCAGGCGGATCAGCTGCGCGCACCGCTGCAGAAACTGGCCCGGGAAGATGGCAAAGGGGCGCTGCAGAAGACCCTGCGCCACTATTTCTTGCAGGATTGTGATCTGCATCGCTGTGCCGAAGCCTTGTTCATTCACCCCAATACCCTGCGTTACCGACTAAACCGGATCGAGCAGATAACCGGGTTGAATTTCAACAAGTTAGACGACAAATTTTTGCTCTATCTTGGCCTTAATCTCGACTCGTGATTGTAAGATTAGACAAAAAATCACTTTTACATGACGCGATTTTTGGCTATTCAGCCAAAGAATTCTGATTGCAGATCTCCATAATGGCGGCCATTCACTCCCATTGAAGGTGTCCGTCATGATCCCGGTTACAGCCCTTGGCGCCATCGCGGCGCTCTCCATCGCCATCTTCCTCATTCTGAAGAAGGTGCCGCCCGCTTACGGCATGATCGTGGGTGCCCTGGCCGGTGGCCTGATTGGCGGTGCCGATCTGACCCAGACTGTCGCCCTGATGATCGGCGGCGCCCAGGGGATCACCACTGCGGTGATGCGGATCCTGGCGGCCGGTGTGCTGGCGGGCGTACTGATCGAATCTGGTGCCGCCACCACTATCGCCGAGACCATCGTCAAGAAACTCGGTGAAACCCGCGCCCTGCTGGCGCTGGCGCTGGCAACCCTGATCCTGACAGCGGTCGGCGTATTCGTGGATGTGGCCGTTATCACGGTTGCCCCCATCGCGCTGGCTATCGCCCGCCGTGCCGATCTCTCCAAGGCGGCCATCCTGCTGGCGATGATCGGCGGCGGCAAGGCGGGTAACGTCATGTCCCCCAATCCCAACGCCATTGCCGCGGCTGACGCCTTCCATCTGCCCCTCACTTCGGTGATGGTGGCGGGCATCATCCCGGGCCTGTTCGGTCTGGTGATGGCCTACTGGCTGGCCAAGCGACTGAACAACAAGGGCAGCAAGGTTGCCGCCGACGAGGTGGTGAGCTTTGCCGGCGCCAAGTTGCCGGGCTTTGCCGCCGCCATCAGTGCGCCGCTGGTCGCCATCCTGCTGCTGGCCCTGCGGCCGGTCGCCGGTATCGTGGTGGATCCGCTGATTGCACTGCCCCTCGGTGGTCTGGTCGGCGCCCTGATGATGGGTAAATTCAGCAAGGTGAACCAGTTTGCGGTATCCGGTCTCGCCCGCATGGCGCCAGTCGCCATCATGCTGCTGGGTACCGGTACCCTGGCAGGCATTATCGCCAACTCCGGCCTGAAAGATGTGCTGATCAGCGGCCTGACCGCCTCCGGTCTGCCTTCTTACCTGCTGGCGCCTATCTCCGGTGCTTTGATGTCGCTGGCAACCGCCTCGACCACCGCCGGTACCGTGGTGGCCTCCAACGTATTCAGCTCCACCCTGATTGAACTGGGGATCAGCAGTCTGGCCGGAGCGGCGATGATCCATGCCGGTGCCACCGTGTTTGACCACATGCCCCACGGCTCTTTCTTCCATGCCACCGGTGGCAGCGTCCACATGGGGGTGGGGGAGCGTCTGAAACTTATCCCTTACGAAACAGCAGTCGGTCTGACCATTGCCACTGTCTCCACCCTGATGTTTGGCGTGTTTGGCCTCGCCTAAGGAATTGATATGAAAATTGTTATTGCCCCCGATTCATTCAAGGAGAGTCTGAGCGCCATGGCGGTGGCTGATGCCATCGAGGCCGGTTTCAAACAGGTGTTGCCAAACGCCACCTACGTCAAATTGCCGATGGCCGATGGCGGCGAGGGCACGGTGCAGTCGCTGGTGGATGCCACCGGTGGCCGCATCCTCCCGGTCGAAGTGACCGCTCCCCTTGGCAACAAGGTGCAGGGTTTTGTCGGCCTGCTGGGTGATGGCCAGCGTGCCGTCATCGAGATGGCCGCCGCCTCCGGTATCCATCTGGTCGCTCCCGAGCAGCGCAATCCGCTGCTCACCTCCAGCTTCGGTACCGGCGAGCTGATCCTGGCCGCGCTGGAGATGGGAGTGAAGCACCTCATCCTCGGTATCGGCGGCAGCGCCACCAATGACGGTGGTGCCGGCATGATCCAGGCGCTCGGCGGCAAGTTGCTCAAAGCCGATGGCTCAGCCATCGAGCTGGGTGGCGCAGGTCTCAGTGAGCTCGTGACCATCGATCTGAGCGGTCTGGATCCGCGTCTGGGTGAGCTGGTTATCGAGGTGGCGTGCGATGTGAACAACCCGCTGTGCGGCCCGAAAGGCGCCTCTGCAGTGTTTGGCCCGCAAAAGGGGGCGACTCCAGAGATGGTGGCGCAACTCGATGCCAACCTCTCCCGTTATGCCGACTGCATTGAGCAGGCCCTTGGCAAGCAGGTGAAGGATATTCCGGGGGCGGGTGCCGCCGGTGGCATGGGGGCCGCGCTGGTCGGCCTGCTTGGTGCCGAGCTCAAGCCCGGCATCCAGATCGTCATCGAAGCGCTGAAACTGGCCGATGAAGTGGCCGATGCGGATCTGGTCATTACTGGTGAAGGTCGCATCGACAGCCAGACCATCCATGGCAAGACGCCAATCGGTGTCGCACGTTGCGCCAAGCAGTTCGGCAAGCCGGTGATCGGCATCTCCGGTTGCCTGACCGACGATTGCGGTGTGGTACACGATCACGGTCTGGACGCGGTATTCGCCGTGGTCAACCGCGCCATGTCTCTGCCGGAGGCGCTGGAGAGCGCCAGCACCAATATTCAACTCACCGCGCGCAACGTAGCGGCGCTCTATCAGCTCAAGGGCTGATCCGGTTCGGCCGATGCGCCCCATCGGCCACTCAATATCCCCGTTTGGGGCATCTCCCATCCCGAGAGATGTCTGACTGCCCTGGCACTTATTTGCCGATCCATCGTGATCGGCTCTTTTCTTTCTGCTCCTTTGTCTTGCCACACTTTTGACTCCATGGGTCAGCGCGGTTTTGATAGGCGCAAATCTCCCTTTACGGCATAGTGGTCGTACCAAGTACAAGGAGAGACTCATGTTCCTGCTGACCCTGGGGGTTGCGCTGTTTACCCTGATCCATCTCTACCCCTGTTTTGCGGTGGCCCATCGGGCGCGACTGCGCGAGCGGCTGGGGGAGAATCGCTACAAGGGGCTCTTCTCCCTGCTGGTGTTTGTCGCCGTTGCCTGCATCATCGCCGGTTGGCGCTCGGCCAGCTCGCTGCCGCTCTACTTCCTGCCGGATTGGGGGCCGATGACCATGACGGTGATGATGCTCTTTGCGCTGATCCTCTTTTTCTCCGGCCAAGGGCCCAACCATCTGCGCCGCTGGCTGGTGCATCCCCAACTGCTCGGTACCCTGCTCTGGGCGGTGGCCCATCTGCTGGTCAACAGCGAGGCGCGATCTCTGGTGCTGTTTGGCGGCATCGGGCTGTGGGCGCTGGTGAGCATGGTCTGGATTTCGGTGCGGGACTGGCAGCGATATCCCCGTCCGGCGGCCAACTGGACGGGCACCGGCATCAGCGTTGGGGCGGGCCTGGCTGCCACCGCGCTGCTGGTGTTCTGGGGCCACGACTGGCTGACCGGCATTCCCCTGCATTGAGAGTGAACTGCGGCTCTGGTAACCGCGTATGATGGACAAAACAAAAGGAGTCTTGGCGATGAAATGGTTCACTCTGTTGCTGTTATTGGGGGCCGGTGCGGCCTCTGCGGCGTGCCCAGATTATTTCAATGTGGAGATGCGGGAACTCAACAATGCCCAGCGCCACAACCTCTGTCAGCTGACCGAGGGCAAGGTGGTGCTGGTGGTCAATACCGCCTCCTACTGTGGCTACAGCGGTCAGTTCCGCGATCTGGAGAAGCTCTACCAGAGCTACAAGGATAAGGGGCTGATTATTCTGGGCTTTCCCTCTAACGACTTCTGGCAGGAGGCGGGCAACGAGACCAAGACCGCCGAGGTATGCCGCCGCGACTATGGCGTCACCTTCCCGATGTTCAATCGGGTAGCGGTGCGGGGCTCCGATGCAGTGCCACTGTTCAAGGGGTTGGCGGCGGCAGCTGACGGGGATGAGCCGAATTGGAACTTCCACAAGTATCTGGTGGGGCGCGATGGCAAGCTGATCGCCAGCTACGGTGCCAACCAGAATCCGGCTGACGATCCCCTCAAACTGCAGATCACCCGGGCGCTGGGGCTCTGACCCTACCCCTTGGCGGGCGGCTCTGGAATAATGGGCTCCCGCCACTCAATCCGGTTATCTTGTGCTGCAACGTCTTCCTCAAATGGTGATCTTCGATGCGCTGGTGCGCGAGCAGGGGATCTCTGCCGCCGCCCGTCGTCTCGGGGTCTCCAAATCCCATATCAGCAAGCAGTTGGCGCTGCTGGAGACCACCCTTGGCGCCCAGCTGGTACAGCGCACCACCCGCCGCTTCGTCCTGACCGAGCTGGGTCAGGAGTATGCCCGTCACTGCCATGCGTTGGTGGCGGTGGCGCAGGAGGCGGACTCCATGATCGCCGAGCGGCGCGGCAAGGTGAGCGGCGTGCTCCATCTCGGGGTGGGCCAATCCTTCGGCCGTCTGCACGTCATTCCCCATCTCAAGGCGTTTCAGGATCGCTATCCCGAGCTGGAGCTGGAGGTCTCGCTGTTCGACCACAGAACCAATCTGGTGGATGAGGGGCTGGATCTCTGGCTTACCACCTATGAGGACAAGCCGGAAGGGCTGGTGGGACAGCGGCTGGCCGACATCGGCTTCGTGGTTGCGGCTTCGCCGGATTACCTGCTGAGCCACGGTACGCCGCTCCATCCCAAGGATCTGGCCCAGCACAACTGCATCACTTACCAGAGTCGGGAGCGGCGCTATCACCAGTGGTCGTTTCGCCAGGGCAAGGAGCGCCAGACGGTGCAGGTAGCGGGCAACTATCGGGTGGATATGGCGGAGGCGGTGCGGGATGCGGCACTGGCCGGGCTCGGCATCGCCTATATCGCCAACTACTTGCTGGACAAGGAGTTACAGAGCGGCAAGCTGATCCCTGTGTTGCCAGGGTGGCGACCGAACCAACAGATGGCGGTACACGCCGTTTATGCCCGGCGCGAACATCTGGATCCCAAGATCCGTCTCTTCATCGATTTCCTCAAGGCCCGCTTTGGCCCCGAACCCTATTGGGAGCAGCGACTGGCCCCCTGGCTCGGGGGGAAATTGTCCGGCAGTGAGGAATAATTGTTTCCATATAAGAACTCTCGATTTCTCCTGATACTAAAATCGAACCAAATCAGCCAGTTGGCGCAACCGATATCGTGCAAACGTTTTTTCTAACAGGGTTGTAACCAAGCGGACTTGCAGTGACGGGGGGAGAGGAGCAGAATCCGCGCCCATCTTTTGCCCACCTGATGGAGTCCCTATGATTGCCCTGCTCGGCATCCTGAGTATCCTGGCGCTTGCCGTCATCTGCTCTGATAATCGTCGTCGTATCCCGTTGCGAACAGTTGGCCTTGCCCTCTGCTTGCAAATCATGTTTGCCGGTCTGGTGCTCTGGCTACCTGCCGGTCAGCACGTCCTGAACGGGGTCAGCGAGAGCGTAAGCAGCGTGATCGGTTATGGCCAGGAGGGGATCGCCTTCCTGTTCGGCGATCTGGCCAAGTTCAAGCTGGGCTTCATCTTTGCCTTTAACGTGCTGCCGGTCATCATCTTCTTCTCTGCGGTGATCGCCATCCTCTATCACATCGGCCTGATGCCGCGGGTGATCGCCCTGCTGGGCGGCGGTCTGCAGAAGCTGCTGGGCACCGGCCGCGCCGAGAGCCTCTCCGCGACCGCCAACATCTTCGTTGGCATGGTGGAAGCGCCGCTGGTGGTCAAACCCTACCTCTCCAAGATGTCCGACTCCCAGTTCTTCGCGGTGATGAGCTGTGGTCTCGCCTCCGTTGCCGGTGGCACCCTTGTGGGCTATGCCAGCCTCGGGGTTGAGCTGAAATACCTGATCGCAGCGGCCTTCATGTCGGCCCCTGCCGGTCTGGCGATGGCTAAAATCCTGGTGCCGCCGGGAGCTGAAGAGGTCGATCACCATCAGGATGTGGAGATCCCCCGCGCCACCAACGTGATCGAAGCTGCGGCCGATGGCGCCATGTCCGGCCTCAATATCGCGGTGGCGGTCGGTGCCACCCTGTTGGCCTTCGTCGGCGTGATCGCCATGCTCAATGGTCTGTTGGGTTGGGCTGGCGGTCTGGTGGGGCTGGATCTGAGCTTCCAGATCATTCTGGGCTGGCTGTTTGCCCCCGTCTCCTGGCTGATCGGTGTGCCCTGGGATCAGGCACAAGCCGCTGGCGCTCTGATCGGCACCAAGATCGTGGTCAACGAGTTCGTCGCCTTTATCGGTCTGGTGCAGGATCAGACCCTGAGCGAGTCGAGCAAGGCCATCGTGACTTTCGCCCTGTGCGGCTTTGCCAACATCTCCTCCATAGCGATCCTGATCGGCGGTCTGGGCTCCATGGTGCCGGAGCGCAAATCCTTCATCGCCCGTTACGGCATGCGCGCCATTCTCTCCGGCGTGCTGGCGAACCTGATGAGCGCCTGTCTGGCCGGTCTGTTCCTCGCCCTGTAACCGCTGCGGTACGGAATAGATGTAACAAGGGCGCCCTGATGGCGCCCTTGTCATATGGATAAAATGAAGCCCCGGCCTTGGTCGGGGCTTCTTGTTGGTGCTCAGTCTACGTAGAAGGTCTGCTGGAAGCTGAGGTTCTGTTGCTGCCCGCCGCCCATGATCTTCAGGGTGAACTGATAGGTATCTTCGTTGCGGTAGGGGAGGGTCGCCAGATAGTAGATAGCATCGCCCTCTTTTACCTCCTGAAAGTTCAGGGTGCGGATGGTGCCGGTCAGGTTTTTGGCCTCGCCGGTGATCCCCACGGCTTGCGCCACTTTCTGCTTGTCCTGTACCGCGATATTGATGATGGCGTTGTAGCGACTGCGCTCCAGTCCATACGCCTTGGCGACCTCGGGGGTGAGGAAGCTGGAGTTGAAGGCGTTGTAGTGCACCAGCCAAGGCCCCAGCTCCTTCATCTGTTCTGCCTTGAGCGGCAGGGTCATCAGCAGTGCCAGCAGGCCACTCATCCAGGCTGTTTTCATCTGTCATCCCTCTCATATCTACGGTTGGTGCAGGCCGATTCATTCAGCCTTGCGTGTCATTCAGCAGTGCACTCACTTCTTGCGGCAACTGTTTGGGGCTGTCGATGGCGACGGTTTTGTGCCGCCCCAGTTCGCCCCGCACTATGGTGACCTGGCCCTTGGCCACCTTGAACTGCTTGGCCAGAAACTTGATCAGATGGCTGTTGGCCTGGCCATCAACCGGCGGCGCCGTGATGGCCACTTTCAGCTCTTCGCCATGCAATCCGATGATCTGATCCCGACTCGCCTTGGGCTGGATCACCAGATGCAGTACCAGTTCATCCCCTTGTTGCAGGACGGCTGGCATCAAATCATCCACCACAGCTGGCCGAACAGGTCACCCAGCAGGTAGTTGATGGCTTGCAGGCCGATAAAGGCGACCAGCACCGAGAGATCCAGCCCGCCCAGTGCCGGCAGTACGCGGCGGATAGGGGCGAGGAACGGCTCGGTCAGCTGATGCATCACATATTCGATGGGGTTGCGGCCCTGGCTGACCCAGCTCAGGATGGCGCGGATCAGCAGTACCCAGAAGATCATCGAGCCCGCTTTCTTCAGCACGGTCAGCGCGGCAAACAGGCTGATGCTGAGCCAGTCCGCCAGCAGTACGTTCATGCTCTTGAGCAGGGCCAGCTTGAGGAAGGCGACAGCCAGCGCCAGCACCACGGAAGCGAGATCGATGCCGCCCAAGCCCGGGATAAGGCGGCGCAGCGGGATCACCAGCGGATTGGTCAGCTTGACCACCATCTGGCTCATCGGGTTGTAGAAGTCGGCGCGGGCCCACTGCAGCCAGACGCGCAGCAGGATAACCATCAGGTAGAGATCGAAAACGGTGTTAATCAGAAAGTAAGCAGTGTTCATCTGGGCTCCTGTTAGAAGAGGGTTTCCATTTCGGTGGCACGAGCAACGGCCGCCTGCATGGCTTGCGCAGTCAGCGGCATCAGTCCCTGCTGCTGGAATGTCTTGATGGCTTCAGCTGTGGTGCCGCCCTTGCTGGTGACCTGCTCACGCAGGGTTTGCAGCGCCAGCTCGGGATTTTGCTCCACCATGGCGGCTGCGCCCAGCGCGGTCTGCTGCACCAGCAGGCGTGCCTGATCGGGCGAGAAACCCATCGCTTCGGCCTCTTCGGCGATCGCCTGCATAAAGAGGAAGAAGTAGGCCGGAGCACTGCCCGCTGCGGCGATGACGCCGTTGATGCCGGACTCCTGCTCCACCCAGAGGGTCTTGCCGACCGCCTGCATCATCTGCTCGGCAAACGCGCGATCCGCGGCGGCAATATGTTCGGGTGCATAGAGACCGGTCATGCCCAGACCCAGCAGGGCAGGGGTATTGGGCATGGTGCGTATGATGCGGTCATGGCCACCGGCCATCTCGCCAAGGCGCGCCACCTTGATGCCAGCCGCGATGGAGATGAGCAGCTTGCCCTCAAGGGATCCCAGCTCTTCAACCAGTGCTGCCAGCATGCCGGCCATCAGCTGCGGTTTGACCGCCAGCACGATCACTTCGGCGCCTCGGGCTGCCTCGGCATTACTCTGGGTGATGCTAATGCCATGTTCCCTCGCCAGCGCCTCCAGCTTGGGCTGGCTCGGGTTGGCAGCAGTGATCTGCTCGGCGGGATAACCCGCCTTGACCAGTCCGGCGATGATGCTGCGGCTCATGTTGCCCGCGCCGATAAAGGCCAGCGTTCTATGCTGCATCAGATGCTCCTGTTGCACATGGGGTCGCGGCGGGGTTGGCGCTGCCTGCACCACCTGACGCCAGAATTCGGTGTTCCATCAAACGCTCCTGTTGATGAAGTCGCGGCAAGAGGCGGAAGTATGGGTTATCCGCTGGCCTTGCCTATGAGTAGTCACGGGCGCCGAAGATGGCGGTGCCGACCCGCACCATGGTGCTACCGTGGGCGATCGCCAGTTCGAGATCTTCGGTCATCCCCATCGAGAGGGTATCCACCGTGGGGTATTGTCGCGCAAGCTCGGTGAACAGAGTCTGCATACGGGTCATTTGGGCGGCCAGTACGCCCTCGTCGCTGGTGTGTTCGGGAATGGCCATCAGCCCCCGCAGCACCAGTCGCTCACTTTGATAGACCTGCTCGGCAAGGCGGAAAATCTCTTGTTCCGACGTTCCGGATTTACTGCTCTCTCCGCTAATATTGATTTGCAGACAAACATTTAGCGGTGCCATTGTAGTTGGGCGCTGGTTGTTGAGGCGGTCGATCAGCTTGTCCCGATCCACGCTCTGCACCCAGTCAAACCGTTCGGCCACCAGTTTGGATTTGTTCGATTGCAAAGGGCCGATAAAGTGCCACTCTATGTCGCTATATTCCGGCTGCTGGCGCAAGGTATCGATCTTGGCCGCTGCTTCCTGAGCGTAGGATTCGCCAAAGCAGCACTGACCTGCGGCATGGGCAGCCATGATGGCCTCGACCGGCTTGGTCTTGCTCACGGCCAGCAGGCGGATCTGCTGCAGGTTGCGGCTAGCCCGTTCGGCGGCCTGGGCAATACGTTCCTTTACCTGAAACAGGTGCTGGGCAATCTGGTTCATATTTCGTTAGTGATCTTGTGATGGGAGAATGACAAGTCTATGGATATCACAGAGTTATTGGCTTTCAGTGTAAAGCATAAAGCCTCGGATCTACACCTCTCGGCCGGGGTTCCCCCGATGATCAGGGTTGATGGTGAGGTTCGCAAGATCAATTTGCCCGCCCTGGAACACCGGGAAGTGCATGCGCTCATTTACGACATCATGAACGACCATCAGCGCAAGGAGCTGGAGGAGAACTTCGAGGTCGACTTCTCGTTCGAGGTACCCAATTTGGCCCGTTTCCGGGTCAACGCCTTCCAGCAGGCGCGCGGCTCGGGCGCGGTATTTCGTACCATCCCCAGCACGGTGCTGAGCCTCGAAGATCTCGATGCGCCGGAGATCTTCCGCAAGATCGCCGAGTTCCCGCGGGGTCTGGTGCTGGTGACCGGCCCGACCGGTTCCGGTAAGTCGACCACCCTGGCGGCCATGGTCAACTACATCAACGAGAACTTCCATCACCACATCCTCACCATCGAAGACCCCATCGAATTCGTCCACGAGAACAAGCGCTGTCTGGTGAACCAGCGGGAAGTGCATCGGGATACCAAGAGCTTCAGCAATGCCCTGCGCTCGGCCCTGCGGGAAGACCCGGACATCATTCTGGTGGGCGAGATGCGCGACCTTGAGACCATTCGTTTGGCCATGACCGCCGCCGAAACCGGCCATCTGGTGTTTGGCACCCTGCACACCTCGTCGGCGGCCAAGACTATCGACCGTATCATCGACGTTTTCCCCGGCGCAGAGAAGGACATGGTGCGCTCCATGCTCTCCGAATCCCTGCGGGCGGTTATCTCCCAGACCCTGCTCAAGCGTATCGGTGGCGGTCGGGTGGCGGCTCACGAGATCATGATGGGCATTCCGGCGGTGCGTAACCTCATTCGGGAGGACAAGATTGCCCAGCTCTACTCGGTGATCCAGACCGGGATGACCCACGGCATGCAGACCATGGATCAGAGTCTCAAGCAGCTGGTGAGTCGTGGCGTGGTGGCATCCCTCGATGCCAAGGCCAAGGCTGTTGATCCCAACAGCATTTAAGCGACTCGCACCCAGGGAGGGATAGATGATGAATCTGGATGATCTGCTGAGCGAGCTGGTCGAGCGAAAGGGATCGGATCTGTTTGTGACGGTGGGCTCGCCGCCCACCCTCAAGGTGAATGGCCATCTGGTGTCGCTGGGTGGGGAGGCGCTCGACAAGAAGGGGGCGCTGACGTTGGTCAGGGATACCCTCAGCAGCGATCACTTCGAGCGCTATATCCGCACCAAGGAGGCCAACTACGCGATTTATCGCGAAGCGCTTGGCCGTTTTCGGGTCAGCGCCTTCTGGCAGCAGGAGCTGCCTGGCATGGTGGTGCGGCGTATCGAGACCCGCATTCCCACCTTTGAAGATTTGCAGCTACCCAAGATCCTGCAAGAGGTGGCGATGGCCAAGCGGGGGCTGGTGCTGTTTGTCGGCGCCACCGGGGCGGGCAAATCGACCACCCAGGCGGCGATGATCGGCTATCGCAACCAGCATGCCGATGGTCACATTCTGACGGTGGAAGATCCGGTGGAGTTCGTCCATCAGCATGGTCGCAGTCTGGTGACCCAGCGAGAGGTGGGGATCGACACCGAGTCGTTCGATGTAGCGCTAAAAAGCTCGCTGCGTCAGGCGCCAGACGTGATCCTGATCGGCGAAATCCGAAGTCAGGAGACCATGGAGTTTGCCCTGCAGTTTGCCGAGACGGGACACCTTTGTCTCGCCACTTTGCATGCCAACAATGCCAACCAGGCGCTGGATCGTATCCTCCATCTGGTGCCGCAAGAGAAACACCGCCAGTTCCTGTTCGATCTCTCTTTCAACCTCAAGGCCATCGTCGCCCAGCAGCTGGTGCCGAGTATGGATGGCAAGCGGCGCTGCGCCGCGTTCGAGATCCTGCTTAATACCCCGCTCATCACCGACATCATCCGCAAGGGAGAGATGCATCGCCTCAAGGAGGTGATGACCAAGTCCACCGAGCTGGGTATGCAGACCTTCGATCAGGCGCTCTTCAGCCTGTTCTGCGCCGGCCAGATTGGCTACAGTGAGGCACTCGCCCACGCCGACTCGGCCAACGACCTGCGACTGCTGATCAAGCTCTCCGGTCGCGAGCGGCTCGGCACAGGCACGCTGGACAATGTGACGCTGGATGAATGAATCATGGGGCCGCTCCGCCGTTCGGCCCCTCGCCATAAAGGAACGTTATGCTGATTGTGGTTTCCCCGGCCAAGACGCTGGATTACGAGTCACCGCTGGTGACACCCCGTTTCACCCAACCCGAGCTGCTGGATCACTCCGCCGAACTGATTAGCCGAGCCCGCCAACTGAGCCCTGACCAGATCGCCACTCTGATGAAGATCAGCGACAAGCTGGCGGGTCTCAATGCCGCCCGTTTTGCCGAGTGGCAGCCAGATTTCACCCTCGCCAACGCCCGTCAGGCGCTGCTGGCCTTCAAGGGGGATGTCTACACCGGTTTGGCGGTAGAGGATTTCAGCGAGGCCGATTTTGACTTCGCTCAGGCGCACCTGCGGATGCTCTCCGGCCTCTACGGCGTGCTGCGCCCCCTCGATCTGATGATGCCCTACCGGCTGGAGATGGGGACCAGGCTCGACAATAGTCGCGGCAAGGATCTCTACCAGTTCTGGGGCGAGGTGATCACTCACCATCTCAACGACGCGCTGGCTGCGCAGGGGGATGAAGTGCTGATCAATCTGGCCTCCGACGAGTATTTCAAGTCGGTACGGCCCAAGAGCCTGAAAGGGCGGATTGTCACACCGGTTTTCAAGGATGAGAAGAACGGCCAGTTCAAGATCATCAGCTTCTACGCCAAGAAGGCGCGCGGCATGATGGCTCGCCACATCATCAAGCACCGTCTGACCGAGGTGGAGCAGCTGACCGGTTTCAACGCCGAGGGCTACTACTTCGTACCGGAAGAGTCGGACGCCCATACCCTGATGTTTAAACGCGCCGAAAATTAATTACAAAAAGAGGGAACCAATCTTTCGACCCACAGGTCTGAATATGTGAATCCTCTGTTGTAAGCACTTTTTATTCGCCGACGTTTGATACGTCGGCTTTTTTATTGCCGTTTTTATTGTCCATCGATTGCCTTCGCGGGGACTATGTGGTTCAGATAGACTCAAGACAGGGAGCGAGTTGTCGTGAGGTGAATATGGAACAGAAAAATGCCATTCGGCAGGTTGCCGTCCCTTGGGCTCCGTCCCGCCAGCTACCGCCTGGTCTGGTTGTGGCCGAGCTGCATCAGGATCTCTGGAGCGACTCTCTGACCATCATGCTGGGGCGGGCACGCAGCATCGATCTGCCCCCGCAAATTCTCTGCCGGGTCTATTTTCGCCATATCTACGCCCTGCGGGTTATCGAAGATTGCGATCTGGCCGAGGGGAAGGATAGCCACGCCATCGAAGAGCAGATCCAGCTCATCACCCCATCCCGTTTTGCCAGCTGGTTCCATCAGGAGTCGGACGGTCTGCATCTGGATGAAGATCTGCAGCACTATCGCATCTCGACCTGGGATTATTGCGCCGATGTGCTGACCTCCTCGGCGCCTGAACTGCAGTTCCTGCCCCAGAGCGAGTAGCCAGTTGTTACGTCAGAGGCGAAGGAGGATCCTTCGCCTCTTGGTTTTTGGGCGGGCGCAGATTTTGTGGCGTTCAGGCCACTCAAGCCGGGTGGTGGCCTGTTGTGTTGGCACAAAAAATGCGCCTCAGAGGAGGCGCGGGGAAAAAGACAGATTGGAAGCGTCACATGGGTGCTACTTGAATCAGCGAATGAGCCGTGCCATTCAAGTATGGAGCCATCATGCCAAGCTCAATCTGAAGTAGTTCTGAGGCGATTCTTCATTTTCTGTTCATCTTGTCAGCAAAGCGTGGCCACTGGCAGAAAGCCTTTTCATTCTGGCCACCATATTGTCCCGCCCTCTCCAAGGCGCTCATCGTCTCATGGGGCCAGCTCGAATGTTGTGCCTGTCTGTTCCAGTGCCAGCAACCAGCGCTTGATGGGAATGCCGCCAGCATAGCCGGTCAGCTCGCCGCTGCGTCCGATCACCCGATGGCAGGGTACTATGATGCTCAGCGGATTGCGGCCATTGGCAGCGCCTACTGCTCGCACTGCCTTGGGATTGCCGATAGCCTGGGCAATCTCGAGATAGCTCACGGTCTCGCCATAGGGGATATCACACAAAGCGTTCCACACCGTTTGCTGGAACGGGGTGCCCTTCGCTGCCATGGGCAGATCGAACTGCTGCAATTTTCCGGCGAAATAGGCGTTGAACTGGGCAAGATAGGGGGCCAGTGCCTTGTCATCCCGTTGCCAGTCAGCCTGCGGCATGACGGGGCGCTCCCCGTGCATGAACTCCACGTGGCGCAGGCCATCCTGATCAATGGCGACCAGCAGGGGGCCGCGGGCGCTGTCGCAAAAACTGTATCTCATCGGCGGACATCCTTTGGGGGTTGGCTCAGTCCAGAACCGGTTTGCCGCGGGCGGACTTGATATCCCCCTTGCGTTTCTTGGCATCGACCCGTTTGCGCTGGGAGCTGCGGGTCGGCTTGGTGGCATGACGAGCCTTGGGGCGCCAGGCTGCTTTCTTCAGCAACTCCACCAGACGGCTCATCGCCTCCTTGCGGTTCATGTCCTGGCTGCGATGGCTCTCGACCCGGATCAGGATAAAGCCGTCGTGTACCCGACTGTCGCTCAGCTTGTCGAGACCCTCCTTGTAGAGGGGCGTCAGGCTGGGAGAGTTGCGGTAATCGAAGCGCAACCAGACGGCGGAGTCGGTCTTGTTGACGTGCTGTCCGCCGTTGCCCTGTGCCCGCATGGTCTGAAATTGCAGCTCATGCCAGGGAATCGTGACGCTGTTGGAGATAACTAACATGCTGTTTTGCTCTTGTTTGGTGCATACCCGCTGACCGCTGCAGCATGGTGCCTCATTATGGGGCGTGCTGGCCGGTTATGGGGATGTGCCTGGCGAATGGCGCCGACATTAAACTCTATCTATATGAAATAAAACAATAAAAATACTTGGCATAAGAATTGAAACCCGATTCATGACACACCATGGATTGGGAGCAACCAGATGAAGCTGATTAGTGCGATTATCAAACCGTTCAAGTTGGACGATGTCCGCGAGGCTATTGCCAACCTGGGGGTGGAAGGGCTGACCGTGTCCGAGGTCAAGGGATTTGGCCGCCAGAAGGGACACACCGAATTATACCGGGGAGCCGAGTATCAGGTCGACTTCCTGCCCAAGGTGAAGCTGGAGATTGCTACCGCCGATGATAACGTGGAAGGGGTGATCGAGGCGATCTGCAAGGCGGCCTATACCGGCAAGATCGGCGACGGCAAGATCTTTGTCTACGACTTGCTGCAAGCGGTGCGCATCCGCACCGGCGAGAGTGACGACGAGGCGCTGTGATGAACCGTATCAGTGACGTACAGATCTGTTGAACTCCCGATCTCGGGAATTCCCGATGGCGTGAGCGCTTATTGAAGCCTGATCAACATAACGTTTTGCTCAGAAGAGGCCGAATGGGATTCCATCCGGCCCTTTTCATTTATGGGCGATTAAATATGTGATGTGGCGACGGCGAGCTTTCTTGATCCGCTTATAAGATGTATGCAGAATGCAAACGGAAATCGTTATCACTCTGTATAGCTAATCAAGGAATGGATGATGAAAATGAAGATGTTGGCACTGGCTTTCTCTGCGTTGGCAGCTCAGTCGGCATTGGCGGCCGGGGAAGTGAATGTCTACTCCAACCGGCAGGATGAGCTGATCAAGCCCATCATCCAGCAGTTCGAGAAGGAATCGGGCATCATGGTGAACGTGGTGTTCGCCAAAGAGGGGCTGAACGAGCGTCTGGAGCGGGAAGGCAAGCTCTCTCCGGCCGACCTGATGCTGACGACCGATATCAGCCGCCTGACCGATCTGGTAGACAAGGGGCTGGTGCAGCCGGTGGACAGCAAGATCCTGCAGGAGAACATCCCCGCCATCTATCGTGATCCGGAGAATCGCTGGTTCGCCCTGACCACCCGGGTTCGCGCCATCTACTCCAGCAAGGATCGCCTCGGCAAGCTCGACACCATCAGCTACGAAGATCTGGCCAAGCCTGAATTCAAAGGAAAAATCTGCACCCGCAGCGGCAAGCATGAGTACAATGTGGCGCTGGTCTCCTCCATGATTGCCCATCACGGCATGGCCGAGACCAAAACCTGGCTGGAAGGGGTCAAGGCCAACCTGGCGCGCAAGCCACAGGGCAACGACCGGGATCAGGTCAAGGCGATCAAGGATGGTATCTGTGACGTGTCGCTCGGCAACAGCTACTATCTGGGCGCCATGTTGAAAGATCCTGCGCAGAAGTCCTGGGCGGATGCGGTCTATATCAACTTCCCGAACCAGGCTGACCGCGGTGCCCACGTCAACGTGAGCGGCGTGGCCATGACCAAGTATGCCAAGAACAAGGCCGAGGCCCAGAAGCTGATGGAGTTTCTGGCTGGCGACACCGCCCAGCACATGTATGCGGACGTGAATGCCGAATATCCGGTCAAGGCCGGAGTCGAGCCTTCCGCCATGGTCAAGTCTTGGGGCAGTTTCAAGTCTGACGCACTACCGGTCAGCGATTACGCCAAGCACCGCAAGGACGCCTTGCAGTTGCTGGATGAAGTGAAGTTCGATTTGTAATCAGATGGGGCCAACGGCCCCATCAACATCTGTGGTCTCATGAAAAATTTTGGATGGATGACCGGCAGCTGGGCCATCGCCCTGCTGCTGGGTTTACCGGTTATAGCCCTGCTTTTCTCTGCCTTCTCGGCTGAGGGAGATCTCTTTCGCCACCTCGCCGATACCGTGCTGCTCGATTATCTGGGCAATACCCTGGGGCTGGTGGTCGGCGTAGTATTGCTAAGCCTGCTATTTGGCGTGCCCACCGCCTGGCTGGTGGCCATGTGTCAGGTGCCGGGGCGGCGCGCTTTGCAGTGGGCCTTGATGCTGCCGATGGCGATGCCCTCCTATATCGTCGCCTACGTCTATACCGACTTGCTCGATTACTCGGGCCCGCTACAGGCCGGGTTGCGAGCACTATTTGGCTGGAACAGTCCTGCCGATTACTGGTTTCCGGCCATTCGCTCCCTTGGCGGCGCCGCCTGGGTGCTGGCGCTGGTGCTGTTCCCTTATGTCTATCTGCTGACCCGCGCCTCTTTTCTCGAGCAGTCAGTCAGCCTGATCCACTCCAGCCGCCTGCTCGGCTGTACCCCGTGGCAGAGCTTCCGCCGCCTCAGTCTGCCGCTGGCGCGCCCCGCCATCATGGTGGCGGTGTCGCTGGTGGCGATGGAGACGTTGGCCGATTTTGCCACCGTCCACTTCTTTGCCATCAACACTTTGACCACGGCGGTCTACGACACCTGGCTCGGTTACGGCAGTCTGGCCACCGCGGCCAAACTCTCCTGCCTGATGTTGCTGGCGGTGGTGCTGCTGATCGCGCTGGAACGCCGCTCGCGCAGTCGGCAGCAGGTGTTCCAGAAGTCGATGGGCCATGAGCAGCCGCTGCGCTATCCGCTCAAGGGGATGAGTCGTTGGCTGGCCGCTCTCTGGTGCTGGGGGCTGGTGCTGGCCGGTTTCGGCCTGCCGTTCGTCATCCTGCTCGATTACGGCGTTCGCTACTTCGAACTCTCTTGGACGCCGGAGTTCGTCCGCTTCGCTGGCAACAGCCTGCTTATCTCGGCGCTGACTGCCCTGCTGGCGATGGGGATTGCCCTGCTGCTCGGCTTCTTCCGCCGCCTCGATGGCGGGATCAAGAGTCTGCTGCCGCTGCGCATCGCCGCCATGGGTTACGCCATGCCGGGCACTGTGCTTGCTATCGGGGTGCTGGTGCCGCTCACCGCCCTCGACTTTGCCATCAACGATCTGGCAGAGTGGCTCGGGCGTCAGGGGCCGGGGCTGCTGCTGACCGGCACCATCACCGCCATCGTGTTCGGCTATCTGGTGCGCTTCGTGGCCATCGCCATCGGCTCGGTGGAGAGCAGCATGGGCAAGATCTCCCCCAGCCTCGATATGGCGGCCCGCTCTCTGGGGCAGGGAGATGGGGCCATGCTGCGGCGGGTCCATCTGCCGCTGGTGCGCCGCGGTCTGTTTGCCGGCGCCATGCTGGTGTTCATCGAATCCATGAAGGAGCTGCCCGCCGCCCTGCTGCTGCGGCCGTTCAACTTCGATACCTTGGCGACCCACGTCTACCAGTTCGTCTCGGACGAGATGCTGGAGCGCGGCGCGCTGGGGGCCATTGTCATCGTGCTGGTGGGGCTGTTGCCGCTGATCTGGGTCAACCGCAGTCTGGATAGTCCCGGCCACTGAGTCGCCACGTCGGCCAATGAAATTGCATGCGGTGCGCTGAACCGAAAGGCTGCGCGCCGCCAGAAACGAGAGGAAGTCAGCCTTGTCCTGTTTGCAGGTTGAAAATGTCAGCTGCCGTTACAACGGCCGCAATGTGCTGGAACAGCTCTCCCTGACGGTGGCAGACAACGAGATCGTCTGCCTGCTGGGGGCCAGTGGTTGCGGCAAAACCACGCTGCTCAAGGCTATCGCCGGCCTGCTGCCGCTGGCAGAGGGCTCGATCCGCCTCGGCGATACCCTGCTTGACGGGGCGGGTGCCAGCGTGCCTCCCGAGGCGCGCAATATCGGGATGATCTTTCAGGATTACGCCCTCTTTCCCCACCTGACGGTGGCCGACAACGTCGGCTTCGGCCTGACCAAACTTGAGCGCCGGGCCCGCCAGCAGCAGGTGGACGAGGCGCTGGCGCTGGTCAATCTGCAGGGGCTGGGGGATCGCTATCCGCACCAGCTCTCCGGTGGCCAGCAGCAGCGGGTGGCCATCGCCCGGGCGCTGGTGTGCAAGCCGCGGCTCATGCTGCTGGATGAACCCTTCTCCAACATCGACACCCAGGTGCGGATGAAGTTGATCCTCGAGATCCGCGCCCTGCTCAAGCAGCAGGGTATCGGCGCCATCTTCGTCAGCCACAGCAAGGAGGAGGCGTTCGCCTTCGCCGATCGGCTGGCGCTGTTTCGCGCAGGTCACATCGAGCAGGTGGGCCAGCCGGAGCAGCTCTATCGCCGCCCGCAAAACCGCTTCGTGGCGGAGTTTCTCGGTGGGGTCAACTATCTGGCTGCCGAGGTGGTGGACAGCCACTGCGTGCAGACGGCGCTCGGGGTCATCTGTGGCAGCGAGCCTCATGGCCGCGCGGTGGGCGAGCAGTTGCAACTGATGCTCAGACCCCAGCAACTGCTGCTGGAGAGCGCCGCAGATGGGGAGCTCAAGGTGGTGGAGCAGCAGTTCCTCGGCCATCACTGCCGGGTGCTGTTCGAGTGTGGCGATCTGCAGCTGGAGGCGAGCATTGGCGAGCCTCTTGAGGGGATGCGGGCCCGCATCCGGGTGGCGCCTCATACGCTGGTGTTGTTTGACCCTTTACCCTGAACGCGTGATATCGTCGTGAAATCAAAGAACTGGAGCTGCTCTGGTTTATAATCGCGCAACGCTAATAGCCCATAACGCTAACGCCTACTCAGGGGAGAGATATATGAAAGCCCAAGCCGGGATCTGCGCAGAGCCCAATCTGCACGCCCTCTATCTGATGTTCAATCGCACCGGCGATGCCGCCGAACTGGTCGGCCGTCTGGCCAAATTGCCCGCCCTGTGGCAGGCGGTCGCCGCCGATTTCCCCGAGGCCGGTTTCAGCGGTCTGGTCGCCGTCGGCGCCGACGCCTGGGATGGTCTCTACCCTGCCGCACGTCCGCCCCAGTTCCGCAGCTTTATGGCGCAATCCGCCAACGGTCAGGAAGCCCCCAACACCCCGTTTGATCTCTTTATTCAGCTGCGTGCCGATCGGGTGGATGTGCTGCACCACGCCGGTCATCGCGTGATGGCGCTGCTGGCCGGACTGGTAGAGCTGGCTGAAGAGGTGCGCGGTTTCCGCAATCTGGATTGCCGTGACCTGACCGGTTTCGTCGACGGTACCGAGAACCCGCAGGATGAGCATCGCGCCGAAGTTGCGCTGCTGGCGGAAGGCGAGTTTGCCGGTGGCTCCTACATCCACGTCCAGCGCTGGGTCCATGCCATGAGCGACTGGGAGAAGCTGGCGCAGAAAGAGCAGGAAGACATTATCGGTCGCACCAAGCCCGACAACATCGAGTATGAATCTGCCGCCAAGCCGCTGACTGCGCACATCAAGCGGGTCAACCTCAAGACGCCGAAAGGGGAGTCCATGGAGATCCTGCGCCAGAGCATGCCCTGGGGCACCATGACCGAGCAGGGACTCTACTTCATCTCCTGCTGCCGCACCCAGCAGCACTTCAACGCCATGCTGGCCAGCATGTACAAGGGGGAGGGCAGCCACTTCGACCACCTGCTGCGTTTCACCAAGGCAGTGACTGGCGCGGCCTTCTTCGCCCCATCGGAAGGTTTTCTGATGGCGCAGGGCAAATAAGCCCGCCTGACGAAGACTCAGAAAACAAAAATCCCGGCCTTGGCCGGGATTTTTCGTTCTGGCATGACCGCTATGATGCGGTGGCGGCCATTACGGCGTCTGTTCGAACAGCTCGAGGGCGGAGAGGTAGAGCTCTTCGATATCGGTGTCGCTGGTCGGGGTGATGAAGATGGTGTCATCACCGGCGATGGTGCCGAGGATCCCCTCTGCCTTGCCGAGGGAGTCGAGCAGGCGGGCGATCAGCTGGGCTGCGCCCGGGCTGGTGTGGATCACCACCAGTGCGCCGTTGTGATCGACATCCAGTACCAGATTCTTGAGCGGGCTGGAGGTGGTGGGCACGCCCAGTTCCACCGGCAGGCAGTAGACCATCTCCATCTTGGCATTGCGAGTGCGAACGGCGCCGAAGCGGCTCAGCATGCGCGATACCTTGGACTGGTTGATGTTCTCGAAGCCCAGCTCTTGCAGGGCGGTGACGATTTCTGCCTGGGAGCCAAAGCGCTCTTCTTTCAGCAAGGCTTTAAAGGCCTTGGCCAGTTTTTCTTGCTTGTCGTTGTGTTTCATCTTGGTCTCACGAATGAGGAGGTGTGGCGGCCTGTGCGATACAGGCGGCAGATACGAACAGCGAGGCCATTTTGCATTCATATGCCGTTTTTTGCAAGGAAGCGGCGCTTGTTCTGCATATTGATTCAAAAATGGCTTGCATCAACCTTTATTAGGGATAGAATCGGGATGAAATTTTGAAAACTTATTCAATTGGGCTGTATGGGTATTGAATTAATAGGCATCGAGAAGTCTTGGCACAAGGTGCCGGTTCTGCAACAGGTCAGCTTTCGGACATCCCCCGGTGAAACCTTGGTGTTGCTGGGCCCGAGTGGTGCTGGCAAGAGTTCCCTGCTACGGATGATGAACCTGCTGGATACCCCGGATGCGGGTGTTCTGCGGATTGGCGAAAGTGAATTTTCTTTCCCGAACTCCCTCTCTGCTGCCGAATTCAACCGCCAGTCTCAACTGCTGCGTCGCAAGGTGGGGATGGTGTTCCAGCAGTACAATCTCTGGCCACATCTCACTGTGATGGAGAATCTGATTGAAGCGCCGGTCAAGGTGCTTGGCATGAGCAAGGAGGCCGCCATCGAGAAGGGGGCCTATCTGCTGGCCCAGCTGCAACTGGCCGACAAGCGCGATGCCTGGCCGGCACGTCTCTCCGGCGGTCAGCAGCAGCGGGTGGCCATTGCCCGTACCCTGATGATGGACCCGGAAGTGCTGCTGTTTGATGAGCCGACTGCAGCCCTCGATCCCGAGATCACCAAAGAGGTTGCCGAGATCATCCGCAACCTGAGCCAGACCGGCATTACCCAGGTGGTGGTGACCCACGAGGTCGACTTTGCCCGCAAGGTGGCCAGTCAGGTGATTTATCTGGAGAAGGGGCGGATCATCGAATCCGGCACCGCCGCCATTTTCCAATCCCCGCAAACCAGCCGGTTTGCCGAATTCTTGATGCATTGATATTGAATCGATAAGGAAGCTGTCATGAAAAAGAGTCTGTTGTTGGTTGCTGCCATGGGCCTGTTGAGTACCTCCGTCATGGCCAAAGAGATCAAGTTCGCCACCGAGGCCACCTACGCACCGTTCGAATACCTGGATGACAAGAACGAGTTTCAGGGTTTTGACATCGATCTGGCGCGAGCCATTTGCGAGCAGGCCAAGTTGGAGTGCAGCTTCCACAACCAGGCCTTTGACAGCCTGATCCCCAGCCTGAAATTCCGTCGCTACGATGCCGCCATCGCCGCCATGGACGTAACCCCTGAGCGCTCCGCGCAGGTCGACTTCTCTGACATCTACTACGAGAACTCGGCAGTATTCGTCGCCAAGAAAGGGGCCTTCAAGGGGCCGGAAGAGATGGTCGACAAGACAGTCGGCGTGCAGAACGGCACCTCTCACCAGTCCTATCTGGTGGATAACTGGGTGAGCAAGGGTCTGCTGACCGTGCCGTACGCCAGCTACCAGAGCGCCTTCCTCGACATGATGAATGGCCGTACCGACGGTGTGTTTGCTGATACCGCCGTTGCTGCCGACTGGCTCAAGCAACACAAGGAGTATGCCGTGGTGGGGGCGCCGGTGACCGATGCCAAGTACTTCGGTACCGGCTTTGGCATTGCGGTCGCCAAGGGCAATCAGGAGCTGCTGACCCAGCTGAACAAGGGGCTGGCCGAGATCAAGGCCAACGGCACCTATCAGAAAATCTTCGACAAATACTTCGCGCAGTAAGCCATGTTGAGCCTGTTGTTGGATGCAGCCTGGATGACCCTCGGGCTGGCCTTGGCATCACTGGTCGGGGGCATGGTATTGGCACTGGCGTTCAGTGCCGCCGAGCTCAGCAAGCAGCGTGCGCTGGTGTGGCCGGTGGCCACCCTGACCACGCTGATCCGTGGCCTGCCCGAGTTGCTGGTGGTGCTGTTCATCTACTTCGGCTCGACCCAGGTGCTGTTCCTCATCACTGGCGAGTATGTGGAGTTCAGCCCGTTCGCCTGTGGCGTGCTGGCGCTCTCCCTGCTGTTCGCCAGCTATGCGACCCAGACCCTGCGGGCGGCGCTCAATGCGGTGCCTGCCGGGCAACGATTAGCAGCACTGGCGCTGGGGTTGAGCAAGAGCCACATCTTCTTTCGCATCGTGTTGCCGCAGGCGTGGCGTCATGCCCTGCCGGGCCTCGGCAACCAGTGGCTGGTGTTGCTGAAAGATACCGCGCTGGTGTCGCTTATCGGGGTCAACGAGATGATGCGTCAGGCCCAGATGGCCTCGGCCAGTACCTATGAGCCTTTCACCTGGTATGCCGCCGCCGCCCTCATCTATCTGGCCATCAGTCTGGTGAGTGAATATTGCCTCGGGCTGGCTGCCCGCTACACCCGCCGCTACGGAGGCTAACTGATGCAAGAGTATCTCGTTACGTTGCTGGGCGGTCTGGTCACCACGCTGGAGCTGACCCTGTTCAGCCTGCTGCTGGGGATTGTGCTGGCGGCCCTGATGACCTGGGTGCTGGAGCTGCGCCTGCCGGTGGCGACCCAGCTGGTGCAGCTGTGGGTCTTGCTCTTTACCGGCACGCCGCTGCTGATCCAGATCTTCCTCATCTACTACGGGCCGGGCCAGTTCGAGTGGCTGAAAGCCAGCCCGCTCTGGCCGCTGCTCAAGCAACCCTGGTTCTGTGCCGTGCTGGCGCTGGGTCTCAACACGGCGGCCTACTCCACCCGGTTGTTCAAGGGGGCGCTCGATGCCATCCCGGCCGGTGAAGTAGAGGCGTGTCGTGCGCTTGGCTTTAACGGCCGCCAGACCTTGTGGATGAAAGTGCGCCACGCCGCCCGTCATCTGGTGCCTGCCTACTCCAACGAGGTGATCCTGGTGCTCAAGGGGAGCTCCCTCGCCAGTACCATCACCATCATGGACATCATGGGGCTGGCGCAGGGGTTGAACGCCCAGACCTACGATACCCTGGCGGTGTTCGGGGTGGCTGGTGGGCTTTATCTGGCGATGAACGGATTGTTAACAATTGGTTTTCGCTGGTGTGAAAAACGGGCGTTGGCATTTCAATCCTGAAACCTTCACAACTACCTCTTTATGGTAAGGAGATGTGCAGAAAAACTGTGCTTCTCCTCCAATTTTTTGTATTTCCCTCCAATTTTTGCTCCCGCGTGTTTCGTGGCTCACAGAACCCGTGACTGCAACTGTTATCAGATTGTTTTTTATGGGGGGATCCATTAAGGTTGGGCGCACAACAAGAAACAACCTTAAACCTACGCTTAAACATGGAGTTGATCATGAAAGTTGCCGTTCTGGGTGCCGCTGGTGGCATCGGTCAAGCCCTCGCTCTGCTGTTGAAAAACCGTCTGCCGGCTGGCTCCGAGCTGAGCCTGTATGACATCGCCCCGGTCACCCCGGGTGTGGCCGTTGACCTCAGTCATATTCCTACCGATGTCGCCATCAAGGGCTTCTGCGGTGAAGATCCGACTCCTGCGCTGGTTGGGGCCGATGTGGTGCTGATCTCCGCCGGTGTGGCACGCAAGCCGGGGATGGATCGCTCCGACCTGTTCAACATCAACGCCGGTATCGTCAAGAATCTGGTCGAGAAGTGCGCGGCCACTTGCCCGAAAGCACTGATCGGCATCATCACCAACCCGGTCAACACCACCGTTGCCATCGCTGCCGAAGTGCTGAAGAAAGCCGGTGTCTATGACAAGCGTCGCCTGTTCGGCGTTACCACCCTGGACGTGATCCGCGCCGAGACCTTCGTGGCCGCCGCCAAAGGGCTGAACATCGACAAGGTACGCGTCAACGTGATCGGTGGTCACAGTGGCGTCACCATTCTGCCGCTGCTCTCCCAGATTGAAGGCGCCTCCTTCACCGCTGAAGAAGTGGCTGCCATGACCAAGCGCATCCAGAATGCCGGCACCGAAGTAGTTGAGGCCAAAGCCGGTGGCGGTTCTGCCACTCTCTCCATGGGTCAGGCGGCTTGCCGTTTTGGTCTCTCCCTCATCAAGGGTCTGCAGGGCGAAGCCAACGTTGTCGAGTGCGCCTACGTGGAAGGCAACGGCGAGCACGCCACCTTCTTCGCGCAGCCGGTACTGCTGGGCAAGAACGGCGTCGAAACCGTACTGGATTACGGCAAGCTGAGCGCGTTCGAGCAGGAAGCGATGGAAGGCATGCTTGCTACCCTGAAAGCCGATATCCAGCTGGGTGTCGATTTCGTCAAGTAAGCGGGTCAACCGTGCCAACAAGGGAGCTTCGGCTCCCTTTTGTATTGATGAGATCCACCCGGCAGGCTAAGGGGATGGGGGTTGGTGCCGATAACAGAGTGCAGCAGGAGATCCTTATGATGAAACCCCTTACCCTTCTCGTTCTTGTCGGTGCATTCACCGCGCCCCTCTATGGTGCCGAGGCGGTATCGGCTGCCGTATCAAGCGATGCGCCAGCGGTCAGTGCCTCGATGCCGACTGCAAGCAGTGCTGCGGTGGCAACGGCGCCTGTCTCTGCCGCCACTCCCAATCCCAATCCCTCTGAGGCTGTCCCTGTCTTGCTTCCGGCCGAGCCGGTCACAGCCGTTGCCAGTAGTGGCGAGGGGGCCGCGCCGCTGCCAAAACCGGCGGAACCCGCCGCTGTGGTGGCGCCTCCCGCACCTCTGGCCGCTGGCGAGTTGCAGGCGGTGCCGCTCTATCGTCAGGACGAGCTGCTCAACTGGATTGAGCAGGGGCGCCACCTCACTCAGGTTAAACAGGATCGCTGTCAGCTGACTCAGGATATCGAAGCACGCGCCTCGGTGATGAAGATCCCGGCCTATCAATTCCTCTGGGGGGATATGCTGGCGTGGGGAGTCTGTACCAAACCCAATGCCGAGATCGGGGTGCAATATATGTGGGAGGCGGCCAATCAGGGGTTAGCACCGGCGCTGGAGCAGTTGGGCCGCTACTACTGGAAAGGAACTTTAGTGCAGAAGGATCTGGTGCGAGCCGAGACCCTGATGCGCGAGGCGGCCAGCCTCGGTTTTCTGCGGGCCCGCATCGAGTGGGTCGAGATGCTGCTGCAGGGGATGGGCAGTCCGCTCGATTATGAGGACGCCTATCGCTGGCTCCATGGCTCCGTCATCGGTGACAAGGCGCTTCACCAGAAGGCGGCGAGTCTGCTCAGCCGTCTTGGCAACCGGATGCCGGCCAACGTGGTGGCCCGCGCCAAGGCGATGCACTGATCCAAAAAAATGACCCACAGATCTGCACCTGTGGGTCCGGTTCCAGCCGCCGTGCCATGACAGGCCGGAACCTCCCTCTGTTATATGGCCGCCCGCGCCTTAGAGATCTTGGTGGGGGCCAAAAACTTCGTAATGGAGCTGCCCCGCTGGCACCCCAGCAGCCAGCAGCTGTCGCTTGATCTCCTGCATGAAGCCGACAGGGCCACAGAAGTAGTAGTGGGCCTCTGGCGTGATGCGCTCCTTCACGGCAGTCAGATCCATGGTGCCTGACAGATCGTAATCTTGACCCTGCACGTCACTGGCTTCCGGCTCCCGATACCAGACCCGGCTCAACAAGTTGGGATGCTGGCGGGATTTTTGCTGAATATCCTCCCGAAAGGCGTGTACAGCACCTTGTTCGCAGGCGTGCAGCCAGGTGATATCGGCCTGATGGCCGCTCGCCAGCAGCTGGTTGAGCATGCTCATCATCGGCGTCACGCCGACACCGGCGGAGAGCAGTACCACCGGGGTCTGGCTGTCGGCTTTCAGGTAGAAATCGCCGGTGGGGGGCATCACCTCGATCTTGTCACCCGCCTGCAGGTGATCGTGCAGCAGATTGGAGGCCTGACCCTGCGGTTCACGCTTGACGCTGATGCGGTAATCCTGCCCGTTGGGGGCATCGGAGAGGGAGTACTGGCGGATCTCCTGATATTCCAGCTCGGGGTGAACCAGCTTGACGCTGAGGTATTGGCCCGGTTTGAAGGTCAATACCGGCTTGCCATCTTCCGGCGCCAGCAGGAAGGAGGTGATGGGGGCGCTCTCGGCCCGCTTCTCCTTGATGATGAAGGTGCGGGTACCTTGCCAGCCGCCATCCTGATTGGCCTTCTCCTGATAGATCTCCTGCTCGCGGCCGATGAAGATGTCTGCCAGCACGCCATACGCCTTGCCCCAAGCCTCCAGCACCTCGTCGGTGACCGCACTTCCGCCCAATTCTTTGAGCGTGGCCAAGAGATGACTACCTACAATGTGATATTGTTCCGGCTGGATCAGGAATCCGGTATGTTTGTGCGCAATCCGCTCGACTGCACCGGCGAGCGCTCCCAGATTGTCGATATTCTTGGCATACGCGGCGACTGCATTGAACAGGGCCAGCGGCTGGCCGCCACTTCGTTGGTGGGCCAGGTTGAAGATATCTTTCAGCTCCGGGTTATGGCTGAACATCCGCTGGTAGAAGTGCTGGGTGAGGGCAGGGCCTGCCGATTCGAGCAGCGGAATGGTGCTTTTGATGACGGCAACGGTGGTTTGATCTAGCATAGGGGCCTCGTTCTAATTGAACATATAAAATGTCATTTAATAAGTGGCATCCTAGATGTTTATTTGATTTGAATCAATACTCCACTTTTCGCATCACGCTAATCAGGTTTTATGAGACTAACCAGTTATACAGATTTCGGATTGAGAGCCCTGCTCTATCTTGCCACCCTGCCGGAAGGGGAGTTGTCGAGCGTTGCCAAGGTATCGGCCCTGTATGGCGTTTCCCGCAACCACATGGTGAAGGTGGTCAATCAGCTGGTGAAGCTGGGCTATCTGCAATCCCAGCGTGGCAAGAATGGCGGTATTCGCATGGCTTGCGATCCCGCCACCATCAATATCGGGCAGGTGATCAGGGCGCTGGAAGGCAATCTGGACGGCATTGACTGCGGCTCGCCCGCTTGCCACATCGTCTCTGTCTGTCTGCTCAAGAGTGCGCTGAAAGAGGCGATGGATGCGTTTCTGGCGGTGATGGACAGCTATACGCTGCAAGACCTGCTGGCCAACCGTGACGAGCTACAGAGGGTGTTTGGCGAGTTGATCCCGACGCTGGTGCTGGAGCCGGATGATGAAGATGAACAGTAACGATGAGCAATAGAACAGGGCTGCCACTGGCAGCCCTTTTTCAATCTTGTGAATCCGACTCCGCCCGGTACGATGCTGGCATGATCCGCGCCATCTTGACCATGTTGTTCTCCACATCGAGGATCTCGATAGGATAACCGGCCAACCGGATCCCGATGTTGGGCTGGGGGATCTCCTCCAGATATTCGAGGATCAGGCCGTTGAGGGTACGCGGGCCGTCGATGGGCAGGTGCCAGTTCATCTCCTTGTTCAGCTCACGAATATTGGCTGAGCCTTCGACCAGATAAGAACCATCTGACTGGGGATGGATCTCGTCGCTCGGTGCAGGCGTCATGGAGGTGGTAAAGTCGCCCACAATCTCTTCCAGAATATCGTCCAGAGTGATTAGCCCCTGAATATCGCCGTATTCGTCGACGATCAGGCCAATTCGCTCCTTGTTGCGCTGGAATTTGGCCAGCTGCACGTTGAGCGGCGTTCCTTCCGGAATGAAGTAGATCTCGTCCACTTCCCGCAACAGACTCGATTTGTTGAACTGGTCCCTGGCTACCAGCCGCAGGGCATCGCGCGCGTGTAAAAATCCGACAACGTCGTCGATATTGTCGCGATAGAGCAGGATCTTGGTGTGAGCGCAGTGGGCCAGCTGGCGCTGGATGCTCTTCCAGTCGTCGTTGATGTCGATGGCGTAGATATCGCTGCGCGGCACCATGATGTCCTCGACCAGCATCTTGTCGAGATCCAGAATGCTCAGCAGCATCTCCTGATGACGCTGGGGGATCAGGTTACCCGCCTCATTGACGATGGTGCGCAGCTCCTCGGTGTTGAGGGAGTCATCCTTGTTGGGATTGATCTTCAGCATCTTGAGCAGGCCGCTGGTGATGCCGTTGATCAGCCAGACCAGCGGCGAGAGCGGCACCATCAGCCCCTTGAGGATCCAGGAGGCGGGATAGGCGATCTTCTCCGGAAACATGGCTGCCAGGGTCTTTGGCGTCACTTCACCGAATACCAGCACCACCAGGGTCAGGCCGAAGGTGGCGATGGCGACCCCGAGATCACCAAACAGCCGGATACAGACGATGGTGGCGATGGCGGAGGCGAGGATATTGACCAGATTATTGCCGATCAGGATCAATCCCAGCAGGCGATCGGGGCGGGCGAGCAGTTGTTCGACGCGACGTGCGGCTTTGTGTTTGGTCTGTGCCAGATGCCGCAGTTTGTAGCGGTTGATGGACATCAGGCCGGTTTCGGCACTGGAGAAGAAGGCGGAAAGAAGGATCAAGATAACGAGAACAATCAGTAATGTACTCGTTGAGATGCTGTCCAAAAAGGGCTCCTGTTGGATGGTATGGCTAAAAGAGTATAGGTGTCAGCTCAGCAGCACTTCTTTGACGAAGCGGCTGCCAAAGTAGGCAAGAGTCAGGATGAAGCTGCCGATCAGACTGAGTGTGATGACTTTACGGCCGCGCCAGCCATAGGTGTGATGACCCCACAGTAGCAACACGTAAACACACCATGCCAGGATGGAGAGCACTGCCTTGTGAGACTTGCCCTGGGCGAACATATCTTCGAGGAAGAAGAGGCCGGAGGCGATGGAAAGTGTCAGTAGCAGCACCCCTGCAGAGATCAACTGAAATAGCCGTTTCTCCACTGTCATCAATGGCGGCATGGCTGGCAGGTTGCTGATTTTTCTCGATTTAAGCTGCTTGTCCAGACAGGCGAGCTGCAGCGCGAACAGACAGGCGATCATCAATACCGAGTAGGCCATCAGGGCGAGGCCGATGTGCAGCAACAGCTGGGGATGGGCCTCCAGATGGGTTATGTAGCGACCCGGGATCAAGGCGCTGGCAGCCAGCAACAGGGCCGAGAAGCTGTAGACCACCGGCAGTAGGATCCAGCCGTTGAAGCGGCGGGTTACGCAAGTCATGAAGCAACTGATAATAAGGCTGACCAGCGAGGCAACGTTGAGCATGCTCAGGTTCTGGCCGTAACTCTGCAATACCTCTGAACCGAGGGCGCTGGCGTGGGCGATCAGGGCCAATCCGATACAGGCAAACAGGGAGCGCTGTCCCACCGGCTTGGCGCTCAGTAACAGATGCAGGGAGGCGATGATGGCCAGCAGATAAAACGCCAGGGCCAGAACAGAGATTACGATCATAACCAGGTCGTTGTTGCACAAGCTTTTGAGGGTAAGAGGGGCAGTATACCTTGCACGAGAAGTGCTCGCCAGTTGTGCAACGGCCGATCTGCCCATATATAGGGAGAAGGTCCCTGCTGCTGCGGTGCGGTGAATAATCGTCCTCGCGCCCGCTCTGGGTTATAATGCCCCCAATTTATTACGCCAAGAACCGGAATCCGTCATGTTTGAGAATTTGACTGAACGACTCTCGCGCACCTTGCGCAATGTCAGTGGCCGTGGTCGCCTGACCGAAGACAATATCAAGGAAACCCTGCGTGAAGTCCGCATGGCGCTGCTCGAGGCGGATGTCGCCCTGCCGGTCGTGCGTGATTTCGTGGCGCGTGTCAAAGAGCGCGCAGTCGGGCAGGAAGTGGCCAAATCCCTGAGCCCGGGCCAGGCATTCATCAAGATTGTGCACGGTGAACTGGTCACCGTGATGGGGGAGGCCAACGAACAGCTCAACCTGGCTGCCCAGCCGCCCGCCATCATCCTGATGGCCGGTCTGCAGGGTGCTGGTAAGACCACCACGGTTGGCAAACTGGCCAAGCTGCTCAAAGAGCGCAGCAAGAAGAAGGTGCTGGTGGTCAGTGCCGACGTTTATCGCCCTGCGGCGATCAAGCAGCTGGAGACCCTGGCGAGCGACATCGGCGTCGACTTTTTCCCGAGCGATGCCAGCCAGAAGCCGGTCGACATCGCCACCGCCGCCATCGTTCAGGCGCGCAAGAAATTCTATGACGTGGTGATCGTCGATACTGCCGGTCGTCTGCACGTTGATAGCGAGATGATGGCCGAGATCCAGGATCTGCATGCCACCATCAAGCCGGTCGAGACTCTGTTCGTGGTGGATGCCATGACCGGTCAGGATGCCGCCAACACCGCCAAGGCGTTCAACGAAGCGCTGCCGCTCACCGGTGTCATCCTCACCAAGGCGGACGGCGACGCCCGCGGTGGTGCCGCACTGTCGGTGCGTCACATCACCGGCAAGCCGGTCAAGTTTATCGGTATGGGTGAAAAGACCGATGCGCTGGAGCCGTTCCACCCGGATCGTCTTGCCTCCCGTATCCTCGGTATGGGCGATGTGCTCTCTCTGATCGAGGAAGTCGAGCGCAACGTCGATAAAGAGAAAGCGGCCAAGCTGGCCAGCAAGGTCAAGAGCGGCAAAGGCTTCGATCTGGAAGATTTCCGCGAGCAGCTGGCCCAGATGCGCAACATGGGCGGCATGATGGGGATGCTCGACAAGCTGCCCGGCATGTCCGGTCTGCCGGATAACGTGAAAGATCAGATGGATGACAAGCTCACCGTGCGGATGGAGGCCATCATCAGCTCCATGACGCCGAAGGAGCGCGCTCACCCAGATCTCATCAAGGGCTCACGCAAACGCCGTATCGCCGCAGGTTCCGGCATGCAGGTGCAGGATGTGAACAAGCTGCTCAAGCAGTTCACCGAGATGCAGCGCATGATGAAGAAAATGTCCGGCAAGGGCGGCATGCGCAAAATGATGAGCCAGATGAAGAACATGATGCCCCCCGGTTTCGGTGGCGGTCGCGGCCCGTTCTGATCCGGCCTGCGTGTTGATGGGGGTCTGCAGTGGCAGGCCCCTTTTCATTGCCGCTCTGCGCAAAAAATGGCTGGCTTGGTTGCAATTATTACGAATCCAAGTAGAATTACGCGGCTTATTTTAAGCTAGGGTCCGCGTGTTTGCGGGCCTTGTTCATTAGATGTTAATGAGGACGATATGGTAACCATTCGTTTACAACGTGGTGGCGCGAAAAAGCGTCCGTTCTACCAGGTAGTAGTTTCTGACAGCCGTTGCGCCCGTGACGGTCGCTTCATCGAGCGCGTTGGTTTCTTCAACCCGGTTGCTGCTGGTCAAGCTGAAAAGCTGAACCTGGACCTGGCTCGTATCGAGCATTGGGTTGCTACTGGTGCCGCTGTTTCTGACCGCGTTGCCAAGCTGATCAAAGACGCTAAAAAAGCTGCTTAATCAGCCCAACGGTAAGGAGTTAAGGTGGAAAAACCTGTAGTTCTGGGCACCCTGGGTACCGTTTATGGCATCAAGGGCTGGCTTAAAGTGAACTCCTTCACCGATGTTGCCGAAGCGATTTTCGATTACAACCCCTGGCTGATTAATCAGAACGGGGCGTGGCGTGAAATTCGGGTCTCATCCTGGAAACGTCACAACAAGGGTCTGATTTGCAAACTCGATGGTATCGATGTGCGCGAAGATGCCCTGGCATTGACCAATGTCGAGATTGGCGTACCCGCCGATCTGTTGCCTGCGTTGCCTGAAGGTGAGTTCTACTGGCGTGACCTGATTGGTTGCTCCGTGGTGACCACCAAGGGATACGACCTGGGCAAGGTGACCGAATTGATGGAAACCGGCTCCAACGATGTGTTGGTGGTTGAGGCCAATGTAAAAGATGCCTTTGGTGCAAAGGAGCGGTTGATTCCGTTCCTGGAAGAGCAGGTGATCAAGAATATTGATCTGACTGCTCGAACAATCGAAGTTGATTGGGATCCTGGTTTCTAGTTTCCCGCGCTAACACGGGTGCCGGAGGTTTCTTATGTGGATTGGGGTCATTAGCCTCTTCCCTGAAATGTTCCGAGCCATTACCGAGCACGGGGTAACGGGTCGGGCCGTCAAGAGTGGCCTGCTGCAGATTGAGTGCTGGAACCCCCGGGAGTTTACTCACGATAAACACCGTACGGTCGATGATCGTCCTTATGGTGGTGGGCCCGGCATGTTAATGATGGTTCAGCCGCTGCGTGACGCGATTCATGCAGCCAAGCAAGCGGCGGGAGACGGGGCGAAAGTCATCTATCTCTCTCCTCAGGGACGCAAGCTGACTCAAGCGGGCGTAACCGAGTTGGCGACGAATCAGAAACTGATTCTGGTAGCCGGTCGATACGAAGGTATCGATGAACGCGTGATACAAACCGAAGTCGACGAAGAGTGGTCTATCGGGGATTACGTGTTAAGTGGTGGCGAGTTGCCTGCCATGACCCTGATCGATGCGGTTTCGCGTCTGGTCCCCGGGGTTTTGGGCGATCAGGCCAGTGCCGAGCAAGACTCCTTTACGGATGGCTTGCTGGATCATCCCCACTACACTCGGCCGGAGGTGTTGGATGGATTGGCGGTGCCCGAGGCGCTGACAAGCGGCAATCACGAAGTGATTCGACGCTGGCGTCTCAAGCAGTCGCTCGGACGAACCTGGCAAAGAAGGCCGGAACTTATTAACAACCTAGCTCTGACTGACGAGCAAGAATCACTTCTTGCCGAGTATGTCCGCGAAGTGCGTGACAGCGTTAAGTAGAGTTTTCAGTTTATCCTAGGTAAGGAAAGACAATGAGCAAGATTATTCAGCAGCTTGAACAAGAGCAACTGCGTACCGACATCCCGGCTTTTGCCCAGGGCGACACTGTACGTGTTCAAGTTCGTGTTAAAGAAGGTGGTAAAGAGCGTCTGCAGGCTTTCGAAGGCATCGTTATTGCCAAGCGTAACCGCGGTCTGCACTCTGCTTTCACCGTTCGCAAGATCTCCAACGGCGAAGGTGTTGAGCGTGTATTCCAGACTCACTCTCCGCTGATCCACAGTGTAGAACTGAAGCGTCGTGGTGATGTTCGCCGCGCCAAACTGTACTACCTGCGCAACCTGTCCGGCAAAGCTGCTCGTATCAAAGAGAAGCTCAACTAATTCGATTCGAATTGGTGTCGGTATGTCGGCAAATAGCTCGACAGGTAGTGAAAAGGCTCGCCAATGGCGAGCCTTTTTTGTATCCGTTTATTGGCTCTCTGGTTGCCGTTACTGGATCACTCGTACCACCGAGTTGTCACGCCCGAAAGGGCCAGGCACATAGTCGTCCGCAGCCCAGTCATTCTCGTAGAGGGTTTCCCCTGCCGGAGTGATGAGCTGGTAGCAATATTCAAAGTACCCCGGGCCGTCGGTCGGCAGATTGAGGGTGGCTTTGAACTCGCCGCTCTTCATGCGTTTCAGCTCGACCGGTTGCCACTGGGTGAACTCGCCGATCAGCATCACCTGTTCCGCTCCTGCAGCCGCCTCTTTCTCGACGGCAAAGGTCACCTTGACCTCGGGCTTGGACTTCAAAAACTGTTTGATCAGTGGCATGACGCCTCCTTGTCTGTGAGTTAAAAATGGCTCCTGTCTATTTTTATACCACCATATGACAAAGATGTTGATAAGGCAGATCAAGTCGGCAAGGCAAAATAGCGTTGCAGCAAACTGTGGGTAAAGTCGATCTTGAGATAGAAGCCGCGGGGCAGGGTCATGATGGGTTGACCATCGCGGCCGATGGCGCGAGTCAGCGCCTTGTTGTTGGCCGCCTTGGGCCGGAGTTGCATCACCTGGCCGTGGCGTGCGCTGATCTGCTCCACTTCTCCCAGCACTATCATGTCCATTAGCTCCTCCCAGTCCTGACGCAGTAGCCGATCTTCCTCTTCATTCGGGCTCCACATCAGCGGCATGCCGACCCGCCGCTCACCAACCGGGATCTCGCGACTGCCTTCCACCGGGATCCAGAGCACCCGGGATAGCTTGTTGCGCACGTTGGACTCCTCCCAGCGCTGGCCGCTGACGCCGATCAGCGGAGCGACGCAGACGAAGGTGGTCTCCAGCGGTTTGCCTTGAGGATCCACGGGGATCGTCTTGAGTTCGATCCCCAGCTCCGGGAAGTCCTGCTCCGGCTTGCTCCCTGCGCTGGCCCCCAGTTGCAGCTCGATCAACTGACCGACCCACCCCTTGTCACGGCGCAGGTCTTTGGGCACTGCGACACCAGCCTCGGCGGCCAGCCAGCGTGAAGCCGGCCATGGCATAGGCGCGGCTCAATAACTCCTGCTCGGATTGGGGATTGCTTGGCATAGTTGGCTCCATCTTGCTCGCCATATTCTAACAGGGGAGGATCCCGAGAAGGATTGCTGTTTTTATAACCGATCCTGAGTGGATAAGATCAAATGCAGAGAATTTGGGGGCTATCAGTTCATCATTATGATTTTAAAGGGTTTTGTCTATTTTATCGAGCAGTAAGCCAGGTCTGCTTTGACCTCTAAATAGTTGTCCAAGGGTTTGTGCATGATGTTACACACAGTTATCCACAGAAATCTTGGATAAGTGGATGAAAATGGTTGGAGTCGCTGATATGTTACAAAAAATTGTGAATGCCACCCCATTTTTACAGGGTAAACGGGGTAGATATTGTGCCACTCCTGTGGATAATTTCGCCGCGGTGGATCTTTGAGCAGTTGAACTTGTTCACAATCCGGATCATGGATCTGACTCTTGGGGGAACATGGATCTAGATCCAGTTGTCTTATCTCAAGTTTATAAAAAATAATGATTTTTTATATTTTATGTCGCGTGGTGATACGGAGGGTCACTTTTCGCGTACAGTTAAAAAGTACTGTATATACCCGTTTGCTAACAGCTTTATGCACAGCCTGGGTGGGCAACTTGGGGGCGCGGATCCTTGGATTTGTTTATAAGTATGTTTGAAATCGAAAGTTATTCATGAAACAGGGGATTCACTCCTTGTTTGCTGCCACGGAGTGAATGTGGAACAATCTCCTTATAGATTCAGCCTTTATAAGGTGATCACGTGATTGATGGCGACGGATTTCGTCCCAATGTCGGTATCGTGATCTGTAACCGTGAAGGACAAGTGTTGTGGGCTAAACGCTATGGGCAGCACTCCTGGCAGTTTCCGCAGGGGGGGGTTGATGATGGTGAAACGCCAGAGCAGGCCATGTATCGAGAGCTGTATGAGGAGATTGGCCTCAAGCCCGAAGATGTGACCATCATGGCCACCAGTCGTAACTGGCTAAAGTACCGTTTACCCAAACGTCTTGTCCGCTGGGACAGTTCACCGGTCTGTATTGGCCAAAAACAAAAATGGTTCCTGTTACAGCTGAATTCGGGCAAGGAGTCGCGGATCCAGTTCGGCTGTCATGGCCATCCCGAATTTGACGACTGGCGTTGGGTCAGCTTTTGGTACCCGGTGCGTCAGGTCGTCTCGTTCAAGCGGGAGGTTTATCGCCGGGTCATGAAAGAGTTTGCCCCGCTGGCGATGCCGGTGCCGGCAGTGCAGGTCAACAAGAAGGATGGGCGGCGCAATCGCGCCCGTTAAGGAGCACAGATTAGTTGTTAACGGAACTGAGACGAATCGTCGAGAGCATGGCCGAGGCCAATACCCTCGAGCAGGCCTTGCAAGCATTGGTGAGCCAGACCCGGCACGCCATGGCAGTGGACTGCTGCTCCGTCTATGTCTCGGAACCCGAGGTGCGCCGCTATCGCCTGGCGGCTACCGACGGCTTGGCGCCGTCCGCAGTCGGCAAGGTGACCCTGCCCTACGAGCAAGGCATCGTCGGTCTGGTGGGTCAGCGGGAAGAACTGATCAACCTGGCTGATGCCCCCGCGCACCCCAGTTTCAAATTCCTGCCCGATGTGGCCGAAGAGGCGTTCCGCTCCTTCCTCGGCGCTCCCATTATGCACCAGCGTCAGGTGGTTGGCATTCTGGTGGTGCAGCAGAAGGAGAGTCGCCGCTTCGATGAGGGGGAAGAGTCCTTCATGGTCACCCTGGCGGCCCAGTTGGCGGCGAGGATCGCTCAGGCGCAGGCCAAGGGGTGGTTGCAGAAGACCGACTGGAGCAAGCCGCTGCGCGGTATTGCCGGTGCCAGCGGCATTGCCATGGCCAAGGCCTGGGTGTGGCGGCCCCGCAAGGCGCTCTCGTCCATTACCCCGCGCAAGGATGAAGACCATACCAGCCAGTTGGCGCGACTGGAGCTGGCGGTTGAGGAAGTGCGGCACGACTTGGAGAGTCTGGCGCTGCGTTTTCGCGAGAGCTACAGCCAGGATTCGGTGGCGATCTTCGATATCTACCTCCATCTGCTGAACGATCCCGGCTACATCAAGCCTATTCGCAACAAGGTGAGCAAGGAGCACTGGACTGCGGTCTCGGCGGTCAAGCTCATCAGTGATCGCTTGATCGAGCAGTTCAAGGGGATGAAGGATCCCTACCTGCAGGAGCGCTCCACCGACGTGAAGGATATTGCCCAGCGGCTGATCAGCCGACTGGTGCAGAATGAACCGGAACATATCTCCATCGGCGAGCCGGTGGTGCTGGTTGCCGATGAAGTGACCGCCACCATTCTGGCAGAAGTGCCTCGCGAGTATCTGACCGGGGTGGTCTCGCTCAAGGGGGGGACCAACTCCCACGCGGCCATTCTGGCCCGTGCCATGGGAGTCGCCGCCATCATGGGGGTCGATTTGCCCCTTGGTGACATCGGTGGTCGCATGCTGGTCGTCGATGGCTACAGCGGCGATCTCTTCATCGAGCCCAATCAGGTGATCCTGACCGAGTATCGTCAGCTGCTGAGCGAAGAGCGGGCGCTCGATACCCTGGTGCGCAGCGTCGACAACCTGCCATCCGAGACGGCCGACGGCACCAAGGTCTCCCTGTTGCTCAACGCCGGTCTCAGCGCCGATACCGAGATCTCCCTCAATCAGCTGGCGGACGGGGTCGGGCTCTATCGTACCGAGATCCCCTTTATGCTGCAGGAGAGCTTCCCCTCAGAGTGGGAGCAGACTGCCCGCTATCGCGGCATTCTGGAGACCTACCGCAACCGGCCGGTCTGCATGCGGACGCTGGATGTGGGCGGCGACAAGCCGTTACCCTATTTCCCTATCGTCGAGGAAAACCCCTTCCTTGGCTGGCGGGGGATCCGGATCACCCTGGATCACCCCGAACTGTTTCTGGTACAGCTCAAGGCGATGCTGCGGGCCAGTGAAGGGCTGGACAATCTGGCCATCATGCTGCCGATGATCAGTAGCGTCAGCGAAATCAAAGCCTCTCGTCGTCTGCTGGATCAGGCGTGGCGAGAGGTATCGGAAGAGGCGGCGAGCCGCGATGCGGTGATCCGCTACCCCAGCCTCGGGGTGATGATCGAGGTGCCCTCAGCCCTCTTTATCTTGCCGGAGATGGCGCCGCTCATCGATTTCTGGTCGGTTGGCAGTAACGACCTGACCCAGTACCTGCTGGCGGTAGATCGCAACAATTCCCGGGTTGCCAACATCTACGATGCCTTCCATCCTGCGGTGATCCGCGCCCTGCAACAGCTGGTTGATGCTTCCTACCGCTACCAGAAGCCGGTGTCGGTATGTGGCGAGCTGGCCGGTGATCCGGTCGGTGTATTGCTGCTGCTGGCCATGGGCTATCGCCGCTTCAGTATGAACACCCACAACATCGCCCGGATCAAGTACGTGCTGCGTCAATCCACCCTGAGCGAGTTGACCAAACTGATGGCCGATGGCCTCAAACATGACAACCCCCACGTACTGCGCGGCCTGTTTGCCCGCTATCTGGAGGAGCATGGTTTGGGCGGTTTGCTGCGAGCCGGTCATAAATCGAAACAGAGTGATTGATAATCATGCCTTGTCCCTGCTGACGAATGATCGGAAAATGCGGCTTTTATTTTGACTGGGGCCGCATATGCAGCACGATGGATATTGGGTTTTCTCGCAGATTGATCCCGTAGCATTCAGTTTGGGACCACTATCGGTACGCTGGTATGGTCTCATGTACCTGTTCGGTTTTGCGTTTGCCATGTGGCTTGCCGGCCGTCGCGCCGATACACCGAACAGCGGCTGGACCCGCAACGAGGTGTCGGATCTGCTGTTTTACGGCTTCCTCGGGGTGATCCTCGGTGGCCGTGTCGGTTACGTGCTGTTTTACAACTTCGATCTCTTCCTCGCGGATCCGACCTATCTGTTCAAGATCTGGACCGGCGGTATGTCGTTCCACGGTGGGCTGATCGGGGTGATCACCGCGATGATCTGGTTTGCCCACAAGACCAAGCGCCACTTCTTCACCGTGGCCGATTTTGTGGCACCGCTCATTCCGTTTGGTCTCGGTGTTGGCCGGATCGGCAACTTCCTCAACGGCGAGCTGTGGGGTCGGGTCACCGATGTGCCCTGGGCCATCATCTTCCCGGAGGCCGGCCCCGAGCCGCGTCACCCCTCCCAGCTCTACCAGTTCGCACTGGAAGGGGTGGTGCTGTTCATCATCCTCAACCTGTTCTGGCGCAAGAATCCGCCGCGCGGCGCCATCTCCGGCATGTTCCTGCTGTTCTACGGCCTGTTCCGCTTCCTGGTGGAGTTTGTGCGCCAGCCGGACAGCCAGCTTGGTCTCTACTTCCAGGAGATCAGCATGGGCCAGATCCTCTCCACCCCGATGATTATCGCCGGTGCCCTGATGATCTGGGCCGCCTACAAGCGTCCGCAGTTGTTCGGTAATGCCGTGAAGGAGGCGAAATAATGCGAGCTTATCTCGACCTGATGCAGAAAATCCTCGATGAGGGCTCCGTCAAGTCTGACCGTACCGGCACCGGTACTGTCTCCCTGTTCGGCCATCAGATGCGCTTCAATCTGGCGGAGGGGTTCCCGCTAGTGACCACCAAGAAGTGCCACTTGCGCTCCATCATTCACGAGCTGCTCTGGTTCCTCAATGGCGATACCAATACCGCCTATCTAAAGGAAAATGGCGTCAGCATCTGGGATGAGTGGGCCGATGAGAATGGCGATCTGGGGCCGGTTTACGGCGCTCAGTGGCGCTCCTGGCCTGCGGCTGACGGGTCTGTCATCGACCAGATCCAGAAGGCGGTGGATGACATCAAGCACAACCCGGATTCGCGCCGTATCATCGTATCCGCCTGGAACGTGGGTGAACTGGACAAGATGGCGCTGGCCCCCTGCCACGCCTTCTTCCAGTTCTATGTGGCGGATGGCAAGCTCTCCTGCCAGCTCTACCAGCGCAGCTGTGATGTATTCCTCGGCCTGCCGTTCAACATCGCCAGCTACGCCCTGCTGACCCACATGATGGCCCAGCAGTGTGGTCTGGAAGTAGGCGACTTTGTCTGGACCGGCGGTGATGTGCACCTCTACTCCAACCATATGGAGCAGACAGCTCTGCAGCTCTCCCGCGAGCCGCGCCCGCTGCCGACCCTGGTGATCAAGCGCAAACCTGACTCCATCTTCGATTACAAGTTCGAGGATTTCGAGATCGAGGGTTATGACCCCCATCCCGGGATCAAGGCGCCCGTCGCCATCTGATAATAAGGCGCCTCAGGGCGCCTTTTTTATGCAGTTAAATAATTGAAAATTCATTTTATTGATTAATAAGACGGTAGCCAGAGACGAGGAAAACCTGCTTATAGCAGGTATGTTCTATTTTGCCTTCGGTTTTTTCGTTGTATTGAGCAGCAAGAAACGATTTTCCATTGGTTGTTGCAGGATATAGACTCAAACCAAAGCAAAACGGTGGAAAATTTAACCATGAGTGACGTAATCAAAAAGTTCCTGAAGCTGGAGGCTGCCTCCGGAATTATTCTGATCATGGCTGCCATGCTGGCAATGATTTTAGCCAATACCGCGCTGGCTGGCGGGTATCAGGCGTTTCTAGATACGCCGGTGCAGGTGCGCATCGCGGCCCTCGACATCAACAAGCCGCTGCTGCTCTGGATCAACGATGGCTTCATGGCGATCTTCTTCCTGCTGGTTGGTCTGGAAGTGAAGCGTGAAATGCTGGAAGGGGCGCTCTCGACTCGGGTGCAGGCGACCTTCCCGGCCATCGCTGCGGTGGGCGGCATGCTGGCTCCGGCCTTGATCTACGCCTTTTTCAACTATTCGGATGAAGTGGCGCGCGCTGGCTGGGCAATCCCGGCTGCGACCGACATCGCCTTTGCCCTCGGGGTGATGGCGTTGCTCGGCAAGCGGGTGCCGGTGAGCCTCAAGGTATTCCTGTTGGCGCTGGCCATCATGGATGACCTCGGTGTCATTATTATCATCGCGCTCTTCTATACCCAGCAGTTGTCGCTGGAGGCGCTGGCCATCGGTATTCTGGCAACCCTCACTCTGCTTTGGATTAATCGCCGTGGTGAGGATCGGATCAGCCTCTACATGCTGGTTGGTCTGGTGCTCTGGGTTGCGGTGCTCAAGTCTGGCGTTCATGCGACTTTGGCGGGTGTGGTGGTGGGCTTTATGGTTCCGCTTAACGGCAAGCGTTACGCCTCGCCGCTCAAGTATCTGGAGCATCAGCTGCACCCCTGGAGTGCCTATCTGATCCTGCCGCTGTTTGCCTTTGCCAACGCCGGGGTATCGCTGGAGGGGATTGGTCTCTCCTCCCTGCTGAGTCCGGTACCGATGGGGATCATGCTGGGGCTGTTTATCGGCAAGCCGCTCGGGGTGTTCACCATCAGCTGGCTGTCGGTCAAGCTGGGCATCGCCCAGTTGCCGCCCGGGGTCAACTTCAAGCAGATTTTTGCGGTCAGCATCCTCTGTGGCATCGGGTTTACCATGTCGATGTTTATCGCGTCGCTCGCCTTCGAGCACGGTGGGCTGGATTACGGCAGCTACTCTCGCCTCGGGATCCTGGTGGGCTCCACCATGGCGGCGGTAGTCGGCTATCTGGCCTTGCGCATGGCCCTTCCCAAGGGTGAAGGGGAACAGAGTACGGAGGGACTATGAAGCTACATACAGGGTTGTTAATGCTGTTGTTGAGCCCCGCGGCCTGGGCCGGTGGGCTGGAGGATTGCAAGCAGGACGCCGCCTCGGCGAACTGTTCTGCCTATCTGAACGGAGTGGTCGATAGCGCCCTGCTGCTGGGGGACAAGCAGGCCAAGGCGCGCTTTGGCGAGACCTTCTCCGAGCGGGCGCTGAGCAGCCGGGCTGGCGAGATGGTCAAGCGTTCCAACAAGCGTTATTGCGCGGACCGGATGCCTGACAAGGCACGCCTCAAGGCCAGTCTGATGGAGCAGTTTGGCGCGAACAAGGTTGACTCGGTTAGCGATATGTATGACATTCTGGCGGTTGAACTCAGCTGCTACCGGAGTCCGCGTCAAGCGGGAACCCCATCGGATGTCACACCTTAACTACAACCACCTTTACTATTTTTGGATGACTCAGAAGAAGGGCTCCGTTACCCAGGCAGCGGAAGCCCTTTTTTTGACCCCGCAAACCGTCACCGGTCAGATCAAGCTGCTGGAGCAGCGCCTCGGTGGCAAGCTGCTCAAGCGCAAGGGACGCTCCCTTGAGGCAACCGAGCTGGGCCAGCTGGTATTTCGTTATGCCGACAAGATGTTCAGCCTCTCCTACGAGATGCTCGATATCGTCAACTACCGCAAGGAGAGCCAGATCCTGTTTGACGTCGGCATCGCCGATGCACTCTCCAAGCGCCTGGCCAGCCGCGTGCTGCTCTCTGTCATCCCCAATGATGGATCCATCCATCTGCGCTGTTTCGAATCAACCCACGAACTACTGCTGGAGCAGCTGAGCGAGCACAAGCTCGATATGATCCTCTCCGACTGTCCGGTGGACTCCAGTCAGCATGCGGGCCTGCTCTCCAAACGGCTGGGAGGCTGTGGCGTCAGCTTCTTCTGCAAGGCGCCGCTGCCCGAGAAGCCCTTTCCCGCCTGTCTGGAGGAGCGCAAGCTGTTGATCCCCGGTCGCCGTACTGCCATGGGGCGTCAGCTGACCCAGTGGTTCGAGCAGCAAGGTGTCTCCCCCAGCATTCTTGGCGAGTTTGATGATGCCGCCTTGATGAAGGCGTTTGGCTTCTTCAATCAGGGCATCTTCATGGCCCCGACTATCTATCGGGAGGAGATCCTTGAGGGGGAGGGGGTGATGCTGATCGGGGAAACCCAGGATCTGATGGAGGAGTATTACGTCATCTTCGCCGAGCGGATGATCCAGCATCCGGCGGTGAAGCGGATCTGTGAGAGCGATTTTACCTTTCTCTTTTCCGGCCAGGAGAACTTCTCCGCCATCCAGCCGGCCACCCTGTCGTTTTAAAACGACCCGTCACCACGTATCATCGGCGATGAGTGGTAGAGGAGAGATGTGATGCAACTTGAAGAGATGGAAGCCAATGCGAGTAAAGCGGTGGCCTTGCTCAAGGCGCTGGCCAACGAGCGGCGGCTGTTTATTCTGTGCCAGTTGCTGGAGCGCGAACTGTCAGTGGGGGAGCTCAACGAGCGATTGGGATTGAGTCAGTCGGCCTTGTCACAGCATCTTGCGCTGCTGCGGCGGGATGAGCTGGTGACGACGCGCAAAGAGGCCCAGACGGTCTACTATTCGCTGCGCAGCCATGAGGTGCGTGAAATGATCAGTTTGCTGCATCGACTTTATTGCAGCTCAGATAAATAAAAAACCGGCACTAAGGCCGGTTTTTTCAGCTTTGATCAGCAGACGCTGATTAAGCCATAGCTTTGATCTGGGCAGACAGGCGGCTCTTATGACGAGCAGCTTTGTTCTTGTGGATCAGGCCTTTGGTCGCCATACGATCCATGATCGGCTGAGCAACAGCGAAAGCGGCAGTCGCAGCAGCTTTGTCGCCAGAGGCGATAGCAGCAATGACTTTCTTCAGGTAGGTACGGGTCATGGAACGACGGCTGGCGTTGTGCTGACGGCGTTTTTCTGACTGAAGAGCGCGCTTCTTAGCAGATTTGATGTTAGCCAAGGTAAAACTCCTAAAACTGTCTTAGCGAGTGTATTGAAAAGGCCCGGAAATATGCCCTTCCAACCACATAATGTCAAATGATTTGTGCAAATAAACACCGCCTCCCGGTGGTGTGTCAGTAGGGAGACGGTTAAACTGTCGGCCGATTCTAGCAGCATTCTTTTCATTCTGACAGTTCCAGAGGCCTCGTCTTGAGTAAGAAATTGATCAAATCCGGCATGATAGTGTCCGGAATGACGCTGGCATCCCGCGTAATGGGCTTGGTGCGCGATGTAGTCATCGCAAATCTGCTCGGTGCCGGGGTGGCCGCCGACGTCTTCTTTTTTGCCAATCGCATTCCCAACTTTCTGCGTCGTCTGTTCGCCGAAGGAGCATTTAACCAGGCCTTTGTTCCCGTGATGACGGAGTACAAGAAAAATGGCGACGAGGGAGAAGTGCGTGAATTGCTGGCGGCGGTAGCGGGCACGCTGGGGGGGATAGTGACTGTGGTCACCCTGCTCGGGGTGCTGGGGTCGGGTGTGCTGACCGCGCTGTTTGGCTGGGGCTGGTTCTGGGATTGGCTGCACGGTGGCCCCGCGGCCGAGAAGTTCGAGCTCGCCAGTCTGATGCTCAAAATCACCTTCCCTTACCTCTGGTTCATCACCTTTACCGCCATGGCGGGGGCTATCCTCAACACCTTCGGCCGCTTTGCTGTCTCGTCGTTTACGCCGGTGTTTCTCAACATCACCATGATTGCGGCGGCCTGGTGGATTGCACCGCTGATGGACAAACCTGAGATCTCGCTGGCGATTGGTGTCTTTTTGGGCGGTTTGGTGCAGTTTCTGTTCCAGTACCCCTTTTTGCGCCAAATCAACATGCTGGTATGGCCCAAGTGGGGATGGAATCACCCGGGGGTGGTGAAGATCCGCACATTGATGATCCCGGCCCTGTTCGGGGTCTCGGTCAGCCAGATCAACCTGCTGGTCAACACCATGCTGGCTTCCTTCCTGGCGACTGGTGCCATCAGCTATCTCTACTACTCGGATCGCCTGCTGGAGTTCCCCCTCGGGCTGTTTGCGGTGGCCATCAGTACCGTGATCCTGCCAGCGCTGGCCAAGAAGCATGTGGATGCCGATCCGGCGGACTTCTCCCGCACCATGGATTGGGGGGTGCGGATGGTGATGCTGCTCGGCCTGCCCGCCATGATAGGCATTGCGGTCATGCGCGAGCCCATTTTGCGAGTGTTGTTCATGCGCGGCGAATTTGGCCTGCATGAAGTGGCCATGTCGAGCGCCAGCCTGCTGGCCTCCACTACCGGTCTGCTCTCCCTGATGCTGATCAAGGTGCTGGCACCCGGTTATTACGCCCGTCAGGATACCAAGACGCCGGTGCGGATCGGGGTGATGTCGATGATTGCCAACATGGTTTGCAACCTCATCTTCATCTACCCGCTCGGTTACGTGGGGCTGGCGCTCTCGACTGCCTGCTCGGGCACTCTGAATGCGGCCTTGCTGTTCAAGGGGTTGTACCAGCAGAGCGTCTATCGTCCCTCCCGCCATACTGGCGTGTTCTGCCTCAAGCTGCTGGTCGCCAGCGTGCTGATGGGCGGCGTGCTCGCCTATCTGTCGCCGGATTTGGCCCAGTGGGGCGCATGGAGCATGGGTAAGGCCAGTTTGCAGCTGACCATGCTGCTGTCGCTGGGGGCTGCGGTCTATGCCGTGGTGCTGCTGCTGCTGGGCATTCGGCCGCGTCACCTTAAATCGGGGCAGCAGTAGCCGTGATCCTGCGGCGCCATGGGGATAGTGCCTCATGGCGCCGCAGATGGGCGGGCTTGGGCCCGGATAGTTGAAATCAGGCTATGAGGGCTGACCCTGCCTGCTGCCTGATATATAATCCGCCGATTTCCATGGCAGCAACGCACAAGGCACTGATGGAGCTTATTCGCGGCATTCACAATCTCAAGCCCCGTCACCGGGGATGTGTATTAACCATTGGCAACTTTGATGGGGTTCATCAGGGTCACCATGCGGTATTGGCACGTCTCAAGGAGAAAGCGGCCCAGCTGGGATTGCCCGCCTGCGTCATGCTGTTTGAGCCGCAGCCGCTGGAGCTGTTTGCCGGTAGCGAGGCGCCGGCCCGGCTGAGCCGGTTGCGGGAAAAGTACGAAGCACTGCAGGGGCTGCATATCGACCGCATGCTCTGTGTGCGCTTCAGCCACCGCTTTGCCGAGCAGGTGGCCTCGACCTTCATCGAGCAGTTGCTGGTGGAGAAGCTCGGAGTGCGCTATCTGGTGGTCGGCGACGATTTTCGCTTCGGCAAGGGGCGGGAAGGGGACTTCCACCTGCTGGAGGAAGAGGGTCATCGCTTCGGCTTCGAGGTGATCAGTACCCAGAGCTTCCAGCTCGAACGGCAGCGGGTCAGCAGCACCTTGGTGCGTGAAGCCCTCAAGGCGGGCCGCATGGCGGAGGTGGAGCTGATGCTCGGCCGCCCCTACACCATCAGCGGCCGGGTGGCCCACGGCGACAAGCTGGGGCGCACCATAGGTTTTCCCACCGCCAATCTGGCCCTCAAGCGTCAGGTGATCCCGGTCGGTGGCGTGTTTGCGGTGGAAGTGATATGTTCCGGCAAGACCTTCCCCGGTGTAGCCAATGTGGGTGTACGGCCGACCTTGAGCGGTACACAAGCCAGATTGGAAGTACATCTATTTGATTTTTCTGGTGATCTATATGGTCAGCAGGTCAAGGTGCTGCTTCGCCACAAGCTGCGCGAAGAGCAGAAGTTTGCCTCTTTCACTGCCTTGAAGAGCAGATCGAACGAGATGCCCTGGCGGCCCGAGCCTGGTTCGGGCTGCCACAATTCAATTTACCCAGCACTCTTTTAGAAAAGAAGGGAACCCAGGACTGATGAGCGACTATAAACACACCCTGAATCTTCCGGAAACCGAGTTTCCGATGCGTGGCGATCTGGCCAAGCGCGAACCCAACATGCTGAAACGTTGGTACGATCAGGATCTCTACGGCGCTATTCGCCGCGCCAAAGCGGGCAAGCCTTCTTTCATTCTTCATGATGGCCCCCCCTATGCGAACGGCAACATTCACATCGGTCACTCGGTCAACAAGATCCTCAAAGACATCATCATCAAGTCCAAGGGCCTCTCCGGTTTCGATTCCCCCTATGTGCCGGGTTGGGATTGCCACGGTCTGCCTATCGAACTGAAAGTGGAAGGCATGGTTGGCAAGCCGGGCGAGAAGGTTTCCGCTGCCGAATTCCGCGCCGAGTGCCGCAAATATGCCAAGACCCAGATCGAAGCGCAGAAGACCGACTTCATCCGTCTGGGTGTGCTGGGCGACTGGGAACACCCCTACCTGACCATGGATTTTGGCACCGAAGCCAACATCATCCGTTCCATGGCCAAGATCGTTGAAAACGGTCACCTGCACAAAGGCTCCAAGCCGGTGCACTGGTGTACCGATTGCGGCTCCGCGCTGGCTGAAGCCGAAGTGGAGTACTACGACAAGAACTCCCCCTCCATCGATGTGCGCTTCAAGGCCGTTGATGAGGCGACCGTTGCCGCCAAGTTTGACTGCGCCGAAGGCCACACCGGCAAGGGCCCGATCTCTGCGGTGATCTGGACCACCACTCCGTGGACCCTGCCGGCCAACCGTGCTATCGCCATGCATGCCGATCTGGATTACGCACTGGTGCAGGTTGAAGGTGAGCACCCCGAGCGTCTGATCCTGGCCGCCGAGCTGGTCAAGGATGTGATGGATCGCGCCGGTATCGAGAAGTTCCACAATCTGGGTTACGCCAAGGGCGCCGCGCTTGAGCTGCTGCGCTTCAACCACCCCTTCTACAGCTTCGACGTGCCGGTGGTACTGGGTGATCACGTCACCCTGGATGCCGGTACCGGTGCCGTGCACACTGCCCCTGGCCACGGTCAGGAAGACTTCGTGGTCGGTCAGAAGTACGGTCTGGAAGTGGCCAACCCGGTTGGCAGCAACGGTGTTTACCTGCCGGATACCGAACTGTTTGCCGGTCAGCATGTGTTCAAGGCCAATGCCTCCGTGATCGAAGTGCTGACCGAGCGCGGCGCCCTGCTGCATCACAAGGTGTTCAACCACTCCTATCCGCACTGCTGGCGTCACAAGACCCCGATCATCTTCCGTGCCACCCCGCAGTGGTTCATCAGCATGGAGCAGAAGGGTCTGCGCAAGCGCGCGCTGGAAGAGATCGAGCGCATCGAGAAGGACGGCATTGCCCAGCAAGGCCAGAGCGGCTGGGTACCGGCCTGGGGTAAAAACCGCATTCAGGCGATGGTCGAGAACCGTCCTGACTGGTGTATCTCCCGTCAGCGCACCTGGGGTGTGCCCATCTCCCTGTTCGTCCATAAAGAGACTCAGGAACTGCATCCGGAATCCGTGCGTCTGATGCATGAAGTAGCCAAGCGGGTCGAGCAGTCCGGCATTCAGGCATGGTGGGATCTGGACAAGGCGGAGCTGCTGGGTGCCGATGCCGACATGTACGACAAGGTGCCTGACACTCTGGACGTCTGGTTTGACTCCGGTTCTACCCACGCTTCCGTGGTTGATGCCCGTCCCGAGTTCAACAGCAAGCCGGCCGACATGTATCTGGAAGGTTCTGACCAGCACCGTGGCTGGTTCATGTCCTCCCTGATGATCGGCGTGGCCATGAAAGACAAGGCTCCCTACAACCAGGTGCTGACTCACGGCTTCACCGTGGATGGTCAGGGTCGCAAGATGTCCAAGTCCATCGGCAACGTGGTGAGCCCGCAAGACGTAATGAACAAGCTGGGTGCAGACATCCTGCGTCTGTGGGTAGCGAGCACTGACTACACCGGCGAGATGACCGTCTCCGACGAGATCCTCAAGCGCTCTGCCGATGCTTATCGCCGTATTCGCAACACCGCCCGCTTCCTGCTGGCCAACCTGAACGGCTTCAATCCGGCGACCGACATGGTGGCCCCTGCCGACATGGTGGTGGTGGATCGCTGGGCTGTCGGTCGTGCCAAAGCGGTACAGGCCGAGATCATGGCAGCCTTCGATGAGTACAACTTCCACGGCGTGACCCAGAAGCTGATGCAGTTCTGCTCCATCGAGATGGGTTCCTTCTATCTGGACGTCATCAAGGATCGCCAGTACACCGCCAAGGCTGACAGCCTGGCCCGTCGCTCCTGCCAGACTGCCCTGTACCACATCGCCGAAGCCATGGTGCGCTGGATGGCGCCGATCATGAGCTTCACCGCTGATGAAATCTGGGCACTGCTGCCGGGTGAGCGCGGCGAGTTCGTCTTCACCGAAGAGTGGTACGACGGCTTGTTCGGTCTGGAAGCGGGTGAAACCCTCAACGACGATTTCTGGGCCGAGATCCTCACCGTGCGTGGTGAAGTGAACAAGGCGCTGGAAGTGGCCCGTGGCGAGAAGCGTATCGGCGGCTCCCTGCAGGCCGAGCTGACCCTGTTCGCCAAGCCGGAGCTGGCTGCACGCCTGAATGCCCTGGCTGATGAGCTGCGCTTCGTGCTGCTCACCTCCAAAGCCAATGTGGTTGAGGCTGACACTGCGCCGGAAGGCTCTGTGGCGACCGAGCGTGATGACCTGTGGCTGAGCGTGGCCCAGTCTGTTGCCGCCAAGTGCGACCGCTGCTGGCACCATGTAGAAGATGTGGGCACCATCGCGGGTCACGAAGAGATCTGTGGTCGCTGTGTGACCAACGTTGAGGGTGACGGCGAAACTCGTCAATTTGCCTGATGAACATGACTCAACATAAAAGCGGCCTGCGTTGGCTGTGGCTGGCAGTGCTGGCCTTTGTACTGGACCAGGCGAGCAAGCTCGCCGTGGTCAAGTTGCTGCCATTTGGTTACCCGGGGGTGGAGATCACCCCCTTCTTCAATCTGGTTCACGTCTACAACAAGGGTGCCGCATTCAGCTTTCTGGCTGATCAGGGGGGCTGGCAGCGCTGGTTCTTCGCGGTGCTGGCTTTTGCCATCTGTGGATTGCTGATCCACTGGCTGCGCAAGCAGTCGGTGACCCAGCGTTGGAGCGGTATCGCCTATTCACTCATTATCGGCGGCGCCCTTGGTAACGTCTTTGATCGACTGGTGCTGGGCCATGTGGTCGATTTCCTCGACTTCTACTGGCAGCGTGCGCATTGGCCGGCATTCAATCTGGCCGACAGCTTTATCTTTATCGGGGCCGCCATGATTGTGCTGGACGGTTTCCGTGGTGAGAAAAAGGAGCAGGCATGAGCCAGCAGATCACCGCTAACAGCAGCGTGCTGTTCCACTTCTCCATCAAGCTGGAAGATGGCTCGGTTGCCGACAGCACGGCGCTGCACGGCAAACCTGCCCGCCTGCGGATGGGCGATGGCAGCCTGACTCCCACCTTCGAGCAGTGTCTGCTGGGCCTGCGCGAAGGGGAGAGCAAGAGTTTTACTCTGGCGCCGGAAGAGGCCTTTGGTCTCTCCAATCCCGACAACATCTACCATCTCGACCGGGCCAAATTTGGCGCCGATGTGGAGCCAAAAGTCGGCACCATCATCCTGTTCGATCAGCCCAATGGCAGCGAGCTGCCGGGCATCATCCGGGAGGTAGCCGGGATGTCGGTGACGGTCGATTTCAACCACCCGCTGGCCGGTCATACCGTCACCTTCGAGGTGGAGATCCTGGGCGTTGATGATGAGGAGAAGGTGCATTAATGGATATTCTGCTCGCTAACCCTCGCGGTTTTTGCGCCGGTGTTGATCGCGCCATCAGCATTGTCGAGAGCGCGCTGGAGAAGTTCGGTGCCCCCATCTATGTCCGCCACGAAGTGGTGCATAACCGCTATGTGGTGAACAAGCTGAAAGATGCGGGTGCCGTCTTCGTCGAGGAGCTCGATGAGGTGCCGGATGACAGCATCGTCATCTTCTCTGCTCACGGCGTGGCCAAAACAGTGCGCGAGATGGCCAAGTCCCGCGCCCTCAAGGTATTTGATGCCACCTGTCCGCTGGTGACCAAGGTTCACATGGAAGTCCATCGCGCCAGTCGCAAGGGCTCCGAAGCCGTGCTTATCGGTCATGCTGGCCACCCCGAGGTGATCGGGACCATGGGGCAATACGAGAATCGCGAAGGTGGCATGTATCTGGTGGAGACACCGGAAGATGTGGCCAGGCTCAAGGTGAAGAATCCGGATGACCTTTGCTTCGTCACCCAGACCACCCTGAGCGTGGATGAGACCTCGGACGTGATCGATGCGCTGCGCAAGCACTTCCCCAAGATCCAGGGGCCGCGCAAGGACGATATCTGCTACGCCACCCAGAACCGTCAGGATGCGGTGCGGGAGATGGCAGGGCTGGTGGACGCCATGCTGGTGGTGGGGTCTCGCAACTCCTCCAACTCCAACCGTCTGCGCGAGCTGGCCGAGAAGGTGGGCGCCAGAGCCTATCTTATCGACGATGCGTCGATGATCGAGGCGAGCTGGTTGGAAGGGGTGAAGGCGATCGGCGTCACTGCAGGTGCATCAGCCCCCGAGGTGCTGGTGCAAAACGTGATTGCCCGCCTGCGGGAGCTGGGTGGCAAGGTGGTCGCCGAGCATCCTGGCCGTGAAGAGAACGTAGTCTTTGAGGTTCCTCCCGAACTTAGAATAATTTGAGTGCAGCCAGGAAGGCTTAAGAATAAAGTGTGTTGATAATGACGCCGGGTTTGTTCAAGAGACAGGCTCGGCGTTAAACTTATGAAGCAGTCTGTCACCAAGGATGGGATATGATTGGATACTTTCGTGGCTTTTCTCTTATTGAGTTGATGATTGTCATCGCCATCGTGGCGATTCTTGGCACCATCGCTTATCCCGCCTATCAGCAATATGTGCTGACCAGTCATCGTGTCGAAGCCAAGAGCATGCTGCTCAATGCGGCCAATCGGCAAGAAACCTATTTTATGGATTTCAATCAGTATGCATCCTCTGCTGCTGCTCTTGGTATCAGTAGTGCATCTGAGAATGGCCTGTATCAATTATCCATTGCCGTATCAGGTAACACCTACACCTTGTCAGCCAGTGCTGGCGCAACGACAGCCCAAGCCAAAGATACCGATTGCACGGTGTTTTCCATTAATCAGTTGGGTGTCAAAAGTGCCTCTGGTGCAGCTAGCAATAGCTGTTGGGAATAGCCATGGCCATTCATGTTTCATCACATGAGAGAGGATTCAGCCTGCTGGAGGTGATGATCACCGCAGTGATCCTGTCGCTGGGGCTGCTTGGTCTGGTTGCTTTGCAAACCCATTCCAAATTTGCCAGTTATGAAGCTCGTCAGCGTACTATCGCCAGTTGGTTGGCTAACGATATGGTTGAACGAGTACGGATAAATCGCGATAGCTGGACCGCATCCGGTGCAGTGACCGTTAATCTTGCTGCTAACTTGCCACGCCCGACATGCGCAGCCGCAGATGGCACAATTAGCGCGTGCAGTGCTGCAGATTTACGTAACGCCGACCTTCACTACTGGCAACAAGCCTTGCTTGGGGCCAGTGTGTCGGGGGCTGCATCTTCCTTGAATTCACCGATAGGTTGCGTGGTGCGGCGGGCCAATAATGTATTGGCTGTCGGAATATTTTGGGCTGGCAAACAAGATATATCTGATGGGGGGGCTGCCACCGCCGCGGCAACGCTGATCAATGAGTGTCAACTCTCGACAGCAAATAATCTTTCGAGGCGCCAGTTTATTCTGACGACGACTTTATGAATTCTCGCGGTTTCACGCTGGTAGAGTGGCTGGTCGCTATGCTGCTCGGTCTATTCATCCTAGCCGGGGTATTCACTGTTTTTGTGATGTCTCGCTCCAGCTCTGAAGATGCCTTTGATCAAAGTGAATTACAGGAGAATGGTCGGTTGGCCATTCGGCTGATTAGCCAGGATATCAAATGGGCTGGTTTTTTTGGGGCTTATACCGGCCAGTCAACACAAGTTGGTTCTTCTCTGAGCCTCAGTGCTGGCAGCATTGTTCCTGCCAGTAGCGATTGCCTGGATGAGCGCTCTGTCGGTAGTTTGCCCTCAAATGCTGGTCCCATCAGGGGGCTATGGGTAAGCCGGGTATCAACCACCAAAGGATTGGCTGGATTCGCTTGTATTCTCGCTGCTGATCGGGTGGCAAACTCGGATGTTATCAGTATCAAGCGACTGGTAGGGCGTCCTATACCAGCATCAGAGGGATTGGATACAAACCGCTTTTATATGGCAGCCAATAGTCAGGAGGCGAGAATCATCAAGGGAAGTGAAACCCGACCACTCTTTGGTGCCAATAATGAGAGCCAGGTCTGGGAATACCAACACTATATTTATTACCTGTCACAAGAAGATGGTATTCCTGTCTTACGCAAGCGCTATTTGACCGTTAATGGTGGTTCTGCTCTGATTGGTGGTGCTATGGCCGAAGGCGTTGAACATATGGTTCTGATGTATGGAGTTGACGATACCTTGATCCCTGATGGACGTATAGACAGATATATGTCAACGGACCAAATGACAACACAGCGCTGGAATGAGGGGCGAGTATTGGGGGCTCGGCTTTTCTTGCTGATTAGAGCCGCTCGGGAATCAAGTCGCTATAAGAATAACAATAGCTACCAACTCGGTAATATTACGGTTAATGGTGGTGGTGATGGTTATCGCCGTCTGCTCTTGGAAAGCAGTATTGCATTACGCAATCAACAAATAACCACCCGAGGTGGAACATGAGATTGGTTAAAAAAAACCAGGGTGTAGCATTGATCGTTGCACTGGTTATTCTGGTTCCCTTGACTCTGATTGCGGTAGTCGTCATGCAATCCAGTGGTATGAGTCTGAAGATGGCGGGTTCTAGTGCCAGTTTGCAACGGGCGGAGCACGAAGTTGAAGGTACTCTGGAGTCTGCATTGAGCGATACTTCTCTTTCAACACAGATTGCTACACAGGCTATTGGGGTTTCAGCTGCAATAGGTACTACTACTCCATCGACGACCCTGACAGTCAATACAGAAAGTATATGTAAACGCAAATTTGAAGCCAGTAGTCAGAATGTAACGCCAGCTTGTCGTTATGCTGAAGCCACCACATCCAGTGCTTATGGCAAGGTGAATAGCCAAATGACCTTTACTGCCGGGGTAGAACAACCCTTGCTCAGTGCCAATTAGGGAGCCAGTAATGAACATAAGGAACTGTTTATTAACAAGCTTGCTGGTATTGTGTTGCGGAATATCAGGGGGATCTTTGGCGGTAGGTACTGGTTATTCAGATGATACCGAGTTGTTTATTTATGACTTTGCCAAGGCGGGGGACTTCCGCCCTAAGGTGCTCTTTATTTTCGATAACTCGGGGAGTATGAAAAATACAACCGAAGTTGCTAAAGAGCCTTATGACTCATCGATAAGTTATCCATCGTTGGCTAATGATCCAGATGTTAATAATAGCAATCGCTTCATCTATTTCTCCACTGATGGAAAAGTTCCCACTATCAACAGTACCAAACGTTTTAGTGAGAATTTAAATGCATGTGCGACATCTAAAGGCCCTCTAAATAATGTGGGCCGATTTCAGTCACGAGTTTGGGGATATGAAATATATGATAAAAATAGAAAGGGGCGTTGGCGTTCTCTAAATGATTTTGATATTTACAGTATAATAATTGCAGATTGCCAGCAAGATATTGATGAGCGAAACACAAACAATCAATATTCAGGCCCATATTCAACATATATTGTTGATGGTTATCCCGTTGACAAGCCAAATCGCACAACAGGAAGCTGGTTTTACACATCAAATGTAGCCAATGCTCTTGCTAGTGGTAGTTCTACCCAGATCTCATTATTTACGGCAAATTATGTCCGTTGGTATTACGGTAGTACAGGTGTGTCAACACAAACTCGATTGAAAGTTGCTCAGGATGCAGTCAAAGAACTGGTTTTGGCTACGCCAGCTGTCGATTTTGGTCTGGCTGTTTTTAACTACAATGATGGCAATGAACCAGGTAGTAGAAATGGCGGAAGAATAATCCGAAATATTGTAGGTAACGATGCCATCCTCACCTCTGGTAAAAGCGGTGCGCAGGATTTGATTGACAAGGTAAATAGTTTGAGCTCTGACACTTGGACTCCCTTGTGTGAAACACTATATGAATCATATAGATACTTTGGCGGTTTGGGGGTGTACTTTGGTGACGATGATGTAAATCGTACTCCCAAGCGGGATAGCAATGCTGAAGTAACATCGGGTATATATAAAACCCCCTATGATAAATGCTCCAATAATGGTTATATCATCTATATGACAGATGGTGAACCAACCAATGATAAAGCAGCAGATTCCCTTGTCGCCAACCTGATCAGCACGTTATCTACAGAGGATAAGGTTGCTTATGGCGGCTTGGTTAGTTATGGGGCTTCTGGTGAAAAAAGCTATCTTGCTGCACTTGCCGGATATATGAAAAACAATGATGTAAACACCTCGGCTATTGGCAAACAAACAGTCACAACATTCACCGTGGGTTTTGGAGATGAAGCAATTAAGGGGGCCGGTGCATTATTGGCAGAGACCGCTCGTCGTGGTGGGGGTAAATACTATCCGGCAACCGATGCAACCCAACTTAACGAAGCATTAAAATCATCATTACTAGCTATCTTGAAAATGAATACCTCGCTGGTCTCTCCCGCCATTGCCACTAATAACTTTGACCGTACTCGCAGTCTGAATAATATTTATTATGCAATGTTTGAGCCTGGTTCTGGTCCACGATGGAAGGGAAATCTTAAAAAGCTGGTTCTGAATCCAGATAAGGGTTATGTAGTCGATCAGAGTGGCTTACCTGCGATATCCAGTGATGGAACAATTCTTGAATCAGCAAAAACCTATTGGTCATCCACCAGTGATGGTAACAAGGTTGCCGAGGGTGGGGTACAAGAAATGCTGGCTGCTAAAACCAATCGCAATCTTTATATTATTCCCCCTTCCACTAATACATTAACTCCCTTTAGCAAGTCTGCTCTTGAGGGCATGGCAGGCGGGGCGACGCAGCTACGCACTGTCATGAAGCTTGATAGTGCTGATAGCATGGATGACCTGCTTAATTGGACCAAGGGGATTGATGCGTTTGATGAGAATCAGGATGGTGATAGAACAGATAATCGGGAGCATATTCTTGGTGACCCGTTGCATTCACGGCCATTAGTGATCAACTACGGTTGTACAAGGTCGACAGGACAGACTACATGTACACCTGACTTGCGCATCGTGATGGGAAGTAATGCCGGCTTCTTGCATATGTTTAAAGACAGCGGCACCACGGTTGATGAAAGCTGGGCCGTTATGCCCTATCAATTTATCGCGAATCAGAAAGCGCTGCGAGAGAACCTGGACTCATCAGTGCATCTCTATGGTGTGGATGCATCGCCGACAGTGCTGGTCAATGAGCAAGTAAAAGATGGTCATATCAAGTCGTCACAAGGTGACAAGGTGTGGTTATTCACTGGGCTGCGGGGTGGTGGCAAGGCCTATTATGCGTTGAATATATCCAATCCGGACTCCCCTTCGCTGATGTGGCGGTTGGATAAAAACAGCGCCGGTTTCAGCAAACTAGGCGAGACCTGGTCGATCCCCGAGGTTGCGTTTATTCCCGGTTATTACACAGAAACCAATGGTAAAAAAACTTATAAGCCAGTCCTGATATTCTCTGGAGGTTATGATCAGGCCAAGAGCTATTTTGGCCAGGGGGCTGAAGACAGTGAAGGGTTGGGTATTTATATCGTGGATGCTGAGGCCGGCACGCTGTTGTTCAGCTTTACCCCGGATGCGGCCAGTGCAACCAACAAACAGGTTGCAGGCATGGTTTATAGTATGCCTGGCGCTGTTTCTGTGCTGGACAGCGATGGAGATGGTGTATCTGACCGGGTTTATGCGGGTGATACCGGCGGTCAGATCTGGCGCATCGACATGAAGGGGACAGAAAAATCCAAATGGACGGCCATCAAGTTTGCCAGTTTGGGAAATGCACATTTAAGTGGAACTGCCAAGAAGCTGGAAGATGATCGCCGTTTCTTTACCCAGCCCGTATTGGTGCGCACCATTAATAAAGGTTGGAAGTATGATGGTACAAATTATCTTTACAGTGAGCGTCCGTTTGATGCCGTATTGATAGGCAGTGGTGATAGAAACCGCCCCTCCTCGGAGGCGACAACCCAAAATGTGTATGTGATGCTACGTGACTATAATGTTAATCCAACCTTGTTTGGGGCAACGTCTGAACCAGCGGTGCCATCAAGTATCACACTGAACGATCTCTACGATGTGACCAGCGATCCCTTTACGGGTTTGAATGAAGATCAGATTGTAAACACCACCAAGGCGTTGACCAGCAAGTTGGGATGGAAATTCTGGCTCAATGAAAGCGGTGAAAAATCAATGGGGGCTGGTTTGGTGTTGCAAGGCAAGCTCTATTTCACCTCCTTCTTGCCTCAGGTACAGGACTTCCAACAATGTACGATTCAATCGATCGGTGCCATGCGCCAATATATGATTGATATGCACTATGGCACTTCTTTCAAATATGTACTGGATAGCAACAATCAGGAAGTTATTCAGCGTTACGTAGAGGTGCAAAATAAGGTTGCTGATGATCTGGTTATTCATGGTGGGGATGATGGCCGGATCAGGATTATAGGTGGTGCTCCGGGCAAGGAGGTCATCCTCAAAGATGATGGGAAGGGAGAGCCTGAGCGCTGTACCGGTGAAGGAGAATGCTCACAAGGTGCGGAAGAGGCAAAAATGGATATGTCTCCCAAGAAAATCTATCTCTATGAAGGAGAACAGGGATGAAACGCATGCTGCTCTGGTGTGTGGGCTTGCCCTTGTTGGTTCATGCCCAAACGGAAGACATAAAATGTTATGTCACTCTGGAAGGTGGCATACAGATGGTGTTGCAGCAACCGGTTGTTGATACGAGCAAGGCAAATCTTGTCAGGGTGTTTAAACAGAAAGGTTATGAGATTGATGGGGTGGTGCATCTTGTGACAGAGGTAATCGAGTGCGTTCCTTTGGCGGCCACCTTTTCGCTGGCTAATGCAAAAAAACAAGATGAAATCCAACCCAGATAACGTTGGTTATTGAGTAGGGTAAAGGGGCTAAGAACAACTCAGCCCCTTTTTTTCGCTTCTGCTTCTGCCGGATGGGGAAACGATGATATCGACTCGGGGCACCTGGTCGATACAGAACCTGAGTGTCATGTTGGTGCCAATCGCAGTGCCATCTGGACTAAAGCGCACAAATTGTCGATTGGCCGTCACGGTATGTTTTTCAAGAAAGGGTTCTGTTGCTGATAACAAGATATCGCCATTTGTAATATCGAATTGGCGATCCTGATTGATGTCGATAAAGACAAGCATGCGCTGGGCGCCGGTTTGATTTGCGAGTACACAGCCTTCTTTTGTGGAGTTTCTGACCGGCATGGCAAGACATGCTGTGACGGGTTGCTGCTGTGTGATGGCTTGCCGTTGACCGAAGATCAGGTGGTCCTGCAGGTTTCTGGTGTAGATGTCGCTGTCAGTGGATGTTAGCAAATTTGCCAATGACGGTAGTCCCACAGTCAGCAGGATGGTTGTCAGGCTTGCCGATATCAAAAACTCAAGCAGGGTAAATCCATTTCGTGCCATAGCGTATGAGTCCTTGCTCAAAGGAGACTCTAAGCATAGCTACTGGATTGAAATGGATCCTTTTGTGCTCATGTGTGTTTCGCTGTAGTTAACGCTGGTCATGGACATACAGCACCACTTGCTTGGCTATGGGCACGTCCGGCAGGCATAACTTCAATCTGAACGCCCTTTTCGCCGCTTACACAGAGTGAAAAGATGACCTCGCTGTCAGACGTAATGGTGCCATCTGGGGTGAAGCGCAGCGCCTGTGCATCTGCAGAAATGGCCAGTTCTGCAGGAAACTCGGGACTTGCCGTCAGAGTTGTTTCGCTGCCATTGAGCTTCTGATCGCTATTAGTATCGATAAAAGCGATCTGCCGGGTCGCTCCATTTTGATTGGCAGTAACACACTCCTCTACAGAATTATTGATAGTGGTCAGGCAGAGAGTAACCGTTTGTTGGTTAGATATTGCCTGTTGTCTCGCATAGTTTAAGTGGTTTAGCAGGCTCTTTTCCTGGGTCGCCAAATTATTGCTGCCAAGCAGGTTAGAGAGGGAAGGAATACCAATCCCCAACAGAATGACACCCAGCGCAATGGCTATCATCAACTCCATCAGGGTAAATCCGGCGTTTTTCATATCTGCGAAGGCCTGTCGTTCCGTGACTATGTTCAGCTTATCCTTCCCGTTGGTTGCTGTCACACGGTTACGCCTGTCTTGAACTGGCAGATTGCCCCCCTTTTCTTTATCATTCCCCATCATTTTCGAATTCAAGATGCATCGCCATGGCAAAAGCCCTCTCTCTGATGCTTGCCCAGTTGAATCTGACGGTAGGCGCCATCGAAGATAACACTGACAAAGTGCTCGCTGCGGCGGCTCAGGCCGAGCAGCAAGGTGCCGATCTGCTGGTCTGCTCCGAGCTGGCCCTGACCGGCTATCCACCGGAAGATCTGCTGCTGCGCGCCGATCTGATGATGCGGGTCGAAGCCGCGTTGGCTCGTGTTGCCGAATGGCAGGGCAACTGTGCCATTTTGGTGGGGCATCCCTGGCGTGAAGGGGAGGCGCTCTACAACGCAGCTTCACTGTATGAGCAGGGCAAGCTGATTGCCCGTTACTTCAAGCAGGACTTGCCCAACTACGGGGTATTTGACGAGAAGCGCTACTTCACCGCGGCGACCGAGACCTGCGTGGTGCCGTTCCGTGGTCACCAGCTGGGGCTGCTCATCTGCGAAGATTTGTGGCAGCCGGGCCCGGCGCTGGCCGCCAAGGCGGCGGGGGCCGAGCTGCTGCTCACCATCAATGCGTCGCCCTACGATCAAGAGAAACCCTGGATCCGCCGCGAACTGATGACTGAGCGCTGCGATCAGACCGATCTGCCGTTGGTCTACCTCAATCAGGTATGTGGTCAGGATGAGCTGATTTTCGACGGCTGCTCCAAGGTGTTCAACAGCCAGGGCGAGCTGACCCACAAGCTGGCCCCGTTTGCCGAAGAGCTGGCGCTGGTACGTTTTGCCGATGGCCAGCCGGTGAAGGAGCGGGAACCCGCTGCGCCGCTGGAACCGCTGGCCGAGACCTATCAGGCGCTGGTGCTGGCTGTGCGCGACTATGTCACCAAGAACGGCTTCCACGGCGCCGTGCTGGGCCTATCCGGCGGCATTGACTCGGCACTGACCCTGGCCATCGCTGCCGATGCCATCGGCGCCGACAAAGTGCAGGCGGTGATGATGCCGTTCCGCTACACAGCCCAGATGAGTGTGGAAGATGCCAAGGAGCAGGCCGAGCGGATGGGGGTGGAGTTCAACATCATCTCCATCGAGCCGATGTTCGAAGGGTTTATGACCCAGCTGGCGCCGTTGTTTGAAGGTACCGCTCGCGATACGACCGAAGAGAACCTGCAGGCCCGCTGCCGCGGCGTGCTGCTGATGGCGCTCTCCAACAAGCGTCGTCGTATCGTGCTGACCACTGGCAACAAGAGTGAAATGGCTGTTGGCTATGCCACGCTGTACGGTGACATGGCCGGTGGCTTCGACGTGCTGAAAGATGTGCCCAAGACGCTGGTCTTCAAGTTGTGCGAATATCGCAACTCGGTCGACTATGTGATCCCGCAGCGGGTTATCGACCGCCCCCCTTCAGCGGAACTGGCGCCGGATCAGGTGGATCAGGACAGTCTGCCCCCCTACGATATCCTCGATGCGATCCTCAAGCGTTATGTGGAAGAGGATGCTTCGGTCGCCGATATGGTGGCAGAAGGCTTCGAGGAAGCGGTGGTGCGCAAGGTGATCCGGCTGGTGGATCTCAACGAATACAAGCGCCGTCAGGCGGCGGTCGGGCCCCGCATCACGGCTCGCAACTTTGGTAAGGATCGCCGTTACCCCATTACATCCGGGTTCGGTAAACAGAACTGGTAAGGAGTCACCATGAAGAAGATTGAAGCCATCATCAAACCGTTCAAGCTGGACGATGTGCGCGAGGCCCTGGCCGAGATCGGCATCAACGGCATGACCGTATCCGAAGTCAAAGGCTTCGGCCGCCAGAAGGGCCATACCGAGCTCTATCGCGGCGCCGAATATATGGTCGATTTCCTGCCGAAAGTGAAGGTGGAGCTGGTGGTGCAGGACGAGGATCTCGATGCTTGCCTGGAAGCGATCCAGAACACCGCCCGTACCGGCAAGATTGGTGATGGCAAGATCTTCGTCTGCGAGGTGGAGCGCGTCATTCGTATCCGTACCGGCGAAGAGAACGAAGACGCGATCTGACCTTGGCTATCTCTTTACCTGACCAGAGGCGTGAAGTGCGGCCTCATTTGATGGGGTGGATGCGTTTTGCTGTGGTCGCCAGCCTGTTGGCTGGCCTGACTGCTTGCAGTACCCGTCCACCGGCCCAGCCGGAGAATCTGTGCCAGATCTTTCGCGAGAAGCCTGACTGGCACAAGGCCGCGCTCAAGATGAATGAGAAGTGGGGGACGCCAATCCATGTGGTGATGGCCATGATGTATCAGGAGTCCTCGTACGTACATGATGCTCAGCCGCCGATGCAGTATTTCCTCTTCATCCCGACCGGGCGGGCCAGTTCGGCTTATGGTTATGCTCAGGTCAAAGATGAAACTTGGGCGGATTACCAGCGGGAAACCGGCAACAGCTGGAGCGATCGCGATGACTTTGCCGACGCCATCGATTTCATGGGTTGGTACACTAACAAAGCCCAGCGGCTAAATGGCACCTCCAAGTGGGATGCCTATGGCCAGTACCTCAACTATCACGAAGGGTGGGGTGGCTACCGGCGTGGCAGCTATCGCAGCAAGGGGTGGTTGATGAAGACCTCTCGCAAGGTGGAAGCTCGCGCCCAGCGCTACGGCGCCCAGTACCGTCAATGCAAGGATCAGCTCTCCCGTGGGGGCTGGTTCTGGTAACCAAATCAGGAGTCAGAAATGCCGTTATTGGACAGTTTTACCGTTGACCACACCCGTATGGAAGCGCCAGCGGTGCGTGTGGCCAAGACCATGCAGACCCCGAACAAGGACACCATTACCGTGTTCGACCTGCGTTTCTGTGTGCCGAACCAGGAGATCCTTTCCGAGCGCGGTATTCATACCCTCGAACACCTGTTTGCCGGTTTTATGCGTGATCACCTGAACGGCAACGGCGTGGAGATCATCGACATCTCCCCCATGGGTTGCCGTACCGGCTTCTACATGAGCCTGATCGGCGCGCCGGACGAAGCTCGGGTTGGCACCGCCTGGCAGGCAGCCATGAGCGACGTGCTGACCGTGCAGGATCAGGCCAAGATCCCCGAGCTGAACGAGTATCAGTGCGGCACCTACAGCATGCACTCGCTGGAAGAGGCGCACGCCATCGCCCGTCATGTGCTGGAGCGCGGTATCGGCGTTAACCACAACGACGAGCTGGCCCTGCCGGAAGAGAAGCTGAAGAGTCTGTGAGGCGGATGAGCTGTCGCTCATCGGATAATCTCTTCAGGGAATGTTAAAAGAGCCGGTCAGCCATGCTGACCGGCTCTTTTTTATCTCGCCAGACCGCAATAGTGGGGATGACTTGCTCCCCTTGCTGACTCTGATTAGGATGGTTTTTGACCTGAACCTGTTGGCGGAGGTGTGACGATGAAAGGGATATTGCTGCGTTGGCTGGCCCGTTACGACGCGTGGTGCGAGGAGTGGGGGCTCACTCAGGAGAACCGGCGCTGCTGCACGCCGGTTCGTTATGATGATGATTCAAGCAAAGAGCGAGATTGCGCAGAAGAGGCTGAGCTCAATCAAAATTGCGGGTCACGGCACCGGTAACGCTGTTGTACTCGAAGCCGAGGCCGTTGGGGTGATCCGGGAAGCGGCCGATAGAATCGCGAAGAATATAACGGCAGTTATCGTGACGTAGCCCCCCGTCAATTTGGTCATCTGCAGCAATGATCTCAGAGGTGTAGTCTGTGTCCGTATTTTTGTCTGCTAGGTCAGGAACGGTTTGATTGGTATCAAGTAATCCAGTGAAAAGTAGTTTGCAGTCATCCGGGCTACTGACCGATATCTGGTCACTTGTGCCTCCGGGGAAAACAATATCAACACCTTGATTACCCTGATCCTCTTTTGTCCCCACAGGCCAGCCGTAGTGGTTGATATCCAAATCTTTATTGCCCATCCCACTGAAGTTATACAGTGCGAGGTCTTGTCCCTGCACTTTCACCGCCCAGCCAGCATGAGCCAGCTGAACTGCACTGGCAAAGCTGCCTGCGGTCGCCGAGACCGTGCTTTTCAGGGCATCATCCTTGATATTGATAAAGCGGGGCAGGGCGGTGACGGCCAGGATCCCCAGCACTATGATCACCAGCACCAGTTCAATCAGGGTAAAGCCGTTGTTTCTGTTGTTCATCATGTTCAATGACCCATTAAATACCGCAAACAGGTGTAAGTGATATGCAGCTGATAGATACCCATTGCCATCTTGACTTTCCGGTATTCGACCAGGACAGGGAGGCACTGCTGGCCCGTTGCCGGGCATTAGGGGTGACGGAGTATATCATTCCTGCCATCGCAGAGGATAACTGGACTCGTGTGATGGCACTGGCAGAGCAACATGACGGCCTCTTTTATGGTCTGGGCGTTCATCCCTGGTACGCCGGTGAACAGCTGGAGGGGGTGATGGAGCGGTTGCGAACGCTGGTGATGAGCCAGCCTGCCGGGCTGGTGGCCATTGGCGAGTGCGGGCTGGACCTCCGTTCACACGTGCCTCAGGAGGGGCAGCTTGCGCTGTTTGAGGCTCAGGTCCGGCTGGCTGCTGATGCCGAGCTTCCCCTGATGATCCACTCGGTGCGTGCCAATGACACTGTGGCCAAGCTGTTGCGCCGCTTCAAGCCGCCACGTGGCGGGGTGATCCACGCTTTCAGCGGTTCGTTGCAGCAGGCGGAGGCTTTCTGGCAACTGGGCTTTCGACTCGGGGTGGGCGGGGTGATCAGTTTTGAACGGGCGAACAAGACGCGAGAGGTATTTCGGGCCATGCCGCTCGAGGCCCTTGTGCTGGAAACCGATTCGCCCGATATGCCGTTGCAAGGCGCACAAGGCTCCCGAAATACCCCGGAAGCGCTGCCGAAAATAGCGGAAATATTGATGACATTGCGGGATGAACCATCGGCAGATGTTGCCAAGGTGTTATTTGAAACTGCCCGGCATATTTTCCATCACGACCAATAGCTATGAAACAAATTCGCAACACCTGATTTAGTTGTCAGGAAAAAAAATGAGCGTAAAAATCGTTTGCTGTCTAATTTTGTGACACTTGGACATTTTGATAACGATAAAATGTGACCAGCATTCTATTTTATCGGACTTTAATTAGTATAATGCGCTCCCCTTGATTAGTTGGGTTTAATAACAACTCGCTAACAAGCCAGGTGCTACTAGAGGAAGATAATAATGAATTTGTTCATGGGTCTGGTAGGGATGGCGACGCTCGTCCTTATCGCGGTGCTGTTCTCCAGCAATCGCAAGGCAATCAACGTGCGTACCGTTGTCGGTGCGTTCGCTATTCAAGCCGGTCTGGGGGCGTTTGTTCTCTATGTTCCGGTTGGTCGCGATATCCTGGTCGGCGTGTCCGACGCGGTATCCAGCGTGATCAGCTACGGCCAGAACGGGATCGACTTCCTGTTTGGCGGTCTGGTCAGCAACAAGATGTTTGAAGTGTTCGGTGGCGGCGGCTTTGTCTTTGCCTTCCGTGTTCTGCCGGTCATCATCTTCTTCTCTTCCCTGATTGCAGTGCTCTACTACTTGGGCATCATGCAGATGGTCATCAAGTTGCTGGGCGGCGGTCTGCAGAAAGTACTGGGTACTTCCCGCACCGAATCCCTCTCTGCAACCGCCAACATCTTCGTCGGTCAGACCGAAGCGCCGCTGGTAGTTCGTCCCTACATCGCCAAGATGACTGACTCCGAGCTGTTCGCCGTCATGTGTGGTGGTCTGGCTTCCGTTGCCGGTTCCGTACTGGCCGGTTACGCCTCCATGGGCGTGAAGATGGAGTACCTGATTGCTGCCTCCTTCATGGCTGCACCGGGTGGTCTGCTGTTCGCCAAGCTGCTGGTTCCCGAGACCGAGACCCCGAACTACGACGAAAGCTCTGCCGATGCCGAGCTGGATGACAAGCCTGCCAACGTCATTGACGCTGCTGCTGCTGGCGCTTCTGCCGGTATGCAACTGGCCCTGAACGTCGGCGCCATGCTGCTGGCCTTCATCGGTCTGATTGCCATGATCAACGGCATCTTCTCCGGTGTGGGTGGCTGGTTCGGTTATCCGCAACTCTCTCTGGAACTGCTGCTGGGCTGGATCTTCTCCCCGCTGGCCTTCCTGATCGGTGTGCCCTGGAATGAAGCAGTGGTTGCCGGTTCCTTCATCGGTCAGAAGCTGGTAGTGAACGAGTTCGTGGCTTACCTGAACTTCGCTCCGTACCTGAAAGACGAAGTGCTGATCAACGGTGTGGCCATGTCCGATCACACCAAGGCGATCATCTCCTTCGCACTGTGTGGTTTTGCCAACCTCTCCTCCGTTGCCATCCTGCTGGGTGGTCTGGGGTCCATGGCGCCGAACCGCCGCGGTACCATTGCACGCTTTGGTCTGAAAGCCGTATTGGCTGGCTCTCTGTCCAACCTGATGTCTGCCACTATCGCAGGCTTCTTCCTGGCACTGTCCGGCATGTAATCGCCGCCTGACTGACAGGGTATAAACACGAACGCCACGGCATCTGCCGTGGCGTTCGCGTATGGAGCGGTGACAACCGTTTTCCTATCTAAACTAATAATAAAATGAGTCAAATCGGAGGTTATATGAATGAAGTGCTACTGGCGATGGTGGCCGGCTTTATAGTTGGTTTGTTGTTTTCTTTCCTCAAATTGCCGATCCCGGCACCTCCCGTTTTATCCGGGGTAATGGGGATCGTCGGGGTCTATCTGGGGGGATTGGCCTACTCCTGGATCCTGACTCGTTTCTTTTCGTAAGGCTTTTTTAGACCTGGATTTGCCAGATGTGAGGTACCTCTGAAATTGGCAAATCCGGCTTGCAAACAGGGGGTATCTCGGCTGAAATAGGCGTTGCCAGCAGGGTGCTGGCAATGACTAATACTCGATGAAATCGGGTGTTGGCGGTCAAATGGAATTGATTGGGAAGTCGGGTCAGATGTTGTCGGCCTTTCTCAAGTCTTCATGGAACCAAGTCCGCACTTTTGTAAGAAAGTGACAGGGCTCTTGCCTTATTTACAGTCGCAGTGCCTGCAGGGTGTTTTGAATAGCATCCCGATAGTGCCGGTGCCTTCGCACTGTAATTCCATTCCCGTATAGCTGGGGATACTGCCTGTGCATCTATCGCTGGATGGTATGGTGGTGCCCGGTTATCTGGATTAAATCGAGACTTTGGAGAACAGAATGAGTGATCTGAAACTGGCCGCCCAGCGCGCCCTGAACCTGATGGACCTGACCACCCTGAACGACGACGATACCGATCAGAAGGTGATCGACCTGTGCCACAAGGCCAAGTCACCGGCCGGTCTGACCGCCGCCGTCTGCATCTACCCCCGTTTCATTCCCATCGCTCGCAAGACCCTGCGTGAGATCGGCGCTGCCGACGTGCGCATTGCGACTGTGACCAACTTCCCGCACGGCAACGACGACATCGAGATCGCCGTGGCCGAGACCCGTGCCGCTGTCGCCTACGGTGCCGACGAAGTGGACGTGGTCTTCCCGTACCGCGCTTTCATGGCTGGCAACGAGCAGATCGGTTTTGATCTGGTCAAAGCCTGTAAAGAGGCCTGTGGAGCCAACGTGCTGCTGAAAGTGATCATCGAAACCGGCGAACTGAAAGAAGAGGCGTTGATCCGTCGCGCTTCCGAAATCTGTATCGATGCCGGTGCCGACTTCATCAAGACCTCCACCGGCAAGGTGCCGGTCAATGCGACCCCGGAAGCGGCGCGCATCATGATGGAAGTGATCAAGGCCAAGAATCCGAAAGTCGGTTTCAAGCCGGCCGGTGGCGTGAAAGATGCCGCCGTGGCGGGTCAGTACCTGGCCATGGCCGAAGAGATCCTCGGCAAGGACTGGGTATCCGCCCGCACCTTCCGCTTTGGTGCATCCAGCCTGCTGGCCAGCCTGCTGGCCACTCTGGGGCATGGCGACAAGCCGGCCAACACCAGCGGTTACTAATAGGTTGATGAGAGGGCGGACGGCTGTCCGCCCTGTTAAGCCCCCACCTGTGGTGCGCGGGCAAGGATTCAGGCTTGTGTAACGCCAGCAATGGCGGAGGGAATGAAAGATGTTTTTGCCTCAAGAAATTATTCGCAAGAAGCGCAACGGTGAAGCGCTCAGTACCCAAGAGATTCAATTCTTCGTTCAGGGCATTACCAACAACACCATCGGCGAGGGCCAGATTGCGGCGCTGGCGATGGCGGTCTACTTCAAAGATATGACCATGGATGAGCGGGTTGCCCTGACCTGCGCCATGCGCGACTCCGGCATGGTATTGACCTGGGATCACCTCAATCTAGGTGGCCCGATTGTCGACAAGCACTCCACCGGCGGTGTGGGTGACGTTGTCTCCCTGATGCTTGGCCCGATGGTCGCCGCCTGCGGCGGTTTCGTGCCGATGATCTCCGGCCGTGGTCTGGGCCATACCGGCGGTACCCTCGACAAACTGGATGCCATTCCCGGCTACCAGACCTCGGTCGACAACGATCGTTTCCTGAAAGTGGTGAAAGAGGCGGGTGTCGCCATCATCGGCCAGACTGGCGATCTCGCCCCGGCCGACAAGCGTATCTATGCCGTACGTGACATCACTGCCACCGTCGAATCTGTCGCCATGATCACCGGCTCCATCCTCTCCAAGAAGCTCGCCTCCGGGCTCGAAGCGCTGGTGATGGATGTGAAAGTGGGCTCCGGTGCCTTTATGCCGACCTTTGAAGCCTCCGAAGAGCTGGCCAAGAGCATCGTTGCTGTGGCCAATGGCGCCGGCTGCCGCACCTCTGCGCTCTTGACCGATATGAACCAGGTGCTGGCCTCCAGCGCCGGTAACGCGGTGGAAGTGCGTGAAGCGGTGCGTTACCTGACCGGTGAATACCGCAACCCGCGGATCCACGAAGTGACCATGGCGCTGTGCGCCGAGATGCTGATCTCCGCCGGTCTGGCCAGCGACGAGCGCGATGCCCGTGCCAAGCTGCAGGCGGTGCTGGATAACGGCAAGGCGGCCGAGATCTTCGGTCGCATGGTGACTGGCCTCGGCGGCCCGGCCGATTTTATGGAGCGTTATGACGCTTACCTGCCCAAGGCTGCCATCGTGCGCCCGGTCTTCGCGGCCAACAGCGGTTTTGTGACCGCTATGGATACCCGCGAGCTGGGCCTGGCCGTGGTCGCCATGGGCGGTGGTCGCCGCGCTGCCGGTGACAAACTTGATTATGCGGTCGGTCTGACCGACTTTATCCGCCTGGGTCAAAGTGTTGATGCTGACAAGCCGATCGCGATGATCCACGCTCAGACTGAAGAGCAATATGCTCAGGCTGCCAGCATGGTGCAGGCGGCTGTCCGGATTGGTGGCGAGCGGCCGGAAGCACTGCCTGAAGTGTACCGCCGTATCACCCTAGCCGATTTGTAACAAGGGGAAGACCCATGAAACGTACCTTTATTCTGATGATGGACTCTTTCGGTATTGGCGCAGCTGCCGACGCCGACAAGTTCGGAGATGTGGGCGCCAATACCCTTGGCCATATCGCCAAGGCGTGTGCGGCAGGTGAAATTGAAGGCCGTGGTGCCCTCAATCTGCCCAACCTCAACAAGCTGGGTCTGGGCCACGCCTGCGAGCAGGCCTCCGGCTACTTCCCGGAAGGGCTGAAGAAAGATATCGAGGTGGTCGGTGCCTACGGCTTTGCTCAGGAGCTCTCCTCCGGCAAGGATACCCCGTCCGGTCACTGGGAGATCGCTGGTGTGCCCGTGCTGTTCGAGTGGGGCTACTTCAAGGATCACCACAACAGCTTCCCGCAGGAGCTGCTGGACGCCATCGTCGAGAAGGCCGGTCTGCCTGGCTATCTGGGCAACTGCCACGCTTCCGGTACCCAGGTGCTGGACGATCTGGGCGAAGAGCACATGAAGACCGGCAAGCCGATCCTCTACACCTCTGCCGACTCCGTGTCCAGATTGCCTGCCACGAAGAGACCTATGGCCTCGAGAAGCTCTATGAGCTGTGCCACATCGTGCGCGAGCTGCTGGAGCCCTACAACATCGGTCGCGTCATCGCGCGTCCGTTCGTGGGCAGCGGCAAGGGCAACTTCAAGCGTACCGGCAACCGTCACGACTACTCCGTGCTGCCGCCGGCACCGACCGTGCTGGATTACATGAAAGAAGCGGGTGGCCAGGTGGTCTCCATCGGCAAGATCGCCGACATCTATGCCGAGCAGGGCATCACCAAGAAAGTGAAGGGGACCGGTCTGACCGAGCTGTGGGATCGCACCCTGGAAGAGGTGAAAGCGGCCGGTGACAACACCATCGTCTTCACCAACTTCGTCGACTTCGACTCCTCTTACGGCCACCGTCGCGACGTGAAGGGCTACGCCGATGCGCTGGAGTATTTCGACTCCCGCCTGCCGGAGCTGTTCGACCTGCTGCAGGATGGCGACGTGGTGGTGTTGACCGCAGACCACGGTTGTGACCCGACCTGGAGCGGCACCGACCATACCCGCGAGTACATCCCGGTACTGTTCTACGGCAAGCCGGTCAAAGCCGGTTCCGTCGGCCGTCGCGAGACCTTCGCCGACATCGGCCAGAGCATTGCGGCGTACCACGGTCTGCCCAAACTGGCATACGGTACCAGCTTCCTGTAATTTACCCGCCCGCCACTCCGGTGGCGGGCAATTTTAATAAAGACAATAAAACTCAACCCAAGTGTGAAGGAATCAAGAGAATGGCAACTCCTCATATCAATGCGAAAGATGGCGCCTTTGCTGATACCGTGCTGATGCCGGGCGACCCCCTGCGCGCCAAGTACATCGCAGAGACTTTCCTGGAGAACGTCGAGCAGATCTGCGACGTGCGCAACATGTTCGGCTTTACCGGTACCTACAAGGGCCGTCGTATCTCCGTCATGGGCCACGGCATGGGTATCCCCTCCTGTTCCATCTACGCAAAAGAGCTGATCACCGATTACGGTGTGAAGACCCTGATCCGCGTCGGCTCCTGCGGTGCCGTGCGTGAAGATGTGAAACTGCGTGACGTGGTAATCGGTATGGGTGCCTGCACCGACTCCAAAGTAAACCGTCTGCGTTTCAAGGATCACGACTTCGCTGCCATCGCTGACTTCGACCTGGTTGCCAATGCTGTGCAGGCTGCCAAGAACAAGGGCGTTGCCGTGCGCGTGGGCAACATCTTCTCCGCCGACCTGTTCTATACCCCGGATCCCTCCATGTTCGACGTCATGGAAAAATACGGCATCCTGGGTGTCGAGATGGAAGCCGCCGGTATCTACGGCGTGGCCGCAGAGTACGGTGCCAAGGCACTGACCATCTGCACCGTCTCCGACCATATCCGTACCGGTGAGCAGACCACCTCTGAAGAGCGTCAGCTGACCTTCAACGACATGATCGAAATCGCGCTGGATTCCGTCCTGCTGGGCGACAAGTAATTCCCTTGCGAATAAGAAACGGCGGCCTTCTGGCCGCCGTTTTTGTATCCGCTCTCTGGTCGTGCCATCAGTTTTCCGGAGGTGGCGAGGGGGGCGTACTCTTTTTCTTGTGCTTGCGCACCCGCATGTAGTTGCGGCGCACGCCGTAGGAGATGAGCACCCCGGCCAGCAGGGCGACCAGCAGCATCAGCCGCTGTTTCTCTTGCACCACCTTGAGCCGGGTGTCCTTGTCTGCAAGCATCTGCTGCTCTTCCAGGGTGATGCGCAGGAAGCCGATGGTCTGCTCGCCATCCCGGATCTCCTGCACGAACTGGATCCGTCCTTTGCCCTGCTCCGGCAGTGACTTGTTATCGCTGCCGATGGGCAGCAGGCTCTCCAGCGGCACCGCCTGCTCAGACTGGGCGAGGGGAATGCCGCGTCCGTCGTAGAGGGTGGCATCGAGGATCTCCGGTTCCGCCGCCAGATCCCGCGCCAGCCGCTCCAGCTCGCTGCTCTTCTCCTCCTTGATCCAGCGTTTCATGTCGCGGGCGGCATAGGCGACCAGCGCCTGTGCCCGGTTGCGTGCTTCGCTGTGCAGCGAGGCCTGGCTTTCACCCTGCATATGGATGAGCACACCGAGCACCCAGCATCCGAGCAGGATACCGGCACCCAGGCTGAGAACACGTTTGATGGGAAGATGACGCTGCAAGCGCGAGACCTCATGGTAACAAGGAGTGGCGGGATCTTGGCGCTTGCCTGTACAAAAAGCAATACGCTACTCTGGGCCAGCATTGTTAACCCCCTGATCACCAAGGAAGGCGTATCCCTTATGTTGTTGTCCCGGCTCCCCCCGCTGTTATCCGATTGGCCCGCGTTGTTGTCAGGCTCACCCTGTTGGCAGCTCAGCGCAGATGCGTTGCAACCGACAGAGACTCCTCAGGCAGGCGGCTGGTTGGTGCTGTTTGGCAAGGGGCTGGGCGCCTCCCATCTGGCGCGTCTGTCGCCACTGTTGGCTGCACAGGAGTTGGCGGCCACCCTCTATCCTCCCACCGAGGTGGCGGGCGTGCCGCTGCTGCTGCTTGGCTGCGATCGCTTCTCTGCCGAGCTGGTGGCCGAGCTCAAGAGCGGTGAGTGGGAGATCGATCTCTGCCATCTGCCCGCGCTACCGACCCTGAACGAGCCCGGCCTGCTGGTGATGGATATGGACTCCACCGCGATCCGCATTGAGTGTATAGACGAGATTGCCCGCCTTGCCGGGGTTGGCGAGCAGGTGGCGGCAGTGACGGCCGCGGCGATGCAGGGCAAGCTGGAGTTTTCCGACAGCCTGCGCAATCGGGTGGCCCTTCTGGCAGGCGCGCCGGTCACCATTCTCGACGAGGTGGCGGCATGGATGCCCTGGATGCCGGGCTTGCAGCTGATGGTCGATACCCTCAAACAGGCGGGGTGGCGTGTTGCCATCGCCTCCGGCGGTTTTACCCGTTTTGCTGGCCAGTTGCAGCGCGATCTGGGGCTCGATGCCATCTTCGCCAACGAGCTGGCGGTGGAAGGGGAGCAACTGAGTGGCAAGGTGAACGGGCGCATCGTTGATGCCAGCGTCAAGGCCGAGGTGTTGCAGCAGCTTGCTCAGGAGTACGGCATTGCTGCCGCCCAGACCGTGGCTATCGGCGATGGTGCCAACGATCTCAAGATGATGGGGGTCGCGGGCCTTGGCATCGCCATTCACGCCAAGCCGCTGGTGCGGGCGCAGGCGGCGGCCACCCTCAATCATCACGATTTGGAGGGGGTGATCTGCCTGCTGGCGGCGCGGGCCTGCAGCGAGCAACGTTGGGACAAGCGCTGACAGTGTTTCAAGGAGGAAACCCATAAAAATGGAATTGTTGCAGCAGTCTCTGTTTATCCCCTGTGGTGGCCATCAATTGCATGTGCGCCACATCAAACCCCGGGTCGCCGTGCATGGAGAGCCGATCCTGATGGTGCATGGCGCCATCGAGAACGGCCGCATCTTTTACACCGAATCGGGCAAGGGGCTGGCCTGCTTTCTGGCCCGTCACGGCTATCAGGTCTATGTGGCTGATTTGCGGGGGCGGGGGCTTAGCACTCCTGCCATCGCCGAGCAGGCAGAGCACGGTCAGCATGAGCTGATCACCGAGGATCTGCCCGCCCTGCAGCGCTGGATTGCCGAGCGCCATCACGGCTTCAAGGTGCACTGGGTGGCCCACTCCTGGGGCGGTGTCATCATGGCCTCGACCCTGGTGCGCTTCCCCGAGCTGGCGGATCAGGTGGCCAGCCTGCTGTTTTTTGGCACCAAGCGCGGTGTGTCGGTGCACAATCCCGAGCGTTGGCTGAAGGTGGATCTGATCTGGAATCGGCTTGCCCCCTGGCTGGCCCGCCGCCGTGGTTTTCTGGCGGCTCGCACTCTGAGGATCGGTGCTGACGACGAGCCGCTGCGCTATTTGCAGGAGACCATCCCCTGGGTCAAGTGCGGCCCCTGGCAGGATCCTCACGACGGTTTTGCCTATGACGAGGCTGCGGCACGGGTTAACTGGCCACCCCTCTGGATGATTTCGGCCAAAGCGGACAAGGTGCTGGGCCACCCGACCGATGTGCGCCGTTTCAGCGACGAGATGGGGTCGGCAACTCGTCACACCCGATTGGGGCGGGACAACGGCAACCGCCTCGATTATGACCACATCAATATGCTGACCGCCCCGCAGGCGCAGGAGGATCACTTTCCCCAGATCCTCGACTGGCTGCTCAACCCGCAGGCGGCATGAAAAAAAACAGGGCGCCTCGAGCGCCCTGTTTCATTTCTGTCTGTTTCCGGATCTTCAGTTCAGCGGCGGCGTGATGCCAAAGCGGAACAGGGTGGCCTGGGTGGTATCGGTCAGTTCGCCCACCCCCACCACGCTCCAGAGCTCCTCTTCCAGCTTGCGCGCCTTGTGGATGGCAAACTTGGCGATGTAGTCCAGCTCGTTGGCGATGAAGTTGGTGTCGGGCCGTCCGGTACGGGAGATGCCGACCAGCACCGAGTAGAACTCCCCCTGTTGCTGCGCCAGCTCGATGAACTGACGCTTCTCTTTGACGTTGGCAAAGCTGCTGGCCAGTCGGCTGCTGAAGATGGGCAGGCCGGCCTTGGTCTGGATGCTGGCGATGTAGACCTCGTCTTCTCTCGGTTTGTCCTCCCGCTCGATGGCACGCAGCGGGTTCATCAGCAGCTCCTTGAGCAGCTCACCCTGAAACAGCGGGTAGAGGTTCTCCTGCTCCGGCAGCTCGGCACAGGCTTGCAGTAGCCGCTGCAGACTGCGCGGTTGCAGAGATTTGCCGATGGAGGCCGGTTTGGGCGCGCCTTTCAGCTTGTTGACATAGACCGGCGAGTTGAACAGGTGGTGGGTGTAGATGTTGCGCAGTGCCCGCGCCAGCCCGCGATAGCGACGCTGCTCCTGCGCCGCCTTGAGCTTGTTCTGGTTGCTCTCGATCAGCAGGCTGAAGAATTGGCGGCCGGTATGGCGATCCGAATCCCCTTCGATGCAGAGGTGCAGCACGGTGCGGGTCATGTTGAGGCTGACCAGTCGGTAGGAGAGGCGCTGCAGATCCATGCTCTTGGAAAGCTCCTGCAAGCGGGGCAGGGCTATGGTCACCACATCGTTCTTCTCGCCGATGAAAGCATCTTCCAGCTCGATTTGCAGGCCGTGTGTCGAGATGTCGCGGGTCCAGCCGATCCAGGATTTGCCGTTGTGATGGATGGCGACCGCGGTCTTGTGGATGTAGCGCGACTCCTTGCGTAGCTGAACATAGTGCAGGGTCTCGATCTCGAACGGGGCAACCCCCTGCTCGTGACCAAAGCGTTGCAGCTCGTTGGCGTTGTTGCTGACCCCTTCCTGATGGAACTCTTCCCGCTGGGACTCCAGGCCGATCTCCTGCAGCAGGCCGCAATAGCTGATTTGCTTGAGCCGCTCGAGCAGCAGGATATCTTGCAACTGCGGGTTGTCCTGCCCCTGCAGTTGCCCCACATCCGCCTCGACCAGATCGCATGCCTCCAGCGTGAACTTGTAGACACGCCAGCTGGGCCGGCGTGAGCCCACCTGGAAGAAGAGGGCGGTGAGGCCACTCTGGCGCAGCTCCTCGGCGGTGGCGGAGAAGAAGTAGATGTGGCTGCGCACCGTGTGGGTAAAGCAGTAGATGATGGTCTCGGTGGTGGTGCCGGGGGGCGGGCAGAGCCGTTTCATCCGCTCTGCGCTGAAAAGGCCCGCGAGGGCATCGCGGTTTTTTTCATCGCGCCAATACTCCAGCAGGTGCTGGTTGTTTTCCGTACGCAGGGCAATCTCGAGATTGGGGCTATCGCCGGTGCCGAAGAAGAGCGGCATGCCGGTCATCCGCGGCAGGTAGAACTGCTCATACCCCTTGATGATGGCGGCGGAGAGCAGATAGTCGACGCTGACCCGATAACGGATCTTGTTGGCGTCGATAAAATCGCTGAGGAAAGCATCGAAGGCGGGCTGTTCGCCGGAGCGCACCAGCCGCAGCCAATATTTTCCCTCTTTGCTCTCTTCGCCGAGGATCTGATAGCCGACCGGCTGATGCAGCACCGGATTGGGGGTGTCCCGCTCCAGTCCGGTAAAGAAGACCTCCACCTGGGCGCCGGTGTGATAGTTAGGCAGATAGGGCACCGAGACCCGCATGCCCCCCAGCGAGAGATCGGAACTCTTGGCGAACAGCTTCTCACCATCCTGAAACTTGATCAGCACTGGCGAGCTGAAGTGCATCCGCTCCTGGCGGCGGCCGTAGTAGCTGGCAAAGGCGATGGTGTTGACATCATATTGCCGGAAGGGGCTGGCCGGCGGAGACAGCTGACCATCCACGCGGGCGTTGTGGTGCTGTTTTTGCCACTGTTGCAGCGCCTCGTAGACACCGAGGGTATAGATATCGCGGTAGAGATAGCACTGGGACTGGAACAGGGCAATCGCATCGGCGGGCATGAAGTGAGTGATGCCGTCAAACTCATGCACCAGGCACTCATCCTCCAGCTCATCGCGCATGTCGATGACCCTGCGGCAGGGGGAGCACTTGCGCTTGAGCTCCATCTTGATCAGAAAACGGCTGTTGCTGTTTTCCTCCTGGGTCATGCGGTTGAAGATCTCCTCGAAATCTTTCTCCCGCAGCAAGGGGACGAGTTGTTCAATCAGATGTTGCTGGTGTTCTGAATCCATTTGTTCCTGCCACGGAAAGTCACTTTTCCGATTCTGGGTTTGATCTGTCGGTCGCAAACAAGTATATCAAGCAGGAATTCATCCTGTCCCCGAGTTATCAATGGCCAAAAATAAAACTGCTTATGTTTGTTCCGAATGTGGTGCCGACTTCACACGCTGGCAAGGTCAATGCAGCGAGTGCAAGGAGTGGAATACCATTACCGAGGTGCGCCTCGGTTCGGTGAGCCCCGCTGGCAAGAGTGCCCGTTACACCGGTTATGCCGGCGCGGTCGGCAGTCAGGTACAGACACTGGCAGAGATCGCCACCACCGAAATTCCCCGTTTTACCTCAGGTTTCAAGGAGCTGGATCGGGTGCTTGGTGGCGGTGTGGTGCCCGGTTCGGCCATTCTGATCGGCGGCAACCCGGGGGCGGGCAAATCGACCCTGCTGCTGCAGACCATGTGTGGTCTCGCTGAACGGATGAAAACCCTCTATGTCACCGGCGAGGAGTCGCTCCAGCAGGTGGCGATGCGGGCCAACCGCCTCGGGCTGCCCACCGACAAGCTGCGGATGCTCTCCGAGACCAGCGTCGAGCAGATCTGCCTGATTGCCCAGCAGGAGCAGCCGCAGATCATGGTGATTGACTCCATTCAGGTGATGCATGTGGCGGATGTGCAATCGTCCCCCGGTTCTGTCTCGCAGGTGCGCGAAGCGGCTGCGTTGCTGACCCGCTACGCCAAGCAAAATCATGTGGCCATCTTCATGGTGGGCCATGTGACCAAGGATGGCAGTCTGGCGGGCCCCAAGGTGCTGGAGCACTGCATCGATTGCTCTGTGCTGCTCGATGGTGGTCATGACTCCCGTTTTCGGACTCTGCGCTCCCACAAGAACCGCTTCGGCGCGGTCAACGAGCTGGGGGTCTTTGCCATGACCGAACAGGGAATGCGTGAGGTGAGCAACCCCTCCGCCATCTTCCTCAGCCGGGGGCAGGAGCAGGCGCCCGGTTCCATCGTCATGGTGATCTGGGAGGGCACCCGACCGCTGCTAGTGGAGTTGCAGGCGCTGGTGGATTACTCCCAGCTCTCCAACCCGCGCCGGGTGGCAGTGGGGATGGATCACAACCGGCTCGCCATGTTGCTGGCGGTGCTGCACCGTCACGGCGGGTTGCAGATGGCGGATCAGGATGTCTTCATCAACGTGGTCGGCGGGGTCAAGGTCGAGGAGACCAGTGCGGATCTGGCGCTGCTGCTGGCGATGGTCTCCAGCTTCCGGGATCAGGCGCTGCCCAAGGATTTGGTGGTGTTCGGCGAAGTGGGTCTTTCCGGTGAAATTCGCCCGGTGCCGTCCGGCCAGGAGCGGTTGCAGGAGGCGGCCAAGCATGGCTTCCGTCGCGCCATCGTGCCGCACGCCAATGCCCCCAAGCACCCCATCGAAGGGATGGAAGTGGTGCCGGTCAAGAAGCTGTCTGAGGCACTCGAGGCGCTGTAATCGTCCCGCATTGCAATCGAGAGAGCAGAACAACAAAAACAAAAAAGAGCGCCTCTGCGCTCTTTTTTACGGGGCGTAACCTGCCATCAGGGCTGGCTATGTTCCAGATGTTCGCTCAGCAGTTGTTCCAGCTCGCGGTGGAGCAGCTCTTCGTCGCCGACGTTGAGCTCGATCATCCGCTTGAGATGGGTGGCGCTGTCGATATCGATGTGGTGGCAGTAGAAACCCAGCTTCTTGCTGGCTTCGTGGGTCAGCTCGACCTGCATTTTGATCTCGATATCGCTACCGCTCAGGATAAAGCTGAGCTGGTACTCCTTGTTGTCACGGCTCTCCCAGTCGTCGGGGCGGATCAGCAGGGCTCCCTGCAAGGAGACGTCGACAAGCTGGGTCTGCCACTTCTGTTCCCCCTGGGTGAGTTCTGCCATGGTCAAGTAGAGGATCCGTGCAAAACGGCGGCGCTCAGACATGCTCATCTCCTGTATGCAATAAGTGTGGACGCTAGGGTCATTGCTCTGAGTGTAATCCACCTTGGTTGCCAGTATCTTGAACTTGCTCCGAAAATGGCATTCAGGCTTGCTGGGTACTTAAGGATTCCACCACATGAAGCGCCTTGACCAGGCGATCTTCCTGTTTGAACCGCTCTTCCAGAACCGGACCCAACTCATTGAGATCATCATCCAGTAGCAGCAATTGGGCCTCGTCGGCATCACTGTATTTGTCGTTGAACTCGAGGGCGAATTCGGTGCTGGTACGAATATGGGGATAGATGCGTTTGGCCAGCTCCAGTGTTTCGCCGCTGGCTTGCTCGAAGGCGGTGACGACGTGGTGGTAGATCTCGAAATGGCCTGCACTGACATAGTCGACCAGCCGGTCGCAAAACTGATGCAGCTCTTCTGTTTTGGGCAGGCTGCGTTGCTTGGTCCGCGCCGGAGTGAGGCCTGCCAGCTGCATGTATCCAACCAGCAACGCTTGCCTTGCATCCAGCCAGTCGTCGATAGCCTTATGCTTGCCTGCCAGCGCCTGCTTGGTCTGTTCCAGTTTCGTCAACATAATCCCTATCCCTCCGTGGGGCAAAGGCTGGCCGAATGTTCGGTATTCCGAGCCGTTTGAGCAGTGACACAACCTATAACTAGGGAAAATCTGGGCAAGCGTCAATAGCCATGGGGGGATAATGTTAAGTGGCGAAGAAATAGTCAGTGGATTGTGTCTGAGTGCTAGCAGGTTTCAGGCCTGCTCACGGTTTTTCGCGTGTGGAATGTGACTATTTCCGCAGATCTTGATGAAAACCCCAGCGTTTGACGCGTTCGGCTCGATAAAGGCTTTGCCTGTGCGTTTTTTTTTGCATAGAGTGACCCAGCGCTAAATGCCCGATCATAAAGGAAATGTTATGAACAAAGCTCAACTTGTCGATGCGATTGCCGCCAAAGCAGATCTGAGCAAAGCTCAGGCCAAAGTGGCTCTGGAAGAGATCATCAATGGTATTACCCAGAGCTTGAAAGAAGGCGATGCTGTGCAACTGGTCGGTTTTGGCACCTTCAAGGTCACCCACCGCGCAGGCCGCACCGGTCGTAACCCGCAAACTGGTAAAGAGATCCAGATTGCTGCTGCCAACGTGCCTTCATTCGTGGCTGGCAAGGCTCTGAAAGACGCCGTCAAGTAAGTCCGAAAGTCTGTTTTGTCCAATGCCAGTCAGCTCGCTGACTGGCATTGTTTTTATGGAATTCTCTCATCCTTCCTAGTTAGTCCTTCCTGACTTTTCCTTCTGTCGGCCTCGTTGCGGCTGAGGCCTTATGCCGTCTGCGGGTTGAATGGCAGCGGCCAGATCCGCTCATAGGCCCAGGTAAAGACCATGATGTAGACGAGGTAGAAGGCGACGAAGCCGAGGTCCAGCATCAGGGCGTCCCAGACTCCCAGATCGAGCCAGAACATGACGCAGGGGAGGGAGAGCATCATAAAGCTCGCCTCATAGCCAAACGCGTGCAGGAAGCGGTCCAGTGGTCGCTTGTTGGTGCGCCCGCACAGTTTGAGCAACCCCTTGTCGAACAACAGGTTCCAGCCGTAGGTCCAGGCAGTGGCGACGATGGAGAAGAAGATGGCCAGCGAACCGACCTCGGCGACGCTCTGACCGAACAGCTGGCTGATCAGCGGTGCGACCAGTGTCAGCCCGATGCCTTCGTAGAGAACCAGATAACGAAGTCGATCCGGGGTGGTGCGTAGTTGGGTGCTACTCATGGGTGAAGTGCCTCCTGTGGGAGGCGCATTCTAATCAGGGAGTGGTTAAAAGAGAAGCATCGGCCCGTCATGACTGGCGTTGAGGGGTATGATGATGCCCCCTCTTTACGATACGTCTCTATTGCCAACTTGGGCGTTAGCCCTGACTGGTCAAGTCTGCGACTCAGGCGCCGGTTGGCGTGACCCGGGCCAGCATTGCAAAGCCCTCTTCCACTTGTGTGAGCTCTACCTTGACCTCCCCCAACTCGGCGAGCGAGGCGACATGGGTGCCGCCACAGGGAATGGTGACCTCCTGGCCTTCCAGCGTGCAGTGCCAGTAACGGGAATCGATGATCGCCTCGCCAGCGCGGCTGCGGCGGATTTCGCTCCCAGCGGCGATCCAGTCGGCCAGCTGCTGGTTGACCTGTTCTTCAATCAACGCCAACTCCGCCAGCAGCGCTTCGCTGTTGACGCCCTTTTTGCGCAGGCTCTTGCCGATGCGGTACTGCTCGCGTGAGCCCATAGGCTCGACCCGCGAGCTTTGAATAGCCAGACGATCGAAGTCGGGCTGACCCAGAGCATCACGCTCGCTTACCTCCTTGCGCCAGTAGGGGATGAGTACCCGGTTGAGGGCCATCGCGGCCAGATGGCAGCCGCTATGGCCCAGACTCAGGGCGTGGCGGGCAGCGCTATCTACTTGCAATTCGACCTGGCTGCCAACGGCTAGCTCATGGTCACCGGTCAGCGGATGGACCACCACGAAATGCCACCCTTCAGCGCCCCGTTTTACCGGAATCGCAGTATCGACAAACAGCTCGCCATCCGGGCTGATGGCCCCCATCCGGCAAGGGCCAATGGCGGCTTCGCCCCCTTCCCAGCGAGCATTGCCCACGTCCCCCGGCTGATCAGGCCAGAGGTGGCTCTGGGGATGAAAGGGGGTGAGGTCGGTGACCAGCAGCGTGGTGTCGCCACGCTGGCAGCAGACCACGCTGGCTTGCTCCTGATGATGGCCCAGCACGAAGCTGGCTCGGGTATGTTCCATGGCAAGGCTCCCGCAACGATAAATGAGAAGAGAAAGCGGCAGCATACGCCAAAGTGCGAAAGGGCTCATTAACCAGTGTTAATGAGCCCCTCTTCTCGGTTTTACTGTTCGCTAGATCATGGCAACCAGCAGATAGGCGTTGAGGCCAATCACCAGCGCAACGATAAGGCGGCCGATGGCTTGTGTGACCGGATGGTTGCGATGTTGTCCCATCAGCGCCTGATCGCCGGTCAGCATCAACAGTGGGATCAGGGCCAGCGCGATGCCAAAGCTCAGGATAACCTGGCTCAACACCAGAATTTCGGTGGTGTTGAGCCCCATGGCGATTACCACGAAGGCGGGAGCCATGGTGATGGCGCGACGCAGCCAGAGCGGGATGGTAAAGCGGACAAAGCCCTGCATCACAACTTGCCCGGCCAACGTGCCCACCACGGTAGAGCTGATGCCGGAGGCGACCAACGAGAGGCCAAACAGGGTGGCTGCAGCCTGACCCAGCAGCGGAGTGAGGGTCTGGTAGGCGGATTCCAGCTCCGCTACCTGCTGGTGGCCCGAGCTGTGAAACGCGGCGGCCGCCATCGCCATCATCGCCAGATTGACGAAGCCTGCGATGGTCATGGCGATTGCCACATCGACCCGGGTGGTGTGCAGCCGTTGGCTGACCGAGCCCTGCTCCTGCGTGTGCTGGGTCAGTGCCGAGTGCAGATAGATAACGTGGGGCATCACGGTGGCACCGAGCACACCGGCGGCCAGATAGACGGCATCGCTGTTGGGCAGACCGGGGAAGAGGGCGCCCTCCAGCAGGCTGGGCAGATGGGGGCGGGAGAAGATCAGCTCGACGATGTAGGCCGCCGCGACAAATAGCAGCAGGCCGCCGACCACGAACTCCAGCGGTTTCTGGCCACGGGACTGCAGCATCAGGATCCCCCAGGTCACTACGGCGGTGATACAGGCTCCCTCCAGCAGGGTGACGCCAAGCAGCAGCTTGAAGCCGACTGCGGCGCCGATAAATTCGGCTAGGTCGGTGGCCATGGCGATGATCTCTGCCTGCACCCAGTAGGCCCAGACCGCCGGTTTCGGCAGTCGGTCGCGGATGTGCTCCGCCAGATTCTTGCCGGTGACGATGCCGAGCTTGGCCGAGAGGGTCTGCACCAGCATGGCCATCAGGTTGGCCCATACCACCACCCAGAGCAACTGGTAGCCAAAGGTAGAGCCCGCCTGAATATTGGTGGCGAAGTTGCCCGGGTCGATATAGCCGATGGCGGCGATAAAGGCAGGCCCGAGCAGGGTCAGTTTGAATTTGCGGGCTGGAATCGTAGTCGTCAGTGCGGGTTGCATGGCATCACCCTCCATAAGGATATGGAGAGAGAATAGATCTAAGTGATAATCATTATCAATTGTTGTTTCTGATGATTTCCATCGGGAAAAACATTTAAGGCGGTCAGTTGCAGTGAGGGATGTGATTTCGTACAATACGCCGCCCTAGAAAAGCAGCGACTAAACACCTTTATGTTCCTTGCCTCCGAGGTCTGGCTGCACCTGGGCGGAGGCTGAATTAATCCGTAAGGAGCTAAAATGCGTCATTACGAAATCGTCTTCATGGTTCATCCGGACCAGAGCGAGCAAGTTCCCGGCATGATCGAGCGTTACACCGGCGCCATCACCACCTCCGGTGGTACCATTCATCGCCTGGAAGATTGGGGCCGTCGTCAGCTGGCTTACCCGATCGACAAACTGCACAAAGCCCACTACGTTCTGATGAACGTAGAAGCAGAGCAAGCCGTTATCGATGAGCTGGAAACCAACTTCCGCTTCAACGATGCCGTTATCCGCAACATGATCATGCGCACCAAGCACGCCGTGACTGAAGTTTCTCCGATGGCCAAGGCCAAAGAAGAGCGCTTCACCCGTCGTGACGACGAGCGCCGCGAAGAAGCTACTGAAGCTGCTTCCGAAGAGTAATTCTGGATCACTGACTAGAGGATAAAGGCCATGGCACGTTATTTCCGTCGTCGTAAGTTCTGCCGCTTCACCGCCGAGAACGTTACCGAGATCGACTACAAAGATATCGTTACTCTGAAAAACTACATCACTGAATCTGGCAAGATCGTACCGAGCCGTATCACCGGTACCCGCGCCAAGTATCAGCGTCAGCTGGCACGCGCCATCAAGCGTGCTCGTTACCTGGCTCTGCTGCCGTACACCGATCTGCACAACAAGTAAGAATCGGCCCGGCACTTAAGCCTAACTCAACGAAATTTATAGAGGAAAGGTAATGCAAGTTATCCTGCTCGACAAAATCGCCAAACTGGGCGGTCTGGGTGACCAAGTTTCCGTGAAATCTGGTTATGCCCGTAACTACCTGATCCCGCAAGGCAAAGCTGTTATGGCCACCAAGGCCAACATCGAAGCTTTCGGTGCTCGTCGCGCTGAGCTGGAAGCCAAACTGGCTGCCAACAAAGCTGCTGCTGAAGAGCGTGCTGCCAAGCTGGCCGAACTGGCTACCGTGGTTATCGCTTCCAAGTCTGGCGACGAAGGTAAGCTGTTCGGTTCCATCGGTACCCGTGACGTGGCTGAAGCCATCACTGCTGCCGGCGTAGCCGTTGCCAAGAGCGAAGTCCGCATGGGCAACGTTCTGCGTAACACCGGTGACTACGAAGTTGCTGTTCAGCTGCACGCTGACGTTAAAGCAACCGTACAGATCCAGGTTGTTGCCCTGTAATAGCGATTCGCTTTTGCAGAAAAAACCCGCGCTTTTGCGCGGGTTTTTTATTTTCCGGCCCGGGGGTAGAGTGAGGTCTGTTCCACTGGAGGAGATCCTTATGGCTTGGGTAGAAGGCCGCGTCATCGAACGCATCGAATGGACACCCACCCTGTTCTCCCTGCGGGTAGCGGCCGAGCTGGCCCCCTACAAGGCAGGCCAATTCACCAAGCTGGCCCTCGAGCAGGGCGATCGCCGCATTCAGCGCGCCTACTCCTTCGTCAATCCCCCCTCTTCGCCATACCACGAGTTCTATCTGGTCGAGATCCCGAGCGGTGAGCTGACTCCGTCCCTCGGCTCGCTGCAAGCAGGCGATACCCTGCTGGTACAATCCCAGGTCACCGGCTTTCTGACGCTGGATGAGGTGCCTGCCGGGCGCGATCTCTGGCTGCTCTCGACCGGCACTGCCATCGGCCCCTTCCTCTCCATGCTGGCCGATGGGGAAGCCTTCAACCGTTTCGAGAATCTGGTGCTGGTGCACGGGGTGCGCAAAGGCGAAGAGCTGAGCTATCAGGATTTGATCGCCAGCTTTACCGAGCAACATGGCGAGCGCTTTCGCTATGTCCCCTTTGTCAGCCGCGAGCCCTGGCCCGATGCAATGGCAGGGCGGATCCCGGCGGCGATTGCCAATGGTCAGCTGCAGGCTCGAGTGGGGTTGGAGTTCTCACCAGAGCTGAGCCAAGTGCTGATCTGCGGCAATCCGGAGATGGTGAAAGAGACCCAACAGACCTTGCTGACGCTGGGGTTGGCCAAGAATCTGCGGCGGGCGCCGGGCAATATCAGTGCGGAGAACTACTGGTAACGCAGCATAACGGCGGGGCCACTACTGGCCCCTGACCATTACTGGTTATTACCCTGAGGGGCGGAGAGTTGGTTGGTGCTGGGGGGCTGGTTGCGATTCTCTTCATCTTCCAGATTGAATTTGACTGCCCTGCAGTCGGCCGGGGTGGTTTCGCCGACCCCCAAGTCGAGGCAGTCGTTCTGGGTCCAGCCGAACTCTTTGTCATCCCAGTCCAGATTGAATTTAAGCTCATCGACGGAGAATTCGGAGCCACTGCTCTCTTGATATTGCTGTGTCGCTGCGGCGCTGCCGGTAACCAGAAGAAGGGAGAGTAGCAACGTGGTCTTACTGTTCATGATGGCCTCGGATAATTGCAACGGTGGATGAGTGTACAGACCGGAGCTGAACCCGGGCGGAACTGTTCCCCATCTCACTACATGATCAAGTCAGGGAGGGATTGTATCGCTTTTCTGCTGCCGATTTGTCCGTTTTGGTCGCACTCTGGGCAGCTGGTTGCCAATCTGAAGGAATTCAGTCATTTGCCCTTCTCTGGGCGAGTCTGGCGACTATAATCGGCAGCCAACTTTTCCTGCACAGCACATCCCTTCATCATGACCACACAGGACTCCTCCACATTGCGCTACCCCAAGGGGTGGTTTGCTCTGACGACGGTATACAGTTTTACCGGGTTGGCCATTCTGGCTTCCATTATCTTCTCGCTGCTGCTGTTCCTCTCCATCGATGACAACCCGCTGATGAAGTGGCTGTTCGGCGGCTTGGCCATCATCTTCGAGCTGGGCAAGTTTTACGTCTGGTACGAGTACGGCGAGCGCAAGGCGCGGCGGGATTTGAGTGGCGCTTTCTGGTCGCTGTTGTTCTACAGCGTGCTGGCGGCCATCTCCATCGGCGGCAGTATTGGTGGCATCAACAGCGCCACCAACACGGTACTGAGCCAGCAGGCGCGCCACGAGCGGGAGCTGGCCCGTTTCGACGAGCAGATCGCCAGCATCGAGCGGCAGATCCAGCTCAACGAGGAGGCGGCCCGCAAATACATCGAGCTGGAGCGCATCTCCAGTGGCGTCTCCTCGTTGCAGCACGCCAACACCAAGCTGCGTTTGCAGCAGGATGAGTTGCGTCAGCAGCGCGATGCCAAACCGGTCAACGAACAATCTTCCATGCTGGGGCTGATGAGCAGTCTGGCGGACGGGGTGGGGATGAGCATCAGTCAGGTGCAGTTCCTGCTGGTCTGCTTCCTCTCGGTGTTGCTCGACGTATTCGGTGCCTTCTTCGTCAGCCTGATCGGCGAGGAGAACCGCTTTCGCCGGATGTGGCGTGGGCAGCAGGACAAAGCTCGCAGAGAGGCACAGGAAGCGTTGGCGATGGCGGCACAGCCCGAGCCCATGATGCCCCCAGAACCGGCCCCCGAAGTGCTGGCGCAGGTGCGCGGTGCGCTGGTGAGCGGTGAGCTAAAGTGCAGCAAACGCTCGGTGGCGCAGGCGTTGTCACTCTCGCTGGAGGAGGTGGATCGGGTGTTCCACCATCTGCTGTCACAAGGGGTGCTGGGGCAGGGGAGCAATCGCCACTACTACCTCAATCCGGCGTTGGAGCAGCAACCCGGATAGTGAGAAGGCCACCGAAACTCGGTGGCCTTTTTCGTTGTCGAGTGGCTGTGGCACTCAGTGAGTCAGCACCATCATCAGGCTGAGGAAGGCGGCCAGTCCGCCACCGATGCCGATGATCCAGTAAAACCCCTTGGCCCCCTGTTTGAGCGGGATGCGGAAGTAGAGTAGAAACGCCCACCACCCCAGTGCCAGCAACAGAGGAATAAGAAACATTCGAGCCATGGTGTCCTCGCTGTTATTCTGTTGACCCTTGATCAATCAACAGGATGGATAGTGCAATGACGCAACTACAGATTACCGCATTCGGTGACCCCTCGGTACTCAAGCTCAACCCTTCCCTAGATAAGGTGCCAGCCGATGGTGAAGTGCGGGTGCGCATCTGTTTTGCGGGGGTCAATCCCATCGATGCCAAGACCCGTGCCGGCCTTGGCTGGGCGGCGGCCGAGAACAAGGACCAACTGCCTTGGACGCCGGGTTATGACGTCTCCGGCGTGGTAGAGAAGGTGGGCCTCGGCGTGACCTCGCTGGTCGAGGGGGATCTGGTATGCGGCATGGTCGGTTTTCCCCTCACCGCCGGTGGCTACGGGGAATCTGTGGTGGCAAGCGAGAGCGAGCTGGTCAAGCTCGACGGGGTGAGCCTTAGACAGGGGGCGGCGCTGCCCCTTGCCGGTCTCACCGCCTGGCAGGGGCTGCTTGAGCACGGCGCACTCCAGAGCGGTCAGCGGGTCTTGATCCTCGCTGGCGCCGGAGGTGTCGGCCATCTGGCGGTGCAGCTTGCCAGCGCTTATGGCGCCGAGGTGGTGGCCACCGCCAGCCCTGATAACCATGGCTTCCTGCACGCTCTGGGGGCGCGCTGGATGGTGGATTACCACGAAGCGAACTGGCCAGCACGGGTGGTGGCAGAGGCAGGCCCGGTCGATCTGGTACTGGATCTGGTGGGCGGCGAAAGCGGCAAGGCGTCGCTCGCCTGCGTCAAGCCGGGTGGCCGTCTGGTGACGGTGCCCACTATTACCGCCCAGCTGATCAAGGATGCGGGTGCGGCGGCGGGTATCGAGGTGGTCGGCATGCTGGTTCACCCTGACCAGAAGCAGCTGGGTCAGATGTTGATGCTGCTGCGTCAGGGAGATGTGCATATCACCATCTTCGGTGAATATGCGTTGGCGGAAGGGGCGCTGGCCCATCAGGCCATCGAAGGGGGCCATGTGCGCGGCAAGCTGCTGCTGCGGATGCCTGCGGCCGACGGCCTGCCCGGATGAATGGCATTACCGAGATGGGGCTGGGGTGGCTCTTTTTAAGCGCATTCACTTCTGCCACCCTGCTGCCCGGCAGCTCCGAAGTGCTGCTGGGGGCCATGGCGGCCAAGGGGGAGTGGAGCATGGCGAGCTTGCTGCTGTGGGCGACGCTGGGTAATACCCTTGGCTCCATGACCACCTGGTGGCTCGGCTGGCTCGCCACCTTCAAGAAAAAACCGGAAGATTTTCAAGGCCGTGGGGAACAAAAAGCCTTAGGCTGGCTCAAACAACATGGTCACTGGTGTCTGCTGCTTGCCTGGACGCCGGTGGTTGGTGATGGTCTCTGTCTGTTGGCCGGTTGGCTGCGCCTCTCCTTCTGGCGCTCTCTCATTTTGATCGGGCTCGGCAAATTGTTCCGTTATGCCCTGGTTTTTCTGCTGGCCAGTCACATTTTCTAGCCTGTTTTTGTCACTCACGAGGTTACCGTGAACAAAGTCATACCTTTAACGATTCTGCTGGGCTTCACCCTGCCGGTGATGGCGGCACCGACCCTGATCGCCGAACAGGGCAAGGAGGAGGGCAAGCTCGCCATCCCCTACCAGATGTACAAGCTGGACAACGGCCTGACCGTGATCCTGGCCCCCGATCGCTCCGATCCGCTGGTGCACCTCGATGTGACCTATCACGTCGGTTCATCCCGCGAGACGGTCGGCAAGTCCGGTTTCGCCCACTTCTTTGAGCACATGATGTTCCAGGGCTCGAAACACGTCGGTGATCAGGAGCATATGCGGATCATCAACGAGGCCGGTGGTGACATGAATGGCACCACCAACAAGGACCGCACCAACTACTACGAGACTGTGCCTGCCAACCAGCTGGAAAAAGTGTTGTGGCTGGAGGCGGATCGGATGGGCTTCCTGCTCGATGCGGTGAGCCAGAAGAAGTTCGAGATCCAGCGCGCCACCGTCAAGAACGAGCGGGCCCAGCGGGTTGATAACCAGCCGTACGGGCTGGTGAGTGAGAAGGTGGGCGAGGCGCTCTATCCGCGTACTCACCCCTACTCCTGGCAGCCTATCGGTTACGTGGAAGATCTCGACCGGGTCGATGTGAACGACCTCAAGCAGTTCTTCCTGCGCTGGTATGGCCCCAACAACGCCACCCTGACTCTGGGCGGCGACTTTGACAGCAAGCAGGCCCTCGAATGGATCGAGAAGTACTTCGGCTCCATCCCGCGCGGCCCGCACGTGGCCGAGCCGACGCCAAAGCCGGTGACTCTGCCCGAGACCCGCTACGTGACGCTGCAGGACAAGGTGCACTTGCCGCTGCTCTATATCAGCTACCCCACCGTCTCTCTTGGCGATCCGCAGGAGCCGGCGCTCGACATGTTTGCCGACGTGCTGGGCGGCTCCGCCAGCTCCATGCTCTACCAGTCGCTGGTGAAAACCGGCAAGGCGATCGATGTGGGGGCGTCCCACTACTGCGAAGAGCTGGCTTGTACTCTGACCGTCTACGCCTACCCAAATCCGTCGCAGGATGGCAGCCTCAAGACCCTCAAGGGGGAGGTGGACAAGGTGATCGGCGAGTTCGCCCAGCGCGGCCTCAAGCCGGAAGATCTAGAGAAGGCGATCGCCAAGTACCGCGCCTCCGCCATCTGGGGTCTGGATAGCGTCTCCGGCAAGGTGAGCCAGCTCGCCATGGGTCAGGTGTTTGCCCAGGATCCCAACTATGTGTTCAAGACGCTGGATGCCATCGGCAAGGTGACACCGGAGCAGGTGAAGGCCGCCTACGACAAGTTCATCGCCGACAAGCCTGCAGTGGTGCTGAGCGTGGTGCCCAAGGGCAAGACAGAGTGGCAGGTTGCCACCCCGAACTTTACCCCCGCCAAGCGCGAGCTGCCGGATTACAGCAAGCATGACGAGGCGCTGGCCGAACGACCGGTAAAAGACAATTTCGATCGCAGCGTGCAGCCCAAGGCGGGCGAGGCGGTGAGCGTCAAGGTACCCTCCATCTGGCACGGCAAGCTCGACAAGAACATCGAGATCATCGGCACCAAGAGTGACGAGATCCCCGCCGTCTCCATCATGATCGCCCTGCCGGGCGGCATTCGTGCCGAAGATAAAGGGCAACTTGGGCTGGCCAATCTGACCGCCGCCATGATGGGACAGGGCACGGTGCGCCTGACCGAGGCTCAGCTGAGCGACGAGCTGCAAAAGTTGGGCTCAAGCATTGATGTCTCCAGCGCCCAGTACAACAACCTGATCACCGTCAGCTCGCTGGCGGACAAGCTGCCCCAGACCCTGGCGCTGGTGCGCGAGGTGCTGGAGCGTCCGGGCATGCGGGAGGCGGACTTCGAACGGGTCAAGGCACAGCTGCTGCAAGGGATGCAACAGGCCCAGCAACAGCCCGAGTGGCTGGCCGGGCAGGCGTTCCGCGAGCTGGTCTACGGCAAGCAGAACCGCCTCGGTCAACCTACCGATGGGGTCGCGGCCGATGTGGCCAAGCTGACCCTGGCTGACGTGAAGCACTTCTATCAGGCCTACTACAACCCCACCAACGCCAAAGTGGTGGTAGTCGGTGATGTGGGCCAGAAGCAGATCGAGGAGCAACTTGGCTTCCTGACCGAGTGGAAGGGGGCAACGCCGACCCTGGGGGATCTCAAGCTCAAGGGTGAGCAGGCCAAGCCGGGCATCTATCTGGTCGACAAACCGGGGGCGCCTCAGTCGGTGATCCGCATCGGTCGTCGCGCCATGCCGTTTGATACCACGGGGGATTACTTCACCGCCGGGCTGATGAACTTCAATCTGGGTGGCAACTTCAACAGCCGCATCAACCTCAACTTGCGGGAAGACAAGGGCTACACCTACGGCGCCAGCTCGGGTTTCTCCGCCAACCGCGAGGTGGGCAACTTCGCCACCGGCGCCAATGTGCGGGCCGATGCGACCGTGGATGCCATTCGCCAGTTCCTCAAGGAGATGGATAACTACCGCAAGAGCGGCCCGACCCCGGTCGAGCTGGCCTATATGCGCAGTGCGGTCTCCCAGCAGGATGCCCTCTCTTACGAGACTCTCGGCCAGAAGGCTGGCTTCCTGCTGCAGATGGTGATGTATGACCTGAAACCGGACTATGTGCAGGCCCAGAACAACCTGATCAAAACGGTGTCACCCGAGGCGCTGAAGGCCAGTGCCGCCCGTTGGCTCAATCCGGCCGACATGGTGATCGTGGTGGTGGGAGACAAGCAAAAGCTTGAAAAACCCCTGAAGGAGCTTCATCTTCCCATCTATCCGCTGCAGTTGCCGTAACTGACGCTTTATAAAAATCAAGAGCCGCCCCGGATGGGGCGGCCTCACATGAGCCGTGAATATGACTACAACAAGCTTGTCGCTCACCGAGTTGCTGAATGCGTTGGGATCACCGGAGCGCCTCACCGCGCTCAAGGGGATCCGGCGCGGGATCGAACGTGAATGCCTGCGCATCACGCCGGATGGCCGACTCGCCCAGAGTGACCATCCCCGGGCGCTGGGTTCGGCCCTGACCCATCCCAATATCACCACCGACTACTCGGAGAGCCTGCTGGAGTTCATCACCCCGGCCACCGATTCCATCGACAGTCTGATGGAGCAGCTCGGCGACATCCATCACCATGTGATTCAGCATCTGGGTGACGAGCGGATTTGGCCGCTCTCCATGCCCTGCTTCGTCGGCGGAGAAGAGAGCATCCGGTTGGCCCAGTACGGCAGCTCCAACATCGGCAAGATGAAGACTCTCTACCGTCAGGGGTTGAAGAACCGCTACGGCAGCCTGATGCAGGTGATCGCCGGGGTGCACTTCAACTTTTCCATGCCCGACAGCTTCTGGAGCGAGTGGCAAGATCTGGTGTGCGAAGGGTGCTGCAGCCAGCGCTTTATCTCCGACAAGTACATGGGGCTTATTCGCAACGTCTACCGCTTCGGCTGGCTGGTGCCCTATCTGTTTGGCGCCTCCCCGGCCATCTGCGAATCTTTCCTCAAAGGGCGCAAGAGCAACCTGCCGTTCGAGAAGACCGGCAAGGGCACCCTCTATCTGCCTTACGCCACCGCGCTGCGTCTCTCCGATCTCGGTTACACCAACAGCGCCCAGGCTGGGCTCAAAATCAGTCACGACAATCTGCCGGCCTATGTCAGCAGCCTGCGCCGCGCCATCAATACCCATGATCCCGACTTTGCCAAGATCGGGGTCAAGGTGGATGGGGAGTATCGTCAGCTCAACGACAACGTGTTGCAGCTGGAGAACGAGCTGTACGCCCCGATCCGCCCCAAGCGTACCCCGCGCAGTGGCGAGAAGCCCTCGGATGCGCTGGATCAGCGCGGCATCGAATACATCGAGCTGCGCACCGTGGACGTCAACCCCTTCACCCCGCTCGGTATCGATGCAGACCAGATCCGCTTCTTCGATCTGTTCCTGGTCTGGTGCCTGCTGCGCCCGTCCGCGGTGCTGAGTGACGAGGAGATTGCCCGCAACCGCCGCAACCAGAACAAGGTAGTGCTGGAAGGGCGTCGTCCCGGCCTTGAACTGGAAGATGAGCAGGGCAATGCCATTGGCCTCAAAGAGTACGGCCTCAAGCTGTTCGACGAGCTGGCTCAGGTGGCCGAATTGCTGGATCGCTGCTGCGGCCGTAACCACTATCGCAAAACGCTGGCAATGCACCGTGAGAAGCTGCTCAATCCGGATTTGACCTACTCCGCCCGCATGCTCAAGGAGCTGCTGGAGAGTGGCAAGGATAACGGCTGCTACGGCGACAAGCTGGCGACCCGCTATCGTGAGGAGCTGCTGGCAGGGGAGCTGCAGTACTGGGATGAGGCCTACTTTGCCGGTGAGGCGAAGGATTCGCTGGCCAAGCAGCGGGAGCGCGAGCGCAGCGACAGCGTGTCGTTCGACGACTTCCTGGCCGACTACTTCGGTACCAGTACCACCACAGCCTGATATCAAATAAACCAGAAGCCGCTCGATGAGCGGCTTTTTTATTGGTTAAGGCTTTATGGATTGCGGCTGAGGCAAACCAGCCAGATGACGTAGTTGGGTCAGCAGATAATCCCGGTAGAACTGCCCGAACAGTTTGTTTGGCTCTATTGAGTCTAAAAATGTCTGGCGCAGCCGCTCCAGATTGCTGGGCAGGCGGCGCACATGGGTATCGATCCAGACGATATTGCCGGCAGGGGATAGCATCAGGTTGCCCAGATGAAGATCCCGATGATAGTAGCCGTGCTTGGCCAAATGATAGATATCCTGAGCGAGCCGATGCAGCAGAGCCAGGCGATCGCTCTCGCCTGCCTGTTTGAAGTAGTGTTCGCCGGAGCAATGCTCCGCCAGATAGTGCACTGCCAGGAAAGAGGCATGGGGATTGAGCGGATTGAGGGCGATCCCGGCGGCCTTGCAGGGAACCACCTGTAGCCCGGCCTTGCGCAGGCGGCGATTGCTTTGCCACTCGCGCAGGGCATCGATATGACCCACCAGACGCTTGCCGAGCAGATCCCGACACCACCAACCAAGGCTCCAGCGCGGGTACTTGTCTGGCACTATCTTGCACAGGCTGTTGCTGGCGGGATGTAACCAGAATTGGCTGCTGGCAATGCACTCTAGCCTGCGGGTCAGCTCGCTCTGTTGCAGGATCCAGTGATCCAGTCCGAGCTCGTCGTGGAGCAGCAGGTAATAGTGTTTCTTGCCGTGCAAGTCGAGAGTGGTCAGCGTCATGGCATCGGGCGTCAAATGGGGGAGAGGAATCTCATCCATGAAGCGTGATGAGTATCTGAACCACTTTATGCCTCCCTTGCTGACCGAGGCTGAATGAGCAACAAAAAAAGCCGTCCCGGGAGGGGACGGCTTGTTGGGGAGGATATAGAGGCGATATCAGACGTGGTTGTACATCGCCTCGATTTCGCTCTGGTACTTGGCCTCGATGATCTTGCGGCGCAGCTTCATGGTGGGGGTGAGTTCACCCAGCTCCATGGAGAAGGCGCTCGGCAGCAGGGTGAACTTCTTCACCTGTTCGAATTTGGCCAGCTCTTTTTGCAAGTCGGCGATGCGGGCTTCGAAGAACTCCATTACCCGGGAGTGGCGCAGCAGCTCGGTCTTGCACTGGTACTGCAGGTTGATGGATCGAGCGTACTCCTCCAGCGACTCGAAGCAGGGGACGATCAGCGCAGAGACGAAGTGGCGGGCATCGGCGACGATGGCGATCTGCTCGATAAAGCGATCCTTGCCGATGGTCCCTTCTACCAGTTGCGGGGCCACGTACTTGCCGTTGGAGGTCTTCATCAGCTCCTTGAGACGCTCGGTGAAGTAGATATTGCCCTGGCTGTCGAGCTCACCGGCATCGCCGGTACGCAGGAAGCCATCCTCGGTCATCACCTCGGCGGTCGCGTCCGGCTTGTTGTAGTAGCCGCGCATTACTGTGGGGGAGCGCACCAGCAGCTCGTTGTTCTCACCCAGCTTCACTTCGATGCCGTTCAGTGCCGTGCCAATGGAGCCGAGCTTGAACTGGCTATCCTCGTAGCAGCAGACGGTGGCGGTGGTCTCGGTCATGCCGTAGCCGTACTTGAGATTGAGCCCCATCGCCTGGAAGAAGAGGTTCACATCGTCGGCCAAGCGGGCGCCCGCCACCGGCAGGAAGCGGGTACGACCGCCAAAACGGGCGCGCAGCTTGCGAAACACCAGTCGCTCGGCGAGCCAGAGCTGGCTGTAGAGCAGTGGGGAGGCGGACTTGCCCGCCTGACGGGTGGCAACCATCTGCTTGCCGACCCGGGTGGCCCAGCCAAACAGGGCGCGGCGCAGAGCCGGCGCCTGAGCAACTTTGGCCTGGATCATGGCGTAGGCCTTCTCGTAGAGGCGCGGCACGGCGCACATCACGGTCGGCTGCACCTCGCCAATCACATCCATCACCTTCTGCGGATCGCGGATATAGACGTTCTCGGCGCTGCAGTAGAGCACGTAGTAGCTCCAGGCCCGCTCGAACACGTGGCTGAGCGGCAGCATGCAGAGCGACACATCCTGCTCGTTGAGGTCGAGGCGGCTGTTGTGCATCTCGAAACAGGCGGCGATGTTGCTGAAGTCGAGCATGACCCCCTTGGGCTCGCCTGTGGTGCCGGAGGTGTAGATCAGGGTCAGCAGATCATCCATCCGGTACTGGGTTTCCCGCTCGCGCAGCTCTTGCTCGCTGGGCTGATGATTGCCGGAGACCAGAAATGTCTGGAAGTGGCTCGCCTGCTCGCAGCCGCGCAGATTGACGTTGCCATCGAGGGCGATGAGCTGGCGGATCTCGCCGCTTTCAATCAGTTGCAGCGCCTGATCGAACTGAGGTTGTTCGCCAACGAACAGCACCTTGATGCCGGCATCTTTGACGATGTAGCGCAGCTGATCGAGCGTGCTGGTGGGGTAGATAGGGACGCTGACACCGCGGGCAGCAAGGATGCCGAGATCGGCCTGGGTCCACTCCGGCATGTTGCGGGCATAGATGCCGACCATTTCGGTTGGCTGGTGGCCGGCACGGATCAGCGCCTGTGCGCAGTAGTCCATGGCCTGGCCCAGAGTACGCCAGCCGATGGCGCGCCACTGGCCATCTTGCTGAACCCGCAGGGCAGCCTTGTTGCCAAGCTGGGCAATACGTTCACGCATCAGTCGAACCAGATGAAGCTTCGGCATCAGTTAAACATCCTTTAATTACAGTTGTACGCCCGCGAGGGCACTAAAAATCGGGCTAGAGTTTAAACTCCAACATTACAGCTTACAAGTGTTCGCCGTTTGTCTTGGATCACAAAGAGCGCAAATAGCTCTCCCTTTGCGCAGACTGGCCGATACTGCTAGGAGGCAGAGAGAGGGTTAACGATATGAATCTGTGGGTGAAAGGGGCGTTAGCCGCGGTCGGGCTGATGGTGGTGGGGGGCGCTGCGTTTTGGTTCTTTGCCGGAACGTCATCACAGGGGCCCGCCAATCCCTGGTATCAGGGGGCCGAGGGGTATCAGCAGGCCCAGCAACAGGCGCTGGCGTTGGGCTATCCGCTGCTCTATGTGCTGGAGACCCCCAAGTGCCGCCGCTGCGGCGATCTGGAGAAGAAATTCTGGCAGAGCAAGGAGATGGCTGGCCCGCTTGCCCGGCTGGTGAAGGTGCGGCTTAACCCGGGCAAGGGGGATGGCAGCGAGCAGATCTTGCGCCGCTTTCCCAAGGTGGCCACACCGCCCGGCATCTATATCCAGCAGCCGGGGCAGCCCCTCAGACCCATCAAGATAGTGGTGGATATCGACCAGCTCTGGATGCCGGGGAAAACCTGGCAGCGTGGCTTCTATATGCCGCTCTCCGGGGCCGGATTCGAGGCGGTGGTGCACACCACTCTGGCCTTGCAGGATCCCGCGCTGGACAACGCCCCCCTCGATTGAGGGGGACAAAAGGCTTGGGCGCGACGAACAGGCTGGATCAGCCGAAATCGAACAGTCGCGACATCAGCACCGCATCTTCCCGGTCATTGCCGGTGCCGTAGTAGTCGGCGCGGCGGCAATACTCGGCAAAACCGGCGCTCTCGTAGAGGTTGATGGCGGTCTGGTTACCGGCCCGCACCTCGAGAAACCAGGCCTCTGCTCCGGCTTGTTTGCTGCGCGCCAGATAGGCCTGCAACAGCGCCCGTCCCAACCCCTTACCCTGAAACGCCGGATGTACGCAGATGTTCATCAGCGAGCTGTCACCGGCCACCAGATCCGAGATATAGAAGCCCGCCGGGCGACCATCGACCAGCATCAAGCCGTTGAGATAGCGAGGGCCGAAGCAGGAGAGCAGGTTGGCCTCACTCCACGGCTCCTTGTGAGCGGCTTGCTCAATGGGGTAGACAAGGTCGAAATCGCTCTCGAGCAGGGGACGAAACTCAGACATGGGGGCTCCGGATGGCAAGGTGTTGGGCACTGGGGTTGGCAGAGGCGGTATTTGTAAAATCAGGTAAAAAGAGCAGCCTCACAGTGGGTCTTGGCGGCATGATGCAGGATCACGCCGCGTTGGCCGCAAGGTGCTGGCGCAGCTGTTGCCACAGGGCGCGCTTTTGCGCGGCGCTGGGGGCGAGCGGGCAGATCAGCGCATCAGGCCGCTCGGGGTTGGCCTCTGTCAGCCAGAGCAGGGGGGAGGCGCCCGCCGTTTGCAGATCGGCAGGCGGCAGCTCGCTGAGCAGTGAGACCTCATCGGGGGTCATGCCGAGCAACTGGCAGATATCCGCCAGCAGCGTGGTGGCAGGCAGCTGAGGCGCCAGCAACCAGAGTTTGCCGCTGGGCAGCGGAGCGCGAGTGGCCGGTGCCGTCTGGCCAGTCTGTGTGGCGTTTTGCGCAAGCTCGGGCGCGAGATCTGCCCCCAGCAATGCCGGACGACGCAGTTGCCAGCTTTGAATGCCCATGCGGGCCAACATGCTCTGACGAACGGGATCTTGCATCTGGGGCGACTCACTCTTGATCTGCATTGGGGAAAATTGTGTTGCGCAGGGTACACTCGAACCGCTTTTGCTGCACCCTTTGCAACGCATCATCTGGCGCATGCGGGCATGGTACTCATCATGACACTGGCTATGCATGGGCGCAGCACGCTGCCGATATGGTATCGCACTGCCCTTGCGTTTATTCCTGCCAGAGGCGGGTATTGTGCGGCAAGAGATACCAGAATAAACATCATAACAAGACAAAACCCAAGGTCGAGCAAATGGATATCGCGCCTTGGGGCTAACATCATCCCAGCTTCGGAACACTCTCTATGTCCTCTTTAGCTCAAGCCCAGAACCCTGCGCGTTTTATTCCCATCCAGGAGCGGTTGCCCCGGCTGCTGGCCGCCCTCGGTGAAGGGCTCTACGAACGGCAGGATGCCCTGCGCCTCGGTCTGCTGGCTGCCCTCAGTGGCGAGAGTGTCTTCTTGCTGGGGCCACCCGGTATCGCCAAGAGCCTGATTGCCCGCCGCCTCAAGCTGGCGTTTTTTGAGGCCCGCCACTTCGAATACCTGATGACCCGTTTCAGTACGCCGGAGGAGGTGTTTGGCCCCCTCTCCATTCAGGCGCTGAAAGAGGACGGCAAATACCTGCGCCTCACCTCCGGTTATCTGCCGGAGGCCGAGGTGGTGTTCCTCGACGAGATCTGGAAGGCGGGCCCCGCCATCCTCAACACCCTGCTCACCGCCATCAACGAGCGGCAGTTCCGCAATGGCGACAGCCAGCACCCCATCCCGATGCGCTTGCTGGTGACCGCCTCCAACGAGCTGCCGGCGCCGGATAGCGGGCTGGAAGCGCTCTACGACCGGATGCTGGTGCGGATCTGGATGGACCGGGTGCAGGAGAAGTCGAACTTTCAGGCGATGCTGGCCAGTGATGGCCATGCCCACCAGAACTTGCCGGAATCCTTGCAGATCCGGGGGGATGAGTACGAGCAGTGGCAGAGCCAGATTGAGCAGGTACGGCTGCCTGATGCCTGTTTCGAGCTGATCTATCAACTGCGCCAGCAGCTCGACAGCCAGCTGGCCCACCGCTGTTATGTGTCGGATCGCCGCTGGAAGAAGGCGGTACGGCTTATCAAGGCGAGCGCCTTCTTCAATGGCCGCGACGAGGTGGCCCCCCTTGACCTGCTGCTGTTCAAGGATTGCCTCTGGCATGACGAGGAGTCCCGCACCACCCTGATGGAGATGATGACCGAGTTCTCCCGTCTCTATGGTTATCAGCAACTGGCGATGACCCGTCAGCTACTCGCCCTTCGGGATCAGTTCAAACAGCTGAAACAGAGCGTGGCCCAGCGCCTGTGCACAAAGGCCCGCCAACGCAAGCAGTGGTTTGGCCGGCGGGCTCGGGGCATCGAGATCCCGCTTGCCAATGCCAGACCCTTTGGCAAGCAGGTGCACTTCCATCTGCTCACCCCGGCGCCGCTGGATGGCAGTGATCCCGAGCGTCTCACCCGCACCCTGGTGTTCGATCGCACCCTGCTCTCCCATTGGCATCCCACCGGTGAGGCGCTGGTGGGCTATGAATTCGGCAACCCGAAAGAGGGCCATTACGAGCTGGTGCTGGACGATGAGCTGCGGCTGCAGGTGCTCGATATCCAGCGCCAGCAGATCCCGTTGGTGCTGATGGAGCGCAACGCCATCCCCGAGGTGGTGCTGGCGCCTTGGTTGCAGTCGCTCGACGAGCAGCTGGTTCAGGTCGGCAAGGTGATGCAGATGCTCAAGCAGCAGCGCAGCCTGTTCGAGCGTCACCAGCAACACCTCTTTATCGACTCACGCTGGTTGCAGCAGGTGGAGGACAGCTTCTTCGTGCTGAACCGGGATCTCGAACTGCTGCGCAGCGAGCTGACCCAATGGCGCGAGCGGTTGCCAAGGCTGGACGAGTAAGGAGCGCTCATGCTTGAGATCGGCATGCTGGATCTGGGCCTTCTCATGGGAGAGGGTGAGCTGGCGGGAGAGGTGGTGGCGCTGCTGGCGGCCTCGCCCAAGATTTCCGAATTTATCAAACGATCCCCGCTACAGGGCAAGCTGTTGAAAAAGCGCCTGCAGAGTTGGGGTGAGCAGCTTGGTGAGGAGATCCGTCACAAGCCGGTGCCGGTGGCGCTGGAGCAGGAGTACCTGCTCTATCAGGCGCACCGGCAACTGCCGATGACCGAGCTGATTGGTCGTTTGCCCGGCCTGCTGGAGTCGCTGGAGCAGTACAGCCCCTTCGCCGGTGAGGCCAGATCCTTGGTGCGTCAGCTGACGGCCCACCCCACCGAAGGGCTGCGCCAGCTCTTTATCGACAAGTGGCGCGCCAGTCTGGTGGGGTGCCTGCTGCAACTGCAACAGCAGATCGCCGAAGCGGAGCGGGAGAAGCAGCGTCAGGAGATTGAAGATCAGCTGCTGGCGAGCCGCACCCTGGCTGATGCCCTAGATCCCAACAAAATTTCGGCTGGTGGCCTGTGGGATCTGGCGCAGGGGCACTGGCACAAGCGCAGTCTGGTACTGGTCAAGCAGTATGCCCGCATGTTGCAGCGCGAGCCCTTGCTGGCGGAGATTGCAGGCCTGCTCGGCCGCAGCGAGCGGGATCGGCGGGCGCAGGAGCAACCTGTGCCGCCGGTTCAGGTGCTGGAGCTGGAACCAACCCCCAGCGACGATGTGCCGGACGACTTGGTAGGAATTCATCAGGCCAGCGATCTGATGCGGTTACTGCCAAGTGAAGCTGTGATGCTGGGGCTGCCGGAGCTGGAGCTGGAGTTCTATCGCCGCTATCTGGAGCGGCGTCTGCTCAGCTACCAGTCACGTGGCACCTTGCCGCGCCAGCGCATCATGCTGCGCACCCCGGAGCAGGGGGGGCAGCAGTTGCAGCAGCGAGGCCCCTTTATCGTCTGCGTCGATACCTCCGGCTCCATGGGGGGCTACCCCGAGGAGTGTGCCAAGGCGCTGTTTCTGGCGTTGCTCAAGGTGGCGATGGATGAGAAGCGCGGCTGCTACCTGATGCTCTTCTCCACCGAGGTGGCGACCCTCGAGATCACCGCAGATACCGGGCTGGACAAGGCGGAACGCTTCCTCTCCATGAGTTTTCACGGCGGTACCGACCTGGTGCCCTGTCTGGAAAAAGCGCTGGCCAAGCTCGATGATCCCGCCTTTGCCAAGGCGGATGTGCTGGTCATCTCCGACTTTATCGCCCAGAGCCTGCCCCATCCCCTGCTCGATCAGATGAACCGCTATCGCCAGCGCCAGACCCGTTTTCACGCCGTCGCCATGTCCCGCCACGCCAAGCAGGCGCTGTTGCGGGTCTTTGACAACAGCTGGCTGCTCGATTGCGGCCTGCGTGGTCGGCTGCTGCGGCGTTTTCAGCACAATTAACTATTTTTTAGTTATGAATAGTGCTTGATGGTTGCTTTGGTAGTTTATTCTGGCGCCAATGCGGAAGGATGGAGGGAAAATGTGAAGTTTTATCCGTGTTGTGTACTGCTGTTGGCATTGAACACCATGGCTGAGCCGGTTTCACCCCTTCAGTTGGAGAGTGAGCTCAATACGCTGGAGCAGACTTACCTCTCTGATCGCGAATTGGGCTTGCGAGTTCAGCGATTGAAGCGGGATTTGTCCGCTTACACATCGGCACAGCAGACGCGGATAACTCGCTTGGCCTGCAGACTGCAATCGGCAAACGAGACGGCGGAGTATCGTCAGGCTATGTTTTATGCCGACGAACAGCTTCAGCGTGCTACTGCACAAGGCGATCAATTTGCCCGCAGTGATTTTTTCATGTGCCGTGGCTGGTTTCACCAACTGCTCGGAGAAAACGATAAGGCTCGCCAGGATTATGATCTGGCACTGACGTTGGCTCGTGATATCGGTTCCCTCAAGCAACAGGCAAGTGCTCTCTCCTATCGAGGTTCCCTCTTTTCCTTTCAGGGCCACCCCGCCAAGGGACTCAGAGACCTGATGAACGCTTTGCATATCTATGATGCTCTTGATCTTCCGGGCTGGTATGGAAAAGTTCAGCTGGAAATCGCCGCGACCTACCGCCGTATGGGGCTAATGGGGCCTGCCAATCGCTTGTTGGATGAGCTGGAGATGAAATTACCTGCCAACAGCGATCCTGATATTTTTTACGAGTTTTATCGGCAGAAAGCGATGGTGGCCAATAGCATGGGGCAGTATCAAGAGGCCATCGACGAGCTGGATAACGCGGCGGCGCAACACAATGAATTAACTCCTGTCGAAAAAGGATTATTGCAGCTGGATAGGGCCGAAGCTTTGCTGGGACTGGACAACTATCAGGAGGCCATGGTTCAGCTTGAGCAAGCTGGCATTGTGTTTCAATCAGAGATTGATCCTTTATTTAACAGTTATTGGCACTTGCTGATGGCGCAGGGAGAGAGCATGACAGGAAAGTATGGTCATGCGCTTGAGCATCTTGCTATGGCTGAACCGACCCTGGTGCGTGAAGATAACCAGCGCTTTCTTATCAAGTTGACATGGCTGCGCAGTCAGGCGTTTGAGGGGCTTGGAAAAACCGCTGATGCGTTGGCGCAATTGCATCGTTATGTAGAACTGAAGCGCGCCTTTGAGCAGGAAATGCAGGAGCAGAGCACCGAATGGGTTCGTAGTCAGTTTGAGCTGGCTCGTCAGGAGGGTGAAAACAAACAACTGCGGGTTGAGCAGCTATTGCAGCAACAGGAGCTGGCTCTGGCCAAAGAGCGTCGTTTCTGGCTGCTGGTGGTGATGGTGCTTTGCGGGGTACTGGCGCTGCTGACGATGGGGTGGCTGCTGGATCGCAACCGTCGGATGCGTCGTCTGGCCTTTACCGATGAGCTGACCGGCATCAACAACCGCCGTCGGGTGCTGCGGCAGGGCAGCGATATGCTGGCGCTGGCTCGCAGGCAGGGCACGCCATTTTGTCTGCTGGTGTTCGATATCGATCACTTCAAGCGGATCAACGATACCCTGGGCCATCATCAAGGAGACAGGGTGCTGCAATGGGTCTCTCGGGCGGCAGATCGTCAGCTGCGGCATCAGGATCAGTTGGGGCGTACCGGTGGAGAGGAGTTCTTGATCCTGCTGCCGGATGCCAGCCTTGAAGAGGCGTGCAGGGTGGCTGAGCGGATCCGTCACACGGTCGCCAACCGGGCGCTGCCCGGCATGTCGTACCCGGTAACCATCAGTATCGGATGTGCCTCTCTGCGAGATGATGATCAGGATCTGGTGGCCTTGATCCAGCGTGCCGACAATGCGCTGTATCGTGCGAAAGAGGCGGGTCGCAACCGGGTGGAAACAGACGAGTGACGGGCTGGGTATTGTCACTCAGCAGGATGTCATCGCCATTTGGGAGCACTCTGATACGGCGATGGGACTCGTCCCCAGCACTCGTTCTTGCCTGCGATGGCAGATTGGCAAGCACGAGCGCAGAAGACCGTCAAAAGGGCGTTATGCCCAGGCGCTTCCGCCATTGAGGTGAAGCACTTCACCATTCATGTTGTTATTGCTCATCAGGAACAGCGCGGCCTGCGCATAATCTTCTCCCTCTCCCAAGCGTTTCAACGGCAGGCTTTGCGCCACGGCAGCCACTTTTTGTGGGTCATTGCCCAGCGCTTTAAGCAACATGGGAGTGCGCATCGGGCCCGGGTTGATGACGTTGATCCGACGGGGGGTCAGCTCAGTCACCAGACTGTGAGCCAGCGTTTCAACCGCGCCAGCTGCAACGGCAGGGAGTGCTTTACCCAGTTGTGGGCGGCGCGTCACCATCCCGGACGTGAGCACGATGGAGCCGCGTTCGGACAGTTTGGGTGCTGCGGCGCGGATCGCATGAACACTTCCCCAGAAGCGGCTGTCCATGTTGATTTTCAAATCCTCGATGGCAGCGGTGAGAAAGCTGCCTGGTCGCATGACGGCGGCGGTGATGACGAGATGATCCAGCGAATCCAGCTGGCTGAAAAAGTGATTGACGGAGTCGACGTCGAGAATATCCAGTTGATGGCCACTGGCATTTGGGCCCAATTCAGCCAGTGCAGTGGCAAGCTGCTCACGGCTGGAACCGCCGATAATGACCTTGGCGCCTTGCTCGATCGCTTGTTGGGCGGTGGCCAGGCCAAGACCCGAGGTACCACCGATAATGACGATCTGTTGATTGTGCAGGGTGGAATGTTTCATGTAATGACCTCTCCATTATGTAGATACGATTTACATATTTGTAGCTGGATAGGGAAAGTCCAAGTATGAAAATTTATCAAGAGTGGTTGTTGCTGGCATGGGGAGGGGGCCAAGTCCACGTGATCCGGATGCTGCCATCCGATTCGGAGTGTTTGATTTTCTGTTCAGTTGGAACCTGTGGAACGGAGGAGCGGCCAAATTATCATCTCTTGTCAGGCTGGGTATTTTTCACTCGCGCGGGTATAATGTCGCGCAATTTTGCTTTGACTCAGGCGAGAAGACCCATGTAACGCAACCCTCCTCCCTCTCCCCACCAGGTTGGCAACACGCCAGCTGGCGTGGCTTTCGTTGCGTATACATGTGCCGTGAACGGCATTCCGGATTTATTCCCACGGTGGCTGATGCCACCGCTCAATAGAAGAACGTTGAATTATGTCAGCTGAATTTCTGAGTGAAGTCTCCAAGAGACGCACTTTTGCGATCATTTCGCACCCGGATGCGGGTAAAACCACCATCACCGAGAAAGTCCTGCTGTTCGGACAGGCCATTCAGCGCGCCGGTACCGTCAAGGGCCGTGGCTCGGGCCAGCACGCCAAATCCGACTGGATGGAGATGGAGAAGCAGCGTGGTATCTCCATCACTACCTCGGTGATGCAGTTCCCCTATGCCGATTGTCTGGTCAACCTGCTCGATACCCCGGGTCACGAGGACTTCTCTGAAGATACCTACCGTACCCTGACCGCGGTCGACTGCTGCCTGATGGTCATCGATGCCGCCAAGGGTGTTGAAGACCGGACCCGCAAGCTGATGGAAGTGACCCGTCTGCGTGATACCCCCATCCTCACCTTCATGAACAAGCTGGACCGCGAAGTGCGCGATCCGATGGAAGTGATGGATGAGGTGGAGCGCGAGCTGAAGATCATGTGCGCCCCCATCACCTGGCCCATCGGCTGTGGCAAATCTTTCAAGGGTGTCTATCACCTCTACAAGGATGAGACCTATCTCTATCAGAGCGGTCAGGGCCACACCATCCAGGAGAAGCGGGTGGTCAAGGGGCTGAACAACCCGGATCTGGATGCCGCCGTCGGCGAAGATCTGGCCCAGCAACTGCGCGATGAGCTGGAGCTGGTGCAGGGCGCCTCTCCCGAGTTCGATCACGATGCCTTTATCGCTGGCGAGATGACCCCGGTCTTCTTCGGTACTGCACTGGGTAACTTCGGTGTCGACCACATGCTGGATGGCCTGACCGACTGGGCGCCGTCTCCCATGCCGCGCAAGGCCGAGAGCCGCGAAGTGGTGGCGACCGAGGAGAAGTTCTCCGGCTTCGTGTTCAAGATCCAGGCAAACATGGATCCGAAACACCGTGACCGTATCGCTTTTATGCGTATCGTGTCAGGCACTTACAGCAAGGGCATGAAGATGCGCCACGTGCGCATCGGCAAGGATGTGAACATCTCCGACGCCGTAACCTTTATGGCCGGTGACCGTGAGCAGGCGGAAGACGCCTTCGCCGGTGACATCATCGGCCTGCACAACCACGGTACCATCCAGATCGGCGACACCTTCACCCAGGGTGAAGATCTCAAGTTCACCGGTATCCCGAACTTTGCACCGGAACTGTTCCGCCGCATCCGCCTGCGCGACCCGCTCAAGCAGAAGCAGCTGCTCAAGGGGCTGGTCCAGCTCTCCGAAGAGGGCGCGGTGCAGGTGTTCCGTCCGCTGATCAGCAACGATCTCATCGTCGGTGCGGTCGGTGTGCTGCAGTTTGACGTGGTGGTTTCGCGCCTCAAGAGCGAGTACAACGTCGAGGCCATCTACGAGGCGGTCAACGTCTCCACCGCCCGCTGGGTGGAAGGCACCGACGTTAAGAAGTTCGAAGAGTTCAAGCGCAAGAACGAGGTCAACCTGGCCCTCGATGGCGGTGACAACCTCACCTACATCGCACCGACCATGGTCAACCTGCGCCTGGCTCAGGAGCGCCACCCGGACGTGGAGTTCCGTCAGACTCGCGAGCACTGATAACGGTTTGTTTGCCTGTTGGCAGATAATCAAAGAGACCCCGCTTCGGCGGGGTCTCTTGTTTTGTGCCGTTTTGCCCGTTTAAGGAGGGATGCAGGGGGGAATGGTTCAGCATATACCAGTCGCAAGCAGCCCTCACCCTAGCCCTCTCCCAGAGGGAGAGGGAACCATCAGAGGTCTGCCTGAAAGATCGCGGAAGTGTTTTTGCCCCCTTATCCCCCTGCGGGAGAAGGGCTGGGGATGAGGGAGTTCTACTCCAGGTCTAACACCATGCAAATCTCGCAATCCCCGTGGCCGGTGCAGCCAAGGGGGCCGGGCAGGTGTTCAAAGCCCAGTGATTCGTACAGGCTGGTCGCCTCGCGCAGTACTTCGGTGGTCTCCAGATAGCAGCGTCGATAGCCAAGGGCGCGCGCCTCGTCCAGCGCCTGCAATACCAGCCGCTTGCCAAGGCCCAGTCCGCGCAGGGCGGGCATAAAGTACATCTTCTGCAGCTCGCAGACTCCCTCTTCTCCCGCCAATGGCGCGATACCACCACCGCCGAGGATGGAACCGTCCGGCCCTTCGATGACCCAATAGCGGCTCTTCTCCCCCTGATAGCTCTGGGAGAGGGTGTCGAGATTGGGATCCGAGACCCCATACCCCTTGTCGGCGGTGAGGCCATATTCGGCCGAGACGGCGCGAATTACCAAGGCGATCTGGGCATTGTCCGCCGCCGTGATGGGGCGGATCTGGTAACCCCGCTGGCGACGGGCGCGGGAGAGGGCGCTGCGATAGAGCCGCAGCCCTTGCCACAGCTGCTCTCGCTCGGGCAGGCTCAACTGCGCCAGCATCTCTTCCATCGCCCCGTCCATCTCCCGGTGCAACTCCAGCAGCATCCCCTGACCGTTGACGGTGAGGCGGGCCTCCTTGCTGCGGCCGTCGGAGGGGTGCGGGTGCCAGCTGATGAGCTCCCGCTCGGCGAGGCGCGCCAGCGGGCGGCTGGCGTTGGATTTGTCGATGTGCAGCTTTTCTGCCAGCTGCTGGTTGGTGGCCGGGGCGTTCTCCAGCTCGATCAGCAGGTGAGCCTCGATGGGGGTGAGGGCCAGGTTGCCGCACTGCTGGGAGAGCATGCCGAGTTCGCGAACCAGATCGCGCGACAGAGCGCGCAGGGGACGGGGATCCATATCGTGGTTTCCTGTTTAGTTGTGCATAACAACTAAAATAGCGTAAAAGTTGTAATTCGCAACCTTTTGCTGTGATGGCTTGCAGAATATGGGGTGAGCGGCAGCCCCGTTGTCGGGGCTGCCGTAGGCTGGGGGGGTCGTCAGGCGGCGGCTCTGATGGCCAGCTCCGGGCGGCGGGAGAAGCAGCGGGCGAGCAGCAACATGGTGGCGACACCTATGGTGCCCAGCACCAGCCAGGGGAGGGCCGGTTGTCCCTGTTGCAGCGAGAAGTCATAGAGGGAGCCGCCGCCCACATAGCCGGTCATGCCCCCCAGCGCCAGTCCGAGGCGGCTGAAGCCCATGTAGCTGCCGCGGGCTGTGGGGTTGGCCAGCCGGGTCATCAGGGTCTCCCGGGCCGGTTCGCAGATGATGATCCCCAGATAGAAGCAGGCCAGCAGTACGAAGATGCCGGAGAGGGTGCTGACGAAGGCGACCAGCCCGATCCCCACCGTCATCAGCAGGATACCCGCCATCAGCCGGCTCTCCAGCCGGTAGCGACGCTCGCTGAAACGGGCGATAGGGTAGAGCAGCGCTAGTGACAGCGCCGTTTCCAGGCTGTACATCCAGCCCACCGCCGTGGTGGTGCCGGAGAGCTGCTTGACCAGAATGGGGAAAATCAGCATCACCTGTACCCACAGCATGTAGTAGCCGCTCAGGATCAGTACCAGTCGGCAGAAGGCGCGATCCGCCAGCACCTGTCCCAACCCTTCCCGCATCGGAGTCGGTTTGACCGAGAGGCGGTAGGCGGGCAGCAGGGTCCAGTTGCAGAGCGCTGCCAGGGTGAAGAGCCCGGCGCCTAGCAGGCAGACGTAGGTGAAGTCAAAGCGCAGCAGCCAGCTGCCGAGCAGGGCACCGGTGACGGCTCCCGCGCTCTCCAGCATCATCAGCAGGGAGATAAAGCGGCCCCGCTCATGGGGACGGGTAAATTTGATCACCAGTGCGGCCCGTGGCGGGTCGAACAGGCAACCGCCCAGTCCGGAGAGGAAGCAGGAGAAGATCAGCATGGCGCCGCTGTCGGCCCAGGCCAGGGTGGCGAAGCCCACCGCCCGCAGCAGCATGCCGGTGACGATGAGCGGGCGGGCGCCAAAGCGGTCGGCCAGCGAGCCGCCGAAGATCCCCAGCCCCTGCTGGGTCAGTTGGCGCAGGCCGAGCGCCAGCCCCACCAGACCGGCCGCCCAGCCGAGTTGATCGACGAAGCGCAGGCTGATCATCGGCATCACCACAAAGAAACCCAGGATCACCAGTGTGGTATCCAGCGCCAGAAACCAGCGTCCCCAAAACCTCGCCCTATCGACCATAACGCCCTCTCATTCATAGATAACTTCATTCTGGAGGGGGTTTAGATATAGTGGTAGACGACAACTACCTATATTTCATATCAGGATTATTTATGTCTATGGATCTGGACGATCTGCAACTGCTGCTGGATGTGGCCGAGCTGGGTAGCTTCAGTCAAGCGGCGGCCATTCGTGGCTGGTCACAGCCGCTGGTGAGCCAGCGGATTGCCCAGCTGGAGGAGAGCCTCGGGGCACCGCTGTTTCAGCGTCATCGGCGCGGCGTAACGCCGACCCGTGCCTGCGAGGAGTTTCTCCCTGCCGCCCGCTCGGCGCTGGCCACTCTGAGCGAAGGGCGGCTGGCACTGCAGGGGGCGCCAGCGCTGCCTTGTATCCGTCTCTCCAGCCTGCCATCCCTCACTTCGGTGGTGTTTGGCTCGCTATTGATGGAGCTGGTGGACGAGCCGTTCGAGATCCGCTGCACCACGGATCACTCCGGCGAGATCATGCAGTCGCTACTGACCGGCGAGGCCGATATCGGCTTTGTGCTCAAGCGTCCGCCGGTTGCGGGCCTGCAGATGGAGCTGCTCTGTTGCTCCCCCATTATCGCTATCGCCTCGCCATTGCATCCGCTGGCCGGTTGTCACGGCCTCACGCTGGAGGATATTGCCGACCAGCGGCTGGCGCCTCAGGTATGGGGGCCGGGGTGTGACGTTTTTATCCAGCAGTTGCGGCGGCTGCGACGGGCGGCCAGCCCCCTGCATGCGGTGCAGCCCGCCAGTGCGGCGCGTGATCTGGCGCTGGAACACGGGTTTATCACCCTGATGCCGGAGCTGGCCATCAAGCGGGATCTGGAGGTGGGGCGGCTGGTCAGGCTAGATGTGCGCAATCTGCCGCAAGAGCATTGGGATGTGATGATGGCATGGCGAGGTGGCAAACGGCCCAACCCGGCTAGGGAAACCGTGTTGGCCACCGCCCGCACGCTGGCGAAACGGTGGCGCAATGAGTAGAACGATGCGGGACAAGGCCCGCATCGGGTGGATCAGTAGCTGGCCTTGAGGGTCACACCACTGAACGCTGTAAACCCTGACAGCTGCACATGCCAGGTGCCTGCCTTGGGATTGGTGAACGAGCAGCTTTCGTTATTGCCCCCCTTGTAGGGGCGGCAGTCGTAACTGCTGTTGGTGGGGGCGCTGCCAAAGCGGACGTAGAGGTCGGCATCACCGGTACCGCCACTGCTGCTGATCTGCAGCGACCTGGTGCCCGCCGGTACGTTCAGGGTGTAGTTGAGCTTGCCACCCTTGCTGGCGGCGAGGTTGCTCACCGGAACGCCGTTTTGCAGTACGTTGTCGCTTGGTGGCGGCGTGGTGCCGCAGCTGGCATCGACCCCGACGGTCTGGAAGGCGCGTGCCACATCCGCCTGACTGTAACCCAGATCGGCGGTCGCCCGGCTGACGCCGCAGGCCCCTTGCTGGTAGTTGGTGTTGGCGCCCCAGTAGAGGCGGTTGGCCAGCAAGAACACTTCAAATGCCTTGCGGGTGTTCCAGCCACTGCTGGTGGCCAGCAGATAGAAAGCGCGGTTATAGACCCCGGAGCTGTGGTGTACATCCATCCCCTCCTGATAATCCGCGGCATGGCCGATGGATCTGCCATCCCGGGTCGGATCCTCGAAGTAGCGCAGGGAGCCGTTGCCCTTGAAGATCTGGGCGCCGACCAGCCAGTCGTTGCTCCCCTTCATGTAGAACTCGGCCGCTTCACCCGCCATATCGGAGAAGGCCTCGTTGATGCCGCCGGATTGTCCTGAATAGACCAGCCCGGAGTTCTGTTCGGTAAAGCCGTGGCTCACCTCGTGGGCCGCCACATCGAGGCTCACCAGCGGGTGGAAGGTGGTAGCGCCGTCACCGAAGGTCATCTGGCTGCCATCCCAGAAGGCGTTCTCGTAATTCTTGCTGTAGTGAACCCGCATCTTCAGTTTGAAGGTGAGGGGGGCCGTGTTGTACCAGTTGCGGTACATGTCGAACACCACGTTGCCGAAGTAGTGGGCGTCGTTGAGGGGCGAGTAGGCGCCGTTGATCTCCTTGACCCGGTTCTCCGGGCAGGTGAACTGGTGGATGGTGCCGCCAGAGGTGGCGTGGTTGAGGTTGATGGTATCGACGTTGGGGCTGGTCATCCGGCAGTTGTCATCCACGATGAGCGGGCCAAAGTCGGTGCCGTAGACGTATTTGCCGGTTTTGATGTTGCCCCCCGGGCCGCTGGCGTCCTTGTGGTTGATCCCCTCCCAGCGTTTGAGCTCCTCACCGCTCTGGGCATCAAGAATGACGAAGGGGCGGCTTGGTTTGTCACCTTCGGCGATGAAGGAGACCTGATAAACCAGCCGGGCCAGCCCGTTCTCATCCTGCATCACGTTGAGTTTGACCTGCTCGTTGCTTCCCTTGCTGCCCGCCTTGGCCTTGCTGGCGGCATCCTGTGGCGAGAGGGTGGCGGCCGGGCTTGCCACATCCTGATCGATCTGGCGCAGCATGCGCCCGCTGGCCTGTTGCAGCTGGCCGTTCAGGCTCTTGTCAGCCACGACGACCTGACCCATTACCGGGATGCCGTTCCAGACCTGCTCGTAGCGGATCCGCTGCTGGCCGTTGGGCAGCTTGACCACCCGTACCTGACGAAACTCGCCATCTTCCAGCTGCAAGGTACCACTCGCGGCACTGAGGCCGGTCATGGCCCGGATGCCGTTTGCCGTTACGTTGATCTCTACCTCTTGCGCCGCCAGTGCGGCGCTTCCCCAGCAGGCCAGCGCAACGGCCAGATAAATTTTATTCATCTCTTCTTTCCTTAAATCGATGAGGTTGATAAACCGACCGAAGGTCGGGCGTTTTCAAGCTAGTTCGGGGGTAAAAAAGTGCCTCCTGTCAGATGTGACAGCGCAGCACAGAGGGGTAGCAGGATCTGCCAAAGTGCCGTTTTGGGACATTAGTCGGCGCCATGTGGAGAGCATTATCCGGTTTCAGACACCCACCCTCCTCTTTTGAGGGAGGAGAGATCGTGCGCAGTCACCCTCTGCGAAGCCTGCCGGAGGAGGGCCGTAAAAGTGGCTGGCGCGGCCAGTGGCGATTGGCTACATTGGGTGCTGGTTCGCGATTTGATCACTGATTTGAAAGGAGAATCCCATGTTTTCATGGCAGTTGGACGACGAGCTTGCGCTGCTCTTCTTGCAGCCCGATATGGCGAGCGAACTGTTTGCCCTCTGCAATGACAACCGGGAGTACCTCTCCCAGTGGCTGCCCTGGCCGCCACTGATCCAGCGCCCCGTTGACAGCGCTCTCTTCATTCGCAGTGCCATCGAGAAGTTCGCCCGCGGCGAGGGGCTCACCACTGCCATCGAGTATCAGGGGGAGGTGGTGGGGGTTATAGGTTACAACAGCATCGATCACGATCTTGGCAAGGTGGTCATCGGTTACTGGCTGGCGGAGCGCTGGCAGGGTAACGGCATCATCACCCGGGCCTGTCAGGCCCTGATCCACCACGCCTTCGAGGAGATGGGGATGGAGAAGGTGGAGATCAGCGCCGCCACCGATAACGAGCCCAGCAGGGCTGTTTGTGAACGGCTCGGGATGCAGCTTGAGGGGGTGACCCGGCGCGCAGAGCGGCTGGGCAACCGGATTGTGGATCATGCCCACTACAGCCTGCTGCGCGATGAGTGGCTAAGACAGAGGGAGTCCTGATGGCGCTGCCACATATCAAGACGGCCCGCACCCACCTGACCATACTGTCGCCGGATCGGGCCCCCATGATGCTCGACTTCTACCGGCGCAACCGTGCCCATCTCACCCCCTGGGAGCCGCTTCGGGACGAGCATTTTTACACCCTCTCTTACTGGCATGCCCGGCTGCAGGACAGCTACAGCCAGTTCTTCAACGGCACCGGCGTCAATCTGGTGGCCCTCGATCCGGCTGGCGAGCGGGTGATCGCCACCTGCAACTTCAGCAATATCTTGATGGGGGTCTTCAAGGCGTGTCATCTGGGCTATGCCATCGACCAGCAGCATCAGGGGCAGGGGGTGATGGGAGAGGTGCTGTCAGCCGCAATCGACTACCTGTTTCGGGAGCACGATCTGCATCGCATCATGGCTTGCTATATGCCTGCCAATCAACGCAGTGGCGCCTTGCTGGAGCGGCTCGGCTTCGAGCGGGAGGGATTCGCGCGGGCGTATCTGATGATCAATGGCCGCTGGGAGGATCACATCCTCACCTCGCTGATTAATCCGGCCCCCTGAGCGACAGATAAAAAAACGGGCCCGAAGTTGCCTTCGGACCCGTCTTCGAATGAGGTGCAGGCTTAGTTGGCCTTGGCATCGCTCACTGCAGCTTCAACCTTGGTAGCGGCTTCGGTAGCAGCTTTTTCTACGGTTGCAGTCGCTTCGGAGGTGGCCTTCTCTACGGTAGAGGTGGCTTCGCTAGCGGCTTTTTCTACAGTGGCAGCAACTTCGGCGGCCGGAGCAGCAGCAGGAGCGGCAGCTTTTTCTTCTTTCTGACCGCAAGCAGTCAACATCAGACCCAGGATACCGGCTACCAGTACTTTGTTCATGTGCATTCCCTCAAATAAATATGGAGAGATGGTCTGTGCAACCATCACAGCGCCCACCGTTGCCCGGTATTGAAACAAGAAGCCGGGAGGCAGCAGGCGGGCGCAATATAGCCCCATTAGTTACCGATGAAAACGGATATCACAATGACATTTTTTCGTGCCGTTGATAAAAAGCTCCACTGCAACGACTGATATCAATACAAGATGCCGTTAAATAGTGCTGATTGCACAATAAAACACCGCTTTGCTGCCATCTTGTGGCGGTTTAACAAGGTCAAGGTTGCTCAAGCGCGGCCGATGGCCCACACCTTAGTCAGACAGCTTCTGACAGGGCAGCCGTTTTCCCTCAAGGTGGCTCTGACGGGCCAGATCCAGCAACGCCATCACCGCCAGCGCTTCACTTGCTGGCACCGGGTTGCTTCCCTCGCCCTTGATGGCGGCGCAGACACCGCGATAGTAGGCGCCATAATCCCCCGGCTCACCCACCACGCTCTGCTGCTGTAACTGACCATCGACAATGCGGCTGAGCTGACCGGGTTCACTATCCATGCCCCAATCCGCCGCCGGTGGCCGCTTGCCCAGCTTGAGCTGATCTTCCTGCACATCCATTCCGAATTTCACGAACGAACCCTGGCTGCCGTGGGCGATGAAACGCGGCATGGTTGCTGAAACCAGACAGCTGCCATGCAGAATAACCCGCAGAGCATCGTAACCCAGTACCACATGGAAGTAGTCGTCCGCCAGTGCGCCAGGGCGCTGCTCGGCCAGATCGGCCTGCAGCCAGTCCGGTTGGCCGAACAGCTGCAGCGCCTGATCCAGTACATGGGGGCCGAGATCGAACCAGAGGCCGGAACCCGGGCCACCCGCTTCACGCCAGCGCTGGCGCACGTCGGGGCGATAGCGATCGAAGTGGGATTCGAACTGGGCGATCTGCCCCAGCGTCCCTTCGACAATCAAACGGCGCACGGTAAGGAAATCCCCGTCCCAGCGGCGGTTGTGGAAGATGCTGAGCAGTCGCTGCTGCTTTTCGGCCAGTTCGACCAGTGCTTTCGCTTCTGCCAGATCCAGTGCAAAGGGCTTGTCGATCACCACATGTTTGCCTGCCAACAGCGCCTGGCGGGCGAGGGGGGCGTGGGTGTCGTTGGGGGTGGCGATCACCACCAGATCGACGGTCTCATCGCTTAGCACCTCCTCCAGTGAACCGACCCGGCAGCCGGGCAGATCGGCCTGCACCTTGGCGGCATCGCGGCTTACCACCCAACTCAGGGACAAGCCCGGGGTGGTGGAGAGGAAGGGGGCGTGGAAGGTCTTGCCTGCAAAGCCATAGCCCACCAGGGCTGCGTTGAGAGTGTGGCTCATCGGGAGTTCTCCGCTGACATCGAGTGAGTGGGGTTGCCATCGCAGGCTCTCTGCCGGATGGCCATGTGCTGTAAAGGCGATACAAACGAGAAGGGGGCCGATGGCCCCCTGAGTGTGCCCATCAGAGCACAGGATTTATTGCAAACACAAGCGGCGACCGCGTCGGGTCATCAGCATCACCAAGGGCGGCAGCAGCAGCCACATATGCAGCGCCAGCTGGCTCAGCGGGTCGTGCATCAGGGCGCCGGTCAGGCCAACCAACGCGCCGGATCCGCTCATCTGGAACAGGCCGAGCAGGGCGGCGGCGGTACCGGCGCAGTGGCCGAATGGTGCCAGCGCCATCCCGGCGGCAGAGCCCAAAATCATGGCAAAGCCGATGCTGGAGAGGAACACCGGCCCCATCATCGCCAGCGGATGTTCGATGTGCATGGCCAGAGTCAGGGTGATGGCCGAGAGCATCAACACCAGCAGGCCGATGCGCAGGGTGCGTCTTGGCCCCACCTTGGCGATAAAGCGCGGTGCCATGAAGCAGGCCAGAATGTTGAGCGCGGCGTTGGCGGTAAACCAGTAGCTAAAGCTGCTCATATCGAGCCCCAATTTCACCATCAGCTGCACCGGTGCGGCTGTGACATAAGCGAGGATCACCGCCATCGCCAGCATGCACAGCGCCGCGTTGAACAGGAAGCTGGGGGAGCGCAGCACCGGGCTGTAGCGGGACCAGCTGATGAGGGCCCCTTCACTGCGGGTCTCCTCCGGGCGGGTCTCCGGCATCCGCCACATCAGCCAGCTGCCGACGATGAGCGCATAACCGGCCATAAACCAGAAGTTGGCAGACCAGCCCGCCTTGGCGGTGAGCCAGCCACCGAGCAGGGGGGCCAGCGCAGGAATAAAGCAGATGGCGCCATTGAGATAGGAGATCATCTGACCGCTCTTTTTCGGGCCGTAGCTGTCACGCACCACCGAGAAGGCGGCGACCGAGGTGGCGCAGGCACCGAAGCCCTGCAGCACCCGGGCCAGCATCAGCTCGCCGAGGCTGGCGGCAAAACCGGCCCCCAGCGCGCTCAGACCATAGAGCAGCACGCCACCCAGGGCGATGGGCTTGCGGCCGTAGCGATCGGCCAGCGGGCCAACAAGCAGTTGCCCCAGCCCCATGCTGAACAGGAACCAGGTGATGGTGCCCTGCATCAGTGTCACTTCGGCGCCCAGCTGCTCGGCCATCTGCGGGATGGCGGGCAGGTAGATGTCGATAGCCAGCGGACTGAACAGCACCAGTAGTACGAGTAAAAGTATCAATGGCATCTGTCACCTCTTTAGTCAGCAAGGTTAATGAATTGGGGCGCGAGTCTACTGACTCACAGTAATGAATAGAAATGGTATTTAATCACTTTGGTTATTCCATTATGGAAACATGTATTAAAAAGCTGGTTATTCGATGGCGGCAAATCCCCCGTAACCCCATCACAGCGGGTGTAATTGACGCTTTTACTAAACGCTTGCGCCGCATAGAATGCGCAGATTATTTTTGCGGAGGTGCTCGATGAACAAGCTTGTCCTGGCAACAGGTAACCAGAAAAAGGTGAAGGAATTGGCCGCCATGCTGGCCGATATGAAGATCCAGGTGATCCCACAGAGCGAGTTTGCGGTCTCCGATGCCGATGAGACCGGCACCACCTTCGTCGAGAATGCCATCATCAAGGCCCGCCACGCCGCCCGCATTACCGGTCTGCCCGCCGTGGCCGATGACTCCGGTCTGGAAGTCGACCTGCTGCAAGGACGCCCCGGCGTCTACTCCGCCCGCTTTGCCGGTGTGGGTGCCGGTGACAAGGCCAACATTGAGAAGCTGCTCGGCGAGCTGCAAGGTGCCCCCGAGTACCTGAAGAGCGCCCGCTTCTGGTGTGTGCTGGTCTATATGCGCCACGCCGACGATCCCACCCCCATCATCTGTCAGGCGAGCTGGGAAGGGATGATCATCGACGAGCCGCGCGGTCAACATGGCTTTGGCTATGACCCGGTATTCTTCGTGCCGGATCACGACTGCACCGCCGCCCAGATGCCAGCCGAGCTGAAAAACCAGCTGAGCCATCGCGGTCAGGCGCTGGCCAAGCTCAAAGCGGCGCTGGCTGCGGCGCACTGAGTCACTTCGCCACCTTGTCGGTTACTCACGGTCAATTACACATAGTCATCTACAATGGGGGCCTTGAGCCCCCGTTTTATTGGAAGCCCCATGCTGCAACTGCCGCCGCTCTCTCTCTATATTCATGTGCCCTGGTGCGTCCAGAAGTGCCCTTACTGTGACTTCAACTCCCATGCCCAGAAGGGGGAGTTGCCTCACCTCGAATATGTCGCCGCCCTGCTGGAGGATCTGGATCAGGATCTGAAGTGGGCGCAGGGGCGGCCGCTCTCCTCGATCTTTATCGGCGGCGGCACCCCCAGCCTGTTGACGGTGGAGGCGATGCAAACCTTGCTGGACGGGGTACGGGCCCGCATTCCGCTCACCGCAGATTGCGAGATCACCATGGAGGCCAACCCGGGCACGGTGGAGGCGGACAAGTTCGCCGGTTTCCAGCGCGCCGGCGTCAACCGTATCTCCATCGGGGTGCAGAGCTTTCAGCAGGAGAAGCTGACCCGCCTCGGCCGCATTCACGGCCCGGAAGAGGCGCGCAAGGCCGCTGCACTGGCCCATGCCATCAAGTTGCCCACCTTCAATCTGGATCTGATGCACGGTCTGCCGGATCAGAGTCTGGATGACGCCCTTTATGACCTGCAGCAGGCGATCGACTGCGCCCCGCCGCACCTCTCCTGGTATCAGCTCACCATAGAGCCGAACACGGCGTTTGCCTCTAAGCCGCCCAAACTGCCGGAAGATGACACCCTGTGGGACATCTACGAGCAGGGCCACGCCATGCTCACCGCCAGCGGTTATCGCCAGTACGAGATCTCGGCTTATGCCAAAGAGGGCTACCAGTGCCATCACAACCTCAACTACTGGCGTTTCGGCGACTATCTGGGGATTGGCTGTGGCGCCCACGGCAAGGTGACCGATCTCGCGAACCAACAGATCCTGCGCACCGCCAAGGTGAAGCATCCAAAAGGGTATCTGGACAAGAGTCGCCCCTATCTGGACGAGCAGTGGCAGGTGACTGCAGACGATCTGCCGCTCGAATACTTCATGAACCGCTTCCGCCTGTTTGAACCTGCTCCCAAGGCGGAGTTCGAGGCCTATACCGGCCTGCCGCTGGAGCGGGTGGAGACGGTGCTGACCATTGCCCAAAGCAAGGAGCTGATCGAGGAGCTGGGAGATAGCTGGCAGCTCACTTCTCTCGGCCATCGCTATCTGAACGTATTGCTGGAACTGTTTATGGATGAGTGAAAACTGGCTCACGATCTGGCTGCGAAGCCGTGATCAAGGTTCATGCGCTGCTCGGAAGCCTCACGTATATTTATACGCTCCGGTTCCTGCGCTGCTCTTCACCTCGCTGACAGCTTCTCGCAACAGGTCGTGAGGCAGTTTTGGCGAACCGTGTTTCGAGATAACAATCAGGGCGCCAATGGCGCCCTGATTGTTTATGGTCGGTAGAAACCCGCTCAGCAGCAGACGCTGATCATCTGCTGTTGGCCGGGCTCCCACCGCTTGCCAAATTTGGCCTTGCGCTGGTAACTCCCCTTGCCCTTCTTGTTGCGCTCGACCCGGCTGCGAAACAGGGGATCGGAGAGCAGGGCGTGCAGATGGTTATCCTTTATCTCGCCGCGCTGATGGGCATAGCGGCCCCCTTGCGCATCTTCCTCACGGGGGAGGACGGGTTGGTCGACCCGGATCTTGGCCATGATGGCTCCTCTTCTTTTCTCTTGGTGTGTTGATTCTTGTGTCTGGATGGTGGTTTTCGCTGCGAGCGCCTGTTCAGCTGAGCGCCCGGTAACCGGATGCACTGGCACCGGTTAAAAACGCGGCGATTTTGTCACCAAATCGCCGCCCGAGCAATGCGTCGGCGGCGCCGAGTCAGTCACACTGAGCTAGGCACGCTCAGTCAGGCATACCATGTCAGCCGTGAACCGGGTCATGCTGGTCGTGGTTGTGATGCTCGTGATGGGCCGGGGCACCAGATTCCAGCGTCTCGAGGATGGCGCAGTGCTCCGCCGAGCGGGGGCCGCCGCAGCAGATATTGGAGAGCTCTCTCAGGTTGTCGCGAAAGCGGGTCAGTTCGATGATCTTCTGCTCCACCTGGGCCAGCTTGGTGTCGGCCACTGCTTTCACCTCCTGACAGGTGACTTTGGCCTTGTTGGTATCGAGGTCGAGCAGCTCGCCGATATCGGCCAGCGAGAATCCCACCGACTTGGCGCGAATGATGAACTCCAGCCGCCGCTTGTCCTGTTCACTGTAGAGGCGGTAGCCGGATTCGTTGCGGATCCCCGGTGAGATAAGCCCGTTCTTCTCGTAAAAACGCAGGGTATCTGCCTTGACCCCGCACGCCTTGGCCAGTTCACCGATCCGATACATGCTCTCTCTCCCCTTGAATGTATGCCGCCACAAAAACCGGAATCCACTATCACCCCTTTGCCCATGGATTGCCAGCCAAGGGCATAAAAGGGGCAGATAAACATCTCCTGGCGACCCTTTTTCCCATAAAACACTGAAAGTGCAAACGTTTCGAGAAAATCAAGTGGAAAACGTTTAACGCCGCGCCAAATAAGGCTTTGCTGTTTCAAAAAATCCACCACAGGTCACATTTTTTGTGTAGAATACGCGCCCATAACAGAGCGCCGCACCAAGCGGGCATTTCCTAAAACGCTTTTGCCGGATGTCGGGGCGAGAGTGGTTTGCGAAATCCCCCACTTCCATTTATTTGGGGACTCTCTGTGTTGAGCCTCGCCTCCCATGGAACGGTCCCCGTTATGTTGAGGACGATAGTGTGATGGAACAAGCTCGACCCATTCGCCGTGCACTGCTGAGTGTGTCTGACAAAACTGGCATTCTGGAATTTGCCAAGGCACTCAACGAGCGTGGTGTTGCCCTGCTCTCCACGGGCGGTACCGCCAAGCTGCTTGGCGAGGCGGGTCTGCCGGTGACCGAGGTCTCCGACTACACGGGTTTCCCTGAAATGATGGATGGCCGGGTCAAGACCCTGCATCCCAAGGTTCATGGCGGCATCCTCGGTCGTCGGGATCAGGATGACGCCATCATGGCCCAGCACGCTATCTCCCCCATCGACATGGTTGTCGTCAACCTCTACCCCTTTGCTGCCACCGTAGCCAAAGCGGGTTGTACCCTGGCGGATGCGGTCGAGAACATCGACATCGGCGGCCCGACCATGGTGCGTTCTGCCGCCAAAAACCACAAAGATGTCGCCATCGTCGTCAAAGCTGCCGATTATGATCGGGTTATTCGCGAAATGGATGCCAACGGCAACAGTCTGAAACTGGCGACCCGTTTCGATCTGGCCATCGCAGCCTTCGAGCACACCGCTGCCTACGACGGCATGATCGCCAACTACTTCGGCACCATGGTTCCTTCTTACGGTGACAACAAGGAGGGTGACGAGGAGTCCTGCTTCCCGCGCACCTTCAACAGCCAGTTCATCAAGAAGCAGGACATGCGTTACGGCGAAAACAGCCATCAGGCAGCCGCCTTCTACGCCGAAGAGCATGCCGCGCCGGGTTCTGTCTCCAGCGCTACCCAGCTGCAGGGCAAGGCGCTCTCCTACAACAACATCGCCGATACCGATGCGGCGCTGGAGTGTGTGAAGGAGTTCGACGAGCCGGCCTGCGTCATCGTCAAGCATGCCAACCCCTGCGGCGTGGCCATCGGTAACGACCTGCTGAGTGCCTACGATCGCGCTTACCAGACCGACCCCACCTCCGCCTTTGGCGGCATCATCGCCTTCAACCGCGAGCTGGATGGCGCCACTGCGGCAGCCATCGTGGCCCGCCAGTTTGTCGAAGTGATCATCGCCCCCACCGTCAGCCAGGAGGCCCGCGATGCGGTCGCTGCCAAGCAGAACGTGCGTCTGCTCGAATGCGGTCAGTGGACGGCACCGGCGCAAGGCTTTGACCTCAAGCGCGTCAACGGCGGCCTGCTGGTACAGGAGCGGGATCTCGGCATGGTGACGCTGGGTGATCTGACCGTGGTCAGCAAGCGCCAGCCGACCGAGGCAGAGCTGCAAGATCTGCTGTTCTGCTGGAAAGTGGCCAAGTTCGTCAAATCCAACGCCATCGTCTACGCCAAAGATGGCCAGACCATCGGCGTTGGTGCCGGCCAGATGAGCCGCGTCTACTCCGCCAAAATCGCCGGTATCAAGGCGGCGGATGAAGGGCTGACCGTGGCGGGCTCCGTGATGGCCTCCGATGCCTTCTTCCCGTTCCGCGATGGTATCGATGCTGCCGCGCAGGCCGGTATCTCCTGCGTGATCCAGCCGGGTGGCTCGATGCGCGATCAGGAGGTGATCGACGCCGCCGACGAGCACGGCATGTGCATGGTCTTCACCAACATGCGCCATTTCCGTCATTGATGGGTCAGGGGCTGCCGATGGCGGCCCTTTTGTTGTCTCTTTTCAACTGACTATTTCCACTGGTTGACGGCCCGGGTGGCCGTCCAGTGACCACAAATAGAAGCGAGCGATACGATGAAAGTACTGATCATTGGTAACGGTGGCCGTGAACACGCCCTGGCCTGGAAGGCCAAACACTCCCCGCTGGTACGCCACGTTTTTGTGGCGCCGGGCAATGCGGGCACCCAGCTTGAGCCGGGTGTCGAGAACGTCGCCATCGAGGCAACCGATATCGAAGGGCTGCTGGCCTTTGCCAAAGAGAAGCAGGTCGGCCTCACCATCGTCGGGCCGGAAGCGCCGCTGGTGAAAGGGGTGGTGGATGCCTTCCGCGCCGCCGGTCAGCCGATCTTTGGCCCGACCGCTGCCGCTGCCCAGCTGGAAGGCTCCAAGGCTTTCACCAAGGATTTCCTGGCCCGTCACGCCATCCCGACTGCCGAGTACCAGAACTTTACCGAAGTGGAGCCTGCGCTCGCCTACTTGCGCGAGAAGGGCGCCCCCATCGTCATCAAGGCCGATGGTCTGGCGGCGGGCAAGGGGGTGATTGTCGCCATGACCTTGCAGGAGGCGGAAGACGCGGTGCGCGACATGCTCTCCGGCAATGCCTTTGGCGAAGCTGGCTCCCGGGTGGTGATTGAGGAGTTTCTGGAGGGGGAAGAGGCCAGCTTCATCGTCATGGTCGATGGCGAGCACGTGCTGCCGATGGCCACCAGTCAGGATCACAAGCGGGTTGGCGACGGTGATACTGGCCTCAACACCGGCGGTATGGGGGCTTACTCCCCGGCACCAGTGGTAACCGCCGAGGTACATCAGAAAGTGATGGAGCAGGTGATCATGCCGACCGTGCGCGGCATGGCGGCCGAAGGCAACGTCTACACCGGTTTCCTCTATGCCGGTCTGATGATCGACGGTGCAGGAAATCCCAAGGTGATCGAGTTCAACTGTCGTTTCGGCGATCCCGAGACCCAGCCCATCATGCTGCGGATGCAGTCCGATCTGGTGGAGCTCTGCCTGGCCGCTTGCGCAGGCAAGCTGGATCAGAAAGAGGCCATTTATGATCCCCGCGCCGCTATCGGCGTGGTGCTGGCGGCGGGAGGCTATCCCGGCGATTACAGGACCAACCACCCCATCAGCGGCTTGCCGGTGGATGAAGTGGCGGGCGAGAAGGTGTTTCATGCCGGTACCCGCCTGGAGGGCGATACCAGCCTGACCGCTGGCGGCCGCGTGTTGTGCGCCACCGCCCTCGGCCACACAGTGGCAGAAGCCCAGCAGCGTGCCTATCAGCTCGCTGGCCGCATCAAGTGGGATGGCGTCTTCTACCGCAAGGATATCGGCTGGCGCGCCATTGCTCGCGAACAGGAGTAACTGACGCACGCAAATGGCCAGCTGATTCAGACCCCGCTACGGCGGGGTTTTTTGTCCCTGTTTACCGTTTTCAACCATCTTCATGGTGCGCGTCACCGGCGTTCAATCAGTTACCAAGCGCAAACAAGCGCGGCATATCTGTCACTATTTGCCACAAAAAACAGCATTTTTCACAAACGTTTCACCATGAGTCATGGCATCATGCTGGTGATGAATTCTTGTTTGGATTCATAAGTACCCCTAACAATTCGAGCATGTCGTTATATAAGGAAATCCCATGTTGAAAACCGTCCGCCCCCTGCTGCTGCCCCTGATGTTTGGCCTGATGACCCTGCCTGCCGTGGCGGGTGATCTGGAACAGCCGATGAAGAAGATTGGCTTCAACTACAAGCAGGCCGTCAAGGCTGATGATGCAGCCACCATGGAGAAGCACATCAACGAGATGAAGGCCCAGCTGGATGTGGCCAAGCAGAAGAACATGCCGGCCGCCAAGAAAGAGAAATTCCTTGAAGGGATGAACGAGGTACAGACCGAGCTGGACGCTAGCCTGGCCGCACTCAAGGCGGGTGATGAGGCCAAGGCGCGCGAACATCTGGCCAAGGTCAACGACCTGAAGAAGGAGTACCACAAATATGCCAAGCAAAAAGGGTGAGTCCTTCCGCTGGGATCCGCTGGTTCGCCTGACCCATTGGGGCTTGGCGGCAGTCTGCATCGGCAACCTCTGGGTTAACGAAGCGGGGGAGGAGTGGCACGAGTGGCTGGGTTACGGCGCCATTGGGCTGGTCTCCTTGCGTCTGCTCTGGGGGCTCACTTTTGCCCGTGGCTACGCTCGCCTTGGTGCCCTCATCCCCAGTGGTGAGGATTTTCTCCAGCAGGCGCGCGAGATGCGTGAGCGGCAGCCTCCGGCACCGGGTCATCACGGCAGCGGCAAGCTGGCTGTGTGGGCGCTCTGGCTAGTTGTGCTGGCCACTGCTGGCAGCGGCTGGTTTCAAAATACCGAGACGGGATTTGAACTGGGGGCTGACGAGTGGCATGAGTGGTGCGTGGTGGTGCTGCAGGGGTTGATTGGTCTGCACTTGCTGGCCATTGTCTTCACCTCCTGGCGTCAGCGCAGCAATCTGGTTACCCGGATGCTGCCCGCCGGGCGTCGCTCATCCATCCAGAGCGGCAGCAACGAGCAAACCTGAGGCTCAGCATTAGGCTCCTTGTCTCTGAGTGAGGCGCCTGATCCGGACCCTGCCCAGACCCGCCTATGGCGGGTCTTTTCTATGACCTCATCGAGCTCATCACTGGATATTGCTCGTTCGGCAGATGCAAAAAGGCCGCTCATGATGAGCGGCCTTTTTCAATTTGGTGGCCCCTGGGGGACTTGAACCCACGACCAATCGATTATGAGTCGACTGCTCTGACCAACTGAGCTAAGGGGCCAAATTGTGCGTTTAGCGGCGTGGATTATAGGGGAAGAGGAAAGGGCAGTCTATAGGCATATCAACCACTTGGCGACTAATTGTCCAGGTCGATAGAGGGTGCAAAGCCGGTCGCAAGGGTAAATGCCAGACAAAACAAAGCCCCGCATGGCGGGGCTTTGGCAGAGCAGTTTGACACAGGGTCAGGACTATTCGTCCAGGAAGCTGCGCAGCACTTCCGAGCGGCTCGGGTGGCGCAGTTTGCGCAGTGCCTTGGCTTCGATCTGACGAATACGCTCACGGGTAACGTCGAACTGCTTGCCCACTTCCTCGAGGGTGTGGTCAGTGTTCATGTCGATACCGAAACGCATCCGCAGCACCTTGGCTTCGCGGGCGGTCAGGCCAGCCAGCACTTCGCGGGTGGCGTTGCGCAGGCTTTCGCTGGTCGCGGCATCCGCTGGCAGAGCCAGGGTGGTATCTTCGATAAAGTCGCCCAAGTGGGAATCTTCATCATCACCGATGGGCGTCTCCATGGAGATAGGCTCTTTGGCGATCTTCAGTACCTTGCGGATCTTGTCTTCCGGCATGCCCATGCGCATGGCCAGCTCTTCCGGGTTCGGTTCACGACCCATCTCCTGCAGCATCTGACGGGAGATACGGTTGAGCTTGTTGATAGTCTCGATCATGTGCACCGGGATACGGATGGTACGGGCCTGATCCGCGATGGAGCGGGTAATGGCCTGACGGATCCACCAGGTAGCGTAGGTCGAGAACTTGTAGCCACGACGGTATTCAAACTTGTCTACCGCCTTCATCAGACCGATGTTGCCCTCCTGGATCAGATCCAGGAACTGCAGACCGCGGTTGGTGTACTTCTTGGCGATAGAGATAACCAGACGCAAGTTGGCCTCAACCATCTCTTTCTTCGCACGGCGGGCTTTAGCCTCACCGATGCTCATGCGACGGTTGATATCCTTGATCTGGGCAATTGACAGACCGGTCTCTTCTTCAATCTGTTGCAGCTTGCCAATGGCACGCTGAATATCCTCGTCCATTTCAACCAGACGGGGAGACCAGGCTTTGCCAGCCTGCTTTTGGTATTCGAACCAGGCAGTTTCGCACTCGTTGTTGGTGAAGGCCGCGACGAAGGTTTTCTTCGGCATCTTGGCCTGCTCAACGCAGAGCTTCATGATGATGCGTTCCTGCACGCGGACACGCTCCATCATTTCACGCATGTTGTTGACCAGGCGATCGAACTGCTTGGGCATCAGGCGGAATTGACGGAATACATCGGCCAGCTGGGCGATGGCGGCCTGGGTATCGTCGTGGGCGCGACCATTCTTTTGAATGGAGAGGCGAGTCACTTCATACTGGGCACGCAGTTCGCCGAACTTCTCGCGAGCAACTTCCGGATCCGGACCACCGTCACCGTCGTCGTCAGAGCTGTCGCCATCTTCGTCTTCGTCTTCTTCGTCCTCTTCATCTTCGTCGGCCAGATCGTCTTCGCCGAGTTCGGAACCGATATGCGTGGCGGTAGGCGCCATATCTTCAGTTTCGTTCGGATCAATAAAGCCAGAGATGATGTCAGAGAGACGCAGCTGCTCGGCTTCGTACTTGTCGTACTGTTCGAGCAGGTAAGTAATTGCTTCAGGGTACTCGGCTACGGAGCTTTGTACCTGGTTGATACCGTCTTCGATCCGCTTGGCGATGTCGATTTCGCCTTCACGGGTCAGCAGTTCGACGGTACCCATTTCCCGCATGTACATGCGGACGGGATCGGTCGTGCGACCAATCTCAGATTCAACAGATGCCAGAGCCTGGGCCGCTGCTTCGGCAGCGTCCTCATCGGCGGTACCACCTTCAGCCATGATAAGGTCATCGGCATCCGGAGCGTTTTCAACCACTTGAATGCCCATATCGTTGATCATCTGAATGATGTCTTCGATCTGGTCTGAATCGACAATGTCTTGCGGGAGGTGATCGTTCACCTCGGCATAGGTCAGGTAGCCCTGTTCTTTACCTTTGGCAACGAGGAGTTTAAGCTGAGACTGCGGGGTTTGCTCCATAGAACTCATCCGGTTGGTGTTGCTAGGTTGCGCGTACAGTGCGCTGCTGCGCAAATAGCCAATTCTAATAGAAAACCGCCAGACATGCTATGTCTGGTTGCGGCGTCGGTCATGAGAAACCCCTGCCCGCAGTATTGTCGGGGCCAGGCGGTTATAAAATTTTTGCTTTTCATCCCGTCGATTCGGGCAACGCTATCCATATTGGGACTAATCACTCAAATATCAAGCCCCACTCTCATTTCTTTTCTCAATTTGCACCTCTCTTATCAGCATCATCAGCTCTTGGGTTTCTTCGGAGCTTAGTCCTTCCTGAGCCACTTTGGCCTGCAATTCTTCGATCCGCTGTTTCAGAAACTGGTTGATGAAGCCGACGAAGGTGTCCTGCAATTCTCCCAGAATATCCGGCTCCTGATCGAGTTTGATCTCCTCGAACAGGTCGTGCATGGCCAGCTGGGCGAGGATTTCCCCCTCTTTGGTGCCACGCCAGTGTTCCAGCAGGATACCAGTGGTAATACCGGGCTGTGCCAGGATCTGCTGGTGCAGTTGCAGCAGGAACTTGATGCCCTGTACGCGCAGTCCGGCCAATTCCGGCATGGGGGGAAGCTCAGCCGTTACTGCCGGATATTGCACCATCAGTGCCAGCGCACGCCGCAGTGGCGTCAGCTTGGCTGCCTTGGGTTTGTTGACCTCGGCCTTGGGCTGACTGTTGCGGGCAAAGAGCTCGGCGATGCGCTGTTTGTTCTCGCCCCAGCGCATCATGCTGGAGAGACGAGTGATCAGCCCTTCGCGGGTAAACCCTTCCGGTACGCGGCGAATAAGCTCGGCGGCCTTGTTGGCAACTTCGAACTTGCCTGCCTCACCGGATAGCGCCGCATCCCGGCCGAGACGCTCGAACATGAAGTCGGCGAACGGTTGGGCTTCATCGAGCAGGGCTTCAAAGCCCTCCTTGCCGATCTGGCGTACCAGCGAGTCGGGATCCTCGCCATCGGGCAGGAACACGAACTTCAGCTCGCGACCATCCTGCAGATGGGGGAGGGCATTATCCAGCGCGCGCCAGGCGGCTTCACGACCGGCGTTGTCACCGTCGTAGCAGCAGACCACCTCGGCGGTGGTGCGAAACAGGGTGTGGATATGGTCGCTGGTCGTTGCAGTACCCAGCGCCGCCACCGCATAGTCGATGTCGTACTGACCGAGTGCCACTACATCCATGTAGCCTTCCACCACCAGGATCCGGCGTGGATCCTTGTGTGCCTGCTTCACTTCGTAGAGACCGAACAGCTCCCGCCCTTTATGGAAGATGGGGGTCTCCGGCGAGTTCAGATACTTGGGGGTGCCATCACCCAGCACTCGGCCACCGAAACCGATCACCCGGCCACGCTTGTCGCGGATCGGGAACATGATGCGGTCGCGGAAACGGTCATAGCTGCCCGGGCCATTGTCACGGGTGATCAGCATGCCGCCCGAGATAAGCAGCTGCTCGTGATCCCGGCTGGTACCAAAGCGGCGGCGCACCTGATCCCAATCGCTGGGTGCATAGCCAATGTTGAATCGTTTGACCACTTCACCGGTCAGGCCGCGGCCTTTGAGGTACTCCACCGCATGAGGAGCACTCTTGAGGTTGCTCTCGTAGAAGCGGGCAATCTGGTTCATCAGCTCGAACAGATCCTTGCTGACGGCGGGCTGGCTATTGGCCGAGCCGCCGATGCTCTGCTCGCGAGGCACCTGCATGCCCTGCATGCTGGCGAGCTCTTCGATGGCATCGGGAAATTCGAGACCGTCGTACTCCATGACAAAGCCGATGGCGTTGCCGTGGGCGCCACAACCGAAACAGTGGTAGAACTGCTTCTCCTGGCTGACGGTAAAAGAGGGGCTTTTTTCGTTATGAAAAGGGCAGCAAGCCTGGTAGTTCTTACCGGCTTTTTTCAGCCGCACTCGCGAGTCGATCAGCTCGACTATGTCTGTGCGTACGAGCAGATCGTCGATAAAGGATTGGGGGATCCTGCCTGCCATAACCGTCCTGTTTCATTGCGGAGAAAATAAAAAAGCCGCGCATTCCAAGGGAAGCACGGCTTCTTCGACCAAACAAGAGAGTTGCCTGTTACGCCAAGCGGGTTTTCACCTGAGCACTGACGGCGCCGACATCGGCACGCCCCTGAATTTTCGGCTTCAAGACAGCCATGACCTTGCCCATATCAGCCATGATGGCAGCACCACTTTCAGTGATGGCTTGCTCGATCAGGGCGGCAATTTCATCTGCGGTCAGCTGTTGCGGCAGGAATTCCTGCAACACAACGATCTCGGCGGACTCTTTGTCGGCGAGATCCTGGCGACCGGCAGCTTCAAATTGGCTGATGGAATCGCGGCGCTGTTTGACCATTTTGGTCACGACAGCGAGGATATCCTCATCATTCAGCTCGATACGGGTATCGACTTCACGTTGCTTGATTTCTGCCATCAACAAGCGGATCGCTCCCAGACGTGCCTTATCTTTGGCAAGCATGGCGAGTTTTTGCTGATCCTTGAGTTGATCCTTCAGAGACACGGCAATATCTCCCGATTAGTACAGGCGGATACGACGTGCGTTTTCGCGAGACAGCTTCTTGGCGTGACGCTTGACAGCAGACGCTTTGGCACGCTTACGAATGGTAGTCGGCTTCTCGTAGAACTCACGGCTACGAACTTCGGACAGGATACCGGCTTTTTCGCAAGAACGCTTGAAACGACGCAGAGCAACGTCAAACGGCTCATTTTCACGGACTTTGATTACTGGCATGTGCCTTTCACCTCAGTGATAAATTGTTAGCTGACCTTCAATCGATCAGCATGTCTTAAAATGGTGCGAAATTATACTCTGGACAGGGAATGAAAGTAAACCCGCAGAGATCGCTCTGGTTTAAAAAACCCGCGAAGGTTACCATAGCCGTCTCATTTTAGCAGTGAAATTTTTTAGCAATGCGTGTATTGGGCATAGAGACATCCTGTGACGAAACCGGGATCGCGATCTTCGACGATCAAAAAGGGATCCTTTCCCATCAGTTATACAGCCAGGTCAAGCTGCATGCGGACTACGGTGGCGTTGTCCCCGAACTCGCCAGCCGGGATCATGTTCGCAAGACGATCCCGTTGATCCAGGCCGCATTGCAAGAGGCGGGACTGGGCAAAGATGACATCGACGGCATCGCGTATACCGCGGGTCCGGGTCTGGTTGGCGCCATTCTGGTGGGGGCGACCATTGGCCGCTCGCTGGCGATGGCGTGGAACAAGCCGGCCATTGCCGTCCATCATATGGAAGGGCACCTGCTGGCCCCCATGCTGGAAGAGAAAGCTCCCGAGTTCCCCTTCGTGGCGCTGCTGGTCTCCGGTGGTCACTCCATGCTGGTACGGGTTGATGGCATCGGCAGTTATCAGCTGCTGGGGGAATCCATCGATGATGCCGCTGGCGAAGCGTTCGACAAGACCGCCAAGCTGATGGGGCTGGACTATCCGGGTGGTCCGCTGCTCTCCCGTCTGGCCGAGAAGGGCACCACCGGACGTTTCCACTTCCCCCGCCCCATGACTGATCGCCCAGGGCTCGACATGAGCTTCTCCGGCCTGAAGACCTTCACCGCCAACACCATCGCCGCCAATGGTGATGATGAGCAGACACGTGCCGATATCGCTCGGGCGTTTGAAGATGCGGTGGTCGATACCCTGGCCATCAAGTGCCGTCGTGCTTTGAAAGAGACCGGTCTTAAGCGTCTGGTGGTCGCCGGTGGTGTCAGTGCCAACCGTCATCTGCGTGCCCAGCTGGCGGAGCTGATGGAGAGCCTCAAGGGCGAGGTGTTCTATCCGCGCACTGAATATTGCACCGATAACGGCGCCATGATTGCCTATGCCGGTATGCAGCGCCTGAAAGCGGGCGTGTTTGAGCCGCTGGCGGTCAAAGCCGTGCCGCGCTGGCCGCTGGATACTCTGGATCCGGTCTGATCCGACGGATCCCGCCTTCTGGCGTGGTGCTGAGTACCATGGTGGCCTACTGCTCCTGCAATCCGGCAGCGGTGGTTATAGCGCCGCTGGTAGGCTGTTGTGGTGTCTGCTGTCGCCGTGGTTGAGCCATCCGGATAAGAGGTCAGCTCTCGTGCTGGCAGACTGCAAAGTACAGAGTTAAGAGATAAAAAAATCCCCGCCAACTGGCGGGGATTTTTATTTGGCGATCGGCATGCGATGAATTACAGCAGGATACCGCCGAAGAAGAAGCCCAGCGCCACGGCAATCGCGATGGTGGCGGTGCCGGGGATAAAGAAGGGGTGGTTGAACACGGCTTTGCCGATGCGGGTTGAGCCGGTGTCGTCCATCTCTACCGCGGCCAGCAGGGTCGGGTAGGTCGGCAGTACGAACAGGGCGCTCACGGCCGCGAAAGAGGCGATGGCGGTCAGCGGGCTGACACCCAGTGCCAGAGCGGCAGGCATCAGGGCCTTGGTGGTTGCACCCTGTGAGTAGAGCAGCATGGCGGCGAAGAAGAGCACCACGGCCAGCAGCCAGGAGTACTGGTTCAGCAGGTCGCCAGCGATCAGCTGGATGGTGTCCATGTTGCCTTTCACGAAGACGTTACCCAGCCAGGCCACACCCAGTACGCAGATACAGGCGGACATACCGGACTTGAAGGTCGGCATGTTGGTCACTTGAGTAGCGTCCAGTTTGCACACCAGAGTCATGATGGTGGCAGCGGCCAGCATGATGCCCATGATGGCGCCATCGCGGGGGATCGGCGGGTTGGTGATGAGGCCAACTTTACCGGAGATCGCGGTGGCATAGGCCATGACGGCCACGATGGCAGCGATGAAGATCCAGACGGACAGCTTGGCGTAGGGTTTGATTTCCAGCTGGCTGGTGCCGCGCAGCTTGATCTGGCCCTTGGCTTTACGCTCCAGATAGACTTCGTCCTGCTCCAGCGGCTTGCCCATCATGTTGGCAATGAAGGCACCCAGAATACAGGCCAGGAAGGTGGAGGGGATGCAGATGGCTAGCAGGGTCAGGTAGTCAACACCGAACGGCTCGAGCATGCCGGAGAAGGCAACCACAGCGGCAGAGATCGGGGAGGCTGTGATGGCGATCTGGGAGGCGACAACCGCGATGGAGAGCGGGCGGGATGGGCGGATCCCCTGCTCTTTGGCCACTTCTGCGATAACCGGCAGGGTGGAGAAGGCGGTGTGACCGGTACCGGCCAGCATGGTCATCAGATAGGTGACGACCGGGGCGGCGAAGGTGATGTATTTGGGGTTCTTGCGCAGCGCTTTTTCAGCCAGAGAGACCAGATAGTCCATCCCGCCAGCCAGTTGCATACAGGCGATGGCGCAAATGACGGACGCAATGATCATGATCACATCCCAGGGGATGTAGGTGACCAGCTGGTCGCTCGGGATCTGCACCCCGAGGCCCCAGGTCAGGACCAGAACCCCCAGACCACCGGCAAAGCCGATGCCGATGCTGCCTATCCGGGCGCCCAGATAGATAGCGGCGAGCACGACAAGTAACTCGATTCCAATCATAGCGATAACTCCATTTTTTAGTTTTTTGGTTTTTATTTGGCAAAAAGCCAATTCCCGATCGGGCTGGGGATAAAGACCAATCGGGAACTGACTTTAAATGGGCCGGGAAGATCCCGGCCCATGCGTCGCTTATACAGTGGTTTCGCGAGTGAAACGCTTGGCCTTGTATTGCGGGTTCATCAGGTTCTCGATGGAGAGGATCTCGTCCAGCTGCTCGGCGCTCAGCAGGCCGCGCTCCAGTACGACTTCACGTACGTTCTTGCCGGTCTGGGCGCAGATCTTGCCAACGATGTCCCCTTCGTGGTGACCGATGAAGGGGTTCAGGTAGGTCACGATACCGATGGAGTTCAGCACGTGGTTCATGCAGATTTCCGGGTTGGCGGTGATACCTTCCACGCACTTCTCGCGCAGGGAGATACAGGCTTTTTCCATCAGGCTCAGGGATTCGAACATTGCCTGACCAATCACCGGCTCCATGACGTTCAGCTGCAGCTGACCGGCTTCGGCGGCGAAGGTGATGGTGATGTCGTTACCGAATACCTTGAAGCAGGACTGGTTGACCACTTCCGGGATAACCGGGTTGACCTTGGCCGGCATGATGGAGGAACCAGCCTGCATTTCCGGCAGGTTGATCTCTTTCAGGGCAGTGCGCGGGCCGGAGGAGAGCAGACGCAGGTCGTTACAGATCTTGGACAGCTTCATGGCCAGACGCTTGATGGCGCCGTGCAGCATGACGTAGGCGCCGCAGTCGGAGGTTGCTTCGATCAGATCTTCAGCCGGTACATAGGCACGGCCGGTGATCTCGGCCAGACGCTTGATGGCCAGTGCAGAGTACTCGGGCGGGGTGTTCAGACCGGTACCGATGGCGGTAGCGCCCAGGTTCACTTCCAGCAGCAGCTCCTGGCAACGCTTGATGGATTTGATCTCTTCACGCAGGGTCACGGCGAACGCGTGGAACTCCTGACCCAGGGTCATCGGCACGGCGTCCTGCAGCTGGGTACGGCCCATCTTCAGGACTTTTTTGAACTCTTCAGCCTTGGCATCGAATGCCGCGATCAGGTGCTCCAGCGCGTGCAGGGTCACGTCAGTGCTGTTGACCACGGCCACGCGGAAACCGGTGGGATAAGCATCGTTGGTGGACTGGCACTTGTTGACGTGGTCGTTCGGGTTGATGACGTCGTAACGGCCTTTCTCCAGACCCATGATTTCCAGGGCGATGTTGGCCAGTACTTCGTTGGTGTTCATGTTGACGGAGGTGCCGGCACCACCCTGGTAAACGTCGACCGGGAACTGGTCGAAGCATTTGCCGGTGTTCAGCATCAGGTCGCAGGCTTCTACGATCTTGTCAGCAATTTCAGGACGGATGGTACCGAGCTCGCCGTTTGCCAGTGCAGCAGCTTTCTTGGTCAGCACCATACCGCGGACGAATTCCGGAACGTCAGAAATCTTCTGAGAGCTGATCTTGAAGTTCTCGACAGCGCGCAGGGTGTGCACACCGTAGTAGAGATCATTGGAAACTTCTTTGGTGCCCAGCAGGTCTTCTTCAATGCGGACGTTCTTGATGTCGCTCATTGTAATGCCTCAGAAATCAGATAAATGGAAAAATCCTCACCGAGTGGTCGCGAGTTCCTTGCGCACGGCTCATCCTGAAGCACCACACATCGAGTGGGGCGGTTGGGAGAATGACCTCCCGAAAAACTAATCAATATACTACTCCAATTGAGGTATCGGTTATTAGAGGTGGATCACTAAATTTGCGACATTTTCAAATTCCTTTGAGGAAAGTACACATATGTTATGAAGTTTTTATCATGATGATTTTTATAAATTTTTGTGACTTTTTGCTGGTTTTTTAGATTGCTGATGACGTAGGAGTCAGTTGGCCAACTTGAAAAGAGGGGGGCAGCCCCCATTTATTCAGGGCAGAAAGTGGTGATGACGGGGCGGAAAAATCGCCTCTGACCATCGTTGAATGGGTGCCACTTTTTCTCAATTTACCGGTGCTGGAGTGGATATGGGCAAGTTGTTTTTGTTGTTGGTGGGTCTGGTGGTACTGGAGCTCACCGTGATGATCGAGGTCGGCTCGGTGATCGGGGCGCTGCCGACTGTCGGCTTGCTCATACTGACTGCGGTATTGGGCTCCTCGCTGGTGCGCAGTGAAGGGATCAAGACCCTGTTCAGCGCCCAGCAAAAGATGCAGATGGGCGAGATGCCGGGCCGCGAGGTGATGGGAGGCATGATGCTGGCGTTGGCCGGTTTGCTGCTGATTATCCCGGGTTTCGTGACCGACATTTTCGGTGTGCTGTTGCTGCAACCCTGGCTGCGCAACAAACTGGCTGACAAGCTGATCGGCAGCAGCCAGTTCCGGATGCAGATGGGCGGTTTCCAGCGTACTCAATCACCGTTTGGCAACGCACCGTCCGATGATCATCTGGGGAATACCAAGCAGGGCGGTACCACCATCGAAGGCGAATTTGAGCGCAAAGAGTGAGTGTAAAGAGTAATCGACGAGACGAAAACCCGAGGCGAGTGACTGAATCAGGGTTTGCCCTGATGGCACAGCGCCTCGAAGCGGTGTCGGGCATACCACCATGCGAGGGTGCCCGCCGCCAGATTGGCCAGCAAGATCCCCAGATATATCCCCTGTTCTCCCCCCAGCTTTGCCCCCAGCCAGGCTCCTGGCAATAGAAAACCAAACAGCCGCAATCCGTTGAACAAGAACGAGATACTGGATGCCCGCACGCCATTGAGTGCCGAGGCCAGCAGCATCACCATGCCCTGAAAGCCGTAACCGATCGGCACCAGATGCAGATAGAGAACAATCAGGCGAATCACCTGCGGATGATCGCTGAAGAGGTTGGCGATGAGTGGTGCCAGCAGCCAGGTCAGGCCATAGACCGCGAGCTGAAACAGCAACGCAAAACTCATGCAGCTTTGCAGCGCAGCCTTGGCGCGGGCTGGATTACCGGCACCGCAGTTTTGCGAGATGAAAGGGGCCAGTACGGAGGCGAGGGCCATCATCACAATCAGCAGCAGCGCCTCAACCCGCGATGCGGCGCCGTAAGCGGCTACCACCTCGGTACCCAGACCCGCAAAGATCGTCATCAACACCGCATTGGCCAAGGGGTTGAGCATATTGGTAAAAGAGGCGGGGACGGCGACATGGAGCAAGGCCCGCCAGTGGGTCAGCAACCGGGCCCGCGGCGAGAGGCGCCACAGCAGCAAGCCCTCCCGATGACGCAGGATATAGAGGCTGACCAGCATCGCCATCAACCAGGAGATAGAAGTCGCGATGGCTGCCCCGCGGATCCCCCACTCGGGAAAGGGGCCGATACCGAAGATCAAGAGAGGATCCAGTACCCCGTTGACCAACCCGGCTACTGCCATCACCAGACTGGGGGTTTTAGTATCTCCGGTCGCCCGGATGGCGGCATTGCCCACCATGGGCAGCACCAGCATGGGGACGGTCAGATACCAGATCAGCATGTAGTCATGGATAAGGGAGATAAGCTCGGCACTGGCCCCCAGCAGAGTAAACAGAGGCTTGATGGTTAGAGCCCCCCCCGCGGAGAGCAGGGCCACCATGATCACCGCCAGAAACAGACTGTCGGTGGCGAGATGGGCCGCCTCATCGTGTTTGCCCTGCCCCAGGGTATGACCGATCACCGCTGACAATCCGGCGCCCAATCCCATCGCCAGCGAGGTAACCACAAAAGTGACAGGAAAGGTAAAACTGATGGCGGCCAGAGCTTCGGTGCCCAGCATACCGATAAAAAAGGTATCGACCAGATTGAAGGCCAGAATGGCGATGATGCCGAAGATCATGGGGCCCGTCATCTGGCGCAGTACGACCGGAATAGGGGCTGTCAGCATGGGGTTGGTGCGGGTCAAAGGCTCGTCTCTACAGCTGGCTTTGAAGGTTCTGGCATCGAAAACGGGCGGCTTGAACCGACCTTGCACCAGAGTGCGGACATGGCTGAACCATCGAAGATGTTTATAGTACGTGAAAAAATTTTTTTTGTATTTGCCCTTGAAGGGTTAGCAACTCTGCCCCACATCAGGGACATATCCGATTTGGCCTGGAACGGCCATTCCTCGAAGCAACAATGAGACTCATTTTGGGAGAGTTATCGATGAAAATTCGTCCACTGCACGACCGCGTCATCATCAAGCGCATCGAAGCTGAAGCCAAATCTGCCGGCGGTATCGTCTTGACTGGTACTGCGGCCCAGAAGTCCACCCGTGGTGAAGTGCTTGCCGTGGGGACTGGTCGTATCCTGGATAATGGCGAAGTCAAAGCGCTGGCCGTGAAGGTTGGTGACAAAGTTATCTTCAACGAAGGCTACGGTGTGAAGACCGAGAAGCTGGATGGTCAGGACGTCCTGATCCTCTCCGAAACCGACATCCTGGCGATTGTCGAAGAGTAATCCATCCTCCTTTTCCCCGAATTGATTTAAGGATTGAAGAAAAATGGCAGCTAAAGACGTTAAGTTTGGTAACGAAGCCCGCATCAAGATGCTGGAAGGCGTAAACATCCTGGCTGATGCCGTCAAGGTGACTCTGGGCCCGAAAGGTCGCAACGTGGTGCTGGACAAGTCCTTCGGCGCCCCGACCATCACTAAAGATGGTGTTTCTGTTGCGCGCGAAATCGAGCTGGAAGACAAGTTCCAGAACATGGGCGCCCAGATGGTCAAGGAAGTTGCTTCCAAAGCGAACGACGCTGCGGGTGACGGTACTACTACTGCAACCGTTCTGGCTCAGGCTATCGTCAACGAAGGTCTGAAAGCCGTTGCCGCCGGTATGAACCCGATGGATCTGAAGCGCGGTATCGACAAGGCCGTTGTGGCTGCTGTTGCTGAACTGCAAGCACTGTCCCAGCCGTGCGCTGACAGCAATGCCATCGCTCAGGTGGGCACCATCTCCGCCAACTCCGACGAGAAAGTGGGCAAGCTGATTGCCGAAGCCATGGACAAAGTGGGTCGCGATGGCGTCATCACCGTTGAAGATGGTCAGGGTCTGGAAGATGAGCTGGCGGTTGTCGAAGGTATGCAGTTCGACCGTGGCTACCTGTCCCCCTACTTCATCAACAAGCAAGAGACCGGTTCCGTTGAACTGGACGACCCGTTCATCCTGCTGGTTGACAAGAAAGTCTCCAACATCCGCGAAATGCTGCCGGTGCTGGAAGGCGTTGCCAAAGCTGGCAAGCCACTGCTGATTGTTGCTGAAGACGTAGAAGGCGAAGCGCTGGCGACTCTGGTGGTCAACACCATGCGCGGTATCGTGAAAGTGGCTGCCGTCAAGGCGCCTGGCTTCGGTGACCGTCGCAAGGCCATGCTGCAGGATATCGCCGTACTGACTGGCGGTACTGTCATCTCTGAAGAAGTTGGCATGGAGTTGGAAAAAGCGACGCTGGAAGATCTGGGTCGTGCCAAGCGCATCGTCATCACCAAAGAGAACACCACCATCATCGATGGCGTGGGTGATGCAGGCGTGATCGAAGGCCGTGTTGCCCAGATCCGTCAGCAGATCGAAGAGACCTCTTCCGACTACGACCGTGAGAAGCTGCAAGAGCGCGTAGCCAAGCTGGCTGGCGGTGTTGCCGTGATCAAGGTTGGCGCAGCCACCGAAGTCGAGATGAAAGAGAAAAAAGCACGCGTGGAAGATGCTCTGCACGCTACCCGCGCCGCGGTTGAAGAAGGTGTGGTTGCCGGTGGTGGTGTTGCGCTGGTTCGCGTTGCAGCCAAACTGGCTGGTCTGCGCGGTGACAACGAAGATCAGAACGTCGGTATCAAGGTTGCCCTGCGCGCCATGGAAGCCCCGCTGCGTCAAATCGTTATCAACGCCGGTGAGGAAGCCTCCGTCATTGCCAATGCAGTGAAGAACGGCGAAGGCAACTTCGGTTACAACGCTTACAGCGAACAGTATGGCGACATGCTGGCCATGGGTATCCTGGATCCGACCAAGGTAACCCGTTCCGCCCTGCAGTTTGCCTCTTCCATCGCCGGTCTGATGATCACCACCGAGTGCATGGTCACCGAACTGCCGAAGAAAGATACCCCTGCCATGCCTGACATGGGCGGCATGGGTGGCATGGGCATGATGTAATTATCCCCCTTGCTCTGTTTGACAAACGGCTCGCTCAAGGCGAGCCGTTTTTTTATATCTGGCTAAACTGAGTCTGTTGAGACAGCAAATATGGGGGCGATATGAAAATGTTTGGTTGGCTGACACTACTGTGTTCATTGATCATCATGCCGGTGATGGCTGCTGAGGCGCTGACTGGGCCGGTGATCCTGAAAGTGGGTGGCAACATCAGGTCGGCAGACGAAGTTGATGGCAAGGTGTTGTTTGATCTGGCAAAACTGCAGGCTCTGCCGCAACATGAGATAGTGACAGGCAACCCGTGGGTGGATAAGCCGCACACCTATAGAGGCCCAAAACTGGCCGATGTGTTGGCTGCAGTCGGTGCGGATGGCAAGACCATTACGTTGACGGCACTGAACAGTTTCCAGATCCGCATTGAATGGGACAAGGTTGCCAAATACGAGCCCATCCTCGCATGGGAAGACAACGGCGCTGTCATGCGGGTGCGTGACAAGGGGCCGGTCTGGTTTATGCTGCCTCTTGATCAATATCCGGAATTGAAGCGATCCGAATATACCGACATGATGATCTGGCAGCTGGATTTGATAGACATTCAGCACTGATAAAAACAGCACGGGAGCATGGGGTGAAAGGAAAGACCAGGGCGTGGCCACTGCTCGTCATTCTGTATGTATCCATCCTGTCGTTTACCGGGAGCACCCTCTATTGCCTGATGCAGATTCAGAATGCGACCAGAGCGATGGAGAAATACACCTATGATGTCTCCTGGGCGCTGATGCAGTTGCAGTTGGAGCTCGGGCGTTTCCTCAATGCAGTAGAGGTCTATCACTATGGCGGGATTGATCATGACACCTTGATGCTACGTTATGACATTCTCTGGAGCAGAACGCCCATCCTGTTGAGCGGCCAGCTGCGCAAGAGCATGCAGGACAAGCAGAAAACCTTGCGTCTGGTGCAGTTGATTGAAACCAATATTCGCCAAATAGAGCCCGACATCACCAAGTTGCAAAGCGGGGCATCTGACTATCAGCAGATCATGATGCGCCTTGCCCCGCTGCAAGAGCCGCTCTCCTACTCCCTCGCTTCTGTGATGCAGAAGAACATTAACGTCTATTCCGAGAACGATCGCCATTTTGGCCAATTGCGCAATGCCTTGTTGCTGATGGTCTCCGGTCTGGTCATGTCAGTGCTGCTGCTCAGCATGCTGCTTATATATGAAGGGCGTCGCCATTTCAGAGCGGCCAGACGGGATCCGCTGACCGGGTTGTCCAATCGGGTTGCCTTGCTGGAGCGGATGGAGCTGTACGCCACACAGGAAGTGCCGTTTGGGCTGGTGCTGGTCGATATCAACGACTTCAGGGATATCAACAGCAAGTTTGGCTATGACACCGGTGATTATCTGCTTTGTGAGTTTGCCACCCGGATCCGAGTGCTCTGCGAAGAGGGAGAGTGGAGCGGACGTCTGGGGGGGGATCAATTTGCCATTATCCAGCGTGGCAGCAGCGATCTGCGTCAGGTCAGGGAGCTGGTAGCACGACAGCTGCATGCGCTGAAGCAAGATATCGTCTATGACAACTATCCCTTCCGGCTTGAAGTCGGGATCGGGATTGCCTTCTATCCGATGGACAGCGACAAGACTCAGGAGTTGTTGAGTCGTGCGGAGCAGGCCCTGTTCCATAGTCGCAAGACCCATGTCCCCTATGTGATTTACGATAACTCCCTGCTCAACGAGACGGCGCGGCGTAAACATTTGGCGTCGGATATGATCATGGCGCTGGAACACAATGCGTTGGAACTCTATTACCAACCCATCGTCAACCTAGAGAGTGGCCGCTGCGAAGCTGTCGAGGCTCTGCTGCGCTGGCGGCATCCTGAGCTCGGCTTCATTCCGCCAAACGAAGTTATCATGGTGGCTGAGGAGTTCCAGCTTGCCGAAAGGGTTGGCAGCTGGGTGCTGAACACAGCTTGCGAGCAGCTCTATCAGTGGCACCAGCTTGGTATGGTTGATCTACAGATGTGCGTGAATATCTCGCCAGGCATGTACCAGCGTAATTTGCTCAAATTGGTAGCCAAGGCATTGATGGAGCACCACCTGCCTGCCCGTAGCCTGGTCTTGGAGGTCACGGAAGATACCACCATGCGCGAAGTGAAGAACTCGCTGCAACTGATGCAGGATCTCAATCAGCAGGGGGTACTGCTGGCATTAGACGATTTTGGGACTGGTTATTCCTCTTTGAGTTATCTGCAAAAGTTACCGGTCAGCAAGGTGAAGATCGA
>NZ_JBQBDJ010000004.1:3662500-4832097 GCF_051920165.1 Aeromonas sp. 11P
TAACGCAGGGCCCTGAATCGGGCTCGCGGACAGTGCCTGGTGGGTAGTTTGACTGGGGCGGTCTCCTCCCAAAGAGTAACGGAGGAGCACGAAGGTTGGCTAATCCTGGTCGGACATCAGGAGGTTAGTGCAATGGCATAAGCCAGCTTAACTGCGAGACGGACAGGTCGAGCAGGTACGAAAGTAGGTCATAGTGATCCGGTGGTTCTGAATGGAAGGGCCATCGCTCAACGGATAAAAGGTACTCCGGGGATAACAGGCTGATACCGCCCAAGAGTTCATATCGACGGCGGTGTTTGGCACCTCGATGTCGGCTCATCACATCCTGGGGCTGAAGTCGGTCCCAAGGGTATGGCTGTTCGCCATTTAAAGTGGTACGCGAGCTGGGTTCAGAACGTCGTGAGACAGTTCGGTCCCTATCTGCCGTGGGCGTTGGATGATTGAAGGGAGTTGCTCCTAGTACGAGAGGACCGGAGTGAACGAACCTCTGGTGTTCGGGTTGTCACGCCAGTGGCACTGCCCGGTAGCTAAGTTCGGAATCGATAACCGCTGAAAGCATCTAAGCGGGAAGCGAGCCCTGAGATGAGTCATCCCTGACCCCTTGAGGGTCCTAAAGGGCCGTTGGAGACCACAACGTTGATAGGTGGGGTGTGTAAGCGCAGTGATGTGTTGAGCTAACCCATACTAATTACCCGTGAGGCTTAACCATACAACACCCAAGAAGTGTTTCGAGCCTTGTAACGAATACGAAACTACTTACATCAGCTTTCACAGATTGAAGAATTTGCCTGGCGGCCATAGCGCCGTGGAACCACCTGATCCCATGCCGAACTCAGAAGTGAAACGCGGTAGCGCCGATGGTAGTGTGGCATTCGCCATGCGAGAGTAGGACACTGCCAGGCACCCAATACAAGTAACCCCGCTCATCGAGCGGGGTTTTTTATTGCCTGAAAATTACGTCTCCTTCCCGAAAAACCCCTATTTCCATTAATCCATTCAATCACTTCGTTTTTTAATCCTTCTCTATTCAATTTTGTTGTACCAAAACCGGAGTGATCTTGCTCTCGCCTTTTGACTTGCCCTCCGATGGCTGGGCATAAAAAGTACAGAATGTGATGATTCTACCTTTCTTGTGATTCCGGCTCTGCTTTAATGCCTTCGTCCACATGGATGGACCAAGGAATCACAATAAATTAAGGAATAGAGACATGTTCAAAAGAACAGTAACGATGATACTGGCGGCGGGAACCCTGGTATTAGGTGGTTGTGCATCCCACAGTGGAGCAGAGCAGGCTACTGACAATAGCGATTTTGGTGGCAAGTCCATCTATCTGCGCGGTGAGATGAACGACTGGATGGCGACCGATGCGAGCAAGGTTGTCAAGGTAGCCGACAAACTCTACATGGCGAAAGGTACCCTCAAGAAAGAGTGGGCTCCTTACAAGTTCAAGTTTGCTGATTCAGGTTGGAGCTGCGGTACCAACTTTGGTTACAAGAGCCCGAGCGATGGCGTTGCCGTACTTGGTGGCGAGGCTGTGCCGGTCAATCCCTGTTCAAAATATGAGGATATGAAGTTCTCACCGGATGCTGACGGGGTTTATGAGTTCTATCTGAATATGACGGGTGATACGCCGACCGTTTACGTCAAGAAGCCCTGATCCATGTCTGAGTGTTAAATCTCTCAGTAAATTAATCAGTTAAGTGCCCTGGCGCAGAAACCTGCTGGCCAGGGCATTTTTTTAGGATAGAATCTGCGCCCTCATGGCATTAGGTTTACTATATGTTGTGTCATTAATTTTAGATGGCACCATTAGTTGTGTTTTCTGCTGTTGTCATGATGTTGATGCATTCACATAAGGTTGATTGAAAATGGCTAAATCCAACCCGGTGCTGGAGAGCGAAGCTGGCTCCCGCCTCATTCCTCTCCAGGAAACGTCCCTCGAGATCTGGGATAGCAAATATCGCCTCAAGAGCAAGGATGGGCATCCTATCGATGGCACTATCGACGAGACCTACCAGCGCGTTGCTCGGGCGCTGGCGGAGCAGGAGCTGGAACCGGAGGCCTGGTATGAGCCTTTCTTGTGGGCACTGCGCAATGGCGCCATTCCGGCGGGCCGCATCACCTCCAACGCCGGGGCTTTTGAGCACAAGCCTGCCACTTCGACCATCAACTGTACCGTCTCCGGCACCATCGAGGATTCGATGGACGATATCCTCGGCAAGGTGCATGAGGCGGGGCTGACCCTGAAGGCTGGCTGCGGCATCGGCTATGACTTCTCAACTCTGCGCCCACGCGGTGCTTTTGTCTCCGGTGCCGGTGCTTACACCTCAGGTCCGCTCTCGTTCATGGATATCTACGACAAGATGTGTTTCACCGTCTCGTCAGCCGGTGGCCGTCGTGGCGCCCAGATGGGCACCATGGATATCCGTCATCCTGATGTGATCGAGTTTATTCAGGCTAAGCGCGAAGATGGCCGTCTGCGCCAGTTCAACCTCTCCCTGCTGATCACCGAGGATTTCGTCAAGGCAGTGAAAGAGGATGCGCCCTGGTCGCTGATCTTCCCCTACACCGCCAAAGAGGTGGAGCAGGATGGCATTGCGCTGGACGATCCTGCTCAGGTGCTCTGGGCCGACTGGCCCAACAAGGAAGGGGTCGTGTTCAACGAGTTGGGGCAGGTCGCCTGCAAGGTCTACAAGATCATGCCCGCCCGCAAGCTGTGGAATGTCATCATGACCTCCACCTATGACTATGCAGAGCCCGGTTTCATCCTGATCGACAAGGTCAACCAGATGAACAACAACTGGTTCTGTGAAGAGATCCGCGCGACCAACCCCTGTGGCGAGCAGCCGTTGCCACCATACGGTGCCTGTCTGCTGGGCTCGGTCAATCTGACCAAGTTTGTGCGCGACCCTTTTACTGAAAATGCGGCGTTCGATTGGCAGGCGTTTCGCAAGGTGGTGGCCATCTTCACCCGCATGCTCGACAACGTGGTGGAAATCAACCAACTGCCGCTGGCCAAACAGCGCGAGGAGATCACAGCCAAGCGCCGCCACGGCATGGGTTTTCTGGGGCTTGGTTCTACCCTCACCATGCTGCAGATCAAGTACGGCTCTGCGGCATCCGTAGCCTTTACCGAGCAGGTATCCCAGGAGCTGGCGATGACCGGCTGGCAGGAGTCCCTGCGTCTGGCCAAGGAGAAGGGCCCGGCGCCCATCATGGAGCAGGAGTTTGAAGTGACCGGCAAGATGCTGCGTCTGCGCCCGGAAATGGCGGCTGATGGCATCAAGGTGGGTGACAAGGTGAAGGGCAAGGTGTTGCATGCGCGCTACAGCCGTTACATGCAGCAGGTTGCCGAAGTGGATCCTGCTCTGGTGGCCGAGCTGGCGGAAGTGGGTGGGCGTTTCACCCATCACAGCAGTATCGCGCCGACCGGTACTATCTCGCTGTCTCTGGCCAACAACGCCAGTAACGGCATCGAGCCGAGCTTTGCCCACCACTACAGTCGCAACGTTATCAAGCCGGGCAAGAAGAGCAAGGAGAGTGTTGACGTTTACTCCTTCGAGCTGCTGGCCTATCGCGAGCTGGTGAATCCGGCCGCCATGCCTTATGCCGATGACGAAGCGAGCCGTCTGCCGGACTATTTCATTACTGCCGATGACATCAGCCCGGCCCAGCATGTGGACATTCAGGCGGCGGCCCAGCGCTGGATCGATTCCTCCATCTCCAAGACCGCCAACGTGCCGACCGATTTCCCGTTCGAGCAGTTCAAGGATATCTACATGTATGCCTCGGACTCCGGTCTCAAGGGCTGCACCACCTTCCGCTTCAATCCGGAGGCCTTCCAGGGCGTGCTGGTGAAGGAGAAGGATCTGGAGAACACCCTCTATGAGTTCACTCTGGAGGATGGCTCCGTCATCTCCGTCAAGGGGAACGAAGAGATCGAATACGATGGCGAGCTGCATACGGCCGCCAACCTCTACGACGCCTTGAAAGAAGGCTATTACGGTAAATTCTGAGAACGACATTATGGTCAAGAAGATCGACAAGAAAATCGTCGCCTACAAGGTGCGTACCAAGGATGAGCCGCAAGAAGATCTCTCTACGCAGGATGACGTGGTGCATATGCACGAAACCGTGCTGCGCCCGGAGCGGCTGATGGGCACCACCTACAAGCTGAAGACGCCGGAACATGTCTCCGAGCACTCGCTGTTCATCACCATCAACGACATCATTCTCAACGAGGGCACGGTGCACGAAACTCGCCGTCCGTTCGAGATCTTCATCAACTCCAAGAGTCTGGAGCACTACCAGTGGATCGTGGCGCTGACCCGCATCATCTCTGCCGTATTCCGCAAGGGTGGGGATGTGACCTTCCTGGTGGAGGAGCTGCGCTCGGTGTTTGATCCCAAAGGTGGCTACTGGAACAAGGGCAAGTATGTGCCATCGCTGATCGCCGAAATTGGCAACGTGATCGAGAGCCATCTCACCGAGATTGGCATGCTCAAGGCGCCGGGATTGGATGAGCATCAGCAGGCGTTTCTGGCCGAGAAGCAGGCCGAGTTGAAGGCGGCTCAGGAGGCTGAAGAGCAACAGACTGGCAGTGGTTTCCCGGCCAATGCCGCGCTCTGCTACAAGTGCCACACCAAGGCGCTGGTGCTGAAGGATGGTTGCATGACCTGCCTCAACTGTGGCGACTCCAAGTGCGGCTGACAAACATGCCCAAGTAGTTGAACGATAGAAAACAGACCGGCCATAGCGTCGGTCTTTTTATTGCTGTTTTTATGCGCTATCAAATCAGGCGGCCAAGTGATTTGTTGCGCGATAGTAAAATCGGGCGTAGCGTTGAGGGTAATAAAACTGTCACGGCCGTGTGGTTTCAATGACATCTGAGATTCACACACGTGGCCCTTCAGTGCCAAGGAGGATGCTTATGGACAATACGGACCGAAAGCTGTTTATCCTGGATACCAACGTTCTGCTTCACGAACCCCTCGCTATCTACTCCTTCAAAGAGCACGACGTGCTCATCCCCATGACGGTGCTGGAAGAGCTCGATAACATCAAGGATCGCAACAAGGATGTCAGCCGCGACGCGCGGGTGGCCATTCGTGCGCTGGAAGATGTGTTCCGCGATGCAACTCCGGATCAGATCACCCAGGGCGTGCCGCTGGCTGGCGAAGCGAGCGGCAATATCTGCATCTTCAGCGATCACCATCTGCCGCAGGATGCCGAGGTGTTTACCGACAAGGAGGCCGACAACCGCATCATCAACGCGGCCCTCTATCTGCAAAAGCACGAGTTGAAGCGTCAGGTGGTGCTGGTCACCAAAGACATCAACATGCGCCTCAAAGCCAAAGGGGCCGGGCTTGCTCACGTTGAAGATTACCGTAGTGACCAGCTGATCGACGATATTCGCCTGCTGGCCAAAGGCTTTCAGGTGGTGCCCGGCAGCTTCTGGGAGCGGGTTGGCGAGTGCGAGAGCGAGACCCATGGCCGCGACACCATCCATGTGATCGATGCCAATCTGCTGGAAGGGGTTCACGTAAACCAGTATCTGGTGGATGAAGAGAATTTCTTCGCTGCCCGGGTGCTCAGCCACGATGGCAACAAGATCCGCATCAAGGATCTGGGCCGCGAGCGACTGATGTCCCGCAAGGCGTGGGGTGTCCATCCCAAGAATGTCTATCAGGGGATGGCGCTGGATGCACTGCTCGATCCGCACATCGATCTGGTGATCCTGACCGGCCCGGCCGGTTGCGGCAAAACCTTGCTGGCCATGGCTGCTGCGCTGGAGTTGGTGATTGAGAAGGGCATTTACGAGAAGGTGATCGTCACCCGGAATACTCCGGAAATTGCCGAGAGCATCGGCTTCCTGCCCGGCACCGAAGAGGAGAAGATGATGCCCTGGTTGGCGGCGGTGACCGACACACTGGAGGTGCTGCATAAGCAGGACGAGAACATGAGCGGCTCGCTCAGCTACATCATGGAGAAGGCCAACATCCAGTTCAAATCGGTCAACTTCATGCGCGGGCGCAGCATCCAGAACACCTTCGTGCTGCTGGATGAGTGCCAGAACCTGACCGCTTCCCAGATCAAGACCATCATCACCCGTTGTGGCGAAGGCACCAAGATCGTCTGCTCCGGTAACCTGGCCCAGATCGACTCTAACTACCTGAGCCCGGTGACCTCGGGTCTCACCTACATCGTCGAGCGTTTCAAGGATTTCGACGGCAGTGCCAACATCTTCCTCAACGGCGTGGTGCGCAGCCGACTGGCTTCATTCGCCGAGGAAAACCTCTGATTCAACTGAATATTTCCAGATGCAAAGGGAGGCCAATCGGCCTCCCTTTTTGATCATGGCGCAGTCTTTACTCCCAAGGGCTATTGGCCAAGGTAGCGCAGCAGCCCCGGGTGGCCGCTATTTTGCAGAATATCCGGCTTGCCTTGCAGGGCGATGCGGCCCTCGTCGACAAAGAGAACCTGATCGGCAACCAGCTGGGCATCTTCCGGATTGTGGGAGACCATCAGTACGGTAATGCCCTGTTCGCAGGCTAGCCTCGCCACTTCCGCCAGCATCTCCCGGCGCAGGGCGGGATCGAGGGCAGAGAAGGGCTCATCCAGCAGCAGCAGCGGTTTGCCGCGCACCAGCGCGCGAGCCAGCCCGACCCGCTGCTGCTGGCCACCGGAGAGCTGTTCAGGCAGGCGGCTTAGCATCTCGCCAAGACCAACCCGCGCGGCTGCATCGATCACCTGTGCCCGCTGGGCGGCACTGAGGCGTAGACCCGGGTGTAGGCCGATAGCGATGTTGTCGAACACCGACAGGTGGAGGAAGAGGTTGTGATCCTGAAACAGGGTGGTGACCGGTCGCTCGGCCGGGCCCAGTGGCAGCAGATCTTCGCCATCGAAACTGAGGCGGCCTGATTCCACCGGCACGAAGCCTGCGATCATCCCGAGCAGGGTCGACTTGCCCGCGCCGCTTGGGCCAATCAGCGCGGTGATCTCTCCCTTGGGCAGGGTCGCGCTGAAGCTGACGCGCCAGTCGGGGTAGCTGGTCGCAAGCATATCAATGTTCAGCATGTTTTCCTCCAAGACCCCGCTCCACCAGCCAGAACAGGGAGAAACAGAGTGTCAGCAACAGCAGAGCGGTGGCGGCTGCCTCGGTCAATCGATAGCTGCCAAGCTGCTGGTAGAGCAGCCAGGGCAGGGTGGTGAGCTCCTGGCTGCCAAACATGGCGATGGCGCCGAGATCCCCCAGCGAGAGGATCATCGACAGCGCCATCGCCAGTGCCAGCGGGCGGCGCAGCAGCGGCCACTCCACCAGCCGCAGGCGATGCAGGCCGCGTACCCCCAGGCTATCCGCCAGCCGGTCGTATTGGCGCACCACCAGCTGCATGGGGGCGGAGAGGGTGCGCAGCACGTAGGGTAGCGCCATCAGGGCGTTGACCAGCACCACCAGCCAGGGGCCGAGGGCGAACACATCGGCAAAGGGCATAAACAGGATAAAGAGTCCGGTGGAGAGCACCACCGCCGGGATCATCAGGATCATCGAACCGCTGGCCTCCCACAGAGCGGCAGCGCGCCGCTGGCGGGTGCGCACCTTGAGGTGACGGCTGGTGAGCAACAGGCCGCTGCCAAGCAGGGTTGCAAGGGTGCCCGCCGCCAGCGCAATCAGCAGCGACTGGCCGCTCGCCTGCCACAGCTTGCTGGAAGTGAGCGCGGTGAGCAGGCCGGGGTGAAGGCCCGCCACCACGATGGCCAGCAGCGGTGGCAGAAAGATGGCGAGCCCGATGCTGAGCGAGAGGAGATCCACCACGGCCGTGCCTGGCTGATGGCGATCCGGCCGCAGGCAGGGACGACGGGGTGTCACCCTGCTGGCTGGGGTACTCTGCAGCTTGTGCTGCAGGGCGAGCAGGGCGGCGGTCAGGATCAGCTGCACCAGCGCCAATCCGCCCGCGGTGGCGAGATCGAAGTCAAAGCGCAACGCCTGATAGACAGCCACCTCCAGGGTGGTCGATTTCGGCCCGCCCCCCAGCGCCAGTACGGTAGTGAAGCTGGTGAAGCAGAGCATAAAGATGAGGCTGGCCAGCCCCGGCAATATGCCGCGAATAAGCGGCCACTCCAGCAGCCGGAAGATATGGAATGAGCGCATGCCGAGCTGGCTGGCAAGGCGCCAGCTCGATTCGGGGATGCTCTCTATGCTCTGCAGCATCAGGCGGGCCGCCAGCGGCATGTTGAAGAAGACGTGGGCCAGCAGGATACCGAACAGGCCGTAGAGATAATTGCCGGGATCCAGCCCCAATGAGCGCAACAGTTGCGGCAGCCACCCCTGCTTGCCGTGTACCGCTACTATGCCGAAGATGGCGATGATGACCGGCAGCACCAGCGAGAGACCAAATAGCTTGATCAGCAGGGTTCGGCCAATAAAACGGCGCCGTGCCAGCGCGCGGGCCACCGGAATGGCCAGCCCGAGACTGAGCAGGGTGGAGAGCAGTGCCTGCCCCAGACTGAAGCCCAGTACATGACGTAGATAAGGATCTGCGAGCAGGGTGCGGGGTGCCAGCGAACCGGCTTGCCACAATAGGGCCGCGAGCGGCCCGAGGGATAACAGCAGGATCAACAGGGTGGCTGCACTGCCCGGTAACCACCAGAGGGGACGAGCCTGTGGTTTCAGAGAACGGCTCACTGGGTGACGGCTTGCAGCCACTCGCGGATCCACCCTTTACGATTGGTGGCCACCTCATCGCTGCTGAAGGCGAGCGGCTTGGCTACGGTGATCATCTGCTCGAATCCCTTGGGCTGCGGCGTGTCGATAACCGGATACATCCAGTTGCCGGTCGGGATTTCCTGCTGGAAGGCGGGGCTCACCATAAATTGCAGGAACTGGTCAGCCAGCTTCCCCTGTTTGGCGCTCTTCAGCTTGGCGGCCACTTCTACCTGACGGTAGTGACCCTCCTCGAAGGCGGCCGCCTGATACTGGGGCTTGTTCTCGGCAATCAGGTGATAGGCCGGAGAGGTGGTGTAGGAGAGCACCATGTCCGCCTCGCCATCGAGGAACATGCCATAGGCCTCGGACCACCCCTTGGTGACGGTGACGGTCTTCTTGGCAAGCGTGGCCCAGGCTTCAGGAGCCTTGTCACCGTAGACAGACTTCATCCACAGCATCAGCCCCTGTCCCGGGGTCGAGGTACGGGGGTCCTGATAGATAACCTTGAGATCGGGGCGCTCCACCAGCTCTTTCAGGCTCTTGGGCGGGGTCTTGAGCTTGCTCTTGTCGTAGACGAAGGCGAAGTAGCCGTAGTCGTAGGGGACAAAGGTGTCATCCTGCCAGCCACCCGGCACCTTGATGCCATCCAGCTTGGCGGGATGGGAGGCGAACAGGCCGCTCTGCTTGGCTTCACTGATGAGTGCATCATCCAGCCCCAGCACCAGATCGGCCTTGCTGTGGTTGCCCTCCAGCCGCAGCCGGTTGAGAATGGCGACCCCATCTTCGAGGGGAACCAGATTGAGGGTGCAGTCGCACACTTTCTCGAAGGCCTGTTTGATCTTGGGCCCCGGACCCCACTCGGCAGTGAAGGAGCTATAGGTGTAGACGGTGAGGGTGTCGGCGGCGAACACATTGGCCGACAGCAGGCCGGTGGTGACCAGCAGCAGGGTCTTCATGGGTGGCACTCCCTATTACTTGTTAATAACGAGGTGCCAGCGGGTGAGGGCGCAAAAAATGAGCGCCATGCCTCAAATTCCTCCGCCAGCATTATCTGGATCAGGTGCACGGGTATAATCTCAGCGGTAAACCGCACCCCGTTTGAGAAACGAACCGCATTGTATTAACGTTCTTTTGGGTAGACCAGCACAATTGTGCAATACCCATGAGATGACGCCCACCCAACAGAGGATGTTCGCGTGCTTACCAATACCAAGGAAAGGCGTGCCTTTGCGCGCATGGTCATCAATGCTCCGGTCACCGTCTATCAGCAGCAGCTGGTGCTGGAGGGGATCTGCCGGGATCTCAGTGCCAACGGCATGGGGATTGCGGTCTCTGAACACCAGCTCGACATCAATCAGCCCATCCGGATCAGTCTTGCCACCAACAACAACCTGTTGCCTCCCTTTGAAGCCCATGCCCGTATTATCCGGGTGCTGGAGGAGGAGAGCGGGTTGCTGCTGGCGGTGGAGTTTTTGCCTCAGGGTTAATCCTTGTTCTCCCTATCGGCAGAGGGAGTTAGCCTTTCTCCTGAACCGGCTGCACACTCAACTGCTTGCTATCGACCAGCGTTTTGCTGGTCGATGCTATTTGGCCCGCAGGCAAGGTGGCGGGACCGGTAGGTTCGAGCAGCAGGTAGCTCTGCCCCTGCCAGTTGAGGGTCACATCCCCCGGCTTGGCGGGCAGGTCAACGGCCAGCAGGGCATGGCCGGGGACGAATACCATGGCTTGTTTCAGCTCGGGAAAGAGCTGGGCCAGCATGGCGGCCATCAGGGTTACCTTGCTGTCGCAGTCCCCCCGGTTCTGCTCCAGCACCTGACGGGGCGGGAGAAAGCCCTTGCCCTGTCTTCCATTCAGGCTATCGAGCTGCTGATAGGGGATGCTCTGGATAAAGGTGAGCATATGGGCCACGGTCTTCTGGCGAGCTTCCGTTTCGGTACTGCCCTGCTGCTTGAGTTGATCCGCCAGCGGCGCCAGCCCGCTGCGACTCTCCAGCGCGATGCGCACATGATCCTGCTTCACCGCCAGTTGCCCGTCCGGGGTGTTGAAGTACTGGAAGTAGTGTTTAGTCAGCCAGGCCTGCTCCTCTTTGCTCCGCTTGGACTGCAGAAAGGCCATCGCCTCGCGCGCCTTGTCCTGATTGCGGCTTTTCAGATGCAGCTCCAGCGAGGGACGGGCGAGGGTGAACTGCACCTCGGGGTAGTTCTGGCGCACCTCCCGCAGCAACACCTGCAACACCTCCTCCTGCATTCTGGCCGGGCGATAGGCGATGAGAGGCGGCAACTTGCCCTGTTCGAGCCGGTAGGTGAGCTGTTGGGGTTTACCTTCGCTATCCTGCCAGCCGACGCTGATCTGGCCGAGGCTGTTGTTGAAGCTGGTTTGGCTGGCCCCCGCAGGCAGGGCAAGCAGCAGGGCACAGAGCAGAGGGATTGCCGTCGGTCTCTTCATCATCCTTTCCTGTGGCACGGGCCAGTTCCGGTGGCCCAAAGTGGGAAGCGTAGCGGACAGTAAAACAGGGAGCCGAAGCTCCCTGTTGATTCTACTCGTTTTTTTGCAACTGGCGCGTTAAATCCAGCTCGGCTGCTTCGCCTCAAAGGCGCTGATGGCGGCCTCGTGCTGCAGGGTCAGACCGATGGCATCCAAGCCGTTGAGCAGGCAGTAACGGCGGAACTCGTCGATCTCGAAACCGAAGCTGAGCTCACCTGCGCGTACCTGATTCGCTTCCAGATCTACCTCGATCTCGATGCCCGGTTTGGCGGCCACCAGCTGGAACAGGGCGTCGACCTCTTCCTCCTTCAGGCGCACAGGCACCATGCCATTGTTGATGGCGTTGCCGTAGAAAATGTCGGCAAAGCTCGGGGCTATAATGGTCTTGAAGCCGTAGTCGGCCAGCGCCCAGGGGGCGTGCTCGCGACTAGACCCGCAGCCGAAGTTCTCGCGGGCCAGCAGAATGCTGGCACCGGCGAATTGCGGCTGGTTCAGTACAAACTCGGGGTTTGGCTGCTGGCCGGCATCGTCGAGGAAGCGCCAGTCGTGGAACAGGTGCTTGCCAAAACCGATGCGGTTTACCTTCTGCAAAAACTGTTTGGGAATGATGGCGTCGGTGTCGACGTTGGCGCTGTCGAGGGGGACGACGATCCCTTTATGCTGTTTGAATCCTGTCATCGAAATGTCCTCTTACAGTGCGCGAATGTCGGCGAAGCGGCCGGTGACGGCGGCAGCGGCGGCCATGGCCGGGCTCACCAGATGGGTGCGGCCGGCGCGGCCCTGACGCCCTTCGAAGTTGCGGTTGCTGGTGGAGGCGCAGCGCTCCCCCGGTTGCAGCCGGTCGTTGTTCATGGCCAGACACATGGAGCAGCCCGGCAGGCGCCACTCAAAACCGGCCTCGATGAAGATCTTGTCCAGACCCTCGGCTTCGGCCTGCGCCTTCACCTGCTCGGAGCCCGGCACCACCAGCGCCTGCACGCCAGCGGCTACCTTGCGACCGCGAGCGATGGCGGCAGCGGCGCGCAGATCCTCAATGCGGCTGTTGGTGCACGACCCGATAAATACCTTGTCGATGGCAACGTCGGAGAGCTTCTGGCCTGGCTGCAAGTCCATGTAGGCGAGCGCCTTGCGGGCTGACTGCTGCTCCATCAGATCGTTGAAGGATTCCGGCGCCGGAATCGGCTCATGGACGGCAATCACCTGACCCGGATTGGTCCCCCAGGTGACCTGCGGGGCGATATCAGCGGCGTCCAGCACCACTTCAGCATCAAACTTGGCATCGGCATCGCTCTTGAGGCTCTGCCAGTAGGCGATGGCCTGCTCCAGCGCCTCGCCCTTGGGGGCAAACTCCTTGCCACGGATGTAGTCGATGGTGATCTGGTCGGGGGCGATCATACCGGCCTTGGCGCCCAGCTCGATGGCCATGTTACACACCGTCATCCGCCCTTCCATGGAGAGGCTCGCAATGGCCTCGCCAGCAAACTCCACCACGTAGCCGGTACCACCGGCGTGGCCGACCTTGCCGATAATGGCCAGCACCACGTCCTTGGCACTGATCCCCTCGGCCAGCTTGCCGTTGACCGAAATGCGCATGGTCTTGGCGCGGCCCTGTTTCAGGGTCTGGGTCGCCATCACATGTTCCACTTCGGAAGTGCCGATGCCGAACGCCAGCGAGCCGAAGGCGCCGTGGGTGGCGGTGTGAGAGTCACCGCAGACGATAGTGGTGCCGGGCAGGGTAATGCCGAGCTCGGGGCCCATCACATGGACGATCCCCTGATATTTGTGGTTGAGATCGTAGAGGCGAACCCCGAACTCCTTGCAGTTGTCCGCCAGCGTCTCCATCTGGATGCGGGCCATCTCGCCGGAGGCGGCGATGTCCTTGGTGGTGGTGGAGACGTTGTGATCCATGGTGGCCCAGGTCAGGTCCGGGCGGCGCAGCTGGCGATTCATGGCGCGCAGGCCGTCGAATGCCTGCGGGCTGGTCACTTCATGCACCAGATGGCGGTCGATGTAGATGAGGGGGGTCTCCCCCTCCACTTCCCGTACCACGTGGGCGTCGAATACTTTCTGATAGAGGGTTTTGGCCATTGCTTCTCTCTTCCTTGTTCTCTGTTATGTGGCTCAGATCCGGGCGGCGATCTGGCTACCCATTTCGGACGTGCTCTGCACCGGATGGCGGGCGCTGGCCTGATGCAGGTCGGCGGTGAAGTAACCCTCGGCCAGGGTCTGGGCCACGGCCTGCTCAATGGCCTGGGCGGCTGCCTCCATCCCTAAGCTGTAACGCAGCATCAGGGCGGCGGAGAGGATCTGGGCGATGGGGTTGGCAATCCCTTTGCCGGCGATATCCGGGGCCGAACCACCGGCCGGTTCGAACAGGCCGAAACCCGATTCGTTGAGGCTGGCGGAGGGGAGCAGCCCCATGGAGCCAGTGATCATGGCACACTCGTCGGAGAGAATGTCGCCAAACAGGTTGGAGCAGAGCAGCACGTCGAACTGGGAGGGATCCTTGATGAGCTGCATGGTGGCGTTATCGATGTACATATGGTTGAGGGTTACGTCCGGATAGGACTTGGCGACTTGCGTCACCACCTCGCGCCACAGAATGGAAGAGGCGAGCACATTGGCCTTGTCGATGGAGGTGACCTTGCCACGGCGCACGCGAGCCGACTCAAAGGCAATCTTGGCGATGCGCTCAATCTCGAAGCGATGGTACACCTCGGTGTCGAATGCCTTCTCGTTCGCCCCTTCTCCCTCACGCCCCTTGGGCTGGCCGAAGTAGATGCCACCGGTCAGCTCGCGCACGCAGGCGATGTCAAAACCGCGATCGGAGATATCGGCGCGCAGCGGGGAGAACTGCTCCAGACCGGTGTAGATGCGGGCCGGACGCAGGTTGCAGAACAGCTTGAAGTGGGCACGCAGGGGCAGCAGGGCGCCACGCTCAGGCTGATCGTTGGGGGGCAGATGTTCCCATTTCGGGCCGCCCACCGAGCCAAACAGCACGGCATCGGCCGCTTCACAACCTTTGATCGTGCTTTGCGGCAGCGGGGTACCGTGGTTGTCGATGGCGATGCCGCCCACGTCATGGTGATCATACTCGAAGGCGAGGCCGAACCTGGCCTGCACCTTCTCCAGCACCTTGACGGCTTCGGCCATCACTTCCGGGCCAATGCCGTCACCCGGCAATACTGCGATCCGATAACTGCTCATACACTCTCCATCCTGATATTGTCATTCCATGCCGTCTGTTTGGTTCCGAGCCCTGTTCAGACGGTTTCTGATTTGATGCTGTTATTGCGTTCCATCTGCTCGGCCACCTGATCGGCGCGCCAGATGCTGTTGATCACATGGAGCAGGGCGTGGGCCGAGGATTCGATGATGTCGGTGGCCAGCCCCATGCCGTGGAATTTGCGCCCCTTGTACTCGGCGACGATATCGACCTGACCGAGGGCATCTTCCCCTTCGCCCTTGCTCTTGAGAGCATATTTATCGATGCGGATCTCATAGCCGGTGATGCGGTTGATGCACTGGTAGACCGCATCCACCGGGCCATTGCCGGTGGCCGCTTCACAGATCAGATCCTGACCCACCTTCAGTTTGACCGAGGCGGTGGCCAGCACCGAGCTGCCACTCTGCACTCCGAGATACTCCAGCTTGAAGTGTTCCGGCTCCTCGTGGATCTGGCTGAAGAAGGCCAGTGCTTCGAGGTCGTAGTCGAACACCTGCCCCTTCTTGTCGGCAAGGGTCAGGAACTTGCCGTAGAGGTGGTCGAGGTCGTAGCTGCTCTCGGCGTAGCCCATGGACTCCATCCGGTGCTTGATAACGTGGCGGCCGGAGCGGGAGGTCATGTTGAGGTTGTTCTGGGTCAGGCCGATGCTCTCGGGAGTGATGATTTCGTAGGTATTTTTCGCCTTGAGCACCCCATCCTGATGGATGCCGGAGCTGTGGGAGAAGGCGTTGGCCCCGACGATCGCCTTGTTGGGCTGCACCGGCATATTGCACAGCTGGCTGACGAGGGTGCTGGTGCGATGAATTTCGTTGTGGCGGATATTGGTTTGCACCCCCAGCAGGTCGGCGCGGGTTTTGAGGATCATCGCCACCTCTTCCAGCGAGCAGTTGCCCGCCCGTTCGCCGATGCCGTTGATGGTGCACTCGATCTGGCGGGCCCCCATCTGCACCGCGCCGATGGAGTTGGCCACCGAGAGCCCCAGATCGTCGTGGCAGTGGACCGAGATGATCGCCTTGTCGATGTTGGGGACCCGGTTGAACAGGGTGTGGATGATGCCGGAGAACTCTGTCGGCACCGTGTAGCCCACGGTATCGGGGATATTGATGGTACGGGCCCCCGCCTTGATGGCGGCCTCCACCATGCGGCAGAGATTATCGATCGGCGTGCGGCCCGCATCCTCGCAGGAGAACTCCACGTCATCGGTGTAGCGCAGGGCGTGCTTGATGGCGCCGACCCCCATCTCCAGCACATCCTCGAAGCTCTTTTTCAGCTTGCTCTCCACGTGGATGGAGGAGGTGGAGATAAAGGTGTGGATGCGAAACGCCTCGGCGACCCGCAAGGCTTCGCCGGCGGCATCGATATCTTTTGGCAGGGCGCGAGCGAGGGCGCAGACCCGGCTGTTTTTGATGTGGCGGGCGATGGTCTGCACCGATTGAAAATCGCCGGGAGAAGAGACCGGGAGCCCACCTCCATGACGTCGACACCGAGCCGCTCCAGTGCCTGGGCGATCTGCAGCTTCTCCTTGACTGTCAAACTGGCCGCCAAGGCCTGCTCACCATCACGCAAGGTGGTGTCGAATATGATGACCCGATCTGACATGTGACTTCCCTCTTCCTAAGTTCGGTAACGTGTATCCTGCGGCGGCATAAAAAAACCCGTGCAGGGTGCACGGGTTTTTGTAAATTCCGGCTATGCCTTAGCCCGGCTACAAGGATCCCGCGCGAGTTAACGCGATTAGGGAGATTAGTAGTAGCGGGGTGGCGATACGCATGACGTTGTTATTCCTTCCAGTCGATAACGCTTTTACCAATATCGAGATTTTTATGCTGTGTCAACACGGAAGGTCAGGGGCAATCTGCTGACGTATTTAATCGGATTGTAAAGGATTGCAAATTTCCTTGTCCCATATTCGGCCCATGACCGATTATCTGGTCATTCCTGCTGTGCTCTATTCTCTGCACAACCAGATCGACTTATCAGCATTGGCTGAATTATCTGAGGTGTTAAATGGAAAAACGTAGACCTGGTCGTCCGGTCGGACGTTCTGACATTCGTGACAAGTTGCTTGCTGCCGCCCGTGAGCGTTTTCTCAATACTCCCTATAGCAAGGTGACTACACGCGAAATCGCGGAGCTTGCTGGCTCCAATCTGGCAATGATCCACTACTACTTCGGCAGTAAAGAGGGTCTTTACAAAGCGGTGCTGGGCGATGTCGCCGAGCCCCTCGACCATGCCTGGCAAGATGAACACAGCAATCACAGCCTCAACGAGCTGCTCAACACCTACTATCAGGTGATGGCGCCCAACAGCGAGCTGACCTCTGCCATCTCCAGCGCATTGTCGACCGAGAAGAGCCCGGGCCGGGATTTTGTGCTGAACCGCCTGCTGGAACGTCAGCTGCCGCAGTTCGATGCCCTGCTGGAAACCATGAAGTCTAACGGCGAGCTGGGTGACAACCTGGATCCCGACATGCTGAAGATCTCCTTCCTCAGCATGATGTGGCAGCCATTCGTGATGAAAGATCTCTACGAGCAGGTGTTTGGCCTGAAAGTGGATGAGCACTTCATGGCCCGTCTGGCGGACCACAACTGCCGTCTGATGGAGACCGGTCTGCGCGGCAGCCACTGATGTTGCCGCAATATCGAGATTAAAAAGGGCCATTCGGCCCTTTTTTCATAAATCTGTTATCCCTTGTTCAACGTAACGTCATCCCGCTTTCTTACTCTGCAAGCAGAATTCAGGGAAGGAGGGGATATGAACAAGATCCAGCAATGGGACCTGCAGGTGTGCCGGGTCTGCCTGCTGCACGGCTACAACCGGCAGCAGGCGAGGGTGAGTCGTCTCATTTCCCGCACCGGCGATGGCCCGCTTTACGCCGTGCTGGCCGCCCTGCTCTGGTGGCAGGGGGAGGCAGAGCGGGAGCTGGTGCGACTGGCGCTGCTTGCCTTCGCCATCGAACTGCCCCTCTATCTGCTGCTGAAAAATAGCCTGAAACGGCAACGGCCAGTCGGCTTGCCGGTCTTTATCACCCCCTCCGATCGTTACAGCCTCCCCTCCGGTCACACCGCCGCCGCTTTTCTGATGGCCACCATACTGGCTACCGGCTTTCCGCTCTGGGCGCCCCTGCTGTTTGGCTGGGCGGCGCTGGTAGGGGCATCCCGGTTGCTGCTCGGGGTGCACTACCTGAGTGATCTGGTAGCCGGTGCCCTGCTGGGTGGCGGTTGCGCCGTGCTGGCGCTCGGCTGGAGCCACTCATGAGGATACTGTTTGGGGTGCAAGGCACCGGCAACGGTCATATCAGTCGCAGTCGCACCCTGGCGCGGGCGCTGCGCACGGCAGGGGTCAAGGTGGATTATCTCTTCAGCGGCCGCCCCGCCGACCGCTACTTCGACATGGAGGAGTTTGGCGCCTACCGCGCCTTTCCCGGCCTCACTTTTGTCAGTCACGAGGGGCGGGTCTCGCCGTGGCGCACCCTGCAGGCCGCCTCGCCGCTCACCTTCTGGCGGGATCTGCGGGCTCTCGATTGCAGCGAATACGATCTGGTGGTGAGCGATTTTGAGCCGTTGACCGCCCACGCCGCCCGCCGCTATGGCAAGCCGAGCCTCACCGTCAGCCATCAGGCCAGTTTCAACTGGCCCATCCCGCGCTGGGGGGAGGATGGGGTCAGCCGCCAGCTGATGCGCCACTTTGCTCCTGTGGATCAGCCGCTCGGGCTGCACTGGTTTCACTTCGGCCACCCCTTGCTGCCGCCGGTGATCGACCCTATCGCCGCTGCGCCGGATAACGGCGAGATCCTGGTCTATCTGCCGTTCGAGCAGACCGAGGCGATCGCCGCCCTGTTGTCGCGCTTTGGTCAGCAACGCTTCGTCTGCTTTCACCCCGCCATTCGCACCCCCAGCCAATGGCGCAACCTGCGCTTCGAACCACCATCGCGGCACGGGTTTATCGCCGTACTGGCCGGTTGTCGCGGCGTCATCTCCAACGCGGGTTTCGAGCTGGCTTCCGAGGCGCTCACCCTCGGCAAGAAGCTGCTGGTCAAACCCCTCGGCGGCCAGTTCGAGCAGCTGAGCAATGGCAAGACGCTCGAGATGATGGGGCTGGCGACCCTGATGGATGTGCTCGATGCCAATCTGGTGCGTACCTGGCTCGACAGCGCCTCGCCCGGGGCGGTTTGCTATCCCGATGTAGCGGGGGAGCTGGCCCGCTGGCTGGCGGCGGGCGCTGACGAGAGCGTGGCCTCTCTGTCACGGCGGCTCTGGGCGCGCACTCTGTTTCCGGAGGAGGTGAGTGATCGCCTGAGCGAGCTGGATGGGGGCGACTGTTTATCCAGCTGCTGGTTATCGCAAGTGAGCGTTGTTGACTAGACTGAAAGGCGATCCCACCAAGGAGAGGACGGAGCAAATGCGCTTTACCAATGAAAACGGCGAAGTCATGAACCTGGCTGACAATCTCACCCTGCACGAGTTGCTCGATATGGGTGTCAGTATCTCGGTCAGTGAAGAGACCGATCCGGATCAGCAGATCTGGCTGGCGGAGCCGGATCAGGAGAACTGAGTCATCATCCGGCATCAAGCCCACCGCTGAGCGGTGGGCTTTTTTGTGGCTGTTTTTCCCCTCTGCGGAATGATCCGCTGGTCATTCCCTGACTTCCTTCCCTTTTGTCTCATGGTTGCTGCGGCAAGTCATTGAATGTTAATAGCCGGTTGAAATGTATGACTGTTCTGGTCAGATAAAGCCGTGGACAAGCGTTATGAAGCGGGTTAAGTTGGTTTTTCACCCTATTTTCGGGTGAATGACGGAAAAATCCTTTTTTTCTACTGTCGACGGGGCTGAATTGGGCCGATCTGCATTCAGATAACAACAAGAAACGGATCGGGCCGTGCCGGGAAGCACGGCATCGTCGGCGGGATTCGCTAAACGGAGCAAAGCCTGGAGGGCTTTATCATGGAGATGTTATCAGGCGCCCAGATGGTGGTTAGAGCGCTGGAAGATCAGGGAGTTGAGCACGTCTTCGGCTACCCTGGTGGCTCAGTGCTCGACATCTATGACGCTCTCTTCGAAAACGGCAAGATGGAGCATGTCTTGGTGCGGCACGAGCAAGCCGCGGTTCACATGGCTGACGGTTATGCCCGTTCCACCGGCAAGGTGGGGACTGTGCTGGTAACGTCAGGCCCGGGAGCGACCAACTGCATTACAGGTATTGCCACCGCCTATATGGATTCCATTCCGCTGGTGATCCTCTCCGGTCAGGTGCCGACCAGCATGATCGGTGAGGATGCGTTCCAGGAGACCGACATGATCGGTATCTCCCGCCCGGTGGTGAAGCACAGCTTCCTGTGCAAGAAGGCGAGCGATATTCCCGAGGCCATCAAGAAGGCCTACTACATTGCCGCCAGTGGCCGCCCGGGGCCGGTGGTGGTGGATCTGCCCAAAGATGTGCAGAACCCGAAAGAGAAATTCCCCTACCAGTATCCCGAGACGGTCTCCCTGCGCTCCTACAACCCGACCAAGTCTGGCCATAAAGGGCAGATCAAGCGGGCAGCCAAGCTGCTGGTGGATGCCCAGCGCCCGGTGATGTACGTAGGCGGTGGCGCCATCAACGCCAACGCGGATCATCTGGTGACCAAGCTGGCGGAGCTGCTGAACCTGCCGGTGACCACCACCCTGATGGGACTGGGGGCTTTCTCCGGCGTCCATCCGCAATTTATCGGCATGCTGGGGATGCACGGCACCTTCGAAGCCAACAAGACCATGCACAACTCGGATCTCATCTTCGCCGTGGGAGCCCGCTTCGATGACCGCGTCACCAACAACGTGGCCAAGTTCTGCCCCAATGCGACCGTTGTTCATATCGATATCGACCCCACCTCCATCTCCAAGACGGTGCAGGCCCATGTGCCCATCGTCGGCTCGGTGGAAACCGTGCTGGAGCAGATGCTGGAAGTGATCCGCGAGTGTGGCTTCGATAACGACAAGGAGGCGCTGGCGGACTGGTGGAGCCAGATCAACCAGTGGCGTTCCCGTCACTGTCTGGCCTACGAAAAATCGGCCACCCAGATCAAGCCGCAGCAGGTGATCGAGACCCTCTACAAGGTGACTCAGGGTGAGGCGTTCGTTGCCTCCGACGTGGGCCAGCACCAGATGTTTGCCGCGCTCTACTACCCGTTTGCCAAACCGCGCCAGTGGATCAACTCCGGTGGCCTCGGCACCATGGGCTTTGGTATTCCGGCCGCCATGGGGGCCCAGTTTGCCAACCCTGATGCGGTGGTCTGCTGCGTCACCGGGGATGGCTCGGTGCAGATGAACATTCAGGAGCTCTCTACCTGCATGCAGTACGGGGTGCCCATCAAGATCATCTCCATCAACAACCGTGCACTGGGCATGGTCAAGCAGTGGCAGAAGATGTTCTACGGCGGCCGTCACAGCCACTCCTACATGGAGTCCCTGCCGGACTTCGTCAAACTGGCGGAAGCCTACGGCCACGTCGGTATCGCGGTGAGCGATCCGGCGGAGCTGGAGAGCGCCATGGAGAAGGCCTTCGCCATGAAGGATCGGCTGGTGTTCATGGATATCTCGGTCGACCCGGATGAGCACGTCTATCCGATGCAGATCAAGTTTGGTGCCATGGACGAGATGTGGCTGAGCAAGACGGAGAGAACCTGATGAGACATATAATTTCCGTTCTGCTGGAGAACGAATCCGGCGCCCTGAGCCGCGTGGTGGGCCTCTTTTCCCAGCGCGGCTACAACATCGAGACCCTGACGGTGGCACCGACCGAGGATCCCACCCTGTCGCGCATGACTATCGTCACCATGGGTGACGAGCGGGTACTGGAACAGATCCAGAAGCAGCTGCACAAGCTGGTGGATGTGCTTAAGGTGTGCGACTTGAGCGAAGGGGAGCATATCGAGCGGGAGATCGCGCTGGTCAAGGCGCGTGCCGCCGGTGGGGCCCGTGACGAGCTGAAACGGCTGGCAGATATCTTCCGTGGCCAGATCGTCGACGTCACCCCCGAGCAGTACACGGTACAGCTGGTGGGCACCAGCGAGAAGCTGGATGCCTTTATCAAGACTGCGGCCCAGACCAACGAGATCATCGAAGTGGTGCGCTCCGGCGTCTGTGGTATCTCCCGGGCGGACAAGGCGTTGCGGCCCTGATGGCTGGCGGGACAGCTGATGACTCGTCAGCTGCCGCAGAGTGAAAGGAAAGAGGGCTCTGCGGAGCCCTCTTTGTTTGGTTTTGCTTTACGAGGGGAGGGGTGATGTTCGGTATTCATGATCTTGCACTGTTTATGGTTTCGGGGTTGCTGCTCAATATCATGCCGGGACCCGACTCCCTGCTGGTCATGCTGCGCAGTGGTTCGCAAGGGTGGCGTGCCGGTTCGGTCGCGACGTTGGGCATCGGCACCGGTGTCATGGTGCATGTGTTGGCGGCGGCCCTCGGTCTGTCGGCCCTGCTCAGTGCCTCGGCCGAGCTGTTTGCCCTTATCAAGCTGGCTGGCGCCATCTACCTCATCTATCTGGGGTTCTCTCTGCTGCGCCAGCAGGCTACGGGTGCAATGGAGGGAGGGGCCACCCTGCCTGCCCTCTCCTATGGCCAGATTTACCGGCAGGGAGTGCTGACCAATGTGCTCAACCCCAAGGTGGCGCTCTTTTTCCTCGCCTTCGTGCCCCAGTTCATCGCACCGGATGCCCCCGACAAGGCACTCGCTTTTATCCTGCTTGGCTGCATCTTCAATCTGGGCGGCATCATCTGGTGTCACCTGCTGGTCTTTACCACCGTCTATGCCAGCCACAGGGTACGGCTGTCACAGCGTCTCGGCCGCTGGCTCAACCGGGGCATCGGCACCCTGTTTGTCGGACTCGGGATCAAGCTCGCCAGCGACTAGCTCGCCGCTTTCTGACTTAGGGCAGGTTATCGTGCGCGGCGCTGTGGTATGGTCGGCTGTTAGCTGCGGGTCTCTCCCGCGCTCTCTTATAAACGCCAGCATTGCTGGCCGCAGCAGCGAGATCCCTTGCCCAGATGAACATCGCCCGGCTCAAGAACTTTACCGAGATCGTGAAGAACAACTTCAACATCTCGGCGACGGCGGAGAAGCTCTACACCTCCCAGCCCACCCTCAGCAAGCAGATGAAGATGCTGGAAGATGAGCTCGGGCTCGCCCTCTTTACCCGCAAGGGAAAGAATCTGGTCGGTTTGACCAGCGCAGGCGAGCAGGTGATGGAGTTGGCCAAGGGGGTGGTGGCACAGGTGGAGCAGATCAACCAGCTGTCGCTCGGGGAGCAGCTGGCCACCAGCGGGGTGCTGCGTATCGCCACCACCCACACCCAGGCGCGCTACAAGCTGCCAGCGGTGATCACCGAGTTCAGCCGTCGTTATCCCGATGTGGCTATCCAGCTTCATCAGGGGGCACCTGCCCAACTGGCCCAGATGGTGCAAAGCGGCGATGTGGATATGGCGATCGCCACCGAGTCCATGTATCTGTTCGACGAGCTGGCCGCCGTTCCCTGTTATCGCTGGGGGCGCAGTGTGGTGGTGCCCCACGGTCATCCGTTGATCGACTGCCAGCCGCTGTCGATGGCGGATCTGGCCCGCTATCCCCTCATCACCTATGTGTTCGGCTTTACCGGCCGATCCAAGATGGACAAGGCCTTCAGCCGTCACGGCCTCTCGCCGAAAACCGTGCTGACCGCCACCGACACCGACGTGATCAAGCACTACGTCCGGCTCGGCATGGGGGTCGGGGTGATTGCAAGCGTGGCCTTTGACGAGGGGGACAGGGAGGCTCTGGTGAGCCTCAACATCGACCACCTGATCGCCTCGAGCGCGACCCACATCTGCCTGCGCAAACATGCCCATTTGCGTGACTACATGTACGACTTTATCCACCTCTACGCCCCCCATATCAGCCGGGAGACGGTGCAGCTGCACCTTATCAACCAGCCGCCCGCTGCCAATATGGCGGAGTTGCCGTGGCTCTAGCCGCGGCGTGTCTGCCGCGTACAGAGCAAAAAAACGGAGACAAAAAAAGAGAGGCCTTGGCCTCTCTTCTGGTTTTATCGGTATACGGGATTAAGCGCTGCGGGTCGCCAGATTGATAAAGATCTGGGCTCCGACCAGCAGGCAGTCGTCATCGAGGTAATAGGGGTTGGCATGCAGATAGTTGCAGATCCCCTTGGCCTGACAGCCGCTGCCGAGGAAGAACATGGCCCCCTTGCTGCCACGGCAGGCGTTGACCATGTAGCTGAAATCTTCGCTGCCGGTCATCGGCTGACCCTGAGCGTTGATCCCCTCAGAGGGCAATACATCGGCGGCCGCTTGCAGCAGACGGGCGCAGGCCTCGGCGTGGTTCTCGACCGCTGGATACCCGGCATAGATCATCTTGGTCTTGAAGCCGCGCAGTTCGCTCTGGGCCACGATCTCCTTGAAGCTGTTCTTCAGGATCTGGTCGGTCTCGGCATCCATGGCACGGATGGTGCCTCGCGCCTGCACATGGTCGGCGATGGCGTTGGGGATGGTGCCGCCGTTGATCATGCCGCAGCCGAATACCGCCGGGCTGAACGGACTGGTGCGCTTGGCGACGATGTAGTCCATATCCTCGATGATCCGCACCGCTTCACGGATAGCATCCAGCCCCTTGTGGGGGGTGGATCCGTGGGCGGAGATACCGTGCACATCCAGCGTCCAGGCGGAGCCCCAGGAGGACATCACACCGTGGTTGAACTTGATGGTGCCGGTCTCCATGGCGCCGTCGTTATGGAGGGCATAGACCTCGTCCACCCCCTTCATGCAGCCCAGTTCCACCATCTTCTCGGCGCCCGGCACCCGCATGTCCTCTTCCGCCATCTGAAAGATAAAGCGGACGTTGTACTGCAGGCGATCGCGGTTGGCGGCCAGAAACTTGGCCGCGGTCAGGGCGATCGCCATATGGGAGTCGTGACCGCAGTTGTGGGCCATTCCCTCGTGGGTCGACTTGAACGCAACGTTGCTCATGTCGTGCATCTCGAGGCCATCCATGTCGGCACGGAAGGCGATGGTCGGCAGCACAGGATCAACCACCAGATCGCCGTGAAAACCGGTGAAGCCCGGGTAGTCGGTGAGACGGTAGCCAAAGCCTGTCATCAGCTCGCGGCAGTAGGCCGAGGTCTTGAACTCGACGCCGGAGGCCTCCGGAATGGTGTGCAGATGGTGGCGCACTTCCTGACTGAAGTCGCGCAGGGCCAGCAGGGCCGGTTCAATGTGAATGTTGTTCATCAGATGATCCCTTGAATGGAGAAGCCGAGTTGGGCCACCAGCGAGGCGCCGAAGAAGCAGCAGGTGGAGACGATCATGAAGATCAGGATCACTTTCCAGGACATCTTCTTCAGCTCTTCCAGCTGACCGCCCACCGAGAGACCGGCAAAAGCCAGCAGCGGTACGCAGCAGGAGAGGAAGGAGATCTTGGCGACGGCGTCAATGAAGGCCGCGCACCGGGGTCTCCGGCAGGCAGATCAGAATGCCGATGATGGTGGCATAGGCAAACGCCGGCAGGGAGGAGGGCAGATAGCGCTTGGCAATCAGCGAGGCGAACACCACCAGCGACATGGCGATGAAGCTGTCACCCATCAGCCAGAGCGGGGTGCCGGTGGTCAGGGTCTGGGTAAACATGGCCAGCAGGATCGCCAGAAAGACGAACCGCATATCCATTACGATGCTTTTCATGCTTTCTCTCCTTTGGCAGTCAGGGCATAGATTTTTTCAGCGAGCGGCAGACCCAGATAGGTGAGGGAAAGGGCGCCAAGAGCGGAGGAGAGCAGATTCGATGCGGCTGCGATGCTCAGCACCTGCTGGGCCAGCGCCTCATCGAGACCGTTGATCAGGGCTCCGGAGGCGGCACTCAGCATGGAGCCTGAGCCCACGCCGGAACCGGCGGCCAGCGCCAGCGGATGCAGGCCGGTGAGCGGGGCGATACTGCCCAGCACGCTGAACCAGAGGGTGCCGATGACGGAGCCGCACAGGTAGATGGCCAGCACACCGATGTACTCCTGGGAACCGGTGCCGAACTTGCCCTGAATTACCGCAACGGACGGCTCACGGCTGATGGAGGAGCAGGCCCCGATGGCGCGGCGGCCAAAGCCGAACTTCACCGCCAGCGGAATGGCGATCAGGATCGGCAGCAGGTTGCCAATCTCCTGCAGGAACAGCGGCACGCCGACGCTCAGGATCATCTTCAGGTTGGGGATGATCATCCCCGCGTACTGGGTACCCAGGATCAGCAGGCTGAAGCCCACCATCTTGCCGCAGAAGCCCTCTTCTTTCTCGGTGAAGAGCTGCTTCCAGCCGGGGATGCGATCCTTGACCGGTTTGGCGGAGACAATCATGCCGATGATGACGGCAAAGAGCATCGGCAGGATCGGGATGATGGCGATGCCGATCTTGATCTCCTGTTTACCTATCAGGTACTGGGCCACAAAGATCAGCATGGCGGTTGCCAATATGCTGACCGTGACCGTCTTGAGGGGGCTGGTTTGCTGCATAGTTTTTTCTCTTGTTATTCCCATGTGTGGCCATCGTCAGGATTGTCCAGACCGATGATGGGGGCATGATAGGGAGGGTCGCGGGGGAGGAATGTGACCTTCATCAAGCTGGCCATATGGCATTTTTTCATGGGGTATGCCCTTTAACCCTATGGATACCAAGGGTTAAATGCCGTTAACAGAACGTCAGCATTGGCAGGACAAGATAAGCAAACAGGAGGGAAATGGGGACACCGCCCCGCAGGGCGGTGACGCGGATCAGACGGGCGTTTTGAGCCGTGCACTGCGCAGCAGCAGGGGAAGCTGGTAGAGCACCAGAGCGCCGAGCACCAGTCCGGCACCGGCCAGTTTGGCGCCGCCGAGGGGTTCGCTGTAGAAGAGGGTGCTCAGCAGCAGGGTCCAGACCGGTTCCAGCAGCATCATCAGGGCGGCGTGGGCGGTAGTCATCTTGCTCAATGCATGGGTGAGCAGCCAGTAGCGCAATGTGGTGGCGATCAAGACGCTCGCCACAAACCATCCCCAGATGCCGTGGCTGACTCCAGCCTCGGGCCACTGTTCGGTCAGCAGTGAGAGCAGGGTGCCGAGCAGGCCGGTCATCGCCAGCTGGATGCAGGTGAGCCAGGTGGGGGCAATGGATTGGGCGAAGTGGCGATGGACGGCAAGCTGGATGCCGAGAGTGGTGGCCGCCGCCAGAAACCAGAACAGCGAGAGCGACACGCCCCAGTGGGTGCTGCTGGAGAGCAGCAGCAAACCGGCGATGGCGATGGGCAGGGTGAGCCAGTAGTGGCGGCCGGGCTTGGCCCGAAAGGCTCCCCATGCGGCCAGCGGGGCCATCAGGGTGGCGACGCTCATGATAAAGGCGCCGCTGCCCAGCGCATCGCTCTGGCTGATGGCGGTGACCCACAGCAGCAGGCTGGCACCGAGCAATGTGCCGCAACCGGCAGCGCGCACCAGCTGGGCGCGGGTCGGCGGCGGTTCACGCAGCCAGGCGAGTGGGAGCAACAGCAGCGCCGCCAGCAGGAAGCGGCTGCCGATAAAGGCGGCAGGGGGCAGTTCGCGGATCGCCTCTTTCGAGAAGAGCCAGCCGGCAGCGGCCAGCAGGGTGACCAGTACCATCAGCAGCAGGGGAGTGCGGTTCATCGGGGTCGTCATGGTGAAATGGAGGGGAGAGCATAAAGGAAAGGCGCCAGGTATTGCTACCTGGCGCCTTTCGCATCTGCCTTGAACCGCCGTCGCGGCTCGCGGCCAGCAATCAGTTCATGCCGTAACGCTTGAGCTTCTTGCGCAGGGTGCCACGGTTGATACCCATCATCACGGCAGCGCGAGTCTGGTTACCACGGGTGTACTGCATGATCACGTCCAGCATCGGCGCTTCGACTTCGGAGAGAACCATATCGTACAGATCAATCACTTCCTGACCGTTCAACTGGGCCAGGTAGTTACGCAGGGCCTGTTGCACAGAGTCACGCAGGGGGCGCTGGGTCGGCTCGGCAGCGTGATTGTGAGTAGTTGTTACCAATGCATCAGAAGTCAGGGTTTGTTCGAACATATTCGGTCGGCTCTTTAGTTATCTTGTTAACCTAATCCATCGAAATACGCTTCGAGTGCCTCAAGTTGCGCGTCTGCGCAATCCAGGGCATTGAAGTGCTTACGGAATTCTCGGCCCGTCTCTTCTTCATCCAGATACCAGCCCACATGTTTACGGGCTATGCGCGCTCCCAGATATGCACCATAAAACCGGTGCAGGTTGGTTACATGCTCGTTCATCAGGGTGCGAACCTCTTCCCTCTCGGGAGGCGGCAGCTTGGTGCCCGTCTCAAGAAAATGACGGATTTCCCGGAAAATCCAGGGTCGTCCTTGCGCAGCTCGGCCGATCATCACGGCGTCAACGCCGGTATAGTCGAGGACATACCGGGCTTTCTCCGGGCTGTTGATGTCACCATTGGCGACAACAGGAATCGATACGGCCTGCTTAATCGCCCTGATCGTGTCGTACTCCGCTTCGCCCTTGTAGAGGCAGGCACGGGTACGACCATGCACGGCAAGGGCCGCGATACCGCAATCTTCGGCGATTCGGGCGATCTCCACGCCATTGCGGTTATCCGGATCCCATCCTGTGCGGATCTTCAAGGTGACAGGCACCTCCACTGCATCCACCACGGCCCGGCAAATTGCTTTGACCTGATCGGGGGCACGCAGCAGGGCAGAACCTGCCAACTTCTTATTCACTTTTTTTGCCGGACATCCCATGTTGATGTCGACGATCTGTGCGCCCTGCTCCACGTTGTAGCGGGCAGCAAACGCCATCATCTCGGGGTCGGCCCCGGCAATCTGGACCGATCGCAATCCGCCTTCTGCAGAGTGATCCATCCTCATCCGGGTTTTCTGGGTATCCCAGACATCCGGGTTGGCCAGCAGCATCTCGGAAACGGCCATGCCAGCCCCCAATCGCAAACAAAGTTCACGGAATGGTCGGTCAGTTACACCGGCCATGGGAGCCACAATCAAGGGAGTTTCAAGCGTGTGGGGACCTATCTGCATTCCACGGTTACCATCGGCTTAGGGCGGCGTATATTACGCATTTTTTAGGCAGGAGAAAAGGTTAGTATTTGAGCGTCAGCCATTTTTTTCTGAAAAAAACGTCGCGCCAAGGCTTGCAAATTCTGGAGTTGTTGAAAAACGGCCAGATTGCCGGGAACGGAAGGCTGTACCATTCGGGTCGGATGTCGGCATAATTGTCAGTCCACTTGCAGGCCCGCTTTGCGTTATGATAGCGAGCTTAAACCGAGCAAATGCTCCAAACATTTATGAAGCAAAAGCGGATTGGGGAGCGGGGATCTATGACGTCAAGGTTCATTAAATCACTTTGGCCGTGTCTGATGGGAGCCGTGCTGGGTTCAGCGCAGGCGCAGACCATCAGTTTCGGCGAAGCCTGGACCCGGGTCATCCAGCAGGATGAGGGGCTGGCTGCCGAGCAGGCCGGGGTCGATCGGGCCAAGCAACTGCGCGAGGCGGCCAGGGACATGTATCTGCCCAAGGTGGATTTGGGGGCCAGCTATACCCACCTCGATCAACCGATGGAGCTGGACATGATGGATCTCAACCCCATCGCCAACCATCCCGAGATGATCAAAGCGCTGCAAGGCATTCTGGGCCAATTGCCAGTCCCTCTTCCTCACCTCTCACCTGATGATTTTGTCACTCCTCTCACCAAACAGAATGTGGTGACCAGCTCGGTCAAAATGCTCTGGCCGCTCTTTACTGGCGGCCGTATCGATGCGGCGCAGGATATCCGCCAAGCGCAGGTGAGCGAGGCGCAGCAATTGCTGGTGCTCAAGCAACAGTCCACGTTTGAAAGCCTTTCCCAGACCTATTTCGGTGTAGTACTGGCCGCTCAGGTAGTGCAGACCAAGCAGGAGATCGAAGAGGGGCTGGCCCACCATCTGGATCACGCCAAGAAGCTCGAAGCGCAGGGCCAGATCGCCAGGGTGGAACGTCTTTCTGCCCAGTCAGCCTATGATCGGGCCCGCATCGATACCCAGAAGTCCCGCCGTGGCCTCGAGATCGCCGAGCTGGCCCTCGGTCATATGCTCAAGCTACCCCGCGCCGAACCTGACAGTGGCCTGTTCGTCAACAAGGAGTTGCCGCGCCTCGATGGGCTGGTGAGCCAAACCCTCGATGTGCACCCCGGTCTCAAGCTGCTCAGCGCCAAGAAGGAGCAGGCCAAGGGAATGATCCGGATGGAGAAGGGCAAATATGCCCCCGAAGTGTTCCTGTTCGGCAACTACAACCTCTATGAAGATGATTCGATCGCTTCCAAGACCGCGCCTGATTGGCTGGTGGGAGTGGGTGTCAGCATGCCGCTGGTAAGCCGTGATGGCCGCTCCGAGACGGTACAGGCCGCCAAGAGCGCCGAGCTGCAGGTCAATCTGCTGCAAGCCAAGACCCGCCAGGATCTGGAGTTGCTCGTTGAGAAGACCTGGCGCGAAGCTGCGCAGGGGCTGGAGGAGTATCAGTCTCTCTCGTCTACCCAGGCGCTGGCCGAGGAGAACGTACTGCTGCGTGACAAGGCCTTCGGCCAGGGGCTCTCTACCTCTCTTGATGTGGTGGATGCCCAGAACCAGCTGGCGGGGGTCAAGACCCAGCGCGCGGCGGCGGCCTATCAATATGTGGTGTCGCTGGCCCGCCTGCTGGCGCTCTCCGGCCAGATGAACAGTTTCAATCAATATCAGCATGGTCAGGTGATCGAGGTGAACTCATGATCGCACTCCAGTCCGTTCCTTTTTCTATCTCTGTTTCGACCGCCAAGGGTCGCCCGTTTGTCGAGGTGAAGTGATGAGCCATCCCCCCATCAAAAAGAAGATGAGCCAGGGTAAACCGCTGTTGTTGCCGCTGGTGCTGGTGATCCTGGTGGTCTGGCTCGGCTGGCGCTTCTGGCTGGCCTATCAGCCGGAGCCGGTGCATTTGCAAGGGCAGATTGAGGCTCAGCAGTACTCGGTCTCCTCCAAGGTGCCGGGTCGTATCGACGAGGTGCTGGTGAAAAAAGGCGATCAGCTGACCAGGGATCAGCTGGTCTTTACTCTGGCGAGCCCCGAGATTGAAGCCAAGCTGAGTCAGGCCAAAGCCGGTGAAGCCGCTGCGGGGGCCATGGCGCAAGAGGCCGAGAAAGGGGCCCGAGCCCAGCAGATCGCTGCAGCCAAGGATCAGTGGCAAAAAGCCAAGGCTGCTGCCTTGCTGCGTGGCAAGACCTATGAGCGGGTCGCCAGCCTGCACCGCGATGGTGTGATGCCACTGCAAAAACGCGACGAGGCCTGGACAGCCTGGCAAGCCGCCAAGTACAGCGAAGGGATGGCGTGGCAGCAGTACCAGATGGCGCTGGAAGGGGCGCGGGAAGAGACCAAGATCGCCGCCCGTGAGAAGGCCAAGATGGCGGCCGGTTCCGTTGCCGAGGTAGAAGCCTATCTGGCCGATACCCGCATCACCAGTCCTCACAATGGTGAAGTGAGTCAGGTACTGCTGCGCAGCGGCGAGCTGGCGCCGCAAGGCTTCCCGGTGGTGACCCTGCTCGATATGAGCGATGCCTGGGCCCAGTTCCACGTGCGCGAGGATCTGCTGCCCCGCTTCCCGGTCGGTACCGAGTTTGATGCCCGCATCCCGGGCCTTGGCGATCAGACCGTGCGCTTCAAGGTGACCCATGTGGCCGTGATGGGGGATTTCGCCACCTGGCGTGCCACCGATACCCGTCAGGGCTTCGATATGAAGAGCTTCCAGGTGGAGGCCCGTCCGCTGCAACCGATCGACGGGTTGCGGGTCGGCATGAGCGTGCTGGTTGAACTCTGATGGGACGTGAATTTCGGCTGCTGTGGCAGGACCCGTTCAGCCGTGCCCTGATGAGTTGGGTACCGCTGCTGCTGATGGGGATCCTCTGCTGGATCTTCTCGGCAGGGCTGGCCCGCGACCTCAAGGTGGGGCTGGTGGATCTCGACCACAGCGTGCTGTCGCGCCAGCTCGCCTTCTCGCTGGATGGCTCGGCCGGGCTCAAGGTCGCGCAACAGTTCGACTCCATCGATGCCGGTGCCCACGCCCTGCGCGGCGGCGACATCTATGCGCTGGTGGTGATCCCCAACCATCTGGAGCGAGATGCCCGTCAGGGCATCCAGCCGCAGGTGACTGTGTTCAACAACGGCCAGTTCATCCTGATCGCCAAGCTGGTCAACTCGGCGCTGGCGCAGGTGGTAGGTACTCTCAATGGTCAGGTGGGCGTGCTGGAGGCGATGGCTGACGGCAAGGCGCTGCCCGGTGCACTCGGGCAGTCGGTGCCCATCAGCAGTCAGGTGACGGCGCTCTATAACCTCAACTCCAGCTACGCCCAATTTCTGTTGAGTGCCATTCTGCCCGCGGTGTGGCAGATCCTGGTGGGGCTGTTCGGCCTCAATGCGCTGGCCCGTACCGATCGGCTGGGGCTGGACTGGACTACTCGCGGTGTCTGGTTTGGTCTCTGGCGCACCCTGCTGCCCCACGCGCTGATTGGCTGGGGGTGGGGGATTGTCTGGACGCTGCTGCTGTTCAAGGGATTTGCCTACCCCATGCACGGCAGCTGGCTGGTGCTGGTGGTTGGGTTGGGGCTGGCCTCGGCCGCCTGCGTCACCATGGGAGCGTTTTTTTACGGCATCATTCGGGATCCGGCACGCGCCCTGTCGCTGGCAGGTGCTTACACGGCGCCCGGTTTCGCCTTTATGGGGGTCACTTTTCCGGTGAGCGCCATGGGGGATTTCGCCCGCTTCTGGCGCAGCCTGTTGCCGGTCTCCCACTATGTGGAGCTGCAGATTGGCCAGAGCAACTATGGTCTGTCCCTCGCATCGGCGTTGCCGCAACTGGGTGCGTTGCTGCTTTTCCTGCTCCCACTGTTGCTGGTGGTTCGTCGCTACAAGCAGCAGGCTGAGCTTGCCCGTCAATCAGCGGTTGCAGAGAAGGAGCCTGAGTGATGCTGGGATTTGTCGATCTGTTGCGCCTCGAACTGCGCACCCTGCTGGCGGATCGCGCCATCATGCTCACCCTGTTTGGCGGGGTGATCTTCTACTCGTTTCTCTATCCCCAGCCCTATCTGCATCAGTTGCCGCGGGAAGAGGCGGTGGTGGTGGTCAACGAGGATGGCAGCCAGCTCTCGCGCCAGCTGGAGTTCATGGCTGATGCCACGCCGCAGGTCAAGCTGGTGGAACGGGCCAGTTCGCTGACCGAGGCGCGTCAGTTGATGATGGCCGGGAAGGCGAGCGGGATCCTGCATATCCCCAACCACTTCTATCGGGATCTGATGCAGGGCAAGAGCGTGACCCTGAGCTATGCCGGTGATGCCTCCTACTTTCTGGTCTACGGCACCATTGCCGAGGGGCTGGCGCAGGCGGGGGGCACCCTCGCGGCGCAAGTGAAGGTGGCGCGCTTGCTGAGCCACGGCGAGGCGCTGCCACAAGCGGCCATGGGCTGGAATGCGGTGGCCCTCAACGTGGTGCCGGTGTTCAACCCCACCATGGGCTACGTCAACTACGTGGTACCGGCGGTGTTCGTGCTGATCCTGCATCAGGTGTTGCTGATGGGAGCGGGGATCCTGGGGGCGACCCAGAACCAGCGCAGTTGCCGTGGTGAGCAGGGTTACTGGCAAAGCGCGCCGGTACTGCCGCTGCTGCTGGCCAGAACTCTGGTGGTGTGCGGGCTCTTTGTATTGCCGATCTCCTACTTCCTTGGTTTCTGCTTTGATCACTACAACATTGCCCGTCATGCCACTCCGCTGGAGATGTGGCTATTCACCCTGCCGTTCCTGCTGGCGACCGGCTGGCTCGGGATTGTACTGGGTGCGCTCTTTACCCGGCGGGATCTGCCCACTCAGGTGGTGCTGATCTCCTCCCTACCGCTGGTCTTTCTGGCAGGCTTTATCTGGCCGCTGGAGCTGATCCCGGTTCCCTTAAACTGGCTGGCCCAGTGGGTACCGAGCACCGCCGCTATCGAGGGGTTTCTGCGCCTGAACCAGATGGGGGCGAGTTTTGCACAAGTGTCCGGTTACTGGTGGCAGTTGTGGGGACTGGTGCTGCTCTACGGGGTGCTGGCCTGCCTGCTGCTGCGCTGGCGTCAGCGGTCGCTGCCAGTTGTCCGCCCATCAGTCGTGCAGGGTGAAACCACCACCGGTTAAGCGGGATAGTGCAAGCGCCCGTGAGATGGCGTGTGCGGTATAGCGAAAACGGTCAGCCCTTGGGCTGACCGTTTTGTTATGTGGTGGGGTTAAGCGGTTTTACTGCTGCTTTAGCCGCGCTGGAGCGTGGGATCCCCGATGGCGTAGATCTGTCCCACCGCCGTCTCATCCGCCAGCAGGCGCAGCCCTTGGGCGGCCACATCGGCGCGGCGCACCAGTCCGTGTACCTCCTTGCCCTGACTCAGTTCGGCGCGGCCGGTGGCGTCGCCATCCTGCAGGCCCGCCGGGCGAAGAATGGTCCATGCGAGGGCGCTGGTCTGCAGCCAGCTCTCCGCCAGACTCTTGAGACGTACCTCGTGACCGAAGGCGGCGCGGGCCCGCTCCGGCAGATATTGCCAGCTGTCGCCACAGCCGAGGGAGGTGACCAGCAGCAGCCGTTTCAGGCCTGCCTGCTCCATGGCATCGATCACATGGCGGTTGCCCTGATAGTCCACCGGCGCGGCCTGACGGAAGCTGCCGAGGGTAGAGACGACCTGTGCATCTTGCCCCGCCCGGGCACATGCCTGCTGTACCGCAGCCGGATCCAGCGCATCCCCTTCGATCACTTCGACCCCCAACGCACCTAGTTCTGTGGCCATCTCGGGGCTGCGTACCAGCGCAACGACCCGGTGACTCTGGCTCAGGGCGTGATGAGTAAAGGCGCGGCCCAGCCCGCGGCTGGCTCCAAAAATGAGTGTGGTTGGCATAGCTGAGCTCCCTTGGCAAAAGGGGCTAGCCTAGTGGCTTGTTCGTCTGCTGTAAATGAGAGTTGTTTCTATTTGTGAGCTGGCAGCGAGGAGAGAGTGCGAGCCGCCAGCGACTTGCACTCTTTGAGAGGGATCAGCCGTTGTAGTTGCCGATGCTGGGGCGACGGCTGGGACCGCTCAGGTGGATATCCACCGGATTGAACGCCTTTATCGCCTCATAGCTGAAATCACCGATCGCCTGATGCAGGGTCTGGGGCGTGTGGTTGGTGATGATGATGACGCTCTTTGACAGGTTGCGACGACGGCGCAGCAGGTGGCCGAGGAAGCTGGACTGGCTCTCCGCCATCTTGGCGCGGTTGGCCGATACCTCGTCGATGATCAGCAGATCCACCTCTTCCAGCGCGCGGCGGTACTGGTTGCGCTCATCCTGATCGGGGATCACGTTGAAGAACAGCCGATCGACGATGGAGGCCCACTGCTGGAAGATCACCGATTTCTGGTGACGGGCGATCAGCTCGTGTGCCACCGCCCCCGCCAGGGTCGACTTGCCGGTGCCATAGTCGCCGTAGATCAGCATGCAGCCGCCACCGCTCTTCTCCCAGTGCTCGAAACCGCTGATAAAGTAACGGGCGGTCTCGATGGGGTATTGCAGCGCCGGGTCACCGGCATCCATCTTGTCAAATACCCAGTCAGGGTTGAGGTCGGCCTGGGCGATCAGTTTCTGGATCCGCTCCTGACGGGCCGCCTTCTGCAGCTCGCGCACCTCGGCATTGGCCTTGGCGTCGTACTCCTTGCGCAGGGTCTCGTAGTCATACTGGCCGCCGCCGGTCTCTTGTTGCAGGCGACGAATGCGCTCCAGCAGGCCACCTACATGGCGGCTCAATTCCGGGTCGTGAATGCGGTGATCCTGCTTGGCCTTGGCGATCTTCTGGCGCTTGGCTTCGATCTCTTCCAGCTCCTGGCGCAGGGGATCTTGCGGGTCAGTCATGGAATGCTCCTTCTGCTCGATCAGGGATGGGTAGACAAGGGGTTGATTCTGCCTGCAGGCGGGGGCCGCTATCAATCATTATCCGGCTCCTGCTGCGCAGCAGGTTCTTGCGTCTGCTGTTGGGCCAGTCGCTTGGCCTCTTCAATCATCTGTTGGGCCCGTTTGCTGGGGCCCGACTCTGCCGGGGCCGGGGTCACCTGCTGGTAGCCCTGCACCTCCATCGGTTTGCGACGGGTATAGCGGCGGGTCTTGAGGGCGCGAATAAACTTGAGCATCCATTGATGCTGGGAGTCGAATACCTCGGGGCGCCCCAGCCAGTAGGCGATAAACTCCCCTAGATCCTCTTCGCTATAGCTGGCATCGATCACCCCGCACAGACGGGCGAGGGCGGGCAGCTCTTCGTCCGGTCGCCATTGCAGGTGCATCTGGAAGGGGCGCTCCGGCAGCGGGCTGCGCAATTTCTGGGTCAGCAGCGGCAACTGAAAAGGGCACTGATGGTAGTGCTCACTCTCGGGCTGTGCCTCGACCTGCAGCAGGCCCGCCTCCATCAGTTCATCGAACAGCTCGGTGAGCTGACGGGCATTGACCTGAAACGAGAAGCCGCAGGGATCACCCGGATCGACCACTGCCAGCGCCCGGCCCAGCTCGGGATAGTTGAGCCTGGCCGCCTGATTTTCCAGCACCAGTCGGCGCAGCTGCAGGGTGTAGAGACTGCGGGCCGGATGGGACAATCTTGGGTGGGCAAGGGCGCTGTATTCGGCTGGGGTCATGGTCTTCTTCACGAGCTGGAGTGGGGGGCATTATCCCTTATGGCGCCCACTTGCACAATTCGGATGGCGGTCGTAGTCGCGGGGCCACCCGAGCGAATAGAGCTGGGCGGGCGGATGGGGTTCTCTTGATGCCTTCGTATGATCGAGGTCTACTTTTGACGCAGGGTTTCCGCGCTGACCGTACTTTTGAGCTAGTCTTAATACCTAAATAACCAATTGACTAATAAGAGCTTTATCAAGATGTCAAAAGCCGGGCTACGGATCCTGGTGGTGGAGGACGAGGCCGTTTTTCGCCACTCGTTAGTAAGTTACCTCGCACGGGACGGGGCAACGGTATTTCAGGCCGAAGATGGTATTGAGGGGCTATCGGCCGCTGCTCTCTACCATCCCGATGTGGTGCTCTGCGATCTCAATATGCCCAATATGGATGGCCACGAAGTGATCGCCTGCCTCTCTGCGCGCTATCCCCATATTCCGGTTATCGTCATTTCGGCCCAGAGCACCATGGAGGCGGTCGCCAGCGCCTTGCGTGCCGGTGCGCGGGACTATCTGCTCAAACCCCTTGAGGATTACGCGCTGGTCGAGCGCAGTATCGAACAGTGTCTCAACGGCAGCGCCAACCGGGCGCAGCAGCTGGAGCTGATGGATCACATCGACTATTTCAGTGCCCACGACAAGGCGGCCAGCCGCCTGCTGGCGGGGCTCAAGCCGCCGGGCTTGCAGGAGTGGGGCCCCTGGCAGGTCACGTTCAAGGGGCTGGGGCAGTTGTTTATTCCCGATACCTTCAAGGTGGAAGACAAGCTGCTGGTGCTGGTGATGGAGCTGCCGATCATGGGGACGGATGCGGCATTTTGTGGTGCACTGGTGCGATCCTTGATGAACGTCCCCTACCGCCAGTTTCAGCAGAACGAGAGCCGGTTGCTGAGCCAGCCTCACCGGTTGCTCGAATACCTCAACCATCAGTTGATGGCGTCCGGGCTTCGTCACTCTTTTGCCATGGCGGCGCTGCTGTTTGATCAGCATGATGGGTTGGTGTTTGCCAACGCAGGGCTCACCTCTCCCCACTGGTTGATGCGCTCCGGCGGCTTGCCCCTTGGCCTGATGCGCAGCAGCCACTACGCTCTGCACAAACGCAGCTGGCATGAACCGTTCGCCCTGCAGTTTCGCAGCGACAGCGGCGGCTCGCTTGATGTGCAGGTTCGTCATCACTGATGCCGTCTGACTACATGCCCAAACAAACAGGGCGCCGATGGGCGCCCTGTTTGTTGTTTACAATCCTGACCGTTTAGACGGCGGCGGAGTGCAGTTTTTTCTCTTGAGCTTGCGGCTCTTTGGCCGGGCCTTCGGCACCGTGCATCCAGTAAACCAGGCGGTTGGCCATGGTCAGCAGGATCAGGGCGCTCAGTACCGCCGCCAGGGCGATGCCACCGAAGATGGCGATCGGACCGGCTTCACCCACGAAGGAGCCGATAAAGCCCGCAGCGTAGTTGGCCAAGGCAACGAAGCCAAACCAGGCGCCCATCATCAGGGAAGCCAGACGCAGCGGAGCCAGTTTGGTCACCATGGAGAGGCCGATCGGGGAGAGGCAGAGCTCGCCCAGGGTGTGGAACAGGTAAGCACCTACCAGCCAGAACATGGAAGTCTTGACGGTGTTGTCACCACCCTGCTGCAGCACGGCACCGACCATGAACAGGAAGCCGATAGCCAGGAACAGCAGACCCATGGCGAATTTCACCGGAGAGTTCGGCTCTTTCTTGCCGAGCTTGATCCAGATGGCCGCAACGACCGGTGCCAGGGTGATAATGAAGAAGGGGTTCAGGGACTGGAACCAGGCGGTCGGCACTTCGAAGCTGCCGATCATGCGGTCGGTATACTCCTGGGTGTAGAGGTTCATCAGACCACCGGCCTGCTCGAAACCGGCCCAGAAGATGATGGTGAACAGACCCAGTACCAGAATAACTTTGATGCGATCCACTTCCTGCTTGGTCAGCGGTGCTTTCTGCTCGGTAGTACGCAGGGCGGCTGCGCGCTGGGCGGCAGTGACGCGACCGATGTCACCCAGGAAACGCTGGGCCATGGTGGCCTGGATCACCAGAGAGAGCAGCATACCGATACCGGCGCCGACGAAGGCAGCTTGCCAGCCGTAGGCGGTGGCTGCAGCACCACAGATCACGCCTGCCAGCAGGGAACCCAGGTTGATCCCCATGTAGAAGATGGTGAAAGCACCATCACGGCGGTGATCGCCCTCTTCATAGAGGTCACCCACCATGGTGGAGATGTTCGGTTTGAACAGGCCGTTACCCACGATCAGCAGCGCGAGGCCCGCGTAGAACATGGTGTTGACCATATCCGGGAACATGGCGTGGGGCAGTGCCAGAGTGAACTGACCTGCGGCCATCAGCACGGCACCGATCAGGATGGCGCGACGTTGACCCAGGAAGGTGTCAGCCAGCCAGCCGCCGATCAGCGGAGTGATATAAACCAGACCGGTATAGATACCGTAGAGTTTGAGGGCATCTGCCTGACTCCAGCCCAGACCGCCATTGGCAGTCAGGTCGGTCAGATAGAGCACCAGCACGGCACGCATGCCGTAATAGGAGAATCTCTCCCACAGTTCAGTACTAAAGAGCAAAAAAAGCCCTTTAGGGTGACCTAAAAAGGTCCCTTTTGACGGGTTATTCATTGGAACTTCCACCTGTGTCTTATATTTTTTTGAGTTTTTTATGCAAGGGCGAGAAACACGCCTCAATCCTTATAGAGCATGTGTGAATAAATTACAACATTATGATTTGCTGAGAGTTTATTTACTCTTGATTGATTTTTTGTTGCAAAAATGAAAAAGGAGCATCATTTGATGCCCCTTAAATACGTCTATAAAAAACAGATTTATCAGCGATTACAACTGCTTGACGAACTGCTTCAGCCAGCCGATGAATTCACCATTCAGCTCGTGATGGCGCACACCATATTCCACATTGGCTTTCATGTAACCGAGCTTGCTGCCGCAATCGTGGCTCTTGCCCTTCATGAAGTAGGCGTTGACCTGCTCCTGCTCCATTAACATGGCGATGGCGTCAGTCAGCTGGATCTCGTCACCGGCACCGGCCGGGGTCTTCTCCAGCAGCGGCCAGATATTGGAGGAGAGGACGTAACGACCCACCACCGCCAGATTGGAGGGGGCTTCGTCACGGGGCGGCTTCTCGACAATGGCCTGCATCGGCAGGGACATCCCTTCGGTCAGCGCTTCACCCTTGATGTCGGCAATGCCGTATTTGTCCACTTCGCTCTCGGGAACCGCTTCCACCATGATCTGGCTGATCTGGTTCTCTTCGTACATATGCACCATTTCGGCCAGATTGTCTTGCTTGGGGTTGCTGGCAACGTCGTCGATCAGCACATCCGGCAGCAGCACGGCAAACGGGTTGTCACCGATCAGCGGGCGGGCGCACAGCACCGCGTGGCCCAGACCTTTGGCCTCGCCCTGACGGACGTGCATGATGGTGACGTCTTTCGGGCAGATCTGTTGCACCTCTTCCAGCAGCTGACGCTTGACTCGCTTCTCGAGGGTCGCTTCCAATTCGAAACTCTTGTCGAAGTGGTTTTCGATGGAGTTCTTGCTCGAGTGGGTGACCAGAATGATCTCCTTGATCCCGGCGGCGATGGCTTCGCGCACTACGTACTGGATCAGCGGTTTGTCGACCACTGGCAACATCTCTTTCGGGATGGCCTTGGTGGCTGGCAGCATACGGGTACCCAGACCGGCTACCGGGAGCACGGCCTTACGAACAACAAGAGGAGTCTTTTTCATGGAAAACTATCCAGCGGGATTAAAGTGCGGCAATCATACCCCAAGAAAAATGGGGCAGCTACAGGCTGCCCCATTTGCAACTGATCCATTCGACTTTATTTGACTATTATCATGTCCCTGTTGGCTTCCAGCGTGGCCGGGCCAATGCCATTGACATCCGCCAGCTGATCGACCGAGGTGAACTTTCCCTGTTTTTCCCGATAGTCGACGATGGCTTGTGCCTTCTTGTCGCCAATCCCTTTCAGGCTGGTGAGTTCGGCAAGGGTGGCGGTATTGATATTCAGCTTGCCGGACTCCTTGGCGACCTCGGCTGTGGTTGTTTGCTTGGGTGCTGCCTTATCTGCGGCCAGCACGGGTTGGCTGAACAGGGGCAAGCAGGCTAACAGCATGATTGCAGAGAGCTTCTTCATCAGCATTTCCATTCCTCCATGATGTGGATATTGCCGAGTGGGCACTTTGAGAAATAGCGTATCGAACGGGTCTTTTTTACTGCTATTTCTAACAGGTCAAATCCTCATGCCGATGGCGAAATATTTGCTATAAGCGCTTAGCAATGAATGCCCTCATATATCCAACCTTATGATCTTGAATCTATTTTAGATACATCTTTAAGGTGGCGGGCACGCTTTCCCGCGGGCGCTACGCTCGAGACATTTCTGGCACATCACATGGCATTATTCTGTGCAACACTGCGCTGATGGCATGTTTCACTGGTCTTCAAAAGAGAACTAATTAAAAAGGCTGCTCACCTGGGGTGAGCAGCCTTTGTGATCGGTTTTTTCAGGCTAGAGCTGATTAAGCTTGTTCGTCAGCCTGGGCAGCCTGGATACCGGTCAGGGCGATGGTGTAGACGATGTCGTCAACCAGGGCGCCACGGGAGAGGTCGTTGACCGGCTTGCGCATGCCTTGCAGCATCGGGCCGATGGAGACCAGGTCAGCGGAACGCTGCACCGCTTTGTAAGTGGTGTTACCTGTGTTCAGGTCCGGGAAGACGAACACGGTGGCTTTACCTGCAACCGGTGAGTTCGGTGCCTTGGACTTGGCCACGTTCTCCATGATGGCCGCGTCGTACTGCAGCGGGCCGTCGATGATGAGGTCGGGGCGCTTGGCCTTGGCCAGCTCAGTCGCTTCACGCACTTTCTCTACATCGGCACCGGCGCCAGAGGTACCAGTGGAGTAGGAGATCATGGCGACGCGCGGCTCGATGCCGAATGCGGCGGCAGAGTCGGCGGACTGGATGGCGATCTCGGCCAGCTGCTCGGCAGTCGGATCCGGGTTGATCGCGCAGTCACCGTAGACCAGCACCTGGTCAGGCAGCAGCATGAAGAAGATGGAGGAGATCAGGGAAGAGCCCGGAGCGGTCTTGATGATCTGCATCGGCGGACGGATGGTGTTGGCAGTGGTGTGTACCGCGCCGGATACCAGACCGTCAACTTCATTGCGTTCCAGCATCATGGTACCCAGTACCACGTTGTCTTCCAGCTGCTCGCGGGCAACCACTTCGGTCATGCCCTTGTTCTTGCGCAGCTCGACCAGACGCGGCACATAGCGCTCGCGTACAACGGCCGAATCGATGATCTCGACGCGATCGGTCAGAACAACACCCTGCTGTTCGGCAACGCGACGGATCTCTTCCGGGTTACCCAGCAGTACCGGACGGGCAATGCCACGCTCGGCACAGATGGCGGCAGCCTTGATGGTGCGCGGCTCGTCGCCTTCCGGCAGCACGACACGCTTGTTGGCCTGACGGGCCAGCTCGGTCAGCTGATAACGGAATGCCGGCGGGCTCAGGCGACGGGAACGGGTAGAGCTGACGGTCAGCGACTCGATCCAGTGCTTGTCGATGTGGCCAGCGACGTAGTCCTGTACCAGCTCGATACGCTCGCGGTCATCTTCCGGAATATCGACGTTGAAGTTCTGCAGGCTGACGGCGGTCTGCCAAGTGTTGGTGCCGGTCATCATGATCGGCAGGCCGGTGGCCATGGCCTGTTGGCACAGCGCCATGACCTGCGGCTCCGGATGATAGTTACCGGTCAGCAGCAGGGCGCCCAGCTTGACGCCGTTCATGGCGGAGAGGCAGGCGGAGACGATGACGTCGGAGCGATCGCCGGAGGTAACCAGCAGGCTGCCCGGACGGAAGTGCTCGACCATGTTGTGGATGGAGCGGGCACAGAAGGTCACGGTCTGCAGGCGACGGCTGTCCAGCTCACCCTTGTGCAGGATCTTGGCGGCCAGATGCTTGGCGAGATCCTTGGCGCGCGGGGCGATCAGCTGGGTGTTCCAGGGGATGCAACCCAGGATGCGCAGCGGGCTCTTGCCGAACACTTGCAGCACTTCCAGGTTGTGGGCCGCATCGGAAGCGTGGTGATGGGCTTCGAACATCTCGGTCAGGTCAGGGCGGGTTACGCCATGCTCGTCAACCGGCGCGCCAACCTTGTTGATCACGCAGCCAACGATGCGGGGGTTGTTGACACCACCGAAGTTGGAGCAGGCCAGCTCAATGCGCTCTTTCAGCTTCTGGCTGGAGTCATGGCCCGGGTGGGTCACGAATACCATGTCAGCGTCCAGTGCCTTGGCGACGTCGTAGTTCAGCTTGTTGGCAAAGGGCTGCTTGTCGGTCGGCACCATACCTTCGACAACCAGCACTTCGGCACCACTGGATTTCACGTGCTCTTCGAAGCGGGCAACAATCTCTTCCAGCAGGATGTCGGTGTTGCTGGAGCTGATCATGTTCTCGGCGTAGGAGAGGGTGAAGGGCTCGGGCGGATTGATGTTGGCAGCAGCGCGGATAACGGCGGTTGAGCGCTCGGCACCGGTTTCACCCGGACGCGGCTGGGCAACCGGTTTGAAGAAGCTGACATTGACACCGTGACGCTCCATGGCGCGAACAACGCCCAGACTCACGGAAGTTACGCCGACACCAGTGCCGACCGGGATAAGCATAATAGTGCGTGCCACTTTATACCCCTTGTTCATTTTTTGGGATCAGGAAAAGGCCGCCCTGTGGGCGGCCTCGAGTTACTGCGTCAATTAAGCGCCGACCAGTTCCAGCGCGTCGTGGGCGATAACCCACTCTTCGTTGGTCGGGATAACCAGGGCCTTGGTAGAACCAGCCTTGGTGATCTCGCCACCCTTGCCGAAACGAGCCTTCAGGTTGGCGTCGTGATCAACGTCAAAGCCCAGCAGACCCAGCTTGTTCAGAGTGATTTCACGGATCGGGGCGGAGTTTTCACCGATACCACCGGTGAAAACAACGGCGTCCAGACGACCGTCCATGGCGGCAGCGTAGGCGCCGATGTACTTGGCCAGGCGATAGCAGTAAACGTCCATAGCACGCTTGGCTTCTTCTTTGCTGTCGTAGTTGTCTTCAACGAAACGGCAGTCGGAGGTCACTTCAGTCAGACCCAGCAGGCCGGACTCTTTGGTCAGCATGGTGTTGATATCGGCCACGCTCATGCCCAGCTTGTCGTGCAGGAAGAAGATGATGGCCGGATCCAGATCGCCGGAGCGGGTACCCATCACCAGGCCTTCCAGCGGGGTCAGACCCATGGAGGTATCAACAGATTTGCCGTTCTTGATGGCGCAGACGGAACCGCCGTTGCCCAGGTGGCAGTTGATGATGTTCAGCTCTTCAACCGGCTTGTTCAGCTGCTTGGCAGCTTCCAGGCTGATGTAGTAGTGGCTGGTGCCGTGAGCGCCGTAGCGACGGATGCCGTTCTCTTTGTAAAGCTTGTACGGCAGAGCGTACAGGAAGGCTTCTTCCGGCATGGTCTGGTGGAACGCGGTATCGAATACGGCCACGTTCTTGTCAGCCAGCGCCGGGAATACGCGGCGAGCTTCACGGATACCGATCAGGTGAGCCGGGTTGTGCAGCGGTGCGTACGGAACAGCAGCTTCGATGCCGGCAATCACATCTTCACAGATGACAACGGAAGAGGTGAAGCGCTCGCCACCGTGAACTACACGGTGACCGATGGCGATCAGGTTCTTGGACAGTTCCGGATTGAGCGGCAGGATCTTGTTGACGATGAAGTCCAGCGCTTCCTGGTGAGCGGCACCCGCGCCCAGATCGGCACTGCCTTTCTCGCCATTCAGTTTCCACTTGATGCGGGCGTCGTCGAGGTTGAAGCACTCGGCCAGGCCGGACAGCAGGTCATCACCGGTGGTTGCGTCAATGACGGCAAACTTCAGGGAAGAGCTGCCACAGTTAAGAACAAGAACCAGCTTACTCATGAATAAATCCTATCGCAGATTGGGTTGTGTAGGCGGATGCGTTGGACGCGGTGCGGCCAAAAACTTTCAACTTATCCTTATGAGGGTTGGCAATCTGTTGCTTGCCCCTTGTATAGTGATACAAGACCCGAAATCCAGACGTCCCTGACAGGTCAATAGCAAGAAGCTTTTGACGCAAAAATGGGCGTACAAAGGATAACCCGATTGTTGAAAAATAACAAAGTCATCCTCAACCTTTGTTACTTTGCATCAAATTTTGTCGAGGTTTTGCCGTTAGTACGTTCAAAAAGCGCTCGGAGGTAGTATGAGCATGAACATTTTTGGAACTAAGTTACAGCAAGGCCGCCATTATATGACGCTTTGGCCGCGCCGTCCCGAGCTCAATTCGATGTTTCCAGAAAATCGGGTGATCAAGGCGACCGAGTTCGCTCTCAAGGTGATCCCCGCGCTGGCTGTGCTGAGCGTGATGCTGCAGTTCCAGTTTGGCGAGCTGCACTACTGGCCCTCCGTCATCACCTCGGTGCTGTTTCTGCTCAGTTTGCCGCTGCAAGGTTACTATTGGCTCGGCCAGCGGGCCGACACCCGTTTGCCCCCTTCGCTGGCGAGCTGGTATCGGGAGATCAACGGCAAGATGAACGAGCAGGGGGGCCGTCGTCAGCTGGTGTCACAACCGCGCTATGAAGAGCTGGCCGATACCCTCAAGGCTGCCTTCCAGCAGCTAGATAAATCCTTTCTCTACGAATAACCCGTTTCAGATGCAAAAAAGCGCCACTGGCGCCTTTTTTGTTGCGGTCGGTGTTGCGGTTCAGGCCGCCAGCACCTTGCGGATCTCCTGGATAGAGAGCTTGTACTGACGGGGGCACTGACGCCATACAGTCAGCATCCGCTGGTATTTGTCGCGCATGGCGATGTCGCTGGAGAGCTCGTCGCACGGGCACTTGAGCTCGGGGAAGCGCTTGTCCACCTCCAGCAGGAAGCAGACGTAGTCGGCCAGCTCACGCTCCTGGCTGCGGCTGTAGCCGTTGAACTCCAGCCGACTGGCGTTGATCTCGCCCTGATCGGCGGCATCCAGATTGCCCCATGAGATGGCCAGTGCGTGGTGCAGCTCCAGGGTGTCGATCACCTCCTGGCAGGTCGCCAGATCCAGATGGCCGAAGCTCTTCTCCAGCTCGAGGATCTGCAGGCAGTAGCCGCGCTCGATGATGGTGCTGGCGCGCTGGTAGATGTCCGCTTTCTCCGGATTGAGTTTCGCCAGAATTTCGTACTGGTTGCTCAGGATCAAACGCTCAGTGTTGCTCATGTTCATGGGATATCTCGCTGGAAGATGATTCTGGGGTCACGTTAACCCATATATAAAATGAATTTTTTGATCTGGGCGGGGGAGTTGGTGAGAAAAATCCGTTGGCAAGGGGCGGCTGGCCAGATAAAAAAGGCCTGCATGGCAGGCCTTTCAATGACGCAGGGGAAGGTTATCCCTTGAGTAAATCCAGTACCACCTGATGGTGATCGCTGGTTTTGAACTTGTCGAAGTGGTGGGCAATCTTGCCCTCTTCGTCGATCAGGAAGCTCTGGCGGTGAATGCCGTCATACTCCTTGCCCATAAATTTCTTCGGGCCCCAGACGCCAAAGGCATCGGCGACGGCGTGGTCTTCATCGGCCAGCAGGGTGAAGTTGAGCTGGTCCCGCTCTTCGAACTTTTTCAGCCGTTTGGCCGGATCCGGGCTGATGCCAAGCACCACCACATTGAGGGCTGCCAGCTCGGCGTTCACATCGCGCAGGCTGCAGGCCTGGGTGGTGCAGCCGGGAGTCATCGCCTTGGGGTAGAAGTAGACCAGCACTTTTTTGCCGCGCAGGCCAGCGAGGCTGACCTGATTGCCATTCTGGTCGGGCAGGGAGAAATCGGGGGCGGGGCTGCCAGCTTGTAGTGGTTGCATGGGGTCTCCTCGGGTAAAACGCCTTCAGGCGTGTTTGCGATTGACGATAAACTCGAACGATTCGGCACCCAGTTGACGACAGAATTCGGCGAAGGCGGTTTGCGAACCTTCCACTTCACCCTCTCTGGCCAGATTGAGCTGAAAACTGATCTTCAGTAGGTTGAACGGCTGCTGCTCCAGGGTCATGGATTGCATCGCCTGAATATTCCAGCCATGTTCGCTGAAAAACTGGGTGCACTGGCTTACGATGCCCGGCTCGTCGCGGATCAACAGATCGGCACTGGCGCGGACGTCATACTGCAGGGACTGGTGGCGCTCGGTGCGTTTCATCATGGTGATGAGATCCCACTCCTGACTACGCAGGGGCAGGCTGATTTCGAGTTGCATCAAGCTGTTCCAGTCGCCCGAGAGCAGCATGATAAAGGTAAATTCATTGCCGAAGATGCCAAGGCGGCTGTCCACAATGTTGCAACCACAGCCACTGACGTGGCGGGTCACTTCATTGACGATGCCAGGCCTGTCCGTGCCGATGGCCGTTACGACCAGGTAGTGAGTCATAAATCTTCTCTCGTCCGTTATTTCGTTGCGAAAGCCGCGCTGGCAAGCCAACCCTCCGACCCTGATGACCACTCCCTGAGGGGCGCTGCCGACTTTCGTCCATTACTTTTTGTTCCGGATGGTATCACGGCTTGCCCCCTCTCTCCCTTGTTTTTCAAAGGGGTCAGCTTTACCATTACGCCCCTGAAAATCGGGAGAAAAGTCCATGTTACGCGGTAGTATTGTTGCGCTCGTTACCCCCATGCTGGCTTCAGGTGAAGTCGATTGGGCCAGTCTGGCCAAGCTGGTCGACTATCATGTCAGCGCGGGGACCAGCGCCATTGTTGCGGTGGGCACCACAGGGGAATCTGTGACCCTGAGCGAGCAGGAGCATATCGCCGTCGTTGAAAAGACCGTTGAGTATGCCGCCGGACGCATTCCCGTCATCGCCGGCTGCGGCTCCAACAATACCGCCCATGCCATTGAATTGACCAAGCGACTGGCCAAAACCGGCGTGGTGGCGGGCCTCTCGGTGACTCCTTACTACAACAAGCCCACTCAGGAAGGTCTCTATCGCCACTATTGTGCGATCGTCGAGGCTAGTGGTCTGCCCCAAATTCTTTATAATGTGCCCGGTCGCACCTGTTGCGATCTCAAACCGGAGACAGTGGCCCGTCTGGCCAAGGTTCCCGGCATTATCGGTTTGAAAGAGGCAACCGGCGATTTGAGCCGCACCCCGCAGCTGCGCGAACTGTGCGGGCCGGAGTTTGCTCTCTACAGTGGCGACGATGCCACTGGTTGTGATTTTATGCTGCAAGGTGGCGATGGCGTGATTTCGGTCACCACCAATATTGCAGCGGCCCAGATGGCCGACATGTGTCGTGCTGCGCTGGCCGGTGATGCCGGACAGGCACATGACATCAACAATCTCTTGATGCCGTTGCACAAGACTCTGTTCTGCGAACCGAGCCCTACCCCGGTGAAATGGGCCTGTGCCCAACTGGGGTTGATTGCAACAGCCACCTTGCGCCTGCCGCTGGTTGACCTCACCCCCGAGGGCGAACAGCTGATGGCGCGAGCACTGACCACAGCGGAGTTGATGGCGAGTGTTTAAATCTAATGGAAAGGGAAATAGAGCCCGTCTGGTGCTGAGCGTTGCGACTGTGGCCGTCTTGGCCGGTTGCAGCACACCCCAGGATCGCAAAATGGCCAACCGCGACTTCGGTTATGAAGATGCCCGCCTCGAGGGCCGCGCGTTCTTGATCCCCGCAGGATTGAGTGCCCCCACCTTCAACAGCCAGTACGATATCCCGCCGCTTCCCGAAAGCAGCCGTGAAGGTGCCCTCGGCGCCCAGGTTGATGTGCGCCCACCCGCTCAACTGCTGACCGTGGTACCGGGCAGTCAGGTAGTGCAGAGCGCAACCGAACCGACCGTTGCCTTCTATGCCCTGAGCACCAGCCAGAGCGTGGAGCGCGATACTTGGTCGTTCCTGATGAACTTCTTGGCCAAACACAAGGTCACCACCGAGAAGCTAGATCAGCAGGATGGCGTATTGCAGACCGGCTGGTTTGACAACACGGTCGCCCTCGATGGCTGGGGTGAAGATGACGAAGACTTCAAAATCCGTCAGCGTTACCAGTTCACCGTACGCAACGACGCCCAGCGCCACGCCGTCAACATGTCGGTCCGGGTACTGGATCACGAAGAGACCATCGACGGCGAGACCAGCAATAAGCTGACCCCTGCCGATGCCCAGCGCTATGCCGCGCGAGTGCTGAACCAGTTCTCTCTCTATTACGACAGCCAGCTGAAAGCCCGCGAGCAGTACAAGTCCAACGATGGAATGGGTCTGCAACTGGGTCTGGACAACAACGAACTGAGCGCCTGGATTGCCGAAGGCTCCTTTGACCAGGTGTGGCGTCGCCTCAACCAGGTACTGCCCGCTTACGGTTTCACCATCAAGGATACCCAGCAGTCACTGGGCTGGATCGACGTTGAATACGAAGAGCCGGGCGCCGAGTTCTGGAAGGCGAAAGGGAGCGAGCCGTTCAAACTGGAGGAGGAGAAATACCGCTTCCAGCTTGGCGAAATGGCGGGAGGCAAGACCTCCATCACCCTGTTCGACAAGGACAAGAAGCCGGTATCGTCCGGGGTTATCTCCCAGATGTATATCAGCCTGTCCGAGGCGTTCGCCAAGGGGCTGGCCGATCAGGCAGCAGCAAAAGCAGAATAAATACAGGGGCCTTGTGCCCCTGTTTTGTTATCAGAATGCCCCTGAATACGCGGGGATTCCGAGCGGTTTTCGATGATGCGACCCCCTTTGCCTGCCCGTTGCAAACAGAGCGCGCAGGTGAGGAACTCGCGATGTTTACCCCCCACAAACAGGAAGTGTTATTAGCCATGAGTCTTGCAGATCAAGTATTGGCGGTGAATGACGATTTGCCGATCCGTACCGATAAACCTGTCCATTCCGGCAAAGTGCGCAGCGTCTACTGGTTGACCCCCGAAGACAGTGCCCGGCTCATAAAAGAGAAAGGCTATGATGTGCCGGCCGATGCGCCCCTCGCCCTCATGGTGATCAGCGATCGCATCTCGGCCTTCGATTGCATCTGGCAAGGTGTGGATGGCCTGAACGGCGTGCCGGGCAAAGGGGCTGCGCTCAACGCCATCTCCAGCCACTGGTTCAAGCTGTTCAAGGAGAAAGGACTGGCCGACAGCCACATTCTGGATATTCCGCACCCTTTCGTCTGGATCGTGCAAAAAGCCCGTCCGGTGATGATCGAGGCGATTGCCCGCCAATACATCACCGGCTCCATGTGGCGTGCCTACAAGGATGGCGAGCGCGAGTTCTGCGGCATCACCCTGCCGGAAGGGCTCAAAAAGGATCAGAAACTGCCGGAGATCCTCATCACCCCTTCCACCAAGGGCGTGCTGACTGGGCTGGATGGCGTGCCGGAAGCCGATGACGTCAACGTCTCCCGTGCCGATATCGAGCGCCACTATAAAGGCTTCAACTTCAGCAAACCGGCCGACATCGACCGCTACGAAGTGCTGCTCAAAGAGGGCTTCAACGTCATCAGCGACGCGCTGGCCGGGCTGGATCAGATCTTCGTCGATACCAAGTTCGAGTTTGGTTACGTCCACGATGCCGCTGGCAACGAGAAGCTGATCTACATGGACGAAGTGGGCACCCCCGACAGCTCCCGTATCTGGGATGGCGCGGCCCTGCGCGACGGTCAGATTGTCGAGAAGTCCAAAGAGGGTTTCCGTCAGTGGCTGCTCAACCACTTCCCGGATCCGGACATCCTGCTTAATAAGAACCGCATGCCGGAACGTTTTGCCCTGGCCCGCGACAACAAGCTGCCGACCGAAGTGATGATGGATATCTCCAACACCTATGTCGGGATCGCCGAGAAGATCATCGGCCACAAGCTGGCGCGTTCTGCCAATCCCAAGCAGGAGATCATCGAGGTGCTGCGCGATCAGTACGGTCTGATCGACTAAGGGTTGCTCTCTTTTTTGTTGCCTAGAAACAAACGTTTGCTGGTGGCGGAAGATAGAAGCAAATAAACAGACGGGCCCCATTGCGGGGCCCGTTTTTATTGCTGGTCTGGCGGTTAGCGGGCGGCGATCAGCCGTTCACTCTGAACACCTGACCGGTCTGGATGCCCAACACCGACTTCTTGTAAGCCTGCGCTACCTTGGCGGCTGGCACCGGCACGAAGCCCGGGAAGAAGTCGGCGTATTTGTCCATCGACTCCGCCAGCACGGTGGGGCTCACCACGTTGATGCGAAGGCCTCTGGGTAGCTCGCAGGCGGCCGCTTTCACAAAGTGATCGATGGCGCCGTTGACGGTGCTGGCGCTCACGCCCCAGTTGATCGGCTCCTCGCTCAGAATACCGCTGATCAAAGTGATGGAACCCTTGTCAGTCAGATAGGGAATGGCGGCTCGGGTCAGGTTGATCTGGCCCATCAGCTTGCTCTCCAGTCCCACCTGCCACTGCTCGTCGGTCATCTCGGTCAGGCCGTTGAAGGCCACGCTGCCGCTGGCGACGACCAGCGCATCAAACTGGCCCACCTGGGCAAACAGCGCCTTGATGGAGGCGGGATCGCGCATATCGACCGTGGCATCACCACGGCTGTGGCCGACCCGGATCACCTGATGATCTTTGGCAAGCAGTTCACTGACCGCGGAGCCGACGGTGCCGGAGGCACCCACAATCACAATTTTCATCTGCATCACTCCTGGTTGGGATGTATCGATTCTAGCGCAACAGAAAATGCGAAAAAGCGCGTAAAATAAACCCATTGTTTCCATATTGGAGCTAATGATGGATATCGCCCATCTGGCCAGCTTTTACGAGGTGGTGCTGCGCGGCAGTTTCTCGGCCGCTGCCGATACGCTGGGGGTCAGCAAGGGGATGCTGAGTCGCCACGTCAGCGCGCTGGAGTCCTCCCTCAATGCACAACTGTTGCAGCGCACCACCCGCCGCCTCAGTCTGACCGAGGCGGGCAAGACCCTCTACCAGCAGGCGGGGGAGATCTTCGCGCTGGCACGGCAGGCAGAGCAGGATATTCAGGCGCTGACCGAAGAGGATTGTGGCCGCCTGCGTTTTACCTGCCCGGTCAGCACCGGCGATCGGATGGTGAGCGAGCTGCTGACCAGCTTTGCCGCGCTCTGCCCGGGAGTGGCGGTGGAGCTCAACTTCACCAACCAGATGGTCGACATGAGCCAGGGGGAGAACGACATCGCCCTGCGCGCCATGAACGAGGTGCCGGACAATCTGGTCGCACTTCCTCTTGGCCGACTCAAGGATGTGGTGGTGGCGAGCCCCGCACTGGTGGCGCGAGAGGGGCGTCCCACCACTCCCTATGAGCTGAGCGGGCGCAGCTGCCTGTTGCAGGGGCACAATCCGGCCTGGGAGCAGTGGCACTTTATCCGTGAGGGGGAGGAGGCCCACATTCTGGTGCAGGGCAAGGTGCGGGCCAACCACTACAGCACAGTGCTGCAACTGGCGCGCGCCGGTATGGGCTATGCCAAGTGCCCGCTGATGCTGGTGGAGTCGCTGCTGACGGCAGGGGAGCTGGTGACCGTGCTCGACGAGTGGCAGAGCGGCCTGCATCAGCTTCATGTGTTGCATGCCCAGCAGCGACGGGTGCCGCGCAAGATCCGGCTGTTCAAGCAGGTGCTGGCCCAGTGGTTTGCCGAGCGACCCCACTACCTGCTCTGAGCGGCGTTATTTTTCTGTCATCTTCGGCTGCTACCCTGCGCCCATCATCGGCATCAGGAAGATCAGCGGGAATGAAGAGTAATAGAGGGTTGACCGGTTTTGTGCTGCTCTGTGCAGTGTTGGGGGCTGGCAGTGTGCAGGCCATGGTGGACGTGAAGGTGCCGGAGAATTTCCGCATCCTCGCGGTGAGCAACGGCACCTTGCAGGATGAGCAACATGCCACTCTGGCGGATGGCGAGCAGCAACTGCTGGTGCGCTTCGAGGGGGTGATCCCCAGTCGCAGCAGCAGCGAGAATGATCGGCAGGTACGCTCCGAGCCGCAGGTGGTGCGCTATCAGGGCAGCAATCAGCATTTGCAGCTGACGGCCAGCGTACCGGGAGACGAGCGGGGGATGCAGGCATATGCCAAGGATCCGGTGGTGGCGTTGCAGGAGAATGGCCGCGCGCTTGCCATCCAGCAGGACGCGCTGGTGACCAGTGGCATGCTGCTTGGGGTGGATTGGAACGGCAAACTGGCTGAATACAACCGCAGCGGCGGCAAGGCGGCGCTGACGGCCGTCGCTGTGACTACACAACCAACGGCTACGCTCTCCGGTGGGGCGCAACCCGTTATGGCAACCAACGAGCTGGAAGGGCAGTTGCAGCAGTTGTTCCTCCAGGCCGACCCGGCCCTTCGCAAGCGCTTTATCGGTTGGGCCGTGCCACAGCTTTAAGTTTTCTGCCCGTTGCAGTAACGTGGACACTCCTTTTTCAGGCGCTCTGTTCATCGTACTCAACGAGGTTTTCATGTTTGAATTGCATTCACGCCTGCAGGCAGATACCCGGTGGCTCGGGGATCTGCCCCTCTGCCGTGTCTTGCTGGCAAAAGACAGCCAGTATCCCTGGCTTATCCTGGTACCGCGAGTAGCCAACCTGCGGGAAATTCACCATCTGGCGCCGGAGCAGCAGCAACAGCTGATGCAGGAGTCCTGCGCTGTCGCCGCCCTGATGGAGCAGGCCCTCAGCCCGGACAAGATCAACATAGGTGCGCTGGGCAATCTGGTGCCGCAACTCCATCTTCACCATGTCGCCCGTTTTGCGACGGATCGCGCCTGGCCCGGCCCCATCTGGGGGGCTCATCCGGTCGTGCCTTACGAGCCACAAGTTTTGGCGCAGCAGGCCGATACATGGCGTGCCCGGCTCGCCAAGCTGAGCGGTTTCACCCCTGTGGCTGCTGATAACGGAGTCAACTGAGAGGCGTGTCGCTATTTCAGTCTCCGGGCCGCGCCATCTGTTAGAGTTATGGTATAGATAAGCCCATTTTCGATGTTCAGGAAGGTCCCATGATAGTGACAAGATCCGATGACGATGCCGTATTGACCACAGAGGATGTGCTGCTCAGCTTGTGCAACTCGGTGACGGACGTTTTGAGTGCCGCGACCATGAGTCAGGTGCGGTTTTCCGGCATGGTGCAGCGGATCAGCAAGACCTGCCTCAAGCCGGATATCGGTTGTTTCGTGCTGTTCGATGGCGGTTTTTCCGGTCTGGTGGTGATCAACTTCTCCGCCGCCGCCGCCATGGAGCTGTACGAGAGTTACATGCTCAGCATGGGACTCTCCAAGGAGGATCTCGCCATCTCCCACACCTCTGACGAGGTGAGCAACGTGATGGGCGAGCTGATGAACCAGATCGTCGGCAGCTTCACCGTCAAGGTGGGTCGGGATCTGCAGACCCACATCACCCAGAACCAGCCGAAGATGCTGGCCCTCAACAAGCAGGTGATGCTGAGCGTCGATACCAATCTCGACAGCCCGGAGTCCCGCCGCGTCACCTTCTTCACCGCCCGCAACAACATCTTCTATTTGGAGCTGGCGATGGACAAAACCGAGTTCATCCGCATCCACAATGAGGGGATGGAGCATGAAGAGCTGGATCCCGATGCCCTGATCGCCCAGGCCAAGCAGGATGCCGCCAAGCCGACTCAGGCTGCGGCCCCGGTCGCCAACGATCACGACGATCTGCTCGACTCCCTGGGTATTTGAGGCAAACGCCGGATAGCAACAAGGCCACCTTCGGGTGGCCTTGTTGTATCGGTGCGCACAACTGTCGTTAGAAGTTGTAGAGCAGGCCGGTGTTGAACATCACGGATTCAGAATCGTAGAAGTTGATGTCGGAATCGGACTTGGCATAGCCAGCGGTAAAGGTTGCCGAGAGCGGCGCGATACCGAACAGGCGGTGCCAGAAGAAGGTACCGGTCAGGGCAAACTCGTCGGAGTCGGCGTTTTGGCCAAAGATGGGGTTGGCCTCATCATATTTGGTCTGGCCCAGATAGGCGTTGCTGACGAAAGACCACTGGGAAGCGCGCATGCCGTAGGTCAACTGCAGGCCGTTGCTCTTGTAGCTTTGGGCGCTGCCATCCAGATCGGCTTGGCGGTAGATAAAGGCTGGCTCCAGCATCTGACCGGGTGCCAGCTGCCATTTGTAGGAGAGGTCGAGGGCGTGGATCTTGCCGTTGCGATCCAGTTTGGCTGCAGTATCGGCGCCATACTGGCTGCCGCTGCGCTCCTCATCCACCTCGATGTTGCGGGTGGTCAGGCTGCCATTGAAGTTGCTACCCCAGATGCTGTCCCAGGCGAAGCGCACCCCTTTTGACTTGATATCGGTCGACTGGCGATCATGATTTGTATCGAACGGATCGCTCCACTGCTCGGTCGGCATGGCATTAAAGACCACGGAGCCAGCTACAATGCCCTTGTCGCTCATCTCCTGACGGATACCGAGCTGCTGGGTGAAGTCGAAACGGATGGCATCCTGGATCAGGTTACCGAGGAAGACCTGGGTGCGGGTATCGGCAAAGGTGTAGCGGATATCGGCGTTGAGCAGCGGGGCAACGGCGGAGCTGCTCTCGGCACTGCCCAGTCCACTCAGGCGGCGGTTTTCATCATCACCACTATAAAAATTCGATTCGTAATTGATGACACTGACCCCGCCAAGCAGGAAACCGGACCAGCCAGACTCCTTGGGTATTTCGCCCAAATCAGCATAAGCACTATTTGCGACCAGCAGGCCCAGGCCTAGCAAGGTGATGTTACGCATCAGATAACTCCTAAATTAAACGGGTATGAATTTTTCGGCCGGTGAGTATAAAGAAAAAACCTTAATGGTAACTGACTCAATATTGCCAATTATCCTAACCCACTCATTTGATTCGGCGAATCGTTAATTAATTGTGCGAGATAAGAAGAGTTCAATCTAGTGTGCTGGTATTCTGTACCGCGAATATCGGGGGAAAATAATAAGATGAAACAGATTAAATCCTGGGCGCAATATTATGTCGATCTGATGACGAAGCTGGGACTGGTGCGCTTCAGCATGTTCCTGGCGGCGGGCATTATCGTGCTGGCGGTCGCCATCCAGATGGGGGTGACCCTGTTCCTGCGCGGCAATATCGATGTGATCGACTTCGTTCGCTCGGTCTTCTTTGGCCTTCTGGTGACCCCCTGGGCGGTCTATTTTCTCTCCATCGTGGTGGATCAGCTGGAGGATTCCCGTCAGCGACTGAGCCGGATGGTGCGCAAGCTGCAAGATATGCGCGAGCGGGATCTGGAGCTCAATACCCAGCTGCAGGAGAACATCAGCCGCCTCAACGCCCAGATTGCCGAGACCAACCGGGCCGAGAGCCTGCGTCTGCAGGCCATCGAGGATCTCGAGAACGAGGTGTTCCAGCGGGAGAAAGCCCAGCTTCATCTGGGGGAGCGCACCGCGCTGCTGCGATCCTTTATCGACTGCTCCCCGGATCTGGTCTACTACCGCAACGAGGATGAGCAGTTCTCCGGCTGCAACCGAGCCATGGAAGAGCTGACCGGCAAGGTGGAGGCCGAGCTGATTGGTCTGACCCCGTTCGATGTCTACAAGCAGGAGATCGCCAACAAGGTGGTGGAGACCGACAAGCAGGTCTTTGCCAGCAACGAGCCGCTCACCTACGAGCAGTGGCTGGAGTATCCCGATGGCCGCAAGGCTTACTTCGAGCTGCGCAAGGTGCCCTTTTTCGACCGCTTCGGCAAGCGACTCGGCCTGCTCGGTTTTGGCCGCGACATCACCGAGCGCAAGCAGTATCAGGACAAACTGGAGAAGGCGAGCCGCGACAAGACCACCTTCATCTCCACCATCAGCCACGAGTTGCGCACCCCGCTCAATGGCATCGTGGGCTTAAGCCGGATGCTGATGGATACTCCCCTCGATCCCAAGCAGCATCAGCAGCTCAAGACCATTCACCTGAGTGCGGTGACCCTTGGCAATATCTTCAACGACATCATCGACTTGGACAAGCTCGATCGCCGTCGCCTCGAAATTGCGCCAACCCGTATCGACCTGCCTGCCTTCCTCGACGAGCTGGAGACCCTGTCGCGCATTCAGGCGGAGCAGAAGGGGCTCTATCTCCATTTCGATCGGGATGGCGACATGCCGCAATTCGTGATGGCTGACGGCACTCGCCTGCGTCAGGTGCTGTGGAATCTGGTGGGCAATGCGGTCAAGTTTACCGATGAGGGGGGCGTCACCGTGCGTTGTCTCTCCCATCCCGCCGATGAGCCGGGTAAGCTGGCCCTGCACTTCGAGGTGGAGGATACCGGCATCGGTATCCCGCGCGCCCAGCAGGAGAAGATCTTCGCCATGTACTATCAGGTGCAGGGCAAGAAACACGCCACCGGTACCGGCATTGGGTTGGCGGTCTCCCGTCAGCTGGTGCAGGCGATGGGCGGCCAGCTCTATGTGGACAGCGATCCGGGCGAAGGTTCCTGCTTCACCGCAGAATTGGAAGTGGCTTGCGCCGAGCCTGTGTTGCCAGAGCAGGAGGAGGAGATGCCCTCCCTCGATATCCTGCTGGTGGAGGATGTGGAGCTCAACGTGACGGTGGCCTGCGCCCTGCTGGGCAAGCTGGGTCATCAGGTGCAGGTGGCACGGGACGGCACTCAGGCGTTGGCGATGGCCAACCCGGATGATTTCGACCTCATTTTGCTCGATATCCAGCTGCCGGACATGACCGGCTTCGATGTGGCGAAAACCCTGCTGGAGCGTTATGGCGACAGCCTGCCACCCATGGTGGCGCTCACCGCCAACTCCACCGGCGATCGTCAGTATTATCGGGATCACGGCATGCAGGATGTGATCAACAAGCCGCTTGGCTCCAAAGCCGTGCGGGAGGTGATTGGTCACCTGTTTGCCGATCTGGCCGAGGATGAAGCGGACGAGCAATCGGATGCGGGCAATCAGGATGCCCTGCTGGATATCCCCTTCCTCACCGATTACGCCGATACCGTGGGTAAACCAGTGCTGCTCTCCAGCGTTGATCTGTTCGAGAAGATGATGCCGGACTACATGGCAGTGCTCGACTCCAACATGATTGCCAAGGATCAAGCTGGGGTGGTGGAAGAGGCACACAAGATAAAAGGGGCGGCAGGCTCCATTGGCCTGCGCCGATTGCAGCAGACGGCACAGCTGATCCAGAGCCCGGATCACCCCGCTTGGTGGGAAAACGTGGAAGACTGGATTGAGACTCTGCGCCGGGAATATCCGGGTGATATCGCCCGTCTGCGGCGCTGGTTGCTGTCTTGAGGCTGGAGGTTGTCTTGAGTCTGATGGAAGTTGCTGGCAAGGAGCTGCGAGATGTATAGCCGTTTGATTACCCCTGCGCGCATCCACTCTTGGGGGGATGAGGAGCTGCTGGAGGCGACCGAGCAGGATCGCGCCCGTATCGTGCAGGCCGCGCCAGTGCGCCGGTTGCAACAGAAGACCCAGGTCTTTCCGCTCGATGTGAAGGCTTCGGTGCGCAGCCGCCTCACCCACTCGCTGGAGGTGCAGGAGACCGGTCGCCAGATCAGCCGCCGCATTCTGGCTGCCTTGCCTGCCGGGATGGTCTGTGAAGGGGCTTTTATCAATCTGGTGGAGATGTCCTGCCTGCTTCATGACGTGGGCAACCCGCCGTTTGGCCACTTTGGCGAGCAGGTGATGAGCCAGTGGCTCGGCGAGATGCTCGATCCCCTCTATCAGCAGGCGCTGGCGCAGCCACCTTCGGCCCAGTGGGCTGAATTGCGTCAGGACCTGCAACTGTTTGATGGCAACGCCCAGAGCTTGCGGTTGGTGCACAGCCTGCACGAGCTCAACCTGACGCTTGGACAACTGGCGGCACTCTGCAAATACCCGCAGCAGCCGCAACCCGGGGTGAGCTATGGCCAGCATCATGGCTGGAGCAGCAAACGGGGCATCTTCTTTAGCGAGCAGCCGCTCTACCGTGCCCTCGGCCAGAGTCTGGGATTGGCCCCTGGTTGTCGTCATCCGCTGGTCTACATCATGGAGGCGGCCGATGACATCTCCTACTGCATCGCCGATCTGGAAGATGCGGTAGACCGGCGGATCCTGACTCAGGGTGAACTGCTGGCTGCGCTGCGAGCTGCTGACCAGAGTGACTACATGGGCACCTTGCTGGATGAGGCGCTGGCCTCCGGCCGGGGCTTTTTCCCCCATTTTCGCCTGCAACTGACCCGGGATCTGGTGGCGCTGGCGGCGCAGAGCTATGTCAGCGAACATCAGGCCATTTTGCAGGGATCCTATCCGCAAGCGCTGCTGCACGGTCAGGCGCCGGCGGCGCGGGTGCTCGATATCCTCAAGCAGGTGGCCCGCGAGTTGGTCTTTATGCGCCCCGAGGTGGAAGCGCTCGAGCTGGAAGGGTATGCGGCACTGCGCGGGGTGCTGACAAGTTATTCCTGTCTGTTGGCGCTGCCGGCGCGGCAATTTGCCCGCCTGCTGGCCGGGGAGGGGAGTCAGACGCTTTTCTTTGCGCGCCGCCTCTATCACCGCCTCTCGGCTCGTCACCTCAAGGCTTATCGATTGGCGATCGCCACCCCTGATCCGCGTTTTGCCTGCCAGAACGAGCAAGAGTGGTATTACCGGGTGCGGCTGCTGCTCGATTATGTCAGCGGCATGACGGATACCTATGTACTGGAAGAGTACCGGCTACTCTCGGGGATCTGATGCCCCAAGCTCCCCTTCGGGCAGCATAAAATGCCGTAAAAACGTTTAAAAAGGAGTCGCAAGAGGCTTGTTTTAAATTCGGATATTTTTTAGACTTCTGCAACCTGTTCAACTTTTATCCGGTAAGGAGACGAAAATGCAACATCTGATGCTCAATATTGCATTCTCTCGCGGCACTGCGTGCGGCGTGAAATCTCGTGCTCTTTTACCGCGTGGCGTAAACAGGTAACCCCTGTCTTTTTATCACCCGCGGTTCGTCCCGCAGGGTGATATCCACTTTCTCCGGGAGAACCGCATGTTCAACTGGAGAATGTCATGTCTATCGAACTGGTTTTACTGCGCAGTGTTGAATCCCTGGTCCAGAGAAGGATTGCCCGGGTCGAGCGTCGTCTTGTGCAGGTCAATCTGTCACCCGCCCTGCTCAGGGATATCGGGCTGGAAGGGTATCAGGGTCAGATCGCCCTCGTTCGCGAGCGAGAGTATCAAACCGGCTTCCGACTCGGGAATCGAATAACCTGATCGCGAAGGGGAGAATAAGATCCCCCTCGCTAGTGAAATGGCAGGCTTCATGCCTGCCATTTTTCCATCTTACGGTTGATTCCAGGTTCACATGTTGGTTACTCAGTATTATCCTCTCCGCCCTCTTTGTAACAGCTGTGATTGTTTTCTCGCCTTGCGTCGTCAGGATCTGCAAGATTAGAGGTGGCAGCCGTATCTGTTTTACTCATCAGGACAAGACCTTATGCCACTCTTTCGTCAGCTTTTTCTTCCCATTTTGCTGTTGCTTTCGGGCATGTTGGCTGTTGCGGCTCCCCAACCGCAAGATGAGAGCACAAGCAACGAAATCTCCGCACAAAAGGAGCTGCTGGTCGGGGTTCCCCGTGGCGGCTATCTCCCTTTCATCTATCAACTCCCCAACCAGCGTTATGCCGGTCCGCTCAAGGAGCTGGCCTCGCGCATTGCAGCCGAAATGGGCGTGTCATTGCGTTATATCCCCTACAACTCCTACGTGGATGCCCAGATTGCTCTCCAAGGCGGCCAGATTGATGCATTAATCGGGGTCGAACGTAATGCTCTTGAATTGAAGGGGATAAACCCTATTGGCAGTATCGGTTCTTATGCTCGCTCCATTTTAATGCATACCCCGGATCAGCGATTGACCCTGGATCAGGCGCGCAAGTTACGCTGGGTCTGTATTCGCGGGTTTGGCAGTTGCAATGAGTTGGATCGTTTGGGGATCTCTGATGTAACTGAGCTGGAGAGCCGTAACGAGGCGACCTATATGGTCAAGCTGGGGGCTGTCGATGCATATCTTGATTTGGAACCAATTGTTTCCCTCAAGATGGAGAGAATGCCTGCATCAATGGGGGTTGTCGCTCCTGGGTGGCTTTCTGGCAGTACGCTGACGATGGCGACCAGCTCCCGCCAGCCAGAGCTGAGCGAGAGGCTTTGGCAGGCATATCAACGGATACCTGTTGCAGACTCACGATTACGGTTGCATCAGAAAAATGAACGCGCCAACGCAGGTCTGTTGCTGGAACCAGATGAGACCAATTGGCTGAAACAGAGAAACAAGGTGATCAAGTTCGCCGTTGCCCCCGGATTTGCCGGCATCAGTGAAATCGATGACGAAGGTGAATTGCATGGCTATACGGCAGACCTGATGAAGTTATTGAGTCTGCGCTCCGGGATCCGCTTTGAGCTGGCGTCGACAAATACCTGGCAGGAGTCACTTAAACTGCTGAAACAGCACAAAGTGGACCTTATTCCCTTGATGACACCGCTCAAGGATCGTCAGTCCTTTGCCTCTTTTACCTCCTCCTATCTGAAGTTCGACAGCTATGTCGTAGCCAGACACGGTGCCCGCCCGCTGAAATCGCTGGTCGAGCTGAAAGGGCGTCTGATTGGTGGTGTGACGGGTTCTTACGAAGCCTCTCTCATTCACACGCTGGGCGCCAATATTATCGAAGTGGGCAAGGATGCCGATTTACTGACCTTGCTTGACACTGGGCGAGCTGAATATGTGCTGTTGACCATGACCAATCTGGGACAGCAGGCAATGAAGGGGTTCAATGAGAAGTATCAGGTAGTGCTGAGCTCCCCCGAATTTTCCGTACCTATCAGTATGGCCGTCGATAATGCTCAGCCCGAGTTGCTCCGCATCATGGACAAGTTGCTGCTGACCATCACGGATGAGGAGTGGCAACTGCTGGAACGACGCTGGCTCAATGTGTCGGTCAATATCGAGTCTGATTACACCCTGATTTACAAGTGGTTGGCCATAGGGGGGGGCGCCTTGCTCGTCAGCGGTTTACTGGTGATGCTCTGGGCTCGCAGTTTGCGTCGCCAGATTGCGCAGCGGAAAATCGCAGAGGACAAGCTGAACGAACAGTTGCTGTTTGTGCAGACCTTGCTCAACTCACTGCCAACCATGGTGGCGCTACGTGATAGCGAGCAGCGGATCACCTTGTGCAATCAGGCCTATCGCGATGCTTTCCTCGGTGCTGGCAGTAGCAGTGAGGAGCTGCAAAGCATGCCCGAGGCACTCAGAAACAGTGTGTTGGAAGAAGAGCGCTGGGTGTGGCAGTCCGGCCAGGATCTGGAGGGGGCCGGGAGCAACCTGCGAGCCGATGGCACGACCTGCCATGTTATCTATGCCAAACGCCCCTATAGAGATCCGGATGGCAATATGCAGGGGGTGTTGACGGTACTGACCGATGTCAGCCGGCTCAAGGAGGCGGAGGAGCGCGCCCGTCAGGCTGAAAATCGCCTTACCCAGATTACCGACAGCATGCCTGGGGTGGTCTATCAGTATTTGTGGCAAGGACCCGGCAAGGGGAGGTTTTTGTATGCTTCTCAGGGGGCCAGCGAGATCCTCGGGGCTTCCCGGCAGGATCTGTTCAATGCCGAATCGGGTGGTGAGGTGTTCGGTTTTACCGAAGAGGCGCTCCAGGATTTTGTCAGCAAGGTGGCCAATCATGCCGAGACTCTGGCTCCCCTCGATCTGGAGGTCAAGGTGGAGCGACCTGAGGGAGATCGCTACCTGCAAGTACGTGGCAACTTTGTCAGACAGGAACAGCAGGCGCTGATCCTCAATGGGGTCATTCAGGACATTACGGCTCTCAAGCAACAGGAATATGAGCTGCGCGAAGCTCGCTCCTATGCCGAGCAGGCGATGCAGGCTCGCAGCCGCTTTTTGGCAACCATGAGCCACGAGCTGCGCACTCCCATTTCAGGCATGCATGGCATGCTCGAATTGCTGCAAATGAGCGAGCTCAACGACGACCAGCGTTTTATGGTGCGCAATGTGGTCACCTCGACCAACAACCTGCTCTATCTGGTCAATGACATCCTCGATTTCTCCAAGATAGAAGCAGGTCAGTTGCAGTTGAATTACCAGAGCAGCCGGTTGCAAACGGTGATCTGCGATGCCATTCGTGGCCATGCGGCACTGGCTCATAACAAGGGGCTCAACGTGGTGCTGGAGTGGGAGCATCATGTGCCCGATTGGGCCGACATCGACGGGGTGCGTATCGGTCAGGTCATCTCCAACCTGCTCAACAATGCGGTGAAGTTTACCGAACAAGGGGGGATTACTATCCGGGTCAGCTACCTGAGCGAGCAACTGACCATCAGTGTCAGTGACACCGGTATCGGGATCGCCGAAGAGAAGCAGGCGCTGCTGTTCACGCCTTTTGAGCAGGTGGAGTCAGATATCAACCGTCGTTTTGGTGGCACCGGACTGGGGTTGGCAATCTGTGAACAGCTGGTGTGCAAAATGGGGGGGGCACTGACACTGACCAGCAAGGCAGGAGAGGGCTCCTGCTTCCGTTTTACCGTACCGCTTACCAATCCGCAGTGGGATCCCCCTGCTCTGGCTGACACTGAATGGTGGTTCTTCAGCGATGACACCAACCTCGAAGCGGCCATGGTACGGCAGGGGGCCAAGCTCAGGTACTTGGGGGCCAGTGAGCTCAGTCGCTCACTGGAAGGGTTGCTGTTGGCCGATCAACGGTGGCTTGAGCAATCACTGGGGGGTGAATGGCAAAGCTGGCTGCAGCACTCTGCGCTGAAGGGGCTCATAGCGTCACCCGATGAGGCGTTACGGGGTCGGATTGGTGAACAGAAATGGTGGCGCCTGGGTCTATCTCCTCTCTATCCGGATCTTCTGCTGGAGAGCTGCCACGAATTGCTACAGGAGCGGGTCACACCACACCTCCCAGCGCTTGCAGAGAAGCTGGGTGGCAAAGTGTTGGTAGCCGATGATCATCCAGTCAATCGTGCCTTGCTGGCACGGCAGTTGGCCATTCTTGGTATCGAGGCTCAGGTTGTAGAAGATGGCGAGAAGGCTCTGCGGGCCTGGCAGGGACAGCAATTCTCCCTGCTGTTGACTGATTGCCATATGCCGGTGATGGATGGTTATACCCTGACCAAGGCGCTGCGGGCTGCGGGAGTGACGGCTCCTATCATAGGGGTAACGGCAGATACGTCGGAAGAGGCGAGTGCTCGTATGGTAGAGGCAGGCATGAGTGACATGCTACTGAAGCCCTACCCGCTGGATATCTTGCGCCAGATGCTGGCCCACTGGCTGGCAGAGAGGACGCCAACCAGAAGCGCGGTTGCTCCAGTTGATGGGGCTACAGGCACTCAGGCTGAGCGCTGGTTGGCGCTGTTTGGTGACGAGCTGACCGCGCGAGCCATGGCGGTGGAGTATCTCGATTCCAACCGGCAGGATGGCGAGGCCATGATGGCAGCACTGATTTGTCATGATGCCAGCGCCTTGGTAGATACCGCCCACCGGATCAAGGGGGCTGCCCGAATGGTCGGGTTGGAGGAGCTTGCCAGCCAGGCTGCCATGCTGGAATCGGCTGCGCGATTGAAGCGGCTCGACGAGCTTGACGATCTTGTCAGCACTGTGCAGAGGTTGATGACGGCGATTGCACACGACATTGGATTATGGCTCGATGAAAAAAGCACAACATGAGTTGGTCATCATGGTCGTGGAAGACCATGGATTTCAGCGCAAGGCGCTGCTGCACCAGATCCGCAGCCTGGGTTACCAGAATCTGCTGGAAGCGGTTGATGGTGTCGAGGCGTTGGCGCTTAGCCAGCAACACAATGTCGATATCCTGTTTTGTGATCTGCGAATGCCCGGAATGGATGGCATGGCGCTGTTGCGCCGCCTGTCGCTGGGTGGTTTTCAGGACGGCATTATCCTCTCCAGCGCGCTTGAGGGGGATGTGGTCGAAGCCGTATTGCGCATGAGTACCGCTTATGGCTTGCAGGTGCTTGGTCGCACAGAGAAACCCTCAACGCCGCAGCAGCTCCAGCGGCTTATCCAGGCTTGGTCACCCCGGCAGGAACCCGTCAGGGAGGAAGAGGGACACAGAATAGGACTCGATGAGTTGCGTCGGGCGATCGAGCAAGATCAACTGCTGCCCTGGTATCAGCCAAAGGTGAGTTTTGCATCCGGCGAATGGGTCGGGATGGAGGCGTTGGCCCGCTGGCAACACCCCGAGTTTGGCCTGATCCCTCCCGGGCGTTTTATTTCACTGGCGGAGCACAACGGGCTTATCGATCCGTTGACCGAGGTGATCATCAGCAAATCTCTGAGTGATGGCCATTTATGGGAGGAAACCGGGTTGTCACTCAATCTGTCGATGAACCTGTCCACCACCTCGCTCATTGAAGGGGATCTCTGCAACGTATTGATTGATCAGTGCAAGCGCTGGAGTATCAATCCAGAGCTTATCACCCTGGAGGTGACCGAGAGCGCATTTGTGCAGGATCTGGGCAAGTCGCTGGAGGTGCTGACCCGGCTGAGGATGCATGGTTTTGGCCTCTCAATCGATGATTTTGGTACCGGCTACTCCTCGATGCAGCAGCTGGCACTGTTGCCGTTCACCGAACTCAAGCTGGATCGCTCCTTCGTCGATCGTTGCCATGCCGATCCGTCACGTTTGGCTATTATCGAGTCCAGTATCGAGTTGGCCCGCAAGCTGGGGCTGAAGTCGGTGGCGGAAGGGGTAGAGGATGAGGCGACCTGGCGAGTGCTGGCCCAACTCGGTTGCGACCTCTGTCAGGGATTTTTCTCTGCCCGCCCGATGCCGCGCAGTGAATTGGCTAATTGGCACCGGACTTGGCAAGATAGATTGCCTACACTGATATCTATCTGATTCTGTTGGCTGGATCCCTCCGTTTGAACAAGGATGTTCATGAAAATCTCAAGCAAGTTGCTGCTCAGCTTCGGTTTTATCAACCTGCTGATCCTGCTCTCCTCCACGCTGGTCTATTACCGGCTGACCCAGATAAATCAGGCCCAACACACCCTGCTGGAGCAGGCGCTGCCCGCTCTGCAGCGGGATGAGGCGAGCCAGAAGGCGCTGGTGGCCACCGTTTCTGCCCTGCGTGGCTATCTGATCCTCGGCAAGGATCCGGCTCAGGCTTCCCGTCTCAAGCAGGAGTGGGAGTCGGCCTGGCAGGCCATCGCCCATCAGGCGTTCAGCCCGGCGCTCGCCAAGTCTCTCGAGACCTTCAAAAGCCATCAGGAGAAGGTGTGGACCATAGCCCAGAGCGAAGAGAATCTGCCCGCTCACACCCTGATGCTGCAGGAAGCGGGGCCGCTGGCGGAGGCTGCGCTCGATCAGCTGCAATCCTTTGCCAATGAAGAGGTTGGCACTCCGCAGGATCAACTCTCCGGCGATCGCCGCATGCTGCTCAAGCAGGTGGGAGATGCCTACAACAGCCTCGCCAATTCCCTCTCCGCACTGCGGGATTTTCTTATCTCAGGCAATCCCGAATACCGCAGCAAATATCAGGATTACTACCAGTTTCACCAGCAGCGGGTGGCTGAGGTTAAGCAGCAAGCCGCGCTTTTTACCGACACCCAGCAGAGCCTCTGGCAGCTGTTTGAAGAGATGGCGACCCCTTTCTCCGAGCTGGTGGGACAGGTGATCGAGAAGCGCCAGGCACCGGATTGGGATCAGGCAAACTACCTGATGGCCACCGACATCGAGCCGATGCAGTCCAGCCTCAGTGAGCAGCTGGTCCAGCAGGTGGGGAAAACCCGTGCCGAGGTAGATCAGATTTCGGCGCAGATGACCGGAGCCGGGAGCGCCATCAACCAGACCCTGCTGTTGGCTACCGGCAGCGCCATCGTGCTTGGCATGCTGGTCGCATGGTTCTTTAGTCGCCGTCTGACTCGTGACATTGCCTGTCTGGTGACCCGGGCGGGGCTGGTTGCGGATGGCCGGCTGGCGGCCGAGCCCTTGCCAATCACAGGGCAGGATGAGTTGGGAGAGTTGACCGGTTCCATCAACCGGATGTCTGCCCAGTTACATAATCTGGTCGGGGAGTTGCAGGGCGCGGTGGGGCAGGTCGAGGTGGCCTGTCTCGATGTGGGCAGCACCACCAGAGCCATAGTGGCGGATCTGACGGAGCAGGATCAGCGGGTCGATGCGGTGGCGGCGGCTATCGTTCAGATGTCAGTGAGTGCTCGTGATGTGGCTGGCAACATTGCCGGTGTGGCGGATGGAGCCCATCAGGTGAAGCAGCAGACCCGTCAGGGAGAGGCTGCGCTGGCACGAATGAGCGATACCATGCAGCAGATTGCCGCCATGATTGGACAGGCCAACGAGGCCATGGGGCTGTTGGAGCATCAGAGTGAACAGGTGGGGCAAATCACCGAGGTGATCGCCACTATAGCCGAGCAGACCAACCTGCTGGCCCTCAACGCGGCGATCGAGGCGGCGCGGGCAGGCGAGCAGGGGCGCGGTTTTGCGGTGGTGGCCGATGAGGTACGCCAGCTGGCGACCCGCACCCATCAATCAACCGCCGAGATCAGCCAGACTATTGCGGCCATCTCCCAGCAGACTCGCCAGACGGTGAGTACCGTTAGCAGCGGTACCCGGTTGGTGGAGCAAGGGCGGGATGCTGTTGGATTGGTGACAGATACCCTGAGTGCCATGAACCAGCTGGTTCAGTCGCTGTCGGGCCAGCTGGAGGCCATTTCGGTGGCAACCGAGCAGCAGTCGCGGGTGGCCGCCGAGGTATCCGGGACGGTCGACGACATTGCCGCGCTCAGTCGGCAATCCTGTCAGCGCAGTCAGCAGGGGGAGGAGATCGTAGCCAGACTGGCTGGTGATACCGGCAAGCTGAAGGCGGTCATCGCGCGCTTTGATCTTGATGCGTGAGATGGCGGGATCATCCCGCCATTGCTATTGCCATGCACCGATCCGTCTGGCCCGTGGGTTTAGTCCAGACGTCTGAAGGTGTGGTTGTCGAAGCTGCTGGTGGTCTCCCGGTTGAGCAGGCTGACCAGCAAAATCGCCCGTTTCTCTCCATCCGGCTCCATATAGATGGCCTCGAAACCTGCCAACGGCCCCTCTTCAATCAGCACCTTGTCGCCCGAGCAGGGCAGGCTGGCGTAGCTGGCTCTCGCCTCGTCGCTGTCATCTCGGCTCATCAGCTGATAGATCAGCTTGCTGCTGATGGGGGTCCATTCACTGCCAAAGTGGATGATCCGGCTGATGCCGCGGGTCGACTTCAGGGTGACCGGTGTTACCTCTTCCAAATCAACGAAGATAAACAGATAGTTGGGGAACATGGGTTCCCGTACCGGAACTCGCTTGCCCCGGCGCAGCTTCTCGATTTCCACCATGGGGTAGTAGGATTCGATGCCTTGGGCATCGAGGTGGGCGCGGGCGCGGGCCTCTTCCTTTGGCTTGCAGTAGGCCAGATACCATTTTTTCATGTGATGTTATATTCGTGTTGCCGTGCTCGCCGATATGATAGCGGCGGCAATAAAAAAGGCCACGCATTGCGTGGCCTTTTTTGTCGAGTGAGCAATTACCAACCTTTTACCAGGCCGCCTTTGAACAGCTCCAGCCCTTTCTTGTAGACATCATCGGTCTGGAAAGCCTGTACGAACTGTTTGACCTTCTCGTCATCCTTGTTGTTGTCGCGGGCGACGATCAGGTTGACGTAGGGGGACTCTTTGTCTTCAACAAACAGACCATTTTCGGTCGGGGTCAGACCAATCTGGCCGGCAAAGGTGTTGTTGATGATGGCCAGATCCACATCTTCCAGCGAGCGAGGCAGCTGGGCTGCTTCCAGTTCAACGATCTTGAAGTTGCGCGGGTTGCTGGCGATATCGAGTACGGTCGCCTCCAGACCAGAACCATCTTTCAGGGTGATCAGGCCTTGCTTGGCCAGCAGGATCAGGGAGCGGCCAAGGTTGGTCGGATCGTTCGGTACCGCGATCTGGGCGCCATCTTTCAGCTCGCTCAGCGACTTCAGCTTCTTGGAGTAACCGGCGATCGGGTAGACGAAGGTGTTGCCGACCGGTACCAGTTTGAAGCCGCGATCACGTACCTGTGCATCCAGATAGGGTTTGTGCTGGAAGGCGTTGATGTCGATGCTGCCATCGTTCAGCGCCACGTTCGGGGTGACATAGTCGGAGAAGTTGACGATCTCGACGTTCAGACCATATTTCTCTTTTGCCACCTTGGCGGCTACTTCGACCAGCTCGGTCTCAGGGCCGGCAATGGCGCCTACTTTCAGGGTCTTGTTCTCTTCCTTTTGACCGCAGCCGGCCAGTACCAGACCAGCCAGCAGGGCTGCCGCAACGGATTTGATGCCAAATTTCATAAAACCTCCTGTCAGAAATCGACGATTAACGATGATCACATTTGTTGACCAGGCGCTCACCCGCGCTCTGGATAAGTTGAACCAGCACGACCAGTATCACGACGGTGACCAGCATGACGGTCGGATCGAAGCGCTGATAGCCGTAACGGATGCCCACATCACCGAGACCACCACCACCGATGGCACCAGCCATGGCGGAGTAGTTCACCAGCGTGACGAGGGTAATGGTGACGCTGTTGAGGATGCCGGGCAGGGCCTCGGGCAGCAGCACCTTGGTGATGATTTGCAATGGCTTGGCGCCCATCGCCTTGGCCGCCTCCAGCAGGCCGTCGGGGACTTCCATCAGGGCACCTTCCACCAGACGGGCGATGAAGGGGATGCAACCGACGGTCAGCGGCACGATGGCGGCGATGGTGCCGATACTGGTGCCGACAATCAGCCGGGTCAGCGGAATAATCGCGACCAGCAGGATGATAAAGGGCACCGAGCGACCCACGTTGACCACCATCCCCAGAGTGCGGTTGAGCAGCGGGTTGGCCAAGATCTGGCCGGCTTTGGTCACATGCAGCGCCACGCCGAGCGGCAGGCCGAGCAGGCAGCCAAACAGGGCGGAGGCAAACACCATGATAAGGGTGTCGCCCAGGGCCGTGATGAGCAGATTAATCATGGCTTCGGACATAACCCATTACCTCCAGCTGAATGTGATTGTCGATGAGGAACTGCTGGGTCGCCTCGCACTGGGCTTCATCCCCGAACAGCTCGGCCAGCAGGAAACCGAATTTGACGCCACCGGCGTACTCGATGTCCGCGCTCAGAATGCTGATGTCGATATTGAAACGGCGGCTCGCCTCGGAGATCAGCGGCGTATCGACCGTGCTGCCGGTAAAGCCAAGCTTCACCAGCGGGTAGCTGCCCGGCACCCGCTCGCTGCTCATCCGATCCTGATACTCCTGCGGTACCTCCAGATGGATGGTGGAGTGGATGAAGTCACGAGCCAGCTGGGTCTTGGCGTTGCTGAAGAACCAGGCCACTTCGCCCTGCTCGATCAGGCGACCATCGCTGATGATGGCCACTTCGTCACAAATCCCTTTCACCACGTCCATCTCGTGGGTAATGAGCAGGATGGTGAGCCCCAGCTTGACGTTGATCTCCTTCAGTAGGGTCAGGATCGAGCGGGTGGTCTGCGGGTCGAGGGCCGAGGTGGCCTCGTCGCAGAGCAGTACCTTGGGGGCCGGTGCCAGTGCGCGAGCAATGGCGACGCGCTGTTTCTGACCGCCGGAAAGCTCGGACGGATAGGCCTGGGCACGGGCTTCCAGCCCGACCAGCGCCAGCAGTTCGGCAACCCGTTGCTGGATCTTCTCTTTGCTCCAGCCTGCCAGCTCCAGCGGAAAGGCGATGTTGGCGGAGACGGTGCGGGAGGCCAGCAGGTTGAAGTGCTGGAAAATCATCCCGATTTGGCGGCGAGCCTGGGTCAGATCCCGTTCGCTCAGGGCGACCAGATCCTGGCCATCAACGATGACTTGACCCTCTGTCGGGCGTTCCAGCAGGTTGACACAACGAATGAGGGTACTCTTGCCGGCACCGGAGGCACCGATCACCCCGAAAATTTTGCCTTGGGGTACATGCAGACTAACATCACGCAGGGCGTGCACGGCGTCACTGCCTGTACCGTAGACTTTGTTGAGACCGATCAACTTAATCATGGATTCTTCCGTGCTAACAGCCTTAAAGCACAGGGCGCTACAGGCGGGGAAATTGGGCAGAGGTTCCACTGGGTTACTCTGTCATCATGGAGGATGATGCTAAGATGTCTGGATGGCCATGTCAACGCATGTTTTTACGTCTAGACGTCTAAAAAAGTGATAAGGATTTCTGTCAGGCGGATAACGATCAGGATGGTATTGTTGCTCTTCCAGATCCTGTTTCGTCCCTGCGGCAGATAACCGAATTAAAGATGGTTAATATCGGGTAAATGCTGGTTTTATTAGTGTGTCAGCCCGTTTCTGTTCACATCTGCTGTCGAGCCTGATGCTCCTCCATCGTTACACAAATTGCTGCACAAATCGTTCCCTATTCGTGACCGGATCACCTGATCGCCACTTTGTCGGCGTCAACCTTGATGCAGCGCAAGGGGGGCTCGGATAGGGATTGGGTCGGTGGCGCCGGTTTTTTATACTGATGTTGTCGACAAGCATGGAGGGCAGTGCGATGAGATTCCAACAGATCAAAGAGTTGCTGCACTATCTTGAGCAGGTTCACCACCAGCTCGGACTCTGTTACGGGCGTTTGACCAGTCAGGTGGACAGCGAACGCAGCCGGATGTTGCTGGTCTATCTGCAAGGGCGTGAGGATGCGGCCAGTGCCCATCTGCACGAATATGCTGCTCAACTGGGAGAGGCGGTCAGGGAGACCTGGCTGAACCAGAGTTTCAGCGAGGATATGTTGCCTGCCATTACCCGCTTCGAGCTGCCGGCATCAGTCCAGACTCAGGATATCGTCACTCAGGTATGCCGTTGGGAGGAGCAGCTGGTGGGCGAGCTGAGTAATCTGGCCCGGGAGTGCCCGACACCGGCCACCACCGCCTTGCTCGAGAATCTGGCTGGGCTGGAGCAGACTCGTCTGACCCGACTGGTGCACGGGGTACACCGACTCGATGACATGTAACGGGTGATGGCGGTCGAACACGCAAGATAGCGGCCAAACAAAAGGGCCCGGCAGCAGTGCCGGGCCCTTTCCATTGGATATCTGCTGATTTGCAGTGAGCGTCGGTTAGCCCTGCTGCTCGGCCGCGTAGAGGGCGGCCCCGATAATGCCCGCCTGATTGAGGCTGGCCGCCGGAATCAGCGGTGCCCGGGTCTCGATGCGATCGACGAACTTATCCAGCTTGGCTGCGCTGCCGCCCCCCAGAATGAAGAGGTCGGGGGAGAAGAGAAACTCGAGGCGCGCCAGATACTTGTTGAAACGCTTGCCCCAGCGGTTCCAGGAGAGATCTTCCCGTTTGCGCGCCGCATCGGAGCAGTAGTGCTCGGCGACCATTCCTTCCAGCATCAGATGGCCCAGCTCGGTGTTGGGCAGCAGATGGCCGTTGACGAAGATGGCGGTGCCGATGCCGGTACCGACCGTGATGAGGATGATGACCCCCTTGCGATCCTTGCCGGCACCAAAGCGCATTTCGGCCAAACCGGCGGCGTCAGCATCATTCAGCACATAGCAGGGCTTGCCGGTGACATCGGCAAACAGATGCTCGGCATCGGTTTCGATCCAGCTCTTGTCGATGTTGGCGGCACTCTTGGCAATGCCGTTGTGGATGGTGGCGGGAAAGCCGCAGCCCACCGGTCCTTTCCAGTCGAAGTGTTCGACCAGCGCCTTGAGGGTATGGGCGATGGCGGCCGGGGTGGCCGGTTGCGGTGTGGCAATGCGATGGCGCTCGCCAATCAATTCGCCGGTTTTGGTATCGACCAGACAGCCCTTGATCCCTGAGCCTCCAATATCCACTCCCAACATATGCATCTGTGTTGTCCTTGTTGTATGCCGACCAGTTTGCAGTGACCACGCTGTTATGGGCACTAAAGGTCGGCAGAGCATGAAAAAAGTGCTGCAATCCGGCAAGGGGCAGATCACTTATGCGTGATCCGACAGACCTTTTTCGATGCAGCGGATCAGCAAACGGGTCTTCTTGTTCTCTTCATCCTGACGCCGGGCAAGGGTGGCCAGCGCCCATTCGATATGTTCGGCCACCATGGGCTCGGCGGTGGTCAGCCCCAGTTGCAGGGCTGCGATCACCTCGGGGGTCGCCGGGCCATTGCCAAGGGCGACCGCCAGATTGCGGCGCCAGCGTTTGTAGCCGATGCGGCGGTTGGGCTCCCCTCGGTCTGTTTGAGAAAATCGCTCTCGCTCCAGCACCACAGCACCAGCAGGGGCGGGCGGTGCAGGCTGGTGCGGGGGCTAAAATCGGGTTCCGGGCTGGTATCGGCGTAGCGATTCCAGGGGCAGATAAGCTGGCAGTCGTCGCAGCCGTAGATGCGGTTGCCCATCAGGGGCCTGAACTCCTCGGGGATGGGGCCATCATTCTCGATGGTGAGATAGGAGATGCAGCGGCGGCCATCCACCACATAGGGAGCGACAATGGCGCCGGTCGGGCAGATGTTGATGCAGGCGACACACTTGCCGCACTGCTCCTTCTCCACTGGCTGGTCGAGCGGCAGCGGCAGGTTGAGCAACAGCTCGCCGAGAAAGAAGAAAGAGCCAGCCGATTCGTTGAGCAGCAGTGAGTGTTTGCCAACCCAGCCGAGGCCAGCTTTGGCTGCCAGTGGCCGCTCGAGGATGGGGGCGGAGTCGACGAAGGGGCGCCACTCACCCAAGGTCTCTTCAGTGCCTTGAAACAGCTCGGCGCAGCGCGCTTCGATGCGATCACCCAGCTGTTTGAGCCGGTTGCGCAGCACCTTGTGGTAGTCGCGGCCGAGGGCATAGCGGCTGATATAGCCGAGGGTCGGATCGCGCAGGGTGGCAGCAAAACCTGCCTCGAACGGCAGGTAGTTCATCCGCACCGACAACACCCGCACCGTGCCCGGCAGCAGCTCGTGGGGGCGCGTGCGCATCATGCCGTGGCGCGCCATGTAATCCATGCTGCCGTGATAGCCCGCATCCAGCCAGGCCTGCAATCTCGGCTCTTCGATACGCAGATCGGTGTCGGTGATGCCCGCCTGGTCAAATCCTAGCTCCTGTGCCCAGAGCTTGATATCGTGGGCCAGCTGGTGGAAGTCAGGTGCGCTCATGTGGCTTGGCCTGGCTGGCGTTTGCTGGCGTGGGTCGATTGATAAGAGGCGGGAGCCGTCATGGTAGAGATCATCAGGGGCGCGTTGGGCACAAAAGAGGGGGGCAGTTTACCACAGGGGCTGTGGCAGACTGAACAGATCTGCGCACTGGAGCGCAACTGGGCCGCGCGTGAGGGGCAACCTCTCTATGCCCTGATGGAGCGAGCCGGTGCAGCGCTGCGTACTTATGCCACCCTGCATTGGCCCGACAGTCGCTGCTGGTGGATTTTCGTCGGCCCCGGTAATAACGGCGGTGATGGCTATGTGCTGGCCCGCCTTGCCCGCCAGATTGGCATCGAGGTGGTGGTGATTGCCGCCAGGGCACCCGACCAGCTGAAGGGGGATGCCAGACGGGCCGCCGATGAGTGGCTGGCGGCCGGTGGCCGGGTCTGGCTGGCCGAGCAATTTGATAAGGACCAGCACTCCACCCCGGATCTGGTGGTCGATGCCCTGCTTGGCACCGGCGTCAACACCTCCCTCTCGCCACTACTGACAAAGATCGTCGCAACAATCAATGGCTTGGCTGTGCCCGTGCTGGCGGTGGATCTCCCCTCCGGCCTCAACGGCGATACCGGCCGTGCCATGGGGGCCGTGGTGCAGGCCACTCGCACCCTCACCTTTATCGGTATCAAGCAGGGGATGCTCACCGGCGACGGGGTGGATTGTGTCGGCCAGCTCGACTGTGATCCCCTTGGCGTCACGCCGGATGACACTATGCTGCCCGCCGCCTGGCGTATCGATTATCCGCAGCTGAGCACGCAGCTGACCCCGCGCCCGCGCGCTTCCCACAAGGGCTCTTATGGCAAGGTGCTGCTGGTGGGGGGCAATCGCGGCATGCAGGGGGCCATCGTGCTGGCTGCCCGCGCCTGCCTGCGGGCGGGGGCCGGGCTGGTGCGGGTATGTCAGCATCCGGAACATCCGCCGGTCAGCCTCTATCAACCCGAACTGATGAGTCTCACTACCGCTGATGACGAGGGGTGGGCGTCGGTGCGGGTCATCGGCCCCGGGCTCGGTCAGGATGAGTGGGGAAGCGCGCAAATCGCCCGTTATCTCACCGATCGGCTGCCACTGGTTTTGGACGCCGATGGATTGAATTGGCTGGCGCAATCTCCCCGCCATCAGGATAATTGGGTGCTCACGCCCCATCCCGGCGAAGCAGCGCGCCTGCTGGGATGCTCCATTGCCGAGATTGAAACCGACCGGTTTGCCGCCGTGCAGGCACTGCAGCGGCGCTATGGCGGTGTGGTGCTGCTAAAAGGGGCGGGGACACTTATTTATGACGGCGAGCGGGTCGCTCTATGTTGTGAAGGCAATCCCGGCATGGCAAGTGGCGGCATGGGCGATCTGTTATCTGGTATAATCGCAGCCCTTTTGGCCCAGGGCTGGTCTGCCACCATGGCAAGCTGGCTGGGCGCCGTGATCCACGGCGAGGCTGCAGATCAGGCCGCCGCTGACGGCGAGCGGGGCATGCTGGCGTCAGATCTGCTGCCGCTGATCCGCAAACTGGTTAATCCCGACACCATTACAAGTTAAAAAGAAGAACATGGCAAAACAGTTGATGATGACACTGCCGGACGAGGCAGCAACCGTGGCACTGGGTGGCCGTCTGGCACAGGCCTGCCAGCAGGCGACCACAGTGTTTTTGCATGGCACGCTTGGCGCCGGTAAAACCACCCTGACCCGCGGCTGGGTGCAGGGCCTTGGCCATCAGGGCAAGGTAAAAAGCCCGACTTACACCCTGGTCGAACCCTATGAGCTCGATGGCTGGCAGGTCTACCATTTTGATCTCTATCGCCTGGCTGATCCGGAAGAGCTGGAATTCATGGGCATTCGGGACTATTTTGCCGCCAACACACTCTGTCTGGTGGAGTGGTCCGAGAAGGGCGAGGGCTGGTTACCGGCTCCCGACCTGGAAATTACCCTCACTTATGTAGGCGAGCAGCGCGAGGTTCTGATAGAGGCCCGCACTGCTATTGGCGAAGCCATTCTGGAACGGTTGTCATCTACGTGCGCTTGATCCTTGTTATTGCTCTCTCTTTGATGGCATTACCCTCCTGGGCGAATCAGCTCAAGAGCGTACGAATCTGGCCATCACCGGATAATACCCGGGTGGTGCTCGATATGAGCAGCGCCCCCAACTTCAACTATTTCACCCTCACCGGCCCGGATCGGCTGGTGATCGACCTGAAAGGGGCGAGCAACGCCGCCAATCTGGCGCGGATCGAGAACAACAGCGAACTGGTGCGCAAGATCCGCCAGAGCACTCCGCTGGAGAAGGGCGGTCTGCGGTTGGTGATGGATCTCAGCTCCGCCATCAAGCCGGTGGTCTTTCCGTTGGCGCCAGCCGGGCCTTATGGCCACCGTCTGGTCATCGATCTGCCTTATGAAGAGAAGCGCTCGGCTGCAGCGGTGCAATCCACGCCTGTCGGTGGCAAGGGCAAGGGAGTGGTGATTGCCATCGACCCGGGCCACGGTGGGGAAGATCCGGGCTCCATCGGCCCGCGCCGTACCTATGAAAAACGGGTGACGCTGGCGGTCTCCCAGAAGCTGGCTGCACTGATCGACCGCGAGCCGGGGATGCGCGCCGTGATGACCCGTCGTGGCGACTACTTCGTCGACCTCAACAAGCGCTCCGAGATTGCCCGCAAGGCGAAGGCGGATCTGCTGGTCTCTATCCATGCAGACAGTTTTCATAACTCGACCCCGCGTGGTGCCTCGGTCTGGGTCTTGTCGACCAACCGTGCCAACCGCGAGATGGGCAGCTGGCTGGAGAAGCAGGAGAAGCAGGGCGAGCTGCTGGGCGGTGTCGGCAAGGTGTTGGCGGAATCCGATCCCAACCCCTATCTGGCACAGACCTTCCTCGACCTCTCCATGGACAAGTCCCGTGCCGAAGGATATGACGTCAGCCGCCAGATCCTGCGCTCCATGGGCAAGGTTGCCCGACTGCACAAGAAGGCGCCGGAGCATGCCAGTCTGGCGGTGCTGAAGGCGCCGGATATTCCCTCGGTGCTGGTGGAGACCGGGTTTATCTCCAACCATGCGGAAGAGAAGCTGCTGGCCACCGCCAGCTATCAGGACCAGCTGGCCCGCGCCATCTTCGAGGGGATCCGCAACTACTACCGCGCCCACCCGACCAAGGGGGCCATGCTGAGCGGCAAGGGGCAGGTGAGCCAACCTGCTGCTACTCGCCCTGCAACGGTAGCCCGGCAGCCGGTGAGCCAGCCCAGGCAGGCACAGTCGCAGCCGGTAGTGACCAACAAGATGCCCGCTACTACCCGCGACAGCGGTACGGCGAGCGGCTCTGGTGCCGGGGTGATCAAGCCTTACTCGGCGGCATCGCAAGAGAGCGGTGCACCGGTCAGCAGTGTGGGCGACTATGACAAATCGCGGATGCTCCGCCATGTGGTCAAACGGGGCGAGAGCCTCTCTCGCCTTGCCGAGAAGCATGGAGTGAGTCAGTCCACTCTGGTGGAGATCAACCAGCTGCGCAGCCGGGATATTCAGATTGGTCAGACTATCTATATCCCTCAGCAGGGGCAGAGCCACGCTGCTGCCCCCGTTCGCAGTGACGACAAGTCGCAGATGATCCGCCATGTGGTCAAGCGGGGCGAGAGCCTCTCCCGCCTTGCCGAGAAGCATGGGGTGAGTCAGGCTCGGCTGGTAGAGATCAACAAGCTCAAGTCACGGAATATTCAGGTAGGGCAGGTGCTCTACATTCCGCAAAACTGACGCGCGGGAGCGGGTGATGCCGCTCCCGCTGTTAGCGAATACCATCAGCAAGATTGAAATTCAGGAGTAAGTGATGCCGATCCGTATATTGCCCCCGATTCTGGCTAACCAGATTCCGGTTGGTGGAGAGGTGGTGGAGCGGCCCTCCTGGAGCCTTAAGAGACTGACCATCCGCAAGATAGAAATTCAGGAGTAAATGATGCCGATCCGTATTTTGCCACCCATTCTGGCCAACCAGATTGCAGCCGGAGAGGTGGTGGAGCGGCCCTCTTCTGTGGTGAAAGAGCTGGTGGAAAACAGCCTGGATGCGGGGGCAGATCGGGTCGAGATCGACATCGACAAGGGGGGGGCCAAGCTGATCCGCATCCGTGATAACGGCTGCGGTGTCGCCAAAGACGAGCTGGTGTTGGCGCTGTCGCGTCATGCCACCTCCAAGGTGGCCACGCTGGACGATCTGGAAGGGATCAACAGCCTCGGTTTTCGTGGCGAGGCGCTCGCCTCCATCAGCTCGGTCTCCCGTCTCACCTTCACCTCCCGCACCGCCGAGCAGTCCGAAGCCTGGCAAGCCCAGGCGGAAGGGCGCGAGATGAGCGTCACCATCAAGCCGGCGGCCCATCCGGTGGGCACCACGGTGGAGGTGGTGGATCTCTTCTTCAATACCCCCGCGCGGCGCAAGTTCATGCGCAGCGAAAAGACCGAGTTTGCCCATATCGACGAGCTGGTGCGCCGCATCGCGCTCTCCCGCTTCGATGCCACCCTGATCCTGCGCCACAACGGCAAGGTGGTGCGCCAGTACAAGGCCGCCAATACCGTGCCGGAGCAGGAGCGTCGCCTCGCCGCCGTTTGCGGCACTCCCTTCATGCACCATGCGCTGGCGGTGGAGAGCGAGCATAGCGACGTGCGGCTGTGGGGCTGGCTGGCGACTCCGGAGGGGGCAAGACCGCAAAACGATCTGCAATACACCTACGTCAACGGCCGGATGATGCGCGACAAGCTCATCAACCACGCCATTCGTCAGGCCTATGACGAGTTGTTGCCTCCCGACCGCTTCGCCGCCTATGTGCTCTATATCGAGCTGGATCCCCGTCAGGTGGATGTCAACGTCCATCCGGCCAAGCATGAGGTGCGCTTCCATCAGGCGCGACTGATCCACGACTTTATCTTTCAGGCGCTGTTTACTGCGCTGCGCCGCGAAGGAGTCAGCGTCGCTCATCAGGATGTGCCGCTGGCCGAAACCCTGGTCGAGCTGCCGGTCAGTCCGCAGATCGAATATCCCGGTCAGGCGCCACGCCCGGAGTGGTACGGTGCCGAGCACAGCTACCGGGCACCTGCACAGGTGCGGGAGGGGGGCGGTGGGGCTGGCCGAGCCAGCAATTATCAACCGCCCGAGCCGCCGAGCCGGGAGGCGATGCGCGGCATGGGCGCTCTGCTCACTACGGTGCCTATCGCAACTGAGGCTGCTCCTGCGCAGCCCACTGATCCAGTGCCGTCACCCAAACAGGGGGGATGTCGCGCCCTGACACTGGTGGATCAGGCCTACCTGTTGATCGAGCGGGATAATCAGCTGGAGCTGCTCTCGCTGGTGCGCGCCGAGCGGGTGCTGCTGCGCCACTGGCTGCTGGAGACCTGGGGCCAGGGACTGGCGGCCCAGCCACTGTTGCTGCCGGTCTCCTTCAAGCTGCCGAAGAATTTGATCGCGCTGGTGACCGAGCAGGAACGTTTGCTGAAACGGATGGGGCTGGAGTTGAAAAGCGGGGGGCGCGACACCATGATCCTGACTCGGGTGCCGGCTCTGCTGCGCCAGACCGATCTGGTGCGTCTGTTACCCGAATTGCTGCAAATTATCGAGGGCGGATCTGACAGTGATGCTGGTCAGCAGGCTGAAGTATTATGCCAATGGCTGGTGGAGCAGGGGATAAGCCGCGAGAAGATATACGATTTTTCAACTGCCAGTCGTCTGCTGACGGAACTTGTGGCCGCTCACGCTGACCAACTGACAGATATTCGCATGGTACGCCCGCTTTCGTTGGCGACCGTGCTGGAGGAGTTTGAACATGACGAGTGACTTGCCGACCGCAATTTTTCTGATGGGGCCGACGGCCTCCGGCAAGACGGATCTCGCCATTGAACTGTGCCAGGCGCTGCCCTGCGACATCATCAGCGTCGATTCGGCGCTGATCTATCGCGGCATGGATATCGGTACGGCCAAGCCGACTGCCGATGAGCTGGCGCGGGCCCCGCACCGACTGATCGACATTCTTGATCCCGCAGTGAGCTATTCTGCGGCCGATTTTTGCAAGGATGCCCTGCGGGAGATGAAAGAGATCGCCGATCGCGGCCGCATTCCGCTGCTGGTGGGCGGCACCATGCTCTATTTCAAGGCGCTGCTGGAGGGATTGTCCCCATTGCCCTCTGCCGATCCCGCCATTCGTGCCGGGATTGAGGAAGAGGCTGCCCGCCTCGGTTGGCAAGCGCTGCACGACGAGCTGGTGCGCATTGACCCGGTGGCCGGGGCGCGAATTCACCCCAATGACCCGCAGCGGCTCAGCCGGGCGCTGGAGGTCTACCGTATCAGCGGCAAGACCCTTACCGAGCTGACGCAAGTGCAGGGGGAGGGCTTGCCCTATCGGGTGCAGCAGTTTGCCATCGCCCCGAGCGATCGCGCCGTGCTGCATCAGCGTATCGAACAGCGCTTTGACAAGATGCTGCAAGGTGGCTTTGAACAGGAGGTTCGTGCGCTGATGGCGCGCGGCGATCTGCACCCGGATCTCCCCTCCATTCGCTGTGTGGGTTATCGCCAAATGTGGGACTACCTGTGCGGTGAAGTGGGGTATGATGAGATGCGTTATCGTGGCATTGTTGCCACACGCCAATTGGCAAAACGACAGATGACCTGGTTGCGCGGCTGGCCTGATGTGACCTGGTTGGAATCTGGTGAGTCTGGCAATCTCGACCGCGTGCTTGCTCGCGCTGGTGCGGCTTGACACTCCCTGTATAATCAGGTTGTTATATTGATATTCGGTGTTTAAAAACAACAAACTATAAGGAAAAGAAAAATGGCTAAGGGGCAATCTCTCCAAGACCCGTTTTTGAATGCGCTGCGCCGTGAGCGGATTCCTGTTTCTATCTATTTGGTGAACGGCATCAAACTGCAAGGTCAGATCGAGTCTTTTGACCAGTTTGTTATCCTGCTGAAAAACACCGTGAGCCAGATGGTTTACAAGCACGCCATCTCGACTGTCGTACCGGCCCGTGCCGTCAATCATCACCAGCCCACTCCGGGTGGCGCGGCTGATGAACAGGGTGATGCCGAGGCGTGATATCCCTGGGCGAGTCGACTCGCCAACTCAGATTCATCATGATTCCTGTTAAGGAGCAAGCGCTTGTTTGACCGTTATGAAGCTGGCGAACAGGCCGTTCTGGTGCATGTCAACTTCAGTGATGAGGGTGAGCGGGAGGATCTGGAAGAGCTCAAGATGTTGGTGAGCTCGGCCGGAGTCAATGCGCTGGGGGTAATTACCACCAGTCGCAGTGCGCCCAGTGCCAAATTTTTTGTCGGCAGTGGCAAGGCTGAAGAGATCGCGTCCCAAGTCCAGATGCTGGATGCTGACGTCGTCATCTTCAACCATGCCCTGACTCCCGCCCAGGAGCGCAACCTGGAGCGTCTGTTCCAGTGCCGGGTGGTGGACCGAACCGGCCTGATCCTCGATATCTTTGCCCAGCGCGCCCGAACCCACGAAGGTAAACTGCAGGTCGAACTGGCCCAGTTGCGCCATCTTTCCACTCGTCTGGTGCGAGGCTGGACCCACCTTGAGCGTCAAAAGGGCGGGATCGGTCTGCGTGGCCCGGGTGAAACCCAGCTTGAAACTGACCGACGTCTGCTGCGGGAACGCATCAAGGCGATTTTGCGTCGGCTCGACAAGGTGGCCAAGCAGCGGGAGCAGGGACGCCGTGCCCGCAACCGCAACGAAGTGCCGACGGTGTCACTGGTTGGTTATACCAACGCCGGAAAGTCCACTTTGTTCAACCAACTTACAGCTGCCAGCGTGTATGCTGCCGACCAATTGTTCGCAACTCTGGATCCCACCCTGCGTAAACTGGTGATCCGGGATGTGGGTGATGTGATTTTGGCGGATACAGTTGGATTTATTCGACACTTGCCCCATGATCTGGTCGCGGCCTTCAAGGCGACCCTGCAGGAGACCCGTGAAGCGGATCTGCTGCTGCATGTGGTGGACTGTGCCGATGAGCAGATGCAGGAGAATATCGACTCCGTGCAGCAGGTGTTGGCCGAGATTGAAGCCGATGACAGGCCCCAGCTGATGATCTGCAACAAGATCGACAAGCTGGCGGATCGTCCGGCAGGTCTGGAGCGAGATGACGAGGGGCGCCCGTTGCGCGTCTGGTTGTCGGCCCAGACTGGTGAAGGTTGTGAGCATCTGTTTACGGCGCTGACCGAATTGCTGGCTGGCTCCATGGTGCATCACACCCTGCAGTTGCCTCCTTCTGCCGCGAGATTGCGCAGTGCGCTCTATCAGCTGAAAGGGATTGAGCAGGAAGGTTTTAGCGAGGAGGGTGATTTCGTGCTGGAAGTCCGCTTGCAAGTGGCCGACTGGAACCGCCTCGTGAAACAGGAAGGTGAGAGTTTACAACGCTTTATCAGGCATTGATTCGTTGATGAAGATGACCCCTTAGGGGCTTCGCGACGTATGACGGCCCGATAGAGATGATATCCATCCGCATGTATTAATGGAGACGCTGATGGCTTGGAATGAGCCTGGTAACAACGGCAAAGACCGTGACCCTTGGGGGAATAACGGCAAGAATCAGGGACCCCCTGATCTGGATGAAATGCTGCGCAAAGTGAGTCGCCGTTTCGGTGGCTTGTTTGGTGGCGGCAAATCTGGCGGCGATGTAGGTCGCTTTGGTATCTCCATCGCGCTGGTTGTGGCTGTGGTGGTGTGGGTCGTCAGCGGCTTCTACACCATTCGCGAAGCGGAGCGTGGTGCCGTGCTGCGGTTTGGCAAGTTTTCCCATATTGTCGAGCCGGGCCTGCGCTGGAAGCCGACCTTTATCGATCAGGTGATCCCGGTGGACGTCGAGTCCGTGCGCTCCCTGCCTGCCTCCGGTTTCATGCTGACTCAGGATGAGAACGTGGTACGGGTCGAGATGGACGTGCAGTACCGTGTGGTCAATCCCGAGCAGTATCTGTTCAGCGTGACCAATGCCGACGAGAGTCTGGGTCAGGCTACCGATAGCGCCCTGCGCTACGTGGTGGGTCATACCCGGATGGATGACGTGCTGACTACCGGTCGTGAGAAGGTGCGTCAGGAGACCTGGCAGGTGATCGATGGCATCATCGAGCCCTACCAGATGGGTCTGCAGATCGTCGACGTTAACTTCCTGCCGGCGCGTCCGCCGGAAGAGGTGAAAGACGCCTTTGATGACGCCATCTCCGCTCAGGAAGATGAACAGCGCTTCATTCGTGAAGCAGAAGCCTATGCCCGTGAAGTGGAGCCCAAGGCCCGTGGCCAGGTGAAGCGTCTGGAGCAGGAAGCGGAAGCTTACAAATCCCAGATCGTGTTGAAAGCCCAGGGTGAAGTTGCTCGCTTCAACGAGCTGCTGCCCCAGTATCTGGCTGCCCCCGAGCTGACCCGTGAGCGTATCTATCTGGAAACCATGGAAGATCTCTATCAGCAGGCCAACAAGGTGGTGGTCGACATGCCGGCTGGCAACAACAGCATGATCTACCTGCCGCTCGACAAGCTGTCTGGCAAGCCGAAGGCTGCCCAGTCTGATCGTGCCACTGTCGCCCCGGTCACAGAGCAGGTCCCCGTTTCCAACGAGGGTGCCAACTCTACGCCGACAATGCCGCTGCGTAGCGGTGACCGCTTCAGCTCAGGGAGAAACTGATAGATGAAAAAGCTAGCTATTGGTGCAATCGCTGTCGCGGCCATGGTCTGCTTCTCCTCTGTCTTTATCGTTGATGAAGGTCAGAAGGGGATTGTGGTGCAGTTTGGCAAGGTGAAGCGGGTTGACTCCGGTGAACCCCGCCTCTATGAGCCGGGCCTGCATTTCAAGGTGCCGCTCATCGACCAGGTTCGCAAGATGGATGCCCGCATCCAGACCATTGACAGCCAGGCCGACCGTTTTGTTACCTCCGAGAAGAAAGACCTGATCATCGACTCCTACGTGAAGTGGAAGATTGAGGACTTCTCCAAGTACTACCTGGCAACCGGTGGTGGCAACAAGCTGCAGGCTGAAGATCTGCTCAAGCGCAAGATCAACAACGGTCTGCGTTCCGAGATCGGTAACCGCACCATTAAGGACATCGTCTCCGGTGAGCGCAGTACCGTGATGGAAGATGCCCTGAAGAAGATGGCGCGCTCCTCCGAGCTCGGTATCAAGGTGGTGGATGTGCGGATCAAGCAGATCAACCTGCCGGTGGAAGTCTCCAACTCCATCTACCAGCGGATGCGCGCCGAGCGTACCGCAGTCGCCCGTGAGCACCGCTCTCAGGGTCGCGAGAAGGCTGAAATCCTGCGTGCCGATATCGACCGCAAGGTAACCGTCATGATCGCTGACGCCGAGAGTAACGCTCGCCAGCTGCGTGGTGAAGGGGATGCGGAAGCCGCCAAGATCTATGCCGACAGCTACAAGAAAGACCCCGAGTTTTTCAGCTTCGTGCGTAGCATGGAGGCCTATCGCAAGAGCTTTGCCGGTGGCAACGACCTGATGGTGTTGAAGCCGGATAGCGAGTTCTTCCGTTACCTCAAGTCTCCTCACGGCACCAAGCAGTAATCGCCACGAGGTCACATTCAAAGGGTCTGCATCGTCAGACCCTTTTGTTTTTGGTGCCAATGCCAGCCGTCGACCCAGGGTGCTGGTTGCATTGAAGGAGGTCGGATGCTGACATCCATGCTGATGGGGTTGGGATTGCTGCTGTTGTTCGAGGGGCTTGGCCCGTTGTTGATGCCCAAGGCATGGCAGCAGATGTTACGGCTGCTGAGCGATCAGCCACCGGAGCAGTTGCGCCGTATCGGCGGCTCGCTAGTGGTTGCGGGTAGCGTGATCCTCTGGATGCTGAGTCGCTGAGTCTGGCGCAATGCACTGTCCAGCAGATAGCAGACAATAAAAAAGAGGCCAACGGCCTCTTTTTTCATGCATGTTGTTTACTCAGGCACTGCGCTGCACGGCCATGTGGGCCAGTGTCTCCAGCGCCTGTTTGTGCGGGGAGTCTGGCAGGATGGCGAGGGCTGCAATGGCCTTGTCGGCCTCTTCCCTGGCACGCATGCGGGAGTACTCCAGCGCGCCAGTGCGGTCGAGAATGCCAAGGATCTGCTCAAGATGCTCCATGCCGTTGCGGTGCTCGATGGCATCGCGCACCAGCTGGCGTTCTTCCTGTGTGCCCACTTCCATGGCGCGCAGCAGCGGCAGGGTCGGTTTGCCTTCGGCCAGATCGTCGCCGACGTTCTTGCCCATCTCTTCGCTCTGGGAGCAGTAGTCCATCACGTCATCGATGATCTGGAACGCGGTGCCCAGATACTTGCCGTAATCGGTCATGGCCTGCTCGACGGGCTCGGGCTGATGAGTCAGCACGGCTGCAAGGCGAGTGGCGGCCTCGAACAGCTTGGCGGTCTTGCAGTAGATGACCGTCATGTAGCTCTCTTCGGTGGTATCCGGGTCGTTGCAGTTCATCAGCTGCAACACTTCCCCTTCGGCGATGGTGTTGGTGGCATCCGAGAGGATCTCCATCACCCGCAGGTTGGAGAGTTCGGCCATCATCTGAAAGGAGCGGCTATAGAGGTAGTCACCGACCAGCACGCTGGCGGCATTGCCAAACATGGCGTTGGCGGTCTCCCTGCCACGGCGCAGGTCGGATTCGTCGACCACGTCGTCGTGCAGCAGGGTAGAGGTGTGAATGAATTCGATGATGGCGGCCAGTTTCAGGTGATCCTCACCTTCATAGCGCAGCGCACGCGCAGCCATCACGGTCAGCATGGGGCGCATCCGTTTCCCGCCGGCGCTGACAATGTAGAAACCCAGCTGATTAATCAGACTAACGTCGGACTGGAGTCGGGCCAGGATCAGTTCATTGACCGCCGTCATGTCGGCGGCACAGAGCGCACGGATAGTCTGTTGGTCCATAAGTCTCGTAACGTGACAGCAGCAATAACTGCGATTTTAGTAATGGCAGGGATTCTACACGATTTCACAATGGGTTACAGTTAGGCGTTTATCCACGGCGGCAGATATGCGCACAAAATAAACTTTTTGCTAAATTGGCCTTGCCTGAGCAGATCGATTTGCGTAGAATGCCCGCCCATTGTTATAGGTTTTTGCGCATGTCTAGCCTTGAGCAAAAGACATGCCTTTACGGAGTTAATCAAATGTACGCGGTATTCCAAAGCGGCGGAAAACAACACCGTGTGGCCGAAGGTCAAATCGTTCGTCTGGAAAAGCTGAACGTTGAGACTGGCGCTACCATCGACTTCAACGAAGTTCTGATGGTTGCTGCAGGCGACACTTTTAAAGTAGGTGCTCCTTTCGTTGAAGGTGGCAAGGTTGTAGCTGAAGTTGTGGCTCACGGCCGTGGCGAGAAAGTGACTATCGTCAAGTTCCGTCGTCGTAAGCACCATCGTAAGCAAGCGGGCCACCGTCAGTGGTTCACTGAAGTCAAAATCACTGGCATCAGCGCTTAATTAGAGGAGTCCGATAAATGGCACACAAAAAAGCTGGCGGTTCATCCCGCAACGGTCGCGATTCTGAAGCTAAACGCCTGGGCGTGAAGCGTTTTGGCGGCGAAACAGTTCTGGCTGGCAGCATCATCGTTCGTCAACGTGGTACCAAGTTCCACGCTGGCACCAACGTTGGTCTGGGCAAGGATCACACCCTGTTCGCAACCGCGACTGGTAAAATCCTGTTCGAAGTTAAAGGTCCGCTGAATCGTAAATACGTTAGCATCGTTGCTGAGTAATTACGGACCGCAAGGATCCGAAGCCCCGCCAACAGGCGGGGCTTTTGTTTTTCTGACGTCTTTCTGATGTCGTTGACGAAAAAACGGAACGCAGCTGACTTTGGCTCTGACGGGCATGATTGGCAAGATGCGTATCGCCCGCAGGGGTCTGTACCACTATAATTGCGTATCGGTTTTTCGAATTAAGGTGACGGTTACCTATGAAGTTTGTTGATGAAGTCCAGATTCGAGTCGATGCCGGTGACGGTGGTAACGGTTGTGTAAGCTTTCGCCGTGAAAAATATATTCCCAACGGTGGTCCGGACGGCGGTGACGGCGGTGACGGTGGCGACGTATATCTGATCGCCGACGAGAACCTCAATACCCTGATCGACTACCGTTTCGAGCGTTTCCATGCCGCCGAGCGCGGTGAGAATGGCCAGAGCGCCAACTGTACCGGTCGCCGCGGCAAGGACAAGATCCTGCGTGTGCCGGTCGGTACCCGTGCGACCGATGAAGATACCGGTGAACTGCTGGGGGACCTGACCCACCACGAGCAGAAGCTGCTGGTTGCCAAAGGTGGTTTCCACGGTCTGGGCAACACCCGCTTCAAGAGCTCCGTCAACCGTGCGCCCCGCCAGAAGAGTAATGGTACTCCTGGTGAAGTGCGTACCCTGAAGCTGGAGCTGCTGCTGCTGGCCGATGTCGGCATGCTGGGTCTGCCCAACGCAGGCAAGTCTACCTTTATTCGCGCCGTTTCTGCGGCTCGCCCGAAAGTGGCAGATTACCCCTTCACTACCCTGGTACCGAACCTGGGTGTGGTGCGTGGTGAGAACTCCCGCTCCTTCGTGATTGCCGATATCCCGGGTCTGATCGAAGGCGCAGCCGAAGGCGCAGGCCTGGGTATCCGCTTCCTGAAACACCTCGAGCGCTGCCGCGTGCTGATCCACCTGGTGGATATCTGCCCGGTTGATGGCTCCGATCCTGCTGAAAATGCCGTGACCATTGTCAAGGAGCTGGAGAAGTACAGCCCGGAACTGGCTGGCAAGCCGCGCTGGTTGGTGTTCAACAAGATGGACCTGATCCTGGAGGAAGAAGCCCAGGAGGTGATGGATCGCGTCAAGGCGGCCCTGAACCACGAAGGGCCGGTCTATGCCATCACTGCCATCAGCAAGGAAGGCACCAAGAAGGTCTGCTACGACATTCTGGATCTGCTGGATACCATGCCCCGTCAGCTGGCGGAAGATGCCAAAGACGCCATCGAGAAGGTGGAGTTCAAGTGGGACGACTACCACAAGAACCAGTTGGCCAAGGCTGAAGCGGAAGCACTGGCTGCCTCTCTTGCCTTCGATGAAGGGCTTGATGATGACGATTGGGATGACGACGAAGATGATGGCGTTGAAGTCATCTACGTCCGTGACTGATCCCCGTCACTCTCATTGAAAACCGGAGCCTGAACAGGCTCCGGTTTTTTATGTCTATCGAGCAGCAACTCATTAGATATATTTGTGATGCCACTTATTGCCTGCCACTGATAACCGATTATACTGCCCACCAAAATTAACAATAACGAAACAATCGTCTGGCGATGTCGATTGAATCGATATGCGCCGCTGTATCTTATTGTTTTAATGGAAGGTTTGCCTGTGGAAATATTTATGCGCAAATTTCTGCCTTAAGGGCTTGTTTGTGCATTTTTTTAGAGTATTCTTGCGCTCGTTTTGCCGGTTAATGCATGAATACGCAGGTTGGCCGGGCTAGGGAAAAGTAACATTAGGGCAGTCATATCATGTTGGAAAAGAGTCTCGAAGCACCTGCGGTCAATACTCGCCGTAATTTGTTGATGTTTCTGGTTCCGTCACTCATCGGGATCCTGCTGTTCATGACGCCGGTCGTCTATGACGGTAACGTCACCATCCCGGTGGCTGTGCTGGCCAAGCTGGTGCAGCGTGTTTTTGCCGATTATCTGGTCGCCATGGTCAGTGCGGTAATCACCACCACCATGCTGATGACGGTGATTGCCTGGTTGTTCAAGCCAGCGATTCTGGTGCGTCGTCCTTTCCTCAACAGTTTGTTCAATGTCTCCCCTTTCTGGGCCTGCGTGCGGGTATTGGGCGGTATCTTCGTGCTGCTGACCTTCTTCCAGGTGGGGCCAGAGGTGCTTTACTCCGGCGCAACCGGTGGACTGGTGCTCAACGATCTGCTGCCGGTGCTGTTCTCGGTCTTCATTTTTGCCGGCCTGCTGCTGCCGTTGCTGCTCGATTTCGGGCTGCTGGAATTTGTCGGCACCATGATGACCCGCATCATGCGTCCGGTGTTCCGGTTGCCGGGTCGTTCGGCTGTGGACTGCTTTGCCTCCTGGCTTGGCGATGGCAGCGTCGGCATCCTGCTGACCAGCAAGCAGTACGAAGGGAAGTTCTACACCCAGCGTGAAGCTGCGGTGATTGGCACCACCTTCTCTGCAGTCTCCATCACCTTCTGTCTGGTGGTGATCTCCCAGGTGAAGCTGGAGCACATGTTCGTTCCCTTCTACCTGACCGTCTGTCTGGCGGGCGTGGTTGCCGCTATCGTGGTGCCGCGTCTGCCACCGCTCTGCTGGAAGAAGGACATCTATGCCGATGGCACTCCCCTGTGCCGCAAGCAGGAAGCTGTGCCGCACCAGCACAGCGTGATGAGCTATGGTTTCGAGCGTGCCCTGACCAAGGCTGACAGCATGACTGATCTCGGCGCCGTCGCGCGGGAAGGGGTGAAGAATGCACTGGATATGGTGTTTGGCGTGCTGCCGGTGGTGATGGCGATCGGTACCTGCGCCCTGATGCTGGCCGAACATACCCCTATCTTCAACTGGCTTGGCGCTCCGTTTGTCCCCTTGCTGGAGCTGCTGCAACTGCCGGAGGCGGAAGCGGCTTCCAAGACCATCATGGTCGGTTTTGCCGATATGTTCATTCCGGCGGTGCTGGCCTCGACCATCGAGAGTGACATGACCCGCTTCGTGATTGCCGCCATGTCGGTAACCCAGCTGATCTATATGTCGGAAGTGGGGGCCCTGCTGCTGGGCAGCAAGATCCCGGTCAAGCTGTGGGAGCTGTTCGTTATTTTCCTGCTGCGCACTCTGGTCACCTTGCCGGTTATCGCCGGGGTGGCACATCTGCTGTTTTAAGGGCGCAGCGCAGTGAAAAACGGTCAACCTGGGTTGGCCGTTTTTTTTATGGCTTTTCCTCTTTTCTCCGGGCTTGATGGATGACGCGGGCCCTTGCTCATCAGTGTCCCTGCGGATGGGGTTGTGCTGGCTTGCGGGGACACTGCACCAGCAGGGTATGGATGGTGAAGGTGCTGATCTGGGGGAAGCTCGGGCTAATCCCCTCATCGGGTCGGTGCCCCCCCATGCTCATCTGACCGTTGGCGAAGGTGTGCTGGCTGCGATCGGTTTCCTGATAGCCCTGCGGACAGCTCAAGCTTGCCTGTTGCTGGCAATCATCCGGCGCACTGCACTCGATCTGGAATCGTTGCTGCGAGGAATCTGCGGAAGTGAGCTCAGTGACAGTAGCGGGGGCGCAACCGGACAGCAATATACTGCCCAGCAGGACAATTCTCTGTGACATAAAAGGCGCGTGCTCAGTGGAACAAGAAAAGGGTGGTAGCGTGCCGGCTGGGGCCTTGGTATCCCGCGCCGGCCCCCGTATGGGTTAGCGTGACGTTATGCTCAGATCGGACACTGGATGGTCAGCGAGTGGACTGTGTTGGCGATGCGATAGGGCTTGGCTGCCTTGTAGACCTTCTTCTCGTCGTCATAGCTTCCCCCCAGATACTGGGTGCTGTAGAGCGTCTGCTGGCGGCGGTCGGTCTCCTTGTAACCTTGCGGGCAGGTCTGGTTTGCCTGCTGGAAGCAGGATTTCATGCTGCTGCACTCGATGTAGAATCCGCGCTGGCTGGTATCGGCAAGGTGCACCGGGGTGACGGTAGGGGCGGGGGGAGACAACAGGGCGCAACCGGAGAGAGTCAGCGCGCCCAGCAGAACGAGATGTTTTGACATAGATAACCTGAACAGTGTGGTGTGACAAAGAGTGAGGGGGAGTCTGTTGCTCCCCCTTCGCTATAGGGGCACCGTTATAACCAGCCGGGGGCGCTCAGGCCAGCCCGCAAATGTAAGAAAATATGATCCCCCCGGGCTTGCGCGGCCAGCAGGATGAGCGTTCAAACAATACTTGCCTGAGATTTGTTCCGTTCGATTGCTGCCGCTTGGCAGGCAGAGTGTGGCAGGAGATAGTGATTCATTCAGGTATCCCGTGCTACATTGCCCCACTTGTTACTGGTCTGTAAATCAATGGAGTGACCCATGTCTGCCATCCGCTATTCCGTGCTCGATCTGGTGCCTGTTGCCGAAGGTTCCGTGCCTGCCGAGTCGTTTCGCCGCTCGCGGGATCTTGCCCGCCATGCCGAGGGTTGGGGTTACCAGCGCTACTGGCTGGCCGAACATCACAACATGCCGGGCATTGCCAGTGCCGCCACCTCGGTGCTGATCGGTCATCTGGCCGAGGCCACCACCACTTTGCGGATCGGCGCGGGTGGCATCATGCTGCCGAACCATTCGCCGCTGGTGATTGCCGAACAGTTTGGCACCTTGGCTTCGCTCTATCCCGACCGCATCGATTTGGGCCTTGGTCGCGCCCCCGGGACTGATCAGCGCACCATGCGGGCGCTGCGACGTATGCGCAGTGGCGAGGTGGATGATTTCCCAGCCGATGTGCGTGAGCTGATGAGCTACTTTGGCGACGAGATCGGCACGGTGCAGGCGGTGCCCGGCCAGGGGCTGCATCTGCCCATCTGGCTGCTTGGCTCCAGCCTCTACAGCGCGCAACTTGCAGCGGCGATGGGCTTGCCATTCGGTTTTGCTTCCCATTTCGCGCCCGCCATGTTGCTGCAGGCGCTGGAGATCTACCGCAGCCAGTATCGCCCCTCTGCTCGCTGGCCCAAGCCCCATGCGGTGGTCTGCATCAACATGATCGCCGCCGACAGTGAGCGGGAGGCCCGTTTCCAATTCACTACCGTGCAGCAGCAGTTCTTGCGCCTCCATCGCGGTGATGCGGGCAAGCTGCCCGCGCCGGTTGTCCAGCTTGGCGATGAGTGGGCACCTCGTGAGTTGATGGCGATGGAGCAGACCCTGGCTCGCTCTCTGGTGGGCGACCCTGAGCAGGTTCGTCACGGCCTCAAGGCGCTGCTGGCGGAAACCCGTGCCGATGAGCTGATGTTCAATGGGCCCATCGTCGATCATCAGGCCCGATTGCGCTCCTTTGAAATTGCCGCCGAGCTGATGCAGAGCCTGTGATTACACATCCTGGCACATCTGCCTGTGTGCCAGAACTTGACCTTATATCTCTTTATGTTTATTCAACTAATTGATTTTAAAGAGTTGTCAGGTTGATGTCGGCCATCTGTCGTGTCACCTTTCGTGGCGTAAGCCCTATGCTGGCCCTGTCAATTACCACAAGGAGTTCGAGATGATCGTCAGGAAGTTGAGATTGCAACGGGGTTGGTCTCAGGATCAGTTGGCAACGTTGACTGGTTTGAGTGTCCGCACTATCCAGCGGATCGAGCAGGGGCAGCAACCCGGACTGGAATCTCTCAAGGCCCTGGCCGCCGTCTTTGAACTCGATGTGGCTCAACTGGATGGATCAGAGCAACAGGAGCGCGAGATGAGAGGAAGTGACACTATGGGGCAGGATGCGGTGCAGGTATCGGCAGAGGAGCGGGCGGCAATGCGCTATGTGGAGGAGCTCAAGGGCTTCTATCACCATGTCGCCAGCTACGTGGTAGTGATCTGCGGGCTGTTTGTCATCAACTACCTGAGCAATCCGGAGTACATCTGGGCCTGGTGGCCAACCCTGGGTTGGGGGCTGGGACTTGCCTCCCATGCTGTTCGGGTGTTTCAGCCCTTCAAGCTGTTTGGCCCCGAGTGGGAGCGGCGCCAGATCGAGAAGCGGCTGGGGCGCAAGTTGTAACTTCATTCGCCGGAAAACAGGGAGCCTAAAACAGCAAGCCCGGCAGATTGCCGGGCATTGTTATTACTGCGGGTTGTGGCAATCCATACGGCAGCGACCGCCAGATTGCTGCGCACTCCCTAGCTGGCGTGAACCGGGCAGGGGGTGGTGATCAGGGAATCATCTTCATAGCGCCACAGGGTGAGGCTGTTGCCCCAGACGCAGCCGGTATCGAGCGCCTTGATATCGCTCTTGCCGGTGTTGCCCATCAGCGCTGCCCAGTGGCCGAACACCAGAATGGGGTCATCTACGTGGTGTTCGCGCTGTTCGAACCAGGGACGCAGCCCCGGGGTCGACTCCTTGGGCCCCTTCTTGCATTTGAAGTCGAGCCGGCCATCGAAGTAGCAGAAGCGCATCCGGGTGAAGGTGTTGATGATGTAGCGGTAACGGTCGATCCCGACCAGATCATCTTTCCAGCCATCGGGCTGGTCGCCGTACATGTTGTGCAGCAGCCAGCTGTACTGGTCACCGCGCAGCAGGCTCTCTACCTCGCGGGCGCAGTTGCGCGCGGTGCGGACATCCCATGCGGGGGAGATCCCGGCATGCACCATCATGATGGGCAGATCCGGATGTTCGGCCAGTAGCGGGCGGTGGCGCAGCCACTCCAGCAGTTCATCCCGCTCAGGGGCATCCATCAGGCTTTGCAGCTTGTCTTTCTTCTTGAGCGGTGCAACGCCATCGGCGACTGCCAGCAGGTGCAGGTCGTGGTTGCCGAGCACGGTAACGGCACGGTTGCCCAGATCCTTGACGAATCGCAATGTGTTGAGCGAGTCCGGGCCGCGGGCGACCAGATCGCCGCAGAGCCAGAGCACGTCTTGGTCGGGATCGAACGCGGCAAGATCCAGCAGACGGCGCAAGTCGTCGTAACAGCCCTGGATGTCACCGACAAAACAGTTCGCCATGAAACCTCAGTTGATAATATTGGGGATGGCCAGCGTGAAGGGGGCGATGGGCGCCTCAAACTGCTGACCAGAGCCATCTTGCAGGGTATAGCTCCCTTCCATCACCCCAAGCGGGGTCGCCAGCGGCACGCCGCTCTGGTAGCGGTAGGTCTCACCTTCGGCAATGACGGGTTGTTCCCCGACCACGCCCGGGCCTGCCACTTCCAGCATCTTGCCATTGGCATCGGTGATGAGCCAGCGCCGATGCAGCAGTTGCACCGGGCCGGGCCCCAGATTCTCAATCTCGATCAGATAGTGAAACTGGTAAGGGTCTCTGGAGCCCGCCACATACAGGGGGTATGGGCGGATCTCGATGTGCGGGAGTGCCACAGGATCAGGCCTGTTGCTGATCCGCCAGCCAGTTGGCGATCATGACAAACTGCTCGAGGGAGAGATTCTCCGGGCGCAGGTTGCCATCGATACCAAGCTCGGTCAGCTGGGCGTCGGTGATGAAGTTGGAGAAGCTGTTGCGGATGGTCTTGCGACGCTGGCCAAAGCCTTCGGTACAGACGCGATTCAGACAACGAATGTCTTTCGCGACTATGGTCGGATTCTTGTGCGGGATCAGGCGAACTACGGCAGAGTCCACTTTCGGCGCCGGTTTGAAGGCGCCCGGGCCCACTTCCAGCACCGGCACCACCTGGCAGTAGTACTGGGTCATCACGCTCAGCCGGCCATAAGCCTTGCTGCCCGGGCCAGCGGCCAGACGCAACACCACTTCCTTTTGCAGCATGAAGTGCATGTCTTCAACCCGGTCGGCGAACTCGCACAGGTGGAAGATGAGCGGGGTGGAGATGTTGTAGGGCAGGTTGCCGAAGATACGCAGCGGCCCCTTGCCTTCACCCATCAGGGTGCTGAAGTCGAAGCGCATGGCATCGGCTTCGATGACGGTGAGCTTCTCCTTCAGGGTCGGGTGCTCGCGCAGGCGCGCCGCCAAGTCCCGGTCAAGTTCGACCACGGTCATTTTGTCCATCTGGGCGGCAACCGGCTCGGTCAGCGCGGCCAGACCCGGACCGATCTCTACCAGATTCTGACCCGGCTGCGGGTTGATGGCGGCGACGATCTGATCGATCACATACCGGTCGTGCAAGAAGTTTTGACCGAAACGCTTACGGGCCGTGTGGCCCATGTGCACCTTACTGCTCATATCTTTTTTTCTCTACCATCTTGATGGCGTGGTTAATCGCGGTGACAAGGCTGCCCGAATCCGCCAGGCCCTTGCCTGCCAGATCCAGCGCGGTGCCGTGATCCACCGAAGTGCGGATGAAGGGAAGCCCCAGGGTGATATTGACCGAACTGCCGAAGCCCTTGTACTTGAGCACGGGCAGCCCCTGGTCGTGGTACATGGCGAGTACCGCATCCGCATCCTTGAGGTATTTCTCCTGGAACAGAGTGTCGGCCGGCAATGGGCCGACCAGATCGATCCCTTCCTGGCGCAGGGTGGCCAGAGCGGGTTCGATCACGTCAATCTCTTCACGTCCGAGATGGCCACCTTCCCCCGCATGGGGGTTGAGGCCGCAGACGTAAATACGGGGTTTGGCGATGCCAAACTTGGTGGCGAGATCCTCATTGAGGATCCGGATCACCTTGCCGAGGCGATCCTCGGTGATGGCCATTGCCACATAGGCCAGCGGAATATGGGTGGTCGCCAGTGCGACCCGCAGCCCCTCGGTTGCCAGCATCATCACCACATCGGCGGTGTTGGATTGCTGGGCAAAGAACTCGGTGTGGCCGCTGAACGAGACCCCGGCCTGGTTGATGATTCCCTTGTGCACCGGCCCGGTCACCACGGCGGCAAATTCGCCGCTCATGTTGCCATCACAGGCGCGCTGCAGGGTCGCCAGCACATAGGCGCCATTGCCTTCGTTCAGCTCGCCCGGCACCACAGAGGCGCCGAGGGTGACCGGACAGACGGTCAGGGTGCCCGCCCGCTGCGGATGAGCAGGGGCGGTTGCGTCATAGGGCTCAAGCTCGATGCTGAGCCCCAGCAGGGCTGCCCGCTCGCGCAGCAGCGCCGGATCGGCGATCACCACCAACTGGTGAGGCCAATCCTGCTGGGCAATCTGCAGCACCAGATCCGGGCCGATCCCGGCCGGTTCGCCCGGGGTAACGGCAAGGCGACGGCAGCTCATCAGCTACCAGCTCCTTCGATCTGGATGTAGGCCTCGTCACGCAGTTCATCCAGCCAGGCCTGGGACTCTTCCACGAAGCGGCGATTGTAGATCAGCTGGTAGGCGCGCTGCTCCTGAGCCTTGTCGGTCGCATCCTGGCTGCGGCGATCTTCCACCTGCACGATGTGCCAGCCATGGCTGGTACGGAACGGGGCACTGATCTGGCCCGGTTGCAGACGGTTGACCATGTCGCGGAACTCGGGGACATAGACGTTGGGATCAGACCAGCCCAGTTCGCCCCCCTGCACCGCAGAGCCTGGATCTTCGGAGTACTTCTCCGCCATGCTGGCGAAGCTGGCCTTGCCGCTCTTGATGTCGTGCAGAATACCATCCAGCATCCCCTTGGCTTTCTCTTCGCTCAAGATGATGGAGGGCTTGATCAGGATGTGACGTGCCTTCACCTCGGTCTGCATCACTTGTTGCTGACCCTTGGTGTCGAACACCTTGACGATGTGCAGGCCGGCGCCGGAGCGCAGCGGGCCGACGATGTCGCCCTTCTGGGCACCCTGTACCGCTTCGGCCATCAGGGTCGGCATCTCTTGCGGGCTCATCCAGCCCCAGTCACCCCCTTCCAGCGCCTTGGGACCGTTACTCTCGGCAATGGCCAGTTTGCGGAAGTCGGCACCCTGCTTGAGGGCGGCCAGAATGCGCTCGATCTTGCTCTTGGCGGCATCCAGCTGGGCGGCAGTGGGGTTGTCCGGCAGGGCAATCTGGATATGGCCGACGTGGTATTCGTTCTGCTGTTGACCCTGTTTCTTCAGGATCTCCACCACCTGCTTCACCTCCTGCTCGGAAATGTTGATACGGCGGCGCACCTGGTTGCGGCGCACCTCGTTCATCAGGATCTCGCGGCGCACCTCTTCCCGATACTGGGCATAGGTCATCCCTTCACGGGCGAGCTGGGCGCGCAGCTGATCCAGGGTCATCTTGTTGTCGGCTGCGATGCCCTGAATAGCCTGTTCCAGCTGGGTATCGCTGATCTTCAGCCCCTGGCGCTCCGCCAGTTGCAACTGCAGACTCTCCTGGATCAGACGGTCAAGCGCCTGTTTGCGCAGGGTGGCATCATCGGGCAGGGACTGGCCGCTCTCCTGAGCGGAGAGTTTTACCTTGTTGACCAGTGCGTCCTGTTGGCTGGACAGCACCACGTCCTTGTTGACCACGGCCAGAACCTTGTCCATCAGCTCGGGCGCAGCCAGTGCGGCCTGGCTCATGGCGCCGAACATTCCCGCGGTCAGCAGGGCAATCAGGGTCTTTTTCATATCCATCTCTCAAGGCTGGGCCAGCATCATTGCTGGCCTTTCAGATTAAACGGGCGAACATAGGGCAGCAGCTCGGTATCCAGGGTGACGCTGCGGCCACCGGTACCCACGCTGCCAAGGCCCTTCATTTCAAACTGCAGACCAATGACTTGTTCCGAAGTGGGCCTCAGGGTGACGTTGTCAGGCTGATTGTGCCACTCCAGGCTCATGTTGATGCTCCAGCAGCAGGAGTCGTATTTGACACCGATCTTGCGGTCAATGTTCACATCCTGCTTGATATCACGGTAGTAACCGCCATACATCTGCCACTGATCGGCGATCGGCGCCATCATCACCAGACCTACCTGGCTCAGATCTTCTGCCAGCGCCGGGTTGGTTGGATAGCGATAGTCCAGGTTGCCATCCTGGATATAGCGGTAGTTGAGCTGGGTGGTCAGCTTTCCGGTCCGGTATTCGACCGCACCGTTGCCAGCAGTAAAATTCCACTCAGAGGTGTCGTACTGGGTACCCGCATGAGCAAACCACTCATCAGTGATCCGGGCATCCCCTTCAAACGAGAGCAGGGAGCGGGCGTTGGTACTTTCCGGATTTGACGGGTAGAGGCGCACCTTGGGGGGGTCACTTCGAAGGCCTGGGCCACCGCCAGACGCAACCGTTCATCACCCACATTGTCATAGACCCGGCTGGTCAGGCCAACGGTGATCCGGTTGGCATCGCTGATGCGGTCGAGACCGGCAAAGCGGCGATCACTGAACAGGCTGTAATAGTCCTGACGGGTGGTGGTGGTGTCGTAGATCCCGATCTCGTCCTGATTTTTGTAAGGGATATAGAGGTACTGGAACTCGGGCTCCAGGGTCTGGGTGCCCTTGCCATCATACCAGTCGAGCGGCCGATCGAAGTTGACGCCTCCCTTGAGGCGGAAGGACGGCAGAGTACGGGTAATGGTGCCGTCTTTCAGGGTCAGCTGTTTGCTGTCTGCATCGGTGAAGCGGCTGCGATCCTGGCTAACCAGATCCTTGGGCACCTCCTGGTTGTAGGAGGTAAACATCAGCTTGTACTGGCTGGTCAGGTAGTAACCCGGTGCATCCACCAGAGGTACGGTCAGGGTGGGGGCCAGGTGCAGACGGGTGGCGGTATAGCGCTCACCGGCCTGCTGGGTGGTGGCACTGCCACTGTCATAGCCAAACTTGGTCAGTTCGCTGTTCCAGGCCAGATCGAACCACTTGCCCTGCTGATAGTAGTTGTAGTCGATACGCGGCAACATCTCGTGGGGCAGCAGCGCATACGGACTCAGGATCTGGTAGCGGCGCACCTCGGAGGTGAGGTTCCAGTTGTGCTGGTAGTAACCGGCGGTAAAGGATTGCTGCAACTGGCTGTCGACCTGAGTGCCCACTTGCGGGCTGAAGTCGTTGAAGTAGTTGTAGTCCTTGTCGCGCACCTGGGTGTAGTCGATGCCAAAACGCAGGCTGCCATCCATCAGGGCGGAACCGTGACGTATGTTCATCAGGTAGCGATGGCCATCGGACAGGCCAGCCAGACTCGGATTGCTCGGGCTGTACTGCTTGTCATCTGCCAGATTTTCAAAGTAGAGAATGCCTGCATGGGCGGGGTCCGGCATGTAGCGGAACTCCACCTGTTCCATCAGGCCGCGTTTGTCCATAAAACGGGAGGTGATGGTGGCATCGTAGTTGGGGGCAATGTTCCAGTAGAAGGGCTGGGTAATATCCATGCCGTTGCTGGAGCTTTGCTTGTAACCCGGATAAAGCAGACCTGTCTTCCGCTCATCCTTGATGGGGAAGTTGATATAGGGGAAGTAGAACACCGGGTAGTCATAGAGCCAGAGGCTCGCGTTCCAGGCTTCACCAAACACCTCTTTCTGGTCGATGTCGATGCTGCCGGCCTTGAGGGTCCACACTTCCTGACCGGGGGGGCAGGTAGTGTACTGGGCCCCCTCCATGGTGATGTTCTGGTTGTTGTTGGTCATCACTACGCGCTTGGCAAAGCCGCGCACCGGTGAGCCATGCACCTGATACTTGCCCTCTTCCAGCTCGGAGTTCTTGGTATCCAGGTTGGATTTGAGGGTCTTGTCGCTGGTGACGGTCACCTGACCATCGTTGTAATAGATGTTGCCGATGGCGATGACATCCCGGCTCTTCTGGTCGAGCTGGGCATAGTCGGAGTCAAACTTGCGAACACCCTGACGAACCTTGACGTCACCTTCATAGACGGCGGTGCCGCCCTGTTTGGCCTCGAGACGGTCAGCATCAACCTCGACCGGCTGTGCGTTGGCATCCTGATCCGATGCAGGCTTCTCTATCTTGGGAACATAGTCATAGCAGAGACTATCGAGAATGCCGGTGGCTGGCGGCGCTTCGAACGGGGCCGCCTGCACCATCATTGGGGTGAGTGCGGGGGCCAGGCTGATAGTCAGGGCGATGGGATAGCGGTACCCCAGTGTCCATTTGGTCATGTGAAAGACTCGTGCAATCCGTGATAGATACGGTTGATCCAAGGCATGCATTTTACGACAGGTTTCATCGAGTTGACATTGCATGTCATTGCTTTATGTTAGCCGGCAATGATAAAGCATTATTGCGGCCAGGGCTAACAGCCAAGTGCTGCTTTCCACCTTGGTCCTCTACTTATGCACGATCGCGATTCCCTGCTATTGCAGTGGGCACGCCGTATTTCCGGTGATGCCAATCTTCAGTTGACCCTCATTTCCGGTGATGCCAGCTTCCGTCGCTACTCTCGTGGTGGTGGTCTGGTTTGGGTGGATGCCAATCCGAAAACCGAAAAAAATCATGAGTTTGTTCGTAACGCGGCCGCCTTGCAGGCGCGTCAGCTGTTGGCGCCAGAGGTCAAGGCGGTGGACTACGAACAGGGTCTGCTGGCGGTCAGCGACCTGGGTGATACCCAGCTGATCAGCTGCCTGAACGAGCACAATGTGCTGGCCTGGTATGGCAAGGCGATTGATTTGCTGCCCCGCCTGGGGGCGGTTGAACTGGCGCTTGAACCCTTCGATGCGGCTTTTATGGCGCGGGAGAACAGCATTTTCCCCGAGTGGCTGCTGGGTCATCATCTGCAGCTGACCCTGAGCCATGAAGAGCAGCAACTGCTGGACGAGACCTTTGCTTGCCTCACCGCCTGCAATCTGGCTCAGCCGCAAGGGGTCATGCACCGTGACTTCCACAGTCGCAACCTGATGGTGTGCGGCGGTGACAATCCTGATAGCAGCGAACTCGCCATCATCGATTTTCAGGATATGGTCATCGGGCCGCTTACCTATGACTTGGTTTCCCTGCTGAAAGATTGCTACGTGCGCTGGTCGGACGAGGTGATCGATGAAGGGATGCGCCACGGCTTTGCCACCCTGCAACAGGCGGGTCTGCTTGGCGAGCTCGATTATGCCAGTTTCCGTCGTGATGCCGACCTGACCGGCATGCAGCGCCACCTCAAAGCGGCGGGGATCTTCACCCGGCTCTATCATCGCGACGGCAAGTCCGGCTATCTCAAGGATATTCCCCGTACCCTCGGCTACGTGGTGGATGTCTGTCGCACTCATGGTAGTGCCTATCCGGTATTGGCCCGTTTTGGTCAGTGGTTGGAGCAGGTGGTGTTGCCGGGGATCGCCAATGCAGGGGTAAAACCATGAAGGCGATGATCCTGGCCGCTGGCCGTGGCGAGCGGATGCGCCCGCTGACTGACCTGCTGCCCAAGCCGCTGCTGGCGGTGGGGGGCAAGCCGCTCATCGTTCATCACATCGAAAAACTCAAAGCCGCTGGCGTGACCGAGTTAGTGATCAACTACGCCTGGCTCGGCCACAAGCTGGTCGAGAGCTTGGGTGATGGCCGTGCGCTTGGCGTGACCATCCACTGGTCAGCCGAGGAGAGCGCGCTGGAGACCGCGGGCGGCATCGTGCAGGCGCTGCCACTACTGGGGGCAGACCCTTTTCTGGTGATCAACGGCGATACCTGGCTCGATCTCGATTATCACACTCTGGTCAGCCAGCCCCTTGGCGATGATTTGGCCCACCTTTGGCTGGTGCCCAATCCGCCCCAGCACCCGAGCGGGGACTTTGCCCTGCAAGAAGGGCGAGTCGTGGATACGCCAGCGTTTACCTTCAGCGGGGTCGGACTATATGATCCGGCGGCCTTTGCCGGTCTCGCGGGCGGCGCCCGCAAACTGGCGCCCCTGCTCCGTGACTGGATGGCGCAAGGGCGGGTGGGCGGCAGCCTGCTCGCTGGCGAGTGGCGCGATATCGGCACGGTCGACCGTCTGCGCGAGCTGGATGACCAGCTCCAGGCCCGCACTCATTAACTTCAAGAGGTCTTGAACCATGCGTATTTGGGGTAAGGTGCTGGGCGCCTTCTTCGGTTTTCTGCTCGGCAATATCATCGGCGCCCTGATTGGCCTCTGGATTGGCCACCGTTTCGACCGTGGCATGGGGCTGCAGGGGGCGTTTCGTCGCGGTCCGAGTCAGGAGCAGCAAGCCGTCTTCTTCCACGCCACCTTCTCGGTGATGGGTCATATCGCCAAATCGAGCGGTCAGGTGACCGAGCAGGAGATCCGGGTTGCCTCCAACCTGATGGATCGGATGCGATTGGTGGGGGAGCAGCGTGCCCGGGCACAGGAGTCGTTTCGTCTCGGTAAGGAGGCCGACTTCCCGCTGCGCGAGACCCTGGCCGAGTTCCGCCGTGCCAGTCTGGGGCAGCGCGATATTCTGCGCTTCTTCCTCGAGGTACAACTGCAGGCGGCCTTTGCAGATGGTCGGGTAGAGGAGGGCGAGCGCGCCATTTTGCACACCATTGCCGACGAACTGGGCTTCAGCCGCATCGAGCTGGCTCGCATTCTGGCAATGGCCGAGGCGCAGATGAACTTCTTCAATCAGGCCCATGGCCAGTATCAGGGGGGCCATTCTGGTGGCCAGCAGTATCGGCAGGAGGCACCCTCTGCGGATCGCCTCAAGAATGCCTACCAGCTGCTGGGGGTGAGCGAGAGCGACAGCGATCAGGATATCAAGCGCGCCTACCGCAAGGAGATGAGCAAGCATCACCCGGACAAGTTGGCCGCCAAAGGGCTGCCGCCGGAGATGATGGAGATGGCCAAGGAGAAGACCCAGGAGATCCAGCAAGCCTGGGAGTGGATCCGCGAGGCCCGCGGCATCCGGTAAGCGCCAAAATCTGGCTGTAACAGACAATAAAAAGCCCCGCAGCAGTGCGGGGCTTTGTTTTGTTGTTTTATCCGGGTTGGCTTACTTGGCCGGAATCGCTTCCAGCACGTGCACCAGCAGTTGCCAGAAACGCTCGACCGCCGGGATATGTACCTTCTCGTCAGGGGAGTGGGCCCCGCGGATGGTCGGGCCGAAGGAGACCATGTCCCACTCCGGATAGGCGCTCTTGAACAGACCGCACTCGAGGCCAGCGTGGATCACCATGACGTTGGGCATGGTGCCAAACAGTGTCTGGTAGCTGTTGCGTACCAGCGCCATGACGGGGGAGTCCACGTTCGGCGCCCAACCCGGATAGGCACCGGTGAATTCGCAGCTGGCGCCTGCGAGGGTGAACAGGGAGCGGGTCATCTGCTCGATGCTCTCGCGGCCGGAGTCAATGAGGGAGCGGATCAGGCACTGGACGTACACTTCGCCATCCTGAGTCTTGATGACCCCCAGGTTGGTCGAGGTTTCGGTCACGCCGGGCATGGCATCGCTCATGCGCATCACGCCGTTCGGGCAGGCCATCAGGGCATCCAGCAGGCGCTGCTGCAGGGAGACGCTCATCAGCTTGGCCGGTTTGGCGGCGCTGTTGACCAGCACGGTCAGGTTTGGCTCGGTGGCGGCCAGTTCGGTCTGGTAGATCCCGGTGTAGCGGTCAACCAGCGCCTTGAACTCGTTTACGCTGGCAGCAGGCACCAGCAGGGTGGCACGGGCTTCGCGCGGGATGGCGTTGCGCAGGGTGCCGCCGTGGATCTCGGCCAGACGAACGCCCAGCGGCTCGGCTGCTTTGAGCAGACGCACCAGCAGCTTGTTGGCGTTGCCACGTCCGCGATGGATATCGCAACCTGAGTGGCCGCCACGCAGCCCTTTGACCGCCAGCTCGAACGCTTCACCTTCAGCAGCATCAACCAGCTCGAGCGGGAAGCGGATATTGGCATCCACACCGCCAGCGCAGCCCATATAGACTTCGCCATCCTCTTCGGAGTCGGTGTTGAGCAGAATTTCGCCCTCCAGCCAGCCTGCTTCCAGACCGAAAGCGCCGGTCATGCCGGTCTCTTCGTCTGTGGTCAGCAGCACTTCCAGCGGACCGTGCTTGATGGTTTTGTCAGCCAGCACAGCCAGGCAACCGGCCATGCCGATGCCGTTGTCGGCACCCAGGGTGGTGCCACGGGCCGTAACCCACTCGCCATCGACATAGGCATCGATGGGATCGGTCGCGAAGTCGTGTTTGGTGTCGGCGTTGGCCTGCGGCACCATGTCGATGTGGGCCTGCAGTACCACGGCTTTGCGGTTTTCCATCCCCGGGGTGGCCGGTTTCTTGATGATGATGTTGCCGACCTTGTCCTGCTTGACTGCCAGACCTTCCCCTTGAGCCCATTGGATGATCCAGGCGCTCAGTTTGGCTTCATGTTTGGAAGGGTGGGGAATGGAGCAGATCTGTTCGAAGAAATGCCAAATCAGTTTGGGAGAGAGAGAGCTAAGCTGTGCCACGTCGGGACTCCTTACCAGCACGGAATTAACAGGGCCCCATCAGCGGGCCGGGGAAGAGGATAACGATAATACAGTCAATCACACAAAAATGTGAGCAATCAGCGCAAATCGCAGGCAGCTTGTGCTGGCTGATGGCAACCAGGCAGTACGATCGTCAGGTTCGGACGACGCTGACCGATAGAAAAGAAAATATGTGACCGAACTCACAAAAATATTGAATTTAACGCACCGACTGGTAAATTAGCTCCCGTGGTTCGCCACCCGTCAGGATGACGATGAAAGCCTCCAGGGAACCGAAGCAAAGCAAGTGCGCCTCCATGGAACCGAGTGTTCGTTCAAGGATTTGAGCCCGCATTAAAGGTACGTAACTTGTTAAGCAATCAGGAGTTTCAATATGCCAGGCAGCAACTCAACCTATTGGTTTGCCCCCTCTTTGTATACCCAGGGTTTCAGCTACCCTAACCCCTTCGTCACTCGTCGCTAAGACGAGCTGCCCAACCAGGCAGAGGCGAGAAAGCAGCAGGTGCGTGAGGTAAATCCTCCCCCTGCTATTTTTTTATCTGCGATTTGCCGCACAGCCCATTTGGGCTCGGCAGCAGGAACGGCAGGTTAGTCGTTTGGCGCTCGAGATGGGCCGAATGGAGAGGGTGATGCCGATTTTTCCTGTTTTTGGCATACGTTTGCCAGGCATTTTCTCTGCAAACGGTGCTATCATATCGGCCCAACAGCCTGTCCGCGGTTTGGACACTTCATCTAACCGATCGCCGGATAAGCCCATCTTGCTTCCATTGTTATCAGATTTGCTGCCGAGGCTTAGCCCTGAGGCAGCCGAAGTGCAATCTGAATTCAGTCGGGCAAGGGCCGCCATTTACTGGCATCCGTAGGAATAATTGCGGATGTTGTTATTTTAAGTGATTGTTTTTAAATAACTATTCGAGATCGATAACATGCCGAAAAAGTTCTATGTGTCGTGGGACAACCTGCAACGTGAAGCTCGCCGTCTGGCCCGTCGTCAGCTGCCTGTCAGCCAGTGGAAAGGTATCATTGCGGTCAGCCGTGGTGGTCTGGTGCCCGCAGCCCTGATGGCCCGTGAACTTGGCATTCGTAATGTGGAAACCCTCTGCATCTCCAGCTATGACCATGACAGCCAGCGCGAGCTGGTGGTCGTGAAGGCAGCCACCACCGCCGGTGACGGCGAAGGTTGGTTGGTGGTGGAAGATCTGGTGGATACCGGCACTACCGCCAAGGCGATCCGCGAGCTCTACCCGAAAGCCAAGTTCATCGCGATTTTCGCCAAGCCGATGGGCGAAGCGCTGCTGGACGATTTCGAAGTGGCGATCCCGCAGGATACCTGGATCGAACAGCCGTGGGATATGGCACTGGAGTTCGCCACACCGATCTGCGACGAAAAGTAACGGGATCGGGATGTGACGCTCGCTGCGTCCATTGGTCGCAACCGGCAATAATGGTTTCACAGGGCTCCAATTTGGAGCCCTGTTTTTTTGTGTATCAATCTGTTGCAGGGTGGCTGATGGGCAGTAAAAGTGGTTAAGATGAGCTATTGCCTGATATGAATGGGACACTACCTTGGACTTGAACGAAGACCTAAACCTGACCGAACAGCTCTTTACCCGCGTCAAGAAGGTATTGGAAACATCCGAGATCTCCAACTCCAGTGCGGCTGATCTGGCGCAAGCCGAGTCAGACGAGATGTTTATCGACGGATCCATGTCAAAGAGCTGGTATCGCCTGCTGCGCCGTCCCTCCTGGACCTGGCAGGGGGCAGATCCCATCGAAGTGGAGCAGACCCTGGCCCGCATCGCCATGGCGACCGGCGAGCGCACCCACGATTGCTATCTCGATACCATCAAGGGCTATGTGCCCGGCAACTGGATCTACGAATGGAGTCAGGTGGCTGGCAACTATTTCAAGCAGGGCCGTGAATTGCGCGAGAAGGGGGATACTTCTGGCGCCCTGAAGCAGCTGCTCAAGGCGGTGCGCTACTACTCCATCGCCAGCTATCCCCATCTCAAGGATGACGAGCTGGCGGATCAGGCCCAACTGCTTGGCAACATGGCCTATCGCGAGGCAGGTCGCCTGTTCAAGGTGCCGCTCAAAGAGATCCAGGTGCCTTTTCGCGGCAAGCATATTCAGGGTTATCTCCACCTGCCGACGACCGAAAAACCGGTGCCGCTGGTGATCATCAGCGGCGGGATCGACTCCCTGCAGCTCGATTTCCTCAACTTCTATCTCAAACGGCTCGAGCCCAACGGCATCGGCATGCTCTCCCTCGATATGCCCGGGGTCGGCTATGCCGAGCATTGGCCGCTGGTGCAGGATACCAGCCGCCTTCATCAGGCGGTGCTCCATTACCTCTCCGAAGTGGCTTGGGTCGATCATCAGCGTATTGCCATGGTGGGGATGCGTCTGGCGGGCAATATCGCGGCCAGACTGGCCTTTATCGAGCCGTTCAAGCTGCGCACCGTGGTCTGTGTCGGCGCCGGGGTCAATCAGGTGTTTACCAATCAGGAGCTGTTTGCCAAGTGCCCGCGCATGATGCGGGACAGTCTGGCCAACCGGTTGGGGGCGGATGCGGCTCAGTGGGACGGCATGCGTACCAAGTGCCAGGTATTTTCACTTAAAACACAAGGATTACTGGGGACTCGCACCTCGGTGCCGATATTGAGTATTGGACACAAGCGAGATTTTATTTGTCCCGAGCAGGATGTACGGGCATTGGCGGCGGCCAGTCGTAACGGCAAGGCCATCGTTTTCGACAAACAGCCTTTGCTGGAGGTGTATGACAAGGCGCTGGACGAAATCGTCGAGTGGCTGAAACAGCATTTGTGTACCTGACATTGCGCTAAAGAACTGACGCCATCCCGAGGTGGCGCGGCTTGTTTAACAGGGAGGTTAACATGTCTGAAAGAGTGACCTACAAGCGACTGCTGAGGCAGTTTGCTGCCATTGGCCCCTATTTGCGCGAAGATCTCTGCGAAGAGGGGCGTTATCGTTTCGACTGCCTGTCGGTCTGTGTCAGCGCCAAGCCGGCGCCGGACAAACGGGAGTTCTGGGGCTGGTGGCTGGTGCTGGAGCAGGACGATCACCATTTCCGTTACCACTATCAGCTCGGTTTCTACAATGCTGATGGTGAGTGGCTGGACAAGCCGATCCCCAAGAAGCACCAGGTAGAAGTGGAGCGGACCCTCAACCGTTTCTACAAGCTCATCAGCGACAAACTGACGGCACTGGAGTGCCAGTTAGCGCCAGCGGATCAGGTCACCAATGAGTTGACCGTGACCGCTGCTTGATCCCTGATGCCCGGCGAGCAGCATCCCGCTGTTTGCCGGGCCATCAGTCAGCCATCTCCCCTTCCGCCCGCAATCATCCGGGCCTTTGCTTCATCTCCTCACCCCGGTGTTAATTGCCTTGCAGGGCTCCATGGCCGTGGGTATAAAGATATTCCTTACTTTTTAGCCTTTATGCTCCCATGGAAAACAGAACCATAGTCGTCAAGTTGGGCACCAGCGTGCTCACAGGGGGGTCTTCCCAGCTCAATCGTGCCCATATGGTCGAGCTGGTCAGACAGTGTGCGGCCTTGCACCGTCACGGCCATCGGGTCGTGGTCGTCACATCAGGGGCTATCGCCGCCGGGCGTGAACATCTGGGTCACCCGCCACTGGCGCCAACCCTGCCCAACAAGCAGATGCTGGCGGCGGTTGGTCAGACCCAGCTGATTCGGGTATGGCAGGATCTGTTCAACCTCTACGGTCTGCATATCGGCCAGATGCTGCTGACCCGCGCCGATCTGGAAGATCGGGAACGCTACCTCAACGCCCGCGACACCATGCGCACCCTGCTCGATCACCGCATTATTCCGGTGATCAACGAAAACGATGCGGTGGCGACCGCCGAGATCAAGGTCGGCGACAACGACAATCTCTCCGCACGGGCCGCCATTCTGGCGGATGCTGATCTGCTGATCCTGCTGACTGACCAGAAGGGGCTCTTTACCGCCGATCCGCGCACCAATCCCGATGCCCAGCTTATTGAAGAGGTGCAGACTATCGACGATACCCTGCGCTCGCTGGCGGGTGACAGTGTCAGCGGCCTCGGCACCGGCGGCATGGCTACCAAGCTGCAGGCCGCCGATGTGGCGCGCCGCGCTGGTGTCAATGTGGTGATCGCGACCGGCCAGATGCCGGAGGTGATTGGTCGTCTTGCCAAGGGCGAGCGGATTGGCACCCTGTTCCCGGCGCTGGCGTCCCCGCTGGAAGGGCGCAAGAGCTGGATCCTGGCAGGCCCGCCCCCTCACGGCGAAGTGCATGTGGATCAGGGTGCTGTCGCCGCCATGAAGGATAAAGGCTCCAGCCTGCTGCCCAAGGGAATCGTCGCGGTCAAGGGCGACTTTATTCGGGGCGATGTGGTGCGCATTCTTGATCCCAAAGGCGCCGAGCTGGCTCGCGGCATCTGCCGTTACGACCATCTGGAGCTGGATAAGCTGCGCGGCGTCCACTCGGATCAGATTGAACAGGTGTTGGGCTATGGCTATGGCTCTGTGGCCATCCATCGAGACGACATGGTGCTGCTCTAATCAGGGCAGCACGGCATGAACAAAGGGAACCGAGATGAGTCTGGAGAAAATGGGGCTGGCGGCCCGAGAAGCCGCCTATCAGCTGGCTACCGTCAGCACGGCGCAGAAGAACCGGGCGCTGGCCGCCATCGCCGACGAGCTGGAGGCGCGCAGTGAGCAGATCCTCGCTGCCAATGCGAAAGATATCGCCGCCGGCCGTGAGGCGGGCTTGTCAGAAGCCATGCTGGATCGCCTGCTGCTCAATCCGGTCCGGCTGGCCGGTATCGTGGCGGATGTGCGCAAGGTGATCACGCTGGATGATCCGGTCGGCGCCGAAATGGATAGCCGGGTGCTGGAAAATGGCCTGCGGCTCTCTCGTCGTCGGGTGCCCATCGGGGTTATCGGCGTCATCTACGAGGCGCGCCCCAATGTCACCATCGATATCGCCAGCCTCTGCCTCAAGACCGGCAACGCCAGCATATTGCGTGGTGGGCGCGAGACCTTCCACTCCAATCTGGAGCTGGTGCGGGTGATCCAGCATGCCTTGGCTGCCTCCGGTCTGCCCGAGGCGGCGGTGCAGTACATCGACAACCCGGATCGTGCGCTGGTCGGCGAGTTGCTGCGCCTCGACCGCTATGTGGACATGATCATCCCCCGTGGCGGTGCCGGCCTGCACAAGATGTGCAAGGAAAACAGCTCCATCCCGGTCATCATCGGCGGGTTCGGTATCAGCCATATCTTCGTCGACGAGAGCGCCGATCTGGTGCGCTCTCTGGCGGTCATCGACAACGCCAAGGTGCAACGCCCCTCCGCTTGTAATGCCCTCGATACCCTGCTGGTGCACGAGAAGGTGGCAGCCACCTTCCTGCCGCAACTGGTGACGCTGATGAACGAGCGCAAGGTGACGCTGGTGGCCGCGCCCAACGCCATGGCACTGCTGGCGGGTGCCGACAACCTGTGCGAGGCGGGGCCGGAGGATTTCGATACCGAGTGGCTCGGGCTGACCCTGGGGGTCAAGTTGGTGGCGGATGTGAACGAGGCACTGGCCCATATGCGCGAGCACAACGCCGGTCACTCCGATGCCATCCTGACCAACGATCTGGCCAACGCCGAGCGTTTCGTCAATGGGGCCGGTTCGGCGGCGGTCTATGTCAATGCATCCACCCGTTTCACCGATGGTGGCCAGTTTGGTTTGGGGGCGGAGGTTGCGGTCTCTACCCAGATGCTGCATGCCCGTGGCCCCATGGGGCTCACCGAGCTTACCAGCTACAAGTGGGTAGGGCAGGCCGATTACCTCAGCCGTGCCTGATAACAGGCTGTTGCAAAAACAAAAATGCCGACCACAGGGTCGGCATTTTTGTTCGCGTGCATCGCACCGATACCACGCAGTGCGCTATCCCTCGGGGTTATTCCCCGTGATAGAGCACCTGGTCACCGGATTTGAGCACATAACCCTTCCAGATAAAGAGGGTGTAGCCGCGACCCTGCCACGACCAGTTGCCCTCCGCACCTTGACGGGTCAGCGCAAGCAGCTCGCCGCTTGGTAGATGCAGTTCGGCCTGCGTCTGGTCGGCATTGAACATCACGAAGGCGCTGCTGGTCTGGCTGGTGTCGGTTGGATTGAGCCGTACACCCTCTTCAAACAGGCGCACACATTTGCCGGTCAGCGCTGACCACTGATAGCCCGCACTGCCGATACAGCCGTGGCTGTCGCGATCGCTGCCAACCAGATGTTGTTCCGGTGTACTGCATGCCGCCAGCAACAGAGAGGCGGCCATCAGAGTCAAGGTGCGCATGGTTACTCCTGCAGATCCCGTTCGATGACGATGTTGGAGAATCCCAGCTCTTTGAAGTAGTTCTCCTGGTAATCCTTCACGCTTTTCTTGTCGCGGCGACAAACCTGAGCCAGCTGGGCCTCCATGGCGTGAAAACTGGTGAGATCCAGCCCTTCGGCAGCGGCGATGGCGTCGTAGATGCTGCGGAACTTGTCGTTCGCGTAGCCGATCTCTTTGGCCTGTTTTTTATAGGTGTAGGTAATCTTAAAGGCCATCTTGCCCTTCCTTCTTCGATTTGGCTTGTTTGCGCTGGACGTAGAGGTAGAGGCTTTCGACCTTCTCCCGAGCCCAGGGGGTCTTGCGCAAGAACTTCAGGCTGGACTTGATGCTCGGATTATCGGTGAAGCAGCGGATATTGATCTGCTGCCCCAGCTCTTCCCAGCCATAGTGCTCGACCAGTGCGGTGACGATGGCTTCCAGCGTCAGCCCGTGCAGCGGGTTGTTCTTCTGCGAGGCGTTCGGTTGCTCGCTCATGCCTGCTCCGCCAGCTTGGCAAAGGGCTGACCCATGCGGGTGGTGACGCCATTGGCCAGATGGGGTTCGAAACCGGCCAGCATGCCCGGACCAAACAGGCAGACCACGGTGCTGCCTAGCTTGAACAGGCCCATCTCGGCGCCTTTCTGCAGGGTAATGGCCTCATCGCCGCTGTAGTCCCAGCGCACCACCTTCTTCTCTTTGGTCGGCGCAATGTTGCCAGCCCAGATGGTCTCGATGCTGGCCACGATAGTGGCACCGACCAGCACCAGTGCCATGGGGCCGTGCGGAGTGCGGAAGGTGGCGACCACCCGCTCGTTGCGGGCAAACAGGTTAGGCACGTTCTCGGCGGTGAGCGGGTTGACGGAGAAGAGATCCCCCGGCACGAACACCATGCTCTCCAGCACGCCGTCCAGCGGCATGTGGATGCGGTGATAATCCTTGGGCGCCAGATAGATGGTGGCGAAGTCGCCATCCTTGAACGGCGCCACCAGATCCTCATAGCCGCCCAGTAATTCGCGGGCGCTGTAGTCGTGCCCCTTGGCCTGGATGATGCGACCCTGCTGGATCGGGCCGAGCTGGCTGACGGTGCCATCCACCGGCAGCGCCAGAGTCATGGCATCTTCTACCACGGGGCGGATACCGGGTTTCAGCTCACGGGTGAAGAACTCGTTGAAGCTCTTGTAGTGGGCCGGACTCTCGTGCAGCGCCTCACTCATGTCGACCTTGTACTGCTTGATAAAAGCCTCGATCACTTTGGTGGTGATGTTGCCCGCTTCGGCGGCGGCAAACTTGCCGATCAGACGGGAGAGGGCGTGCTTGGGCAGACAGTATTGACCGGCAATTTTCAGGTTGTCAGTAATGCTCATGTTCATCATCAACGTAGGTTTATTAGGGTCACAGGCGCGCCTGTTGGCGACCGTGACGGGCTTCCTGCATGGTTTCCAGGATGCGGTGATAGTTGTGGAAGCGATCGGCGCTGATGGCGCCCGCGTCGACCGCGGCGCGCAGGGCACAGCCGGGATCGTCCTTGTGGGTACAGTCGCGGAACTTGCAGCCACCCAGGTAGTCGCGAAACTCGACGAAGCACCAGGTGATGCGGTCGGCCTCCAGATGCCAGAGGGCGAACTCGCGGATCCCGGGGGAGTCGATGAGATCGCCGCCGCTCGGGAAGTGGTAGAGCCGCGCCGTGGTGGTGGTGTGCTGGCCGAGCCCCGAGTTTTCGGAGATCTCGCCGGTGAGCACATCCAGCCCCGGCATCAGGGCGTTGGTGAGCGAGGATTTGCCCACCCCGGACTGGCCGACGAAGATGCTGATCTTGTCGGTGAGCTTGGCTTTCAGCTCATCCAGCCCTTCACCGCTCTCGCAGCTCACCAGCAATACCTCGTAATTGAGTTTGCGGTAGGTTTCGAGCTGGCTCTCGATGCGCGCTCTGGCGGCATCATCGAGCATGTCGACCTTGTTCAGCACGATGAGGGGGCGGATCTCCACATCCTCGGCGGCCACCAGATAGCGGTCGACGATGTTGGTGGAGAACTCGGGCATAACCGCCGAGACGATGATGATCTGGTCGATATTGGCGGCGATGGGTTTGACCCCGTCGTAAAAGTCCGGCCGGGTCAGTACCGAGTGGCGCGGATGCACCGCCTCGATGACGCCCGCTGTCGCGGCATTTAGGCCGGGACGCCACACCACCTTGTCGCCGCACACCAGACTGCTGATGCTGCTGCGCCGCAGGTTGCTGCGGTGGATGGTGCCATCGACCGCTTCCACGTCTGCGTGCTGACCAAAACGGCTGATTACCACCCCTTCGATGGCGGGGCCAAACAGGGTGTCATCCACCACTGTGGTGTGATCTTTTTGCAGCCGCCGTTCGCGGTTGGCCTGGACGCGCCTTTGTTGACCCAGATTGAGTTTTGCTTTCTTTGCCACTCGATTCGCCAGTTTATGAACAGATCCAAAGCCAGTATGATACATGCAAATTGGCAAAATTCCGCCATTCCTCCCAATAGAGAGAGCAATCATGACAGTCAGCGCGCAGAACCTGGTATGGATCGACATGGAGATGACGGGTCTGGACCCCGAAGAGAACGTGGTACTGGAGATTGCCACCATAGTCACCGACAAGGATCTGAACGTACTGGCCGAAGGGCCGGTCATCGCCATTCATCAGAGTGATGAAGAGCTGGCCAAGATGGACGAGTGGAACGTCAACACCCATACCAAGAGCGGTCTGGTGGCCCGGGTCAAGGCGAGTCAGCACGACGAGGCGAAAGCCATTGCCGAGACCCTCGCGTTCATTCGGCAGTGGGTGCCGGAGCGCACCAGCCCGCTGTGCGGCAACAGCATCGGTCAGGATCGCCGCTTCATGGTCAAGCACATGGCCGAGCTGGAAGCCTTCTTCCACTACCGCAATGTCGACGTCAGCACCATCAAGGAGCTGGTACGCCGCTGGCAGCCGGAACTGCTGGATCAGTTCAAGAAGAGCGGCACCCACCAGGCGCTGGACGACATCCGTGAATCCATCGCCGAGCTGCAGTTCTATCGCAGCCACGTCTTCAAGATCTGATTCCCCGGCAAGGGGTTGTCATACTCTGGCTGCTAAAATCGACAGTTCGGCCAGCTTTTGAGCGAACGCGCGCAACCAGACAAAAAAGCCCTTGCAATTGGAATGACTGCTCTTATAATTCGGCTCCCGTACAGTAGCGCAAGCAACCAAATGCTGTACGGCCTGTTTTAAGGTAGTTGCGGGAATAGCTCAGTTGGTAGAGCACGACCTTGCCAAGGTCGGGGTCGCGAGTTCGAGTCTCGTTTCCCGCTCCAAAAATCTGATGATGACACTGGTGCAAACCAGCCCGATGCGGGAATAGCTCAGTTGGTAGAGCACGACCTTGCCAAGGTCGGGGTCGCGAGTTCGAGTCTCGTTTCCCGCTCCAATCATCAGCCAGCCTCAAGACAACCAAATTGTTGCGGGAATAGCTCAGTTGGTAGAGCACGACCTTGCCAAGGTCGGGGTCGCGAGTTCGAGTCTCGTTTCCCGCTCCAAAAAATTTGTAAGTGATATTCCGATGCGGGAATAGCTCAGTTGGTAGAGCACGACCTTGCCAAGGTCGGGGTCGCGAGTTCGAGTCTCGTTTCCCGCTCCAATCACTTGCAGATGACATTCTGTTGCGGGAATAGCTCAGTTGGTAGAGCACGACCTTGCCAAGGTCGGGGTCGCGAGTTCGAGTCTCGTTTCCCGCTCCAAACATTTGTAAGTGACATTCCGTTGCGGGAATAGCTCAGTTGGTAGAGCACGACCTTGCCAAGGTCGGGGTCGCGAGTTCGAGTCTCGTTTCCCGCTCCAATCACTTGTAAATGACATTCTGTTGCGGGAATAGCTCAGTTGGTAGAGCACGACCTTGCCAAGGTCGGGGTCGCGAGTTCGAGTCTCGTTTCCCGCTCCAATCTCTCTTCGAAGTTTTAATTATCCCCCTCTGAATTGCCCATCACATCGCACTGCGATGACTTGTTGTATCCGGCGTTTGCCCGGTTTCTCACTTCTTCCCCGTACCTCTTCGGTCTTGGGATCGCTGTGCTATCACTCGCTAACAAGGTTCCTGAGTTCGGGCAAGGGTCTCTGCCGGCGGATCGCAGGTTTGGCAGGACCTGAATGACAGGCATGGGCTCGGTATAAGTTAAAACCGGGGCATTTAACCAAAATCCATAAATTTGATTTATAGCGGCCGGTTGCGGCCATAAACGGCTTGCAGGCGTTAGCAGCAAGCCCGCCAAGAGCTCTGCCGATCGGGGAGGGGACATTGCGGGTAAAAAAAGCGGGCAAAAAAATAGGAGGGCCGATGGCACCTCCTACATGTTCACTGGCGTGGCCTTAGATAACGGTGACGTTCTCAGCCTGAGGGCCTTTTTTGCCCTGGGTCACAGTGAACTGGACTTTCTGACCTTCAGCCAGGGTTTTGAAACCTGCGCTCTGGATGGAGGAGAAGTGAACGAATACGTCCGGACCCTGGGATTGTTCAATAAAGCCAAAACCCTTGGTTTCGTTGAACCATTTTACCTGGCCGGTGCGAATGTCAGACATGTGCTAAATCCTATCAATAACAAAATGAAACTAAGCCCGTGCTGGGCTGCATTTGCCTTGCAAGCAGGGGTTGGCTCATGACTGACCACGTCTCTTTGTCCCAGTAGCACGTAGAACAATCCCTGTCTAAAGCACAAACGATTGTACGTTAGCGCCGATCCTTGTCAATTTGACCCCTTTCGTTTTTTGAACAAGCTAAAAATATTGTGAAGTCAGTAGCTTATTTGAAGATATTTGACTGAAAAAAACGGGAGGCCAGTGCCTCCCGTTGTTGTTATTCCTTGAGGGCGAACCCTTCGCCCTGCCGGTCGTAGCGGTAAACCGCCTGACCGTAGGAGCGGATCTCCACCCGCTGGATGCGTCGGGTGTCGTCCACCAGGATGAAGATAGAACGGCCCGATTGCAGGCGGGTCAGGGGGCGATCCGGCCCCTCGATGGCGATCAGGCGGCTCAGTTCGGCACCCGGCAACTCGAATTTACGCCAGATGGAGTAGAGTGTCTCACCCGCCTGCACATCGTGTTGCAGCCAGGTGCCGTTGACCTTCTCTTCGACCGGCTTGGCTGCCGCGGGCGCACTGCCTGCCGCGCCATTGCCGACAGTTAGAGCTTGAGCAGGTACGGCCAGCGGCACTTCCAGCGAGCCCGAAGGGGCGGCTTTGGGTGCAGATGGTGCCGGCTCCCAGGCCAGCACCAGCAACCAGAGCGGGATCAGGATCAGCAGACCTATGGTGTTTTTGCGGGGCAGCGGGCTGGACAGCTTGAATTTGCCTGCTTTGGCATCCTGGCGGCCTTGGCCGAGGTTGCTCATCCCTTGGCCAAAACGTTGGCGCAGGGACAGGGTCGCGGCATTGATGCGATGGAGCAGGGATCCTTGTGATTCGTCTTGGCGACGCTGCTGGGCTCGTCTGTTATGGCCTCGTGGGCGACGGTCCGGGGTGGGCACGGCATTTACCTCTCACTACATTGCCTGCCATCAGGCAAATTCGTCGCCTATGGTAAACGGACTCGCCCCCGAGGGGGAGAGTCCTGAGGCGGAAAATTATCAGCTGAGACGAAATTGACCCAATAATTGCTGCAATTTGTCGGCCGCCTGACGCAATGCCTGACTGGCTTTGGCCGTTTCGGTCGCATCCTGAGCAATGTCGTTGGCCAGTGCGTTGGTTTTTGACAGGTTGCCGGAGACGGTTTCTGAGACCGAGCTCTGCTCTTCGGCGGCGGAGGCGATCTGATAGGTCATGTCGTTGATGGTGGAGATGGCCTGGTAGATGCTGCCGAGCGCCTCTTCAGCCAGATCCGCCTCGCCCACCGCCTGATGGGTCAACTGCTGGCTCTGGGTGATGGCGTTGACTGCATTGGTGGAGCTGAGGCGGATCTTCTCGATCAACTCCTGGGTGTTCTGCACCGCCTGCTGGGTATTGCCCGCCAGTTTGCGCACCTCGTCGGCCACCACCGCGAAACCACGCCCCTGCTCACCGGCCCGGGCTGCCTCGATGGCGGCGTTGAGTGCCAGCAGGTTGGTCTGATCGGCAATCCCCTGAATGACGGTGAGGATGCTGGTGATCTGGGCGCTGTCGTGAGCCAGCCCCTCCACCACTTCGGCCCCTTTCCCGGCTTCTGCCGCGACCTTGTGCATCGACTGGATCACCTGCTGGAAGCGCTCCTTGCCCTGATCGGCGGCGCTTTGCGCCTGTTTGGCCGAGTCGGCGGTGTTGTTGGCGTGGGTGGCGACCTCCTGACTGACGTAGGACATCTCCTGTACCGCGGTCAGCATCTGCTCCATCTCCGCCTGATGGTGCTGCAGGTTGTTGTCGGTCTGACCGGCGATGCGATCGGTATCACCGGCGTAGCGGTTCACCTCGCTGGCAGTCTTGAGCACATCCCCGAGCAGCCCTTGCAGCTTGTCGATAAAGCGGTTGATCCCCTTGGCGAGATCCCCCAGCTCATCCACCGAGCGGGTTGCGAGACGTTTGGTGAGATCCCCCTCGCCATCGGCGATGTCATCCACCAGGCTGACCATCTGACGGATGGGGCCGGTGATGCTGCGGGCAATCACCAGCATGGTGGCCAGCGCCAGCACCAGCACGATAAAGGCGCCCACCAATTGCTGGGTCACCGCGGCCTGGTTCATCTCATTGAGCTGGCTCTCCAGCTGATCGGCCCCCGCCAGTACCACCTTGTAGGGCAGGGTGACGATGATGGCCCAGTTGCGGCTCATTCCCGGCACCATGATGGGAACTGAAATACGGAATGACTCGTCCAGCTCCTGACGCTGAACTTCCGGTTTCAGGTATTGCTGCCACTGGTTGCCCAGCACCTTACCTGCGCTGCTGCCGAGCAGGCTGGCATCGCCACTGGTGCCGGTGATGACACCGGCGGCGCTGACGATCAGGGTTTCGCCTTTGCCGTCATAGATATTGCTGTTGAGGCTCTTGGCCTGACGGCTGATGGAGTCCACCGCCAGATCCAGCGCGGCGATCCCCTTGAACTGACCATCCACCATGATGGGGGTGGTGATGGTGCTCACCAGCACCTGTTGGCCGTTGATATCCACCTTGAAGGGATCGATGAGGCAAGAGCGTCCTTCCCGTTTTGGGCAGGCGTAGTAGTCGTTGGCTGGATTGCCGAATTCGTCCGGGTCGGTTTTTTCGATGGAGAGCAGCAGATCGGTACCGATTTGATCCTTGTCGCGATAGAAGTAGGGCACGAAGCGCCCCTTGTCGTCACTGCCCAGCGCACTCTGGCCAGCAAAGCTGGCATCCTGACCGTCGAAACCGTTGGGCTCGAAGCCGGCGAAGGCGCCATAGAGCTGTGGCTCCAGCGCCAGTTGTGCCTTGAGCAGGTCAGTGGCCTGCTGGCGATCCAGCGGCAGTTTGCCCTGTTGTTGCAGGGCGAGGGCGCTGGCCATCTGCTGGGTGTAGGAGAGCCCTTTTTGCAGCAGTTGGGTGATGGTGGCCGCCTCGGCGCGGGCATTGGCGCTGACCTTCTGCCATGCCTCCTGCTGCAGCGCTTCACGGCTGGAGCTGATGGTGAGTTGTTGGGTCTGTTGGCCGGAGTATTGATTGAGCAGGATCAGGATGACCAGGGCTGCGGTCATGGCGATCCCGGCCATCACTAGAATGCGATTCTGGATAGAACGGAACTGCATCGTCTCTTCCTTGTTCGTGAGAAGTGTGGTGAGCGTTATCTGGGTATCGACCGGAGGAGGCAGCTCTCCAGCATTGTGCATAGCAAATCGGAAACGGGGCTTCTGTTTTGCGATCCTCTTCAAATATCGGGCTACAGATGCAAATGGCGACAGATTTAATCCCCTACTTTAGCCCGCAATGGCTTCATGGTTTTCCCATCCGTGATTGTCGGTGCTAAAATGCGACGGTTTTTTTAACGAATTGGCCCAAGGCCCTCTACACAAGGCTTAAAGATGAAAGTCAAAACCCGTTTTGCTCCCAGCCCGACCGGCTTTTTGCATGTCGGCGGTGCCCGTACCGCACTCTATTCCTGGTTGTTTGCAAAGAACCAGGGCGGTGAGTTTGTGCTGCGTATCGAGGATACCGATCTGGAACGTTCCACTCAGGAGGCCATCGACGCCATCATTGAGGGCATGGAATGGCTGGAGCTGAACTGGGATGAGGGCCCCTACTACCAGACCAAGCGCTTCGATCGCTACAACGCACTGATCGACGAGATGCTGGCTGACGGCCGCGCCTACAAGTGCTACTGCTCCAAAGAGCGTCTGGAAGCGCTGCGTGAAGGCCAGATGGCCAACGGCGAGAAGCCCCGTTATGACGGCAAGTGCCGCGACCACGCCCACGATCACCCGGCCGATGCGCCGCACGTGATCCGCTTCCGCAACCCGACCGAAGGTTCCGTGGTATTCGATGACCACGTCCGTGGCCGCATCGAGTTCGCCAACACCGAGCTGGACGATCTGATCATCCGCCGTACCGACGGCGCGCCGACCTACAACTTCTGCGTAGTGGTCGATGACTGGGATATGGAGATCACCCACGTGGTGCGTGGCGAAGACCACATCAACAACACCCCGCGCCAGATCAACATCTACAAGGCGCTGAACGCGCCGGTACCGGAATTTGCCCACGTCTCCATGATCCTGGGTGACGACGGTGCCAAGCTCTCCAAGCGCCACGGCGCAGTCTCCGTGATGCAGTACCGCGATGACGGCTACCTGCCGGAAGCGCTGCTGAACTATCTGGTGCGTTTGGGTTGGTCCCACGGCGATCAGGAGATCTTCAGCCTGGAAGAGATGATCAAGCTGTTCAGCCTGGATGCCATCTCCAAGTCCGCCTCTGCCTTCAATACCGACAAGCTGCTGTGGTTGAACAACCACTACATGCGCAGCCTGGACCCGGCTTATGTTGCCAAGCATCTGGCATGGCACATGGAAAACCAGAAGATCGACATCAGCAATGGCCCGGCGCTGGCCGAAGTGGTCACCCTGCTGGCCGAGCGCTGCAACACCCTGGTCGAGATGGCCGCCCAGAGCCGCTACCTGTTCGAAGAGTACGAAGCGATCGACGAAGCCGCTGCCAAGAAGCACCTGCGCGGGGTGGCTGCCGAGCCGCTGGCTCTGGCCAAAACCAAGTTGGCAGCACTGGATAGCTGGACTACCGAAGCGCTGCACGAGCTGATTGAAGCGACCGCTGCCGAGCTGGGTCAGGGTATGGGCAAGGTTGGTATGCCGCTGCGCGTGGCCGTCACCGGTCTGGGTCAGTCCCCTGGCATCGACGCCGTGATGGCGCTGGTGGGCAAGGAGCGTGTACTTGCTCGTATCGACCGTGCGCTGGCTTACATCGAAGCCCGCATGGCCGCCGAGTAACTGCTGCCGATGTGGCAGGCGAGGGGATAACCCCGCTCTGCCACATGCTGAATAGCAAAAATCCGAAACCACAGGTTTCGGATTTTTTTATGGCCAGAGCTGCGGCGGGGCACAATGGCGGTCATGCCCGACCAAGGAGAGCTGTCATGCGAGTTTGAAGGACTGGATCTGGCTGTCGAGCTCCTTGCTATGTTGTTCGACCAGTTCGGAGGCCTCTTGCAGTTCGCGCAGCACTACGACGGAGCCTTCGGCGATCTGCTTGACCTGCTCCAGATTGCCGCGCATCTCTTCGGCGACCGAGCTCTGTTGCTCGGAGGCGGCGGCGATGTGGCGGTTCATGTCGGCGACACCCTGTACCCGCTGCACTATGGTGGCGAGCTGGGTACCGGCCTGGGTCACCTGTTCCACCCCCTTGTCGGCCTGCTGTACGCTTTGGGCCATCAGTTCGCCAGCCTGATGGGCATTGCCCTGCAGCTGTTCGATCATCTTCTGGATTTCGACGGTGGCGGCCTGAGCCCGGTTGGCCAGCTCGCGCACTTCGGAGGCCACCACGGCAAAGCCACGACCCGCTTCACCGGCGCGGGCCGCCTCGATGGCCGCGTTAAGTGCCAGCAGGTTGGTCTGTTCCGAGATGCCGCGAATGGTGTCGACCACAGAGCCAATGCGCTCGACCCCCTGCTCCACCTCGTTGACCACGGTGGCGGAGCGCTGGATGTTGCCGGAGAGGGTGTCGATGGTGCTGACGGTGTCGGCGACGCAGCGGCTCCCCTCTTCCGCCAGCTGGCTGGTTTCGGCGGTGGCGTGAGAGGCCTGATCCGCATGGGCGGCCACTTCGCGAATGGCGCCGACCATCTGGCTCATGGCGCTGGCTAGCTGTTCGATCTGGGTGAACTCTTCGTTGATCGCTTCGTTGGCCTCTTCCATGCAAAGGGTCACCTGGGAGGCGATGTCGTTGAGCTCCTTGCAGGCGGCGCGCTGGTTGCCAAACACCTCTTTGAGGTTCTCCTGCGAGTGGGAGACCGCCTTGGCGATGTCACCGAATTCGTCACGAGACTTGAGCAGTACCTTGTGGCTGAGGTCCCGCTTGGCGAAGCGCTCCAGCAGGCCAACCAGATAGTGAACCTGTTTGACCATCAGGCGGGAGCCGGTGAGCAGCAGGATCACGAACAGCAGCCCCATGATGGCGGTCTCCATCAGGCCGGTCCAGAGCAGGCGATTGGAGATGGCATCTGCCTTGGCGGGGTCGAGCCCTTCGCTGAGCAGGGTCGCTTCCAGATTGTTGGCGTCAAACCAGAGTTTGGTCAGTAGCAGGAGGGTACTGAACACCATCAGCAGCACCACTTTGGGTACCAACCGGATGTTGCTCATTCTTTTCTCCAGCAGGTTCAGCTGCATTGTCATTCTCCTTTTAAAAGCCGTTTTTCCTTTGCCCTCAGGACTATCGGCATTATCTTCTCTTTTATTAATTTGCACCGTGTTTAAAGTTGGAAAATGTATGCGACATCACTTAACTCATCTGCGGGCGATGGATCTGCTGATGGCATTTCTGTCGATTATCTCGGTTGTGCTGGTGACGGCCCGCTGGTGGGGCCATCAGACACTGACCCCCCAGACCCTGCAGCTCTTCTATGACCTCGACAGTCTGATCTGCTACTTCTTCCTCGCACACTTTGCTTATGGCTGGATCCGGGCACCCGATCGCAAGGCTTATTTCAAGGCCAACTGGTTCTATTTGCCGGGTAGTCTGCCCATGGTGGAGTCCCTGCGCTGGGCCCGTTTACTTCAGCTGTGGCGGGTTTATCAACTATTCACCGAGCATCCTGATCTCTGGGGCATGTTCCGTCGCGAGCGCAACGAGACGACTATCTCCGGCATCCTGTTCCTGTTCTTCCTGCTGCTGGGGGTAGGCTCCGCTGTCATGTACTGGATCGAGTCTGGCCAGCCCGGCAGCGAGATCCAGACGCCCTACGATGCCTTCTGGTGGACGCTGGTAACCCTCTCTACCGTGGGCTACGGCGATCTGGTGCCCAAAACCGAACAGGGGCGGTTTGTCGCCAGCTTGTTGATTCTGTTCGGCGTCGGTCTGTTCGGTGCCATCAGCGGTTTTATGGCCAGCCTGTTTTTGCAACCTCACAAGGGAGAAGGCGAGAGCGACAAGTGGCGTCATCACTACAACAACCAGCAAGAGGAGCTGCTGCGGGAGATCCGCGCCCTGCGCAGCGAGGTGCGGGAGCTGAAAAACAAGTGAGGCTGCGGGCGGGCAAGTTGCGAGGTGACTCGCAACTCTGCGCTCTTTATCCGGGGGGAGGTGCTTTTTCTTTGCTTGTCCTTTAACCTGCTGGCGGCTTAACATTCAACCTCTTGTCCAAACCTGAAAAAGAGAACCGATCGACCATGCGCGCCCTTCTCGGGATTTTGATCTGCTTGTGTGCCCAACAGGCACTGGCCGATACCCGTTATGTTTCAGACAACATCTTTACCTATATCCACAATGGCCCGGGTACCCAGTACCGGATCCTTGGCAGCGTCAAGGCTGGTGAACCGCTGGAGGTAAAGGCGGTGAATAGCGAGGCCGGTTTCACCCAGGTGGTGGACGGTCGTGGCCGCGAGGGGTGGATCAAGAACAGCGAACTGCAGAGCCAGATCAGCCTGCGCGAGCGTCTGCCCCAGGTGGAAAAAGAGCGCGATGAGCTTAAAGATCGCCTGCAGAACCTCAACGGTGACAACGAGAAACGCTTCACCGAGAAGGATGGTCAGATCGCTGCCCAGAGCAAGGAGATCGCCGCCCTCAAGGCCCAGCTGGTCAGTCAGGGTGAGGAGATGAGCAATCTCAAAGAGCAGAATGATGCCCTGACCCAAAGCTACGACAACCAGGAGCACGACATGCAGATGGACTGGTTTATCCGTGGTGGTGCCATGGTGGGTGCCGGTATCCTGCTTGGTATCCTGCTGCCCATGCTGCCCCGTCGTCGCAGCCGTGGCGATCGCTGGATGAACTGACAGCATCTGGCTGAATGAATTGCTGAGAAGGGTCGCCGTGGCGACCCTTCTTTATTTGGGCGCATTGGGCGGAATGCGTGGCTGCTTTGCGACAAGGTGGTGGCAGATCGTATACAAAATGAAGTCAGATGACCCTCACGCTTGCTGGCGTATTGGCTTCAAAAGGGAGTTAACTGGGTGAATGAGCGATCTTTGTTAAAGAGTGGCAACAAATTCATTTCATATAGGGTGCAACATTGTATACATTATCGGCGTTTCGGCGGCGCGTCCGCCTTTGTCGATATCAGCCCTAGGGCGTACAGGAAGACCCCATATGTTCAAAGCTACTCAAGTGCTTGCCGCTGACTATATCCCCTCCGATCTGGCCGCCCTGCGCGAAGCCATCACCCAGAACTACGTGGTGGATGAAAATGCCTATCTGGCCGAACTGTCGGCCATGCTGCCGGGGGATGGCGCCTCGCTCGAGCAGGTGACCCAGCGTGCCCGCACCCTGGTGACCAAGGTACGCAAGGAGAGCGGCTCCGGTGACGGTATCGACGCCTTCCTGCAGGAGTACAGCCTCGATACCCAGGAGGGGATCATCCTGATGTGTCTGGCCGAGGCGCTGCTGCGCATTCCCGATGCCGAGACCGCCGATGCCCTGATAAAGGACAAGCTCTCTGGCGCCAACTGGTCGTCCCATTTCCGCAAGAGCGATTCCACCCTGGTCAACGCCTCCACCTGGGGGCTGATGCTGACCGGCAAGATCATCAAGCTCGACAAGAAGCTGGACGGCAACCCGGCCAACCTGCTGGGGCGCATGGTCAATAAGCTGGGGGAGCCGGTGGTGCGCTCCGCCATGTACGCCGCCATGAAGATCATGGGCAAGCAGTTCGTGCTGGGGCGCGACATGAAAGAGGCGCTCAAGGCGAGCCGCAAATCCCGCGAGCTGGGTTACACCCACACCTACGACATGCTGGGTGAATCGGCACTGACCATGCAGGATGCCGACAAGTATCTGACCGATTACCGCAACGCCATCGAGGCGGTCGGCAACGAGCGGATCAGCGACGGCGGCCCGGCCCCCTCCATCTCCATCAAGCTGTCGGCGCTGCATCCGCGTTATGACGTGGCCAACCGCGAGCGGGTGCTTGGCGAGATGTGCGAGCGGCTGGTAGGGCTGGTGCGTCTGGCCCGCGACAAGGATGTGGCCATCAGCATCGATGCCGAGGAGATGGACCGCCTCGAGCTGTCGCTGGACCTGTTCGAGCAGCTCTACCGCTCCGATGCCAACCGTGGCTGGGGCAAGCTCGGCATGGTGGTGCAGGCTTACTCCAAGCGCGCCCTGCCGGTACTCTGCTGGCTCACCGCGCTGGCCCGCGAGCAGGGTGACCTCATTCCGGTGCGACTGGTAAAAGGCGCCTACTGGGACAGCGAACTGAAATATGCCCAGCAGGCGGGCCTGCCCGGCTACCCGCTCTTTACCCGCAAGGCGGGCACTGATATCTCCTACCTCGCCTGCGCCCGCTACCTGCTGAGCGAGCCGACCCGCGGCTTTATCGCTCCCCAGTTCGCCACCCACAACGCCAATACCGTGGTCAGCATTCTGGAGATGGCTGGCGATCGCCAGTTTGAATTCCAGCGTCTGCACGGCATGGGGGAGGAGCTGCACAACGCCGTGCTGAACGATAATCCTGGCCTGCACTGCCGCATCTATGCCCCGGTCGGCGCCCACAAGGATCTGTTGCCCTATCTGGTGCGCCGCCTGCTGGAGAACGGGGCCAACACCTCCTTCGTTCACAAGCTGGTGGACCCCAACACCCCGGTGGACTCGCTGGCCGAGCATCCGCTGCGGACCCTCAAGCGCTACTCCGGCTTTGCCAACGACCGCATTCCGCAGCCGGTGAACCTCTTCACCGACCGCAAGAACTCCAGCGGCGTCAACATGAACATCCTCTCCATCCAGCGCCCCTTCTTCGCCCGCTTGAAAGAGCTGGAGAGCAAGCAGTGGCTGGCGGGCCCCATCGTCGATGGCGAGACCCTCAAGCGCAGTGAGGCCCGCACCGTGCTGAGCCCGCAGGATGTGAGCCTCACCGTCGGCAAGATCCACTGGGCCGACGAGCAGGCGGTGGAGCAAGCCTTGGCATCGGCCCACGCCGCCTTCCCGCGCTGGCGTGAAACCCCGGTGAGCGAGCGTGCTGCCGCGCTGGAGAAGCTGGCGGATCTGCTGGAAGCGAACCGCGAGCAGTTTGTCTCTCTCTGTACCCGCGAGGCGGGCAAGCTGCTGCAAGATGGCATCGACGAGGTGCGTGAAGCGGTCGATTTCTGCCGCTACTATGCGGTGCAGGCGCGCAGCCTGATGGGGCAGGCGACCCTGCTGCCCGGTTACACCGGCGAGCAGAACGAGCTGTTCCTGCAGGGGCGGGGCGTGTTTGTCTGCATCAGCCCGTGGAACTTTCCGCTGGCGATCTTCCTGGGCCAAGTTGCTGCAGCGTTGGCCACCGGCAACACCGTCATCGCCAAACCGGCGGAGCAGACCGGCCTTATCGCCCATCTGGCGGTGACTCTGGCCCATCAGGCCGGTATTCCGGGCGACGTGCTGCAGCTGCTGCCCGGTGACGGTGCTACCGTCGGCGCCAAGTTGACAGCCGATCCGCGCATCGGTGGCGTCTGCTTTACCGGCTCCACCGAGACCGCCAAGCTGATCAACATGACCCTGGCCCAGCGCGATGGCGCCATCCTACCGCTCATCGCCGAGACAGGCGGCCAGAACGCCATGATTGTCGACTCCACCGCCCTGCCGGAGCAGGTGGTGCGCGACGTGGTGAGCGCCGCCTTCCAGAGCGCCGGTCAGCGCTGCTCGGCCCTGCGGGTGCTCTATCTGCAGGAGGAGATCGCCGAGCGGGTGCTGGAGATCCTCACCGGTGCCATGCAGGAGCTGAAAGTGGGCAACCCAGCCGAGCACAATACCGACGTCGGCCCGGTGATCGATGCCGATGCCAAGGCTGGTCTCGATGCCCACCTCGCCTACATGATGCCGCGCGCTCGCCTGATTGCGCAGGCGCCGATGCCTGCCGCGACCATGGAAGGGCACTTTGTCCAGCCGACCGCGCTGGAGATCGGCTCCATCCGCGAGCTGGCCAAGGAGCAGTTCGGCCCCATCCTGCACGTGGTACGCTACGCCACCCGGGATCTGGACAAGGTGATCAGCGACATCAACGGTACCGGTTATGGCCTGACGCTCGGGATCCACAGCCGCAATGAATCCCACGCCGAGGAGCTGGCAAGCCGCATCAACGTGGGCAACGTCTACATCAACCGCAACCAGATCGGCGCCATGGTCGGGGTGCAGCCGTTCGGCGGCCAGGGACTCTCCGGCACCGGTCCCAAGGCAGGCGGTCCCCACTACTTAAGCCGCTTCGTCACCGAGAAGACCCGCACCATCAACACCACTGCTGTGGGTGGCAACGCCTCCCTGCTGGCGATGGGCGATGCCTGATCCGCGTCGATAGAGGCCGGATACTGGATACCGGATAACAACGGGCCGCCTTCGGGCGGCCTCTTTATTTGCACCATCCGTTTTTTACGAATGGGACAATCGGCCACGGTGGGGTCGTCAGCGACCCGTGCTGGTCGTAAGATGGGAGCCATTCGCGCGGCGTTTGCCCCTTGCTCGGCAAGCCGTGGCCAGGATTCTGTTTTAACGAGAGTGTTTATCTGATGTCATTAACCGAACAAGCCCGCTGGTTCGTGCTGGGGGGCGATCATCTGGTACTGCTCGATCAGCAAGGTCAGGTGCCACAGGGCAGTAAAGCGTGCCTGCCCGCAGCGCTGGCTGACGCCCATTTCGAGCGTTTCGACGAGTGGCAGGGGCTACCCTGCTATCTGCTGGATCTGGGGGACGAGGCCGACACGACTATGATGGCCCCGCTGCGCCAGCTGATGGTGGCGGGGGACGAAGAGGGCTTTCGTCTCGCCGGTCGCGCCTGGCAGCTCGCCACTTTCCGCCGTACCCACCGTTTTTGCGGCGAGTGCGGCGCCCCCATGACCCCGAAGGCGGGGGAGTGGGCGCAGGTGTGCCACCACGGCCACACGGCCTATCCGCGCATCTCTCCCTGCATTATCGTGGCGGTACGGAAGGGGGCTGAGATCCTGCTGGCGGCCCATCGCCGTCACTATCAGGCGGACGATCCCATGTATACCGTGTTGGCTGGCTTCGTCGAGGCGGGAGAGAACCTCGAGCAGTGCGTGGCGCGGGAGGTGTTCGAGGAGAGCGGCATCCGGGTGTGTAATGTGCGCTATGTAGCGAGCCAGCCCTGGCCATTCCCTCACAGCCTGATGATGGGCTTTACCGCCGACTACGAGAGCGGCGAGATCAAGGTGCAGGATGACGAACTGGTGGCCGCCGATTTCTTTACCGCCGACCGCTTGCCGCGTTTGCCACCTCACGGCACCATCGCCCGGTGGCTGATCGAGCGTTCGCTGGCGGGCGAGGGGTAACGGCGCTTATCTTTTCGCCAATTCTTTCGGGAACGGAGCGGTCAGGTTTGCGCCCCTTCACATCTTTGCAACCGCGCGTCCATTTGCCACGTTTTGGGCAGTCCGATCCGGTGGGCAAAGTGGTATTATGGCCGCCATTTTATGCGTGATACGAACTCAGGAACTGGGATGAAAGAGCTGAAGAACGATCGATACCTGCGCGCTTTGCTGCGTCAGGATGTGGACATGACCCCGGTATGGATGATGCGCCAGGCAGGGCGCTATCTGCCGGAATACAAGGCGACTCGCGCCCAGGCGGGGGATTTCATGTCCCTGTGCCGCAACGCCGAGCTGGCCTGTGAAGTCACCCTGCAGCCGCTACGCCGTTACCCGCTCGATGCCGCCATCCTCTTCTCCGACATCCTGACCGTGCCCGATGCCATGGGGCTGGGTCTCTACTTCGAGCAGGGTGAAGGCCCGCGCTTCGAGCGTCCGATCACCTCCATGGCCGATGTGCAGGCGCTGCCTATCCCGGATCCGGAAGATGAGCTGGGCTACGTGATGAATGCGGTGCGCACCATCCGCCGCGAGCTGAAGGGTGAAGTGCCGCTGATCGGCTTCTCCGGCAGCCCCTGGACTCTGGCTACCTACATGGTGGAGGGGGGCAGCTCCAAGGCGTTCACCAAGATCAAGCAGATGATGTACGCAGAGCCGCAAACCCTGCACCTGCTGCTCGACAAGCTGGCCGACAGCGTGATTAGCTATCTCAACGCCCAGATCAAGGCGGGTGCGCAGGCGGTCATGGTGTTCGACACCTGGGGCGGCGTGCTCACCCCGCGCGATTACCGAGACTTCTCCCTGCTGTACATGCACAAGATTGTCGATGGCCTGATCCGCGAGCACGACGGTCGCCGCGTGCCGGTCACCCTGTTCACCAAGAACGGCGGTCAGTGGCTGGAGCAGATTGCCGCCACCGGTTGCGATGCGCTGGGTCTGGACTGGACCACCGATATCGCCGACGCCAAGCGCCGGGTCGGCGACAAGGTGGCGCTGCAGGGCAACATGGATCCCTCCATGCTCTACGCTACCCCGGCTCGCATCCGTGAAGAGGTCGCCTCCATTCTGGCCGGTTTCGGCCACGGCAACGGCCACGTATTCAACCTTGGCCACGGCATCCATCAGGATGTCAACCCGGAACATGCTGGCGTGTTCGTCAACGCGGTACACGAGCTCTCTGCCCAGTACCACGGTCGCTAAGGCCGGGGCGAGCGAAGAAGAGTTTGTTTGATATTCGGGGCCGTCAGGCCCCGTTTTACATTAAAAAATGGCGCTGCGACGACGAGCGCGTGGCGGCCGTGCAGGAGGCAAGATGAGCAGCAAGTCACTGGATTGGGGTATCGATCTTGGCGGTACCAAGTGTGAATGCGTGGTGCTGGATGGCGACGAGGTGCTGCTGCGCCACCGCATCCCCACCGAGCGGGCGGGCGGTTATGACCATATGATCGGCCAGATCGCCAAGCTGGTAGCAGAGTGCGCCGAGAAGATTGGCCAGCGCCCGATCGTCATCGGCATGGGGACGCCGGGGGCGCGGGATCCGCAGACCGGCCTGATGAAGAACTGCAACACCACCGAGCTCAATGGCAAGCCGTTCAAGGAGGATTTGGAACGCAAGCTGGGCGTGCCGGTACTGATTGCCAACGATGCCAACTGCTTTGCGCTGGCAGAAACCCATCTTGGTGCGGTGCGCCAGCACCATCCCGATGCGAAAGTGGTGTTCGGCATCATCATGGGTACCGGGGTCGGCTCCGGCATCGTCATCAATGGCCAGATCCTCAACGGCCACCACGGCATTGCCGGTGAATGGGGCCACAACGTGCTCTCCCCCGATGGCCCCGAGTGCTACTGCGGCAAGCGTGGCTGCGTCGAGACCCTGATCAGCGGCCCGGCGCTGGAGGCCTGGTACGAAGCCAAGGCCAAGCGCCGCCTCTCGCTGGCTCAAATCGCGGTTGCCACCGCCCATGATCATGTGGCCAAGCTCACCATCGACCGGCTGCATCTGCTGTTTGGTCAGGCGCTGGCCAACGTGGTCAACATTCTCGACCCGGATGTGATCGTCATCGGTGGCGGGGTGGGCAATGTGCAGAGCCTTTACAGTGCCGGGCGGCAGACAATTTTGCCCTTCCTCTTTAATCCCCGCTTCGCAACCCCCATTATTGCTCCTGCCCTTGGCGACAGTGCCGGGGTATTCGGGGCCGCACTGCTGGCCCGCGGTGAATTCAAGGAGGCCCTGCTGTCGTAGCCGGGGCTCCCGGGCGGCCGGTGCGCCGCCCTGTTGCTGGTTCAAGGAAACGGATTCTCGATGATCAAGATTGCCATCAATGGTTACGGGCGGATCGGTCGCAACGTGTTGCGAGCCCTCTATGAAAGCGGGCGCGACAAGACCATCAAGATCGTCGCCATCAACGAGCTGGCGGCCCCCGAGGCCATGGTGCACCTGACCCGTTACGATACCAGTCACGGTCGTTTCCACCATCCGGTGCAACTGGCGGGCAACAGCATGCTGGTGGGGGAGGATCTCATCTCCCTGTTTGCCGAGCGGGATCCGTCGAACTTGCCGTGGCGGGCGCTGGGGGTGGATGTGGTGCTCGACTGCACCGGGGTATTCGGCTCGCGGGCCGATGCCGAGCTGCATCTGGCGGCGGGGGCGGGCAAGGTGCTCTTCTCCCACCCGGCGGATGCCGATGTGGATGCCACCGTGGTCTACGGGGTCAACCATCATACCCTCACCGGAGCGGAGCGGATCGTCTCCAACGCCTCCTGTACCACCAACTGCGTGGTACCGGTGATTGAAACATTGCATCGAGAATTCGAGATAAATTGTGGTACTATTACGACAATTCATTCGGCCATGCATGATCAGCAAGTCATCGATGCCTACCACAGTGACTTGCGCCGAACCCGCGCTGCCAGTCAGTCCATCATTCCGGTGGATACCAAGCTGGCAAAGGGGCTGGAGCGTATCCTGCCCCACTTCGCCGGCAAGTTCGAGGCGATCGCGGTGCGGGTGCCGACCATCAATGTAACAGCGATGGATCTGAGTATTACTGTTCGTAAAAAAGTGACAGTTACTGACGTAAATCAAGCCCTGCAACGGGCATCCAGAGGTACATTACACGGTATTCTGGATTACACGGAAGAACCGCTGGTCTCCGTAGACTTCAATCATGATGCGCACTCATGCATCATTGATGGTACCCAGACCCGGGTGAGCGATGCCAACCTCGTCAAGATGTTGATGTGGTGCGATAACGAATGGGGCTTCGCAAACCGGATGCTGGATACCACCCGGGCCATGATGGTTGCAGGCTGAGCCTGCCCCGGGCGAAAGGTTACTGTTTTTAACATTACCTGGAAAATATAGAGGACTGAATATGTCTGTTATCAAGATGACTGACCTGGATCTGGCGGGTAAACGCGTTCTGATCCGTGCTGACCTGAACGTACCGGTAAAAGACGGCAAGGTCACCTCCGATGCACGTATCGTTGCGACTCTGCCGACCATCAAGCTGGCTCTGGAAAAGGGCGCCAAGCTGATGATCACCTCCCACCTGGGTCGTCCGACCGAGGGTGAATACAACGAAGAATTCTCCCTGGCTCCGGTTGTCAACTATCTGAAAGACGCTCTGTCCTGCCCGGTTCGTCTGGCCAAGGATTACCTGGATGGCGTAGAAGTCGCTGCCGGTGAGCTGGTTGTGCTGGAAAACTGCCGCTTCAACAAAGGCGAGAAGAAGAACACCGAAGAGCTGGCCAAAAAATACGCCGCCCTGTGTGACGTCTTTGTAATGGATGCGTTCGGTACTGCTCACCGCGCCGAAGGTTCCACCTACGGTGTTGCCCAGTTCGCACCGGTCGCCTGTGCCGGTCCGCTGCTGGCGGGTGAACTGGAAGCCTTGGGCAAAGCCATGCTGAAGCCTGAGCGCCCGATGGTTGCCATCGTTGGCGGCTCCAAGGTCTCCACCAAGCTGACCGTTCTGGAATCCCTCTCCAAAATCGCTGACCAGCTGGTTGTCGGTGGTGGCATCGCCAACACCTTCATCGCTGCTGCCGGTCACAACGTCGGCAAGTCCCTGTGCGAGCACGACCTGATCGACACCGCCAAGAAACTGGCTGCCGAGACCAACATTCCTGTGACCACCGACGTGGTTGTAGGTGCCGAGTTCTCCGAGTCCACTCCGGCTACCATCAAGTCCGTCTCTGACGTAACCGACGGCGACATGATCTTCGACATCGGTCCGGATTCTGCCAAGGCCCTGGCTGACATCATCATGAACGCCAAGACCATCCTGTGGAACGGCCCGGTTGGTGTGTTCGAGTTCGACCAGTTCGCTGAAGGCACCAAGGTTATCGCTGAAGCCATCGCTGCTTCTCCGGCCTTCTCCATCGCTGGCGGTGGTGACACCCTGGCTGCCATCGACAAGTTCGGCATCGCTGACAAAGTCTCCTACATCTCCACTGGCGGCGGCGCCTTCCTGGAGTTCGTAGAAGGCAAGGTACTGCCGGCTGTTGCGATTCTGGAACAGCGCGCTAAAGCCTAATTGACCCGGAACGGGGGGCAAAAGCCTCCCGTTTCGTTTATCATGTGCCCGCTGTGCCGGTTCATGATGAACCCCCCATTTTTTTATTAACGGCATACGAGACAGGACGATTAAACATGTCTAAGAAAATTTTCGACTTCGTAAAACCCGGCGTGATCACTGGTGATGACGTTCAGAAAGTGTTCGCCATCGCTAAAGAGAACGGCTTTGCTCTGCCGGCCGTAAACTGCGTTGGTACCGACTCCGTTAACGCCGTACTGGAAGCTGCCGCCAAGGTTAAAGCGCCGGTTATCGTTCAGTTCTCCAACGGTGGTGCCGTGTTCACCGCCGGTAAGGGTCTGAAGCTGGAAGGTCAGAAAGCGGCCATCCTGGGTGCCATCTCTGGTGCCAAGCACGTTCACGCTGTTGCCGAAGCTTACGGCGTGCCGGTAATCCTGCACACCGACCACGCTGCCAAGAAGCTGCTGCCGTGGATCGACGGTCTGCTGGAAGCGGGTGAGAAGCACTTTGCTGAAACCGGCAAGCCGCTGTTCTCCTCCCACATGCTGGATCTGTCTGAAGAGTCTCTGGAAGAGAACATCGATATCTGCTGCGAGTACCTGACCCGCATGGCCAAGATGAACATGACTCTGGAGCTGGAACTGGGTTGCACCGGTGGCGAAGAAGACGGCGTCGACAACAGCCACATGGATCAGTCCGCTCTGTACACCCAGCCGGAAGATGTTGCTTACGCTTACGAGCGTCTGTCCAAGATCAGCCCGCGTTTCACCATCGCTGCCTCCTTCGGCAACGTACACGGTGTATACAAGCCGGGTAACGTCAAGCTGACCCCGTCCATCCTGGACGCTTCCCAGAAGTACGTTTCCGAGAAGTTTGGCATCCCAGCCAAGTCTCTGGACTTCGTATTCCACGGTGGTTCAGGTTCCACTCTGGAAGAGATCCGCGAGTCCATCTCCTACGGCGTAGTGAAGATGAACATCGACACCGACACCCAGTGGGCAACCTGGGAAGGTCTGCTGAACTTCTACAAGAAGAACGAAGCTTACCTGCAAGGCCAGCTGGGCAACCCGGAAGGCGCCGACAAGCCGAACAAGAAGTACTACGATCCGCGCGTATGGCTGCGTGAAGGTCAGACTTCTATGATCGCTCGTCTGGAAAAAGCATTCTCCGACCTGAACGCCATCGACGTACTGTAATTCGTTACAGCACCTTGATTGCATGAAAAGGCGCCCTTCGGGGCGCCTTTTGCATTTCTGTGATCCGCACCGGTTGGTGAGTGGAGGAGGAACTGGGTATTATCGAAACAACTTTGCTTATTTTATTAAACAATTTGCAACCAAGGCAGGATGCTGAGTATGCAGGCAGGAAAGCACAACGGATATCAGGAGCATGTCGCCTCCTACTACGCGGCCACCCGCAACGATTCGCAACAGTGGCCTGAGCTGGAGGGGGAGCACAAGGCTGACGTCTGCATCATCGGCGGCGGTTTTACCGGTCTCAATACCGCCATCAATCTGGCGGATGCCGGGTACAAGGTTGCCTTGCTGGAGGCCAACCGTATCGGCTGGGGTGCCTCCGGGCGCAACGGCGGCCAGCTTATTCGCGGTATCGGCCATGACACCAGCCAGTTCGCCCGCTGGATTGGTGAGGATGGGGTTCGCGAGCTCGACCTGATGGGGCTGGAGGCGGTGCAGCTGGTACGCGAGCGGGTCGAGCGGTTCAATATCGAGTGCGATCTCACCTGGGGTTACTGCGACCTTGCCACCCGTCAGCGCCATCTGGCCGGCTTTGAGGAAGATCTCGACCATCTGGCGAGTCTGGGCTATGAGCACGAACTCAAGCTGGTGCCACGGGAAGATATCCATAGCGTGGTGGGGTCGGATCGCTATATCGGCGGCCTCATCGACATGGGCTCAGGCCATCTCCATCCCCTCAATCTGGCGCTCGGCGAGGCGCGCGCCGCAGCCAGCCTCGGGGTTTCCCTGTTTGAACACTCCAGAGTGACCCATATCGATTACGGCAAGCAGGTAGAGGTGACCACCGCCCACGGCCGGGTCACTGCCGACTATCTGGTGATCGGCTGCAACGCCTATCTCAATGACCTCAATCCGGAGCTGGGCGGGCGGGTGCTGCCCGCGGGCTCCTACATCCTCGCCACCGAAGTGCTGGATCGCCGCTTGCGCCAGCGCTTGCTGCCGCAAAATATGGCGGTGTGCGATCAGAACGTGGCGCTCGACTACTACCGCCTCTCCGCCGACGGTCGTCTGCTGTTCGGCGGGGCCTGCAACTACTCGGGAAGGGATCCCCGCGACATCAAGGCCTTTATGTTGCCCAAGATGCTGCGAGTCTTCCCCGAGCTGGCTGGCACCGCCATCGAGTTTCAGTGGGGCGGGATGATCGGGATTGGCGCCAACCGGCTGCCGCAGATTGGCCGCTTGAAGGCTCACCCCAACGTGCTCTATGCCCAGGCCTACTCGGGGCATGGCCTCAACGCCACCCATATGGCGGGCAAGCTGGTAGCCGAGGCGATCCGCGGCGAGAGCCGGGGTTTCGATCTCTTTGCCAGCGTGCCCCATATCACCTTCCCTGGCGGCCCGGCGCTGCGCTCCCCGCTGTTGGCACTGGGAATGTTGTGGCACCGGATGAAGGATATCTTCTGACCCCCATTGTCAGCCTGCGCAGTGATGGCTGAACGTGGCCCCTTTTTGCCAACTCCTTGTTTATAGCGGGTTGGCACTATCGTTCCGCCTGATAGACCAAAAGATGCATTCGCGCCAATCTTGTCTGGTTGGCGCTATCTTTTAGGTGTGAGAGCGGTTATCTGCCAAGGGGCAAGGGTTTGTCAGATTGCCGGAATATTTGCCGAAAAAGGGCCAGAGGGCGGGGAGAGGAGGACCAAGATGGAGATAAATGTGGTCGCGTCAGGCGGGCTGAGCCCGCTGGCGCAACGGCAGGATTCTCCCGCTGTGCAGGCACAAGAGAGGGCTGCAACTTCACCATCAACGGGCAGTGACAGCCTGGTGCGCGACCTTGGCGCTGTGCTGGATGAGCTGGGGCTGTCACAGCAAGGGGAGAGCCGCGGCGGTGGCACTGTTTCAATCAGGGATTCGCTGGAAGCGTTCATCAACACCATGATGGGCTCCCTGCAACAGCAGCAGGAGCAACAGCTGGCATTGCAGCAACAGCAGCGGCAAGAGCAGGAACAGCGCAAACTCGCCATCGCCGACAGCAGCGAAAACCCGCTCAAGCGGGATCTGGCGCGCCTGCTGGAGACGCTGGATCAACAGGGCGGGCAGGGAAAAGAGAGCGAGCAAGTAGCCGAGATCGAAGCGGTGAACCCCTTGCAGAGCCAGCTGACCAAGCTGCTTGAGAGCAGCGGTGCGGCAGAGAGCGGGGTCACCCTCAAGGAGGTGCTGTCAGGGTTGGCCAGCAAGCTGCCGAACGAACCTGCCGAGCGAAAAGGGTATCGGGTCGATACCCAGGTTTGAGCTGGTTGGCAATGGCAGATCTGCCGTTGCAGACAGAAGGGGTGAGAAGCCCTTTATTGGGCCGGTTCCGCCAGCCGCCACCCCTGTTCGTCCTTCATCATCCACACCTCTGCCTCTTGTGGCAGCACCTGGCCCGCCTTGAACTCGCCATATTTGCGCTCGAGCTCCATCAGCCCCATCTCCTGCTGGAAGGGGCCTACCCGGTCGTAGACCAGATCCTCGTCGTGCAACACCTGCAACTGATCGAGCCCCTGCTTGAAGTGGAGCTGGTAACTCACCTTGACCAGATAGACCCCCTCCATCCGCTCCTCCTTGCCGAGGATGGTGAAGTCGCTGATTTCGAACAGGTTGGCGTCTGTCTCGGCCAGCAACTTAGCGGTAACTTGGCTCCGGATATCCTCTTCACCGGGCCCTGCACTGCAGCCATAAAGCCAGAGGGCTAGCAGGGGGATGAACCACTTTTTCATCAAAACTCCGGACGGGCGAGACAATCGAAGGGCAAATTCTGCCATGCTGCCGGTCATATACAAGGGATTGCCAGAAAAATCAGCGCGTAACGTATAAGGCGGCCCCCGCCTGTCGACAGGGGCGCCGCTGGTCAGCGTAGCTGATCAAGCTTGCCCAAAAACTCGGCAGGCCCCATAAAACCGGTAACCCGTTGCCCTGCCAGCTCCTTGCCCTCGCGGTCGAAGAAGATGAGGGTCGGCAGCCCGAGCACATTGAGGCCGTTGAGCAGCTCGATATCGGCATCGTCGTTGGCAGTGACGTCTGCCTGCAGCAGCACCATCTGGCCGAAGCGCTCCCGCACAGCTGGATCGCTGAAGGTCTTGTGCTCGAACTCCTTGCAGGCGACGCACCAGTCGGCGTAGAGGTCGAGCAGCACCGGTTTGCCGCGGGCGGCGGCCAGCTGCACCTTGAGATCATCCAGCGTCTTGATGCGGATAAACTGCGGCGCCGTTTGACTGGCATCCGCCGTGGCGGCAGCAGGGGTGGCCGGTTGCAGCAGATCCTTGCCCACTACCACGGCGCTGATCATCGCCAGCAACAGCACGAAGCCGCGCACGCTTTTGGCCACTGAGTGGGGCTGGTGCTGGTTGTGGTGATAGAGATAACCGCACAGCAGCAGCCCCCAGCCGAGCCAGGCGAGGGTAGTAACTTGATCGCTCCAGAGCCGTGACAGCAGCAGGATCGGTACCGCCAGCAGGGCAAAGCCAAATAGCTGCTTGATCACATCCATCCAGGCGCCCGCCTTGGGCAGCAGCTTGCCACCCGAGGTGCCGAGCAGCAGCAGCGGCAGACCCATCCCCAGTGACAGCGCATAGAGCGCAGCGCCGCCGAGCCAGAGATCGCCGCTCTGGGCCACGTAGATCAGTGCCCCCGAGAGCGGCGCTGTGGTGCAGGGGGAGCAGACCAGCCCGGAGATCATCCCCATGATGGCGACCCCGACCACAGAGCCGCCCTGCTGGCGGTTGGAGAGGCCGGAGAGACGGGTTTGCAAACTGCTCGGCAGTTGCAGGGTGTAGAGCCCGAACATGGAGAGGGCCAGCAGCACGAACATCACCGATAGACCGATCAGCACATAGGGGTGTTGCAGCGCCGCCTGGAATTTCAGACCCGCCGAGGCCACTACCAGCCCCAGCAGGGTGTAGGTGACCGCCATCCCCTGCACATAGACCAGGGAGAGCAGGAAGGCACGGCCGGTGGAGAGGCGATGGCCAGCACCGGCGATGATGCCGGTCAGGATCGGGTACATGGGGAAGACGCAGGGGGTGAAGGCGAGCCCCAGCCCCAGTGCGAAGAAGGCGACGATGCTGAGCCAGAACCCCTGATGGCCGAGGGCGGCGGCCAGCTGATCTTGCTGGCTAACCGGTGCGACGCTTTGTGCCGTATCAGCAGTGGACGCTGTGGTTGCCGTGACCCGCGGGGCCACGTCGATCAGTTTGTCGGTCGGCGGGTAGCAGAGGCCGTCGGTACAGCCCTGATAGCGCACCCGCAGGGTGGCATTTTCCCCCACCTCCTTTAGCGGCACCGCGATGCTCACCTGCTGGTAGTAGACCCGGGTCTTGCCGAAGAAGTCATCCTCGTGCTCGGTGCCTTCCGGCAGGGTCGGCTCGCTGAAGCTGAGGTTGTTCCCCTTGAAGCGCAGGCTGTGGCGATAGAGGTAGTAGTCATCGGCGATGTGGAGAGTCAGCAGCAGCTGATCGCCGCGCTGTTCGCTCTCGATCTGAAATGCCTCATCGACCTGCAAAAATTTGGGCTTGGCGTTGGCCTCAATACCCAGCGAGCTGAGCAGATCGGCGCCGCTGGCGTGGGCTGGGGAGCTGCCCACCGCTGTCATCAACAGGGCACAGAGCAGCAGTGGAGAGAGCAAGCGGTTGAACGTCATGCGGTTTCCCCATTGAGCCAGTCGAGATAGGCGGGTAGTCCGGCACTCACCGGCAGGGCCAGCAGCTCGGGCACCTCATAGGGGTGATGGGCTTGAATACATGCCTGCAGCCCGGCAAAGAGTGGCTGGCGAGATTTGATGATGAGCTGGATCTCGGTGGCGCGCTCCACCTTGCCTTGCCAGCGATAGACAGAGGTGACGCCCGGCAGTTGATTGATGCAGGCGGCCAACCGCTGGTTCAGCAGCTGTTCGCAGAGAAGGTCGGCACTGGTTTGATCTGGGCTGGTGCAGAGCACCACAATGGCGTCGGTCATAAAGCGGATCTTCACCTCGTTGGGGTAAACCGGGCAGGCGCCCTTGCCGTCTCATCCCTTTCCGCGGATGAAGGTGAAAAAAGCGCCTGAAAATCAGCGGCTACTATACCCCAGAGCCACTTCAAATAGCATCTGTAGCCATTTGTGAGCCAGCGCCAAAAATTTGTGGGGGGCATGAGATAGACGCTGTCATGGGGACAGGGCAGAATGAGCGGGCTTGTTCCCAATTGACGTAAGGAAATGTATGACCCAACAGAATGAGCAGCAGAGAAACCGCATGTTGAGCCTGCTGCGCGAAGGTGAGCGCCGCATGTTGGTTCAATTGGCCGGGCTGCTGCGCACGACCGCCGATGAAATCAATGCCGAGCTGGAGAAAGAGGAGCTGATGGCCACCCTTGAGCAGCCCATCACGGTGGAGTATCTCAACGGCGTGGTGCAGCACCATCTGTTCGAGCGCAAACACAAGGGTGATATGGCGGTTGCCCAGCAGATCCTGAGCGATTATCAGAGCGAGCTGGAAGCGCTGCAGGCTGCCCAAGCCCAGCCTGAAGAGGCTGCCGCGGCCGACGAGAGCGGCGAAGAGCTCAAAGCCCAGGCTTGAGCGACGGGCAGGCCTGAATCCTTACCTCTGAATCAGCCGGCCTGCCAGCGCCGATCCCTGTTGCGGCCCCATCATGTCTGCCATGATGGGGCCGTGTCGTTTCTTCTGTAGTCTTTCCTTGTTGCTCTTCGCTTCTCGGTTTCAATCCAACGGATTCGTGCCTTAGCGCGCCTCTTGGGGCATGCCGTGCGGCACTTCGCGGGGGATGGGGAACACCTTGTCATAGCCCCAGTTGTAGACGAAGGCATAGATCAGGTAGAAGACGACGAAGCCCAGATCCAGCACCAGCGCCTCCAGCATGCTGACGCTCAGCCACCAGGACATGACCGGCAGCGCGACGATCAGCAGACCGCCCTCAAAGCCGAAGGTATGCAGCACCCGTTGCCACAGGGTTTTGTGGGTATGGCCCTGATATTTGAGCAGCAGCTTGTCGACCCCGATGTTGTAGATGTAGTTCCAGACGGTGGCCAGCACCGAGAAGAACAGTGCCAGCGGGCCCATATGGTTGAGCCCGACCCCGGTGACCCAGCTGGCCAGCGGGGCGGCAATCAGCAGGCCAATGAATTCAAAGCCAATGGCATGGCGCAGGCGATCGTTACGGGTACGCATAAGTCACTCTCTCAATCAGATTTATTCACGGATTGCTGGTTAATCTATAGATCTTTAGCGATAGATTCATGTTGGTATCCATCGCTAAAATAGATGGATGAGAGGGCTTGCCGGAGGGCCATAAGATGACGCCATCACTGGAACAACTGAGGATCTTGCTGGCGGCCGCCGAAACCGGCTCGTTTTCCGCTGCCGCCCGCAAGCTGGGCAAGGCGCAGTCGGTGGTGAGCAGCGCCATCGCCAATCTGGAGATCGATCTGGCGCTCACCCTGTTTGACCGCAGCGGCCGCTATCCGCAGCTGACGGAGGCGGGGGCCCGCATGGTGCAGGAGGCGGGGATCCTGCTGGCGCAGAGTGAACGATTGCAATCCATTGCCGGGGAGCTGGCGGCCGGGGTGGAGACGCGCCTCACCCTGGCCATCGATGATGACTCCCACCTCCCCTGGCTCGGCACCCTGCTGGAGGAGTTCGCCACCCGCTATCCGACCGTGGAGCTGGAGCTGCTCTTCCCGCTGATGGAGGATGTGACCGAGATGCTGGTGACTGGCCGGGCCCAGCTCGGCATCAGCTATCAGAAGGTGCATCCCCAGCGGGAGATCGTCGCCCGTTCGCTGGGGGAGGTGACCATGCCGCTGGTGGTGTCACCGGATCATCCATTGGCTCGCAAGCAGCCGCTGCGGGAGGTCGATCTGCAGGGGGCACGCCAGCTGATGGTGACCGGCCGACGGGAAGGGAGCGAGCGTCAGCGTTTTCGCATCTCGGCTCAGGTGTGGTGGGTCGAGGGAGATCTCGGGGTACTGGAGCTGGTCAAGCGGGGCCTTGGCTGGTCCGCCATTCCGGAATTTCTGCTGCATCAACCGCTGAAGCGGGGTGAAGTTGTGGTGCTGGAGCCGGACTTTATCGCCAGCCACGCGCTGGCGCTGGAGTTGCAGTGGCATCGCGCCCGCCCGTTGGGGCAGGCGGGGCGCTGGCTGAAGGAGGCCCTGCTGGCGCGCGTGCCTCGCTAGCCGACCTTACTCGGTCAGTTCGTAGGGGAGGGGTTGCAGGGTGAGCTGGGAGCTCTCCTCCTGCTTGAGGCGAAAACGGGCGTCAGCCTCGGTATCTTTCGGCAATACGGCGGTGAGCCACACCTGCCCGGCCTGTTGCCAGGCGTTGAGCACCATGCCGCTGCGGCGCCAGTTGTCACCCAGTTGCAGCTCCAGAGTATCGCCGCTGGCGACCGGCTCGCCGGCAGTGCCCGCCAGCAGGAACAGGGCGCGGTTGTTGGCGCCGCGATATTTGGCGCGAGCCACCGTCTCTTGCCCCATGTAGCAGCCCTTGTTGAAGCTGATGCCGTCCAGTGCCTGCAGGTTGAGCATCTGCGGGATGAACTCCCCCTGATGCACAGCTTCCATGTGTGGCAGGCCCGCCTTGATCTCGAGCCCCCACCAGAGTGACTCGTCCCCTTGCGGCAGGGCGTCGGCTTGCTGACTGCTCACCAGCAGCCAGCGATCCTGTTCGATCTTCACCGCCATACCGCCGTCGATAAGGCCGCTCTGCTCAAGGCCAAACTGCGCGGCGATCCACGCATCGCTGCCCGTACCGGCGATCCCGGTGGCGTGACGCTCATCGGCGGCGATCTCGACCTTGGAGAAGACGGCAAATTTCTTCAGCTCCGGCAGCTGACGCTCAAGTACCGAAGGGCTGGTCAGTAGCAGCAGACTGTCGTCGAGGCAGAGCAGGCGGAAATTGCTCCACAGCTTGCCCTTGGGATCACAGTGGCCGCCCGGGGTCTGTTGCCCCGGTTGCAGGGCGTTGACATCACAGGTGACCTGACCTTGCAGATATTTGGCGCGATCCTGGCCGCTGATACGGGTGATGGCCAGCTTGGTCAGGGGGAAGCGGGTCGGCTCGGCAGGAAAAACAGGTGGTTGCAGGCTCACGATGGTATTCCAGAGAGAAAGTATGTGAGCTGCATGGTAAAGACGTAACTAATGTTTGTCAGCCGGAAAATCCAGCTGGTACCATCCCCCGGTCTTTGTAAGGAGAGTGCCATGTTGAGCCCAGTTGAAAAATCCCGCCTGAAGTGGGCCTGCCGTCGCGGTATGCTCGAGCTGGATGTGATCTTTATGCCCTTTTTCGAACACGAGTTCGACTCCCTGAGCGAAGCCGATCAGCAGACCTTTATCCGCCTGCTGGCGAGCGACGATCCGGATCTGTTCAAATGGTGCATGGGTCATGGTGTCCCTGCCGATCCCGCATTTGCCGCCATGATCCCGATGATCCTGGAGCGCAATCAGGCGCGCCACGACCGCCAGGGGTAATACCGTGGAGCGGGTGATCATGACGGTTCACCCCTCCCGCCATCAGCAATATTTGCTGGTGGCCCTCTTTCTGTTGCTGCTCTGGCCGGTGGCTGGCCTGATTGCCGGTTGGCAGTGGGCGCTGTTGCTGCCCGTCTGGCTGGCGGCGCTCTGGTTGAGCTGCCACACCCTCGCCGCGCCCCCGTTCGAGCTTGTCTGGGATGGCCAGTGGCTGCAGTGGCAAGGTCGTCGCTATCAGCTCGACAAGAAAAGCCGCATTCTGCCCGGCGCGCTCAGGCTGGCACTTTGTCCCGAACCGCAAGAGAGTGGAGGCGTGTCGCCACGGCAATTGTGGCTCTTCTCCGACGCCCTTTCCCCCGAACATTACCGCCTGCTGGCGCGAGCCATCCACTTTCTGCCGTCCAGGCACTAACGCAGTTTTCCCGTGATGACCATGTGCTGATTTATCGCGATGATCCGCTGCCATGTGGCTGATGACGGTACTCTTTTTGTGACTGAAAAGCGGTTGAAAACAAGTGACCCCGCCATGGCGGGGTCACTGATTGCTGCAACGCTTTGCGGGAAGGGGGATTAATCCCGCTCCGGGGTCAGCACAGTCGGCTTGGAGTCCGGCAGCATATTCGGATAATCCAGGTTGTAGTGCAGGCCGCGAGACTCCTTGCGCTGCAGGGCGCAGTTGACGATAAGCTCGGCCACCTGCAGCAGGTTGCGCAGCTCCAGCAGGTTGTTGGAGACGCGGAAGTTGGCGTAGTACTCCTGCACCTCCTGCTTGAGCAGGTCGATGCGGCGCTTGGCGCGGGCCAGGCGTTTGTTGGTTCGCACTATCCCCACGTAGTCCCACATCATCAGCCGCAGCTCGTGCCAGTTGTGCTGGATCACCACCAGTTCGTCGGAATCTTCCACCTTGCTCTCGTCCCACACCGGCAGGCGCGGCGGCTCCACACTCATCGGCAGCTTGGCCAGAATGTCGGCCCCTGCCTGATGGGCATAGACCACGCATTCCAGCAGGGAGTTGGAGGCCATGCGGTTGGCGCCGTGCAGACCGGTGTAGGTCACTTCACCGATGGCGTAGAGGCCGGGGATATCGGTCTGGCCGTTGTTATCGATCATCACGCCGCCACAGGTGTAGTGGGCGGCTGGCACGATGGGCATCGGCTCCTTGGTGATATCGATGCCGACCGCGAGGCAACGCTCATAAATGGTCGGGAAGTGCTTGATGATGAAATCGGCCTGTTTGTGGCTGATGTCCAGATACATGCAATCCGCCCCGAGCCGCTTCATCTCGTGGTCGATGGCGCGGGCGACGATATCCCGCGGTGCCAGCTCGGCCCGCTCGTCAAACTCCGGCATAAAGCGGCTGCCGTCCGGGCGGCGCAGATAGGCCCCCTCGCCACGCAGGGCTTCGGTCAGCAGGAAGTTGGGATCATCGGGGTGGAACAGGCTGGTGGGGTGGAACTGGTTGAATTCCAGGTTTGCCACCCGGCAGCCAGCCCGCCATGCCATGGCGATGCCATCGCCAGAGCTCACATCCGGGTTGGAGGTGTACTGGTAGACCTTGGAGGCGCCACCGGTGGCCAGCGCCACGAAACGGGCACGGATCACCTCGACCTGCTCGGCGTTGCGGTTCCAGACGTAGGCCCCCAGCACTTTGTTGCCCGGCAGGTTGAGCTTGCGGGTGGTGATGAGGTCGACCGCGTTGAAGCGCTCCATCAGCTGGATATTGGGGTGAGCGCGCACCTGATCGATCAGGGTGAGCTGCACCGCCTTACCGGTGGCATCCGCCGCGTGGAAGATGCGGCGATGGCTGTGGCCCCCTTCCCGGGTGAGGTGGTACTGGGACTCGCCGTCGGCGTTCTCCTCCTGATCGAAGGGGACCCCTTGCTGAATGAGCCACTGGATGGACTCGCGGGCGTGGCGAGCGGTGAACTCCACCACTGCCGGGTCACACAACCCGGCGCCCGCGTTGAGCGTATCGCTCACGTGGGATTCGATGCTGTCGGTTTCGTCGAAAACGGCAGCGATGCCTCCTTGCGCATAGAAAGTGGCCCCTTCACTGATGGGCCCCTTGCTCAGAACCAGGACTTTGGCGTGGTCTGCCAATCGCAACGCGAGGGACAAACCAGCGGCACCGCTGCCAATGATCAGTACATCGCAAAGGTATTCAACACTTGCTTTCATAAGTATCATTGGCCTGGATTAAGAACTGGCACCATGGTAGCCCAAGCGAGGGCGAGGATGCAGCTTGCATCACATTTTTTTCAATTGAAGCGAACTTTCTCTGATTCTCCCTGTCTGAACTTGTGCGCTTAGGAAGGGCCGGAAAAGAAGAACGATAACCTGATGGGGGTTTTACGGCTCTGATGAGCGACCAGAATCTACTGGACGAACAGCTGGTTGAACGGGTCCAGCGCGGCGACAAAGCAGCTTTCAACCTGTTGGTAAAAAAATACCAGCATAAGGTGGTCAACCTGGTTGCCAGGTATGTCAACAATCCCGGTGATGTGCCCGATGTGGCGCAAGAGGCCTTTATAAAAGCCTACCGTGCATTGCCGACATTCCGTGGCGAAAGTGCTTTTTACACCTGGTTGTACCGAATTGCCGTGAACACGGCGAAGAATTATCTCACCTCCCAGGGGCGCAGGCCGCCCAGCAGTGATGTGGAGGCTGACGAAGCGGAGTCTTATGGTGGTGGTGAAGCCTTGCAAGAGGTCTCAACCCCCGAAAACCTGGCGCTGACTGACGAGATCAAACGCACAGTGTTTTCAGCCATAGAGGCATTGCCTGAAGACCTGAGGACAGCTATCACCCTTCGCGAACTGGAAGGGCTGAGTTACGAAGAGATTGCCGAAATCATGGATTGTCCGGTGGGTACGGTGAGATCCCGTATCTTCCGGGCGAGGGAAGCAATCGATAAAAAGCTGCAACCTCTGATCGAGAATTAACTGGGGAAAGACGGGTTAACTTATGGCAAATAAAGAGCAAATCTCTGCCCTGATGGATGGTGACCTGAGTGACGCAGAGGTACTGAACGAGCTGGAGATGTACTCCGACTTGCAAGATACCTGGGGTCGTTACCACCTGATCGGCGATGCCATGCGGGGTGACCTGCCGGTCAATCTGCAACTGGATCTCAGTGACAGCATCATGGCTGCGCTGGAGGATGAGCCCACCATACTGGCACCCAAGCCGGTCGAGACGGCTCCCGTGCTGCAACCAGCCGTTGCGCCGGTCAAGACTGATTCCAATGTGGTTCCGTTGTTCCGCCGTGTTGGTCAGCAGCTGGGTCAATATGCCATTGCTGCATCTGTGGCCGCTGCCGTGATCTTCGGGGTGCAGCAGTATCAGGGACCGGATGGCGTTCCGGCCAATCCGGTTCTCAATACCATTCCAATCGGTGGCAGTGCTGCACCTGTGAGTGTTCACTATCCGCAACAGGACGGTGCCCGCGCCCGTCAGCAGGGGCTGACCGAACAGCAGATGCAGGAGCAGCGGGAGCGGATCAATGCCTTCCTGCGTGACCACCAGTTGCAGCAGCGCCTGTTGCAAGACAGACAGATCCAACAATAACGAATTGTCAGGGATACAAACGTGCGCCAGTCCAGCCGTATTTTGCTGGCCTCTCTCCTGCTGATTAGTGCCAAGGCCTCGGCCGACGATAAGTCGGCCGAGGCCTTGTTGCAGCAGATGCAGAGTGCCGTGCAGCAACAGAATTTCGAGTTGTCCATGGTCAAGGCCCGTCAGGGGCGTCTTGAACCGATCCGGATCAGCCATGCCGTGATCAACGGCAAGGAAGTGGCCCACCTCAGTTACCTCGATGGCAAGGCGATCGAGTATCTCCAGCGTCAGAACGAATACACCTTCTTTGAAAACAGCCACGATCCCTACACCCTGAAGGATGCCCGCTTCCCCGGCATCTGGTCGACCCTGGTGAAGATGCCGCTGGCACAGGTGCTGGAGAGCTATGATCCTGTGCTGGCCGGCCGCAGCCGGGTTGCCGGTGTGGTGGCGCAGGTGGTAAGGCTGGTGCCTAAAGAGGCCGACAAATATGGTTTCGTGCTCTGGATTGATGAGCAGAGCCACTTGCTGCTGCGGATCGACATGGTCGAGCGGGAAGGCAATCTAGTGGAGCAGGTGCTCGGTGTCGAGCTGGATCTGCAGAGCAAACCGGCCCCCTGGCTGGTGAAGCTGGCCAACAGCAAGCAGCCTCCGGCGCTGGCGCTGGAGGATGCCTATCCAGCGCCGCAACAGCAGTTGAACTGGCAGATCACCTGGTTGCCCGATGGCTTTAAGGTGCTGTCGCAAGACCGGCACCAGCTGGTGACCACTAGTATGCCGGTGGATTACATGATGCTCTCCGACGGGCTGGTGGATCTCTCGGTCTATGTCTCCCGGGTGGATCCCAAGCAGGCGGTGCGCCAGCAGCTGATCCGCCAGGGGGCGACCTCGCTGGTGAGCTATGTCAACGAGGTGGGGGTCGAGATCACCGTGGTCGGCGAGGTGCCTGCCGAAACCGCCAAGCGCATAGCCGAGTCGGTCCAGCCGCTGGCCCGCAACGAAGCGGTGCAGTAACGGGGGATGCGGGGTTGTCCCCCGCTTGCCGAGCGTGGCGAGTCGTGGTCAGATCCCCTGATTGTGTGAACCCGAGGTGTTGCCGTGAATGAGATGAGTGAAGAGCTGGCGACCGTGGTGGCCATTGAGGGTGACCATGCCTGGGTGGAGTGCGAGCGTCGCTCCGCCTGCAGCGGTTGTCAGCAGCAATCCAACTGCGGTACCGGCACCGTGGCCAAGGCGTTTCCCCTGAAAGCCCCCCGCTTGCGGGTCAGGCTGACCGCCGAGGTGCGGGTTGGCCAGCAAGTGAGGCTCGGTATCCCGCAGGAGAGTCTGCTGCGCGGGGCTACGCTGGTCTATGTGTTGCCGCTGTTTTGTCTGTTGGCCGGCGCCTTGCTGGGGCAGCTCTGGCTGGCACCGCTGCTCTCGGGCGGGGAGGGAATTACCATTCTCTGCTGCCTGCTGGGGGGCGTGCTGGGCTTTTTACTGGTTCGTTACTTTTCCAACCGCCTGGATCAGGGGCGCTACGGCCCGCAGATGCTCGGCGTGGTAGTCCCTGTCCGCATCCTCCCCTGACTGAACAGGCGCTATTTCACTGGCGCTGGCGACTAAAGAATGGCCGTCAGCCGGGTTATCCAGTAAAATCGCGCCTCCATAACTGACCTTAACTAATTTTGAGTGACTCTTGCTCGATGAAACACATTCGTAACTTTTCGATTATTGCGCACATCGACCACGGTAAATCGACCCTGTCGGACCGTCTGATCCAGACTTGCGGTGGCTTGTCCGACCGCGAGATGCAGGCTCAGGTGCTTGACTCCATGGATCTGGAGCGCGAGCGCGGCATTACCATCAAAGCACAGAGTGTGACCCTGAACTACCAGGCACAAGACGGTAACACCTACCAGCTGAACTTTATCGACACCCCGGGCCACGTGGATTTCTCCTACGAGGTCTCCCGCTCTTTGGCGGCCTGTGAAGGGGCGCTGCTGGTGGTGGATGCCGGCCAGGGGGTTGAGGCACAGACTCTGGCCAACTGCTATACCGCCATGGAAATGGATCTGGAAGTGGTGCCGGTGCTGAACAAGATTGACCTGCCGGCCGCAGAACCCGAGCGGGTTGCCGAGGAGATCGAAGACATCGTCGGTATCGACGCGGTTGATGCGGTGCGCTGCTCCGCCAAGACCGGTCTGGGTGTTGATCTGGTGCTGGAAGAGATCGTCGCCAAGATCCCGGCGCCGGAAGGTGACCCGGATGCCCCGTTGCAGGCGCTGATCATCGACTCCTGGTTCGACTCCTATCTGGGGGTTGTCTCTTTGGTGCGGATCAAGAACGGTTCCCTGAAGAAGAACGACAAGATCAAGGTGATGAGCACCGGTCAGGTGTGGGGTGTCGATCGTATCGGTATCTTCACGCCCAAGCAGGTGGATACTCAGGGTCTGGGTTGCGGCGAGGTAGGTTGGGTTGTCTGCGGTATCAAGGACATCCACGGCGCGCCGGTGGGCGATACCCTGACTCAGGCCAAGAACGGTGCCGACAAGGCGCTGGCTGGCTTCAAGAAGGTGAAGCCGCAGGTTTATGCGGGTCTGTTCCCCATCTCCAGCGATGACTACGAGTCGTTCCGTGATGCCCTCGACAAGCTCTCCCTGAACGATGCCTCCCTGTTCTTCGAACCGGAGAGCTCCACTGCGCTGGGCTTCGGCTTCCGTTGTGGCTTCCTCGGCATGCTGCACATGGAGATCATTCAGGAGCGTCTGGAGCGTGAATACGATCTGGATCTGATCACCACGGCGCCGACCGTAGTGTACGAGATCGAGCTGACCGACGGTTCTACCATCCACATCGACAGCCCGGCCCAGATGCCTGCCATCACCAGCATCAAGGAGATGCGCGAGCCGATCGCCGAGTGTCATATCCTGTTGCCGCAGGAGTACATGGGCAACGTCATCACCCTCTGTATCGAAAAGCGTGGCGTGCAGACCAACATGGTCTACCACGGCAAGCAGGTGGCGCTGACCTATGAAATCCCGATGGCGGAAGTGGTGCTCGACTTCTTCGACCGTCTGAAGTCCACCAGTCGCGGTTACGCCTCGCTGGACTACGGCTTCAAGCGCTTCGAAACCTCCGACATGGTCCGTCTGGACATTATGATCAACGGTGAGCGAGTCGATGCCCTGGCCATCATCACCCACAAAGACAACGCCCAGTATCGCGGTCGTCAGGTGGTGGAGAAGATGCGTGAGCTGATCCCGCGCCAGATGTTCGATATCGCCATTCAGGCGGCCATCGGCAACCAGATCATCGCACGCAGCACCGTCAAGGCACTGCGTAAAGACGTAACCGCCAAGTGCTACGGTGGTGACGTGAGTCGTAAGAAGAAACTGCTGAACAAGCAGAAAGAAGGTAAGAAGCGGATGAAGTCCCTCGGCCGTGTCGACGTGCCGCAGGAAGCCTTCCTCGCGATTCTCCACGTCGGAAAGGATTAATAGATGGCAAGCACGTTTTCCCTGATCCTGGTGGTGGTCTGCGCGATCACCGGTGTTATCTGGTGTCTGGACAAGATGATTTGGTCCAAGCAGCGCGCCGCCAAGATTGCCGTGGCTCGTGCCCATGGCGGTGCCCACCTGGATGAGAAGACCCTGGCCAGGTCGCCCCCGTGCCGGTCTGGATTGAGCAGACCGCCGGGGTCTTCCCGGTCATAACCTTTGTGCTGATCCTGCGTTCGTTCATTTTTGAACCGTTCCAGATCCCGTCAGGTTCCATGATGCCCACCCTGCTGGTGGGCGACTTCATCCTGGTGGAAAAATTTGCCTATGGTCTGCGGGACCCGGTGACCAACACCAAGTTCCTCGAGACTGGCGAGCCCAAACGTGGCGACGTGGTGGTGTTCAAGTATCCCCTTGAACCGCGCGTTGACTACATCAAGCGGGTGGTCGGCATGCCGGGTGATCGGGTCATCTATCGCAACAAGGAGCTGATGATCCGGCCCAAGTGCGAAGAGCAGGAAGGGAAAACGTGCCCGGGCTTCAAGAAGCTCGACGTCAAGTTTGAACAAAGAGGCGAATTTACCCAGATGGGGATCCCCCTTGACCGCTATACCGAGCAGTTGGGTGATGTCTCCCACGAGACCCTGCGCAATCCGCTGATGCCCGACATGGTTGGCCGTTACTATCGCCAGCCCGGCACCTACCCCGACGAGTGGGTGGTACCGGAAGGCCAGTATTTCGTGATGGGCGACAACCGCGACAACAGCACCGACAGCCGCTTCTGGGGCTTTGTGCCCGAGCAGAATCTGGTCGGCAAGGCGGTCGCTATCTGGATAAGTTTTGAATTCGAGCGCGAAGAAGGCTCCCTGCTGCCAAGTTGGGTACCGACAGGTGTGCGCTTCAACCGCATTGGCGGAATCAAGTAAATGAATATCAAGATGAACAGACTGCAGTCCCGTCTCGGGCATGTCTTTGCGGATCTGGAACTGCTGACCCGCGCGCTGACTCACCGCAGCGCCGGTTCCCGTCACAATGAGCGACTGGAATTTCTGGGTGACTCCATTTTGAGTCTGGTGATTGCCGACGATCTCTTCCACCGCTTCCCGCAAGCGGCGGAAGGGGATCTCAGCCGGATGCGCGCCACCCTGGTGCGCGAGAAGACCCTGGCCGAACTGGGCCGGGAGTTCGACCTCGGGGATCACTTGATCCTCGGTCCCGGCGAACTCAAGAGCGGCGGTTTTCGCCGCGAATCCATTCTGGCAGACACGGTCGAGGCGGTGATCGGTGCCGTCTATCTGGATACCAATCTTGAGACGGTGCGGACACTGCTGCTGAGCTGGTACGCCAGCCGCCTGGAAGAGATCAAGCCTGGCATCGAGCAGAAAGATCCCAAGACCCGTCTGCAAGAAATTTTGCAGGGAAGCCGCAAATCCCTGCCGACCTACACCGTGACCAACGTCAAGGGCGAGGCCCACAACCAGGAGTTCACCGTCCAGTGTGACGTGGAAGGTCTGGATGGTCCCCTCGTCGGGGTCGGCACCAGCCGTCGCAAGGCCGAACAGGCCGCGGCGCAGCAAGCATTGGAAAAACTGTCATGACAGATACCACCTACTGCGGCTTTGTCGCCATCGTGGGCCGCCCGAATGTGGGCAAGTCCACCCTGCTCAACAAGCTGCTTGGCCAGAAGGTCAGCATTACCTCGAAGAAGCCCCAGACCACCCGTCACCGGATTTTGGGGATCGACACCGAGGATAACTACCAGACCATCTATGTAGATACCCCGGGTCTGCACATTGAAGAGAAACGGGCCATCAACCGCCTGATGAACCGTGCTGCCACCAGTTCGCTGGGTGATGTGGCCATGGTGGTGTTCATGGTCGACGGTACCCACTGGACCAAAGACGACGAGATGGTGCTGGGCAAGCTGCGCAATCTCAAGTGCCCGGTGGTGTTGGCGGTCAACAAGATCGACAACGTCAAAGAGAAAGAAGATCTGCTTCCCCACCTCGAGTGGCTGGGCCAACAGATGAACTTCGCCCATATTCTGCCCATCAGTGCCGAAAAGGGCACTAACGTGGAGAAGATCCGCGAGTGGGCCAAGGATCTGCTGCCGGAAAACGTCCATTTCTTCCCGGAAGATTACGTGACCGACCGCTCCTCCCGCTTTATGGCCTCCGAAATCATCCGCGAGAAGCTGATGCGCTTTACCGGTGAGGAGCTGCCCTACTCGGTGACGGTGGAGATCGAGCGCTTCAAGGTGGAAGAGAACGGCCTCTACCACATCCACGGCCTCATTCTGGTCGAGCGCGATGGCCAGAAGAAGATGGTCATCGGTAACAAAGGCGAGAAGATCAAGACCATCGGCACCGAAGCGCGCCTCGATATGGAGCGGCTGTTCCAGAACAAGGTGCACCTCGAGCTGTGGGTCAAGGTCAAGTCGGGCTGGGCTGATGATGAGCGCGCCCTGCGCAGCCTCGGGTATGGCGACGACTGATTGCTGACCCCGGCTTTCGTCATCCACAGTCGGCCCTATCGGGAGACCAGCCAGCTGGTCGAGGTCTTCACCCAGGATAGTGGCCGATTTACTCTGGTGGCTCGCGGTTCTCGCGGGCCACGCTCCCCTCTCAAGGGGCTGCTGCAACCCTTTACCCTGCTCACCATCGCCTGGCGCGGCAAGGGTGATCTCAAGAACCTCACCCAGGTCGAATGCCCGGATCACTCCCTGCGTCTCGGCGGCGATCGCCTCTTCTACGGCCTCTATCTCAACGAGCTGGTTTACTACCTGCTGGAAGCCCACACCCCGTTCCCTGAAGTGTTCGATGCCTATGCCCGTGCCATCATGGCGCTGGCCGACGGCGAGACGCCGGAGCTGCCGCTGCGCCGCTTCGAGTTCCTGCTGCTGCAGGCGCTTGGCTATGCGGTGGATTTCGAATACACGGCGGACGACGAGTCGCCCATCGAGCCGACCTTGCTCTATGGCTTCGAGCGTGAATTGGGCTTTGTTGCTTGCGAGCGGGCGCCGGATCCCCGTACCCTGTTTCTCGGTGCCCACCTGCTCGCCTTTGCCGAGGGACGTTTCGATACCCCTCCCTTGCTGCAGGCGGCCAAACGTTTCAGTCGATTGGCACTGCAACCCTATCTGGGCAAGCGTCAGCTAAAGAGTCGGGAGCTGTTTTTAAAACGCAAAGCCAGTATGCAAGGCTGACACAGATTACAGACATACGGATATTGGCGCGGTGTGATTCGCTGACCGCGCAGTCAACAGATGAAGCCTTTCAAGGAGTTCTCAATGAGTGAAATCTATCTGGGTGTGAACATCGACCATATCGCCACCCTGCGCAACGCCCGGGGCACCCAGTATCCGGATCCGGTACAGGCCGCCTTCGTGGCCGAACAGGCCGGGGCCGATGGCATTACCGTGCATCTGCGAGAAGATCGCCGCCACATCACCGACCGCGATGTGGAGATCCTGCGTCAGACTATCCAGACCAGAATGAATCTGGAAATGGCGGTGACCGAAGAGATGATCGGTATCGCCTGCCGCATCAAGCCCCATTTCGTCTGTCTGGTGCCGGAGAAGCGCACCGAGGTGACCACCGAGGGCGGTCTGGATGTGGCCGGTCAGCTGGCCAAGGTGACTGATGCCGTTGCCCGTCTCTCCGCGGTGGGGGCGCAGGTTTCGCTCTTTATCGATGCCGATCCCATTCAGATCGATGCGGCTGCCGAGAGCGGTGCTCCCTTTATCGAGATCCATACCGGTCGTTACGCCGATGCCACCACAGATGCCGAGCGTAACGCCGAGTTCAAGCGCATCGCCGCCGGTGCCTCCTATGCAGCTGGCAAGGGGCTCAAGGTCAATGCCGGTCACGGCCTGCACTACCACAACGTCAAGGCCATCGCCGCCATCCCCGAGCTCTATGAGCTCAACATCGGCCACGCCATTATTGGTCGCGCCGCCTTCGACGGCTTGGCCAAGGCCGTGAGCGATATGCGCCTGCTGATGCAGGAAGCCCGTCAGGGGATCTGACCCACCAGACAGGCGGCCTGATGCAGGCAGCTAAAATAACAAGGGACGCCACGGCGTCCTTTGTTATTTTTGGCCCTGTTCAAGCGATGGCGACTCCCGCGCCGTAATAACCCAGCACAATCGGCTATAAGCAGTTGATGTCAAAAGGGTTACACTGGTCGACCCTGTGAGTTGGACGAGATTGTTATGGATCACCCCCTGTACCACCCCGATATCACCGAACTTGAACCTGTCGCCCGCGCTGCGGGGGCGGCCATCATGGCCATCTACAGCCAGCCTTTCGCGGTGGAGTACAAGAGCGATGAGAGCCCGCTGACCGCGGCCGACAAGGGGGCTCATGAGGTGATCGTTCAGGCGTTGGCACGGCTGACTCCCGACATCCCTGTATTGTCCGAGGAGTCGGGGCCAGAGGTGATGGCAGCGCGCCACGGCTGGTCACGCTACTGGCTGGTGGATCCCCTCGATGGCACCAAGGAGTTTGTCTCCCGCAACGGTGAGTTCACCGTCAATATCGCACTGATTGAAGAGGGGGGGCCGCGCTGGGGGCTGGTTTATGCGCCGGTGCTGGACACGCTCTGGTATGGCGGCAAAGGCGTAGGCGCCTGGCGCATCGCTGGTGGCAAGCGCGAGTCCATCCAGACCAGGCCTCATCGTGAAGGAGAGGCGTGGCGGGTGGTGGGCAGTCGCAACCACCTGTCGCAGGAGACCCTCGATTTCTTGGCACCTTTTGGCGACATCGAACTGGTCTCCATGGGCAGTTCGCTGAAGTTCTGCATCATCGCCGAGGGGGACGCCGAGCTCTATCCGCGCCTCGCACCCACCTGCGAGTGGGATACCGGCGCTGCGCAGGCGGTGCTGGAGGGGGCGGGGGGCAGCGTCACCCAACTCGATGGTTCACCGCTGCGCTATAACAAGCCAGATATCCTCAACCCCTGGTTTGTCGCCAGGGCGTGACCTTGCCAGTACGCTTCGCATCGCCCAATAAAAAGAGGCCGGAGCGGGTTGCATACCCACTCCGGCCTCTTTGTATTTGACGCAGTTTTAAAAGACTTTCTTGAACGGTTTGATGGTCACTTTGGCATAGATGCCAGCTGTCACATAGGGATCGGCATCGGCCCAGGCCTGGGCGTCCGCTTGTGAGGCAAACTCGGCGATGACAGTGCTGCCGGTAAAGCCGGCATCGGCCGGATCCTCGGCATCGATGGCAGGATTAGGACCGGCGGTCAGCAGGCGACCTTCATCCTGCAGGGCTTGCAGGCGAGCCAGATGGGCGGGGCGAACCTGCTTGCGCAGCGGCAGGCTGCCCTGAACATCTTCGGAGTAGATGAGATACCACATGAGACAATCCTTTTCTGATGAGGGTTATTTTTTCAGCTGTTCTTTTTGATCAGCCGGAATATGGCGGTAGAGGTAGACACCGCTGAGCAGGGTAAAGACCAGCGTCATCCCCAGCAGGCCGAACACCTTGAAGTTAACCCACATCTCCTGCGGCAGGTTGAAGGCCACATAGAGATTGAGCAGGCCGCAGACGGCAAAGAAACCGGCCCAGCCGAGGTTGACCCGATCCCAGATGGCGTCGGGCGCCTGAAGCTCCTTGGCCAGCATCTGCTTGATCAGGTTTTTGCCAAAGCCGTAGCGGCTGATGAGCAGACCCAGCGCAAACAGGGCGTTGATGACGGTCACTTTCCACTTGATGAAGGTGTCATCGTGGAAGAACACGGTGAGACCGCCAAAGAAGCCGACCAGCAGGAAAGTAAATAGCTGCATCTTCTCGACCTTGCGATAGCGGATCCAGCTATAGGCGAGCTGCAGACCGGTGACCACCACCAGGGCGCCAGTGGCCATGTAGATGTCGTAGAACTTGTAGACAGCAAAGAAAACGATAAGTGGAATAAATTCAATAAATTGCTTCATTTCTGACGCCTAGTCCTCAAAGATGGCCTGCAAATTTTGCCCAGTCTACCTGCACGGTGGACAACGGCAAATGAATAAGACCGCTCATTTTTACGCCGGTTCCGCGCTGTCGCCAAACAGTTGGCGAGCAATGGTGAGCCCCAGTCGCTGCTGATCGGCCAGCAGGTCGCGGATATGGCGCTCTTCAATCAGGGGGTTGAGCAGCACGGCGCGCAGCAGGGTGAGGGGTTGGGCACCGTAGCGCACCACGGCGCGCTGGGTACGGGAGACGAAGCTGTGCCCCTCGGCGCGCTGGGCTTTTTGCAGCGCCACGTTGAAGGCGTTGACCTGCTCGTTGGCGGCTTCATCCAGCACCTTGCCCTGCAGATGGGGCGGGATGCAGCGATAGGAGAGCAGGTTCATCACCGGAGCAGACATCAGCTCGAAGGCCGGATTACTGGTGATGAGCTCGGCCATCAGTCGGGCCCGGTCGTAGTTGGCCTCGATGAGGTCGGCATAGCCTTGTTGGCCGAACAGCTGGAAGGCGGCATCCAGATAGAGGGCATTGGCCGGGCGGGTGCCCTCCAAGGTAAAGCGGCCCTGATCAAACGAGGTGGCACGAATGGCGTAAGGCGCCTCCCGTTTGACCGCCATCATCAGGTCGGGCTGGCGGCAGAGCAGCATGCCGGTACCTAGCGGCACCAGCAGCTGTTTGTGGCCATCCAGAGTGACGGTATCGGCGTGTTCGATCCCGGCCAGCAGGTTTTGATAGCGGGGGGAGAAGAGGGTCGGGCCACCCCAGGCGGCATCAACGTGGAAGTGGATCTGCTCGCGCTCGGCGATGGCGGCCAGCTCCGGCAGGGGGTCGATAGAGCCAAAGTCGGTGCTGCCCGCCACGCCGACCAGCGCCAGCACCTTCAATTTCTGCTCTTTGCACTGGAGCAGCGCCTGTTCCAGCGCAGCCAGACTGAGCCGGTTCTGCTCGTCGGTCTCGAGGCGCCAGACGCTGCGGGCGCCCAGCCCCAGCAGATCCATCCCCTTGTCGAAGGAGTAGTGCATCAGCCGTGAACCAAGAATGACGGCGCCGCGATAGCCCTGCTCATAGAGGGCGAACAGGTTGTCGCCGCAGGCGCGGTTGCGGGCGAGCCAGAGGGCGGTGACGTTGGCGATGGTGCCGCCGCTGGTCATGACGCCGAGGGAGGCATCCTTGGCATGCATCTGTTCGCCGTAGAAGGCATCGTCCATGCCGTAGATGAGGCGGTGCAGCTTGGCCAGCACCTCCCGCTCCAGAAAGCTGAGCAGGCGTGAGGACTCCATCTTCATCGGATTCTGGTTGAGCATCACCACCAGACGGGAGAGCTCGGCAGTGAAGGCCGGCAATGGTGCCGTCATATGACCCATGTAGCGTGGCGAGGTGAGGTGAGAGGCGCCGGGTACCAGAGTAGCCAGCCGGGCGAGATAGGCTTCGGTCGAGCAGCCGCTGGCGGGCATGCGGGACTGGTCGAGCTGATGGGTGAACAGGTCGCGCTGGTAGGGGGCCTGACTGTCGTCGGAGTGGTGGAAGGTCTCCAGCAAGGTGCTCATCGCCTCGCCAAAGGCGGGATCCGCTTGTGCAAACAGCTCAGTCAACTTCATCAGGTTCTCCAGACCAGGTCACCGGGGTAGGTGTCTATGCCGCTTCTGTCGGGCATCGGCGGCAGAGCATACACCAAAGGGGGGCGGGTGACAGCCACCCCATTTTTTAAGCGAACACTTGTACTCTGAAATGGCGCTGGGTAGAGTGAGCCACAGTTATTGTGGAGTCGATGTTATGAGTGGTGTGATGGATTACTCCCCCCGGGAGGAGCTGGCAAACCGGCTGAGTCACGGTGCGGGATTGTTGCTGGGGATTGTCGGGCTGGTGTTGTTGCTCATCAAAGGATGGGGGCAGGGCACGCAGGCGCTGGTGAGTTACAGCCTTTATGGCGGCAGTCTGGTGCTGCTCTATCTCGCCTCGACCCTCTACCACAGCATGGCGGAAGGGCGGGCCAGACGCTGGTGCAAGGTGTTTGATCACTGTGCCATCTATCTGCTGATCGCCGGTACTTATACTCCGTTCCTGCTGGTTGCACTCGACACGCCGCTGGCGAAGGGGTTGATGGTGGTGATCTGGGCCCTGGCGCTGGCTGGCGTGGTGTTCAAGCTGGTATTTATCAACCGCTTCAAGAAGTTGTCGCTCTTTACCTACCTGATGTTGGGCTGGCTGTCGCTGGTGGTCATCTATCAGCTCTATATCCATCTGGCTGGTGAGGGGCTGCTGCTGCTCGGGCTTGGCGGCCTTATCTACAGCCTTGGGGTCATCTTCTATGTGGCCAAGCAGATCCCCTATAACCACGCCATCTGGCATCTCTTTGTGCTGGGTGGCAGCGTTTGTCACTTTATGGCCATTTACGGCTACGTCGCCTAACGTCTTGCAACTAGCCCTTAATTGGTATTTTTAGCGCGTAAAAGGATAAATTCGTGCGGTATCACACAGTTGACATCAGCGTTTGCTGACAAGCTAGGGCCAGTTCAATTCGCAAAGGATGCACGAAATGAGTGAAATCGCGCTTTCCATCAGCATGTTGTCGCTGGTGGCAGTGCTAGGGCTCTGGCTGGGAAACTGGCGAGTCTATGGCGTTGGGTTAGGGATCGGTGGGGTGCTGTTCGGCGGCATCATAGTGGGTCACTTTGCCGGAGTGTCAAATCTGGCGCTTGATGAGCAAACACTCCATTTTATTCAAGAATTTGGCCTGATCCTGTTTGTCTATACCATCGGTATCCAGGTCGGGCCCGGTTTCTTCTCGTCATTGCGCAGTTCGGGTCTCAAACTCAACGCCTTTGCCGCTCTGCTGGTCATCCTCGGCTGCGTGGTAGCCGCTGGCTTGCATCAATTTTTCGATGTGCCGTTGCCGGTCATTCTGGGGGTCTTCTCCGGAGCCGTCACCAATACGCCATCCCTCGGTGCGGGCCAGCAGATCTTGGCCGAGCTGGGCGCCGCGCCCGGTTCGACTGGCCTGATGGGGATGGGCTATGCGGTTGCTTATCCGTTCGGCATCTGTGGTATTTTGCTCACCATGTGGCTGGTTCGGGTCTTCTTTCGCATCAAGATCGACGATGAAGCCGCCCAGTTCGAGCTGCAAACCGGTAAAACCAAGGAGAGCTTGCAGACCATCAACATCGCGGTACGCAACCCCAACATGCACGGCCTGATGCTGAGCGAGATCCCGAGTCTCGACGAGTCCGATGTCATCTGTTCACGGCTCAAGCGTGGCGACGAGCTGATGGTGCCACGGCCGGAATCCCGTATCGAACTGGGTGACTTGCTGCATCTGGTGGGTGAGCGCCACGCGCTGCACAAGGTGTTGTTGGTGCTCGGGGAGGAGGTGGAGACGTCGCTCTCGACCCGTGGCACCGATCTGCGCGTCGAGCGGGTGGTGGTAACCAACGAGCAGGTTCTGGGCAAGAAGATCCGCGATCTTGATATCAAACAGCGTTATGACGTGGTGATCTCCCGTCTCAACCGCGCCGGTATCGAGCTGGTGCCGACCAGTCAGACCAGCCTGCAGTTTGGCGATATTCTCAATCTGGTGGGGCGCCTCGATGCCATCGAAGCGGTGACCAATGTAGTCGGCAACGTGCAGCAAAAGCTGCAACAGGTGCAGATGTTGCCGGTATTTATCGGGATTGGCCTTGGCGTATTGCTCGGCTCCATCCCCTTCTATCTGCCCGGTTTCCCGGCCGCCCTCAAATTGGGTCTGGCGGGTGGGCCGCTGGTGGTGGCGCTGATCCTGTCGCGGATCGGCAGCATCGGCAAGCTCTACTGGTTCATGCCCCCCAGTGCCAACCTGGCGCTGCGGGAGATCGGGATTGTGCTGTTTCTGGCAGTGGTCGGCTTCAAGTCGGGGGCCGGTTTCGTCGATACCCTGATCAACGGTGATGGCCCGGCCTGGATGCTCTACGGTATGGCGATCACCCTGATCCCGCTGCTGGTGGTCGGTGTGCTGGCGCGCCTCTACGGCAAGATGAACTATCTGACCCTGTGCGGCTTGCTGGCCGGCTCCATGACAGACCCTCCCGCGCTGGCCTTTGCCAACGCCATGCACCCGACCAGTGGCGCCAGTGCGCTCTCATACGCCACTGTCTACCCGCTGGTGATGTTCCTGCGGATCATCTCGCCACAGCTGCTGGCTATTATCCTCTGGGCGGGAGCCTAGGGTTCCTGACGGGAGCATGCCTTGTCATGCTCCCGTCATCATTCTGTAATTTATTGATAATTTTGGTTTTTGCCACTCTCGCAACCTCGTTTTACACACTTCTGTCTGGCTGAACAGTTCAGCCTCAAATCGGTCTATCCTTTCGAATTTTCGAGCTGGTTATTTTTCCCCTCAGTCTGCAAAGTAGGCTGTGGCTTATTGCATTCAAATCAGGATTCAGGAGAGAACATGATTACCAATGCCGTTACCTTGGAACAGGGCGTAACCGTAACCCAACTCAAAGGACAAATTTATCTGGTTGCCGCTGATGGCAGCCGGAAGCTGTTGGCTGAAGGTGATGTGCTGCCGAAAGGGGCGGTGATCATGTCGCCGGATGGCGCCAGTTTCATGGGCGGCGGACAGTCGTTCACTGTGCAACCAGCCAGCGAGCAGAGTAGTGAGCCTGCCGAAGAGGGGGATGCTCCCCAGCTGGCGCAAAATGGTGCCGCTGGCACTCCTGATGATATCAATGCCCTGCAACAGGCCATTTTGGGTGGCGCTGACCCGACTCAGGCCTTTGAAGCCTCTGCCGCAGGCGGTGCACCTGCCGCCGGTGGTGGCGGTATTGGAGGCGTCGCCGGTGCCAGTGGCAACGGCGGTTTTGTCACCATCGACCGTACCGGTTCCGCAACCATTGCTGAAGCCACTTTCGATACCACCTACAACGCCAATGGTGAGCCGCCGTTGGGTGCTGCTGGCGAAGATGAGGTATTTGACCTGACTCCGCCCACCATTTCCGTCGTTGCGCCAGATAACACCAATGACACCACTCCGACCCTGACCGGAACCACGGATGCTCCCGTTGGCAGCACCGTGACCCTGCTGGTCACCGATGCAAATGGTAATCAGCAAACCCTTACCGCGATAGTCAATCCAAACGGCACTTTCACTGTCGATGTAGTCACCCCCTTGGCTGAGGGCTCTTATAACGTCACGGCCAGTGTCACCGATCCTGCGGGGAATACCGGAACGGCAACCGACAATGGCAGCGTCGACACCGTGGCACCGGAGCTGGACATCGACCTCGACCCGATCGTGGTGGGTAGCGACAACACCGTCAACAAAGCGGAAGCGGATGATAAGGCGAGCGTGACCCTGAGCGGCACCGTGAGCGGCGACGCCAAAGTGGGTGACACCGTGACCCTGACCCTGGGCGATGGCAGCAAGCTGACAACCCAGGTTGTCGTGCTGGGCAATGGCCAACTGGGCTTTAGCACCAGCACCACCGCCGACAAGCTGGTCGATGGCACGAGCGTGAAGGCCGAGATCACCGTGACCGATGCGGCGGGCAACAGCACCACCAAGTCCGACAGCGAAAGCTACAGCATCGACACGGCGGCCCCGAGCGTGATCGTCAACATCGTTGACGACAAGCTGACCGTGGGCGAGACCAGCGAGGTCACCTTCACCTTCAGCGAGCAGGTCAAGGGCTTCGAAGTGGGCGACCTGACCGTGGTGGGCGGCACTGTTACCGACCTCAAGACCACTGACGGCGGCAAGACCTGGACCGGCACCTTCACGCCGACCCCGGGTTTTGAAGGCACAGCCAGCGTCACCGTGAACGAGGGCAGCTACACCGACCTGGCGGGCAACGCGGGCACCGGCGGCAGCGACACAGCCGGCGCCGATATCAAAGCACCGAGCGTGATCGTCAACATCGTTGACGACAAGCTGACCGTGGGCGAGACCAGCGAGGTCACCTTCACCTTCAGCGAGCAGGTCAAGGGCTTCGAAGTGGGCGACCTGAGCGTGGTGGGCGGCACTGTTACCGACCTCAAGACCACTGACGGCGGCAAGACCTGGACCGGCACCTTCACGCCGACCCCGGGTTTTGAAGGCACAGCCAGCGTCACCGTGAACGAGGGCAGCTACACCGACCTGGCGGGCAACGCGGGCACCGGCGGCAGCGACACAGCCGGCGCCGATATCAAAGCACCGAGCGTGATCGTCAACATCGTTGACGACAAGCTGACCGTGGGCGAGACCAGCGAGGTCACCTTCACCTTCAGCGAGCAGGTCAAGGGCTTCGAAGTGGGCGACCTGAGCGTGGTGGGCGGCACTGTTACCGACCTCAAGACCACTGACGGCGGCAAGACCTGGACCGGCACCTTCACGCCGACCCCGGGTTTTGAAGGCACAGCCAGCGTCACCGTGAACGAGGGCAGCTACACCGACCTGGCGGGCAACGCGGGCACCGGCGGCAGCGACACAGCCGGCGCCGATATCAAAGCACCGAGCGTGATCGTCAACATCGTTGACGACAAGCTGACCGTGGGCGAGACCAGCGAGGTCACCTTCACCTTCAGCGAGCAGGTCAAGGGCTTCGAAGTGGGCGACCTGAGCGTGGTGGGCGGCACTGTTACCGACCTCAAGACCACTGACGGCGGCAAGACCTGGACCGGCACCTTCACGCCGACCCCGGGTTTTGAAGGCACAGCCAGCGTCACCGTGAACGAGGGCAGCTACACCGACCTGGCGGGCAACGCGGGCACCGGCGGCAGCGACACAGCCGGCGCCGATATCAAAGCACCGAGCGTGATCGTCAACATCGTTGACGACAAGCTGACCGTGGGCGAGACCAGCGAGGTCACCTTCACCTTCAGCGAGCAGGTCAAGGGCTTCGAAGTGGGCGACCTGAGCGTGGTGGGCGGCACTGTTACCGACCTCAAGACCACTGACGGCGGCAAGACCTGGACCGGCACCTTCACGCCGACCCCGGGTTTTGAAGGCACAGCCAGCGTCACCGTGAACGAGGGCAGCTACACCGACCTGGCGGGCAACGCGGGCACCGGCGGCAGCGACACAGCCGGCGCCGATATCAAAGCACCGAGCGTGATCGTCAACATCGTTGACGACAAGCTGACCGTGGGCGAGACCAGCGAGGTCACCTTCACCTTCAGCGAGCAGGTCAAGGGCTTCGAAGTGGGCGACCTGAGCGTGGTGGGCGGCACTGTTACCGACCTCAAGACCACTGACGGCGGCAAGACCTGGACCGGCACCTTCACGCCGACCCCGGGTTTTGAAGGCACAGCCAGCGTCACCGTGAACGAGGGCAGCTACACCGACCTGGCGGGCAACGCGGGCACCGGCGGCAGCGACACAGCCGGCGCCGATATCAAAGCACCGAGCATGATCGTCAACATCGTTGACGACAAGCTGACCGTGGGCGAGACCAGCGAGGTCACCTTCACCTTCAGCGAGCAGGTCAAGGGCTTCGAAGTGGGCGACCTGACCGTGGTGGGCGGCACTGTTACCGACCTCAAGACCACTGACGGCGGCAAGACCTGGACCGGCACCTTCACGCCGACCCCGGGTTTTGAAGGCACAGCCAGCGTCACCGTGAACGAGGGCAGCTACACCGACCTGGCGGGCAACGCGGGCACCGGCGGCAGCGACACAGCCGGCGCCGATATCAAAGCACCGAGCGTGATCGTCAACATCGTTGACGACAAGCTGACCGTGGGCGAGACCAGCGAGGTCACCTTCACCTTCAGCGAGCAGGTCAAGGGCTTCGAAGTGGGCGACCTGAGCGTGGTGGGCGGCACTGTTACCGACCTCAAGACCACTGACGGCGGCAAGACCTGGACCGGCACCTTCACGCCGACCCCGGGTTTTGAAGGCACAGCCAGCGTCACCGTGAACGAGGGCAGCTACACCGACCTGGCGGGCAACGCGGGCACAGGCGGCAGCGACACAGCCGGCGCCGATATCAAAGCACCGAGCGTGATCGTCAACATCGTTGACGACAAGCTGACCGTGGGCGAGACCAGCGAGGTCACCTTCACCTTCAGCGAGCAGGTCAAGGGCTTCGAAGTGGGCGACCTGAGCGTGGTGGGCGGCACTGTTACCGACCTCAAGACCACTGACGGCGGCAAGACCTGGACCGGCACCTTCACGCCGACCCCGGGTTTTGAAGGCACAGCCAGCGTCACCGTGAACGAGGGCAGCTACACCGACCTGGCGGGCAACGCGGGCACCGGCGGCAGCGACACAGCCGGCGCCGATATCAAAGCACCGAGCGTGATCGTCAACATCGTTGACGACAAGCTGACCGTGGGCGAGACCAGCGAGGTCACCTTCACCTTCAGCGAGCAGGTCAAGGGCTTCGAAGTGGGCGACCTGAGCGTGGTGGGCGGCACTGTTACCGACCTCAAGACCACTGACGGCGGCAAGACCTGGACCGGCACCTTCACGCCGACCCCGGGTTTTGAAGGCACAGCCAGCGTCACCGTGAACGAGGGCAGCTACACCGACCTGGCGGGCAACGCGGGCACCGGCGGCAGCGACACAGCCGGCGCCGATATCAAAGCACCGAGCGTGATCGTCAACATCGTTGACGACAAGCTGACCGTGGGCGAGACCAGCGAGGTCACCTTCACCTTCAGCGAGCAGGTCAAGGGCTTCGAAGTGGGCGACCTGAGCGTGGTGGGCGGCACTGTTACCGACCTCAAGACCACTGACGGCGGCAAGACCTGGACCGGCACCTTCACGCCGACCCCGGGTTTTGAAGGCACAGCCAGCGTCACCGTGAACGAGGGCAGCTACACCGACCTGGCGGGCAACGCGGGCACCGGCGGCAGCGACACAGCCGGCGCCGATATCAAAGCACCGAGCGTGATCGTCAACATCGTTGACGACAAGCTGACCGTGGGCGAGACCAGCGAGGTCACCTTCACCTTCAGCGAGCAGGTCAAGGGCTTCGAAGTGGGCGACCTGAGCGTGGTGGGCGGCACTGTTACCGACCTCAAGACCACTGACGGCGGCAAGACCTGGACCGGCACCTTCACGCCGACCCCGGGTTTTGAAGGCACAGCCAGCGTCACCGTGAACGAGGGCAGCTACACCGACCTGGCGGGCAACGCGGGCACAGGCGGCAGCGACACAGCCGGCGCCGATATCAAAGCACCGAGCGTGATCGTCAACATCGTTGACGACAAGCTGACCGTGGGCGAGACCAGCGAGGTCACCTTCACCTTCAGCGAGCAGGTCAAGGGCTTCGAAGTGGGCGACCTGAGCGTGGTGGGCGGCACTGTTACCGACCTCAAGACCACTGACGGCGGCAAGACCTGGACCGGCACCTTCACGCCGACCCCGGGTTTTGAAGGCACAGCCAGCGTCACCGTGAACGAGGGCAGCTACACCGACCTGGCGGGCAACGCGGGCACCGGCGGCAGCGACACAGCCGGCGCCGATATCAAAGCACCGAGCGTGATCGTCAACATCGTTGACGACAAGCTGACCGTGGGCGAGACCAGCGAGGTCACCTTCACCTTCAGCGAGCAGGTCAAGGGCTTCGAAGTGGGCGACCTGAGCGTGGTGGGCGGCACTGTTACCGACCTCAAGACCACTGACGGCGGCAAGACCTGGACCGGCACCTTCACGCCGACCCCGGGTTTTGAAGGCACAGCCAGCGTCACCGTGAACGAGGGCAGCTACACCGACCTGGCGGGCAACGCGGGCACCGGCGGCAGCGACACAGCCGGCGCCGATATCAAAGCACCGAGCGTGATCGTCAACATCGTTGACGACAAGCTGACCGTGGGCGAGACCAGCGAGGTCACCTTCACCTTCAGCGAGCAGGTCAAGGGCTTCGAAGTGGGCGACCTGAGCGTGGTGGGCGGCACTGTTACCGACCTCAAGACCACTGACGGCGGCAAGACCTGGACCGGCACCTTCACGCCGACCCCGGGTTTTGAAGGCACAGCCAGCGTCACCGTGAACGAGGGCAGCTACACCGACCTGGCGGGCAACGCGGGCACCGGCGGCAGCGACACAGCCGGCGCCGATATCAAAGCACCGAGCGTGATCGTCAACATCGTTGACGACAAGCTGACCGTGGGCGAGACCAGCGAGGTCACCTTCACCTTCAGCGAGCAGGTCAAGGGCTTCGAAGTGGGCGACCTGAGCGTGGTGGGCGGCACTGTTACCGACCTCAAGACCACTGACGGCGGCAAGACCTGGACCGGCACCTTCACGCCGACCCCGGGTTTTGAAGGCACAGCCAGCGTCACCGTGAACGAGGGCAGCTACACCGACCTGGCGGGCAACGCGGGCACCGGCGGCAGCGACACAGCCGGCGCCGATATCAAAGCACCGAGCGTGATCGTCAACATCGTTGACGACAAGCTGACCGTGGGCGAGACCAGCGAGGTCACCTTCACCTTCAGCGAGCAGGTCAAGGGCTTCGAAGTGGGCGACCTGAGCGTGGTGGGCGGCACTGTTACCGACCTCAAGACCACTGACGGCGGCAAGACCTGGACCGGCACCTTCACGCCGACCCCGGGTTTTGAAGGCACAGCCAGCGTCACCGTGAACGAGGGCAGCTACACCGACCTGGCGGGCAACGCGGGCACCGGCGGCAGCGACACAGCCGGCGCCGATATCAAAGCACCGAGCGTGATCGTCAACATCGTTGACGACAAGCTGACCGTGGGCGAGACCAGCGAGGTCACCTTCACCTTCAGCGAGCAGGTCAAGGGCTTCGAAGTGGGCGACCTGAGCGTGGTGGGCGGCACTGTTACCGACCTCAAGACCACTGACGGCGGCAAGACCTGGACCGGCACCTTCACGCCGACCCCGGGTTTTGAAGGCACAGCCAGCGTCACCGTGAACGAGGGCAGCTACACCGACCTGGCGGGCAACGCGGGCACCGGCGGCAGCGACACAGCCGGCGCCGATATCAAAGCACCGAGCGTGATCGTCAACATCGTTGACGACAAGCTGACCGTGGGCGAGACCAGCGAGGTCACCTTCACCTTCAGCGAGCAGGTCAAGGGCTTCGAAGTGGGCGACCTGAGCGTGGTGGGCGGCACTGTTACCGACCTCAAGACCACTGACGGCGGCAAGACCTGGACCGGCACCTTCACGCCGACCCCGGGTTTTGAAGGCACAGCCAGCGTCACCGTGAACGAGGGCAGCTACACCGACCTGGCGGGCAACGCGGGCACCGGCGGCAGCGACACAGCCGGCGCCGATATCAAAGCACCGAGCGTGATCGTCAACATCGTTGACGACAAGCTGACCGTGGGCGAGACCAGCGAGGTCACCTTCACCTTCAGCGAGCAGGTCAAGGGCTTCGAAGTGGGCGACCTGAGCGTGGTGGGCGGCACTGTTACCGACCTCAAGACCACTGACGGCGGCAAGACCTGGACCGGCACCTTCACGCCGACCCCGGGTTTTGAAGGCACAGCCAGCGTCACCGTGAACGAGGGCAGCTACACCGACCTGGCGGGCAACGCGGGCACCGGCGGCAGCGACACAGCCGGCGCCGATATCAAAGCACCGAGCGTGATCGTCAACATCGTTGACGACAAGCTGACCGTGGGCGAGACCAGCGAGGTCACCTTCACCTTCAGCGAGCAGGTCAAGGGCTTCGAAGTGGGCGACCTGAGCGTGGTGGGCGGCACTGTTACCGACCTCAAGACCACTGACGGCGGCAAGACCTGGACCGGCACCTTCACGCCGACCCCGGGTTTTGAAGGCACAGCCAGCGTCACCGTGAACGAAGGCAGCTACACCGACCTGGCGGGCAACGCGGGCACCGGCGGCAGCGACAGCGCCGACACCGACACCCAGGCCCCCAATGCTCCGACTGTGGTTATCGTGGATGATGCAAACAATGACCAAAAGCTGACCAAGGCCGAGATTGGCAATGATCAGATCCAGGTTCGGGCAGAGGTCAATCATGCTGATTTGGTTGCGGGTGGCAAGGTGACGCTGACCATCAACAATGGTGGGGTGAACAGCACTGTCCAGTTGACGCTCAAGGCCGATGGTGCCCTGCTGGCAAACAATGGCAAGAGCTACGGCTATCAGAACGGCACCATCAGCTGGACGGAGACTACCCCAGCCAATGGCAAGTCGTTGACGGTGACGGCAACCCAGACCGACAAAGCGGGCAACGTCTCCCTGCCGGGCAGCGACAACGCGCAGATTCTGAATGAAGCGCCGGAGACTGCGAATAAACAGGCAAATGGTCAGGAAGATGCAGCCAGCATCGCCATCCCGACCCTCAGTGGTAGCGACATAGATGGCAGTGTGGTGAGCTTCACCATCAAGAGCCTACCAGCCCACGGTACTCTCTATCTGGGGGGCGAGGTTGTGACGGCCAATCAGACCATCGCCGTTGCGGATGCGGGCAAGCTGACGTTTAAACCGGATGCCAACTGGAACGGTGATACCGGCTTCACCTATGTGTCGGTGGACAACGACGGCGCCGTGGATGCGAGCCCCGCAACCGTGACCATCACGGTGGATGCGGTCAATGACGCCCCGACGTTGACCATATCCAAGGATGCTGTCGTTTCCGAAGAAGGTCTCCCTGGTGGTTTGAAAGATGATGAGGGTGGCAAAGATACTACTGATGAGGTCGTTGCCAAGGGAGTAATTACCGTCGGTGATGTTGACAGCAACAACTTGACAGTTTCACTGGGATGGCCAACTGGTGTTGGTGTTACACCAGTCTATTCTGGTGGTGTTGAGGTCAAGTGGAGTTGGGACGTTGTCAGCAAAACGTTGATTGGCTATGCCGGTAGCAAGGACAACATTGTTCTTGAGGTTAAGCTGACAGCGCCAGTCGGTAGTAGCAAAGGTGACTGGGGTTATGAAGTGACCCTGAAGCAGCCGTTGGATCATGCTAATACCACCCAGGAAGACACCATTAATCTCAAGATTGATGTCTCTGTTTCTGATGGGGTTCTGTCTGTGACTAAGCCTTTGACGATTACTGTCGAAGATGACGCCCCGGTTGCTCGGAATGCTGATGCGGTCTCCGTTGCCAAAACAGACATTCCCAAGGTGTTGACTGGTCTATTTGATCTGACCCAACACTCGGCAACGGCAAATCAGAGAGAGCTTGATCTGGAAGGGTTCAAGATCACCGCCCAAGGGTTCAAGTCGGCGACCGATCCAACTCTTATTGCTGCAGATGTCAATGCTTCAACGGCTGGGCTTGGTGTTGCAAGTAGCAATAGCCCTTATCACAACCTCGCCAATGAAGTGGATTTCCGTCTCTTTGGGAATGGAAAGTCTGCATCCGAGGAGCTGATCGTCAAGCTCGATCCGGGGACCGTGGCCTATGGCGCCAATATCAAGTTCAGCCAGATGTTTGGTGGCGAGAAGGAGAGTGGTGTCGTGGAGTTTTACCGCGGAGGAGTACTGATCTCCACACTGACGTTTAGCTCGGATGCGGCAGGTGGAGAGTACAACCAGAACTTCCAGGTGCAGCAGGGCGGTTTTGACACCATGGTGATCAAGGCCACCAACAACGGCAACACCAACACCTCAGATAACAGCGACTTTACCGTCAAGTCTATCGAGTTCCTTGGCTCCTCTACCCCGCAGGCGATTGCCTATGGCTCCGGTACTCTCGCGCCACAATGGGGTGCTGATGGCAAAGGGCATATGGCGCTTGACATCAAGGCTACAGACTTTGAGCGCGGTTTATTGACTGCCACGGGGTCTCGTATCTCCATCAGCAATAGCGGTGGCAATACCCTGCTGGGGCATGATGAGAGTAACAAGTTGGTCTTCAAGTTGGAGTTCACTCCTGCTACCGGCAAGTGGGAGTTCTTCCAGTATGCCGAGATGCAGCGTCCGGACGATGGCGACATCGACTTTACCTTTATGGCATATGATCGCGATAAAGATGGCTCGCAAGGGAGCTTTGCTGTCAACCCGCTGGTACGACCGGCGGTGGTAAATGTAGCAAGTGACAGCGAGCTTGAAGGTACCAGTCTGCAACATGTGGTGACCCTGAGCGGTGCGACCAATGTGGTTACTCAGTACAGCTTCTCCATTGCCGGCACAGGAACGAATGCCGCAACAAACGCTGATTGGGGAAGACCAACATTTAGCCATGGTGTGACTTTGAGCGCCGATGGCAAGAGTGTGAGCGTACCAGCCGGGGTGACCAGCTTCACGGTTACTGTGCCTACAGTGAACGATCGTCTGGTTGAGACTAACGAGACTCTGCTGGTGACAGTGGGCGACAAGAGTGGCACTGGTACCATCATCGATAACGATTTTAGAGTTCGTTTAGAGAATGGTCTGGTTGATGAAGATGGTTTGTCTGGTGGCAATGCTGGTTTGCCAGAGCCTATCGGAGAACCGATCAGTGGTCCGCTTTCTGTAACCCAGCAGCTACAGGTGACAGATGGTAGTGGTAACAACGTGGCAGGCGTTCAACTCAAGCTGTTGAGTATTGGCGGGATAACTGGCATCGAAGGGCAAGTGTTGAACTGGGAGCAAGTTGGTTCGGGGCTTAATGGGTATATAGGTACCAAAACCCCTGCGAATCTGGCCTTTACCGTGACGGTAGACAACAGCGCAAATCCGCCGAGCTATACCTTCACCCTGATCAAGCCGCTCAGCCACCTTGTGGATGGTCAAAGCAGTGTATTGAGCAGTCAGGATGAGCTGCATCTCACCGTGAACTACGAGGTGAGCAAAGCTAGCTCCGATACTGCTACCGGCTCTTTCGATGTCGCCGTGCGTGATGATGTGCCGGTTGCCGGCCCGATCTTCCATGCCGTGGAGTCAGAAACCAAGGTCGGTGCTAACGTGCAGCTAATTCTTGATATATCTGGCTCTATGAAAGATGACGCAGGTAATGGTCAGACTCGCTTGCAAGTGATGATTGCTTCTGCAAATCAGTTGTTGGATCAGTACTCGTTACAGGGGCTGACCAAAGTACAGCTTATCGTCTTTCAGTCCGTAGCTGATCTTAAAGGCAGTTCGAGTTGGTTAGATGTCGCCACGGCGAAAGATCTTATTTCTAAGTTGAGAGCCGGTGGTGGTACTGATTACGACGATGCCTTGAAATTGGCAGAAAATAGTTGGGGAGGAAGTAATTCAGGGCGTTTGAATGGTGCAACCAATGTCAGTTATTTCCTGTCTGATGGTGCTCCGCAAGATGATGACAACGGCAATCCGGGCTCTGTTGAAGACAATGAACTATCCGCATGGAAGAGCCATCTGCTGAGCAATAAGGTGACCGCGCTTTCTTACGGCATGGGTAACAACGTTCCTGCAGGTGAGTTGGACAAGGTTGCATATGATGGTTTCCTTGGTACAGATACCAAGGGGGTGATTGTGACTGATGTCAGTAAGCTGCCACCTATCTTGCTACAGTCTGTGATTCAGCCAATTGGGGGGAATCTGTTAAATGGAGCGGATGGTTACGGTAGTGGTGCCGATGGTGGCTACGTGGGTCAACTCACTATTCGTGGCGTGACGTATAACTTTGACGGCAACACCGTTACTACTGCAGGCAGTTCGAGCGCACTCAGCCATAGCTTTGATGCAGCAACCAAAACGCTGACTATCTACATCGATAACAAGCATTCGCTGATTGTCGATCTTGATAACGGCAGTTATCAGTTCTTTGGTGCTGCAGTGTCGCCCTCGGTCAAGCTTGATTTCGGTTACACCTTGAAAGATCTCGATGGTGATACCAGTTCGAGCACGTTGACCTTTGTGGTGGGTACAGATGTAAGGTCTACAGGTGATGTGATTGATGATGTGCGATTGAATTATTTTGGTACCAGTTATGAACAACTGTTGTGGAGTAACCCTGCAGGAATCAGTAATCAGTTGATTGCAAACCATACTCGAGGTGTTGTGATTGACGTGGGGGCTGGTGGGGATAACGTATTATCTGGGCGTGGCGATGACATAATCTATCTTGGTGAAAGCCATGCGATTCTGGATCAGAATGCAAGTGCGCCTAACAATATAGCAGCCGCGCAACAAAAGCTGGTGTCGTTCATGAGTGGTGCGGACAGTAGCCTGCTAGTTACTCCAAGTAATGGTGAGGATAGTGCTCTTAAGACCCAGGCTTTTAGTACAGCCCATATTGATATTGCTCATGGGGGGGGCGGAAGTGATCGTATTTATGGTCAAGGTGGCGTTGACTTGCTATTTGGTGGTTCAGGTAATGATTTATTATTTGGTGGTGACGGAAATGACGGTCTGAGAGGTGGAACGGGTAATGATCTCCTTTCCGGCGGAGCAGGGAATGACTATTTGAGTGGTGGTCTGGGCAACGACATACTGACCGGTGGCGATGGAGCGGATATCTTCGTGTGGAACAAGGGGGATACCGAATCAGGTAAGTTGACGGTTGATACTGTCACGGACTTCAAACCGAGCCTGAGTGATCCGATACAGCGCGACAAGCTGGATCTGAGTGATCTGCTGGATCATGATGGGTCTAAAACGGAGTCATTGTTGAAAAATCTGTTGTCTGTGTCCGCAGATAGCCAAGGTGTGCATCTCAAGGTTAGCGATTCGGTTGGCGGCTCTGTTACCCAGGAGATTGTGTTGTCTGGTCACACTTTTGGTTCTCTGACCGGTAATAGTAGTGCAACGGCTAGCCAGGTGATCGATTACATGTTGGCCAACAACATGCTCGAGATTGATAAACAGTAAGCACTAACAACTACGCAATAAAAAAGCGGCAGAGCAATCTGCCGCTTTTTTTATCTTTGCAGGGAAGAGAAATCAGTTGCCGAGGGTGGCAAACAGGCTCTGCTCCAGGGTGCCGCGGGAGACACAGACTGGCTTGATGGACGGGGCCGGTACGCGCTCGCCTGAGGATTCAACGAAGAACAGCTCGGTGTTGCCCTTGACGTTGACGGTGGCCACGCTGCTGTTGCCGCTTTGGGTGATGATCAAGTTGATCTGCAGGTTCGGGTTGCCCAGTGCAACTTTGGAACCCATGGTACCGCAGTCCAGCCACTCCAGCCCGTCGGCTGACTGGTTGACGTTGGCAGTCATCAGGCCGGAGCCACGCTGGCTGTTTTCGATGGTGAGGCCGTGATCGGTGAACCACTTCTCGGCGCGAGCCCACACCAGATCCACCGGGATCGCCATCTCCTGAGTGTTGTTGGTTGCCTTGGCAATTGGCGGGTTGTAGCGATACTCCTCACCGCCGTTATTGTCACCAGCACAACCAACCAGCAGCAGCGCCAATGCGCTCCCCATCATCTTTTTCATCTTGTTTCTCTCGTCCATATCACCAGGCCATTGGCCAACCGGCGCCTATTATCGCCGGAGCGACAATCTCTGTCAGCAACCATCCAGCGTTAGGTGTTATGGGGAGGTGATCGGGGTGCTTTACAAAATTGGTTTGCTATCATAGATTTGCTCGAAATTCCTCCATAAGCACCCCTGTGACTAACATGCTCACCCCGGATCTGCTGCAGCAGATCATCGACCAATTGCCAATGAGTATCTTCTGTCGGGATAGTCATGGGCGTTACCTGTTCGCCAATCGGGAGTTCGCCCGTGAAGCCAAGCTGGAGTCGCCTGCCGAGGTCGTCGGCAAGACAGATGCAGAGATGCCCTGGGGCGATCTCTTTCGCAGTGAGGATGAGCAGCTGCTTGCCGGAGGCGTGCCGATGCTGTATCAGCAGCTCCATTGCAACCGGGGCGGGAATACCTGCTGGATGGAGGTGCACAAGGTGCCTCTTTACACCCCGCAGGGAGAGGCGTGCGCAGTATTCGGGGTGGTTAACGAGATTGCCCAGCGCAAGAGCCTGGAACAGACGGTCAAAAAGCAGCAGTTGTTGCAGCGTTTTCTGCTCGATGCCATTCCTGACCTGATCCGTTTCGATGATCACAACGGGGTGTTGCTGGAGTGCAATCAGGCGTTTCTCGACTTTATCGGCCAGGGGGCGGATGAGGTGCTGGGTCAGCAACTGCCGTTCCGGTTGGCGGCGCCGCAGGGGATGGGTCATGGCGAGTGCTGTCTGCTGGATGCCAGCGGGCAGGGGCGACACATGGAGATCACCCGGGTCGATGTCCCCGATGGTGATGGTCACTCCCTCGGGATCCTGACGCTGGGGCGTGACATCACCGGCCTGCGCACCACTCAGGCGCAGTTGCAGCAGGAGCAGCACTACGACAGTCTGACCGGACTGCTCAAACTCTCCCGGTTCTTGCAGACCAGCCGCCATCTTGGGGGACGCAGTGCCACATTGGTGCTGGTCGATCTGCACCATTTTCGTGAGATCAACGATCGCTTCGGGATCCGGATTGCCGACCGCCTGCTGAGCCAGGTGGCCAAGCGATTGCAGCAGCTGGTGCCGCCGCGTTCTCTGCTCTGTCGGGTCGCTGCCGATGACTTCAGCCTGCTGCTGCCGGATTTCAATGAGCCATTGCAGGGGTGGAGCCTGCATCTACAGCAGCAGTTGATGGAGCACTATCAGGTGGAAGATCATCGCATCCAGATCCCGGTGTTTCTCGGGCTGGCCCAGGGGCGGGCAAGCGATGCCGAGCGGTTGCTCAGTCATGCCGAGGCTGCGCTGGCGCAGGGCAAACGGCAGCAACAGTACTGCACCCTGTTTGATCCCGAGCTGCATGCCCGGCTCAAGCGGCGTCAGCTGATCGCCGCCCAGTTGCCGCTCGCTATCAAGTCCGCCCAGTTGGTAGCCGTCTATCAGCCCATTATCTGTACCCGCACTCACCGGCTGCACGGCGCCGAGCTGCTCTGTCGCTGGCCCCATCCCGAGCTTGGGATGATCTCCCCCGACGAGTTTATTCCGTTGGCGGAAGAGATGGGGATCATCGGTCAGCTTGGTCAGCTGATGCTGGAGCAGGGCTGTGCCCAGCTGGCGCAGTGGCAAACTGTGCAGCCGGATATGGTGCTATCCATCAACCTCTCGCCGCTGCAGTTCCGTGATCCGGCGCTCTGTGAGCGGGTCTCTGCCTGCATCGCTCGCCATGGTCTCAAGGCCAGTCAGCTGGAGCTGGAGATCACCGAAGGGGTACTGATGGAGAATGCCGACGAGATTGAGACCAACCTCGACAACCTGATCGCCGCCGGTTTTCAGTTGGCCATCGACGACTTTGGTACCGGTTACTGTTCACTGGCCTATCTGCCGCGTTTGCAGGTGGCGACCCTCAAGCTGGATCGCAGCTTCACTCAGGGGCTGGCCAGCAATAGCGCGACCACCGCTATCGTGCGCTCGGTCATCGGGCTGGGCCATGAGCTCGGGATCCGCATCACCGCCGAAGGGGTAGAGACACCCGAGCAGCAGCTGTGGCTGACCGAGGCGGGGTGTGATCGGCTACAGGGCTATCTGTTCAGTCGCCCACTGCCGCCGGCGGAGTTTGCTGCCAGCTATCTGGCGTGAGAGATCGTCAGAAACAACAAGGCCACCGCAAGGTGGCCTTGTTGTTTTACGATGGAGGCAGGATCAATCCTGGAAGTAGGTGCCCCAACCATCGTAATCCACCCCGTATTTTTCCAGGATGGGCAGCATCTTGGCGATATCGGCGACGATCGCTTCGACATTCAGCTTGCACTCGATGGTGGCATCGAAGCAGAAGATGGTGGCGCCGTCATCCAGCTCCATCTCTTCGGCATCGGTCACTTCAAAACCGGCCTTGAACAGGTCAACCGCTGCTTTTTCCAGACGGTCGAAATCCTGGCAGGCGAAGTGGTGCTCGATGTCGTAATCCGCATCGGGATTGCTGCCATCGGCCAGCAGTTCGTTGACGATCTCGGTGGTCTCATCACGCCACTCTTGCATATTCAGACTCATGTTGCCTCCAGGCGGTATCATTGCGGCAAAGCATACTCGCAGAGTGGATTCGGCTCAATGCGGCGGACCCACTGAACCTCGAATTTCCATCATATTGGCGCAGACTGCAGGGCGTGCAGAGGCCAGCAAGTACGGCAAACAGGACTGAAATGGATAATAAATGGCCGCTTCGTTCGGTTGTTGAGCGAACGCGCTTTTTATCGTGCCATCATGGTTGACACGCTGCGCTGGAAAGGGTTTAATGCGCGCCGTTGCCCAGATAGCTCAGTCGGTAGAGCAGGGGATTGAAAATCCCCGTGTCGGCGGTTCGATTCCGTCTCTGGGCACCACAATTCCTCCTTAGTTCAGTCGGTAGAACGGCGGACTGTTAATCCGTATGTCACTGGTTCAAGTCCAGTAGGAGGAGCCAAATTCGAAAAGCCCGCTCAATCGAGCGGGCTTTTTCATTTCTAGTTGCTGTTGCATGCTGCCAAAAAGAGCGTTGCGCCACAGGTGGCACTGAACAGCAGCATTCCGGTCTGCAGCATGCTGCCAGGGCATGGCTTCTTCTCTCTTTTTCTGGCCCTGATCCACTTCGGTTTCATCACATTCCCTTATCCATTTTGTCGGCCTGAATGGCTGCACTCCTGTGCAGGCGAGCCATCTTTGTTGAATGGCGCCATGGCGTCAATCTCCCCTGCAAAACAATTAATTCAGCACCGTTGAAGAGCGGCTTGTCGGGTGATGTTTCGACCTTTAAGCCATTGTTAACATTTTGGAAAACCGGAGTGACCCTGTGGCTGGGCGGGGCTATGATGGGGTCAATGATGTTCCCATCCTGACGGAGAGACCCCAGATGAACAGCCCCTTGAGCTATGTACTGGACGGCATTCATTGCGAGCCGCACTTTTTTACCGTTCCCCTCGATCATGATGAGCCGGATGGTGACAGCATTACCCTGTTTGCCCGCACCCTCTGCCGCAAAGACAAGCTCGATGAGAAGCTCCCCTGGCTGCTCTTTTTGCAGGGTGGTCCCGGTTTCGGCGCGCCGCGTCCGACGGCCAACAGTGGCTGGCTCAAGCGGGCGTTGCAGGAGTTCAGAGTGCTGCTGCTGGATCAGCGTGGCACCGGGATGTCGAGCCCCATCCACGGGCAGATTCTGGCCAAAATGACCCCAGCCGAGCAGGCGGAGTATCTCAGCCATTTTCGCGCCGACAGCATAGTGCAAGATGCCGAGTTCATCCGGCTGGAGCTGAGTCCCAAGCATCGCTGGAGCCTGCTGGGGCAAAGCTTTGGTGGTTTTTGCTGCTTGACCTACCTCTCGCTTTTCCCCGACAGTCTGCGGGAGGTCTATATCACCGGCGGTATCGCACCGATCGGCCGCAGTGCCGAGGAGGTCTACCGTGCCACCTATCAGCGGGTGGCTGACAAGAACCGAGCCTTCTTCGCCCGCTTCCCCCACGCTCAGGGGATTGCCAACCGGTTGGCTAACCATCTGCACCAGCACGATGTGCGGCTGCCCAACGGCCAGCGCCTGACGGTGGAGCAGTTCCAGCAGCAAGGGCTGGATCTCGGCGCTACGGGTGCTTTCGAGGAGCTTTATTACCTGCTGGAAGAGGCCTTTATCGGCGACAAGCTGAGCCCGGCCTTTCTCTATCAGGTGCAGAGCATGCAGCCATTCAATACCAACCCGCTGTTTGCCATCCTGCACGAGGCTATCTACGCCGAAGGGGAGGCGACTCGCTGGGCGGCGGATCGGGTCAGAGGGGAGTTTCCTGCGGTGAACTGGGCGCCTGGCAAGGATTTCGCCTTCACCGGCGAGATGGTTTACCCCTGGATGTTCGAGCAGTTCCACGAGTTGCTGCCCCTGAAAGAGGCGGCCCATCTGCTGGCCAACAAGGCGGACTGGGGGGCGCTCTATAATCCGGCCCAGCTGGCCCGCAACAAGGTGCCGGTAGCCTGCGCCGTCTATGCCGAGGATATGTATGTGGAGTTTGACTACAGCCGCGAAACCCTGCGTGGCCTTGGCAACAGTCGCGCCTGGATCACCAATGAGTATGAGCACAACGGTTTGCGTGCCGATGGTGAAGCGATTCTTGATCGTCTGATCGCCCTGAATCGGGATCGCTGAATCGTCCGGTAAGGTAGCAGACAACAGGGGCCACGGCCCCTGTTGTTTTTTATCAGCTTTTTACCTCTGGTTTGGGGGTATCAGGTTGTGACGGTGGGAGTTGTGGCAACACGATCTGCGGTTGCTCACCGGTCAGGCTCTTGAGGTAGGCAGTCATATCTTCGGCTTCCTGATCTGTGAGGCGCTGCCCCAGCTGGATATCAGCCATGATCTGGACTGCCTCTTTCAGATCCCATACTGCACCATCGTGGAAGTAGGGATAAGTCAGCTCGATATTACGCAGGGTGGGTACCTTGAACCAGCCGATGAACTGCTTCTCTCCGGTGACGGCACCGCGACCCTGAGCCGGGTTGTCCGTTTTGTAACTCTTGACCAGTCCCATCTTCTGATAAGAGTTGCCGCCGATAGCGACCCCGTTGTGGCATGCCGTGCATCCTTTGGCTTTGAACAGCTCATACCCTTTCAGCTGTTGTGCGGTCAGTGCCTTGCTATCCCCTTTCAACCAGCGGTCAAACGGGGCATTGGGGGTAACCAGGGTCTCTTCAAAAGCAGCGATGGCATCGGTGACTTCGTCAATGCCGAAGTTGTCCTTGCCATAAACAGCGCTGAAGCGGGTGCGATAACCAGGAAGGGTATGCAGAGTTTCTACTGCCAGATTGTGGGTAAATGCCATCTCCAGCGGGTTGGCGATGGGGCCCGCCGCCTGCTCTTTCAGATCCTTGGCGCGACCATCCCAGAACTGCACGAAGTTGAGGCTGGAGTTGAGTACGGTCGGGGAATTGATGGGACCCACTTTCCATTTATGGCCGAGTGAGCTGACTTGATTATCCACCCCACCGGTCGCCAGGTTATGGCAAGAGTTACAAGAGATTGCGCCGGATTTGGAGAGTCTTGGCTCGAAAAACAGCATCTTGCCCAACTCGACTTTTTCCGGGTTTGTCACCTTGGCTGGTTCCACGGGCTGTATGGGTTCATTCGCCCAACCGGCACCGGGTAATATCAGTGCCACTAGCAAACAATATTTTCTCATTGCGTCATCTCCCTTGATGCTGTTTATGCCAGCAAGACAAGGATGACGTCAAAGTGCTGCTCATTAATTGATCAAAATCAGGCTTGCTTGATTATTTACAATAAAAACAATCACATATAATTTGTTGGCAAAATGAGGGCAGGATAATTAAGAGGAGAGTATGGAATTAGCATCATGTCTGGATTATGTGCGAAGCAAAGAAAATGAACAGGCGATTAATTAGATTGCTGTCATTGAATAAAGCGATTATTCAATATGCTTTGCCATTCTGCCGTTAAATAAATACCTATCAAATGCATCATTAATAATAAACCGACAGGATGAGCAAATTGTACTCTGCGTTTCAACTCCCTCTGTCGTCTTGTTCTTTGGAGCGGCGCCGGATGGTCGTGCTTTTCAATCAAGATAAGGATGTATGATGAGAAAGTCTCTGTTGGCCTGCTCCCTGTTACTGTGCCCTGTCGTGTTTGCTGCCGCTCCTCATTGGGAATATAACGGTGAGGCGGGGCCTGCCCACTGGGCCAAGCTGACCCCGGAGTTTGGTCAGTGTGCGGGCAGCAATCAGTCGCCGGTTAACCTGAGCGGATTGGTCGAGGCCAAACTGGCCCCGCTGGTACTCCACTATCAGGCGGGTGGCAAGACCGTGGTCAACAACGGTCATACCGTGCAGGTCGGTTATGCCCCGGGCAGCACCTTGCAACTCGATGGCACCACGTTTGAACTAAAGCAGTTCCACTTCCACGCCCCGAGTGAAAACCTCATCGAGGGCAAATCTTATCCGCTGGAAGGGCATCTGGTGCATGTCAGTGACAAGGGAGAGATCGCCGTGGTGGCTGTGATGTTCGAGGCTGGCAAGGCCAATCCGGCGCTGGCGGCAGCCTGGAGTGCATTACCGGCCAAGGTGGGGGAGAACAAGGCCCTCAAGGCGCCGCTCTCTGCTGAGCAATTGCTGCCCGAAAGCCATGACTACTACCGTTTCAGCGGTTCCCTTACTACGCCTCCCTGCTCGGAAGGAGTGCGCTGGCTGGTGATGAAGCAGCCGGTCGAGGTCAGTCAGGCCCAGATCGACGCCTTCAAGGCGGTGATGCACCACCCCAACAACCGGCCTGTGCAACCGCTCAATGGGCGCGTGGTGCTGCAATAACACAGAGTTGCAATAGCGCTGCAGATAGCAAAAACAACAAGAGGGCCGCGAGGCTAATGCCAGTCAGTTAAGCTTGACTGGCATTGTTTTTATTGGCTTTTTGCACCGCATACTTTTGCGGTCTTACCTTCACACTGCGGGGGTAACTCCGCTCCCTTCGCTCCGGTAATACAAACTGCCCCGCCTGCTTATCCAGCTCCGCCACCCGCTTCGGGATACTCCCCGGTGACAGGTACGGCATGCAACTCAGTTCATGGATGAGGTACACCGATGCCATGTGAAAACTCAGCTGGCTCGCCGTGTATCCCTTCAGACTCGCCGCCATCTTTACCATCTGGCTGCGCAGCAGGTTGTACGCCAGCAGCACGCCCCACAGCTCTTGCCGTATCCCCGCCGCCTTCTTGCTGCGTAGGGTCAGCCGGTGTTGTTGCAGGCTGTGCTTCATCTCCCGATAGCCCAACTCGATTTCCCAGCGGTGGCTGTAGAGCTCAACGATATCGGCCCCCGGGAAACGCATCGGGTCGACCATTGAGGTCAACACTTGGCGCGCCTTGCCATTGATGTGGCGGGTCAGCAGGCGGGCTTCCACTGTGTCCGGCAGGTGCGGCCACTTCTTCCTCGCCTGTGGGCTGGTTTTCAGCAAGACCAGTGCATCCTGGCGCCCCAGCTTGCGCACCACCTCGTATTGGGTGCCCTTTTTGAGCGGCAGCAACCAGTGCCGCTCAACGCCCGCACTCTGCCATGCGTGGAGCAGGCCGAGGGAGTAGAACCCCTTGTCGAACAGGGTGAGCGAGTGGTCCGGCGTGCGTGCGACAAGCCGTTCGGCCAACACCATCTCGTTGACGGCGCAGCTCTCCATGACGGCTTGCGTGAGCAGGTGGCTGGTCAGCTCCATCTGGCAGAGCATGCGCACCTGCGGATAAGCGGTCTCGCCATGCTGGGGGCCGGGTTTGGCAAACGCAGCGGCATTGTCCGGGGTATCGGGTGTGCGCCACATCACGCCATCGACGGCGAGCAGTTGCAGCCCGGCCCAACCGGGATGATTAGCCTGCTGGTGCCAGCGCGAAGCTGTCTCGTGAAACAGGCGTTCGATGCTCTTGTCCCCCAGTTTTTGGCGAGCTTGCAGGAAGGCGCTGGGGGCGACAAAGGGGCGGTCGCCGGGCAACAGGATATCGAGCTGATTGACCAGCTGAGTCATGGGGACGTGGCGGAAGATAGCCATGTCGATGATGGCCCAGACCAGGCGCTCCATGGGCATACGGCGACGGCGCAGGGTAGCGACGCCCTCTTCGCCGAGCAGAGTGGTGATGAGCTCGTTGGGAATGAGGTCGGAGAGTGACTCAAACTGAGCGGCATTGCTAGCGTGGAGGAAGTCGAGAGCCTGGTCGATACGCATAAAAAATCCGAAACCAATCAACAGGTTTCGGATTTTCACACATCAGAAGGATCGGTCAATGGATCCTTAACTGATCGGCATTAGGCCGCGAGGCCCTCTTTTACATGGCGAGGTATCGGTGTGCGCTCAGAGGCTGGCGGCGATGCGGGCGCCAAGTGCCGCGTTGTTCAGTACCAGCTGGATGTTGGCCGCCAGCGAGTTGCCGCCAGTCAGCTCGCAGACGCGGGCCAGCAGGAAGGGGGTTGACGCCTTGCCCTTGATCTCCTGCTCATCGGCTTCACGTAGCGCTTGGGCAATGGCTGCGTCGATATCGGCTTTCGGCATGGCGTGTGCGCTCGGGATGGGGTTGGCCACCACGGCGCCGCCCGCCAGTCCCAGCTCCCACTTGAGGCGTAGCGCCTCGGCGATGGCTGCCGGGGTATCGAGGCGATAATCGACCTTGAAGCCGCTCTCGCGGGTGTAGAAGGCGGGCAGCTCCTCGGTTTGATAGCCGATCACCGGCACCCCCTGGGTCTCCAGATACTCCAGGGTCAGCCCGATATCGAGGATCGACTTGGCACCGGCACAGACTACGGCCACCGGCGTTTGCGCCAGCTCCTGTAGATCGGCCGAGATATCGAAGGTCTCCTGTGCGCCGCGATGTACCCCGCCAATGCCACCGGTGGCAAAGACCCGGATCCCCGCCATGGCAGCGATGATCATGGTGGAGGCGACCGTGGTGGCTCCCATCCCCTTGCGCGCCAGTACGAACGGAATGTCGCGGCGGCTGCACTTGGTGACGCTGTGGCCTGCCCGGCCCAGCGCTTCCAGCGCACCGGCATCCAGACCCACCTTGAGGCGGCCGTCGAGGATGGCGATGGTGGCCGGAATGGCGCCGTTATCGCGCACCACCTGTTCAACCTGACGGGCCGTCTCCACGTTCTGCGGATAGGGCATGCCGTGGGAGATGATGGTAGATTCGAGGGCGACCACCGGTTTGCCAGCGGCCAGCGCGGCAGCCACTTCCGGTTGGATATCGAGGTAAGCGTTCAGCATGAGTACTCCTCCAGTATGCGGTCAACAGCGGTCTTGCTCAGACCGGAAAAAACGGTATCGGAACAATTGACGGTGAGGGCAGCGCAGCCCAGGGCAAAGCGGGTGGTTTGGGCAATGTCGAGCTGTTGCAGCCAGGCGTGGGCGAGGCCAGCCATAAAGGCATCCCCGCCGCCGGTGACGTTGAGTACCGGGCTGCCCAGCACCGGTAGATGGCCCTGCTGCTCGCCATCGCTGTAGAAGATCCCCTGTTCACCCAGACTGAGGAACAGTCGCTTGATCCCGGCGCGGTGGAACCAGGCGGCCACCATGGGCCAGGTTTCGGGCCCGGCGATGGTCATGCCGCACAGCTGCTCGGCTTCGCTGCGATTGGGTTTGAGGGTGTGGATCTTGCCGAGCCAGGGGCGGATCTTCTCCACCTTGGCCACCGAAACGGTATCGACAAAGATGGCGTGCTCCCCCTGTCGCTCGAACAGCCAGTCGAGGGTATGGATGGCCAGATTGGTGTCGAGCACCCAAAGCCGGGCACCGCCGAGAAAGCCTGCGAGGGGGGTCAGGCGGGCAGGGGTGAGCTGCTCTATGATGGCCATGTCATTGATGGCGCAGCTCATTTCGCCGCTGCCATCATGCAGGCTGAGATAACAGGAGGTGGTGTGGCCATCGAGCACCAGAGTCTGGCGCACATCGACGCCGGCCCGCTGGCTCACTTCCAATAGATGGTGACCATACTGGTCGTTGCCGACTGCAGTCAGCAGTCGGGTATCGCTGCCGAGCCGCGCCAGATTCTCGGCAATATTGCGGCCAACACCACCGGCCGAGGTGCGCACCTTGCCCGGATTGGAGTCGCCGAGCAGCAGGTTGTCGTGGCTGGTGCCGCAAATATCCATATTGGCACCGCCGATCACCACTACGTAAGGGCCCTCTCGCAGTACATAACCTCTGCCTTGCACATACCCCTGCCGGATCAGGCTGGAGATGTGGCTGGCCAGCGCAGAGCGGCTGATGCCGAGGCGATCGGCCAGCTCCTGCTGGGCAATCATGGGATCCTGACGCAGCAGGGCGAGGATCTCTTGTTCACGCTCAGTCATAGACAAACATCCATTTGCAAACGTTTGTCCATTATTGCTGGGAAACGTTTGCTGGCTATCGGCTTGTGCAAGATTTGTCGGATTGCGCACAATAAATCGACATTCAAAGATGGGTTGGCAAGCGGTTTAGCCGGGGAGGGGACTTTTAACGGGTCGGTGGCCCTGCAACGGCTTATAATGGCCGCCGCAAGATGAGGAGAGATGATGGAAAAGAGTGCATTCTGCTGTGTGGGGCTGGTCAATCCCAAGTCTCCGGAAAATGTCGGCTCAGTGATGCGGGCTGCGGGTTGTTACGGGGTGGACGAGGTCTACTACACCGGCAACCGCTTCGAGCTGGCGCGCCGCTTTGCCACTGATACCAAGCAGATGGTGGAGAAAATCCCGCTGCTCGGGGTGGATGATCTGATGGCGTTTATCCCGCAGGGATGCGTGCCCGTGGTGGTCGATCTGATCGACGGCGCTACACCGCTCCCCGACTATGTCCATCCGGAACGCGCTTTTTATATCTTCGGGCCGGAGGATGGCACGCTCGATCCTGCCCTCTATGGCGCGGTGAAAGATGTGGTTTATGTGCCGACTCAAGGCTGCATGAATCTGGCTGCCTCGGTCAATGTGATCCTCTATGACCGATTGGCGAAGGGGTTCCGGCAACCCTGAGTTGTGGCATGGCAACGGTGACTCAAACCGCAATGGACAAGGTGTTGCTTATGGGCAGGTTGCTGGCGGTGGTCACTGTTGACGGGGCTGCGGCATCCTTCTCTTTCCCCTATGGTGGGATCAGTGTTCGCCGACCTTGACCGCCTGCTCCTCGAGAAAGTCGCGGTAGTAGTCATAGAGGTGATAATGGCGATATATCTCGGCCAGCGTGCCGCGACGGATCAGATTCACCATCTCCTGGTCCCACAACTGCAGTAGCCGGTCGCCCTGTTCGGTATCGGCAAAAATGGGGTAAGTCGGGATCCAGCGCAAAATGGTGCGGTACATATTGGCTGGGGTCTCATCGGCGGCATGGAGCACGCCAGCGGTCAGATAATAGCGATAGCGCCCCTTGCCAATCAGCTGCAGGGCCATCTCATGGTTGTCGATCTCATGCCATCGCATGGTGACCGGAAGATATTTATCCAGCACCCATCCTCGCCGCCAGAGTACGGTCTCTCCCTCCAGGCTGCGCTCTCCCCGCCATTGTGGCTGCCACTGCTTGAGCATGAAGACGGTCACATCATCGGCGGAGGCGGGTTGACGGGGCTGCTTGACCCCCTTGATCTCGTCCAGATAGACGCTCATCGCCATATCCCCCTCTTGCTTGGCTACCATGGCGACGGCGCGTTTGTAGGGCACGATATGGGGCACGATCTGATAGCCATGGGGTTGGTAGATGGTTCGCACCAGATCGAGATAGATACCGCGGCCATCCGGTTGGCAGAAACCGGGCCAGCCATCGCAATAGACGTGAACATCAGCTGTGCGAGCGTGGGCGATCGCACACAGAGAGCAAAGCAGCAAACAAGCGATGCGCAGCATAGTCAGCATTATCCTCGCAGGGGTGAGGAGAGCATTTATCACCTGATTTATACCATGCATTGATCGCGGCGGGCGGAGAAAACATCCCGCATCTCCATTTTGCGACAGGGTCGAGGGTTATTTGCGGCTGGATCGTTATGATCGAGTAAAGATTCAATAGCACCCCAATCAGTAGAGGAGACTGCATTATGCCATCGATCAAGACTCTGCTCTGTCCAGTCGATTTTTCCCAAATGTCTCGCGCGGTACTCGACTATGCCGTTTTCATGGCACAGAGCCATCAGGCCCAGCTCAAGCTGATCCACGTGGTTGATCAACTGCACGGTTTTGACAGTTACAAGATCCTTCATATGACGGCCATCGAGATTACTCACGAGATGGAGCGTCAGGCCAGAACCCAGCTCAAAGAGCTGGTTGCCACCCTGCCGATCCCGGCCACCTTTGATATTCGCTTTGGCCGCGCCGCCGATGAGATTGTCATTCAGGCCAAGGAGGATGAGGTTGAGCTGATCGTGATGGGCAGCCACGGTCGCTCCGGTATCAGCCATCTGCTGGTAGGCAGTGTCGCCGAGTCTGTGGTGCGTCATGCACCCTGTCCGGTACTGGTGGTGCGCCAATAACGCGCCACGTTTAGAGTGAAAAGCGTAACAAACAAGGCCAGCGATCGCTGGCCTTGCGTTTTCTGATGTTGTGCCCGCTAGCCGTGAGCGTAGATGACACTCCCCCCCTTGATGGTATCTATGATGGCTCTGGCCTGCTCTTTGGGCAGGGCGGGGCAACCCCAGCTGCGGCCCAGCTTGTCATATTTGCGCAGATGGGTCGGGCTGGCATAGGCGGCGCCATGTACTACGATGGCACGCTTGCGGGCATTGCTGTTCTTGCCGGGGCTGAGCCCGTCCAGCCGCAGGGAGTAGCCATGCTTGCCCAGATAGGTTTCTGCGGTGCGATAGACGCCGAGGGAGCTTTGTCGGGAGTTGAGCTGGTTGGAAAAGCGTTTTGCGGCCAGTTCACCTGAGTTGCGGCCATGACTGACCCAGGTGTGATAGAGTAGCTTGTGGCGTTTCATATCGATGACAAACAGCCTGCGCTGGGTGGATGGCTTGCTGTAATCGATGATGGTGAGAATGGGTTTTCGTTTGTGGTGCACAGTTTGATAACTGTTGAGTGCCTGACGGAAGGTCTGTTTATCCAGCTTGCCGGCCAGACCCAGCTGACGATAAAGGCTCTGATCCCAGCTGGCATCTGCCGTGCTGCTCCAGATGAGCGATATCAACAACAGTGGCAACAACAGCCACCCGCGTTGCCAGTCTATGTTCCCGCGCGCTTGTCTCATCCGTGAATATCTCCTTGTCACTCCCTGTCAACGGCGCGGATATTGCCATCAATCCGCTCGATAGTTATATGCAAGGTGCTGAAAAGGCGCAATAAAAAAACCGGCCGCAGAGCGGCCGGAAGTAATTCAAACAGTAGACATTGGTATCACAGGGTATAACTGACTTCCAATTACTTAGAAGTTGTACTGCAGGGCAACTGCGACTACGTCGTCGGTGTTCTGGCCCAGCTTGCTGGTACCGGAAACTGTGCCGTCGTCCAGCAGATTCAGCTTGTAATCAACGTAGGCGTTGAAGTTCTCGGTAAAGTTGTACCAGGCACCGATAGATACGTACTCGGTGTAGGTATCATCGATACCTTGCGCGGAATCTTCCACGTCAGTGCGCAGGTAAGCCAGAGAAGGCTTGAACTTGCCGATGGTGTACTGGGCAACGGCTTCGTAGCCATCCATCTTCTCGGCGTAACCGTTCTTGACGAACAGGTGATCTTCACCGTGGGAGTAGGTTGCAGCCAGGTAGAGGTCACCAGTTGCATATTTGGCGCCGAAGCCCATCAGCTTGGCATCGTGGTCGCCATTGAAGGCAGCAAAGCGGGCTTGTTCGTCGGTCTTGCCTGCCTGGTTATATACAGCACCCAGGCTCAGGCCCATATCGAAATCGTAGTTGGCTGAAACTGCGAAGCCTTCTTTGGACCCTTTCTTGTTCCAAGTAGTATTGCCATTTACATCTTTGAAGTCGGAACGATCTGCATTCTGCGGGTCATTGTTACCAGTGAACTGGGCACCCAGGGTTAGACCCTGATAGTTGTAGATGTACTGGGCTAAGCCATTGGTACGGCCGGTACCGAATACTTCGGTATCTTTGCCCAGGCCGTCACCGCCCCACTCGGGCAGGACGTCGGTATAGTTGTTGACGGCCTTGGTGAACAGGCCATCCTGACGACCATAGCTGAATGCGCCGAAACGGTCGTGCTTGATACCGGCATAGGCATAACGCAGCTCGTCGTTGTCAGAACCGGAGGTCGGCAGGTTGTACTCGGCAAAGCCGAACGCCTTCATCTCGGGAGCAATCTTGGTCTCGCCAGCAACGTGCAGACGGAAGTAGCTCTGGTCACCTTCAGCATCGTTGTTGTCAGTGCCGTAGTACATACCCTGAGCGCGGCCACCGATTTCCAGCTTGGTATCGTTCTGGTTGTAAACGGTAGCAGCATGGGCGCCGCTCGCCAGCAGCAGGCTGGAGATGGCAATAGTCAGTGCAGACTTCTTCATATGCGTTATTCCTCTGATGTAAACACTTCCGAACTTGTTGTCGGTTCTGTGAAATCGGAAATGGTCCGATAGCCACACGGTAGGCGCCCTAACCTTGACTGGGCCTGAATCCATCGTTGTTTAATTGGGGTGGCGGGAATGTTATCAAGACTGGATGTGACGGTTTTTGACAGGGTAAAAAGAGATTAAATTCAATGGATTATTTTCTAGTGACTTTTTTGACATCAAGGCTGTTCTGAGCAACAAAGTCGATGGCTCAAGTTGTGAGCTAGATCAAGCAGGGGAGAATGGGGGGGGCGGGAAAATACGGGGTGGGAGCCTTGCAAGGCTCCCGCCCAGTGATCAGATGGCTTTTTGCCACAGGGTCAGCAGCAGATCCTGTTCCAGTTCACCCGGGCCCTGTTGCGCGAAAGCGTGACGCTGCTCACCGGTTGCCCGCCAGCCAAGACGGCTGGTCTCCAGAATAAAGCTGCGCATGGCCTGATCCATGGTGAGGCTGAACTGGCAGCGCTGTTGAGCCATCGGATTGAGATCGCCGAGGGTTGGCCAGCTGAGGGGGTGTTCCATGCTCACCGGATTGAGGCTGACCCGCAGTTGCCACTGATGGCGCGGGCCCGGCTGCAGATAGAGCAGATAGCCACCGGGGGCCAGCCAGCTGACCAGCTGTTCGGTCTTGACCTTGAGATCGTTGACCAGCAGCACCTGAGCAGAGCCCGGTTGCAACGGCGCACGAGCGGGATCGGCAATGACAAACTGGCCGTCCGGCTGCGCTTTTTTGGCGGCAAAGATGGTGTTCTTGGCGATATCAACCCCAGCAAACTGCCAGCCGGGCAGGCGCTCTGCCAGCGCGCGGCAGTAGTAGCCTTCACCGCACCCAAGATGGATCAGCTCTTGTGGGGCCAGCGGAGCGAGCAGGCCGGCCATGGCCTCAACCAGCGGCAGTTGGTGGCCAGCTTCCAGGAAATGGTGCTTGGCGCGCATCAGGGCACGGCTGTCGCTGTCTTTGGGGTTTTTCTTGCCGGGAATGAGATCCAGATAACCTTCCGGTGCCGGATCGAAGTGATGCTTGTTGTCGCAATAGCGCCCCTGGGAGGCTTCATGAAGATGGAGTGGACTGCGGCAGCGGGGACATTGAAGATGCATAGTAACTCTCTGGGCGAATGCCGGAACAGTGAAGGGCGTTCGGGATTATAGGGGAGAGGATCAAAAAAGGCTGCCGTAGCAGCCTTTTTTATCCCAAGGCCTCAGTCAGGCCTGCGGACGGGTCATCAGCGAGTGCCAAATACCACAATGGTCTTGCCGTGAGCAGAGATGAGCTCCTGCTCTTCCAGCATCTTCAGGATGCGGCCCACGGTTTCACGGGAGCAGCCGACGATCTGGCCGATCTCCTGACGGGTGATCTTGATCTGCATGCCATCCGGGTGGGTCATGGCATCCGGCTGTTTGGCCAGGTTGAGCAGGGTCTGGGCGATCCGGCCAGTCACATCCAGGAAGGCGAGGTTACCCACTTTCTGGCTGGTGTGCTGCAGGCGCTTGGCCATCTGGCCAGAGAGACGCATCAGAATGTCCGGGTTGACCTGGATCAGCTGGCGGAACTTCTTGTAGGAGATCTCTGCCACTTCGCAAGAGCCTTTCGCGCGAACCCAGGCGGAGCGCTCGGGATTCTCGTTCTCCTCGAACATCCCCATCTCGCCCAGGAAATCGCCCTGGTTCAGATAGGAGAGGATCATCTCTTTGCCCTCATCGTCCTTGATCAAGACGGCCACAGTGCCCTTGACGATGTAGTAGAGGGTCTCCGCTTTTTCACCCGCATGGATCAGGGTGCTCTTGGCGGGATACTTATGAATGTGGCAGTGCGACAAGAACCATTCCAGGGTGGGATCGCTTTGCGGTTTGCCAATGACCATGAGAATTCCTCTGTAGTGTCTTTTTATGGACTTGTGCGTCCGGGCAAGCTGCCAATCTTGCCATTCCTTGTATTGGTCGCAGTAGGATAAGAGCCTTTGCCTGTGCTGACAAGGCTTTGCGGGCTTTTGACAGAGCCCTTTGAGTAATGCCTGCTGCGCCGCTTCGGCCATTCTAGGGAAGATAGAGGTCGGAGATGTTGATTTTGATCTATTTCCATCCCAACTCCCCCTGTTCGGCAGAGATAAGCGACTGGGTTATGCTAGGGATCCATCATCATGATTAACAGGAGAGAGTGCGAGATGAAAGCCAAGGTCAGCTGGGTGGAAGGGATGAAGTTTGTGGGTGAGAGTGAATCAGGTCACAAGGTGATCCTGGATGGTGCCAACCCCGGTGAGGGGGCCAGCCCGATGGAGATGATCCTGCTGGCGGTCGGTGGCTGCAGCTCCATTGATGTGGTTTCCATCCTCGAAAAAGCGCGCCAGTCGGTGACCGCATGCCATGTCGATATCAGTGGCGAACGGGTCGATAGCGTGCCCCGGGTTTTCGAGAAGATTAATCTGCACTTCGTGGTGACGGGCAAGGGATTGGCAGAGAAACAGGTGGCCAGAGCGGTCGATCTGTCGATGGAAAAATACTGTTCTGTTTCCCTGATGTTGGAAAAAGCGGTACAAATTACCCATAGTTATCAAATTGTTGAAGCTTGATAACGATTGTTTCGTTGGTACCCTGGCATAAGGCCGTTACGTAAGGCCACAGCACAAGGCCATGACATAAAGCCATTACATAAGGAAAGTGCAATGAAAAAATTGATCGCTCTGCTTCCCCTTTTGGGCCTGGCGGCGTGCAGCAGCCCGCAACCTACCCAGTATCAATACAGCCAATACCAGTGTGGCGAAGAGATGCTGGCCGTTACCTATGATGCCCAGGCTGACATGGTGCAGTTCCCCTATGCCGGGGTTTATCACAAGCTGGCGCGTGTGGAGTCAGAGTCTGGCGCCAAATATTCTGACGGCCTGACCACCTTCTGGAATCAGGAGAAACAAGCCCTCCTCACCCAGAAAGGGGTCACACTGCTGACCTGTACGCTTAAATAAGTGACCACAGATAGCTGAAGGTGTGCAGCTTTGTGCCCGGGTCTGGCCTAGGCCGGATTGGGTCAAGAGGTTGAGACCACAAAAAACGGCTTGCCGGGAGGCAAGCCGTTTTTCTATCCATCCCTTATCACTAAACAAGCGCTAGTTGGTGGGGACGCGATTGAGCAGCTCGGCCGCGAGCTGCTGGCTGAGTGCCTGACGCTGGCTGTCTGCAATGCTCACGTCGCTGGTCAGCTGGATGATGCTGCTCCAGACCGCTTTCTGGGTTTTGCGATCGAGCAGCACGATGGCCAGCGACCCTTTGCGCTGGTTGGCTGAGGCATATACCCCGGGTGTCATGCCAAGACGGGCGAAAATCTCGCCGTCACTCATATCCTTGCCGCCTGCGACGCCGATGGCGACCCACAGATCCGCCTCGTCGAGCGGTGCACTCTGCCATCCCTTGCCATTGAGCTCCCGGCTTACCGCTTGCTGCATTGGCTCAAGCCACCCTTCCGCCAACTCACCGGCAAATTGATACTGCTCGGCCAGGGCGTAGCGCGGGGTTGCACCATAGGTCCAGTTGCCCATCGGGCGAACCAGCATGGTGCCGGACTCCAGCGTGGGGGCCGCCGGCCCGCTGCTGCAACCGCCAAGCAGGGCGAGCAGCACAGAGAGATAAGCAAGCCGCATCGTGAGCTCCTTTGAATCAGGTTATTTTGCCGGTTTCGATCAATTGCTGGATGAGCGGGCGCAGGATCAGCTCCATCGCAAAGCCCATCTTGCCACCCGGCACCACTATTGTGTTCATCCGCGACATGAATGAGCCATCGATCATCGACAGCAGGTAGGGGAAATCCACCTGCTTGATGCCGCGAAACCGGATCACCAGCATACTCTCGTCCAGACTCGGGATCACCTTGGCACTGAAGGGGTTGGAGGTGTCCACCGTCGGTACTCGCTGGAAGTTGATATGGGTGCGCGAGAACTGCGGGGTGATGAAGTTGATGTAGTCATCCATGGAGCGAACGATGGAGTCGGTCACCGCCTCGCGGGAATGCCCTCGCTCCGAGGTATCGCGGATCAGCTTCTGGATCCACTCCAGGTTGACGATGGGCACTACGCCTATCAGAAAATCCACGTGGCGCGCCACATTGTGATCCTCGGTGACCACGCCGCCGTGCAGCCCTTCATAAAACAGCAGATCGGTATTGTTGGGCAGATGCTGCCAGGGGGTGAAGGTACCGGGCATCTGGTTGAAGGGCACTGCCTCGTCAAAGCTGTGCAGATAGCGGCGATACTGGCCATTGCCATCCTGGCCATAGCCCTGGAAAAAGCTCTCCAGCAGCCCGAAGTCATTGGCCTCAGGGCCAAAATAGCTGATGTGGCGCCCCTGTTCGCGCGCCTTGCGGATCGCTACATCCATTTCCGGTCGGGTGTAGCGGTGAAAACTGTCACCTTCCACCACAGCCGCGGTATATCCCAGTTGATGGAACATGGAGCGAAAGGCGTTGGTGGAGGTGGAGGTGCCGGCACCGGACGAACCGGTAACGGCAATAATGGGGTGCTTGGCCGACATGGGATTCTCTCTTCCTTGGGAATTCCGTTATAAGGTCCGGATTGCGGTTGGGTCAAGACTGCTCAATGAAGCGGTCTTTCATCACGATATTCACCGATTCGTGCAGCTCGCTATAGACGATGACTGCCTTGCCTTGCTGTAATTGCTCTCTTACCGCGTCCACTTTGACGCCAAGCGGCACATCCTGCTCCCCATACTCGGTACCTTCCTGCAGCACAAAGTGTTCGATCAGGTTGGTCAGGGTGTCGCCGTCCAGTTCTTGCCAGGGAATGATCATTTAAAGGTCTCACAGCAAAAGAGGTGATCGTCAGGCTATTGTTGTGTTGAATCCCGCGAATGCAATCACTTTTTACCTTTTCACCGGAGTCTGAGAGATGTTGTCTGAAGCGCAACGCAGCGCGCCAATAACCCTGGTGGAGCATTTGGCTCAGGCCAGTCGCCGCGCGATTAGTCGCGGCATGGTGTGGTTCTGGTTACTGCAATGGCTGATGGTGTTGTTTCTTGCAATACGCTACGAAGTCTATCGACAGGCCGGTCTGGCCAGTGACAGCTCTCTTCCATGGCGTTTTCAGAGTGAGTTGGGCTTTGTCATGGTGGCGCTGTTGCTGCTGCCTGTTATCGGACTGTTCTGCGATTATCTCAATGACAGGGCCTGGCTGAGGGCTGCCTCTCTGGTCACCCTGGTCTGGGGCTGTGTGTGGGCTGTTCATCTTTATACGTTGGGACAGGTCGAGCTGCGAGGTGGGCTCAGCTTTTCCAACGGTATCATGCGCCTCAACCTGTTAGCCGCGATGATCGCTTTCTATCCTTCGTGGAAGGTATTTTATGGATACGTGTTCGGCTCATTGCTGTTAGGGATATGGAATGAGCTTTACCTGCGGGTAGATTTTCCACAGTTATACATGTTGGGATTGGGTTGTGGTCTGGTGGTGCTGGAGGTTGGCCGCCGCATGCTGCACCGCTGGTTTGAGCTGGCGATCATGCGGGAGCATGAAAATCTGACGCTGCTGCGCCAACTTGATCAGCTCGCCAAGCAAGATCCTCTGACCGGTGTCGCCAACCGGCGGCATTTCAATATCGAGTTGGAGCGCGCGTTGGCCCATAGCCAGCAAAACGGCGCCCCGCTCTCGCTCATCCTGATCGATGTGGACTATTTCAAGTGCTTTAACGACCACTATGGCCATCAGGTGGGGGATATGTGCCTAAAGGAGGTGGCACAAGCGCTCAACCGTGCGGTACGCACGCCATCTGATCTGGTGGCCCGCTATGGTGGAGAGGAGTTTGTGCTGCTGCTGCCCAATACAGACCGTCAGACTGCGTCCAGTGTTGCAAAGCGGCTGCAAGATGGCCTGGCCAGCCTGCAGCTGGAACATCTGGCGTCCGATGTCGCCTCTTGGGTGACGGTGAGCCAGGGGATTGCCACGCTACTGCCCGGTGAAAGTGCAAGCCAGTTGCTGGAGCGGGCCGATCAGGCGCTCTATCGGGCCAAGGAGTCGGGACGCAATCAGTTCTGTGTTGCAGAGTAATTCTGCTCGGCAATCCAGCGACTGATCCGCTCATCCAGCCAAAATCGTGGCCGCCAGGGCGTGCCGTGCAGAAAGCCGACATGGCCGCCACGCTGGCTCAGCTCATAGCGCACCGTGGGCGAGAGCTGCTCGGGGCGTGGGATAACGGCATCGGACATAAAGGGATCGTCGGCGGCGTGCAGGATAAGGGTGGGGATGGGGATCTGGCCCAGCAGTGGTAGCCCCGAGCAGCTCTGGTAGTAGTGGCTGGCGCTGTGAAAGCCGTGCAGCGGCGCGGTGACCTGCTCGTCAAAATCACGCAGGGTGGCAATCTGCTCCACTTGTCGAGGTTGCCAGCGTTCACTCGCTTTCTGCTGCTGGCGGATCTTGCTGAGCAAATTGCGGCGCATGGTGCGCAGCAGATAGTTCTGATAGACCTTCGAGAAGCCCTGATTGACCCGCTCGGCGCAGCTCGCCAGTTGCAGCGGGGCCGAGACCACCACCGCCGCTTTCAATGCCGCAGGACAGGCCCGCGCCAGCAGATTGACCAGCATATTGCCACCCAGTGAAAAGCCGATGGCGATCAGCGGTTTGCCCGGGAAGCGCTGGCTCAGCTCGGCAATCAGCTCCTGCGCATCACCGATGGCGCCGGAGTGATAGGCCTGCAGATGGCGATTGGGCTCGCCGCTGCAACCTCGAAAGTGCATCAGCACGGCCTCTCTGTCCTCTTGCTGCAGATGGGCGAACAATCCCTTGGCATAGTGGGAGTGAATGCTCCCCTCCAGCCCGTGAAACACCACTATCAGCGGCCGTTCATCAAGGCTGACTTCCCCGCTCCAGGCGAGGTCGACAAAGTCCCCATCCTGCAGTTCAAACCGCTCCGCCACAAAACGGGCAGGGGGGCGGCGCAGCCATTTGGGCAATATGGTCTGCAGATGAGGATTGCGTGCCCACCAGGGGGCGTGGAAGTGGCTCTCGGTCAGCATGGGGTCAGTCAGTCTGGGTCGAAGATAAGGAGGACGGGAGGCGTGTTCCTCCCGCCAGTCATTGGCTTATTTCAGCAGGCGATCGTGATGTTCGGCACCGCGCAACATGGCCTGGATCAGCTCATTGGCCTCGAACTTGGTCAGCGCCTCATGAGCACCCACCTGATGGGCCCGCTCCACACTGATCTCGCTGGAGAGCGAAGTGTGCAGGATGATGTAGGCCCCCGCCAGTTTGCTATCACTCTGCACCTCGAAGGCCAGCTCATAGCCATCGAGCCCCGGCATCTCGATATCGCTCACCAGAATGTCGATCGGGGTCTTCTGGCTCGCCCGCGTCTGCATCAGGGTCAGTGCATCCTTGCCATTGGTGCAGACCTCATAGGGGATATTGATGTAGTCCAGCGCAGCCATCAGCTGACGGCGAGCGACCGAGGAGTCGTCGACCAGCAGGATCCGCATCGGCTTGATCCGCTCCCGCTGCACATCGGTCAGCACCGGATAGAGGTGGCTCGGATCATCCGGATAGACCCGGGAGAGGATCAGCTCCACATCCAGCAGCTGGATCAGCTGGTCATTGACCCGGGTCACGCCGGTTACGAACACATTGTGGCCGAGGGAGGCGGGTGGCGATTCGATATCGCGCCAGTTGCACTCGGTGATCTTGTCGATACCGCGCACCAGAAAACCGACCAGAGTGCGGCGGCAATCGGTGATGATAATAAAGCAGTGCGGCATCTCCTCCCTGCTGATAGGGCGATAGCCCACCGCCATCGCCATGTCGATCACCGGAATGGTGGAGCCGCGCATATTGGCAGCCCCCAACACGGTCGGGTGCGAGTGCGGCATTGCCGTCAGTTGGGTGTAGGGCACTATCTCCTTCACCTTGAGGGTACCGATGGCAAAGGATTGTTTGGCTGAAAGGTGAAACAGCAACATGCCCTGGGATTGATTGGCTTTGCTCGTCATGGCAGATGTCCTGTTGGTCGAAACGTTGGCAGTCACTTCAGGCCTCTAGCATAAAGGATTACGGGGGGAATGGCCCTTCCTTGTTAACGACCATCTGGCAAAAAACTGGACTCATTCAGCCAATTTCGTTGGCGTATTCCATCGGCGTCCGGTTATTGATCACCATCCTCGCCAACGCCCCACTGCTGACAGGCCGCTTGCAGCGCGGCCTCATCGGCATAGCCCAGCTTGCTGGCCACCAGGGCTGGTTTGCTGCCGCCCTTGAGCAATCTGAGCGCCTGCAGCAGTTGCCACTGTTGTTGCAATTCAGTCCCTTCCACCGGCGTATCGGCTTGTTGTGCCCACAGTTGCAGAGACTCCGGTTGGCCATTGGCCAGCGCTTGCCAACAGGCTTGCAGCTCACCGTGACCCTGCTGGCTGATGGCGCACTGTTGCAGCTCATCCAGGATCACCTGCAGTCGCTGACCGTAGGCCCCTTGCCACTCTTTCGGACGTTGCCACCGGGCCTGCGAGTCGAGCAGGGCATTGAGCAGCGGAGTGGCTTGTAGCCAGCCAGCCTGCTGCGGCTGAGCCACGCGCAAAGAGACGCTCAGCTGATCGTACTCGCAACCGCTGAGGGGGCTGAAGGCTGCGAGGGCATCGGCGCAGAGCCAGAAGCTGCTGCCTGCCGGCAGCAACAGCTCATGTTGGCCCAGTCTCAGCAACGCGGCGCCCCGGGTGATCCGCAACAGCTGCCCGACCGGAGTTCGTTTGCGGTTGCCGGCGTGCAGGCTCTGGCAGGAAAAATGGTGATACTCGATGGCGTGATGCATGTAAAAACCCTGATATGATGCTGCCTGGAGGTAACAAATATGGAAACCAGACGTAAAAAACGCTTCATTGCCGGTGCTGTCTGCCCGGCGTGCGGCAAGTTGGACAACATGATGCTGTATCTGGAGCATGGAGTCGAGAAGGTGACCTGCGTCGCCTGTGGCGATACCCAGGTACAAACGCCTGCCGAGGTCGACAAGCAGACTCGCGAAGCGGAAGAGGTGATCGGGGTGTTTCGCCCCTGATAAGGGAACGGCGGGTGGAATGCGGGTCTCCTCGCTGACGCTGTTGTCGTTTTTTTCGTCACTCCGTGGCGCCGCACGGCATATGCGCGGCCCGCTTTTTAGGGTATTCTGAGCCCGTTTTTTTCTATCCGCAGGATCCTGACATGAAAGTAGCTCCTCTGAGCGTGGTTACGCTGGAATACACAGTCACCGACGAGCACGGTGAAGTCATCGACAGCACTGTCGGCAAAGAGCCGCTGGTCTATCTGCACGGCACCCGTTACCTGGTCTCTGGCCTGGAAGCCGAGCTGGAAGGTCGCGCGGTAGGTGAAGCCTTCGAAGTGACTCTGGCACCGAGCCAGGCCTACGGCGAATATGACGAGACCCTGGTACAAGAAGTACCGGGCGAGCTGTTCGACGGCATGGAAGTCTCCGAAGGGGATACTTTTGTGGCTGAAACCGACGATGGCCACCGTCCGGTGACCGTGGTTGAAGTGTCCGAAGAGTTCGTCAAAGTGGATGGCAACCATCCGCTGGCTGGCGTGACTCTGGGCTTCAAGGTCGAGATCAAGGACGTGCGCGCTGCCACTGCCGAAGAGCTGGCTCACGGCCACGTTCACGGTGCTGGTGGTTGCGGCCACGATCACGGTCATGACCACGATCACGGCGGCTGCTGTGGCGGTCATGGTCACGACCACGATGAAGATCACGGCCAGGGCGGTTGCTGCGGCGGTGCTGGCCACGGTCACGATCATGGCCACGACCACGGTGATGATCATGGTCACGGCGGCTGCTGCGGTGGCGGCGGTTGTGGTGGCAAGGGCCATCACCACTGATCACGGCCATGCCGATGATAAAAAAACCCGCGATTATCGCGGGTTTTTTATTGGCTGACAGCTGTGCCAGCCATGTTGCCTGACCAGAGATAGTGCCGGATCAGTAGTGCGGCGGCGGGGTCTCTTCGGCCATGCTGGCAATCTGGCTGGGCTGTACGCTTTGCAGTTTGTCGATCAGCAGCTGGATCTGGTATTTGAGCCGATCGAGTTCACGGCCCTGGGTGGTTACCTCGTCATTGAGCTGCTCTATGGTGTACTCCGCATAGGCGAGACGGGTTTCCAGGGTTTCGATGCGATCGTTAAGTTGCTGACTCATGGGCCTTCGGGTCCTTACTTGATTGTCCAGATTTCGGCCAGACCACTGGAGCTGGCACTGACAAGGTGGCTATTGTCGCGCAAAGCGACGCCGTAGACCACTGCGCTGGGCGGTTTCACCTTGGGTTGCGGCGAGACGCGCCAGTTCTGCAGCAGGGCACCATCGCTCACTTGCCACAGGGAGAGCTGACGGGAAGGGGCGCCAGTGATGAGCCACTTGCCATCGTTGGCAAAGCGGGCGCTGGTGTAGACCTCGAAGCGGTGATCATATTTCAGCTGACTCACCTCCTTGCCGGTTTTCAGATCCCAGATGCTGGCCCGGCTGCTGTCGGCGGTGAAGGCGTAGCGGCCGCTCGGCTCCAGTCTGGCCATGATCACCCGGCCACCATGGTTGAAGCGCCAGATCACCTGCCCGCTACGGGTATCCCACAGATAGGCGCTGTAGTCGTTGCCGCCGGTCAGGGCGTAGCGACCGTTGGCGGAGAGATCCACCGTATTGACCTGTTCGGTGTGCCCGAGAAACTGCAGGCGACGGCCGCTTCGGGTGTCGAGCCACTCGGCCTTGCCATCTTCCCGCCCGATCAGCACATAACGACCGTCGGCAGAGAGCGCGATGTCCCTCAGCCTGGATTCAGGAAGTGAGTAGTAGCCTTGTGATTGCCCGTCGCTCAGCCGCCAGGTTGCAAAGGTGTCTGGGGTGGCGGTGACGGCATGGCTGTTGCCTTCGGAAAAGCGGGTAATGAATACCAGGTCTTCCGCAGAGTCGGATTGCTTCCAGCGCCAGCGTTGACGGTTCTGTTCCAGATCCCAGACGATGATGCCCTGGCTGATGCTGGAGACGATGGCCTGCTTGCCATCACTGGAGAGATCTGCGGTCAGCAGACCCGTGCTGGCGAGGGTCATTTGCTGGTTGGGTTGGGAGCTTTGCTCGCAACCGGTGAGCATTAAACAGAGGCTCACCAGATAAATGGCACTTTTTATCATTTTTGCGGTCTCACGCTTTTGTTACCTGCGATCACGGCGTTAGTATAAGGCGCTTATCACGATAAACCTCTCATTTCACGATGGAACCGAGAGCGGTATTTGGAGTTTGGAGAAACTGATGAACAAATTTCTGAAGGTGTCCCTGTTGGCGGCGGCCGTTGCCGTCGGTCTGACTGCTTGCCAAAAAGACGAGAAGCCTGCTGCGGCCAATACCGCCGAAGTGAAGGCAGAAGCCAGCAAGCCGGCAGAGGCGACCAAGGCCGAAGCCAAGAGCTTTGAAGAGCAATCTGGCTACGCAATTGGCCTCTCCATGGGTCGTTACATCGCCAATACCCTGGAGCGTCAGCAGGAACTGGGCATCAAACTGGACAACGCCGTGATCCTGAAAGGGGTGACTGACGGTCTGGGCAAAGAAGCCAAGATGACTGATGAAGAGATCCAGAAGGTACTGCAGGATTACGACGCTAAGATCAACGAGCTGACCAAGGCCAAGGCCGAGAAAGATGCCGTTGAGAATCTGAAGAAGGGCGAAGAGTTCCTGGCTGCCAACGCCAAGAAAGAGGGTGTTAAGAGCACTGAATCCGGCCTGCAATACGTGGTCGAGAAGATGGGCACTGGCGCTAAGCCGAAATCTACCGATATCGTCAAGGTTCACTACACCGGTACCCTGACCGACGGCACCAAGTTCGACAGCTCCGTCGATCGCGGCGAGCCGGCTACCTTCCCGCTCAATCAGGTTATCCCGGGTTGGACTGAAGGTGTTCAGCTGATGCCGGTTGGCTCCAAGTTCAAGTTCTTCCTGCCGTCCAAGCTGGCTTATGGCGAGCACGGTGCAGGCTCCATCCCGGCGAACGCCGTGCTGGTGTTTGACGTTGAGCTGCTGGCTATCGAGAAGCCGACTGCAGACGACGCCAAGAAGTAATCCCTTCTTGTAGTTAAAAACGGCTCCTTAAGGAGCCGTTTTTACTTGTGTATTCCCTGCAATCGCGGGATAACAGAGCTGTCTTGGCGTTGGGGTTGCGCGCGAAAATAAGGCAAAATAGATCGCAGAATCAAATACAAGGATGAGTCCAGTGGCTGAAAATAAATCGCGTGTCCTGCTGGTGGAAGATACCCGTAGTCTGGCGGTGGTCTATGAACAGTACCTGCGCCAGGAGGGGTATGAGGTGGTGCTGGCCGATTGTGGTCAGCAGGCGTTGGCGCAGTTGCTGGCAAGTCCTCCCCCCGTGGTGCTGCTGGATCTGGAGCTGCCGGATATGTCCGGTATGGATATTCTGCAGATGATCACCGAACAGCAGTTGCCCTGCTCGGTGGTGGTGATCACCGCCCACGGCTCGGTGGATGTGGCGGTGGAGGCGATGCGCCTCGGTGCCTTCGATTTTCTGACCAAGCCTTTTGACAGTAAGCGGCTCTGCGCCACCGTTCGCAATGCCTTGAAACACCAGCAGTTGAGCTCGCTGGTTGCCCACTATCGGGAGAACTTCGAGCGTAGCTCCTTCTTCGGCTTTATCGGTGCCTCCATGTCGATGCAGGCGGTCTATCGCATCATCGAAAGTGCGGCGCCCAGCAAGGCGACCGTCTTTATCACTGGCGAGAGCGGCACCGGCAAAGAGGTGTGTGCCGAGGCGATTCACCAGTGCAGTCCCCGCAGCGAACAGCCCTTTATTGCCCTCAACTGCGCCGCCATTCCCCATGATTTGATGGAGAGCGAGATCTTCGGTCATGTGAAGGGCTCTTTTACTGGCGCCCAGGGGGATCGCAAAGGGGCGGCCAGTCTGGCTGATGGTGGCACCCTGTTTCTCGACGAGATCTGCGAGATGGACCTGGATCTGCAGAGCAAGCTGCTGCGCTTTATTCAGACCGGGACCGTGCAGCGGGTCGGCAGCGGCAAGCTCGAGACGGTGGATGTGCGCTTTATCTGCGCCACCAACCGGGATCCGCTGGTCGAGGTGAAAGCGGGCCGTTTTCGTGAGGATCTCTATTATCGGCTCCACGTCATTCCGCTTACTCTGCCGCCCCTGCGGGAGCGGGGCGAGGATATCCTGCTGCTGGCGCGCACCCTGCTGCAGAGCTACGCCAAGGAGGAGAACAAGCGCTTCAAGGATTTCGATGTCGAGGCGGCGCGAGTGCTGCTCGACTACCCCTGGCCCGGCAACGTACGCGAGCTGCAAAACGTGGTGCGCAATATCGTGGTGCTCAATGACAAGGAGCTGGTGAGCCCGGATATTCTGCCGCCACCACTCAATGGGGTTCGCCCCCAGCTGCCGGCTGCGATTGCGGCGGCGGTGACATCGGCTCCGGCCGCCACCGGGGGGGCCAACGGGCCAATTCGTCCGCTCTGGCTGGTGGAAAAAGAGGTGATCGAACAGGCCATCGCCAGCTGTGACGGCAATATTCCCAAGGCGGCGGCTCTGCTCGAGATCAGCCCCTCCACCATTTACCGTAAAAAACAGGGGTGGGAGGAGTCCAATCGGGCCTGAACCATCTTGCCAGCAGAAAGGGCGGCTAGCGTGCCGCCCTTTCTATTTTGGGGGATCAGAGTTTGGCGAGGCGTTTGAGGCGGGCCAGTCGCTCCCCCTCGTTGGCGCTGAACCAGCGGTCCTGCGACAGCAGAAACCAGGCGCGGGAGAAGTATTCCGCGGCCAGCGGATCGTCCAGCACCAAGGCATTCTCCCCCAGCTCCTCGAACAGATAACCATCCTCAGGTTCGCCAGCCTCGGCCATATCGGCCTTGAGCTGGTGCAGCTCTGCCAGCGCCTGCTGGTGCTGACCCTGGGCCCGGGTCAGGCGAGCCAGACTCCAGCGAGCGATAAACGCCTTGGCCGGCTGGTTATGCTGCAGATGCCAGGCCAGGCACTTCCGTTGCTGGATTTTCGCCTCATCAAAGCGGCCCAATTCGAACAGGGTCCAGCCCTGATTGTTGTAAAGGGGGGCCAGCCAGCCACGCACCTTCTCGTCACTGCTGCGTTCCGCCAGCTCCATCGCCAGTTGATGCCAGCGGCTCTGCTCTTCCAGTGGTGCGGCGATGGCGATCATGTGAGCGGCGTCGATGGCGAGATAGGTCTCCTTCTCCTTGAGCCCCCATTGCCAGGCTTGTTCAAACAGCGGTTTGGCACTGGCTTTGTCGCCCGCCGAGTTAAAGGTGCGGCCTCGTTCCAGCAGGGCCCTGATCCGCGCTCTGGGGGTTTTATCGGTGAGGCGAGGCTCTATCTCGTCGAGCAGCTGGTGGGCTTCGGCAAACTGGCGCTGCAGCGAGTGGGTACGGGCAATTTGGGTCAGCAACTCCAGTTCGAGTTGCAGGTCGGCGGCGGTGCGCGCTTCGGGAAGAAGGGTGTGAAAACGAAGGGCACTGGCGGCGGGATCCTGATAATCCCACAGCGCCATGAAATCGGGCGGATTGTCCATTTGGCCTCCTTGCTGGTTATCCTGTCACCAAGATGCCTGCAGGCCATTGTTTGTACAAGGGGCGCCCGTCACAGAGTGCCCCTTGCATCATGCTAACGGCTGTGGCCAGTTGGTCAGTAGACCATGGCCAGGCTCATCAGCATCAGACCGAGGGCGGCAAAGGCCCCCTCCTTGATGGCGAGCCGTGGCACCAGCGCCTTGGGCAGGGCCGGAAACAGGCTCAGGGCAAAGCCAAGGCCCGGCATCAACCAGTGGAATGCCGGATCGCGCAGGGCAGGATCGGCGGCACCATTGATGATGATCAGCAAAATAAACAGGGTGAAGGCGGGGAGGATAAACCAGCGAACCCCACCGGCGGCGACCGCCCGCAGCGGCGAAATGCGATAGAGCAGCATGGTCACAAGGAACAGAACAAAAGGGGCCAGCAGATAGAGCGGAGCGGGGTTCATAACATCTTTCCTGAAAACTGATCGTCAAAAAACAGGGAGTCCGGTGCAAGAGGCGCGGGATTTAATCACTCTTCGCAGGTAATCACCAGCAGCCCGGGCCCGGGCTGTGAAGAGGATCCCGGATAAAGGTTTGCTAGCTCACTCTTAGTGCAACCAGAACCAGGCTGCAGCAAATCCCAGCCAGCTCAGCACCAGCAATATCCAGGGCAGGGGATGCTGATGGCTTACTTCAACCAGCTCCAGCTGATCGTCTTGTTCTTCGGTTTGGGGCGCGCCCTGTGGCTGCCTGGCTTTGGCCTGCAATTTTTTCTGGCGGCTCGCTTCACGGGCCCGCGCCTTCATCTGTTTCTTGTATTCGTCGATGCCTTTCTGGATCCCTTGCGCGATAAGCTGGGTCTGCTCCTTGGTCTGCCCCGGCTTCTGGTTGGCACGGGCAATTTTCATCGCCTCCTGCTGGGTCTCGGGGGAAATCTTGTCGTACTTGGCCATCAAATCATCTCCTCGGGCATGGCTGGCTGGGGAGTATGCCATAAAGGGGCGTCCGGGTGGCGCCTCCTTGGTGCGGGAGGGGTGCAAGTGAGTGACTGCTCAACAAAAAACCTGATAAATCAGCAGGAAGCCGGATGTTGGGCCGAAGATCACAATTAGCAGAATTTGTGAGTCATCGATGAAAAACGGTCATCTGTTGTTTGTTATATTGGCGCCCGACCCGCTGGACAGGGTTGATAAATAACAAAACAATCAAGGTGATATGGAAATGAATAATAACTTTATCAAAGGCGGCGTGGCACTGGCCGTGCTTGCTGCACTGACTGGCTGTAATACCTCGAGCAATGACACCGTTGCACCCTGCACCGAAAATGTCTGCAAACTGACCATCCTGCACACCAACGATACCCACGGCCGTTTCTGGCACAACGCTGAAAATGAGTATGGTATGGCTGCCCAGAAGACTCTGGTCGAGCAGCTGCGTGCCGATGCCAAGGCTGCTGGCAGTGACGTACTGGTTCTCTCCGGTGGTGATGTGAATACCGGCGTGCCGGAGTCAGATCTGCAGGATGCCGAGCCTGACTTCATGGCGATGAACAACATTCGCTACGATGCCATGGCAGTGGGCAACCATGAATTCGACAACCCTCTCAGCGTACTGGAGAAGCAGCGCAAGTGGGCCCAGTTCCCCATGCTCTCGGCCAACATCTATGACAAGGCGAGTGGCAAACACTACTTTGACCCCTACAAGGTGTTCAAGCTGGAGAGCGGTCTCAAGGTCGCCGTACTGGGCCTGACCACCGAAGATACCGCCCAGCTGGTTGACCCCAACAACGTGCAGACCCTGGAGTTCCGCGATCCGACTACGGAAGCGGCCAAACTGGGCCAGCAGATCCGCAGCAACAAGGAGGCCAATCTGGTCTTCGCCATCACCCACATGGGCCATTACGAGAATGGTCAGCACGGCAGCAATGCGCCGGGCGATGTAGAGATGGCTCGTGCACTGCCGGCAGGGACTCTGGATGCCATCATTGGTGGCCACTCCCAGAATCCGGTCTGTATGGAACCGGGTACCACCAACAAGTACGCCAATTTCAAACCGGGTGATAACTGCCAGCCGGATCAGCAGAACGGTACCTGGATCATGCAGGCTCACGAGTGGGGCAAGTATGTGGGCCGTGCCCAGTTTGAGTACCAGAATGGCAAATTGACCCTGACCAGCTATGACCTGATCCCGGTCAACCTGATCAAGCGCAACGCCAAGGGCGAGGCGATCGATGCCAACGGCGCCGTAACCAAGGACCCGGCCAAGATGCAGTTCGTACAGGACGAGATCACCAAGGATCCCGAGCTGTATAACACCCTGCTGGGTTACCAGGAGAAAGGTCAGCAAGAGCTGAATGTCGTCATTGGCTCGGCAGACGGCTTGCTGGTTGGTGATCGCAACTCGGTTCGCAACAAGCAGACCAACCTGGGTCGCCTCATCACCACGGCGACCAGCAGCAAGCTGGGTGTCGACTTTGGTATCGTCAACTCTGGCGGCGTCCGTGACAGCATCCCGGCCGGTGATATCACTTACCGCAGCGTGCTGCTGGTGCACCCGTTTGGCAACACGGTCAACAAGGCTGTCATGAAGGGAAGCGATCTGGCGACCTATCTGGGTCAGGTGGCAAGCAAGACCCGCAATACCGGTGGTTATGCCCAGTTTGGCGGTATCAACATGGCGGTGGATTGTCAGGCCAAGAGCGTCAATATCACCAGTATCGGTGGCAAGGCGTTTGATCCGGCTGCAACCTACAGCTTCGCGATCCCGAGCTTCAGCGCCTCCGGTGGTGACGGCTATCCGAAGATCGATACCATCAACGCCGGTTTGGTCGATGCAGCTGTGCTGAAAGAATTCATCGAGCTCAAGAAGACCATCAACGTGGCCGATTATCAGCCAGGCAATGAGGTGAGCTATCTGAACTCAACATCTGCCGAAGGGTGCAACTGATTCGTCAGCGGTGCGTTTAGCTCCAGATGTGATCCCCAAGGGCAGCCGGTGGCTGCCCTTTGTCGTTGTTTGGGTGGCGGTTACAACTCTTCAATCATCAATGACGATAGCAATCGCCTGTATGAGGTCAGGTGAGGGGATGAAATGAAAAGAGGCGGCCCGTTGGCCGCCTCTTGCGTAGTGACAATCTGAACCTTACAGCTGCTCGATACCGACGATATGCCAGGGGGCATTGTTCTTGGCCAGATCGCGCTCGAGGTGCCACACCTCTTTGATATCTTCTTCGACCTGCTCCTGACGGTCCATGTAGCGGCCGCTGAAGCGCACGCTCACCTGAGCCCAGTCGCTGCCATAGTCGGCACGTACCAGCTGGGTATCGACGTACATTACTTCCGTATGCTGGTCGCCAGTCAGTTCGGCGCGCTCGGCTTTGAGCTGCTCAAACAGTTCGGGGCTGACATACTCGCGCACTTTTTCCAGATCGTTCTTGTTCCACGCTTCTTGCAGGGTGCGATAGTGATCGCGGGCACCGGCCAGGAAGCTGTTCATGTCAAAGCCTGGCGGCAGGCGGAACGGGACGTCGCTGTCGGCAAAGCCGGTGGCTTGCGGTGCGCTGTTGCTCTGCTCAAACTGCTGCGGGGCCGCGGATTGCGGTGGCTGATAGCCCGCATAGGCCGCCTGTTGTGGCTGTGGCGTCGCGACCTTGCCCTTGCGCAGGGTACGGATCAGGAAGACGGCACCCAGCGCCAGCAGGGCGATCAGCAGGAAGTCCATTCCTTGCAGACCTTCAAAGGCACCGCTGCCCAGCAGGTAGGCAAACAGGCCACCGGCCAGCAGGCCGCCCAGCAGGCCACCCATCATGCCGCTCTTTTTCGGCGGAGTCTGGGCATTCAGTGTCGGATTCTTGTTGTCGACCGGTTTGGCCGCAGGCTGGGCCGGCGCAGTTTTGTAACTTTTACCAAAGGATTTGCCGCCGCCAAATTTCTTGGCTTCGGCGTGAGGTGCCCCCAGGCCAATGGCCAGGATCACGGCAAACAGGGTCAGCATCTTTTTCATTTTGACTCTTTTCACTCTCGTCTGTGGGTGGGGCATGCTCCGCTTTGGCAAGCTCAGCAAGGCGCATGGCAGGCTGCCTGTCCCTAATTGTGTCGCAGCTTGTATTCATCAATATCACCTCTGGCATGAATTATTCATGAACGAGGTTGCCGCGATACGGCGTCAACAAGAGGAGTAAACCGGATGAAAAGCAGAAGATTGAGTCGCAAGGAGCGCAAAATGCGAAGCAAAATCAAAATGGTCAAGGTAGAGCAGACTCTGGTTTGGCCCTTTATGATGGTATGAGCCGCCAGATAGGGCTCGCCGTAGTTGGCTTTCTTTTGTAAAATTCCCGTCCCCTTCCCGCTGCGGTTTTTATGTGTATGGCAGAGCAAGTGACGGCGAAAAAAGACGCCAAGACACAACAGCTGAAAGTTCCTCCCCACTCTTTTGAGGCCGAACAGTCCGTACTGGGCGGCCTGATGCTGGATAACGATGCCTGGGATCGGGTTGCCGAACGGGTTATCGATCAGGATTTCTACAGCCGTCCGCACCGGTTGATCTTCCAGGCCATGACCCGCCTCTCCAACGCGGGCAACCCCATCGACCTCATCACCCTGCAGGAGGAGCTGGAGCGCTCCGAACAGCTGGAAGAGGCGGGCGGCTTCGCCTATCTGGTGGAGATCGCCAAGAACACCCCGAGTGCCGCCAACATCAACGCCTACGCCGAAATCGTGCGAGAGCGGGCGGTGGTGCGAGAGATGATCTCGGTCGCCAACGAGATCGTCGAAGCGGGCTACGAGCCACAGGGCCGTACCTCCGGCGATCTGCTCGATCTGGCCGAGAGCAAGGTATTCAAGATTGCCGAGCAGCGTACCAGCGCCAACGAGGGGCCCCAGCCCCTGAAGCTGATCCTCGAGCAGACCGTCGACAAGATTGAAGAGCTGTTCAAGACCCCGCACAACGGGGTGACCGGGGTATCGAGCGGTTACAACGATCTCGACAAGATGACCGCCGGTTTGCAGCGTTCGGACTTGATCATCGTGGCGGCCCGTCCCTCCATGGGCAAGACCACCTTTGCCATGAACCTCTGTGAGCATGCGGCCCTCACTGCCGACAAGCCGGTGCTTATCTTCTCGCTGGAGATGCCCTCCGAGCAGATCATCATGCGTATGCTCGCCTCGGTCGGTCGTATCGACCAGACCAAGGTGCGTACAGGCCAGCTCGACGACGAGGATTGGGCGCGCCTCTCTTCCACCATGGGATTGCTGCTGGAGAAGGGCAAGATGTATATCGATGACGCCTCCGGCCTCACCCCGACCGATGTGCGCTCCCGCGCCCGTCGGGTGGCGCGCGAGCATGGCGGCCTATCCATGATCATGGTGGACTACCTGCAGCTGATGCGGGTGCCGGCGCTCTCTGACAACCGTACCCTGGAGATCGGTGAAATTTCCCGCTCCCTCAAGGCGCTGGCGAAAGAGCTGCAGTGCCCGGTGGTGGCGCTCTCCCAGCTGAACCGAAGCCTGGAACAGCGGGCCGACAAGCGCCCGGTCAACTCGGATCTTCGTGAATCGGGCTCTATCGAGCAGGATGCGGATTTGATCATGTTTATCTATCGTGATGAGGTTTATCACGATGACAGCCCGGACAAGGGGATTGCCGAGATCATCATAGGCAAGCAGCGTAACGGCCCTATCGGAAGAGTGCGCCTCACCTTCCAGGGTCAGTTCTCCCGGTTCGACAACTACGCCGGTCCGGCGTTTGACGACGATTATTGATAAGTAACAATCATGGCAATCCTGTGGTCAGGATTGCCACCACCGCTCTGACCCGCTTGCCATTTATTGAGAGGCAGCCAGCCAGAGCCTGTTTTCCCGGTTCGACAATTATGCCGGTCCGGCCTTCGACGACGATAAGTGAGTGGCGGTCTTCGGCCCGATGAGGGGGAGACCATTTGTGCCCTCGTAAGGGAAAACCATGAAAGCGGCTACTGCCCAAATCAACACTGCGGCCTTGCGCCACAACCTCGCCGTGGTCAAGCGCCACGCCCCAGCTTGCAAGATCATCGCTGTGGTCAAGGCCAACGCCTATGGCCATGGACTGCTGCCGGTCGCCCGCACCCTGGTGGATGCGGATGCCTATGCGGTGGCCCGCATCGAAGAGGCGCTGATGCTGCGCTCCTGCGCCGTGGTCAAGCCCATCGTGCTGCTGGAGGGCTTCTTCTCCGCCGACGATCTGCCGGTGCTGGCGGCCAACAATCTGCAGACGGCGGTTCACACCTGGGAGCAGCTCGAAGCGCTGGAGCAGGTTGAGCTGCCAGCCCCCGTGGTGGCCTGGCTCAAGCTCGACACCGGCATGCACCGCCTCGGGGTGCGTGCCGACGAGATGCCCGCCTTTATCGAACGACTCGGCAAGTGCAAGAACGTGGTGCAGCCGTTCAACATCATGACCCACTTCAGTCGCTCCGATGAGCTGGAGCAGCCTACTACCCGCGAGCAGATCGACTTGTTCAGCAAGTTGACCGCACCGCTGGCGGGCGAGCGGGCCATGGCCAACTCGGCGGGCATTCTGGCCTGGCCAGACTCCCACTGCGACTGGGTTCGCCCCGGCGTCATCCTCTATGGCGTGTCGCCCTTCCCCAACACGGTGGCGGCCGATTACGACCTGCAGCCGGTGATGACTTTGAAGACCCAGCTGATTGCAGTGCGGGATCACAAGGCGGGCGAGCCGGTGGGTTATGGCGCCAACTGGGTGTCGGATCGCGATACCCGGCTCGGGGTGATCGCCATCGGCTACGGTGACGGTTATCCGCGCATGGCTCCGAATGGCACTTCCGTGCTGATCAACGGACGCATCGTGCCGCTGGTGGGGCGTGTCTCCATGGATATGAGCACGGTAGATCTTGGGCCCGGCGCAACCGACAAGGCCGGTGACGAGGCGGTACTGTGGGGCGAGGGGCTGCCGGTAGAGCGGGTGGCCGACGAGATTGGCACCATTCCCTACGAGCTCATCACCAAGCTCACCTCCCGCGTCTTTATGGAATACGTCTGATGTGGCAGCAGTGCCTGTTGACCTTAAAGCCCCGTTCGCGGGGCTTTCATCTGGTGACGGACGAGCTGGTGGCCAAGCTGCCGATGCTGGCGGATTACCGAGTCGGCATGGCGCACCTGCTGCTGCAACATACCTCCGCCTCGCTCACCCTCAACGAGAACTGCGATCCGAGCGTGCGCAGCGATATGGAGGCCCATCTGCACCGGCTGGTGCCGGAAGATGCTCCCTACTATCGCCACACCTATGAGGGGCCGGATGACATGCCCGCCCACATCAAATCCTCCCTGCTCGGGGTGAGCCTGCTACTACCAGTTCGCGATGGTCAGCTGGCGCTCGGTACCTGGCAGGGGATCTGGCTCGGTGAGCATCGCGTCGATGGCGGCGCCCGCAAGGTGCTGGTAACCCTGCAGGGGGAGTAATCAGGCTGCAACCAGCTGAAAGATGACGATAAAAAAGAGGGATGGCATTGAGCCATCCCTCTTTCGTTTTTGCGGTTCGCGAGCTATCCGCTTGCCAGTGGCACGGCGCTCTGCGTGACTCAGCCGACCTTGAAGGGGGTCAGCTCGGCCAGCGGCGCTGCATCCATAAAGGCTTGCGGCTCCTGGCCATGTTTGAAGATCTTGAAGTCCTGATCGCGGGCGCTCCAGTATTCAACGGTGTCGCCGCTGATCTGCAACAGGCTCGCTTCGCGCAGGGCCACCACATATTCGCTCGGGTTGATGGCGCAGAACTCGGCCAGACGCTCGTCGCGGGTCTCGCCCATGTGGCCGCTGATGCTGGCATCCAGATAGTGGGGGTTGATCTGCAGCGGGAACAGGCCCAGCGCTGGCAGCACGGCGGCGTTGCAGACCGGCATGTCGTTGGTGGTGCGGATGCTCGGGGTCGCCACGTTGCAACCAGCGCTCCAGCCCACATAGGGGACGCCACGTTCGCGCACAGCACGCTGGATCGGCACGATCAGGCCATTTTCGTGCAGCAGCTGATTCAGGCGCCAGGTGTTGCCGCCGCTGATAAAGATGGCGTCGGCCTGATTGATGGCATCGACCGGATCATCGAAGTGGTGAATGCTGATGGTCTCGATCCCGAGGCTCTCGGTGAGATCATTGGCGCGGGCATCCCAGTCGCTGCGGATCACCGCGTAGGGGATGAGCAGAATGCGCTTGACCTGTTTGCGAGCCAGCAGGCTCTGCACCCGGTCGCGGGCCCAGCCGAGCAGACCCGGAAATTCGTTGGCTTTACCATTGCTAAGCAGAAGCAGTTCCATCAAATCGTTCCTCAAAAAGTGAAAGCGGAGGAGGGAGGGCCACCGGATCCGCCGTGCGGCCGGATGGCAAGAGCGGGCATGCTACCACCATTGGCGTGGCGGTTCTGTGATCGCGAGGCCCATTCAACTGTTATGGATGGGGGATGCCATGCCAAGCGGTGGATTAATGAGCCGTGGTCAACGCGCCACCCCTCGCCATAAAAGACCCCGCCGCAGCGGGGTCATGGCAGAGTTAGTCGAGTTTGAGATCGACCCAGACCATGCGGTGATCCGAACTGACACCCTTGGCGATGCCGAGTTTCGCATCATAGACCAGGTGATAACCGGCCTCGAAGCTGGCAGGCCAGAAGACGCCGCTCTTGACCGCGTTGAGGTTGGCGGAGGGGATGACGTGATCCAGCTGCAGCACGCTGGAGTTGGTGATGCGTTCCGGGTTGGGGCGATTGAGGTTGCGTTTGCAGTCGGTCCCCTTGCTGACACACTCCGGGCCCCCTTCGCTGACCGGGATCAGGGTGCCATTGGTGATGGCTTGATTCATCAGCGGATTGTTTAGCAGATCCTGAATGGCGCTCAGATCGCCATCGCCAGTGAGGGGATCGGCGTTGAGATCCCCTGCGATAACGAACTTGGCGTTTTTGTCCAGCCCGCCCTTGGTGCCCTTGTCATCGGTCATGTAGTTGAGACCCTTGACGTAGTCGTTCCAGAAGGCGATCTCGGCGCGGTTGTGCTTGACGGTGTGACGCGCAGCGTTGGCAAAGATTGGCGGGGTCGGGTGGGAGATCAGGAAGTGGATCACCTCTTCACCCTTCTCGGTCTTGATGCGTACCGGTACATCGGCGTGGTTCTTGGAGGAGAGCGGGTACTGCTGCCAGGCTGCGTCTGAATACCAGGCATCACCACACTGGCGGCTGGCAGGGATCTTGACCTTGGGATTGTTGCAGTCATCGATGATGGGGTTCTGCTCGCCCGGCATATCCTTCCACTTGAAGTTCTGGAAGGTACGGATCTGCTTGGTGTCGATGGGATATTTGGACATCACCGCAAAGGCGTACTGGCCGTGATAGTTGCCAAAGCCCCAGGCATCGTCGGGGCCGCTGTTGACCTTGCCATCCAGATTGAGGTCGTAGCCACTCATCAGGCCGGTGTTAGTGGCGAAGTTCTGCATCACCGGATAGCTGATGGCGGTTACTTCGGCGTGCTGGGCGTGGGCCAGATAGTTGTCGTTGAAGGCTTTCAGATCGGCGGTGCTCTCGCCTTTGCCGTCGTTGTCGAATTCGTTGAGCAGGAACACATCCGGGCGGGTGCGCTGGATGATCTCCGCCACGTTGCGGATCTGCTGTACGTTCTTGGCTTTGGTTTCAGTGGCGCCGCTCAGGCTCCCTTCGGCGAGGCGGGCCAGCAGGGCATCCTGCTCGGTGCGGGTCAAGGCCAGCTCACCGGTCAGCATACCGGCGGCAGTGCGGTCAAAAGAGAGGTTGAAGGTGGCAAAACGAACCATGGGATCAGCTGCTTTTGAGTCGTTGTCGCTGTTGCAGCCAGCCAGCATCCCGAGGGAGATGGCGGCAGCCAGTAGGGTCTTGTTGATATTCTTCATTGTAATTATTCCGTAGCATCAATGAGTTATGCCTTCTGTGAGGCGGCGCCATTATAAGGAGACGGTGATGCTGCGGGGATTTTGCCTGAGCAAAGTGTGAGGATATTCACACCACATATCTGGCGATGATGAATGTTAGCAGGGCGATATGGGGTGTGAAAAACCGGTTTATACGCTGCAGTTTCCGGGATGAATGGCGCGCTTCCAGCCGTTACCGCACTCTGAATTTGTCACACCACCATCGGCAGGCCGCTCTCGGGGTGGTGGATCACCTGTGCCGGATAGTCATAGAGACGGGCGATGAGCTCAGGGGTCAGCACCTCGGCAGGTGTGCCATCGGCCATCAGTTTGCCCCGTTCCAGCATCACCAGCCGATCGGCATAGCGCGCCGCCAGATTGAGGTCGTGCAGCACCACCAGCACAGCTGTATTGCGGCTGGCGAGGGCGCGCGCCATGGTGAGCAACTGGTGCTGGTATTTCAGATCCAGCGCCGAGGTTGGCTCATCGAGCAGCAGCAGGCGAGGTTGCTCGGCCTGCTCGGTCGGGGAGGGGGCCTGCCAGATCTGCGCCAGCACCCGGGCAAACTGCACCCGCTGCCGCTCGCCGCCGGAGAGCCCCGGATAGAGCCGCTTGGCCAGATGCTCGACCCCGGCATGGGTCATGGCCGCAGCCACAATCTCGTCACGCCGCGCCGCCGGTTCACTGTGGGGCAAGCGCCCCATGGCGACCACTTCCTCGCAGAGAAAGGGGAAGTTGAGGGAGGAGCTTTGCGGCAATACCCCGAGCCGGTGGGCCAGTTGGCTGCTGTCCCACTGCTGGCGATCTGCGCCAAACAGGGTGATGGAACCCTCATATTCCAGCTCGCCGGTCAGGCACTTGAGCAGCGAGCTCTTGCCCGCCCCGTTGGGGCCGAGCAGCGCGGTCAGGGTGCCGCTCTCGAGACTAAGATCGAGCCCATCCAGGATCTGGCGCTGGCCACGGCGCAGGCTGAGTCGGGTGCAGCTCAACAAGGGGGCGGAGAGTGAGGATGAGAGTGGTTGCATAACAGTCCGTATCAGAGGGCGCGGCGGCCTTTTACCAGCAGCCAGAGGAAGAAGGGGGCGCCGAGCAGGGCGGTGATGATGCCCACCGGCAGCTCGGCCGGGGCCAGCAGGGTGCGTGCCAGCATGTCGGCCGCCAGCAGCAGGGCAGCGCCGAGCAGAGCCGAGAGCGGCAGCAACCTGACATGGTTGGGGCCTGCCAGCAGGCGAACCAGATGGGGCACCACCAGCCCGACGAAGCCGATCATCCCCGATACCGCCACCGCCACGCCGACGCCCGCCGCGGTGAGCAGAATAAGGCGGCGCTTGAGGGACTGCACATTGACCCCCAGATGACGGGCCTCTCCTTCACCCAGCAGCAGGGCATTGAGGGGATTGGCATCGCGCATAAAGAGCCACAGCAGCGCCGCCAGGGTGAGCAGGGCCAGCGCCACATCGGCCGGTTTGCCCGCCGCCAGCGTTCCCATTTGCCACAGGCTCAGGTTGCAGCATCTGATCGTCCGCCAGATAGGTGAGCAGGCCGATCACCGCTCCGGAGAGCGCCGTGATGGCGACACCGGCCAGCAGCATGACGGTGACCGAGGTGCCCCCCTCGCGGGTGCCGAGCAGATAGACCAGAGTAGTGGTGAGCGCACCGCCGAGAAAGGCGAGCAGCGGCAGCAGGCCAACCCCGATGGTGGCTTGCAACTGCTGACCGAGTGGGGCCAGCAGCACGATGGCTAGCGCGGCACCGAGCGCCGCACCGCCGGAGACACCTATGATGCCGGGGTCAGCCAGGGGGTTGCGAAACAGTCCCTGCATCACGGCGCCACAGAGCCCGAGAATCCCCCCCACTGCGATGCAGAGCAGGGTTCTCGGCAGGCGAATTTCCTGCACGATCAGCAGTTTGTGCGACTCAATCCCGCTCTCCTGTCCGGCAAACAGCGCCCGCAGACTCTCGCCCAGGGTGAGGGTCATGGGGCCGGTTGCCAGCGAACCGAGCAGCAGCAGCGCCAGTGCGGCCGCGGTGAAGGCCAGCAGCCAGGAGAGGGGCAAGCGCATCATGACCCCTGCTTGATCCACTGGGCGATCTGGTTCGCCTGTTGCAGGGAGTTGAGGCTCAGGCCCCCTTGCAGGGCGTGACCGTCGATGGCGTGAATGGCGTTGCGCTTGCCTGCCGGGGTAGCCGCCAGGGCGGGCACTTCCGCCAGCACCTTGGCCGGATCGGCATATTGCTGCCAGTCACGACCGCTGACCAGCACCAGATCGGGCTGCATCTCGATGAGGGATTCTGCAGATACCGGCTTGTAGTTGCGCAATTCGGCGACCGGATTGATGCCGCCCGCCAGCGAGATCAGCGCGCTGGCGGTGGTGTCACCCCCGGCGATGCTGGTGGGTTGCCCCTTGTGCAGCAGCAGGAAGGCGACCTTGAGCGGTTTGTTCTGTTTGGCTTGCGCCGCCAGCTGAGCGGTCTGGGCCTGGATCTCAGCCTTCAGGCGATCGCCTGCGGCTTTATCGCCCAGCAGGCTGGAGAGGGTGTCGATACGCTGGTTGAGGTTGGCGAGAGTCGGCGCGGTATCCAGCACCTCCACCTTGACCCCGGCACGGCGCAGCTGATCCAGGGTCGGGGCCGGGCCCATCTCGTCGCTGCCCACCAGTCGGGTGGGGGAGAGGCTCAGGATCCCTTCGGCGGCCAGCGCCCGGTGATAACCCACCTTGGGCAACCCTTTTGGCAAAGGGCTGCTGACATCGGTGGCGATCAGGCTCGATTCACCGCCAAGGGCCAGAATGAGTTCTGTGGTGGCGGGGCCGATACTGACGATACGCTCTTTCTGTCCGTCGGCGGCAACGGCAGAGAAGGGAGAGAGTGAACTGCAGAGCAGGGTGATGGCGAGGGCAAGACGACGGCCCATGCTAACCTCCGAAGGGGTGAATGAAACGGGTGTGCCGCCGAGAATATCAAGGCTTTGGAAAAAATGCACTGATAATGATAGCAATTATCAATTGCATTGATTCCAGTGCTTTATTAGAGTAGCCGCCATGATAAACAGCGGGACGACCTGATCCCGCAGAGGGAGAAAACATGAGCATTGCACAACGCATTCACGCGCTGCTGGAGCAGGATCCCGGCGCTCATCCGTCCACCCTGGCGGCCCAGCTTGCCATCAGCGAATGGGAGGTGGTTCGCCATCTGCCCGCCGAGCTGGTGACCCTGTTGCCCGCCGATCGTGCGCAAGGTCTGCTGGAAGATCTGGCCGACTGGGGCCCGGTGACCACCATCGTCGAATCAGAAGGTTCCATCTTCGAGGTAAAAGCCCCCTTCCCGAAAGGCAAGGACGCACGCGGTTACTACAACCTGATGGGCCGCGACGGTGAGCTGCATGGTCACCTCAAACTCGACAACGTGGCGGGGATTGCGCTGGTCAGCAAGCTGTTCATGGGCAAGGAGGGGCACTCCTTCCAGTTCTTCGGTCACTCCGGCCGCTGCATGTTCAAGGTCTATCTGGGGCGCGACGAGAAACGCCAGCTGCTGGCCGATCAGGTTACCCGTTTCATGGCGCTGCGCCACAACTCTCAAGAGGAAGTCAAAGCATGAGTGAACGTCAGGAGCGTCTGCAGAACCGCCTGCAACCGGAGATCCGCGAGTTTCGCGACAGCTGCCGCACCCTGCAGCTCGCCACCGTCGATGGCGAAGGCAATCCCAACGCCAGCTATGCCCCGTTTGTGCTGCAGGAAGATGGCTACTATGTGCTGATCTCCGAGATCGCCCGCCACGCCCGCAACCTGCAACAGGTGCCCCGGGTATCCCTGATGCTGATCGAGGATGAGAGCGGTGCCCGCGAGCTGTTTGCCCGCAAGCGCTTGACCTTCGATGCGGTGGCTGAAGTGGTGGCCCGTGACGACGCCCGCTGGAGCAAGGCGGTGGCGGCACTGGAAGGTCGTTTTGGCGAGATCATCAAGGGTCTCTCCAACCTCAAGGATTTCAAACTGTTCCGCCTCAAGCCGGAACAGGGGCTGTTCGTCAAGGGCTTCGGCCAGGCGTTCGCGGTCTCCGGTGACGAGCTGGTGGATTTCGTCCATCTGGTGGAAGGGCACAAGCGCATCGACAACGGTGCCGAGCTCACCAGCCCGGCCGATGCGCCGGTCTGACGATCCCTGTCGACACGACAGCCGTCATAACAAAACGGGCAGCCACTGGGCTGCCCGTTTTTATTGCGTTATCTCATCTGGCCTGTTCAATCCTGCCAGGAGGCCTTGTTGGGAAAAGCGCGACGATCGGCGTCGGTGGCCGTTTCGTTGCACTCTCCCCGCACCTTCCAGGAGGTCTGGCTCAGTACGATGTACCCCTGGCGGCAATACTGCTTGGTCGCCAGGGTCTCGGTCAGCAGATTCTCCTGCAAGGCTTCCCGCTGTTCCAGCAGCCGCTGGCTCTGGGCCGCCGAGAGGCCGCGCGGCAAGGTGTCGTTGGGCGCGGCTTCAAAGGTGAAGCGCTTGCTCCCCTCCTCATTGATATGGGTCAGAAACAGAGGTTCCGGCCCGTCATACTTCTGTCCGGGCAAGCTGGAGCAGGCCGATAGCAGGGGAACAATCAACAACAGGGTGGCAGACAACAGGCGCACGACAGACTCCAGTGAGAAACGAGGCGAGGCTCGCAGATTAGCACGGCTGCAGGGCGGGTGTTACTGCCAGCAGCTCGTCGGTGCTGAGCAGGGTCACACTGCGCCCCTCCGGCAGGCTGAGGTGGCGCCACATCCAGTGATGGTGCTCGGTGATCTGTGCCGCGCTCAGGTGGGGGCGATCGGCGGTGGTGTGACCATCGCTCAACACCAGCACCTCATACCCATGGGAGGCGGCACTGCGCACCGTGGTGTCGACGCAAAAATCGGTGGCGCAGCCACAGAGAATGAGTCGATCGACCGGCTGCTCGGCCAGCAGGAAGGCAAGCTCGGTGTCGAGAAAGCTGTCACAGGCCGTTTTGCGTACCCGGCTCTCTCCCTTGGCCGGTTGCAGCGCACTGTGCAACTGCCAACCCGGGGTGCCCGGTTCCAGCTCGGTACCGGGGGGTGAGTCATGCTGGATATAGATGACCCGTCCCTGTTGCTGCCTGACATGGGCCGCAGCCCGGTTGATATTGGCCAGCACCTGCTCCTGGCGGTAACGGGGCTCGTTGAATAAGCCTTGCTGCACATCGATGATCAGTAACACATCCATATTTTACCCGCCGTTTCCTGGAAGATTAGGGTTGCAGCCACTGGCTGCAGTCACGACTGCGGGATTGATGCAGCGCGCCCATATCTTGCTTCATCTCGTCACTGTTTTGCCAGCGCTTAGGCAGCGGCATGATGGTTACCTGCACATCGGCTGCGGGATCTGCAACAGAGGTCTCATCTGTGCGGGGCACGACCAGCGCCACCTTGAGGGCAGGATTGCGGCTGGCGATGCGACTGGCGAGCCCAAGCCCCCCCTCGACGTGGAAATTGCCGGCGATATGCATGATCTGCTGGCCCGGGTGCTTGGCGAGATAATCCACCATGCTCTCGGCCATGGTGTCATCCCAACTGGTCTGAGCGGCGAAGCGGCGGGCGTTGCTGTCGGCATCGCCATGGTGCATGGAGGCCATAAATTTCTGGCGATAGGGCTCATCTCCCAGCGTCAGCTGGCGGGCCAGTTGGCTGCGACGCGACGCGGGCAGTTTGTCGAGCCACTCAGCCCCCTCCTGACCGACACAGCTCACCAGCGGCTTGGGGGCGTTGGCGGCGATCACCGGCATCCGGTGAGCCTTGGCAAACTCCACCAGCGGACGGTAGTCGCTCGGATAGTTGGGCCAGGCGTTGCCTTCGCGGATCAAGGCCGCTTCACCAATCTGGTTCGCCAGATAGGCATCCAGCGTCTTCTGATCGGCGCGGCTGAACTGCTCCATGGAGAGGGCCAATGGCCGACCGTGCTGCTGGCCAGCGGTGTAGAGCCCGCTCAGCAGGCGCGATTGAAACAGGTGCACGGCGGGATGGCTGTGCAGCTCACCCACCAGAATGATATCGGCGTCGGCAGTGCGCGCGATAGCCTGCTCCAGCGTCAGGTCTGCGTCTCCTTCGCCGCTTAGCCGGTAGTCATAGAGCGTTTGCAACTGTGATGACACGGTTGGCTGGGTTGGGGTGGCACAGGCTGCCAGTAGCAGCGGCAGGGCGAGCAGGGGAAGTCGTCTAATCATGGGATCTCACGGCTGATATGCCCGGATGCCGGTGCATCTCGGGGGGCTAATAGAGAATAAGGGCAACACAGGACGACAGTGTAAAACCAATTTGGTTCAAAACAAATGAGAATGATTTCGTTTCTTGTTGATCTTTGTCGAGAGCCGGGTAATATGCGGCCTGTTTGATAACAGTTCTCAATAAGGATTCGCTGTGACCCATCATAACGCACTCTCTCTGGTTGCCCTCGCCGTGGCGGCCGGTCTCTCCTCCCAGGTCTTTGCTGCCACCCAGAAGGCGGATGAAGTCGTGGTCGTCAGCGGCTCACGGATGGAGCAAAAACTGGAAGATGTCTCCGGCCCCATCTCGGTGATCACCGCCAAGCAGATTGAAGAGCAAGTCGTCACCAACGTCGCCGACCTGTTTCGCTACGAACCCGGTGTGACCGTGCTCGGCGGTCAGGGTGATGCGCAGACCTTCATCATCCGCGGCATGGGTGAAAACCGGGTCAAGGTGGTGCGCGACGGTGTGCGCCAGAACGATGCCTACAGCAAGGGCGGTGTCGGTCAGAGCTACTTCGATACCGACATGATCAAGCAGGTGGAAGTGGCCAAGGGGCCGGCGTCTGCCGCCTACGGATCCGATGCGCTGGGTGGCGTGATTACCATCACCACCAAGGATGCCAGCGATTTCCTCAAGGGCAAGGATAGCTATCTGGATGTGACCAGCGGTTACGCCTCCAGCAGCCACCAGAAAATGGCGGGCTTTACCGGCGCCCTGCGCACTGGTGAAGTGGAGAACCTGCTGCGCTACACCTGGCGCGATGGCGGTGTGACCCAGAATTTCGACTCCACCAAAAACGACTTCGATATCGGTACCCACGCCCTGCTGCTCAAGAGCAAGTGGAATCTCTCCGATGAGCAGTTCCTCAAGCTGACCGTTGACTACCTGACCGATGGCGAGGAGCCGGATGCGGTCAAGCTCAACAAGGTCGGTACCGGTACTGCCCGTGTCTTTGATCAGCCCATCACCGACAAGCAGACCGACAACCTCTCGGTGGTGCTGGATCACGGCATCGCGCTGAATCAAGGCTGGGCCGATCGGATGGATAGCAAGGTTTACTTCGCCCGCACCAAGCAGACGCTGGATCAGTACGCCTCATCCAAGTATCCGGTCAGCCCCGGCAACCCCTATGTGACCAAAAACTCGCTGGATCACAACGTGTTCGATCAGAAGAACATCGGCGCCCAGCTGCAGTTCCACAAGGCGGTCGCCAACCACCGCCTGGCCTGGGGGGCTGAATACGAGCACACCGACAACGAACGTACCCGTTACAAGGGGCCGACGACTCCCGGTGATTTTGTCGGCTACAACGAGCTGAGTTTCCCGACTACCACCAGCGAGCGCAGCGCCCTGTGGGCCTTTGACGAGATCAAGTTTGGCGAGCGCTGGGTGCTGACCCCGGGTGCCCGTTATGACTACTACCGGATGACCCCGGACAACGATCCGGCCTACACAGGCGACAAGCTGCACAAGTTCTCGGAAGGGGAGTTGTCACCCAAGCTGGGTCTGGTGTTTAAGGCCCACGAGGCGGCCAACCTGTTCGCCCAGTACAGCCACGGTTTCAAGGCCCCCATGTATGACAGCGCCTTCTCCACCCTGAACCATCAGGCGTACGGCTATCGCATAGAGCCCAACCCGAACCTCAATCCGGAGAGCAGCGACGGCATCGATCTTGGCGTGCGTGGCAGCAGCCACGGCTTCAGCTATGAAGTAGCCAGCTTCTACAACAAGTTTGAAGACTTCATCGAGATGGTGGAAGTGGGCAAAGAGGGGCGCACCACCGTCTACCAGTACCAGAACCTGAGCAAGGCGACCACCAAAGGGGTCGAAGCCAAGGCGGATTACTGGCTCAACGATATCGTTAATGTCTGGGGCAACCTCGCCTACATCGAAGGCAAGGATGGGGATGGCAACTACATCAACAGCCTGAGCCCGCTGAACGGCTCCGTCGGTGTGCGTCTGGAACAGTCCCAATGGAACTTCAACACAGCCCTGCGCTTTGCTGACGACATGGACAAAGTCCGTAAAGACAGCAAAGGCAACGATTACGTGAAGAGCGCCGGTTGGGGTGTGGTAGATATGTATGCCCAGTTCAACCCGATGACCGACCTGCAGCTCAACGTCGGGGTCTTCAACCTGTTTGACAAGGAGTACACCAGCTACGAGCGTATCGCCGGTCGTGCCGAGGGCTCCGATAACAGCCTGATGACCGAACCGGGCCGCAACCTGAGTGCACGGGTCAAATACGTATTCTAAAAAGACAACACACGCAGTGATCTCGGGCTGTTGCCCGCACCGGATCCCCGCCCTGACAGGCGGGGATTTTTTATACATGTAGCCAGGTGTGAGGTGACCCGCTCAAGCCATGTTATTCATTGGCTTCGCCTTTTTCTTTGTGTTGGCGAGATACTATGCTATTTGATTCATTGTTAATGACATTTAGTAATTCTTTACAATGGGTGTGCCTCGCTTTTGACTTCGACATCGCACTTTTTCCTCGACACCGTCGATGCACTTGAGCTGATTACCCGCTTCAATGAGGCCTCTGACGAGCAGACCATAGTGACTCTGTTGCGAACTCTGAGCCAGCAGATGGGATTTGACCACTTCCGGCTGGGATTCATCTTTCCCAGTTCGATTCAGCGTCCTGATGTGAGGATTTTCAACGGCTGTCCTGTCGAGTGGGTGCAGGCCTATGACAAACAACGTTTTTTTGCGGTAGATCCTGTTGTGCGTAAAGGAATGAAGCAGAGCACCCCAATCCTCTGGGCCAACCTGATCTCCGAGTGTTGCGATCAGCAAGACATCGCTGGGTTGGAAGTGATGCGGCAGGCACAAGAGATGGGGCTGCGCGACGGGATCACGATTCCTTGGCACGGGGCGAATGGCCATGTTGGCTTGCTGTCATTGATCACTCGTACGCCACGAACCGAACATCAGTGGCTGACGGCTATTCCCTTTTTAAGCTGGCTGGCGGTGCATGTCTTCGAGGCGGTGGCCCGTGTTTGTCTTGCCGTGACGCTTCCTCAGGAAGATCTGACGCTACGGGAGCTGGAGGTGTGCCAATGGGCCGCCGAAGGCAAGCAAGTGAGCGATATTGCCCAGATCCTGGGGATCAAGCCCAGAACCGTCACTTTCCATCTTGAACGGATCGCGGAGAAGCTGGGGGCAAGCAGCAAAAATCAGGCGATATCCTGGGCACTGATGCAGGGGATTGTCAGACTGAACATTGACACGGCACAAATCGAAAATGTGGATGATAACAGTGCATGATGCTGCCTAACGCAAAAGCTTGCTCATTACGTAGATGAAATTACTGAAAAGGTCAGTTTTGCCAGTGAGTGTGATGACATTGCGCAACTTATTGCACCCATGTGCGTCGAGTGGGAATTGATGTGGTCTAATTGATTGATAAATAAGAAATAAAAAAATGGCATGGTCGCTGCTAAAGGTTGGTCGAGTGCTATCTCGTTTAACCAATCTATTTAGGAGCATACCCATGCCAACTCCATGTTATATCAGCATTGAAGGTAAAACCCAGGGCAATATCACCGCCGGTGCCTTCACTTCCGATTCCGTCGGCAACATCTTCGTACAAGGTCACGAAGACGAGATGCTGGTACAAGAGTTCCAGCACGTTGTCACCGTCCCGACCGACCCGCAATCCGGTCAGCCTGCCGGTCAGCGTGTCCACAAGCCGTTCAAGTTCACCGTTGCGCTGAACAAAGCCGTGCCGCTGATGTACAACTCTCTGGCGTCCGGCGAGATGCTGCCAAAAGTGACCCTGAAGTGGTACCGCACCTCCGTTGAGGGCAAGCAAGAGCACTTCTTCTCTACCGTGCTGACCGATGCCACCATTGTTGACATTGACTGCCAGATGCCGCACTGCCAGGACCCGGCGAAGTCTGACTTCACCCAGCTTATCCAGGTCTCCATGGCTTACCGCAAGATTGACTGGGAGCACACCGTTGCCGGTACTTCCGGTGCGGACGATTGGCGCGCCCCCATCGAGGCGTAAGCCTTGCTTCGGTACTTTGGTATTCCTTGTAAGTAGTAATGTGTCTTTGAGCCGGTTGTTCAACCGGCTTCTTGTACTGTGCATTTTCTCCAGCCTGGCCAACGGGGTGGCTGGAGCTTTTCTGTTTTGCCATCCCTCTGCCTTGGGTTCGATTCATGCGGGGTGATGGCAAAGCACTAAAGGGTGTCCTGTGATGCAGACCCAATCCGCCCGTGACCCGTGTTCGCCGCTATCTTGGTTGCCCGTTGTGGCACCGGAGAGGGCGGTAGCGTGGTTTGGCGGTTGGGGTCTTGAAGAAGGGCGCAGACATCGCGTGGCCGTGACAAGAGGGGAGAGCCATGGCTAATCAAACCGGATTGCAATTTACCGTCAAGGTGGGGGCGCTGCCCGAGAGCACCTTCGTGGTGGCGAGTTTCCAGCTGGACGAGGGGCTGAACCGGCCCTTCAACCTGCGCCTTGAGCTGGCAAGCAGCCAGCCCGATGTCGACTTTGGCGCCGTGCTGGACCAGCCGTGCGAGCTCATGGTGTGGTACAACGGCGAGCTGCAGCGCCGGGTCTGCGGGGTAGTGAGCGAGTTTGCCCAAGGGGACAGCGGCTTTCGCCGTACCCGTTACCGCATGGAGGTGAAACCTGCCCTGTGGCGGCTGGGGTTGCGCCAAAACTCCCGCATCTTTCAGGCACAAAAGCCCGATGAAATCCTCAGCATCCTGCTGCAAGAGCACGGCATCACCGACTACGCCTTTGCACTCAAGAATGAGCATGCCCAGCGCGAATACTGCGTACAGTATCGGGAGACCGACCTTGATTTCGTGAACCGCTTGGCCGCCGAAGAGGGCTTGTTCTACTTCCACGAATTCGAAGCAGGCAAACACCGCATTGTGTTTGCCGACGACGCGGCGGCCCTGACTGCCGGCCCCGAGCTCTTCTTCAACCTCGGCAACCGCTCGCTGGAGCAGGGCCCCTATGTGCGCCAGTTCCACTACCGCGAATCGGTGCGCCCCTCGGATGTGGAGCTGAAAGACTACAGCTTCAAGACCCCGGCCTATGGTCTCTCCCACAAGAAGCAGGGTAGCGAACTTGAGCATCAACGGGATACCTACCAGCACTTCGACTACCCGGGCCGCTACAAGCAGGACCCGAGTGGCAAGGCCTTTGCCCAGCACCGGCTCGATGCCCTGCGCAATGACGCGGTGGCAGGCAGTGGCAAGTCCAACAGCGCGGCGCTGCTGCCGGGTCAGCACTTTTCATTGACCGAACACCCCAACGGCAGCCTCAACAGCGACTGGCAAATCGTCCATATCCGCCACACCGGTGAACAACCCCAAGCCCTGGAAGAGGAAGGCGGCAGTGGTCCGACCGTCTACCACAACGAATTTGGCGTAGTGAAAGCGAGCACCACCTGGCGCGCCCGCATCGGCAGCCCCGAGGCTCCCCGCAAGCCGATGGTGGATGGCCCGCAAATCGCCATCGTAGTCGGCCCCGAGGGGGAAGAGATTTACTGCGACGAACATGGCCGGGTGAAACTGCAGTTCCCGTGGGACCGCTACGGCTCGAGCAACGACCAGAGCTCGTGCTGGGTACGGGTGAGCCAAGGCTGGGCTGGTGGTCAGTATGGCATGATGACCATCCCACGCATCGGCCACGAAGTTATCGTCTCGTTTCTGGAAGGAGACCCCGACCAGCCCATCGTGACGGGTCGCACCTTCCATGCCACCAACCGGCCTCCTTACGAGCTGCCGGCCAACAAGACCCGCACCGTGCTACGCACCGAAACCCACAAGGGTGAGGGTTTTAACGAACTTCGTTTTGAAGACCAGGCGGGGCAGGAAGAGATTTATATTCACGGTCAGAAAGACCTGAACGTACTTATCCAGAACGATGCTGCCTGGCATATCAAGCATGACGAGCATCGTGACATCGACAACGAGCGGGTCACTCGCATCAGGAAGGTGCCGGGTAAGGATGGCGCTCCGCCCAGCCTCGGTAATGACCACCTGACAGTTGAAGGCGAGAAACGCGACCACATCAAGGCGGACTATTCACTGACCGTCGATACCTCCCTGCACCAGAAGCTGGGGCAGTCGCTGCTGGTGGAAGCGGGTGAAGAGGTGCATATCAAGGTGGGTGACAAGCTGGTGCTGGAGGCGGGCTCCGAGATCACCCTCAAGGGGGGTGGCAGCTTTGTCAAAGTTGACCCGAGCGGCATCAAGCTGGTCGGCCCCGCCATCAAACTCAATGCCGGCGGCAGCCCTGGAGCAGGCTCTGGCTGGGCTGGTCAGGCTCCCGTTACTCCCAAAGGGGTTGATGTGGTCAAAGCCCCAGAACTGGTTGAACTGGTCCAGGCCATTCCTACTGAGAAGGCGATGGAGGCGCTCTTGAAAGAAGAGAAGCCCGATGCATTCTATCTCTTTTCTGAATAAGGATAAAGCATGAAGTTTGCATTTCCCATCCTCACTGCCAAAGGTGAAGAATTCAAGGATGTCAAAGCGCTGACTGCACTTATTAATGGCGAAAAATCCGGTCATTATCTCCTTGGCAATCACAACAAATGGCACGGTGGTATTCATATCAGCGACCAGAGCGCTCCCTGGTGCAAGGATAAATATCCTGTCCGAGCCATTGCTGACGGCAAAGTCGTGGCTTTTCGGATGATGAAGGATTATCTGACCTCTGAATTTCAGGGAGAGTCACTGCGTTATTCCAACTGCTTCTGCCTGGTCCAACACGAATATTGTGAAATCAATGCAGAAACAAAAGCTAAAAACGAGTTCACCTTTTATTCGCTCTATATGCACCTGTTGCCTTGGGATAAGTACCAAAGCACCGAGAAGCTGGTGTTGAAAAAGGGTTGGAATGCTCGCAATTCTGTTCCCCATGCGAATCCTGATGCAGAGCAGCAGCGTGCCGATGCTGCCTTGCCCCGTTTCACTTTGCCTAAGGATACTGAACTGGAGATGGATAGCAGCATTCCCCCGAAAAAGGGGAGTGTTGGGGGCAAGGAGTATGATTTCATCAAGGTAAAGATCAAGAGCAAGCTGTCCAATGCCCAGATAAAAGAGGCTGAAAAGGCTGGCGTATTGGTCAGTGAAGGGAGTTCAGTCTGGATCGCCAATAGCCCGGATGCCGTGACCTTTATCAAGCCCAATGTGCCAACCTGGCTATTTGACCAAATAGAAGCTGAGCTGCTGACTAATATGATTGGCCGTTCAGATCCTGTTCTCAATGGGCCTACAGGTCGTCTAATGGCGGGAGACAAAAGTGTTTCTCTGCCTGCTGGCACCAAGTTGCAGTATGATGCCCACCAACTCGAATTTCATTGGATTGGTGATAAGGCTCGCAAGATGGCCAGATGCGAATATGTGACACCAAGTGCAGGTGCTGCTGCTGGTAGTTGTGGCATGGCTTGGGTGTGCGTCGAAGATGAATTTATCAAGGTCAATACCCGTACACCCTCCCATCTCGGCGAATTATATGTATTGCCATCTCCCGTGTCGATCGCGGCGGGTGAGACCATTGGCTACCTCGGTCTGGTGGAAACGCCGGGCTCCCTGATTGGGGGCAAGCAAAGCAAGCATCAGGTACATCTTGAGGTGTTCACCCAGGATCCCCGTCTGGACGATGTTCTAGCCAACAAGGCGGGAACGAAAGGTGGTGCTACCTATGCCAAAGTGCCTGCCGATTTGATCCTTCATGAGAAGAAGAGTGAGGGGGGGAAATCCAAGTGGGTAGCAACCAAGGACAAAAGTCAGGAAGTGCTGGTTGAATCACCCAAACAGGAAAAGGATGAAGCCAAGCAGGAGTGGGTCTGCGTTTCAGCAGATAAATATGTCAAGAAAGAGCAAGTTGAGTTATTGAGTCAGCATGACTGGCTGAAGATCGGCTTTAAAAAGGTCGATGGTTCAGGCTCTGATGGCTATCTGGATCCCGATGCGCCACCCACCTTCTTTACCGAATTGGTAAAGAGTTTCGATACCGACAAAAATGGTGAACTAAGTAGTAAAGAGATACAGGCCGCTCTACAAAATAGTGATAATGCCGGACAACTTCAAAAGTTAATTGTCAAGCATCCCAGTGAGTGGTATGAAAAATCATCAGCCAGTAGTTATCTATGGCTAGATAAACTTATGACCAAGATTGGTCTGCCTGACTTTGACTTATTGGTTGATCATGAGAAACAACGTATCGACAAGTTAGAGTGGATGCAAAGCGTGGCCAAGTTAAAATTAGGTGCTGAGTTGTGGCACATTTTTCCATTGGCATTTTGCTTAAATAACAATAAAAAGAGAACAGCCTTGCCAAAAATTTTTACAAGAGCTGAGTTCATTGAGTTTGTCTATGAATCTGCCAAAGAAAGTCAAGAAATATCACGTGTTCCAGCTGAGATTACAGCGGCTCAAGCAATTTTGGAAACTGGGTATGGAAAAAGTGTTCCAATCGACGTCCATACTGGCGTTTATAGTTATAACCTTTTTGGTATCAAAGCTCATGGTCATCCAGATTTTGTTGAAATATATACACATGAATATGAAAGGGGAGTTAAAGTTAAGGTTTTAGATAAGTTTAGAGCGTACGAATCTTTTGAGGATAGTATAAGTGGTCGAGCTGATTTTTTTGTAAATAACAAGCGATATCACTCTTTATTTGAATCGGTAGACCCGGTCAAATGGGCTCAAGGCCTCCAAAATAAAGGCTATGCGACAGATCCTCAGTATGCAAATAAATTGATTAGTATAATGAAAGCAAATGGATGGGTGAAATGAAAAATATTATTTTTATTTTATGGTTTTTTTGTGGTGTGGTTTCATCTGGTGAGATGGGAAACTATTGTGAAAAAAAAGATTCCGTAGGTCAGATTGAAGCAGAGAGAATAAATAGTTCTGAATCTGGCTATACAGTTTCAAGCAAGGGAAGAAGTTTTTTTTACTCTGCGCCTGATGATAAGTGTAAAACGAGCAAGTTTATTATTTTCAGGGATCGAATTGATGCGTACATGGAATATAATGACTTTTATTATGTTATTTACTTTGGAAAAAATGGCGTGACAACTGAGGGGTGGATGAAGTCCGAACGAATAAAAGCAAATGGCTATGGTGTAGGGCATAACTGAAGCTGGATGTGCAGTAAGTAACATTATTTTTAATTTGATGCTCAGCAATATTATAATTATTTCCAGAGGCAATATTTAAAATGCGGTTTCTCTTGGGTACTGCTTTAGTGTGCACTTTTTTATTTTTCGCTCATCGCATTCTTGATGACTATTTATTGTTAAAGAATTTCAATAGAGCATGGTGTGAAAGCGTCGTCTTAAAAAAGTGTTTTGGATGATAAATGATTTTTAAATTTTGCGTTTTTATTTTTGCATTTTTCTCCTTCTGCGTAAATGCTGGTGAAAGGTGGGCTATAGATTGTGTTTCGGGGAAAGGTAGTATTATCTTTGATCAAAAAAAAGCTGATATTGTAGTCAACTCTAATCAAATAGTAATATCTACTAAAGTTGTTAGAAATGATAATAAAATGTCTTTCTTCCTCGAAGGCCCTGCGGATCTGGGACGTGGTGGAATGATGCTCAACTGGGATGATTTCTCTATTGATAAGTCAATTGCAGATGCAGAAATGAATGGCAATAACATCAATTTATCATGGAAAGGCTTTTTAGAAAAAAGTGCATTTAAGTATGTCTGGGTATCAGAATCTGAATTTACCCCTCTCCATAATAAAAATCATGTAACTCTAATGAGATGTAAGTAAATATATAGCAATACAGACTAGTTTATTATCTGACATCGGCTCCACCCGGTGCCAGTATTTATTTCTCCCTGATATTAACATCTCCTGGCCATGCCAAAACATAAGATTTTATCATTATGAAGTTCATCCATTTTATTTTTTTGTTTTCAGGTGCTGTGATTGCTAATTGCAACGAAAACTGGGCGCACGTACAAAAGATAGAGTCCGCTAACACATATGTTGTGAAAAATAAATCCTTTTTCTATTTTTATCCATTCGAAAAGTACAAATCTGAAAGTTTATTTTTGATTGAAGGTGACAATTTTCATTCCTATTTTAAAAGCAATGACTACATTTTTGGTAGTTACATCAGAACAAATGGCTCTGTTGTAAGTGGTTGGCTAAAAGCTGAAACATTAGTTGGTTCATCATCTAAATCGCATTACTTTCCACCAGAAGTGTCGAAATCTGATTTTGTTATTATTTCACCCTATAGAAACATCGAGTTAGGAAGTTCATATGAGCAGTTTTATAAAACATGGGGTAAATGTGAGATAAACAAGCAGCCAGATATTGGTATTTCAGGTAATTTCCTTGCCAAGGGTGATGAAACATATAAATACTTCGATCACTTTTGGAAAGGTTTTACAATCAGATCATCAAATATAAATTATCAATTGACAGGAATGGATTACAACTATTATAGAATAACAACTATAACAATTAACAGTAATAAATACATGACCAGCAGGGGTATTACAATAGGAGATACTACGGATAATATATTCGCTTCCTATGGTAAGCCATTTAATTTAGATAAAGTACAAGTAATATATAAATTTAAAAGCAACACGCTGTCATTCGATATTAATAATGGTTTGGTCGAAAGGATTGTTATGGATGAACAAGCAGAGTGAAAGTTTAAAACGCGCACCTATTCTCTACTATCTGTATAGATCCTGTTATCACCTGACACCGGCCTCAAACCGGTGTCTTGTTTACGCTACTTTAGTGCGCACTTCCTTCGGTATCAATTTCAGACCCTTCCTGAACATGCTGTAGGGGGTTTGCCCCTCCATCATCCTGCCCTGATGTGGCCGCTGGGTGTTGTAGTGCTCTAGGTAGCTATCCAGGTCTGTCTGCATCTGCTCTACCGACTCATACCAGGTCGTTCTCCCCTTGATACGGAAGTGTTCATCCAACAAGGTTCGATGTAGCCGCTCGATAAAGCCGTTGCTCTGTGGCCTGCGTACCTTGGTTGTCCGGTGCTCAATCCCCTCCAGTTGCAGGAACAGCTCGTAGGGATGGTGGTCAGGTCGTCCACAGAACTCGCGCCCGTTGTCCGACAGGATGGTATAGACCCGTGCCTCGTGGGCCTCGAAAAACGGCAGCACCGTTTCATTGAGTACATGAACTGAGGTCACCGGCAGCTTGCTGGTGTAGAGCCGCCCCCAGGCGTGGCGACTGTAGCAGTCCAGCACGGTTTGCAGATACACCTTGCCAACCCCCTTGAGCGCGCCGACGAAGAAGGTGTCGACCGCCACCAGTTCTCCGGTGTAGTGAACCTCAATCTGGCGTTCTCGAAACTCGGGGCTGAAGCGCTCTAACAGGCGAATCTGCTCGTCATTGAGCTCAATGGTCTGCTCCCGGTGCGTTTTCTCGAGGCGCAACAAGCGGTCGTGTTTGGAGAGCAAGTCGTGACGTTGCCACACGCCACGCCCCCCCCCCCCGCACTGACATTGATGCCCTGCAGAGCCAGCTCTTGTGCAACCCGCAGAGGGCCATGAGTTGGTCTGGTGAGGGAATAATCGAGGATGGCCTGTTCAATCTCGGGAGCGACCCGATTGGGATGAGCCCCTTTACAGCCGGGCAATTTGTCGAGCAATCCCTCGGCGCTATAGGTCTGGTAGTTACGGCGAATTTCGTAGAACTGCTGACGGCTGTAGCCGATGAGCTTGCAGGCTTTGCTGACATTATTGAGCTCTTTGGCGAGCTCTAGCAGGCTGAGTTTGCGACGTGCTACTTTCTCGTTGGTGGTCATACGGTGACTCCGGATAACACGGTAGGGGTACCGTTTTGTTATCCGGTTTGAAGCCGTATGACCATTCCCTTTTGTGGGCAACTGTCAGGTGAATACCATCTCCATACAATTTAAGTTTGAATGCGAGATGCAGATCCTGGTGATAAGAAAAAGTGATCAGGGGACAAAAAAGAAACCCGCCATGGGCGGGTGGAAGGATTGCAACACTAACCAGGAGGAGGTGTTATCAGGTAGACCCCGCTTCTTCGGTAATAGTTCAATTTTATTGAAGTTTTTTCGTTTTCTTCACGGGGTTTCCATCGGGATCTGCGGGGGCGGATGGGTTATCATTCTGCTCCCGTCATCCGGTTGCAGAGGATCTATGCCCGCGTTTTCCTGGTTAGCGCTCTTTTTCGGCGCCTTCTATTTTGTCTACGGCGCTTACTTGCCGTTCTGGTCGCTCTGGCTGGAGGGGGTGGGCGTCAGTGCCGAGATGATAGGTCTGCTGCTGGGGGCGGGGATGGCGATCCGCTTTGCCGGCAACCTGATGGTAATGGGGCAGATCAAGGGGGCGGGTCATCTGCTGCCGGTTACCCGATTGCTCTCCCTGCTCAGTCTGCTGGCCTTTCTCGGCTTCTACCTCAGTCATAACCTCTGGTGGCTGGTGGGCTTGACCCTGCTGGCGAACTTTATCTATCCGACCCTGATGCCGGTGGGGGAGGCGCTGGCGACCCGCATGGTGGTGCAGGCGCACCTCGATTACGGCAAGGTGCGGCTGTGCGGCTCCTTTGCCTTTATCGTCGCCTCTACCCTGGTGGGGGCGCTGGTGGGCAACTTCGGTAGCGACTGGATTTTGCACACCATGGTGGCGGGGCTGGTGCTGATGCTGCTGCTCAGCTGGTTGCCGCTCTATCCGGCGCCACAGGATAGTCAGGGCGAGCGGGACAAGGCCTCTTTGCTGGCGACCCTGCGCAGCGCGCCGGTGCGCCGTTTCCTGTTGCTGACCGCTCTGCTGCAGGGAAGCCACGCCGCCTATTACGGTTTCAGCGCCATCTACTGGAAGGCGCAAGGGTATAGCGGCACCATCATCGGCTATCTCTGGGCGCTCGGGGTGGTGGCGGAGATCTGCATGTTCGCCGCCGACAAGCGTTTCTTGCAGCGCTTTGGCGCCCAGAGTCTCTTTATCGCCGGTGCCATTGGTTGTGTGGTGCGCTGGGTATTGCTGGGTGCCTCGACCGAGCTGTGGGTGCTGGTACTCGGGCAGTTGCTCCACTCGGTGACGTTCGGTATGAGCCATCTGGGGGCTGTGCGTTTTATGACTCGCCAGCTACCGGCCGAGCAGTTGATCCCGACCCAGGCGCTCTATGCAGCCCTTGGCCTCGGTATGACGGTGGCGGCCCTGATGGCGCTCTGCGGCGTGCTGTTCGAGCCTCTCGGCGGCGGCATCTTCTTCCTGATGGTGCTGGTGGTGTTGCCGGTGTTTTTCCTGCGGCTGCGCCCCTTTGTGCCCTCTACGCAGGAGAGGGCTCCAGCCTGATATTTGTCTATTTGAATCATCACCTAACAAAAGGGAGAGCCACGGCTCTCCCTTTTTTGTTGCTGCGGTTTGCGGCGTTACTGCTGCTCGCCAAGATAGTGGCGGCTGAGTCGGCGCCAGGTATCCGAGCCGATGGTGCCTGCAATCAGCTCATTGGATGCGGCATCAAAGCGGCCATCCGGCAGCCAGCCCAATTGGGGCAATAGTTGCGCCAGCATCACGTCATTGTGTTGCAGCTCCCGCTCCAGCACTTCCCAGAAGGCGCTCCCTTTGACGTAAAAGAGCGGGTAGTAGGAGCGATCGCCCGCCATCACCTCGCGGGCCGCCCGATAGAGGCCGCTCTCGCTATGGGGCAGCTGTTTGCCCCGCTCGGCCAGCTCGTTGACTGCCGTGACCTGATGCAGCCGGAAGCGGCGCAGTGCCTTGATGGCGAGGTACTCGGCGAGGCTCTCGTTGACCCAGGTGGGTTGCGGCTCGGAGCGGCGAGCGCTGAGGATGTGTACCGCCTCGTGGGCCGAAGTGCGCAGCAGGCGCAAGGGGGCCTGTGGCGTCGGTTTGCCATTCATGATGGGGTAGTTGGCGACAAACACCTGATCTCCGGCGGCGCCGCCGAGGGAGCGGGTCGCCACATCCCGCCCCAGCCACACCAGTTGCCACGGGTGAGTGGGTGGAGCCACATCGAGCTGGAAGGCCAGATAGTCGATGATCTCATTCAGTTGCTGCTGCAGACCTGGCAGATCGAACTGGTTGGCTGCCCCGTCATGGCTCAGCACCAGCCGCGGATCCGGCTTGGTGACGGGCACAGTGTCCAGACCGAATGGCAGGATCAGCGGCGGCTGGTTGACATCCGGCAGCGGTTGGCAGCTGCCATCCGGCAGACAAACCTTTCCTTGGTGGCTCCCCATCTGGCGCACAAAGTTACCCCACTCGGTCAATAGCCACTGGTCAGGGGCAAACAGCAGCGACTGTTGGGCCGAGGCATCCGCACCCAGTGCCGGAGCCGTTGTGAGCGTGATCTGCCAGCCGATCTCTTTGCAAGAGAAGGGCTGGTTGAGGGCAACCGGCTGGTTGTCTGCAAGGCAGACCAGCGCGGGGGAAACCGGCGCGGTACTGCCAGGCAACTGGCGGGCGGGGAGTAGGGTAAAAGGGGGCTTGCCATGCATGGTGAGGCGCACTTGCAGCACATTGGCACTGGCGCCCTGCTCGATAAGGTAGCGTGGGCCGCTCGCGCCATCGGCGGCGCAGGCCCACAGCGGCAGTAGCCACAGGGCAAACTGGGTGATATGACGACTCATAAGGGGGTTAGCGCTCCTGCTCGTAGCCCAGCAGATCGCCGGGCTGACATTTAAGTTCACGGCAGATGGCCTCCAGGGTGGAGAAGCGCACCGCCTTGGCGTGGCCATTCTTGAGGATCGAGAGGTTGGCCTCGGTGATGTTGATGCGCTGGGCCAGCTCGCGGGCGGTCATCTTGCGCTCGGCCAGCAGGGCATCGAGCCGGATGATGATAGGCATAGGATCCTCACACCGTCAGTTGCTGTTCGTCGGCCAGCAGTTTGGCCTCGCGCATGACCAGTGCCAGCGCCAGTACGATCAGTCCCGCCAGCAGTAGCCGGAAATCGGATGAGCTGATGGAGACGGAGCCATGTATCTCGGGTCCGCTCATGGTGAGGACGGTATCGAGCAAGGGGGTCTGGATCAGCTCGACCAGGAAGGAGACGCAGAGCAGCACTCCGATCTGCCGGTAGCGGCGGATCTGCTCGAAGGTGAAGAGCAGGCCGTGGCGGTAGCCGCGAAACAGTTGGCGCAGTTGCCACAGCATCAGCATGAAGACCAGATCTGGCAACAACTGCACCAGGGTGCCGAGCAGTCGGTTGGCGGTACGCAGCGGATAGTCGGCAATGGTAAGAGGCGGCTCTGGGAAGAGGTCGAGGGACGGCGTTTCACCATTGGCCAGCGGCACGCCATTGAGAATGTGCGAGCCGCTGCTGTGGATGATCTGGTTGAGCTCCTCTTGCAGCAGGTCATTGCCGCCAAACAGGTGGGACCAGGTCTCCATCAGGGTAATGGCGGGGGTGGCGAGCAGGGCAAACAGCAGCAGCCACTCGATCAGAACACTCAGGCGTTCGAGTTTGGTCGTTCTCATCATGAACCTCATGGTGGGGGCCATCTCGCTGGCGAAATGGCTTGGAGTTTATTGTTTATCAATATGCAGATGGGCGAATGTTTATCGTTTTACGATATTCAGTCAAGGCAAAACTTATTGAAAAACGATAATTTCAATCTGTCCGAAGGGGATGACTTTTGGCTGCTGCCTCTCTAGACTGACGAGGCTGTATACAAAAAATCAACATGGACAAGGAGTTATCGATGCACCAGGGATGGCTGCTGATCGGATTGTCGCTCACCTATCTGGGGCTGCTGTTTCTGATAGCCTTCGTGGCAGACAAGCACAAACGGCACCGTCTCAAGGGGCAACCGCTGCTCTACAGCCTGTCGCTGGCGGTCTACTGCACCTCCTGGACCTTCTTCGGCACCGTGGGGCAGGCGAGTGAATCCCCCTGGTCGCCGGTGCCCATCTATCTTGGTCCCATGCTGGTCTTTCTGTTTGGTTGGCGGCTGCTGGCCCGCCTTATTCTGGTGGCCAAGCGCGAGCACATCACCTCCATCGCCGACTTTATCGCTGCCCGTTACGGCAAATCCCAGCGGCTCGCCATGGTGATCGCCCTCATCGCCATCATGGGGATCCTCCCCTATCTGGTATTGCAGCTCAAAGCCATCGTGACCGGGTTGGATCTGCTGATGGTCAACAGCGGCGGCATCAGCCCGACCAGCAATACCAGCGAGTTGGCGCTCGGGGTCACTCTGCTGCTGGCGCTGTTCAGCATCCTGTTCGGCACCCGCCACCTCGATGCCACCGAGCACCACAGGGGGATGGTGGTGGCCATCGCCTTCGAGTCGGTGGTCAAATTGCTGGCCTTTATCGCGGTGGGGGGCTTTGCCCTCTGGCTGATCCTGAGCAAACCGGGCGAGGCTCACGAGAAGGTGACCCGCGACTTCTTTGCACAGGTGGTAGCGGTGAGCCCAGGCAACCTGCTGGAGCTTGCCATCTACACGGTGCTGGCGATGTGCGCCGTTATCTGCCTGCCGCGCCAGTTTCATGTGACTGTGGTGGAGAACAATCAGGGGCAGGATCTGCACTGGGCGCGCTGGATCTTCCCGCTCTACCTGTTCGTGATGGGGCTCTTCATCTGGCCGCTGGCGCTGGCGGGCAAGCAGTGGGTGGGGGCCGACATGGCCTCCGATACCTATGTGATCAGTCTGCCGATGGCCCTCGGTTTCGATGGCATGGCGATGCTGGCGTTTCTCGGCGGCACCTCGGCGGCCACCGGCATGGTGATCGTCTGCACCATCGCGTTGGCGATCATGGTGAGCAACGATCTGGTGCTGCCGGTGCTGCTGCGCCGCTTCTGGCGGCAGGGGCGCGACGAGCGGCTGGTACGGCTGCTGTTGCAGGTGCGCCGTGGCGCCATCTTGCTGATCTTACTGGCGGCCTGGGGGCTCTACCTCTGGCTCGGCGATCTCACCAGCTTGTCGCGCATCGGCTATCTCTCCTTTGGCGCGGTGGCCCAGTTTGCGCCGGCCCTGCTGCTCGGCCTCTACTGGCGTCACGGCAATCGCAAGGGGGTCTATCTTGGGCTGAGCCTCGGGGTAAGCCTCTGGTTCGTGACCCTGCTGGTGGAGAGCGGGCTGCTGGCCGGTTCACCGCTGGCCGAGCTGCTGGCGCCGCCGGACTGGCCCGCGTTTCGCGAGTTGAGTCTCGGGGCCTGGTGCATCTTCCTGAGCCTGCTCTTCAACCTGCTCGGCTATGTGGCAGGCTCGCTGCTCTCACGCCCTGCGGTGAGCGAGCGGCTGCAGGCGGCCAACTTTGTCGGCAAGCCGAGCCGCGATACCGCCGCCCTCTATCAGGCGCGGGTCTCGGTCAAGGAGCTGGAGATGCTGGCGGCCCGCTTTGTCGGTTCAAGCCGGGTCAAACGCGCCTTTGGTCGTTTCGCCGGTGAGCGGGGCGGCACCCTTGCTCCGCAGATGCAGGCCTCGGCCGAGCTGATTGCCCACACCGAGCGGCTGCTGGCGGGGGTATTTGGCACCTCATCAGCACGGCTGGTGCTCGCCTCTGCCCTGCAGGGGCGCAACATGCAGCTCGAGGAGATCGCCACCATCGTCGATGAGGCCTCCGACGTGTTTCGCTTCAACCGCGGCCTGCTGCAGGGAGCGATCGAGCATATCGGGCAGGGGATCTCGGTGGTGGACAGGGAACTTCGGCTGGTGGCCTGGAACCGCCGTTACATCGAGCTGTTCCACTATCCGCCGGGGCTTATTCAGGCAGGGCGTCCCATCGAGGAGATCATCCGCTACAACGCCCAGCAGGGGCTTTGCGGCCCCGGCGATATCGAGGATCACGTGGCGCGGCGGGTCGCCTTTATGAAGCGGGGCAGTGCCCATATCTCGGCGCGGGAGCGCCCGGACGGGCGGGTGATCGAGATGCAGGGCAACCCCATGCCCGCCGGCGGTTTTGTCATGACCTTTACCGACATCACGCCGTTTCGCGATGCAGAGCGGGTGCTGCGCGAAGCGAACGAACATCTGGAGGCGCGGGTGGCCGAGCGCACCCGTGAGCTCTCCGAACTCAACCGCCAACTACTGCTGGTGAACCAGCAGGTGGAGCGGGCCAACCACTCTAAGAGCCGTTTTCTGGCAGCGGTCAGCCACGATCTGACCCAGCCCCTCAATGCGGCCAAGCTGTTTACCTCCTCCCTGCTGGAGATGTTGCCCGATGCTGGCGAGCAGGCCCGTATCGCCCGCCATATCGATGATGCGCTGGGGGCGACCGAGGATCTCATCACCGATCTGCTCGATATTTCGCGACTCGAAGCGGGCAAGTTCAAGGCCAAAAAGCTCGATTTTGTCTTGCGTGATCTGTTCGACAACCTCAAGGCGGAGTTTGGCGTACTGGCGCAGGCGGGGGGGATCCACTTCTCGGTGGTGGAGAGCAAGCATGCGGTGCATAGCGATGTGCGGCTGCTGCGCCGAGTGCTGCAGAACTTCCTCACCAATGCGTTTCGCTACAACCCGGGTGGCCGGGTGCTGCTCGGTTGTCGCAAGTCAGGAAGCAAGATCCGCATCGAGGTGTGGGACAACGGCCCCGGCATCCCGCAGGACAAGCAGGAGGCGATTTTTGACGAGTTCTCCCGTCTCGATCACTCCCGCACCGCCAAGGAGCAGGGGCTGGGTCTGGGGCTCGCCATCGCCCGCGGCATCTCGCAGGTGCTCGGTCATCAGCTCACCCTGCAGAGCTGGCCGGGCAAGGGGTCGGTTTTTGCGGTGACCCTCAATCTGGCGACCCGGCCGGTCACGGCCCATCAGCTGGCGGCGCCAGTGGTGCGCGACAGCCAGTTGGAGGGGGTCGCCGTGCTCTGTATCGACAATGAGCGGGACATTCTGACCGCCATGAGCACCCTGCTCGGCCGTTGGGGCTGCGAGGTGCGTTGCGCCGTTGATCTGGCCGAAGCCGAGGAGCTGGTGGCAGACGGGTTTGTGCCAAGACTGGTGCTCTCCGATTACCACCTCGACGATGGCAAGACCGGGTTGGAGGCGCTGGCAGCCCTGCAACGGGTGTGTGGCGACGAGCTGGGAGGCATCATCATCAGTGCCGATCGCAAGAGCGAGTTGCAGGCGCAGATCCGCGAGCGGGGGTATGGCTACATCAGCAAACCGGTCAAACCACTCAAACTGCGGGCCCTGATGAACAGTCTGCTGCTGCGCTAGCCGCATCCGGGGCGGCTAGCCGTGAACCGGCTCACAAAACCGCGCAATGATCCTGTGGCCCGTGGTCATGGATGAATGCCGAAAACAGAGATTTATTGGCGAAGATCTCTTCATCTTCCTGCGTAATGGCTGCCAGTTACTCTTTTGGCTTGCCACTGTCGGTGAACGCCGACAGTGGCAGACCGGATTGGCTCACTCTATAGTCGGGATGCGATTTTTTGCATCGCAAATGAAGTAACCGAAGGGCAAACCGATCGCAAGATCGGGACGCAAAGCTTCCGGTCCAGGGATGAGCCGTACTTGAGATAGCGGGGCCACCACAGGTTGTTGTGCACCTTGCCAAGAGGCCGCACTGCCGTCTGCGTGACCTGTCAGGGCGTAGCCCTTTTCGTTGCCAACATAACGAAATAGGGAAATATAAAAATGCTAAGTCCAAAGCCTACCATGCTGGCCCTCGCGGTCGGTCTGTGCTGCGCCTCGTCCGCTTATGCTGCGGCGCCCGGCAAGCCCACCATCGGATGGGGCCCCACCAAGTTTTCCATCGTTGAAGTCGATCAGGCGGCCACTGCCTACAACAATCTGGTCAAGGTAAAGGATGCCGCCGATGTAGAGGTGAACTGGAACCTCTGGAGCGGCGATCTGGGCCAGAGTGCCAAGGTGCTGCTCAATGGTCAGGAGGTGTGGTCCGGCCCCTCGGCCGCGGCGGGCAGTGCCAAATTCAAGGTGAAGAAAGGGGGGCGCTACCAGATGCAGGTGGCGCTGTGCAACGCCGATGGCTGTACCCTCTCTGATGCCAAGGAGATCGTGGTCGCCGATACCGACGGCAGCCATCTGGCACCACTCAAGGCGCCACTGCAGGAGAACAACAAGCCCTACGCCAACAAGTCCGGCAAGGTGGTGGGGACTTACTATGTGGAGTGGGGGGTCTATGGTCGCAAGTTTACGGTGGACAAGATCCCGGCCCAGAACCTGACCCATATCCTCTATGGTTTCACCCCCATCTGCGGCGGGAATGGCCTCAACGACAGCCTCAAGGAGATCGAAGGGAGCTTCCAAGCGCTGCAACGGGCGTGTGCCGGTCGCGCCGACTTCAAGGTGGCGATGCACGATCCCTGGGCCGCCATCCAGATGCCGCAAGGCAACCTCACCGCCCATGACGAGCCCTACAAGGGCAACTTCGGCGCCCTGATGGCGCTCAAGCAGGCCTATCCGAACCTCAAGATCCTTCCCTCCGTCGGCGGCTGGACTCTCTCCGATCCCTTCTACTTCCTCGGTGACAAAACCAAGCGCGATGTGTTTGTCGGCTCGGTGAAAGAGTTCCTGCAGACCTGGAAGTTCTTCGACGGTGTGGATATCGACTGGGAGTACCCGGGTGGACAGGGTGCCAACCCGAAACTGGGTAGCCCGAGTGATGGTGCCACCTATGTGGTCCTGATGAAGGAGCTGCGGGCCATGCTCGACGAGCTGGAGGCCGAGACTGGTCGCCAGTATGAGCTCACTTCCGCCATTGGCGCGGGGGGCGACAAGATCCAGGATGTGGACTACAAGGCGGCCCAGCCCTACATGGACCACATCTTCATGATGACCTACGACTACAACGGTGCCTGGAGCAACACCGAGCTGGGCCACCAGACCAACCTCTATGCGGCGAGCTGGGATCCCGATACCAAGTACACCACCGACAAGGCGGTGAATCAGCTGCTGGCGCAGGGGGTTGAACCGGGCAAGCTGGTGGTCGGGGCCGCCATGTATGGCCGTGGCTGGACTGGCGTGAACGGTTATCAGGGCAACAACCCCTTCACCGGCAAGGCGACCGGCAAGGTGAAAGGCACCTGGGAGGACGGGGTGGTGGATTACCGCGACATCGTCAACAACCGGATGGGTGCGGGCTGGGAGAAGGGCTATGACGAGGTGGCCGAGGCGCCCTATCTGTTCAAGGCGGCGACCGGCGACCTCATCACCTATGACAACGACCGCTCGGTCAAGGCCAAGGGGCAGTATGTGCTGGCCAACAAGCTCGGTGGCCTCTTCTCTTGGGAGATCGATGCCGACAACGGCGACATCCTCAATGCCATGCACGAGGGGCTGGGCCACGGCGAGGGGGCGACTCCACCAGCCAACAAGCCGCCGCTGGCCAACGCGGGCAGTGACCTCAAGGTGACCGGCCCGACCGAGGTGACGCTGGATGGGTCGGCCTCCCACGATCCGGAAAATGGCGCCCTCACCTATAGCTGGAAGCAGATCTCCGGGCCGCAGGTTGGCTTGCTTGATGCCACTCAGGCCAAGGCCCGTGTTGTACTCGATGCCGTGGCCGCCGACATCAATCTGGTGTTCGAGCTGACCGTGACCGATGACCAGCAGCTGAGTGCCAAGGATCAGGTGGTGGTGACCAACAAGGCGCCGCAGGCCAATCTGGCGCCGGTGGTGAGTGTACCTGCCACGGCCTCTGTGGAGGCGGGCAAGCAGGTGACCATCAAGGCGACCGCCTCTGATCCGAACGGTGATCCGTTGACCTATCAGTGGAGCGTGCCGGCAGGCATCACCGCAACGGGCCAGAACAGCGCCACTCTGGTAGTCACCGGCCCGAACGTCACCAGCGACACCGGCTATGACCTGAGCGTCACCGTCTCCGACGGCGGGCTGGATGCCAGTGCGACAACCCGTCTGACGGTCAAACCGGCCAGCAGCGGCGGTGGTTGCACGGCGACTGATCCGGATGCGGCCAACTGGCCACTCTGGAAAGCGGCCAGCACCTATAACAGTGGCGACAAGGTGAGCCACAACCAGCTGGTATGGCAGGCCAAGTACTGGACCCAGGGCAACGAGCCTAGCCGCACTGCGGATCAGTGGTTGCTGGTGAGCAAGGTGCAACTAGGTTGGGATGCCAATGTGGCCTACAACGGTGGCGAGCTTACCACTCATAACGGCCGTCAGTGGAAGGCGCAGTACTGGACCAAGGGCAATGAGCCCGGCAAACACGACGTCTGGCAGGATGTGGGGGCCGCCAGCTGTAAATAAGCATTGAATGGTGGCGGGGCATGCCAGTCATGCCCCGTTTTTTCTCCCCGCTTCGCTACTCTCTGACGGGCCTGCCAACCGGTTTCTCCCAGCTTCTCTCTCGTCCCTGCAAAGTGCTCACTCCTGCCTAGTGATTAATGCTCTCCCTGATATGTGGCATCTGTGCCGCACGCTGCTCTTTGTGGCGCCGCTTGTGTTGGTACATGTCGGCATCGGCTCTGGCAAACGCGGCAGCAAAGTCGCCGCGATAGGGGGCCATCCCCATGCTGCACGAGATGGTGGGGGAGGCGCTGGCCAGCATGGTCGTCAGCCTGGTCATCGTCTGTTGCAGCTCGGTCGGTGTCAGAGTGGTGAGCAGCACAAACTCATCCCCGCCAAAGCGGGCGGCAATTACCCCCTGACCGAAGTGCTGGCGTATGCCGTCAGCGATAAGGCGCAGGGCCTGATCACCCGCCAAATGGCCACTGCTGTCATTGAGTTGCTTGAGATTATCCATGTCGATCAGCAGCAGTGTGCCTTCCGGTTGCCCCTGCAGAGCGAGTTCGAATTGCTGGCGATTGGCGAGCCCGGTCAGCTGGTCTGTATTGGCCAGCTGATAGATGCGGCGGGACTGCTGATAGATGGTGATGGCGTGGCGAATATCCCGCGCCAGGATCGCCATCAGGTGGCTGTCGTAGCGGGTAAAGGCATGACGTTTGCTGCTGTCCATATTGATCATGCCGTAGAGCTGACCATCGATATGGATCGGGGTCGCCAGCGTGGCCTGGATGGGCAGGTCGGTGCAGTTGACCAGCAGCTCTCTGTCCTGTTCGGACAGGGGCATGGTGGCGTTTATCTTCGACAGGTCGTTGATCAGCAAGGTTTTGTTGCAGCGCCCCTGAGTCAGTTTGTACTGAAAGGTGTGCTCCAGCGGCAGATTGATCCGCCGCAGTTTAACCAGATCCATGCCGATGGCCGCTTCATACCTCAGCATGCCTGTGCCCGGCAGCAGCTTGATCAGGCAGCCCATCTCGGCCCCCGGTATCAACATCACGGCGCGTCTGAGCAGATCCTCCAGAAAGGCCTCTTCGGTCTGGTATTGCGCCGAGTTGCGGGCCAGTTCGGCGGTGGTTTCGTTGATCTTGAGTGCTTCACTCAGATGTTGCCACTGGCGGTGCAGATGGTAGCGGTAGTGGCGATAGAGCCAGAAGGTGCAAATAAGGTAGCTCTGGACTAGCAAGGTGCTGGCAAGCGGTGCTCTTTGCCAGCCATTGAGGCTGTTGATCAGCAAGAGCATCCCGGCCAGTGGCAAGGTATAAATCGTCAAACGAACAAATTTGTCGTATCTGGATAATCGGGTGCGTGAGGGCAGTTCGCTGGGCATGAAGACACCTGCTGGTCATGCAAAGCGGCGATTATAAATTCATTAGTTGCGATACAGATGGGTCTTTTGTCGCATATTGTTCTTACTCATTGATTTTTCTCAATTTGGTGTGATGCAGATCAAAAAAATGGTGCCCGGTATCTGGTTGGAGGTGCTGAGATTGGACTTTCATATCAGATTGTTTTTTAAACACTAATTTATTGAAAGTGGGCAATTATCGGGGTTGGTAACCAGTTAGCAGGCAGTGGTCCAGTTTGCTTACCCAACAGAATTACCCTACAGTCAATCGGCGATTATTTATCGCCAGAAATAACGTTGTGACAAGGGCAAACCGATTGAAAAGTCGGGACGCAAAGCTTCCGGTCTAAGGGTCAAGACGACCTAGGATAGCGGGGCCACCACAGTAGAATGTCGGCTGCCTTTGCCAAGGGGTGGTCGCTTTTGTGTTACCTGTCGTGTTGCGTAGCCCTTTCGTTTTTCCATAACGAAAAGGAAAGCAATATGCTAAGTCCAAAACCCGCACTGCTGGCCATGATGGTCGGTACCCTGCTCGCCTCCTCCGCCGCTTATGCGGCAGCTCCCGGCAAACCCGCCATCGGTTGGGGCCCCACCAAGTTCGCCATCGTCGAAGTCAGCCAGTCCGCGACCGCTTATAATGAGCTGGTCAAGGTGAAGGATGGTGCCGATGTGACCGTCACCTGGAATCTCTGGAACGGCGATATCGGCCAGAGTGCCAAGGTGCTGCTGGATGGCAAGGAAGTCTGGTCCGGTCCCTCTTCCGCCGCGGGTACCGCCACCTTCAAGGTGCACAAGGGGGGCCGCTATCAGATGCAGGTCGCGCTGTGCAACGGCGATGGCTGCACCCTGTCTGATGCCAAGGAGATCGTGGTCGCTGATACCGACGGCAGCCACCTCGCACCGCTCAAGCCCGCCCTGCAGGAGCACAACAAGCCTTACGTCAACAAATCCGGCAAGGTGGTCGGCACCTACTATGTGGAGTGGGGGGTCTACGATCGCAACTTCACCGTGGATAAGCTGCCTGCCCAGAACCTGACCCATATCCTCTATGGCTTCACCCCGATCTGTGGCGGTGATGGCCTCAACGACAGCCTCAAAGAGATTTCCGGCAGCTTCCAGGCGCTGCAACGTGCCTGTGCCGGGCGCAAGGATTTCCAGGTCGCCATTCACGATCCCTGGGCCGCGCTGCAAAAAGGGCAGGGGTCACTGGTTGCCTGGGATGAGCCCTACAAGGGCAACTTCGGTAACCTGATGGCCCTCAAACAGGCCTATCCGGACCTGAAGATCCTACCCTCCGTCGGTGGCTGGACCCTATCCGACCCCTTCTTCTTCATGCATGACAAGGCCAAGCGTGACGTGTTCGTCGCCTCGGTCAAAGAGTTCCTGCAGACCTGGAAGTTCTTCGACGGTGTCGATATCGACTATGAGTTCCCGGGCGGCGATGGCGCCAACCCCAATCTGGGGGACAAGACCAAAGATGGTGAAACCTATGTGCTGATCATGAAGGATCTGCGCGCCATGCTCGACGAGCTGGAGGCCGAGACCGGTCGCACCTATCAGCTCACCTCCGCCATCGGTGCCGGTTACGACAAGATTGAGGATGTGGATTACAAGGCTGCCCAGCAGTACATGGATCACCTCTTCGTGATGAGTTACGACTACAACGGTGCCTGGAGCAATACCTCCCTGGGTCATCAGGCCAACCTCTATCAGGCCACCAACGGCTCGGCCAACAAGCGCTACAACACTGATGCAGCGGTACAGCAGCTGCTGGCGCAGGGGGTCGACTCCGGGAAGCTGGTGATCGGTGCCGCCGCCTACGGTCGCGGCTGGAAAGGGGTGAGCGGTTATCAGGGCAATGACCCCTTCACCGGCACCGCCACCGGCAAGATCAAGGGCACCTGGGAAGATGGCGTGCTGGATTATCGTCACATCGTCAACAGCCATATGGGCGCAGGCTGGGAGTACAACTACGACGAGACTGCCGAAGCGGCCACCCTCTTCAAGCCCTCCACCGGCGAGCTGATCACCTATGACGACGAGCGCTCGGTCAAGGCGAAAGGCCAATATGTGCTGGCCAACAAGTTGGGCGGGCTCTTCTCTTGGGAGATCGATGCCGACAACGGCGACATCCTCAACGCCATGCATGAAGGTCTCGGTCACGGTGAAGGGGTCACTCCGCCAGCCAACAAGCCGCCAGTCGCCAATGCGGGCAGCGATCTGAGTGTCACCGGCCCGACCGAGGTGATGCTGAACGGCTCCGCCTCCCACGACCCGGAAAATGGCACCCTCACCTATAGCTGGAAGCAAGTCTCCGGCCCGCAAGCCACCCTGCATGATGCGACTCAGGCCAAGGCCCGTGTAGTACTGGATGCCGTGGCAACCGACATCAATCTGGTGTTCGAGCTGACGGTGACCGATGACCATCAACTGACCGCCAGGGATCAGGTGGTGGTGACCAACAAGGCGCCACAGCCCAACCTGCCACCAGTGGTCACATTGCCTGCCAGCGTCAAGGTGGAAGAGGGCAAGCAGGTGACCATCACCGCCAAGGCATCCGACCCCAACGACGACGAGCTGATCTACCAGTGGCAGGTGCCTGCCGGTATCACGGCGACCGGCCAGAACAGCGCCACCCTGGTGGTCACCGGCCCGGCGGTCGATGTCGAAACAGGTTATGACCTCTCAGTGACCGTCTCTGACGGTGCGCTCGACGCCAACGCGGCCACCCGTCTCACCGTCACGCCAATCAACGAAGGTGGTGAGGGGGGCTCTTGCAACACCACAGATCCGGAAGCGGCCAACGTTCCCGCATGGCAGGCCAGTAAGGTCTACAACGGCGGTGACAAGGTGAGCCATAACCAGCTGGTATGGAAGGCCAAGTACTGGACTCAGGGTAATGAGCCGGGCCGCGTCGCCGATCAGTGGGCACTGGTGAGTCAGGTTGAGCTGGGCTGGAGCGCGACCGTTGCCTACAACGGCGGTGAGCTGACCAACCACAACGGCCGTCAGTGGAAGGCCAAGTGGTGGACTCAAGGCAACGAGCCGGGCAAACACGATGTCTGGCTGGATGTCGGGGCGGCAAGCTGCCCCTAGGTTGAGTCCATGATGAAGATGGCGGAGCCTGTTCAGGCAGGCTCCGCCTTTTGCCACAAAACCATAGAGAGCAACAATAATGAAAAAAAACCGCATCACCCTTCTGCTTGCCGGCATGATGCTGAGCGGCCACCTGTGGGCGGCCGAGGCATACGACATCAACAAATCCTACCCGGGCGGCAGCCAGGTTAATTACAACGGCCAGGTTTTCGAGGCCAAGTGGTGGGTCAACCCGGGTCAGACTCCGGGCATGGCGGCCGCCCATGAGTGGGATACCCCGTGGAAGCTTGTCGGCGAAGGGGAAGTGACCCCGCCGGACACCGGCGGCGATGACAAGCCCAATCCGCCAACGCCTACCCCGCCGGATGGCAGCACCACCCCCGTCTATATGAGCCAGGCCGAGCTGGATGCCAAAGAGAAGGCGCTGACCGACTTCCCGGCGATGGAAGCGGTCAAGGCTTCCATCGCTACCCGGGACAATCTGGTGGTCGAGGCGGTGCAGCCGGGCCGTGTCGACAACCCGGGCAACGTCAAGCGGGTCGAAAGCCTGCTGAGCGAGGGTCAGTTCAACTACCTCTTCCCGCTGCGCGCCCCCGAGTACACCTATCGCGGCCTGCTGCAGGCGGCGGCCAAGTTCCCGGCCCTGTGCGGCGACTACAGCGACGGCCGCGATGCTGACGCCATCTGCCGCAAGACCCTGGCGACCATGTTCGCCCACTTCGCCCAGGAGACCGGCGGCCATGAAAACTGGCGCCCGGAAGCCGAGTGGCGTCAGGCGCTGGTCTACGTGCGCGAGATGGGATGGAATGAGACCATGCGCGGCGGTTACAACGCCGAGTGCCGCCCCGATGTGTGGCAGGGTCAGCAGTGGCCGTGCGGTACGTTCGACAATGGCGAGTTCAAGAGCTACTTTGGCCGCGGCGCCAAGCAACTCTCCTACAACTACAACTACGGCCCCTTCTCCGAGGCGATGTTCGGCACGGTGCGCACCCTGCTCGACCGCCCCGATCTGGTGGCCGACACCTGGCTGAACCTCGCCAGTGCGGTGTTCTTCTATACCTATCCGCAGCCGCCCAAGCCCTCCATGCTCCATGTCATCGATGGCACCTGGCAGCCGAATGACCCTGACAAGCAGAACGGTCTGGTGCCGGGCTTCGGGGTCACCACCCAGATCATCAACGGTGGGGTGGAGTGCGGCGGCCCGGTCGAGCACGCCCAGTCCCAGAACCGCATCAACTACTACCGCGAGTTTGCCAACTACCTCGGAGTGGCGGTGCCATCCGACGAGGTGCTGGGTTGCAAGAACATGAAGGTGTTTGACGACAATGGCGCCGGTGCCTTGCCCATCTATTGGGAGCAGGACTGGAGCTATGTGGCAGAGAACCCCAACGGCGGCAAGAGCTATGCGTGCAAGCTGGTGGGCTACCAGACCCGCTTCAGCGCCTTCAAGGCAGGGGATTACAGCCGCTGCGTTCAGCACTTCTATCCGGAGGTGGTGATCGAGGATAACGGCGGTGGCACCAACCTGCCGCCGGTGGCCAATATCACTGGCCCGGCGCAGGCCGAAGGTGGCAGCAAGGTGACCCTCTCCGGCCAGCACTCCAGCGATCCGGAAGGCAAACCGCTCACTTATGCCTGGACTATTCCGGCCGGTGCCTCTGCGCCTGCGCTGGATCAGGTTACGCTGGAGTTGACTCTGCCCAAGCCAGCCAGCGATACCAAGCTGGAGATCAAACTGACGGTCACAGATGAAGGTAATCTGAGCCGCAGCACTACTCATAGCCTGCTGGTGAAAGGAGAGGAGGGGGGGGGAACGCCGCCTGACTATCCGGTCTATAAAGAGGGGACTCCCTACAAGGCGGGCGAGCGGGTCAGCAACGGCGGTGCCAGCTACGAGTGCAAACCGCACCCCTACACCGGCTGGTGCGCCGGTGCCGCCTGGGCTTATGAGCCGGGCAAGGGCACGGCCTGGGCTGATGCCTGGATCAAGCTCTGAGCCGTTTCAGGGTTACAAGGCTTGCCGATTAGCCAGCGCACTATCTGGTGCAATGACAATCCGGAGCAATAAAAGATGGGGCCTGCGGGCCCCATTCTTGTTTGGTGGAGTTCAGGTTTGGCCGTGGAACATCTGGCCCGGACAGGACAGCGCCTCGAAAGGGCTGTGTGATGATGTGTGTTGTTGTTTTATTACATTTTTCGTGAAAGGCTTTCAGCAATTATTTGCCGTAGCGGAAGTAGTATTCACGGGTGGAGGGGGCATAGGCATCTTTCTCTACAACGCCGTTCTTGGTGGTTGCACCACGCAGGTGGAACAGGACTGCCAGATTCTCAAACATGGTTTACCTCATCGCTCTGTCATTTATGGTTATGGTGTGTGACCTGGGTCACGGTTTGATCCTATGGTCATTTGTGATCCAGATCAACTTTCTGTGTTGTAAATTTACAAAAATCATGGAAAGGGTTTTCAAATGCAATGCCCTTTATGGAAAGGCTTTCCCGAGGTGACGGGGGAGAAGCTGATTACCAGCCAGCATAGAGAGGTCTGAGAGCGGGGGGCGTTGCACGGGGAAAGGGGCTTGCTGCACGGCCTCTCCTGTATAGGTGCTTGAGCCGATTTGTGACATAAAACAGAGAGATAGCACGCGCCTTGCTGGTAAAAACAGCGAACTGCTGCAATTTTGACTAAACGAATCAGTCGCGGTTATTTTAGGGTTGACAGCAAAGCGGGTGATGCCTATCATGCGCCTCCGTTGCCGGAGATAACTTCGTCAGCGCCGAGGTGAGTTGGGGTTATAGCTCAGCTGGGAGAGCGCTTGCATGGCATGCAAGAGGTCCGCGGTTCGATCCCGCGTAGCTCCACCAAATTCTCCTCGAACAATCTGGAATCAAAGGGGTTATAGCTCAGCTGGGAGAGCGCTTGCATGGCATGCAAGAGGTCCGCGGTTCGATCCCGCGTAGCTCCACCAGGTTCCTGATTGACATGAAGTACCCAGGGCAGTGCGGTGTGTATCACCCAAGCCGACCTTTGTGGGGTTATAGCTCAGCTGGGAGAGCGCTTGCATGGCATGCAAGAGGTCCGCGGTTCGATCCCGCGTAGCTCCACCATTATTTAGGATGAATGGCCGCCAGAACCATTCATTCAATACCGAATTTGGGGTTATAGCTCAGCTGGGAGAGCGCTTGCATGGCATGCAAGAGGTCCGCGGTTCGATCCCGCGTAGCTCCACCAAATTCAGAATGACTACCGGTCATTCACAAAAATCGGGGTTATAGCTCAGCTGGGAGAGCGCTTGCATGGCATGCAAGAGGTCCGCGGTTCGATCCCGCGTAGCTCCACCAAATTCTTGTTACAAGAAGCAAAAGGCCACCGCATCGCGGTGGCCTTTTGTTTTCTCCATCATTTATTTTCTCCATACGCCCGCGCCTTTCATTTGTAAATCCAATGACCTGAATGAAAAAGCCCGCGAGACTCGCGGGCTTTCTTGCACTATTCAGATGCGCTTGTGGTTAACGGCGACGTCGCCAGGCCAGCGGTAACAGGGCCAGCAGGCCGAGTCCCAGTGCACCACCGCCTGAGGAGGTGTCAGGTTTGCCGGCATCACCCTTCATGTTCAGATCGACGATGATGGGGTCGTGGTCGGAGGCGCTGAAGGGGTTATCAGATTTGACCAGGGCGTCGGTGAACTTGGCCGCGTACTCGAACTGATTGCTTTCGAAGGCGTTGATATGCCAGTCGGCTACGCCGGCCACCTTGCTGGTCAGCGCCGGGTTGGCGAGGGCGTAGTCGAGGGTGCCGAGCTCGCTGTCATAGCTGTAGGAGATGGCTTTCTCCTTGTTGAACTTGACGTTGAGATCGATCAGGCCATAGCTGCGAGTCACCTCGCGACCGAGCTGTTCATAGGATTGCTCACCGATAAAGGTGTGGGAGGCAGATACGATCTTGCGTTCGCTGGTGGCTGGATTGTAATCGGTCAGCACCCGGATCGGGTCCTCCTTGGCGTAGGAGTTGAAGTCGCCCACCAGCAGTACCTGTCCCGGCAGCTTGCTGACGGCTTCACCCAGCACCTTGGCCGCGGTCACGCGGAACTCGGTACACTTGCCCTGCAGGTCGGCCGGTTCTGTCTTGCCATCGCCGTTTTCATAGCAGCCTGACCCCTTGGACTTGAGGTGGTTGACCACCAGCGTCAGCGGATCCTTGCTGCCGGCGACGGTAAAGGTCTGCACCAGTGAATCGCGCTGACCGGCTGTCTTGGCCACACCACCAGTGGTGTAGCGCTGCTCCGGCAGCTTGATGACGCTGGCATCTCCGCTGGGGGTGAGCAGGGCAGGACGGTAGATCATCGCCACCATGATGGCGTCGCCGCCGAAGAACTTGCCATCGGTAAGGGCAGTGACCGGCAGACGCACATAGGCGTAGTGTTTGCTCGCATCTTTCTGCTGTTCGTTGAGGCGGGTCACCAGATTGTTGATGGCGGAGTTGTCGCCAAAGCCGTTGTTCTCCATCTCCATCAGGCCGAGCAGATCGGCATCCATTTCGGTGATGGCGTTGACGATTTTGGTGCGCTGTTTGTCGAACCCGGTCAGTGTCTTGGCTCCGCGGTTACAACTGTTTACTTTTGGATCTGTGTTATCTGCATCCGCCTGATCTTTGCACAAGACGTTGAGCGCGCCGCCAATGCTGGAGTGGCTGGTGAAGTAGTTGAGCACGTTGAAGCTGCCGATCCGCAGATCGCTGCCACTGGCCCGGGCGGGAGCTGGCTGGCGGTCATCTTCCGGTGTGCGCAGCAGGGAGCCGGCGCTCAGGGTGACATCGCTGGGTACCACCAGACGGAAGGCATCCTTGTTGTAAATCACCACCCCTTCCAGGCCATCGAGCTGATCACCGATACGCAGATAGCCCTGATCTGCATCCAGCGCAGGGAACCAAGGCAGGGCTCCATTTTGTACTTTGAAATCAGACTCGACCACCAGACGGTTGCTGCCATTTTTGGCGGCCAGAGCGACCGCTTCCGGGCTGCTGGCGACATGGAGCTGGGTCGGCTTGATAAGCGGCGCCTTATGGGAGAGTTCCAGGTTAGTGCGAGAGGCCTTGTAGTCGAAGCTGAAGTTGCGGGTCAGGTGGAGATCGCTGCTGCTGTCGAGCCGTACCCGCATCCCCTCGTGGCGATTGAGCGCTTGGGTCAGCGTCTCCTCTTCATTGACCTGCAGTATGCTGGTTGGCACCGTCAGCCCTTGTGCGGTGACCTGCAGGCGGGCTTTGTTGGCCTCGAAGGTGGGTTTGAGCTGGGTGCCGCCGTAATACTCCTCGACCCTGGCTTCGAGGCAGAGTTCAGCCCCCGGTTTGATGTCTTTATATTTGGTCGCGAAGTCTTTGTCGTTCAGATAGACAAAGATGCCATCTGAGGTGGCCGGATTACCATCCCCGACGGGATCGGTCAGATAGAAGCCTCTGGTCAGACTCTGGCCGAGGGTGGTGACGACACCGCGCACCATGAAGGTACCCGGACTGATTTTTCCCGTGATGTTGCCGTTTTTATCGGTCACCGTGTCGGTTGCGAACTGGCTCCCTGAGCCTGTTCCCTGAATAGTCGGAATGGGGGTGAGTTGCGCCGGATCGGAGGGGCAGACGAAGGCGGCGTGGGCGCCGGGGGCAGCGAGGGCCAGCCCTACGGCCAGCGACAGCAGGGTACGAGTACCTTTCATAGTATTCCTTTTTTATTTTTGCCAGTGATTCCATAGCCTTGGCTCGTTGACCAAGGGCGCGCATTGTCACATTTCTGGCATGTCATACCAGTGAGCTAACGCACATTAAATGAATCTGGGAAGGTGCGGGAAAGCGTTTTTATGATCCCAGTAACGATATGATTTTTTTGATAATTCAATCAATTTTAACCCTGTGATCATGACGCTTTCGTGGCAGGGGATAATTCTCTTTGAGAATAAAGATTGAGGGGATCTTGTCGCCTTCCTATACTGGGTTCGTTCCTCACGGAACCCAGGTAAAGGGCAAACCGGCAGTGATGTCGGGGCGCAATGCTTCCGGTCTCGATCGTGGATCCAGATAGCGGGGTTTCCCTGGGTGAGGGGTGGTTTTTGTGGCAGGTCCATTGCCAGTTGTCTGCGCCCATCATGCAGGTTGCGATTGTTCTTTGCCTTGGTGACCAAGCCAAGACAAAACAAGGAAGATAACAATATGCAACAGCTCTTCAGACCCAGCAGGCTTGCCATGCTGGTCGCCCTTGCGGCTGCGCCCGCCTGGGCTCAGGCCGCTTATCCCGCCTATAAATCCGGTACTGCCTACAAGGCTGGCGATATCGTCAGCAACGTCGGTGCCCTCTATGAATGCAAAGAATTTCCCTATTCAGGCTGGTGCGGGGCATCCCCCTATCACTATGAGCCGGGGGTCGGTGTGGTCTGGGCAGATGCCTGGAAGCCCTATGGTGGCGAGGTGCCCCCTCCGGCGCTCGGCGTTGCCGTCAGCTCGCCAGCTGCTGGCGCCAGCTTCAACGAAGGTACCAGTGTGGCGCTGGCGGTGACCTTGAGCGGTCCGGTGACGGCGCTGGCCAAGGTGGAATATCTTGTCGACGGCAAGCTGGTCGCCACGGCGAGCGCCTCGCCCTGGAGTGCCAGCTGGAGCGCCGCCGGAGTGGGAGGCCATACCCTCAAGGCACGGGCGCTGGATAAAGACGGCAAGGTGCTGAGCGAGGCGGATTCGCGCTTCAACGTCGCCGCCGTGGTGGCGCCGGAGGCGCCCAAGGTGAGCATCAGCAGCCCGGCCAGCGGCGCCAAGGTGACCCTGGGTCGCAGTGTGGCGGTGAGCGGTAACGTCACCGATGCCAACAACGATGTGGCCAAAGTCGAGCTCTATGTCGACGGCAAGAAGGTGGGCGAAGATACTACTGCCCCCTGGCAGGTTAACTGGACACCGGATGCCAAAGGCAGTGCCGCCCTCAAGCTGGTGGCCACTGACAAGACCAATCTGAGCGGCGAGTCGGCGGCAGTGACCGTCAATGTCGAGGAGGCCGCGCTGCCGCCCACCGGTGGCAACCTCTCTTGTGACATTCGCCAGATCTATCGCCCGGATGGTTACGAGTGCATGGGGGATGACCATGCCCGTCGGGTCATCGGCTACTTCACCTCCTGGCGCACCGGCAAGAACGGCCTGCCCGCCTATCTGGTGAGCGATATTCCATGGAACAAGATCACCCACATCAACTACGCCTTCGCGGCGGTGGATGAGCAGAGCCACACCATCAAGGTGGACGATGCAGCCACCAAGATGACTTGGGATGGCGTGCCGGGTGCCGAGATGGATCCTGAATTTGCCTACAAGGGCCACTTCAACCTGCTGTCGAAGTACAAGAAGCAGTATCCGGACGTGAAGACCCTCATCTCGGTCGGCGGCTGGGCCGATACGCGCGGCTTCTACACCGCCACTACCAAGGGTGACTGCTCGGTCAATACTGCCGGTATCAACACCCTGGCTGACTCGGCGGTGAGTTTTATCCGCCAGTACGGTTTTGACGGGGTCGATATCGACTACGAATACCCCACCTCGATGAAGGATGCGGGCAATCCCAACGACTTCCCGCTCTCCAACCAGTGCCGGGCCAAGCTGTTTGCCAATTACGAGGTGCTGATGAAGACCTTGCGGGCGCGGCTCGACAACGCTGGTAACGAAGATGGCCGCAAGTATATGCTGACCATCGCCTCACCGGCTTCTGCCTATCTGCTGCGCGGGATGGAGAACTTCCAGGTCACCCAGTACCTCGATTACGTCAACCTGATGACCTATGACTTCCACGGTGCCTGGAACCACTTTGTCGGTCACAACGCTGCCCTGTTCGACAACAATGCCGACCCCGAGCTCTCCCATTGGGGCGTCTATACCCAGACCCAGTTTGGCGGTATCGGTTACCTCAACGCCGCTTGGTCTGCCCACTACTTCCGTGGTGCGCTGGCGGCTGGCAAGATCAACGTTGGCGTGCCCTACTACACCCGCGGTTGGCAGGGGGTGAGCGGTGGCAGTCATGGGTTGGGTGGCAAGGCAGCCCTTCCGAGCCAGAACGAGTGCCAGCCGGGCACAGGTGGCAGCACCATTCCGTGCGGCAACGGGGCGGTCGGCATCGACAACATCTGGCATGATCTCGACAAGAACGGCAAAGAGATCGGCGGTGGCGCTGTGCCCATGTGGCATGCCAAAAACCTGGAGCATGCAGCCAGCCTCGGCATCACCACGCTGCCGAGTTATGGCACTGCCTGGGGTCTGGATCCCAACAATCCGGCTCACGTGATGCAGGGCAAGTATGTGCGTTACTACGATGACAAGGCCCACGCGCCCTGGCTGTGGAACGAAGAGAAGAAGGTGTTCCTCTCAACCGAAGATGAAGAGTCCATGGGCCACAAGCTCGACTACATCATCAAGCGCGGTCTGGGTGGCGTGATGTTCTGGGAGATGGCGGGTGACTACGCCTTCGATCCGGCCAAGAACGAGTACGGCATGGGCAGTACCCTGACCACCCTGGCTTATGAGAAGTTTGCCAAGGCAACTCCGTACAACACCAAGCAAAACGATCTGGCCGCGCCGAGCGCCCAGCTCGACATCCAGGTCAGCCTCTCCGGCTTCAAGGAAGGGGACTCCAACTATCCGATCAACCCGAAACTCAAGCTGGTCAACAAGTCGACCCAGACCATTCCGGGCGGCGCGCGCATCGAGTTTCTGGTGCCCACCTCTACCTCTGACACCATCACGGATCAGAGTGGCATGGGCCTGAAAGTGGTGGAGAGCGGTGGCAACGACAACTCGGAAGGTATTGCCAATGAGAAGGATTTCCACAAGGTCGCCATGAACCTGCCGGGTTGGCAGACTCTGGCTCCGGGGGCCGAGATTGAAGTCGCCATGACCTACTACCTGCCCGCAGCGGGCGTGCCGAGCGGTATGCGCATCATCAGCGGCAGCCAGACCATTGGTCTCAAGGCCGAGTTCCCGACCTTGCCGGAGGCCGTGCTGGGCTCGGGTGGCGGCGAGAATCCGGGCACCAGCTGCAGCAGCCAGAACGTCAATCCGGCGGCCTACAAGGCCTATCCGAGCTGGCCACAGGGGGATCATGCCAATGGTGGCGATCGCATCACCCATAACAAGGTGGTGTGGCAGGCGAACTGGTGGACCAGCAGCGAGCCCAAGGCAACCGATGGCAGTTGGAAGTCTGTCTGTAGCTATTGATTTTAAAATCAATGAGATAAGTGAGGCTTCGGCCTCACTTTTTTTGTCTGGTTGGTCGCTCTGGTTGAAAATGCGCCTGCCTTTCCTGGCGGGCAGCCTCTATAATAGAGTCGATTAATAATCAGATGGATATCAGCGTATGGCGAGTATATTGGATTCCGTTGATCAACGAACTCAACTGGTGGGTGAAAACCGCCTCGAGTTGTTGATGTTTCGTCTCGGCACCCGTCAGATGTTCGCCATCAACGTCTTCAAAGTGCGGGAAGTGGTCAAGCTGCCCCACCTCAGCAAGATGCCGGGTTCCCACCATAACATCAGCGGGGTGGCCAATATCCGCGGTACCTCGATCCCGGTGATCAACCTGCGCAGCGCCATCGGTATGCGCCCCATGCCCATCGACAGTGAATCCAACCTCATCATCACCGAGTACAACCGCACAATTCAGGGTTTTCTGGTGGGGCAGGTGGCCAATATCGTCAACATGACCTGGAAGGATATACTGCCGCCGCCGCGCTCCGCCGGGCGCGCCAACTACCTCACTGCCATCACCCGCATTCCCGAAGATGGAGTGGATCAGATCGTCGAGATTATCGACGTGGAGAAGGTGCTGGCGGAGATCATCACTTATGACATCCGCATCTCCGAAGAGGTGCTGGATCGGGAGATCCTGCCCGAGATGCATGGCCGCAAAGTGCTGATCGTCGATGACTCCAGCACCGCCCGCAATCTGGTGCGCGAGACCCTGGGCCAGCTTGGGCTTGAGGTGATCGAGTGTCAGGATGGTTTGCAGGCGCTGACCCTGCTCAAGGGGTGGTGCGATGCTGGCAAGAAGGTGACCGACGAGATCCTGCTGATGATCACCGATGCCGAAATGCCGGAGATGGACGGCTACCGCCTGACCCACGAGGTGCGCAGCGATCCGCGCATGTCTGACCTCTTTATCACCCTCAACACCTCCCTGAGCGGCAACTTCAACGAAGCCATGGTCAAGAAGGTGGGGTGCGACCGCTTTATCTCCAAATTCCAGCCCGATTTGCTGGTCGGCGTGGCCCAGGAGCGGCTGCGTCAGGTGCTGGAAAGCTGAGAAGCTGCCTGCCGGTTATGCTAAATCAATAACAAAACATCCCGCTTCAGCGGGATGTTTTGTTATTGGGTATTGGCGATGGATTGGTTGAATCAAGGTGCCATGCCGAGATCGTCGACCATTCAAAACATCCAAGTTTGGCGGGATGTTTGGTTATGGGATATTGGCGATAGACGGCGGGCTTATTGGCTGAGCAGCGGCTCCATAAAGCGGGCAACCTTATCACGGATTTGGGGCTGGGCCGCCGGGGTGGGATGAATACCATCGTTCATCATAAGTTCAGGGCGCAGCGCAATATCATCCATAAAGAAGGGGAGCAGGGGCAGATCGTTAGCCTGGGCCAACTCGGGAAAGATCTGTTCGAACTGGCGCAGATAGCGGGCACCGTAGTTGCGGGGCAGCTGGATTTGGGTCAACACCACACGGGTCTGCTGCTCCTTGGCGAGCGCGATCATGCTGGCCAGATTTTGGCGGGTAATGGTCGGTGCGAAGCCGCGCAGGCCATCGTTGCCCCCCAGTTCGATCAGCAGCCAGTCCGGCTTGTGCTCCTTCAGCAGAGCGGGCAGACGGGCCAGCGCCCCTTGGGTCGTTTCACCGCTGATGCTGGCATTGAGCAGAGTGTGTTTGCCCCCCTCCTCCTGCCATTTCTGGTTGAGCAGGGCGGGCCAGCTCTGCTCAACCTGCATCTGATAGCCGGCGCTCAGGCTGTCTCCCAGCACCAGCAGGGTCTGGGCCTGAGCCGACGAGAGCAGGCTGCCGAGGCCAACGAACAAGGCAAACAGAATACGCACCATCAATTCAACTCCCGCTATGGATTGTCATCAAGGAATTGGAACAAAGGATACAGAGCATGAGTTCAACCCCCATTATTGTCGTCAAGGGCCTCGGCAAATCGGTTCGCCTCGGCCAGGAAAGCCTCACCATCCTTGAAGGGATCGATCTGCAAGTCAATAGCGGCGAGACGGTGGCACTGGTCGGCGCCTCCGGCTCCGGCAAGTCCACTCTGCTGGGGCTGCTGGCCGGGCTCGATCTGCCGAGTCAGGGAGACATCGAAATCCTCGGCAAATCCCTGGGCGAGCTGGATGAAGAGGGGCGGGCCAGATTGCGCGCCGAGCAGATCGGCTTTGTGTTCCAGTCGTTCCTGTTGCTCCCGACCATGACGGCGCTGGAGAATGTGATGCTGCCCGCCGAGTTGCGCGGCGAGCGTGATTGCGAACCAAGAGCCCGCGAGCTGCTGGCCGCGGTCGGACTTGGCGAGCGGTTGCACCATCTGCCGCCACGGCTCTCTGGCGGTGAGCAGCAGCGGGTGGCCATCGCTCGCGCCTTTATGACTCGTCCCAGCCTGCTGCTGGCGGACGAGCCGACCGGCAACCTCGACAGCAAGACCGGTGAGAAGGTGATCGAGCTGCTGTTTGAACTCAATCGCAAGCATGGCACCACGCTAGTGGTGGTGACCCATGACCATCAGTTGGCTGAGCGTTGCCAGCGGCAACTGGTCATGACGGCGGGCAGACTGGATCGCGAGGTGGCCCATGATGTGGTGTAACGGGGTGAGCTGCGGATCAGGCGGGAGATGCAAGGGATGATGCAGTGGCGATTGGGATGGCGACTGCTTCGCCGGGAAGGTTTTAGCGGCGAGCTGCGCTGGTTTGTGCTGGCGCTGGCTCTGAGCGTGGCGTGCGTCTTGAGTGTGGCATTGGTGGCGGATCGGCTCGATGCCGGACTCAAGGCATCGGGCCGCGACTTTATCGGGGCTGATCGGGTGCTGCGTACCGCCGCTGCTCTGCCGGATGGTTGGCTGGAACGAGCTAAACAGGATGGCTTGGCGGTGCAGACCACCGTCAGCTTCAACAGCATGCTGTTTCACGGTGATACGTTGCAGCTCGCCTCCATTCGGGCCGTGCCCGACGGTTTTCCCTTCTACGGCAAGCTCACTCTGGAACCGGCCCGCGCCCCGGCACCTGGCGAAATTTGGCTCTCCGCCCGGGTGATGCAGCTGCTTAAGGCCAAAACGGGGGATGAGCTGGAGGTGGGCAATACGGTGCTCAAGGTAGCAGGCCTGCTTGGTGAGGAGCCGGATCAGGGCTTCAGCCCCTTCCTGCTGGCGCCGCGGGCGCTGATCCACAGTGCCGATATCGAGGCGACCGGTGCTCTGCTCCCCGGCAGCCGCCAGCAGTGGCGCTATCTGTTCAAGGGGCCGCGGGAATCGCTGGCCCGTTACGAACAGTGGCTGCTGCCGCAATTGCAGGCCGGACAGAAGTGGATCAAACCGGATGACAGCGAATCCCGGGTAGGCCGCTCGCTGGCCAATGCCGAACGTTTCTTCCGGCTCGCCTCGCTAAGCGGAGTGTTGCTGGGGGCGCTGGCGATGGGTATCGCGGTGCGCCACTTTGCCGAGCGCCAGACCAATATGGTGGCGCTGCTCAAGACGCTGGGGGCATCTCGTCGCTCGCTCTGGCAACTGATGGGAACCCTGCTGCTGTCGTTGACGCTGATCGGCGCGCTGCTGGGGTTGATGGCGGGCACTGCCATGCAGTGGATCACCTTGCAACTGCTGGGGGACCTGTTGCCGCCGGATCTGCCGCCCCCCTCCTGGCGCCCCTTTGCCCTGGGGGTGGCGGTGGCGCTCTTTATCACCCTGCTGCTCGCTTTTGTGCCCTTCTTGCGGCTGCTGAAAGTGCCGCCGCTGCGGGTATTGCGTCGGGAGCTGGAGGCGGGGATTCCCCCCTGGCTGGCTCTGCCGGTCGGACTGCTCGGGCTGTTTGCGCTGGTCTGGGGCTTTACCGCCGATGTGCGGCTGTCACTGGGGCTGGTGGGTGGCATGGGCTTGCTGATGGGGCTGCTGGCCCTGTTGGCAGCGCTGATGTTGCGGCTGGGGGCAAAAGTGAACGGGCCTCATGCCTTGCGGTTGGCGCTCGCTCACCTGTCACGCGAGCGCAGCAGCGGCCTGTTCCAGCTGGCGGGCTTTGCGCTGGCATTGATGCTGTTTGGCTTGCTCTGGGCGGCCAGGGTCGATCTGCTGGATGAGTTTTCGGCTCGTCTGCCAGTCGATGCGCCCAACCGGTTTCTGGTCAACGTGGCCGAAAACGAGCGGGAGGGGATCCTGAGCGAACTGGCCGCGGCGGGGGCCGTGACCTCGGACTTCTATCCCATGGTGCGTGGCCGGCTGACTCATATCGCCGGTGAGGCGGTGGGCGAGGGGGCGAGTAGTGGTCGTGAAGGGGTCGATCGGGAGCTTAACTTCACTACCACGGCGACCCTGCCAATCGACAACAAGCTGGTGGCCGGTAAATGGCTTGCCGGGCCCGGCGAGGTGTCGGTGGATAGCGAGTTGGCCAAGCGACTCGATATCAAGCTGGGGGACATGCTCGCCTTTACCATCGAGGGGCGCAGCTTTGGCGCCAGGGTCACCAGTTTGCGCAGCATCAAGTGGGACAATATGCGGCCCAACTTCTACATGATCTTCTCCGAGGATCTGCTGGCACCCTTCTCCCGTACCTGGCTTGGTAGTTACCGATTGCCCGAGGTGGGGCGCACTGCCGAGGTGGAGTTGATCCGCCGCCGCCCCACGGTGAGTCTTATCGATGTGGATGACCTGATTGCGCGGCTCACTCAGGTCTCGGAGCAGGTGAGCCGGGCGCTGGCGCTGATGTTGGGGCTGGTGACAGTGGCCGCGCTGCTGGTGCTGCTGACCCAGACTCAGGCCAGCATGGCCCAGCGTCGGCGCGAGCTGTTGCTGATGCGCACACTGGGTGCCAGCAGCGACCTGCTGAAAAAGATGCTGCGCTGGGAGCTGGTGGCCAGTGGTGCGCTGGCGGGGCTCTGTGCCAGCATGGTTGTGGAGCTCTGCTCTTTTGGCCTGCAGTGGTGGTGGTTCGAGGGGCAGTGGCAGTTCCACTGGGCTATCTGGCTCGGCCTGCCGACACTGGGGGCACTGCTGGTGACGCTGGCGGGGCAGGGGATGCAGCGTCAGCTGCTGGCTGGCACCCTGAGCGATCGGCTGCGAGGGCTGGGTCAGGGGTTGTTGTAATCCCGCCAGCGCGAGCCGATGCACACAAGGTGCAATAGCGCAGCCACCATAAACAAGCAGCCCGGCCATTGGCCGGGCTGCTTGCTATGTGGGGCGCTGACGAGTGGACGCAGCGAGCGGGTGTGAGTTAGCGGGGCTCGCGCAGCAGATTGGCGAGGGCGCTCGACAGCTCGGGATAGCTGAAGTGAAAACCGGCCTGTTGCAGCCGTGCTGGTATCACCTTTTGTCCGGTCAGCAGCAGATCTGCCGCTTCGCCCATCACCAGTTGCAGCAGGGGGGCGGGCACGAAAAAGAGGTGCGGGCGGTGCAGCGTGGTAGCAAGGGTCTGGCTGAACTCCCGGTTGCTGACCGGATGGGGCGCAGTGCCGTTGAAGATGCCGCTACACTCCTCATGCTCCAGCAGGAACAGCATGGCACGCACCAGATCCTGCACATGGATCCAGCTCATCATCTGGCTGCCTGACCCCATGGGGCCGCCGAGCCCGAGTCGGTAGGGAGGGAGCATTTTGGGCAGGGCGCCGCCATCCATGCCAAGCACCAGCCCGATCCGCACGATACAGACCCGGGTTTGGCGGCTCTGGGCCTCCTGCGCCAGTGTCTCCCACTGCTGGCAGAGCTGGTGGGTAAACTCGTCGTTGGGAGAGCAGCACTGCTCGTCGAGGGTTTCGGTGCCCTGTCTGCCATACCAGCCGATGGCGGAGGCGTTGATCAGCACCTTGGGCGGTGTGCTGGATAGCTTGATGAGATCCACCAGCTGCTCGGTCAACAGCCAGCGGCTATCGCAGAGCAGCTGTTTGCGCGACTCGCTCCAGCGTCCGGCGGCGATGGGTTCGCCGGCCAGATTGATCACCGCATCCACGTCATTGAGGTCATCAAGCCGGTCTAGGTTATCCAAAACCTTGATATCGTGACCGAGCAGGGAGTAGGCGCGGCTCCCCTGCCTGCTCAATACCACGACCTCATGATTGACCTTGAGATGGGCAACCAGTTTGCGGCCGATAAAGCCGGTTCCTCCGGTAATAAGAATCTTCATCGCTGCATGCTCCTGCTGCCGTTTGCTCTACTCTAATTGCGTCGTCCAGCTGCAACAAGTGGACGAGCTTGGCATGTGTTGTTCACTAGACTGGTTTTAACTCTATCTTTTTCTTACCAGATATTGTTGAACAATAGTTTGAATTGATTGATTTTTGTTGGGTGGACATTTGTTGATCAATCGCTATTATGGCGACCCTTTTCGCCTGTCCACCGAGGCTGTCACCCATTATCCGAGCATCAAAGAGGCCGCCATGCCATTTCGTCGTTTGAAACTTCGCCAGCTTTACTCGAGGATTCTGGTGGCGCTGCTGATGGGGGGCGGGATCCTGCTGCTGGGGGTTGTTGCCGTTATCTGGCAGACGGTGACGGAGATAGAGCGTGATGCCGATTCACGGTTGCAGCATGCCCGGATAATGTTTGATCGCTCCATCGGCCATGCCCGGCAGGCGGCCATCAATGTGGAGGGGATGCTTGGTCACTCCTGCAAGGAGGCGGCACAACTCCTGCGCGAACAGGTGGCCACTGTGCCCGATGTCCGTTCCGCCAATCTGGCTGTCGGCAGCCACATCTACTGCACCTCGCTCTATGGTGACTACGATGGCCCCTTCAATCCTGACAGTTATGTGGATGGCAGTCTGCAACTGCTGCCCGGCAATGAGGTCACACCGGATCGTCCCTTGATCGTGTTGCGTCATGAAACGGACAAGGGGAGTGTGCTGATTGGTATAGATGGCTACTACCTGCGCAATACCCTCGAGATCTCCAGCAAGAACTCCCCGATGGCTCTCGTGGTGGGGCAGAGGGCACTGTTTGGCTCAGGTCAGTTCGGGGCGGCGCCCTCTCCGACAGAAGAGGGCTATATTGCCCTCGCTTCGGCCGATTTCCCCTATCAGGTCGTCACCCGGGTCACGGTGCATGACTACTTGAGCCACGCATGGCGCTACTCCAGAGATACCTTAATCCTCTCTCCATTGCTGGCGCTGCTGATTGGATTCGGCACCTTCAGGCTGATGGGGCGTAGCAGCTCACCAGCGGAGGAGCTCAAGCGCGCGTTGATCGAGGAGGAGTTTATCCCCTATCTGCAGCCGGTGGTCTCCGGTGAGGATGAGCAGTTGCGTGGCTGTGAGGTGCTGATGCGCTGGCAGCATCCCAAGCAGGGGATGATCTCGCCGGATCGCTTTATTCCGTTGGCGGAAGATAGCGGGTTGATCGTGCCCATGACCAGCCTGTTGATGGCCCAGGTGCGCGACCACTTCGCCCCTTATGCCCGCAAGCTGCCAGCAAAGTTTCACTTTTGCTTCAATATCAGCGCCAAGCACTTTCAGGATCTCGACCTGTTGGCTGACTGCAAGTCCTTTCTCGACGCGTTTAAGGACAATCCCGTTGATTTGGGGCTGGAGCTGACCGAGCGTGAACTGCTGGTGGCTGATGAGACAACTGCCCGGATGTTTGCCGAATTGCGCAAACTGGGCGTGTTGATCTCTATCGATGACTTTGGCACCGGTCACTCCAGTCTCACTTATCTGCAACAGTTTCAGGTCGATGCACTCAAGATTGATCGGAGCTTTGTGGAGATGATCGGTACGGATGCACTCTCCAGCCATATCGTTGAAAACGTGATTGATCTGGCGAAGCGACTTGAATTGATCCTGATCGCGGAGGGGGTTGAGAAGCAGTCGCAGGCGGACTACCTGCGGGCTCGCCACGTTGATTATCTGCAAGGATATCTCTATAGCCGTCCCATTCCGATGAAGCAGTTTTGCAAAACCCTGTTTGGCTGATCGGTTGAATGGGGAGCATAAAAAACCAGCGATAGCCGCTGGTTTTTTTGTTGGTACCGTTTGTCTGACGATCAGAGCATGCGCTGGAGGGCGCGGGCCAAGCGTTTGACCCCCTCCTCAATGGTGGCTTCGTCGACGCAGGAGAAGCTCAGGCGCAGGGTGTTCTTGATCTCGGGGCGCACATAGAAGGGAGCACCGGGTACGAAGGCCACTTTTTCCTTGATCGCTTCGTCAAACAGCGCCATGGCACTGATGTGGGCAGGCAAAGTCAGCCAGAGGAACATGCCCCCTTCCGGTCGGGTGTAGCTGACGCCGGGCGGGCAGTGACGGGCCAGCGCGGCCTCCATGGCGGCACGCTGGCGACCATAGACCTCCTTGATCTTCTCCAAGTGAGCGTCGAGAGAGTTGTCTGTCAGGAAGCGGTGCAGTACCTGCTGGCTGAAGGCGTTGCTGTGCAGGTCGGTCGCCTGCTTGGCGATGGTCACCTTCTTGCGCAGCCACTCCGGCATCACCATCCAGCCCAGACGGAAGGCGGGCACCACGGTCTTGGAAAACGAGCCGAGCAGTACGGTATTGTTTGGCGCCAGCTTGGCAATGGGGGGGAGATGCTCGCCCTCGAAACGCAGCTCGCCGTAGGGATCATCTTCCACCATCAACAGCGCGTGGCGAACCAGTCGCTCGGCCAGCGCCTCGCGGTTGGCACGGCTGTAGGAGACGCCACTCGGGTTCTGGAAGTTGGGCACGCCGTAGAGCAGTTTGGCATTGGAGCCGCTTGCCAGCAGCGCATCCAGCGCCGCCAGATCCAGCCCGGATTCGCCGAGGGTGATTGGCTTGAAATTCGGTTGATAGACAGAGAAGGCCTGAATGGCACCAAGATAGCCCGGCTCCTCAATGATCAGATCCTGACCCTCGTCGATCAGCACCTTGCCCAGCAGATCCAGCGCCTGCTGGGAGCCGCTGGTGATGAGGATGTTGTCCGGATTGACCTGCATGCCGTGGCGGGCCAGATAGCGGTCGGCAATATACTGGCGCAGCGGGGCGAAGCCCTCGGTCGCCGCATATTGCAGGGCGGCAGCCCCTTGCTCGCGCAGTACATCCTGACAGGCCTGATCGATCGCCTTGACCGGAAACAGGTGGGGATTGGGCAGACCACCGGCGAAGGAGATGATCTCCGGATTGGCGGCAACTTTGAGGATTTCACGGATAAAGGAAGGCTCAACCTTCTCGAAGCGCTGGGCAAAAAACGGCTGCATAGACAATTCTCTCGGCATGTGGGCGGTCGCTCCATTCGACCGCCAGGTTATCCGTTTGTATCAGATTTCAGAAATGAGGCAATGATTGTCACAAAAATCGCCAAAAAAGGGCTGGAACGACTCTGCTGCGGATTATATTGGACAGTTAGTCGGTGTGGTGATGCCAGTAAGGGGGCAGGGAAGTGGATGGCCGGAATATTTGTTGCGCGAAACACTTGCGCCTTGGGCCCATCTTGGGATAATTCGCTCCCCTGTTTTCGCGGGTCGATGAAATGACGAACCGCGAGCGGTCCCGCTCGGGATCGGACACCAGATGTATTACCCGGATTGATGAAATAACGAGACCATTATGCCTGTGACCCAAGATGTATTTAACGAAGACGGCAAGTTCATGCGCAAGATCCGCAGCTTTGTCCGTCGCGAAGGCCGCCTGACCAAAGGGCAGGAGAAGGCCCTGGAAGAGCTTTGGCCGGTCATGGGCATCGATTTTGAGCCAAAGCAGCTCGATCTGGTCGCGCTGTTTGGCCGCGAGGCACCTGTGGTGCTGGAGATCGGCTTTGGCATGGGCGCCTCTCTGGTCGAGATGGCCAAAAATGCCCCCGAGAAGAACTTCATCGGCATCGAAGTGCACTCCCCGGGCGTGGGCGCCTGTCTGGGTACCGCTCAGGAAGCGGGCGTCACCAATCTGAAGGTGATCTGCCACGATGCGGTGGAAGTGCTGGAGCACATGATCCCGAACGGTTCACTCTCCTGCCTGCAGCTCTTCTTCCCGGATCCCTGGCACAAGAGCCGTCACCACAAGCGTCGCATCGTACAGCCTGCGTTTGCCCAGGACATTCGCCAGAAGCTGGCCATCGGTGGCGTGTTCCACATGGCGACCGACTGGGAAAACTATGCCGAGCACATGCTGGAGGTGATGAGCGCCGCCGAGGGGTACGAGAACACCTCCGCCACCGGCAACTGGGTGCCCCGTCCGGACTGGCGTCCGCTGACCAAATTTGAACAACGCGGCCACCGTCTGGGCCACGGGGTTTGGGATCTGATTTTCAAGCGTGTCAGCTAAGCTGGCACGTCAACACACCTAGCGTATCAACTAACTTGAGGAGCTATCATGGCCAATCGTAGCCGCCGCCTGCGCAAGAAACTGCGCGTCGATGAATTCCAGGAAATGGGTTTCGACATCAGTTTCAACTTCCCGGTCGGCACTGCCGAAGAGACCATCGATGCGGTAGTCGATGCGATGATCGATGAGGTTGTTGAACCCCGTAAACTGGCATTTGCCGGCTCCGGTCACCTGGCCTGGGAAGGGATGATCTGCACCCAGCAACTGGGCAAGTGTACCGAAGAAGACCGCGCCGCCGTCAAATCCTGGCTGGAAGGCAAGGGGATGGAAGCCGTGGTCGTTACCGAGCTGTTCGACCTCTGGTACGGTGAACCGGCCTGATACAAGGCTGCCGCATCTGGCGCCTTGTTGTGGGTAACTGAAAAATCCCGCCGCTGGCGGGATTTTTGTCAGTGGGGATGGGATCTCCACCGCTGTTTTAGTCATGGAATCGCTTATTGCTTATGGTGTTGTCATCCGAATTACTGGCCAGCATCCTTGAAGAGGTGCGCCCGTTGCTGGGACAAGGCAAGGTGGCCGACTACATTCCGGCACTGGCTCAGGTGCCGGCCGATCGGCTCGGTATCGCAGTCTGTACCGTCGAAGGGGAGCTGTTCACCGCCGGTGACGCTTTTGAACCCTTCTCCATCCAGAGTATCTCCAAGGCCCTGAGCCTGACCCTGGCACTCACCCTCTATCAGGAGGAGGAGATCTGGGCCCGGGTGGGCAAGGAGCCCTCCGGCCAGCCCTTCAACTCGCTGGTTCAGCTCGAGTTCGAGCAGGGGATCCCCCGCAACCCCTTTATCAATGCCGGGGCGCTGGTGGTGAGTGATCTGCTGGAGACCCGCCTCACTGCGCCGCGTCAACGTACCCTTGAGCTGGTGCGCCGCCTTTCCGGCAATCCGGCCATCATGGCGGATCAGGTCGTCGCCCGCTCCGAATATCAGCACTCTGCCCGCAACGCCGCCATCGCCTATCTGATGAAGGCCTATGGCAACTTCGAAAACGAAGTGGACAAGGTGCTGCAAAGCTACTTCAATGCCTGTGCCATTCGCATGAGCTGCGTCGATCTGGCGCGGGCATTCATCTATCTGGCCAACCGTGGTGTGCCACTGGGTGAGAGCGTACCGCTGCTGCCAGCCCGCACCACCAAGCAGGTCAACGCCCTGCTCGCCACCTGCGGCCTTTATGATGAGGCGGGCGATTTTGCCTATCGGGTCGGCATGCCGGGCAAATCGGGTGTCGGCGGCGGTATCATCGCCCTGATCCCGGGCGAGCTCTGCGTCTGTGTCTGGTCGCCCGAGCTCAACAAAGCTGGCAACTCGCTGGCGGGCACGGCGGCACTGGAGCTGCTGGCCGAGCGGCTGGGTCGCTCCATTTTTTAACCTTGTTCACTATGAATCGAGAAATCACCATGAAACGACATCTTCGCTTCCTGCAGGCCGCGCTGGCGACCTTACTGCTCTGGTGTGCCCTGCCCGCCGTGGCAGGGGAGTTGCCACCGCTCTCGCTGGCCGATGCCAAGGCCAAACAGGCTGTCATCCTGGATACCCGTGCCAGCTACTTCTATCAGGGGTGGCCGATGGAAGGGGAGAAGCAGGGCGGCCATGTGGCGGGCGCCGAGAACCTCTCAGCCGAGTGGAAATACAGCGATGAAGAGTGGCCAAAGGCGCTCGAGATCAAGGGGCTGAAGGCCGATCGTCCGGTTGCCCTCTACGGTGCGTCCCGCGAAGTGGCCGAGGTGGCCCGTTTGCTGCGCAAGCAGGGGATCAAGCAGCTGTTCGAGCTGCAAGGGTGGCAAGCCGCACCACGCGAGTCGCTGGCACGCTGGCAGCAGCTGGTCTATCCGCGCTGGTTGGCGGATCTGCAAGAGGGCAAGCCGGTTGCCGCGGCGCCCAAGGGTGACTGGAAGCTGTTTGAAGTGGATTGGGGTTCACCCAAGGCCTACCTCATCAGCCACATCCCGGGGGCCGGTTATATCGATACCAACAGCCTCGAAGAGGAGCCGCTGTGGAACAAGGTCTCTGACGAAGCGCTCAAGAAGCTGCTGCTGGATAACGGCATCCGTCACGACACTACCGTCATCCTCTATGGTCGCAACACCATGGCGGCCGCCCGTGCCGCGCACCTGATGATGTATGCGGGGGTGGAAGACGTACGCTTGCTGGACGGTGGTCTGGATGCCTGGTTTATCCAGCACCTGCGCACCGAAACCGGCCTGCCCAACAAATATGAGCCGGTGAAGGAGTTTGGCGTGACGATTCCCGCTCACCCCGAGTACTACACCACGCTAAGTCAGGCGAAAGAGCTGCTCAAGCAGCCCGATAGCGCACTGGTCAGCGTGCGCACCTGGGACGAGTTTGTCGGCAACACCTCAGGTTACAGCTACATCAAGCCGAAGGGCGATATCCCGGGGGCCAAGTGGGGTCACGGCGGGGTGGATGCCAACAGCATGAGTGATTTCCACAACCCGGACGGCACCATGAAGCCGGCCCGCGAGATCCTCGCCATGTGGGAGCAGTGGAACATCGAGCCAACCCAGCAGGCTGCGTTCTACTGCGGTACCGGCTGGCGCGCCTCCGAGGCTTTCTTCTACGCCTGGCTGATGGACTGGAAACAGATCAGCGTCTACGACGGCGGTTGGTACGAGTGGAGTTCAGATCCCAAGAACCCGACCGTGACCGGTGAGCGTCAGCCTGCCAAGTCATGATGGCGTACTTGCTCTGAACAGAAGAGGCCGGACAGAGATGTCCGGCCTTTTTCATTGCGCTCGCCACCCGGCCAGATAACTAGGCTAAGTCGCTGATTATTGACGGCGATCCCGCTTTGCTCATCGCGCCATCCCGAGCCGTGCGATTGAACTAGGCTTCAAGAAACATCCTCGTGGTGAGGATGATCGCAGAAGAGGCCGCAATGAAAAAACTGATGATGATCCTGGTGTGCGCCCTGGGGCTGGTGGCATGCAGCTCCCAATACATCATGAGCACCAAGGATGGCAAGATGATCACCACAGAGAGCAAACCCAAGCTGGACGAGAGCACCGGCATGTATCGCTATTACGATCATGAAGGGCGCGAGGTAATGATCAAGAAAGATGACGTGACCCAAATCATGGAGCGCTAAGCGCTCTCTTGCCGCAAGGGCCGCTATCTGCGGCTCTTCTCTTTTTGCCGAAAAGTCGCGCTGTTTTCTCTGTTGATCCCCGCACATTCGCAGCAAATTCAGCCGTGATACAGCTTCCGTTATGGTTTAACCCTTATCATCACACTCCATTTTTTATTGGAGGTGTTATGTCCTTGATGTCTATCTGGAATTCCCGTTTTTCTGCACGCAGCTTGCTGGGTGGTGTCTTGCTGGTGGTGGCGTCAGCCAGCCATGCCGGTGACGATCAGTTCACGCTGGGGCGGACTATTTTACTGGGAGCCGGTGATCATGGTGCGACAATTCCTTTGGTGATTTGCCGTCAGACCAAATATATCAAGGTGAAGGCGGAGCGTGATTTGACCCTGGATCGGGTGGTGGTGACCTATGGTGGTGACCGTACCAAGACCATTCATTTTGATCGGGATATGAGCAGTGATAAAGAGACTGAGTGGAAATCACTTGGCTCGCGCCGTTGTGTGAAAAAAATCGAAGTGTACGGTAATTCAGAGCGCAGCAAAGCGGGCGTAAAAGTATTCGGCCGTAAATAATCGATGCATTTCGTCTGTACGAACAGATGAGTTAAAAATAATGGCGAGCCGTGGCTCGCCATTATTTTTTATGGTCGGGTTCGCTATTTTTTCGGCCGAAATGGCTTGATGACAGTTTCATCGCACTCGAGATACGGCCCTTCCATCAAATCAATGCAGTAGGGGATGGCAGGGAAAACTGCATCCAGACACTCGCGGATCGATTTGGGCTTGCCCGGCAGATTGACGATCAGGGTGTCGTCGCGCAGCCCGGCAGTCTGGCGCGACAGAATGGCAGTCGGCACAAACTTGAGGGATTCGGCCCGCATCAGCTCGCCAAAGCCCGGCATCATGCGATCACATACCGCTTCGGTCGCTTCCGGCGTGACATCCCGCTTGGCCGGGCCGGTGCCGCCTGTGGTGACGATGAGACAGCACTGCTCCTCATCCGCCAGCCGGATCAGGGTCGCTTCAATCTGCTCCTGCTCATCGGGGATCACCTGATAGACAGGTTCCCACTCCGAGGTCAGATAGGCGTTCAGGGTGTCGATGATGGCCTTGCCGGAGAGGTCTTCATAGATGCCCGCGCTGGCGCGATCGCTGACGGTGACGATACCGATTTTTGCCTTGCTCATGGTCTGCTCTTGAATGTCCGATAAAAGTGGCAATTAAAATAACATAATCAGTGAGATATGTTAAACCGTCAGGAGATGACGCGGGTCGGTGAGGGAAGAATAAAGTGTCGAATGAAGCAAAATAAGGCCACTCGGATTTTTATTGGCAATAAAAAACAGAAAGTCACAACCTAAAATGTATAAGTGTTTTATCTCGCCTGAATTAAAAACAATCGCTTGTTTCCAAACACAATTAAAATAGATAGACACCCTCGTAGTGACCATTGTCCGGTTTAGTCGCCAGTAGATGGATTGAACCCTTTTTAGCCGCGTCGTATATACAGATTTATATGGCTGGGACGTGATGGTGTGGTACCGCAGTGTGTTGCCAGCAATAGTCGCCAAGGAGGGCATATGGAGTTGCCTGATTTTGACACCCTGAAGGAGTTGGCTGCGAGTGAGCCCTCCCGGCTGGATGCGATTCTGGAGCAGCAGATCGACCAGTTGATGGCCCGAGCGAGCCCCGATCAGCAGCGCCGTCTGCGCGGGTTGCAGTTCAAGATTGATGGTCAGCGCCGGCTGGCGAAAAACAATCTTGATAGCTGTATCCGGATTACCAACATGATGCGGGAATCTTTTTATTTGATGCGCAGCGAAATGAGCCAGTTCAGAGAAGAGGGGGACCCTCCGCCTGAAAGCGATGGCAGTGGTAAAATAATCCATCTGGCGGACTATCGACGTCGTAAATAATCTGCAATAACCCCCTTGGTTGATATTTCAGCCAAATCGGTGAGGCCATAATAAAGGGAATTGCTGGCGACCTGATTGTTATGGTTTTTAATGTTAGTCGTAATGTGTTTGTGATGTAATTTCTTTTTTCCTTCTTGTAATAACTAATTAGTCAGGTTGTGATAGGGGTGGATGAATAACAGTAAAAGTTAGGCTAATATGGCCGAAATTTTTATTGCTACGACTCGAAGGGATTATGAGAAGTATCACACCAAGACGGGTGTTGTCGCGGGAGCAACAGACAGAGATCACCCGCATTATCGTCAAGGTGGGTCAGATGTTGGCCCAGTTCGGGGCGGAGAGCCGGATCATCGAGCAGACCACGGTGCGGCTGGGGATGGCGCTGGGGCTGGAGAGTGTCGAAATGGCCATCTCGTCGAGCGCCATCGTGCTCACCAGCCTCTATCAGGGGGGCTGTGTTACTACTACCCGGCGGGTGCGTGAACATGGCATCAATATGCAGGTGGTGTGCGAGATCCAGCGGATCTGCATCATGGCGGAGAAAGAGCTGATCGGTGCCCGTGAAGTGCGCCAGCGCCTCGAAGCCATCGTCCTTTCCACTATCACCCTTGGTTGGTGGTCCCCATGGTGGGGCTCTCCTGTGGTGCCTTTAGCCTGCTGTTTGGCGGTGACTGGCCCATCTTCCTTGTGACCTGCTTCTCATCTGCCGTGGCGATGCGGGTGCGCCAGCTGATGGCCCGCCATCACCACAGCCCGCTCATCAACTTTGCCGCCACTGGCTTTATTGCCACCTTGCTCTCCTCCAGCGCCACCTTCTTCAACTGGGGTGACCAGCCCTATCTCGCCATGGCGGCCAGCGTGCTGCTGCTGGTGCCGGGCTTTCCGCTGATCAATGCGGTCTCCGACATGGTGAAGGGCTACTTCAACATGGGGCTGGCCCGCTGGGGAACCGCGACCCTGCTGACCATCAGCGCCGCCATAGGTATCATTTTGGCCATGTCGGTCACCGGGATCTGGGGGTGGAAGGTATGAAGGCTGTCGACTCTGTATCGGCCAGCGGGAACGGGGTTGCCCTGCTCACCATCAGCGCACGGATCAATACCGGCATCATTCTCGCCATGTCGGTCACGGGGATCTGGGGGTGGAAAGTATGATGGATTTGCTCTGGATACTGGCCAAGGATGCTTTCTGGTCCTCCATTCCGGCGGTGGGATTTGCCATGCTGTTCAACGTGCCGCCACGGATGCTGAAGTATTGCGCCATGGGCGGCGCGCTGGCCCACAGCTTGCGTACCCTGCTGATCCACTATGGTATGCCCATCGAGTGGGCGACGCTGGCTGCGGCGACCACGGTCGGCTTTGTCTGCGTCTACTGGTCGCGCCGTCTGCTGGCGCCGCGTCCGGTGTTCAGCGTTGCCTCGATTATTCCGATGATCCCGGGCAGCTATGCGTTCAAGACCATGATTGCGGTGGTGGAGCTCAACATCAATGGCGTGACCATGGAGTTGATCCAGAGTGCGGTGGAGAACGGCCTCAAGGCGCTCTTTATCGTTGGATCCCTTAGTTTCGGTTTGGCGATCCCCTCTCTGGTCGTGTACCGTAACCGCCCCATAATCTGACGGATGGTGAGAAGCCCAATGAAGATTTCCATGATTGCCGCCATGGCCCACGACAGGGTGATCGGCAAGGACAACCAGATGCCCTGGCATCTGCCTGCCGATCTGGCTCACTTCAAGCGTGTCACCCTCGGTAAACCGGTATTGATGGGGCGCAAGACCTTCGAATCCATCGGTCGACCGCTGCCCGGACGGCGCAATCTGGTGATCAGCCGCAATCCCGGTTATCAGGCCGAGGGCATTGAGGTGGTGGGCTCCGTCGAGGCGGCGCTGGCGCTGTTGGCAGGCAGCTCGGTGGAGGAGTTGATGGTGATCGGTGGTGGTCATCTCTATGCCGAGATGTTGCCGAGCGCGGATTGTCTCTATCTGACCCGCATCGATCTGGCGGTGGAGGGGGATACCCGCTTCCCTGCTTTTGACGATGGTCAGTGGCAACGCGTTGATTGCGAGAGCCACCCTGCCGATGAGAAGAACCCGCACCCCTATAGCTTCGAGACCTGGCAGCGCCGCTGACGGGCGAATGCTAATTTGCAAATAACAACAAGGGCATCTTCGGATGCCCTTGTTGTTCTGTTGGGTTTTCAAGACGGGATTAGATGCCTGAGCCGTCGTTCTCGCCATTTTCCTCGTGCAAACCGCACTCGCGCTTGAGGCCGAAGAAGCGGGTCTGCTCCTCGCTCATGCCCGGCTCCCACTTGGCGGTGGTGTGGACATCGCCCACCGAGAGATAACCCTGCTCCCACAGCGGGTGGTAGGGGAGGTCGAACTCCTTGAAGTAGTAGAAGACATCCTTGTTGCTCCAGTCGATCACCGGCAGGAACTTGAAGCGGCCGCGCTGGATGCCCAGCACCGGCAGCTTGCCACGGCTGCCGGACTGCTCCCGGCGCAGGCCGGAGAACCAGGTCTGGGCCCCCAGCTCGCGCAGGGCGCGGTCCATCGGCTCCACCTTGTTGAGCTGGTTGTAGCGGGTGATCCCCTCCACCCCCTGCTCCCACAGGAGACCGAAGCGAGCCTCCTGCCAGGCAGGGCTGAGCTCGGCCCGGTAGATCTTCAGGTTGAGCGCGAGGCGCTCGGTCAGCTCGTCGATGAAACGGTAGGTCTCCGGGAACAGATAACCGGTATCGGTCAGCACCACCGGCACGTCGGCCCGCTCGCGGCTTACCAGATGGAGCATCAGCGCCGCCTGAATGCCGAAGCTAGATGAGAGCACATGCTCCCCCGGCAGATTGGCCAGGGCCCAGCGCACCCGCTCGGGGGCACTCATGGTATCCAGCTCCCGGTTGAGGGGCGCCAGTGCCTCGACTTGCTCCTCACGGCCGAGGGCCAGCAGCGCCTGCAGGTCAAGGCGGCCATCTTCAGTGACATTAAGCGGCAGATTAAGCGGCATAGAAGTCCCTCGCAGAGTCGATAACGGGGGCAATCACCCCAACCCGGATCACGAAGTCGCCGAAGCACTCACCCTGATTGCGCTCGCTGGCCCAGCGGCCGATCAGCGCGTCGAGTTCGGCCAAAATCTGCGGCTCGGTGATGTTCTCCTGATAGAGGCGCGGAATGCGGGTCCCCTCCAGATTTCCCCCCAGATGCAGGTTGTAGCGGCCCGGCGCCTTGCCCACCAGACCCACTTCCGCCAGCATGGCGCGGCCGCAGCCGTTGGGGCAGCCAGTGACCCGGAAGATGATGGCGTCATCCGCCAGCCCATGTTTGGTGAGCAAGCCCTCGATGTCGGTGACAAACGCTGGCAGCATGCGCTCCGCCTCGGCCATCGCCAGCGGGCAGGTGGGCAGGGCCACGCAGGCCATGGACTGCTTGCGCTGCTCGCTCACGCCGTCATCCAGCAGGCCGTATTGGCGTGCCAGCCCTTCGATGCGGGCCTTCTCGCCAGCAGGCACGCCCGCGATGATCAGGTTTTGGTTGGCGGTCAGGCGAAAATCCCCCTGATGCACCTTGGCGATCTCCAGCATGCCGGTTTTGAGCGGCTTGCCCGGGAAGTCCAGCAGGCGGCCGTTCTCGATAAACAGGGTGAGGTGGTGCTTGCCGTCGATCCCCTCGACCCAACCGAAGCGATCGCCACGGCTGGTGAACTCATAGGGGCGAACCGGCCCGAACTGGATGCCTGCGCGGTTTTCCACCTCGGCCTTGAAGGCTTCGACGCCGACGCGCTCGAGGGTGTACTTGGTCTTGGCGTTCTTGCGGTTGACCCGGTTGCCCCAGTCGCGCTGGGTGCTGACCACGGCGGCCGCCACCTCCAGCACGTGAGAGAGCGGAATAAAGCCAAAGTCGCTCGCCTTGCGCGGATAGGTGGTGGTGTCGCCGTGGGTCATGGCCAGACCCCCGCCCACCAGCACGTTGAAGCCTACCAGCTTGCCGTGTTCGGCAATGGCCACGAAGTTGAGATCGTTGGCGTGGATATCCACGTCGTTGTGGGGCGGGATCACCACAGTGGTCTTGAATTTGCGCGGCAGGTAGTTGGACCCCAGGATCGGCTCCTCATCCTGCCCCAGTTTTTCACCGTCCAGCCAGATTTCCACGTAGGCGCGGGTCTTGGGCAGCAGGTGCTCGGAGATCTTCTTGGCCCACTCGTAGGCCTCCTGATGCAGTTCGGACTCCACCGGGTTGCTGGTGCAGAGCACGTTGCGGTTTACGTCGCCGGCGGTGGCGATGGAATCGATGCCGGTGCTGTTGAGGGTCTGGTGCATCAGCTTGATGTCGCGTTTCAATACCCCGTGGAACTGGAAGGTCTGACGGGTGGTCAGGCGGATGCTGCCGTAGAGGCTGTGCTCTTCGGCGAACTTGTCGATGATCTGCCACTGGGCCGGGGTGATGATCCCACCCGGCAGGCGGGCACGCAGCATGACGTTGTGCAGCGGCTCCAGCTTCTGGGCGGCGCGCTCCGGGCGGATGTCGCGGTCATCCTGCTGGTACATGCCGTGAAAGCGGATCAGCTGGAAGTTGTCGCCGTTGAAGCCGCCGGTGAGCGGATCCTGCAGATCTTGCTCTATGGTGCCGCGCAGAAAGTTGCTCTCGCGCTTGAGGCGCTCGTTGTCGGCCAGCGGCCCTTCGACCGGTCCCGCTTTTGGGTGAGAAAGAGGTTGTTTGCTCATCAATAGACATCCCTTTGATAACGTTTGGCACGACGCAATTCGCTCAAATACTCTTCTGCTTCCTCACGGCTCTTGTGACCGTGTTCGGCAATTACATCCAGCAGGGCCTCCTGTACATCCTTGGCCATCTTGTTGGCGTCGCCACACACATAGAAGTGAGCGCCTGCTTCCAGCCACTGGTAGAGCTCAAGCCCTGCCTCGCGCAGACGGTCCTGCACATAGATCTTGTTGGCCTGATCCCGGCTGAAGGCCAGGGAGATCTTCGACAGCAGCCCAGATTTCACATAACGCTGCCACTCCACCTGATAGAGGAAATCCTGGGTAAAGTGGGGGTTGCCGAAGAAGAGCCAGTTCTTGCCCTCGGCACCTTGGGCTTCCCGCTCCTGAATAAAGGCGCGGAACGGGGCGATGCCGGTGCCCGGACCCACCATGATGACGGGGGTATCCGGGTTGGCAGGCAGGCGGAAGTTGTCGTTGTGCTCGACGAATACCCGTACCTCGCCATCCTCAATCAGCCGATCCGCCAGATAGGAGGAGGCTGCGCCAGAGCGCACTGTGCCATCTTCCTGTGGGTAGCGCACCACGCCGACGGTCAGGTGTACCTCCTCTTCCACTTCGCTCTGGGCGGAGGCGATGGAGTAGAGGCGCGGGGTGAGGGGACGTAGCAACCCGATCAGCTGCTCGGTCGTGAGGGCGGTCGGGAAGCGTTTCAGCACATCCACCACCTGAGCGGAGGCCACCAGTGCATTGACCTGGGCCTTGTCACCGGCCAAGTCTTTCAGCGCCGCGTTCTCCGATATGTCAGCGAGTCCTGTGATAAAGCCGCCGTGCAGCCGGGTCAGTTCGAAGTGGCTGGACAATGCGGCGCGCAAGGTGCCGTGAGCCGTGGCTTCATCTCCGGAGAGGCTGGTCAGGGCCAGCACTTCGCCCACCAGTTCGGCGTCATTGTCGAACCAGACACCGAGGGCATCCCCCGGCTGATAGGTGAGGCCGGAGTCGGCCAGATTGATCTCGATATGGCGGATATCCTTGGTGGAATCCCGGCCGGTGATCTTCTGATTGACCGACAGGCGGGCAGGGAAGGGGTTCTCCTTGCTGTACTGGCTGTGACCAACCGCCTGCTGCACCGCGCTGGCTACGCTGTTGCTGGCAGCACCGATAGAGGGCGTCGCTGCAATGGCATTGAGTGCTTGTTCGCCCCACGCCTTGGCTGCATCCTGATAATCCACATCAAGGCTCGCGAGCTCATAAATCCGCTCAGCCCCAGCGGTGGCGAGGAAGCTGTCAAAATCTTTGCCGGTCTGGCAGAAAAATTCGTAGGAGCTGTCACCCAGCCCCAGCACCGCGAACTTGAGCCCGTCCAGCTTGCCAAGTTTGCCTTTTTTAAGCTGCTCGAACAGATCGACGGCGCTCTCCGGCGGTTCACCCTCCCCGTAAGTGCTCACTACCACCAGCAGGTGGCTCTCTTTCTTGAGCTGCTTGGGTTTGTAGTCGGCCATCGACGCTAGGGTGACGGGGAGGCCGCGGGCCTCGGCCTGCGCCTTGATGGCAGTGGCGACCCCTTTGGCGTTGCCGGTCTGGGAGCCGTAGAGAATGGTCAGGCTGCCGCTGGGCGCAGCCACGGCGGCGCTGGCTGCAACGCTCTGGTGATCGGTCTGGGAGAGGCCGTAGAGATATCCGCTCACCCAGGCCAGTTGCTGGGTATTGAGGGTCGAGAGTACCTGACCCAGCTGACGTTGCTGCTCGTCAGAGAGGGGGGAGAGGTTGAATGGGGAATCCTTCAATTGCATCACACGCGTCTTCCATGGTCTGATTTTTGGCCAGATTAAAGGGCGTGTTGGCTAACAACAAAGAATAAAAATATCTTCTTTATTCCATTATTGAATTTTGAAAGTGATTTTGCGGTAAAGGAGATAGAAAAACGCCCCGCTGTTGCAGGGCGTTTTCAAGCTATCGCGCTCGGGATGGATCCCGGCGGGCATGAACCTTACTTCTGCGGACGCAGGGCCGGGAACAGAATGACGTCACGGATGGTGTGGCTGTTGGTGAACAGCATCACCAGACGGTCGATACCGATACCCTGACCGGCAGTCGGCGGCAGGCCGTGTTCCAGCGCGGTGACGAAGTCGGCGTCGTAGAACATGGCTTCGTCGTCGCCTGCTTCTTTCTGATCAACCTGATCCTGGAAGCGTTTGGCCTGGTCTTCTGCATCATTCAGCTCGGAGAAGCCGTTGGCCAGCTCGCGGCCACCGATGAAGAACTCAAAGCGGTCGGTTACGTCCGGGTTCACGTCGTTGCGGCGGGCCAGCGGAGAAACGGCAGCCGGGTACTCGGTGATGAAGGTCGGTTGCAGCAGCATGTGCTCCACGGTCTCTTCGAAGATCGCGGTGATCACGTGGCCCAGCTCCCAGCCCTTCATCAGCTCGATGTGCAGACGCTTGGCAACGGCCTTGGCACTCTCGAGGGTAGCCAGATCGTCCAGAGTTACATCCGGGTTGAACTTCAGGATGGACTCGACCATGGTGAGGCGCTGGAACGGCTGACCGAAATCGATGGTCAGGCCCTCTTCGCCCTCTTTGGCGTAACGGATCTTGGTGTCGCCCAGAATGTCCTGCGCCAGGGTGCGCAGCAGCTCTTCGGTCAGGTCCATCAGATCGATGTAGTCGGCGTAGGCCATGTAGAACTCGATCATGGTGAACTCGGGGTTGTGACGAACCGAGATACCTTCGTTACGGAAGTTGCGGTTGATCTCGTAGACACGCTCGAAACCACCAACCACCAGACGCTTCAGATAGAGCTCCGGAGCGATACGCAGGTACATGTCGATGTCCAGCGCATTGTGGTGAGTGACGAACGGACGCGCGGAGGCACCACCCGGGATGACTTGCATCATCGGGGTTTCCACTTCCATGAATCGCTTTTCGTTGAAGAACTTGCGGATACCGGCAACTACCTGGGTGCGGATCATGAAGGTCTTGCGAGACTCTTCGTTGGCGATCAGATCCAGGTAGCGCTGGCGGCAGCGAGCTTCCTGGTCGGTCAGGCCTTTGTGCTTCTCGGGCAGCGGACGCAGTGCCTTGGTCAGCAGGCGGATATCGGAAACGTGAACGGAGAGCTCACCGGTCTGGGTCTTGAACAGGGTACCTTCGACACCCACGATGTCGCCCAGATCCCACTTCTTGAACTGCTCGTTGTAGAAACCTTCCGGCAGGTCGTCACGGGTGACGTAGACCTGGATCTTGCCGGCCATGTCCTGCAGGGTGGCGAAAGAAGCCTTGCCCATGATCCGGCGGGTCATGATGCGACCGGCAATCTTCACCCGTTTACCCAGGCTCGTCAGCTCCTCGGCGCTTTTGTCGTCGAACTCTGCGTGCAGATCGCCAGAGAGGCTGTCGCGACGGAAGTCGTTGGGGAAAGGATTACCCTGGGCGCGCAGGGCGGCCAGCTTGGAACGACGCTCGGTCATCTCGTTGTTGAGTTCGAGAGTTTGGTCGACTTCCGGAGTGATGGTTTGTTCAGACATGGTGATTCCTGCTTGTTTACAGACCTGATTTCAGGCTGGCTTCGATAAACTTGTCCAAGTCACCGTCGAGCACCGATTGGGTATTACGGGTTTCGACGCCGGTGCGCAGATCCTTGATACGGGAGTCATCCAGCACATAGGAACGGATCTGGCTGCCCCAACCGATATCAGACTTGGTCTCTTCCAGGGCTTGTTTCTCAGCGTTCTGCTTCTGAATTTCCAGCTCGTAGAGCTTGGCTTTCAGCTGCTTCATACACTGGTCTTTGTTTTTGTGCTGGGAACGGTCGTTCTGGCACTGTACCACGACACCGGTCGGAACGTGGGTAATACGCACTGCGGATTCGGTTCGGTTAACGTGCTGACCACCGGCACCGGAGGCGCGGTAGACGTCGATCCGCAGATCCGCCGGGTTGATCTCGATATCGATATCGTCATCGATCTCGGGGTAGACGAACACAGAACAGAAGGAGGTGTGACGGCGGCCACCGGAATCGAACGGGGACTTGCGAACCAGACGGTGTACGCCGGTTTCGGTACGCAGCCAGCCGAACGCATATTCGCCGGTGAACTTGATGGTGGCGGATTTGATACCGGCCACGTCGCCTTCGGAGCATTCAATCAGCTCGGGCTTGTAACCGTGGGCATCGCCCCAGCGCAGGTACATACGCAGTACCATGTTGGCCCAATCCTGTGCTTCGGTACCACCGGAGCCGGACTGGATGTCGATATAGCAGTCGGAGCCGTCGTGCTGACCGGAGAACATGCGGCGGAACTCGAGATCCACCAACTTGGCTTCCAGCTGTTCGGATTCGGCGATGGCTTCGTTGAAGGTCTCTTCGTCTTCCCCTTCGACGGCCAGGCTCACCAGCATCTCGACGTCATCCACGCCCTGGGTCAGGGTGTCGATGGTGCCGACCACGTTTTCCAGCGCAACGCGCTCTTTGCCCAGCGCCTGTGCGCGCTCGGGTTCATTCCATACGTCCGGCTGTTCCAGCTCGGCGTTGACCTCTTCTAGACGCTCTTTCTTGGCGTCATAGTCAAAGGTACCCCCTAAGAAGCTCGGTCCGCTCAGACAGCTCCTTAAGTTTATTTAATACGGGATTAACTTCGAACATCGTGAAAACTCTCAGGGTCGATGTGATTTAAAAACGGGATATTCTAGCCAATTGTGGAAGGAATAAACAGGGTTGCCTTGGCTTGTGCGGCTCATGCCGTCAATTTCTGGTGCACTTTTCTCCACCTCGGTAGAAAATATCGCCCGCCGACCTATTTTCAGGTTCAGTTTTGGCCATTCGGGTCGCTAATGACTACGTGTAGTGTTGTGCAATTTAGGGAAAAACCCGCTCCTCACCTCAATAAGAAGAACACATGATGAAAAACCTGTCACTCAAGCAGAAGATACTGTTGTCAGTGGTGATCGCCCTTTCGTTGGTGATTTTGTTGCTCTCTTGGCAGAGCTATAGCAGCCAGAAGTCTCTGTTGTTGCAAGGTAGCCAGGAGCAGTTGCAACGGCTGGGTACCCAGCAGGCCGAGCGTGTCAGCGACTGGCTCGCAGCCCGTCGCGACGTGATCCAGGCGCTCGGCAACAAGGCCGGTGCCGAACCCCTCAATGCCTTGCAACAGGCACAAGTTTCCGGCCGTTTCCAGCTCACCTATTTCGGTGAGAGCAGCGGCAAGATGAATGACTCCGATCCCTCCATCAACCGCGATGGCTACGACCCGCGCTCCCGTGGCTGGTATCAGGAGGCGATGAGCAAAGGTGGCCTGATTGTCACCAAACCCTATCTCGATGTGGCTTACAACATCATGGTGGTGACCCTGGCCCAGCCGGTTTCTGGCGGGGTCGTCGGTGGTGATCTCTCCATCGCCTCGCTGGTGGAAGACGTGACCAAGATGCAGCTGCCTGCCGATGGTTTCGCCATCATGATGCACAAGGATGGCACCATCATCGCCTACAAGGATGCCGCCAAGGCGATGAAACCGGCCAGCGAGATCGACAATGATCTGACCAACGCGCTGATCGAGCAGAGCAAGTCGAGCAAGGATCTGGTGCCAGCTTATTTTGACAGCGAAGGTCGCGACAAGCTGCTGTGGGCGGCTGATATCCCCGACACGGATTGGGAACTGGTACTGGTGCTGGACAAGGCCGCGCTGGAAGCGCCGCTCTCCTCTCTGCTGATGACCCAGCTGGGGATGGCGCTGCTGGTGCTGGTGGGCAGCATCCTCGCTATCTCCTGGCTGGTCAGCATGCTGCTTGGCCCACTCACCAAGGTCTCCCAGGCACTGGCCCGCATTGCCGATGGTAACGGCGATCTGACCCAGCGCATCAAGATCGACGCCAACGACGAAGTGGGCCAACTGGCCAACAGCTTCAACCGTTTCGTCGGCAGCCAGCATCAGCTGATCGGCAATATCCGCCAGCTGGCCAACGAGTTGAACGCCGATGCCGAGCGCAGTCTGGTGACCAACCAGGCCGCGGTGGACGAGCTGCAGCGTCAGCAGCAGGAGGTGACCATGGTCGCCACGGCGGTCACCGAGATGGCGAGCGCCACCATGGAGATCGCCGGCAACGCCGAGAACACCGCCGCTGCTGCCCAGCAATCTGCCCAGAGCAGTGAGCAGGGCAAGATGCTGGTCAACAAGACCCGCCAGTCCATCAATGGTCTGGCCGAAGAGGTGGGGCAGGCGACCGAGGTGATCGGCGAGCTGAGCCGCCACGCGCAGGCCATCACCAGCATCCTCTCCACCATTCAGGGGATTGCCGAGCAGACCAACCTGCTGGCGCTGAACGCGGCCATTGAAGCGGCCCGCGCCGGTGAGCAGGGTCGTGGTTTTGCGGTGGTGGCTGATGAGGTGCGGGTGCTGTCGCGCCGTACCCAGGACTCCACCCAGCAGATCCAGTCCACCATCGAGACCCTGCAACAGACCACTGCCCGCGCGGTGAGCCTGATGCAGACCAGTCAGGGGCTGGCGGACAACAGTGTGCAGGATGCGGATCAGGCGGTGCGTGCGCTGGAAGAGATCACCAGCGCCATCTCCCTCATCTCCGACATGGCGGGCCAGATCGCCACCGCCGCCGAGGAGCAGACCCAGGTGACCGGCGAGATCACCCAGAACACCACCGCCATCAAGGATGTGAGTGATGAGATCACCGCCGCCGCCATGCGCGATCTGGATCAGGCCCACAGCCTCAAAGGGCGTGCTGCTGACCTGAACCAGCAGGTGTCGACCTTTATCCTGTAAAGTGCAACTCACGGCCTGTTCCGGCTGAGATAAACAAGCCCCGCCCTCTGTCGAGTGCGGGGCTTTTTGTTGTTCGAGGGGAGCGCGGACTTGGTGATTTCGGGTAGTCCGGGTTGCTCGCGGGTCACCCTGGTGGCGGATACGAGCCCCGGCTCTGCCTGCGTCAGCTGGCGAGTAGAGCACAAACAAAGAGCCCACCGAAAGGTGGGCTCTGATCATATACGTCTGACGGAAAGGGAATTACAGGAATGGCATCGCCATAAACAGCTTGATCACCATGGCGTTGATGATGTCGATAAAGAAGGCCCCCACCATGGGCACTACCAGAAACGCCAGGTGGGAGGGACCGAAGCGCTGGGTGATGGCCTGCATGTTGGCAATCGCGGTCGGGGTGGCCCCCAGGCCAAAGCCGCAGTGACCTGCCGCCAGCACGGCCGCATCGTAATTTTTGCCCATCACCCGGAAGGTGACGAAGATGGCGTAGAGCGCCATCGCCACGGTCTGGGCGGCCAGCAGAATGAAGATGGGCAGCGCCAGGCTGGCCAGATCCCACAATTTCAGGCTCATCAGTGCCATGGCGAGGAACAGCGACAGGCTGACGTTGCCCAGCAGGGAGACTTCTCGATCGCTCACCTCATGCCAGTTCAGCAGGGTCAGGACGTTGCGCAGCAGCACGCCGACAAACAGCACGCAGACAAAGATCGGCAGCTCGAAGGCGCCCCCTTTGAGGGAAGCAGAGAGCAGCTCGCCGCCCTTGAGGCTGATGGCGATCAGTGCCAGCGTTTCGATAACGCTGAAAGTGGTGAGGGGGCGCTCCATATCCGGCATTTCGAAGCCCTGGGGGGCCTCATCCTGATTGTGCTCCTCACCGGGCACCTGCACTTTCTTCACCAGATAGCGAGCCACCGGGCCGCCAATCAGGCCGCCCAGCACCAGACCGAATGTGGCACAGGCGATGGCGAGCTCAGCGGCGGATTGCACGCCGTACTTCTCGGAGAAGGTGGCACTCCAGGCCGCACCGGTGCCGTGGCCGCCGGAGAGAGTGATGGAGCCGGCCAGCAGCCCCATGTGGGGATCCAGACCGAGCAGGGTAGCCAGACCGACACCCAGACTGTTTTGCACCAGCAGCAGGCCGGTGACCACCATCAGGAAGGTAACCACCGCCTTGCCGCCGCGTTTCAGGCTGGCGAGATCGGCGGAGAGACCGATGGAGGCGAAGAAGGCCAGCATCAGCGGGGTTTGCAGGCTGGTATCAAATTGCAGCTCCATCTGTAGGGTGGAGCGCAGCAGCAGTAGCACCAGCGCGACCACCAGGCCGCCGGCTACCGGTTTGGGGATGTTGAAGGTACGCAGCAGCCCGACTCGGGTAACCAACACCCGGCCAAGCAGCAATACCAGAGTGGCAGCGACCAGCGTTGCGTAGGAATCAAGTTGTAACATTCAGTACTCCCATGTTGATTGGCTGTGTCTTTCATAGCAAAAGACTTACAGATTCAGCCGGGATGAAAACAGTGTGGCTCATGCGCCAGCAAAGAAGGGGAAACATCTCCCCGCCCCAGGAAAGATGGGGCTTGTGCGGGCCTGACATGCTCAGGCATCCAGATGAGATTTTAGTAAAATCCGGCGGATTGTAGCAAAAAGCATCGTTTAATTCCATCTTTGTCGTATTAATGCTCGTTTTAGTCGTTTATTGTGACATTTAACACTATGTAGGTAGAGGGCAGAAAAGCCGAAAAGGGTGCATGGAACGGCTGTCATTTGGGGCGCCAGTCTCTATAATTCGCCGGTTTCCGCTGCACGCAGAGGCGCTGGCGGGCGTTGACATTGTGGTTCACCCCGACATGGCTCATGTTCCGGCGGTGTTCACTTCATCAAGAGGAGAGGGTGTGAAGAAGTCTATCTACATTGCCTACACAGGCGGCACCATAGGGATGCAGCGTTCCGACCACGGTTATGTGCCGATGGCGGGCTTTATGGAAGACTGTCTGGCGCGGATGCCCGAGTTCCATCGTCCCGAGATGCCGGATTACCATATCCACGAATATGCCCCTCTCATCGACTCCTCCGACATGACCCCGGCGGACTGGCAGCGCATCGCCGAGGATATTCGCGACAACTACGACAAGTACGACGGTTTCGTCATTCTGCACGGCACCGACACCATGTCGTTCACCGCCTCGGCGCTCTCCTTCATGCTGGAGGATCTGCACAAGCCAGTCATTATCACCGGCTCCCAGATCCCGCTGGCCGAGCTGCGCTCCGACGGTCAGCAGAACCTGCTCAACGCCCTCTATATCGCGGCCAACTACCCGATCCACGAAGTGACGCTGTTCTTCAACAATCAGCTCTATCGCGGCAACCGCAGCAAGAAGGTGCACGCCGATGGCTTCCACGCCTTCGATTCGCCCAACTATCCGCCGCTGCTCAATGCCGGGATCGCCATCTCGCTGGAAGCGGGCGAGCTGGGCGTGCCGTCCGAGCGGCCGCTGGTGCTGCACGACATCACCCCCCAGCCGATCGGCGTGGTGACCCTCTATCCGGGTATCTCCAGCGAAGTGATCGCCAATATCCTGCAACAGCCGGTGAAGGCGCTGATCCTGCTGTCGTTCGGGGTCGGCAATGCGCCGCAGAACCCGGCCATGCTGGCGCTGCTCTCCGAGGCATCGGCCCGCGGCGTCATCATCGTCAACCTGAGCCAGTGCCTGCACGGCAAGGTCAATATGGGGGGCTATGCCACCGGCAATGCCCTGTCGCGGGCCGGGGTGATCTCGGGCTTTGACATGACCGCCGAAGCGGCGCTCACCAAGCTGCACTTCCTGCTGAGTCAGGACTTGCCATCCCACCGCATTCGCGAGCTGATGCAGCAGTCCCTGCGCGGGGAGCTGACTCCCTAAGCGATGCGGCCCTCACCCTAACCCTCTCCCGGCGGGAGAGGGGATAGAGCGAGGTGCTGTTGGCCACGAGGCTTGCCATGAAGAGCGTTGGCAGGTGGCCCGTTCACTGTTCGCAGGTGCGAGCCTGCTCCCTTCTCCCCCTGGCGGGAGAAGGGTTGGGGATGAGGGGGATGAGTCACCCGGCATCGATAGGAAAAAAGAGGGGAGCCATCATGGCTCCCCTCTCTGTTGTGGCCGCCGCAAGCAGCCTGCCGGGTCAGGTTCAATGGTTAAGATCGACCCGCACTATCTCTTCCTCGTCGCGATACTGACGCTTGAGCTCGCTCTTGCTCTTCATCACGATCTCGCCGTCACGACCGATGTTCATATGTTCGGGATTGTCGAGATGCATCGCCTGCCAGGCCATAACGGCTTGCAGCGACGTGGCCTTCTGCTCGTCGGTGAGGGGCTTGCCATCGGGCCACTTGCCCAGCTCGACTGCGGTCTTGAGCCGCTCGTACACCTCTGCGGGCATCTGCCTGATAGCTTGTAAAAACTCACCCTGTTGAAACGACATCCGGCATTCTCCTTGAACTATTGAGCCATAAACAGCGGGATCTGATGGGCCATGCAGGTAGACCCTATCGGTCTATGCCGGTAGATCCTGGCGGACTACGCCAGCCATCTGCTCCATCACCCGCACTACCTGACAACTGTACCCGAACTCGTTGTCATACCATACGTAGAGCACACAGTGATCCCCCTCGGCGATGGTCGCCTGGGAGTCGACGATGCCCGCATAACGGGAACCCACCATGTCGGAGGAGACCAGCTCGGTACTGGCACTGAAGTCGATCTGGCGGTGCAGGGCCGAGCTTAACGCCATCTGTTGCAGATAGGCGTTGAGGCTCTCCCGATCGGTGGCCTGCTCCAGCGACAGATTGATAATCGCCAGCGAGACGTTGGGGGTCGGCACCCGGATGGCATTGCCGGTCAGCTTGCCCTTGAGTTCGGGCAGCGCCTTGGCCACCGCCTTGGCGGCGCCGGTGCTGGTCATCACCATGTTGAGGGCGGCGCTGCGACCGCGGCGCTCGCCTTTGTGATAGTTATCGATGAGGTTCTGATCGTTGGTGTAGGAGTGGACCGTCTCCACGTGGCCGTGGCGGATGCCGTACTGCTCCTGCATCACCTTGAGCACCGGGGTGATGGCGTTGGTGGTACAGGAGGCGGCGGAGATGATCCTGTCACCCGGGCCTATCACCTCATGGTTGACCCCGAACACCACGTTTTTCATCTCCCCTTTGCCGGGGGCGGTCAGCAGCACTTTGCCGGCACCGCGCGCCTTCAAGTGCTCGGAGAGGCCTGCCTCGTCACGCCATACCCCGGTGTTGTCGACGATCAACGCATCGTGAATGCCGTAGGCGGTGTAGTCGATGTCGGCCGGGCTATTGGCGTAGATCACCTGAATGAAGGTGCCGTTGGCGATGATGGCGCTGCGCTCCACATCCACCTCGATGGAGCCATTGAAGGGGCCGTGCACTGAGTCGCGTCGCAGCAGGCTGGCACGTTTCTCCAGATCTCCGTCGCGACCACCGCGTACCACGATGGCGCGCAGTCGCAGCGGATTGGCAGCGCCGGTGCGCTCGATCAGCAGGCGAGCCAGCAGGCGGCCGATACGGCCAAAGCCGTAGAGCACCACGTCGGTCGGCTGCGGCATCTGGCTGCGGCCAAGGGCTGGTGCCAGTCGCGCTTGCAGATAGTCCTCGATCCCCGCCTCATCCTGATGATCCTGCCAGTAGCCGACTGCCAGCTTGCCAAGGTCAACCTCGGCGGCGGTGGGTTTGAGGGCAACGATGGCCTGAAGCAGGGGGAAGCTTTGCTGGATGGGGAGGGGCGCGCCCTGGTGGCGGCGGACGACCCGGTGGGCCTTGAGGATATCGATGGTGGAGGCGTTTTGCAGCGGGCGGCCGTAGAGGGTGATCTCGACCCCTTGTTGTCGGTAGAGGCGACCAATCAAGGGCTGCATGGCTTCGGCGAGCTCCTGGCTCTCCTGCCACGCTTGCAAGTAGTGCTCGTGGGTCATTGACCAGATCCTTTATTTCACGTTGTTGGTGTAAATAGAAAATTCGTCGAATGCAGATCAGTGTAGGGGTGTATATTTCGTTATATTATTCTGCAATCGCGGCCTTATATGGCGCGCGTATTGTAATGGATATGTAACCGGTTTGCTAGCCGGAGGTGGCCCGTAAAGGCGCCAGTTGTTACCAACCCGCGTTACCAACAAGATGTGAACCATGGCCAATTTCCCCCTGCGACAGACCTTCATCATGCTTTCAGTCGGCCTTGCCGTGGCTGGCTGCAATGACGATCGGATCCACAACATCTGTGGCAATCATCCCGAGCTCTGCCAGGATCTGGTGGACGATGGCTGGTGTCGCTACGAGCGTACCGATGTGATCCGCAGTCGCTTCTATCTCAAGGAAGAGGGGACGGATCGGCGCAAGTACGAGCTGATGCGCAACCTTGAGCGCTATCTCAAATGTGCCGAGCGCTCCACCAGCATTGAATACAAGAATGCCCGTGAGCAGAAGAGTCCAAGGGTCGAGGGCATGCTGGCGGCCGGGGATCAGTTGGCTCAGCTCGATGCGGCGACCCGCAATTCACAAGATCCCTACCTGCTGCTCTGGCACTGGACCAACAACACCAACGAGTTGGCTCGTCAGCAGTTTATGGCGCTGGAAGGCACCAAGGCGCTGGATGAACCCGAGCTGCAACTGGCGCTCGGCGGTATCTACGCCAAGAGTGACCCGGAAAAGGCCATCGCCACCCTGCAGCACGGCTTATCCCTCTATCAGGAGGGGGACAAGGTGAACAGCCGCATATTCACCTCCCTCAGTACCCTCTATATGGGCCAGAAACAGTATGGGCTGGCCTATCTGTGGGGCAAGGTGAGCGAATCGTTTCAGGATAGCCCCGAGGTCTCAGCCAAACGTTTTGGCATCTACCACACCCTGAGCAAGACCGAGCAGGATGGTTACGATGTGCGGGCTGCCGAGATTGTCGAGCAGCTCAAGCATGGCAGCTACCGGCCCTGAGGCAGTGATGACGATGCTCTCCCCGGCCAGCTGCTGGCCCAATCCGTTCGATCTCTCTTTCGTTCATGGCGAGGTACGTACCGATGGCCGTACTCTGGAGCGCCTCACTGTGCGTGCCGTGGTGCCCCGTGGTGACGAGCTGCTGCTGGTGCACTCCCGGGTCAATGGCGATCTGATGTTCCCCGGGGGCGGCATTGAAGCGGGGGAGAGCCACCATGTGGCGCTGGCTCGCGAGCTGCTGGAGGAGTGCGGTGCCGAGCTGCGGGAAGTGGGGGGCCTGCTTGGCGAGACCCGTGAATATCGCGCCGCCCGCGAGCCGGGGTTCGATGCCTACTGCATCCGCTCGCTCTACTACTTGTGCCGGATTGGCGATCAGCTGGTGGCCCCGCAGCCGCAGCCCTACGAGATCCGCCTCGGTTTTGTGCCCGGCTGGTTTGCTCTCGACGAAGCGCTGCAGACCAACAAGACCCAGCTGGCGGGGCCCTGTCCCCAGTGGACGGCGCGAGAGACCCGGGTGCTGGCCCAGTTGCAACGCTGGCATCAGCAGGGGATCTTCGACCACGGCTACTGAAGTAGATCAAGCCGCAACGGTCAGTGACACCAACAAAAAGAGCGCCAATAGGCGCTCTTTTTCATTGCGAGGGAGGAAGTTATTTGGCCTCCTTGTCGTACGAGATCATTTGACCTCTTCGCCCTTGGCTTGCAGATCAGCATGGTAGGAGGAGCGAACGAAAGGACCGCAGGCGGCGTGGGTAAAGCCCAGCTCCATGGCGACATCTTTCAGCTCGTCAAACTCTGCTGGCGGCACGTAGCGCTTGACCGGCAGGTGGTGGCGGCTCGGCTGCAGATACTGACCCAGGGTCAGCATGTTGACGCCGTGGGCGCGCAGATCCTTGAGCACCTCGACGATCTCTTCGTTGGTTTCGCCAAGGCCCATCATCAGACCGGACTTGGTCGGCACGTGGGGATGCATCTCCTTGATGCGGCGCAGCAGCTCCAGCGACCACTTGTAGTCGGCACCCGGGCGGGCGACGCGATACATGCGCGGCGCGGTTTCCAGGTTGTGGTTGAAGACGTCCGGCGGGGTTTCGCGGAACACCTCCAGCGCCTGCTCCATCCGGCCACGGAAATCCGGAGTCAGGATCTCGATGCGGGTCTGCGGGCTGTGCTCGCGGATCTCGCGGATGCAGTCGGCGAAGTGCTGGGCACCGCCGTCGCGCAGATCGTCGCGGTCCACCGAGGTGATCACCACATACTTGAGGTTCATCTCCTTGATGGTCAGCGCCAGCTTCTTCGGCTCTTCCGGATCGAGTGCCAGCGGGCGGCCGTGGGCCACGTCGCAGAAGGGGCAGCGACGAGTGCAGATGGCGCCCATGATCATGAAGGTGGCGGTGCCGTGGTTGAAGCACTCCGCCAGATTGGGGCAGGAGGCCTCTTCACAGACCGAGTGCAGCTTGTTCTTGCGCAAGGTGCTCTTGATGTGTTCGATCTTCTGGCTGGAGGGGGGCAGCTTGATCCGCATCCAGTCCGGCTTGCGAAGGAGTTCTTCGTTGGGATCCGGCATGAATTTCACCGGGATCAGGGCCATCTTGTCGCCATCGCGCAGCTTGACGCCCGGCTCCATACGAACGGGTTTGCTCATGATTCACTCTCGGTGTTTGTTATTGTCTGGTTGGTAGCCATCAGGGTCTGCTCGGAGCCCTCATGGTTGCACGGCATGGGGTTGCTCATGCTGCTTCTTCGGTATTGATGATCGTTTGATAGCCAATCAGGTTGGCCAGCTCGGCCACCAGAATGGATTGCGCCTCGGCCACGCTCTGCGGGCCGCCCAGGGCGCTGGTCTGGGTCATGGCCATGCCCGCATAGCCGCACGGATTGATGTGCAGGAAGGGGGTCATGTCCATGTTGATGTTGAGGGCCAGCCCGTGGAACGAGCACCCCTTGCGGATGCGCAGACCCAGCGAGGCCAGTTTTGCCTCCATGCCAAGGTCATTTTTCACATAGACCCCGGGGGCATCGGCCTTGGCATAAGCCTGGATATCGCTTTTGGCGAGGGTGTTGATGATGGCTGTCTCCAGCGCGGTCACCAGCTCGCGAACCGAGAATTTGCAGCGGCGGACATCCACCAGTACGTAGAGCACCAGCTGGCCCGGGCCGTGATAGGTCACCTGACCGCCGCGATCGCTCTGCACCACCGGGATATTGCCCGGATTGAGCAGGTGTTCGGCCTTGCCGGCCTGACCCTGGGTGTAGACGGGATCGTGCTCGACCACCCAGAACTCGTCCGGGGTATCGCTGGTGCGGTTGTCGGTGAAGGCTTTCATGGCGTCCCATACCGGCTGGTAGGGGCGGCGACCCAGCTGCCTGACAATCAGACTGGACTGGGCGGGGATCTGGGATGACATGGCGTCCTCGCGGCGTGCTGCGGCCAAAAACAGTCGCCCCGCAGAACGGGGCGAGAGAGAAATTACAGTACGTATTTCACCAGCTCGATCTTGCCAAGGGCGTGGTACATCGCTTCGATGTGCTCTTTGCTCTGGGCCGTCACGGTCACGCGGACCGAGTGGTAGTTGCCCTTGGAGCTGGGCTGGACTGTCGGGCTGTAGGTGCCGGGGGCGTGCTGCTGCAGCACTTCAACCACCATTTCCGGCAGTGCCGGGTCGGCAACGCCGAGTACCTTGAACGGGAATTTGCAGGGAAACTCCAGCAGTTCATCAAACTTGGTATTCATTTACTCACCTTTTGCGTCATCACCGGGATGACTTCATCTTGGATGGCTAGTGGCCTATGGCCCGTGGAGGCCGCCATTTCAAGTCTATATGGGCACGGCTCATAACTATATGGGCGCTGCCCGGACCGGGATCAAGGCCAGGATCGGTCAGACAAGGATGGAAGTGCTGCTTTTTACCACAAATCAGGGTAAGGCGGAACCTGCAGTTTACAGGGTTATTCACTGCCTTTGTCCGTCACAGACAGCAGCGGCGCCTGTTGGCGCCGCTGTTTGGTGAGGATTGTGCGTTGGATTACTTGAACCAGCTGGTGACCAGCAGTACCAGATAGTCCCACAGACGGCTCATCAAGCCACCTTCCTGCACCTCTTCCAGGGCTACCAGCGGCACCTGCTTGATCTCTTTGTCGCCTTGCTTCAGGAACACGGTACCGACGCGCTGACCCTTGGCCAGCGGCGCTTTCAGTTCGCTGTCGAGCTGGAAGTCAGCCTTCAGGTTGTTGCCCTGACCGCGGGTGACCAGCACGGAGACATCTTTGTCGACGCCCAGTTTCACTTCCGGTTTGTCGCCCATCCAGATCTTCTGGGTGACCAGCTCGGTGCCTGCCTTGTACGGGGTCAGGCTCTGGAAGAAGCGGAAGCCGTAGGTGAGCAGTTTTTTGCTCTCGGCGGCGCGGGAGGCTTCGCTGCTGGCGCCCAGCACCACGGCGATCAGGCGCATGCCTTCGTTGTTGGTGGCAGAGGAGACCAGGTTATAGCCGACCTGGCTGACGTGGCCGGTCTTGATGCCATCCACTTGCAGGGATTGATCCCACAGCAGGCGGTTGCGGTTGTGCTGGGTGATGCCGTTGAAGACGAAGGATTTCTGGGAGTAGATCTTGTACTCCTCCGGCAGGTCGCGGATCAGCGCCTGACCCAGACGGGCCATGTCGTGAGCGGTACTGTAGTGACCTTCCGCATCCAGACCGTGCGGGTTCATGAAGTGGCTGTCGTTCATACCGAGCTTGGCGGCCCAGCTGTTCATCAGGCTGGCGAAGGAGTCGGTGCTGCCCGCCAGGAACTCGGCCATGGCGACGCAGGCGTCGTTGCCGGACTGGATGATGATGCCCTTGTTGAGGTCATCGACGGAGACCTGCTTGCCCACCTCGATAAACATCTTGGAGGAGTCGGAGTAGTTCTTGGACCAGGCGTTCTGGCTGATGGTCACCATATCGGTGCGCTTAATGTTCCCCTTCAGCAGCTCCTGGCCGATGATGTAGGAGGTCATCATCTTGGTCAGACTGGCGGGCGGCAGACGCTCTTCGGCGTTCTGCTCGGCCAGCACCTGACCGGAGTAGTAGTCGATCAGAATATGGGCCTTGGCGGAGATCTCCGGCGCGGCGGGAACCACCATGGGCATGGCATTCGGGGTCGGTGTCGGCACCGGCGTATTGGCCTGGGCGGTTACGCTGATCAGTGAGGCCAGAAGAACTGAACGGGCAAATTTGGACATCTTGAAATTCCTGCGAGCCAGATGGGGATAAAATGCGGGCCTAACTATACCAGATGCGCCCGCAGGTTATAGCCCGAGATGGCGATCAGAACTGGTTTTTTATCCATCACTCCCTGTCATCACGCCATAAAACGACGTGATGACAGTGAGTAAGCGGTTAGTCACATCCGCAGCAAAAGGGGGCGATCAGGGCACGATAAAGGCCTGTTCCAGCCCGCCCTGACGTACTTTTTCCAGCACACTTGCCTGCTGGTCGGCGGCGACCGGGCCAATCAGCACCCGGAAAATGGCGCCATGAGCATCGATCCGGTAGGGCACGCCGTAACGCTGGGTCATCACCTTGCCCATCGCCTCGGCCCGATCCCGGGAGCCGCTGGCCAGTACCTGGATCATCTTGCCATCCCCACTGCTGGCGGGTGCTGCAGCCTTGGCTGGTGCTGACTTGACAGGTGCCGCTTTGGCGGGCGTGGCCGCGGGCGCCTTGACGGGAGCGGGTTCGGCAGCGGGAGTGGCCATCGCCAGCGCAGTCGGTTCACCCAGGAAGGCATCTTGCGACAGCGTGTTGGAGGCCGCAGCCTGAGTGGTCGGGGTCATCTCGATGGGCTTCATCGGCTCCATGATCACCATCTGATCCGGAGTGTCGCTGATCAGCTCCAGCCGTACTCGGGCCTCACCGTTGTCGACCATCTCCAGCTGCTTGGCCGCTGCGTAGGAGAGGTCGATCAGGCGCGGGCTGTTGAACGGGCCGCGGTCATTGACCCGCACAATGGTCTCCAGCCCGTTGTCCAGATTGGTGACCCTCACATAGCTCGGGATGGGCAGGTTGCGGTGGGCGGCACTGAACAGCTTGCTGTCCAGCACATCGCCGTTGGCGGTCTTCTGGCCGTCCAGATCCGGCGACAGCCAGCTGGCGGTGCCCTCTTCGCTGTAGTGTTTGATGTCGCGCCACACCTCGTGCTTCTGCTTGCCGATCCAGTAGTCCCGGTTGCCGCTGGTACTCAGGGGCTCGGGGCGCGGAATGGCGCCGGTGGCTTGCGGGATCTCGATAACGGGTGGCTTGCTGACCGGTGCTTGCGGCTCGACGGGGGCGCTCTGTTCCGGCTGGCTGCTACAGGCGGCCAGCAACAAGCTCAGGCTGAGCGGGAGGAGTTTGTGACGAAGATGCATACGCTTCCTGAATGGCTTGGCTAAGTTGATACACCGCCATCGCATAGAGTGGGCTGCGATTGTAACGGGTGATCACATAAAAGTTATGCCGTGCGACCCAGTATTCCGGTCCATCGGCTTGGGCAAACGCCAGCAACTTGACCGGCGTCTGTGGGGCCAGCGGCGTGGCGAGCTCAATCCCTGCCGCCGCCAGTTCTGACCACTGTTGTGTTAACTCGGGCTCAGGCCTGAGTAGAGGTTCGACTGCCATCAACCCGATCTGGGCCGGTTCCACCACGGATTCGCCCCAGCGCCACTGGTGGCTGGCAAAATAGTTGGCCACGCTGCCGATGGCATCGACCGGGTTGGCAAACAGATCCCGCTTGCCATCCCCGTCAAAATCGACGGCGTAGTGGCGGTAGCTGGAGGGCATGAACTGCCCCATCCCCATGGCGCCGGCATAGGAGCCCTTGAGGGTATCGAGTTGCCACCCTTCCTCTTTGGCCAGCACCACAAGCTGGGCAAACTCCTTGGCAAAGAAGTCGCTGCGCGCCGGGTAGTGGAACCCCAGGGTGTAGAGGCTATCGAGCACCGGATGACGGCCCATCTGGCGACCGTAGAAGGTCTCGACCCCAATGATGGCCACGATGAGCGAGGCCGGCACCCGATAGGTCTGCTCCGCGCGGGCCAGCGTCTCGGCATGTTGCTGCCAGAACTGCTGGCCATCACGGATGCGATCCGGGGTAACGAACAGCGGCCGGTAGCGATGCCAGGGTTTGGCCTCCCACGGCTTGTTGATGGTGTCGAGCACCTCCTGCCGTAACTGGGCTCGGGCGACGGCGGCCTGCAGCTCCGCCAGCGGCACCTGTTGCTGTTCGGCGAGCAGGGCCAACCGATCCGGCGCCACGGCGGCGGTCGCCATCGTGGTGGCGAGCGAGAGCAGCAATCCAACCCGTCTCATCAGGCGAGCAGTCTTCTATGAGTCTGGATGGACATCAGGATACCGAATCCGGCCATCAGGGTCACCATGGAGGTGCCGCCATAACTCACCAGCGGCAGGGGCACCCCTACCACCGGCAGGATGCCGCTCACCATGCCCATGTTGACGAACACATAGACGAAGAAGGTGAGGGTGATGGCGCCGCCCAGCAGTCGCTCGAAGCTGTTCTGAGCCTGCATCGAGATAAACAGGCAGCGGCTGATGACGTAGAGGTAGAGCACCAGCAGCAGGGCAACCCCTACCAGACCGAACTCCTCGCTGAATACCGCGAAGATGAAGTCGGTATGGCGCTCGGGCAGGAACTCCAGCTGGGACTGGGTCCCTTGCAGCCAACCCTTGCCAAAGACGCCACCGGAGCCGATGGCAATCTTGGACTGGATGATGTGATAGCCGCGGCCGAGCGGGTCTTTCTCCGGGTCGAGCAGCATCAGCACCCGCTGGCGCTGGTAGTCGTGCATCAGGAAGAACCAGAGCACCGGCATAAAGGCCAGCATCAGCAGGACCGCCAAGCCGATCAGCCACCAGCTGAGCCCCGCCAGGAAGATGACGAAGAAGCCGGAGGCGGCCACCAGAATGGAGGTGCCAAGGTCAGGCTGGGCGGCGATCAGCAGGGTGGGCAGCAGCACCATGATGAGGGCGATCACCACATGGCTGAACTTGGGGGGCAGCGAGTGGCGGCTGAGCCAGGCGGCGACCATGATGGGCATGGAGAGCTTCATCACCTCGGAGGGCTGGAACTTCATAAATCCCAGATCGAGCCAGCGCTGGGCCCCCTTGCCGATGTGGCCGAATACGTCCACCGCAATCAGCATCAGCACCACCACGGCGAACAGCGGCACCGACCAGCGGGCGTAAAGGGAGGGGGGCAGCTGGGCCAGGCCGATCATCAGGGCAAAGGCGAGACCGCCGCGCACCAGCTGGCGCACGATGGAGTCCATATCCTGACCGGAGGCGGAGTAGAGCACCACCATGGAGAGGGTCATCACGGCCAGCAGACCGAGCAGCAGGGGCAAGTCGATATGCAGCTTGTACCAGATGCTCTGCTGGCGGGCAGAATTACTCATTGGGAGCGACCTCACTCGGTTGGGACGGCTTTTCCGGTGCCGGTGGCAGTTGCGGATCTGGGGGCAGCAGATAGGCATCCAGCATCTGGCGTGCAATGGGCGATGCAGCTCGACCACCACCACCTCCGATGGAGTTTTCCAGTACCAGAGCTACCACCGCTTTGGGTGCCTCGAAGGGGGCATAAGCAACGAACAAAGCGTTATCGCGATGCTCCGCCTTGACCGTCTTGATGTTGTAAACCTGATTTTCCTTCAGGCCGACCACCTGAGCGGTGCCCGACTTGCCGCCCGAGGAGTAGGGGGCTTTTGCAAAGGCATGACGGCCACTGCCTTCACTGCCATGGTTGACGCGCCACATGCCGTCCTGCGCCACTTTCCAGAAGCTGTCGTTCTTGAGTTTGAGGGCAATATTCGGATTGACCGGAGCATCGACCACTCCCGCCTGCGAGGCGGTGCTCTTGAGCAGGTGCGGGGTCACGTCGTGACCATTCTGGGTCAGGATGCTGATCGCCTTGGCCAGTTGGAGCGGGGTGGCGCTCCAGTAGCCCTGACCGATACCGACAGAGATGGTGTCACCCTGATACCAGGGCTGGCGCCAACGGGCCATCTTCCAGTCACGGGACGGCATGACTCCCTTGGTCTCTTCATAGAGGTCGACCCCTGTGTACTGACCGAAGCCGAACTTGGTCATGTAGCTGTGGATCTTGTCGATGCCGACCCGATAGGCGAGATCGTAGAAGTAGGTATCTGCCGAGACCTCGATGGCGCGATAGACATCGAGCCAGCCGTGTCCCCAGCGGCGCCAGTCGCGGAACTTCTTGGTGGTACCGGGAATGGAGAAGCTCGGGCCGCCGAAATAGCGGTAGCCCGGGGTGATGGCCCCCTCGTTGAGACCCATGATGGACATCATGGGCTTGACGGTGGAGGCAGGGGCATAAATGCCTTGAGTGGTGCGGTTCACCAGTGGCCGCGCCGGATCGTTGAGCAGCGCCGAGTAGTTGGCGCTGGAGATACCGGTCACGAACAGGTTGGGGTCATAGCTCGGGCTCGACTCCAGGGCCAGGATGGCGCCGGTTTTCGGGTCCATCATCACGATGGCACCGCGCTGGCCAGCCAGCAGTTGCTGGGCCTTGAGCTGCATCCGGACGTCGATATTGAGGTAGATATCCTTGCCGGGAATAGGCGGCTGGAACTTGAGGGTGCGGACAATCCGGCCGCGGTTGTTCACCTCGACCTCCTGATAGCCCGCTACACCGTGCAGCTCATCCTCGTAATACTTCTCCACCCCCTGCTTGCCGATATCCTTGGTGGCCGCGTAGTTGGCGAGTTTTTCTTCCTTCTCGAGGCGCTCCACGTCACGGGTATTGATCTTGGCCACATAGCCCAAAGCGTGGGTGAGGGTGTCACCAAACGGGTAGTAGCGTTTGAGGTAGGCCTCGATGCTGGCGCCCGGGTAGTTATGCTGGTTGACCGAGAAGAGGGCAACCTGATATTCGGTCAGCTTCTCGTAGAGGGCGACCGGCTTGAAGCGGCGCTGGCGCTTCACTTCGGCGAGGAACTTCTCCTTGGTGCCCTCCGGCAGACCCAGCAGGGTGATCAGCTGGTCGGCGGTTTTTTCGAGATCTTTGGTCTCTTCCGGCACAATTTCCAGACTGTAGACTGGGCGATTTTCTGCCAACAGCACACCGTTGGTGTCATAGATGAGGCCCCGTGGCGGCGCCACCGGCACCACGCGGATTCGGTTGGAGTTGGAGCGAGTCTGGTAGGTGTCGTAGGACTCGACCTGCAGATAATAGAGATTGCCCAGCAGTACCAGCATCAGCACGACGATGCCGATGTAGGCTACCAGGGTGCGCCGGAAGAACAGATTGCCCTCGGCACTGTGATCGCGCATTTCGATGCGTTGTTTCAGCATGCCTTTACCTCAAGACCCTTGGGGGCAATAAGAGCAGGAACTGCATTGTTCACTCTCTGTGATAGGGGTGAATATGAGAGGTGAGACTCCAGAGACGCATGGCTCACTCTCTATGATACGGATGATTGGTGGTGATGCTCCAGGCCCGATAGAGGCTCTCTGCCACCAGCACCCGCACCAGCGGATGGGGCAGGGTGAGCGGTGACAGTGACCAGCTCTGTTCGGCGGCAGCCTTGCACTCGGGGGACAAGCCTTCCGGCCCGCCTACCAGCAGGGCTACATCGCGGCCATCGAGTTTCCACGCCTCCAGCTGGGTGGCCAGCTGCTCCGTGGTCCAGGGCTTGCCCGGAATATCGAGGGTGACGATGCGCGATCGCCCCGCAGCCGCCAGCATGGCTTCCCCTTCCTTCTGCAGGATGCGGGGAATGTCGGCATTTTTGCCCCGTTTGCCTGCGCCAATCTCGACGAGTTCAAACGGCATGTCTTTCGGGAAGCGGCGACGATACTCTTCGAAGCCATGCTCTACCCAGGCGGGCATCTTGGTGCCCACCGCAATCAACTGGATCTTCATGGTCGTTACACTTGTGCTCTTATTGCGTATTCATTTGAGCGGCACCGCTCCACAGCTTTTCCAGTTGGTAGAAGTCACGATGTTCATCCTGCATCACATGCACGATCACCGAGCCCATATCTACCAGCACCCATTCACCGCTCAGTTGTCCTTCCACGCTCAGCAGATCCAGACCCGCGTGGCGGGCTTCGCTGGCCAGATGGTGGGCAATGGCGCTGACGTGACGACTGGAGTTGCCGGAACAGATGATCATGGTGTCAGTAATGCTGGATTTGCCGCGTACATCGAGGGTGATGATGTCGCGGCCTTTCATGTCATCGATCTTGTCGATGATAAAGGCATGCAATTCTTGGCCTTGCAATGAGTCTCTCCTGTATTCCGGCGCGCAGCGTTTGCGTCAGGGCGGCGGATTATATCATGGTCACTCCCGTTTCCCATCGGGTGGGGCGGGATTACGACAGGGGCTAGCGGCGGTTGGCGCGGTAGAGCCCCTGTTGATCAATATAGTGCGCAACCGACTCGGGCAAGAGGTAGCGGGTATCTTGTCCCGCATCCAGCAAGGCTCGCAGTCGGGTGGCTGACAGTTCGATGGGCTGGTTGTCCGCCAGCCAGATATGACCGGCCAGACGCTGATGCAGCGCGTTGGCATCCGTGGTGTGATGGCGCGTCAGCAGCTGCGCCACCTCAGCCGGATAATCCGGTTGCCAGCCCGGCCGCACGCTCACCACCAGATGGGCATAGTCGAGCAGCTCCAGCCAGCGGTACCAGCTTGGCAGGCTCAGCAGGGAATCCATCCCCATCAGAAAACAGAGCGGCGTATCGGGCAGTTCACGACGCAGCTCGATCAGGGTATCGATGGTGTAAGAGGGCTTGTCCCGTCTCAGCTCCCGCTCATCCACCACAAAGTGGTGGTTCTCTGCCGCCGCCAGTTTGACCATGGCGAGGCGCTGCTCGCTCGAGCAGAACGGATTGGCGCGGTGGGGCGGGATATGGTTCGGGATCAGCCGCATCTCGGCCAGCCCGAGGGCATCGCGCGCCTCGATGGCCGGACGCAGATGACCGATATGGATGGGGTCGAAGGTGCCGCCAAGCAAACCGATCGGCGCCTTCAGCATGGCGCACTCTCCATCACCAGCGGCAGCGGGGTGCCATCACGAAAGCCGAGGGCAATGGTTTGCAGCATCAGCCAGGCCTGTTCGGTATCGAAGCGGCGCTGGGCATCGTCCAGCCGGGCCATCAGTTGCCACAGTTGCTGTAACTTGGCAAACGGCAGTCGGGTCAGCGCTTGCTGAATGAGCTGCTGGCGGCTCTGCCAGATGCGCAGGCGGCTGAAGTGCTCACCCAGCGGCTGGCCGTTGCGCATCGCCAACGACAGCTCGGTCAGCTGCTCCAGCTCGCGGCAAAGGGTCCAGGTCAGCATCCCCGGTTCGGTGCCTTCGGCCCGCAGGGCTGCCAGAATGCGCTGGGCCCGGTTCACCTTGCCCTCCAGCAGGGTATCGACCAGCTGGAACGGGGTGAAGTGGGCGTGGCGGATAATGGTCTCTTGCAGATAGGTGACGCTGATGGGCTGGGGCGGCGAGAGCAGGGTCAGCTTCTCGATCTCCTGACTGGCGGCCAGCAGGTTGCCCTCGTAGGAGTGGCACATGAAGTTGATGGCATCCGGCAGCGCCTTGAGGCCGAAACGCGCAAAACGGGCGCTCATCCAGCGCGGGAAGAACTTGGGCTCCGGATGGTTGACCGGCACATAGGTGCCAATCTGGTAGAGCTTGTCGAACCAGGCTGCCTTCATCTGGGTCTGGTTGAGGCGACCGCCACTCAGTACCAGCAGCAGGTCGGGATGAAGCTGCTTGCCAATTTCGCTGATGCGGGCAGCGAGATCCTTGTCCACCTTGGCGGGCAGCTCCAGCTCGATGATCTGGCGGGCGGAGAAGAGGCTCATGGCCTGACAGGCATCGTAGACCTGATTCCAGTCCAGCCCCTGTTCCACGACAAAGGTGTGGCGTTCATCGAAACCCTGTTTGCGGGCGACCTGACGGATGGCATCGATGGCCTCCAGTCGCAACAGGGGCTCGTCGCCAAAAACGAGATAGCAGGGCCGAAGCCCTGCTTTGAGGTGGTCACCAAATTGTTCCGGATAAATCCGCATCAGAAGCTGACCTGACTCAACTGCCGGATCACCTGATTGGCCGCCTGCTCCTGCATTTCGCGGTTGAGCTGCTCCTGCTCACGAGAAGAGGCGAGCGCTGCATCCGGCTTGTTGAGGAAGCTGCGGTTGAAGTTGATGGGGAAGACCTGAGTCGGCTTGCCCGGTGCCGAGATGGTGAATTGGGTACCAAAGCCCAGCACATACTCGGTATCGGCACCTTGTGCGTTGACCGACGCGACCTGACTGGTGCTGCCTACGCCGCCCAGAGTGAGCACCGGAATGCCCTCCTTGTCGGCCAAGGTCACGCCAGAGGCTTTCAGGCGAGTGGTGACCATTCGGTAGAAGTCGCTCTTGTTATCGCCCACGACCTTCATGGTCATCAGCTCGCTCGGAATGCCGTTGCCGCGCATGTGAAAGCCGCAGCCTTGCAGCAGCAGGCCAGCCAGCACGATGGCCATCCAGCGGGTGAAGATGGTGCCCATAGAAAATCCTCTTTGCATTAAGGGAAAGCGGCGGGCGCAGGGCCCGCCGTTATCATCCGTTTGCTGTCACAGATTGGCAATGATCAGTTGGCAGCCAATTAGTTAGCGACAATGTTGAGCTGTCATGGGCCGGTACGTCGTTACCCATGAGTGGCTACACAGTCAGCCAAGGTCGCCAAATGGTATGACATCAGTTGGCAACCGATCAGTTAGCGACAATATTGAGCAGCTTGCCAGGTACATAGATCACCTTGCGCACGGTCAGACCGTCGGTGAACTTCTGCACGGAGGCATCGGCCATCGCCAGCTTCTCGACGTCGGCCTGGCTGATCTCGGCCGGCACGGTCAGCTTGCCGCGCATCTTGCCGTTGATCTGTACCACCACCAGCTTCTCGGTTTCGACCATGGCCGCTTCATCGGCCACTGGCCAGGCAGCGTGATCGATGTCGTCGCCCTTGCCCAGCATCTTCCACAGCTCGAAGCCGATGTGCGGGGTGATGGGGTAGAGCATGACTACCACAGCTTCCAGCGCTTCCTGCATCAGGGCGCGGTCCTGCTCTTCTGAACCCAGCTTGGCCAGATTGTTCATCAGCTCCATGATGGCGGCGATGGCGGTGTTGAAGGTCTGACGGCGACCCACGTCATCACTTACCTTGGCGATGGTCTTGTGCAGTTCACGGCGTACCGCTTTCTGCTCGTTGGTGAGAGCAGCTACATCGAGTGCGGCAACGGCGCCACCGGAGACGTGCTCGAAGGTGACGCGCCACAGGCGACGCAGGAAGCGCTGGGCACCCTCTACGCCGGAGTCGGACCACTCCAGGGTCATCTCGGCCGGGGAGGCGAACATCATGAACAGACGGACGGTATCGGCGCCGTAACGCTCGACCATCAGCTGCGGGTCGATGCCGTTATTCTTGGACTTGGACATCTTGGTCATGCCGGAGTGCATTACCTCACGGCCTTCGTTGTCGATGGCCTTGGTGATGCGACCCTTCTCGTCACGCTCTACCTTGACGTCAGTCGGGCTGACCCAGACGTTGCCGCCCTTCTCGTCCTTGTAGTAGAAGGCGTCGGCCAGCACCATGCCCTGACAGAGCAGGCGCTTGAACGGCTCGTCGCTGTTCACGAGGCCTGCGTCACGCAGCAGCTTGTGGAAGAAGCGGGCGTAGAGCAGGTGCATACAGGCGTGCTCGATACCGCCGATGTACTGATCCACCGGCAGCCAGTGGTTGGCTGCAGCCGGATCCAGCATGCCCTTGTCGTAGTCCGGGGAGCAGTAGCGCGCGTAGTACCAGGAGGACTCCATAAAGGTGTCGAAGGTATCGGTCTCGCGGAACGCTTCCTGACCGTTGTAAGTGGTCTTGGCCCACTCGGCGTCAGCCTTGATCGGGCTCTGGATACCATCCATCACCACATCTTCCGGCAGCAGTACCGGCAGCTGGTCTTCCGGCGTCGGCACTACGGTACCGTCAGCCAGGGTCAGCATCGGGATGGGGGCACCCCAGTAACGCTGACGGGAGACACCCCAGTCACGCAGGCGGTAGTTGACGGTGCGCTTGCCCTTGCCGAGCCCTTCCAGCTTGCTGGCGATGGCATCGAAGGCGCCCTGGAAGTCGAGACCGTCAAACTCGCCGGAGTTGAACAGCACGCCCTTCTCGGTGTAAGCGGCTTCGCTCACGTCGACGTCGCCATCAACCGGCTTGATCACCGCCTTGATGTCGAGGCCATATTTGGTGGCGAATTCGAAGTCACGCTGATCGTGGGCCGGAACCGCCATCACGGCGCCGGTGCCGTAGTTCATCAGCACGAAGTTGGCGACCCAGACCGGTACCTTGCGGCCATCCAGCGGGTGAATGGCATAGAGGCCGGTGGCCATGCCCTTCTTCTCCATGGTGGCCAGCTCGGCTTCGGCTACTTTGGTGTTCTTGCACTCTTCGATAAAGGCGGCCAGCTCAGGATTGTTCTGGGCCGCTTGCAGCGCCAGCGGGTGACCGGCGGCGATACCGACATAGATCACGCCCATGAAGGTGTCCGGACGGGTGGTGTAGACCTCCAGCTGCTCAGCCTGACCCTCGATAGCGAAGCTGATGTTGACCCCTTCGGAGCGGCCAATCCAGTTGCGCTGCATGGTCTTGACCATCTCTGGCCAGCCTTCGAGGTTGTCGATATCGTTCAGCAGCTCTTCGGCGTAGTCGGTGATCTTGATGAACCACTGGGGGATCTCTTTCTGCTCCACCGGGGTGTCACAGCGCCAGCAGCAGTTGTCGACCACCTGCTCGTTGGCCAGCACTGTCATGTCGTTCGGGCACCAGTTGACGGAGGAGGTCTTCTTGTAGACCAGACCCTTCTCGTAGAGCTTGGTGAAGAACCACTGCTCCCAGCGGTAGTAATCCGGTTTGCAGGTGGCGACTTCACGATCCCAGTCATAACCCAGACCCAGCATCTTCAGCTGGTTCTTCATGTATTCGATGTTTTCGTAGGTCCAGGGCGCCGGCGCGGTATTGTTTTTGATCGCGGCGTTCTCGGCCGGCAGACCGAATGCATCCCAACCTATGGGTTGCAGCACGTTCTTGCCATTGAGGCGTTGATAACGGGAGATCACATCACCTATGGTGTAGTTACGAACGTGCCCCATGTGTAGTCGACCAGACGGATAGGGGAACATGGACAGGCAGTAGAACTTCTCCTTGTCTACCTTCTCCACGGCCTTGAAGGTTTTCTTGGCATCCCAGTGCTTTTGCACTGCTGGTTCGATTGATTGGGGAACGTATTGCTCTTGCATTGGTGACATCCGGATCTGTGAAATGAATAGATAAATCAGCTGGGAAATCGCAATAGAATACCCATATCCTGCGGCGGCAACAACCGCCAGCGTCCCTTGGGCCTTAAGCCGGGCCAGATCAGGGTTTAGTAGAGGAGTTAGAGCCATGGACAAACGTCAAAAAGGGTACGAAGCCTTCATTGCCGAGCTGCAAAAACAGTGGCAAGAGACTGAAGAGTTCCAGGGGGAGCGCCTCAACCGGATGATTGCCAAGGTGCAGGCCTATCTGGAGGCTGCCAGCGACCTGACTCAGGACGAACTGGCGCTCATCGCCGAGTACGTGAAGCGGGATCTGGGCAACTATGACGAGGGGCGCCATGACGATAGTGCGCAGGTGGAAGAGTCTGCCTTTATGCTGGCCCTCAAAGACACCGCCTGGTCCTGGCTGGCGGATGTGACCGACCGCGCCCAGGTGGAGTGGCGGGAACTGGCCGACGAGTTGGAGCACAAGGGTGTTTACGAAGCGGGTGACTGGGTAGGGCTCGGGGTCATGGTGTGCGACCAGTGTGGCTGGCGCCATACCGTGCTGCATCCCCAGCAGCTCGATACTTGCCCCGAATGCGGCTGCGCCGAGTATCACCGCGAGCCGCTCTCGCCCTGAGTCAGGCCTCAAGGCGGACGAGACAACGAGCAAAAAGGCGCCATCAGGCGCCTTTTTCTTACTTGCAGGTTTCGTCGGGGCGTTTACTTGCCCGCGACGGAGAGACCGCCAAAACGGATCTGCGGGGCGTAGAAGCCCTTGCCGTCGTTGTGGTGCAGGGTATCGCCGACCGCTTCCAGCTCGCCCAGCAGGCGGTAGAAGTTGCCTGCTACCGTGATGCCGCGCACCGGCCGCAGGCGAACTCCATCGCGACAGAGGAACCCTGACGCGCCAAAGGAGAAGTCGCCGCTCACCGCATCGGCTCCCGAGTGCAGGCCATCCAGCTTGACCAGCTCCAGATAGTCGCCGCTCTGCACTTCTGCTTCGCTATGGGGGCCTGCGCCGAACACCAGATGGCGAGCGGTCACATCGAGGGCGCTGCGAGCGCCGCGAGCGGCCGAGCCGTTGCTGGCCACACCAAAGTGGCGGGCGGTGGCGCTGTTATGGAGCAGGGTCTTCAGCTCCCCTTCGCCAATCAGCAGCAGATCCGAGCTGGCCGCCCCCTCGCCATCAAACGCCTTGATGTTCATGCCGCCCGGCATATAGACCCGGCTTTCCAGAGTAAGCCAGCGTGACGCCACGCTCTGGCCGACCTTGCTGCGCCAGGGGTTGATCCCTTGTTGGGCCCACTTGCCCGACAGCACACCCTGAAAGCAGCCAAACAGGCTGGCGAAGCAGTTGGTGCTAAAGATGACGCTGTAGCGACCGCTCGGCACCGCTTCACCGGGCAGTAGTCCATCGGCGATGGCGTAGATCTGCTCGATCAGGGCCTGGCTATCCAGCTCGTCGAAGCGACGGCCATACTGGCCCTGCGAGTGCATCGACTGGCGGCCATCCCGTTCCACCAGCGCCGAGGTGTAGCAGCCGACGCTGAACTCGCCGTGCTGGCAGAGGGTGCCCTGACTGTTGGCGAGCCAGAGCTGGCTCTCCCCTTCGAAGAAGCTGTTGTAGGGAGCGCCGCTCACATCGGGCATGGCCAGCATGTCAGATTCCAGGCGCAGGGCCAGAGCGATCTTCTCCTCAACCGGCGTGGTATCGGGCTGGTTGATCTCGGCGCAATCTGTGGTGATCCGGCTATTGGCTACCGAGATGCGTTGATCCGGGTCCACCTTGGCAAAGCGGCTGGCATCGAGCGCATCCTGCAGCATGGCATCCAGCGCCAGCTCATCGAGGGATTCCGAGTAGGCGATGCCGACCCGACCCTCTTTGATCAGGCGAATACCGAGTTGCTGGCTGCTGGTGACCTTGTATTCACCCAGCTCGCCCTTGTCTGCCTTGAGGGAGAAGGCCTTCTCCTGATTGGCGATGATGTCTGCCTCGGCGCCGAGGTCGGCCACCTTGTCCAGCAGGCGGGTGAGCAGTTGGTTCATGTCGAGCTGGCTCATCAGGCGTTCCCTCCCACCAGAATGTTGTCCACTTTGAGAGCCGGCTGGCCCACCGAGGTGGGCACCGAGCCCGAGACCGAGCCGCACATACCGGCGGCCAGCGCCAGATTGCTGCCCACCATGGAGATCTCTTTCAGCACCTGCGGGCCGGTACCGATCAGGGTGGCTGACTTGAGCGGTTTGGTGATTTTGCCGTGCTCGATGAGGTAGGCCTCCTGCACGTTGAAGTTGAACTCGCCGGTACCGGGCTGTACCGAGCCGCCCCCCATCTTCTTGGCGTAGATGCCGTGCTCCACTGTGGCCAGCATATCGTCGAGGCTGTGGCTGCCCGGTTCGATATAGGTGTTGCGCATGCGCGAGGTGGGGGCGTACTTGTAGGATTCGCGCCGACCCGAGCCGGTGCGGGCGTAACCCGTCTTGAGGGCGCCCATTCTGTCCACCAGAAAGCCGGTCAGCACGCCGTCCTTGATGAGCTGGGTGTGCTGGGTCGCCATCCCCTCGTCATCGACGTTGATGGAGCCCCAGACGTTGCTCTGCAGCCCTTCGTCCACCGCATTGACCACCGGATTGGCGATGAGCTGGCCCATCTTGTCGTGGAATACCGAGGCCTTCTTGGCTACCGAGGTGGTCTCCAGCAGGTGGCCGCACGCTTCGTGGAAGATGACGCCGCCAAAGCCGTTCTCCATGATGACCGGCAGGGTGCCGCTCGGGCAGGGAGCCGCGCCCAGCTTCACCAGTGCCTGACGGGTTGCGGTGAGGGCCAGCTCGCGCGGATCGATGCGATCGGCATGCTCCCAGCCCATCAGGGCGCCGGGGGCCTCGTAACCGACGCTCTGCTCGCTCCCTTCCATGGCGATGGTCTGGGCCATGATGCGGTTGTAGTGGCGGCGATCGGCCACTTGCACTCCTTCGCTGTTGAAGATCTCCACCTCCTGCTCCCAGCCCAGCACGTTGCCGGAGAACTGGCTCACCTTGCTGCTCTCGGCGCGGGCCACCGCATCCATGGCGTGCAGATAGGCGATCTTCTGCTCCAGCAGCTTGTCTGCCGACAAGGGCAGGGCCACCGGGTTGCGATCGCTCAGGCGGGTGAAATCGAAGGCGGTGGCGGTCACCACGGGGTCGCGGCGGTCTTTGGCCGCCAGCAGGGTGACGATGCGCAGCAGCTCGTCGCGGCTGGCCAGATTGGTGTAGCCGTAGAGCACCTTGTGGCCGTAACAGAGGCGCACGCCGATGCCGAAATCGAGGCCGCCGCTGATGTTCTCTATCTGGCTGGAGAGCAGGCTGAGCTGGCTGCGGCGCTTGCGCTCGACAAACAGCTCGGCAAAATCGGCACCCAGCGCCAGCGCGTGATCGAGCACGTCACGGGCAATGGCGGGGGCCAACAGGGAGAATGGGGTCATAGAATATCCTTTTCTGGTCTGTCCGTTTGCTTCCGACATCCGGCTCTGATTGTTATGGGATGTCGAGTCCATTGTTGCAGACCAGCACAAAAAAGTCGCTATAGCGTCATGCGATGATACCGATTGAGAAAATCGGTGCGATAACTGCGCCCGGCGGCCAGGGCCAGGCGCTCAGGGTCGTTTTGCCAAAACGTGGGAAAGATCAGAGCAGGGCGTGGATTTCGCTCAGGATCTGCTCGACCCACTGCTCGATGCGCGGATCGGTCTGGTCATATTGGTTGGCATCATCGAGGGCCAGCCCGACGAAGTGACGGCCATCGTCGATCAGTGCCTTGGAGGCATCGAATTCGTACCCTTCGTTGGGCCAGTAGCCCACCAGCTTGACCCCTTTTGGCACCAGCTGATCGTGCAGCATGCCGAGGGCGTCCTGGAACCATTCGCCATAACCGAGCTGATCGCCGAGGCCAAACAGGGCGACGATGCGTCCCTCCAGATGGAGATCGGCGATATCTTCCCAGCGGGACTCCCAGTCCTCCTGCAGTTCGCCAAAATCCCAGGTGGAGATGCCGAGGATCAGGATCTCGTAATCCTCCATCCGGCGCAGGGAGACATCCTTGATATTGTGAATATCCACCAGCTCGGGGCCGATGAGGGCGCGGATCTTCTCGGCAGCCATCTCGGTGTAGCAGGTGGTGGAACCGTAAAACAGACCAATCTTCATCGCTCTTCTCTCTGTTGGCGCTTTCTCGCTTGCTTTTGGCGCGTTCTCGCATGCTCGTGTGGGCTGCGCCATGTTGGCAACACGATGGGTAACGTAAGGGGAGGGCGCCAGTCTAGCAGATTGCCATTCGACCTTCACCGCCCGGCAAGGGGCGTGGCAAACGAGCCTTATCTTTCCAATGAAAGTGCCTTGTCTTTCCAAGGAGTTGGCGCGTTACAATGGGCCATCGATCCCCTGACTGCAGCGCACCATGAGCAAGCCTGACCCACATCCCCTGATTGAACCCTTCCTCGACGCCCTCTGGCTGGAGCGGGGATTGTCTGACAACACGGTCAGCTCCTATCGCAGCGATCTGGAGAAGTTCTCCCTCTGGCTCGACGAGCAGGGGAGCTCGCTGCTGTTGGCTGGGATGGACGAGATCCAGCACTACCTCGCCTGGCGGGTCGATCACCAGTTTGCGGCCAGCAGCACCGCCCGTTTTCTCTCGGCCCTGCGCCGTTTCTATCAGTATCTCAACCGCGAGAAGCTGCGCAGCGACGATCCGACCGTGCTGCTGGAGGGGCCCAAGCTGCCGAAAAAACTCCCCTCCGATTTAAGCGAAGCGGAAGTGGAGGCACTCTTGAGTGCGCCGCTGGTGGATGACCCGCTGGAGTTGCGGGACAAGGCAATGCTGGAGCTGCTCTACGCTACCGGCTTGCGGGTTTCCGAGCTGGTGGGGCTCACCGCCGAGCATGTCAGTCTGCGTCAGGGGCTGGTGCGTGTGGTCGGCAAGGGCAACAAGGAGCGGCTGGTGCCGATGGGCGAGGAGGCGATGTACTGGTTGGAGCGTTACTACCGGGAGGCGCGCACCCTGCTGCTGGGGGGCACCAGCTCGGATGTGGTGTTTCCCTCCAAGCAGGCCCGTATGATGACCCGCCAGACCTTCTGGCACCGCATCAAGCTCTATGCCCTGCGGGCCGGGATCAACGGTGAGCTCTCCCCTCACACCTTGCGTCACGCCTTCGCCACCCATCTGCTCAACCATGGCGCCGACCTGCGAGTGGTACAGATGCTGCTGGGCCATGCGGATCTCTCCACCACCCAGATCTACACCCATGTGGCCAACGAGCGACTCAAGGCGCTGCACGGTGAGCACCACCCCAGAGCCTGAGTTGTTGGCCTTTCAAAAACAAAAAACCGCCAGCAGGCGGTTTTTTTATCTCTACACGACAGGAGATGGCGCTTATTTCCCTTGCTGGGATTTCAGCAGATCACGGATCTCGGTCAGCAGCTCCTGATCCTTGGTCGGGCCTGCCGGGGCGGCGGCTTCCTCTTCCTGCTTCTTCTTGAGGGTGTTGATGGCCTTCAGTCCCATGAAGATGGCAAAAGAGATGATCAGAAAGTCGATGATGGTCTGGATGAACTTGCCATAGGCGATAACTACGGCGGGTGTTGCACCTTCTGCGGCCTTCAGGGTGACCGCCAGGTCGCTGAAGTCTACGCCGCCCAGGATCAGGCCGATGGGCGGCATGATCACGTCACCGACAAAAGAGGAGACAATTTTGCCGAAGGCGGCACCGATGATGATACCGACCGCCATATCGATGACGTTGCCGCGGGCGGCAAAGGCTTTGAACTCTTGAATCAGACTCATTATTTCCTCCGAAATTAAACAAGATAGCGCGTTGATTACCCTTGCCAAAGGGCGAACTCTTGTCAGGAAAAACAGAGGCTAAGCCGCGTTGTTCCTGTCGTCCTGACTAGCTTGCGGGCGTTATGAGTCCTTGGCAATCGGGGGGAACCATTTTTTTGGTACAAAGTGATATTAATTTTTTGGTAAGTAGCTGGTTGAATGATGAGCTGTGCTGCTGTAGTTTGCTGGGTCGATTCATTCATACCACGTGAGTAAACAAGTGAAGTATTTACTACTGGGAATGATGCTTTTGTGCACATTTGCTGCCAGAGCGGGGATGGATACCCAAGCCTTGAAACAGACCATCACAGCCCGGCTGGGGGTCCCCGTCTATCTGGTTGAACCGACCCCGATCGCGGGGTTGTATATGCTGGGCACCTCACAGGGGGTGCTCTACAGCGATGCCAAAGGGGATTATGTGGTGCAGGGGGTCATGCTGGATATGACCCGCGACATGAAGAACTTGACCATCTCGGGCATGCGTGAGCAGCGCCGACTTGGTCTGGCGCAGGTGGCTCATGCCCCCATTGTGCTCAAGGCCCGGAATGAGCGTCACCGGGTCGCACTGTTTCTCGGCGAGCAGGACGCCAAGCGCCATCAGCTCTCCGGCACCTTGCAACACCTGCAGGCATCCGGGGTGAGCGTGGCACTCTATCCGGTGATTGATCACGCCGAACGGGCCACAGACTGGTGCAGCGATCCCCTACTGCAAAATGATCCGTTAAAAGCCTATTTGCCTCAAACGGCATGTAGTGAGACCCTTATCCAAAATATTGGCCTGAGCCAATGGTTGGGGGTCAAGGTACTGCCGGCCTGGGTCTCCTCCGACGGGGATCTGGTGCGCGGGTATCAGAGCCCCGAACAGCTGCTCAAGATACTGGATAATTTTGATGCCTCTGCACATTCGTCGTCGTCCGCGAGTTGATGATTCCCATCTGCCTGCCACTCTGCATCCCCTGCTTCGCCAAATCTTCGCCAGTCGTGGCGTAGAGGACCCCGCCCTGCTGGAGCGCAGCGCCAGCCAGCTGTTGCCGCCCCAGCGCCTCTACGGCATGGAACAGGCGGTGCCGCTGCTGGCGGAGGCTCTGACCGCCCAGAAACGGATCCTTATCGTCGGTGACTTTGACTGCGATGGCGCCACCAGCTCGGCCCTGTGTGTGCTGGCCTTGCGAGCCATGGGCGGTTGCCACATCGATTTTCTGGTGCCCAACCGCTTCGAGTTCGGCTACGGCCTCACCCCCGAAATTGTCGAGCTGGCGGTGGCCCGCGGCGCCGAGTTCCTGATCACGGTAGACAACGGCATCTCCAGCATTGCCGGGGTGGCGGCAGCCAAGGCGGCGGGCATGCAGGTACTGGTTACCGATCACCATTTGCCGGGTCAGGAGCTGCCTGACGCCGATGCCATCGTCAACCCGAACCAGCGCGGTTGCGATTTTCCCTCCAAGTCGCTGGCCGGGGTGGGGGTGGCCTTCTACCTGATGGCGGCCCTCAACACCCACCTGCGCCAGCTCGGCTGGTATGAACGGCAAGGGCTGCGCACCCCCAATGTGGCGGATTACCTCGATCTGGTAGCGCTCGGCACGGTGGCCGACGTGGTGGCGCTCGATGGCAACAACCGTATTCTGGTCCATCAGGGCTTGCAGCGGATCCGGGCCGGCCGCTGTCGTCCCGGCATTCAGGCGCTGGTGGATGTGTCGGGTCGCGATGGTCGCCGTCTCACCGCCGCCGACCTCGGCTTTGCACTGGGGCCGCGCCTCAACGCGGTAGGGCGCCTCGATGATATGTCCCTCGGGGTCGCCTGTCTGCTCTGTGATGACCTCAATCTGGCGCGCCAGCTTGCGGCCGAGATGGACAGCCTCAATCAGGAGCGCAAGGAGATCGAGCAGGGGATGCAACAGGAGGCCCTCGCCACCCTGGAGCAGATCCGTTTTCGCGATGGCGAGGTGCCGTCGGGCATAGTTGCACCGGGACGACTGGCATCAGGGAGTGGTGGGGCTGGTGGCCTCCAAGGTGAAGGAGAAGTACTACCGCCCTGTCATCGCCTTTGCCGAGAGCAGCGAGAGCGAGCTCAAGGGATCAGGGCGCTCCATCCCCGGGGTGCATCTGCGCGATGCGCTGGAACTGCTCGACACCCGCCACCCCGGCTTGATGGGTAAGTTTGGCGGCCATGCCATGGCGGCAGGGTTGACCCTGCCCAAGGCCAATATCGAGGCCTTCGGTCGGGCGTTTGAGGCGGTCATCAGCGAGCTGGTGACCCCCGAGCTCTTGACCGGGGTGCTGCTCACCGATGGTGAGCTGCTGCCGGATGAACTGAGTCTGGAGCTGGCGGAGCTGATCCGCGCCTCCGGCCCCTGGGGTCAGGCCTTCCCCGAGCCACTGTTTGACGGCGAATTCGTGCTGGTGCAGCAGCGGCTGGTGGGGGAGAAGCACCTCAAGATGATGCTGACAACCGATTCCGGTCACGCGGTGGATGCCATCGCTTTTGGCGTCGATCTCAAGCGCTGGCCCGATGCCTCGGTCAAGCGGGTGCGGCTGGTCTACCGGCTCGATGTCAACGAGTGGCGCGGCAACCGCAGTGTGCAGCTGCTGGTGGAACATCTGGAGGCGGCCGGTCTTTGAGTCAAGAGCATCGCAGCTCTATAGCTGACAACGGCCACCCTCGGGTGGCCGTTTTTGTTGGCAGATCTCTGGAAAAGGGCGTTGACCTGTCTATAGCTTTACAGTTTAAGCTCGTCTCTATCGGGTCACCTGATGGCCCGCACCGTGAGTGATTGCCATGAAAATATCCGAACTGGCCCGCCGCTGCGGTCTCGCCCGCTCCACCCTGCTCTATTACGAGAAGCTGGGAGTGATTGCCGGCAACCGGGCTGCCAACGGCTATCGCCATTATGACGAGGGGGATCTGCAACGGCTGCAAATGGTGCAGGCCCTGCAGGCGGGTGGTCTCAGCCTCAAGCAGTGCCTCGCCTGTCTGGCTGGCGAGATAGATCAAGCGGCATTGCAGGCCCGAGTCAGGGAGCTGGATGAGGAGCTGGTGCGGATGCAGCGTGCTCGGGATCTGCTGGCGGACTTGGCAGGGCTGCGCCCGCGCTCCGGTGAGGAATTCAAGGCCTGGCAGCTGCAACTGCAGCGCGAGGCACCGGAGGCCTACTTCGCGTGGGTGATGAAACAGGGTTTTAGCGAGAAAGATCGTTACCACTTGCAATGGTTGAGCAAAGACATGAATGAACATGAGCGTTACATCAAGGACTTTATCCAGCTGCTGGATGGCATGAGTTACTGGGGGCCGGGGGATCGCGCCTTCACCCAGCAGCAGTTTGCCGCCTTGCCCATCCGGCCGCGCCGGATCCTCGACATGGGCTGCGGGCGCGGTGCCTCGACCATGGCGCTGGCTCAGGTGACCGATACCGCCATTGTGGCCATCGATCTGGAAGAGGAGGCGCTGGCCGCCGTGGCGCACTCCGCCCGTGCAGCGGGCTTTGAGCATGTCTCCACCCTCTGCGCCAACATGGCGGCACTGCCGGACGATCTGGCCCCGGCCGACCTCATCTGGGCAGAGGGGAGTGCTTACGTGATGGGGGTTGCCAATGCACTGAAGGCGTGGCGCCCGCTGCTCGCGAGCCCGCAGGCTTGCATCGTGCTGAGTGATGCGGTCTGGCTGACCGATAACCCGCCCGAGGAGGCGTTTGCATTCTGGCAGCAGGATTACCCCGCCATGCAGACGCTGGCGGGCCTGCTTGAGACGGTACAAGCGGCAGGCTACCGCTGCCTGTCGCACACTCCGTTGCCGATGAGCGCCTGGAACAACTATCTGGACCCTATCGAGGTCAATCTGGTGCGCTATCGAGACGAGCTGGGGGAGAGTGCCGCCTGGCAGGACTTGAGCCGGGAAGTAGCCATCCACCGCCAATATCTGGGCAGTTACGGCTATGTGATCTGCTGCCTGCAAAAAGATGCGTGATAATTTGTCGTAAAAAAATGAGGCGCCTGCGGGCGCCTCGTTGTTTATCAGGGATTGCGGATGGCCATTACAGCTCGCGGGCCCAGGGGTGAGCCTTGGGGCGCAGCGCCAGCGCCAGACCCAGCAGCAGCACGGTCAAACCGTAGAGGGGCCAGCTGCCAAAGCGCATATAGGGGGTCTCGCCGTGGGCGGGACGCACCTCGCTGCGCAGCACGCCCGCTTCAAACTGCGGGATCTGGCCGATGATGCTGCCATCGATCTCGGTCACGATGGTGATGCCGGTGTTGGTGTCCCGCAGCAGCGGACGAGCCAGCTCCAGCGCGCGCATCCGGGCGATCTCCATATGCTGCCACGGACCGATGCTGGTGCCGAACCAGGCATCGTTGGAGACGGTCAGCAGGAAGTCGGTATCGGCATTGACGTTGCGGCGCACCTCCTCCGGGAAGATGATCTCGTAGCAGATGGCGGCGGCAAACTTGAGCCCCTTGGCGATCAGGTTTGGTTGCACTTCGTCACCCCGGCTGAAAGAGGACATCGGCAGGTTGAAGAAGGGGGCGATGGGGCGCAGCAGATCTTCAAACGGCACGAACTCGCCGATGGGCAGCAGGTGGTACTTGTTGTAGCGGTTGGGGTGGTTGTAGAAGTAGGACTCCTTGCCATCCGCATCCTGCACCCCCATGCCGAGCACGGTATTGTAGAAGCGCTGTTGCTGCTCGTCGTAGTGGATGATCCCCGCCAGCAGGCCGGTATCGTTCACCTTCATCGCCTTGTCCAGATTCTCCAGATAGGGGCCCATCGCCTTCTCGATGGCCGGGATCGCCGACTCCGGCCAGATGATGATGTCGGCATCCTGATTCTCGCGGCTCAAGTCCTGATAGGTGCGCACTGTGGGGGCCAGCGCCTCCGGATCCCACTTGAGGGACTGGGCGATATTGCCCTGCACCAGTGCTACCTTGACCGGCTCGCCACGGGTCACCCAGTTGAGCTGCATCAGACCGTTGGCACCTGCCACCAGCAAAGCGGGCACAGCCAGCCAGAGCGGGGAGCGGGACTTCCACACCAGCCAGATGGCGGAGGCGGAGAACAACAGCGCCAGCGTGATGCCCTGCACCCCGAGAATGGGGGCGAAGCCCTTGAGGGGGCCGTCGATCTGGCTGTAGCCAAACCAGAGCCAGGGGAAACCGGTCATCACCCAGCCGCGCAGCCAGTCAGCGACTAACCACAGGGCCGGGAAGGCGAGCAGCCAGCGGCTCCAGTGACGGCCGCCAAAGAAGCGGGCAAAGACCCAGCAGGTGAGCGTCGGGTAGAGTGCCAGATAGGCGGAGAGACCGGTCAGCAGCACGAAGGCGACCGGCAGCGGGATGCCACCAAACTCGGTCATGCTGACGTGGATCCACCACAGCCCCGGCAAAAAGAGCCCCATGGCGTAGCCAAAACCGCGCCAGGCGGCCTGTTTCGGCGTGGCTTTGTCCAGCAGGGCGTAGAGACCGAGCAGGGAGGGGATCACCAGCGGCCAGCAGCCGAAGGGGGAGAAGGCCAGCACGGCGATGGCACCAGAGGCCAGTGCGCTGAGGCTTAACAGAATTTTGGAAGTAACAGGGGATAATCTCACGGGCGATGGTGCTCGTCTTGGTGTGCAACTGGGGTCGAATGGCCGGTATCTTAACCTGTAAGCGGGGCAACGGCGAGCCTCGATGCCGGTGGCAGAGAGCACAACGCCCCGAGGTCGGGGCGTCGTTTCACACATCGAGCGGATCTGCTTATTGCGGCTCAGATTGCGCCGCCGCGTGGTGTTCGGGGATCTTCACCTGCAGCTGCTGCAGACGACGCCGGTCGGCATGCATTACCTTGAACAGGTAGCCGTCCAGCTCGATCTCCTCGCCCTTCTTGGGCAGGTGGCTGAAGGCGTGCATCACCAGACCACCCACCGTATCCACCTCTTCATCGCTGAATTTGGTGCCGAAGAAGTCGTTGAAATCCTCGATCTCGGTCAGGGCGCTGATGGAGAAGACCCGCTTGCTGAGGCGGCGGATCTCGTCCGGTTCATCCTCGATGTCGTCAAACTCGTCGTCGATCTCGCCAACGATCAGTTCCAGTATGTCTTCGATGGTCACCAGACCGGAGACGCCACCAAATTCGTCGACCACGATGGCCATGTGGTAGCGCTCTTCACGGAACTCCTTGAGCAGACGGTCAACCCGTTTGCTTTCCGGCACGATCACCGTGGGGCGCAAGATTTTCTCGAGCTGCAGCGGCTCGCTGGCGTGATGGCCGCGAAACCCGAAGGGGAGCAGATCCTTGGCGAGCAGAATGCCCTCCACATGATCCTTGTCCTCGTTGATCACCGGGAAGCGGGAGTGGCCGGACTCGATGATCACCGGCAGGATTGCATCCACCGGTTGGGACTTCTCAATGGTCACCATCTGGGAGCGGGGGATCATGATATCGCGCACGCGAAGATCGGCGATCTCCAGCACCCCCTCGATCATGTCCTTGGTGTCCTGATCGATGAGGTCGCGCTCTTCGGCATCGGCTATCACGTCTACCAAATCATTGCGGTCTTTTGGCTCGCCCTGGAAGAGTTGGCTGAGTTTGTCGAGCCAGGTTTTCTTCGGCGAGCCGGTACTAGGGTGATCGTCGGTCATTTTCTCTCTTGGTTACTCGTATGAACACACTTGAAATAGTTCGGGTTATATAAGGATGGCCATCTGCTGTTTCAAGACGATGACCATCCGGTTCTTTACTCTTCGTCGTTCAGATAAGGATCGGCAAAACCGAGCTCCTGCATGATGTCGCGCTCAAGCGCTTCCATCTCTTCAGCTTCCTCATCCTCGATATGGTCATAACCTAGCAGATGCAGACTGCCGTGCACAACCATGTGGGCCCAGTGGGCCATCAGGGGCTTGCCCTGCTCCTCGGCCTCGCGCTCTACCACCTGACGGCAGATCACCAGATCGCCGAGCAGCGGCAGCTCCAGACCGGGTAGCGCCTCGAACGGGAAGGAGAGCACGTTGGTGGGCTTGTCCTTGCCGCGATAGGTGAGGTTGAGTTCGTTGCTCTCCGCCTCGTCGACGATGCGCACCGTCACTTCTGCCTCCTGCTGGAAGCCGAGAATGGTGCCGTCGAGCCAGCCTTGCAGCTGGGCTTCGGTGGGCAGGCCGTCAGTGCTGGCGCTGGCCAGCTGCAGATCCAGGGTTACGCTCATTGCTCACTCTCTTTGCTGGCGTTTGTTTGGCCGGTAACCTTCTCCGCTGCCTGTTTGGCATCGAATGCCTCGTAAGCCTGCACGATACGAGCCACCACCGGGTGGCGCACCACGTCTTTGGACTCGAAGAAGTTGAACGACAGACCATCGACCCCTTGCAGCACTTCCAGCGCGTGGCGCAGGCCGGATTTGGCGTTGCGCGGCAGGTCTACCTGGGTGATGTCACCGGTGACCACCGCCTTGGAGTTGAAACCGATCCGGGTGAGGAACATCTTCATCTGCTCGGTGGTGGTGTTCTGGGCCTCATCGAGAATGATAAAGGCGTCATTGAGGGTTCTTCCGCGCATATAGGCGAGCGGCGCCACCTCGATGATGTTGCGCTCCATCAGCTTCTCGACCCGCTCAAAGCCTAGCATCTCGAACAGGGCGTCGTAGAGCGGGCGCAGGTAAGGATCCACCTTCTGGGAGAGATCCCCGGGCAGGAAGCCCAGCTTCTCGCCCGCTTCCACCGCCGGACGAGTCAGCAGAATGCGGCGAATTTCCTGACGCTCCAGCGCATCCACCGCCGCCGCGACTGCCAGATAGGTCTTGCCTGTACCGGCAGGGCCTATGCCGAAGCAGATGTCGTGGCGCACGATATTGGCGATGTACTGAGCCTGGTTGGGGCTGCGCGGTTTGATGAGACCGCGCTTGGTCTTGACCGTCACCTCCTTGCCATAGGGGATGCTCGGCACCGGTTCGTCATCCTGCTCCAGCACCCGCGACTCCTGAATAGCCAGATGGACCATGTCGGGAGTGATGTCGGTCACCTTGCCACCCTTGAGGGGCTGGGTTTCCACATAGAGGTGCTTGAGGATGACGGCGGCGGCATCCAGCTGGGCCGGTTTGCCCACCAACTGGAAGTGGCTGTCACGGTAGCTGATCTCGACGCCGAGGCGGCGCTCCAGCTGCTTGATGTTGTCATCGAAGGGGCCGCACAGGCTGGCAAGGCGCTGGTTGTCGGCGGGCTCCAGATGCAGATTCAGGGTCGAGATGTGTCGGCTCAAAATATCCTCGTCTCAAGGCGCTCCCCATCCGCCGGGCGAATGGGGAGGAGGGGATTAATGGGGTGTGAAAGCGGCCACGCCCAGCTCGTCCGGTACGTTATCCGGGCGACGGGCCAGGATTTCGCTCGGGGCGGTGGCGATCCGCAGGTTCATCTCGCTCTCGCCGCGGATGAACTTGCCGCGCAGGGAGTTGGGACGTACCTCGGTGATCTCCACGTCGGCAAAGCCGCCGATCAGGGTATGCTGGCCTTCGAAGTTGACCACCCGGTTGTTCTCGGTGCGACCACACAGCTGCATCGGGTCGAGCTTGGAGGGCCCTTCCACCAGGATACGCTGGGTGGTGCCCAGCATGGCGCGGCCAATCTGCATCGCCTGGTTGTTGATGACGTGCTGCAGGCGGGCCAGACGGGCTTTTTTCACTTCCATGTCGACATCGTCAGGCATGTCGGCGGCCGGGGTGCCCGGGCGCGGACTGAAGATGAAGCTGAAGCTCATGTCGAAACCCACATCCTCGATCAGCTTCATGGTGGCCTCGAAATCCTCATCGGTTTCGTTCGGGAAGCCAACGATAAAGTCGGAGCTGATGGTGATGTCGGGACGGGCGGCACGCAGGCGACGGATCTTGGATTTGTACTCCAGGATGGTGTGCGGGCGCTTCATCATGGTCAGGATACGGTCGGAGCCGCTCTGCACCGGCAGGTGCAGGAAGCTGACCACTTCCGGGGTGTCTTTGTAGACTTCGATGATGTCGTCGGTGAACTCGATCGGGTGGCTGGTGGTGTAGCGAATGCGATCGATACCGTCGATAGCGGCCACCAGACGCAGCAGCTCGGCGAAGGTGCAGATACCGCCATCAAAGGTCGGACCGCGGTAGGCGTTGACGTTCTGGCCGAGCAGGTTCACTTCGCGCACGCCCTGCTGGGCGAGCTGGGCGATTTCGTAGAGCACGTCGTCCAGCGGACGGCTCACCTCTTCACCGCGGGTGTAGGGCACCACGCAGTAAGTGCAGTATTTGGAGCAGCCTTCCATGATGGAGACGAACGCGGTGGCCCCTTCGGCGCGCGGTTCGGGCAGGCTGTCGAATTTTTCGATCTCGGGGAAGGCGATATCAACCTGGGCACCACGGCCCTCTTGCACTTCCTTGATCATGGCGGGCAGGCGATGCAGGGTCTGCGGACCGAACACGATATCCACATAGGGAGCGCGCTGGCGAATGGCATCGCCCTCCTGAGAGGCAACGCAGCCACCCACGCCGATCACCAGACCGGGCTTGTTGGCCTTGAGCTTTTTCCAGCGTCCCAGCTGGTGGAACACCTTCTCCTGCGCTTTTTCGCGGATGGAGCAGGTATTGAGCAGCAAGACATCTGCCTCTTCGGGCTCTTCGGTAAGGGTGTAGCCATTGCTGGCATCCAACAGGTCGGCCATTTTGGACGAGTCATACTCGTTCATCTGGCAACCCCAGGTTTTAATGTGAAGTTTCTTGCTCATTGCTTCTCTTGACTTGTTTTGAAATCGGCATGGTCAAAGGACCGCGCATTTTACTCCGCAATCTGGATACTGCCTAGCTAATATCCAGCTGGCAATGGTGCTCACCCGATACCTGTTGCCAGCAAGCTCAATAAGCTTTCTCCTTGATTTGACGCAGCAATTCCCCGTTTGTCTCACTGTTTATCAGTCGCCCTTGCGCTATCATGCAGCCATCCGGTTCACGTCCGGGCGCTGTCGCCGGACGCACCCTTTCAGGAATAAATGTATGGAACAGTGTGATATCGCCATCGTCGGCGCCGGCATGGTGGGCGCCGCCACCGCCTGTCTGCTGGCGGCTCAGGGTCTCTCGGTGCGGGTCATCGAGACCCAACTGCCGGAGCATTACGCACGGTCGCAGCCGCTGGATCTGCGGGTCTCCGCCATCAGTCAGGCCTCGGTGGCTCTGCTGGAGCAGGCCGGTGCCTGGCACCATCTGCAACAGATGCGGCTGTGCCCCTACCGCCGACTGGAGACCTGGGAGCTGGACGGTTTTGCCACCCGCTTCAATGCCGCCGATCTCGGTCTGCCCCAGCTCGGCTACATCATCGAAAACCGGTTGGTACAGCTCGCCCTGCTCAAACGGATGGAAGATTTTCCCACCATCCAGACCCACACCCCGGCGGCGGTGACCAGTCTGTGCCAGAGCGTTGACGAAGTGGTGCTGACCCTGGATGACGGCACCGAGCTGGCGGCCCGCTGGGTGCTGGCCTGCGACGGTGCCGAATCCCACACCCGCAAGCTGGCGGGTATCGGTGTATCGCGCTTCGAGTACCGACAGCACTGCATGCTGATCAATATCGACACCGACTTTGCGCAGGAAGATATCACCTGGCAGCAGTTCACCCCGAGCGGCCCGCGCGCCTTCTTGCCGCTGCCCGGCCAGCACGGCTCTCTGGTGTGGTATGACAGCCCGGCCCGGATCCGGGCGCTGGCAGCCATGAGCAACGAGGCGCTCGCTGCCGAAGTGCGCCGCCACTTCCCAAGCCGCCTCGGCGGGTTCACCGTCACCGGCAAGAGGAGTTTCCCGCTGGTGCGCCGCCACGCCAACGACTATCACGCCGGTCGGGTAGTGCTGCTTGGTGATGCCGCCCACACCATCAACCCGCTGGCGGGGCAGGGGGTCAACCTCGGCTTCAAGGATGTAGCCTGCTGGGTCGACTTGCTCCAAGGGGCCGGTGCCGACTGGCATCAGCTGGTGCTGGCCGAGCGCTACGAGCGCCGTCGCCGCCCCGACAACCTGCTGATGCAGTCGGGGATGGATCTCTTCTACGGGGTGTTCAGCAACGAGATTGGCCCGCTCAAGCTGGCTCGCAATCTGGCCCTCAATCTGGCGGACAAGGCGGGCCCCCTGAAGGAGATGGCCCTGCGTTATGCACTGGGGCTGGTTTGACAGGTAGAAACCAGATAGCACGGGCTGAATGCACGAAGGAGCAAAGGTGATGAACAAGGCACTGCTGGTGATCGATTTTATCAACGATATTGCCCATCCCGACGGGCGCATCGCCGCCTCCGCAGCCCATGTGCTGGAGCAGGATGCCATCGCGCATGCCAATCAGGCGCTGGCCCATGCTCGCGCCAACGGCTGGCTGGTGGTGCTGATCAAGGTGGGCTTTGACGGCGGCTATCAGCTGCAGCCCAAGGGGTCTCCCATGTTTGGTCGCGCTCACCAGTTGGGGGCGCTCTCCTTGGCTGACAGCGGCACCGACTTTCATCCGGATCTGGATGTGCAGCCCGGCGATCTGGTGCTGACCAAGCCCAGAGTGAGCCCCTTCTATGGCACGGCGCTGGAGCCTGCGCTGCGGGCCAACCACATCGACCACCTCTATCTGTGCGGGGTGAGCACCAGCTGGGCCATTCAGGCGGCAACGCGGGATGGTCACGATCGCGACTACGCCATCACCATTCTGGAGGATGCCTGCGCAGCCGCAGATGCCACCGAGCATCACACCTCGCTGCGGATGCTGGGTCGCATCGCCGAGATCATCAAGGTGTCCCGGCTGGCTTGATCCTTAACGCAGGCTGCGCCCGATCACCGTTTTGAGATTGACCCTGCGGCCCTCTGTCGGGCCGCTGCGCTTTTGGGCAACATGATTGTCGGGCAAGATAGTGCTCACATGGATAACAACAAGGATGGACAGATGCGTTATCAGGGACGGATCGCGAGCTGGAACGAGGCGCGCGGCTTTGGATTTATTACGCCGGAGCAAAATGGCGCCGAGCAGGCAATCAATGGAGCACGCAGTGCAGGGCTGTTTGTGCACGTTACGGCGCTGCAATCAGATGGCCGCGTGCCCGAGCCGGGGGAGCGTGTCACCTATCTGATCGGCAGTGGCCAGGATGGCAAACCGAGGGCGTTACAGGTCTTTTTCCCCGATCGCCCGCTCACGTTGGCGGATGCCGTGCCGTCGGCCTCATCATCAGCGGCGCCATCGTTTCGGGCGGCAAGTCAGCCGCCACGACCCACTTCTACCAGAGAGCGGAGTAACCCCTATCGACGTCGCAAGAGCAGCTGGAGTGGCAAATTGATCCCTCTGCTGGTGCTCGTCGGCCTCTTTTCCATCTATTCCCGTTTCTCGGCCGAGTCGATGGCGCCATTGCCGGTCTCCTCTTTCAATAAGGAGGAGGTCAGCACGCCACAGGCAACGACCTTTATTCGTCAGTGTGATGGTCGGCAGCATTGCTCCCAGATGACTTCCTGCGAGGAGGCAACCTGGTTTTTGCAACATTGCCCGAACACCAAAATGGACGGAGAGGGCGATGGCATCCCCTGTGAAAATCAGTGGTGTGGTCATTAAATGTGACTTATCAGATACATATGATCATGATGTGCTCTTGTTATCCGGAACAGGGAAACTGGCCTGAAACCTTGCCGGATGATGTGCGATGATGAAATTTGGTCTCAGTTGGCCAAGTGGAAATTGGGTGCTTTACTCTATCTGCTGACTTTATTGTTAATAGATGGCGGTATGCCACTTTTGCCACAGGATGGCCATCATGGTGGATGATATACAGAGGCCGCGGAGTCACTTCTCCGAGCGGGCTCATTATCTGGCTGCGCTGCTGGATTCGCTGGAAGACCAGATATCGGTGATAGATCGGGATGGCGTGATCCATTACACCAATCTCGCCTGGGATCTGTTTGCCGAGCAAAACGGCATGCCCAAGGGATATAACTGGATTGGGGTTAATTACATGGGGGCTTGTGACGCTGAATCCGAGCCCTCTGGATTGGCTGCCGTGGAGGGGATTCTTCGGGTTATCCGTCATCAGCAGGAGAAGTTCTATCTGGAATATCCCTGCCACAGCCCCGACACCCAGCGCTGGTTTATGATGCGAGTAGCGCCGGTACCCGGGCTTGATGCCGAGTATTTTTCCATCGCCCATATCAATATCACCGAGCGCAAGCTGCTGGAGCTGGAAGTTGCCAGCCTCTCCCAACATGATCCTCTGACCGGACTGGCCAATCGGCGGCTGTTCAACAGCTTTTTGCATAACGAGTGGCGGCGCAGCATGCGTGAACATACCCCGCTCTCCCTCATCATGCTGGATCTGGATAACTTCAAGGCGTGCAATGACCATCTTGGTCATCAGATGGGGGATGGCTCCCTCCAGCTGGTGGGCCATCTTCTGCAATCATTCTGCCAGCGTCCGGCGGATCTGCCCTGCCGTTTTGGTGGTGACGAGTTTGCCCTGATCCTCGGCAATACCGATCGAGATGCGGCCCAGCGGATTGGAGAGGAGATCCGCCAGGCCATCAACGATCTCGACATTGTGGTGGCAAATAATATTCAGCTTAGCGCCAGCATTGGTATTGCCACCTACACAGCAGAGCAACTGCTGGAGGGAGAAGGGGCGTTGCTGGCCGCGGCCGATGCGGCGCTTTATTGCGCCAAGGGGTCGGGTAAAAACCGTAGTCACTGCGCCAGCTGTTGAGCCGCATTGCCGCTTTTGTCCTGCATGCGCCCCCTTGATGGGGGCGCACTGTTTTTTGACTGGTCACGGTGCTAGCCACCAGCGAGCGCTGGTTTCAGCGCTCTGGCGTGGCTGACACCGGCAGGGGATGGCTGGCGATCACCTGCCTGACGAAGTGATCCCGGATGGGGTCGGCAAAGTCCGGATTCCATACCATGCTGACCTCCCACTCGGAGCTGGGGCCTGAGAGGGGATAGAGGGTGACATCGGGCCCTGCGATAAAGCTGACGCTGCGTGGCAGGATGGCGTTGCCTATGCCAGCCGCGACCAGTGCCACCAGTGTCTGGATATCCTCGGCCTCCTGAACCATGCCGGTCAGCCGGTTGGCGCCGAGAAAACCGGCGATCTGCTGGCTGAGACCGGGGCAGCGGTGGCCCACCATCTGCAACAGCGGTTGACTGATCAGTGCCTGCTGGACGTCGAATGTGGTCGGGTCTGGCTCGGTCATCCGGGTCGGCACCGCCAGCACCAGCCGGTCGATCAGCAGTCTGTGCTCCTGCAACTGCGGCGTCTGAGGTCTGCGCATAAAGCCAAGCTGCAATTGGCCGGAGAGCAGCTGCTCCTGCTGGATGGCGGAGGGCATATCCTGCAGATGAACCATCACGTCCGTGACCTGCTGTTTGAAGCAGGCCACCAGCGCAGGGGCCAGCGCGAAACTCGACAGGCCAAACCCAATCTTGAGCCGACCGGCTACCCCGCTCGCCACAGCCAGCGCATGGCTTTCGAACTCCCGACCGTGCTCGACCAGCGCACTCGCCTGAGTGAGCAGCTGGGCGCCGAGCGCCGTCAGCTCGGCACCGTGGCGACCCCGCTTGAACAGGGTGCAGCCCAGCGCCTGCTCCAGCCCCTGGATCTGCTTGGTGAGGGCCGGTTGGGTGATAAAGAGGCGGCTGGCCGCTTCCCGGTAGTTGGCGGTGTCGGCCAGCGTCACAAACGCCTGCAGTTGCCTCAAGTCGAATTTCATTCCAATTGGTTATCCAAAGTGGCCATTTACTCATTATAAATTATCTAAACGCCCTGTTCTAATGGCGCTGAAAGGGGAGCAGAGCCCCCTTCGGTCTGGAACAAGGAGTCATATAATGTCGACCCAACGTTATCTCTTTTTGATCAAAGGCACCCTGGTGCTGGCCCAGCCGCTGGCCGCGCCTGAAACGGGGGAGCTGCTCGCCAGCCTGCTGCAACAGGGGTTTGTGGTCGGCCCGCTGCAGGTGTGGGCAGGCAGCGCAGAACAGGCGCTGGCCTGTTATGAGCGTGCCGCCCAGCAGCAGGCCTTTGCCGATGCGCTCTCTGGCTCTCTGCCCGAGCTGGCCGGGGTGCCTGTATGAGTGTCTGTATGAGTGCTGGCATGAACACGCTCACCCTGTCGGTATCCGCCCTGTTGCTCGATATGGATGGCACTCTGGTCTGCTCGACCGGCGATGTGGAGAAGGTGTGGCGGCTCTGGTGCCAGCATCATCAGCTTGCCCCAGAGCCGGTGCTGGCTATGTGCCACGGTATGCGCTCGCGTGAGGTGATCCGGGCGCTGGCCCCGCAGCTGGATGTGGAGCGGGAAGCGGCGCGGCTCGACGATCTGGAGATGGAACATACCGGCGGCGACGCCATCACAGGGGCTGGCGAGTTGCTGCGCCACTTGCCGCCACAGCATTGGGCCATCGTGACCTCCGCCAGTGAGCGGGTTGCCCACCATCGCCTGCGTTGTGCCGATTTGCCGCTGCCGGCCGTGCTGGTGGGGGCCGAAGCTGTGGTCAATGGCAAACCCGATCCCGAGCCCTATCTGCTGGGGGCTGAACGGCTTGGCGTCTCGCCCGCTCGTTGCTTGGTGTTCGAGGATGCCCCGGCCGGTATCGAGAGTGCCCTGCGTGCAGGTTGCACTGTGGTGCAGGTAGGGGGCGATGCGCCGCTCAATCCGGCGGTGGTGGCGGTGATCCGTGACTGGCGCGAGGTGAAGGTGGAGCTGGAGCTGGGGGAAGATGACTCCCTGCTGGTGACGCTGCCCGCCTGAGCGATGGAGATAAGGGGTTGTTGCCGCATAAGCGCTATGAACTATCGCCATCCGCACTCTATGTTGCAATAAAAACGCCCCCGAGATGCGGGGGCGTTTTGCTATCTGACTGTTATTTGAAGACGCGGAAACGGGTCGCGTCGTCGATAAAGGTCTTCTCTCCAGCCGGTTGCTTGATGCTGCCAAAGGGCATTTGGGCGCGCAGCAGCCAGCTGGCGGGCAGGTTCCACTCCTTGCGTACCGCCTCGTCGATCAGCGGGTTGTAGTGCTGCAGGGAGGCACCGACTTTCTCCTGCGCCAGCGTTGTCCAGACCGCAAACTGGGCGATGCCGGTGGCATGTTCCGACCAGATGGGGAAGTTGTCGGCGTAGAGGGCGAATTTTTGCTGCAGATCCTTGATGACGTCGGTGTCTTCGAAGAACAGCACGGTACCGAAGCCTGCGCGGAAGCTGCCATCCACCTTGGCCTCACTTTGGGCATAGGCCTCCGGCGGCACGATCTTTTTCAGCTCGGCTTTGACGATATCCCACAGCTTGTGGTGCTGGGCGCCAAACAGGATGACGGCACGGGAGCTCTGGGAGTTGAAGGAGGAGGGGCTGTGCTTGATGGCATCCTGGATCAGGGTCGTCAGCTGCTCCGGCGTGTGGGACACCTGGTCGCCCAGGGCATAGATGGTACGACGTGCTTTGATCTGTTCGATAAACGGACTGCTCATAACATCTCCTTGTTCTGCTTGGCGTTGCAGCCGGTGATGGGCGGTTTGTCCAGCGCCGGCCGCGTCAGGTATAGACTATAACACCCGCGATGCAGAGCGGGGTTAACCTGGGGTAACTCGCTTTTTTCCTGTCAGTTGATATTCGTTTGCGAACCTTGATGTTTTGTTAGTGTTGGAAATGTCACTCAAGGAACGTTGAAGTGATATTAATCAATGATTCATTCCCTCTTCTCTCGCACACTTCCGCTATGTTTTCCCCTGCTCGGATGTCATGTGAGCCGCTCGTATCTCAACAAGCGCTACTATGTGCTGGCCCCTCTCTCCGCACTGCTTGGTTTGCTGATCCTGATCGTGACGATCATCATGGCCATTGCCAGCTATCTGCGGGATATCGACATGACGGTATCCGGCTTCGGCCACATGGCCTCCTCGGTTGAAGCGTCCCTGATCCACGAGATGGTGAAGGTCAATGAGCGGCAACTGGCTGTGCTGGAGGCCTCGCTCGACAAGAAGAAGATCGCCCGCGGCGAGCCTGCCGATTCCCCCATCTGGGCCATTGCCCATCAGATCAAGCCTGGCAACCACTACATCTACTTTTACAACCTGAAAGCGGATCGTATCGACAGTTACCCGGAGTGGCTAGCGCCCCCCGCTTATAAGGCTGCCCTGCGTCCCTGGTATCAGGTGACCGCCTTGCCGGGCGACGAGCTCGTCTGGTTTGGCCCCTACCCTGAATACAATACCAATGAACTGATACTCAGCCTGATCAAGCGGGTGAGGGACGAACAGGGGCAGTTGCTGGGTCTGCTGATGGTCGACATGTCATTCGACTCGTTGCAGCAGGCGCTGCAGCGCACGGTCGGCAGTAATCAGGCTGCACTCTATCTTACCTTGCGCGACAGCGGTCAGCTGGTGGTGGGCAGCAATATGGATCTGCTGGCGGCCAACACCATCAAGCAGCATCAGAGTCAGCAGTGGCTCGGTCTGAATGTGTTGTGTCATGGCACTTTCCTTAAGCGCGAACTGGCGGATATTGGCTGGGATCTCAATATCTATCTGCCACCCGTGCTGTTTCGCAACAGCCTCTACGATGCGTTGCAGATGGTGGTTTTTCCACTGCTCTCTCTGTTTGCCATCTGGTGTTGCAGTTTGAGTCTGCTGGTGCGGATCTTCCGCCAGGAGCAGGAGTTGGTGTCGGGATCATTGACCGGTATCGTGCGCGATCTGGAGCGTTCAGCCCCTCTCACCGAGCCCAAGACCTGGTTCGTGCGGCGTAGCCTGAACGAGATCGATCAGGTCAGGGCCAGTTTCCTCAAGGGGCAGGATGCGCTGTTGCGGGACCCTCTGACCGGTATCATGAACCGGCGTGCCTTCGAGCAGCACAAGGCGGCACTGGAACAGAGGGGGGAGTGGTTCTGGCTGCTGCTGTTTGATGTCGATCACTTCAAGGGGATCAACGACAGCCAGGGCCATGCCTTCGGCGATCAGGTGCTGTGTCGGGTGGCCAACTGTCTTGCTGATGTGCTGGGGGTGAGTACGGTTTACCGGATAGGTGGGGATGAATTTGCCGCTCTGCTGCAACAGCCACAGGATGAGTTGGCGGAGAAACTCGGTTGTCTGCTTGAACTGGTGCGTCAGCAAGAGTGGCGTGAACACCGTGGACCGATCACCCTGAGTGCTGGTGGAGCCTGCCATTCTCCTGCTGCCGGCCCTATCTTCGAGCGGGCTGATGCAGCCCTTTATCGTAGCAAGGAGGCTGGCCGGGACTGCTGGCATTTGGCGGATGAGGCTGCTGACTGACAGCTTTTGTCCCAGCGCGGCGGGCCTGTGCCGGGACACGACAACCAGATTGTGGGTCACCCTGCCGTAATAGTTTGGCTTTTTGGTGATTTTAATCTTTAAATTCAATCGCTTGATTTTACTCTTCCATTTTTGGCAGTAGCCGTGCGGCCATTGACTGTCGCATCCCTCATTTCTGCTGGCTGGCGAACCTCGTGGCGCTTTGTATAGTGCCGCTGAATATTAATCAGGTTTGACAGGAGTACCCATGGAGATGAATTCGCGCGATCTTCGCGCACTGGCACTGCTTGGCGCCTTGCTGGCTGGCAGCACCACCGTGCATGCTTCCGAGACCCTTAATACCATTCTGGGTGGCGGCGCAGGCGGTGTGGCGGGCACCATGATCGGCAAGGAGCTGGGGGGCGATACCGGTGCGCTGGTGGGGGCTGCGTTGGGCGGCGCTGCAGGTGGCGCGGCGACAGCCAACAAGGGCAACAAGAATGAAGCGGCCCTTGGCGGCGCGGTGGGGGCGCTGGGTGGTGCCGCCATCGGCAAGAGTGTCGGTGGCGATACCGGTCAGCTGATCGGCGCCGGGGTCGGCGGGGCGAGCGGTTCGGCCATCGGTGCCAAGACCGGCGATGGCCACAAGAGCCAGGATCGCTATTACGATGATGACGACGATCATCACCATCACAAGCACCACAAGAAGTACAAAAAGCATAAGAAGCACAGATGGCACGACGATGATTGATGTGCGCGCAGTGAGTGCGGAAGATGCAAAACGGGGCTGTTGGCCCCGTTTTGCATGGTGTGGTCACTCGATTTTGCGGTTACTCGCTCGTGCGGTTACACCAGCCGGTGCTGGCGGCGACCGGCGGCAAAGGCGTTGATGTTGTCGATCAGCTGATCGGCGAGGCGCTGCATCGACTCCTCGCTGGCCCAGGCCACATGGGGGGTCAGAATGAAGTGGGGGTATTGCAGCGCCTTCATCAAGGGATGGTCGGGGGGCGGGGGTTCGACGCTCGCCACATCGAAACCGGCACCGCCGAGGCGGCCATTGGCCAGCGCTTGCAGCAGCGCCTCCTCATCCACCAGTCCGCCACGGCCGACGTTGATCAGCAGGGCTCCCGGTTTCATCAGATCCAGCTCCCGCTCGCCAATCAGGTTGCGGGTGTAGGGGGTGAGCGGGCAGTGCAGGCTGATGACGTCCGAGCTTTGCAGCAACTCGTCGAGGGGCAAGCGATCCTCGTCGTGGCTGGCGCCGACCTGACTCTGGGCGTAACGCACCGTCATCCCCATCCCTTTAGCCCGCTCGCCAAGCGCCTGACCGAGTGTCCCCTTGCCGATGATGCCCAGCTGCTTGCCGTGCAGATCCATGATGTTGTGGTCGAAGAAGCAGAACTGGCCGCTCTGTTGCCAGCGCCCCTCCAGCAGCGACTGGCGCCAGCAGAAGAGGTTGCGGGACAGGGCCAGCATCAGTGCCATAGCGTGCTCCGGCACCGAAGGGCCCGAGTAGTTGCGGATGTTGCACACCCCGACGTTGGCGGCGCGGCACGCTTCCAGATCCACGTTGTCACTGCCGGTGGCGGCCAGGGCGATGAGTTTGAGTTCAGGCAGCTGGGCCAGTTCGGCGGCGCCGATCCGTACTTTGTTGATGATGGCGATGCTGGCATCTTTGAGCCGCTCCACCACCTGTTCCGGGGTAGTACTTGGATAACTCTGCCAGTGGTGGGGAAAGTCGGGGTGATGCAGGGTGATGCCTGCATCCAGGGTATCGCTGTCGAGAAACACAATCTGCTGCATGGACCTTCCTGCTATTGTTCAGGTTCGAGGAGCCATGATGCCAAACAGGATGCAGTCCGGGCCAGCTTGTCGCTGTGCCAGAGCGGCGCTTTATCCGGCAGATGTGAGCTGGCGCGCGCTTTGCTGCGCCGTGGTGGTGACCGGTTTAGAGCCAGCCCAGATGGTTGAGCCAGCCCTGAATGCGGGTGGGGGTCTCCTCCAGCTCCATCAGGGCGTAGGGGCGATAGTTGAGCTTGTTGCTGCGCCGGCTCTCGCTTTTGCGGGCCTCGGCGGCCAGCAGGGGCCAGCGACCGCCATCTTCCTGATAGAGATCCAGGGTGGGGATGGCCGCCTGCGCCACCTGTTTGGCCAGGGTCTGGTTGCTCTGCTGATTGGGGAAGAAGCCATCGAGCAACACCAGCGCGTCGGGGGCGGGCAACTGTTCGCTGGCGATGAGGTTGGCAGTCCAGGCTGCGCCTGTGCCTTGCGCCAGGATCAGCTTGAAGCCCCCCTCCTGCAGCTTGGCATCGGCCAGCTTGCTGATCCGCTCGGCAAACTGTTTGCGAAATGTATCGCTGTTTTTCGCTTTTTTCTCGGCGGCTGGGTCCAGTTCGGTCTGCTGGGGGGAGGGCAGCAGCAGCAGGGTATCAAAGCCCAGTTGGCCGATGGCGCGAGTCAGTTGCCAGAGCTGGCCGCTGCGCTGCCAGTCGGGCAGTAAAATGGCGAGCCCCAGATAGTTTTCACTGTCGTGTTTGGCGAACAACACCGTCTGCTTGTCGATTTGGGTAGCATCGGGCAACCCTTTCCAGTCGCTCGCTTGCCAGTGGTCGAGGGGCATTGGCTCGGCAACGGGGGGCGCGACCTCGCTCGCCTGCGCGACATGGCCAGCCAGCAAGGTCAATAACAGCAGTGATAAGGATAATCTGGCCATAGTGTGCTCCCCCGGTTATCTGGGTTAGCGGCGGCGGCCGGATTTTCTGAAGGCAGGCGGTGCGATGGCAACTCGCAAGCAATAAAAAAGCGAGCCGGAGGCTCGCTTTTTTGCAATCAATTCAACGTGGTCAATTAGTTGACGCGACGCTTGAATTCACCGGTGCGGGTATCGATTTCGATCTTGTCACCGATCTCTACGAAAGCGGCAACAGCCAGCTCGTAGGTAGTGCCTTTCAGACGGGCAGGCTTGGTCACTTTACCGGAGGTGTCGCCACGGGCAGCCGGTTCGGTGTACTCAACTTCGCGCACGATGGTGGTCGGCAGTTCTACGGAGATGGCTTTCTCGTTGTAGAAAGTCACTTCACACAGATCTTCCATGCCGTCTACCAGGTAGTTCAGCACGTCACCCAGGTTGTCTTTCTCTACGTCGTACTGGTTGTACTCGGTGTCCATAAAGACATACAGGGGATCGGAGAAGTAGGAGTAGGTGCACTCTTTACGCTCCAGCTGAACAACGTCCAGCTTGTCGTCGGCCTTGAAGACAGTCTCGGTGGCGCTGCCGTTCAGCAGGCCTTTCAGCTTCATTTTGACCACGGCGGAGTTACGGCCGGATTTGTTGAATTCAGCCTTCTGGACCACCATCGGCTCGGTGCCGATCATGACTACGTTACCAGCGCGGATTTCCTGTGCGGTTTTCATGTAAAAAATTCCTGTTCGTGAAACGGACGGATAAAAACTGCCAGATTATATACGGCTTTCTAAAAATTTCACCAACCTCGTGACGAGATCCCCGTCCCGGAGCAACTTCTGTGACCAGCTTCGCCCATGTTGCTGCCAAATGGCGCTATATCGGGGCCATTGGGCCCAAAGTTCGCCGCAATCTTCGCCACGGTTGAGAGCCAGATTAAAGCGGCGCAGCCATTGGCAGCACTCGGCGGGTAGATCGGATAAGTAGTGGTCAAGGAACTGCTCCAGCTTGACCAGATGGGCTTCCTCCTCCTGCTGGTAGATGTGCCAGAGGAAAGGACGGGCGGCCCACTGGGCCCGCACGAAGGAGTCCTCCCCGCGCACCAGATTGAGATCGCAGCTCCACAGCAGTCGATCGTAACCGGCCTGATCGGTCATCGGCAGCAACTTGATGGTGAGGTTGCCCGAGTGGAGCAGATCCCCCGCTTTGGCTGCAGGGATGGCATCAGTCAGACCGGCACCGGTGAGCACATCGTTGAGAGAGCGCCCCAGCGGCAGCAGTAGGGTGACGGGCGTGGCGCTATGGCACCAGCTCTCGACCAGACTCTTCAGCGCATCGCTCTCGTAGGTAAAGAGGCTGACCCGCAGCTCGTGCTCTTGTTTTGGCGGCAAACCAAGGCTGGCCCAGTAGGCTGCCAGTCCCGCATCATCTTGCTGCCACTGCTCCCGTTCGGCGATGAGGTCGTGCTCGCACAAAAGGCCACCGGTTTTAGCGGTAAAGCCCGGGAAGAAGAAGTATTTGTTGAGGCTCTGGTTGCCCACCCGCTGGGGCGAGGCGAGGCCGTGGCAATCCTCGACCCAGCTCTCCGCCGAGAGGTACTCCAGATTGATCCAGCATGGGGGGCTGGGTTGGCTCGCCATCTGCTCGGCCATTCGTTCAATGAAGGGGGCGGGCAGCTCGCAGGCAAAGGCTTCGATCACTACCCTGGCCGGTGTCATGTCGGTCGGCAGGGTCTCATGCCAGTGCTGGATATAGATCCCATCGACCCACTGGCCATCCTGCGCCGGGTCGAGCCCCGGACAGATGCGGGCAAAGCTTGTCAGATCGTCCACCCAGAGCCGCACCTGAACCTCATTGCTAGGTGCCGCAATATTCCCCTCCCGTTTTAGCTGGCGGGCGAGTCGCCAGGTGACGCCGATGTCACCGAAGTTGTCGACGACGCAGCAGAAGATGTCCCAGTCAAACGGGGGCAGGGGAGTGGTCATGGCTCGGGGTTCCAGATGCAAAAAAACCGGTGCGCAGGGTAGCACACCGGTTGACTGGCTTCTAACCGTCAGCGCGTGACGGTCGCTGCGGCAGGTTACTCCTTGCCGTAGACGTTGTTCTCTTGCTCACGCACCCGGATAAAGGTGGTGCGCTTGGTGAGCTCTTTCAGCTGGCTGGCACCCACGTAGGTACAGGTGGAGCGCACGCCGCCCAGAATGTCGCGCACGGCGTTCTCGACCGGGCCGCGGTAGGGCAGCAGTACGGTTTTTCCCTCGGAGGCGCGGTATTCCGCGACGCCGCCGGCGTGTTTGTCCATGGCGCTGGAGGAGCTCATGCCGTAGAACTTCATGAAGGGTTCGCCGTCTACATCGACGATCTCGCCACCGCACTCTTCGTGGGCTGCCAGCATGCCGCCCAGCATGACGAAGTCGGCGCCGCCGCCGAAGGCTTTGGCGACGTCGCCCGGGCAGGTGCAGCCGCCATCACCGACGATCTGGCCGCCGAGGCCGTGGGCCGCATCGGCACACTCGATGATGGCAGAGAGCTGCGGGTAGCCGACGCCGGTCTTGACGCGAGTGGTACAGACCGACCCCGGGCCAATACCGACCTTGACGATGTCGGCGCCGGAGAGGATCAGCTCTTCGACCATCTCGCCGGTGACCACGTTGCCCGCCAGAATGACGTGGTTGGGGCAGGCTTCACGAATCTTGCGCACGAACTCGACAAAGTGCTCGGAGTAGCCGTTGGCCACGTCGACACAGATGAAGCGCAGCGCTTCGGACATGGCGAGGATTTGGCGGGTCTTGGCGAAATCTTCAGCCGAGGTGCCGGTGGAGACCATCACATGGCCTAGCAGCGCCGGATCGGTCTCGTTGACGAAAGCTTGCCACTGCTCAAGGCTGTAGTGCTTGTGTACCGCGGTCATCATCTCGAAACCGGCCAGCGTGCGCGCCATGGCAAAGCTGCCGACGGTATCCATGTTGGCGGCGATAACGGGTACGCCTTGCCATTGGGTCTGAGTGTGTTTGAAGGTGAACTGACGGGTCAGGCTTACTTGGGAACGGCTCTTGAGAGTAGAGCGCTTGGGGCGGAACAGGACATCCTTGAAACCGAGCTTCAAGTCTTCTTCGATACGCATTACAAATTCCTTATTGAGCCTTGTTGAAAGTCACTTTTGCAGTGGCAAATTTTCGGCAGGCGCAAAAAAACCGGTGGTTTTCAGGCCCTCCGGTTTACAACAGTGTAGGCAAAAATCCCTTCAGAACAAGACTGATAATTCGCTCATTGTTGTGGTAGCCTTTGGCGTCACAACCTGAGGTTGGCCACAAGCTTCATCCAGCACCGTTCGGTGCCTTGCTCTCCTTCGATATTCCCGCCCGTTTGGGCCGTCGTTCGGCCACCCCTTGTCGTCTCTCTCCTGACCCGCCAGATATTATCCAAGTAGCTGAAATAAATCGGATTGACCCACAATAGGACTGTGGTAGATCTGGGCGCAGGATTGACAAGGCAGGGTAGTAAAATGGGCAAGATGATGGTGGGGATCACCCTGATGCTGACACTGTGTGGCAGTGCGCTGGCCGAGACCCCGACCAGCTATGGCTGGATCGAGAAGGGACTTATTTTGCCCACCGGCGTGGCGGTGAAGATGAAACTCGACACCGGGGCGCTCACCTCTTCCCTCGATGCACGCGCCATCACCAGATTCAAACGGGATGGCAAGCCCTGGGTGCGCTTCATGCTGGTGGTGACCGATGCCGACAGCGGCAAACTGGTCAAGCAGCAGTTCGAGCGGCGGGTCGAGCGCAGCGTGACGGTGCGCGGGGCGGGCGGTATGGAGCATCGACCAACGGTGACCATGTCCATCTGTCTGGGGGACAAGGTGTATGAGGAGTGGTTTACCCTAGGGGATCGCAGCAAGATGATCTATCCGGTGCTGCTGGGCCGACGTCTGCTGGCGGAGCTGGGCCCGGTGGACTCCAGTCGAACCTTTACCGTGCAGCCAGATTGTGATTGAAAGTAAAGAGCCCGCATCGCGGGCTCTTTACTTATCGCTTATCTTGCTGGCGGGAGCGGGAGTAACACGCTCACCTCCAGCCCCCCTTCCGGCCGGTTGTGGACATCGAGGTCGGCGCCGTGCAACTGGGCGATGCGCGAGACGATGGCCATGCCAAGGCCGACGCCATCCCCCTGCTGGGGATTGACCCGAAAGAAGCGTTCATACAGCCGGGGCAAGGCGTTGGCGGGAATGCCGGGGCCGTTGTCACTCACATCCACCCTCACCCGGTTGCCCTCTCGCAGTACCCGCACCCTGATCTCGCCCTCCGGCTGGGTATAGCGCAGCGCATTGTCGATCAGGTTGCTGAACAGCAAGTCGAGCAGGGTGGCCTGCCCCATCACCAGCAGCGGCAAGTCACACTCCAGCGACAGCTGCTGATCCTTCTTGAGCGCGATGGGAGCAAGCGTTGCGAGGGTGCCTTGCAGCAGGTGACCCACCTCCAGTTCGGTTAATACCAGCCCCTGCTGGTTGTCGATACGGGCCTGGGTCAGCAGCTGGCGGATCAGCCGATCGCTGCGGTCGAGTGCCTGCAGCATCTTGTGCAAGGATTGCTGGCGGCTCTCTTCATCTTCTGCAGCCAGGGCATTTTCACTGTGGATCCGCAGCACCGCCAGCGGGGTGCGCAGCTCGTGGGCTGCCTCGTTGGTGAACTGTTTTTCCCGCTCTATGGTTTCCGCCAGCGCCTGCATCAGCCGGTTGATCTCGTTGGTGAGGGGGGTCAGCTCCTGCGCGCTTATCTTGAGGCTGAGCGGGCTCAGGTTGGCGGGGTGACGTTCGCTGATGGCCTGGGCCAGCTGACGCAGGGGGGCCAGCCCGCGGGTGATGAGCCACCAGAGCAGGGCCAGCAGGAACGGCAGGGTGATCAGCAGCGGCAGCATGGTGAGGGTGGCCATCTTGCTGGCCAGTTCGCTGCGCTCGTCGTCCCGCTCGGCCACTACCAGCCAGGTCTGCTCCTGCTGGTTGTAGAGAGTGAAGGTGCGCCACTGGTGATTATCTTTTTCGACCGTGTCGAAGCCGATAGCCAGGGTGACCAGCGGCTGATCAGGGGCGCTGGGGGCGCGCAGCAGCAAGCCGCCCTTTTCATCGAGCAGCTGGAAGTAGAGATTGCGTTCGAACTCGTGGCCGTAGGGGGTGATCTCCCGATCCTCGCCGGTCAGGTTGAGGCCGGGATCTTTTTGCCACTCATCGGGGTTTTGCGCCTCCCACTCCTGATAGACGGTGCCGTTGGCGGGCAACTGCCCCTGCTGGGCCATGTAGCGGGCCAGCAGCTGGTTGGTGATGCGGGCCGACTGGGCGAGGCGGGCATCAAACAGCTCCTCCATTTCGTGGCTCGCCTCCATGTAGCCGATAAAGGCGCTGATGGTAAGGCTCAGGCTCACCAGCGTCAGGATACCGGTGAGCAGAAAGCGGCGAATGGAGCGGGGGCGTTTCATCGTGCGGGTGTCCGGCTTGGCTGTTCGAGCTGGGGAATGATGTAGCCGACCCCGCGAATATTGCGGATGAGGTCGCTGTAGAACTTCTTGCGCAGATGGTGGATATGCACCTCCACCGCGTTGCTCTCGGCGCCTTCATCCCAGCCGTAGAGGCTCTGTTGCAGCTGATCCTTGCTCAGCACCCGGCCGCTCTGGCTGATCAGCTCCTGCAGCAACTTGTATTCGTGGGGGGTGAGTTTGATCGCTTCCCCCTGATAGGTGACCTGCTGGGATTCGGGATAGATGAGGATATCGCCATACTCCAGCACCGCCTGAGCCTGCCCCTTGCTGCGGCGAACCAGGGCGCGCAGGCGGGCGTTGAGCTCCTGCAGGGCGAAGGGCTTGACCATGTAGTCGTCGGAACCGGCATCGAGGCCGACCACCCGATCGTCCAGCGCATCGCGGGCGGTGAGGATCAGCACAGGCAGCTGGTGGCCTTCACGCCGTAACTTGCGCAGCAGGCTGAGGCCGTCGATGTCGGGCAGGTTGAGATCGAGGATCAGTGCGGCGAACTCATCGCTCTTGAGGGCTGCCAGGGCGGGCAACCCCTGTTGCAGCCAGTCCACCGTATAGCCGCTATGGCGCAGTGCATCCTGCATACCATCCCCCAGCATCACATCATCTTCTACCAGCAGGATCCGCATTCTTTTCTCCCTGTTTGTTGGGTGTGGCGATCTGGCTCAGCGCCAGGGTGTGCCGTGGCATAAACAACCCTGCCCACCAGTATGCAAGCTGGTGGGCAGAGTTTAAATAGTTCTTTGATCCATCAGGGTTTTATAGCTTGGCCAGCCGATCGCGGATCTCCATTCTGCGCCCTTCGTCGGCCACTTCGCGACCCGGGCGGGCCGGGGCGGCCAGCGCCTTGTCGAGGTAGGTTTTGGCCTCGGCCTTGCGACCCTGATCCAGCAGGAAGTCACCGTAGAAGAAGTTGGGATCGATGCCATCAGGATTGATGGCCAGCGCCTGCTTGAGTAGCTGCTCCGCCTTTTCGTCATCGCCAAAGCCGACCGGCCACCCGGGCACCTGATAGTAGAGGGAGCCCAGACTGGTGTAGGCAGAGCCGTCCAGCGCCTTGGGATCCTGTTTGAGTGCCAGCTCCAGCTTGGCTTTGGCCTCTTTCACCAGCCCCAGCGCTCCCAGCCCGCCCTTGGCCCCCGCCCAGGTGCTCTTGACGATGGCCGACCAGATCAGCAGATCGGCGCGAAAAGGCTCCTTGGCGCTGGCCGCTTCGGCTTGGGTGCTCAGGGTTTCGAGGCAGCTCTCTTTCGCCTTGCCGCTCTGTTGATACTGGCAGACGGCCCACTGTTGTTGGATGGGGATGAGGGCATCACCCGCGGCCATGACCGAGGTGGACCCCAGCAGGATGGCGATGGCACAAGAGGTCACTGATTGACGGAAAAAGTTCATATTAATGCTCCTTTTTGGTCGGGATCGGGCGGGACAAGTCTGGTTGTGGCGCACTGTTTGCGCCGGCATCAGCCGTCCCTGGCTGAAGATGACGGGCATAACGTTTGATGAGCGGCAGCTGTCTTGCCAGCGCCTTGTCGACGATGCCGGGCAGTAGGGCGTTGAGCCGCACGAACAGTTTTTCCGGCCAGCCGAGCCAGCTGCGGCGGGTTTCGTTGCACAGGGCGATGACCGCCTCTTCGGCCACTTCCTGCGGGCTGTCGGTCTGGGTGCCGAGCGCTGCATTCATCTCGTAAGCGGCCTCGGAATTGAGTTTGGTGCGGGTGGCGCGTGGGGCGAAATGCAGCACCTTGATGCCACTCCCCTCCAGCTCCCGTCCCAGCGCTTCGCTAAAGCCGCGCAGGGCAAATTTGCTGGCGCAGTAGACGCTGTAACCGGGGTAGCCGATGCTGCCCAGGCTCGACCCCATGTTCATGATGATCCCCGGCTTGCGCATGGTTGGCAGCAGGGCTCGGGTGAGCTGGATGGGCGCCTCGATATTGAGCAGCAGCTGGCGCTCCACCTGCTCGAAGCTCTGATCTTCCAGCCAGGCAAACTGGTTGCAGCCAGCGTTGTTGATCAGGATGTCGATCCCGTCCTCCAGCGCCGGGTGTTGCAACAGCTTGGCCCGCTCCTGCGCAGAGCCGAGGTCGGCGAGCACCACCTGATGGCGCTCGGGATGGGGCAGTGACTTGCACAGCCGCTCCAGTGCCGGGCCGCGACGACCGTGCAGCAGCAGGTGTGCCCCTTGGGCCGCCAGCTCCTGCGCCAGTTCTTCACCTATGCCACCGCTGGCGCCGGTGAGCAGCACCGTTTTTCCTTCAAGTTTCATGATGCAGATTCCTTCTCTCTGGTCACGGCGTGGCGGTGAGGTTGTAGAGCATCTCGCCATAGAGGCGGTAGACCACCTTGGTCGAGTGGATAATAGCCGCCTGATCCGCCGGACTTTCGACCCGATCCATCAGGGATTCAAAGAACTTGAGGTGCTCCTGATCCAGGGTGCCGTGGGAGCTCAGGTAGCTCATCGCTTGCGGTGGCAGGCCGAGACCCTTTTTCAGCTGGTCGGCGACGGTGAGGGCGATGGCCACGCTGGTGCCTTCCAGTACCTGCACCATGCCGAAGAAGCCCATGGGGTTGCCGCGCTGGATCTGGTCGTAGAGGAAGGCGACCATCAGCTCGATGGGCAGCCCGGGCTGGCCGTGGCGCACCGCCTCGGCATCACCGCCACAGGCGCGGATATCGTTGAGGATCCACTCCTGATGGCCATACTCCTCGTCGATGTACTCGGCAATGGCGCCACGCACCCACTCGTACTCCTGACCCAGCTTGCCGCCGGTTGCCATCAGCAGCGGAACTGTGTGGCGCACGTGGTAGTAAGCCTGCGCCAGGAAGGCGAGATAGGTGTCACGGCTGATATCGCCACGGCGACAGGCTTCGATAATGGGGGCGTTGAACAGATGTTCACGCTCCTGAGCAGTGGCTTGTTGCAGAGTCTGATAGAAGCTCATGACGATTCTCCTGTAAGGCATTGGCTGATTTGCCGGAAAAAGTGTTGGTAAATCTCGTTGCGACGGGGGCGCCCGTTGGCGGTCAGCAGGCCGGGATGCTGGTCGAGTGCCACCGGCAACCAGTGGTGCAGCCGGGCATAATCGGGCAGCCGCTGGTTCAGACCTGCGATCTGGCGTGGCAGATCCGCCTCCTTGCCCGGCAGGGGCTGGATCAGCGCCACGTTGGCGGGTTGACCATCGCCAAAGACCACGATGCGGGCGATGGCGGGGCAGAGCTGTGCTTCGGCTTCCACCCACTCGGGGGAGAAGTTGCGGCCAAAGGCGGTAATCTGGACATTCTTCTTGCGCCCGGTGATATGGAGGTAGCCTTCTTCATCGAGGTGGCCCAGATCGCCTGTGGCAATCTGTTCGGGAGTCAGTTCGTTGCTGCCGAGATAGCCCAGCATGGCGCTGCCGCTCACCATAATTTCGCCATCGGTGGCAATGGAGACCTGACAGTGGGGTAGGGGACGACCCACGCTGCCGGGCTTGTCAGCATCCGAACTGTTGAGTGCCACCACGGAGCCGCACTCCGAGAGGCCATATCCCTCATACACCGGCAGGCCGAGCTGGCGGGCATGTTTGATCAGGTCGGGTGCTACCTTGCCGCCACCGACGGCAATAAAGCGCAGGCTCTTGAGCTGCTGGGCCAGCGTCGGTGTGCTGGTGCAGAGCGCCAGCAGCAGGCGCAGCAGTTCGGGCACCAGCACCAGACTGTGGGTCGGCCAGCGCAGCAGGGCCTCCCCCAGCATGGCTGGATTGAGCGAACTGGATCCGGTGAAACCGAGCTCCCCGAGGGACGGAATGCGGCTGCAGGCGCCGGTCAGCAGCGGCACATAGAGGCCGGTGAGGTTCTCAAGCAGGGTCGCCAGCGGCAGCAGGGTCAGGTGTTTTTCCACCTTGGCTGGCGCAACCCGCTCGGCCAGCGCATGGCTCACCGCCATCATCTGGGTCAGTGACAGGCAGACGCCCTTGGGCTGGCCCGTGGTGCCGGAGGTGTAGGTGATCTTGGCGGTGCCCTTGGGCAGCGCCGGTCGATTGGCCGGGATATAGCGCCAGAGCGGCAGCTCGCCGGTGATCAGCGAGAGCGGCTCGGCGGCATGCCACCCCTGATGATATGGGCCGACCAGCGCATCGGCGCCGCTGCTCTCCAGCAACCAGGCCTGCTGGGCCTGACTGAAGAAGTGGGGCACCGGGATCACCACGATACCTGCGCGGGTGCAGGCGAGATCCAGCAGCGCCCAGGGCAGGCCGTTGTCCAGTTGCAGCGCCAGACGGCTGATGTCGAGCTGTTGCAGCTGGCTGGCCAGACGCTGGATCTGTTGCCACAGGGTCTGGTAATCGAGACGCTGCTGGCTGCTCAGCAGCGCAGGGGATTGCGGATCCTCGTGGGCATGTTTGGCGATGGCGTCGAACAGGCTCATTGGGCGCACCTTTTTTGATGGGTCTGGTTATCACTGCTCTCGCCGGCATCCTCAAACAGGGTTGGCATGGGGGCCAGCAGATTGAGCAGCAGGCTGCGCTGGGCCAGCACCTCGCGCCCCTGATTGATGTCGCCCACCATCACCTTGGGTTGGCAGCGGTAGTACTCACCCCAGGCATCGGCGTCGGCCCCCACCTGATGGGCCTGGGCGGGGGCCAGCTCCACCGGGTTGAGTTGCAGGCGGGCAAAGCTGTTGCGCAGCTTGGCGGTGCCGGTAAAGACCACGTAGTCGAGGGCGTTTTCACATAGCAGACGACACAGCGCCGCAAACATCAGGCGGGCATTGCCCGGTTCGCTGCAGGCCAGATTGCCCACTTCGATAATGCGGTTGCGTGCCGGATAGACCCCGAGGCGGGTATTGATGGCGGCCTCGATGGGTTGCTCCAGATACTGTTCCAGATAGAGAGTCCCCTCACTGGCATGATTGAGACCACAGGCACCGACCAGCGTCCCGTCTGCCCGATAGAGTCCCAGCAGACAGGGGAGGAAATGGGGGATGCGGGCGTTGAACTCGAGGGTATAGGCGGCCTGGATATAGGTTTGCAGCGCCATGACCTGCTGCGGGGACTTGGCTAGCAGCAATCGGTAGGGGGCCTGGATCTCGGTGGTCATGGGTGACTCCTTCTCTTGCGATGGTTTGAGAGTAAAAGGGCAAACTTAAGAAACCCTTAAGGAGCAAAAAAAGTTGTCAGCGAGGCAGCGGGCAGGCAATCTGCGCCGCTGTTATCCAACAGGAAGCCCCCAAGAGGAACCGCCATGTCATCCACCGTCAGCTGCCCCCTGTGTGCCAGCCATCGCAGTTATCCCCTGCCGGTAGCTGGCAAGCGCTATCATCGCTGCCTCGCGTGCGAGCTGGTTTGGCTGGATGAGGCGGATCATCTGGATGAGGCGGCGGAGAAGGCGGTCTATGACGGTCACGACAATCGGGTGGATGATCCCCGTTATCGCACTTTTTTGATGCGGGCCTTTGGTGAGGTGCTGAGCCGGGTGCCAACTCCTGCCAGTGGCCTCGATTTTGGCTGTGGCCCGGGCCCGGCGCTGGTGGCGATGGGGCGTGAGGCGGGTTACCAGATGGCGGGGTATGACAAGTTCTACGCCGATTTTCCCGAGTTGCTGACGCGTCAGTATGACTTCATCACCAGTACCGAGGTGATCGAGCATATCGCCGAGCCGCGCACGGTGCTGGCGCAGTTGTGGGATTGCCTCAAGCCGGGCGGTGTGCTGGTGCTGCAGACCCAGCGGGTGCTCAGTGACGAGCGGTTTAAAAACTGGCGCTATCGCCACGACCCGACCCACATCGTCTTCTTTGCCGAGGCATCGTTTCAGGTGTTGGCCGCCAGCTGGCAGGCCGAGCTCAGCTTCCCCCACGCCGATGTGGCGGTATTGCAGAAAGGCACGCCCTGAGGCGTGCCTTCGTCTGTTACTCGGCTGTTTCTTGCTCGGCTCTCGGTTACTCCTTGTAGCCCTTGTCCTGCCACTGGTAGTACATCAGGGCAGATTTGACGCCAATTGACTTGAACGGCTCTGGCGGCAGCCACATCGGCAGACTCTGCTCCGCGTGGTTGAACCAGGGATGCTCCTTGCCCTGATAGAGGCTGGCCACGATGTCGCCAAACAGGAAGGAGAGGTTGATGCCGTGGCCGTTGTAGCCGAGGGCGTAGTAGATGTTCTGGTGATCCCCCATTACCCCCACCGCTTCGGTGCTGTCGCCGGTCATGCCGAGCACCCCGTCCCACACCTGCTCAAATTTGATCCCCTTGAGGGCAGGATAGAGGGTCACCAGCTCGGTCATCATCATCTCGCTGACACGATTGAGATCTCCCCTGTAGTTGAGGCCGTCGTTGAACACGTACTCGGCATTGCCACCGCCGATGACGATGCGGTTATCCGGGGTCAATACCAGATGAAACAGGATGTTGCGGGTGTCGTAGTAGGGCACTCGACTCTGCCACTGGATGGCGGCCAGCTGTTTTTTACTGAGCGGCTCGGTGACGGCGCTTTGGGCGTGCACCGGAAAGACCCGGCCGCTGAAGTAGCCAAGCTTGGAGGTATAGCCGTTGGTCGCCAGCACTATGCTGTCGGCGGTCACCTTGTACTTGTCGGCCACATTGAGCTCGATCGGCTTGCCCTCCTTGATCCCCAGCACCGGGCTCTGCTCATAGATGGTGACGCCCGCCTGCTCCACCGCCTTGCGCAGGGCATTGACCAGTTTCATTGCGTGAACCTGACCACCATTGGGGTCGTAGACCGCCCCCACGTAGCGGTCGGTGCCCAGTTTCTCTTCGGTGGTATCGGCGTTCCAGTACTGGAGCGGGATGCCGAGGCGATTGGCGGTTTTCACATAGTCGCGGTACTCGGCGATATCCTCCTCATCGAGGATCGCCTCCACATAGCCATCGAGCTTGAGGTTGGCTTCGACGCCGGTTGAGGCGACCAGCGCCTGCAGCTTGCGCATGCTGGCGACGGTGAGATCGTAGTGGCGCTTGCTCGCTTCCCCCTCTTCGTAGAGGTCCATCACCTCGGAGCCCGGCAACACCATGCCGCCGTTGCGGCCCGAGGCACCACTGCCCACCTGCTTGGCCTCGAAGATGGCGATCTTGAGCGACGGATTGGCCTTGGCCAGATGCCAGGCGCTGGAGAGGCCGCTGTAGCCGCCACCGACGATGGCGATATCCACCTTCAGATCTTGTGCCAGCGGGGTACTCTCCTCTGCCTGTTTCTCCTTGAACCAGTAGCTGGTGTTGGGCTCAAAGTCGCTCATCTTGGGGCCGCAGGCGGCGAGGAAGAAACAGCTGATGCACATGGTCAACGCTCGTTGGCAAAGGGTGGTCGGATTCATCTTCTACTCCGGTTACAGATACAAAATATCAAATCATTTCATCGGGTTGGGCGGTATTGACCCGGCGGCCTATGTCTCGCAGCCGGGCCAGCTGATCGGCAAGGCCGGGCCCCTCATCCAGGCTGGTGACAAAGTTCCAGAGGTAGGTCATCACAGCATAGACATGGCCTGCCGAGACCTGGGGTTGGGCCATCAGCATGGTGATGGCCAGCAGGAACAGCAGGGAGGCGCTGATGCCGACCGCCAGAAAAGCGAGTGCCTCCCGATCCGAAATCCGGATGCGGATCCAGGCCAGCGCGCGGTAGTGGCGGGCGAGACTGGCTGACTGGGCATGGGTGACCAGCTTGACCTCGTGTTCCAGCCGATCGTTGAGCCGCTCGTGCAGCAGCTGGTTCTTGCGCGAAAAGCCGGGCAGCAGCAGGCCGAACAGCAGCAGTACCCCCATGCAGGCGATGCCGACCCAGAACTCGATCACCATCAGCATCACGGCCGCCCCGACGATGGAGATCAGGCTGGTGGCCAGGATCGGGATATGTTTCTCGAAGAAGTCGACAAACTCCCGCGCCAGGGTGACCCGCGCCACTATGGTGGATTGCCCCTCTTGCTGCTGGCGTTGTGTCAGGATCACCGGCACCGCCAGTGCCGCATAGATATGGGTAAAGGTGCGGGTATCGACCGCCCGGCGCAGGGCGCCGATGAGCCAGAACAGCAGCACGATGAGGGCGTAGCTTGAAGCCTGCCACCACTGGCCCTTGACGATGGCGTCGATGGCAAAGCCGGCGAACAGGGGATAGACCACCAGCAGGATGTTTTCGAGGGCCACCAGCGAGAAGGTGCCCGCCAGCTTGAGGGGATTGGCCCGCGCAATCGCCCCCAGCGAACGACCGGCCGAGTGTGGCAACGGCGTGGCCTGCTCGTCGCAACTGGCTGCCGAAGTGGTTGGTGTTGTCATGGGTTATCTCCTAAGATGTCGGAAACGCTAAGTTTGAGCGAGTGCTCAAAGTTTGTTTGAGCGACTGCTCAAAGTCAAGCAGATCGATTGATATCGCAGGAGGTCAGATGGCACGCCCATCAGCAGAACAGCGCAAAGAGATGATCATCGAGGCCGTACTGGCCCTGTTTCGAGAGAAGGGGATGGCGGCATCGTCAACCCGTGATATTGCCGAACGCACCGGTCTGGCGCGCAGCCACGTCTACCACTACTTCAAGGATTGGAAGGAGCTCTGCCTCTGCGCCGTGGAGCGTTTCACCTATCAGGAGATCGCCGAGCAGCGGGAGTGGCTGTTGCCGCTGACAGCCCGCGAAGCGTTGCCGCTCTTTGTGCGGGACAACCTGCCGACCAGTCAGGATGCCTCCTGGGCCATCTATCTGGATGCCTGGAACGAGTCGCTGCGCGACCCTGTGTTTGCCGAGAGCTACCGCAAAATCATTTTGGCGTGGCGCGAGGTGCTGGAGCTGATCCTGCAAAAGGGGATCGACAGCGGCGAGTTTGTGGCGGGCGATGCCCGGCGACTGGCGCGTCAGGTCACCTCTCTCATCAACGGCTATGCCGATGACCTGATTCTGGAGCCGACTCCCGAGACGGTAGAGGCCACGTACCAAGAGATCATGCTGGTGGTCAATCAGCTGGTCTTGCCCCCGGCTCACTCATAGCGGCGCAGGCACACAAGGGAGGGGAGGCATGTCAGCGTGGTGCCTCCCCCGGTTTTGTTGGCTATCCGCCGGGCGCGCGATGGCCAGATAACAGGGAGCGGTTGTTGATGTCGATTACCCATTTGTCACTGCAAGATGCCCGTCATCTGCAACTGGCGGCGCAAGGGCTGCTCGCCCCCCGCCGCAGCAAGGCGACTCCGGCCGATCTGCTGGCCACCATCCGCCGCATGGCGCTACTGCAGATCGATACCATCTCGGTGGTGGCTCGCAGTCCCTATCTGGTGCTCTTTAGCCGGCTTGGCCAGTACGAACCACGTTGGCTAGAGCAGTTGTTGGCCGACGGCGAGATCTTCGAATATTGGGCCCATGAGGCCTGCTTTGTGCCCCGTGAAGATTACCGGCTGCTGCGCCACCGGATGCTCGATCCCGCCGCCATGGGCTGGAAGTTTTCGGCCAACTGGCTCGCTACCCATCAGCAGGAGATCGGCCAGCTTATCGAGCGTATTCGTCAGCACGGCCCGGTGCGGGCGGCTGACTTTGAACGCACAACCGGCAAGGGGAACGGCTGGTGGGACTGGAAGCCGGAGAAGCGCCATCTGGAGGTATTGTTTACCACCGGTCAGCTGATGGTGCGGGAGCGGCGCAACTTTCAGCGAGTCTATGACCTGGTCGAACGGGTCATCCCCGAGTGGAGCGACCAGCGGGATCTGCCGAGCGTCGAGCAGGCCCAGCGGGATATGGTGCGCGCCAGCTGCCGAGCGCTGGGGCTGGTCAAAACTGGCTGGGTTGCGGACTACTACCGGCTGCGGCGTGGCAAATATGACGCCATGCTCCATCAGCTGGCGGACGAGGGGGAACTGCTGCCGGTTCGGGTGGAGGGGTGGCAGCACGGCGCTTTCGTGCACGCCTCGCTGGCCGATGAGCTGGTGCAGGCAGAGGAAGGCCGTCTCAAGGCAACCCATACCACCGTCTTGTCGCCGTTCGACCCGCTGGTGTGGGATCGCAAGCGGGCCAAGGATCTGTTCAACTTCGACTATCGCATCGAATGCTATACCCCGGCGCCCAAGCGTCAGTATGGCTACTTCGTGTTGCCCTTGCTCCATCGCGGCAAGCTGGTGGGCAGAATGGATGCCAAGGCTCATCGTCAGCAGGGGATCTTCGAGATCAAGAGCCTCTATCTGGAAGCCGGGGTGAGAGTGACCCGCACCCTTGCACAGGATCTGGCGAAAGCCCTGCAAAAGCTGGCTGACTGGCACCAGACACCGCAGCTCCGTTATGGTGCCATTCCGGCTAATTTGCTGGCGTTGTGGCATGAAAGCGCCCCTGCAAAGTGAGATCTATCCCTTCTGGGCTAAGCTGCAAGAGGGATAAACAGTTCGGGAGCGGGAGATGAAACGAGTGGCAACATGGTGGGCGGGATTGGCGATGGCCATCTTGTCCCCCGCGCTATGGGGGCAAGAGCCGCCGGTGAAGATCTGTCTGGGGGAGGGCAACGAGTGGGCCCCCTTTACCTACTGGGAGCGCAAGGACGGGGTGCCCGATACCAGCCGCCTGACCGGTTCGGCGACAACGCTGGTGCTCGATGCCCTGCAATAGAGCGGGCTCTCGCACCAGATCCGCTATCTGCCCTGGGCGCGGGTCCAGCAGGCGCTCGATATGCTGGAGCGGGATCGCTGCGACTTTCTACCGAGCGAAATCGAACCTCTGGTGGCTGGCATCAGCCTTGGCATCTACCGCAGCGAGAGCGGGTTGCTCAATCTCGCCCTGCCCAGCCGCAAGGGATTCTATCTGCTGGTGAGCAAGGGCTCCCCCCGCGGTCACCAGCTGGTGAACATCCTCAATCAGTCGCTGGTGGCATTTCAGGAAGGGGGGCATACGGATGAGGTGATGCGCCGCTTCTTGCCGCCAATGGAGTAATAGCGAAGGGTTGCTGTCATTCAGGGGGAGCAGATAAACAGAGGGCCAGCCGGTGCAAACCGGCTGGCCCTTTTTTACGTGAGAGCTTGTCAGGCTGCCAGACGGGTCAGTACCTTCACCAGCAGCTCGATGCGCGGGGCAATGCTGGCCAGATCCAGATACTCCTCGTCACTGTGGAAACCGGCACCGATGGGGCCCAGACCATCCAGAGTGGGAATGCCGAGGGCAGCTGTCAGGTTGGCATCGGAGCCGCCCCCCACCTCCTGCCAGCTGATTGGCAGTCCCAGTTCGGCGCCACACTCCTCCACCAGCTGCATCAGCGCCAGAGTGCCTTCTGATGGCACCATGGCCGGTTTGTGGGCCTCGCGGGCCAGCTGGATGGTGACGCCGTCCAGATGGGGCCGCTCGGCCAGGGTCAGCAGATGATCGTTGATCTGGTGGTACTCCTGATTGTCCCAGAAACGGACATCCACCACGGCGCTGGCATGGGCCGGCACTATGTTGGCGCCGTTGCCCCCCTCGACAATGCCGATGTTGAGGGTGGTGCCGCTCTCGAAGTTGGTCAGGGCGTTGATGGCCAGGATCCAGTGGCCCAGCTCGGTGATGGCGCTGCGCCCCTTCTGCGGTTCGTTGCCCGCGTGAGCCGCCTTGCCGGTGAAGTCGATGCGATAACGGGCCATCCCCTTGCGCGCCTTGACCAGCGAGCCATCTGCGCGGGCCGCTTCGGCCACCAGCACCTGTTTCGCCTGTTTGGCCACCGTTGCCAGCCAGTCGCTGGAGTGCAGGGAGCCGATCTCCTCATCCGGGTTCATGCAGACGCAGATGCTCAGGCGATCGCGCACCTCGCGGGGCAGTTCACGCAAGGCATAGACGATGTTGAGCAGGCCGGATTTCATGTCGGAGACACCGGGGCCGTAAGCGCGCTCACCATCGATGCTCATCGGGCGGGCGGCGGCGGTGCCGAGGGGGAAGACGGTATCCATATGGCCGATCAGCATTACATCGATCTGCGCCACATCAGGCTGGTTGCGGATCTCCAGCCCCACTCCGGCGGCGCCGCAGTCGACCCGCTTGATCTGCCAGCCGCCCATCGCCTCATATTTGGCGGCCATCAGGTTGGCCACTGCCGCAATGCCCGGCTGGTGCAGGGATCCGCAATCCAGATTGATCAGCGGGGCCAGTTCGGTCAGGTATTTATCCAGAGAAAAAGTCATTGCTTGCTCCACTATCAGGTTCGGGTCAGAGAAGGATGTTCATCACCAGCATGGCGCCGAAGGCGTTGAGTACCGAGATGGCGACCATGATGGGGATGTAACGCCCTTCGGTGCCGATGCAGCCGAGAATGCGGCCCATGTACTGCACCTGGGAGCCCATCAGGTAGATGGCTGGCGCCAGAATGGCGATGTGGGTGCCGTTGAGGATCCCCTGATCGAACAGGGTGATGACCACGCCGACCGCACCACCCATCGACATCCAGGCGCCGATCAGCACGGCTGCCGCCTCACCGGGCAACCCGAAGATGGCCATGATAGGTGCAAAAATGGCACCCATGGCATCCAGCGCGCCGGTGATCTGCAGCGCCTTGATGATGACGAAGGCCATCAACACGTTGGGGACGGTGGAGGTGGTGGCGATGACCCAGCCCTTCTTGGCCCCTTCGACGAAGATATCGGTGACGATGGGTTTCTTGATGTTGGCCTGGCTCATTTGGCTTGCTCCTGAGTGTTGAGGGTCTGCTGGGTGTTGTTATCGGTCTGCTTGCCTTCGCTCATATTGAGGTAGACCCGGAACAGGTTGGCCCCGACAAATTTGAAGGCGAACATCACGATGACTGCCAGACCGATGGAGGAGCTGACCGCCGGGCTGCCATCTGCCAGCGTCAGGGTGAACAGCACGGCGCCGGAGGAGAAGAAGTTGACGATGGTGGCACCAGCGGAGAACTGGAACATGGTGAATACGTCGGTTTCACGCTTGGTGATGAGCCCTTCATCCTTGAGCTGACGAGTCATGGCGGCACCGGCATCGGTACTCTGCAGGGAGGCGATCAGCGCCAGACCTGTGTTGCCCGGGATCCCCATCAGTGGGCGCAGCAGCGGGGTCAGCAACTTGCGGGCCGCTTCCAGCGCGCCGTAGTGTTCCAGCACATTGATCATGCCAAGGGCAAACATCACGGTGGGGATCAGGGTCAGGGCAAACAGAAAGCCATCGCGAGCGCCGTTGCCCCCCTTGCCGCGCATATCGGTCATGGCGGTCTTGATGCCGTCACCATTCTCGCTGACGCTTTGGACCATGGTGCCGAACGAACCATTCAGCGTGGTGAAATCGAATACCCCGTACCACTCGCCGGATTGCAACAGTCCGGAGAAGAAGACCACGGCGAAGGCCAGTGCCAGGTAACTGCCTATGCTCACCGAGCGTGTTTTGTCTGTCATTAGCTAGCTCCATATGAATAATTATTTAATCTGAATAATTATAATTGATATGGATGTCACTAAATTGATGGTGGTCAAAATGGTTTGCTACAAATGACGAATGTATTGGGGTTATGTGACTGTGATCGCCATATGATTGGACGATAATCTGGTTTTTATCGAATTATTTGAGTGAATAAAAAGCAGGGGCGGGATAGCGGGGCAATAAAAAACCGGGCACTTGGCCCGGTTTGGTCAATCAGTCAGATGTGATTACTGGAGTACCAGCACCATCAGCAAGCCGACGCTAATGGCAGATACCAAGAAGGCAAAGCCATAGAACACATAGTGGTGCAGCTTGGTGGTGTGGATCCCCAGATCGTGCAGACCGTGGTAGATACGGTGCATGCCGTGCCAGACTGGCAGGGCGATGATCACCAGTAGGATACAGGCACCCCACCAGGAGCTGGCGAACGCGTGCACGCGGTCATAGCTCATGGTTTCCACGTCCATGATGCCCATGGGCACCAGCAGACCGGTGATGAGGACAATGACCGGCAGCAGCATGGCAACGACCATGCCACCCGCACCAAACAGACCCCAGTAAATTGGTTCGTCAGAACGTCTCATTGTTTTCTCCTCAGGCCACGATGATCAGGACAAGCAGGGACACCACCGCCAGCGCCACATACTGGGCGAGAACGATCGGCTTCTCCGGTACCAGGTCTTCACCACGGAAGATACGCATGGCTTTCGGCGCCAGGGCGAACCAGGTTTTGGCATGGAACAGGCACGCCGCCAGAGCGACGACATGGAACAGGATGGCGATCGGGCTTTGCAGGGATTCCAGCCAGCCGTTGAACGCTTCCTGACCCTGAACCAGGCGCATCAGGCCCCACATCAGCACAACGGCGTAGATGGAGACGAAGATACTGGTGCCTTCACGGATCATGTAACCGGTGTAGAAGGCGTTCTTCAGCCACCAGTCTTTCTTCATTTCGCGGACGTAAGGTTTACGTTTGCTATCAGTGTTGTTCATGGTCTCAATCCTGCTCTCAATCTGGCTTGAACATGGCGATCATGTAGTCCTTGGCGCTTTCGACCTTGCCAAGCTGGATGGCCGCCGCCGGATCGACGCCTTTCGGGCACACTTCGGAGCAGTAGCCCACGAAGGTACAGCCCCAGACGCCTTCGTCCTGGCTGATGATGCGCATACGCTCTTTGGCGCCGGCATCACGGTTGTCGACGTTGTAGCGATAGGCCAGAGCCAGTGCCGCCGGGCCGGTGAACTTCTTGTTGATGCCGTACTGCGGGCAGGCCGCGTAGCAGAGACCACAGTTGATGCACTGGGAGAACTGCTTGTACTGCGCCATCTGGGCCGGAGTCTGGATGTACTCGCCATCACACAGGCTGCGCGGCTCGCTCGGGATGATGTACGGCTTGATGCTCTCCAGCTTCTCGATGAAGTCGGACATGTCGACCACCAGATCGCGCTCGATCGGGAAGTTGTTGAGCGGCTCGACGGTCATCTTGCCCGGCAGATAGTCGCGCAGGAACGCCTTGCAACCCAGCTTGGGCACACCGTTGACCATCATGCCGCAGGAGCCGCAGATCGCCATCCGGCAGGACCAGCGGAAGCTCAGGGTAGAGTCCAGGTGATCCTTGATGTACTGCAGGGCGTCCAGCAGAGACATCTCTCTCTGGTATGGCACCTGGAAGGTTTGCATCCAAGGCTCGTTATCCTGTTCCGGACGGTAGCGCAGGATCTCAATTTCAATCATCTCAGCCATTCTTCTTAGCCTCGTCTTGTTTCTCACCCTCGGAGCCGTACACGCGTTTTGCCGGCTGGGACTTAGTGATCTTCACATCGGAGTAATCGATGGAGGGCGTTTCGCCATTTTTGTAGAACGAGAGCGTGTGCTTGAGGAAGTTCACGTCATCGCGCTCTTCGTAACCATCCAGACGCTGGTGGGAACCGCGGGACTCTTTACGATTGATAGCGGAGTGCGCCATGGCTTCAGCCACGTCCAGCATGTAACCCAGTTCGATGGCGTACAGCAGATCGGTGTTGAAGACAGAGGACTTGTCGTTGATCTTGACCTTTTTGTAACGGGCTTTCAGCTCGTTGATCTTGTCGATGGTGCCCTGCATCAGCTCTTCGGTACGGTAGATACCGACACCGGCTTCCATGGACATGCCCAGTTCGTTGCGGATGTCGGCCGGGTTTTCGGTACCGTCTATGTCCATCAGGGAGAGGTGCTGCTTGATGAGCGCCTCGGCCTTGGCGGCCAGCGCTTCGGTGTTGCCATGCTTCTGAGTCTTGGCAAATTCACCTGCCTGCTCACCGGCCAGCTTGCCGAATACCACGATCTCGGACAGGGAGTTGGAACCCAGACGGTTGGCACCGTGCAGACCGACGGAGGCACATTCGCCCGCGGCGTAGAGGCCGGGCAGACGGGTGGCACACTTGTTGTCAGTCTCGATACCACCCATGGTGTAGTGGGCGGTCGGACGTACCGGGATAGGCTCTTTGGCCGGATCCACGTTGACGTAGGCTTTGGCCAGTTCGCAGATGAACGGCAGACGCTCTTTCAGGTACTTCTCGCCAAGGTGACGCAGGTCGAGGTGAACCACATCGCCCATCGGGCCCTGAATGACGCGGCCTTTCTGCTGCTCTTGCCAGAATGCCTGGGAAACACGGTCGCGCGGACCCAGCTCCATGTATTTGCTCTTCGGTTGGCCAATCGGGGTTTCCGGGCCCAAGCCGTAGTCTTGTAGGTAGCGGTAGCCATCCTTGTTGAGCAGGACGCCACCCTCACCACGACAACCTTCGGTCATCAGGATGCCGGTGCCCGGCAGACCGGTCGGGTGATACTGGACGAATTCCATATCACGCAGCGGTACGCCGTGACGGTAGGCCAGCGCCATGCCGTCGCCGGTGACGATGCCACCGTTGGTGTTGTAGCGATAGACACGGCCAGCACCGCCGGTTGCCACGATCACCGATTTGGCCTGGATGAAACGGGTGATACCGTTCTGGATGTCGAAGGTCAGTACGCCCTGAACGCGGCCGTCGTCCACGATCAGATCAAGGCAGAAATGCTCGTCGAAGCGCTTGATGCTCGGGTATTTGACGGAGGTCTGGAACAGGGTGTGCAGAATATGGAAACCGGACTTGTCTGCGGCGAACCAGGTACGCGGAACCTTCATGCCACCAAACGGACGCACGTTGGCTTTGCCATCCGGCTTGCGGCTCCAGGGGCAACCCCAGTGCTCCAGCTGGATCATCTCTTTGGTCGCGTTGTTGACGAAGTATTCCACTACGTCCTGCTCGCACAGCCAGTCACCACCGGAGACGGTGTCGTTGAAGTGGTTTTCGAGGGAGTCGTCATCACGGACGACACCGGCGGCGCCGCCTTCGGCAGCAACCGTGTGGCTGCGCATCGGGTAAACCTTGGAAATCAGGGCGATGTCCAGGTCTGGCTGTGATTCGGCTATAGCGATAGCGGCGCGTAAGCCGGTACCGCCAGCACCGATGATGGCCACATCGGTCTTGATAATATCCACATCTGCCTCCTTAGGGATAGATTTGCTGGGCACGATTTTGCTCTATGAAAAAAATTCAGGCTTGATGCAAGTCAAACTGCTAGGTTTTATTCCCTTTTTATTGGTTATTTTTCTATAAAACACCCAAATCCCTGGATGAAAATGTCGTTATTATCGTCATTTTTTGGTGTTACTGAGCAGTTGAACACCTAGCTACGAGTACTTTAACTTCTGGATTGTACGTAGTTTTCTTTCAATAAAATGCGAATCACCTCTCTTTTTAGGTACTCGCGAAAAAAATTTTAAGTTTTTTATTGTAATTTTTTAATGAGAATTATTGGCATTTATCTATTCGGATAGAAATAGGTAATCCGAAATGCTGTGGTGATCACGGCGGTGATCTGATAATTCCAGACGAATTACAAGGATTTCAAGGCGGGGTATTTGGCGGGTAATGTGAGATTACTCACTGAAAATTAAGCGCTATTTAGAAAAATAAAAGGGGCCTGTACGGCCCCTTTTGCTCATGCTCAAATGCGGAACATGCCGACCTGATTGCTCAGTTCACCCGAAATATTTTTAAGTTGTTCAGAGAGATGGCGTGAGCTGTCTGCATCCACTGCCAGTTCATCCGAGACATCTTTCACCGCCTGAATGTTGCGGCTTACCTCATCGGTGACGGCCCGCTGCTCTTCAGCCGCGCTGGAGATCTGGGTCGCCATGTCGGAGATCTGGTTGATCGAGGTGGTGATCTGCTCCAGCGCGTGGGTGGCGTTGTTGGCGTCATCCACGCTGTTCTGGGCCAGCAGCTGGCCTTCGTGCATGGTGCTGACCGCCCCTTGGGTATTGCGTTGCAGGGTTTCGATCATATTGCGGATCTCGACGGTGGAGCTGTGGGTACGCTGTGACAGTACGCGCACCTCGTCGGCTACCACCGCAAAGCCGCGGCCCTGTTCACCGGCACGGGCCGCTTCGATGGCGGCGTTGAGTGCCAGCAGGTTGGTCTGCTCGGCGATGCCCTGAATGGTGGAGAGGATGGTATTGATCTCTTGAGCGTTTTTCTCCAGTTCCTGAATGATGTTGGAGGCCTGTTCCACCTGGGTGGCCAGATCGGTTATGGAGCGCTGGTTGCGGGCGATCACCTGCTTGCCATGCTCGCAACTGCTGGAGGAGCTGCGGGCCGCTTCGGCGGTCTGCTCGGCGTTGCTGGCAACCTCGACCGCGGTGGCCGACATCTCGTGAACGGCCGTTGCAATCTGGGAGATCTCGTTTTGCTGACGAGCCAATCCCTGATTAGCCTTCTCCGCCATGCTGTGGGAGGACTTGGCCTGTTGGTTGAGTTGGCCGGAGGAGTTGGAGATATCCTGCACCATCACGTGGATCCGCTCGATGAAGGTGTTGACGTGTTTGGCAACCGCGCCCACCTCATCCTCACGTTCAATCTTGATGCGGCGGGTCAGATCGCCGTTGCCACGGGAGAGATCGGCAATCGCTTCGCCCAGGGTTTTCAGAGGGGCCAGCGAGCCGTTGATGGCGACATAGGAGAAGCCTGCCACGATCAGTATGGTGATAAGCCCCTGAATGAGGGAGGAGGTAACCATGCGGCGTACCGACTGGTAGGCGGTCTCCTCATCCACCATCATGCCGTAATACCAGTTGGTATTGGGGATGGCGTTGAAGTCAAAAACCTCTTTCTTGCCGCTGATCACCAGCTCGTTGATCATGCCATCGTGGGCTATCTGGTTGATGTAAGATGCGGTCAGTTCCGGTGCCAGAGCGGTGGCGGATTTCAGGCTCAGGGAGGCATCGGGGTGAGCGATGATGGTGCCATTGCTGTCCACCAGCATGGCGTAGGTGCCCTCGGTGGTGACCGCCAGAATATCCGAGATCAGTGAGCTGATGGAGACGTCACCGGCGATGACGCCCTGGGTATTGCCACGCTGGAACGGCTCGGCAATGGTGACAATCAGCTGGCCGGTGGAGATGTCGGCATAGGGGGCTGTGATGACCAGCTTGCCTGCGGCGGCCGCGTCCTTGTACCAGGGGCGTTGACGTGGGTCATAACCGGCGGGCAAATCGGTTGGTTTGCTCTGGATCATCTTGCCGTCTGCGGTACCGGCATAGACCAGGTCGAAGCCACCGGCATTCATGGACTGGGCCAGATGACTGATGGGCTCATCTTCTTTGGCGAATGCTTCCTTGGTGGTGCTGACCATGCTGATCCGGGAGTCGACCCAGCGGGAGATCCCCTTGACGTTGGCCATGGAGCTTTCGTCGATGATGTTCCAGACCAGTCGCTGGGTCTCGCTGCGCAGTTGCGAGGTGTTGTACCAGACCTGCAGGCAGGTGATCACCAAAATGATGACCCCGATAGCCAGAACAAGCTTGTTTTTAATGGATAAGTTCATAGTTACATCCTTGTGAGCGTCAGTCTGAAGTGTGTGTGGAATCTAGTTATTGTTATGAGCCTCTGTTTATCGGCTGAAGTTGAACTCTTTGTATCCCGGTCAGCTATTTAAAGTTAGTGCCTAAATCAGTGGTTATCCATGCGCGTATCGCCCCCTCACTGCGTCAGAAAACGATCTGGTCGATTGGTGAAGATTCCATCGACCCCCATGCTAGAGAGCGTTTCATAATCTTCTGGATAATCAACGGTATAAACCAGAACTTTGAGCCCCCGGCGATGGGCATCATCGACCAGCTCGGCGTCGATGAAATCAACATCGCAATTGATGGACCAGGCCCCCAGCTCGTCGGCAAACTGCGCCAGGTTGAGCGGCAGGTTAGCGGTCAGGGCACCGAGCCGGATATCGGGCCGCAAGGCGGCAAATCGGGCCAGCTCCGGGTGATGGAAGGAGGAGACCAGCCACTGGCCGGGAGTAAAGCCCAGTTCGGCCTCTGCCCGTCGGGTCAGGGCTGCCACCGCATCGGCGGTATAAGTCCCCTTGAGCTCGATATGCAGCTCGCAGCGTCCGGCGATGATCTCCATCACCTGCCACAGGGTCGGGATCACCTCTCCCTCACCGGCATCGAGCTGCTCCAGATAGGAGCGCGATTGCTCGGTCAGCACCCCCTTACCGTTGGTGCAACGCTCCAGCCGCCGGTCGTGAAAGACCCACAACTCGCCATCGGCCGCCTGTACGTCGATCTCGATGGCTGATGCTCCCAGCTCCAGCGCTTTGGCCATCGCCTTGAGGGTGTTTTCCGGTGCCAGACCGCTGGCGCCACGGTGGGCAATAATCTGCATGTTCTGCTCCTTGTACCTCGCGGATCAGCCGCGGCTCAGGTGAATGTCGATCTGTTGATGGGGCAGGGTAAGTCCCTGCTGCTGCATCTTCTCCAGCACCAGCGAGTGAACCTCGTGAGTGATGGGCATCCGGTGATCCATGTTGTTGACGTAGAGGCGGATCTCGTAGATCAGTGCCGAGTCGGTGAATTCGATCAGGAAGACCTCGGGCGTCGGCGTCTCCAATACCAGGGTCGATGCCTGGATGGACTCTTCCAGAATGCGCTGCACCAGTTTCGGATCCCGGGTCAGGCCGATCCGGATCCGCAGTTTGACCCGGGTGATGGCATCGGAGAGTGACCAGTTGATGAACTGTTCGGTGATGAAAGCCTTGTTGGGCACGATGATCTCCTTGCGATCCCAATCCACGATAGTCGTCGCCCGGGTTTTGATCTTGGTGACGGTGCCAGTGAGATCGCGGATGGTGACGGTGTCACCGAGCCGGATTGGCTTCTCAAACAGGATGATGAGGCCGGAGACAAAGTTGGCGAAGATCTCCTGCAGACCGAAACCCAGCCCCACCGAGAGGGCGGCGACCAGCCACTGGGTCTTCGACCAGTCGATGCCCAGCATGGAGAAGCCGGTGAGGGCGCCGATCAGGATCACCAGATACTTACTGGTGGTCGTGAGGGCAAAGCCGGTACCTGGGGAGAGGCTCAGGTGCTGCAGCAGGGTCAGCTCCATCAGCCCCGGCAGGTTGCGGGCAGTCACCACGGTCAGGATAAAGACGAAAGCGGTCAGCATCAGATCCTGCAAGGTGATGGCCGAGAGCTGCTCGATGCCGCCAATCTTGCTGCTCACCTGCCACACCTCGATATTGCTGAGGAAGCTGAAAGCGGAGTTGAGATCCGACCATTGCACCACCACCAGCATGGTGAAGCCCAGCATCAGCAGGGTGCGCACCAGTCCCAGCGACTGGGCGCTGATGGTATCGAGATCCAGCTCAGTCTCTTCCACCACGTCCGGGGTCTCGGAGCTGAGCTCGTCATGCCCCTCTTCCCGGCCGCGCTGGGCCAGGATCTCGGCCCGCTTGCTCTTGGCGCGTTCGAAGGCGAGGCGGCGGCGCTGGATCAGCATCCAGCGTCTGGCCAGATAGTAGGCCAGCAGGCAGCCCAGCCCCACCAGCAGGCTCAGCTCCAGCTGGCGCAGCAGGGTGCGCGAGGTATAGAAGTAGCCAAACAGGGCGCCAATCACCGCCAGCAGCGGTGCCAGCATCAGGCTGTTCCAGATGAAGTGGTGCAGCAGATGGGGCTTGGTCATATCGGTCTGGCCCCAGGTGAGCGGCAATCTCTCCCGGTTGAGGCGGGCGAAGAAGAGCAGCAGCCAGAGTGCGCCTATCATGAAGGCCATCCGGCCGAGGGAGTCGTAGAAGGCGTGCTCCTGATAGCTGTTGGCCATCCCCTGCACAAAGAAACTCGGGATCAGCACCAGCAGCAGAGTGCGAAATTGCCCCCATACCTTTTGCACCTGTTCCCGGGGCCAGCGGAAGTGGTGGATCAAAATCCCCCTCTCCAGTGTCAGATGGCGGGCCATCACCAGCGCCAGCAGCAGAAACCAGATCTCGCCAAGACCGCGCGCCACCGCCACCGCAAACGGGTATTGCCAGGCCCCTTCGAGCAGGCCGCGCACCATCAACACCATGGCGGGCAAGGGGAGGGCGGCAAGCAGGGAGCGCAGCAGCAAGCGGCTGGTGAGGCTGAATTTGTCCTGGGTCACCTTGCCGATCCGCGGCGCAATATGGTCGCAATAGAGGTTCAGGTGACGGGCCAGTTTGAACCAGCTCCAGGCCAGCACCAGCAGACCAATACCGGCCAGCGTGAGGCTCAGCGGGCTGTTTTCGGCGATGGCGTAGGGCAGTTGCAACCAGTTGTCCGGGTTGAAGGCCAGGGTCAGCGCGGCAGGAATGCCGAGCATCACCTGTGGGGTAAAGGGGCGCACATCCGGCATCCAGAACAGGTGGCTGGCACTGATCTCCCGGATCTCGTCGATCTTGCTGTTCTGACGGCTGTAGAGCAGTTTGAGGCGGGTCTGCTCCTGAATGAGGGTGTCGGAGGCGTCGTTGAGCCGGGTCAGCAGTTGGCGCCGGGCCTTGAGCAGGTTGTCGAGCACCGCTTGCTGTGGCCGATCGAGCGTCACCTCCTCTTCGGCCATCAGCTTGTCGCGCAGCTGGCGGGTATCCTTGAGCCCATCCTGCTCGCTCTCGTACTGGTACTTGGCCATGCGGGCGCTGACGATGGCGGACTCCAGCTTGTCGAGGGGGAACTGGGGGGGCAGATCGGAGAGTTTGCTGCGCAGGTTCTCGCCGTAGGCATTACTGATCTGCAGCCACTCCAGCTGTTCGCGTACCGAGTTGACCAGCTCATTCAGTTCAAACAGATTCTTGTCGACGCTGCGCTGCTCGTCCTGCACCCGCTCAATCTGATCTTCCAGTGTGCCGAGCTGGATGGAGAGCGCCTGATTCTGCTGTTGCTGCTCCAGCAGCAGCGGCATGTCGGTGGTGAGTTGTTTGCGCAGCCGCTCGCTCTCCTCCAGCGCCTGCTCGGTCTTCTCCCGCCGCAGCTGGTTCTGCTGGGTCAGCAGGCTGGCTTGCCACTCATCCTCGTCGGCGATGGCCAGATTGAGCTCCTGCAGCTTCAGCTTGCCGAGATCGTTGCGCTGCTGGGCCGAGAGCTGCTCCAGCTCCAGCATCTGGATCCGGTCGGAGAGGCTCTGCTCCTTCATTCTGGTCAGCAGCAGTTGTGCCTCCTGCTGGCGATCCGATTCACTGCTGAAGCTCAGTCGCTCCAGCTGGCTACGGGTCAGTTGCAGCTGCTTGCGCAGATCATCCACCCGCAGGTGATACTCCTGCCCGGTGCTCTCCAGCTGGTTGAGGCTATCCATCACCCCCTGCCGCTCCTTGCGCAGGTTGAGCTGGCGGTTGCTGCTCAGGCCAATGGCCTGGCGCAGCGCCTCCTCCTTGAGGCTCGCCAGCGGCGGGCGAGCAGCGGGCTGATAGTTGTGCAGGCTCTCCTTGAGGCGTGCCGACTCCTTGGGGTAATCGATAAGGATCTGCTGATAGGCTTTGCTCTGCTCCCGGTAGCGCTCGGCCTCTCTGGCAAATTGCAGCGCCTGCTGGTAGCTCTCCCGCAGCTTCTGGTTTTCCGGGGTGTCGCTCTTGGGCACGCTCTGCAACAGGGATTCGGCCTGGGCAATGGCATCGTCGGCGCGCACGGTTGGCGGCAACAAGAGAAGGGAGAGCAGCAAGAGGGTGAGCAGGCGTTGCAACATGAGGCTCGTTTCCGTTCAGAAGAGGTGGCCCTAGCCTAAAACAGGGCAGGGAGGCGGGTAAAGCAGTCTATATTAATGATTCATAACACAAATAACAGGAAGTCGTGCTGCCGTTTCGCTATGATCCCAGCCGCTTTCTCTCCACCGAGTCGAATATGTCAGCTGTTGATCTGGGCACAGCCCCGCTATCTCGCCTTTTCTGGCGTTACGTAACCCCGACCGTGGCGGCCATGCTGATCACCGGCATCTATGTCACCATCGATGGCATCTTCGTTGGCCATGTGCTGGGTCAGGATGGCATGGCCGGTCTGATGCTGGCTTATCCCATCTGCGCCGTGCTCTATGCGGTGGGGGCCCTGATCGGCATGGGGGCTTCGTCGCTGGTCTCCTTCTATCTGGGGCAGGGCAACCTGGCCAAAGCCCGCCATATCGTCGGCAATGCGCTGGTGATGGTGTTGTTGGCCTCGGCACTGCTCAGTTTTATCGGGATCCGTTATGGCGAGCCCATGCTGGCCTGGATGGGGGCGGAGGGGGAGATCTTTACCGCCGGGCTCTCCTACCTGCAGGCCTACGCCTGGCTTGGCGTCTTTGCGGTGCTGTCGATGGCGTTCAGCTCGCTGCTGCGCAACGATGGCCGCCCCGGATTTGTCACCCTCATCATGGTAGTCGGGGGCCTGCTCAACGTGCTGCTCGACTATCTGCTGATGGTGGTGTTTCCGTTCGGACTGGCCGGGGTTGCGACCGCCACCATGCTCTCCCAGGCAGTGACGGGCCTTGCCTGCCTGTGGCACTTCTTCACACCGCGTAGCCAGCTGCGGATAAGCTGGGACACCCTGCGCCCCGATCTGCGGCTGATGGGCGAGACGGTGCGCCTCGGGATCTCCAGTTTTCTGATGTACCTCTATCTCTCTGTGGTGCTGGCGCTGCACAACAAGGCGTTGCTGGCGGTCGGCACTTCGCTGCATGTGGCGGCCTACGGGGTGATCAGTTACACCGAGGCCTTCTTCTATCTGGTGTTTGAGGGGATCGCCATGGGTATCCAGCCCATCGCCAGCTTCAACGCGGGTGCCGGTCACTGGCGGCGGGTGCTGCGGATCCGAAATCTGGCACTCGGAGTGACGTTGGGGATCGCCCTGTGCGCCATGTTCCCGCTCTATCTGTGGCCGGAGGCGGCGGTCTATCTGTTTGCCGGCGACAACGCCACCTTGCTGCCGGTGGCGAGCCTCGGGATCTGGCTCTACTTCTGGGGGCTGCCGATGGAGGGTTTGCTGCTGGTGGGGGCCACCTACTTCCAGGCCATCAATCGGGCCCGCATCGCCTCCCTGCTCACCGGTGGCAAGCTGGTGCTGATCGGCGGTTTTTTGTGGGGATTCTCGACCCTGTGGGGCGTGCCCGGGGTCTGGCTGGCATTGCCAACGTGCAGCTCATTGCTGGTGTTGGTGATGTGGCGGGCGATGCGTCGGGAGTCCGGCGCCCACGCGCTGGCCGGATAGACAATCAGGTTCGACGTGCAGATAGCAGACAGGCAGCCATGGGCTGCCTGTTTTGTTAGAGGATGTTTTGTTAACGGGCTCTGCCGATTCAGGGCTTGAAGGCACCGATAAAGATGGCGGGATCGACCCGGGTGTCGTTAAGGCTGACATTCCAGTGCATATGGGGGCCAGTAGCGCGGCCGGTCGAACCGACTCGCCCGACGATGCCGCCACGCGGCAGGCTCTGACCGAGCTTCACATCGATCTTCGACATGTGGCAGAACATGCTGATGAGCCCCTGACCGTGGTCGACAAAGACGGTATTGCCATTGAAGAAGTAGTTGCCGATCAGGATCACCTTGCCTGCGGCGGGGGACTTGATCGGGGTGCCGGCGCCCACGGCGAAGTCGAGGCCGGAATGGGGGTTGCGCTCCTCGCCATTGAAGAAGCGACGCAGGCCAAACGGGCTGGAGAGGGGGCCGTTGACCGGCTTGTCGAACAGCAGGTTGCTCGGCTGGTTGGGGCTGAAGGTCTGGTAAGCTCGGGTCTGCTCCGCCAGCTCGCGGTTGATGCGGGTCATATCCTCGGCGAGTGGATTGACCTGACGGCTGTTCTTGAGCTTGATGTGCTGCTCGCGGTAGTGCTTGGGGGTGACGGTGAAGGCGAGAGTACGGCCATCACCTGTGGTCAGCTGCTGGGCGCCGGGCATGCTTTTCAGAGAGATGCCGACGATGGCGATCCACTGGTTGTCTTCGCGCACCACCAGCACGGGTTTGTCGTGATAGCGGGCCGTGGGGGCAGTGGGTGACGCGCCAAGAGGGATCACCGCAACGCCGCCCGGCACCGGATGGTTGAGCAGGCGACTGATAAAACCCTCGGCCAGGGCTGACTGGCTGGCCAGTAACAACAACAGACAACACACAACTCTCATGACGATACCACTCGATGTTAAAGCGCCCGGGATGGCGGGATGACAACCCCCTGTCCGGTATTCGTCGATCACTAAAGGGTGATCACGACACGTAGGCCACGACAGGCGCGGCTGGGGAAGGGGGCAGATTGTGCCTCGTTATGGCCGGGGCAGCCAGAGGCGGGGCGTGGCTGACGCCCCTTTTGTGCATCGCTGCGTCAGGTTTTATGTCGTGGTCGGGCCGCTTCGCCATTGAGTCGCCCCCGCCCTGGCTCTAGAATCGGCTTCCGGCACTGATGCCACCGACACTCCGAGGAGACGATATGAACGGATTACCCCCTTTGCGCACCACTCCGGCCCGGTACACGACAGGTCGTGGCTGGCTCTGGGTTCGCAGCGGGTTCGATATCTTCAACAAGGGGATGGGGATCAGCGTAGCCATGGTGCTGGTCTGGTTTATGGTGGGCATGCTGCTGGAGCAACTGCCGGCGGGTGGCCTTATCTCCCAGCTGCTCTACATGGTGTGGGGCGCGGGTTGGGTGGCGGTCGCCGCTCGGGGTTATCGGGGGGAGCCGCTGCAGTTTGCCGATCTCTTCGCCGGTTTTCGCCACAAGTTGACCCCGCTGATGCTAGGCGGTCTGCTGGTGTTGCTGCTGTTCAGCCTGGTGGGCCTCGTCTGTCTCGGTCTGCTCTCCATGTGGGGGTTGCTCCCGCTGCTGACGCAGGATCCCGAGAGCATGGTGGTCTCAGCCAGCCAGTTGCAACAACTGTTGCTGGTATTGCTGGTGGGGATGCTGCTCATTATTCCCGTGCTGATGGGGGTCACCTTTGCTCCTGCGCTGATCTACCACCACGATATCGGCATCATCCAGGCGGTACGGCTGAGCTTCTTCGGCTGCTGGCGCAATATTTTTCCCTTCTTCTGGTGGGGAGTGCTCTCAGCCATGTTGTTGCTGTTTGGCGCTGTGCTGTTGCTGGTAGGTCTGCTGGTGGTGATCCCGGCGCTCAACTACTCCATCTATGTGGCTTATCGGGATATTTTCCTGGACGAGAGTGCGCAGCCGGAAGCGCCGCACTCAGAACCATTCGGATTTGAAGCCTGATCAAGGGATCAGAGTGAAGAAGGGGCCCGCAGCGGCCCCTTCGTTATGTTTGGGGGCGCGGAGTGCTTACTCCTGCCAGATGGGATCCGCCGCCATGCGGGCCAGCAGAAAATCGAGGAAGCTGCGCAGCAGCGGTGACATCTGCTTGCGGGTGGCATACACCCCGTATACCCCGAGGCGCTTGGGCTGCCAGTCGGTCAGCAGGGGCACCAGTTCCCCGCGCTCCAGATAGGGTTGTGCCGAGTAGCGGGGCTGCAGGCTGATACCGACGCCTTCCAGCGTTGCTTCCAGCAGCAGGTTGGAGATATTGGCGCTCAGGTTACCGCTAACCGGCACTGACTCGGGACCGTCCGGTCCATTGAACTCCCACAGGCTCTTGCCGAAGTAGGTGTAGGTGAGGCAGTTGTGCAGCGCCAAATCCTGCACCTTGTGTGGCATCGGATGATGGGCCAGATAGGCCGAGCTGGCACAGACTACCGAGTGGCAGGTGCCGAGACGACGCGCCACCAGATTGGGGTCGAGGTCGTTGGTGATGCGCACCGCCAGATCGATCCGCTCCTCCACCAGATTGACGGTTCTGTCGAGCAGCAGAATGTCGATGGCTGTCCCCGGGTATTGCGCCAGATAGTCGTTGGCAGCCCCGACCAGCAGCGCTTCTGACAGGGAGTAGCTGCTGGTGATCCGCAGTTGTCCCTTGGGGGCGTCATCTCCCTTCACGGCGATCTGCTCCATCTCTTCGCCGAGTGCCAGCATGGCGCGGGCCCGGTTCAGCGCCTCCTCTCCCGGCCCGGTCAAACTCAGACGACGGGTGGTGCGGTGCAGCAGGCGGGCGCCCATCCAGCTCTCCAGCTCGGCCAGATAGCGCGACACCATGGCGCGCGACATATCCAGTTTCTCTCCGGCGCCGCTCAGGCTCCCTTGTTCAACTACGCTGACAAAGACCCGCAAGGCGGTCAGTCGATCCATGTATGGCTCTCTATATGTTCGATATGTGCAACAGTGATGCGCTTTTTATGCTGTATTTGCACCTTATTAGATCCAATACACTGTGTCCATCAAATGAACCCCCGAATACTTAATGAGGAATAGATGATGAACAACACCCTGATCCGCAACCTGACTCTGGCGACCACCCTGCTGAGTGGCGCCGCACTGGCCGCCCCCCTGAGCGTGACCGTCTACAACCCTGGCGAGAAGGCGATCTTCCCGGTCTCCTCCTCACTGGTGACCGGTGACAAAGAGGCCATCCTGATCGATGCCCAATTCGATGTGCAAAATGGTCAGGCGCTGGTCGACATGATCAAGAAGAGCGGCAAGAAGCTGACCACTGTCTATATCAGTGCCGGTGACCCCGACTTCTACTTCGGTCTGGAGCCGGTCATGGCGGCGTTCCCGGATGTCAAAGTGCTGGCCGATCAGCATGTGGTTGACCACATTAACCAGACCAAGGATGCCAAGCTGAGCTACTGGAGCCCGATCCTCGGCAAGGGCGCACCGAAGAGCCTGACCGTACCGCAAGTGATGACCGCCAGCCACCTGACGTTGGATGGCGAGAAGATTGAAATCAAAGAGATGAATACCCCGAATGCCTACCTCTGGGCCCCTTCCATCAAGACTGCTTTTGGTGGTGTGCCGGTTTACCACGGGGTGCATGTCTGGATGGCGGACAGCCAGACCAAGGCGGCCCGCAGCAACTGGGTCAAGGCGCTGGACAACCTGCTGGCCCTGAAACCCGAGCGCGTGGTGCCGGGCCACTTCCTGGGGACTGCTCCCAAAGGCACTGCCGCTGTGACCTTTACCCGTGACTATGTAGAGCGTTTCGAGCAGGAGCTGGCCAAGGCGAAAAACTCCGGTGAGCTGATTGAGGCTCTGAAGAAGGCCTACCCGGCGCTGCCGGTTGATGATGGTCTGGCCATCGGTGCCAAGGTCAATACCGGCGAGATGAAGTGGTAAGCCACTGAGCCTGCTTTCCCTGTGTTTTTTTACCGGGCCTCAGGGCCCGGTTTTTTATCCAAGATTTAAGTGAGAATGACGATGAACGCACAGCAAACCACCCTCCATTATGTCTATGACCCGCTCTGTGGCTGGTGCTATGGTGCCGCCCCCCTGTTGCAGGCGGCAGCCACCATTGACGGACTCAAGATCGAGCTGCATGCGGGCGGTCTCTGGCTGGGTAGCCGCCGTCAGCCGATGGGCGAGGCATTGCGTGATTATGTGCGCCCCCATGATCAGCGGATCGAGGCGCTGACCGGCCAGCATTTTGGCGAACGCTACTTTAACGAACTGCTGCTGCGGGAAGGCTGTCTGCTGGACTCCGAGCCGCCGATCCGTGCGGTCTTGGCCGTCACGGCCTTGGGGGGCGATGGGCTGGCCATGTTGCACCGGATCCAGCAATCCCACTATCGGGATGGGATCTGGATTGGTGAGCTTGCGTTTCTTGCCACGCTGGCGGCAGAGCAGGGAATTGCAGCCGAGGCATTTCAGCAAGCTTATCTGCAGGCCCCCTTGCTGCAACATCTGGCAGATAGCCAGGGCTGGATGAAACGGCTGGGTGGTCAGGGTTATCCCACCCTAGGGTTGATGCACAACGGTAAGGTGAGTGCTGTGCGAGTGGCTGACTTTTTGGGCGATCCTGCCGGGTTGCGTCAGCATCTTCTTGAGTTGATGGAATAGTTATTAGAATGTGAACGGACAAGGTCTCTTTAGAAGTGGAGTGAACAGGCCGATACTCCTGTATGCAGAAACGATATGAAAGCCTTCGACTTTCTGCTTGCAGACTATGCTCTATGTGACCATTCCCGGCGGATGTTGCGGGAGTGCAGACTCATTTCAAGGAAGCCCCCATATGTTCAAAAACATGTCTATCGGCCAGAAACTGAGTGCCGGATTCGCCATCCTGGCACTGCTGGTACTGGGCTTGGCCTGGTTCTCCATCAGCCAGTTGGCAAAGCTCTATGGTGATACCGAAACCATTACTGACAACCTGCTGCCGTCAACCCGCTATGCCAGCCAGATGCATGTTGCCATTCTGGATGCGCGCCGCTCAGAGTTGGCACAGGTTATCGGGGGGCTTAACAAGGATGATCAGGAGGTGAGTGAGCGAGCGCAGACATTCAATAAGGCCAGGCAGGAGTTTGAGCAAGCAGCGCAGAAATATGGCGCATTGGAATTTAGTACCGAAGAGAAACAGGTTTATGAGCAGGTTGTTGCGGCGGGGGCCAAGTATTTTGCGGTGCATGACCAACTGTTGAGCGCCTTTGCTGCTGGCGATCTGGAGCGTGTCAGAAGTCTGCGCAAAAACGAAACCCGGGTCGCTCTGGAGGAGGTGGGAGCAAAATCCTATCGCCTGCGGGAAATCAACAACGAGATTGCAGCTCAGATGACAAAAGATGTGGAGGCGCTCTACAGCAGTGCCAGAACCATGAGCATCATCGTCAGTCTGGTGACGCTGGGTTTTGTGGTGGCAATTGCCTGGCTGCTGACCGGTCAGATCCGCAACCCCGTGATGGCGTTGCTGGAACAGACCCGGCGGGTCTCCTCTGGTGATCTCACCTCCCGTATCGATATGCAGCAGTTCAACAACGATGAACTGGGAACCCTTGCCAAAGGGTTTGGTGAAATGCAGACCAATCTGCGCACCCTGGTGAGTGAAGTGTCGGGCTCTGTGGTGCAACTGAGTTCCGCCGCGGAGGAGATCAGCTCTGTTGCCAGCCAGTCAGCCAACAACATGAATGCTCAGCAACATGAGCTGAATCAGCTGGCGACGGCGATGAATGAGATGCAGGCTACGGTGCAGGAGGTCTCTCGCAATACCAGCGATGCGGCCAGTGCCGCCACCTCGGCCAGTGAGACGGCCGAACTTGGTGCGCAAACGGTGAATGACTCCATTCAACGTATCGAACGGGTCGCCGGTGCTATCGAGAGTACCGCGGTGGTGATCCGCCAACTGGGCGATGACAGCCGCAATATCGGCATGGTGCTGGAGGTGATCCGCGGCATTGCCGAACAGACCAACCTGCTGGCATTGAACGCGGCGATTGAAGCAGCCCGTGCCGGTGAGCAGGGACGGGGGTTTGCGGTGGTGGCCGATGAGGTGCGTACTCTGGCCAAACGTACTCAGGACTCCACCTCCCAGATCAATACCATCATTGCCGAGTTGCAGCAGCGTGCCGAACAGGCGGGCAGTACCATGCAACAGAGTCAGGAGCTGATGAACACCACGGTTGCTACCGCTCGGGAAGCTGGCGAGTCTATCTCCCAGATCAGTGGCTCGGTCAGCAGCATCTCCCACATGAACATCCAGATTGCAACGGCCACCGAAGAGCAGGGAGCGGTGAGCGAGGAGCTCAACCGTAACGTGGTCAATATCAGCCATGCTTCTGAAGAGGTGGCTGCCGGTGCCACCCAGATGGCTCAGGCGTGCAACGAGTTGAACCATCTGGCTACCCAGCTGCAGGATATGGTGCGCCGTTTCAGGGTGTAATCTCTCGGCGAGTCAAACAGCCCGATTACCGTGAGGTGATCGGGCTTTTCTGTTTTGGTAGGGCAGCCAGAGAGGTTCACTGCAAGTGGATGACTTGTCCAGCCGGACGATATTGTGCATGCTGATGGCCCATTTTCCAGGCAGGACTCTTGCTGTATGAATCTTCGCGATCTCGAATATCTGGTGGCGCTGGATGAGGAAAAACATTTTCGCAAAGCCGCTGAACGCTGCTTTGTCAGTCAACCCACCCTGAGCGGCCAGCTGCGCAAGCTGGAGGATGAACTCGGGGTCATTCTGATCGAACGTACCTCGCGCAAGGTGCTGTTTACTCCGGCTGGCGATGCCATGGCCCATCAGGCGCGTCGGGTGCTCAAGGAGGTGCGTGAGCTAAAGAGCATCGGTCAGCACTTCTCCGAGCCGATGTCCGGGGAGATCCATATCGGTTTTATTCCGACCGTGGGCCCCTACCTGTTGCCCCGCATTATCCAGACCCTGCGTGAGCGTTTTCCCCAGCTGGAGTTCTACCTCTATGAGGAGCAGACCCAAACCCTGCTCAAACGGCTGGAAGAGGGGGAGCTGGATTGCGTCATTCTGGCCGAGATGCCGGGGATGGAAGGGTTTGGTTCAATCCAGCTCTATCATGAGCCGATGTGGTTGGCGGTGCCTTGCCATCACCCCGAAGCACAGGCCAGACAAGTGCCACTCGGCAATCTCAAGGGCAAGAAATTGCTGATGCTGGCCGATGGCCACTGTTTGCGGGATCAGGCGATGGGCTTCTGTTTCGCTGGCGGGATAGGTGAGGATCAACGCTTCAAGGGGACCAGTCTCGAGACCCTGCGCAACATGGTGGCCGCCGGTAGTGGTATGACTCTGGTGCCAAAGTTGGCCGTACCTGCCGATCATGATGAGGGAGGGGTGAGCTATCGACCTGTGGTTGACCCTGTGCCGGGGCGTACCATCTCGCTGCTCTATCGCCACTACTCGGTGCGTCGCCCCTGTTTCAACGAGTTGGCCGCCTCGATCGCCACGCTGATGAGCAAGCAGTTGGCCCAATAAAAAAACCGGCAGCCAAGGCTGCCGGTTTTGCTTCTGCCGCGATAACGACTTAGAAAATATCGTCGGTAGAGACAGGCCCTTCTACATCGGGGTTGTCACCGCCGTAGACCTGATTGCCATCCGAGCTTGGTGCTGCGTAGCGGGTCGGCTCGGTCCCTTCCTTGAAGTATTCGTCGGTGCCGCCACTGGTCGCCAGCAGGCCGGTTTCGCTATCAATCTTCACCGTCATGATCCCCTCGGGAACCGGCATCTTGTGCTCCGGCAGCTTTTTGAGGGCGACTTTCATGAAGTCGATCCAGATAGGCTGCGCGGCGCCACCGCCAAATTCGGCACGGCCAAGGCCACGCTGGTGGTTGTCAAAACCGATCCATGAGGTAGCAACGATGTCCGGGGTGTAGCCGGAGAACCAGGCATCCCGCGATTCGTTGGTGGTACCGGTTTTACCGGAGATGTCGTGACGTTTCAGGTCGCGGGCTGCACGCCAGCCGGTACCACGCCAGCCGTTGCCACCCCAGATGGCTGTGCTCAGGGTGTCGGTGATCAGGAATGCACTCTGGGCACTGATGGTATGCGGGGCGATGGTTGGCGCGAGAGGGGTCTGCGTGCCATCTTGTGCGGCTCCATCAACAGTTGGTTCCGGCAGTGTGCTCTGCTCGGGGGCGGCCTGCTGTTCGCAGGTGGTGCAAGCAATAGCAGGATTGGCCTGATAGAGGGTGTTCTCCAGACTGTCGGTCACTTTGTCGATGAAGTATGGGGTCACCAGGAAGCCACCGTTGGCCAGAACCGAGTAACCACGCACTACCTCGAGGGGGGTGAATTCGGCAGCACCCAGCGCCAGCGACTCATGGGGAGAGATGAAGTCGCGAGGGAAACCAAAGCGGGTCAGACCGTCAATATAGGTATCCAGACCGATGGCGCGCATTAGTCGAACCGACATCACGTTCTTGGACTTGGCCAGACCCAGACGCAGCGGGGTGGGGCCATCATAAACGGCCGGGGAGTTCTTGGGCTGCCACATGGGCCCTTTTGACGGATCCCACTGGTTGATCGGCGCATCGTTGATGAGCGACGCCAGGGTATAGCCATGCTCCAGCGCGGTCGCATAGAGGAAAGGCTTGATATTGGAACCGATCTGGCGACGCGCCTGATCGACCCGGTTGAATTTGGAGAGTTCGAAGCTGAAACCACCAACCACTGCTTCCAGTGCCCCATTTTTCGGGTTCATGGCAACCAGCGCGGCGTTCACATCCGGGATTTGAGCCAGCAGCAACTCTTCGCCCTCTTCCCGTACCCAGATCTGGGCGCCGACTTTCAGCACATCGCGCGCCGATTTCGGGGCATAGCTCTGACGGTCGTCGGTAATAAAGGAGCGGGCCCATTTAATGCCATTCCAGCCGAGCTCTGCTTCCTTGCCATTTTTCAGTACCAACGTGGCGCTGCGATCACCGAGCTTGGTCACGACCGCCGCCATCAGCGGATCATAAGTGGGCTGCTTGCCAAGGTGAGCGACAATCTGCTCGTAATCCCAGGCTGTCTCGCCTGCCTTCCACAACTGAGCCGTCGGGCCGCGATAGCCGTGGCGCATATCATAGGCAAAAACGCCATCCAGCAGCGCCTGTCTGGCTGCCCGCTGACGTTCGGCAGAGACAGTCGTGTAGACGTGCAGGCCCATGGTATAGGCATCTTCACCGAACTGCTCGACCATCTTCTGGCGCACCATTTCCCCCAGATAGGGGGCGTGCAGGGTCACTTCGGCGCCGTGAAAACGGGCCTTGATCGGCATCTTGGACGCTTCGTCAAACTGAGCCTGGGTGATCTTGCCGGTTTCCAGCATCCGGCCCAGCACCACGTTGCGGCGAGCAAAGGCGCGTTCGGGGGAGCGGATGGGGTTGAGCATGGAGGGAGCTTTCGGCAGACCGGCAATGATGGCGATCTCGTCCAGTCCCAGATCCTTGACCTCTTTACCAAAGTAAACCTGTGCCGCAGCACCGATCCCGAAGGAGCGATAACCAAGGGGGATCTTGTTGAGGTACAGTTCGAGGATCTCGTCTTTTGAGAGATTCTGCTCGATCCGCCAGGCCAGGAAGACCTCCTTGATCTTGCGGATAATGGTCTTCTCATTGCTCAGGAAGAAGTTGCGGGCAACCTGCTGGGTGATGGTACTGGCACCCTGACGGGCATGGCCGGAAACAGCCCAGACTGATGCGGCTCGAATGATGCCTATCGGGTCAATGCCCGGGTGCTCATAGAAACGTGCATCTTCGGTTGCCAGTACGGCATCGATCATGGGTTGCGGAATTTCGTCCAGACGCAACGGAATGCGACGAATTTCGCCATATTGGGCGATCAACTCCCCATCCCGGCTGTAAACCCGCATCGGGGTTGCCAGCTTGACGTCACGCAGTGCGGTGACATCGGGCAGTTGGGGTTTGATATAGAAGTAGATACCGATGAGGCTGGCAACACCCAGCACAGCACCCAGCATCATGACAATAAACAGGCGAACGAGCCATTTCAGCATGGAAGAACTACCAATCGTCTTAAAATTAGCCAACGGGCGCAGAGTATAGCCCTTTTGCCATCGGGAATTCGAGGTTTTCCTGTGGCGAGCCACCCATCTCAAAAGGATGCGAGAGGTTAGCACTACAGGGAGCAATTACCAAGGAGGGCCACTTGCCACGAAGAAAGCGAGATGGGTCACTTTTCGGCATAAACTTTATGACATTGATAGTTAGAGCATTTAGGATGAGTAAAGCACTCCTCTGATTCGGGTGTCCTACACTCTGTTCAGGAATAAAACCAAATAACGCATGGATGTGTATATGTTTGGGCTTTTTAACAAGGGATCCCTCCTCCCTCTGGTGGGCATTGATTTCGGCAGCCAGACCATCAAGGCCGTTACCCTCAGTGGCCGACCCGGCAAGCTTCATCTCGAATCTGTCGCAGATATTGCCACCCCGAAAGGGACGCTGGTTGACTATCAATTGCAGGATATCGAGCGCGTCAGCCAATCTCTCAAGACTCTCAAGCGTCTTATTCCAACTCATAGCGACTATGCCGCCACTGCGGTGACCGGCTCCAACGTGATAACCAAGGTGATCCAGATTGATGCCCGCCTCAGCGACAAGGAGCTTGAGAGTCAGGTGCAGCTGGAGGCCGAGCAGATCATTCCCTTCCCCCTCGATGAAGTGAGCCTCGACTTTGAGGTGCTGAGCACCAACAACAGTGAAGATCGTCAGGATGTGCTGCTGAGTGCAGCCCGCACCGAGAGTGTCAACGGCCGGGTCAGCGCCCTTGCCGAAGCCGGTATTGCCGTCAAGGTGGTGGATGTGGGCGCCCATGCGTTGGGGCGTGCCGTGGTGGCCTGTCTGCCCGAATTGCAGGAGAGTGAGCGGCCAATCGGGGTGATAGACATAGGTGCCAGTGCCATGACCTTTGCGGCGCTGGTCAAGGGGGAGGTGATCTACTCCCGCTTGCAAAACTTCGGCGGCGATCAGTACAGCCAGGCGCTCTCCTCCTTCTATGGCATGACGCTGGATGAAGCTGAGCAGGCTAAAACCAAAGGTACCTTGCCTGTTGACCATGAGCTGGATGTGCTGATGCCCCACATCAACTCGCTGCTGCAGCAAGTGCGGCGCAATATCCAGCTCTTTTGCAGTTCATCCGGTTATCGCGACATCGCAAAACTGGTGCTGACGGGGGGAGGCAGTCTGCTACCCGGTTTGTTGGTTCAGGTAAAAGAAGAGGTCAATTGTGAGGTGTTGCACCCGGATCTGTTCGCCCTGTTTGGCAAACCAAAAGGGGAGGCCGAACTGGTACATGGCGCTAAATATATGACGGCATTCGGGTTGGCTCTGAGGAGTTTCATACCATGTCAAATATAAACCTTCTGCCCTGGCGTGAAGCCCGGGCCCAGCGCCAAAAGAAACAGTTCGGGGCCTTGCTTGGGATTTTTGTACTAGCCACGGTCGCGCTGGGATTTTTTGCCAACTGGCTGGTTGATCGCCAAATCGTCGCCCAGCAGCAGCGCAACCAGCGGCTGGTTCAGGAGATGACTATTCTGGATGCCCAGCTGGGAGAGATCCGTCTGCTCAAAGAGCGTCGCAAGGAGCTGATCGATCGGATGCAGCTCATCGAGCAGTTGCAGATGCGCCGCAATGTGCCCGTCCGCCTCTTCAATCAGCTGCCTTCATTGGTGCCCAACGGGGTTTACCTCAACACCCTCTCGATGCAGAACAATATTATTGATGTAAATGGCAAGACCGAAGCCTATGGTCGGGTGGCCAGTATGATGCGGCGGATTGATGGTTCCGGCTGGTTGGGCCAATCAAAGATAAGCACTATATTTGCTGCTGATGTTGCGCCAGTGTCATTGAGCCAGTTTTCCATGATGTTCCTGATCGCCAACAATGCTGCGGCTGCAGGGAATGTGGCCAAGGAGCAACAATGAACCTTCAGCAACTCAACGAGTTGGATATCAATGACATAGCAAGCTGGCCAAAATGGGCAAAAGGGGTCTTCATCTTTTTTTGCTGCGTGTTGACCGGCGGCGCCATCTACTACTACGTGATTGCCAACTCACTGACCAGTTTGACTCAGGAAGTAGGGAAGGAGACCGAGCTGAAAGCCCAGTTTGAAAGCAAGGCGATGCTGGCTGCCAATCTGGGGGCATACAAGGCACAAATGGTTCAGCTTGAGCAACTGGTTGATACCCAGCTCAAGCAGTTGCCCAATACTCATGAGGTCGCCGGTCTGCTGGACGATATCAGCTTTATTGCTACCGACAACGGCTTGAAATTGAACCGGATCAACTGGGAACCCGAGGTAAAGCACGAGTTTTCAACCGAGCTACCAATGCGTATCGAAGTCGTGGGCACTTACCATGAAATTGGCAAGTTCACCGCTGACATGGCTGCTTTGCCCCGTATCGTCATTCTTGACTCCTTCACTCTGGGTCAGAGCAAGGATGAAGGGGAGCTGATTTCGATGTCGATGTTGGCCAAGACCTACAAGTACAACGGTAAAACAGTGGAGCCGAAACAATGAGACGCATCTGCTGGTTGTTACCTGCCCTCTTGCTGGCGGCGTGTGGTGGCCAGGAGGACATGGATAGCTATGTCGCCCAGACCAAAGCAAGGCCACCCATACCTATCGAACCCTTGCCCGAGCTGAAGCCTTTTTCCCCTATGCATTACCAGCAACGCGAGTTGCGCAGCCCCTTCATGGTTCCCCAGCCTGAGGCGACGGTCGGAAGTACAAACACTGCCAAGGCTCAGCCGGATTGTGCTCAGACCCTGATGGATCGTGAGAAAGATGTGCTGGAAAATTATTCGCTGGCCAGTCTGTCGATGCATGGCTCTTTGGGTAAGGCGGGTCAGTTGTGGGCCTTGATCAGCACCCCGGATGGCAAATCGATGCGGGTCGGGCTCAACCAGTATATGGGGCTTGATCAGGGCCGAGTCATCAAGATCACTGACACTGCCGTGGATTTGCTGGAAACCATTCCGGACGGGAAGGGGTGCTGGGTAACAAGAGAAACCCAGTTGGCGATGGCCAATGTGCAAGAAAAACAATAATCAGGGACGAACAGCAATGAGAACAACAATAGAGAGTGTATCCAAAGTGGCTTTGCTGTTTTGCGCCAGCGCCCTCAGTCAGGCGTGGGCAGTGGCAACCCTGCAGGAGATCAAGGTCAATCCGCTGCTTGCCGATCAATTGCTGGTGGAGCTCAGTTTCAGTGAGCCGGTCACGGGCTTTACCGATCGTCTCTCTTACCAACCCAATCAGCTGTTGTTGCATGTTCCCGGTGCGGTAGGGGCGCTGAAAGTGAACCCGCTGCCGATCCAGCGCCTAGGGGTAGATAATATCAAGGTTGAGGGTAAGGGCGCAGGTCTGGATATCAAGATCGCACTCGATCAGCTTGCTCCCTATCAGGTGCAGCAACAGGGGAACAAATTACTGGTGTCATTGGGCGAGGGGGCCTCTTCCGGGCTCATCAATGGTGAGAGCGCGCTGATTGCACCCGCAACCTCGGCTACTCCTGTGCCAGCGCCCTCTTCGATGGCGGCCACACCCTCTCCCTCGGCGCTGCTCAATCCTCAGGTTGTCGCTCGGTCGATGCCTGTTGCGCCCGTGACAACGCCGGTAGCAACACAGCCTGCCAGCAAGCCGGTGCTCAACAACTATCAGAGCAGTGGGGGCGGCGCCTACTTCAACTCGGTTACCGGTGTGGATTTTCGTCGTGGCAAAGATGGCCAGGGGGAGTTTCTGGTCACGCTGGATAACAGCTCGGCCGCTGTTGATGTGAGCAGCCGCGGCCAGACTGTACTGGCCAAGTTTCATGGCACTCGGGTACCGGATGGCTTGCTTAATCTGATCAATGTGCAGGATTTTGCAACGCCGGTCTCTCAGGTTGAAGTCTCCCGGCAGGGCAGCGATACCCTGTTTGAACTGTCGATCAATGGTCAGTTTGATTACCGTTACGATCAGGCAGACAAGCTCTTCATTATCGAGGTGAAAAAGCGGACAACGGCCACGGCATCCAAGCAGTATCAGGGAAAGCCCATCTCATTGAACTTTCAGGATATTCCAGTCCGTACCGTGCTGCAGCTGATTGCCGATTTCAACAACCTTAACTTGGTAACTACAGATTCGGTAGCAGGCAATATTACCCTGCGTCTGGATGGGGTGCCGTGGGAGCAGGCGCTCGACATTATTTTGAAGGTACGGGGTCTGGATAAGCGGTTGGATAACAACATCTTGCTGGTAGCGCCTGCAGAAGAGATCGCAACACGCGAGAAGCAGCAACTTGAGAGCCGCAATCAGGTTGCTGATTTGGCGCAGCTCTATACCGAGTATCTGCAGATAAACTATGCCAAGGCCTCGGAAGTGGCGGCCCTGCTCTCTTCCGAAAGTACCAAGTTGCTGTCACCCCGTGGTGCGGTGAGCGTGGACGAGCGAACCAACGTGCTGGTGGTCAAGGATACCGCCGATGTCATCAGCAGCATCAAACGGATGCTCGATATTCTCGATATTCCGGTCAAGCAGGTGGTTATCGAGGCGCGGATGGTGACCATTGACGACGGTTTTGATGAAGCGCTCGGGGTGCGGTGGGGGGTGACCAAAAACGATGGTCATGGCAACAGTACGTCCGGTTCCATCGAGGGGAATGATGGCTCTGGTAACAACAATGGTGGTTCGACAATTACCAGACCGACAGCAGACGATCGGTTGAACGTCAACCTGCCGGTGACCAATGCGGCCGGTACTTTGGCCTTCCAGGTTGCTCGTCTGGCTGATGGCACCTTGCTGGATCTCGAGTTGTCGGCGCTGGAAAAAGAGAGCAAGGCCGAGATTATCGCCAGTCCGCGGGTGACTACGGCGAACCAGAAACCGGCATTGATTGAACAGGGTACCGAGATCCCCTATGTGGAGTCCTCTTCCAGTGGCGCTACCTCGGTGACCTTCAAAAAGGCGGTATTGAGCCTGAAGGTGACCCCGCAGATCACCCCTGACAATCGGGTTATTCTCGATCTGACCGTGACTCAGGATACCAAGGGTGAAACGGTACCAACCGGTACCGGTGATGCGGTTTCCATCAACGCCCAGTCCATCACCACTCAGGTGCTGGTGAACAATGGCGAGACCCTGGTGCTGGGCGGTATTTATCAGCAGACCATTAAGAGCGATGTGACCAAGGTGCCGCTGCTGGGTGACATTCCCGGATTGGGGGCTTTGTTCCGCAAGACCACCAGCGAGAACAAAAAGCGGGAGTTGCTGATTTTCGTGACGCCCAAGATAGTCACCGACGCCTTCTGAATGCTTTACATGTGAAGGTAAAACACATATAACCTTACGCCCCAATGAGGCTGGGGCGTAAGGGCTGCGGTTGCCAGTCCCGATATCTATTGAGATAATCCCCCTCCTGATCCATCGCAAGATAAGGTTCATAGGTACCCCGATCCAGTATTTATCGGGGTCGTACAGTTTGTAATTACTAACGAAAAGACATGGCTGAGAAACGCAATATTTTCCTGATAGGTCCCATGGGTGCGGGCAAGAGCACCATAGGTAGACATCTGGCAGAACAACTGCATATGGAGTTTTTCGACTCAGATCATGAGATTGAGCGCCGCAGTGGTGCTGATATCGGCTGGGTGTTCGATGTTGAAGGCGAAGAAGGTTTCCGGATTCGCGAAGAGAAGGTGATCGGCGAATTGTCAGAGCAGCAGGGTATCGTGCTGGCGACGGGTGGCGGTGCCATCAAGAGTCGCGAAACCCGCAACAAGTTGTCTGCTCGTGGCATCGTGGTCTACCTCGAAACCACTATTGAAAAGCAGCTGGCGCGCACACAGCGAGACAAACGCCGCCCTCTGCTACAGACCGAAGAACCGGCACGCGAAGTGCTGGAACGTCTGGCACAAGAGCGCAATGCCCTGTATGAAGAGGTTGCCGACTTTGTTGTGCACACCGATGACCAGAGCGCAAAAATCGTTGCCAATCAAATTGTAAAGCTGATCGGTATGTAATCTAGAGGACGTCCATGGAACGGTTGAAGGTCGAACTGGGTGAACGCAGCTATCCCATCGAGATAGCTGCCGGGTTGTTGCAGCGCCCCGAGGCGCTGGTATCGACCATCAAGGGCAAGCGGGTGATGATAGTGACCAACACGGTTGTTGCTCCGCTCTATCTTGAACGGGTAACCGCTCTGCTGTCGGGTTTTCAGGTTGAACACCTGATCCTGCCTGACGGTGAGGCATACAAGAACCTGGCGACCTTTGAGCAGATCATGTCTGCTCTGCTTGAAACCAACCATGGGCGCGATACGACACTGATCGCTCTGGGGGGCGGCGTGATCGGGGATGTGGTGGGCTTTGCGGCAGCAAGCTATCAACGTGGCATTCCTTTTATCCAGATCCCGACCACTCTGCTCTCCCAGGTTGACTCCTCTGTTGGCGGTAAAACCGCTGTCAACCACCCCCTCGGCAAGAACATGATTGGGGCTTTTTATCAGCCCAAACAAGTTGTTATCGATACCGAATGTCTGAGTACCTTGCCCGCCCGCGAATTTGCCGCAGGGATGGCCGAGGTGATCAAGTACGGCATCATTTGGGATGCTGATTTCTTCAGCTGGCTGGAGCAGAACATGGTGCGTCTGCAACAGCTGGAACCTGCCGCGCTGGCCTACGCCATCAAACGCTGCTGCGAGATCAAAGCCGATGTTGTCGGTCAGGATGAGACCGAGCACGGCGTCCGTGCGCTGCTCAATCTGGGTCACACCTTTGGTCATGCCATCGAGGCCGAGCAGGGGTATGGTAACTGGCTGCACGGTGAAGCAGTATCCGCTGGCACCATGCTGGCAGCCTGGACTGCGCAGGCCCGTGGCGATATGAGCGAAGCGGACGTTGCGCGAGTGCGCGCTCTGCTGCTGGCCGCCAATCTGCCCATTCATGCGCCTGCCGAGATGGATTTCGCCGCCTTTATTCGCCATATGCGCCGTGACAAGAAGGTGCTGGAAGGCAAGCTGCGTCTGGTGTTGCCGGTTGGCATCGGCCATGCGCAGGTGGTGGGGGATGTGTCCGATGCCGAGTTGCTGGCGGTGATCGAGTCTGGTCGTGACGAATAAACTGCTAAAACTTCCTTCCCAGCGGCAGCTGGTTGACCGGCTGCTGCATCTGATTGAATTCAATCACCCTTTCATTTTTCTCTCCGGTAAACCCGGTTGTGGTCGCGGTACCCTGTGCGAATCCCTGCTCGGCTTGTTGCCGGAAAAAGTGCGGGTGGTAAGCCTGATTGGTACACCTGCCATGAAGATGGTGGATGTACGCCAGCTGTTGTTGCCACAGGTGGTGGCGCGCCCGCTGTTCAATCCACAGGATGCGCTGGCGGAGAGCTTCTTTCGCATGCTGGAGGGGAGCAAGCCTGCCACTCTGCTGCTACTGATAGAGCGGGCCGATCAGTTGCCGGCCGAACTGCTGGGAGAGTTGTGGGCGATCATCCGTCATAACGATACACTGGCGGCGCCCCATCAGCTGGCCATTATTGTCTCGGGCAGTGACGTCTGGTGTCGTACGCAACGGCCGCAGCTCAAAGGGCGTGCCATGCCAGCCCTTGAGCTGGAAGTGCCGCCACTGAGCCCGCCCGAGCAGCGCATCTTCTTGTATGAAAAAGCCAAAGAGCTCAAGATCCCGGCGACCCTCTTGCCCAAGCCGCAAGTGGAGGAGATCCTGAAAACGGCGAACGGACATCCGTCCACCATCATGCAGTCACTGGAGGATATCATGACCGACAGAAGGCCCAAGAAGCGTCAGGCGGAGTTGCCTGTCAAGAAGATTGCCACTGCTATTGCGCTGGTCGCTGGCGGCCTGCTGGCGCTGAGCTACCTGCTGCCTGCGCTGTTTGACAATGAAAGCAAACCGGCGCTGCAGGATCCGGCGCAGAACACGGCATTGCCGATCCCGGTAGCGGGAGGCGATCCCCTCACCGCTGGCGGTTCGAATACCGATGCCGCTGCACAAGGCGCGCAAAACAGCGATGCAGCCAGCAATCCCAATGGGGTTGTGAAAGATTGGCAGCCGGAAGCGAAAGTGCTGCCCAAATCGGTGGAGAGCGAAACTGTGACCACCGAATCAACCAATTACGAAGGGCGTCGGGTGGTGATCTCTGACGAGGTCGTGCAAAAGCTGATGACCGAACCCAAGGTAAGCGGCGCTCTGCCTACTGACGTGGTGGACGAGCTGACCGGCAAGAACCCGAGTGGCAGAGCCCCCAGTGGTGCGGTCGCAACCACAGCTCCGGCCAGTACCGCCAAGGCACAGAATCCGGTGACAACCGCAACACCTGCTGCTGCCACCAAAACTGCCAGCAACGAGCCGGTTGCCGCGCCTGCACCCAAGGTGGCCCTGACACCGGTCGCCACCTTGAACAAGAAGCCGCGCAACCACTACAGCGTTCAGCTGATGGGGGCGAGCAACACCAAGGCGGTGGATCAATTTGTTGCCGAGCATGGTCTGGCGGGCAAGGTCTGGGTCTATCAGACCAAATTCCGTGGCAGCCCCTGGTATGTGGTGCTGCAAGGGGATTATGCCGGTCTGACCCAGGCCAAGAGTGCCATTCGCAAGCTTCCGCCAGCCTTGCTGAAAGGTCAGCCCTGGCCCAAGTCGTTTGCACAGGTACAAAAAGAGCTGAAGCAATAGCCTTGATACCGGATAAGGGGGTAGAATCGTCCCCCTTTTTGGGTCTTGCCTTCTTACACACCGGATTTCCATGAAAAAAACACGCGCTTTTTTAAAATGGGCCGGGGGAAAATACTCCCTGGTTGAAGAGATTGCCGAGCGCCTGCCGGCCGGGCGTGTGTTGCTGGAGCCCTTCGTCGGGGCCGGGTCTGTGTTTCTCAACACCGACTACGACGCGTATGTGCTCAACGACATCAATCCGGATCTGATCTGCCTGTACAACCACCTCAAGCTGACGCCGGACAGTTTCATTGCCGAGGCGCGCAAGCTGTTTGTGGCAGAGCACAACCACAAGGCGGCCTATTACCGGCTGCGTACCCAGTTCAATCAGACCGAGACCACCTTCGAGCGGGCACTCTTGTTCCTGTTCCTCAACCGTCACGGTTTCAATGGATTGTGCCGCTACAACAAGAAGGGCGGCTTCAACGTGCCGTTCGGTTCCTACAAGAAACCCTATTTCCCGGAAAAAGAGCTGTGGGCCTTTGCCGAAAAGGCGCAGAAGGCGACCTTTATCTGCGAGAGCTACGCCGACGCCATCAAGCGTGCCGAAGAGGATTGGGTTATCTATTGTGATCCACCCTATGCGCCGCTCTCCACTACGGCGAGCTTCACCACCTATGCCTCCGGTGGGTTTACCCTGGATGATCAGGCGATCCTGGCGCGACTGGCCCGCCACACAGCCGCTCACAAAGGGGTGCCGGTGCTGATCAGCAACCATGATATCGAGCTGACTCGTGAGCTTTATCGCGGTGCCCGCCTCGACGAAATTCTGGTCAAGCGCACCATCAGCCGCAATGGCGGCACCCGCAACAAGGTGGCCGAGTTGCTGGCGCTCTATCCCCCCGGTATCGAGCCGGAGCAGGGCTACTATCCCAGCGACAGTGAACTGCTGCCGCTGACGTAATAGACCATGCGGCGCCCAGGGGCGCCGTTTTTTTATGGGCGCGCCTGGGCTCGTGCCGATGCCGCAAAACCCGGGTTGCTGGGGGAGGGGAGGCGATTGCCCCATTTACCCCGCATTCGAGTCGTTTTCGCCCGCCTTTTACGTTAAAATTGCGCCGCTTTTTCTCCCTGGCTGCCAATGGATGATGCTGATGAAAGACTTTCTGATTGCCCCCTCGATCCTCTCTGCCGATTTTGCCCGTCTGGGTGACGATGTAGCCAAGGTACTGGCTGCTGGTGCCGACGTGGTTCACTTCGACGTGATGGACAACCACTATGTCCCCAACCTGACCATTGGCCCCATGGTCTGTCAGGCGCTGCGTGACTACGGTATCGAGGCCCCCATCGACGTGCACCTGATGGTCAAGCCGGTGGATCGCATCATTCCCGATTTTGCCAAGGCCGGTGCTTCCCTCATCACCTTCCATCCGGAAGCGTCCGATCACGTTGATCGTTCTCTGGGCCTCATCAAGGAGATGGGCTGCCAGGCCGGTCTGGTGCTGAATCCTGCTACCTCGCTCTCCTGCCTCGAGTATGTGATGGACAAGCTGGACGTGATCCTGCTGATGTCGGTCAACCCGGGCTTCGGTGGCCAGAGCTTCATCCCCGGCACCCTCGACAAGCTGCGTCAGGTGCGTCGTCTGATCGACGAGAGTGGCCGCGATATCCGTCTCGAGATCGATGGTGGGGTGAAGGTCGACAACATTCGCGAGATCGCCGAAGCGGGTGCCGACATGTTTGTCGCCGGCTCTGCCATTTTCAGTCAGCCTGACTACAAGGCGGTGATCGACAAGATGCGTGCGGAGCTGGCTCATGTCACACGCTGAGCGCGCATTTGATTTGGTGCTGTTCGATCTGGACGGCACCCTGATTGACAGCGCCGCCCAGCTGGCGCTGGCGGTCAATCTGACTCTGGCAGACCTCGGTCTGGCGCAGGCCGATGAAGCGGTGATCCGTACCTGGGTTGGCAACGGCGCCGACAAGCTGATCCAGCGGGCGCTCGCCTATCGCGAGGCCGATCCCGAGCTGTTTGCCAAGGCCAGACCGATCTTTTTCCAGCACTACAACGCTTGCCTGCTGCAAGGGCTGGCGATGTATGACGGGGTGGCGCAGAGTCTGCGCCGTCTGCAAAGCCTGGGCTACAAGCAGGCGATCGTCACCAACAAGCCGAGCGATTTCGTGGCACCCATCCTCGATGCCCTTGGCATCAGCGATTGTTTCGAACTCTGGCTTGGCGGCAACTGCGTGCCGGTCAAGAAGCCGAGCCCGGAGCCCTTGCTGCACGCTTGCCAAGAGTTGGGGGTGAGCCCGGCTCGCACTCTAATGGTGGGCGACTCCGAAAATGACGTGCTGGCGGCCAAGGCGGCTGGCATGAAGGTGGTGGGTCTTACATACGGCTACAACTATGGCCGTCCCATCGCCGACTCCCATCCAGACTGGGTATTCGAGCAGTTTGCCCAGCTCGATGCACTTTTGGTCTAATAGCGCAGCTGGGCTGGCTGAATAACAAGGATTAACACACTCATGACTAAACCAATCGTATTGAGCGGAGCGCAACCCTCCGGTCAACTGACCATCGGCAACTACATGGGGGCCCTGCGTCAGTGGGTCAACATGCAGGATGAGTTCGACTGCCTCTACTGCATCGTCGACCTGCATGCCATCACCACTCGTCAGGACCCGGCAGCCCTGCGCAAAGCTTGTCTGGACGCAGCCGCCCTCTATCTGGCGGTCGGTATCGATCCCAAGAAGAGCACCGTCTTCATCCAGTCTCACGTGCCGCAGCACGCCGAGCTGGGCTGGATCCTCAACTGCTATACCCAGATGGGTGAGCTGTCGCGCATGACCCAGTTCAAGGACAAGTCCGCCCGTTTCGAGAACAACGTCAACGTCGGCCTGTTCGGTTATCCGGTGCTGATGGCCGCTGATATTCTGCTTTATCAGGCCAATCAGGTACCGGTCGGCAACGACCAGAAGCAGCATCTGGAGCTGACCCGCGACATCTGCACCCGTTTCAACAACCTCTATGGTGAGGTGTTCACCATGCCGGAGCCCTTCATTCCGACCGAAGGTGCGCGGGTGATGAGCCTGCAGGATCCGACCAAGAAGATGTCCAAGTCGGATGACAACGAGGCCAACTTCATCGGCCTGCTGGAAGATCCCAAGCAGATCGTCAAGAAGATCAAGCGTGCGGTGACCGATTCCGACGAGCCGGCGGTGGTGCGTTTCGATCCGGAAAACAAACCGGGTGTCTCCAACCTGCTGACCCTGATGTCCGGTGTGACCGGACGCTCCATCCCCGAGCTGGAGCAGCACTTCGAAGGCAAGATGTACGGTCACCTCAAGACCGAAACCGCCGAAGCCGTGGTTGCGCTGCTGGAACCGATTCAGGCCCGTTTCCACGAGTTGCGTCAGGATGAGGCCCATCTGATCGCGATTCTGGCAGAAGGCGCACAAAAGGCGCGCGAAAGAGCTGAAAAAACCCTGACCAGCGTATATGATGTAGTCGGCTTCGTTCCTCGAGCCTGACATACTGGGAAGGTGTAGTAGAAGAGAGCTGGGTATTTGCCTGGCTTTCTTTATTTTCTGCCCGGCTATTTTGTTTAATTTCTTTATTTCAACGTGGGTAATATCCCCAAGAGAAAGCATGCCTGTTCAACCAACTATTTCTGCTGAAGAGCTGAGTGACAAAGGTCACTGGCTACGTAAATTTCGCAAGGCGAAAAACCTCAATACCCTGCAGTTGATGGTCTCCAATGCCATCGACAAGCACCATAAAACCCCTGCCGTTGCTGCCGCCATCTATCTGGCCGAGTGTCAGCGTGAACGGGAAATGGAACAGGGTCGTTATCTCGATCGTTAATTCTCTGCTGTTGGTTATCTCATGCTGTTGTTGATCGATAACTACGACTCTTTTACCTGGAACCTGGTGCAATATTTCGGCGCCCTGGGACAAGAGGTTGTGGTCAAGCGCAATGATGAACTGACGCTTGATACCATCACGCAACTCTCCCCCCGTTTTCTGGTGATCTCTCCCGGTCCCTGTACGCCCAATGAGGCGGGGATCTCTCTCGACGCCATCAGCCACTTTGCTGGCAAGCTGCCCATTCTCGGCGTCTGTCTTGGTCATCAGTCGCTGGCGCAGGCCTTCGGCGCCCGCGTAGTGCGTGCCCGTCAGGTAATGCACGGCAAAACCTCGCTCATCCGCCATCGCAATGAGGGGGTGTTCAAGGGGCTCAACAACCCGCTGCGGGTGACCCGTTACCACTCGCTGGTGGTGGAGCGCGACACGCTGCCTGACTGCTTCGAGATCACCGCCTGGAGCGAGCATGCCGATGGTTCGTTTGACGAGATCATGGGGCTGCGCCACAAGACGCTCCCCATCGAGGGTGTTCAGTTCCATCCGGAGAGTATTTTGAGCGAGCAGGGCCATCAGTTGCTGGCCAACTGTCTGGCGCGTTCATAAAAAGTTGTGATCGCCTTCTCAAGTTCGAGAGAAGGCAAAAAAAATTTCCCTGACACTTTATTCACCCCCTCTCCTGCCCAAATTATCTCTTGCCAAGCCCCCCTGAGTCGTTATGCAATGCGGTTGCCTAAAATCTCAAGAGCAATCGAACATTGTTCCTTACAGGCCGTCTTGTTACAGACTTTTTACTTTATTTCTGTGATAATCCCGTCACGTTTACACGGATTTAACTTTTGGGCGGTGGATTATTCTGTCGCCGAATCGAAGGAGAGCTATATGTCAGAGTTGTTGGCAGTGACACGTGAAGTGTTTGATGAAGTGATGGTTCCCAACTATGCGCCCGCCAAGATCATCCCGGTGCGTGGTGAAGGGTCACGTGTCTGGGATCAGGAAGGGCGCGAGTATGTCGACTTCGCCGGTGGCATCGCTGTCAACGGTTTGGGTCACTGTCATCCCAAGCTGGTCGAGGCCCTGAAAACCCAGGGCGAGAAGCTGTGGCACCTCTCCAACGTCATGACCAACGAGCCGGCCCTGCGTCTGGCCAAGAAGCTGGTCGCCGCCACCTTCGCCGACAAGGTCTACTTCTGCAACTCAGGCGCCGAAGCGAACGAAGCCGCTCTCAAGCTGGCTCGCCGCTACGCCATCGAGAAGTTTGGCGAGCAGAAGACCCAGATCATCGCCTTCAATCAGGGCTTCCACGGTCGTACCTTCTTTACCGTCAGCGTCGGTGGCCAGGCAGCCTACTCCGATGGCTTCGGTCCCAAGCCCGGTGACATTACCCATGTTCCCTACAACGATCTGGCCGCGCTGGCCGAGGTGATCTCCGACAACACCTGCGCCGTGGTGATGGAGCCGCTGCAAGGGGAGGGGGGCATCATTCGTCCTACCGACGAGTTTGCTAAAGGGGTGCGCGAGCTGTGCGACAAACACAATGCCCTGCTGGTGTATGACGAAGTGCAGTCAGGGGTCGGTCGTACCGGCGAGCTCTACGCCTACATGGGGCTTGGCGTCACGCCGGACATCCTCACCAGCGCCAAGGCTCTGGGTGGCGGTTTCCCCATCGGCGCCATGCTGACTACCAACGAAATAGCCTCTTACCTGAAAGTGGGCACTCACGGCTCTACTTACGGTGGCAACCCGCTGGCCTGTGCGGTGGCGGAAGCAGTGATCGATGTAATCAATACCCCGGAGGTGCTGGCGGGTATCAAGCAGCGCGAGCAGCTGTTCCGTGATGGGCTTGAAGCCATCAATGCCAAGTACCACTGCTTCAGCGAAATCCGCGGCAAGGGGCTGCTGCTGGGCGCAGCCCTGAGCGAAGAGTACAAGGGGCGTTCGCGCGACTTCCTGCTGGCCTCCATCGATCAGGGGCTGATGGCGCTGGTTGCCGGCACCAACGTGGTTCGTTTTGCTCCTTCGCTGGTGATCCCGGAAGCGGACATCAAGGAGGGGCTGGCCCGCTTCGAGAAGGCGGTCGCCCAGGTGGTTAACGCCTGATCCAAATTGAGGTGGGGAGCCCTCCCGGCAGGAGCCGGGACCCCACCTGACGTCAATGAAAGGGAGTTGTCATTTATGTTGGTTATCCGTCCCATCGAGCAAAAAGATTTTGCCGGGCTCAAGACCTGCGCCATCGAGTCCGGCACCGGCATGACCTCGTTGCCCGTCAATGATGAGCTGCTGCAGCGCAAGATCGACGCTTCTACCCAGACTTTTTCCGACAAGCCGGCCGGCAAAGGGGACTGCCTCTACTTCTTCGTGGCCGAGGATCTCGAGACCGGCGAGATGGTAGGGACCTGCGCCATCGATGCGGCTGTTGGTCTCTCCCAGCCGTTTTACAACTACCACATCGGCAAGGTGGTGCACTCTTCGCCCAAACTCGGTATCTACAATGTGGTCGAGACGCTGACTCTCTCCAATGACTACACCGGCAATACCGAGCTTTGCACCCTGTTCCTGCGCGAATGTGCCCGAGAGGGGCTCAACGGCCGCCTGCTCTCCAAGCACCGTTTTCTGTTTATGGCCGAGCACCCCGAGCTGTTTGACGAAACCGTCTTTGCCGAGATGCGCGGCGTCTCCGATGGCAATGGCCACAGCCCCTTCTACGAGTGGCTGCAGACCCATTTCTTCTCGATGGACTTTCCCACCGTCGACTATCTCACCGGTATCGGCAAGAAGCGCTTCATCGCCGAGCTGATGCCCAAGTACCCCATCTACGTCAACTTGCTGAGCAAGGAGGCGCGCGCCGTCATCGGCCAGACCCACGAGAAGACCCGCCCGGCCATCAAGATGCTGCAGGACGAGGGATTCGTGAATCGCGGCTATGTCGATATCTTCGATGCGGGGCCGGCGGTCGAATGCGAATTGAAGAACATCCGCAGCGTGCGTCGCAGCCAGAAACTGAGGGTGCTGATCGGCGAGCCCATCGGCGGCCGTACCCACCTGCTCTGCAACAGCCGTTTCGAACAGTACCGTGCCTGCTACGGCAATATCCGCGTCGATCTCGACAAGCACGAGGCCATCATCCCGCCCAAGATGGCGGCGGCACTCAAGGTACAGGATGGCGACATGGTGCGGGTAGTCGACCTCGACTGAGGCAGACAGGACAAGCAAATTGATTATCAAGCAGGCAGCCGAGGCTGCCTGTCAGCGACAGGGAGTGAATGGATGAGCCAGTTAGTGCAATTTATCGACGGTCAGTGGCTTGCTGGTGAAGGCAAGCCGTTCGAGTCACGGGATCCGGCCAAAAACGAGGTGATCTGGCAGGGCGCTGCCGCCAGTGCGGCTCAGGTCGATGCGGCCGTCAAGGCTGCCCGCGCCGCCTTCTACCACTGGTCTGATATGGATCTCGAGGATCGCCTGACCATAGTGCGTCGCTATGCCGACCTGCTGGGTGAGCACAAGGAGGCGTTGGCGCTGACTATCGCCCGCGAAACCGGCAAACCGTTGTGGGAGACCCGCACCGAAGTGGCCGCCATGCAGGGCAAGATCGCCATCTCCATCCGCGCCCATGACGAGCGTACCGGTACGGTGGAAAACCCCATGCCGGGCGCCAAGGCGTATGTCCGTCACAAGCCCCACGGTGTGGTGGCGGTGTTCGGCCCCTACAACTTCCCGGGCCATCTGCCCAACGGCCACATAGTGCCAGCGCTGATCGCGGGCAATGCCGTGGTGTTCAAACCCTCCGAGCTGACCCCCATGGTGGCGGAAGCCATGCTCAAGGTGTGGCAGGAAGCGGGACTGCCCAAGGGAGTGCTCAATCTGGTGCAGGGCGAGGTCGAGACCGGCAAGGCGCTGGCGGGCAACCCCGATATCGACGGCCTCTTCTTTACCGGTTCATCCCGTACTGGTCATTTCCTCCATCAGCAGTTTGCCGGTCAGCCGGGCAAAATTCTGGCCCTCGAGATGGGTGGCAACAACCCGCTGATCGTGAAAGAGGTGAGTGACATCGACGGGGCCGTCCATGCCATCGTCCAGTCGGCGTTTATTACCTCCGGTCAGCGCTGCACCTGCTCGCGTCGCCTGTTTGTCGAGCGCGGCGAGCGTGGCGATGCCCTGGTCAAGCGACTGGTCGAGGTGGTGGGCAAGATCAAGGTCGGCCTCTATGACGCCACAGAACAGCCGTTTATGGGGGCGATGATCAGCGAGAAAGCTGCGATTGGCATGGTCGAAGCACAAGCCAACCTGCAACAGCTGGGCGGCGAGAGCCTGCAGGTGCTTGAGCACCTGAAAGCGGGCACCGGCTTTGTCTCCCCGGGCATCATCGATGTCACTGCGATCAGCGCGCTGCCGGACGAAGAGTACTTCGGCCCGCTGCTGCAGTTGATCCGCTATGACGATTTCGATGCGGCCATCGATCTGGCCAATGCCACTCGCTACGGCCTCTCGGCCGGTCTGCTGGGTGACAAGGAGGCGGACTGGAATCACTTCTTCAAGCGGATCCGTGCCGGCATCGTCAACTGGAACAAACCCATAACCGGTGCCTCCAGTGCCGCGCCGTTTGGCGGTATCGGCGCTTCCGGCAACCACAGGGCGAGCGCCTACTACGCCGCTGACTACTGTGCCTATCCGGTTGCGTCGGTCGAAGACAGCAAGGCGGCTATGCCTGAGCAGCTCTCGCCGGGCCTCTTCTTCTAAACAGACAACTACAAGGGGCACCCATCGGGGCCCCGTTTCGTACCCGCAATCAAAGGAAAGAGAGATGCAAAAGGATATCGACACCCTGTTTAGTCATCTGTGGGACAACTACATCAAGGTGACACCAAGCGCCCTTAAAGTGCATGCCCTGCTGGGGGGCGGTGAGCCCATCATCAACGACCACATTGCCTTTCGTACCTACAACCTGCCCAAACTGGGGCTGGAGAAGCTGGCCGCCCACTTTCTGGCACTCGGTTACGAGCAGAAGGGAGAGTATGTGTTCAAGGCGAAGAAGCTCAACGCCAAGCACTTTGAGCACAAGGATCCCGATGCTCCCAAGGTGTTTATCAGCGAGCTGAAGGTCGAAGAGCTCTCCGCAGGCGCGCAGGCCATCATCCACAAGCTGGCGGATCAGGTGCCCGAGCATCTGACCGATACCCCGGCATTTCTCTACGCCGGTGCCCCCTGGCAGGTCTCTTACGCTGATTACCAGACCCTGCTGGCGGAGAGCGAGTATGCTGCTTGGATGGCAGCCTGGGGTTATCGTGCCAACCACTTCACGGTCAATATCAACAAGTTGAAGGACTTCGACACCATCGAGCAGGTCAACGCGGCGCTCAAGGCGGCGGGTTTTGTCCTCAACAGCGTGGGTGGCGAGGTGAAAGGGGATCCGCAGGTCATGCTGGAGCAATCCTCCACCATGGCCGACAAGGCGGATGTGCCGTTCAGCGATGGGGTGCGTACCATCCCGAGCTGCTTCTACGAGTTTGCCCTGCGCTACCCGCAACCAGACGGCGTGCTCTATCCGGGGTTCGTCGAGGCGTCGGCCGACAAGATCTTCGAATCGACCAACGCCATGTAAAGTTCGGTGAGCGGCACGGGTTGTGCCGTGCCACTTGGCATGAGAACGCCTCCCCTGTGGAGGCGTTTTGTTTGCAGTTGGTGGCGGTGCCCTCTCTGGTTATCAATGACTTAAGAGGAGAGGGGTTATGATTTTTGCTGGTGTTTGGTGTGGTCGAATTGTTGATAAAAATGTGAACGAGATCACTCGATACGCCACAGATTGACGCAGGCAAGTGGGCAAAAAGGAGTAGAATGACGCTTTATTTTTGCGGGGCCAATCGATGCCTAACTATCACTTTTTCAAGCAAGGTCAGTCGCTTACCTATCTCGATGCGAATGCACCCAGCTATAGCGATGAGCGTCGACATCTGGTTGCACAGGGTTTTGCTGCCATTGCTGCGCCCACCTTCGCGGATAGTCCGAGCAAGGCGCTGGAGTTGCTGTGCGCTCATCAGAAGCAGCATGAGTTGCATGCCGATGGCTTTACTCTCACGGTGTCTGAAGTACCTGCGTCTGCGGCCTCCCTCTCGGGCAAATAGGTCGGGCCAATAGGTCGGGCAAACAGGCGTCAGCCAGTTACGAGTCGGGGAGCTGACAGGCTCCCCGAAAATGATTGCAGTTGTGCCCTGGCACGGTGGCTATGCCCCTGTTATCTCGGGTGCCACTCTCCCTCAAGCACCAGCACGGTATCCATACCTGCCGTCTTGCCTGCCTCAAGCCCGATCTGGGTATCTTCAAACACCAGACAGTTGGCCGGATTGGCCCCCAGCTGTTCGGCTACCTGCAAGAAGGTGTCCGGGTGCGGCTTGTGGTTGATGACGTCATCGGCGCTCACCACCACAGAGATATAGGCGTCGAGACCGGTACTCTTCAGGATCGACTCCGCCTGATTGCGCGGTGAGCCGGTGCCAATCCCCATCTTGACCTTGCCGTGATAGTGCCTGACCAGCTCCCACATCCGGGGGAAGACGCTGACCTTGTCGATATGCTCCATGTAGAGGGCAATCTTGCGGCGGGCGAAGGCGTCGGTGTCTACCTCCAGCCCCTGCTGCTCGGCCAGCATGGCGATGATCTTGCGAGTCGGAATGCCGCCGTACTGGTAGAGCTGCTCGCGCTTGAAGGGGATGCCGAATTCGGCGCAGGTGAGCTCCCAGGCATCGAGATGGAGGGGCATGGAATCAACCAGGGTGCCATCCATATCAAAAATCAGGGCATCGTAGTGATCAAACCGGTACTGCTCGCTCATGGGGACTCCTTGGCTAAATGGGGCAGGCTAGCAGATTGAGGGTTTTGATTGTGGGATCGGTCTCATGGTTGAGGATGGCCGGCCGTGGTTTTTTCTCTCTCTTGCTGATTTGTGAGACAATAATTCGCTCAATGCCGGATCCTTTGGCATATCAGATTAGCGAGTCCTCTTATGTCCCCGAAAACCATCTTCTCGAGTGTGGCGCTGGTGATCGCACTGGGATCACTGGAAAAAAGCATCGTTACCACCCCGCTGCCCATGATTGGCGCCGAGCTGCATGCCGGTGGTGCCCTCACCTGGGTGGTCACCGCCTACCTGCTGGCGGCCACCGCCGTGCTGCCCCTCTATGGCAAGCTGAGCGATCTCTTTGGTCGGGTGCGGATGCTCAATATCGGCATCGGCCTGTTTCTGGCGGGCTCGGTGGCCTGTGCTCTCTCTCAGGATCTGCCGACCCTGCTGGCTGCGCGGGTGCTGCAAGGGCTGGGGGGCGGCGGCCTGATTGCCCTCGCGTTTACCGTGATTGCCGACACCATTCCACCGCGGGAGGTGGGCAAATATCAGGGCTACATCTCGGCGGTCTATGCGGTCTCCAGTATCGCTGGCCCCTTGCTTGGCGGCTATTTCACCGAGCAGCTCAGCTGGCGCTGGATCTTCTGGATCAATCTGCCGCTTGGGGCGCTGGCGGTCTTTCTCATCAACCGCAACCTCAAGCAGCTCAACGTGCGTCGTCACAGTCGCTTCGACTGGAAGGGGGCGGGTCTGCTGATTACTGTCACCACGCTCACCCTGTTGCTGCTCTCGCCGGAGGCGGCGCTGCCCGCCGTCTGGCTTTCGGCAGCGCTGGGCGTTGCATTGCTGCTGCTCATTCTGATTGAGCGGCGTGCCCACGACCCCATTCTGCCTGCCCATCTGGCACGGCTGCCCGGTTATCTGGTGAGCGTGCTGCTGGTGATGCTCTCCCAGCTGCTGATGTTTGCCGTGCTGGTCTATCTGCCGTTGCAGATGCAGTGGCAGAAGGGGTTGAGCGCCAGCGAGAGCGGGATGAGCATGGTGATCTTCATGATCTGCATCACCGCCGGCGCCTTTGTCGGCGGCAAGTTGATAGGCCGTACCGGTCACTACAAAAGCTTTGTTGCGGTCGGGTTTGCGCTGGCGGCGGTGGCTCTGTGGCAGATCCACTTCGATGCCTGGGTCAAGCTGGCCCTCGGGTTTGCCGGTATTGGTCTGGGTCTGGTGCTGCCCGCCCTCTCGGTGGTGGTGCAAAATGCCCTGCCACGGCAGGATCGCGGCATCGGCATGTCGCTGTTCAACTTCGGGCGGGAGCTCGGCGGTGCCGTCGGCGTGGCCATCTGCTCCATGCTGTTTCACTTGCGCCTGCCTGCTGGCAGCGGTGGCGATCTGAGCCGACTTGCCCCCGATCTGCTGGCCCCGGGCTTTAGCGCAACCTATATCGGCATGGCACTGATCGCCACGCTGGCGCTGCTCATCACCCTGCTGGCGTTGAAACGCCACGAGCTGGCCTCTATCAGCGCCTGATTTGGTCTGTGCCGACATTGGCTCACCATAGATAGCATCAGGGCTCCCCGCGGGGAGCCCTGATCGTTATTTGGCGAATAGAGTGGCTGCTGCCATCAAGCCATGCGTAAGTTACTCCTGCACTGGACTCTCCTTGCCCGCCAGTTGGCTCAGCCAGGCGAAGCGGCGATTGGCCTCCTGCTCCGCCTCTTCATAGAGCTGGCTGGCCACCTCCGGCAGCTGGCGTTCCAGCCGCTGGAAGCGGGGCTCGTGGCGCAAGGTCTCGGCCAGCGAGGCGCTGGGCGCCCGCGAGTCGAGCGCCAGCGGCAGTTTGCCCTCGTCAGCGCGGCGCGGGTCGAAGCGGTAGAGGGGCCAGAAACCGGTGGCGGTCAGCTGTTTCATCTGCTCATGGCTCTCGGCCATGTCGTAGCCATGCTCCTCGCAGGGGCTGTAGGCGATGATGAGCGACGGCCCCGGATAGGCTTCAGCCTCCTGAATCGCCTTCACAGTCTGGTTCATCTGGGCGCCGAGGGAGATCTGCGCCACATAGACGTGACCATACATCATCACGCTGGCCCCGAGATCCTTGCGTGCCTTGCGTTTGCCCTGCTCGCCAAACTTGGTGATGGCCCCAAGCGGGGTTGCCTTCGACTGCTGGCCGCCGGTGTTGGAGTAGCACTGGGTATCGAGCACCAGCACATTGATGTTCTCCCCCAGACTCAGCACATGGTCGAGTCCGCCAAAGCCGATGTCGTAGGCCCAGCCATCGCCGCCGATGAGCCAGACCGATTTTTCCACCAGATAGTCCGCATCGCGAGCCAGCTCGTGGGCTGCCGGAGCCTTGCTCTGTTGCAGCAGCTCCCGCAACTGCTGGATATGGGCCCGCTGCTCGGAAACCGGCAGGGTGGCATCGCCGAGCGCCTCGCGCAGCGCTGCCGGTATGGTGTCGCCTAGGCTCGCCAGCAGACGGCGCACCCGCTCCCTGTGCTGATCGATGGTGAGGCGGAAGCCCAGTCCGAACTCGGCGTTGTCTTCAAACAGCGAGTTGGCCCAGGCCGGCCCGCGCCCCTCTGCGTTGGTGGTGTAGGGGGTGGTAGGCAGGTTGCCGCCATAAATGGACGAGCAGCCGGTGGCGTTGGCAATCAGCAGCCGATCGCCATAGAGCTGGGTCAGCAGCTTGATATAGGGAGTCTCGCCACAGCCGGAGCAGGCGCCCGAGTATTCAAACAGCGGCGAGATGAGCTGGGAGGTGCGAATGTCGATGCGCTCCAGCTGCTCGGCGCTGCGCTCTGGCAGGTCGAGGAAGAAGTCGTAGTTGGCCTTCTGCTCGTCGAGGTGATCGAGGCGTGAAGCCATATTGATCGCCTTGCGATCCGGGTTGCTGCGATCCTTGGCCGGGCACACCTCGACGCAGAGGTTGCAGCCGGTGCAATCCTCCGGCGCCACCTGCAGCACGTACTGTTGGCCGCGCATGTCACGGGATTTCACATCCAGCGCATCGAGAGTGGTGGGAGCAGCGGCCAGCGCATCCGCTTCCACCACCTTGGCGCGAATGGCCGAGTGGGGACAGGCGGCGACGCAGTAGTTGCACTGGGTGCAGAGCTCCGCCTCCCAGATGGGGATCTCCTTGGCGATATTGCGCTTCTCCCAGCGGGTGGTGCCGACCGGCCAGGTGCCATCCGGCGGGAAGGCGGAGACCGGCAGGCTGTCACCCAGTCCCGCCAGCATGGCGGCGGTGACGGTCTGGACAAAATCGGGGGCCTTGGCCGAAACCACCGGTGGGCGCGGGCGGCTGGCGGGATCCAGTTCGCCAAGTGGCACCCGGGTCAGGGCGGCGCAGGTTGCCTCCAGTGCCTGCCAGTTGCGTTCGACCAGCGTCTGCCCCTTGCTGCCATAGCTGGTGGCGATGGCCTGCTTCAGCAGGCTGGTCGCCTCTGCAGGGGGAATGATGGCGCTGAGCTGGAAGAAGGCCATCTGCATCACGGTATTGATGCGGTTGCCGAGCTGGCAGTCGCGGGCAATCCTGGCGGCGTTGATGATGTAGAAGCGCGCCTCTTTCTCGCGCAGGGCACGCTGCACCTCGCTGGGTAGTCGTTGCCAGATCTCCGCTTCGCTGTAGGGGGTGTTGAGCAGGAAGATGCCACCTGCTTTCAAGCGCTCCGCCATCCGGTACTTGTCGACAAACTGCCACTGATGGCAGCCGATAAAGTCCGCCTCTTCCACCAGATAGGCCGATTGCAGCGGCCGCTCGCCCACCCGCAGGTGAGAGACGGTGAGGCCGCCCGCCTTCTTGGAGTCGTAGACGAAATAGCCCTGCGGATAGAGGTCGGTGTGGTTGCCGAGGATCTTGATGCTGTTCTTGGCCGCCGAGACGGTGCCATCGCTGCCAAGGCCGTAGAAGAGCGCCTCCAGCTTGTGTTGCTGGCTGTAGATGGGGCTTTGCGAATCCAGCGCGGCCAGCGGTAGCGAGAGACCTGTGATGTCATCGAAGATGCCGACGGTAAAGCGCGGACGCGGGTTCTCCTGCGCCAGTTCAGCAAACACCGCCAGCGCGCAGGCGGGACCGAACTCTTTGGAGGAGAGGCCATAGCGGCCGCCGATAACCCGCGGCAGGCTTGCCCGCTCGCCCCGGCTGACCGCTTCGGCCAGCGCCGTCATCACGTCGAGATAGAGGGGCTCGGCCTGTGCGCCCGGCTCCTTGGTGCGATCCAGTACGGCGATGGCGCGGGCACTCTCGGGAATCGCGGCCAGCAGGTGCTCGGCCGAGAAGGGACGGAACAGCCGCACCTTCACCAGCCCCACCTTCTCCCCTTGGGCAAGCAGGCGCTCGATCACCTCTTCACAGGTGCCAATCGCCGAGCCCATCAGCACCACAATCCGCTCCGCCTGCGGGTGGCCGACATATTCAAACGGCCGGTAGTGGCGGCCGGTCTGCTCGCCAAAAGCCTGCATTGCCTCATTCACATGGCCATAGGCGGCGTCATACCAAGGGTTGCTCGCCTCTCGGCACTGGAAGTAGGTGTCCGGGTTGGCGGCGGTGCCGCGAATGACCGGTTTGTCGGGGGTGAGCGCCCGGTCACGATGGGCACGGATGGCATCTGCGGGTAGTAGGGCGCGCAGGGTGTCGTCAGCGAGCGGCGCTATCTTGGCGATCTCGTGAGAGGTACGAAAGCCGTCGAAGAAGTGGATAAAGGGGAGGCGGCTGTTGAGGCTCGCTATCTGGGAGATCAGGGCAAAGTCCTGCGCCTCCTGCACATTGCTGGCACAGAGCATGGCACAGCCGCTCTGGCGCACCGCCATCACGTCCGAGTGATCGCCAAAGATCGATAGCGCATGGGTCGCTACGGTGCGCGCCGCCACATGCAGCACGAAGGGGATGAGCTGACCCGCCAGCTTGTAGAGGTTGGGGATCATCAGCAGCAAACCCTGCGACGAGGTAAACGAGGTCGCCAAGGCGCCGGTCTGCAGGGCGCCGTGGACGGCGGCAATGGCGCCCCCTTCCGACTGCATCTCGACAACCCGGGGCACATCCCCCCAGAGGTTCTTGCCCCGCTCGCTCGACCAGGCCGACGACTGTTCAGCCATGGCCGAACTGGGGGTTATGGGGTAGATGGCGATGACTTCGCTGGTGCGGTACGCCACCGAGGCGACTGCGTTATTCCCGTCTGTGGTGATCATGTGTTTTCCACTTTGCTATGCCAGTTTGAAGGCCGATAGTTGCATCGGCAATGGATAGGTCGCAGGCATAGTAAGAGGGGCAATGAGAGCGTATCAAACGGGATAAATAATCAATTAATAAGTCAGTAATAGTGGTTAATTTAACCCCTTCGAGTAGGGGCGTGATTTTCTGCTAGTAGCCGGTGGGGTGGCGATTGACGGGCCATTGCTATGGCCCGTCAACACGGGGCTAACCCTGCTCCACTTGCAGCCAGATGGCGCACTGATAAGGGGCGAAGAGCTGCATCGGTTCGCTTGGGTAATTGGCCAGCAGCAACCGCATTCCGTCTGCCACCTTGTCGAAGTGGGGCATCGGCAAGGGGTTCGCGGTGAGATTGGCGAGCAGCAGCAGGGTGTGCCGCTCTCCGCTGGCCGGATCCTGCCAGTGGCGGCGATAGCTGATGCGCTCGGGATCATCCCCATCCAGCAGCTCGAATTTGCCGTGGCGAACGACAGGGTGAGCCTTGCGCAGGGCGATGAGCTGGCGATAGCAGTGAAACGGCGAGTCGGGGCGAGTCAGCTGCTCGGCGGCATTAATCTCGATGTGATTGGCGTTGAGGGCAATCCAGGGGGTGGTGGAGGTGAAACCGGCGTGGGGACCAGCATCCCACTGCATCGGGGTACGGGCATTGTCGCGGCTGATGGCATCGAGCCGCCGACTCAGCTCGGCAGGATCCAGCCCTGACTGGCTGGCGCGGTAGTTGATTGCCTCCACATCGCGCAGCTCGTCCGGCTGCCAGTGGCGGTTGGTCATGGCCAGCTCCTCCCCCTGATAGATGAAGGGAGTGCCCTGCATCAGGTGCAACACCATGGCCCACAGCCTGGCGCTGGTTTCGCGCCACTTTGGCCTGTCATCGCCAAAGCGGGAGACGGCGCGGGGCAGGTCGTGGTTGCCGAGAAACAGGCTGTTCCAGCCTCGGCCATGCAGCCCTTGCTGGTGGCGGGCCATGGCACGTTTGAAGGCGAGGGGAGCAAAGCGGGATGACCACTTGTCACTGCCGAGCCCCAGATGCTCGAAGTTGAACACCATGCTGAACTCGCTGCCATCCGTGCTGGAGTAGCGTTGCATATGGGCGAGATCGGCCCCCCAGGTCTCCCCCACCGTGATGATCCCCTTGCCGCCGAAGCTCGCGGCATTGAGCTCGAAGATATAGTCGTGCAGGTGCGGGCCATTGCTCATGGCAAGCCGGTCCCACTCCTTGCTCACCATGTCGATCACATCGAAGCGAAATCCCTTGATCCCTTTGCCCAGCCAGAAGTTGATCACCGCCGCCATTTCGACCCGCACCGCCGGGTTATCCCAGTCCAGATCGGCCTGACTGGAATCGAAGTTGTGCAGATAGTAGCGATCAAGCGCTGGTACATACTGCCAGCCGCTGCCGCCAAAAATCGAGGTAATGGGGTGAGCATCGACAAAGGCTTGATCCCGGAATACGTAGTAGTCCTGATAGCAGGGATCCCCGGCCAGTGCCTTCATAAACCACTCGTGCTCGGTAGAGGTGTGGTTGGCGACGATATCCATCATGATGCCGATGCCGTGAGCGGCCGCTTCGGCTATCAGCTGCTCCATCTCGGTCAGGGTGCCGAAGGCGGGGTCGATGGCACGGTAGTCCGCCACATCGTAGCCGTTGTCCCGCTTGGGGGAGCTATAGATGGGGGTGAGCCAGAGCATATCGACCCCGAGGGTGGCCAGATAGTCGAGGCGCTGACGGATGCCGTTGATATCGCCCATGCCGTCGCCATCGCTGTCCTGAAAACTCATGGGGTAGATCTGGTAGATGACGCAGCTATCGAGGTCGATATCGGGCGTGTGAAGGGAGTGCGTATTCATCAGCTTGGCCGGTTAGGGGAGAAGATTTTCTATCTTACGCAGATGAACGGGTACTCGACAGGGCAGGGGAAACCTTGAAAAGGGTTCCATAGTTGGCTGATTGCCAAAAGTGCGGGAAGGGTCACAAAGGTGCCATCCCGAGCCACGGCGGTGGTCGGGATGGCTGGCACTTCTTGCTGATGCAGTGCAAGGAAATGGGCTACTGGGCCGCTTTGGCCTGCTCGCTGCGCTGCTCCTGCTGGCGTTCGGTCTGGGCTTCCAGCTCCTTGCCGAGGAAGTAGTTCAGGAAGGTGCGGATCACCGCGATGATGGCGAGGCGGATCAGCTCCTCCTTGCTCGGTGCGACCGTGGTGGCCAGGATGTCGGCGGCGAGCTGGAACTCCAGCGCCAGAATGAGCCAGCTGCCAAAACAGAGGCGAATGCGGGGAAAGCCCGGTTCGTGATCCTCCATCCGTGCCGCCAGCCAGAGGGTCTTGCCAAGCCCTATCACCACACAGGCGATGGAGATGATCTCCAGCAGCAGCTGGAACAGCTCGACCCCGTGCATCATCCCTTCTCTCAGGCTCGCTATCTCAAACACTCGGGTCACCTCCATGATTCAAAAGAGGACACTATTAACACATCGCTCGGCAAAGGCCAAATCAGAGTCTCCTGATAAGCAGTGAGAGCTGTTCAATGAGCTGACGCGCAGTGGGGCTGACTCCGGCCAACTGGAAGAAGCCGTGTATAACACCCAGTTGCCGCTGACAGGTGGTTCTGACACCGGCTTGCAGCAGTTTGCGATAGAGGGCTTCCCCTTCATCGCGCAGCGGATCATATTCCGCCGTTACGATATGGGTCGGTGGTAATCCTGACAGGGCGGGATGGTGGAGCGGGCTGGCTTCGGGATGAGTGGCGGGTAGCTCGCCCAGATAGGCGTGAAAACCGCTTAACAGCATGTCGCGGGTGATGAGGTAGTCATCCCCTAGCTGCCGATAGCTGTCACTGTCGCCCGCAGCATCGAGCATCGGATAGATGAGCAGTTGGGCTGCAGGCAAGGGTGCGCCTTGCTCCTTGAGTCGCAAGGTGGTGATCAGGGCGATGTGCCCGCCGGCACTGTCGCCCGCAAGGACAACCCGCGCCGGATCCCCATGCCATTTCTCCATATCGGCCATGATGGCGAGCGTAGCAGCCAGTGCATCGTCGTGTGCTGCAGGATAGGTGTGTTCGGGGGCAAGGCGGGTATGTACCGCGAACACCAGTGCTTCGGCGCGATTACACAGCATGCGCATCTGGCGGTCGTGGGTGTCGAACTCGCCGCTGACAAAACAGCCGCCATGAAAGTAGATCAGGGCCGGACGGTTTGCGCTTGAGGTGGGCGCTGGCTGATATAGGCGAATGGAATAATGGCCATGTTGCCACTCTTCGACAGCGCCAACCTCCTCCCGTTCACAACCCAATATGGCTGAAGCAAGATATCCTTCACGCCGCTTCTGCCAGCTCAGGCTGCTCGCCTTGGGGCGGCCTGCAGCGATGAACTCTGCCACCATGGCCGCAATGGCCGGTTCAAGTTGTGTATCCATAATTCACCAACAACTGTATATAAAAACAGTTATTTTGCGCTTTTAGCCAGAGAGCGCAACCGGCGTTAGCTGAGGCAGCTCACAAATCATGTTTCAAACAGCTGGAATTCAATCACATAGAGCGGCGGCAGAGCGGGGTAGATATCGCGGATCACCTGTTTGAGCTCGGGGAGGGTCATGTTCTCCTGACGGGCGTGCTCCTCATTCAGTTCATCGAAGGCCACTGCATTGACGGAGAGCACCTCTATGGTGCCGAAGGGCTGGTGCTCCGGGTTTGTGAACAGCGCCAGCCGCTGGCCAGGCTGCCAGTTGGCCTCGCTCTCGTCGCGGATGGTGATGGTCTTGCGGCCCGCCTGAATGTCGGCAACGAAGCGGCTGAAGAAGGTGAACTCTGGATAGGTGTGAGTAGACATGGTGACTCCTGACGGGGTGAATCGAAATGGGATGAATGTAAATCAAAGGTCGAGATAGGCGCGCAGCTTGGCCAGATCGGCGATAACGGGGCCGTCGCTGCCGTCGGCAACTATGCCCTGTTCAACCAGCTCCTTGAGGGCGCGGCGGTAGACCCGCTCGGTGGTGCCGAAGCGCGCCGCCTCGTGGGCCCGCTTGCGCGATCCCAGCATGGGTGTGCGCTGGCGCTCGCGCCACAGCTCGTAGGCGATGTTGTAGGCGATGGGGTGGAGCAGCCGGCTGGTGGTGATCTCCAGCGTATCGAGATAGTCGCTGGCAAGCGCCGCGGCGAAGAAGAGGATCAGCTCGGGCTCGGCCAGCAGGCGCTGGGCCAGCTTGTCGGCACAGATGACCCGTGCGTCCAGCTCGGTCCCGGCCACCACGTTCCACTGCACCGGAGTGGCGCTGAAGAACTCCATTTCTCCAAAGATCTGGCTGTGACACTCAATCTCACCGAGCTGGAAGATGCGGCCCGAGTGGACGGCGCTATTGAGGGAGACCCGCCCTGCGCCCACCAGATAGAGCTGCTCGCTCAGCTCCCCCTGCCGCATGATGGATTCGCCCGGCAGGTAGCGACGCAGAAACAGGGTGCACGCTTCCAGCGCCGCGGCAAAGCGGGGTTCCAGTTTGGCGAGTTCGGCGTGAAAACGACCGAGGGGATAGGGCTGTTGCTGCATGACGTACCTGTCGCACCGATGACGAGGGCCATGAGGCTAACAAGAGCGCGGGCCGGATACCAGCCCGCCTCCTGTCGAATGTGCCGTGATTAACGGTTTGCGGGTTATTGCACCAGGGCGTGGAGGGCGGCGGCGATGGCGTTTCGCTCGCCGTTCATCATGGCCAGCTCGGCGTTGGCGTACTCATTGACCCCATCCTGCACATCTTGCTCGAACAGCACCACGTTGCAGAGCACGGCGGCAACCCGCACCTTGCGCAGGCGCCCCACGGTCAGCAGGGAGGCGGTCTCCATGTCTGCCCCGAGCACGCCACGGGCATGCCAGTAGCGGCATACCTCCTGCTCATCATCCCGATAGAAGCTGTCGTGGGAGCGCACCAGCCCGTGCCAATGAGGCTGGCCGCTGGCAGCAACCTGATTGAGCAGGGCGGCCTGCAGCCAGATGTCTGCGCAGGCGGGGTACTCGGCGGGCAGATAGGCCTGCGAGGCTCCCTCATTGCGTACCGCTCCTTCCACCACGATAAGGTCGCCCAGCCCGATATCGTGCTGCAGGGCGCCGGCAGAGCCGACCCGAATAAGCGATCGGGCACCGGCTTGCACCAGCTCCTCCAGCGCTATGATGGCCGAGGCGCCGCCGATGCCGGTGCTGCAAACCGTGATCGGCACTCCCTGATAACGGCCGTTGATGAGACGAAACTCCCGGTGCTGGCCCAGTACTTCACACTGTTCGAGCTGGCTGGCGATGCGATCAACCCGGGCCGGGTCGCCGCACAGCACCACCCGCTCGGCAATCTGGTCGGGGCGGCACTGGAGATGGGGTAGCAGCGTCATGGCTTATACCCCTTGTGGCTGGCGCTTGGCGGCAATCACCCAGAGGCGGGTGCCGTTGGCTGCGATAAAGAGCAGGATCAGGTATTCGAGCGACATGGCGTAGACACCCTGCGCCGCATAGATACCGATGCTGATGATGTTGATGACCACCCAGAGGATCCAGTTCTCCACGTATTTGCGGGTCATCAGGATCTGGGCGACCACCGAGAGCACCGTCATGGTGGCATCCCAGAACGGGAAGGCATCGGGGGAGGGCTCGGGGGTAGCAAGGTTGGCACCAAACAGGTTGAGCAGGGAGACCGAGGTGCGCGCCAGGGTGGCGAAGACCGGGTCGATATAGCGGGTCAGCAGGGCGATGGCCAGCACGCTCACGGCGGCGGTCACCATCAGTTTGGATTTGCTGAGCCAGCGGATCTGCAGGGTATCCCCCTGATCGTTGGCCGGGCGGGTCCAGGCGTACCAGCCGTAGACGTTGGCGCAGAAGAAGAACAGCTGCAGCATCAACAGTCCGTAGAGCTGGATCTGGAAGAAGATGATGGCAAACAGGCTGACGTTGATCAGGCCAAACAGGTAGTTGATGGTTTTCTCCTGACTGGCGAACCAGATACAGGCCAGACCAAACAGGGTGCCGATGGCTTCAATCCATGACATGGCATAGCCGCCACCCAGCGGTATGGTCACTAGCGTGTTATTGATGCTGAACAGCTCGAATATGCTCATTTTCTGATCCTTGGGCATGAGGGTTAGTATGCGAGGGCGCCATTCTAAGGGGTGAGGGGGAGGAGGGGCAGGACTTTTGTCCGCCCCGTACTTGGCCCATATCAAAGAAATCGCCGCTGCTGCCCGGTTATTCCAGCAGTGATGGGTTATGGGGCCCGGCGGGCCGGACTTTATTGATATGTAGCAAGATGATGGCGCCGTGGCTGTGGTCTGATAGAGTCCACTCTCCGGGAGGAGAATCACGTGATAAAAGGAGGTTGTATTGAATTCCGAGCTTGTCTGGGTGCTCTGTCTGCTGGCAGGCGCCATCTATCTCTTTATGACCAACAAGGTGCGCATGGACGTGGTCGCCCTGTTGATCATTATCCTCTTTGTGCTGAGCGGCACCCTCACCCTGCCGGAGGCGCTGGCGGGCTTTAGCGATCCCAACGTTATTCTGATAGCCGCCCTGTTTGTAGTCGGGGAGGGGTTGGCGCGCACCGGCATCGCCTATCAGGTGGGGGATGCGCTGGTGAAGGTGGCGGGCAGCAGCGAGACCAAGCTGCTGGTGTTGCTGATGGTAGCGGTGGCGAGTCTGGGGGCGGTGATGAGCAGCACCGGAGTGGTGGCCATCTTTATCCCGGTGGTGCTGAGCGTGGCGAATCGAATGGGGATCCCGGCCGGTCGCCTGATGATGCCCCTCGGCTTTGCCGGGCTGATCAGCGGCATGATGACGCTGGTGGCTACGCCCCCCAATATGGTGGTCAACAGCGAGTTGATGCGCCATGGCATTCACGGCTTCGGCTTCTTCGATTTCACCCCCATGGGCGGACTGATCCTGGGGCTGGGCATCCTCTACATGCTGCTGGTGCGTGGCTCCCTGGTGGGCGAGGGGGAAGAGGGCAAAGGCAAACAGAGCGGACGCCGCACTTTTCGCGACCTTATCCGCGACTATCGCCTTACCGGCCGGGCCCGCCGCCTGGCGCTGCGGCCGGACTCCCCGCTGATTGGTCACACCCTGGACGAGCTGCAACTGCGCGCCCGTTATGGTGCCCACATTATCGGGGTTGAGCGCTGGCGCAAGTTCCGCCGGGTGATGGTGCCGGTGTCGGGGATCAGTGAATTTCAGGCCAAGGATGTACTGCTGATCGACATGTCAGACCCCGAGGTGGATGTGCGGGAGTTTTGCAGCGAGGCGAGGCTCGAACCCATGATCCTGCGTGGGGAGTATTTCTCCGATCAGGCGCGGGAGGTGGGGATGGCCGAGGTGTCGCTGATCCCTGAGTCCAAGCTGCTGGGTAAAAGCGTGCGTGAGGTGACCTTCCGCTCCAGCTATGGCCTGAGCGTGGTGGGACTGCGCCGCGACGGCGAGGCACTGGCAGGCAAGCTGGTGGACGAGCCGTTGCAGATGGGCGACACCCTGCTGGTGGTAGGGAACTGGAGCCACATCAGACAGTTGCAGACCCATAGCCGCGACTTTCTGCTGATGGGGCTACCGGCAGAAGTGGATGAGATGGCACCAGCCCGCAGCCAGGCCATTCACGCGCTCATCTGTCTCGGGGTGATGATCCTGCTGATGGTGACCGACCCGGTGCCCAACGTCATTGCCGCGCTGATCGCCTGTCTGCTGATGGGCAAGTTTCGCTGCATCGATATGGAGAGTGCCTACAAGTCGATCCACTGGCCGACCCTGATCCTCATCGTCGGCATGCTCCCCTTCGCGCTGGCATTGCAAAAAACCGGCGGGGTGGATCTGATCGTCGGTGGTCTGATCAATGCGGTAGGGGAGATGGGGCCGCGGGTCATGCTGGCCAGCCTGTTTGCCCTCTGCGCGGTGATTGGGCTCTTTATCTCCAATACCGCCACCGCAGTGCTGATGGCGCCCATTGCGCTGGGCACTGCGCAGCAGATGGGGGTATCGCCCTACCCGTTTGCCATGACCATCGCCATTGCCGCCTCAGCCGCTTTTATGACGCCGGTTTCGTCACCGGTGAATACCCTGGTGCTGGGGCCAGGTAACTACAAGTTTGCCGACTTTATCCGCATCGGAGTGCCATTCACCCTGCTGGTGATGGCGGTGAGCGTGGTGGCGATCCCCTGGTTCTTCCCGTTCTGATAACCGGGATGATGAATGTGTGCACCAGCGGCCTGCGGGCCGCTTTTTTATGGCCGGGAGACAAGAGTGGCAAGGCGTGCTCGGAATAAGCGAAGAGTGACGTGAACGGAAATTAACGTGGAGCTGGGTTAATAGGGGAGCGAGAGAAAAACTGGGGAGAGGCAAATTTCAGATACAAAAAAACCAGCGTGAGCTGGTCTGTTTGGTACTGCTATTAATGGTGCGGAAGGAGAGACTCGAACTCTCACGCCTAGGGCGCCAGAACCTAAATCTGGTGCGTCTACCAATTTCGCCACTTCCGCAATATTAATGGTGGCTATGACGGGATTCGAACCTGTGACCCCCGCATTATGAGTGCGATGCTCTAACCAACTGAGCTACATAGCCGTTTGTTATCGACCACAGATGTGGAAGAGAACATAAAAATGGCTGGGGTACTAGGATTCGAACCTAGGGATGGCGAGATCAAAACCCGCTGCCTTACCGCTTGGCGATACCCCAACAGAAATAATGGTGGCTATGACGGGATTCGAACCTGTGACCCCCGCATTATGAGTGCGATGCTCTAACCAACTGAGCTACATAGCCGTTTGTTATCAACCACTGATGTGGAAGAGAACAGAAAAATGGCTGGGGTACTAGGATTCGAACCTAGGGATGGCGAGATCAAAACCCGCTGCCTTACCGCTTGGCGATACCCCAACAGTGATGCCTGACAGAAACTATCAAACACCTTTCAAAAATGGCTGGGGTACTAGGATTCGAACCTAGGGATGGCGAGATCAAAACCCGCTGCCTTACCGCTTGGCGATACCCCAACAGCGTTCCTCAACAGTCGCAGACTGGCAAAGAACTTTTAAAAATGGCTGGGGTACTAGGATTCGAACCTAGGGATGGCGAGATCAAAACCCGCTGCCTTACCGCTTGGCGATACCCCAACTAGAGATGGTGGCTATGACGGGATTCGAACCTGTGACCCCCGCATTATGAGTGCGATGCTCTAACCAACTGAGCTACATAGCCAACCTTGCTTCCGGTGAGTCGTTACCTCGTCACCGTGCGGGCCGAATTATGCGTATCTGGCTCTGGGGCGTCAACCCTTTTTTTGCCAGAAAAACGCAATTTGAGTGCGTTTGACCAGTTATTGGTCTCTGTTGCGCAAAAGCCCAACAATCTGCTTTTTTTTAAGACATTGCCATTATTGCCCGGGCAATGGCAGATAAAAAACAGGCCAGCAAATGCTGGCCTGTCATGGGATTAGACGTTGAACAGGAAGTTCATGATATCGCCATCTTTGACGATGTAATCTTTCCCTTCAGCGCGCATCTTGCCCGCTTCCTTGGCGCCTTGCTCACCCTTGTAGTTGATAAAGTCTTCAAAGGCGATGGTTTGGGCGCGAATAAAGCCTTTTTCAAAGTCAGTGTGGATCTTGCCAGCCGCTTGCGGGGCGGTGGCACCGACCGGAATAGTCCAGGCGCGTACCTCTTTCACACCGGCGGTGAAGTAGGTCTGCAGGTTGAGCAGCTGGTAACCGGAGCGGATAACGCGGTTCAGGCCCGGCTCTTCGATGCCAAGGTCAGCCATGAACTCGGCGCGATCTTCATCGTCCAGTTCGGCGATGTCCGCTTCGATGGCGCAGCAGACCACGACTACGACCGCGTTCTCGGCGGCAGCGATTTCACGCACCTTGTCCAGATAGGGGTTGTTCTCGAAGCCATCTTCCGCCACGTTGGCGATATACATGGTGGGTTTCAGGGTCAGGAAGTTGAGGTGGCTCACGGCGGCCAGCTCTTCTTTATCCAGCTTCATGCCACGGATCATCTGACCGTTTTCCAGCGCGACCTTGATCTTCTCAAGCACTTCCACTTCCAGCTTGGCATCCTTGTCGCCGCCTTTGGCACGCTTGGACTGACGGTGAATGGCGCGCTCACAGGCGTCCAGGTCCGACAGGGCCAGCTCGGTGTTGATCACTTCGATATCGTCAGCGGGAGAGACCTTGCCGGCAACGTGAATGATGTTTTCGTCGTCGAAGCAGCGCACTACGTGGCCGATCGCTTCGGTTTCACGGATGTTGGCCAGGAACTGGTTACCCAGACCTTCACCCTTGGAGGCACCGGCAACCAGACCGGCGATGTCGACGAATTCCATGGTGGTCGGCACAACGCGCTGCGGATTGATGATGGCAGCCAGCTGATCGAGGCGGGGATCCGGCATCGGCACCACACCTGTGTTCGGCTCGATGGTGCAGAACGGGAAGTTGGCGGCTTCGATACCGGCCTTGGTCAGCGCGTTGAACAGGGTGGATTTGCCTACATTGGGCAGGCCCACGATACCGCATTTAAAACCCATGGATTGTTACCTTACTTGATGGATGCTGTTGGGGGTCGCCCGCAGGCGGCCCATGTCATGCTTGTTCTGGTCGTTGCTCATGTACCGGCACAATGCCCGTACAGGGTCAAACCGACCTAACCCTTTTCCGCCTTGAAGCTGTGCAAGCGATTCATGGCCTTGGTCATATCTTGTTTGAACAGGATGTCGGTGGCGCGCAGAGACTCGTCCAGCGCGGCGTCGATCAGGTTCTGTTCACTGCTGGGGGCCTTGGTCAGGACGAAGCCAGCCACCTGCTCTTTGCTGCCGGGATGGCCGATCCCGAGACGCAGCCGGAAGAAGTTATTGTTGTTGCCCATCTTGGCGATGATGTCCTTGAGGCCGTTATGGCCACCGTGACCACCACCCTGCTTGAACTTGGCAATGCCTGGTGGCAGATCCAGTTCGTCATGGGCCACCAGAATCGCTTCCGGCTCAATCTGATAAAAACGCGCCAGTGCGGCCACCGCCTTGCCAGAGAGGTTCATATAGGTGTTCGGGATGAGCAGCCGCACATCCTGCCCCTCGACCAGGATGCGGGCAGTATGGCCGAAGAACTTGGGTTCTTCACGCAGGCTGACATTGTGCCAGCGAGCCAGTTGCTCCACATACCAGGCGCCCGCGTTGTGGCGGGTCTTGGCATATTCCGGGCCGGGGTTGCCCAGTCCGACGATCAGTTTGATTTGGCTTGTCACGCTTGATGTCTTCACTCGCAGCTGCCATGGGCACACTACCCAGGGCAATAGGACGCAATATTCTAGCCGCCGAGTGGCGATCACTCAACCAATGCGCATGTTATGGCGGGATTTGCAGCATTATTGCGGCCAATGGGTGGCTAACGGTGGGCAAACGGGCCTCTTGCAAGAGGCCCGTTTCAGTTTACCGATGGATTGTGCCCGGTTGACTACCGTAGTTATTTGGTACGCAGCAGGGTGACGGTCTCTTCATCCAGTGCTGTCAGGGTGGGACGGGCATCGCGCACATACTCTACGAAAGATGCTGCATCGGTGCCGCAATCCACGCCGCTGGCCTTGCAATCGAGGGGCTGGCCCGGGGCATAGACGGCGCTCAGCAGCTCGCCGTTTTGTGCCACCTTCAGCACCGGGAAGGCGGTCAGCTTGCCGTTGACGCTGGCGATGTCGACCCGCTCGCTCTTCTGACGCTGGGCATTGGCCAGTGCCTGCCAGCCGTCATTGCCGTTGGCGCTGTAGGCGTTCATCACCACCCGATAGCTCTGGCTATCCACCAGACCCTGCCACTCGCCGCTTGCGGTCTTGCGCTGCAATTGGGTCAGGGTGCCCGCTTTGCCTGCGCTGGTCTCCTGGAAGGTGTAGCGCAGGTGGCCACCATAGGGGAACTTGCCGGCATGGGCGCTGGCGGGCAGGGTGGCGGTGATGGTCTCGGTCAGCAGGGCACGCACCTCGGCGCCGGTCAGGGTCAGCACCGCGAGCTGATTTTTGAATGGCAGCAGGGTGAGGGAGCTGTCCCCCTCGCGCCACTCGCCGGCCGGCAGCTCGGCGCGCACGCCACCCACCGCTACCAGTGCGAAGTCGACCGGACCACCGGTCAGGGCCTGAACAGCCGGGGTATTGGCCCAGTAGAACTCCCCTTCGGCAACCAGCGGTGCCACGTCGGAGCCATGGCTGTCGCTGCCGTTGTCGCCGGGGCGACGGGCATTTTGCAACTGCTCGGGAATGGTGCCGATCACCGGGCCATAGGCCTTCTCCAGCGCCGGTTTGTAGTGGCTGTCGATGATGCCGCGCAGGCGCGGATCTTCATCCACGGTGACCAGATTGGGCTGGTTGTCGACGAACTGGCTCGCCTCCTTGCTGCGGGCATCGTCGAGCGCCTGCTTGCGCGCCGCATCGGCGAAGAAATCGCGGCTGGCCAGCAGGCTGTTGTGGCCCTGGCAGTCGGTCACCTGACCCTGGCTGTCAAAGGTCACCTGTGCCAGACCGATGGCCTGGGCGTAGGAGCCCGCCTGCACCACGCAGGTCTTGCCGATGCCATCCGGATTGGTCACCAGCTTGGCGTAATCGCCGGTCTTGCCCCAGCCGATATTGCGAAAATCGCCGAGCAGGCTGTGGGAGTGGCCGCCGACGATGGCATCGAGACCGTTTACCTTGGCGGCCAGCGCCAGATCCCGCTCGTTGCCGATGTGGGTGAGCGCCACGATCTGGTGGATCCCCTTGGCTTGCAGCATGTCGACCGTGGCCTGAGCCGAGGCGACCTCCTTGCCAAAGCGCAGCTTGCCGACGTTGGGGGCGATATTGCCCATGTCTTCCAGCACCAGACCGATGACAGCGACCAGCTGTTTGCCTTGCGGCAGGTTGTCGAGATCGGTGACCGGACTCTTCTGGTTGCCGTCAAAGGCATAGACCACGAAGGGCTTGAGGTTGTCAGCCTTGCTGAGGGCCGGATCGGCCTTGGTGTCGAGGTTGGCGGCCAGCACCGGGAAGTTGACCCCCTCGATGAAGCGGGCCAGCTTCTGATTATCCAGATCGAACTCGTGGTTGCCCAGCGCCATGGCATCGAGGCCGAACTGGCTCAGCAACTCGGCGTTGGCCATCCCCTCGTTGAGTTTGAAGTAGCCACTGCCCTGCCAGGCATCGCCACCGTGCAGCAGCAGCAAGGGCTGGTTCTTGGCTAGCGCATCGGCCTGATAGGCTTTCGCCATGGTCAGCAGGCGCGGGTAACCGCCAAAGCGGGTATAGAGTGTGTCCGTCTCCCCCTGCTGGGCAAAGATCTGCCCCTTGATCTCGGCATTGACCGGATCAAACTGGGAGTGGGTGTCGTTCATGTGAGCCAGAGTCAGCACGAAGGGCGGGTTCTCTTTGACGGGCTGACAGGCGAACAGGGCGGAGGTGAGGGTCGCGAGCAGGAGGGGACGCAAGCAATTCATGGGTAAATCCTTAAGCCTGCCGGGGGCAGGGTCGTACCAGATAGCAGAAAGTTGGAAAGAGAAGGTCCAGAAAGACGAAAACCGCCTGATGGCGGTTTTCGTTATTGCTGAATCTATCAATGCTCAAACATGGCAGAGATGGACTCTTCGTTGCTGATGCGACGAATGGCTTCGGCCAGTACAGTTGACAGCGTCAGCTGCTTGACCTTGCCGACTGCTTTCATCTCCGCAGTGAGCGGGATGGAGTCGGTGATGATCAGTTCATCGATCACGGAGTTCTTGATGTTATCGACGGCAGAACCGGAGAAGACCGGGTGGGTGGCGTAAGCGAATACACGCTTGGCACCGCGCTCTTTCAGGGCCTCTGCGGCTTTGCACAGGGTGCCGCCGGTGTCGATCATGTCATCAACGATGATGCAGTCGCGGCCGGCAACGTCACCGATCAGGTGCATGACCTGGGAGACGTTCGGGCGGGGACGGCGCTTGTCGATGATGGCGATGTCGGTGTCATCCAGCAGCTTGGCGATGGCGCGGGCACGCACGACGCCACCGATGTCCGGGGAGACAACGACAGGAGACTCGAGGTTCTTGGACTTCATGTCTTCCAGCAGCACCGGGCTACCGAACACGTTGTCTACCGGAACGTCGAAGAAACCTTGAATTTGTTCGGCATGCAGGTCAACGGTCAGCACGCGATCCACACCAACGCTGGAGAGGAAGTCAGCGACAACCTTGGCGGTGATGGGTACACGGGCAGAGCGGACGCGGCGGTCCTGACGGGCATAACCAAAGTAGGGAATAACGGCAGTGATACGGCCAGCTGAAGCACGACGCAGAGCATCCACCATGACGATCAATTCCATCAAATTGTCGTTGGTCGGGGCACAGGTGGATTGAATGATGAAGATATCGCCACCACGTACATTCTCATTGATCTGTACGCTGATCTCGCCGTCGCTAAAGCGACCTACGGCAGCATTGCCGAGTTTGATAAACAGGCGATCTGCGATCTTCTGGGCTAGTTCCGGCGTTGCGTTACCAGCAAACAGCTTCATGTCAGGCACGGTTTGAAACCTCGGGGTTGCATCCAGTATGTGGGGGAGTCTGAAATCAGACCCTATCGTTTTGGGGCAAACGATTTATCAAGATAACGTACAAGGTGTCTGCTGCCCAATGATTGTGATGATACCGGTAACCCGAATCCGTGGCCGAGTGCAAAACCGGCCACGTTAATCATCATCAATACCGTTCGGTAAAATTGGCTGGGGTACTAGGATTCGAACCTAGGAATGGCGAGATCAAAACCCGCTGCCTTACCGCTTGGCGATACCCCAATCATTTGAACTGTTGCAATGTGGAGAAGAGAGGTGATATGTTCTCGCCCTTGGCGACAAACCCATCAAGTCCCTTCGGCACGCAGGCCAACACTTCCCGAGCAGTCACTTCGTCTTCAAATTGAGCAAAGACGCAGGCTCCTGTGCCCGTCATTCTTGACGGCGCGTATTCTAGCAACCAGCCGAGCGCATTGGCAACCTCGGGGTGGCGCTTTTTCACCAGTGATTCGCAATCGTTTTTCCACTCGCCTTCCAGCAGGTTGTCCAGCGCCATTTTCGGCGTGGCTCTCGGCAGGTCCGGATCCTGGAATACGGCCGCGGTCGCCACATGGCAATCGGGCTTGAGTACCAGATACCAGGCATCGGGCAGTTCGACCGGTTGCAGCCGCTCGCCTACTCCTTCGGCAAAGGCCGCCTTGCCACGGACGAACACCGGCACATCGGCCCCCAGCTGGACGCCGAGCGCTGCCAGTTCATCTTCACTCAAGCCCGCCTGCCAGAGGTGGTTAAGCGCTACCAGCGTGGTCGCTGCATCGGACGAACCGCCGCCAATGCCGCCGCCCATGGGTAGCACCTTCTCCAGCCGGATATGGGCACCTTGCGGGCTCGGCAGGGTTGCCTGCAGCAGGCGCGCCGCCCGAATAATCAGATTCTGCTCATCCGGCACCCCGGGAATGGCCGGACTCAGGTTGAGTGTGTCGCTATTCGGTATCACCTCGAACTCGAGCCAGTCGCTGTGGTTGAGGAAGATAAACAGGGTCTGCAGCTCGTGATAGCCATCGGGACGACGGCCATTGACGTGTAAAAACAGGTTGAGTTTGGCCGGTGCCGGCCAGCGTGTGGAAGCCATTAACGTGCAAGAGTCCATTGGTTGATCTGAAGCTTGAGGCGGCTGTTCTGGCCGGTCATGGTCAGCTGGTGCGGCAGGCGGTAGCCATCCTGATCCCGATAATCGCCATAGACGATCTGCCACTGGCCGTCGCGCACGCTGGCCAGACTGCTGTCGGGGTTGAGTTCAAACTCCGCCTGACCCGGCAGCCCCTTGATCCACTCCGGTAATCCCGCAACCGGAATATTCCAGCCGGTCAGTTGATAGATGAGCGCTTCGGCATCCTGGCTCTGGTGGCGATTGCCGTCGCTGTCGAGCAGGGTGATCTCTCCCTTGCTGCGGGAGAGCTCCAGAATGCTGGTGCCAATCAGGCTGGTGAGGTTAAGGCGATAATCCTCCCCATCCTGCTGCCAGTTGAGACGGGCGCTGCCCTTTTGCTGTGGCGTGATGATGGCCATCTTGCCGGATAGCTGCCAGTGGGTCAGTTGCTCGAGACGGGCCCGCTCCTGGTTCCAGTTCACCTGGTCACGCTGGGGCTGGGTGGTGGCACAACCGGCCAGCAACAGCAGGCAGGTGAGGGTAAAAATACGTAGCAGCAAGAGACGGCTCCAGAGAGAGGAATTTGCCACAGTATACGGGGCGGCCGTATTGCTTTTAAAGACTTACCCTTTCTCGTACAATTGGCAGCCTTTGCACCCAGCGTATGAAATGATCGTCGCCCACTCATGAGTTTGCTTGCCCTCGGAATCAACCACAACACCGCCAGTGTCGCCTTGCGGGAACGGGTCGCCTTTGGCCCGGACTGCATCGATCGCGCCTTGCGTGAGCTGGTGAGCCAACCCGGTGTCAGCGAGGCGGTGATCGTCTCCACCTGCAACCGGACCGAACTCTATTGCAATCTGGAGGAGGAGCGGCAGGAGCAAGTGCTGCGCTGGCTGCAGCAGTTCCACGGGCTGGACGCTGCCGAACTGGTCACTGCCATTTATCAGCATCACGATGAAGAGGCGGTGCGCCACCTGATGCGGGTGGCGTGCGGGCTCGACTCGCTGGTGCTGGGGGAGCCGCAGATCCTGGGGCAGATCAAGCAATCCTACGCTCACGCCCAGCAGGCGGAGTCGGTGAAGGGGGCGCTGGAGCGGCTGTTCCAGAAATCCTTCTCGGTGGCGAAAAGAGTGCGTACCGATACCGAGATTGGCGCCAGTGCCGTGTCGGTGGCCTTTGCCGCCGTCAGTCTGGGTCGGCGGATCTTCTCCGATCTCTCCCAGACCAAGGTGCTGCTGGTCGGGGCGGGGGAGACCATCGAACTGGTGGCCCGTCATCTGCGCGAGCAGAACGTCACCAAGATGATGGTGGCGAACCGCACCCTGCAGCGCGCCCAGACTCTGGCGGCCGAATTCGGCGCCCAGGTTATGACGCTCGAAGAGATCCCCGACTATCTGCACGAGGCGGATATTGTCATCAGCTCGACCGCCAGCCCACTGCCCATCATCGGCAAGGGGATGGTGGAGCGCGCGCTGAAGGCCCGCCGCTTCAAGCCCATGTTTCTGGTGGATATTGCCGTGCCGCGCGACATCGAAGCCGAAGTCGATGAGCTCTCCGATGCCTATCTCTACACGGTGGATGATTTGCAGGGGATCATCGAGCAGAACCTCGAAACCCGTAAACGAGCTGCCGCACAGGCGGAAGTGATCGTGCAGGAAGAGCGCGACGAGTTTATGGGCTGGTATCGCGGCCAGAGCTCGGTCGACCTCATTCGCGATTACCGCCATCAGTCCCAGCAGGTGGCTGATGAAGAGTTGCAACGGGCCCTGCTGGCATTGGCGCAGGGCGAGAGTGCCGAACAGGCGCTCAAGGCGATGGCCCATCGCCTCACCAACAAATTGATCCACGCGCCGACCCAGGCGTTGCGCCAGGCTGCCTCCCAGGGGGATCAGAGCGAGCTCTCCCGCTTGCGGCAGGCGCTGGGGTTGTCACAAGAGCCATAATTTTCGGGCAACCTGCCGGTTGTCCCGTCCTCCATTGAGAATGCAAGAGTTATGAATCCGTCACTGATCAGAAAGCTGGAAGGCCTCATCGAGCGCCACGAAGAAGTACAGGCCATGCTCGGCGAGCCGGATGTGGTCTCGGATCAGGATCGCTACCGCGCCCTGACCCGCGAATATGCCCAGCTGGAAGATATCGTTCACGCCTTCCAGCGTTATCGTCAGGCGCAGGATGATCTGGAGACCACCCAGATGATGCTGGAGGAGGATGATGCCGACCTGCGCGAGATGGCGCAGGAGGAGCTGCCGCTCGCCAAGGCCAATCTGGAGGCGCTGGAGCAGGAGCTGCAACTGATGTTGCTGCCCAAGGATCCCAAGGATGACAACAACTGCTATCTGGAGATCCGCGCCGGTGCCGGTGGCGACGAAGCGGCCATCTTTGCTGGTGACCTGTTCCGCATGTATTCACGGTTTGCCGAGCGTCAGGGCTGGCGCGTCTCCATTGTCAGCTGCAACGATGGTGAATACGGTGGCTACAAGGAGGTGATCGCCAAGATCGACGGCGAGCGCGTCTATGGCCGTCTCAAGTTTGAATCCGGTGGTCACCGGGTACAGCGGGTGCCGGAGACCGAGTCTCAAGGCCGGGTGCACACCTCCGCCTGTACCGTCGCTGTGCTGCCGGAAGTCCCGGAAGCCGAGCAGATCGAGATCAATCCTTCCGACTTGAAGATCGACACCTTCCGCGCCTCCGGTGCCGGTGGTCAGCACGTCAACAAGACCGACTCGGCCATTCGTATCACCCACCTGCCGACCGGTCTGGTGGTGGAGTGTCAGGACGAGCGCTCCCAGCACAAGAACCGCGCCAAGGCGATGTCGGTGCTCTCAGCCCGACTGCAAGCGGCCGAGGATGAGCGCCACCGCGCCGCCGAGCAGAGCACCCGCCGCAATCTGGTGGGCTCCGGCGATCGCTCCGAGCGCATCCGTACCTACAACTATCCGCAGGGCCGTCTCTCCGAGCACCGCATCAACCTGACCCTCTATCGCCTCTCCGAAATTTTGGAAGGGGATCTGGACTGCGTTATCACCCCGCTGGTGCAGGAGTATCAGGCTGATCAGCTCGCCTCGCTGGCCGAGAACAACTAATGCAAATGGTGATCCGGCAAGCTCGCATTAAGTGTTCTGCCCATAAGGTGGAGTGGCACTGATGCAGATCCAGCAGGCCCGCGCCCATATCATGACTGTGTTGGCTGAGGGGGAGTCCCCCCGCGCCGATGCCGATGTACTGCTCTGTCATCTGCTCGGGTGTCGTCGCAGCTATCTGATGACCTGGCCCGAGCGTGAGCTGGATGCCGCCCAGCAGGCCACCCTGCAGGGGTGGCTGGCTCGTCGTCTCAACGGCGAACCCATCGCCCATCTGGTGGGCGAGCGGGAGTTCTGGTCGCTGCCCCTCAAGGTAAGCCCGGCGACCCTGATCCCGCGCCCCGATACCGAGGTGCTGGTCGAGCAGGCGCTGACCAGAATCCCGCAGGGGCCCTGCGCCGTGCTGGATCTGGGCACCGGCACCGGCGCCATCGCGCTGGCGCTCAAGTCCGAGCGGCCCGAGCTCGATGTGTGGGCGGTGGATCGGATGGCGGACGCCGCAGCGCTGGCCCGCGAGAACAGCGCCGCGCTGGGATTGCCCATCGAGGTGCGCGACGGTAGCTGGTTCGAGCCCCTTGGCGAGCCGGATCGCGACAAGACGCCACGTTTTGCGGTGATTGTCTCCAATCCCCCTTATATTGATGGCGCCGATCCCCATCTCGAGCAGGGTGACGTGCGCTTTGAACCCCGCTCGGCGCTGGTTGCCGATGACGCCGGGCTGGCCGATATCCGCCACATCGTGGCCCATGCTCCCGCTTATCTGCTGACCGATGGCTGGTTGCTGCTGGAGCATGGCTGGGATCAGGGGGAGGCGGTGCGTCAGTTGCTGCGTGATGGCGGCTACCGTGAGGTAGCCACGGTGCGCGATTACGGGGATAACGACAGGGTGACGCTGGGCCTCTGCCCGCTGCGCTGACGGTTCCTCACTGTTACACGGCGGGTTGCCTGTGCGCCCCCATGCAAGGATTGAATATGGTTTTTGTGCTCAAACACCTGCACCTCACCCTGATTGCCGGGGCCGTGCTGATGTTTATGCTCCGCTTCTACTGGGTACAGACCGCCACTGGCCGTGCCTACAGCGCGCCGGTGATGAAGGTCAGCGGCTGGCTCAACGGTCTGGTGGTGCTCTCCGGCGTATTGCTCTGCATGGTGCTGGATCTCAACCCGCTCAATAACGGAACGCCCTGGCTCAGCGAGAAGCTGATGGCCATTCTGGTGCTGGTATTTCTGGCGGCGATGGCGCTGCGGCTGGCCAAAAGCAATCTGGTACGCTGGTGCTCCTTTCTGGGGGCGCTCGGCTGGATCTACTTTATTGCCAAGTTGGCAGTGCTCAAACAGACGAGTGTGTTCGGCTAAGGCATGAAGAGAATGTTACACATAGACGAATGGACCGATTTCGAAGCCCACGACATCACCGAGCTGGCGTTGTCAGTCAGCGATGAGATTTATGGCTCGGTCGAGGAGGGGATCCGCGAGTTGAACCTGCTGGACGAGTGGCTGGACGAGCAGATCGAAGAGGGCACCTGCGATGAGGTGCGCCAGCAGTTGCTGCAGGGCTTCTACCACAGCCTCGGTTTTCATGGCGACTGGCAGGATTATTTCTCTGCCAACAACTGCGATCTCAATCAGGTGCTGGTTCAGCGCAAGGGGATCCCGGTCAGCCTCGGTATTCTCATCATCCAGCTGGGACGCAAGCTTGGGCTCGATGTGGAGGGGATCTGCTTCCCCGGCCACTTCCTAGTGAGCTTTGCCGGTGGCGAGGGGGAGGTCTATGTCGATCCCTTTACCGGCGATGAGCTGAGCCTGGCCCGCATCGAGCTGCTGCTGCGCGGCGCGTTGGGGGACTTGGCGACCCTGACCCCCGACTACCTGCAACCCTCCGGCCAGTGGGAGATCATCGAACGGCTGCTCAACGTCAGCAAGGGTGCCCTGCTGCGGGAAGACCGCATGCCCGAGGCGCTGCGTTGCAGCGAGCTGTTGCTGCGGATGAAGCCCGGCGATCCCCTGGAGACGCGGGATCGCGGCTTTATCTACGAGCAGCTCGATTGCCCGCGCCAGGCCGCCGACGATTTTGAATATTTTATTGAACAATGCCCGGACGATCCGGTGGCTGATGTGCTGAAAGTACAGCTGGCCGCGCTGGATCTGAGCCCCAAGCCCCTCCATTAAGGGCGGCTTGAAACTGAAACAGAAGAATATCAAGGCCGCTGCGTCCGGTCGCAACGGATTAACTAGGCTTCAGGCCCTTTTATTAAGGATGTCTTGGAGTTGAAACAGAAGAATATCAAGGCCGCAGCGCTCGGCTGCAACGGAGTAACTTGGCTTCAGGCCCCTTCATTAAGGAAGTCTTAGATGGAACAGAAGAATATCAAGATCAACCAGATCGACGTTGCCAATGACAAACCGTTCGTGCTGTTTGGTGGCATGAACGTGCTGGAATCCCGCGACATGGCGATGGCAGTGTGCGAGAAGTACGTGGAAGTGACCAGCAAGCTGGGCATCCCGTTTGTCTTCAAGGCGAGCTGGGACAAGGCCAATCGCTCCTCCATCCACTCCTACCGCGGTCCGGGTCTGGAAGAGGGGATGAAGATTTTCCAGGAGCTGAAAGCGACCTTCGGCATGCCGGTCATCTCCGATCTGCATGAACCCCATCAGGCCAAGCCGGTCGCCGAGGTGGTTGACGTTATCCAGCTGCCCGCTTTCCTGGCACGCCAGACCGATCTGGTGGAAGCCATGGCCCGCACCGGCAACGTTATCAACATCAAGAAGCCACAGTTCCTCAGCCCAAGTCAGATGAAGAACATCACCGACAAGTTCGAGGAGTGCGGCAACGACCAGCTGATCCTCTGCGAGCGCGGTGCCAATTTCGGCTACGACAACCTGGTGGTGGACATGCTGGGTCTGGGCGTGATGAAGAAGAGCACCGGTGGCTATCCGGTGATCTTTGACGTGACCCACTCCCTGCAGTGCCGTGATCCGCTGGGTGCCGCCTCCGGTGGTCGTCGCGAACAGGTGACCGAGCTGGCACGTGCCGGCATGGCGGTCGGTCTGGCCGGTCTCTTTATCGAATCCCACCCGGATCCGAAAATTGCCCGCTGCGATGGCCCGAGCGCTCTGCCGCTGGAGAAGCTGGAAGGCTTCCTCAAACAGATGAAGGCCATCGATGACCTGATCAAGGGTTTTGAGCCCCTCGATACCTCTGCTTGATGGGACAAGCACTTATCACAAGGCCTCGCAATGCGAGGCCTTGTTTTTTGCGCTTGCCCAGTGAAAGCACGTATAAAAAAACGGCCGATTGGCCGTTTTTTTACTGATACCGCGAGTATCAGCTCTTCACTGTAGGGCGCTGATTACAGGCTCTGAGTGAAAGTACGGGTAACCACGTCACGCTGCTGTTCCGGGGTCAGGGCGTTGAAACGCACTGCGTAGCCAGATACACGGATGGTCAGCTGCGGGTACTTCTCCGGGTTTTCGATAGCATCTTCCAGAGTTTCGCGACGCAGCACGTTGACGTTCAGGTGCTGGCCACCTTCAACAGCAGGCTCAGCCTGAACCGGCAGTTCGCGGTATTCGAACTGACCCAGGTCAGCCAGTTGCACTTCTTGATCAGCAGCGAAAGCATCGCCTTTGACGCAGATGCAGCGAGCTTGTTGCTTCTCTTCGTCCAGCAGCCAGAAAGAGTTCAGCAGAGCGGTGTTGGCGGCCTGGGTGATTTGAATGCCTTTGATCATGGTATGACTCCTCAATGGGAACGCGAATCCAACTGTAAGGAAATTACCCTGATGTATTTAAGCTACCGTCGATGGCGATGACTTAAAGGGCCCTTGCCTTACACCTTTTCTTTGATGGGGTCATATATACCACGGTGGTAATATTACCAAAATTGATCTAGATCAAGAAAATCCGACAAAGCGCCATTTCAATGGGATTAAATTCTTGAGTTGAATCAAAAATAGGTCATTTTTCTGATTTTGTAAGATATCCAAATTATGCATCTTTTATCTCGTTAATCTAGTAATTTAACTACATCTTTTCGGCTTTTTCTGAGGTTAATTGAGGGGTTGGCTACACTCAGCAAAAAAGCGAGGAGAGTGCCGGGTGAATAATGGGTGGCGAAAGTGGGCATGGCTGGCCCTGTTTTGTTGCTGGGCAAGCAGTGTTGCGGTGCGGGCCGAGACGGTGCGTATTGCTGTGGGCGAATGGCCGCCCTATATCAGTGAGTCGTTGCCCAATCAGGGCTTTCTCTGTGAGGTGGTGCGCCAGGCCTTTGCCGAAGAGGGGCTCGATGTCAGCTTTCACTTCTATACCTGGACCGAGGCTTACCGACTGACTCTGGAGGGGCGCTATGTGGTCACCATGCCCTGGTTTCGCTCCCGCGAGCGGGAGCAGCTTTTCTATCTCTCCGCCTCGCTCGGCCATTTCACCACTCGCCTGATGACGCTGACCGGTACGCCCGCGGTCAATCTGGGTGAGCTGAAACACCAGCCGGTCGGGGTGACCCGTGGCTATTTCTATGGCGATGGTTTTGCCGCTCGCCAAGCCGGGCTCACCCTCGAGTGGTCAGATTCCGATGAGGAGAGCATGGGCAAGCTGCTCGACGGGCGGATCCACTATCTGGTGATGGATGAGCAGGTGGCACAGACTCTGTTCCAGCAGGCGCTCGTTCGTCATCCCCAATCGCTGTCACTGACCGGTGCCGCCGACCCCATCTGGTCGCAACCGGGATACCTGCTGATGCGCAAGGCCGATCCCGAGGCGCGCCGTCTGATGCTGCTGTTCAATACCGGCCTGCGCAAGCTGGAGCGCTCGGGGCGTCTCGCCAGGCTCTGGAAAGCGTGAGCCACAGTTGCGTCTTGCGGGCTGGCCCCCTATCCTGAGCCCTTCGCCGTATCAAGTGAGGAGGCCGGGGTGCTGACCTGGAGTGATGTGATTGGCTCTGAGAAAGAGCAGGACTATTTCAAGAGTACGCTGGCAACCGTCAGAGCCGAGCGAGAAGCGGGTAAGGTGATCTACCCGCCAGCCACCGATGTGTTCAATGCCTTCAAGCTGACCGAGCTGGATCAGGTCAAGGTGGTGATCCTGGGCCAGGATCCCTACCACGGTCCCAATCAGGCGCACGGTCTCTGTTTCTCCGTGCTGCCCGGCGTGCGTACGCCCCCCTCACTGGTCAACATCTATAAAGAGATGCAGCGTGACCTGCCAGGTTTCGTCACACCCAATCATGGCTTTCTCGAATCCTGGGCCAAACAGGGGGTCCTGCTGCTCAACACTGTGCTGACGGTGCAGGCCGGTCAGGCTCACTCTCACGCCCATCTGGGATGGGAGACCTTTACCGATCGAGTCATCGAGCAGATCAATGCCAGCTGTCAGGGCGTAGTATTCCTGCTTTGGGGCGCCCACGCCCAGAAGAAGGGACGTTTCATCGACCGCCAGCGCCACTATGTGCTGACCGCGCCGCACCCGAGCCCACTCTCTGCCCACCGCGGTTTCATCGGTTGCGGTCACTTTAGCGAGACCAATCGCTTGCTGGAACAACAGGGCAAGAGTCCGATAGAGTGGAAATCTGTCTGCATCCCACTTGATTGAGTGCAAAGTTCGGGCGACAAATGACCGTATACTCAGGGACATAAGATTAATTCAGAGCCAAGGAGTGCCCATGTTATCCAGTCTGCACAAGGATCATCTCAACATCGCCCGACTTTTGGAGCTGCTCAAGCACAAGCTGGCAGCCATTCGCGCCGAAGAGCCCATCAGCTATTTTCTGGTGCGCGATGTCATCGACTACCTGCGGGAGGTCTCTGACAAGTACCACCATCCCAAGGAAGACCTCATCTATGACTACTACCTGAAATATCGGGTGGTGGAAGGAGAGGTCGCCAACCGCCTGCAGGAGGAGCACGTCAAGTTGCTGGAGGCCGGAGCCGATCTCAAGGAGATGGTGGAGATGATCCTGATGGATGCGGTGATCCCCCTCGATCAGTTCACCACCAAGCTGGAGCGCTTCGTGGAACTGCAAGAGGCGCACATGAACTACGAAGAGGGGGTGATCTTCCCCCATCTGCGTGACTCCCTGACCGAGGATGACTGGCGTCATCTGGAGCAAAACTGGCAGAACCGCGCTATTGGCGATCCCCTGTTCGGCGCCGAGGTGAGCCAGCACTTTCAGGCGCTGGCCAAACGCCTCTCTTTGCCGCTCACGAACGGCTAAGACGAACCCGTACCCGCAGCGCGGCGTGTAACGCGTGAGTGCAACTTGAATGAAAACAGAAAGGCCTCCATCCGGAGGCCTTTTGCATAATGGAGCAAGCTTACGCCTGTGGTTTCAGGAAGTTGCGATAGAGCATATAGAGGTGGGCCGAGCTCCAGCTGAAGTTGCTGGCCCCCTGCATGGCGCCGGTCTCCGGATTGTAGTTTTCGCGGATGGGGCCGCTGCCCGCCAGTCCTTCGGCATTGTTGAACAGCTTGTTGACCAGTGCCTCGGCATCGCTGCGGTAGCCGTAGTTCTCCAGCCCCTTCACCCCGAAGTAGAACTGATCGAGCCATACCCGGCCGCGCCAGTAGATATTGGGGTCGTAGGCCGGATTGGTCAGCGCGGCTGTGCCCAGCGGAATCTTTGTGTTGAACTCCTGGGCGTTGAGCATCACCTCGCGCACTCGCGCCGCTTTCTCCTTGTCGGCAACCTCTGCCCAGAGCGGGCTCCACCCTTCCGGGCCACGGCCGCGGGCGGTCAGCAATTTGCCGACGCAACCGTTGCCGTCAGCGACATCCCCCTGTCCAATCTGGCGATCGTAATAGAAGCCTGATGCCTCATCGAACATGCAGCTGTTGATGTAACCAGCCAGCTGGGTCGCGCCATCGCGGTAGCGGCTCGCGTCGTCCGGCTTGCCAAGCAGGTCGGCCATGTCGGCCAGAATGCGCTTCTCTTTGGCGAGGAAGGCGTTGAGCTCCACCGACTCCTGATCGATGGAGAAACCGATCAAATCGCCGTTGTCCTGATGGTTTTCAAAGAAGGCGACGTTCCAGTCCTGACGCGCCTTGGCCAAATCTCCGCCATAGGTCTTGTCGGCATAGCGTTGCAGCTGGCTCGGTTCGATAAAGCCGAAGCGGGCGGCGTTGTCCATGCCTGACTCCCAACCGGCGCCGTGCTGAGCACCGATATCCATGTCGCTGTAACCGCCCACGTTCAACACCTGTTGATAGAGCGGCATTCCGGCGCAGGCATACCAGCCATCCCCCTCACTGGTACAGCTGGAGAGATCCAGCCCGGCGGGAATACCGTTGAAGTACTGCACCTTGAAGGTGATATTGCCGTACTCGTCATTGTGCTCCACATGCTTGGTGGCGCCATATTCGATGATGCCGTTGCGGTTATTGTCCCGCGCGCGGTACCACCAGTCGTGGTAGGCCTGCAGCTTGGGATACATCTCGGCGATAAAGACCTTGTCCTTGGTAGCGCTGTAGATTTCCCAGATGGCCCAGGCGGAAAGGGGCGGCTTGGTGTCGCGCTCGTTCCAGTTGCCGCCATCGCCACCGCGATCCGCCAGCTTGTTGTAGAAGACGGCATCGATCACCATGCCCGCATCCTGCGGTCGCACCGGATCATCCGGCTGTACCTGATAGTCATACATGGCGCGCACGTTGTTCTTGGCCACCTCAGGGTTGAAGTGTGCCATGGCATAGGCGTGCTTCCAGCTGTCCCAGGCCCAGACGCCGTCGAACCAGCGGGCGGTATTGGAGGGGGTCACTCCATCGTGGAGGATGGCGCCAGCCGGGGAGCGCCAGTTGCCGTTGAGGGTCTCCATTGCCTTGACGGCGATACGACGCTCCGACTCGGGGATACCCTGATTGGAGAGACCGTTGGCAAGGTAGCCCTCCCAGCGGCGGATGGAGTCGGCAAAATAGCTGGCCGGGTTGGCCAGCAGGGCTTGACGGCTCTGCTGATGGCGGCTGGCGTCATCTGCGGAGTGGAGATAGCTCTGCAGGGTGTAGATATCCTCGCTCCCCTTGGCAGCCAGGGTAATGCTGGCGTCGCTTTGGTAGCCCAGTGTCTTCTCGTCGAGGGTGGTGCGACTTGGCAGGGTACGGTCGATGCGATAGCGGGCGCTGCCGCTCTGCATGATGTTCCAGGTGCTGCGCAGTTTGCCGAACTGGAATTCGATTCCTTTGTCGCTCTCGCTGATGGTGCGAGTCCAGCCTGGATATTTGCTGGCAATCGTATCCTTGGCATCCCATTGATTGAGCAACTCGCCCTGCCAGTTGAGGTTGAGGGTGAGCGGTGCATCGGTCTGGTTGATGAGTCGGGTGCGGATAAGGGCGGTGCGGGCATCGCCATAACGCAGCTCCAGCTCCAGCGTAAAGGGCTCGAACTCGAAGCGTTGCACCAGCGCACCGGGAATGGCGTACACCTCCTGCTTGCGGGCGCTGGTGAGCGGGAACGGGCGGCCGTTCGCATCGCTGAGGGTAAGCTTGTCCAGCTCGCTGGCAAAGAAGAGGCTGTACTCCTCGGAGATGACCATGGGGCCGGTAAAGCCCCCCCACTCCTTGTCGCTGGCAGGCAGCAGGAAACCGTGCCAGGCCCCCAGATCGAGCAGCGGGTTGTATTTGAGGTTGGAGTAGCTGTCAAAGTCGCGGAATTGGGTCGGTGTTCCCCGACGGTCGATCACGTCCTTGTACTGGATGGCCTGCTCCGGTTTGGCGACTGTGCTGCTCTCTGTCTGGTTATCGTTGCAGGCAGTCAGTCCGAACAGGGCGGTGCCGAGGGCTACCGAGAGTAAAGTTTTACGAAACATTGCTCGCTCCAATTCCGTTTATGTAGATTAAAAGGAAGATTTTTTACGCTTATTTTTAGTGAAAAGGTGTTCGGTAGCCATTGTATGGCAAGGGAAAAGGGAGCGCTGGCGCGAGATCACACTCTGAAGAGGTGGCAATGTGAGCGGGATCACCGGGTTACATCAGGTTACACAGAATTGGTTTTAAGTAATATTTTACTGGTCATTGCTCGCCAATCTGGCAGGGCAGGTGTGCAGGTATTGGTGGGGCGTCAGGCCGAACTCCTGTTTGAAGCGAGCGGCAAAGCGGCTGGGGGAGTCATAACCGCAGGCAAGGGCGACCTCCAGCGGGGTCAGGCCCTGTTGCAACAGGTTGAGCGCGTGACTCATGCGCACCTGAGCCAGCAACTGGCGAAAGCTGCGACCTTCGGCGGCCAGCTTGCGCACCATGGAGGCGCGGCTCATGGAGAAGTGGGGGGCCACCGTCTCCAGGGTGTGGTCGATGCCGGGTTCCACCGCCAGGTAGCGGGCCAGCCGCTCTGCGAGGGTCATAGTGCTGGCGGGAAAGAGCAACCCGAGGGTGTTGGCTGCCCGCAGCTCGGCATAGAAGCCGCGCAGCAGTTCGGCCTGGGTTGCTTCGCTCAGTCCCCGCTCGGCCATGGTGCTGATGAGCTCAAAGCAGAAGGCGAGCCCGGGGGTGACCTTGACGGCGGGTTCCTCCAGGTCGGCGTGGGAAGAGGCTGACTCGGCCAGCCATTCTGGTGGCGGCGGAGTGAGCAGCGTGATGGCGTGGGAGCGAAACTTGCCCTGCTCCGGCTGATTGACGAAGGTGAGCTGGTGGCCTGCCGGGATCAGCAGCCACCGCTCCCTGTCAAACGACAGACGTCGCTCGCGCCACCACAGTTGCTTGCTCCCCTGGGTGACCCAGATGAGGGTCGGGGCGTAGATGAGCACCCGATGCAGGGGCTGCTGGCGGATCCCGAGATAGTGGCTCTGTTGCAGCAGGGGAGTGCTCATCCGGTTGGCTCCTAGGGAGTGACGAAGGTGGCGGTCAGGGTGGCCTTGCCGAGCGCCATGCTATTGAGCATGTAGCCTACCATAGCGGGCGGGGTATCAGCCTTTACCTCGAGATCATGGGGCAGGGCCCAGGCGGTGAACTGATAGCGGTGCATGCCGTGACCAGCGGGCGGGCAGGGGCCGCCGTAACCCTGGCTGCCAAAGTCGGTGCGGATCTCCAACCCCTGCTTGAGCTTGCCGGAGGTATTGCTGGCCAGTTCGCTCCGGGTGGCAGGCAGGTTCACCACCAGCCAGTGCCACCAACCGCTGCCGGTGGGGGCATCGGGGTCATAGGCGGTGATGGCAACACTCTTGGTGCCTGCCGGCAGATCTTGCCAACTCAGCTGGGGCGAGTGGTTGTCGCCGCTGCAGCCAAAGCCGTTGAAGCTGAACTGTTTGTCCATCAACTGGCCTTCGTGAATGTCCGTGCTCTTCAGGGTCATGGCAAAGGCTGGCATGGCCGTCAGGCAGAGCAGTGGCAACAGGGCACTCTGTTTGAGCAATTTCATCGGGTGACTCCTCGTGTGGTAACGGGTTCACTTTAGCGAGGGTGGGACAGGATTTTGTTGCAGAACGACTCAAGGTGAGGTCGATTGGTGAGTTAATTGAGCCTTTGGGTGGTTTTTATGGCGATAAGGTAAATAGCAGCCATAAAAAAACCGGCATCAGGGATGCCGGTTTTTTGTTTGACGATAAGAGGTGCGGCTTAGCGCAGGATCATCTCGTCACGGCCCGGGCCGACGGAAACCATCGGAACCGGTACGCCGAGCAGCTCTTCGATACGCAGCACGTACTGCTGGGCCGCTTTGGGCAGCTCTTCGAAAGTGCGGCAGCCGGTGATGTCTTCGCTCCAGCTTTCCATCTGCTCGTAAACCGGCTTCAGGGCAGCGGTTTGCGGCCAAATCGGGTTCTCGGTGTGGGCACCTTCGTAAGCCACGCAGATCTTCAGATCCGGCAGACCGGTCAGGCAGTCCAGCTTGGTCAGTGCCACTTCGGTGGCGGCTTGCAACTCGACACCGTTCTTGGTGGCGACCGCGTCGAAGTAGCCGACATCACGGGGACGGCCGGTGGTGGCACCGAACTCGTTGGTGATCTTGCGGAACTCGTCCTGGTTCTCCATGGCGGTCAGCAGAGTGCCGGTACCGACAGAGGAGCTGAATGCCTTGGCCACAGCGATGACGCGCTCCGGGCGCAGACCCGGCAGACCGCCACCGATACCGGCGTAGGCGCCAGATACGTGGGAGGAGGTCACCCAGGGGTATTCGCCGTAGATCAGGTCACGGCCAGCGCCCAACTGCGCTTCGAACAGCAGGGTCTTGCCTTCTGCCTGCAGCGCTTTGAGCGGCATGCTGACGTTGCAGACGGCGTCGATCCAGGGTGCAGAGACTTCCAGCAGCCAGTCAGCCATCTCCTGGGCAGTCTGGGTGAATTCGAAGGAGGGGTAGATAGCCTTCATCTGCGGCAGTTTCCAGTCCAGCATGAACTGGATGCGCTCGACCAGTACGTCCGGCTGTTTCAGCCAGCCGACCAGGATCGCTTTCTTCATCACGCGATCGCCGTAGGCAGGAGCGATGCCCTGACGGGTGGAGCCATAGGCGCCGTCACCCAGACGTTGCTCTTCCAGGGTATCTTCCAGTGCGTGCAGCGGCAGGCAGAGGGTTGCGCGGTCAGAGATGGCCAGCTTCGGAGTCACGCCGGAGGCTTTGACTTCCTCGAGCTCGACGGTCAGTTTCTCGGGGCTGATCACCATGCCCGGGCCGAGGACAACCAGGCAATCCGGGTTGAATACGCCACTCGGAACCTGGTGCAGCTTGAAGGTGCCAAGGTCGTTGACCACGGTGTGGCCAGCGTTGTTGCCGCCCTGGAAGCGAATGCTGGCGCCAGCTTGGCCTGCCAGATAATCCACGATGCGGCCTTTGCCTTCATCACCCCAGTTAGCACCTACGACTACGATAGACGACATGACTCTTTCTCCTAAGACGTTAGGCGTCCATCCTAGGAGCCTGATGCGGATTAGAAAAATTAATTATCTTTATAATTCCGATAAGAGAACCATATAATTATGGCCAATTAAGCGGCAAACTGCTCGATTTTGCCTGGCAAGCCCCGCACATCGCGGGTTGAGGGACTCTTATGCTGGATATTCACTGGCTGCAAACCTTTGTCACTCTGGCCCGATTGCAACATTTTGGTCAGACCGCCACCGAACTGCACATGACTCAGCCCAATGTCAGCCTGCATATCAAACGGCTGGAGCAGGCGACCCGGGTGCGGCTGATCGAGCGCAGTCCGTTTCGCCTGACGCAGGCGGGGGAGCGGCTGCTGCAAAGCGCCGAGCGCACCATCGCCGAGTTGCAGCTCTGCCAGTCCGATCTCAATGCCCTCAACCAGCTGAGTCAGGGGACGCTGGCTATCGCCGCCAGCGACATCATCTCCCGCCTGCTGCTGATCCAGCCGTTCCAGCGCTTCAAGCGGGAGTTCCCCGGCATCGACCTCACTCTGTTCAACACCACTTCGGATCAGGCGGCCGAGCTGGTCAAGGCGGGCAAGGCGGATCTGGGTTTTGTCATGGCGCAAAAGCGCAGCGAGCCGCTCTTCTATACCGAGCTGCAACAGGTGACCTGGTGCGCGCTGGGCCACGGCCTTGCCCGCTGGCAGGCGCGGGCGGTGGCGGGAGAGAGCGATCCCCTCGACGAGCCGACCCTGATCCTGCTCGGTCACGACACCCGCACCCGGGCGCTGATCGACCCGTCCCTGCCGCTGCTGGCCTTGCCCCCTTGCCGCATCATGGAGGTGGGCAGCGTCGATGCCCAGCTCGATTGGGCCGAGGCGGGCTTTGGTGTCGCCATCGTGCCGGACTTCTCCCTGCATCCGCGCCTCAACCTCACCGCGCCGGTCACCAGCCTCGGCGATTTTCCCGGTACCAGTCTGGGCTACGTGGTGCGCCAGAATCAGGTGTTGTCGCGGGCTATCAAGCAGTTGCTGCACTGGGTGGAGGAGGAGATCCAGAAGCCCAACCCCTATCTGACCCAGGTGATGGAGCCATAGCGGTACGGCAAGGTGAGCAGGCCTATCGGGGTGACTGTGCCGCCATCAATTGCGTCACTATCGAACGCGCGTAAACAATCAGGGCCGCCGAGGCTGCCCTGATGCATTTGTGGGTGCTGACCATTCAGGGTTGCAGCTGTGTGGCTGCGCTGGCGGCAGGGGAGGGCAGTGTATCGGTTTTATCCTGCTGCGAGGTTTCGCCAGTCACCGCGCTGCTGGCAGGCGGGGTTTCCTGTTCTTGTAGCGAAGTGGCCGCAGAGGCGCTCTGTGGCAACTGAGTCGACACGGCAGCCGGTGGTGATGGAACCGTTGACGCTGCGGCAGAGGGAGCCACTCTTTCCCCCTCGGTGGTCGGCGTAGCAGTGAGCTCGGGGGTGACCTCAAGTGCCTCTTCGGGCAAGGGATTAACCTCTGTGGCTTCTGTTGCCACTGCGGCACTGCTGGTGGCGGTCGCGTCGGAGGGCGCCTCAATGGGCGCAGTCGTCCCGTTGGCGGCGCTCACCTGCTCTGTCGTGGGCGCCGCCTCCGAGGCCGATGGCGCTGGTGTGAACGGCTCCGGCGTCAGCTGTTCCGCGGTTAACTGCTCGGGGGTCAGTGACAAGGGGGCTGGCGGTTGATCCGACATCCCCGCATGGAGGGGCAGCTCGGTTTGCGCCTGCAACTGCTCGGGGGTCACCTTGCTCAGGGCGGGATGCAACCGGCTGAACTGTTTGACCCGGGCCAGCAGGGTATCGCGCACGGTACGGACGATGGGGTCCGGCAGACTGGCCAGCGCCACCAGTTCGGCACTCATCCCGATATTGTTGATGGCGGTGGTTTGTCCCGGATAGAGGTTGGCGGCGATGCGGCTGCGCTGGTAGTAGGGGTGTTGCTTGAGCAGCGTGTCGATCTGCTCCCCTTCGATTGGGATGAGGCGCACCTTGCAGCGGCTGATCAGGTCGCCGACCGCCAGACTGGGGTGACCGGCTACCACAAACGCGGCATCCAGCGAGCCATCGCACAGCCCTTCCAGCGGCTCGCTGTCCGACTTGAGCTGATAGGCAGCAAACTGCCCGGGTTGCCATCCCATAGCCGCCATCAGGGCCTGGCTGGTGATCTGCTCACCGGCGCCCTTGTTGCCCGGATAGACCCGCTTCCCTTCGATATCTGCCAGGGTTGTGATACCGCTATTGGGAGCGGCCAGCAGGGTCAACGACTCCTGATAGAGGCGAAACAGGCTGCGCAGCTCATTGTTGGCACCCTGCCCGCTGAAGGGGCCGGTGCCGTGCAGGGCGTGATGCAACACATCGGATTGCACCAGCGCCAGCTGTACTTCCCCCTTGCCGAGCGCCTTGAGGTTGGCCATCGAGCCACGGGTGCTCTGCACGGTGCAGCTGTCCCCATGCAGGGCATGGCCAGCATTGAGCACCCGGCAGATGGCGCCACCGGTCGGGTAGTAGACTCCGTTGAGTGGGCCCGTGCCGATAGTCAGCGCCTGGCTGCCAAAAGGGAGCAGCGCAGAGAGTGCACAGAGGGGGAGCAGAAGGTGATGCAAAATCCGTAGAGACATAATTGACCGTTGACTGAGTTGACCGCTGGCTGATGACACAGGGTAAAAGGGATGGGGCTTGCCCATCCCGTTGCTGGCTGATCAGGGCTTGCTGTGGTTGAGGATTGCCCGCTCCATCCGCGCCAGCGCGTCGGTCAGCCGTGCCCTGGTGCAGCCGAAGTTGAGCCGCACGAACTGACCGTCGCCAAACTGGGCGCCGGGGGAGAGACCAACGCCGGCCTGCTCGAAGAAGGCGATGGGATCGGCAAGGCCAAGGGTACTCACATCGATCCAGGCCAGATACGTCGCCTGATGACTGGCCAGCTTGACGCCGGGCCAGCGGGCAACCGCCTGCTGGATCAGGGCCAGATTGGCCGCCAGATAGTCGAGCTGCTCGGTCAGCCACTGTTCGCCACCCTCATAGGCCGCTTCGGCGGCGACAAAGCCCAGCAAATTGACATCGGCGCTGATGCCGCGCATCGCCTGCTGTAGCCGGAAGCGCAGACGGGCGTTGGGGATGATGGCGAAGGAGCAGCAGAGACCGGCGATATTGAAGGTCTTGCTCGGGGCCATCATCACCGCGCAGCGCTCGGCCGCCTCCGGACTGAGGGCGCCGTAGGGGATGTGGCGGGCATTCTTATCCAGCAGCAGATCGCAGTGGATTTCATCGGAGCAGATCACCAGATTGTGGCGCGCGGCGATGGCATCGATGGCCAGCAGTTCGTCACGGGTGAAGATGGTGCCGCCCGGGTTATGGGGGTTGCAGAGCAGCAGCAGATCTGCGGCGGGGGCCTGACGCTCCAGCTCTGCCAGATCCAGCACCCAACGACCCGCTTCCTCAATCATCGGCACGGTGAGCAGGTGACGATCATTGAAGCCCGGCGCCTGCAGGAAGGGGTAATAGACCGGCTTGGGGGTGATGATGCCGCGGCCATGCTGGCTCCACGCTTTGCAGGCGAGGTTGAGCCCCGGCACCACGCCGGGCAGGAATACCAGCCATTCGGGCTCGATAGTCCAGCCATAGCGGGTCGCCATCCGTTCGATAATGAGTTCGATCAGGCGCGGCGAGGGGCGTGAATAGCCGAAAATGCCGTGGGCGACCCGTTTGGTCAACGCCTCGATCACGGACGGGGGGAGACAAAGTCGGTATCGGCAACCCACATGGGCAGCACATCCTGACCCTTGTACTTGTCCCATTTCAGGCTCATGGTGCCACTGCGGTCTACTTCCTGATCAAAATCAAACATGCGAACTCCTTGTGCTGGCAGGATGGGCTTTCACTCTACGGGGTCGCGGCTTCCCTCGCAAGGCGCACACCCGCTTATGCCATCCTTGAGCCTGCTCTTGATAATGACATAAGATAAGCGCCGATTTTTCATACGGCTGCCGAGCGTTAGCCCGTATCGTCCTTCCAATCAGTGGTAACCCTATGAGCTTGTCGATAGCGGCGGTCAAACGCCCGGACCCCGTCTCTCTTTCGTTTCTTGCCGTGACCTTTATGACCGGCGTCGCGGTGGCATTGCAGGTGCCAACCTTAAGTCTGTTTCTGGCCGAAGAGGTGCAGGTGCGCCCCTTTCTGGTCGGGCTCTTCTATACCATCAATGCGGTGGTGGGCATTCTGGTCAGCCAGTGGCTGGGCCATCGCTCCGACAACAAGGGGGATCGCAAGCGACTGATCCTGCGCTGCTGTTTTTCCGGGGTGGCGCTTTCCTTGCTGTTTGCCTGGAACCGCAACTACTGGCTGCTGGCGAGCCTGGGGGTGATGCTGGCGGCGCTGGCGGCCACGGCCAGTCCCCAGCTGTTTGCGCTGGCGCGGGAGTATTCTGACAGCCGCAACCGGCGGGCGGACATGTTCAGTTCGGTGATGCGGGCCCAATTTTCGCTGGCCTGGGTCATAGGCCCGCCTATCGCCTTCGCGCTGGCCATCGGCTACGGTTTTGAGCTGATGTACCTGGCCTCGGCACTGGCTTACCTGCTCTGTGCCCTGGTGGTGTGGCGCTGGCTGCCCTCGCTGCCACTACCCAAGCTGGCTGAAGAGAGCGAGCGGGTCAGCAGCTGGCGGGATCCGGCGGTGCGGGCACTCTTTATCGCCTCCACCCTGATGTGGACCTGCAACAGCATGTACCTCATCAATATGCCGCTCTACATCACCCGGGAGCTCGGGATGGATGAGAAGCTTGCCGGTATCCTGATGGGCACGGCGGCGGCGCTGGAGATCCCCTTCATGCTGCTGGCGGGTTATTACACAGCGCGCTTTGGCAAGCGCCCCATGATGTTGCTGGCGGTGCTGGCTGGCGCGGCCTTTTACACAGGTCTGGTGACCCTCACCGACCAATACGCGCTGATCGCCTTGCAGCTGTTCAACGCCATCTTCATCGGTATCGTGGCGGGGATCGGCATGTCTTACTTTCAGGATCTGATGCCGGGGAGAGCCGGGGTGGCGACTACCCTGTTTGCCAACAGCATCCGCACCGGCTCCATCATGGCGGGGGCCATCGCCGGTGTGGTGGCGGAGGTGTGGAGTTTCCACGGGGTCTTTATGGTGGCGCTGGGATTGGCGCTGGTGGCACTGGCCGCCAGTTGGCGGGTGCCCAACGTCTGACGGGGGGCTGGCTGTTATTTGTCGTGCCGGGGCTGGGCGTGCGGGAGCGTCGCTGATTCGCCCTGATACTCGTTGCGCAGGCAGCGCAGCAGCAGCTCGGTCGCGGGGCCGAGAGATTCGGGGGAGAGGGTCAGCAGATAGGTGTAGAGGTGGCGCTCGTTGCCGCTTTCCAGATCCAGCTGTATGAGTGAACCTTCCGCCAGCTCCCGCTCCACCAGATGGCGCGGCAGCCAGGCATAGCCGAGGCCGAGGCGCAGCATGGCGAGCACTTCGTGGTAGTGGGTTGCCTTCCAGCCGGTGTCATCCGCATCGTTCCAGTCCACCGAGCGGTGAATGGGGGGATGAAGGCTGATCTGGTTGTGGCTGGTCAGCACGTCGCTGCGGATGGGCCCCTCCTCTTGCGCCAGCGGATGGTTGGCGGCGCAGAGGGGCAGCAGGCACACCTCGTCCAGCAGCAGGCCGGTGCGATCGCCGGGCAGGTGCTCGGAGAGCATCAGATCCCCCTGTTGCAGGGCGTTGAAGTGGCAGTGAATGCGTTCGTGCAGGTTGACCCGGCAACCCCGGCTGCGGGGATAGAAGCTGGCCAGCGCCCGATAGAGGCGATCCCTCGGCTGCAGCGCCGAGACATAGAGGTTGATCTGCGGCTCCCACTGTCGCTCCAGATTGTTGGCAAGATTCTCCAGCTCCTCCACCTGCTGGCTCAACTGACGGGCCCGCTTGAGGAAGATCTCGCCCGCCGGGGTCAGCACCGCCTTGCGGCCGCGCACCTCCAGCAATGGCACCCCCAGACTCTGCTGCAACTTCGCAACCGCATGATTGAGGGAGGACTGGCTCTTGTTCAGCGCCTCGGCCGCCTGGGCGTAGCCGCCGCAGTCGACCACCGCCTGAAAGATCCGCCATTGCTCAAACGTGCTCTTGGGACGAAACATAGTTCAACCTGATTGGAGATAGGATGGTCAGTGGTTCGAACAGGGAGCCTGTGCCCCCTATTCAATTTAACCCCTGCCGCACAACACTCTGGGTATTTTATTGATTTATTTGGGCTGGGCCACGCAACTTGTTTATTTTGGCTGAGCCACAAAGGTCTGGCCGGTTTTACCGCGGCTGTCCGACCCCATCAGGTAGAGGTAGAGCGGCATCAGATCGGCCGGAGTCTTGAGGTTCATGGGATCTTCCGCCGGGAAGGCGCTGGCGCGCATCTTGGTGCGGGTTCCGCCCGGGTTTAGGGTATTGACCCGCACACCGGTGTTCTCAAGCTCGTCGGCCAGCACTTCCATCATCCCCTCGATGGCAAATTTGGAGATGGCATAGGTGCCCCAGTAGGCGCGCCCCTTGCGTCCCACGCTGGAGGAGGTGTAGACGATGGAGGCATCGCCCTGCGCTTTGGCGGTCTGGCGCAGCAGCGGCAGTAGCGCCTGGGTCAGCAGGAATTCCGATTTGACGTTGACCTGCATCACCTCGTCCCACTCCTGCTCCTGAATGTGTTCAAACGGAGAGAGGGTGCCGAGCAGACCGGCATTGAACAGCACGCCATCGAGGCGGCCAAACTGCTGGGCGAAGGTTTCGGCCATGCCGCGGTAGTGGGCGGCGGTGGCCCCTTTCAGATCCACCGGCACGATGGCGGGCAGCGGAGAACCGGCCGCTTCAATCTGGTCATACACGGCTTCGAGTTTGGCGCTGGTGCGGCCGAGCAGGATCACGGTGGCTCCATGGGCGGCGTAGGTGAGGGCGGCTTCGTGGCCGATCCCGTCGCCGGCACCTGTGACCAGAATGACTTTATCCTTGAGCAGATCGCGGGGTGCCTGATAATCGAGCATGACAACTCCTGTTAACAAATTCCGGCCATAAGTGCATGGCAATCGGCGCCAAGTGTACTGATCCGCGCGCCTGTTTGACCAGCCAGCGGCAAGAAAAATGTGAAGAAAATAGAGAGGTTGTGATGCTCGGGTTGGTTTTTCCGGGCACTGGCTGCGATTTTTTGCGCGCCTTCGCCAAACTCCCTAGAATGTGACGAAAACCGATCCATTGTGGAGTCCATCGTGACATTTCTGACCGAATATGGCCTGTTTTTGGCCAAGACAGTGACCTTCCTGCTGGCCATCGTCGCCATCATCCTGATGAGCGTCAGCACTCGCCAGCCGAAAGCGCGCAAGGGTGAGCTGGTGGTGACCGATCTCTCGAGCGAGCTGGAGCAGGGGCAGTTTGCGCTCAAGAGCGCGCTCGTAAGCAAGGCCGAGCGCAAGGTGCTGGAAAAGCAGCAAAAAGAGGAGCAGAAAAAGCGCGCCAAGGCGGGGGATGAGCGCAGCCGCCTGTTCGTGCTCGATTTCAACGGCAGCATGGATGCCAAAGAGGTGGCCTCCCTGCGCGAGGAGGTGAGCGCGGTGATTGGTGTCGCCCAGCCCGGCGACGAGGTGCTGCTGCGGCTTGAATCCGGTGGCGGCGTAGTGCATGGCTACGGCTTGGCCGCTTCTCAGCTGCAGCGGCTGCGCGATCGTGACATCAAGCTCACCGTGGCTATCGATAAGGTGGCGGCGAGCGGCGGCTACATGATGGCCTGCGTGGCGGACAAGATCCTTGCTGCCCCCTTTGCCATCGTCGGCTCCATCGGGGTGATCGCCCAGATGCCGAACTTCAACAAGTTGTTGAAAAAGCATGACATCGAATTCGAGATGCACACAGCCGGTCAATACAAGCGCACCATCACCATGTTCGGCGAGAACGACGATCTGGGGCGCGAGAAGTTTCGCGAGGAGCTGGCGGCGATCCACGAGCGCTTCAAGGCCTTTGTGGCCGAACACCGCCCGCAACTCGATATCGTTCAGGTCACAACCGGTGAGCACTGGCTGGCGAGTCAGGCCAAAGGGCTGGGGCTGGTGGATACCCTCTGCACCAGCGATGACTACCTGCTGGCGCAGGCCAGCCACCACAAGGTGATCGGCATCAGCTATCGCAAGCCAAAAAGCCTGACCCAAAAGCTGGGGCAGCAGGGCGCGCAGGCGCTGGAAGCCGGACTGGGGCGTCTGTGGCAGCAGAGCCCCTGGCGCTAGCCCGAGGGAAATCCCGTGATAAAAAGGCCAGCCGATGCCCACCGGCTGGCCTTTTTGCATCCGGTTGCACCTTGCTGGTGAGCGAGGGTTGTTTCTATTGAGGCCCTCTGTTACAACTGAATGCTTTCCCCGTTTATGACAGGATCTTGTGGTAAGAGCTGCGGGGCATGGAGCATAGCAATGTCATGGAGCACCTTCAGGCAATTTACCCCGCTGGTCTGGATCGTCATTCTGGGCACCTTCATGGTGCGCACCAGCTACTACATGGTGTGGCCCTTTCTCTCCATCCTGCTCTATCGGGAGTATGACCTCTCGGCCACCTTTATCGGCCTGTTGCTGGGGGGCTCGATGGCCCTCTCCACCCTGGTGAGTTTCTACGGTGGCTGGCTCTCTGATCGCTTCGGGCGGCGCAGCATACTGCTGGCCGGTTGTCTGGTGGCTATGCTCTGTTTCGGTCTGCTCGGTTTTTCGCACGAGGTGTTCTGGCTCGGGATCGGGGTGATGGGCAGCGGCCTCTCGTCGGGGCTCATCGATGCTCCCGGCAAGGCGCTGATGGCTGACAGTCTGGCCTCGGCCAAGGCGCGGGAGTTGGCACTGCACCTGCGCTATTTTCTGCTTAATCTGGGGGCCGCGCTGGGGCCGCTGCTCGGGGTGACCCTCGGGATCAACGCCCAGCAGGAGACCTTCCTGTTTCTGGTGGTGAGCTATCTGTTGTTGGCGCTGGCCTTTGGCTGGGGATTTCGCCGGGCTGGCAGCACAGGCAAGCCGGGGACTGCCGGGCCCGGCTTACGGGATGCAATCAAGGTGTTGCTGGCGGATCGCGCCTTCCTGCTGCTGGTGATGGCCAATCTCCTGATGGTGCTGGTCTACTCCCAGTTTCACTCGCCGCTGGTTCAATACCTGACCCGGGCCGGTATGCCGCAGGTGGCCGAGCTGGTTGCCCTGCTGGTGGCGACCAATGCCCTGACCGTGGTGCTGCTGCAGTTTCCGCTGCTGCGCTTGTTGTCACGCTGGCCGGTGCGGGTACGGCTTCATATCGGCATGGCGCTCTTTCTGGCGGCCCAGCTGCTCTTCGCGCTGGGGGACCCGATGGTGCGCAGCCACTGGTTTGGCGCCGTGCTGCTGCTCAGCATCGGCGAGACCATCCTCTTCCCCCTGCTTAACGTGCTGATCGACCAGATGGCCCCCGCTCACCTCAAGGGGAGTTACTTTGGTGCCAGCGCACTGGCCGGGTTGGGAGGGGCTGCTGGCGCCCTGCTGGGAGGCTGGATCCTCGAGCAGTGGAGTGGTCAGTTGCTCTATGTGCTGATGGCGCTGCTTTGTGTGGCGATTTTTGCGCTCTATGAGTGGGGGGCCAGAGTACAGCGTCCCGCTGTGGCCACGTCTGTGGTTGAGCGGAGCTGACCCGGTTAATGCGGGGATCTTTGATGCTGAATGTTCAGTGCGTGCTACCCGGCGTCTTCTCTTTAAGCGCCTTCTTGGCTGCGTACATCCTCTCGTCGGCGAGCCGGATCAGGTTTAGCCCATCGTCGTAGTGCTCCGGCCCGGTCTGCACTATGCCGATGCTGAGGGTAAGATCGCCCAGCTGCTCTTTGACGGTGTTGACCAATCGTTTGAGATAGATATCCCGCGCCTGACTCTCGTTGCAGTTGGGCAGGATCAGGCAGAACTCATCTCCGCCATAACGAAAGCAGCTGTCTTCGGCGCGAAAGACCTGACGGATGCAGTGGCCGACGATGCGCAGGATCTCGTCTCCGCGCTGGTGACCTTCGGTATCGTTGATTTGCTTGAAGTTGTCGATATCGAGATAGGCGATGGCCATGGGTTCGGCACGGCGCTGACAGGTGCGCAGGCTCAGCAGCAACAGCTCGTTGAGGTGACGAACGTTGAGCAATCCGGTCAGGGCATCGGTGCGGTTCAGCTCCTCCAGCTGCCTGGTCCGCTCGCGCACTTTCTGCTCCAGACTCTTGGCATAGTTCTCCGACTTCTCTCTGGAGGACTCTATTTCCGACACCAGACTGCGAATATAGGTTTCGAAGACTAGAGTGATGTCGAACAGAAAGAGTTTGTCCAGTGCCGCCAGCATGGCGAGGCGCTCCGGTTCATCGTGGAGTTGCTCGAACATATCCTCGATAAGCAGAGCTTTGAGGGTGTTGATGGCGGCCAGATAGAGCTTCGGCTCGACCCCGATCCGCTTGTGAACCAGCCCGATCCGCAGCCGGTTGTTGACGTACTCCAGATCGTAATGGCCGCTGAAGAGATCGAGCACATAACGCCGTTGCGCGGTGCGCAGCCGGATGAGGGTGTCGGCATCGCCGATCAGCAGGGCGATTTCGGTGATGGCTGTCTGCTGCTGGTAGAAGCGATCCACCAGGGCATCGATCCGTGGCTCTATCTTGCTGCAGTAACTTGCCAGCCGCGCCACATCCTGTTCATTGAGCAGCAATAACTCCTTGCGATGAGCAATCTCGAATTCGGTGATCCTCATCTGCTCAAGCAGAGTCTGTTCGGTCGGATTCATCGTCGTCCTCGCTCTATGGCTGGGCGTTGTGCTGTCCGTGAGGTGGGACAAGCAAGAAAGAGTCTCAATTGATAGTGTAGTCAGTTGGGCGGGTGCGCACGAAATGCCCCCGCGTGGCGGGGGCCATGGAGGGTCATGTGAAGGCTAAAGGGGCAAGAGATCCGGAGGGGGAGATTAGAAGGTCAGCACCTTGTCGGCAGCCAGGGTCCACTGGGCCAGCATCGGCAGGGTGCCGACCTCAATCCCCTCGATCAGTGGCAGGGCGGTGATGCCACGAGCATCGGTGCAGGTCTTGCACAGGCGAATGGTGACGCCCTGAGCCAGCAGGATCTCCAGCATCTGGCGCAGGTTGTACCCCTCGGCCGGTGCCTGACCGGCCAGCGCCGCACTCACCGCATCGGACATCAGGAACAGCTTCAGGCTGGCACCACCCTGTTCGTTGAGGGCGATAGCGAGGCGCAGTGCATTGAACAGGGATTCGCTGCCATAGGGTGCGCCGTTGGCAATCACCACAATTTGTTGATTCATAACAGACTCCTAATCCTAAAAGGCGTCATTGTAGAACCAACAGGGTGCCAATTGCGTGATGTCGCACAACTTCTGTCGCACCATTTTCCTGCTTGCTTGACCCTGCTGCCGATCGAGGTTTTTATGGTCAGCTCGCAAACAAGACCGGGTGAATCGAGATGTGGAAAGTATTGGGAGCCGGCTTGCTGTTGTTGGCGGGTCAGGCCTTTGGCAGTGAAGCTGTCGGTTGCAAGGCCCGTCTGCAGGCCGTCAATGACCAGCTGGTGTTTGCCAAAGCACACAACAATGCCGGGCAGATTGCCGGGCTCGAACAGGCAGCGCGCAACATCAAGGCCAACTGTACCGATGAAGGTCTGCTCAAGGAGCAGAAAGAGCGGGTTAATAAACTGCGTGGCGAGGTGGATGAGCGCCTGCTCGAGCTGCAGGAGGCGAGAGTCAGTGGTAAACCGGAGAAGATTGCCAAGCGGCAGGCCAAGCTGGAGGAGTCCCAGACCAGGATGCTGGAGGCCCAGCGCGAGCTGGATAAATTGATCCGGTTGGTCGGAAAGTGATGGCCAGCCGCTGAATGCAGGATCAAAAAAGGCCGATTGCTCGGCCTTTTTTTCGTTTTACTGCCTGTGCATCCGCACAAACTTCTCCATCAGCTGCTCTTCGGTTTCCACCATATGGAAGGGATCCCGGAGGATGCAGTCCATGTAGAGTAGACGCTGATGCCGGTATTACTGCCTGTGCATCCGCACAAACTTTTCCATCAGCTGATCTTCGGTCTCCACATGGGCGGGATCCCAGATGATGCAGTCGATGGGGCAGACACTGATGCAGGTCGGCTTCTCATAGTGACCGACGCACTCGGTGCAGCGACTGGGGTCGATCTCGTAGATCTCCTCACCCAGGCTGATAGCCTGGTTGGGGCACTCGGGATCGCACATGTCACAGTTGATGCACTTGTCGGTGATGAGCAGCGCCATCTCAGGCCGCCGTGTGCGGGTTGCGGGTATCCTGGCTGTCGCCCAGATTGCGCAGCAAAATGCCGTAGTTCACATCCAGATCTTTCGGGACTGGCACATAGACCACGTGACCGTTGCCCGGTGCGGTATCGATAAGCTCCCCTTTGCGGTTCTCCATCTGCTCCAGATTGAAACGGACGTTGCCCTGCGGGGTCATCAGCTCCAGGTTGTTGCCCACCAGGAACTTGTTCTTCACCTCGACCTCGACCATGTCACCTTTGCGACCGGTGATCTCGCCGACAAACTGCTGGGTATCGGAGACGGAGTAGCCGTAGTCGTAGTTCTGGTATTCGCTGTGGTTGTGACGGCGCAGGAAGCCCTCGGTGTAGCCGCGGTGGGCCAGATTTTCGAGGGTGCCCATCAGGCTGCGGTCAAACGGACGACCCGCCACTGCATCGTCGATGGCCTTGCGATAGACCTGAGCGGTACGGGCGCAGTAGTAGAAGGACTTGGTGCGGCCTTCGATTTTCAGGGAGTGAACGCCCATCTTGGTCAGTCGCTCGACGTGCTCGACGGCGCGCAAGTCCTTGGAGTTCATGATGTAGGTGCCGTGCTCGTCTTCAAACGCGCTCATGTACTCGCCCGGGCGGTTGGACTCTTCCAGCAGCACCAGCGCATCGGTCGGTTTGCCAAGGCCTAGCGTGTTGTCCGGACGCACCTTGATCGGCTCCTGACGGTGGACGATCTGGCCCACGTCATCTTCTTTACCTTCGTGCACCTTGTACTCCCAGCGGCAGGAGTTGGTGCAGGTGCCCTGGTTGGGGTCACGCTTGTTGATATAGCCGGAGAGCAGGCAGCGGCCGGAGTAGGCCATGCACAGCGCGCCGTGAACGAACACTTCCAGCTCCATCTCCGGCACCTGCATGCGGATCTCCTCGATCTCGTCCAGCGACAGCTCGCGGGAGAGAATGGCGCGGGTCAGGCCCATTTGATGCCAGAACTTCACCGTGGCCCAGTTGACCGCGTTGGCCTGGACCGAGAGGTGAATGGGCATATCCGGGAAGGCTTCGCGCATCATCATGATAAGGCCGGGGTCGGACATGATCAGCGCATCCGGCTTCATCTCCACCACAGGGCGCATGTCGCGGATAAAGGTCTTGAGCTTGGAGTTGTGGGGCTGGATGTTGGCCACCACATAGAACTGCTTGCCCAGCGCATGGGCTTCGTTAATGCCCAGCTGCAGGTTCTCGTGATCGAATTCGTTGTTGCGTACCCGCAGGCTGTAGCGGGGCTGACCGGCATAGACGGCATCGGCGCCATAGGCGTAGGCGTAACGCATGTTCTTGAGGGAACCTGCGGGGGAGAGCAATTCTGGTTTAAACATGGCGGACTCTTTATATCTGATTGCAAATCAGGACGATGCCACCTGATGGCATCGTAGTGGTTGAGTTGCGGTGCAAGATGCCCCTCCGAGAGGGGGCTCCATGCAGCGCGACCCGATGACGGCATATCCGGGGTTATCTAAAGAAGATGCGCCGGATATTCGGGGTGCGAGATTGTACTCGCCCCCACGTCATCATGCAATTTGGCAGGAAATTGTTGGCTGCGCGAACCAATAGGATGCCGATATGAAACAGCCGCTCAGGCCCAACGGGAGAGGGGGGCGGGCATGGCGTAGACGTAACCCTGTTGATAGTCACAGCCGAGCTGGTCGGCAATCTCGATATGGGTCTGGTTTTCCACCCCTTCGCACACCACCTTCATGCCGAGTCGCTGCAGGTATTCCACCAGTCCGGTCAGCATGCGCAAGGCATGGCTACTCTTGGTCGCTTGCAGCAGCAGGGTGCGATCCAGCTTGATGATCTCGTAGGGGAGCGCCATCACTCGCTGGAAGTTGCACTCCTGGGTGCCAAAGTCGTCGCAGGCGATTTGGGCACCGTGGCTGCGCAGTACCTCGATCAGGGCCAACTCCTTGCGCTCTAGCGGGGCGTACTCCACCACCTCGAACCAGATTGCGATATCCAGCTTGCGGGCCTGCATCAGCACCAGCAGCAACAGGTTCTGATAGGTGGCGCTGCTCAGTGTGGGATTGAGGTTGATGGAGAGCATATATGACCTCCCCTTCGCTAGTGCTGGCAGGTCGCGCAGAATGGCTCTGAGCATAACGATATCCACATGCAGGGACTCTTCATCGCTGAGAGAGGGAAAGTCTATTCCCTGATAGCGTTGCTGGCGGGGTTCCCAGCGTCTGGCCAGCGCCTCAAAGCCGATGATCTGGCGATCCCGGTCAACGATTGGCTGATAAAAGGGCACGGCAATATCCGCTGTCGTCAGGGATACCACGTCACTGACCGGAAACTCTTCTTTAAACGCAAACATGGCTCTTCCCTGTTGACGGATATGGCTTCGGATAATAGGGGATAATGTTGAAAGCTGGCTGTAGGAATCATCTGATTGTTTGCGGGAAAAGTATTTTGACAGTATCAGATTATTCCGATTAAGTCCGGAGTGTTGACTGTTTAAACTTGCCTCAATGACGACTCGCTGAGCCAAATATGATCATTGGGCGATAAACGTATATTGACTATATTTACGTCATCTATTTTGCAAAGCCTGCTATGAAGGCGCTGCTCTCAATTGTTTTTATAGTGTGATTACCATTCATGAATAAAATTTTAATTGTATTGCTGCTTATATTCAGCGGCAGTGCCTTGGCAGCGCCGGATATTAGCGTTGGTACCTTATATGACTATATGTCTGCAGAAAAAACGACTCTGCTCAAGCGGGTTAGAAATCTTGGCGATGAGACGGCCTTTGTCAAAATAACGCTGGCCGAAATTTTATATGGTGCCGATGGTATACCCAAGGAGCGGGAATTACCGGAAGAGGGCGTTCGCCAGCTGGTGACCAGTCCGTCACGGCTAATTATTCCAGCTGGTGGTTCACAGGCTACCCGCTTTATCTATATGGGAGAGCGGGAGCATGAGCGTTATTTTCGGGTGCGTTTTGTACCGGTCAAACCACAGGGTGATGAAATAACCGAATTGCCACCACAGCAACAAATTAGCGCCGGGGTCAGCATCATGACCGGTTTTGGCACCATTCTGTTTGTGGCCCCCAAAGAGACCCGTTATGACACCCGGATTGACCGTGAAAACGGTGTTCTCTATGTGGAGAACCGGGGCAATGCCACCGTTATTCTCGATTATCTGGAACTGTGTGACCAACAAGGGAGGTCATGCAGTCAACCGGAGAAGATGCATCTGCTGCCCGGCGTTAAAAAGCGGGTTAGTCAAGAGGCAACCCGGACGGTTCGTTTTGAACTGATCGAAGGGAAAAAATCGGTATTCAGGGAGTTCAAGCTCTGAATCTCGATATATCACAAGAACGACAATCACACCTGAAGGAGTGGCTATGAAGATGTTATCGCTTTTTCCCGCCCTGTTGCTGGCGAGCGGTTCGCTGATGGCGGCCGAGCGAGTAGAGCATACGGTGACGGTAACGGCGCAGATCCCGACCGAAAACTTTTATGTGCAACCCGTGGGTGACTGGATGAGTACCCCACAGAAACTGACCTTCAACCCCTTTAGCCAGAAGCTGGATCCCTTGGCCAAGCAGCTGGAGATGAAGAGCACCATTGGTCCCATCAAGGGTTATCTGGTTTATCCCGCCACCATGGCCAGCGGCAAGGAGAGTATCGGCTTGACGGTCAAGGTGGCAGGCGTTGCGCTGACCACTACATCTGCTGACTTGCTGAATCAGGCAGATGCCAATACTGGCAAACAGGTAGGGCTGGAGATTATTCCGGCCGCGGCACCAACCGGTGGCTACAAGCCCGGCAACTATCAGGGGATTGTCAGCATGATGTTTGAATCGGAGGCACCGCCAGCACCGCCTGCTCAAGGCAGCTGACATGAGTATGTGGGGGTCATCAGGCCCCCTTTAATTGAGATCCCAGGCATTCAGGGTGCATTTCATGGTTCGTTCTCTTCTTCTCTTGCTCGGGTCGTTGCTCTTTGTCTCACTGGCGGCGGCAGACCCGGCACTGTTGCTGCAACAGGCGCGGCAGTTGCCAGAGGGGTTTGAAGAGCACTTTTTTGGCGTTCCTCTGATGGTGCGGGTGACCGTGGACGATCGCCTGCTGGGTGATGGGGAAGTGCTGCTCGGGCGGGATAACTCGGTACAGCTGCTTTCACTGGTGGATGTGCAGGAGAGCGAGTTTGATGAGGGGGCGCGTGAACGCTGGTTGAGCAAACTGGGAACCGAGCTGCCGCTCGGCGAGTGCAGCCGTGCCTGTCCCGAAGACATTGTGGGATTGCAATACAGCCTGGAGGAGTCCCAGCTCTCGGTGCTGACCGGTGAGGTAGAACAAGAGGCGCGGGATCAGCGTTTTATGGCGTTGCCTCAAGAGAGCAAGGGGTTGCTGGTCCAGAACCAGCTGAACCTGGTGCAGGGCTCCCAGCGCAATGGACACTACAACCTGCAGCTGGAGGGCAGCTGGGGACAGTGGAGCCCTTTTATGGAGGGGGATGCCACCTGGCAAGAGGGTGGGCCAACTGATCTGGGGATGGCTCAGATCTATGGAGAGCGGCTCCATGAGGCCAATTTTTATCGTCTCGGCTTCTTCTTTCCCTCGGCGCAGGGGTTGGTGCGTCAACCGAACTACTACAGTGGTGCGACCCCCACCGTGCTCGGGGTGATGTGGGGTAGCTCGGATCTGCTGCGCCGGGAGCGCGGGGTACCCAGTCTGGCGCCGATCCAGGTGGCACCGGCACGACCGGGCATGGTGGAGATCTATCGGGATGGCAACTTGATCCAGTCCCAGCCGGTCGTATCCGGTCTGCAGGCGCTTGATACCCGCTCGCTGCCCGGTGGTATCTACGAGGTGGAGCTGCGGCTGCTGGAGGATGGCCAGGAGACCCGTCGTTGGCGCGAGATGATCTACAAACCCTCCAACTGGCAGACGCCGGAGGAGCCGTGGCGCTTCAACCTCTTTGCCGGGCGTCAGACCCGCTGGCTGGTGCGCCAAGGCGACAGCGAGCTGGAAGGTGCCAGTGGTGGCGCTGCGGTGAACCACCTGTTGCTTCCTTCGCTGGTAGTGGGGGCGGGTAGCCAGTATGTGGACAGACGGGCCCAGCACTCCCTCTCGCTCGACTGGGAGGCGACCAGTCAGCTCCACGGCTTTGCTTCCCTTAACCAGAGTGTCGGCATGGGGTGGGGTTACGATCTGCAGGGGATCTATTGGCATGGCAACAGCAGTCTGGTGGCCAGTCATTCGCGCAATCTGCGCAAGCAAGGGGAGGCGAGTTCAGTGTCCAGCCTGTCACTGCAGCAGTCGCTGGAAAAGTGGGGATCCTTAGGTGTCTATCTCTCTCACCAGTCTGGTCGTGGCAACGGTGCCGATGTGGGGTGGCACTACAGTGACCGGCTCTGGGGGCGTTGGGTGACCTGGGGTGTGACCCTGTTTGATCGCCCCGGCAGCGAGAGCACGGCGCAGCAGCGGGATCGCGGTAGCACCCTCAGTCTGACCGTCAACTTGGGCGGACAGGAGCGCCAGTTGTCGTTGGGGCTGGGCAGCAATACTTCCCGCTCGGGCGGTGCCCAGCGCAGTGCCTATCTCAACTACCAGCAGGAGGTAGACTGGGGGCCGCTGCGTCAGGTCAGCGTCGGCAGCACCCACGACAGCTATGGTACCGGTCTATCCGGTTATGGCCGCTTCGCCGCGCCCTGGTTGGGTGGCGACCTGTTTGCCCAGCACTCCTCCTATAACGAACAGGTGACCGGCGGCATCAATCTGGAGAGCGTAGTGGCACTGGGGCAGGAAGGGGAGCTGGCGCTCGGTTCCCGCGATATGGGTGGCATGAGCAATGAAGCGGCGATGATCCTCGATATCGACGCCGATGACGAGGCGGTGCGGATCCGGGTCAGCGACGATCTGGGTAGCGTACAGACCCTTGGGCCCGGTCGCCATCTGGTCTCTGTGCCCGCCTTGCAAAGTGGCACCTTGCAACTGGAGATGGCCGACCACGAGGGCGCGCCGCTCACCATCAAGCCCACCGTGCTCCCCTACCACCTTAACCGCGGCGGAGTGGGTTATGGCCAGGTGAATGCCGTGAGCACTGTCACTGTAATTGGCCGCCTGCTGGATGGGCAGGGCATCCCACTCAAGGGAGCCATGGTTGCCAATCACGCTGGGCGTACAGTCAGCGAGGCCGATGGCTTCTTTGTACTGGAGATGAGTGAACGTAATCCCAGTTTGCGGGTGGAGTATCAGGGGGCGCAGCAGTGTGATCTGGCGCTGGATATGGTACGAGCAGAGCGTCAGCAGGCTGTGTTGTTATTGGGGCCGCTGGTTTGCAGGCCTCAGACTTGGGTCAGCAAATAAGATTTTAAGCAGGAAGAAATAATGAGGGTTAGTGTAAGACTTGGTTATTGGTTGCTGAACGCTTTGTTAAGTGGGGGGCCTGTATATGCGGCAACTCTTGATATTACCGCCGAATACAATCCAGCAACCTACGAAGTGGGTGGGGCAAAATTTATCAATACTACCCCCTGTACTCAATTTCCCACAGCTGCGGGTTTTTGGTGCAGTACCACGGCAACAATAGATACGCCACAAGCGGTACGGTTTGGAATCAACGTTAGTCGAACAGTTAACATAAATGGAAATAATAGAGAAGGAGTGCATTATATCGGTTTTCCTAGCGCTCGCGATGTGACTTTGGTAAAAGCGGAAGGTGGTACATCGTATAACATGAAGTTTATAATTACAGCGGTTGGTTCTCAGTTAAATTTGTCACATCCAATTAGCGATAGTATACCAGATAAAGGTGATTGCTCTAATAGTGCAATTTGGAGCAATAATGTGGCCATTTTCTTATTTCGTGATGTAAAGCTTAATAAGCAATTGATTGGTGGATCATGTTATGGAGGTAATAGTGTATATGCTGGGGCTAAAATAACAGTTAGCTCCGCATATCTTGGTTATAGACTTGAGGCACCAAATCCTCTCAAGATGGAGAATGGGATTTATAATGGAAAATTGACATTTTCAATCGGAAATGGAAAAGATTTTGACTTTGGCAATGGTACATATACTGACTCGCAATTGACAGTCTCTTTTAAAGTAACGGTCCGTCATCAAATAAAGGTTGAGTTCCCAGCAGGTGGTAATAAAGTTGTGTTACATCCTCCAGGAGGATGGATTAATTGGACTTATGATAGGAAAAGGGGGCCAAGCGTATTACAGCAGGAATTGCCTTTCCGGATTTGGTTTAGCGCCCCTTTTACCGTAGCACTGCGTTGCCAACACCAATGGAGTACCGAGTGTGCATTAAAAGATGATAAGGGGCGAACGGTGCCTTTAAAAACGTACTATGTTAACAGCTCAAATGAAATGACTCTATTGACTACAAACAAACACAGTTTTGTACTTCCTGTACAAGGAAAACCGGTTATCAACGCAGCCAGAGCGATTCGATTTCAGGTTGTTGGTGGGACGGTTTCCGAGATGATGAAATATCCTGGCTCCTCCTTTAAGGGCGATGTCACTCTGATATTTGATGCGGCTATTGATTAACAGAGCCCGCTACTTTTGGCATAGTCAAAGAGGGCGCTATCGCTGCTAATACCGAGTCGCTGCATGGCACTCTTTTTCTGGGTGCTGATGGTTTTAACGCTGCGATGAAGATAGTCGGCAACCTGAGTGACTGACATGCCGCTCGCCAGCAGGCGCACAACTTCGCTCTCCTTTGGTGTAAGCGGGTGGGTGTCGCCTTGAGCAGAGATTCCGGCATTGGCCAGCAGTATTTTTACCGTAGGACCAATATAGCGATGACCGAGCAATATCTGGCGAATGGCATCAGCCAGTTCATTGATAACCGATTTTTTCAGTATCAGACCGTTTACCCCAAACTGAATAAGGGATTGCAAGATTGCGCTGTTCTGGATTTGGGTCAGCACAATAATGGACAGGTTTGGATAATCCCTACGCAACTGCTGGATCATCACCAGACCATCGCAGCGGATATCACCCGGCATGCTGAAATCAGTGATCAGCAGATCACAATGATGCTGTTGCAATAATTTCAGCAAGTCAGATACCTGATATGCCTCGGCGATCACTTCACAATGGGGTGTTATCTGGTCAATCAGGCTGCGGATCCCGGTCAGAATCAAGGGATGGTCATCGGCAAGAATAATCTTGAAGGACATGGATGAGCCTCTTATAAAACGGTGAATAATATTCAGGCTATCAAAAGTAACATTTCTATACTACCGTGCGCACCCCATTTTTTTCAGGTGCTTATATCTTTTGATAAATATATTTGAATCGTTATGCTTATATATTATTCGCTTATGTCATTAATCAAACGATTCATAATTTTTGTCTCTGTTTTTTTCTTGACGCCTGCCGTATTGGCGGAATCTGGTTCCTCTGTCCCAACGATTGAAGTGGGCATATTGGCCGGAGGGTGGGGCCCTTTTCAGCAGTGGGATGGCAAGGTCGCCGCCGGCTTTAGTGTTGAATTGATGGAACACTTGGCCAAAAAGCTGGACTACCGGATTGCCTGGCAGGTCTACCCTGACTGGGAAGCCATGTATGCCGATGCCTGCAGTGGCAAGCTGGATATCCTGCTCGACGCGTTTAACTCTGAGGTGCGCCAGTGTGTCACCTATAGCTTGCCTTACTACACCTCGCCAACCGTGGTGGTGGTGCGCCAGGACAGTGCCCTGTTTCGGGATGTGAGCCGGTTGCACTCCGCCAGCATTGCCATCGAAAAAGGTTTTCTGACCGAGAAGCTGGTGAAGCTGCATTATCCCAATGTCACGCCGCGGCTCTTTGTCGATACACGCCGTGCATTGCAGGCGGTTGAACAAGGGCGAGCTGATGCCTATATCGGCAACCTCCATGTGGCCAACCTGTTTATCGAGCGTCACCCGGCGTTGGCGGTGGTCGCCCAGTCTCCCTTGTTGATGGAAACCCTTCACCTTGGTATTGCCAGCCAGAAGCACACTCTTGCCATCCGGCTTGATACGGCGATTCAGGCGCTGACAGTCGAGGCGCGCAGTGCACTGGAGAAACGCTGGCTGGGGGAGAGTCTGGAGCCCAATTTTATGGGGCACAGTAATTTCTTGCTGCGTCCTGATGAGCGTGGTTGGCTCTCGACACTGCCACCGCTAAAGCTGGGGTTACTCCCCGGCTGGGTACCCTTCTCTTACCGTGATGAGGATGGAAATACGGTTGGTTTGATGGCAGACCACCTGGCGTTGCTGCAAGAGAAGTTGGGCCTGGCATACCACAGTGTGCCGGTGTCGAGCTGGCCCGATCTGCAGCAGTTGCTGCTGCATCACGAGATAGACTTGGCGGTATTACCCACCCGCATTATCGAGCGGTTGGTGGGCTGGCATGCCAGCGAGTCCTTTGCATCATTCCCGTTGGTACTGGTGACAGCTCGAGGCAGCCTGCCTATCGGGGATCTCTCCGATCTGGCCGGTAAAGAGCTGTTGCTGACCGACAGCATGCTGATCCCCGAACTCAGGGCAATGGTGCCCGACCTGAAACTGACCACGACCCATGATGCCAGCGAGGGGCTCGCCCGTGTTGCCGCTGGAGAAGGAGATGCCTATATCGGCAATCTGGTGGTGGTCTCCCGTCTTATCACCGAGCAGTTTGATGAACTACTCCATATTGCCGCCCCAACCCCTTTCAAGGATGAGCTAGCCGTAGCGGTACGTGAGCCTTATGTCCCCTTGCTGCCTTTGGTCAACCGGGTGTTTGCCAGCATGAGCGACAAGGAGAAGCGCCAGATCCGCAACAGCTGGCTGGCGCTCAATTACAGCGAAGGTATCCCCAGAGCGAAACTGGTGCGCACCCTGCTGCCCGCCGGGGTGGCGATCACGCTTTTTATTCTCGTGCTGTCGGTGGCTTACTGGCGGCTGCGTCAGGAGATAGTCCGGCGTCATCAGGTTGAGGCAGCACTCGCCAGAGCCAAGGCCAAGGCGGAGTCTGCCGCCACCCAGAAAGGGGAGTTTCTGGCCACCATGAGCCACGAAATTCGCACGCCTATGAATGGTATCGTCGGCATGGCGGAGCAGCTCACCTTTACCGAGCTGACCCAGGATCAGCGTCAGATGGTTGAGGTCATCAACCGCGGTGCTCAGGGGCTGCATGCGCTGATCGACAACGTGCTCGACTTCGCCAAGCTGGAAGCGGGCAAGATGCAGCTCGAAGAGGCCCCTTTTCTCATCCGTGAATTGATCGACAGCGTGCTGACCATGACGGTGAGCGAGGTGCATCGCAAGGGGTTGCGTGTCTACCTCTGGGCGGATGCCGGTGTGGCGGTCCGGGTAAGCGGTGATGCGCTGCGTCTGCGCCAGATCCTCTTCAACTTTGTCAGCAATGCCATCAAGTTCACCGAGCGGGGCTTTATCGAGATCTCGGTGCAACTGCTGGTACAGGAGGAGGGGCAACAGCAATTGCGCTTCGGCGTGTGCGACAGCGGTATCGGTATGAGCCCAGAGGCGCTTGGCCGGATCTTCAATGCCTTTGAACAGGCAGAGAGCTCCACCACCCGCAGTTATGGTGGTACTGGCTTGGGGCTAAGTATCTGCCAGACCCTGGCCACCTTGATGGGGGGCGAGATCCGGCTGGAGAGTGCCTCTGGACTAGGCACTTTCATCAGCCTGACGGTTACGTTGCCAGTGCTTGCACAGCGAGAGCCGGATCTTCGTCTCAATGGCGTGCAAGCCCATATCGATCTCCATGACGAGAAGCTGTGCCATACCCTGCTGTTGCATCTTGATGCCTTGGGGGTAACACGAACGTCGGAGTCTGGTGATGCTCGGTTGCGTTTCACAGACCATGAGTTGGTGGGCAACGGGGTCATCCGGGTGCTGCCGCTGGCAACCCCCCTCGGCTATCGCTGTGATGAGAGGGGCGACATCCTCAACAGCAATCCCATGAGCTGGCATGCGGTGCGGGAAGTCTGCTATCGCCAGCTTGGCTTGAGCGATGGGACGGCAACGCAAGCGATCCGAAAGAGCGCACCTATGCAGCCCTGTCGGGTATTGCTGGTGGAGGACAATCCCCTCAACCAGTCGCTGGTAATACGTCAGCTCAGACAACTTGGGATGAACTGCGATGTGGCAGAGCATGGCCAGCAAGCCCTCGAGATGGTCTCGTTGCATCCCTATGATCTGGTGCTCTGTGACTGTCAGATGCCGGTGATGGATGGTTATGAGTTCACCCGCAGGATACGGGTTGCAGAGAAAGGTGAGCGGCAGCTGATCATCGCCATGACGGCCAATGTGTTGCCGGAGCAGGCTGAACGCTGTTCTGCCGCGGGCATGGACGATCTGTTGGGCAAACCGATACTGCTGGATACTCTGCGCCAGATGTTGCAGAAGTGGCAAATCTTACCCGCGCCAACCTTGATTGATATTGCAGCTATGGAGGCGTTTTTTGGTCATGGTGACAAGTTGCAGCAGATGTTTCCGCTTTTTCGCCAGGAGCTTGAACAGTCGATGGTGCAGGAGCCACTTGATGACAATGCATTGGCCAATTGGGTGCATCGTCAGGCGGGGACCATCAGCATGATGATGGCGCCGGAATTGGCGGAACAGGCATGGCGATTGGAAGAAAAAATCCGTCAGTTTGGAGCGCCAGCTTGTACAGATGAGCTGACACGCTTTCGTGCCCAATTACAGCAAATCATCGATGAATTGACGTTATTGAGCGAGAAAGGGCACTCAGTTATCGAGGGAGAGCTGGAGTAAGGGGAACTGTTCACTCATAAAATTGCGGGGGCTGTGACCGTTGCCTGCGCTGGCCAGCCATTCCCAATCCAGTTTTGGCGAGCCCGCTTTGAAGCGTTGATAGGCAACGCCCTGATGAATGGTCAGAAAGAGGGTCGTGGGGAGTCCCAGCTTGTTGCTGTAGCGCACCATCAGATCACCCTGATAGTCGTTGCTGATTCTGACTTTGAGCGCCTGCAGTGTCAGACCGGTGGCGTGACCATGCTCGTCCCAGACTTCAAACATGATGTGAACACTCTGATGTCGATGATGCCACGATGAGCAAGATGGGATGCAATTGCAACTGTCAGATCTGACAATGCCGAAAAAGTGTGAGGGGGATAGCAGAAAGCGAAAACCCGGCGCGAGGCCGGGTTTTCTTGAATGATGGTGGAGGGAGAAGGATTCGAACCTTCGAAGGCAGAGCCGTCAGATTTACAGTCTGATCCCTTTGGCCGCTCGGGAACCCCTCCACAGGGGTAAAGCAAATTGTATTCAGCCATTGCAATCAGGGAAATGGTGGAGGGAGAAGGATTCGAACCTTCGAAGGCAGAGCCGTCAGATTTACAGTCTGATCCCTTTGGCCGCTCGGGAACCCCTCCACGGGGTATTTCCTGATTGTCACTACTTTTGCACTTGAATGGTGGAGGGAGAAGGATTCGAACCTTCGAAGGCAGAGCCGTCAGATTTACAGTCTGATCCCTTTGGCCGCTCGGGAACCCCTCCCCAAGTGCGAGGCGCATACTATCAGATCCAGAGGCTTTGTGAACCCCTTCATTAGACATCTGGCAGTAAAAAATGACTGTTCGTCGATTTTTTGATACATCCAGCTCAAAATTCAAGCTTATCAGCAAGTTGTGCGCTGCTTTTCTGCACAAAACAGCATCCGTGCAAGCTGGCGATCGCGCTGAAGAGAAGGCAAATAGCAGAAGACCGCCAGTGTCGGCGGTCTTCCCGGGCATCACATCTAGCGCTGGAACGGGTAGACCGAACCCAGTTTCAGGATCTGGGTCAGCTCGTCCAGTGCGCGGCGGGACTCCTGCACCAGTGCTGGATCCCGCAGATCGTCGAGGGTCAGCCGGTCGCGATAGTGGCGATCGACCCAGCCATCGAGGCGTACAAACTGGCTGTCGTTGATGAGGCAGGCCGGATTGACCGCTGCGAGTTCCTGATCGTTCATGGCAACCCGCAGTCGCAGGCAGGCCGGGCCGCCTCCATTGCGCATGCTCTGTTTCACATCCATGTAGTGGACCGCCTTGATCGGGGTCTCCTGCGTCAGCAGCTTGCCGAGATAGGCCGACACCGCCGGATTGTCGCGGCACTCGGTGGGGGCGATGATGGCCATCTCGCCGCTCGGCAGGGTGAGGATCTGGGTGTTGAACAGGTAGGATTTCACCGCATCCAGCACGGATACCTCGGCAGTCGGCACTTCGATAAAGTGCAAATCTCTCTCGCCAAACTTGCCGCTGATCTCGGCCAGCACCGCTTCGGTGTTGAGGAACGCTTGCTGGTGGAAGAAGAGCACGTTCTGGTTGCCCACCGCGATCACGTCGTTATGGAATACCCCCTGATCGATCACCTCCGGGTTTTGCTGAATAAAAACCACGCTCTCCTCGCTAAGGCCATGCAGGCGGGCGATGGCCTGGCTTGCCTCCAGGGTCTGGCGGGCCGGGTAGCGCTTCGGCGCCGGGCGGGAGTAGTCAAAGGCACTGCGGCCATAGACGAACAGCTCGACCCCCGCCTCGCCATAGGCGCGGCAGAGGCGGGTGTGGTTGGCTGCCCCCTCGTCGCCGAAGTGGTCATTCTCCGGCAGATGGAGGTGGTGGCTGAAGTGGCGATCATTGTTGAACACGGCGCGCAGGATGCGGCCCGTGACGTCGGGCTCCAGAGAGCGGTGAAACTTGTTGGTCAGGTTGGCGGGGGTGAAGTGAATGCGGCCATCCTGGGTATCGGCACTGGGAGAAACGGTGGCGGCATTGGCTGTCCACATGCTGGAGGCCGAATAGCAGGCAGCCAGTACGGCGGGAGCCTGTTTGGCTGCCTGCTCCAGCACCCGGGCATCGTTGCCGGTGAAGCCGAGGCGGCGCAGGGTGGCGAGATCGGGGCGTTCTTGTGGCGCCAGTACCCCCTGGGTCATGCCAAGCTCGGTCAGCGCCTTCATCTTGCGCAGCCCCTGTTTGGCGGCCTCTTTCGGATTGGAAGCCTCCTGGGCATTGCTCTGGGAGGCGACATTGCCGTAGGAGAGGCCAGCATAGTTATGAGTCGGGCCGACCAGACCGTCGAAATTGACCTCGAAGTGCTTCATTGAGTACATCCTTTCGATTTTTATGATGGGTAGCGGTTCCTTCCGCGCGCAATGCGTCGGGGTTGGGCCATTATAAAGAGATTTTATGTTTTTGTAACAAGCCGGTAACCAGCAGACGTTTTTATGTCGTTTCAGATATAAAAAGAGGGGCGGTATGGCAGAAAATTGAAAAAGCGGTTGCGTCCGGCCTGTTGCCTTCGCATTAATAAATAAAGAAGCAATAAAAGAAGCCGTGTGGTTCGGGCTGGTCAGGCAAATTTGCTCACAAGATTGCTTTTTCGCGCCAAATCTCTTATACAGCCCCACAAAACCGCACACCAACCCCGTCGGGTGCAATGAGGATAATAGTTACAGCATGGGCAAATCACTGGTCATAGTGGAGTCTCCGGCCAAGGCCAAGACGATCAACAAATATCTGGGCAAGGACTACGTGGTGAAATCCAGCGTTGGTCATGTTCGCGATCTGCCCACCAGCGGCAGCGCCAGCACCGAGCCCAAGAAACCTGTCATTCGCGGCATCAAGTTGAGCGAATCCGAGAAGGCTGCCAAGGATCGCAAGGCCCTGTTTGCCCGGATGGGTATCAATCCGACCGCTGGCTGGCAGGCTAACTACCAGATTTTGCCCGGCAAGGAGAAGGTGGTCAGCGAGTTGCAAAGTCTGGCCGAGAAGGCAGACACCATCTATCTCGCAACCGACTTGGATAGAGAAGGAGAGGCGATCGCCTGGCACCTGCGCGAGATCATCGGTGGCGACGACAGCCGCTACAAGCGCGTGGTGTTCAACGAGATCACCAAGAGCGCCATCAAGGAGGCGTTTGCCCAGCCGTCCGAACTCAATATTGACCGCGTCAATGCCCAGCAGGCCCGTCGTTTCCTCGACCGCGTGGTGGGTTACATGGTTTCCCCGCTGCTGTGGAAAAAGCTGGCCCGTGGTCTCTCCGCCGGTCGAGTGCAGTCCGTTGCGGTGCGTCTCATCGTCGATAAAGAGCGCGAAATCAAGGCGTTCGTTCCGGTCGAGTTCTGGGATCTCAATGCCGACCTGCTGACCGCCGACAAGAGCGACCTGCGGATGGAAGTGGTCAGCCGCAACGGGGCCGACTTCAAGCCGGTGACCCAGGCCGAGACCTTCGCTGCTGTCGCAGCCCTGGAAGGGGTCGACTACAAGGTCGTTAACCGGGAAGACAAGCCGACCGGCTCCAAACCGTCCGCGCCGTTTATCACCTCCACCCTGCAGCAGGCGGCCTCTACCCGTCTGAGCTTCGGGGTCAAGAAGACCATGATGATGGCCCAGCGTCTCTATGAAGCGGGTTACATCACCTATATGCGTACCGACTCCACCAACCTCAGCAAAGAGGCGGTTGAGGCGGTGCGTGAATATATCGGCGAGCAGTATGGCGCGGCCTATCTGCCAGCCGAGCCGAATCTGTATGGTGCCAAGGCCAATGCCCAGGAAGCGCACGAGGCGATCCGTCCCTCCAACGTACAGGTGACTGCCGAGATGCTGGAAGGGATGGAGCCGGATGCCATGCGTCTGTACGATCTCATCTGGCGTCAGTTCGTTGCTTGCCAGATGACCCCGGCTCAATACGACTCCTCCACCCTGACCGTCAAGGCGGGTGAGTTCGAGCTCAAGGCCCGTGGCCGTACCCTGCGCTTCGCCGGTTGGACCAAGGCCCTGCCGCCGATGGGTCGCAAGGGCGAAGATAGCCAGCTGCCGGCGGTGACCGTTGGCGAGGTGCTGAAACTGGTCAAGCTGGATCCGCGCCAGCACTTCACCAAGCCGCCTGCCCGTTTCACCGAAGCGGCGCTGGTGCGCGAGCTGGAAAAACGCGGCATCGGCCGTCCGTCAACCTACGCCTCCATCATCTCCACCATCGTCGATCGAGGGTATGTGCGGGTCGACAGTCGCCGTTTCTTCGCCGAGAAGATGGGCGAGATCGTCACCGACCGTCTGGTGGAGAACTTCGTCGAGCTGATGAACTACGAGTTCACCGCCAAGATGGAAGACAAGCTCGATGGCATCGCCGAAGGAAGCCTTGAGTGGAAGAAGGTGCTGGACGCCTTCTACGCCGAGTTTACCCAAGAGCTGGAGAAGGCTGACAAGGCGCCCGAAGAGGGCGGCATGCGTGCCAACCAGATGGTGATGACCGACATCGACTGCCCGGATTGCGGCCGCAAGATGGGCATTCGTACCGCCACCACCGGCGTGTTCCTCGGCTGCTCCGGCTATGCCCTGCCGCCGAAAGAGCGCTGCAAGAAGACCATCAACTTGGTCTCTGCCGACGAGTTTGTCTCCGCCACTGACGGCGAAGAGGCGGAAACCGAAGCGCTGCGCGCCAAGCACCGCTGCGGTGTCTGTGGCACCGCGATGGATGCCTACATCATCGATGACAGCCGCAAGCTGCACGTCTGTGGTCGCAACCCGGATTGCGATGGCTATGAAATCGAGAAGGGCCAGTTCAAGCTCAAGGGCTACGAAGGGCCGAGCATCGAGTGCGACCGTTGCGGCAGTGAGATGCAGCTCAAGAACGGTCGTTTCGGCAAGTACATGGGCTGTACCAACGAGACCTGCAAGAACACCCGCAAGATCCTGAAAAACGGCGACATCGCGCCGCCGAAGGAGGATCCGGTGCCGCTGCCGGAGCTCAAGTGCACCCAGTCCGATGCCCACTTCGTGCTGCGTGACGGGGCTGCCGGTCTGTTCCTGGCGGCCAGCAACTTCCCCAAATCCCGCGAAACCCGCGCGCCGCTGGTGGAGGAGCTCAAGCGCTTCAAGGATCGCATCTCCGCCAAGCACAAGTATCTGGCCGGTGCCCCGCTCACCGATCCGGACGGCAACCCCGCCATCGTGCGCTTCAGTCGCAAGACCAAGGAGCAGTACGTGATGAGCGAGGTCAACGGCAAGGCGACCGGTTGGACCGCTCATTACGACAACGGTACCTGGCAAGAGAGTTTGCCAAAGGCTAAAAAAGCCTGATGAAAAGAGGCCCCGACAAGGGGCCTCTTTGCTTATGGGTAGCGGTATACTGAGACAGCTGCAAGGAGTGCAGCTGTCGTCAATCGCGAAGTAGACAAGGAGGTTGAGATGGAGATTAACGAGATCCGGCCGGGCATGAGCTGCATGACCCGTGAAGGGGCGGCCTATGTGCTGGAAGTGGACCGGCAGAGCTTGCTGGTGCTGCTACAGCGCGCGGATGAGACCATACCGGTGCAGGTGCGCAGCGACGAGATCCTGGCGCCGCTGGAGTGAGCCGGCTGTGATTCCCTCAAAACGGCAGTAGAAAAAGCAGCTCGGCCAGATCGGGCTGCCATTGCCATTCCTTCATTCTGACCCGTCCACCAATTACGGGCACGCCATCTTCCTGCAGCAATCCCACCTGTCTGTCGAAGCCAGCCGACCCTTTCGGTAACGAGATGGTGCCCGCTGCGCCCAGTACCCGATGCCACGGCAGTACCTTGTCGGTTTCCCGCAGAACCTTACCCACCAGTCTTGCCCGTCCGGGCAGCCCGGCCAGATCGGCCACCTGACCGTAACTGACCACCCGGCCTGCCGGGATCAGGGCGATGATCGCTTCGATACGGGCAGTTTTGTTCAATGAGGATGGACTTGGTTGAATGCTCATAGACCCGATTCGTCAAAAACAACAGAAGCGCCATTGTGGCGCTTCTGTCATGGGGCTGGCAATGATTCAGCCGAAGGTCTGGCTAAGCCCCTTCAGTTGCTTGGCCCGTTCCAGCAGAGCCTGACTGGAGTGATCGACATCCAGCATCTTCTGACTGTTGGCGTGGGAGTACTCGGAGATCTGGTGGATGCTGCGGCTGATCTCCTCCACGACCGCTTGTTGCTGCTCTGCAGCGGTGGCGATCTGGGTGGAGTGTTCGGTGACCAGCTCTATCTCTGTCAGCACGGTATGGAGGCTGCTGGCACCCTGGCGGGTCATCTCGGCACATGCGCGGGTCTGCTGCAGGTTCTCCTGCATCATCCCCTTCCAGCGTCCCAGCGTGTGCTGGATCTGCTTGATGCTGCCCTGGATCTGCTCGGTCGCCTTGTGGGTGCGGGTCGATAGAGTACGCACCTCGTCTGCAACCACCGCAAAACCACGGCCCTGCTCCCCGGCGCGAGCCGCTTCGATGGCGGCGTTGAGGGCCAGCAGGTTAGTCTGCTCGGCGATGCCCTGGATCTCGCCCATGACACTGCCAATCCGTTCGGATTCGCTGGCGAGCTCCACTGCCGAGTTGAACGCCAGCTCAGCCTGTTTGGCGAGCTGTTCGATCTGTTGCTCGGTCTGGTTCAACTGCTGGTTGGTTTGTTCACAACGATTGCGAGCTTCGTTGACCTGACCGTTGGAGTCTTGAATGTTGCGGGCGATCTCGTGAGCTGTATTGGCCATTTGAGTCATAGCCGTAGCCATCTGCTGGGTCTGGGCATCTTGCTCGTTGATATCGAGACAGGCCTGATGAGAGGCCTGCTTCAAATTGATGGCCAGGGTTTGCAGAGGTGTCGTGGCATCGTTGATCCGCCCCAACACGGTTCGGATGCGGGCCTGCAGCATCTTGATATGAAAATCGACAATGGCGCCGGGGTTGTCACCGGAGTAGATCAGCCGGGTCAGACTGTCATATTCACGGCCCAGTTGCTGCAGATAGTGGGGCAGGGCAAAGAGCTCGCGCCAGTAGGCTCCGCCAAGAAGCAACAGGGGCAGCAGCATCAGCAGGACGGTCATGGCCCCTTGGCTGGCGAAGGTCCAGCCCATCATGCCGAGCAGCAGCAGGGTAATGGCCGGGGTGCGCACTCTGGCAAGAGAGGGAAGGTTGCTGCTGTTGCCGCGCTCGGCCTTGAGCAGGGCTTGGTAGGTCTGAGCGGCGATGCGCTTGAATTGGGGCTCGGGCTTGCAGCGTACCGACTGGTAGCCGCTGATCCTGTTGCTTTCATAGATGGGGGTCACATAGGCATCTACCCAGTAGTAACGACCATCCTTGCAGCGATTCTTGACGATGCCGCGCCAGGGTTTGCCCTCCTTGAGGCGGGCCCAGAGATCGGCGAAGGCGGCCTTGGGCATGTCGGGGTGGCGTACCAGATTGTGGTTGTGTCCCACCAGTTCATCGACCGGGTAACCTGCGATTTCGCAGAAGGCCGGGTTGGCGTAGGTGATCACCCCGCGCAGGTCAGTGGTGGAGACCAGTTGTACGTCGGCAGGAAACTCCACTTCGCTATCCAGGGTATGGACATCTCTGCGGGCCATAGGAATACGCTCCGATGTTCTTGTTGATAATGTTGTCGTTGTTATTGTGGCAGATTTTGAGGTGGCCGCAGGCTCGCGCCAGCAGGAGGCAGACCAGCTTCATTGGGGGCTGGATTTTGCCAATAATGGCGGATGAATGGTAGGGGGAAGTTGATGTTTTGTTGGCTAATCGTAAAAAAGGCGGCCGATTGGCCGCCAAAGTAGAGACAACATTACCTCTGTGGCATCCGGTAGCGCACCTGCAACTGATCGAGGATCTGCAGCTGACCCGGCAGGCGGGCGGCGAAGAGCTCCCAGCCCTTGTGGGCGGGTTCGCTCCAGGCAACCTCGGCCGTGGCCAGCATACGCGGGAACAACATGTAGTCGAGACGATCACGGCTGGTGATCAATTCTGACCACAAGGGGCTCAGCACCCCGAGGATGTTATCGTTGGCATGGAAATCGGCTGGGGCAGGGTCACACGAGTAGACCTGCTCCAGATTGAGGGTCCCCGCCCAGTAGAGGCCGGGTTCATGAATATCGGCGCTCCAGGCGAGATCGAGATAGAGGAACTGGGCGGGCGCCATCACCACCGGATAACCGGCCGCGGCAGCGTCCAGCCCCGCCTGAAAGCTTGTCCAGGCACAGATGGCCGCTTTGCGGCTCACCTTGTCGCCATGCAGGATCTCCTCCCAGCCGATCATCTGTTTGCCTCTGGCGGCCAGATAGCGCTGGCAGTGGCGCAGCAGATGGCCCTGCAGCTCGCGGCAGTCGGCGTAGCCCTGTTCGACCATCAGCTGCTGGCAGGCGGGGCTGTCGGTCCAGACCCCGGTCGGCACCTCGTCACCTCCCATGTGGATCTGCGGGCCGGGGAAGAGTTCGCACACCTCGTCCAGCACCGCCTCCAGGAAGCGGTAGGTGCCGGGCAGGGCAGGATTGAGCACGTTGTCATCGAAATGCTGCACCGAGCGGTAGCGGGAGTGATCCGCCGTTTCTATCAGCAACTCGGGCAGCGCCTTGATGGCGGCGTGACAGTGGCCCGGAATGTCGATCTCGGGAATGACGGTGATGCCGAGCTCACCGGCATAGCTCACCAGCTCCTTCACCTCGCTCTGGGTGTAGTAGCCGCCATAGGGTTCGGCGCCGCCGCTGAGCTGGGGGCCGATCGCCAGATCGTGGCCTCGCCAGGCACCCACGTCGGTCAGCTCCGGGAAGGTCTTTATCTCGAGTCGCCACCCCTCGTCATCGGTCAGATGCCAGTGGAAGCGATTGAACTTGTAGAGGCTCATCAGTTTGAGCAGGCGCTTGATGGTGGCCGGAGTGTGGAAGTGACGGGCGCAGTCGAGAAAAATGCCGCGAAAGCCAAAGCGCGGGGCATCCTCCAGCGTGACGCAGGGCAGGCTCTCCCCATGTTGCAGATACCACTGGGCTAGCGTGACCAGCCCATGACGCCAGCCCGCTTCGTCGGCGGCGGCAATCACCACCTCCTGCGGCGTGATGGTGAGTTGGTAGGCTTCGGGGGCCAGTTTGGCCTCGGTCAGCCGGATTTCAGCGTCGTGATCCTGCTCCAGCGCCAGCGATGTCAGCTCGTTGAAGTGGGCCAGCAGCTTCGGCACATCGTGAGGGGCGCTGACATGTGCCCGCTCGGCCAGCCGGAAGTTCCCCTCCAGTTGCACCAGATGGGCCGGTTGCGGCACGATTCCGGGTAGGGGCTCGACATCCGGCAAGTCGGGGCGGGTTACCGGCGGGTTCTCCAGTCCGAGATCCTGAGCGGCCAGCGTCACCGGCAGCAGCTGGGCACCTGTGGTCGCCTCCGGCAAGCTAAGGAAGAAGCCCTGCGGCATGTCGGAGAGCTTCTTGATGGGGGTCTGGCGGCAGCAAAAGCGCAGCTCGCAGCTGTCCGCTTTCGGGACAATCACCTTGTAGCTGCCGCTCTGGCGCTCCAGCTCGCCCCCTTGCAAGGAGTCGGGGTCGATATGGCGAGCCAGACAGAAGTGCAGCTTCCACTTGGTATCCGGCACGCAGGAGAGGGTGAAGGTGAACCAGACATCCTCGCCGTCACGTCGGGCGACCTGGGTGTGGATCAGGGGTGTAGACATGGAAAATCCTCTGATTGGGCAAACAGGATGGCGCCATCGAGCGCATCTGCCTGGGGGGGGATCAGGTTGAGCTGGTCGAGACGGGGGGCGAGGCGGGTGCCAATTCCCCCCAGCAGGGCGATCTGTCTGGCACCCAGCTGGGTCATTCCCTCCAGCAGGATCCGCAGCTGTTCGCAGGTTTCGTCCAGCAGCTGATTGGCGAGCTCGTCGCCATCGCTGGCGGCATCGAATACCCAGGGGGCAAAGTGGCCATAGTCCGCCGGAATGGCGCGGGCGGCCCAGCGTACCACCTCGGCCTGATCCCGCCTGAAGCGATCCATCAAGCGGATGGCGAGGGTGCTGGGGGGCAGAATGCCGTCGTGGCAGAGCAGGGATTGCTGGATGGCGCGCAGCCCCAGCCAGGCACCGCTGCCTATATCTGAAATGGGGAAGCCGCGGCCGGAGCAGGTGCGGATCTGCCCCTCCTGATAGACCAGCCCCACCGAGCCGGTACCGGCGATCAGAATGGCCCCCTCACGGCCGCCAAAGGCGCCGAGGCAGGCACCGAAGGCATCGGAGGTGAGCCTGACGCTGGCAAAGGGGAAGGGCATCTCGAGCAGGGCGTGATAGCAGTCGGCCAGCTCGGCGGAGGCGAGCGCCAGCCCGACCCCCATCTGCTGTTCACTCTCGATAGCGATCCCGGCGGCAAGGCGGGCGCTGGCGATGGCGGCCAGCACATTGGCGTGGGCATGGGGGATGCCCAGCTCCAGATTGGAGCCGGCCGCGCGCCCCTCTCCGAGCAGTTTGCCCGCCCGATCCCGAATGCGGGCGCGGGTGTGGGTGCCCCCGCCATCGACGCCGACCCAGAACTCAATCATGGCGACCTCCATTTCCCTGCGCATTCTGCCAGCTGATAGCCAGGGCAAACCAGGCTGCGTGGGGAATCCACTGCTCGCCCCAGCGCCAGTTCTGATCCAGCCGATCCTTGTACTCCTCCGGGATAAAGGCCACATCGTTCTCGTCATCGAAGCCAGCGGTGATGCCGTTGCAGATGCCCCCCTGCGCATTGGGATAACCGGCGGTATAGGCGGGGTTGTTGATGCCGTGGCCCGCCAGCATGCAGGCGTTGAACGGGTTTTGCCCGAGGATCCAGTCGAGTTGGCGCTGGCCATAAGTGAGCAGCGGCTGGCTCTGGCGGGGGAAGTGGCGGGCGCCAGCAAAGGCCATGGCCGCCAGCGAGGCGAGGCGGGCGTTCTCCCCCTGCCACCAGTAACCGGATTCGTTGTTGTGGGGCATAAAGAAGCTGACGCGCGGCGCTTCATCCACCCCTTTCACATATTGGCGGGCGAGGGAGAAGGGGTTGCCCGCGCGGGCACAGAGCGCCAGCTCGGCGGCCAGCGCCTGCTCCACCACGGTTTGTGCTTGGGCCTTGTGCTCCTTATCCGGCTCTACCCCCAGATATTCCAGCAGCGCCAGCACCGGCAGACCAGCTTCTGCTGCGTGGTAGTAGGGGCGCGAGCCATCCTCGTTGGCCGACCAGTAGTGACCAAGCTCCGGATGAATGCGCTGGCGGGCACAGAGCTTGCTGGCACGGGCTCTCGCCTCATTCAGCCACTCGTTGCCGAAGGTGCGGGTCAGCTCCACCGCCGCCAGCAGGGCGCAGTAATCGTCGATGATGTTCTCGGCCCCATCGTCGAGATAGGCAAGGTTGTGCTCGCACAGATGCAGGTAGCCGCGTTTGGCTGCCTCGGCGTAGCGGCTGGCATCGAAGTCGCCACTGACGCTCTCGCGGGCGGCGCGGGCCAGCGCGGCGATGGCCATGCCGCCCCCTTGGCGGAACCCCGCCTGCCAGTTGGCAGACTTGAGCCCCTGCTGGGTGGCATAGGCGCACAGCTCGCGCTGGGCGGGATCCTTGCTCCACTTGTCGAACAGGGTCATGAAGAAGAAGCCCGACTCATCCTGCATCCGGCAGAGGAAATCGGCTCCGTGCAGCGCCTCGTCATTGAGCCGCTTGCAGAGGTTCACTCCGTCGATATCGCGGCGTGGGGCCAGCAGTTCCCGGCACTTGAGCAGGGCCCAAACCACCATGGGGGTCTGCTGGGGGTTGAGGTAGTTGGCGTAGGAGAGGTGGCTCAGGTACTTGCTCATGTCGCCGCTGGCATCGAACCAACCGCCGTGCACATCTTTGTGCTGGTCGGTGCCAAAAAGGCGGGCGTTGCGGTCGGCCCGATCGAAGGTGCCGCTGGCGCGCTGCCCCTTGAAGTAGTGGATAACGTCCGAGAGGCAGCGGCTGGCCAGCAGATCCTGGCCGATGGCAAAGCGGGTCGAGCGGACTATGCCTTGGGCAGTGATCGCCTCCAGCCGATAGTGGCCGGGCTCTTTGAAGGCGGAGAAGTCGGCGCGCCAGTAAGCGCGGCCCTGCCAGCCTGGGACGCTGCCAGCCGGTTGCAGCGGAGTTTCAAACAGGATCTGGCCATCATCAAGGCGTTGCAGCCTGACATAGCCGCCGAGATCAGGAGCGGGGGAGGTTTGCAACAAGGCGACCTTGTGGCCGTCGCACTCGTAGCCCACCTGATTGATCAAGAGTTCCATCAAGGTATTACTCCTGTGGTTCACCGCCGGGCGGTGAGGCACATCACGGGGCTGTGGCCGCCCCGTATCGAGGCATGGCCGAACAGGGCTGTCCGGCCGGTCTAAGGTGCACCATCACTCGTAGAGGTAGCAGCGCACGAAGTGGTTGTCGGCAAGCTTGGTGATGGCAGGCAGTGCTTCCTTGCAGCGGGGCATCGCCTGATTGCAGCGCCCGGCAAACGGGCAACCGCAGGACTCCGGCGTCCAGAGCGGGATCTCCCCCTTGCGGCCCCCCTCCAGCTCGGCGTGGATGCTCTTCTCGGGATCGGGCACCGCCGAGATGAGCAGCTGGGTGTAGGGGTGCTGCGGGTGGTGCAGGATCTCGTCCACCTCGCCCCACTCCACCATGTGGCCCACATACATCACCGCCAGATCTTCCGCCACATAGCGGGCGGTGGCGATGTCGTGGGTGATGTAGAGCATGGAGACGCCAAGCTCATTCTTCATCTGCTCCATCAGGTTGAGGATGCCGATGCGAATGGAGACGTCGAGCATGGAGGTCGGCTCGTCCGCCAGCACCACTTCCGCCTCCACCGCCAGGTTGCGGGCAATGTTGACCCGCTGGCGCTGGCCGCCGGAGAGCTGGTGCGGATATTTGGCCGCAGTCGCCTTGGCCGGGGTCAGACCGACCTTCTCCAGCAGGGCGTGGACCATGTCGGGCAGATCTTTCTTGTCGATCACCTTGCTGTGCAGCAGCAGGGGGCGGGCGATGTGGTGATAGATAGTGTGGGTCGGGTTCAATGAACCGAACGGGTCTTGCCACACCATCTGCACGCTCTGGCGATAGTCCAGCAGGGCGGTGCCCTTGTTGAACTCCTCCAGATCGTGGCCGCGATAGAGAATGCGCCCGGCACTGAGCTTGTACATCTTGGCGATGATCTTGGCGATGGTGCTCTTGCCGGAGCCCGACTCACCGACTACCGCCAGGGCGCGGCCCCGGTGCAGGTTGAAGGTGATGTCGGAGAGGGCCCGCATCTTGCCACTCTTGATGGCATTGGAGTTGATGGGGAAGTCCTTGTAGAGATGCTGGACTTCGATGATGGGTGCATCGGTTTTGGCGATTTGCATGACAGACATCCTTAACAGCCAGCGGCCTTGTCCAGATAGATCACGGAATCTTGTTGCAGCCCCTGCTCTTCATAGAGGTGGCAGGCGGTCTGTTGCCCGGGGCGGATCTCGGCCAATTTGGTGTACTCCTGACGGCAGCGATCGTGCACCTTGCCGCAGCGGGCCTGAAAGCGGCAGCCGACCGGCACCTCCAGCAGGTTGAGCGGGGTGCCCGGGATCCCCTCCAGCACCTTCTTCGGCCCGTGCAGGGGCGGGAAGGAGTTGCCCAGCCCTCTGGTATAGGGGTGCAGCGGCGCGGTCAGGATCGCCTTGGAGGGGGCGACTTCTACCAGCTCACCGGCATACATGATGCCGATGCGATCGCAGAACTCCACCATCAGGGAGAGGTCGTGGGTGATGAACAGAATGGAGAAGTTGAACTTCTCTTTCAGGGCATAGACCTTCTGCAGGATCTCCCGCTGTACCACCACATCGAGCGCCGTGGTTGGCTCATCCATGATCAGTAGCTCGGGGTTGAGCGCCATGGCGATGGCGATCACCAGCCGCTGGCGCATGCCGCCGGAGAACTGGTGCGGGTAGTCCTTGAGCCGGCTCGGGTGGATATCGACAATGGTGAGCAGCTCCTGGGCGCGCTTGATCGCCTCGTAACGGGTCATGCCGGGGTTGTGGGCCAGCAGCACGTCGCAGAACTGCTCCTCCATCCGCAACACAGGGTTCAGGGCGTTCATGGCGGACTGGAACACTACCGACACCTGTTGCCAGCGGTAGGAGCGCAGCCGCTCGTCACCGTAGTGGAGGATGTTCTCCCCTTTGAACAGGATCTCGCCACCGCTGATGTAGGCGGGTGGCTTGTGCAGCCGGGCTACCGAGAAGGCGACGGTGGATTTGCCGCAGCCCGACTCACCGGCGAGACCGAAGATCTCGCCCTGTCTGATATCGAAGCTCACCGAGTTGACGGCGCGCACGTCGCCATTTTCGGTGATGTAGTCAACGCAAAGATTGCGTACTGACAGCAGGGGATGCTTGTTCATGCTGTCTTCTCCTGTACTGTGGCAATCGGAGTGGTGACCGGCGCCGCGAGTTTCTTCCAGCGGCTCAACCCTTTGTGGGAGCGCAGCTGCGGGTTGGCAATCTCGTCGATGGCGAAGTTGAGCAGAGCCAGACCGGCACCCAGGGTGGCGATGGCAAAGCAGGGGGCCAGGATCTCCCACCAGGCGCCGACCAGAATGGCGCTGGAGGTCTGGGCGTTGTAGAGCATGATGCCCCAGCTCACCACGGTCGGGTCGCCGAGGCCGAGGAACTCCAGGGTCGCTTCGGTGACGATGGCGTAGATGATGGAGCCGATGAAGCTCACCCCGATGATGGAGATGAGGTTGGGCAGGATCTCCACCAGAATGATGCGCCAGGCTGGCTCGCCCAGCACTTCGGCGGCGATGACGAACTCCTTCTCGCGCAGCGCCAGGGTCTGGGCACGGATGACCCGCGCGCCATAGGCCCAGGAGGTCAACCCTATTATCACGGCAATCACCGCCGGTGACGCCTCCCCGATAAAGCTCGCCAGTACCAGTAGCAAGGGGAGGTTGGGGATCACCAGCACCACGTTCATCAGGAAGGTGAGGCACTCATCCACCAGGCCCCCGAAGTAACCGGCGGTGATGCCGATGGCGACGGCCAGGGTGCAGACCAGCAGGCCTGCGCTGAAGCCCACCAGCAGCGAGATACGGGCTCCGTTGGTGAACTGGGCCCAGATATCGTGGCCCATGCGGGTGGACCCCATCACGAACTCGGCACTGGGCGGCTGGTGCGGGCGAGCCACCCGCTTGGTCGGCTCGTTGCTGGCCAGAATGGGGGCAAAGAGGGCCATCAGTACGAAGGCAACCACGATGGCGAGGCCACAGGCAGCCTTCTTGTTGCCCAGCAGGATTTTGAGAATGGTCGGCATACGCATCTTATTTGCCTCCTGTACGCAGACGGGGATCCAGGAAGACGTAGAGCACGTCGGCCAGGAAATTGAAGCTGAGCATGGTGATGGTCATGATGAGCAGCTGCCCCTGAATGAGCGGGTAGTCGCGGGCCAGAATGCCCTGATAGAGGGTCAGGCCCAGACCGGGATAGTTGAAGATCACTTCGGTGATGAGAGAGCCACCGATGACGAAACCGAGCGCCATGGAGAGGGCGGTGACGCTGGGCAGAATGGCGTTGCGGGCGCCGTAGTTGAAGATCACCCGGTTGCTGGAGAGCCCCTTGGCCTTGGCCATGGTGATGTAATCCTCACCCAGCAGGTTGATCATGTTGTTGCGCATGGTGATGAGAAAGCCCCCCACCTGCACCACGGCCAGGGTCAGCACCGGCATGATGGCGTGAGTCATGATGCTCTTGATGTGCTCCCAGCCCCAGTCAGCCTTGATCTCCGGGCTGTAGGCGTAGCCGATGGGCAGCCACTCGAGGCTGACCCCGAACAGGAACAGGGCGAGCAGAGAGACCACCACCGGCGGAATGGCCTGCATCACCAGGGTGAGCGGGGAGAGAATGCTGTCCATCCGGCCGCCGCGATACCAGGCGGCGAAGATGCCGACGATGGAACCGATGGAGAAGCTCAGGATGGTGGAGGTGCCGACCAGAAACAGGGTCCAGCCGATGGCACGACCCAGCACGTCAGAGACCTGCTGTGGGTAGAAGCGCACCGAGGTGCCGAGATCCCAGGTGAAGACACTCTTCACATAGGTGAGAAACTGGGTGCCGATGGGGCCGTCGACAAAGCCGAAGGTGGCTTTGAGGGCTTCCAGGGCGGCGGGTTCCATCATGGCGCCAGCGCGGGCAAACATCACGGAGACAGGATCCCCTGGCATGGCACGGGGTAACAGGAAGTTGATGGTGGCGGCTACCAGAAAGGCAACCAGGTAGAAGGAAAAGCGTCTCAGTATGAATCCCATGATGGTACCTTTTACTGCAAGTCTGCCCCGCGTCGGGTATAGCTACCCCAACCCCGGAAAAACCGGGCAAGAAGGGGATTAACGGGGAAGATGGCCCCCCGCAGGGGGCCGGGATTGTTTAGCTGTTTGGCTTGAGGGACAACACGTGCAGCAGACGCTCAGGGGTGTCCGGGTGGAGCTGAGGTTTGGCTACCGGGTTATCAGCACTGAACCAGCCGTTGAAGCGCTTGGTGCTGTACTCATACCAGGTCGGGTTGTTGAAGACCGGAATGATGGTCTGGTTGGCACCAACACGATCCTGGATGGCGAACATGATCTCCTTCTGCTTAGCCGCATCGGCGGTCTGGGTGAAGTCATCGATCAGCTTGTCGAGCTCGGGATCCTTGTAACGGGGCGCGGCGAAGCGGTTGCCACGCTCACCCATGTTGCGGGAGTGGAAGGCGGTCTCGAAGTACTTGTGCGGGTTTGCACCGGCAAAGTAACCCTGCAGGGCGACGTCGAAGTCACCGGTGATCAGGTTCTCGGTCCAGACGGTCGCTTCCGGGGTGGCGGTCTTGGCGTTCAGGCCCAGCGCCTGCAGCCCTTCTACACCAATCTGAACTGTGTTGACCCAGTCGGTCCAGCCGTTCGGTACCAGTACCTTGAACTCGATCTTTTTGCAGCTCGGGGTGTCGAGGAACTTGTCGCCGTCACAATCCTTGTAGCCTGCCTCTTTCAGCAGGGCCTTGGCCCCTTCCAGATCGAACTTGTTGTACTTGCCGTACTTCTTGTCCACTTCCGGGTTGTTCCAGGAGTCAAAGGCTTTGCCCAGACCTGACGGGTATTCGTTGACGGTGGGGTAGCCGTAGCCCGCGATATCCACCATGGACTGGCGGTCCATCGCCATGGAGAAGGCGCGGCGGAAGTTGATGTCGTTGAAGGCTTCGTTATTGCCCGGGTTCTTGGTCTGGAAGTTGACGTTGAATGCCACGGTACCGGAGGCCGGGAACCAGTATTTGTTGTTCTTCGGATCGTTGCCGACGTAGAGGCGCTCGATATCCGGTACGAAGGAGCCGAACCAGTCGATGTCACCCTTCATGACAGCAGCCAGCACCTGGTCGTTGGTGGCCATCTGCGGCATACGGATACAGTCGATGGCGAGGTTGGCGTTATCCCAGTAGTGCGGGTTGCGGCACTGGGTATAGAGCTGGGCGGAGAAGTTGTCCACTTCGGTGAAGGGGCCAGTACCAACCGGCTTGTCGTTGGTGAAGGCAACCGGATCTTTCACCGATTTCCACTGATGCTCCGGCACGATAGGTACCAGCACCAGATCGTTCACCACGTTGGTGTTGACCTCGGTCAGGTCGAATTTGACCTTGTTCGGGGCCAGCTTCTCGACGCTCTTGATCTGGGACCAGATTGAGCGCTCATCCAGCGCCTTGTTGGCCTTGACCAGATTGAAGGAGAAGATGATGTCATCGGCATCAAAGGCTTCGCCGTCAGACCACTTCACGCCGTCACGCAGATCGAAGGTGACGGATTTCAGGTCATCGCTGAACGCATAGTTGGTGGCCAGACGATAGACGGGTTTGCCCCCTTGCATATCGTTGAAGATCACCAGTGGTTCATAGATGAAGTGACGGGTGGTGTGCAGCAAGCCCGCTTGCAGGAAGGGGTTGAAGTTCTTGACCCAGGCGGTTTCCTGCTGTGCGACCATGGTCAGCACGGTTTTGTTTTCTGCGGCCATGGCGTTACCGGCGGCACCGGCAAGCATCATGGTTCCCAGCATTACAGCGGTAGAGATTTTGGATACTTTGGCAAGCATATGTTTTCCTTTCTTATTTTTTGGCATTCCCGAGGGTTCGCCTTGTTTTGTGTGAGCACCGGTTTCGCATGCTGATGAAATCGGCCCTCTGTGTTGGTCAGGTGTCTAACCTTTGTCGTTCTGTTTTCCAACGCCCTAAGCAAACCAGAATTAACAGGAAAACAACAACTATTGATTTCGTTGTTTTCGTAAAAATTGACGGTGTTACGTCAATCTCGTCAAAATGCTTTTTTATATTTTTAGAATCATTGGTTTGCGTTATTTGCTCTCGCGTAGAAAGTGGCTGTGAAAATGGCGTATATGACAAATTTGTGAATTGGATCTGCTCTCGGTTTCGGGGTTGTGCGGGGCTTTGTTTTGCATAAAAAGAAATCAGATTGCCAATTGTGATCCGGCGCCCGTTTAGGGCGCCGTGTCACGGCTTGCGGTTGGCGAGTTGACGCAGGGTCTGGGCGCTGTGCTGCAACTGCTGGCGCTGGTGGTCATTGAGCGGGCAGTGGCCCAGCACATACTCGGTGGTGGCCACGACCGTCTTCCAGCGTGGCGACTTGGGCAGGGTGTCCAGACTCAGGTATTTGTCGAGGGTGCGGGTCTGCGGGCTGGATCTGTCCATATAGACCCGCCACAGCTTGCTCTTCTCTGCCAGCACGATTTTGCCCTTGCCGGTCCCCTGCTGCCAGGCATCCAGGGTGAGCTGCATGGTCTCTACCAGCGCCCGGCGCAGCGGCTCGTCATCCTGCTGGCGAATGAGGTCGTCGGCCAGCGAACGGAACTCGCCACCCAGGCGGCTCAGCTCGCCCAGCAGCTGTTCATCTTCGATGATGGCTTGCCGCGAGAGGTTCTTGAGGGCGTTCTCCAGCGCCATTACCCTGTTCTCATCCTGACGAAGCTCGGTACTCAGAGTGAGGGCGAAAGCGGCCTGTCCTCCGAGCGCGATGGGCAGGGCACGGGCGTTGAGCACGTCCTTCTGCCCGGCCACCAGAAACTCCAGATTGTGTTCCCGCTCGCTGGCAAGGTCGGGCCACTGCTGCTGCAGCGGGGTGGCGAGCCACTCATTGAGGGGCTGCCCCTCCATGGCTTCCGGCTCCTGTCCCAGCAGGCGCGCCAGCACACGGGAGGCAAACAGCACTGTGCCCTGCTCGTCGATAAAGATCATGGGGTCGGCCCCTTCACCGAGCAGGGCCAGCAGCCGCTGCTGATCCTGATGCAGCCGATCCTGCAGGGTGAGGCGATGTTCGATCTCCTGCTTCAAAAGCCGGTTCTCTACCAGCGAGGCGCGTCCGGCCTTGGCTTCCAGCAGTGCCTTGACCCGGGCAAACAGCTCCTCCTTGCAGAAGGGTTTGACCAGATAGTCGTTGGCACCGGCTCCAAAGCCCTCCTCGATATCCTTGGGTTGGTTGAGGGCGGTAAGCAGCAACACCGGCAGCATATCTTTCGGGTGTTGTTGGCGCAGGCGACGGCAGACGTCAAAACCGGAGAGGGTCGGCATCATCACGTCGAGCAGGATGAGGTCCACCGGCTCCTCGGCCAGCTTGGCCAGCGCATCGTGGCCGTCACTGCTGGGCAGGATGCGGTAGCCGCAGGGCTGCAGCAGATGGCGCAGGATGTGCAGGTTGATAGGCTCGTCATCCACCACCAGAATGAGCGGCGCATCCTCGGGGGAGGGGGCAGATCGTCGCTCTCCCAGTCCGGCAGGATTAGCGGTTGCTGGCGCACCAGCTGATGCTCGATCTGGCGGCTGCCCTGAGTCAGATTGACCGCTTTACCGGTGGCAAGGGGCAGGGTAAAGGCGAAGGTAGAACCAACGCTCGGCTCGCTCTCGACAAACAGCTCGCCCCCCATCAGGTGCACCAGCTGGCGGGTGATGGAGAGGCCAAGGCCCGCCCCCTGCTTGCTCACCTCCGGGCTCATCTGTACTAGCGGCTCGAAGATATGTTCCAGATGGTCGGGGGCGATGCCGATGCCGGTGTCGGTGACCTTGATGCGCAGGAAGTTGTTCTCGACGATGGCACTGAGCACCACCTTGCCCTGCGGCGTGTACTTGATGGCGTTGCCCACCAGGTTATAGAGCACCTGTTCGAGCCGTTGCTCGTCGGCCAGCACCGGCGGCAGTTCGGCCGGGCTGATATCCACCAGAGTGAGGGGTTTGGCCTGCACCAGATGCTGGCAGAGGTCCAGCACCAGCCGGATAACCCCTTTTGATGAGACGGGCTGGGAGTGGATTTCCAGCTGGCCGTAGCGCATCTGATGGTAGTCCAGCAGATCGTCCACCAGACGGGCCAGACCGTCTGCGCTCTTGATGATGAGGCCGAGCTGTTTTTGCTGCCCTTCGGTCAAATCCTGCTGGCTGGCGAGCATCGACTCGGCCATCCCCTTGATACCGTGAATGGGGGTGCGCAGCTCGTGGGAGGTGTTGGCCAGCAGTTCATCCTTGAGCTTGTCCGCCTGCTGCAGGCTAAGGTTCTGCTTGTGGGTCAGCTTGACCTGCTGTTGCAGCTCCTGGGTCTGCTGTTCGATCAGTTCGATCTTGTCCTTCACCGAGCGCTGCATATGGCGAAACGCCTCGGCCAGCCGGTCGATATCATCACCGGTGCGCTCGATGGCGATGGGGTGATCCAGCGCGCCGTCGGCCACCTGCTCGGCTGCTTCGGTCAGGGATCGCAGCGGCGCCGTGATGGAGTGGGAGAGCCAGCGGGAGAAGAGGATCAGCAGCAGTACCGAACCCGCGCCCAGCACAATTACCAGAGTTTCCAGCTGGCGGATCGGGGCATAGGCTTCCCAGGTGGAGATCTCGGCGATAAAGGCCCACTCGGTATCGAACACCTTCACCTGGGTGTAGGCGGCCAGCACCTCGTCATCCTGATAGGAGTGGAACAGCCCGACCCCCTGCTCGCCGGAGAGCGTCTTGGTGATGAGGGGTGTTTGCAGCGGCCGGAAATTGGTGCTGAAGCTGTTCTCGACGCTGAACTCCGGTGCCAGCCAGGCATCGGCGCGCATCCGCTTGTCAGGGCCGATCAGGATGGTCTCGCCGGTCTCGCCCAGCCCCTCCCGCTCCGCCATGATCTGGTTGAGCTTGTCCGGCAGCAGCTCGAAAATCACCACACCGCGCACATAGTCGTACTGCATCACGGGGGCTGCCATGTAGGCGACCACCTGCCCGGTCAGCTCGTTGCGGCCAAAATCGGTGAACTCGAAGATCTGCTGCGGTTTTTGGCCGCCATCAAGGCGGCGTTTGATCTTGGCGAAGGTCTGGCCCAAGCCACTGCCCTGATAGGGGCCGGAGAGCAGATTGGTGGCAAAGTTAGGGTGCTTGGTGACCGAATAGACCACATCACCGTTAAGGTCCACCAGAAAGATGTCGCTGTAGTTGGACTTGCGCACCATGTCGGCATAGCCGCGATGAAAACGCTGGTGTACCCGGCCATACATCTCGTCGGCGAGGATAAGCGCCGTGATGGAGGGTTCGATCTCCACCTGACTGTCCGGTTTGCGCAGTTGATCCCAGGAGCCGGGCAGATAGCGGGCCTGAGCACGGCTGCGGGCCTCCTGCGGTGTGGTGCCCAACTTCTCGAAGGCGCCGGTAAAGCCATAGAAACGGCCGATACTGTTGCCGGCAAAATCCTGCTGGGAGAAGTTGATGATCTGCTCTTTGAGGTTGTTGAAGTAATCCTCGAGCTGACTCTTCTTGATATTACGAACGGAGACCAGATGGTTGGAGGTCTGGGTGGTGAGATCCTTGCCGTGGCTGTATAGGAAGAAGAGGGTGATGACCAAAAAGGGCACCATGCCCAACATGAAAAAAGCCAGCATTAACTGCGGCCTGAGCCCACGAAGCGTGAAGATCCATTTCATCTTGTGATTTTCAATTGAGAATCCGGTTATTAAGCCGCTCAAGTCTCGAACGAAAGCGTAATCATTTCAACGACTTTATCCCAAATTCGCTTGGTGGGTCACAGCTGGCTGGAGAAAAATGCAGCAAGGCGTTTAAACCCTGAGCAAACAGTCTGCATCAGGGCTTAAATTGCGAAAAAGGGGTTGTGCTGGCGCTCGTGGTACGTATAATGCGCCTCGTTGTCAGGCAACTGGCACGAAAGCAGTAACGCGGGAATAGCTCAGTTGGTAGAGCACGACCTTGCCAAGGTCGGGGTCGCGAGTTCGAGTCTCGTTTCCCGCTCCAATTTCCCATCGCACCAACGATGGAACTCACTTTCAAGACAATCAGTCTTGTCAGCATGGCGCGTTAGCAAAGCGGTTATGCAGCGGATTGCAAATCCGTTTAGTCCGGTTCGACTCCGGAACGTGCCTCCATCTTCTCTCTGTTCATCTCAATCATCACTCTTCGAGTCTGAGCCTTGGTCAGTATCCTTGCTGTACCAGTAACTGTTCGCAGCCAGCCTGTTTCCACTCGCGCTCGAGATAGTGGCTCACATCCGCCATGTTTTGCCCCCGATATTGAAACTGCACCTCGGCACTGTGCTGGTTGAGATCCGCAATCCGTTGCTTAAGTGTGCCGCATTGCCACAGGCTGACGGTGGGCACGCCCCGTTCGGCCAGCACGATGGCATCTTCCCGATTCAGTTGCCACTCCTCCAGTTGTGCCCGTGTCAGGGCAACCATCAGCACCAACAGTGCCACTTCCGGCAGTTTCATGCGTGTCTCCCTACTGCATGTTTTTCCCCTGATAACTGTGGCAAAGCGCACGATTTTCGCAAGTTTGTTAACTGTTGGTTAATGACGTAACCCGTTTTCAGTATTTCCCGTTTTTCACCATTTTTTTATAAAAAAATGCGTTGGTGATGTAGTAATCCTACATGGAGTGGGGTAATCTTTGCTCAGTGGTCTTACCAGTAAGGAGTTACATCATGTTTCATCCCTTTTCCCTGACTCAGATTATTCTTCGTCGCATTTATGTATTGCTGGTGGGTATTCTGGCTTTCCCCGTGATGCTGTTTCGCAGCGATCGTGCCCGCTTCTACAGCTATCTGCACCGGATCTGGAATAAAACCAGCACCAAACCGGTTTGGCTCAAAATGAGCGAGCGTGGCGAGCGGATCTTCTACTAAACCCCATTCGCACCATGTGCAAAAAAAGAGACAGCCAAAGCTGTCTCTTTTTTTATCTGCTTGCCGCAACTCCTGGCTCCCACCCCCCCCTCCCGCTTGTTGATTTCTTGTTTCTTGCAAGTTGCATCCAGCCCTGCCTGTTGGCGGGGATTTTTTATGTCTGACATATCTCTTTTGATGGAAGCAGTGAAGAAGATTAACGGGATGAAAGCACCATATGGCACTTTCCTCGTTCATTAACGGGTGGTCGTCGAGAAATTTTCAATGATGAAATAGCTGTTTAAAATCAATTAATTGAGTGTCTGTCTTTGGGTTTTTTAACTCTTTTTGTGTTTTTTTGAAAGGGAATATCCCGTTTGCCGGTTCTATTGCAGGTACCCGGTTGCGACAAATCGGGGATATCAGCAACATCCAACGACATCAAAAGGAACATGAACATGAATGTTAAAAAAAGCACTGCTATCGCCTCCGCCATGACCGGTCTGCTGGCGCTGGGCGCCCAATTTATCGCGGCGCCAGCCATGGCTGCCGATGAAAAGGAGAAGTGCTACGGCGTGGTCAAGGCCAGCAAAAATGACTGTGCGACCAAGAGCAGCTCCTGCGCCGGTACAGCCAAGGAAGATGCTCAGGGTGATGCCTTTGTGGTGATGCCCAAAGGGCTGTGCGAGAAGCTGGTCGGCGGTTCGCTGCAACCCAAGTAAGAGACATCGGGCAGGGGATGGCCAATGGGTCGCCCCCTGCATCTTCTCTGATTGGCGAAAGCGAGTCTTGCGATGAACCCTTTGATTGGTATCGGATTACGCACTCCCCATTACGATGAGATCCGGCAAACCCTGCCGGCAGTCGGTTGGCTGGAGGTGCACAGTGAAAATTACTTCGAACGGCACAGCCAGGGTTTTCAGGTGCTCGCCGAACTGGCGCAACACTACCCCGTCAGTCTTCACGGCGTTGGCATGTCCCTCGGTTCTGCCGACCCGCTCGATCCGCACCATCTGCAGCAGTTGTCGACACTGGCTGCGGCGATCAAACCGGTACGGATCTCCGAACATCTCAGCTGGGGCAGCATTGGCGGGCGTTACTTCAACGATCTGCTGCCGGTGCCCTATACCCGAGCCTCCCTGCGCAACATGAGCGACAAGATCCAGCAGGTACAACAGACCCTGGGTTGCCGCATGTTGATTGAAAATCCCTCCTCCTATCTGCAACTGCCCGGGGAGATGAGCGAGTGGGAATTTCTGGCCGAGCTGCAGCAGCGCAGCGAGTGCGGCATCCTGCTCGATCTCAACAATCTCTATGTCAGTGCCTTCAATCACGGTTTCTCTTGCGATGAGTATCTGGCGGCTATCGATCTCGCCACCGTCGGGGAGATCCATCTGGCCGGTTATACCGAGAAACAGCTGCCGGAAGGCTCCCTCTATATCGATACCCACAGCGCCCCTGTGGTGGAGCCGGTCTGGGAACTCTATCGCCAGATCTGCCGCAAGCAGGCCATTCCCACCCTGATTGAGTGGGACCTCGAGATCCCGCCGCTGCCAGTCTTGCTGGCAGAGGCGGCGCAGGCCAGTGCCATTCTGGATGAGGCGCGTGCCATGAGTGCGCCACGGGAGGTAGCCCATGGCTGAGCTGGCAAAGCTGCAACAGCACTTTGCCGAGGGTCTGCTGGGGGCGCCTGACGCTATTGCCCCTCACATCAGCTCCCGGCTCTTTCCTGCCGAATCGGTGCTGCAGGTCTATCGCAACCACTTCATCCTGAGCCTTGGCGAGGTGCTGGCGAGCACTTATCCCGCCGTCAAGGCTATGGTCGGGGATGACTTTTTTGCAGCGGCGACCCGTGGCTTCGTATTGGCCGAGCCGCTCAGGGAAGGGAGTGTCATGCACTATGGCGCCGGGTTTGGCCAATGGCTGGCCCGCTTGCCGACCACTACCGGACTGCCCTGGCTGGAGGCGCTGGCGCAGTTCGAATGGCAGCTTGAGCGTGCCAGTCTGCTGCCGCTCGACTCCCGCAGCTGGCCAGCCGAGCGTCTGGCCGCATTATCGCCGCAACAATGGGAGCGGCTGCGGCTCTTGCCAGCCACGGATCTGCTGCTGGTTGCCAGCGATTATCCGGTGCTGGCTCTGTGGCAGATGGCGCTGCACTGTGGTGAAGCGGTGGAGGTGCTTGATGCCCCCGTCTGGCTGGCATTGAAGAAACAGCCGGATTGCCGGGTTGCCCCCTTGCCCCTGACGGTGGGTGAGTGGGCGCTGCTGCAGGGTTGTCTCGCTGGTACGGCGCTGGTCGATCTGCTTGCGACCGACCCTGCGGCCAGTGAACATCTCACTCGCCTGATAACCCTTGGTCTGCTGGTGGATATGGAGGTAATGCCATGATGGCAAACAAATGGCTGGCGCTGGCCAGCTCGAGTGGTGATTTGCCGCGCTGGAGCCGCGCTTGTGTGCTGTTGCTGGCGCGGCTGTGGGTCGCGTCAGTTTTTATCACTTCAGGCTGGCTCAAGCTGACTGCGTGGGATTCCACCCTCTATCTGTTTGAATCCGAGTATCAGGTGCCCCTGCTGCCCTGGTTGTGGGCTGCTTATCTGGGTACGGCGACCGAGCTGCTGTTGCCGCTCTTCCTGCTGGCGGGGCTTTTTACTCGCCCGGCCGCCTTGCTGCTGTTTGGTTTCAATATCATGGCGGTGATCTCCTATCCGACCCTCTGGGCGGGCGGCTTTTACGATCACCAGCTGTGGGGCTGGATGCTGCTGACCCTGACCATCTGGGGCGGCGGTGTGCTGAGCCTGGATCACTGGCTGACACGTCGCAGCCATTGATTTATCAATGATTTCCCCAATGACAAAGAGCGCCACAAGGCGCTCTTTGTCATAATGACGGCCGGCGAAATTTCCCATGAGAGAAAAGGAGCAGCCAATGATTATTCGTCAGGCAAGGGCCGCAGATATACCCGCACTGGTGGCGCTGCGCATGCAGCTGTTCTGCGAGGTCGGTGAGCTGGAGACGCCGCAGGAAGACCCGGCCTTGTGGCAGGCCACCTTTGACTACTTTACCCGGGCGATGAGTGAAGAGAGTGCTTTATCCTGGCTGGCTGAGGCCGATACGCAGGAGGGCGGCAAACAGATCGTGGCGGCCGGGACGCTGGCATTGTTTGAACGGCCACCTTATCCCGGCAATCTGGCGGGGGTGGAGGGGTATCTGCTCAACATGTATACGCGGCCACAATGGCGCCAGCAGGGGATCGCCACGGCGCTGCTCGATGCCATAACGGCCTTCGCCAGCGCGCGTCAGCTGGGCAAGGTGTGGCTCCATGCCAGCGAGCAGGGGCGTCCTCTTTATGAGCGGATCGGCTTTGTCGCCAATCCGGCCTATCTGGAGTGGCAACCGGCGGTGGAATAAGGGTTGCAGCTCTGCATGAGGGGCGCTTGGTTGGTGAATTTGATTTACAGCAATAAATATGGCGTCAGATGGGATCGCGGCAACGCCGCCAACTATGCTGATGGAGCACGCCACCATTATCTTATTGATCCACTGCGTGGTTTGGCCATGGTGGGTGCCAGTCTGGAGGATAAGTTTCGATGTTCAATAGCAAACTGAAAGCCGAGTTGCAGCAGTGCCAGGATCAACTTCTGGAACAGCAGGGTTTTTTTGACGCAGTGCACGGCAGCGTGGCGACCATCACCTTTACGCCGGATGGCACTGTGCTGGCCGCCAATGATCTCTTTCTCAACGTGGTGGGCTTCAGTGCGCCCGAAGTTATCGGCCAGCATCACCGTATCTTCTGCGACAAGCTCTATGCCCAGAGCAGCGACTATCAGCAGTTTTGGGCGGATCTGAAGCAGGGGCGTTCCCGTACTGGGGTATTCCAGCGCTTCAACAAACGGGGCGAGGCGATCTGGCTGGAGGCGACCTATTTTCCGGTCAAGTTGCGGGGCGTGGTGACCAAGGTGATCAAGATCGCGGCCGATATTACCGAGCACCACCTGCAACTGCTCAGCCAGCAGGCGGTGGTGACGGCGCTGGATCGGTCGCTGGCGGTCATCGAGTTCACCCCCGGCGGGGAGGTGATTGCTGCCAACGGCAATTTCCTCCATACCATGGGCTATACCCTGGCGCAGGTGCAGGGCAAGCATCACCGTATCTTCTGCGACGATCAGTTCTATCGAGACCAGCCCCACTTCTGGGATGAGCTGGGCCGTGGTCAGTTCAAGTCCGGTCTCTTCTGTCGTCAGAACAGTCACGGTAGCAAGGTGTGGCTGGAGGCGACCTACAACCCGATCCTCGATGAGTATCGCAAGGTGGTGAAGGTAATCAAGTTCGCAAGCGATATTACCGAGCGGATCAACAAGAGCGATGCGGTGCGGGAAGCGGCCATGCTGGCCCACGATGCGGCCCGGGAGACCCTGAACTGCGCCGAGCGCGGCGCGGGTCTGCTCTCCTCGGTGGTCGATACCTCCAGCCTGATTGCCAGCCAGTTGACTCACAGCATCGGCCTTATCAACCAGCTGAACGAGCAGTCGCGCAGCATCGAGGCGATCGTCTCCACCATCAGCAGCATCGCCGACCAGACCAATCTGCTGGCCCTTAACGCGGCCATTGAGGCGGCGCGGGCGGGGGATCAGGGTCGTGGGTTTGCGGTGGTGGCCGACGAGGTTCGCCAGCTGGCGGCCCGCACGTCTCTCTCTACCGACGAGATTGCCAAGGTGGTACAGAACAACCGGGAGCTGACCGCCAAGGTCACCTCCGAGATGTCTGACGTCGCCAGCAGCGCCGAGCTGGGTAAACAGCAGGTGGGCGAGGTGAACGAGGTGATGAGCGACATCCGCCGGGAGGCGAACAACGTCTCCAGCACCGTTTCTGATCTGGCCATCTGACCCCCTGACTTCCTGTCATACCGGGGCATTGACTCATATTTGAGCAGTCAGTGCCCCAATCTGAACCCCTCCTGTATCGTCCCGCCATTGTGAATTGTTCTGGTTTGACCTCTTGATTAGGCTTGCCGCCTCATTCATTTCAGAGCAGGAACAGAACACGATGGCATTACAACAGAAGGGGCGGGCCATGGCCCTGCTGGTTATGGTCGCGAGCATGGGGCTGGGTGGCTGTATGGGGCAGATGGGGCTTTCCGGCATGGTCACCAAGGGCAACCTGAGCGTGGTGGATAACCGCTACGGTCGTGCCGGGGTCTTTATGCTGCTCTCCCCTGTCTACGGTCTGGCCGCGACCGCTGACCTGTTTGTGTTCAATACCATCGAGTTCTGGTCTGGCAAGAACCCCATCACCGGCAAATCTCCGGCTGTGGTGGACATGAAAGCCAATCCGGTGATCAAGGTGAACCAGCATCTGGATCCGGCCCTCAAGAAGGTGCCGCTGGCCATGCTGCCACAAGGGGTACGCGAGGTGGAGATCAGCTACCCGGACGAGCGTACCGCCCAGATGGAGGTGCACTATATGGATGGTCGCCGCAGCATGATGCGTGGCGAGAAGCGCGGCGAGCTGATGGATATCTACTTCGATGGCCGCTTTGTCTCTACTCTGAGCCGTGCGGAGCTTGAAGAGCGGGCTAATCAGGGCAAGGCTGCTGCCTAAATTCAACTGAATCCAGATCGATCCAGCTTCAGATGGGGTATACCTAATCTGCTGGCAAAATCGCCATGATGTCTAAGGGAGTAGACTATGACGGTGAATGGATTGCGATTGGCGGAGTTGATTGGTTCCCTCAGTCATGCGCTCGATATGACCGAGGGGCAACCAAGAGGACACTGCATTCGCTGCTGCTGGATAGGTTCCCGTCTGGGGGAGCGGCTGGGACTGGATGCCCGGCTGCGCCATGATCTCTACTACACGCTCCTGCTTAAGGATCTTGGGTGCAGCAGCAATGCTGCCCGCATCTGCGAGCTCTATCTCACCGACGATCTTCACTTCAAACGCGATTTCAAGCTGGTGGATGGCTCCCTCTCCGAGGTAGTCAACTTCGTGCTGGGCCACACCGGCTTGCAGGCGGATCTGCTGGGACGTTTTCGCAGCCTGTTTCATATCTTTCGCAACGGCGACCAGATTGCCAACGAACTGATCCAGACCCGCTGTCATCGGGGGGCGGATATTGCTCGCCAGCTCCGTTTCAGTGACGAGGTAGCCGATGGCATCCTCTCCCTTGATGAACACTGGAATGGCAAAGGTCGGCCCCTGCAACTGGCAGGCGAGGCGATCCCGCTCTTCTCCCGTATTGCCCTGCTCTGTCAGGTGGTGGATGTGTTTCACGCGGCCGCAGGTCCGGATGCGGCGCTCAAGGAGCTGCGCGAGCGCAGCGGCAGCTGGTTTGATCCGGCGCTGGTTCGCGAATTTGAAGCGCTGGCCGACGAGGCGTTCTGGCAAGGGCTGGCCGATCCCCGACTGACCGAGTGGGTGCTGGTCCACCCGGCCGGGCAAGGGGAGGTGGCGCTGGATGAGGATTATCTGGACGAAATCGCGGCGGCCTTCGGGCAGGTAGTTGACTCCAAAAGTCCCTACACCGCGGGTCACAGCGGCAGGGTTGCGCTCTATACCGACATTCTTGCCACCCAGATGGGGTTGTCCGAACCGCGTCGACGCTGGCTCAAGCGGGGCGCCCTGCTCCATGACGTGGGCAAGCTCGGGGTGAGCAACGCCATTCTCGACAAGCCGGGCAAACTCGATGCGCAGGAGTGGGCTGCGGTGCAAATGCATGCCGCCTATACCGAGGAGATCCTGAGCCGTATCGGCGCCTTCGAGGAGCTGGCACAAGTGGCGGGCGCCCACCATGAGCGGCTCGATGGCAAGGGCTACCCCAAGGGGCTGAAGGGGAACGAGATTACCCTTGAGACGCGCATCATCACCACAGCCGACATCTTCGATGCCATCACCGCCAAGCGCCCCTATCGCGGCGCCATCCCTGTGCCGCAGGCGCTGGAGATGATGGCGGAGAATCTGGGCACCGCAATAGACCCCGACTGTTTTGCCGCCCTGCAGGCGGGTATTCAGGATTTCTCCCTCTACCTCACCACCGAGCAGCCGCTGGCCAATGCCAGTTAAGAGTTGCTGATCAACGGCCCAAGTGGCCAGTCAGACAGCAAAACGCCCCGCAACTGCGGGGCGTTTTGCATTGGGTCTAGTCCGGCTGCTTGCGATGGGGCGGGGTGAGGATCAGCCCCAGCAGGCGGCGCAGGTGGGTGAGCTGCTCGGTCAGTTGCACGTTGAGCCAGAGATAGCCATTGATGGCCGCCTCGGTATTGGGGGGGAGCGATACCTGGGTCGCCACCTCGTGCAGGCGAGCGATGGCGGCATCCGCGCCACGCCCGTCACCGGTTTGCATCATCAGGGCAAGCTGGTTGATCGCCTCCTCGGTGGCCAGATGGCAGGCTTGCAGCGCAGCCGTGCTCTGCATCAGGAAGTGGCTCTCCCGATCGTTCCAGTAGGTGTTGGCCAGCATCTCCAGAGTGCAGAGGGTGTTGCGCATGGTGACCTGCACCGCATCAAACAGCGAGATACTGTGGCGCGTCTCCTTGGCCGCAGGGGCCAGCAGGGCCCGCAGTTTGCCGGTTTGGGCCAACAGCTGGGAGAGATTGTGCTTGAGGCGCGGGCGCTCCAGCACATTGGGGGAGAGGTGAGTGTGATAGAGCCGCCCCGACTGTTGCAGGATCTGGTGCAGTTGCAGCCGCCAGTGGCTGTAGGCGCGCTGGGGGTAGATGCTGCAAAAGAGCAGCGCCAGCAGGGAGCCCAGGATCACGTCGGCACTGCGCCACAGCGCCGTCTCTATATCCCCCGGCATGGCCCCCATGGTGACCCCCAGGGTGATGCCGATCAGCAGCCCCACATAAGGGCGCTTGCCGAGGGCCAGATAGCCGCAGAGGAACATGATGCACCCGCACCAGATCAGGGTAAGCGGTAGCGAGTAGATCTCGAGATAGAGCGCCACTATCCCGCAACTGGCGCCGAAGATGGTACCCACCACCCGCTGCAGGGCGCGGGAGAGCACATTGCCCCAAAACGAGATGGGGCCCATCACCACCACCAAGGTTATCAGCGGCCAGGTGCTCTCCGGCAGTTTCAGCTCGCGGGTCAGCAGAAAGGTGAGCATAAAGGCGAGCGCAATGCGCAGGCCATGGACGATCCGGTAGCGGCCATAGACCAGCAGATCGAGTCGGGAGAGGGGGGCATCAAGACGCACGGTCTGCCTCCTGTCAGGTGGGTGACGGGGCGCCTTGCATCCAGCCGACGCCCCGTCGGGATTTAGGCCAGTCGTCCCTGCAGGGGGTGGATCCAGACCCGCTCGCCAACGGCGATCCCGGGTTGGTCCGGTACGATTTCAATCAGGCAGTTGGCATCGGCCATGGAGCTGAGAATGCCCGAGCCCTGTGGCCCGGTGGTGCGCACCCGCAGCTGGCCGTTACGGTCCTGATGAAAGATGCCGCGCAGAAACTCGGTGCGCCCCGGGCGGCTCTTCATCTTCTCGTCTGCCAGTGCCGAGAGGCGCAGCGGCTGCCACCGCTTGCCTTGCAAGCGGGCGATGGCAGGCTCGACAAACTGCAGCACGCAGATCATCGCCGCCACCGGATTGCCCGGCAGGCCGAAGAAGGGGGTCTGCCCCAGCTTGCCAAAGGCGAGCGGGCGGCCCGGGCGCATCTGGATGCGCCAGAAATCGATCTGGCCGAGCTCCGCCAGCACCAGCTTGATAAAGTCGGCGTTGCCCACCGAGACCCCACCCGAGCTCAACACCAGATCGGCGCTGGCGGCGGCCTGCTCCAGCTGCTGGCGCAGAATGGTCTTGTCATCAGGAATGATGCCAAGGTCCATCACCTCGCAACCGGCGGCGCGGATAAGGGCCATCAGGGTGAAGCGGTTGCTGTCGAAGATATGGCCGGGGGCGAGCTGCTCGCCCGGGGCCTGCACCTCGTCACCGGTACTGAACAGCGCCACTTTCAGCGGGGTGCGCACAGTGAGACTGGCTTGACCGAGTGATGCCGCCAGCCCCAGCTGGGGGGCGCCAAGCCAGGTACCGGCCGGGATGGCGACCGCACCTTTGGCGAGATCTTCCCCGGCGAGGCGCACATTCTGCCCTGCCCGGATTGGGGCGGTGACCGTGACCCACTCACCTTCAATCAGCGTCTCTTCCCGCATCACCACGGTATCCACCCCGGGGGGGAGCGGGGCGCCGGTCATGATCTGCACCGCCTGACCGGCCAGCACAGGCTCGTGGCGCTGCTGGCCCGCCAGCACTTCCCCCACCAGTTGCCAACGCCCGGCGGCGAGATCGTCGCTGCGAAGGCCAATGCCATCCATCGCCGAGTTGGCGTGGGGCGGCACATTGATGGGGCTTATCAGATCGGCGGCCAGCACGGCGCCGTGGCACTGGGCCAGCGGCTTGTCGCAGCAGGCGTTGCTCGGGGTGAGGGCCGCCAGAATGGCGTTGCGGGCTGCCTCTACCGAGAGAAAGCCCTTGCCCGCCTCCGGCTCCTTGTTCTGACAGCCGTCAAGCCAGCGGCAGACGAAGTCGGCAATGGCCGCCAGATCGTTGATATCTAGGCGGGGCAGGCTTGTCTGCTGTTGTTCGCCACTCTGTTGGGGCTGATCGCTGGCCAGCGCAATGATGTCGCCGTCTTCGGGGAAGAGCAGCGGCTTGCCAATTTCGGCGCGGTGCAGCTCGATTTTCGGGAAGTGTTCGTGCTTGAACCCCTCGACCAAGAGCAAGTCGAGCTCTGTCTGATCGAAGCTTGCCAGCAGCTGGCGAAAGTCGGCTTCGGCCAGTTCCGTTTCAATGATACGGGCATGACGACGGCGGGAGGCCACCATCATCTGCTGGGCACCCGCCTTGCGCAGGCGATAGCTGTCTTTGCCCGGCTGGTCGATATCAAAGTCGTGGTGGGCGTGCTTGAGCACCCCGATGCGCAGGCCGCGATCCACCAGCAGGGGGATCAACTGCTCCAGCAAGGTGGTCTTGCCGGTGCCGCTCCAGGCGGCGAAGCCGAGCAGGGGAAGAGTGGGGGCCGGGGTCATGAGGTGACTCCTTGTTGGGGGTCGATAGCCGGGGCAAGCAGACGGGCCTCGTAGGCGGCCAGCTCGTCCGGGCTATTGAGATTGATAAAGGCATCCGGCTGATCGGCAAAGCTCACCACCGCCATATTGTGGCGGGCAAACCAGATATCGATTTTGCGCTCTCCCTCTGCCAGCGCAGCGGTGAGGGAGGGGAGCAGGGATTTGTGCAGCAGGGCGACCACGGGTTGCAGCCAGTCGCCGTCGTGGGCTACCACCAGCTCGGTATCCGGGGTCAGGGCGGCGCGAAAGCGGCTCATCAGATCCAGCGGCAGGGCGGGGCCATCGCAGGGAACGAACAGCACCCAGTCGTGACGGGCGGCAGCAAGACCTGCCTGCATGCCCGCCAGCGGGCCGAGATAGTCGTTGTTGTCATCGCTGATGACCGGGGCCAGCGCCTGATAGCGGGTCTGACTGCGGTTGGCGTTGATCAGCACCTCATCCACCTGGGGGCGCAGGCGCGCCAAAACATGGTCGATAAGAGGGCGTCCCGCCAGTGCTACCCATCCCTTGTCTTCGCCTCCCATCCGGGTGGCGCGGCCTCCTGCCAGGATCACTGCTGATACGGCAACGGGATCAGAGTGGCTGTCGCTTTTTGAAGTCATGTCGCTCGATGATTTTTAAAGGGGTCGTCTCTTGCAGCTGGCCACGGGCGAGGGTCCATTGCCGCTCGCACAGGTCGGTCAGGGCGTTGCTCTGGTGGCTGATGACGACCAGGCCGCTGCCATGTTCCCGCAGATCTTGCGCCAATGCGGCCATCAGGGCAACCGAATGTGTGTCCAGATTGGCGGTGGGCTCATCCATCAGCAGAAAGGCAGGTTGCAGTGCCCAGGCACGGGCCATCGCCAGCCGTTGCCGTTCGCCACCCGAGAGAATGCTGATGTGCTCCCGCGCCAGCCCCTCCAGCTCGACCCGGCGCAGCGCCTCGAACACCCGGATCTCGCTGCCGAGCTGCTTGTCCAGCGCCCAGGCGACATTGTCGTGCACCGTGCGATCGAACAGATAGGGGGTCTGGTGCAGATAGGTGACCCGGCCCGGCCCCAGCTCCCGCTTGAGCAGCCGGTTGAGCCGCTGTTGCCAGCGCCCCGGCAGATTGGTGTGGCCGCGGGTGGGGGTCAGCAGCCCCGCCAGGATCTTGAGCAAGGTGGTCTTGCCCACCCCGTTGGCCCCATGCAGCCAGATGGCATCTCCCGGTGCGATGGCGAGCCGGTCAATCTCGAACAGCTGGCGCTCGCCAAAGCGCATCGTTAGCTGGTGGGCGGTCAGGGCCATGGGGTACTCCTGTTGATACACAGTGGGGGCATGGTCAGTTCTTCAGATAGCTGTGGCCGCGACACGCCGTCAGCAGCAGGTTGAGCAAGAGGGCGAGGGTGAGCAGCACTATGCCGAGGGCCACCCCCTGGGTGAAGGCCCCTTTCTGGGTCTCCAGCGCGATGGCGGTGGGGATATTGCGGGTAAAGTGCAGGATATTGCCCCCCACCATCATGGAGCAGCCCACCTCGGTGACGATGCGGCTGAAGGCGCCGATGATGGCGGCCAGCAGGCCAAAGCGGCACTCGTGCATCAGGCCGATCAACGCCTTGGGCCAGGAGACCCCCAGGGTCAGGGCAGTCTCCCAGGCGCGCCGATCGCTCTGGACAAACGCCGCGTGAGCCATGGTGGCGATCACCGGAAAGGCGATCAGCATCTGCCCCACCACCATCGCCTGCTGGGTAAAGAGCAGCTTCCAGTCGCCAAAGGGGCCGGCCCGCGACAGCAGCATGTAGAGCAAGAGGCCAATCACCACGGTCGGCACCGATTGCAGGGTATTGATGCAGGAGAGCCAGAGCCAGCGGCCGGGCAGCGGCAGATAGGCCAGGGCAAAGCCCAGCAGCAAGGCGGGCAGCAGCACCAGCAGCAGGGCGATGCAGGAGACGGAGAAGGAAACCCCCACCACCTGCCACAGTTCGGTGTCACCACTGAACAGCAGGGCGAGGGCCGCCAACGTGGTATCGATCAAGGTCGGCATGACGCCTCTCTCTCATAGTGCAGGGCGAGGGCCGTCAATACGGTAGTGTCGATCAATGTCGGCATCAGGCGCCTCCCTCAGCGAACCGGGGGAGGGCCATCAAGGTCATCGCAGGAGTCAGCGTTGCCATTATTTCCCGTTGGCATCCGCCACAAACAGCGCCTGACCGGCCACCTTGAAGTCGCCGATCAGCTTCTGGCCATGCTCGGAGACCAGCCAGTTCTTCAGGGTGCGCGCCCCTTCACTGTTGAGGTCCGGGTAGCGCTTGGGGTTGACCAGGATCACCTGATAGGGGTTGAACAGGCGCTTGTCACCCTCCAGCAGCACGGCGAGATCCAGCTTGCTCTGGTAGGCGAGCCAGGTGCCGCGGTCGGTCAGGGTGTAGGCTCCGAGCTCCGAGGCCATGGTCAGGGTCGGGCCCATCCCCTGGCCGATGGATTTGTAACCGGCAAACTCGGGTTTGACGTCTGCGGCTTGCCACAGGGTCTTCTCCTTGATGTGGGTACCGGACTCGTCACCGCGGGAGATAAAGGTCTGGCCCTGCTCCTTGATGGCCTGCAGCCCCTTGGCCGCGTCGTGCAGCTTGGCCAGACCCGCCGGATCTTTGGCCGGGCCGACGATGACGAAGTCGTTGTACATCAGGTGTACCGGCTCGATGCCAAAGCCTGCGTCGACAAACTTCTTCTCGGCAGAGGGGGCGTGGGTCATCACCAGATCCGCGTCGCCGTTCTCGCCCATCTTCAGGCTCTGGCCGGTACCGGCCGCCATCACCTGCACCGGATAACCGGTCTCCTTGGTGAACTGGGGCAGCAACCAGCCCAGCAGACCGGACTGCTCGGTGCTGGTGGTGGTGGCGAGGCGGATCGGCGCTTTTGTGGCATTAGTATCCGCTTCGGCGTGGGCTGCACCGGCGATCAGCAGGCTGGCGGCGAGGGAGAGGGCAAAACGTTTGAGGTTGGTTTTTATCGTCATCGTGATGCAACTTTTTTCAGGGTGGATGAGGAGAGGGCAAGAGTAAGCAAGCAGGGTGCCAAACTGTTCCTTTGCCGCTGCATTCACGGTTTGCCGTTTAAAAACAGAAGCTTATTCAAATCAATTAGGTGAGCTTGTTATCGCTTTTAATAATTGGTGTTGGTGCTTTTGATACGGTAAGGACAAAATGTCCCACTAAGGTTCCGGTTATCGGGACATTCACCGACCGTACGTGCATCCGAGGTACTTTTTTCTATGACACTCCCTCCCAGCCGCTGGTCTGCCCTCTCCCTGCTTATCGTTGACGATGAGCCCGGCATGCGCAGCTTTCTGGCCAAGGCGCTGGCCAAGCGTTTTGCCCAGATTGAGACTGCCGCCAGCGTGGAGGAGGCGGAAGCCCTGCGCTGCCGCCTTCACTTTGACCTTATCATCGCCGACATCCGGCTGCCGGGGCGCTCCGGCATCGAGTGGCACGAGGCCATAGACCCGGCCACCCGCCGCAGCGACATCATCTTCATGACCGGTTTTGGCGATATGGAGACCGCCCTCAAGGCGCTGCGCCTCGGCGCCAGCGACTTTATCCTCAAGCCCTTCAACCTCGATCAGATGGTGCAGGCGGTGGACAGAGTCATCGAGCGCCGCCAGATGGAGCGGGAGAATCTGCTGCTGCGCCGGGAGGTGAGCAAGCTGTTCCCGCCCACCCTGATTGGCGACAGTGCCAAGACCCGCGAGCTCAAGACGCTCATCGCCAGAGTGGCCCCCTCCAACGCCGCCGTGCTGGTGGAGGGGGAGTCCGGCACCGGCAAGGAGCTGGTGGCCCGCGCCCTGCATCAACTCTCCGGCCGGATGGGGGCCTTTGTGCCCCTCAACTGCGCCTCCATCGCGCCGGAGCTTTTGGAAAGCGAGCTGTTCGGCCATGTGCAGGGGGCCTTTACCGGCGCCCGCAAGGGGCGCGACGGCCTGTTCCGGGTCGCCCATCAGGGCACCCTGTTTCTCGACGAGATCGGCGAGATGCCCCTTGCCATGCAGGCCTCCCTGCTGCGGGCGCTGGAGCAGAAGGCCATCCGTCCGGTGGGGGCCGAGCGCGAATTGGCGGTGGATGTGCGCATCGTCGCCGCCACCAACCGCAACCTCAAGGCCGAGGTGGAGGCGGGCCGCTTTCGCGAAGATCTCTTCTATCGCCTTAACGTGGTGGCGCTGCCGGTCGCCCCGCTGCGGGAGCGGATCGACGATATCCCCGCGCTGGTACACCACTTCACCCGCCAGCTCACCGCCGAGATGGGGATGGGCTCCTTGAGCTGGACCCACGAGGATGTGGTGGCGATGCAGGCCTACCCCTGGCCCGGCAACGTGCGGGAGCTGCGCAACCTCATCGAGCGCTGCCTGCTGCTGGGCAAGCCTCCGGCGGATTACTGGCAGAGCAGCAAGCCCGCCGAGCAGGGGGCGAGCGAGGAGGGTTATCCGCTGGCGTGGCCGCTGGCGGAGGTGGAAAAAGCCCACATCCTGCAAGTGGTGGCGAGCCATGATGGCAACAAGTCGGCCGCCTCCCGGGTGCTCGGGGTGGCGCGCAAGACGCTGGATCGCAAATTCAAGGAGTGGGCCATCGAATGAGGAAGGCTGACCGGATGGGGTGGCGATGAAACTGACCCTGCTCTCCCGCTGCATGCGCGCCCTGTTGCCCCGTTGCGTGCGCACCAAAGTGCGCTGGCGCCTGCTGCTGCTCACCTCGGTACCCATCATGCTCACTCTGGTGGGCATGATAGCGCTCACCCTCTACTGGACCCTCACCTACAGCTGGCAGAACCTGCTCACCACGGTACGCAGCGATCTCGGGGTGGCCCACCACGCCATCACGGTGCAGCAGCAGCGCCAGACCGAGCATCTCGAGCATCTGCGCGATGCCTGGGCCTTTCAGCTGCGGCTGCGGGAATCGCCGGATCAGCTGCATGACTGGGTGATGCCGCTGGCGGCCAACTATGGTCTCGATTTTCTGCGCTTGCGCCGTGGCCCCGAGCTGGATCAGCTGACGGCGCAGGAGCGGGCCGCCCTCACGGCCGGGCGCAGCGTTAGCCACTTCGTGGTCTGGTCGCAGCAGGAGATGCTCGCTCTCTCCCCGCAGTTGGCCAAGCGGGCCGTGCTGTGGCAGCGGGATGGCACCAGGGTGGTGGAGGACAGGGGGCTGATCAGCCTGTCACTGACGCCGGTGATGGGCCGCGACGGCTCCCTTTGGGCCGTGCTGGAGGGGGGCGAGCTTGTCAACGGCAGCACCCGGCTGGTGGATGAGCTCAAGGGGCAGGTGTTTGCCAAAAACACCCTGCCGGATGGCAGTGTTGGCACCGTCACCCTGTTTCTCGACGATCTGCGGGTGAGCACCAACGTGCCGGTCAGCAGTAGCCGTCAGGTGGGCCGGGCGGTGGGCACCCGGGTCTCGCCGCCAGTGCGCGAACAGGTACTGGGGCGAGGGGAGATGTGGGTTGACCGCGCCTTCGTCCACGACGCCTGGTATGTCTCTGGCTACGAGCCGCTGCTGGGAGCCAGGGGCGAGCGGCTCGGCATGCTCTATGTGGGCTTTCTCGAGTGGCCCATCATCCGCACCTACCTCACCAATCTGGTGGAGCTGGGATCCGGCGTGGTGGCGCTGTTGCTGCTCTCCGGCCTGCTGGTCTATCGCGGCGCGCGGGATCTCTTCTCCCCTATCGAGCGGATGCACAAGGTGGTGCGGCAGGTGCAGGCCGGTGAGTCGGCCCGTATCGGCCCGCTGGCCCTCGACCCCGACCACGAGCTGGCCCAGCTCGGTCGCCAGTTCGACGCCATGTTGGACAGGCAGGAGGCGCATCAGCAGCAGATGGCTCGCAGCGCCGACGAGCTGGAGCAGAAGGTGGCCGAGCGTACCCAAAGCCTCGAGCTCAAGACTGCCGAGCTGGAAGATCATATTCATATGCTGACCGAGGCGCGCCAGCAACTGCTCATCAGCGAGAAGCTGGCAGCCCTTGGCGAACTTTCGGCCGGTGTGGCCCACGAGATCAACAACCCCCTGGCGGTGATCCTCGGCAATGTGGAGTTGATGAAGCTGGAGCTGGGGGAGGCGGCCGAGCCGGTCAGCGAGGAGCTGGCGCTGGTGCTGGCCCAGATAGAGCGCATTCGTGCCATCACCCGCAGCCTGCTGCAATACTCTCGCCCCGGCGATTACGAGACGGCGCCGGTGTGGCAGCACCTTAATCCCATCATCGAGGAGAGCCTGACCCTGGTGCGCTCCGCCCTGCGCCAACAGCAGGTGGAGCTGGTGGCCGATCTCAAGGCGCAGCAGCCCATCGAGGCGGACCGCCAGCAGCTGTTGCAGGTGCTGATAAACCTCTTGGTCAACGCCAGCCACGCGCTGGGGGAGCAGGGGGAGATCCGGGTCGAGAGTCGCGACTGGGTCGATGAACTGGGTCAGTTGCGCGGGGCCGAGGTGCGGGTGATCGACAACGGCAGCGGCATCGAGGCGGCTATTATCGACAAGATCTTCGACCCCTTCTTCACCACCCGCGCCACCGGCACCGGGCTGGGGCTGGCCCTGAGCCACCGCATCATCAGCCGCTGGGGCGGGGAGCTCTTGGTGGACTCCACCCCGGGGCAGGGGAGCTGCTTTACCGTGCGGCTGCGCAGCCACGCCCTGCTGCCCAGAGGCAGCGAGCCCGCGAAACTGGAAGGGTGGCGCATTGCCCTCAATGCCGAAGGGCGTGAGACAAGCGATTGAGGCTGTTATAAAAAAGCCCGTGATAAAAACAGCCCGTCAACATGGTTGGCGGGCTGTTTTGTCGGTGGGTGAGTGGTTATTTACTGCGGGCTCCACACCAGCTTGCCGCTCTGGGTCAGGTCATAGCCGCCGAGGCGGGCCGCCAGCTCGCGCCCCTCGGGGGATTGCAGCCAGCCGATCAGCTGTTGCAGCAGGGTGCGAAAGAAGACCCCCTGCGGCATCACCAGATCGAAACATTCCTGCGACAAGGGCATAAAGCCGAGGCCAAACTCGGTGGCGGTGCTCTGGGCGCCGGGCCCGACATCCGCATCGCCACGGCTGATGGCGGCGGCCAGCTCCCGCTCGCTGTTGACCTCAATGGTGCGCTCCAGCCGGGTCAGCGACTCCCCTTGGGTTTGCAGCCACTCCTGCAGGGCGCGCTGGCTGCCAGCCCCCTCCTGACGCATGGCCCACCGCCAGTCGAGCGCCTCTTTGGCCTCCTTGGGTTGCAGCCCTTGCCGCAGCACCAGCCCCTGCACCCGGCGAAATCCATGAACGATCACCCATTGCCGGTGGCCCTGATACTGCTGCACCAGCGCCGGGTGGCGCAGGTGCGCCTCCTCGGCCTGCCCCCAGTGGATGGCGCAGAGATCCACATGGCCGCGCGCCAGCATCGCCAGCCCCTGACGGGTGCCGCACGGGGTGTAGCCCACCAGTGCCTGGGTGCCGAGCTGCCGTGCCAGATGGCTGCTGGCGTAGTGCAGCAGCACATCGTCCGAGCCTGCCAGCAGCAGGCGGTCGTTCATCACCCCCTCGTGGCAACTGCCGAGCAGCCAGCGGTCGAGCAGGGAGCGGGGAAACAGCCACTTGCCGGTCGCCTTGGTGGCGGGGATGCGCGCCTCGTTGGCGAGCTGGTAGACCTTCTTCTCGTTGAGATCGAGGTATTCCGCTACCTGCTTTACGTTCATAAACTCGTTCATGGCTTAGTCCCGCATCCCGCGACCGGCTGAACCGGGCGCCAGCACCGGCGGCTTCTCGTCCAGCACGAGATGGTCGTGGCCGCTAAAGACCTCGAAATGGCGCCCCTTGGCGCGGGCAATCATGGTGATGCCGAGCTGGCGCGCCAGATCCAGCCCCATCTGGGTGACGCCGGAGCGCGACAGCAGCACCGGAATGCCCATCTGCGCCACCTTGATCACCATCTCCGAGGTGAGCCGCCCGGTGGTGTAGAAGATCTTGTCGTGGCCAGCCTCGCCACGCATCCAGAGCTCGCCCGCCAGAGTATCCACCGCATTGTGGCGCCCCACGTCCTCGACAAAGGAGAGGATTTCGCTGCCGCGACAGATGGCACAGCCATGGACGGCGCCCGCCATCTTGTAGGTTTCGTTATGGGCCGACAACGCCTTGAGCAGGGCATAGAGGGTGCTCTGTTTAAGCTCGGGTGCTGCCAAGACCACCCCTTCGAGCTTCTTCATCACGCTGCCATACATGGTGCCCTGACCGCAGCCGGAGGTGACCGTCTTCTTCTCCAAGGATTTGTCGAGATCGGCGGCCTGCTGGCTGCTTACCACGGCGGCGGCCTCGCTCTCCCAGTCGACAATCACCGACTCTATGGCTGCAATATCCTCGATAAAGCCCTGATTTTTCAGATAACCAAGCACCAGCGCCTCGGGGCGGGCCCCCAGCGTCATCAGGGTGACGATCTCCTTCCAGTTGAGGTAGACCGTCAGTGGCCTTTCACAGGCGATTTGGCGGGTGTTCATTGTGCCCTGTTCATCCATCACCTCGACGGCCATGGTGAGCTGGGCGGCTGCATTGCTTTTGATAAAGGTCGGTGTCATGGGCCCCTCGCGACCGGTTGCCGGGATCTAAGGGGAGGGATACAGCAAGTTTTGTTCCATATTCATGTAGATATGCGTATAGAAAATGCCAGTGCCAAACAGTATTGATACAGGGAACGAACGTTGGGCATCATTTTAAATGTCATTAGTTTATTTGTTTGTTAGCATGATGGGCATGTCATATTAATGATGCACTTTTAAAAGATACCGTGGTTTTATTTAAGGGGGGTAGATTGATAACATTCATTTTTGGTGCCGGTGCAAGTTATGGTTCTGGTAGAACTATTCCATATAATCCTCCATTAGGAAATTCTCTTTTTGAGAATCTTGTTTCTTTAAATGGAGAGTTTTCCTCATTACCACAAGACATAAAAGATGTTTTTATTGAACGTGGCTTTGAAGAAGGTATGGCATACATAGCCAATGACAGCAGAAAAATAAATCCACTACAAAAAGAAATTGCATGTTATTTATCTAAATTTAAAATAACACCAGAGAATGCATACACGAGACTTTTCAATAAGCTTCGTAGATATATGAGTGAGCTTAATATTGTTACATTAAATTATGATACATTAATTGAGCAGGCTTTGGGGTTGACTGGTTACCCATCGGATTATAATTGTGCAGGCCAAGGGGTTAACGTATTAAAGCCTCATGGTTCATCAAACTTTTTACCCAGAATGCCAAACGGTTGTAGTTTTAGCGGCATTACCATGATTGATTGTGGAACTTTCTTTGATGGTTTGCAGACCGATGCTGTATCTACACATGAGGAAGTTGTTAGCTGGTGTGGTGATCCTAGAAATAGTGATCTGAGCCCCGTACTCTCTTTATACGAAAAAGGGAAAAGAGTAGTAATTAACTCGGCATTAATTAATAAAGTTAAAGAAGATTATAAGGGTGTTATCTCGGCATCAAATCTAATAGTTTTAGTCGGTATAAAATATATCGAACATGATTCTCATATTTGGCTGCCATTAGAGGAGTCACATGCTGATTTATTAGTTGTAGATCCTTACCCTCAAGACACAAATGAATGGTTAAAAAGAACAAAGAAAGACAGTGCAGAGGTCATCTGTAATGGTTTTGAGGATTCAGTGTTGACTATTGCGAGAACAGTGAAAAGATATGTGATTTAATAAGAGATCTTGAATGTTGGGTTGAATCGTAGGTTGGTGCTGAATGAAGTGAAGCCCAACGTTTACCGCGAACAGCCTTATCAAGGCAATAATCGGATAATTCAGAGTTATTCGATTATTGCCATTCCCTCGATCAGATACACAGGCTGATTGGTTTTACGCCGCATGTTGGGCTTCGCTGCGCTCTGCACCAACCTACGCCCGCGCCAACCCATATCCCACACAACGCCTAACCCCGTATCAAAGCTCCCATCGGCAACCAAGCCGGCCTTGGCCCCACTCTTGCTAAGTCTTATCCCATTGATGGCCGTGGCCGCCCTGAATCTCCTGCTCTGAACCGCCCCGAACGGGGTGGTTAAAGGGGGAGGGCGGCCCGGCAGAGACCTTCTGATGGGAGCCGTGACAGTGCAAGACACCACCAATACCTTGCCCCCGCAGCGCTGGCTGCAACTGGAGTTAAAGGCCATCGACAGCCAGGTTGGCCGCTGGCAGAGCCGCCGTTTCGAGATTGCGGCGCTCCATCCAGCCGAGCCCAAGGCTGCCGGTGCCTTGCCCCTTACCCTGTTTCGCGATGAGCGGGGGGATTATCGCTTCAATTTGAGCTCCGGCTCGCCTCGCCTGTTTGTCACCGGAAGCCGCGTGGACAATGGCTTTGTGGCCGATGGCCTGACCCTGAGCCAGACCGTGGCCGCCGCCTATATGGATGGCGAGCGGCAGGTGCTCTCCTACCCGCTGCCCGAGGCGCTGCAAGCCTGGGTGGAGGCCTTTATCGGTCGTCACGGCGAGCTGCTGGAGGCCCGTCGCAAGGGCAAGAAGGGCAAGGGACGGGCGCAGGATCAACTCGGTGTCGATACGGTAGATCAAGCCAGCTGTGGCGCCGTCAAAGCCACCGGCCCAGATGGCAGCGAGCGTGGTAGCCACAGCGGAAACAGCGCCCATGAGTGAGTTCCTCAAACGCTGGTCGTCTCGCAAGAGTGAGGCGCGCAAGCATCAGGCATTGCAGCCACGGGAAGAGGCCATTTCCGAGGCGGTTGCCGCCCCCATCGAAGGCAGTGGCGAAGCTGAAACTCCAGATACTGCGCTGGATAGTCCCGTAGTCAGCACTGACAAGGGGAGCTGTGAACCTCTTGCCGTTGAGGGGGCTGGGAATGGCGAACCGCCGCTAACAACAGCCCAGCCGGGCAAGGCCAAACTCCCCGACAAGGAGGCGCTGCGGGCCATGTTTCGCAGCCATAAGCCGGATGGGCTCGACGACTACACCCAGGATTTCAGCCAGCCCGAATTGCTGCCCGCGGCCCTGACCGCCGGGCTGCGCAACTGGCTGGTGGATCAGGTGATCGCCCCTGAGAGCGAATCGGCCAACCCGGCCAGCGGATCCGCTGAACCGGTTGCGCTTGTCAGCGAACCTGCCGCAGAGCCGCACGAGCTGGCTGATAACCATTCTCAAAACCACACCGATGATCGGGACATTTTGGTTTCCTCTGGTGGACAAAATGTCCCAGTCAAAGATGGGGGAATGGAACCCTCAGGATCCTGACTCCCTGTCAGTCACTTTTTTTCCGGGGGAGTTGGCTCGCCTCTTGCTCTCTCGGCTTACCAACAAGCGCCCATCCCATGAGGTGGCGCGCGCAGGAGTGTATGTGAGCACTGAACAAACATTGCCAAATCTGAGCCCAAATCTGGCCCACGGGGCGGGGGCGGCCGAGCATAACGCGCGCGCGCGCGCCTATGCCCTGCAGCATACGGTCAAGACCGACAACCTGATCCCGGCCACTGTCTCTTACCAGAGTCAGGGGCGCCTGCTGCTGGTCGGCCCGGAAGATCGTATTCGCCACGCCGCCAGCCTGCTGCCCGCCGGGGTGAAGCCCACCCTGCTGGTGAGCGAAGCGGTCCACGATGCCGAGGCGGCGGATCTCGAAGCCATTTTCGATGCCACCGCATCCCTCGCGGCCCTGACCCTGCGCGAGCCGAGCCTGACAGGGTATCTGGGGCAGTTCCAGCTTACCGGCCTCAACGGGCAGGGGGATCGGGTTAATCTGGCAGCGCTCTGTTTTCCACAACAAGCGACGGTGGGGAACGAACCGCACTTTGATCTGGTGGCTGATCTGGGCCGCGCCCCGCTCTTTGCGCTGGAGCGTCCGCCGGTCGGTTATCTGCATCTGGCTGATGACAATGACTTGGCTGAACGGCTCGCCGAGCTCTGTGCGCTGACCGGCATCTTTGACAAGCCGCGCTATTTTCGCCTCGACCCCGAGGCCTGCGCCTTTACCGCCCGCGGCGTGCCCGGTTGCAGCCGCTGTCTCGATGTCTGCCCGACCGATGCCCTCAAGCCCATCAATGGTCGCATCCAGATCGATCCCCATCTCTGTCAGGGCTTCGGCAGCTGTGCCTCTGCCTGTCCGACCGGGGCGATTGCCTATCACCAGCCCGATGCCAATACCAGCGGCGACTACCTGTTCCGATTGCTCAAGCACTACCGGGAGGCGGGCGGCGACGCGCCGCAGCTGCTGATCGCCGGTGAAAACGAGCGCGAATGGGTGGAAGCCGAACTTACCCGCTTGCCTGCCAACTGGCTGCCAGTCTGGGTGGAGGAGAGCGCGAGTTTAGGCATCGAGAGCTGGTTCGCCGCCCTCGCCTATGGCGCCAGCGCGGTGCGCATGGCGCTGGGTGACGATGCTCCCGCCAGTGTGCGGGCATTGGTTGAGCGGGAGCTGGCGAGTGCCGCCGTGCTCTTGGCGGGCGCAGGTCTTGCTACCGATCGCATCGCCCTGTTTAACGTTGATGCCGAGCAATATAAGCCGATCTCCTGTGAACCAGCCCTTGCCCTGCTGGAGAAGCCGCTGAAAGGAGACAAACGGGAGAACCTGTTTGCCGCCTTCGATGCCCTCTGGCAGGCCAACGAAGGGAGCCGTGAGCCGCTGGCAGTGCCCCACGGCGCCCCTTACGGCAGCGTGGAGCTGAAAGAAGCTGACTGCACCCTCTGCATGGGCTGCGTGGCGGTCTGTCCGAGCCGCGCCCTGCATGCGGTGGGTCATGCGCCCGGCCTCAACTTTATCGAGCAGGATTGTATCCAGTGCGGCATGTGCGAAAAGGCCTGCCCCGAGCAGGCCATCGTACTGATTCCCCGTCTGCAACCCGTGCCCGAGGCGCGCCGTGCCGTGCAGAGCCTGAAAGCTGAAGAGGCTGCCTGCTGCATTCGCTGCTCCAAGCCGTTCGCGCCCGCCTCGATGATCCGCCGCATCCAGCAAAAACTGGCCGGTCACTCCCACTTCCAGAACGAGGCCGCCCAGCGGCTGCTGATGTGTGAGGAGTGCCGGGTCAAGGATGTGTTTGCAGCGCTGGCGGCGGATCCCGTCTCCCAGCTCAAGGTGTGAGGGGCCAGTGATGAGTGAACAACATAACGAAAAGGCTGGCGAACTGACCATGACCGAACTGGAACAGAGCAGCGCCGATCTCTACGCCCTGCTGGCAAGCCTCTGGCGCGCTGCCCCTCAAGGCGAACAGCTCGCCTGGCTGCAAGGGTTGCAGCCGATGCCGGGCCCCTTTGCCAGAGGGCTGGGGCTGGTGCAGCTGGCGGCCAGCAGCCACCACGAAAACGAGCTTGCCGAGGAGTATCAGGATCTCTTTATCGGGCTGGGGCGCGGGGAGATCGTGCCGTTTGCCTCCTGGTATCTCACCGGCTCTTTGATGGAGCTGCCGCTGGCGGTGCTGCGCGCTGACCTGCAGTCGCTCGGCTTCGAGCGCCAGAGCGGAGTGTGCGAGCCGGAAGATCATCTCGCCGCCCTCTGCGAGGTGATGGCGGTACTGATTGGTGAGCAACACCCGGATCGCAACCGATTCTATGAGCGCCACCTTGCCCCCTGGGTACTCGCCTGCTGCCGCGATCAGCAACAGGCGAAAGGGGGCTGCTTCTACCGGGCGGTCGGGGCCCTTGCCGAAGATTTCTTCAAGCTGGAAAACGAATTGCGCCTGCCGTTTGGCGCCTGCGTGGTGACGGGCTGAATGCCTCTATCCACTCACAACAAAACGAACAGACGAGATATCCCATTGGACGCGAAGCTGGCGCGCAGGCGCCGGACATTACAAAAACAGAGGTCACAAGAATGAGCGATGAACAGCTGAAAGACCCGTCCCGCCGCAATCTGATCAAGGGAGTTGGCGTGGTCGCCACCATAGGCGTACTGGCCGGTGCTGCCGGTCGGGTGGTGAGCAAAGAGGCGCTGACCCACGATACCAAGCCTGATCAGGGCTATCGGGAGACCCCCCATGTTCACGACTTTTATCGCACCCTGCGCGGCACCGACTGAGCCGGATCAGTGAAGGAGAACTCATGAAACTGACAAAACGTGCCGAGCAGCCCCAGGCGGGCGAGCAGGGCAATGAGGCCATTCGCGGTCAGGGGCTGACCCGTCGCGCCTTTATGGTCAATTCCGGTCTGGTGGCCGGTGGCGCAGTGGCCGCCGGTTGGCTGGCGCCAGCCATGATGCAGCGGGCCGAGGCCAAAACCGTGGCGGCCGAGGTGCCGGTCGAGGTGAAGCGCACCATCTGCTCCCACTGCTCGGTGGGCTGCGGCGTCTATGCCGAGGTGCAGAACGGCGTCTGGACCGGTCAGGAGCCGGCCTTTGATCACCCCTTCAACCTTGGCGGTCACTGCGCCAAGGGGGCGGCCCTGCGCGAGCACGGCCACGGTGAGCGTCGCCTCAAGTACCCGATGAAGCTGGTGGGCGGCAAGTGGCAGCGCATCAGCTGGGATCAGGCCATCGAAGAGGTGGGCAACGAAGTGCTGCGTCTGCGCAAGGAGTCCGGCCCCGACAGCGTCTACTGGCTCGGCTCTGCCAAGCACTCCAACGAGCAGGCCTACCTGTTTCGCAAGATGGCGTCCCTGTGGGGCACCAACAACGTGGATCATCAGGCGCGGATCTGCCACTCCACCACGGTCGCTGGCGTCGCCAACACCTGGGGCTACGGCGCCATGACCAACAGCCTGAACGACATGCACAACAGCAAGTCGATCATGTTTATCGGCTCCAACCCGGCAGAGGCCCACCCGGTCGCCATGCAGCACATCCTGCTGGCGAAAGAGCGCAACGGCTGCAAGATCCTGGTGGTCGACCCGCGCCGCACCCGCACTGCCGCCAAGGCGGACATGTACCTCTCCCTGCGTCCGGGCACCGACGTCGCTTTTATCTGGGGCATGCTCTGGCACATCTTCAAGAACGGCTGGGAAGACAAAGAGTTCATCCGCACCCGCGTCTACGGCATGGACGAGGTGCAAAAAGAGGTGGCGCGCTGGACTCCGGCCGAAGTGGAGCGGGTGACCGGTCTTAACGAACAGCAGGTCTATGGCGCAGCCAAGTTGCTGGCCGACAACCGCCCCGGCTGCGTGGTCTGGTGCATGGGCGGCACCCAGCACACCACCGGCAACAACAACACCCGCGCCTACTGCATCCTCGAACTGGCCCTCGGCAACGTGGGCAAGAGCGGGGCGGGCACCAACATCTTCCGTGGCCACGACAACGTGCAGGGTGCCACCGACTTTGGCGTCACCTCCGACTCCCTGCCCGGTTACTACGGGCTGGAAGAGGGCTCCTGGAAGCACTGGGCCCGGGTGTGGGATGTCGATTACGAGTGGATCAAGGCGCGCTTTGACAACAAGGCCTACAACGGCAAGCTGCCGATGAACAACAATGGCATTCCGGTCTCCCGCTGGGTGGACGGGGTGCTGGAGAACGCCGATCTCATCGAGCAGGGCTCCAATATCCGCGCCATGTTCTACTGGGGCCATGCGGTCAATTCCCAGACCCGCGGCCCGGAAATGAAGAAGGCGATGCAAAAGCTCGACATGATGGTGATTGTCGACCCTTACCCCACCGTCGCCTCGGTGATGAACGACCGCACCGACGGCGTCTACCTGCTGCCGGCCACCACCCAGTTCGAGACCTATGGTTCCGTCACTGCCACCAACCGCTCCATGCAGTGGCGCGACAAGGTGATAGAACCCCTGTTCGAATCCAAGGTCGACCACGAGATCATGTATCTGCTGAGCAAGAAGCTCGGTTTTGCCGAGCAGCTGTTCAAGCACATCAAGGTGGAGAACAACCAGCCGCTCTTGGAAGACATCACCCGCGAATATAACCGCGGCATGTGGAGCGTGGGCTACACCGGTCAGAGCCCGGAGCGGCTCAAGGCGCACCAGCAGAACTGGCACACCTTCCACAAGACCAACCTCAAGGCCGAGGGCGGCCCGGTCAGTGGCGAAGTGTACGGTCTGCCCTGGCCCTGCTGGGGCACCCCTGAGATGAAACACCCCGGCAGCCACATCCTCTACGACACCAGTATTCCGGTCTCGGAAGGGGGCGGCGGTTTCCGCGCCCGTTTCGGCATCGAGTATCAGGGCGTCTCGCTGCTCGCCGAAGACTCCTGGCCGAAGGGAAGTGAAGTGGAAGACGGCTATCCAGAGATCACTGCCGATCTGATGAAGCAGCTCGGCTGGTGGGATGAGCTGACCGAAGCCGAGAAGAAAGAGGCCGAGGGCAAGAACTGGAAGACCGACCTCTCCGGCGGTATCCAGCGGGTCGCCATCAAGCACGGCTTTGTGCCGTATGGCAACGCCAAGGCGCGCTGCGTGGTGTGGACCTTCCCGGATCAGGTGCCCAAGCACCGCGAGCCGCTCTACACCCCGCGCCGGGATCTGCTGGCCGACTACGCCACCTGGCCCGATGCCAAGAGCCTGTGGCGCCTGCCGACCCAGTACGCCTCGGTGCAAGAGAAAGATGTCAGCAAGGAGTTCCCCATCATCCTCACCTCCGGCCGTCTGGTGGAGTACGAGGGGGGCGGCGACGAGACCCGCTCCAACCCCTGGCTGGCCGAACTGCAGCAGGAGATGTTCGTCGAGATGAACCCGGCGGATGCCAACGATGTCGGCGTGCGTGACGGTCAGGATGTTTGGGTCGAGGGGCCGGAAGGGGGCAGGGTCAAGGTGAAGGCGCTGGTGACCCCGCGGGTCAAACCGGGGCTTGCCTTTATGCCGTTCCACTTCGGTGGCCACTTCGAGGGCAAGGATCTGCGATCCAAATATCCGGAAGGGTCAGACCCTTATGTGCTGGGGGAGTCGGTCAACATAGTCACCACCTATGGCTATGACCCGGTCACCCAGATGCAGGAGACCAAGGTCACCCTGTGCCGTTTTCGCAAAGTAGGAGCCTGATCCCATGGCCAGAATGAAATTCATGTGTGACACCAAGCGTTGCATCGAGTGCAACGGCTGTGTGACGGCGTGCAAGAACGAGAACGACGATGCCCTCGAGTGGGGCATCCAGCGCCGCCGGGTGGTGACCCTCAACGACGGCCTGCCGGGAGAGACCTCCATCTCGGTCGCCTGCATGCACTGCACCGACGCCCCCTGCATGGCGGTCTGCCCGGCCGACTGCTTCTATCACACCGACGACGGCATCGTGCTGCACAACAAGGATCTCTGCATCGGTTGCGGCTACTGCCTGTTTGCCTGCCCGTTCGGGGCCCCCCAGTTCCCGAAGACCGCCGCCTTTGGCGATCGGGGCAAGATGGACAAGTGCACATTCTGCGCCGGTGGCCCGGAAGAGGATCACAGCGAGGCGGAGCGCCAGAAGTACGGTGCCAACCGCATCGCCGAGGGCAAGCTGCCGATGTGTGCCGAGCTCTGCTCCACCAAGGCGCTGCTGGCGGGGGATGCTCAGGTGATCTCCGATATCTTCCGCGAGCGGGTTGCCTATCGTGGTGCCAAGGATGCGGCCTGGGGTAATGGCGATGAGCTGTTCCACGACGCCAGCAAGCTGAACAAGCAGGGAGGGGCGGCATGAAAACCTGGCTAATGGCCCTGTTTGCTGCCCTGCTGCTGGTGAGTACCGCAAGTTTCGCTGACGCCGAGAAAGAGGCGGTCGGCTTTGCCGGCGCCGATTACTGGCGGGTGGTGAAGGATGGGCAGGAGGGGGTGACCACCTCCCGCTCGCCGGAGCACGGAGTGCTTATCTCGGTGCCGGGCCAGCTCTGGTTCGAGGTGAAGACCAAGTGGGTGTCGCCGCTCGGCGCCATCGCCATCTTCGGCTCCTTGGCCATGTGCGGCCTGATGTACCTGGTGGTGGGGCAGACCAAGCTCTCCAAACCGCGCACCGGGCGCAAGCTCAAGCGCTGGAGCAGGCTGGATCGGGCGCTGCACTGGACCACTGCGGCCATGTTCCTGACCCTGTCCGGGTCGGGGCTGGCCATCATCTACGGCAAGTACTTCATCAAGCCGGTGGTGAGCCTCGGGGTGTGGGAGAACTGGATCTGGTTTGCCAAGGTGTTCCACAACTACGTGGGGCCGCTCTTCTTCCTCTGCCTGATGGGGGTGCTCATCAAGTGGTTCCGCCACAACATCGTCAACATGGTGGATGTGCAGTGGTTCATGAAGTTTGGTGGCATGCTCGGCAAGCACAAGGGAAGTCACCCCTCGGCTGGCTTCTCCAACGGTGGCGAGAAGGCGATCTTCTGGCTGCTGATCTGGTTTGGCGGCATAGTCGTGGCGACCGGGCTGTTCCTTGATTTCCCCATCTTCGGCCAGCTGCGCCGCCAGATGGAGTGGGCCAGCTTTATCCATATCGTAGGCGCCTTGATCCTTATCTGCGGTTTTATCTTCCATATCTACATGGGCCTGTTCCAGCTGGAAGGGGCGCTGGAGGGGATGGTGACCGGCGAGGTGGACGAGACCTGGGCCAAGGAGCACCACGACCTCTGGTATGAAGAGGTGAAGCACACTCTCGATGAGCCCAAGGCGGGCAAATCAAGCTGATGGTCGACAAAGAGTAAAGAGAAGGGGCGCTACGGCGCCCCTTTTGATGGCGGGTCTATCGTGATGGCAAATTGATTGAGCGATGCCGCGAACGGCGATGGTTTTTTGGGCCACCTTGAGCAACAGTAACAGGGGTTCCATTCACACAAGGGATGACAAATGATGAGAAAAGCATGGCTGGCAGCGGTATGCGCATCTGCGCTCTTCGGTGGTATTGCGGGCGTGGCGCAGGCGGCTGACGGGATCAAGACCCAGCAGGTGCAGTTCAAGAAGGGGGAGTCAGGGGCAACCATCAACGGCACCATTCAAGGTAGCCAGACCCTCGACTACAAGCTGACGGCCAACAAGGGCCAGAGCATGGTGGTGATCCTGACCGGCAAGCCCTACTTCAATATTCTGCCGCCGGGCAGCAAGGGGGAGGCGATCTTTATCGGCGCCACCGAAGGGAACAACTTTGAGGCGACCCTGCCTGCCAAGGGCACTTATACCATTCGGGTCTACCAGATGGGGGCTGCAGAGAGCAGCAAGGCCAAGACGCCGTTCAAGCTGGAGGTGGGCATCAGCGGCTAATGCCAGCCGCTGACAAGCATCACAGAGGTGGCGGCCACAAAGGGCCGCCACCGTTGTTTTATCCCCTCTGTTTTTGCCTCGCCAAGGTTAATAGCCCCCCCGGGCCAGTCGCTCGAAGTAGCGCTGATAACGTCCGCTGGCGATGGTCTGCTGCAACTGCTGATTGAACTGATCTCGCAGTTTGGCTGAATCCGGCATCTTGCGCGGGAACATCACGAAGCTGTCGTTGCGCAGAAAAGGGGTCTGACTGTGGGTGAAGAGTGCCGCGCTGGCGGGGTCGAACTGGCTCTGCAACTCGGCCAAACCGACTCGCAGCTCTTGCGGATAGAGGTCGATGCGCCCGCGCAGCAGCTTGCCGAAATTCTGCTTCACGTCGGTAACCCGCTGCTGGCTCACCTTGCCATCGGTCACCATCTTGTCCAGCTCGGGCCCGTAGCTGTAGGCGATATCGCCCCCCAACCGCATGCCGATGATCTGCTCAAGGCGCTCGGCCCGCAGCTGCCGTGATTTGAGGGAGAAGAAGACAAACTGCTCCTGCAGCACCGCTTCGCTGAACAGAAAATCCTGCTCCCGCTCCGTTTTGTGCATCCAGACGGCGGTGGCATCGTAGAGCTGGCTGTTGGCCGCCAGCGAATAGACCCGACCCCAGGGGGCGAAGTGGAACTTCACCTCATAGCCCGCTTCCTTGAACAGATCGCTGATGAGGTGGGCCACGGGACCGTGCTGTTTTGACTGCTCGGAGACGAAAGGGGGCCATTCACCCACGATGATGTTGAGCACCCGGCCCGGTGCGGCGAGAGCCGACTGGCAGGCCAGAAACAACCACAGAGCAAGCAGCGGGATCAGGCGCATGGCAGAAAGAAGGGGGCGCAGGCTGGCAGAGGCGAGGGCATCAGGTCACTCCCGGCTGTGATGCTGTAAGGGGCTGGGTTGCCCACAATGCTAACATGAGTCTCATTCCTTGCCGTGGATATTTGTCTCGCCGGGGCCGCCGGGCGCCTATTTTGGCCGCAGGGTATGCCCAAGCTCACAAAACCGATCGAATAAACGTCATATGATTGATTTCATTATGAGTCTTGCTCTCCTGCCGAACGGCAATTTCACGTAAATCAAAGAGAATGACTATGGCTACCGGACAATATCTGCTGTGGAAAGATGCACAGGGACAGGATTTTCGCCCCGTTGCACTGACCGGCACTGATCTGCTTAACAATCGATACCTCAACAAGGGCACGGCCTTCACCGAACAGGAGCGGGCCGATTTTGATCTCGATGGTTTGCTGCCGCCTCAGGTGCAAACTTTTGAAGCCCAGCTCGAGCGAGTGTATGAGGGATTCAAGAGCGCTTGCAGCGATATCGAGAAGTACCAGAACCTGCGTGCCCTGCAGGATCGCAACGAAACCCTGTTTTATGCCCTGTTGTCACGCCATGTGGAGGAGATGACTCCCTACATCTATACCCCGACTGTGGGCAAGGCGTGCCAGGAGTTCAGCCACCGCTTCCAGAAGCCGCGCGGCCTCTACATCACCCCGGACAACGTGGATGACATGGGCAGTCAGGCCCGCCACTTCGATGCCAAATCGATCCGCATCATAGTTGTCACCGACAGCCAGGGCATTCTGGGGATCGGCGATCAGGGCGTTGGCGGCATGGGGATCCCCATCGGCAAGCTGGCGCTCTATACCCTGGGTGCCGGTATTCACCCCGCCTGCTGTATGCCCATCGCGCTGGATGTGGGCACCGATAACCAGAAACTGCTCGATGACCCCATGTATCTGGGCCGTCCCCACAAGCGTATTCGCGGCAAGGAGTACGAAGAGTTCATCGACAAATTCGTGCAAGGGGTCAAACGCCACTTCCCCAATGCCGTGCTGCAGTGGGAAGACTTCAGCAAATCCAATGCCTTCAATAATCTGGCCCGCTATCAGCAGTCACTGCCGTCATTCAACGATGATATTCAAGGCACGGGGGCCGTGGTGCTGGCCGGTATCATCGGCGCGGTCAAGGTCAAGGGGGAGACCCTGGGTCAGCAGAACTATCTGGTCTACGGCGCTGGCGCCGGTGGGGTTGGCGTCGCGGATCAGATCTGCGCGGGGATGATCCGTGAGGGGATGGATCCTCAGGCGGCCCGCGATCGCATCTACATTCTGGATACCCAGGGGCTGGTGTGCGACAACCGGGACGGGCTCGACGAGTACAAGCGTCGCTATGCCAAGCCGGGTCTGCTGCTGGCGGGCTGGGATACCGAGGTGCCCGGCAAGGCCAATCTGGCCGATGTGCTGCGTCATGTGCCCATTACTGTGTTGCTGGGTACCAGTGGCTCGGGCGGGGCCTTCCAGGAAGAGCACATCCAGCTGATGCTGCAGCATTGCGAGCGCCCCATGGTGTTCCCGCTCTCCAACCCCACCGCCAACTGTGAAGCGCTGCCGGAAGATATCTACCACTGGAGCAAGGGCAAAGCCATCGTTGCAACCGGCAGTCCGTTCAAGGATGTGAGCTACGAGGGGCAGGAGTTCCGGGTCGGGCAGGGCAATAACGTCTTTATCTTCCCCGGTGTAGGTCTGGCGGCCATCGTCAGCCAGATACGCGAGATCACACCCGATGTCTTCACCACTGCCGCCTTTGCGCTGGCTGAGTGCGTGAGTGAGGTGGACCTGGCGAAAGGGGCCGTCTATCCCCGCATTCGCGAGCTGCGCAGCATCTCGGTGCATGTGGCGACTGCTGTGCTCAAAGATATCGTGCGCCGGGATCCTTCCCACCCGCTGATCGGTCAGGATCTGCAGCAGCATATCCTCAACCACATGTGGGAGCCGGTTTACCTGCCTTATCGCCGGGTATAGGTTACGCACGGGTTTAACTAACATATTGATCGCAGAGGGGGATGGCATGGCCATCCCCCTTTTTTACTGCAGTGTTACGGTTTTGGTAGCCAGAGCGGGTAGCCAGATAGTGAGCGTGTCAGCATCGGGTTCAAGTCCCCGCCGTTTTCTTCATTTAGCGTACAAAACATCACCTTGTTAAATGGGGTTTCAATAAACCGGTCAGAAAAACGATTGGCGTTCGTCACAATAATGCGTAAAATCGCATACTCGATGCTTGTAGCAACGAATCCCGCCTAAAAAGCCAGTTTCATGCCCTTCCCAAGCAGTAAAAGGTAACGAGTGACGCATTTGCGTTCATTTTGTGCCTTGAAAAAGTCTTGTGATAACTGAAAAGTGATAAATATCCCCATCAGTTATCAAAAAATTAAGGACATCCATGTTTTCCTTAGTCAAGCAAAGTGTCGCCGGGCTGCAAATCTTGTTTGTCGCCTTCGGTGCCATGGTTCTGGTGCCCCTGCTCACCGGACTGAACCCCTCCATGGCCCTGCTTGGCGCCGGTGTGGGCACCCTGTTGTTCCAGCTCTGCACCCGCCGCCAGGTCCCGATTTTCCTCGGTTCCAGCTTTGCCTTCATCGCTCCCATCATCTACGCCACCCAGACCTGGGGATTGCCATCCACCATGTTTGGCCTGTTTGCCGCCGGTTTCATGTATTTCATTCTGGCTGCGCTGATCCGGGCAAAAGGGATGGGTTTTGTGCACAAATTGCTGCCCCCGGTGGTGATTGGCCCGGTGATCATGGTGATCGGTCTTTCTGTGGCACAGGTTGCCTGCAACATGGCGATGGGTCGTGCTGGCAGTGAGCAGGTAGTACCTGCGGGGACTGCGCTGACGCTGGCCGGTATCTCGCTGGCAGTCACCCTGATTGCAGCTGTGTTCTGCAAGGGGTGGATCAAGCTGATCCCCATCCTGTGCGGCGTGATTGCCGGTTATGTCTCGGCGGTGTTCATGGGCCAGGTGAGTTTCGATGGCATGGTGAACGCCCCCTGGCTGGCGCTGCCCCACTTCGAAACCCCGGAGATCAACTGGGCTGCTGCGTTATTCATGTTGCCGGTCGCCATCGCCCCCTGTATCGAGCATATCGGTGGCGTGTTGGCGATTGGTGGCGTGACTGGCAAGGATTACACCAAGGATCCGGGTTTGCACCGTACGCTGGCCGGTGACGGTATCGGCGTCTGCTTCGCCGGTTTCATCGGTGGCCCTCCCGTGACCACCTACGCCGAAGTGACCGGTGCCGTGATGATCACCCGCAACTTCAATCCGGTCACCATGACCTGGGCTGCGGTGTTTGCCATCATTCTGGCCTTCTTCGGCAAGTTCAATGCGTTGCTCACCTCCATCCCGATGCCGGTGATGGGCGGTATCATGCTGCTGCTGTTCGGATCCATCGCTGCCATCGGTCTCAAGACGCTGGTGGAATCCAAGGTGGATCTGGGGCTGTCACGCAATATCGCCATCGTCGCTGTGACTCTGACCGTCGGTGTCGGTGCGCTGGAGATGAAGATTGGCGACTTCGCGCTGGCTGGCGTTGGCCTGGCCTCTGTTGCCGCCATCCTGCTCAACCTGATCCTGCCTGCGTACTCCGAAGAGGGTGTGATGGACGCGGCCAAGGACTGAGTTCCACCAGGCGTTCTTCGTTGATTTGGAGAAGGCCACCTCGCGGTGGCCTTCTGTTTTTCGGGTATCTCGCGCCACTTTTCGGCTCGGCGGAGCTCATCTGGAATCTAATTTGGAAGCAGATGAGGGGGTTAGCATTCTCATTTGACGTATCTCTTTTCGTGACCTTAGCTAAAGGACAGGTTTGGCTCTGAGGTCTCCTCGAGCAGTATGGGAAAATGGATGTTGGCGTTTTCTATCATTTCTCTCCCAGACCCCTGTCATAAAACGATGCGCTTTTTCTTTGCCACGGCGCTGTTGTATGGCAGAGGCTTATCCGCCCCACTCCGCACTCCCCTCATGCTGCCCTGGCATGTTTCCTCCTCGATTTGTTGTGAGCCTCCCTCGCTGGTTGCGTTTCGTTGCGCACAGGCAAAATCCGGATCTGTTTGCTGCTGCACATGGGTGGGCGGCGAGCCGTGAAAGCCGGCATGACCCCAGTGGGTCAGACGTGCACCGCCATCGGTAACGGCGGATGTTCAGGGATGAATGGCAAGCAAAGCGAGGTTGCAATGAACTATCAACTGCTGTGGAAAAGTGCAATTTTTTCAGTTTCTTCCATGATGGCTATAAGCGCTGTTCAGGCTGCGCCACTGAATGTGATGACCGAGGATTACCCGCCATTCAACATGCAGGGAGAGGGGGGCAAGATTGTCGGGCTGTCGACTGAGGTGGTCGAAGAGCTGTTCAAGCGTGCTGGAGTCGAATACAAGCTGACCCTGATGCCCTGGAAACGGGCGTACGAAGATACCCTAGGCACCCCCAATACCGCCCTCTACTCCACGACCCGCACTCCGGAGCGGGAAGCACTGTTCAAGTGGGTAGGGCCGCTGGTCAATAACAACTGGGTATTTTTCTCCAGTTCGACCGCCAATATCACGGTCAAGTCGCTGGAAGATGCCAAGCAGTATTCGGTGGGTGGCATAACGGTGATGCGGCCGCCGAATATCTCAAGGCCCAGGGATTTGCCAAGTTGCAGCTGGCGGCCAACGATACCGCCAACGTGAAAAAACTGGAGGCAGGTCGCATCGATCTCTGGGCTACCGGCCAGTATCTGGCCCCCTATCTGGCCAGCAAGGAGAAGGTGGCCTCACCCAAGCCGGTCTTCGTGTTCAAGGAAACCCAGATGAGCTTGGCGTTTAACAAGGACACGCCCGATGAACTCATCACCAAGCTTAACGAGATACTCGCTGCCATGAAGGCGGATGGCACCATCGACAAGATCAATGCCAAGTACCAGTAACAGTACCAATAGCAAGTGCCGCTCAATGGCACTGCGCCGGCTGCCGTAAAACCGGGAGGAAACCATGGATTGGAAAAGTCTGACGTTCAGGATTGCCGTGTTGACCTCCCTGTCGGTGAGTCTGCTACTGGTGTTGTTTGGCGCTTACAACTACAACGCGGTCAGAGCGGAGAGCTACAGCAAACAGAGTGCGCTGGTCGAGCAGGCCATCGGCCGGCTGCAGCTCTCCCTGCCCGGCCCGCTGTGGAATTATGAATCGGCCTTCATCGAGGCATCGCTCAAGTCCGAGCTGGCGGCCGATATACTCAGTGCGTTGCTGGTGGTCAACAAGGACAAGCTGGTAGCCGGGTTTGCCCGTGACTCGGCGGGGGACATTGCCCCCGTGACAGCCATGCCTGCCGATACCGCTGCCTATGGGGGATATGATCTGGTCTATGACGACAGTGGCCAGAAAAACACTGTGGCCCGATTGCTGGTGCAAACCAGTGATGCCGCCATTCAGGCCCAACTGCGCCAGCAGTTGATCACCACCGTCTGGCAGATCCTGGTGCTCGATATCTGCATCATCGCCCTGTTGATGGTGCTGATTCATCGCAATGTGCTCAGGCCGCTTCACCAGATGAATCAGGCGGTGTTCGATCTGGCCAAAGGAGAGGGGGATCTGACCCGGCGTCTGAAGATCAGCCGTCAGGATGAGATGGGCGCGCTGGCCACCAACATCAACCACTTTATTGCCAAGTTGCAGGAGATGGTGGCGGAGATCAACGAGCTCTCTGCCGGTGTGTTGCAAACCGCTGAACTCTGTGATTCCCTCTCGGCAGATACCAGGGTAGGCAGTGACGCCCAGCAATCCGAGCTGGATCAAGTCGCCACCGCCATTACCGAAATGAGTCAGGCTGTGCAGGAAGTGGCTGGCAATGCGGTGAAAACCTCTGGCGCTACCGATGAGGCCAACCTCTATGTGGAGCAGGGTTACAATCTGGCGGGCCATGCCAATGAGGCCATCCATCAACTGGTGGGGGAGGTGGAGCGGGTCGCCACCCTGATGCGCACCCTTTCGACCGAAAGCAGCAGCATTGGCACCATCATCGAAGTGATCAACGGCATTGCCGAGCAGACCAATTTGCTTGCCCTCAACGCGGCTATCGAGGCGGCGCGGGCGGGTGATCAGGGGCGCGGTTTTGCGGTGGTAGCGGATGAGGTGCGCACCTTGTCGGGCCGTACTCGCCAGTCAACGGAGGAGATCAGTGCCAGTATCAAGCGGTTGCAGCAAGCGACCCAGAATGTTGGTGCCGGCATGCAACAGAGTCAGGAGAAGGCATCCCGCGCCGGCATCGAGGCGGCAGATGTGCAGATATCGGTGGAGAAGATTAAAAATCAGGTCAGCCTGATCCGCGAGATGAACATGTATATCGCCCAGGCATCGGAAGAACAACACTCGGTGGCGGAGGAGGTCAGCCACAGTGTCAACCGGATTGCGACACTCAACAGCGAAAGTGCAGCCAGAGTGGCACAGGTTGCCGAGGCCAGCAGTGATCTGCGGCAGTTGTCGGCCCAGCTCGACACCCTGCTCAAGCAGTTTCGGGTCTAGTCAGTTCATTTCGCCCCGTTGGAGCATCCTGCGGGGCAGGTAAGGTTCCCTTTATTGTGAGGCGCTGCGAGATGTCGTGAGGGGCAAGGGGCCTTGTCCAGCAGCGTTTTTCGTCATGCCCATGTCACTGTTCAGCTGAGATTGGCGTGATCGCGATACGCGAAACTTGCAGCATCATGATCTGCTCGATACGCAGTCCGACAGCGCTGGACGCATATTTTCATTTTCCTCGCTCATGCCTACCTGCATCTATTGTGCCGCTGATCTCGACCCTTTAGAATTTCGTTTAATTACAGCGAGTCCTGAGCCGCCATCTGGCTTTATCAGGTGTGGAATCCCATCTTCTTCATGATGAATGCAAATAACAGGTGGTTGGTATGACGGGGGTTGCGCCAGGCAATAACATATCAGCCTATCACTTCGGTGATTATGTCTTTGATGTCAAAAGGCGGGAGCTGATCTTCTGTGCCGACAAGGACAACTTGCAAAGCGCCCGGGTGGTGCGTTTGTCATCGGCAGAGAGCCTCATTTTCAGCTATCTGCTCGATCACCATGACGAGGTGTGCGACAAGGATCTGTTGCTCGATATCGGCTGGTTGGGTCGCCCCATCAGCCCCAACTCCCTGAACGTTGCCATCGCCAATATTCGTCGCCACTTCACCTCATCCCCCCAGACGCTGGATATCAGAAGTACCCCGAAAAAAGGGTACTCCCTGCATCTGAACTGTAAGATGAAGAGCTATTACGGCAAGGCACTGCCAACAGAGAGTGAGCCCTTGCCCGAGCCGATGAGCGAGCCTACGCCTGCAGTGGCTGCGCAGTCACCGTCGACACCACCAAGTTCTGACCACGAGGTCATCAAAGAGCCTGCTGCCGCCGCTCCCCGTTCTTTTGGTGAGCGTGCCAAACTTGCCTTTCTCAGCGGTATCGGGCGGCCAATGTTGGTTAGGAGCCTGATGTACGTCAATCTGCTACTGGTTGTGCTGATGGCGTTTGTCGCCTGCTATCTCCATTTCGAGTGGCTCCATGTGCACTGCACCGATTCGCCGACCGGCGTTGTTTGCCAGATGGAGGCACGGAGCGACGTGCCAGCAGTCAAGCCGGCATCGCTGGTGCTGGTCTCCGGCCACCAGGTTCGCGTGCTCTCCTATAAAGAGCTCGAAAAAACGCTGTAAGGGATCTCTGATGAAACGAACGCTGAAAAATACCTTGCTGCTGTTGCCACTGCTTGTCGTGCTGCTGTTTGTGGTCGGGATGTTTATCAACAGTCTGGGCTGTCATTACGACCTGAAAATGTCAGCCAATGGAGTCAACTATCACGGGGTGTGCCGCTGGGGCAAAATCACCGTGATCGAAGAGGAAGAGGCGACCAGGGAGAAGTGGCGGGTGACCGGTTTTCAACTGACCTTCTTCAACCAGCTTGTTACCTCATCGACAGTCGTACCCAACTGCACGAATCGGGTAACGATGACTCCTATCTCAATGAGTACAACCTGATCCAGTCGCAATATGCGCTGGTCAACTATGCCTGGGTGCCGCTGACTGAAAACAAGGTGGCGATCTTCCAGCGCGATCCGGTGCATGAGGTTGTGATTGCCCAGCGAGATGGCTGGTTCGATCTCTACCGCTGGTTCTTCCCCCCGGCACCGCTGGTGCCTGTTCAGCCGCAAAGCGCAGGTGCAGGGCGTCCCGCTAGTTTCTAAATAACTTACACCAGGGGCCGGTGACCTCGCAGTGGCCTGTCTCATCACTGTTTTGCCAGCCCAGCCGATGGTAGAAGGCTACCGCCGCCGTGTTGCGGGTCGCAACCTTGAGCGAGCCGTGCGGCGAATCAGCGAGGCCCCGCTCCAGCAGGGCGCGCCCGATCCCCTGACCGTGCCAGTCGCTTGACACATAGAGGTGATGGACGAAGTGATCAGGCTGCCAGATGGCGATAAAGCCGCAGATATTGCCCCCCTGTTCGGCTACCCACACCTGTTCACCTTTGGTCTGTTCCTCGAAATCCTCGAGTTGGAAACGGGCGGGATCGACCCAGTGAAAGGTGTGGCGGCGGCTCTTTAAAAACAGCCGGGCCAGTTGGGGAATGTCGTGTTCTTCCATGAGCCGGATCATGATGCCCTCCCGGATCAAGCCAATGTTCATTGAGGCAACCGCGTGGCGGCAGGTTAATCGATGCAAATGACAAGGGTGTGATTAAGCACTGTCCATTGTATTTGCCATGGGGCTATACTGCCGGAGTCCCTTGTATGGATGGCTTGAGGATCGCTGATTTATGGACAATAAACTGATTGAAGGCAACATTTTTGTTCCGGCGCACATAGACGATGTCTGGCATGCCTGGACTACCGAAAGCGGTCTGCGCAGTTTTCTGGCTCCCGAATGTTTGATGGTGGCCGAACCGAATGGTCCTTTCGAGATCTACTTCAGGCCTGATGCCCCGCTGGGTGAACGTGGCAGCGAAGGGTGCCGGGTCATGGCCGTCATGCCCTATGACTTGCTCAGTTTCAGCTGGAATTTCCCACCCAGCCTGCCCCATATCCGCCAGCAAAAGACCCAGGTTTGCCTGCGCTTTGTGCCGGAAGGGCAGGGCACTCGCCTCTACTTCCTGCAGAGCGGTTGGGCCAATGATCCGGATTGGGATCAGGGTTATGCCTATTTTCGGGAAGAGTGGCTGGAGACCAGCCTGCCACGGTTGCAGTACCGTTTTACCCATGGCCCCATCGACTGGAACAATCCTCCCGACAAGGCGCAGCTGAAGGCGCTGGCCCAGTAATCCCGGATATCAGACATAAAAAAAACCGGCCAAAAGGCCGGTTGAAACAGTTCAGGCTTCGCAATGTCCCCCTCACCTAACTGCTTGTATCGGCTTAATAAACTGTAGTAGACATGACCAGATTTGACCACTGCGCTATTTAACTAGCTCGTGGTCACGTATGGTCATGCATGGTCACAACAATGGTCACAGCCATGACCAGAAATGTGACCCATCACAATTTCCCGACCAGCGCGGCGGCCTCCTGATTACCTGCATTGATATAGGTTCGGGTCTGCTCCAAGCTGGCATGGCCCATCAGTTCCGCCAGTATCCGCAGGTCTCCCCCCTCCTTGGCCAGCAGCGTCCCGAAGGTATGCCGCAGCACATGGGGCCGAGCCTCGAACCCGAGCTTGGCCGATACCCGCTTCATCTGGTTGCGCAGGGCTCCCGCATCTTGGTGCCACTGTTCGCCCAGACTATTGCGCCAGAGCGCACCAGAGACGCTACCGTGCTGCCGGATAACTTCTTGCACCTGTGGATGCACCGGCACCCAGCGTTCGCGCCAAAGCGTCTCACGGCCCTTCCTGTGGCGTAGTCGGCACATCAATGCCGTGCCCATCTGCTTGAGGTCATCCACCTCTACCAGTCGGGCCTCGCAATACCGTGCGCCGGTATAGACCATGAAGGTCGCAATGGCCCTGGCTTCATCCGTCAGCCCCTCCAACAGCTTGGCCAGTTCATCCTTGGTCAGAAATTCGGCGCGGTGTTTGCCTTCGGTTGGCACCTTGATCCCCTTGGGCGCGAGGTCAAACTCACGGCACCCGTACAGGTAGACCGTGCGGGCCTGCCTGCACATCCGCGCCTTGGTTGCTTGGGCCATGCCCTCCAGTCCCTTGGCATAGTCGTCCATCGTCCGCTGGGTCACATCGACCAAACGAAACTGGCCCCAGAAAGGGGCCAGCTTCGAGACGATATGAGTGGTCGATCTTGACCGTTCCCTATCGGATAGGTAGCAAAGGGCGGCGTCCTTCATGGTCGCCAACTCTTTGCCATCAATCTTCTTCGTCTTCATGTCCAGCACCTCTTCCCTTGCTTGGCCGGTACAACACGTTATGTGGGTCTGCATCCTTGGCTAGGTGAGCGAACTCTTCACCCCAGTTCTTCGGCAACCCACCACTGATCTCGACATACACATTGTCGGCCACACTACTAATGGCACGGCGGGCCTTGAATATCAGGTCGGATCGGTTGTCCACGCCCCACTTGGTACGGATGGCCTTGGCTTGAGTCTTGATTGTATTAATCGAGACCCCAATTCGGTGAGCCATCTGGTCGTAGTTAAATCCTTCAATAAACAATTGAAGGATAACGTGTTGGCGTGGAGTCAGGTCGCTGAGTTCTCGTAGCGATTCATTGTCGTGCGATGGTGCAATACCAAATGATGCAAGTTGCAGTTGTAATTCAGCGAGGTTCGATTTAAGCGATTCGATTACATCAAGTGTCTTCTGATGTTCGTTTTGTAAGTTATTAAACTTCTTTTCCAAAATGCGGTTCTGTAGCTCCAGGCCTTGAAACTGATGCAAGATCCGCTCAATCTCTAAACTATCCATATTAATCTCCATTTGCCTTGCGAGCCGCGAGTCTAGCCTCGCACTCACTCTCCACTTGGCTAATAGCATCCCCGATCTTCACGCCTGACTTCACCCGCTGGGCGACAAGCACCCACCAGTTTGGGTTCTTAACGAGACTTCGTCTGTGTGCAGGAGCCATCCTAATCCAGTTCAACCTAATCCTATATGCCGGTCTAGCTTTCATATGGTTGTCTCCACTGCACCAGTTCTGCTCGGGGAATGGCGAGGGTATGATGTTTTTAGCAATTCATTGACAACAAAAAGGACTGTTTTTTCTATCTGCCCGATTGAGCCTGATGTTACATCATAATGGGTACATCCTTTAACACTTGTTGAACCAAAGCCGAAAGTGATCACCTTGATACCAAGGGTGGACACAGTAGCTAGGGTATTATGGGTACTGGAATTCAATAAGTTAGAAAGTGCCCCACGCGCATATGGAATGCCATCACATAACATTAAAAGTATCTTGCGCTTCTGCTTACACTTCCCAATCTGATTGATAGCAAACTCAATAGCGCGGTTGTCGATATTATTGGCCGTACACACCCACTAAATAGGGCAACCTTTCGATCACATCACGGGCGGTTCTGATCCTCACCCCGAACCCTAACAGATTGAACATCACCAACGGGTCGGATGAGATATACCCTGGGGCACTCGTCAACGCGCAGCCGAGAGCGTACACCTCGTCCGCATTGAGTGAGTGGCCCAGCCGATACCGCTCATACGCCTTGATGGCCAGCCTCTCAACCACCTTGCCCGAGCGCCCGCCCTTCAACTTCCGTCCGGTCTGGTCGGCGTTCTGGAACTTGAAGCAAGCAAGCTGGGGATGGCGTTTGTCGTTGGCAAATGCGAACACCTGATCTACATCCGCCTTGGGGTAGATGGCGTAGTTGTGCAGGGCCATGGTGGTGTGACCCAGGATCGACAGTGGCACACCCAGCGAGTCGAGGGCATCGCCCAACATCAACGCCGTCTTGGTGGCCCACTCAATCCGTTCGCCCCTCATGCTGGAACTCATGTCAATCAGCAGGGTGACGGCGGTATCAAGCTCGGGGTCTTTGGTGCGCTGCCGGTAAACGTCATCCTCGCCTTGGTAGGCCCGCACCAAGTCGTTGGCATCGAGCAGGCCATGGACACGGCCACCCAGCCAGCGACTGTCATCAACGCCTATCAGCGCACGTTTGAGGATGCTCTTGGCATGGGAACCCATCGGGCTGATGGCGACCTTCTCCTTGGCCGAGAAGGCTACGCCACACACATGGGCGTCATCGTGCTTGTACTCGAACAGCTGGAGGTTGAACTTGGGCAAGCTCGCCTCACGGCTGGCCATGCCGCTCAGGATGGCCGCCTCGTCAATGAGCGGCGCTTGCTTCTCTCCTTGGCCACCTAACTCCCCGCCATCCTCTTGGCCCTCGTCACCTTCTCCGTCCTCACCAACGCCCTTGGGCTGCCCGTCCTGCCCATCCTCGCCCTCGTCCTTGTCATCCCCCTCGCTTGGCTCCTGCTCGGGCTCAGGCGCTTTCTGTGGCTCCAAAATTGAGCCGCTCAAGCAGCTCGTCAACGAGCGCCGCTATCTCTTGGGTACTCTTGGCCGCCATCGAGCGGGTCGCAAACTCGCTGGCCAGTGGCCGGTACTGCTCCGGTATCATGGCAACCAGCGCCCGCTGTACGTCACCACCGTGGCCCATCATCTGGGAGGCAGTCCACTTGACCGCCCCGAAGATCAGCCGTCCCCAGTCGAGCAGATGCGGCGGCACCTTGGCCAGTGCATCAAGCTGGAGTTGCGCCGACACATGACGCATGGCGTTCAAGCTACTCCACGCCCCAGGGTACTGCTGCTGGTAGGCCGCCTCGATCCGTGGGTCTTCCAGATAGTTGATCTGGTCGGCCTTGGTCTTGTCGTGTTGCCGGAAAAACTCAAAGTCAGTAAACAGCGAGTGCGCAGTCTCATGGTCGGTATAGCCACGCATCATCGCTATCTTGTCGTCACTTAGCTCGCCCGCAGCTATCTCGGGCAGACGGATCAGAGAGCCGTCATTCCACGCCTCACTCCCTGCAAACTCTACGCGCACCTGCGACCTGCCCAACACGCGGGCTATCGCATTGCACTCAATTACCAGATCGGTCGAGTTCATTTTCATATCTCCATGACATAAAAAAGGGGGCCGCCTTGGCCCCCGTTGCTACCGCTCGGTTACATTCGTTTCGCTTTACCAATGGAACGGGTGTAGTACCCGTCCCCCCAGTCGAAGGATGACCGGCCACACGGGCAGGTTAGAAATGTCGCTTTAACCCATCACATCCTCCTTAGATGCTTAACCGTTGTGCGATGCCCGTCATCTTGACGCGCTCATGGGCAGGCATGGCATTGAAGACCACCAACTCCATGGCCTCCCATACTCCGTCCTGCGGCAAGACGCCTGCATGTCGGGACATGAACATCATCCGGTTGGCCATCGTGACCAACTGGCGGTACGAGATCGGAGTGAGCACCTCACGCCTGCCGAACGCTTCCCGATGCTCCTTGGCATACAGGCACAGCTTCTCGCAGATGTGGCTAGGCAAGCTGGTCTCGCGCTCCAGCAATGCCGCCTCCTTGGCCCACTCCATGTAGTCGAAGTCGATGAAGGTCTGGAACCGGTTGAGGAATGCGGCTGACTGCTCACGCGCCCCTCGGTACAGGCCGACATCATCACCTTGGCCACAGGTATTCGCTGCGGCCACTATCCAGCACTGCGGATGCACCGGTACACGGCGACCGTTATCACCGGTCAGCACCAGTTCATCCCCCTCCAGCACCGCCTGCATGACGTAGGCGAGGTCGGGTCGGATGAAGTCCAGTTCATCGAGCAGCACTACCCCAACGTGCGGGAGAGCACGGGGCAGCACACCCTCAATGAACCGGCTCACGGTCGTGCCGCCATCGTTGAGCAACTCGGTCTTGCCAACGAGGTCAGCACGGGTCATTTCCGAATCGAAGTTGATCCGCACCAGCGGCAAGCTGCACCGTGCGCAGATCTCCCTGATAGCCGCCGTCTTTCCGGTGCCGGTATGACCGAACAGCCATGAGCGAAAGCCGATAGCCATGGCGGTCAAGACATCGTGAAAGGTCGGGGTTACTTCGTAGAAGGGATTGATCTGGGGGACGGAGTGCGGGGCTTGGTCAGCCCATTCGATGGTGGGTATCGGGACACGCAGCGTGGTATCGAACATGTCCTTGGCCAGACGATAACGCAGCATACCCTTGCACCCGTCTATCTCCACCGCCACCCCAGCGCCCAAATCCTCCTTGGGCTTCTGCTTCACACCGATAAACTCGAAGAACGAGTCACGGTCGCCAGCGTCAGGGGCTTTGGGCTTGCCGGTGAACATCATGCAAGCTGCCAGCGAGGCGAGATCCTGCTGGCTTATCGGGGTCTCCAACCCTTGGGCAACCATCCAGTTGGACGCCAAGTGGGCCAGCTCCTGCCACGATTTGTTGACGTGCTTGCTGGCTTCAATGATTAACGAGGCGACTGCGGCTGGTTCTTTTTTTGATTCATTTGAGGTTGTCATGCGGCTTTCCTCACATCCGTAAATGATCCGACCAATGTTGAAAACTCTTTGACCCTTTGAAAGGCAACAAAAATGACTTGGGGTATCGTCAATTACCGGACACGCCCGTAACAGGCATATCAAGCAGGCTTAACACGGCGCGGGCACCATCCTTGATACTGCCGCCGTTCTTAATCATCTTGGCCCCCAACATCACGTTGCCCTGCCAACCGAACCAACCCTTGTCCCAGTCGGCTTTACGCAGGTGAACGAGCCCGTTCAATCCCTCCTGTTCAATCAGCACCTTGGCTACCCAGACCAGCACCATCAGGCCCACGGCAGTGCCGAGCACCGAGCCTTCACGCAGCTTGGCCACGTTCTCCCCTGAACCGGCTGCGGTTGTGACCGGCACCCGCTTCATGATCAACGCCCAGATCTTGAGGGCATCAACCTTCTCTACCTCCTGCCACGCCTCACCATCACGCTTGTTCATCAGCACATTGTTGGCATCAATGAGCGTCTTGAACGGGTACAGGAACTCACTGCGGCCACCACAGGTGGTGCGCTCGAAGTCGATAAGCCCAGGGAACACGGCGTTGGCCACGGCCCGAGCCACTTGGCTGCCATCCTTGCGGTGGTTGTAGAGGTTGTTGATCGAGGCGTTCGGCTTGACCGCCTTGCTGTTGAGGTCAGAGAACAGCTGCTGCCGTTCGTCCAAGGTGAGGCCGGTATACAACTGGATGATTACCGACTCACCCGCAAGTGCGGCATCAGCCTCCACCTTGTTGACAATGGCACTCGCCCGATGTTGGCCATCAGCCAGCAAGATCTTGGCTCCCATGTCGATGGCGAGTGTGCCCATGTGGTCGCCGGTAAACTCAGCCTTACCCTCGACACACCCAGTCAGGGCTGGCAGGGCGTATCCTGCTTGGCCCATGTAGTCCACAAGGTCAGTCACCCGAGACTTGTTTACTTCACGTTGGGCTCGCTCGATAGCGGCAAAGCCGGTCTGGATCTGCAACAGTCGGGCGAATACCCGATAGGGCATGGTCACGGCGTAGTAAGCACGGCCCCCCTGCAACCCACGCAAGGCGGGCACGTTGAATACCCACTCGTCCCCCTTGGCCTCCGCCTCCTTCGGGGCGTTCGCTTCGCTCACACCCTCAGTCGGCTGCGGAAGTGCGCCCACTGCCTCCATAAAGCTCTTGGATTGCAGCTCGTCCAACTGACCCAGGGCGGTGTGCTTGGCTTGCCCCTTGAACACCAAGAGGTTCGCCTTGACGGTGGACAGCACGGCGTCATAGCCCTTGTGCGCCACTTCCTGCTTGAGGTGGTCGATGTCCTCGTTCAGCAGGTTCGACAGGTGCATACGCAAGCTCTGCTCGGTGGTGCGCCCTGTCACCGAGCCAAAGCAGACGTGCTCACTCGCCGTGCGGCTCCAGCCCATGACATCCTTGGTGGCACCCCGACCGGTCAGTCTGACCTTGGCCTTGTTGAAGTCCTTGAGGATCTCGAACAGGTCGGTGATGTTGGCGTACAGGGTGGTTTCTACTTTTGCGTTCATGGCATTTCTCCAGATGTGAAAAGGGCCAGTCCCCAAAGGAACCGGCCCCATTAAGAGAGCCGACCGGATTGGTCAGCCCAAGATTTAAGAGACCCTTTAGGGTCTCTTTTTTTGCGCAAATGAAGCGTGAGAAAGTTAATGAGAAGGTGTCAGAGAAAACCAAGGGGTATCTTTCAGACGTTCTGATGTGAAGCAGCTCTTGTGAGTGGTCTTGATTGTCGATGGGAGTGAGAAAAATACCTCACGATCTCATTCGCTACCCACACGCCCTTGTGGAACACAACGCCGTTGCCAATCATGCGATAAGCATCGCTATCGGGCGCGTCAAAGGTGAAGAAATCAGGCAACCCCATCAACCTTGCGTACTCACGAACCGTGTAAGGACGCGGCTTGCGGGTCACTGGGTCTATCACCAGCCGTGTGCCCTTGTCCTTGGCATAGTGGGCTAGACAGGTGGGTGCGATGTCACCCTTAAAGGGGTCGCTGATGATGGGCTTGTCACGGTACTGCCCGTTGAGGCGGGCATAGACCGAGGGCGGGATGACTATCTCGGGGTCACGTTCTAACAGCGACATCAGGCTTGGCACCTTGCCCTTGTCGGGGGCATTCCATGTGAACGGGCGGCGACTGCCCATGATGATCAGCCGGTCACGGCGTTGGGGAACCATGTGCTCGGCCCGCACTGGGTTGAACGTGGTCACGTAGTAGTCCGGCAACTGGGTCATGGCCTCCATCACCACCGGAAACTTGGTCATCCCAGGTACGTTCTCGACCACGTACACCTCGGGCCGCATCAACGCAATGTGGCGGAAGAAGTGGAGGAACAAGTCGTCACCCGTGCGGGTGCCCTTGATGTCGGCAATGTTGCTGTACCTGGTGCATGGGTAGGTGCCGATGATCACATCCGCCTCACCTTGGCCAGTCACACACAGCTGGGTCACGTCCACGTTCTCAACGTGGTCGCCAAGGTTGGCAGCCTGCACCTTGCAGGCCAGCGGATCTAACTCGAACGAGCGGGCAATGGGCAGGCCACCGAAGATAAGGCCGGTGTCCATCAGGCCAGCGCCTGAGAAGTAGCTGTGAACAGTTGGTTTGAACATGATGTTTCTCCGTGAAACAAAAAGCCCCTCATGTGAGGGGCGTTGGGGTTTGGTGAGGTTCACACCTCGATGGTTACGGTGGCGAGGAACTTGGATGTGTCCACTTCCACGTTGGCGGGCAGCTTGGCTACGTTAAGGTGGCCGGTGCCCTTGGTCAGGTCGCTGGCAATGCGGGCCAGCATCTGCGGGAACAGCGTTGAGTTGCTGTATGCCCCGTAACGTGGGTGGAAGTGGAACGCATTCATGTCGCAGTGCTGACGGCCCAGCTTGGGGATCTTCACGTACCCGTCATTCACCTTGGCGCGAAAGGTTATCTTGGCCATGTTGTCTCTCCTTGAAACAGAAACCCCGCTAAGTAGCGGGGCGGTAGATGTCGATGTAGAGGTAGCCATAACTACGCCTTGGGCTGGCCTCACACACCCAGCCCTTGTGTTCGAGGCGGAATACCTCGTCCATGTCGGTGCATATCTGGTATGCCTTGGCCATGGCGGTCAGCTCCTTGATGAAGTGCGGCAACACCTTGTCGCACTCGGCCCGCCACGCCTCGTCTGGCTCGCCGTAGACACCGGCACGGTCGCCCAGGAAGTCCACGTAACCACGTTGCAGGATGGCCCGAGCCCCCAGCTTGGGCAGGTTCGGGGTGCCCAGACCCCATGTGTATCCCTCGAAGATCCCCATCACTCTTTCCTCGCTGTCATGGTGTAGCGCCTGCCCCTTACGCACTGGGTAAAGCGCACCACGCTTGTCTTGTTGTAGTCGGCCAGTTGCTCACGGATACCCATGCACTTGGCCACCTCGTTGGCATCAATAAGGCGCTCTATCAGCGCCTCGATTGACATCACTGCGGTCTCGACAACCTTGCCCTTGAAGCGGGCGGTGACTCTGACTTTCATGTGTGGCTCCCCCAGTTCGGTTGCTCATTGGTGCCGTGGTTGAAGTAGGCACCGATAATGGTGCGTTTCCATTCACCCACGGGGTAGCCATGCTCGTTGCACTGGCGCTCCCACCACGCAAAGCCAATCTCTCGGGGCAGGTTGTCCCTCATGTCGCTCGGGTTCACGTACAGCGTGGTCTTGTGCATCGTTGGCACGGGCTTGATGTGCGGTGGACTGGTGCGCTTGCCGGTCTCGTCATAGTCGTACTCCCAACCACGCACCATCAGGTTGCGGTTGACGATCTCTTGCAGGCTTTCGTGTGCTCGCAGGGCTTCGGCTACTGCGGCTTGGCTGAATGAATCGTTGAACTCGATCATGTTGTTTCTCCTTGAAACGAAAAAAGGCAGCCACATTAGGGCTGCCTCACGGGGGATGTGTGAGCGTTATCTCTCGCGTTATTGCTTGGCATCCTTGATGGTTGCCAGTGCCTCACTCACGATGGATTCATTGAGCGCAACCATATCGAGGACGATCTCGGGTTGGTCTGGACGCTCAACGAGTGTCGGTTGCACTGGTTCAAGATGGCCAATCATGGATGCAGCCGTGGGCTGCGGTGGCAGCTCGGCAGCATCTGCGTTGAACGGGGCAACGATGCAGGTCAGGGCGATCATGGACAGTGCGATCATGTTGAGTGCGAAGAGGCTCATGGTGCGTACCTTTTGGTTTGGGCATAAAAAAAGCCCCCACGCTGTCGCGTGAGGGCCGGTGTATTGCGGGTGTGGATTACTTGGCTTGGGTGAGTTCGACGAACAGCATCCCAACGCTGGACAGGAAGGACTTGTCTGACGCTGCGCGTTCGCGGAGCAGGTCGAGCAGTTGTTCGTTGCTCAACGCATCCGCGTTGGCGTCAGCGGCCTTGGCCGGTGCCTGCTTCGCAGGTTGCGGCTGCTTCGCAGGCTTGGCTGCCTTGAGGGCGTCCACGGGATTGGGCAGCGTAGCTGCCGTTGGCTTGGCGCGTGGCTTGAGGTCTTCCAACTCCTTCAGGAGTTGGACACTCGGAGCGCGTGGCTTGCGGCCTTCGGCCTCGGCCTTGGCGATACGGGCACGAAGTACGGCCTTGGCCTCGGTGACGGAGACCTTGCCATCTACGATGGCAGCGTGGAGTTCTTGGGCAGTCATAGCGGTAGTAGCGACGGTGTTCATAGCGACCTCCGTGGTCGAAGTAAATCCGGTCGGACTATCCGAGCCGGTCGCCCCAAGATTTAATACCCCCTTTAGGGGGTAGTCAGGCAGTTCGCCAAGTTATCGAGATCTGTATGAGGCTATTTGTGGGGTGGGGTAATATCGAAAATTGCGTTGAATCTCTTGATTTCAATAGATAAAAGCCATCATTGAGAGAGGGTGTGTTTCCTATGATAGGAAACGTATTGGTCTTTATAATCAATTGGTTAACGATGGGTTTGGCCCGATAAAAGAAAAAAGAAGCCCGCGAACACAAAAAAAGGGGGGGGGAGAGGGTCGGAAAAAAGGAGGGGGGGAGGACGACCCCGCCGCCGCGCAGTTAGAAGTCGTCACCGGGCCCCGCTTACATTCGCAGCACTTTTCCAAAACGTCCTATTGCGGCCAAGTAGCGGCCTCATTGTGCCTTGGTTACCTCGCCACCGGCAGGTCCTCCCAGCGGGTGGTGTAGCAGGGGCTCAGGTGCTCTTGTCGCATCATCCACTCAGGCGACCCCGTGCCTTGGCTGGCAAAGCCTACGCGCCCCAATCCCTTGGCTTTGATCTGGTCCATCACTGCCATCAGCGCATCTGATTGAGCGGAGGACGGGGCAAACAGATCTGCCTGTTGCTGCCCCTTGGGGGTGAACTCACTCAGCATGACGCCCCCCTTCTGATAGCGGTAACCGTCGCGCCAAATCAGCGCTAGCAGCACGTTCACTTGCTGCAGCAGCAACCGGGTGTCATCGCTAGGGCAGACCAGCCGGACGCCAGCCTGCTCACTGTAGTAAGGCGCTCGTTCGTCAAAGGGGCTGGTTCGCACGAACAGGTGCACCCGCTGGCAACACATCCCCTCGGCCCGCAGCTTCTCGGCTGCGCGAGCCATAAAGCCTGACAACGCTTGAGCCATTTCTCCACGGTCAGTCACGCGCTCACCAAAGGAACGGCTCGAGAGGATCTGCAGCTTTGCCGCCGGTTCAACGGTCAGCTCTGCGCAAGGCAGGCCACGCAGCTCCTGTACGATCCGCTCGACCACCACGCCGTATTGGGCGCGTAACCCTTTGGCGTCGCTAGCCACCAGGTCAGCAACGGTATTGATGCCTTGTGCCACCAACTTGGCCCCCAAGCGCCGTCCTATGCCCCACACCTCGTCCACCGGGGTGATAGCCATCAGCCGGGCACGGCGCAGCTCGTCACGCAAGTCCACGACGCCGCCCGTAGCAGGCCACTTCTTGGCTGCATAGTTGGCCAGCTTGGCGAGGGTCTTGGTGGGGCCGATCCCGACCCCTACCGTGAGGCCGGTCCACTGCCAAACTCGCTGCCGGATCTGTTGCCCATAGGCTGTCAGGTCCCCGGCAAACGACTCCGACAGTGACAGGAATGCTTCATCGATGGAGTAGACCTCCAGCTCGGGGGCCATGGTCTCCAACGTGCTCATCACCCTGCCAGACATATCGCCGTAGAGCGCGTAGTTGGAGCTGAATGCCACACCGCCATGCGCCTCGAACTGCTCGCGGATCTTGAAGTAGGGCCCGGCCATCTTGATACCCATCGCCTTGGCTTCGGGGCTGCGCGACACCACGCATCCATCGTTGTTGGAGAGCACCACGATCGGGCGGCCACGCAGCTCAGGGCGAAACAGCCGCTCACAGCTGGCGTAGAAGTTGTTTACGTCAACGAGCGCTATAGCCATCACGCTGCCTCAGATTGCCAATCACATGGGTGACCACTCCGAACAACTCCAGGGAGAGGCTCATACAAGGGTCGATAGGCGCGAACGCCGGATTGGCTGGCAACAGCCGCAACCTCGGCTTGAGCTGCAAGGTCTTTACCGTGAAGCCGCCATCGAGTAGTGCAATCACCACATCACCATGGCGCGGGGTGAGGCTCTTATCGACCACCAGCAAGTCACCGGGAAAGATGCCGACCCCGGTCATGCTCTCCCCCTCGGCACGCAGATAGAAGGTTGCTGCAGGGTGCGCCACGCAGTGGGTGTTGAGGTCCAACTTCCCTTCCAGATAGTCGCTGGCTGGGCTGGGAAAGCCGCAAGAGGCGCGGTGCAAGAACAGCGGGATGGTCACCTCGGCGGGTGATGGGTCTGGGGTTAACAGCTTCATGGCAAAACACCTGTATTTATATACAGGCATTATAGCGCATCACCTTTGAACCAGCGCAAGTCCCGCATGCCAGTGATGGCGTACCATGGCGCCAACAAATAACAAAGAGGTCAGTATGAGTCACAATCTGTGTGCCCTACCGAAAGAGCAGCAAGAGCAGGCCGAGGTCGAGAAGGCTGCCGCATATGCGGTATGGAAGGAGCGCAACGGCCACTTGGCTAGCGCAGAAAGCGAAGCGAACCAACATCAAGGTGAACTGGGTCGCTACTTCCTCGAACAAGTAGCGAAATACAAGAAACTAAGATAACGCTCGGTCTTTAAAGGTCGCGTATATGTGAGACTCGATAGGGTTTTTCCATTCCTTAAGTGGTAGCCTAGTCGTTATTAACCAATAACTTAACAGAAGAATGGAACAACTTAACCGAGCCCTTGCCTTACACCAGTTACTATTGGACTTCCGTTACCCTGTTCCACGCTCCGTCATACTCGAACGACTTGCGTGCTCAGCTAGCACTTTCAAACGGCTGCTGGAATTGCTGCGAGACCGTTATCAGGCGCCAATAATCTGGGACCCGACCGCTCGTGGTTATCGTTACGATACCGATGATGGTCGGTTTACCTTGCCGGGCGTCTGGCTTACCGAATCGGAAGCCTTTGCGCTCTTGATGGCCAATCGCCTGCTGCAGGATGTGCAACCGGGTCTGCAGCAGCAGGGGGTGGCTCAGTTGCAGGCACGTATCGGAGATTTGCTGGGTCCCCAGTGGCAGAATGAAGCTGATCGCCTGCGTGTGGAAAGCATCGGGCGCCAATACGTGCCCCCAGAGCTATTCCTACCTCTGGTACAAGCGCTGTTTTCCAGGCGTCAACTCCACTTTCTCTATCATCCCACACAACATCAGTCCGAAGAGCGTCAAGTATCGCCACAGCGTCTCTGCTGGTATCGGGACAACTGGTATCTGCTTGCCTGGTGCCATGGACGAGAGGCCTTGCGCCTCTTTGCCTTGAGTCGAATAGTCGAACCCAAAGCGCTGGATGAAGCCGCCTGCGAATGTGGGACACCAGAGCTGGATGCACTCTTTGCAAATGGCTATGGCATCTTCGCCGGAGCTGATTTGCAACAGGCCGAACTGCGCTTTGACCCATCTGCTACCCCTTGGGTCAGAGATGTGCAGTGGCACCGGGAGCAGCTCCAGACCATAGAGCCAAGCGGTCATATTCGTCTCACTTTCCCCTATGCCGATCAACGCGAACTGGTACGCGACCTGATGCGCTTTAGTGGCGAGGTTGAGGTGCTTGCGCCACTTGAACTACGTCAGAGTGTGATAGCGGCCATGGAAGCCGGATTAAAAAAACACGAGGCAGTGGCACCACTGGCTCAGCCGGTGAGCCAGTGAGAGGGGAATAATGACAGTCGAGAGTCACACTTGAGTGCCGGAGGCGACCCCGCAATGGATGGAGTAAATGAGCCTGTTCTGTTTTCAAACCTAGACCCACAGGCTGCGGTTCTCTGGGCCAAGAGTGGCGAGGATCAAGGCCACCCTTTGCTGGCTCACATGCTAGATGTCGCGGCGGTAGCAGAAGCTATCCTCGAGCTTGAACCCGCCACTACCCATCAACACCTGGCCAGTCAATTTGGTATGTCGGTTGAGGGGGCTCCCCGTTGGCTGGCGACGCTTGTTGGTTTGCATGATGTGGGCAAGGCCATCCCGGGATTCCAAGCCAAATGGGAGCAAGGGCAGGCACTTGCCAAGGCTCAAGGACTGACCTTTGCCAGTACATCGCTGCGCAGTAATCGCCATGACTGTGCCTCGACCGCCATTTTGAAAAAATGGCTACCGGTACACACAGGTGCCGAGACCCCTTGGTGCCTGAATGTGGCTGAGGCGGTTGGAGCTCATCACGGTTACCCGTTGACCACAAAGGAGGTTGGGGATGGCTTGCCGCTGCGTGAAGATAAGGCATGGCAGCAAGCCCGGCAGGCATTGCTCGATACCTACTGGAAGGTGCTGACCCCATCAGGAGTGATTACCGCTGACGAACTGGCGCTACCTGCCATCAATTGGCTGGCAGGGCTGACTTCTATTTCCGACTGGATCGGCTCTAACCCCGAGTGGTTTCCCCTCGGTATTCGTCACGACGATCTCAGGCAACACTACCTCCATGCCAAAAGACTGGCTCATGAGGCGCTGACGGCGATCGGCTGGCGTTCCTTTTCACCTTTGCTCGCAGAACCCGTCCCACTTGATAGGCAACTTGGCCAAATGTTGGCTGCCGATAAGCCTGTCATACCACGAGCCCTGCAGAGCCAGGGTATAGAGTTGTTACAAGCGAGCCAAGGGCCCGCTTTGCTGCTGGTGGAGGCCCCCATGGGGGAGGGCAAGACAGAGCTCGCCTTTATGGCGCATCTGCACTTGCAGCGTACGAATGGCCATCGCGGCTTCTATCTGGCCTTGCCAACCCAGGCCACCGGCAATGCACTGTTTGCCCGTGCTCGCCAGTTTATGGATGCTTTTGCACACGGTTCGGCGCCCGACCTGCAACTGATCCACGGTGGCGCTGCTCGTCACGAGATGATGGCAGCGCTCAAGGACGTGTGGGGTGACGATGGCAAGCAGAGTGAGGGAGTAGAAGCCGCCCGCTGGTTCTCCCGCCGCAAGCGACCGCTGATCGCTCCCTATGGAGTGGGCACCATCGATCAGGCGCTCTTCTCTGTGCTGAATGTCAAACATCACTTCGTACGGCTCTGGGGGCTGGCCAATCGAGTGGTGGTGCTCGATGAAGTTCATGCCTACGACACCTATACCGAAGGGCTGATTGAAGCGCTGCTGCGCTGGCTAAAAGGCCTGGGCTGCTCAGTTATCCTGATGAGTGCCACCCTGCCAACCAAGCGTCGTGATGGTTTGCTCAAGGCATGGCGGGTTGACCCTGCCGTGCTGCCAGAGCTTGCCTATCCGCGGTTGGTGCTTGCCGATGACAGGGGCCTCGACTGGGATGACCAGATAGAAAGCCGAATGATGGAGCCCGTCCGGTTGGCCGGATGCGGTACTACACCCGAGGAGTTGCTCTGCGTAGCACTTGAGGCCCTGACCCACGGCGGTTGCGGCGCCATCATCGTCAATACGGTCGAGCGGGCGCAGCAGCTCTATAGCCTGCTCAAGGCCAAGGCGCCGGAAGATCTCACCCTGCAGATTTTTCATGCCCGTTTCCCGTCCGATGAACGGGCACAGCGAGAAGCTGCCGTGCTCTCCACCTTTGGTAAAGAGGGGAAACGCCCGGCCCGGGCCCTGTTGGTGGCAACCCAAGTTGTCGAGCAATCTTTGGACATTGATTTTGACTTTTTAATCAGCGATCTCGCCCCGGTCGATCTGCTCTTGCAGCGGGTGGGGCGCTTGCATCGCCATCAGCGCCCCCATCGCCCCGAGCCCCATCGTCAGCCGATGTTGACGGTAGCCGGACTCTTACCCGGTGAATTACCCGATTTGGCGACCACCCGTTGGCGCTTTGTCTACGATCCCTACCTGCTCGCCATGACCTGGGTGCGGCTCCTTGGCGAAACCAGCTTGCAACTGCCCCAGGATATCGATCGGCTGGTTCAGGCCGTCTATGGCGATGGGGAGTTGCCCGATTCGGTGAGTGAGGCGCTACGCCAATATATCGAGGAATACAGCTACGCCACTTATCTGGCTGCAGAGCAACTCCAGCGGCAGCTGGCCCGCAATATTGTTATCAGGGCCGATGCAGACCCGGGTACTGCCTATTCGAACAAGCCCAGAGGTTACGAAGAGGGGGAGGGCGAGGACAAAGGCTTAATTAACTGCACCCGGCTGGGCAAACCCAGCGTCACCGTGATCCCGCTCTTTGGCTCTGACAAGGGGGTGGCCTTGACGCCTGATGCTGAGCCCTTCGCGCTCGATGCACCGCTTTCAACTGAACTGGCCTGCCAACTCTGCGCCCGCCAGCTCAACCTCTCCAATCAAGCCCTGGTTAAGGCCATCAAGCAGCAACCCGACGTGCAAGCCTTTGCTCAGAGCCCGCTGCTTCGCTACAGCTACCCGCTGTTGCTCGATAGCGACGGCAGGGCGCAACTGGATGGCAGGTTAGTGGTTTGGCTCGATGGGGAGTTGGGGCTTATCTACCGGAACAGGGAATAACCAAAGGAGTGACAATGACAATGCGTTTTAATCTGCTCGACGAGCCTTGGCTGCCGGTCAGGATGCTAAGCGGCGAGGTCAGGGAGCTGGGCCTGCTAGCCCTCTTTGAGCAGGCGCCGCAGATAGTGGCCCTGGCAGAGACGGCGCCACCCTCCTTAATGGCCCAATATCGCCTGCTGCTTGCCATTACCCACAGAGCCCTGAACGCACAGACGCCTAACTGGGGTCAACGGGACCTGCGCCACTGGTTTAGCCATGGGCTGCCCACCGAGACCATCACCGCCTACTTGGAAAAGTGGCGCGATCGTTTCTGGCTGTTTCACCCCGTGCATCCCTTTATGCAGGTGGCGGCGCTGGCCACGGCGGGCGAGACCTGCGAGAAGTTCAAACCCTGGGCACAGATTGATCTGGCCTGCGTCAGCGGCAATGCGCCTGTGGTGTTTAACCACTCGGTGGACACCGCGCCTGACGCCATCTCACCGGCTCACGCCATTCGAACCCTGCTCGGTTTTTTACAGTGCACACCGGGTGGTCTGGTCAAGGTGTTTCGTGATGCCGACAAGGCTGGCCCGCTGGCTAATACGGCGGCCGCCTTGCCACTGGGTGAGTCCCTAACGCAGACCCTTATCCTGAGCCTGCATCCCGCCTCGCCTGACCATGAAGACTTGCCGAGCTGGGAGCGACCCGCGCTCACTGTTACCAATCTGAAATCGCCTCCTCTACTTGCCACTGGCCCCAACGATCGCTTCACCCGCCAGACCCGCGCCGTGCTGTTTCAACGAGAGGAGGATGGTGCTATCCGCTGGTTACGCTTTGCCGCCGGGCAGGGATTGGACGAAGATCCTCACGCTCCTGATCCCATGGCTAACTTTCGGGAGGGCAGCAATGGGCTCGTGCGCCTCACCTTTAGTGAAGGGCGAGCACTCTGGCGTGATCTGCCTGCCCTGCTGCCCGATGGGGGCTCGCGCCCGGCAGCCATCATTGAAAATGCCACCCGCTTAAACGAATCGCTGGGTAAAGTGCATCTTCGTCTGTTGGTAGCAGGTCTTGCCAGCGATCAGGCCAAGTTGCTGCGTTGGCGAGTCGAGCAACTAGAGTTGCCGCAGGCTCTGCTGGATCAACCCGAGGTGACCCGCGCGGCCCGCCTGATGTTGGAGATGGCCGAGACTCTGTTTGCGTCGTTTAAAGGAGCCGCAGTGCAGCTGATTGCGGATACCCTGCCAGACAGTCAGCAGAAAGATACCCGCAGCCGGGCTCGCACCCTGTTTGATGCTGGCCCCGCTACACCGCTCTTCTTTGCCCGCGCCGAGCGCGCCCTGATGGCAACCCTAGCTCTTATCGAACAAGACCCCGATGCCGCGGAGAGGCAATGGCAGCAAGTGCTGAAAGAGGCCGCTATTGCTGCTTGGGAAGCACAACTGACCTGCTTGGGAGGAGGAGCCAGCGTATGGCGTGCCAATGCCAAGGTTCAGTCTCGCTTGTGGTTTGCCATTCGGGAGCAACTGACAGCCCTTAACGAAACAGGAGAAGTTCAATGAGTGATCAGCCCTTTGTTGATTATCTGCAGCGACTCGCACAGAGCAACCGTGGGGCGTTGGCCGAACTGCGCCGCAGTCTCACCTTTGCCCCTGGCACGGCGCCGCGCGTCTTTCCCTACGTTGAGCCCTTTATCGCAGCAGACGAGCATCCTGATTCTGCCCGTCGTCAGTCGCACTACCTGGTGGCGGGGCTGTTTGCACTTCATCCAGAGCATTGCGAGGCGACCTTGGCCAAGGCGATGGGGGCTCTCTATCGCAAGCAAGAACAAAGCCCATCCATAGAGGGGCGTTTTATCGCGCTGCTTGAGTGTGATGGCGAGACCTTGGCCGAGCCGTTACGCCACTGTGTCACCTTGTTGAGATCCCATGGTATGGCCATTGATTATCAGCGGCTGCTTTGGGATCTCACCGACTGGCTTAACCCGGCCTACCCCGATCGACTCGATCAATTGCGTCGCCGGTGGGCCACTGATTTCTACCGTGTAGCTGCCCACATCGCTTCAAACGACTAAATCTTCAAGGAGAGAAACTATGACCCTGTTTGTTGAACTGCATCTGATCCAGAACTTCGCCCCTTCCAATTTGAACCGTGATGATACCGGAGCACCCAAGGATGCAATCTTTGGTGGCCAACGCCGTGCCCGGGTCAGTAGTCAGTGTTTCAAGCGCGCCATTCGTCTTTATAGCCGTGACCAGCAGCTTATCCCTACCGAGTATCGTGCTCTTCGCACCAAGAAACTGCAGGCGTTGTTGCTGGAAAGACTGGCTGATCGAGATCAGGAGGAAGCGAGCGGTAAGATTGAGGCCGCCTTGGCGGCTGCAGGGCTCAAGCTCAAGGATGATGGCAAGACCGAGTATCTGCTGTTTTTGGGCGAACGCGAGATTGCCGGTTTTGCCGCTCTGATAGAAGAACACTGGGATGCACTTATCATTCCGGCGGCGGGTGAGAAAAAGGGGAAAAAAGAGAGCAAGGCAGCCATTCCAGCTGAGTTGGCCAAGCAGGCCAAGGCGCTACTCGATGGGGGCAAGGCTGTGGATGTTGCCCTCTTTGGCCGAATGCTGGCCGACTTGCCTCAGGTGAATCAGGATGCTGCCTGTCAGGTAGCCCATGCCATAAGCACTCACAGGGTCGAGCGCGACTTTGACTACTTTACTGCTGTCGATGACGTGGGTGGCCCTGACGAAACCGGTGCAGGCATGATTGGCCAGGTCGAGTTCAACTCCGCTACCTTCTACCGCTATGCCGCGCTTGATGTGAGCAAGTTGTTGCAGAACCTGCAAGATGACAAGGAGCTGACAGCATCGGCCATTGAGTCTTTGATCCAGTCGATGGTCCGAGCCATACCGACTGGCAAACAAAACAGCTTCGCTGCCCACAACCTGCCTGAGTTTATCGGGGTTAGCCTGCGTAAAAGCCCTCTCAATCTGGCCAATGCCTTCGAGCGTCCGATCCAGCCGCGCCACGACAAGAGCCTCACCGAACAGTCTGTGGCGGCGCTTGGTGAGTACGAGAGCAAGCTGGCCCCCGTCTACGGAGATGCAACCGATCGCTGGGCCCATATCGATCTCACTGGCAAGTGGCAACTCGAGAACAGTCAGGCCCGCAGCTCGGTAAGCGACTTGGCTGCTTGGGTACGCGATGTCGTCGAGACCCAGTGGGGAGAGTAACATGCCGACACTGCTACTGCGGCTGCAAGGGCCTATGCAATCCTGGGGGACTACTAGCCGCTTTGATGAACGCGACACCCAGCTGGAGCCTTCCAAATCGGGAGTGCTCGGGCTAATCTGCGCCGCCCTGGGGCGGGATCGAAGCGAGTCTGTCGATGATCTTGCGGCCCTTCAGATGGGGGTGAGGGTGGATAGGGAAGGGGTTGTGTTGCGTGATTATCAGACGGCCACCGGTATCGTTAACGCGGCTGGCAAGGTCGATATGAAGCGCACCGTGGTCAGCCCACGCTACTACTTGAGCGATGCCGCTTTTCTGGTTGGTTTTGAGGGGGAACAATCTCTGCTCGATCAAATCCATCAGGCACTGAAAACGCCCCATTGGCCTCTTAGCTTGGGCCGCAAGGGGTGTTTGCCGTCACCGCCAGTGTATCTGCCTGATGGTGTGCGAGATAGCGCTTTGCTGGAAGCTCTGCGCGACTATCCCGAGTTGATCAAGGGGGCTGGTCTGCAAGTGCGTCGCTTGTTGTTGGAGGCGACAGAAGGGACGGTTCGCCTCGATCAACCGATAGCCCCTTTTGCAGATCGCCGCTTTGGCCCCCGTTTTGTGCTCACTGAGCAACTGGAGCCTGAGGAGGTGTCATGTCCCTGAATCAATTGCATCTGAGTCGATTGATCTTGAACCCAAGAAGCAAGGAGGCACGTCGTGACCTGGCCAATCCCTACGAGCTTCATCGTACCTTGGCCAGGGCTTTTGCTCCCGACGAAGAGACCGCGCCTGTACGCTTCTTGTGGCGTCTCGAGGCAACAGCCAATTGGCAACAGCCTCAACTGCTGGTGCAATCTCAAACCGAAGGGAACTGGGGGCCGTTACGCGATCTGCCTTACTACCTGCAAGGGGAAGTTCAAGAGAAGCGCTTTGCACCCGAGCAATGGCTTGAACAAGGTCGTTCCTATCGCTTTCGCCTGCAGGCTAATCCGACGGTAACCCGTGATGGCAAACGCAGGGGGCTGTGTAGCGAGGAAGAGCAGTTGGCTTGGCTTGCTCGGCAAGGAGAGCGTCACGGTTTTAGTCTTGTCCATGCACTGGTCAGTAGCTCTGTGATGCAGCATGGGCGGAAGGGAACAAGCCGTCTTAGTGTCTTGACTGCGACCTTCGAGGGTTACTTGCAGGTTGTCGAGCCTGATGTCTTGCGAGCCGCCCTGTGTGCCGGTATCGGCCCAGCCAAGTCGCTGGGTTGCGGCTTGCTTTCTTTGGGAAAAGCCTGATGCTCCCCCCTCTAAAGCCACTCCCAATCAAGGATCGCCGGGCCATGCTGTTTCTTAAATATGGCCAGCTCGATGTGATCGACGGCGCCTTTGTGCTGGTGGACAAAGAGGGGGTACGTACTCACATACCCATTGGTACTGTCGCCTGTCTGATGCTAGAGCCCGGCACTCGGGTCTCTCACGCAGCCGTCAAGCTGGCAGCAATGGCTGGTACTCTGCTGGTTTGGGTAGGGGAGGCCGGGGTGAGGCTCTATGCTGCAGGTCAACCGGGAGGTGCCCGATCCGACCGGCTACTCTTTCAGGCCAAACTTGCACTGGATGAAGAGCTGCGTCTCAAAGTAGTACGCAAGATGTTTGAGCTGCGCTTTGGCGAGCCACCTCCCAGCCGTCGTTCAGTAGACCAGTTGCGTGGGATCGAAGGGGCCAGGGTGCGTGAGACCTACAAACTGTTGGCTGCTCGATATGGGGTTAAGTGGCAGGGGAGACGCTATGATCCCAAGGATTGGGAGAAGGGCGACCTGCCCAATCAATGTATTAGCGCCGCCACATCCTGCCTCTATGGCATCACCGAGGCGGCCATACTGGCTGCCGGGTATGCCCCCGCCATCGGCTTTATCCATAGTGGCAAGCCGCTCTCGTTTGTCTACGACATAGCCGACATCATCAAATTTGAAACCGTGGTGCCCCAGGCGTTTGAGATCGCAGCTAAGGGCGATGCCAACCCTGATCGCGCAGTACGCTTGGCTTGTCGCGACAGTTTTAACAAACTGCGCACCTTGGAAAAGCTGATCCCGCTAATTGAAGAGGTGCTTGCTGCAGGGGGGATCACCCCGCCTGAGCCTCCCAAGGATGCTCAGCCGCCCGCCATTCCCGAACCGATCGGCATGGGGGACGCCGGTCACAGGAGTCAGTGATGAGCATGTTGGTCGTCGTGACCGAAGATGTGCCCCCACGTTTGCGTGGTCGGCTGGCTATCTGGTTGCTGGAGGTCCGTGCAGGTGTGTATGTGGGAGATGTCTCGCGCCGTGCACGAGAGATGATCTGGCAACAGTGTGAGGCATTGGTTGAACAGGGCAATATCGTGATGGCATGGCCTGCTAACAACGACTCAGGGTTTGACTTTCAAACCTTGGGAGCAAATAGAAGGATGCCGGTGGACTTGGATGGCTGCCGGTTAGTCTCATTTCTACCCTCTGAAAATCAATAGGTTATCGTTCATTAACAATCTGGATTAGTTGGTGGCTTTTTTATGGTTTGAAAAAGCCATTTAAATCAATAATATCCATTAAGTCTGCTCCCCGCGCACGCGGGGATGAACCGGTGTTCAGCTCTGGGTCTTCCAGCTTCTGGATCTGCTCCCCGCGCACGCGGGGATGAACCGCTATTTCAGGGACCGGCTGGATGCCTACCACACTGCTCCCCGCGCACGCGGGGATGAACCGCGGCCTTTTTTTATGCCCGGAGGGTGCCATGACTGCTCCCCGCGCACGCGGGGATGAACCGGCGCAGCTGATCCAGGAGAGCCAGCTAAACCCCTGCTCCCCGCGCACGCGGGGATGAACCGGCATAACAGGCAATCAGCAAAGACGGAAAGGCCTGCTCCCCGCGCACGCGGGGATGAACCGTTCTCGCCAAGGTGCGGGTTCTGGTCAGCTAGCTGCTCCCCGCGCACGCGGGGATGAACCGTTGCTGCCCTGGCCAACCGCTGCCGATGTGATCTGCTCCCCGCGCACGCGGGGATGAACCGCCGCCGAACATGTCGAGGCGGTAGAGCAGGGGCTGCTCCCCGCGCACGCGGGGATGAACCGAGATCTGGCCAAGCCGTTACCCGAATCTGAAACTGCTCCCCGCGCACGCGGGGATGAACCGCGCCAGCGTTGCTCCAGCAGAAAACCCGTTTTCTGCTCCCCGCGCACGCGGGGATGAACCGGATTATCTGATGACATTCGGTCGAATTGCAGACTGCTCCCCGCGCACGCGGGGATGAACCGCTGGTCGCATCACCGCCGAAGAAGTGACGCTCCTGCTCCCCGCGCACGCGGGGATGAACCGCACCAAGGCCCCGTATCACAATAGGTTAGTGGCTGCTCCCCGCGCACGCGGGGATGAACCGGCTGGGCTCAGGAGCCCTGTGCCGCTCTGTACCTGCTCCCCGCGCACGCGGGGATGAACCGACAGCCGCATGGGATGTCGCAGATACGACTAACTGCTCCCCGCGCACGCGGGGATGAACCGCCAGTGAAGGGTGATAACTGCATTCTTCTGGTCTGCTCCCCGCGCACGCGGGGATGAACCGGGAGTCAATTCGCCGGAGCTATGCTGATGCAGCTGCTCCCCGCGCACGCGGGGATGAACCGGTCAAGGAGGCTGACACCGCTGGCGATATCAACTGCTCCCCGCGCACGCGGGGATGAACCGTTCGTCATCGACGCCGCGCCAGCCACAGGTAACTGCTCCCCGCGCACGCGGGGATGAACCGTACGCACACATTCCAAGATAGCATTTAGTCACTGCTCCCCGCGCACGCGGGGATGAACCGGTCGCTGTATCCGAAGTATTTGTACTTCAGCTCTGCTCCCCGCGCACGCGGGGATGAACCGCACCTGAGCGCCCAGCAGGATACCTTGACGATCTGCTCCCCGCGCACGCGGGGATGAACCGTTAGAATCTGCCGCCAGGGCTTGGCAGCTGGCCTGCTCCCCGCGCACGCGGGGATGAACCGCCTCTTGCGCATCAGATGACGGAGATACGATACTGCTCCCCGCGCACGCGGGGATGAACCGCGAACTGGCCCGGGCGCTGGGCCATATCTATGCTGCTCCCCGCGCACGCGGGGATGAACCGCGGCATAATTACTCAACACTTACAAACTGTGGCTGCTCCCCGCGCACGCGGGGATGAACCGAGAAAACTGGCGGCCGGTGAGCGAGTCGGCGACTGCTCCCCGCGCACGCGGGGATGAACCGCTCTTCAGTGAACCACGGGTTATCCACGTAGTCTGCTCCCCGCGCACGCGGGGATGAACCGCGCTCTTTCACCAGCTCAATGAGATCCAGCCCCTGCTCCCCGCGCACGCGGGGATGAACCGCTCATTCTCCGCCTGTTCAAATGGGCCCTCTACTGCTCCCCGCGCACGCGGGGATGAACCGTGATTCAAGAGGTCGGCAAGGATATCCAGAAACTGCTCCCCGCGCACGCGGGGATGAACCGCCGAAGCGCCAATACAATAAGCGCCAAGAGGCCTGCTCCCCGCGCACGCGGGGATGAACCGCCCGGGCGGTTGGCGGTCGCTCTCGGCACGAACTGCTCCCCGCGCACGCGGGGATGAACCGTGCGCACCGTCAAAGTGATCGAGAAAGAGGTGCTGCTCCCCGCGCACGCGGGGATGAACCGTGGTAGTCGCCAGCCTCCGAGCTGATGCTGGTCTGCTCCCCGCGCACGCGGGGATGAACCGAGATGATCGCGAATGCTCTCGCGGCTCAAGAGCTGCTCCCCGCGCACGCGGGGATGAACCGATGGCATCGAGCAGCAATAAGAAAAGCCCCGTCTGCTCCCCGCGCACGCGGGGATGAACCGCATTACACCGGCGTTGTCGGTGCTGAGCTGACCTGTGCTCCCCGCGCACGCGGGGATGAACCGGCGCTCGACGCGGTATCATCCACTGATATCGGCTGCTCCCCGCGCACGCGGGGATGAACCGGACGGTAACGCCCAGCTCGGCACCAAGTTGGACTGCTCCCCGCGCACGCGGGGATGAACCGGATAGCTATGAGCAGAAACAAACTGGCTGGATCTGCTCCCCGCGCACGCGGGGATGAACCGCGAACAACAATCTTGGTATCAAGGCCGCCTTGCTGCTCCCCGCGCACGCGGGGATGAACCGCGGCCAGCTTATCCCGGTCTTCTTCTGACGGGCTGCTCCCCGCGCACGCGGGGATGAACCGTCAACTACAGTCTCATCAGATTGGTATCATGCGCTGCTCCCCGCGCACGCGGGGATGAACCGCGTCGACGGCATGGCGGCCCTGCCGGTGGCCAACTGCTCCCCGCGCACGCGGGGATGAACCGCTGCGAACGGGTTCCCCCCTCCCTGTTTCTTGCTGCTCCCCGCGCACGCGGGGATGAACCGCACTGTCGGCCGCAGCAACCAGCTCTGCAGAACTGCTCCCCGCGCACGCGGGGATGAACCGGTGTACGGGGTTGATCAGCGCTATGTGCTGGCCTGCTCCCCGCGCACGCGGGGATGAACCGCCACCACATGGTCTTGAACAGCAGCTCCTGAGCTGCTCCCCGCGCACGCGGGGATGAACCGCAACAGCTTGTCTGACTCTTCAGAATAAAAATCTGCTCCCCGCGCACGCGGGGATGAACCGCTGATCCGCTTCTCCCCGTTCGAGGAATAGGTCTGCTCCCCGCGCACGCGGGGATGAACCGTGGACGAGGGTGGATGGAGTCGCAAGCCCTGACCTGCTCCCCGCGCACGCGGGGATGAACCGCGGAGTTTCGGAGCGCTGGGATGGCTGGGCTGCTGCTCCCCGCGCACGCGGGGATGAACCGGCAAGCGGCGCAACGTGATCCCGGCTGTGATCCTGCTCCCCGCGCACGCGGGGATGAACCGACCAACGCGGCCCTGCAGGAGACCAGCAAGGCCTGCTCCCCGCGCACGCGGGGATGAACCGGAGCGGGTCAAGGCAGTGCAGGCAGTACATGCCTGCTCCCCGCGTACGTGGGGATGAACCGGATGTGTACGACGGTGATCGCCTTGTTATCCGCTGCTCCCCGCGTACGTGGGGATGAACCGAGTCGAGATGAAGCGATAGAGTGGCTGGATAGCTGCTCCCCGCGTACGTGGGGATGAACCGCACAAGGTGTCTGCCGCCTCCTCTCTGTATTACTGCTCCCCGCGTACGTGGGGATGAACCGGTGGGGGCGCCAGCAAAAGACACCGATGGCCACTGCTCCCCGCGTACGTGGGGATGAACCGGCTGGCGGCAATGTCTATTGCGATGCGTCAAACTGCTCCCCGCGTACGTGGGGATGAACCGGCCACCTCACAGCAGGCCCGAACGGCCCGAGGCTGCTCCCCGCGTACGTGGGGATGAACCGATGCTAGAAGGCAACAGCGCTCATACCCGCGCCTGCTCCCCGCGCACGCGGGGATGAACCGGATAACGACCAAGGTCGCGAGTTCCTGACTGACTGCTCCCCGCGCACGCGGGGATGAACCGCGCATGGGGGCCGCCTTCAAGGCTTTGGCAGACTGCTCCCCGCGCACGCGGGGATGAACCGCGTGTGCTGTGCGTCGCACCATCACGGGAACTCTGCTCCCCGCGCACGCGGGGATGAACCGCGACCGGCATCAGTGCAAAAGACTGGTGTGACCGGCTCCCCGCGCACGCGGGGATGAACCGCTTGAAGGGAGAGACTCCCAGGGATGGTACAGCTGCTCCCCGCGCACGCGGGGATGAACCGCCGGAGCGCCCCCTGAGCCGGACGGTTGGTGGCTGCTCCCCGCGCACGTGGGGATGAACCGTGGAAGGGCCTGACCGGCAACGATATCGACCTCTGCTCCCCGTGCACGCGGGGATGAACCGGGGCGAGCCTTCGAGTTGGCCCGCAAGGTTCGCTGCTCCCCGCGCACGCGGGGATGAACCGCGCAAAATAGTAGCCCGTACATCAGTTCGCTGCTGCTCCCCGCGCACGCGGGGATGAACCGGTGATGCGCTCTGCCGGGTACGTTGGTGTGAAACTGCTCCCCGCGCACGCGGGGATGAACCGTAGAATCAGCGGCATAGGTATAAACCATTTGCCTGCTCCCCGCGCACGTGGGGATGAACCGTGACAGTCGCGGATGACACGATCCGGTGTTGACTGCTCCCCGCGCACGTGGGGATGAACCGCGCAGTTGGCCTTGCATTGCTATCAAAGCATCCAGCTCCCCGCGTACGTGGGGATGAACCGGCCCCTTGTTCAATTCTGGTCAGTGGTTCACGCTGCTCCCCGCGCATGTTGGGATGAACCGTATGTAGATGTAGAGCTTTATCCCGCGCGGCGCCCTTCCCCACGTTCGTTGGGATGGAGACCAGCTACAGTCACAACTCTAAGTACTCAAATGTCTAGCCGCTAATCAACGATGGCCACAGCGCGGAGGACGCATCCCGAATGCTTGGCCTGCCGCTGCGAACGGTGAATCACATCCTGGGGATCGAGGAATAAACAAAGGGGCTCACGGCCCCTTTGTTATTGGTTCATCCAGTGTAACCACTATCTCGACAGACTCACCGAAGTGAAGGCGGGCGAGTCTGATTAGTTCTGCCACATCTGGGTACTTGTCACGGACGTACTGACGCCGTTCTTCCAGTGACATTTCAGCGGACACGCGGCCCCCCTTTTGTCCAATTCACTTCGCCTTGGGCCTCTGTATCTCTTGAGGATTTTAGGTCTCTCAAAATCAAGAGGAAGCCAAGACTCCTTAGAACGCCTGCCTGACTTAGTGAAGTTTAGTCACGACCTTACGGAACCGCGCCAGCGGTGAAGTAAGGGAGTCGGAGGTTTTCAGGAGATCCAAGAAGTGAATTGAGGGTAGCATTTTTTTGACCAAAAGACAAGGATGGTTGTTTGTTTTGTTGTCTCGATCACACCCGTTAGACATTTGTCTATGCTGCATAAAAATACACTAGCCCATTTTTGTTCTTTCAGATTGCAACTGGGTGGGTGTGTGGTATGTTTTTTATGCCTTGGTGTGAGAGGGAACTATGCCGAAGAAAACCAAACTGACGACTGAGCAACTTGAGTGGCTCCGTTCGTTACCGCCAGAGAGCTTACCAGTACAGGCCGAGCGAGTAGGTGTGTGTGTTGACACCCTCAAAAGGATCTTGGTGCGCGAAGGCATCAGAGAGTTTGACGGCGCGAAGTTTGTCGCTCCTCTCAAGGTCAACTATTGGACTCGTCCATGCCTGTTCTGCAAGAAGTGCGTGAAGCGCCCGAAGTGGCAATTCATCTGCGACAGGTGTGCGAGGTCAATGAAGCAACGGGATAACTAACAAGGATCGTTATGTTGAAACAGCAGGCCCGCAGTGCCCTTGAAGGGTACTTCGATGTCACGCTCACCCAGTTGGCCGAGCGGCATCCATTCACCTACGCGGGCGTCAACGAAGAGGTCATTCACCTCGACTTGGCTATCTTGAGCCACGCGCATGGTCTCAGTGGTGTGACCCTCAAGCATTGCATTCTCGTCTCCAATCAAGGCCCGAGTTTGCGTTATGAGTTCTTCACCAACTTGGCCCAAGCAAGACTCCCCATCCTGCCACATCACCCGCTTGGGATGATGATGCCGGTCGTGTCCGTGCCGGTGGCCTCATTGCAGGAGATCCCAGCATGAGCACCACCCTTGAGCACTGGAAGCGCCTTGTCACCCAGAAGCACCTGTTCTACCGCCCGTCCTTCACCTTCCAGTGGACGGATGAACTGGACGCCCGCTTGCGGGAGTGCATCGAGGAAGGTCTGTCGTATGGCAGCATCAACATTCTCTTGGGCCTGTCACCTGATGACGCCGTTATCGGGCGGCGGCGGTGGTGTGAACGAGCGAATGACCGGAGGGGCTGACCTAGTGGGGACGCCCCTTCTTCATATCGAGGCCAAGCGCGTGGAGCGCCTCAACTTCTTGGAGGCGATGGCGCAAGCAGAGCGCAGCTTGGCCAGAAGCAGAGGGCCGGAGGTGCCGGTGGTCATCAACCGGCGCAACCGCATGACAACAGACGACAGCCTAGTCGTGATGCGCCTCAAGCATTGGCGCATTCTCTACTTGGCTCTCTTACATCTTGAAGGGATTCACCATGTTTGAAGTCACAGCGAATACCATGGAAGACCAACTGGACGAGGGCGTGTTCCGCGCATTGGTTTCGGTCAAAGGCGATCAGGTCGTGACCAACTCTCGCATCATTGCGGAGGCTTTTGGGAGAAGCCACAAGAACGTACTCAGGGCCATCCGGCAACTTAGTTGTAGTGATGAGTTTAGGTCGCTCAACTTTGAGCCGCTTGATTACATTGATAAAAATGGCGATATACAACCTCAGTACCTGATTACTCGCAACGGCTGCATGTTCCTTATCATGGGCTTTACAGGAGTCAAAGCAGGCGCATTCAAGGAGGCGTTCATCAACGCCTTCGACTGGATGGAAACCATGATCCGCAAGCGTGACGAGTTGAATCGGCGCATCAACGATCACACTCTCCGCGCAATGGACTCGGCAAACGAGGGGAGTTTCCACGGGCGCGGGTTGGCAAAGCGCAGGATTGATAAGCGCACCTTGGCTCTCGAAGAGTTCCAACTCCGAGGGGAGGTGCAACAGAGCCTCTCGTTAACATTGGGGGCGCAATGAACCGCGACCACTACCGCACACCGAGACCGGTGTTCCAGTACATGGCGGCCCGCTATCCGTTGGTTGTGGACGTTGCGGCCAGTGTCATCAACACCCAGTTGCCCATCTTCATAGACGAGCGCCACAACGCCTTGGCTACACCGTGGACGTGGTTCGCTATGCCTGGGGAGTATGCGTGGTGCAACCCGCCGTACAGCAACATTGGCCCTTGGGTGGACGCAGCGAACGAGGCCAGAGCGGAAGGCATCGGGACGGTCATGCTGGTCATGCTCGACCAATCAACCGGCTGGTTCAAGAAAGCGAAGGCGACTTGTCAGGAGGTGGTGGTTGTAACAGGCGGGCGCTTGTCCTTCCTGCACCCCGAGACCGGCGAACCGGCGCGAGGCAACAACAAGGGCAGCATGTTCTTGGTGTGGCACCCCTTCGGTCGGGGCGCTATGCAGACGAGCTATGTGGAGCGGGACGCCCTCATGGCTTGCAATGACGATCCATTGCTACCGGTGAAGGCCGTCTCTTCGTTCTAATAGAAAGCCCCTCAATCGAGGGGCTTTTTGTTGGAATGGTCAATCCCAATTTTCTTCTTTCACTTGGCCAACCTCGGTTCGCCGGACTCCCTTCATCTTGGCTCTCGCTACCTCCACCATCGGTTGTGTGTAGCGCATGACGGTCTTTTTATCTCGGTGGCCCGTGAACATCATTACATCCGAGACGGTTAGGCCGAAAAAGTTCTGAGCCCTGGTGATAAAGCCGTGCCGGAAGTTGTGAGGGTGGACATGATCTCCAAGTCCTGCCTTCTCGCGGGATCTAATGAACATGACACTGATGCCATTAGGGCGACTAAATCGGCAGAGTCGCTCGGTATCCTTACGACCACTCTCCAAATGCTCTTTGATGACTTGCTCCAGCAAGAGTCGGCAATCATCGGTAAAGGTTCTCATTCGTTCGTCATGTGTTTTCGCATCGGGGAAGTCTGCAACGTTATCCTCCAGCCGCACATCGCAGGGACGCAAACTCCAGATCTCTGCTCGCCGCCAGCCGCTCTCCATCAAGAGCCGAATTATCCAGCGGTTCTTTTCCCTTGTGGCTTCTAGTAGCGCCTTGTAATCCGAGGCGGTAATAGGGCGCTTCACCGAAGTGATTTCGCCCTTTACCTTGAGGTTGGCAAGCGGGTTAGACTCCACTCGTTTGAGCAACGACTTGAGGTAGATTACCTCACGGCGGATCGTATTCCAGTGTCGTGTCTTCAATGCCTTCTCTATGTATTTATCCACATCGCTTTGGGTCAGTCGCTCTGGGATGCTCTTACCGAATGTTGGCTTGAGGTGCTTGTAGTGACCCTCTTCGCGCTCGATAGTCGATGGCCCAACAGCTCTTAGTAGGTGTGCTTTGTGCAGGTCATCAACAGTCACTGACTCTGGCACGTTACAAACAACTGCGTTCCTTGACTCAACCTTATCGGCCCACGCTCTTGCTTCCTCCATGGAAGGGAATGTCTTCTGTAATCTCTCTGATTTTGAACCGTTTTTCACCAAAATACGAACTCTGATCGTTCCACTTTTCAGTGTGTCGAAACTTGCCATGATGTCTCTCCTTGTTCATCAGCAACCCGAAAAGTAAATCTAATTATTCGGGTGACTGTTTTAATGTATATAAAGGGTGACACCGAGACAACATTTAGGTTGCAGTGACCATGATATTGGTCACATGTGGTCATGAGGGTGGGTTAGCGAAGTTACAAGTGACTGCTTTTGAAGCAAAAAAAACCGGCCAAAAGGCCGGTTGAAACAGTTCAGGCTTGTCAGGTGACAAACGTATCCAGCGGATGAGAGTCGCTTTCCACTCCTTGTGAAGCACAACCCTCTTGGTTACGTGCGGCTACTTTATGCCATTCACACTGAATCGAGGCTGAACCATGGATGATCCTGCCTCGTCCCCTCTTCAATCAGATTGTGATCCCCATCGACTGGCGCAAGTAAGCGCCCGCACCGAGCAGCCCCGGCCCTTCATGGGTGATCAGAAACACCGGGATCTCCTTGAGGTAGGATTTGAAGCGCCCCTTGTCTTCAAAGGCGACCCGGAAACCGGAACCGGTAAAGAACTCCTGGAAGCGCGGCACTATGCCACCTGCGATATAGACGCCGCCAAAGGTGCCCATATTGAGGGCCAGATTGCCGGCAAAGCGGCCCATCAGCACGCAAAACAGGCTCAGGGTGCGACGGCAATCGAGGCACTCCCCGGCCAGTGCGCGCTCGGTAATGTCTTTGGGGGCGAACGGCTCGGGCTCACGGCCATCGGATTTCACCAGCCCGCGATAGAGATTGACCAAGCCCGGGCCAGATAAGAAACGCTCTGCCGAGACATGGCCCAATTCGCCTCGCATTACTTGCAGCACCGCATCTTCCTCTTCGGTGTTGGCAGCAAAATCCACATGACCACCTTCACCCGGCAGGCTCAGCCATTGCTCACCCGCCTTGACCAGATGGGCGACCCCAAGGCCAGTGCCCGCACCATAGATGGCGATGGGCTTGCCCGCTACCGGCGCGGCGCCGCCCAGCTGGATGCGATCCGATTCAGCCAGTGCCGGCACCGCCATCGAGACGGCGGTGAAGTCGTTGATCACCTGCAGGCGAGCCAGCCCGAGATTGCTCTGCATCTCGCTGATGGAGAACTCCCAGCTGTGGTTGGTCATGGCGACCCAATCACCGTTGATGGGGCAGGCGATGGCGATGCAGGCTTCACCTACCGCGACCTTGTGTTCGTCCAGATAGAGGCGTACCACGGCTTCAAGGCTGGGATGGGCCAGACCTGAGTAGGTCTTTGCCTGGGAGATAGTACCGGTGGCCAGCTCACACAGGGCCAGACGCGCATTGGTGCCGCCGACATCGCCGACCAGCGCATGGGTATGCTGCATAACAACTCCTTCGTTACAGGATGGGGACGACTCTGGTGTCCCGAGATTATTGTTGGATTATGACGGCCCATTCTATCCGAGCTCAGGCTTGCTCACCCGCCGGATCGATACAAACGTGCGCCTGCTCACAGTGTTGTTGCTTTGCAACATTTGTAAGCGCTTTCATGGCAAGGTGACGTTTTGTAACGAAAAGTACGAAATAATTAGAGATGAGTCATACTTTGTATGGCAGGCGTTAGTTGCGATAACCGCTTGTCTTGTATAGTCCTTAGCTTGAATGGAAACTTGCTTAGCCGTAGATTGAGTGCAAAGACACTGAAGCTAAATTACAAAAACGCCTGGTGGTGATGATGAATACCCTTGATAAAATTACGAACAACTTGGAAAGTTTCAGTAAATCAGAACGCAAGGTTGCCGAGGTGATCCTGGCGTCTCCCCAGACCGCCATCCACTCCAGCATCGCCGCTCTGGCCAAGATGGCCGATGTCAGTGAACCGACCGTCAACCGCTTTTGCCGCCGTCTCGATACCAAGGGCTTTCCTGATTTCAAACTCCATCTGGCCCAGAGCTTGGCCAATGGCACCCCTTACGTAAATCGTCATGTGGAAGCGGAAGATGGGCCGGATACCTACACCGCCAAGATCTTCGAATCCACCATGGCTTGTCTGGATGCCGCCAAAAACAGCCTGGATATCTCTGCCATCAACCGCTGTGTTGATATCCTGACCCAGTCCAAAAAGATCAGCTTCTTCGGCCTTGGCGCCTCCTCTGCCGTTGCCCGCGATGCCCAGAACAAATTCTTTCGCTTCAACATTCCGGTAGTGAGCTTTGACGATATCGTCATGATGCGCATGAGCTGCATCAACAGCAGCGAAGGAGATGTGGTGGTGCTGATCTCCCACACCGGTCGCACCAAGGCGCTGGTCGAAATCGCCGCGCTGGCTCGCGAGAACGACGCTACCGTGATCGGCATGACCGCCAAGGACTCCCCGCTGGCCCGCGAGTGCAACCTGGTGCTCTCCATGGATGTGCCGGAAGATACCGATGTCTATATGCCGATGGCATCCCGCATCGCCCAGCTGGCGCTGGTGGATGTGCTGGCGACCGGTTTTACCCTGCGCCGGGGGATGAAATTTCGCGAAAATCTGAAGAAAGTAAAAGAGGGATTGCGCGAATCCCGCTTCGAAACCCCGCACTCTTCCTGAACCGTCGGGGGCTCCGGCCCCCGACTGTCTATGCCACCCGCCTTGGTGTAGTATTGTAATTTAATAACAAAAACCACCCAGATGGTTTGTAAACGGGTGCATCGAGCCATGGGCTTGATGGGGCAGAATCTCAAGTCATATCAACTTCATATTGGAGTCTTTCATGCCTAGACGTACAAAGATTGTAACCACACTCGGTCCGGCTACCGACCGCGAAGGGATCCTCGAAGGGATCATCCGCGCCGGGGCCGACATGGTGCGGATGAACTTCTCTCACGGCACTGCTGAAGACCATATCCTGCGCGCCAATCAGGTGCGTGACATTGCTGCCAAGCTCGGTCGTCACGTCGCCATCATGGGTGATCTGCAAGGCCCGAAAATCCGTGTTTCCACTTTCAAGGATGGCAAAATCTATCTGGCCATCGGTGACAAGTTCATTCTCGACGCGGCCCTCGGCAAGGGTGAAGGTTGTCAGGAGCAGGTCGGCATCGATTACAAGAGCCTGCCAGACGATGTGGTACAGGGCGACATCCTGCTGCTGGACGATGGCCGTGTGCAATTGAAGGTCGAGCAGGTTGAAGGCACCCGCATTCACACCACGGTGACCGTGGCCGGGCCGCTCTCCAACAACAAGGGCATCAACAAGAAAGGGGGCGGTCTCTCCGCTCCGGCCCTGACCGAGAAAGACAAGGAAGACATCAAGACCGCTGCCCGCATGAATGTGGACTATCTGGCTGTCTCCTTCCCGCGCTGTGGCGATGATCTGCGCTACGCCCGCGAGCTGGCCCGCGAAGCCGGTTCCAATGCCAAGATCGTGGCCAAGGTTGAGCGCGCCGAAACTGTCGCCACCGATGAGGCGATGGAAGACATCATCCTCGGTTCCGATGCTGTGATGGTCGCCCGTGGCGATCTGGGTGTCGAGATCGGTGACCCCGAGCTGGTTGGCGTACAGAAGAAGCTGATCCGCCACTCCCGTCGTCTGAACCGCGTCGTGATCACCGCTACCCAGATGATGGAATCGATGATCAATGCGCCGCTGCCGACTCGTGCAGAAGTTATGGACGTGGCCAACGCCGTGCTGGATGGTACCGATGCGGTGATGCTCTCAGCCGAGACTGCCGCCGGTCAGTTCCCCATCGAGACAGTGACCTCCATGGCGAGCGTCTGTGTCGGTGCCGAGAAGCACCCGAGCCTGAACGTCTCCAACCACCGCATGAGCTACACCTTCACTTCCGTTGAAGAAGCTGTAGCCATGTCCACCATGTATGCGGCAAACCACCTGGAAGGGGTCAAGGCGATCGTGGCGCTGACTGAATCGGGTACCACTCCGCTGCTGATGTCCCGTATCAGCTCCGGTCTGCCGATCTTCGCCATGTCCCCCCACAACAAGACCCTGGCCTGGACCAATCTCTACCGTGGCGTCACTCCGGTGATGTTTGACGGTGACGAGACCAAACCGGTCTACGAAGTGTGCCGCGACGCGCTGGCCGTGCTCAAGGAGAAGGGGCTGCTGCAGAGCGGCGATATGGTGCTGCTGACTCACGGTGACAAGATGGAAACCGTGGGCAGTACCAACACCTGCAAGGTGATGATGGTCGAATAAGCCCGTCCGGTTTTACTGTGCTTAACAAGGCTGCTCCTCTTTGATGAGCAGCCTTTTTGTTAACTGCTGTCGGGCTGTGGCGGTATAAACAGGACTCAATGATTGCTTAACCGGATTCCCCTTCCGATAATGCGGGAGTGATTTTCAGCGGGTTGCCTGTTGTAGGTGATCGCACCAGGTAACCCAGACACTCGACAATACGGGAGTGAAAAAATGAACAAGCGTAACTGGTTGCTGGCCCTGTCACTGAGTCTGGCCTTCTCACCCTGTTATGCCGACTGGGCCAAGCTCAAGGCCGCAGCGTCGGATCTGGGGGCGGCAGTGAGCGAGACCAGCAAGGAGGTGTGGCAGGACGTCAGCGACTTCTCCAAGAAGAGCTGGGCCTCCATCTCTGCATGGGGTGAAGAGGCGTTCAATACCGCCGGGGTCTGGACCGACAAGAGCATCGCCACTGGCAAGGAGTGGCTGAAGGCGGCCGATAAGGAGCTCAACGAGATGCTCAACCCCAAGACGGCGAAAGAGGCGAGGATCGCGCTCAACACCATGGCCGACACGGCACTGGTGCGGCTGTTCAATGAACAACCTTCAGCCAAGTTGCTGTTTGACAAGGCGTATGGCTACGCAGTATTCGATTCGCGCAAGTTCTCCCTGATGCTGCATACCAATCAGGGGGCCGGGGTGGCGGTCAATCGCAAAACCGGCAAGCACACCTATATGAAGATGTTTGGGGCAGGTCTGGCGGCCGGGATTGGCGGCAAGTTCTATCAGCAGGTGATCCTGTTTGAAGACAAGGCCAGATTCGATGCCTTCGTAACCCAGGGGTGGGAAGCTACCTCCGAAGTGGGCGTGGTGGCCGGCAAGGAGAGCGCCGAGCTGACCGCCAAATACAATGGCGGCATGGCTATCTACCAGATTGGCGAGAAGGGCCTGCTGCTCGATGCCAATATCTCCGGCTCCAAATACTGGATTGACAAGGATCTGACCCAGTAATTGATCATGCTTTGAGCGATCGTCAGTTTTTCTTTATTCACAGTGAGTTGTTGTCTGTTTAAACGCCGCAACTTGCAGTAAAAAGAGGGCCCATAGCCCTCTTTTTCGTGGGCGCAAACAAGCTTTAGCAACAGGACAAGGAGAGTGGCATGGTACAAGCAACAGAACCGGGTGGGATGGAGATGAGCCCTGGTCGAGAGTGGGACAAACAGAGTATCTATCTGCGTCAGCAGGATGGCATTCCCATGGTCTTTTGGGTCAAGGGGGAGCAGGTCTTTCCCCTCGACCCCAGCCCGGCAGGGGCTGAATACCAGGGGCATTTTGGCTGGGGGCAGGCCGATGAGGCGACGATGGCTCTGGCGGAGGCCATCATCGCCAAGCTGGTTGCAGAGGGATTGATCTCACCCGATCTGGCTGCGAGCCGAGCGGGTTACCTTTACAACGAAGTGTTGGTCAAATTACCCGCCGGAGAACATTACGATCTGCATCTTAGCTATCTGAGGTTGTTATTTGGTGAGGGTAGCGTACCGCGGCCTTGAGTGATGCAAGCTCCTCATCCATCCCCCCGGCCCTTGGCTTGAAAGAATTTTACCTGATTGGCACTTTTATTGCTTTAAGCCAATCAGCGTCAATGATTTGTCTGGGGATGGAAAATGGAAATTAGTGCAAGCAGCCTGATGCAAGAGATGCAGGCGCTCAAGATCGAAGCAGGCGCAACGCCGCTGGCACAACCCGGTCGTCAGGTAACCTCCGACTTTGGTCAGCTGTTGCAACAGGCGCTTGGCAATGTCAACGAGTTGCAAGGCGCCGCCAATGATCTGCGCACCCGTTTCGATATGGGCGACAAGTCGGTGGATCTGGCCGAGGTGATGATCGCGGGCCAAAAATCGTCCATCGCTTTTGAAGCCACGGTACAGGTGCGTAACAAGATGGTCGATGCCTACAAGACCATCATGAACATGCCGGTATAAGTGATTACTGAACATCATGAACATGTCAGCAATAAGGACATAAATCGTGGCTACTGACCAAAACGGCGATCTGCTGATAAACGATGAGGGCACCGCCGCCCTCGATGAAAATGAGCAGAAGAGTTCGGCGCTGGGATTCCTGTCCAATACCGATGTACTGCGGCAAATCACCCTGATCCTGGGGCTTGCCATCTGTCTGGCCATTGCGGTGTTTATCCTGCTGTGGGGCAAGGAGCCGGACATGCGTCCCCTCGGCACCTACACCACCCAGGAGCTGGTGAAGACCCTCGACTTCCTCGATCAGCAGAAAATTCCCTATGAAGTGGATGGTAAGAGCGTGCTGGTCAACGCTGAAAGCTACCCCACTATCCAGCTGGCCCTGACCCGTGCCGGTCTCGCCAATGCTACCGATAGCAGCATCGGTGGTGAAGATATCCTGCTGAAAGATTCCAGTTTCGGCGTCAGCCAGCGGATGGAGAGCGAGCGTCTGAAGCTGAGCCGCGAGCGCCAGCTGGCGAGCGCCATCGAGCAGTTCCAGAATGTGGCCAAGGCCCAGGTGCTGCTGGCTATCCCGAAAGATAACGTGTTTGCCCGCAACGAACGCAAACCCAGTGCCACCGTGGTGCTCAACCTGAAGGGGGCAGCGCTGGGGCAGGGGGAGGTGGACTCCATCGTCGATATGGTCGCTTCCGCCGTGCATGGCCTTGAGCCGACCCGCGTCACCGTCACCGACCAGAATGGCCGTCTGCTCAACTCCGGCTCGCAAGACCCGATCTCGGCCCAGACTCGCAAAGAGTTTGCCATGCAGCAGAAGCAGGAGCTGGAGTACAAACAAAAAATTGACGCCATTTTGATCCCGGTGCTGGGGGCTGACAACTATACGGCGGAAGTGGATCTCTCCCTCGACTTCTCCCAGCAGGAGCAGACCCGCAAGACTTACAACCCGGACCTGCCTGCAGTGCGCTCCGAAATGACCATGGAAGAGAACAGCGCCAGTGGTAGCAATGGTGGTGTGCCCGGCGCGCTCTCCAACCAGCCCCCTGCCGCCTCCAATATTCCCGAGCAGGCGACCGGTGGTGATGGTGCCAGCGCTGCCGCTTCTGGCCGTTCCCGCAAAGAGGCAACCCGCAACTTCGAACTGGATACCACCGTCAGTCATACCCGTCGCCAGATGGGTGGCATTCGCCGCATGACCGTCTCGGTTGCCGTGGATTACAAAGTGGTGCCCGGTGCCGACGGGGCCGTGACCCGTGAGGCGCGCACCCAGGCAGAACTCGATACATTGCGTCGTTTGCTGAGTGGTGGCCTTGGCTTTGATGTGACCCGTGGTGATACCCTTGAGGTGGTCGCGATTCCGTTCAATCGCCCAGAGCTGGATACCGTGGCTGAAGTGCCGCTCTACGATCAGCCCTGGTTCTGGCGTGCGGTGCGGATTGCCGCCTCGGTACTGGTGATCATCGTCTTGATCGTCACCGTGGTTCGCCCCATGCTCAAGCGACTGCTCTACCCGGATGCCAAACCGGAAGGGGAAGTGGATTTCGACAACCACACCGTACTGGGTGGCGACGACGAGTTGAGCCTGCTGTCAGCACAAGTCGAGAACGATCAGGTATTTGGTGTCCGCGATGGCCAGCTGAAACTGCCGGATCTGCACCGTGACGAAGACTTGCTCAAGGCGGTGCGTGCGCTGGTAGCGAACGAGCCGGATCTGGCCGCTCAGGTCATTAAAGAATGGGTAACGAACAAAGATGCCTGAAGAAAAGAAGAGTCAAGTCACCGGCAATGACATCACTGACAGTCAGCGCCAGATCCTCGACCAGATGTCGGGGATGGAGATGGCTGCGGTGCTGATGCTGAGCCTCAATGAAGAGGATGCCGCCCAGATCTTCCGTCATCTCGAGCCCAAGCAGGTGCAGCGGCTCGGTATGTCGATGGCCTCCATGTCTGACTTCAGTCACGATCGGGTGGCGGCGGTGCACCGTCAATTCATCGACGATATCCAGAAGTACACCAACATCGGTATCGGCAGCGAAGACTTCGTGCGCAAGGCGTTGGTGGCGGCCCTTGGCGAGGACAAGGCGAGCAACCTGGTGGACCAGATCATTCTCGGTTCCGGCGCCCGTGGTCTCGATTCGCTCAAGTGGATGGATGCCCGTCAGGTGGCCAGCATCATCCAGAACGAACACCCGCAGATCCAGACTATCGTGCTCTCCTATCTGGAGCCGGAGCAGTCCGCCGAGATCCTGAGCCAGTTCCCGGAGCAGGTGCGCCTCGATCTGGTGATGCGTATCGCCAACCTCGAAGAGGTACAACCGGCGGCACTGCAAGAGTTGAACGACATCATGGAGAAACAGTTCGCCGGTGCGGCCGGTGCTCAGGCAGCCAAGATGGGCGGCCTGAAGGCTGCCGCCAACATCATGAACTATCTGGATACCAATATCGAAGGCCAGTTGATGGACTCCATCCGCGAGTCGGACGAAGAGATGAGCCAGCAGATCCAGGATTTGATGTTCGTGTTCGAAAACCTCATCGATGTGGACGATCGCGGCATCCAGACCATGCTGCGGGAAGTGCCGGGGGATCTGCTGCAACGCGCCCTCAAGGGCTCCGACGATCAGATGCGCGAGAAGATCTTCAAGAACATGTCCAAACGAGCGGCCGAAATGCTGGCGGACGATCTGGAGGCCATGGGGCCGATCCGGGTCTCCGAAGTGGAAGCGGCCCAGAAAGAGATCCTCTCCATCGCCCGTCGTCTGGCGGATGCTGGCGAAATCATGCTGGGTGCCGGTGGCGGCGAGGAGTTCCTCTAAGCCATGGCCCATAAACAGAACCGCGATGCCAAGCCCGCATCAGGCAGTGGTGAGGAGCCGTGCAAAGCATGAACAACAAACTGCGTGGTTATGTGCGCCCCGAGGGCGATGATGCCCGGGTTGAGACCTGGGGCTGGCCCGAGATGGAGGTCGAGGTAGAGGCGGGGGCCCCCACCAATGCCCTCGGCCTGGCCCCTGACTGGTATCAGCAGGAAGAGGAGGTGGTGGAGCCGGAGCCCGAACAGGAGCCGACCCCCAGCATCACCGCCGAAGAGCTTGAAGCGATTCGTCAGGCCGCCTGGGAAGAGGGAATGGCCGAGGGGCGCGAGTCCGGTTATGCCAAGGGGATGGAAGAGGGCAAGCTGGAAGGATTGCAACAGGGCCACTCTGCCGGTCTCGAACAGGGGCGCGAGGAGGGGCTGGCCATGGGCCGCGAGCTGGTGGAGCAGGAGATCGCCCACTGGCAGGGGCTCGCCGCGCGCCTTGCCAATCCGCTTAACGAGCTGGATCAGGCGGTGGAGCAGCAGTTGGTCTCGCTGGTGATGCAACTGGCCCGCGCGCTCATCCGTCACGAAGCGGAGACCTCCCCCCGCATTCTGCTGGAGGCGCTTAAAGAGGGGCTGGCCTTGCTGCCTGCCGCCGAACAGGGGGTGACCCTGATGCTGCATCCCGACGATATCGCGCGAATCGAGCAGGCATTTGGCGCCGAAGAGTGCGCCAAGCGCCAGTGGCGATTGCAGAGCGATCCCACCCTTTCCCCCGGCGATCTGCAACTGGCCACCGAGCTCTCCAGCATCGATCTGACCCTCTCCAGTCGCATCGATCAGTTGCTGCGCAACTTCTTGCGGGACAATGCGTCGCAGAAACCGGCTTCGCAGGACTCACGCCCATAACCGATGCCGGACGTTGCCGTCCGGCTGCACTTTTTAGCTCTCAGGAGGCCAGATGAGCGGCTCGCTACTGAACCGGTTGCAAGGGTACAAGGTACGCGACAGCGCCCCCAAACCGCCGGTTGCCGGTAAATTGACCCGGGTGGTGGGGCTGACCCTCGAAGCCATCGGCTGCCGTGCCGCTATCGGTGCCCTCTGCCGCATCGATACCCTTGATGGCACACTGGAGGCTGAAGTGGTCGGTTTTTCTGGCGATCGCCTCTATCTGATGCCGAGCGAGCAGCTCAAGGGGGTGATCCCCGGTGCCCGGGTGGTGCCCATCACCGAAGAGCACGGCATTCCGGTTGGCATGAACCTGCTTGGTCGGGTCATCGACGGCATTGGTCAGCCACTCGATGGCCTAGGCCCTATTCTCTCCTCCCAGACCGTGCAGTTTGCCCAGCACCGCATCAACCCGCTTTCTCGCCGCCCGATCCATCAGCCGATGGACGTGGGGGTACGCGCCATCAACGCAGTGCTGACGGTGGGACAGGGCCAGCGGATGGGGCTGTTTGCCGGTTCCGGTGTCGGTAAATCGGTGCTGCTGGGCATGATGACCCGCGGCTCGGTGGCGGATGTGGTAGTGGTCGGCCTCATCGGTGAACGGGGCCGGGAGGTGAAAGAGTTTATCGAGGACATTCTGGGGGAGGAGGGGCGAGCCCGCTCCGTGGTGGTAGCGGCTCCCGCCGATGCCTCGCCGCTGATGCGGCTAAAGGGGTGTGAAACGGCGCTGGCCATTGCCGAGTATTTTCGCGATCAGGGGCTCAACGTGTTGCTCTTGATGGACTCTCTTACCCGTTATGCCCAGGCCCAGCGTGAGATCGCGCTGGCGGTGGGCGAGCCGCCAGCGACCAAGGGCTATCCACCGTCGGTATTTGCCAAATTACCGGCGCTGGTGGAGCGGGCGGGTAACGGCAGTGACGGCCAGGGCTCCATCACTGCCTTCTTCACCGTCCTGACCGAGGGGGATGACCTGCAAGATCCCATTGCCGATGCAGCGCGGGCGATTCTCGATGGCCATATCGTGCTGTCGCGTGAGCTGGCCGATGCGGGCCACTATCCGGCCATCGACATCGAGAAGTCCATCAGCCGGGTTATGCCCATGGTCACCTCGCCGGAACATATGGATCTGGCGCGCACCCTCAAGCAGTTCTACTCCCTCTATCAGCAGAACCGGGATCTCATCACCATCGGCGCCTACAGTCAGGGTTCCGATCCGCGCATTGACCGCGCCATCATTCAAAAACCCTATCTGGATCAGTTCTTGCAGCAGGGGATGCGCGAGGTCATTCACTACGATGATGGCCTGCAAGCCTTGCAGATGGTGGCGATGCCATTGATGCGCTGATGATGGTCGGTAACAGAGAGGTCGACGATGAGTAAAGGGTTGGTATTGTTGGCCGATCGGCTGGTGGAGGCGGAGCAGCAGTGTGCGCTGGCACTGGTGAAGGCGCAGCAGGATCTCAAGCTGTTCATGGATCAGCAAAATGCTCTCAACCAGTACCGCCAGATCTATCACCAGCAGTGGACCGATCGCGGCCTGCAGGGTATTTCGCCCCAGCAAAATACCCAGTATCACGCCTTTATCAACAAGCTCGAACAGGCAGCGACCCAGCAGTACGAAGGGGTGTTGCAGGTGCGTCAGGCGCTGGAACAGCGCCGTGAAGAGTGGCTGGCGGCCCAGCAGCGGCGCAAGGCGGTGGAGCTGTTGCTGGAGAAGCAAGCGAGCCGCGAGCAGCAGAAAGCCCAGCGTCAGGAGCAGAAGATGCTGGATGAGTACGCCATGTTGCGACGCTTTCATCAATCTGGCCTGTAACTTGCTTTGATATGGACACTGTCGGCGGCCATCTCTTTGGGGGCCACCAGAATTCAGGGATCCCATCATGATGCAGACACTGTTGACACAAACGCCTTCGGCTCCGGCCAACGGGTTGGACAAAGCGCCTCTGAGCGGTTCCGTCGAGAGCAAAAGTATCGATGGGGGAACCGGCAGCGACAGCAAGGGGGATTTCGCCACCCTGATTGCCAAGGCCCAGAACAGCGAGCAGGGCACCCCTGAAGCCACTCAGGGCGGTAACCATGTCCGATCAGCCAAATCTTTGGCGACCGAGAGCGCCTCTCCCAAAGAGGAGATCGGCAAGGAGCAGGATCCTGACGCCGACAACAAGGTGGAGGAGGTCCCTGCCACCGACTTTCTGCTGCGCCTGCAAGACTCCCTCAAGCTCGATACCTCGCTAGTGACACCCCAGCTGGCGGTGGCAGCCCAACAGAGCGCGACTGTGGTAGACGGCAATCCGTTGCCGCAAGAGGGTGAGCTGGAGGGGATTGCGCTTGATGAAAGCGAGCAGACCCCAGCCGCAGCCAGGATTGCCCAACAGCTTGCAGGTCAGACCGGGGCGCAGTCGCCGCTGGCGACGACCGCCCAATCGGCTCTTGACACAAAGGTATCGTCCTCCGAGGCGCGAGTGGTGGCGCAGGGCGATGCCTCTGCTGCCGTTCTCTCCTCTGAAGGTGAAGATGCCGCCACTACTGCGGATGGGCAGGCCGGGGAGAAAGCCTCTGCCAAGGGCGAAACCCTCGGGGCAGATGGCAAGCACACCAAGCCCCTCACAGGGGCCGAGCGAATGGCCCTGCTGGCCAAGGTGCTGCCGGTCGATGAGTCGGCAAGCACCGCCAAATCCGCTGGGTCAGTCGCGGCAAAAGAGGCTGGCGACAGCAAATCCGATCTCGCCGCCAGCAATGCCGTGGCTAACAAGGGGCAGGCGACGCAAGCCGCGCAGGGGGCCGCCCTCAAGGCCTTCAGCGAGGGGCTCAAGCAGTCTGAGGCGGGCGCTGCAACCACTTCAGCAGCTGCGGATGGAAGTGGGGTAGCTGGCAAGGGGGCAGAAAAGGGGGCCGCCGAGGGTAGCCAGCAGCCAGCCACCGCCGCTAATCAAGGTTCGGCGCCCGTGACGACGGCGCAAAGTGCCGCAGAAAGTGCCGCCGCCCAGAGCAGCGTAACGACAAATGCGACGACTCCAACCGATAGTGCTGCCGACCCCGTGATGGTGGCGCCGCAGCAGGTGTTGGCACAGGCCGAATCTCAGGGGCAGCAAGCGCCGCTGTCGACTATTTCAGCTGGCATCAAACAGATGGAAGTGACGGGCACCGACGAGGTGCGAAAAGCGGTTTCGCTTGAGGTAAAACCGAAGGCCGGTGAGGCGGAGAAGAGCCTGGTTGCGACGACATCTAGCGGTGAGAGCAGCCCGAGCCAGACCGTTCAGCATGGCCAGAACAGCCAGACTCAGCTACAGGTGACTGATAGCCGGGCACCTGCCGCTGAGACTACGTTGCGCCGTGAGTCGCAGAATTTACCCCATTTGAAACTGGCCAGTCAGGAAGCACCTGCCGAATTGCACCAGAAGGTCAATGTGATGCTGGCCGAAAAACTGCAACAGGCCGAAATTCAGCTCGACCCACTCGGCCTTGGCAAGATGAAGATCCAGATCCAGATGGGAGCTGACAGCCAGGCCAACGTCCATTTTGTGGTACAACATGGACAGACCCGCGAGATGCTGGAGCAGGCGATGCCCCGGCTGCGTGACATGCTGGCAGGGCAGGGGATCCAGCTTGGCCAGACGCAGGTGCAGCAGCAGTCGCAACAACAGCAGCAACAGGGCCAGCCCACCTTTAACGGGCAGGGGCAGCAGGGGCAGAGTAGTGGTCAGCAGCGGTCCGGTAACGGGCTGGTTGAAGGGGAACTCACCACTTCCACCCCCAGTTTGCTGGTGGAATCGACAAACGGTTCCGGAATTGATTTCTATGCTTGATGCAATCCCGAGTAAGTTTATGATATCGAACAAGTTTGAGACTAGGGTGGACAAGGGATGGCTGACGATAACGAGTTGACGCTAAAAGACCCGGCTGCGGGCAAGAAAAAGAAGCTGATCATTATCATTGCCCTGGCGGTAATTTTGCTGGGCGGTGGTGGTGCTGGCGCCTTCCTGATGCTCTCCGGCTCCGATAAACCGCCCGCTGAAGCGGCGGAAGGTGCCGAGGCCACCCCCAAGGAGGAAGCACCTAAACCTTCCCTCTATGTCGGTATGCCGCGCCCCTTTGTCTTCAACGTTGCAGGTGCCCAGAGAGATCGACTGGTGCAGATCAAGATCCAGCTGATGGTGCGCGGTACCGCCGACGAGACGCTGGCCAAACAGAATATCCCCCTGATTGAAGGCACCTTGCTGCGGGTATTCAGCGCAGCCAGTGCCGAACAGCTGATGACCTTTGAAGGCAAGGAGAAGCTGCGCAAGGATTCACTGGAAGAGTGCCGTCGGGTGCTCAAGGACCTGGTCTCTTCCCCCGTTATCGAACAAGTGCTGTTTACCGGCTTTGTAATGCAGTAGGTGAAGCGTGAGCGATCTGTTAAGTCAGGACGAAATTGATGCCCTCTTGCACGGTGTCGATGATGTCGAAGAGGAAGAGATAGGCGGCGCTGGAGACCCCGGCGTAGCCCAGTTTGACTTCTCCTCCCAGGACCGCATCGTCCGTGGTCGCATGCCGACGCTGGAGCTGGTGAATGAACGTTTCGCCCGCCATATGCGGATCAGTCTGTTCAACATGATGCGTCGTACCGCTGAGGTCTCCATCAACGGCGTGCAGATGCTCAAGTTTGGCGAGTATGTTCATACCCTGTTTGTGCCGACCAGTCTCAACATGGTGCGGTTCCGCCCGCTCAAGGGGACGGCGCTCATCACCATGGAGGCCCGACTGGTCTTCATTCTTGTGGAGAACTTCTTCGGTGGCGATGGCCGTTATCACGCCAAGATTGAAGGGCGCGAGTTCACGCCGACCGAACGGCGCATTATCCAGATGCTGCTCAAACTGGTGTTTGAGGATTACAAGGATGCCTGGGCGCCGGTGATGGATGTGGGGTTCGAGTATCTCGACTCCGAAGTGAACCCGGCGATGGCCAACATCGTCAGCCCGACCGAGGTGATCGTGGTCAGCTCGTTCCACATCGAGCTCGATGGTGGCGGCGGCGACTTCCACGTGGCGATGCCCTACTCCATGCTGGAGCCGATCCGCGAGCTGCTGGATGCCGGTGTGCAGAGTGACAAGGGGGATACCGACGTACGCTGGAGCAAGGCGCTGCGTGACGAGATCATGGACGTCAAGGTGGAGCTGCGGGCCAAGCTGCTGGAGACCGAACTCACCCTGCGTGAACTGATGGAGCTGCGACCCGGCGATATCATTCCGGTCGATATGCCGGAAAATCTGCTGGTTTTTGTCGAGGACTTGCCCACCTTCCACGCCAAGATGGGCCGCACCAAGGATAATGTGGCGCTCAAGATCACCGACAAGCTTAAACGTCCGGAAGGGGTCAAGACGGAGATGCATCTGGTGACCCGGGGCGGGGTACGAATTGATGGCGAGGCCGAGCTGGAAGAGCTCGAGCGCAGTATCGAAGATCAACAGCGATAATTGACGGTTTATTACGGTAAACGGTCACGAAGTAGCATAAGGAAACAAGATGAGCGGAACTGAGGAAGAGGATCTGATGGCTGATGCCTGGGCTGCGGCTCTGGAGGAGCAGGTGACGGCGGAAGCCAAGCCAGCTCCGTTGGAAGAGTTGAAAGATGATGCCCCCATCAGTGCCGAGGAGCGTCGCAAGCTCGACACCATTCTCGATATTCCGGTCACTATCGCCATGGAGGTGGGCCGCAGCCAGATCAGCATCCGCAACCTGTTGCAGCTGAACCAGGGCTCGGTGGTGGAGCTGGATCGGGTTGCAGGCGAGCCGCTGGACGTATTGGTCAACGGTACCCTGATCGCTCACGGCGAGGTGGTGGTGGTGAACGACAAGTTCGGTATCCGCCTGACTGACGTCATCAGCCAGATTGAACGGATCAAGAAGCTCAAATGATGCGCCTCCTGTTGTTATGGCTGCCCGTTCCGGCCTTTGCCGAGACAGGGGCATCAGCCAACGTGCCTAGTCTGAGCTCCTGGTTGCTCTCCAGTCTTATGGTGATTGGTCTCATTCTGGTGCTGGGCTTTCTGCTCAAGAAGAGCAAGTTGGCAACCGCCATGGGGGGCGGCCAGATGCGGGTCATCGCCTCGTTGCCGGTGGGTTACAAAGAGAAGCTGCTGGTGGTCAAGGTGGGCGAACAGCAACTGCTGGTCGGCGTAACACCGCAGCAGGTCAACTTTCTCTACCGGCTGAAGGAGCCGCTGGACGAAAACCAGCCGCAGGCGTTTTCCCAGCAGCTTGGCAAATTGATGGGCAAGCATGAAAAAAGCTAACGGCTTATGGCTGAAAACGGGGCTGCTGGTCAGCCTGCTGATACCACTGTTTTGCTCTTGGCCTGCGTTGGCACAGGACGCCATGTCGGCGGTGACCGTCAAGACCATGGGGGATGGCTCTCAGGAGTACAGCCTGACCCTGCAAGTGCTGGCGCTGATGACCGCGCTCTCCTTCTTGCCGGCCATGGTGATCATGATGACCTCGTTTACCCGCATCATTGTAGTGTTGGGTATCTTGCGCCAGGCGATCGGTCTGCAACAGAGTCCCTCTAACCAGGTGTTGATTGGCATCGCCCTGTTCATGTCGTTCTTCATCATGTCGCCGGTGCTGGATCGCATCAATGATGAGGCGTTGCAGCCCTATCTGGCCGAGACCATTCAGGCAAAGGAGGCGCTGGAGCGGGCCGAGTTGCCCATCCACCAGTTCATGCTGGCCCAGACCCGGATCAAGGATCTAAACACCTTTATGGAGATCGCCAACGTGCAGGTGGAGAAACCTGCCGATGTGCCGCTACGGGTGCTGATCCCGGCGTTTGTCACCAGCGAGCTGAAAACCGCCTTCCAGATTGGTTTTATGCTGTTCTTGCCATTTCTGGTCATCGATCTGGTGGTCGCCAGTATTCTGATGGCGATGGGGATGATGATGCTCTCGCCGATGATTGTCTCGCTGCCCTTCAAGCTGATGCTGTTCGTGATGGTGGATGGCTGGAACCTCATTCTGGGGTCGTTGGCCAACAGCTTCGGACTGGGTGCCAGTTAGCCGGTCGAGCGCAAGGAGCCCGAACATGAGTCCTGAAACCTTTGTCGACGTCTTTCGCGAGGCGCTCTGGCTGGTCAATATCATGGTCAGCGCAGTGATCCTGCCAAGCCTCGCTATCGGGCTGGTGGTGGCCATTTTTCAGGCGGCCACCTCCATCAACGAACAGACCTTGAGCTTTCTGCCTCGTCTCATCGTGACACTGTTTGCGCTGGGCGCGGGCGCTCACTGGGGTCTGCAGAGTCTGATGGACTTCTTCGTACTGATGGTGAACCAAATCCCCGAGGTGGTGGGATGACCTACACAACCGCTCTGATCATGGAGTGGTTGTCTTCCATCCTCTGGCCGCTGGCGCGGGTGAGCAGTCTGCTGATGGTGATGGCGGTGTTTGGCAGCCGCCTTGCTCCTGCGCGGGTACGGATGGGGCTGGCTTTGGCCATCACCTTTCTGATAGCCCCGTTGCTTCCGAAAATGCCCCCTATCGAGCTCTTCTCTGCTGGCAGTTTTCTGGTATTGGGCCAGCAGTTGCTGATCGGTATTGCCCTTGGTCTGATGACCCAGTTTCTGATGGAGAGCTTCGTGATGGCCGGTCAGGTCATCGCCATGCAAACCAGCCTCGGCTTTGCCACCCTGGTGGATCCGATGAATGGCCAGTCGGCCCCCGTGGTGGGTCAATTCTATCTGATGCTGGCGACCCTGGTGTTTCTGGCGCTGGATGGCCATCTGGTGATGCTGCGGCTGGTGATCCTCAGCTTTGAAACCTTGCCGGTGTCGGACGCTGGACTCACTTTACCGGCCATCCGTACCCTGATCGGTTTTCTCGGAGTGATGTATCAGGCCTCACTGGTGATGGCCCTTTCTGCCATCGTCGCCCTGCTGCTGATCAACTTCGCTTTTGGCGTCATGACCCGGGCGGCGCCGCAGCTCAACATTTTCAGTATCGGTTTTGCGGTCAGTATGATGTCGGGTCTGCTGATCCTCTGGCTCACTATCGGCGGGTTCCTCGGTCACTTTGACATCATGTGGGAGCGGGTGCAGGAGGTTAGCTGCGAGCTGATCAACACCCAGTGCTTCGGGGGCGCTCATGGCTGATACCGACCAGGAACGTACCGAACAACCCACGGGCAAACGACTGCAACAGGCCCGTGAAAAAGGGCAGATTGCACGTTCAAAAGAGCTGGGGACCGCCAGCGTTCTGCTCTCGGCGGTCTTTGGCCTGTTGATGCTCAAGGGCTCGCTGGCGACCGCCATGGTCAAGGTTGTCACCATGGGCTTTACCCTGGACCGGGAGCAGGCGTTCGATCCCAATGCCATGATCGCTATGGTGCCGGCGCTGCTGGGGGAACTGGTGCTTCCGCTGGGGCTGTTGTTCGCGCTGGTGGCGATTGCCGCTTTTATCGGCAACACCCTGATGGGGGGGATGAACTTCTCCACCGAAGCCATGATGCCCAAGATGAGCAAGCTGAGTCCACTCAGCGGCCTCAAGCGCATGTTCGGGGTGCAGTCGCTGATCGAGCTGGTCAAATCCATCGCCAAGGTGGTGTTCATCACCCTGTTTGCCTGGTGGATGTTATCCAGCCAGTTCAATCACCTGCTCAACCTCTCAATGGAGGGTTTCCCCGGCGGAATTATCGATGCGCTGGAGTTGTTTCTCTGGATGTTGATCATCCTCTGCTGCGCCCTGCTTCCCATCGTTGCCATCGACGTGCCGTTCCAGCAGTGGAACCACATGCGTCAGCTCAAGATGACCAAGCAGGAGGTCAAGGACGAGTTCAAGGACAGCGAAGGCAAGCCCGAGGTAAAGGGCAAGATCCGTCAGTTGCAGATGCAGATGGCGATGCGCCGGATGATGGGGGATGTACCCAAGGCCGATGTGGTGATCACCAACCCGACCCACTACTCGGTAGCGCTCAAGTATGATGCGGGCAAACCCGGTGCCGCGCCCAAGGTCGTGGCCAAGGGCACAGATGAAATTGCAATGAAGATCAGGGAGATCGCCAGAGAGTACGAGATCCCCATCATGCCGTCACCAGCCTTGACCCGGGCTATTTACCACTCAACCGAGCTGGGCCACGAGATCCCGGAAGGGCTGTTTGCGGCGGTTGCCCAGGTGCTCGCCTATGTCTTCCAGCTCAAGAAATTCCGCCGTGGTCAGGGGCGCCGTCCCCAGCCGCTGGCTAAAGATCTGCCTATTCCGACCGAATATCGAAAATGACAAAGTTCTGACGTAGTCAAAATAAATCCATTGCATTTCAATGTCTTGCATTGTTGGCTTGATGTTTGCTTTAATCTGGCACCAGCAGGTTGAAATTGAGAAGCGCGATGGAATTCAAGGCAGTATTGGGCCAGTTCAAAGAGTACCGGGGAGTATTGGGCAAAGGCCTTGGTACCCCTCTGCTGGTATTGGCCGCGCTCGGCATGGTGGTGTTACCCATCCCGCCGCTGATGCTGGACGTGCTCTTCTCCTTCAACATTGCCCTCTCCATCGTGGTGCTGCTGGTATCCGTCTATACCCGCCGCCCCCTCGAATTTGCTGCCTTCCCGACCGTACTGCTGCTCGCTACCTTGCTGCGGTTGGCGTTGAACGTTGCCTCGACCCGGGTGGTGTTACTGGAAGGTCATAATGGCAGTGCGGCGGCCGGCCATGTGATCGAGGCGTTCGGTAACGTGGTGATCGGCGGCAACTATGCGGTCGGCATCATCGTTTTTACCATCCTGATGATCATCAACTTTGTGGTGATCACCAAGGGTGCCGGGCGGATCGCGGAAGTGAGTGCCCGTTTTACCCTTGATGCGATGCCGGGCAAACAGATGGCCATCGATGCCGATTTGAACGCCGGCCTCATCAATCAGGAAGAGGCGAAGAAGCGTCGTCAGGATGTAACCCAGGAAGCTGACTTCTACGGCTCCATGGATGGTGCCTCCAAGTTCGTCAAAGGGGATGCCATTGCGGGCATCATGATCCTCTTTATCAACATCATCGGCGGCTTCATCATCGGGATGATGCAGCACCAGCTGACCTTCAGCGAATCTGCCGAGATCTATACCCTGTTGGCCATCGGTGACGGTCTGGTGGCGCAGATCCCCTCCCTGCTGCTCTCCATCGCTGCCGCCATCATAGTGACCCGTCAGAATACCGATCAGGACATGGGTACCGCAGTACTAGGCCAGCTGTTTGACAATCCCAAGGCGCTGATCATCTCGGCCGGGATTCTGCTGATGATGGGGCTGGTGCCGGGGATGCCGCATTTCGCCTTCCTGAGTCTGGGGGCTCTCGCCGCCGCCGGCGCCTGGTGGTTGCTGCGCCGCGAGAAACTGGCGGCCGCCAAAGCAGCCAAGGGCGAGCTGCTGCCTGCTACAGCTGAGCAGCCTCATGAGCAGAAAGAGCTGAGCTGGGACGATGTGATGCCGGTGGACATCATCGGGCTGGAAGTGGGTTATCAGCTGATCCCGCTGGTAGATCGCAATCAGGGTGGCGAACTGCTCAACCGGATCAAAGGGGTGCGCAAGAAACTCTCGCAAGAGCTGGGCTTTCTGGTCCCTGCCGTCCACATTCGCGACAACCTGGATCTGGCGCCAAATCAATACCGCATCACCTTGATGGGGGTCAGTACCGGCGAGGCCAATGTCTACCATGATAAGGAGATGGCCATCAATCCGGGGCAGGTGTTCGGCCAGATCCAGGGGATAGCGACCCGGGATCCCGCCTTCGGACTGGAAGCGGTCTGGGTTGCCAAGGAGATGGTCTCTCAGGCACAGACGCTGGGGTATACGGTGGTGGATACCGCGACCGTGGTGGCTACCCATCTGAGCCAGATCCTGACCAACCATGCGGCTCTGCTGCTGGGCCATGACGAGGTACAACAACTGCTCGACATGATTGGCAAACATCAGAGCAAGCTGGTCGAAGGGCTGGTGCCGGAAGTGATCAGCATGGGTAACCTTGTGAAGGTATTGCAGAATTTGCTCAATGAAGGCGTGCCAATCCGCGATATGCGCACTATCCTGCAGACCCTGGTTGAATACGCGCCGCGCAGTCCGGATCCTGAAGTGCTCACGGCCGCTTGCCGGATTGCCCTGCGTCGCCTGATTGTGCAAGAGATTGCAGGCCCGGATCCCGAGTTGCCGGTGATTACCTTGGCGCCGGAATTGGAACGTATATTGCATCAATCCTTGCAGGCAGGTGGCGGTGATGGTGCCGGTATTGAACCGGGTCTGGCAGAGCGGATGCAGCGTTCGCTGGTGGAAGCCACTCAACGACAAGAATTGGAAGGCCAACCGGCCGTGCTTCTGACATCGGGGATCTTGCGCAATACCCTGGCGAAATTTGTCAAGAATGCCATTCCTGGATTGCGCGTTCTGTCTTATCAGGAAGTGCCCGACGACAAGCAGATCCGCATCGTCAGTGCGGTAGGGCAGAACTAGTTAGCGGAGACGACGGGTGAAGATTAAGCGGTTTTTTGCCAAGGACATGCGAACGGCTCTGGCCGAGGTCAAGGAGACTCTCGGGCCGGACGCCGTCATCATGTCCAACAAGAAGGTCACCGGAGGGGTAGAGATAGTCGCCGCAGTCGATTATCAATCCCAGGTCCCGGGGCCCAAAGATGCGCCGGTTCGCCGTCAGCTGAACGATGAGAGCGTCAATATTTCGTCTGCTGCACGGCAGATGATCCGCCCCGAGCCGTCGCCGGCGAAGGAGCAGAACGAACATTATGCCGATACCCTGGCCGCCTTGCTGGCGCGCCAGCAGAAGCTCAAGCCGGGCAATGGGGCGCCAATGGGCAATACCCAATCGGCCGGTCTGGCCGCTGCCAATGCAGCGCCCAGAACATTGGCCGAGCAGGGACAGTGGGGCGCAGCCCCCGAACCTGCCAAACCCAAGGCCCGGGTTGCGTCCGGCCAGCGTGCTCCTCAACCTGCCCAGCGGGATCAGGAGATGGAGGGGATGCGCAAGGAGATGGCCAGCATCCGCAAATTGCTGGAACACCAGATCTCCGGGCTGATGTGGCAAGAGGTGGAGCGCCGCGAACCGATGCGGGCCCTGCTGATCAAGGAGCTCAAGAAACTGGGCTTTGATGATGCGTTTGCCGATCAACTGGCGGGACTGATCCCCGAAGATATGTCCATTCATCAGGCGATGGCCCAGTTGGCCGAAGTGCTGACGGCCCAGCTCAAGATCAGTGAGGACGAGATCATGCGTCAGGGCGGCGCGGTGGCGCTGCTTGGTCCGACCGGGGTAGGCAAAACCACTACCATCGCCAAGCTGGCTGCCCGTTTCGCCATGAAGTATGGCGCCGAGCAGGTGGCGCTGATCACCACCGACAACTACCGGATTGGTGCCCATGAACAGCTGCAGACCTATGGCCGCATCATGGGGTGCCCGGTACGGCAGGTGCGTGATGCCGAAGAGCTGGCCAATGCCCTTTATCAGTTCCGCCATCGTCGGCTGGTACTTATCGATACGGCCGGGGTTGGCCAGCGGGATATCCGGCTGACCGAGCAGCTCGATACCCTGGTCAAGAATGCCAAGGTGCGGATCCGCAGTTATCTGGTGATGTCGGCAACTTCCCAGCGTCGGGTGATGCAGGAGGCGGTGGACCATTTCCGGCGTATTCCATTAAGCGGCTGCATACTTACCAAATTGGATGAAAGTCTGAATCTGGGCGAAGTGATTAACGTGTGTATCCAGAATTCATTGCCCATCAGCTATATCACTGACGGACAAAGGGTTCCGGAAGATATTCAGGTTGCCAATGCGGCGCAGCTCGTCGGGGCTGCCATGGGCTCGCTGGAGCGAGAAACAGAAGAGCCCTATTTCTGGGGCGCAGGCTTTGGCGAGGCCGAAGATTCGGAGTTTTATGAGTAACATGTATATGGATCAGGCGAGTGGTCTGCGCAAAATGCGTCAAAACAATCGAGTAAAAGTAATCGCCGTTTCCGGTGGTAAAGGTGGCGTGGGCAAGACCAACGTGACCCTGAACGTGGCCGGAGCCATGGCCGCCCAAGGCAAGCGGGTGATGGTGCTGGATGCCGACCTGGGTCTGGCCAACGTCGACGTCATGCTTGGGCTGCGTGTTCATCGCAACCTCTCTCACGTGCTGGCGGGTGAGTGCACCATCGACGATATCATCGTCGAAGGCCCCTACGGCATGATGATCGTGCCTGCGACCTCGGGCACCCAGTCCATGGTCGAGCTTTCTCCGGTGCAGCATGCCGAGCTTATCCGTGCCTTCAGCGAAATGAAGACCCAGGTCGATATCCTGCTGGTGGATACGGCTGCGGGGATCTCGGACATGGTGCTGAGCTTCACCCGCGCAGCACAAGACATCATGGTGGTGGTCTGCGATGAGCCGACCTCCATCACCGATGCCTATGCGCTTATCAAGATCCTCTCCAAGGATCACGGTGTGTTCCGCTTCAAGGTAGTGGCCAATATGGTGCGCAGTCTGCGCGAAGGGCAGGAGCTCTTTGCCAAACTGACCCGGGTCACGGATCGTTTCCTCGACACCTCGCTGGAACTGGTCGCTTGTGTACCCTATGACACCAATCTGCGTGCCGCCGTGCGCAAGCAGAAGCTGATTGTCGAGGCGTTTCCCAAGTCGCCGGCCGCACTGGCGTTCCGGGCCCTTGCCAACAAGGCGGCGAGCTGGCCGGTGCCCAACCAGCCAGGCGGCCATCTGGAGTTTTTCCTGGAAAATTTGTTGCAGAAACCGGCCACAACACAGGAAGGTTCCCGTGAATAAAGCCCAAGCGTACTTGCGTCATCAGGATTCCTACGTGCTGGTGGAGCGTCATGCTCCCCTGGTCAAGCGAATTGCCCAGCATTTGTTGGCTCGCCTGCCCAGCAGTGTCTTGCTGGATGACCTGATCCAGGCAGGTATGATTGGGCTGCTTGAAGCCTCCCGTAACTTTGACGGTAGCAAGGGAGCAAGCTTCGAGACATATGCCGGGATCCGCATCCGAGGCGCCATGCTGGATGAGATCCGGCGTGGTGACTGGGTACCCCGCTCTGTGCATCGCAATAGTCGCGCTATTGCAGAAGCGATCGAGAATGTCGAGCAGACTCACGGGCGTGACGCGCGAGATACCGAGGTTGCTGCCGAGATGGGGGTCTCCATCGCTGATTACCATGCGATGCTGCAAGACGTCTCCTGCGGCAAAATCATCGGCATCGAAGATTTGGGGGTCAGCGAGGATGTGATCGGTAACCCCGATGATGCTCCTTCAGGCTCGGGATTCGATGAATTGGCTGCCGAGCGATTTCAGATTCAATTATCCGAGCAAATTGGTCGTCTACCAGAGAGAGAAGCTTTGGTTCTCTCTCTTTACTACGATGAAGAGCTGAATTTGCGTGAAATTGGCGAGGTTTTGAATGTCAGCGAGTCGCGTGTGAGCCAGATCCACAGTCAGGCAATGCACAGATTGCGTGCTCGTTTGAGAGATTGGCATCTATAAGTGTTTGTACTGGCTACACTGAGATGAAACTCTAAGGCATAATCCGCACGACACAACCCGTTTTTAGCATCATGTAAGTGAGCCACTCTGGTGGCTATTTAGGAGGGAATTTTGGACAAGAACATGAAAATCCTCATTGTTGACGATTTTTCAACGATGCGCCGGATTATCAAGAACTTGCTGCGCGACTTGGGATTCAACAATACCCATGAGGCGGATGACGGCAATACAGCGCTGCCGATGCTGAAAAATGGTGATTTTCAGTTTGTAGTTACCGACTGGAACATGCCTGGCATGCAAGGTATTGACCTGCTTAAAGCCATCCGTGTCGATGAGAAGCTCAAGCATCTGCCGGTACTGATGGTAACCGCTGAAGCCAAACGTGAGCAGATCATTGAAGCCGCCCAAGCTGGCGTCAACGGTTACATCGTCAAGCCCTTTACCGCAGCAACGCTCAAAGAAAAACTCGACAAAATTTTCGAACGAATTGGCTAAGGAGCTGCAGGGATGATGGCCAAAACGAGAGCAATGATTTCGCTCGACCAGGCAAGGATGCTTGTTGCTCATCTGGAGCAAGGCGAATTTGAGCTGGCCGATGAACTGCTTGCCGAAGTATGTGCCCCCAACGCAGCCGATCTGTTTGAAAAAGTAGGTCAGCTGACCCGACAACTGCATGATTCACTTCAAGAATTTCGCCTCGATCCCCGTATTCCCGATTTGGCTACCCATGACATTCCCGATGCTCGGGAACGCTTGAGCTACGTTATCGATATGACCGACAAAGCGGCCAATCGCACAATGGATGCGGTGGAAGCCAGTTTGCCGATAGCGGATCGCCTGAATGACAATATCCAGCTGGTGATGCCGAACTGGAATGCCCTGATGTCTCGTGACATGAGCGTGGGGCAGTTCAAATCCTTATGTCACCAACTTGATGATTTTATTAAGGCTTCAGAGTCTGATGCCGATAAATTACGGCAACTGCTGACAGAAATCCTGATGGCACAAGATTTTCAGGATTTGACAGGTCAGATGATCCGCAAGGTCATCAAGCTTGTTCAGGAAGTTGAAACAAAATTAATAGAAATGCTGACCATGTTTGGTGAGGCTTCTGCTGAGCATTCAACTCGTAGTATTCCTGTCAACGGGATTGAAGCAGAGGGCCCTATCATGAACCCCGAGGCTCGTGCCGATGTGGTCAATGGTCAGGATGATGTGGACGATCTGCTGTCTAGCTTGGGATTCTAATGGAGTGACGCATGGCCTTCGAAGTTGATGAAGACATACTGCAAGACTTTCTGGTCGAAGCATCCGAAATATTGGAACAGTTGTCTGAACAACTGGTCGACTTGGAAAAGCGGCCCGATGACAAGAACCTGTTGAATGCCATCTTTCGCGGTTTCCATACCGTGAAAGGGGGGGCAGGTTTTCTGTCGCTCGGTGAACTTGTTGATGTATGCCACGGTGCGGAAAACGTGTTCGATATCTTGCGTAATGGCAAGCGAACCGTTACTGCGGAGCTGATGGATGTGATCCTGCAAGCGCTGGATGCCATCAATGTCATGTTCGCCCAGGTTCAAAATCGCGAAGCACCCAGCCCTGCGTCAGATGATTTGCTTCATGACCTCCATGAGTTGTGCAAGCCGGAAGGGGAAGAGCAACTGCGCACGGCTACCAGTGCGGCAGCGGCTGTAGAATCTGAACCTGCAGCACCGGTAGTTGTTGAAGAAGTTGCTCCAGAAGTTGTTGAACCCGCAGCCATCAGCAGCGAGCCTGCTCCTGTCAATGGCGGCGGCTCGATCGATGAAATTTCTGCAGACGAATTTGAACGTCTGCTGGACGAACTCCACGGTGTGGGTGGGGCTCCGACCAAGACGGCTGCAGCAGCCCCGATAGCGGGTGGCTCTGGCGATATCACCGATGATGAGTTTGAGGCTTTGCTGGACCAGCTCCATGGCCAGGGACAGCACATGGGGGCGCCAGAGGTGAATCCTCTGAAATCGGTGCAAAAAGAGGTGGACGAGCTTATCGATGATGATGAGTTTGAACGCCTGCTTGATGAATTGCATGGTCGTGGTCAAGGGCCTCAGAGTACTATGGCACCTGCCGCACCTGCCGCACCTGCCGCACCTGCCGCACCTGCCGCACCTGCCACACCTGCCGCGGCGACTCCGCCTAAACCGGCCAATCCTGTAGCCAAATCTGCACCTGCTGCCACCGCAAAACCCGCTGAAGCCGCCAAGGCGCCAGCGCCTGCCGCCAAGGCGGCGCCTGCGCCAGTAGAAAATAGTGCCGTGCAAAGCGATACGACAGTGCGGGTGGATACCAAGACTCTCGATGTCATCATGAACATGGTAGGTGAGTTGGTATTGGTTCGTAACCGGCTGGTGAGCCTGGGTATTGCCAGCAATGATGAAGAGATGTCAAAGGCGGTTGCCAATCTGGATGTGGTAACGGCTGACCTGCAAGGGGCGGTGATGAAAACCCGCATGCAGCCAATCAAGAAGGTATTTGGTCGTTTCCCGCGCGTGGTACGTGATCTGGCCAGAACCCTTAAGAAAGAGATTGAGCTGGTGATGGTGGGCGAAGAGACAGATCTGGATAAAAACCTGGTAGAGGCGCTCGCCGATCCTCTGGTTCACCTCGTTCGCAACTCCTGCGATCACGGAGTCGAAATGCCGGATGTGCGGGAGAAAGCGGGCAAACCGCGGCAAGGGACGATCACCCTTAGCGCCTCCCAGCAAGGCGATCATATCCTGCTTTGCATCGAGGATGATGGGGCTGGGATGGATCCGGAGAAACTCAAGTCCATCGCAATCAGTCGCGGTGTTCTGGATGCAGATACTGCCGCTCGCATGAGCGACAACGATGCCTATAACCTGATCTTTGCCCCGGGTTTTTCAACCAAGGCCGAGATCTCCGATATATCTGGCCGTGGTGTCGGAATGGACGTGGTTAAAACCAGCATTGTCAGCCTCAATGGGTCAGTGCACATAGATTCCACTTGGGGGAAAGGTACCCGTCTCGAAATCAAGGTTCCGTTGACGCTAGCCATTCTGCCGACGCTGATGGTTGAAGTGGGTGAGCAAACCTTCGCACTTCCCCTTGGTTGTGTGAACGAGATTTTCCATTTGGATCTGAAAAAGGCCAACATGGTTGATGGCCAGCTCACCATCATTGTACGCGAGAAGGCGATACCGCTCTTCTATCTGCATAAATGGTTGATTCGTGGCGCCAACAAGCGTTCACGTCAGGATACCGGACATGTGGTGATCGTGCAGATTGGCACTCAGCAAATCGGGTTTGTGGTAGACAGTCTGATTGGTCAGGAAGAGGTGGTGATCAAGCCACTTGATAACCTGCTGCAAGGCACCCCTGGCATGGCCGGGGCGACGATTACCAGTGATGGCGGAATTGCCCTTATTTTGGATGTGCCGAGTCTGCTCAAAGCATATGCGCGTAGACATTAATAGCTCAGGCCCAAGGAGTTAGAAAAACAACAATGGCAGTCAAGGTATTAGTTGTCGACGATTCGAGCTTCTTTCGCCGTCGGGTGAGCGAGATCATCAATCAGGATCCCATGCTGACGGTGATTGATACGGCCCAGAATGGACGTGAGGCGGTGGACAAGGCGATGTCGCTACGCCCTGATGTGATCACCATGGACATCGAGATGCCCGTGATGGATGGCATAAGTGCGGTGCGGGAGATCATGGCCAAGTGCCCAACCCCCATTCTGATGTTCTCCTCCCTGACCCATGAAGGGGCCAAGGCTACGCTGGATGCGCTGGACGCCGGTGCTCTCGACTTTTTGCCCAAGAAGTTTGAGGACATTGCCAGAGACAAAGATGAAGCGGTCAGACTGTTGCAACAGCGGGTGAAGGAGATATCCCGCAAGCGCTTCCTGATGACATCCGCTGCTCGTCCCAAAGCACCTGAACCGGTTGCTCGTGTTCCTCTGGGCAGCACAGCGCCCAGAACTCCTGATCGTCAGCCTGACCTGCAACGCACTGTGCCAAGTGCTTCATTCAAGCGCAGTGGCAAGAGTTATCAGTTGGTGGCGATCGGGACTTCTACCGGCGGACCGGTTGCTTTGCAAAATGTGCTGACCAAGTTGCCGGGAGATTTTCCCCATCCCATCCTGCTTATCCAGCATATGCCAGCCACTTTTACCGCCGCGTTTGCTGCCCGTCTCAACGGGTTATGCCAGATTGGCGTCAAGGAAGCGGAAGATGGCGATGTGCTTAAACCCGGGCATGCCTACCTTGCTCCCGGTGGCAAACAGATGCTGCTGGAAGGTCGTGGTGCAGGGGCTCGCATTCGCATCGTGGATGGCAACGACAAGGTAAATTACAAGCCTTGTGTGGACATCACCTTTGCCTCTGCGGCCAAGACCTATGCCGACAAGGTATTGGCGATTGTGCTGACTGGTATGGGCGCAGATGGCCGTGATGGCGCTAGACTGCTGAAAGAGCAGGGATCAACCATCTGGGCGCAGGATGAGGCCTCCTGCGTGGTATATGGTATGCCCCAAGCAGTAGCCAAAGCGGGGATTGCCAGCGAATCACTCCCTCTGGACAAGGTGGCCCAGCGTATTCTGGTTGAGTTGGGGCGCTAATCATGGGCTTGCTCGGTTTGCTCCTGGCATTGGGGGCTATTGCCATTGCCCAACTGTGGCATGGCGGTTCCCTGTTGACGCTGGTGGACGGCCCTGCTTTTTTGATCGTGCTGGGTGGTACCGTCGGTGCCGTCACGTTGCAGACCCCAGCCAAGTACATCTTGCTGGCGTTGCGCCAGCTGTTATGGATTTTTACCCCTCCCCGCCAAGATCTCGCGGTACAGGCCGAACGGTTGCAGTCATGGGCCGTCTTTGCGCGCCAGCAAGGGCTGCTGGCCCTTGAAAATCAGGCCGAGCAGGAGGAAGACAACTTTACTCGCCAAGGGCTTGGCATGATTGTCGATGGGGTCTCCACTGAGGATATTCGCATGTTGCTCGAAGCCGATATCGATATCGAGCAGGAGCGCAATGAACATGCCGCCAGAGTATTTGAAGCCATGGGGGGGTACAGTCCGACCATCGGGATCATCGGTGCCGTGCTGGGCCTGATCCAGGCCATGTTTCATCTCGAAGACCCGTCAGCACTGGGGGCGGGTATCGCAGTGGCATTTGTGGCAACCATCTATGGAGTGGGGTTTGCCAACCTCATCTACCTGCCTATCGCCAATCGGTTACGCGCATTTCACTATCACTATGCACTCTTTCAGGAGATGACCCTGGAAGGGCTGCTGGCTATCGCCCATGGTGAAAACGGCTTGCAGGTTGAACGCAGGCTCAGGGCCTATTTGAAAGGAGAGTAGCCATGCGCAAGCGCTATCGGTTGCACTTGCAGGGTCGCGAGCATCTTGACCGCTGGCTGGTCTCCTATGCCGATTATATGACGCTGATCTTTGCCTTGTTCGTGGTGCTCTACTCTGTTGCGCTGGTGAACAAAGACAAGTATCGCGCGGTGATTGATGGCATGAGCCAGGCGTTCAGTGTCATGCAGTCTGGCGGCAATGGCTTGCTTGAAGGGCAGGGTAATTCCCTGCTGGATAATGCGGTATCTGCCTCTCCATCGTTGCTGGAAAGCCCAGCATCCCCCTCTCCTTCACTTGCTCCTATTTCTAGTGTGCCAGTGCTGCAAGATGGCGCGACACTTGCAAAACTCGATATGCAGTTGCAACAGAGCATGGGCTCGCTGGTGGATGCCGGTATCGTCAAACTGACGCAAGATGAGAACTGGCTGACGGTTGAACTCAGTTCCGGCTTGTTGTTTGGCAGCGGCAGTGCCTTTTTGGGACCAAACGCTGCACCGGTCATTAATACTCTTTCAAGTATTCTCAAACCGGTCGATAACTATGTAAGGGTTCGGGGTTATACCGATAACCAACAGATAAATAATGAAATTTATCGTTCTAACTGGGCGCTTTCTGCATCTCGGGCCGAAGCGGTACTCAATGGTTTGATTGCAGATGGGATCGCCCCCCAGCGTCTGGCGTTCGAGGCATATGGCGAGTTTTCCCCCTTTGCTGACAACGGCAGCGAGCAGGGCAGACTGCAGAATCGCAAGGTTGTGGTCGCTATCTCCAAATTTGCCTGGGTGCCGCCAGCACCTGTGGTTGCAACACCGACGGTAGTTGCTGAACCGGTTCCTGCTGTACAGCAGGCGGTGGATGCAGGAGAGATAAAGGTGATCACCTTGCCCGGTGGTGGCATACGCATAACAACAAGGCAGGATTGATACAGTGATTGTTTGGACGGTTGCCAACCAGAAAGGTGGTGTGGGTAAAACCACCACAGTGGTCTCGCTTGCGGGGATCCTGGCCCAGCGTGGCCAGCGGGTGCTGTTGATTGATACTGACCCCCATGCTTCGCTGACTGCATATCTTGATTTTGATTCAGATCGCCTGGATGGAACCCTCTATGAATTGTTTCAAGCTGTCAAACCGACAGCCGAGCTTGTCAATAAACTGACGCTCAAGACCAAGTTCGAAAATATCAACTTACTGCCAGCATCTATTACCTTGGCGACCCTTGATCGGGTGATGGGCAATCGTGAGGGGATGGGACTGGTACTGAAGCGGGCACTGCTGCGCATTCAGGAGCAATATGATTACGTGCTGATCGATTGCCCGCCAGTATTGGGGGTGATGATGGTCAACGCGCTGGCTGCCTGCGATCGCATTCTGGTGCCTGTCCAGACAGAATTTCTGGCCCTCAAGGGGTTGGAGCGGATGATGAAAACATTCGAGATCATGCAGCGTTCCAAGCGTGACAAGTTCCGTTATACCGTGATCCCGACCATGTTCGACAAGCGCACCCGTGCCTCTCTGATGACCTTGAAGTCGATCAAGGATCAATATGGGGATTCAGTGTGGAATGCTGTGATCCCTATTGATACCAAGTTTCGGGATGCCAGCTTGCTGCATATCCCCCCGTCTATCTATTCTCCCGGGAGTCGTGGAACCTATGCATACGAAACGCTGCTCAACCATCTTGATGCCCTTGAGCGGCAACGGGTTCATGAGGTGACGGCATGAGAGATACCATTCAAGTTCGGGCGATGGATGACTATTTCCACTCCCTGCTGCTCGATGAGCCACTGGTGCTGGATGAGGTGGAAGAGGTTCAATCTGCCCCTGTTTTACAGTTGCAACGTCAGCCCCAAAGCGTCCCCGAGGTAGTCGCCGCACCTTACCTTGAAAGCGATCCACGGCTTGCACAACTCGGTGAGCTATTGGCTCAGGTGGGACAAGTCCAGTTTGAGAATGACGCCTTCACCCAGGAAGCGACTCTCACCGCACCGCTGGAGATTGTGGCGGAGGAGTCACTGTTGCCAGTGGAGCCTGAATGGCCTGCGGAGGTGCTGCTCCCCGAAGTTGCGGAGCCCCACACCACCATCTTGACTGAAACTGCGCTGGAGGTTGCTCCGGTAGAGGCCATTGAACCTGTTGCCTGGGAAAATATCGATACCGGCAAAGAGTTTCAGGCCCTTTTCTTTGAAGTCGCGGGTGTGACGTTTGCGGTGCCGTTGACCGAGCTGGGTGGTATTCATCAGCTGGGCGAGATCACCTCCCTGTTTGGCCAACCGGGTTGGTACAAGGGGATCATGACCTCCCGCGAGCAGAAGATGAATGTGGTCGATACTGCCCAGTGGGTCATGCCGGGTCAGCATCTCGAGATGGATGATTACAAGTATCTGATTATGCTTGGTGAATCGCCGTGGGGATTAGCCTGCCATCATCTCAAAGGGACTGAATTGTTACACCGTGACCAGGTGAAATGGCGCCATCAGGAGGGCAAGCGCCCCTGGTTGGCGGGCATGGTCAAAGAAAAAATGTGTGCCCTGTTACACGTCCGAGAACTGCTCCTGTTGTTGGAGCGTGGGGTTAACATAGAAGGTCGCTGATAACTTCTGCAATCGAGCTGTTTTATTGCTAGTTTTAGCAGTAGACGTTTTCATAAAAGGAATAAAAACATGACAGAAAAGCGCAATATTGCACAGAATCTGGCCGAAGATGAAGTGCTGCAATGGGTAACCTTCCAACTGGAAAACGAAACCTACGGCATCAATGTGATGCAGGTTCAGGAGGTGTTGCGCTACACCGAAATTGCACCGGTGCCGGGTGCGCCTGAGTACGTACTGGGGATCATCAACCTGCGTGGCAATGTGGTGACTGTCATCGATACCCGTTCCCGTTTCGGTCTGCCTTCCGGTGATGTGAGTGAAAACTCCCGGATTGTGATCATCGAGGCAGAGAAGCAGGTGATCGGCATCATGGTCGACAGCGTGGCAGAAGTGGTTTATCTGCGCTCTTCCGAAATCGATGCGGCACCTGCGGTCGGTACTGAAGAGAGCGCCAAGTTTATTCAGGGGGTGAGCAACCGCGATGGGCAACTGCTGATCCTGGTTGACTTGAACAAGCTGCTCTCCGATGAAGAGTGGGAAGATATCGGTTCCCTCTGATAAGTAAGGTGATGTTTTGATAATCGAGATGGTTGCCTTGGGGATGTCCCTGATTGCCTTGGCGTTTGCCTCTTATATCTGGTTCAAGAGCAAGCGCAGCAAGCAGGAGTCCGAGGCCAGTGTGGCAACCCTGCAAGGTCAGTTGGAAAGCTTGCGCAAGCAGATGATGGAACTCCATACCGGCGCTATTGGCATGGGGCAGCGTCTGCAGTCGGTGGAAGGGGCGATTCAGCAGGTCAATGAGCGCCAGCAAGAGCTGACCATGCAGGATCCCGAGCGCAGGCTCTACAGCCGAGCGGCAAAGATGGTCGAACTGGGCGCCGATCTTGATGAAGTCATGAGTGAGTGCGAGTTGCCAAAGGCAGAGGCTGAGCTCTTGATATCGTTGCGAAAAGGTCGCTCTTGATGATTCAGGAAGGCAATTGCCTTCCTGAATTTTATGGCGTGCAGCCGCTTTTCCCCCAGCAGCGTTGAGCTAGTAGTTTCTACCGTATTTTCTTTGTGATCCCGGTCGCCAGTCAGTTCAATTGTTGCATCTTTGAAAAGACGTATTCCAATACTGTGTTAAGATGCAGACCGCTTCATTTTCTCTGAAAAAATCCCCATGCTGCTTCAAGTTAACAATCTGAGCTGCGTGCGCGAAGATCGCACTCTGTTTGAACACCTCACTTTCTCTGTTGCGCCCGGCGATCTGGTGCAAATTGAAGGGCCCAACGGGGTCGGCAAGACCAGCCTGTTGCGATTGTTGACCGGGCTGTCGCAGCCGTTTGCCGGTGAGGTGTGCTGGAATGAGGAGAATATTCGTCACTGTCGCGATGAGTATCATGCCAATCTGCTCTATCTCGGCCATCAGCCCGGTGTCAAAGCGGCGCTGACCCCTTTTGAAAACCTGAAGTTCTACCAGCAGTTACATCACCCGCAGCAGACAGAGACTGATTTGTGGCAGATATTGGCCCGGGTAGGGCTGGCCGGATTTGAAGAGAACCCGACCGGGCAACTCTCTGCTGGCCAGCAACGCCGGGTGGCTCTGGCCAGACTCTGGCTGTCACAGAAACCGGCACTCTGGATCCTCGATGAACCCTTTACCGCCATCGACAAGCAAGGGGTCAAGGTGCTCGAACAGCTCTTTCTGGCCCACGCCGAGCGGGGCGGCATGGTGATCCTCACCACCCATCAGGATCTGACCCTGATGCAGGGACAGCTGAAGACTATCTCGTTGACCCCCTTCGCCTCGACATTGCAGGAGTAACGCCATGTTGCGCGCTGTTATGCACCTTATTCACCGTGAACTGCTGATGGCCCTGCGCCAGCGTTCCGATATTCTCAATCCGCTCTGGTTTTTCCTCATCGTCATCACCCTGTTTCCGTTAGGCATTGGCCCGGAGCCCAAACTGCTGGCCCGTATTGCCCCGGGGATTATCTGGGTGGCGGCGCTATTGGCGGCCATGCTGTCGCTGGAGCGACTGTTTCGCGACGACTTTGCCGATGGCGCGCTGGAGCAGATGATGCTGATGCCGCACCCGCTGGGCTTGCTGGCGCTGGCGAAAGTGGTCGCTCACTGGCTGCTGACCGGATTGCCGCTGCTGCTGATCTCTCCCTTGCTGGCGATTTTGCTGTCGCTGGATATGAACACTTATCTGGCCGTCGTCGCGACGCTGGCACTTGGCACTCCGGTATTGAGTTTGCTCGGCGCGGTCGGGGTCGCGTTGACGGTGGGACTGCGCAAAGGCGGGGTGCTGCTTAGTCTGCTGATCCTGCCGCTCTATATTCCGGTACTGATTTTTGCCACCTCAGCCATCGATGCCGCGGGGATGAGCTTGCCCTATGGCGGGCAGCTTGCCATTCTGGCAGCCATGCTGGTGGGGGCTTTGACACTGACGCCGCTGGCTGTGTCGGCGGCGTTGCGGGTCAGCCTCAACTGATGGCCGTGAGCTGAACCGAATTTGGCTCCGAATGGGGTCTTTTTGCAAAAAATAATGTTGCGATGGATCAAGGAGAGTGCCGCTTATTGCTTTCGGGGTATTTGATGCTGCCCCGTGGTCGGTATGGTAGGCCTCGCCAAACGATTAATAACAAAAAGGTTTTGTGAGCTATGTGGAAATGGTTGCACCCTTATGCCAAACCGGAGCGTGCCTATCAGCTGGCAGGCACGCTGTTGCCCTGGTTTGCGGTGATTAGTCTGCTCTCGTTTGTGATCGGTACTGTCTGGGGCCTCGCGTTTGCGCCAGCGGATTACCAGCAGGGAGATTCGTTCCGGATCATCTATATCCACGTGCCTTCCGCCATTCTCTCCATGGGGGCCTACTCCACCATGGCGGTGGCCGCCTTTATCGGCCTGGTGTGGCAACTGCGGATGGCGGACATGACGGTTGCAGCCATTGCGCCGGTCGGCGCCGTATTTACCTTTATTGCCCTCTTTACCGGTGCCGCCTGGGGCAAGCCGATGTGGGGAACCTGGTGGGTGTGGGATGCACGGCTCACCTCTGAACTGATCCTGCTGTTTCTCTACCTCGGCGTGATTGCCCTCTACAACGCCTTCAGTGACAAGGTGGTCGCTGGCCGTGCCGCCGGCATTCTGGCACTGGTGGGGGTGATCAACCTGCCGATCATCCACTACTCGGTGGAGTGGTGGAACACCCTGCATCAGGGGGCCACCATCACCAAATTTGACAAACCCTCCATTTCACCCGAGATGCTCTGGCCGCTGCTGATCATGATCTTGGCGTTTGCCGCATTTCTCGGGGCCCTGACCCTGATGCGTTTTCGCAATGAACTCCTGATGCGGGAGTGGCATCGTCCCTGGGTCAAAGAGATTGCAGAGCAGGAGAAGTAAGCATGCACTTTGCCTCTTTCAGTGATTTTATGGCGATGGGCGGTTACGCCTTCTATGTCTGGCTCTCTTTTGGCCTGACGCTGGTGTGTCTGGTCGGCATCATCATTTCTACCCGCATGAAAACCCGCAGCCTGCTCGGTGAGTTACGCAGCAAACAGGCGCGTGAGGCCCGTCGCAAGGCGGCCCAGCAGATGGAGAACACCCTATGAACCCGAGACGTAAAAAACGCCTCACCATCATTCTGGCCATTACCCTGGGTCTGGCTACCGTCAGCGGGCTGGTGCTCTACGCACTCAGTCAGAATATCGACCTCTTCTATACCCCGAGCGAGCTGGTGGAGGGGAAGGGGCCGGACAAGGTCAAGCCGGAAGAGGGGCAGCGCCTGCGCATCGGTGGATTGGTCGTGCCGGGGTCGGTACAACGGGATCCCCAGAGCCTCAAGGTTGCCTTCAAGCTGGTGGATAACGGCGGTCATCTGGTGAAGGTCGAGTTTGACGGCATCCTGCCGGATCTGTTCCGTGAAGGGCAGGGGATTGTTGCCCAGGGCACCCTCAAGGATGCCACGACCGTAGAGGCGTTCGAGGTGCTGGCCAAGCACGATGAGAACTACATGCCGCCGGAAGTGGCCGATGCCACCAACGGCATGCACTTCAAGCCGGAGTATACCGAGGCGCAGTTGAAGGGAGCCAAGCAGTGATCCCTGTGGTGGTTGCCTTTTTCGCTTTGCCTGCCGTGCGTGATGCGGCTGTTGTCACCGTTCAATTGAAAGGAATGCCTTCATGATCCCGGAATTAGGTCAGTTTGCGCTGATCCTGGCCTTTGCCACTGCCCTGCTGCTGGGTAGCTACCCACTGCTGGGCGCCAGTTGGGGGCGTCTTGGCATGATGTCGGCGGCCCGTCCGCTCGCCTATGCCCAGTTCTTGCTGCTGTTGCTGTCGTTTCTCTGCCTGACCTGGGCCTTTATCGACAACGACTTCACCGTGCAGTATGTGGCCACTAACTCCAACAGCCTGCTGCCGCTCGCCTATCGTATCTCGGCGGTATGGGGCGCCCACGAAGGCTCCCTGCTGCTGTGGGTTCTGACCCTGGGTGGCTGGACTGCGGCGGTGGCCATGTTCAGCCGCCGTCTGCCGCTCGATGCTGTCGCACGGGTACTCGGCGTGCTGGGGCTGATCTCGGTCGGCTTCACCGCATTCGTGCTGTTCACCTCCGATCCCTTCACCCGCACCTTGCCCTATTTCCCGGTAGATGGTCGTGACCTCAATCCGCTACTGCAGGATCCTGGTCTTATCTTCCATCCGCCGATGCTCTACATGGGCTATGTGGGCTTCTCGGTTGCCTTTGCCTTTGCCATTGCCTCGCTGATGACCGGCCGCCTCGATGCGACCTGGGCGCGCTGGTCGCGCCCCTGGACCATGGCGGCCTGGGTATTCCTGACCCTCGGCATCGTGCTCGGCTCCTGGTGGGCCTATTACGAGCTCGGCTGGGGCGGCTGGTGGTTCTGGGATCCGGTAGAAAATGCCTCCTTCATGCCCTGGCTCGCGGGTACCGCTCTGCTGCACTCGCTGGCGGTGAGCGAAAAGCGCGCCACCTTCAAGGCGTGGACCGTGCTGCTGGCCCTCTCAGCCTTCTCGCTGAGCCTGCTGGGTACCTTCTTGGTACGCTCCGGCGTGCTGGTGTCGGTCCATGCGTTTGCCTCCGACCCGACCCGCGGTCTGTTTATTCTCGGCTTCCTGCTGGCAGTGATCGGTTCATCCTTGCTGCTGTTTGCCTTTAAAGGCTCGCAGGTGAAGAGCCACGGCAAACACGAGCTGTGGAGCCGCGAGACCCTGCTGCTTTGCAACAACATCATGCTGGTGGCGGGTCTGCTGACCGTTCTGCTCGGTACCTTGCTGCCGCTGGTGCACAAGGAGCTGGGGCTGGGGAGCATCTCTATCGGCACCCCCTTCTTTAACCACATCTACAGCTGGCTGATCATCCCGTTTGCCCTGCTGCTGGGGATTGGCCCGCTGTTTCGCTGGCGTCGTCAGGAGCTGGGGGAACTCAAAAGCAAGGTGCTCGTGGCACTGGTGCTGAGTCTGGCCGCAGCCTTGCTGTTGCCGCTGCTCTTTGCCGAAACCTTCAAGCCGTGGGCGGCGGTAGGGATTGGTCTGGGTGCCTGGATCATCGTCACCAGCGTGCAAGAGACCTGGGCGCGAGCGACCCACAAGCACAGCTTTGCAGTCGGTGTGCGCAAGCTTGGCAACAGCCACTGGGCCATGATTCTTGGCCATGTGGGGCTGGCAGTCAGCATCATTGGTATCGCCTGCACCCAGAATTACAGCATCGAGAAGGATCTGCGGATGCAGGCGGGTGATCGGGTGCACTTTGCCGATTACGAGTTCGTCTTTGCCGGGATCAAGGAGAAGAACGGCCCCAACTATGATGGCTTCAAGGGCGTGCTGGAAGTGCACAAGAATGGCAAGCAGGTCGCCCTGCTCAAGCCCGAGAAGCGGATGTACAAGGTGACCCGGATGCCGATGACCGAAGCAGCCATCGATGCCGGTATCACCCGTGATCTCTATGCGGCGCTGGGGGAACAGCTCGACAACGGGGCCTGGGCAGTGCGGATCTACTACAAGCCGTTTGTGCGCTGGATCTGGTTCGGCGGCGTCTTTATGGCCATCGGTGGCGTGCTGGCGATGCTCGACAAGCGTTACCGTTTCGGCCGTCGTGAGGAGGAGGCCAAGGCATGAACAAAAAGACCTGGTTGTTTTTAATCCCCTTTATCGTCTTTTTGCTGGGGGCGGTGTTCCTGTTCAAAGGGCTCTACTCCGATCCTACCAAGCTTGAGTCCGTGATGGTGGGCAAAGAGGTGCCGGTGTTCACCCTGCAGGACATTTACGATCTGGGCAAACAGCATGACCGCACCATCCTGACCGGTCGCCCCATGCTGCTCAACGTCTGGGCCACCTGGTGCCCGACTTGCTATGGCGAGCACACCTACCTCAAACAGCTGGCAGGGCAGGGTATTCCCATCATCGGCATGAACTACAAGGATGAGCGCGACAAGGCGATCAAATGGCTGGCGGAGCTGGGCAACCCCTATCAGGTCAACCTCTATGATCCGGACGGCATGCTGGGGTTGGATCTCGGGGTATACGGCGCGCCGGAGACCTTCTTTATCGACAGCAAGGGGATCATCCGTTATCGCCACGTGGGGGATATCAACCCCGAGAACTGGGCGTCGACCCTCAAACCCATCTTTGATGCCATGAAGTGAGGGGAGTCCTGATGAGAGTATTTATTGCTTCCCTGCTGCTGTTGCTGGGATGGGTGGTGCAAGCGCCGGCCATGGCCGCTATCGATGTCTACACCTTCGACAACGACAATCAGGAGCAGGTCTTTCGTGAACTGACCAAGGAGCTGCGCTGCCCCAAGTGTCAGAACCAGGATATCGCCGACTCCAATGCGGGGCTGGCCAAGGACTTGCGCGACAAGACCTACCAGATGGTGCGCGAGGGCAAGGATAAAGAGGAGATCGTGGATTACATGGTGGCCCGCTACGGCAACTTTATCCTCTATAACCCGCCCCTGATGGCCTCCACCCTGATCCTCTGGCTCGGCCCGCTGCTGGTGATCCTGATCGGTGGCGCCGTGGTCGTGATGCGCAGCCGCCGGCCCCCTGCGGTGAAAAAACAACTGGATAACGCCTTGAGCGAGGAGGAGCAGCGCCGACTGGCCGAGCTGCTCAAAGAGGAAGAGAAACAATGACCGCTTTTTGGATAGTGATTGCGGGCTTGCTGGTGCTGGTGAGTCTGGCGCTCGTCGTGCCGCTGTGGCGTGGAGAAGGCAAACAGAGCATCAGTCGCTCGGCGCTCAACAAACAGCTCTATCGCCAGCGGCTGCTGGAGATTGGCGAAGAGCGCGAGCAGGGTGTCCTGGCTGAGGAGTCCGACTCGCTGGTCGAGCTGCAACGAAGCCTCTTGGATGATATCCCTGATGTGGAGCAGACTGCCCGCAGTGGCAAGAGTCTGATCTGGATCCCGGGTGTGCTGGTGCTGTTGGTGGTGAGTCTGGGGCTCTACTACAAGTTGGGCTCCTGGCTGGAGGTGAGCCGTTGGCAAGATGCCAGCAGCCGTCTTGGCGAGCTGAGCAACCGCATTTTGGTGGAACGCGATGCCCAGGTGACCGAGCAGGATCTGCTGGATTTCACGCTGGCACTGCGTACCCGCCTCAAGGATGAACCGAACGACTACCGCGGTTGGCTGCTGCTGGGACGTTTGGCGCTGGATGGTAATGATCCCGAGATGGCCAGTGAGGCGCTGGAGCGGGCCTACACGCTGGCTCCCCAGAAGTCGCTGGTGGCGGTGCCCTATGCGCAGGCGCTAATGATGACGGGGGATGAGGCGCAAGCGGATGCCCTGTTGCAAGTGGCTATCGCGCAGGATCCGGACAATATCGAGGCGCGCTCTGTCTATGCCTTTATGGCGCTGCAAAAAGAGGACTTTCAGACCGCGCTGTCTCGCTGGCAGGCGATGTTGCCACTGATGGAGAAAGGCACTCCCCGTTATGTGATGGTCGAGCGCTCCATGGAGTATGCCCGCGCGCAGCTCAAGCAGCGCGGCATCGAGGTGACGAATTCAGGCGCAGCCAAAGCGGGCGCAGTTGAGGGACAACCGCTCGCGGTGAAAGAGGGGGAATTCCCCATCCACGTCACGTTGGCGGCGGGCATTCAGATGCCGGAAGATGCCCATCTCTTCGTCTTTGCCGTGGTGCCCAACGGGCCGCCTATGCCCATCGCCGTGAAGCGTATCGCAGGGCCAACCCTGCCTGTTACCCTGTCACTCGGGGATGGCGATGCCATGATGGAAGGCAGCAAACTGGCGGCCTATCCGGAGCTGCAGTTCAAGGCGCGTCTCTCGCGCGGTGGCAATGTGATGAACAAGGAAGGAGCCTTCGAAGGGGTATCCGTGCCTGTTAAGACGACCGAGATCCCTGCTGCTCCGATTGACATCCGCATCGATCACGCCCTCTAATATGCCTTTGGATAACCTGGCTCCTGGATAGGAGCCGGGTTATCTATACTTCTGATAAATCAAAATAAAACGTCAGGACAATCATATGTATCTTCGTTCAGGGGCCATACTGGCAGCCCTCTTGCTGGCTGGCTGTGCCGGTGGCCCACCCAAGCCTGGCCCAGAGAGTCTGGATCTCAATCCCGGCATGAATAATCCGGGTGCCACCAGTACGGCGGCCGATCCGCGCGATCCCTTCCAGGGGGCCAACCGGGCCATGTGGGCGGTCAACTATGATGTGCTGGAGCCCTATGTGGCACGTCCTGTGGTACATGCCTATGCCCGCTACATTCCGGTAGGGGTGAAGGATGGCATTGCCAACTTTGTTGCCAACTTTGATGAGCCAAGCAGCATGGTGAACCATCTGATCACCGGTGATTTGAAGGGGGCGGGCACCAACCTGGGGCGCTTTACCCTCAACACCACGGTCGGTCTGCTGGGTATCTTCGATGTGGCCAAACATGCAGGCCTCGAGCGTAACAAGCTGGAGATGGACACAGTGCTGGGCAGGGCCGATATCGGTAATGGTGCCTACATCATGGTGCCTGTCTACGGCCCGACCACCACCCGGGAGCTGGTTGGCGATGCGATTGACAGCTTCTACTTCCCCTATGCCCTGTTAACCTTCCCGATGAAGGTTGCACACTGGGCACTGGATGGCTTGGGCACACGTGCCAAGCTGATCGATCAGGAGCGGATCATCGACAACTCACTCGACCCCTATGCACTAACTAAGGACTTCTACCTGCAATATAACCAGGGCAAGGTGACGGGCAAGCAGACCGAGCTGAAAGCGTCTCAGCAAGAGCAGGCCGACGATGCCAATCTGGATGAATATATGGACGAGTTGGACCAGTAAACTGGCTATCTCGATATGTAAAAGGCGCCTGCGGGCGCCTTATTCATTTCCGCAGCCATCTAGATATAAAAAAACGCCCCGCAGTGCGGGGCGTTTTGGCAAGCGAGGCTGATTAGGCAGCCAGATTCTTGGCCACGAATTCCCAGTTAACCAGAGCCCAGAAGGTTTCCATGTACTTCGGACGCAGGTTGCGGAAGTCGATGTAGTAGGCGTGCTCCCACAGGTCAACAGTCAGCAGCGGGGTGGTACCGGCTTCAGTCAGCGGGCAGCCAGCGTTGGAGGTGTTGACGATGGCCAGAGAGCCGTCAGCTTTCTTCACCAGCCAAGTCCAGCTGGAACCGAAGTTGCCGATGGCAGATTTGGTGAAGGCATCTTTGAACTCGGCGAAGGAGCCGAATGCCTTGTTGATGGCCTCAGCCAGGGCGCCAGTCGGCTCGCCACCACCATTCGGGGAGAGGCAGTGCCAGTAGAAAGTGTGGTTCCAGATCTGGGCGGCGTTGTTGAAGATGCCGCCGCTGGAGGTCTTGATGATCTCTTCCAGAGACTTGCCTTCAAACTCGGTACCCGGCACCAGATTGTTCAGGTTGACCACGTAGGTGTTGTGGTGCTTGCCGTGGTGATATTCCAGAGTTTCCTGGGAGATGTGCGGTTCCAGAGCGTTGATTGCATAGGGCAGAGCGGGAAGTTCGAATGCCATTTTCTACTCTCCATTGGCTGGACCGTGCGAAGGCGACGGTTGCAAGACATTGCGTACTCTTTTCTATATGTGAAAAGAGTTGTTTTTAAAATGATGGGGCAGGGTAGCCCAAAGCCAAGGGATTGTAGCAGTATCAAAGATGGCCTAACAACTCTTGATTGGCGCCATGATCGCGATCAAGCCTGAGTGGGTTCTTTGCGCAATTCTAACCGGGTCACCCCTTTGTCAGTTTGTGCTCGGGCAAGATTGCAGTAGAATGGCCGCCGAAATCGCTCTAGTGAGGCACCTATGGAAACTATTGAAAAGATTAAGCAGCAGCTGGCTGATAACCCCATCATCATCTACATGAAGGGCTCCCCCAAGCTACCCAGCTGTGGCTTCTCTGCCCAGGCCTCCCAGGCTCTGATGTCCTGCGGCGAGCCGTTTGCCTACGTTGATATCCTGCAAAATCCGGATATCCGCGCCGAATTGCCAAAATTCGCCAACTGGCCGACCTTCCCCCAACTGTGGGTTGAAGGTGAGCTGATCGGTGGCTGTGACATCATGATCGAGATGTTCCAGGCCGGCGAGTTGCAGGCTCTGATCAAAGAGACTGCTGCCAAGTACAAGCAGGATGACGCTGCTGCTGAATAAGCGGGTGTTCACATCGCTAAAAAGGGAGCCATCATGGCTCCCTTTTTTATTTGCTGGCGATGCAAGCAGCACACACTGTAACCCCCATCGGGAGTGGGTCTGCAAGCCAAAACAGAGCGGCTGCCAATGGCAGCCGCTTTTTCTATCTGGTCATCGGGCAGATCAGGCGATCCGTTCGATACGCGCCATGTAGAAACCGTCGAAGCCGGTCTCGGACGGGCTCACGGTGTGATCGTCACGCAGACGGAAGTTCTCGTTGGCCGCGAGGAACTTGTCCACCTGCTGGCGGTTCTCCTGAGGCAGGATGGAGCAGGTTGCATAGACCAGCAGACCACCGACCTTCACCATCTGGCTGTAACGCTGCAGGATCTCTTCTTGCAGTGCGACCAGCACCGGCAGACGCTCGGCGGTATCGCGCCACTTGGCATCCGGATTGCGCTTGAGTACGCCCAGACCGGAGCAGGGCACGTCCAGCAGTACGCGGTCGGCGCTCTCTTTGAGGCGCTTGACGGTCTTGCTGCTGGTGATGACCCGGGTTTCCACGTTGTGGGCACCGGCACGACGGGCGCGCTGCTTGAGGTTCTCCAGCTTCCACTCTTCCACATCCATCGCCAGCAGACGGCCTTTGCCTTGCATCATGGCGGCGATGTGCAGGGTCTTGCCACCGGCACCGGCGCAGGCGTCGATAACGCGCATGCCCGGGGTCACTTCCAGCGCAGCAGCAACCAGCTGGGAGCCTGCGTCCTGCTGTTCGAAGCAACCATCGGCAAAGGCCTTGGTGCGGAACAGGGCGGCATCGGAGGTGACCTGCAGGGCCGTCTCCACACCTTCAACCTGAATGGTGGTGACCTGCTCTTTGGCCAGAATGGCTTGCAGCTCATCACGGGTGCACTTGAGGGTGTTGACCCGCAGGTAACGCTTGGGCATCCAGGCCAGGGCAGCACGCTCGGCAGGCCAGGCTTCACCCAGCTGCTCGCTGCCCAGTTTCTCCAGCCAGCTCGGGCAACCATCCATCAATACCGGGTTCTTCTTCGCCTCGGTCAGACGGCGGCGGAATGCTTCTTCATTGAAGCGATCCAGGGTCGGGTGGTTGGGCTGGGCAATTTTGTGGAAGGCATGCCAGCTGTGCAGCAGCGGCCAGACATTCTTTTCGGCCTGACGCACCTGAATGCCGGTGAGAAAGCAATAGAGGCTGAGACGGCGCAGCAGGTCGCCGGTGACCAGGGCAATCCTTGCCTGTTCTTGCGGTTTTAGTTCGATGCCGGAGAAGTGACGGGCATAGGCGCGGTCGAGGGTAAGACCCTGACCGAGCACATCGTCAACAATGGCAACGACCAGATCCCCGAAACGGGGCAACAGTGGGGATTTGAGCATGAGATTAACCTTGGCCAGATAAAGATGAACCGCACCTTTGTGAAGAGGGGCAGTTCTAAAATTGACAAATCCGCGCAATGATAGGGGTTAGACGGGGTTGGCGCAACACTCCCCATGGGTGAGTGGCTGAAACAGTGGCGCCGGGCTTCTTGATTCGGCGGGATAATGATGCCGGTTTTGGTTCAAAAAAGTGCATGACTACAAGGATGACAAAGATGCATGTGACCAGTAAGTGTTCGTTGGCCCTTTTGGTGGCCAGTTTGTTGGGGTCAACCAGCCTGATGGCCAGCGAGTGGAGTACGGTAGCCGCCAGAGCGACTGCGGAGCAAGGTTATGAGGTGCGGGCCAATCAGTTTCGGGTGGCCAAGGTGCCGCTCGACTATTTTGCCGGGCTGCAAGCCGGGGCGAGTGAGCTGACCCTGCCGCTGCCCGATGGGGGGGAGGTCACCTTTGCTCTGGAAGCCTACGACTTGCTGCCTGCAGATCTCGCCGCCAAGTATCCGCAGATCCGCACCTTCAAGGGTCACAACCCGGCACATCCGATAGAGACAGGGCGCTTCGATCTGGGGCCGCAAGGTTTCCACGCCATGTTCAGCCATCAGGGCAAGATGGTGTTTGTTGATCCGCTCAGCAATGCCGAAGGCTACGCCGTCTATTACCAGCAGGATGCCCATAGTCGATTGGAAGAGGCGGCAGATGAGGTGATAGGGCCCAAGCTCAGCAAACTGGTGCGCAAGGTGCAAGTGGATGGCAATGTTCGCAAGCGCTACGTCATTGCCATTTCGGCGACAGGAGAATTTACCCAATACCACGGTGGCTCCAAAGCGCTTACCATGGCGGCGATTACGACCTTGCTCAACCGTGTCAATCAGGTCTATCAACGGGATGTGGGCGCCGAATTCGTGCTGGCCAGTGGCAATGACAACCTGATCTTTACCGATCCGGCCAGCGACTTGTTTGCCAATGATAATTCGGATGCGCAGACCAATATCGGGGTACAGGCTTATTACTTTACCAATATGCAGCTCGGTAATTTTGATATCGGCCATGTCCTGAATACCAATGGCGGCGGTCTGGCCGGTTTGGCAGTGCTCTGCACCAATCAGAAGTCTGGCGGGATGTCGGGTTCACCCACACCGGTGGGAGATGCCTTCTTCGTTGACTATGTGGCTCATGAAATTGGCCACCAGTTTGGTGCCGATCATACTTTCAACGGCACTACCGGGAGTTGCGGTGCAGGTACCCGGGTTGCGAATCAAGCCTATGAGCCAGGTAGTGGCAGCTCCATCATGGCCTATGCCGGTATTTGTGGTGATGAGAATATCCAGACTCACAGCGACCCCTATTTTCATAGCAAGTCCATCGAGCAGATGCGTGCGCACATGGCGACCGTATCGACTTGCGGAACCACACTCTCGTTGAGCAATAATGCCCCGCAGGCAGCAGCAGGGGGGGACTATGTGATCCCTGCCAATACGGCCTTTATGTTAAAAGGGGCTGGTGGAGATCTGGATAATGATTCTCTGCTCTACAACTGGGAGCAGATCGATCTGGGTACTGAATCGAGCAGTGCCGCCACCATGGTTGACGATGGCTCCCGGCCGCTGTTTCGTTTTGTATCTCCCACCAGCTCTGCCGAGCGGATTTTGCCAAGCTTGCCATCGTTGCTCTCCGGTACTCTCGCCAAAGGGGATGCTTGGCCGACGACCAACCGGGATCTCAATTTCAGACTGACGGTGCGTGATGGTCAGGGTGGCGTAGCCAGTGATGACATGAAAGTGCAAGTGATCAATACCGGTGCGGCATTTCGCATCACCAACCCGTTTTACGGGGTGACTCTCACTCCGGGGGCCAGTCAGGCAGTGGCATGGGATGTGGCGGGCACCACGGTGGCGCCGATCAGTTGCAGCAAGGTGGACATCTCGGTGACCCAGGATGAGGGCGTAAGCTGGACAATGCTCGCCGCCGGACAACCCAATAACGGCGCAGCAACGGTAACGTTGCCTGCCGATCTCACCAGCAGCGTCAGGCTGAAAGTGGCATGCAGCGACAATATCTTCTTTGCCATCAGTCCCCTCAAATTGCCTCTGGTGCAAGGTGGCTCGACTTCAGGTGGCGGCGGTGGTGGCGGGGCGATCGGATTGTGGACGTTGGCTCTGGCGCTGCTCGGCTGGCAACGGAGGCGCAAATGAAGGGAGTCCCTCTGTTGCTGCTTGCCGTGCTCGGCGGCTGTCAGGCCGATGCCAGCACGCTGGAACAGGAGCTGAGTGCAAGCCTCGCCAGGCAGGATTACCGCCTGATAGTGATAGCCGGGCGGGGAGAGTTCGCCCCCGGTATTGCAGCCGAGCATCAGGCAGAGGCCAAGGCGCGCTGTGGCAAGCGTTATCTGGATGGATTGGGCGATGTGATAAGACCCGAGCAGAAAGAGGCACATGCCAGGTTGAGCGCTTATGCCAGCGAGTATAACCAGCGTATGGTGATTCATTGCCCAATAGCATCGGGCGCTGACAAGCAGTAATACACCAACGAACCAATCCAAATGGAGGGGATATTCTGCCCCTATCTATCCGTGAAGGCGCCAATGGCGCCTTCACTTTTTTCCGTTGTTGAATGGGGTCAGTCTGTATCGCCTGAGATGGGGAGCGCGGGTGTAGCACGATTTCTCAGCGTGACAGAAGTTTTGTGCGAATTTTCTTTTCTGTCTATCACGCAGATCGTCAATTGACGCTGCACCATACTTGTTGTCACCAAGGTAGGGCAAGGAGGCTCTATGAAGCATGGCATTGCGGTGATTATCACCAGTTTGTCTGTTCAGGTTGCAGCAGAACCACAGTGGACCTTCATGGATGAAAACTTGGAAAGGGGAGGGATCTATGATGTGCGAGCTGAAAAGGTCAGAGTGGTGGTTCCTGACAAGCCTTTTGAACCCGGGCATCTTGCCAGTGTATTGACCTTGCCATTGCCGGATGGCACTACGGTGCAGTTTGATGTTCATTCCAATGCCTTGCTCCCGGAGCCTTTGGCCCAGCGCTACCCTTCTATCAATACTTACAGTGGGAAGGCTATCGATCGGGCGGCGGATACAGGCCGATTTGATGTCACCATACATGGTTTTCACGGTATGTTTACCCATCAGGGGCGTACCTTTTATGTCGATCCGCTTCAGGACGGCTTCTCTTATGCCGTTTATGAACAGCAAGATGCCTGGCGGCGACAGGATGTGGATCAGGTGATTGATCCTCATGGTATCGAGCGTGAGCGAGCTGTGCTAGTCGATGGCAATTTGCGCAAGCGCTACACCATCGCCATCTCGGCAACCGGGGAATATACCCAGTATCACGGTGGTACCAAGGTTGCAGCACTCTCGGCCATTGCAACACTGCTTAATCGGGTCAATGAAGTCTATCGCCGTGATGTGGGGGCCGAGTTTCAGCTTGCAGCCGATACAGACAAGGTGATTTTCACTGATCCTGCGACGGATCCTTTCACCAACTCGACCCAGGATATCGCCATCAACCAGACCCAGCAGGGGCTACTGTTAAATCCAACCTTTGATTTGGGCCATCTGCTGGCGACATCAGGCGGCGGGGTGGCGACCCTGAGATCTCTGTGCAACCCTTTCAGCCGTTCACGGGGCATGACCGGAGGCTCACAGCCTATCGGCGATGCATTCTTTATTGATTATGTGGCTCACGAATTGGGGCACCAGTTGGGGGCCGAGCACTCTTTCAATGGCATGGCCGACAGTTGTGCCACGGGTCGCAAGGCTAGCTCAGCCTGGGAACCGGGCAGTGGTTCGACCATCATGGCCTATGCCGGGATCTGTGGTGAGGAGAATCTGCAGGTTAACAGCACACCTTTCTTCCACAGCAAGTCGATCGAGCAGATGCGGGCCCTGATGGCCTCTCTGCCCTCCTGCGGCACCGACCTGGCGCTTGCCAATAACGCGCCGGTTGTGGATGCGGGGGGGACAGGGTGATCCCCGCCAATACGCCTTTCACTCTTGTCGGTAGTGCGCTGGATCTGGATGGTCATCCCCTGAGTTACACCTGGGAGCAGGTTGATCTTGGCAATGCATCTTACAGCGTGGCAACCATGGTGGATGATGGAACCCGCCCGCTGTTTCGCTTTGTGTCTCCTACATCGGATCCTCGCAGAACCTTGCCCGCCATGAGCTCTCTGATATCGGGTGTCTTGGCCAAAGGAGAGGCGTGGCCTGCGACCAATCGCAATCTCCAGTTTCGCCTTACCGTACGTGATGGTCAGGGGGCGGTGAGCAGTGATGAAATGGTGGTTCAGGTGATCAATACTGGCGCGGCATTTGCCATCACAGCTCCGCAGATCGGCACCATGGTGGCGGGTAGCACTCAGCTAGTGACCTGGAATGTAGCAGGGACCGATCAGCCTCCTATCAATTGTCCCAGCGTGGATTTAGCCCTGACACAGAATGGCGGTTCTAGCTGGACTACGCTGGCAAGCGGGCTTGCCAATAACGGGTCGGCCAGTGTGGTGTTGCCTGCACCGTTGACCAGCACGGCCAGGCTGAAGCTGGCATGCAGCAATAATATTTTTTTCTCTATCAATGGGATAAGAGGTAATGCGTCTGCCACTACGGCCACAACAGAAAGTGCAACCGTCATTACTGGTAACAGTGCGGGCGGCGGTGGTGGTGGCGCTGTGAGTCTTATCGTGATCCTCCTGATGGGAGGGGCAGCCGGATGGCGCAGGTATTACGGTTAGTTGTCAGTTTGCTGTGTCTGCATATCTGCGCAGCGCCTGTTGTGGCCGCATCGCTGACAGAGGCAATAGATGAGAGTCTTGCTGCCCAGGATTATCGGCTCATCGTGCGTGGCGGGCGCGGCGGTATAGCTCCGGGGGTTGAGGAGTCATTGCAAGCAGAAGCGAGAACCCGGTGCGGAGTCCGTTATCTGAAAGGGTTCGGTGATGTAATTGAGATGGGCAAGGAGTCGGAGTTTGAGCAGCGGATTGACTATGCCACCCGATATAACCGACAGATGCTGGAAAAGTGCATGCCGGAGGCAATTTCAAGGCCATAGTGGCTGTTCAATAACGGCATGTAAACCGACATGATTGGAGTTATAACTCTAATATTCCAAACATACTGATAGCCTCATGGGAATGATCCGATGACTCACATATGAGCCCCCATATACTTTTTTGGAGTTTTAACTCTATTAAAAAGAACTGCTGAAAATGCTAACAAAATGAGCTGTTTATAAACTTTAACTCACTAACCTTATGATTTTAAATGAAATAAAATCCATTTAATTTTTATTGAAAAAGTTGAGTTGTGACTTGTGTCACGTTATTCTCGCCGGCTGTTCAGTCAGGTGATTAATAATGATGAAGTTCACAATAAATGCAATCTCAGTTGTCATCGCAATGTCAGCCAATATTGCGCTGGCATCCCCATGGCATATGGTCGAAGCAAACAATAGGCAGGCGGCTGATACCGTCACAACTAGTGCCTATACCAGATTTAAGGTCGATGAAGAGTTTATTCAAAACCTGCGTGCTGGCGATACGCTGATTACCTTGCCATTACCAAATGGTGGAATGGTGCAATTTGAAGTGCAGCCATCATCGGTGCTACCACCCGCATTGGCCGCCAAGTATCCGGATATCATGACCTTTAAAGGCCATGAAGTGGGTAATGAAAATAATACCGGCAGTTTTGATATTTCCCCCCGTGGTTTTAATGGCATGTTTATGCACCAAGGGGAGCAGGTATTTATTGATGTTCAACGTAGTGGTCTTTATTCTGTTTATTACAAGAAAAATGTAAAACCGCGAAAAAATGGGAATCATGAAGAGCTGATGCAGAATAATACAAGTGAGCATGAAAATGAAAAAAAGCGCTCCTTGTTAGATAGTGCAACTAAGCAAGCTGAACAAAACTATAACTTTCCTGGAGTAAAAATATATCGGATTGCGATATCTACTACTGGAGAGTACACCACCTCATTTCATGGTAAAGTTGGTGCTTTGTCATCTATCGTAACATTGCTGGCTCGTGTCAATGAGATATATGAGCGTGATCTTGGCATAAAATTTATATTGGCAGATGGCAATGATAATATCATTTTTGAGGATCCAGATACAGACCTGTTTTTTAACGGGTATAATAAAGACCGCACATCGGCCACGCCAAACATAGATCGTGATGATGCCCATCGAAATGAGCTTGTTCAACAGCTGGCTCAAAGAGAAGTCGATCCTGATAAAAAATTAGGTGAGTTTGATATTGGTCACGTGCTGATGACGACCAATTATTCTGGCTTGGCATGGGGGACGCTGTGCGCAGCTCCAAATCTGGATTATTTCGGGAATAAGTCCCTTGGTCGAAATCTTCGTTCCAATGCCATGAGTGGTGCCGGTAATGGTAGCTCGGGCGCTGGAATTGCAGAGATCGATGCGATGTTTGTCGATACTTTTGCGCATGAAGTGGGCCATCAACTCGGTGCAGAGCATATTTTTAATGTCAATACTGGTGGACGTGTAGCTAATTCCGCTTGGGAGGTTGGTAGTGGCACAACTATCATGGGTTACCCAGGCAGAGCAGGCATGGGATCACAAAATCTGCAATCTAAAACGACAGGTTGTTTTCATAGCAAGTCCATTGATCAGATGCGTGCTGTGCTAGCCAACCGTCCAGATAATTGTGGCGCTGTTGAGCCTATGATCAAGCAAGATATTGATGTGAATATCTCGCCAGCATCGCAATCAAAAGTTATTCCTGTTCGAACTGCATTTTCACTCACAGGGATTGGTGTCGGTGAAGATGGAATGACCTTTACCTGGGAACAGGTTGATATTGGTCGGGCGACTGAGAGTGCATCTGATATATACTATGGGAAATTGAGCGATGGACCCTTATATCGTTTTGTGGCGCCTGCAAAGTCTCCTGAACGTCACTTTCCTTCTTTGGCTACTCAGCTAAGGGGATATGAACGATTTATGTTGCAACAGCCTGAGCTAATAAAAGATGAAGAGAAGGGCGATCCATGGGTCAATGTACCGCGCACCCTTAACTTCCGTCTGGTCGCCCGTGATGGCAAAGGCGGTGGTGCCTATGATGAGACCTCGGTCGAAGTGGTCGATACAGGTTCACAAACCTTCAAGATATTGCCAGCCCCTGACCAGCGTATTCTGGTTGGCAGCCCGACCACAGTGAACTGGCAAGTAGCTGGAACCGACGGTGGCCGCATCAACTGTCAGCGGGTCGATATCAGTTATAGCAACAACGATGAAGGCAAGAGTTGGCAGCCGCTGGTCAATGGCGTGAACAACAATGGCGCCCATGAGGTGACCATTCCGGCTAATGCTGGCAGCGCTGTTCGCCTCAAGCTGGCCTGTAGCGACAATATCTTCTATGCCATTACGCCAAAACTGGCGACCAAGAGCAGTGATACACCGGCTACCCAGCCTGAAAGCAATGGCGGCGGTGGTGGCGGCGGTTCGACCGGTCTGTTCGCGCTGTTGGGCCTTGGTATCGCTGCGCTGCTGCGTCGTCGTGAGATCATGAGCTACTAAACCAGATAACCCAAGGGTGAGATTACCCATCTTTGGTAAATTGATAAAAAAAAGCGAAGAGGCGTTAGCCTCTTCGCTTTTTTTGTATGGTTTACAAGGTCGCTTTATCGAGCGCACAATGCCTGCGTCACTCTCTTGATGGTCGTGGAACCATTATTTATTTGAAGGAAAATCAAGATGATGGATGTTGCTGATCTGCGCCGTGAGTATACCCGTGGCGGGCTGCACCGGGCTGATCTGCCGGCCGAGCCGCTGGCGCTGTTCGAGAAGTGGTTGGCGCAGGCTTGTGAGGCCAAACTGACCGATCCCACTGCCATGGTGGTGGCGACCGTGGATGCCGAGGGGCAGCCCTGGCAGCGTACCGTGTTGCTCAAGCACTACGACGCCCAGGGGATGGTCTTTTACACCAACATGGGCAGCCGCAAGGCGCAGCAGCTGGAAGGCAATCCCTGTATCAGCCTGCTCTTCCCCTGGCACACGCTGGACAGGCAGGTTCATGTGACCGGTCGGGTGGAGAAGATGAGCACCTTCGAGGTGATGAAGTATTTCCACAGCCGCCCCAAGGACAGCCAGATCGCCGCCTGGGTTTCCAAGCAGTCGACCCGCATCTCGGCCCGCGGCGTGCTGGAGGCCAAGTTCCTCGAGCTCAAGCAGAAGTTTGCCAATGGCGAAGTGCCGCTGCCGAGCTTCTGGGGCGGCTTCCGGGTGGTGATCGAGACGGTGGAGTTCTGGCAGGGGGGCGAGCACCGGCTGCACGACCGTTTCTACTACACCCGCGAAGGGGATGGCTGGCATATCGAGCGTCTGGCCCCCTGATCGCGCTGTTCAAATCCGTTTTCACAAGGAGTGTGTATGCGTCTGTATGGTGATCTGCGTTCCGGCAACTGCTACAAGGTGTGGCTGCTGGCCCGTTGGCTGGGTCTGCCCCTTGAGTGGATAGAGGTGGATATTCAGGCGGGGGATACCCGTACCCCCGCGTTTTTGGCCATGAACCCCAACGGCAAGATCCCGGTGCTGGAGATTGGCCAAGACGATGCGCTGGCGGAATCCAACGCCATCCTCTTCTATCTGGGGCAAGGCAGTGCCTTGTGGCCAACCGATCCGCGCCAGCAGGCCGAGGTGCTCAAATGGATGTTCTTTGAGCAGTACAGCCATGAGCCCTACATCGCTGTGGCCCGCTTTATCGTTCACTATCTCGGCCGACCCGAGTCGCAGGAGGCGCGGCTCGACGGGCTGAAAGCCGGTGGCGAGAAGGCGCTGGCGGTAATGGAGCAGCAGCTGAAACAGAGCCCCTACCTGTGCGGTGATGCGCCGACCATCGCCGATATCGCCCTTTATGCCTACACCCACGTGGCAGAGGAGGGGATCTTCTCCCTGCAGGGGGGGTCCGCTATCCGTAGCTGGATCGCCCGTATCGAAGCCCATCCCCGCCATCTGACGCTGCCAGCGGCCTGTCAGGCCAGCTGATGGAACTGCTGATCGAGGCCAGTCTGTGGCAACCGCAGTGGACTGCGCTGTTGCAGGTCTGGCAGCTGCAGGGTCATCGCTGGCAGCTGCTACTGGGCAAAGAGGCGGCCGCCGCCCTCGATCAAACCGATGCACCCTGGGCGAGCAGCCCTCCAGACGGGGTGCTCTGCCCGGGAGCCCTGCTGGCTGCCTGGCTCGATGGGGATCTGCTGGCGGATTTTCATGTTGATCCCAGCCGCCAGGTCCTGATTAGTGCCTCCACCTCGCTGCTGGCCCTCGCCAGGGAACAGGGGCTGCTCACCCTGGGTCCGGTGGGGGCCGATCTGCCGCTTACCCCCGAGGCCGATTTGGGCGCAGTGCTCAATCGCCTGCTGGCGCGCCGCGTGACGGTGCCGACACTGGCTGAGGGGCATTCGCTATCAGGTGTCGTATTGCGACCACTGCAGGCCGACGATGAGTGCGAGATAGTGCGCTACTGCAGCGACGAGGCGCTGGCCCGCTACACCCTCAATATTCCTCACCCCTATCCACCGGAGGGGGCCCGCGACTGGCTGGCCCTTTGCTGGCGCAGAGCGGCGCTTGGCCTTGGTTGGAGCTGGGCCATCACCTTGCCAGAGGAGCAAGGTGTGGCGTTGCTTGGGGTGATCTCCCTGCACTGGAATGGCGAACTGGCCTGGTGGGTTGGCGTGCCCTGGCAGAATCGCGGTCTGGCGACCCGGGCAGCCAGCTTGGTCAAGGGGTTCGCCTTTGACCAACTGCAACTGCCTGCGCTGACGGCTCGCCATATGCCAGACAATTTAGCCTCCGGCCGGGTGATGGCAAAAGTGGGCATGCACTATCGCGGGCGACGCCATATCAGCGGTCGCCAGCCGTGTGAGGTGAGCTACTGGCGGCTGGATCGCGCTCCCTCCTTACCCAATCCCTTGCCCGAGGAAATTTCCCGCTGGCTGGCAGATGAGCGGATTGCCGTGGTGATCCTGTGGGATCCCGCAACGACTAATCGGCAGAGTACCAACGGCAAGCTGGCCATCTCGCTCTTTGTGGATGAGAGGGACGCGGGGGAGGAGCCCTGTTTTGTGCGCTGCCCGCCGTATCTTGAGAGGTTGCTGGCGCTGCACTGTTACCCCGTCGAACTGCTGGAGCAGGCCGAACCGGAGCAGTTGTCCAGTCTTGGCGGCGTCTTGCTGAAAGACAGGGATGAACAGGGGCTGGCGTGGTTGCTGCAACTGGCCGCGTTGCAGCGTCAGGGGCCTGAGTTGCTCAGCCGGGAGGAGCGCGCATCACGGATCCACTGGTTCAACCAATTGATGGTGCAGGCGCAGGGCGATCAGGGTGACTCGTCGCAGATACGCTATCAGCAGTTACGGCTGCTGGTGGAGCTGCCGGAGCTGGTCGACGAGCTGGATGGCTGTTGGCATCAAACGCCCGAACTGACCTTTGAGCGGTTGGCGCGGGAGGCTCCCGCCCTCTGGCTGGCCTACCGCGAGGCGATGAACAGGGTCACCCCGGCTACGCTAACCGCCTTGCAGCAGCAGTTTGCCGCTCGTTTTCCTGAGTGCACCCTCCCATTTTTGGACAAAGGTACTCAGAATGACCAGCCGTTGTGTGGAATAATGCCCGCTCTGCTGTACGAGGAGTAATACCTGATGTTGAGAACCGAGCGCCCCGGTGACATGCTGCCGGTTTATGAGCTGCTGAGTGCTGCCTTCGGTCGTGCCGATGAGGCCGAACTGGTCAACCGCCTGCGCGAATGTGGTGCTGCCGTAGTGACCATGGTCGAAGAGGAAGAGTACGAGTTCATGGGGCACCTGATGCTAAGCCCGATCACCATTAACGACATGGAAGGTCCCTGGCTTGGTCTGGCGCCGGTCGCGGTTCATCCCGACTGGCAAGGTCAGGGGATTGGTTCTGATCTCATCCGTGAAGGGCTTGATACGGCGCTTGAGATGGACTGGAAAGGGGTGGTAGTACTCGGGGATCCGGCCTATTACAGCCGTTTCGGTTTCCGCCCGGCCAGCGAGTTTGGCCTGCACTGCATCTATGAGGTGCCTGCCGACTGCTTTATGGCGATGGAGCTACAGGAGCGCGGTTTTGCGGGTGTGCAGGGTGAGGTGCTCTATCACCCCCTGTTTGATGAACTCCCCGACGAGCTGCCGGACGCGCAGGCAGAAGTGTCCCATTTATAGCGAGACGTCGCAGCGACAAGCCATAGCGAAAAAGCCCTCATTGAGGGCTTTTTCATCTTGTATTGATCCCTGCCGGGCTTATTCGAGCAAATTGGCTCAGGCAATGATGTCGAGCTGGGTGCCCTTGCGATTATCTTTGCCCACCATGTCACCCATCTGCTGGGCGAGCGGGCTCTGCTGGAATTGCATGTAGTCGCTGAGATTCTGCTGGCGCTGGTAGCGAGTCGCAGCCTGATACATATCAGCCGTGCTCGGGCCCGACTTGCTGTCGCTCTCCTGACCGCTGGCCTCCAGGTAGCGCTCCACCACGGCTTTATCTTGCTGGTTAGCTGTATAAGAGACCGCCATGGCTCTGCGAGCCGTTGCTTTCTCTTCGCTCTGTGCCTGCAATTCATCCTTCTTGGTCAGTGCTTCGTTACGGGCCTGATTGACCTGCTCGGGTGTGACAGCCGGAGAGGAGGGATATTTGCCGTAATCAGGCAGCGGCATGGGCCGTGAGGTGATTTGCATGGTGGTGCTTCTCTTGTGAACAGGGATGGACGCATGATACCCATCCATTTTAGTTCAATAAATCACCACCTGTCGGTTCATCAAGAGTGGGTTCAGCTTCGCGCATCGATTGTTAATTGAACCGCCTCTGAGTGACAAAAAAGGCGCCATAAGGCGCCTTTTCATCCTTCGGTTACTGCCAGATCAGTTAAAGAACCAGTACCCGCGGTTGACCAGTCGGGTCAGCAGTTGAAGGAAACCGGCCTGATCGGCCAGCTCCACCATGTCGGCCTGAGTGATGATGTCCTTGTCGCACAGGAGCGAAATGGCTGCCGCATCTTCGCTCTGCAGGGTCCAGGCTTCACCATCGATATAGCACTGTTGGCACTCGCCGCTGAACCAGACGCTGCGCAGGCCCGGTACCTTGATGGCGGGCTCGCCCTGGGTCAGCAGGTCGGCTACCTCCTCGGCGCTGTAGTCCGGTTCCACCGGATTGACGTCCAGATCGTGCTTGGCTTCGGAGATCATGGTGCCGAACCACTCCTTGAACAGGGTCTCGTCATCGAGCGCCTGTTGCATCAGCTCGCGCAGACGGTGCAGCTCGTGGGGCTGGATCTCGCCGTGACGGGCACGGGGCTTGAGATCGGCATCGCCGTAACGCTCGGTACGCACCTCGTTGTCGATCAGGTGATCGGCAAAGGAGGAGATAAGCGCCTTGGCATCCGGCGCGCGGAAGCCCACCGAGAAGTTCATGGAGGGCTCGATGGCGTAGCCTTCGTGGGGGAATCCGGGCGGAATGTAGAGGATGTCGCCCGGCTCCATGATGACGTCGATGATCGCCTCGAACGGCTCGCAGTGCAGCAGGGCGGCATGGGCGGCAAACTCGTTGAGCGGCTTGGCATCGCCAACCCGCCAGTGACGCTTGCCGATACCCTGGGTGATGAACACGTCGTAGTTGTCGATGTGGGGGCCGACACCCGCGTGAGGGGTGGAGAAGCTCACCATCACATCGTCAAAGCGCCAGCCCGGAATGAACTGGAACGGCACCGCCAGCTCGTTCACCTCGGGGGCCCAGTGGTTGCATGCCTGTACCAGAATGGTCCAGTTCTCTTCGCCCAGATGGTCATAGGATTCGAAGGGACCGTGGGCCGCATCCCACTTGCCGTCGAAACGGGTGACCAGACGGGACTCTACCACCTCTTCCATGGCCAGACCCGCCAGCTCGTCCGGGCTGATGGGGTCCTGAAAGTCTTTGAAGCCACCCTTGATAAGGAGCGGGCGCTTCTGCCAGTAGTGCTCAAGGAAGTGAGCGATATCCAGATTTAATTCGTACATGTTCACCAGTCTCGATATGGTATTTGAGTATGTATAATGCCGTTTACAATATTTAACTTATTAAATAAGGTTGGTAACGCTCTAAATGCTAGGTCTATATTAGGTGTTGGACCTATACAAATGTTCCAAATTAGTTCGTTTTTTTCATTAAGCTTTAAGTCCAAGGGGACGTAAGGTATGAGAGTTGATTTTCCTGGTCGAAGGTTAATCCTAATGTCATCAAGGTTAATAAATGAGATTAAACGCCACTCACTCTCTTCTATGAAAGACTCATGTTTAAAAAATGGAGCTATCAAAAACAATTGCTTTATTAGCTCATCAATATTATCGATATTTTCTTTTATTGAGGATGCAACACGCTCCCCCCAATTCTGTATAGTCTTTTTCTTTTCCTGTGGATTGTAAATGCATTTTTTCAAATAAAACCCCTGCAGTGATGCAGATTCACATAGAAGGCTTTTATTAAAACCAATGTTATATCCAAAACCACTGGGGCAATATCCACGCCATTGACTTAAAGAGTCCCCTTTTTCTGAAAAACAAGCAACATAAACTGATAGCTGAGAGGCGTTGTCAATCGTACTGATTATATTGTCATATGTGCTAATTTCTCTGAGGCTAGTAGATGATTGACGCAGAGAAATAATTTCCGACCTTGCCATATCAAGACCATGTATAAATTCTTGACTGTCATTCATAAAGTGAATGTTGGTAGACCATATGGAAGAAGAATTAATAATTCCAAGTAAACCAATACCGCTAGTATAGTGGTGAAGAATCATAATACTTTCTCATAAAATAAAAGAAGAAAGGCTTTTAGCCTTTCTTCTTTTGATATTTACTTCAGCAGATCAACCAGACGCTGGGCGTCACCGATGTAGTTGGCCGGGGTCAGCTTCTTCAGCTCAACCTTGACCGCTTCCGGCAACTCCAGGGTGTCGATAAAGGTGCGCATCCCTTCGGCATCGACACGGCGGCCACGGGTCAGCTCCTTGAGCTTCTCGTAGGGCTTCTCGATACCGTAGCGGCGCATCACGGTCTGGATCGGCTCGGCCAGCACCTCCCAGTTGGCATCCAGATCGGCGGCCATAGCGGCGTCGTTGGCTTCCAGCTTGGAGATACCCTTGAGGGTGGACTGGTAGGCGATAAGGGAATAGCCGATGGCAACACCCAGATTGCGCAGCACGGTCGAGTCGGTGAGATCTCGCTGCCAGCGGGAGATGGGCAGCTTGCTCGCCAGATGCTGGAATACGGCGTTGGCCAGACCCAGATTGCCTTCGGAGTTCTCGAAGTCGATAGGGTTGACCTTGTGCGGCATGGTGGAGGAGCCGATTTCGCCAGCGATGGTGCGCTGCTTGAAGTGACCCAGGGAGATGTAACCCCACACATCGCGGTCGAAGTCGATCAGGATGGTGTTGAAGCGGGCCATGGCGTCGAACAGCTCGGCGATATAGTCATGCGGCTCGATCTGGGTGGTGTAGGGGTTCCAGGTCAGACCCAGGGAGGTCACGAACTCCTCGGAGAACTGGTGCCAGTCCACTTCCGGATAGGCGCTGATGTGGGCGTTGTAGTTGCCGACCGCACCGTTGATCTTGCCGAGGATCTCCACCGCCATGATCTGCTTGTACTGGCGCTCCAGACGGTAGGCGACGTTGGCCATCTCCTTGCCCATAGTGCTCGGGGTCGCCGGCTGGCCGTGGGTGCGGGAGAGCAGCGGCATGTCACGGTACTCATGTGCCAGACGCTTGATCTCGCCGATCAGCTTCTCGCAATAAGGCTTGATGACCTCTTCGCGGGCGGTTTTCAGCATCAGACCGTGGGAGTTGTTGTTGATGTCTTCCGAGGTGCAGGCGAAGTGGATGAACTCGCTGACAGCCGCCAGCTCCGGGTTCACTTCGACTTTCTCTTTGAGGAAGTACTCCACCGCTTTCACATCATGGTTGGTGGTGCGCTCGATCTGTTTGATGCGGGCGGCGTCGCTCTCGTTGAAGTTGCTGACGATGCCGTCGAGCAGGGCGTTGGCGGCCGCGCTCAGGGCAGGGACTTCCGGGATCCCGGCGTGGCTGGCCAGTTTCTGCAACCAGCGAACCTCGACTTCAACGCGAAAACGCAGCAGGCCGAATTCGGAGAAGATAGGGCGCAGGGCATCGGCCTTGTCGCCATAACGACCGTCAATCGGGGAAACAGCAGTCAGCGCGGACAGCTCCATGGGGTGAACTCCTGATGATTGGTGTGGGGGATCCGTATTCACTTGCGCGCCGGTCGGGGTGTATCAAGGCTGATGTGCGGCTGTTCACCTTGCCTCCCTCTCCCTGCGCGCAAGCCAATGATTAGTAACGCTTGGCCAGTTCCACCATCTTCTTGCGAGCGAAGATGATCTGGGTGCGGCTGCCACCGAGCTGGCGCCACAGCACCACGGCGCGGATGCCTGCCAGCAGCAGGGCGCGCACCTTGTGCTGCACCAGCGGCTGCTGCAGGAACAGCGGGGTGCCTGCCACCTGAATGCGCGGCCCGATGGGGCTGATAAGATCGCTGTAGATGCTCGCCATGTTGGCCAGGATCTGCTCGTCGAGCAGATCGAAATGCTGTTGCTGGCGACCGATCTGGCTGATCCGCTCACCCAGCATGTTGAGAATGTCCTTGCGCTTGGCCAGCTTGCGCTCCAGCGCAATCAGGCTCACCACGTAGCGGGTCAGCTCGGCATTCTTCTGGCTGCCGTCGGCACCCAGCTGCTCGACCAGCGCGCGGTAACCGTCGCGAATGGCCAGATGGGTGTTGTTGAACACCTCGAGCGGGTGGCTCGGGTTGGTCACCAGAATGCTGGAGAGGCTCTCGCGCAGGGCGGCCTCGTCACAGCTGCCGTCGCGGGCCACCTTCTGGACCAGCGCGGCCGCCTGGCAGATGCCGGCAAAGGCCATGGTTCTGTCTTGGAATTTATCGCTCACGTATGCTGCCTTCTGCTATTGGCTCAAACCGGATGGCTGAAACGCTGTTCGATGATGCCGCCGCCCAGACACACTTCCCCGTCGTAGAAGACGGCGGACTGGCCCGGGGTCACCGCAGCCTGTTTCTCGTCGAAGATGACCCGGATGGTCTCGTCGTCGATGGGCTGGATCAGGCAGGGGATATCCTGCTGACGGTAGCGGGTCTTGACGGTGCAGCGACGCGGCTCGCGGATCGGAGTGCGATCCACCCAGTGCAGCTGGCTGGCAATCAAACCATCAGAGTAGAGGCGGGGATGTTCGCCCTGCGCCACGACCAGCACGTTGCGCTCGACCTCTTTGTCAACCACATACCAGGCTTCTTCGGTGGCATCTTTGCGACCACCTATACCGAGCCCCTTGCGCTGGCCCAGGGTGTGATACATCAGACCCTGATGCTCGCCGATCACCTTGCCATCCACGGTCTCGATTTTGCCGGGCTGGGCGGGCAGGAACTTGGCCAGGAAGTCCTTGAACTTGCGCTCGCCGATAAAGCAGATGCCGGTGGAGTCTTTCTTCTTGGCGGTGATGAGATCCAGCTGTTCGGCGATGCGGCGCACCTCCGGCTTCTCCAGATCGCCAACCGGGAACAGGCTCTGACCCACTTGCTTCTCGCTCAGGGTGTAGAGGAAGTAGCTCTGATCCTTGTTGGTATCGAGACCGCGCAGCAGGCGCGGGCGGCCGGTGCTGTCGTCACGGCGCACATAGTGGCCGGTGGCGATGTAGGTGGCACCCAGCTCTTCGGCGGCAAATTCGAGGAACGCCTTGAATTTGATCTCCTTGTTGCAAAGGATATCCGGGTTCGGCGTGCGGCCAGCCTTGTACTCTTCGAGGAAGTGCTCGAACACGTTGTCCCAGTACTCGGCCGCGAAGTTGATGGTGTGGAGTTTCATCCCCAGCTTGTCGCAGACGGCCTTGGCATCAGCCAAATCCTGGGCGGCAGAGCAGTACTCGTCCGTGTCGTCTTCTTCCCAGTTCTTCATGAACAAGCCTTCGACCTGATAGCCCTGCTGCTGGAGCAGGTAGGCCGAGACGGAAGAATCCACGCCGCCGGACATGCCGACGATCACCTTGATTTGGCTGTTGTCTGTCATTAGTCGAAGTTACCAGTTCGTTTAAACGGGGCGTATTCTACCAGAGTTTTGCGCCCCCGGTCACATATCCATGCCGCAGGTCCCATCAGGAGCCTGACAGCAGGAAATCGTTTTTCTGTTGTTGGCCTTTGTCGCCGAAAAAGAGTGTCAAATGGCCTCAGATAAAGGCCTTGAGGGCCGACAGCGGCAGCCGTGTCCCCGCCAGATAATCCTGAATGCACTGCCACACCAGGGGGCTGCGTAGGGCCGGTTTGCATTCCGCAATTTCTTCCAGAGTGAGCCAGTGGCACGCGAGCACATCGCCGTCAGGATCCTCTGGATGGTGCTGACCGGGCGCTTTTTCAAGGTCGAAGATGATGGCGGTGCGCACATAGGTGGCCTCGCTGTCGGCCGGTTTGAACAGATAGGTACCAAGCCAGGCGGTCGGCGTGGCGGTCAGCCCCGTCTCCTCTTTGAGCTCGCGGCAAGCCGCTTCAAGCAGGTTTTCCCCCGGCTCCACATGGCCGGCGGGCTGGTTGAAACGGCGCTGGCCTTTTATCTCCTCTTCCACCACCAGAAAGCGCCCCTGCCACTGCACCAGGGCGGCGACCGTCAGGCGCGCCTCCATGCGGGCGTGGCTGGTGGCCGATTGCTCTGCCTGATTGCTCATCATGACTCCTTGTCGCTGCTATTGGGATTGCCCGCACGGGCGGGTCTGCGTGCCGTTCCTCGCCCGCTGCTGCGGGGTTTGCCGCCGGTCGGGCTTGAGGTTGAACGCTCAGCTGAATGAGTGCTGCGGGGGCGCTCGTCACGTCCCGGCTGGCTGGCCCGCTGTGGCGCATCCCCTGCCGGTTTGGCCGGTTTGGCGGTATGAGCGCCTGAACGGGATGAGGAGGGACGCGGGCGGCTGCTGGAGCTCGGCACCAGCTCGGGGGCGGGCAGGCTGCGGCTTTCGCCGGGGGCCAGACCATCCAGGGTCCAGTCGCCGATGGCGTAGCGAATAAGGCGCAGGGTGGGGTGGCCGATATGGGCGGTCATCCGCCGCACCTGTCGGTTGCGCCCCTCGATGATGGTGATCTCCAGCCAGCTGGTGGGGATCTCCTTGCGCATCCGAATGGGCGGATTGCGCGGCCACACCGCAGGTTCATCCATGATGCGCGCCCCGGCGGGCAGGGTCATGCCGTCATTGAGCTCCACACCGGCGCGCAGGGCGGCCAGTTTCTCCTCGCTCGGGATCCCTTCCACCTGCACCCAATAGGTCTTGGGGGTCTTTTCCCCCGGCTGGGTGAGGCGCGCCTGCAGCTTGCCATCGTTGGTGAGCAGTAGCAGCCCCTCGCTGTCGCGGTCAAGCCGCCCTGCGGCGTAGATGCCGGGCTCTTTGATGTAATCCTTGAGGGTCTCCCGGCCCGCCTCGTCGGTGAACTGGCAGAGCACCATGTAGGGCTTGTTCAGCAGGATCAATTTGCGATCCGCTGGGGCCAGCTCCGGTTTGCGGGGGGATGCATGGCGGGGTGCGGCTGGTTTGGTAGTCGTGCGCGGGGCGTTATCGCGCGGCGAACGGCTGACAGAGAGACGGGAGCGGGGAGATTTCATCGGATACACACTTCAGACAGACGATGGCTGCGAGTGTACCACAGGGTGCTGAGGGCTGGATGAATGGCGGTGGCGTCACAACAAGCAGTGCCCAGAACTAATTCGCCTAGCTCAGCAGGCTTTCGATGACGATAGCCTGACGGGCGGGGGCCGAGCCCGCCAGCAGCAGGGCGTGGCTGACCACATCGTCGATCATCGCCTGCGCCAGTCGGGTGAGGGGGCGCAGGGTCTCCCGTCCGCTACCAACCGGCACCGCCAGCAGAATAATGGTCTGCACCGGCCCGATTTGAGAACCCCACTCGATGGGCTCCTTGCAATTGAGCAGGGTCAGCGCTGGCTGGCTGATCCCTTCGCTCAATACATGAGGCATGGCAAGGCCGGGGCGGATGATGGTGGCCGAGACCTGCTCGCGCCGCTCTACCGCAGCGGTCAGTGTGGCGCGGTCGGTGATCAGCTCGGTGGGCAGCAGATCGATCAGATGCTCGAGCGCTTCGGCTTTGGTCAGCGGTTCGGGGCTGTAAGCCAGCTGGCGCAGGGCAAAATGGTAGTCGGGCAGAGCGTTGGCCAGTCGCAACTCCGCCAGCGCGGCGGTGCGCGGGCGCACCAGCGGTTGACCCAGCTCCCCGCACCAGCAGGTGAAGGCCATGTGGGCCAGTTCGGCATCGCACCCTTCGATCTGCAGCTGGCAGAGATCGCCGGGCTGGGTGGCGAGGGTCAACAGGGAGAGCTGGTTGCTGGCGGCAACTGTCTGGCGCCGGGTGAGGTTGGCGCAGCGGATGGTGGATTTGAACATCCCCGCCAGCCGGTTCAACTGCTTGGCCTGGGTGATGCTCAACCCCTGCTGGCAGTAGAAGGTGATTTCGCGGGTCAGCATCAGGCCGGGATCGGCAGGGCCTTGAGTACGGCGTTGGCATCCAGCAGCACGGTTTCCAGTCTCACCTGATGGATGGTGCAGCCGAGGAAGCGCTCTTTCTGCTCAATCTCGATATCGGAGGCAATCAGCACCAGGTCGGCGCTGGCAATATCGCGGGCGGTCAGCATGTTCTCCATGCCCATGGCGCCCTGAGTCTCGACCTTGATCTTGAGTCCCAGCCCTGTGGCGGCTTTTTGCAGGGCATCGGCAGCCATATAGGTATGGGCAATACCGGTCGGGCAAGCGGTGACGGCGACGATCTTCATCTGCTCTCTGTGATGCTGACAAGGGGGAGCTACAAGATAGCGCCAGCGGGGGGCTTTTACCAAAAGTCCATATGAAAAGTGGGATCTTGATGGGGATATGCCCGTCCCTTGAACGGCAGTGCAAGCTCATGCCGGGCCAGTCGGGTGTCTGGTTGCTCCAAACAACAAGGGCCACCCCTGTGGGTGGCCCTGAACAATCTGCGTCTGTTGTTATGGCTATCAAGCGGTCTGGGCGGCCAGTTCGGCGGCTTTCAGTTCGCGCTTGATGCGGCGGATCTTGCGCTCCTCGGCGACCGCGACACAACCCATCAGTACCAGACAGGCGGCGGCTGCGATGTCCAGCGCCGCGAAGGTGCCGGTCCAGCCGGTCAGACCGAAGATGGGGGTGCCATCGGCGATCATGCCCAGACCCAGTTTGGCGAAGCTGTCACCAATCAGGTAAGCGAAGGTGCCCTTGACGCCATCGGCTACGCTGATGCCCTGCTTGGGGACGAAGCCCACGGCGGCGACGCCGATCAGCAACTGCGGACCAAACACCAGGAAGCCCAGGGTGAACAGGGAGCCCAGGAACATAAACTGGGTAGTTGCATGCTGGTAGAGACCCAGGGTGGCGATGATCAGCGCCAGCGCCACGCAAGCCACCAGACCACGACGGCCATTGGCCAGATCGGAGAGGTAACCCCACATCAGGGTGCCGACCAGAGCGCCCACCTCAAAGAAGGTAAAGCCCTGAATGGCAACGTCTTTGGAGAAGCCCAGCTCCTGGTGGGCATAGACGGTAGACCACTGGTCGATACCGATACGCACCACGTAGAGGAAGATGTTGGCAAAGCAGAGCAGCCAGATCACCTTGTTGAGCAGCACGTACTTCACGAAGATCTGCCACTTGGTCAGCTGCTGCTCTTCGGTGGCGATATCCTCTTCGCTCGCCACTTCGTCAAACAGCTCTTCCACCTTGCCAAGACCATAGGCTTCCGGTGAATCGCTACCAAAGCGCAGGCCGATAAAGCCGACGATCAGCGCGATGATGGAGGGGAAGATAAACATGCCGAGCACGTTGCCATCGAACAGGTAGTTGGCACCGAACAGCGCCACACCGGCCGCACCGGCACCGCCCACGTTGTGGGAGAGGTTCCACATCCCCAGATAGGTGCCGCGCTTGTTGCGAGGAGTCCACTTGGTGATGGTGGAGTAGCTGCACGAACCACCACAGCTCTGGAAGAAACCGCTGGCCGCGTAGAAGAAGATCATGAAGTAGAGGCTGAAACCTGTGCCGCCCATGCTGGCACTGAAGCCCAGCATGCAGAGCGCGGAGAGGATCAGCATCAGCGGCAGGAACTGCTTGGTGTTCTTGCCATCGGCGTAGTAGGAGACGATGGTCTTGCCCACCCCGTAGGTGATGGAGAAGCCAAGGCCGATCATGCCAAGCTCGGTCATGGAGAGACCGTACTCCTGGATCATGTCATTTTGCGCAATGTTGAAGTTCTTGCGGATCAGATACATGGTCAAATAGCCAATAAATACAACCAGATAAGATTGCATAAACGGCTTGAACCAGAGCTTGCGCCGGGCTTCGACCGGCAGGTCGAGGGTGGGGACCCGGACCTGTTGGAGCAATTTCAACATCTTCGTTCATCCTCTGCGAGATAGACGGTATTTCCGCCGCGCCCCTCATTTGTAGATAGGTTGTTCGAGGTCACGCCACGGAAGGGGGAACGGAACGTCGGGGCTGTCAGCCGTTGCTGCGCTCGACGCTCCATCCATATAAACCCGGGCCCGGCACGGGATGACGGGGCGCATTGCCCGTCGCGGTGCGGGTCACTACATCAGGTGAGGTGACTCTAATAAGAGGGGCAAAAAATGGCTTGAGAGCCATCCCTAGTGGGGATAAGAAATTTTCCTAGTTTTTGCGCTTTCGCGGACAAAGCGTGAGAAACATCACACCGCTGACGCCAGATTGCTGCCATTTCAGCCAGTTTGGCGCTCTGTGTGAGTGCTGGGCTGAGGAGGGGAGAGGCCAGAAGGGAGCCAGGGAAAGGAAAGGGGAGAGATGAGGAAGAGTGCTTATCGACCACTATTTCTCGGGGGGCGATTTTGGGAAATACGGCTCGCCAGCCATCCCAAAAACAAGAGGCCACCCCGTGGGGTGGCCTCTTTTATGGTCTAGGAGCCTCGATGGCGAGAGGGACTCAGGCCGCCTTGGCCAGGGTTACCCCGTCACTCTTTTTGACCCGCAGTTTTTTCAGGGCAACCGCCACCACTCCGGTGACGATGGCACCGCAGGTCATGCAGAGCAGGGCCAGCAGCGGCTTGTTGACCGCACCCAGCAGGGCCACGATGGGGCCACCGTGGGCAACGCTGTTGGTGATGCCAAACAGGAAGGCCATCACAGCTGCGGTCATGCTGCCCAGAATGTTGGCCGGGATAACGGCCAGCGGATCACGGGCGGCAAACGGAATCGCCCCTTCGGAGATCCCCACCAGACCCATGGCGCCGGCGGCTTTGCCCGCTTCGATTTCAGACTCGTCAAAGATGCCGAGCTTGCGACCGAGCACGGTCGCCAGCGACATGCCAAGGGGCGCAGCCGGGATGGCGCAGGCCATGGCACCCATGAACTGGGTCTGACCGGATGCGATCATGCCGACCGAGAACAGGAACGCCACCTTGTTGACCGGGCCACCCATATCAAAGCCGGCCATACCACCGAGCACGATACCCAACAGCACCAGACTGCCACCGCTCATGGAGAGCAGCATGGCGTTGAGGCCGGTCATCATGTCGGCAATCGGGGCGCCGATGATGAAGATGAAGACCGCAGCGATAAACAGGGAACCGACGATGGGGGCGATCAGGATCGGCACCAGCGGTTGCACCATCTTGTGGTACTGACGGGTCGCAATCCAGCGCACCAGATAGCCGACCAACAGGCCCGCGATGATGGCACCGATAAAGCCGGTACCGGCGTCAGCGCCGTAGAAGCTGCCGTTGTTGGCGATCCAGCCGCCGATAAAGCCCGGTGCCAGCGCCGGACGATCGCCGATGGCGTAGGCGATATAGCCCGCGAGAATGGGGATCATCAGGGTGAAGGCGGCCACGCCCACGTTAAGGATCTGGTTCCACATGCTCCCTTCCGGGATCTGCATGCCGCTCGGGGTCGGGTTGCCGCCGATGGCCAGTGCCAGCGCAATCAACAGACCGCCGGTCACCACGAACGGGATCATGTGAGAGACGCCGTTCATCAGGTAGCGATAGAGATCGGAACTGCCGCCCGCGCTCTTCTCCTCACCTTTTTTATCTTCTTTGCCAGCCACGTAGGCCGGGGCTTTCAGAGCCTGCTCGATCAGACCCTTGCCATCCTTGATGGGGGCCTTGACGCCGGTCTTGATGAGCGGCTTGCCAGCGAAGCGGGCCATGTCCACCTGCTTGTCACAAGCCACAACGATGGCGGTGGCGCGGGCGATCTCGTCCGCAGTCGGGCTGTTCTTGACGCCGATGGAGCCGTTGGTCTCCACCTTCACTTCATAACCCAGCTCCTTGGCGGCGCGCTCCAGCGACTCGGCCGCCAGATAGGTGTGGGCGATACCGGCCGGGCAGCCGGTGACACCGATGATAAAGCCTTTGCTGGTGGTCGGGGCCGCGCTCTGCTCCTCTTTCTTGGCCAGCAGCAGCGCCAGCGCATCGGCCGGAGTTTTCGCCGCCAGTAGCTTGGCGATAAAGCCCTCTTCGATCAGCTTGCCGGAGAGCTCGGCCAGCACCTCGATATGGTGGTTGGCGCCGCCATCGGGGGAGGCGATCATGAAGAAAATATGGGACGGCTTGCCATCTTCTGCGCCGTACTCGATGCCGTTGCGGCTGATGCCGATGGCGACCGCCGGGTTGCATACCGCCGCACTCTTGGCGTGGGGCAGGGCGACGCCCTCCTCAAAGCCGGTGTTGCCCAGCTCTTCGCGGGCCCACAGATCCTTGATAAAGGCCTGCTCGTCGCTGACCTTGCCTTGCGATGCCAGCAGGCGGGCCATCTCGGTGAAGACCTCCTCCTTACGCGTCGCTTTCAAATCGAGATTGATCAGATGTTCATTGATCAAGGTGGTGATCATGGCGCTCTCCCCGCTTCCGGTGACGGAAGCTATGCGTGAGTACGTATCGACGTACTGGATAAAAATGACCTGGTCATTATCGCGGCTCACTCGTCCCCTCCCTATCGGACAAATGTGCTAATCACTGGATTTTTGTGCGCAGTAAAACGCGATGTGATGAAGATCCCGTTTTCAGGCAGGACTCGCCATTTTCAGCCGTTCATCCATTTTTTCTTTAAAAACAGATAAATGAATTGATGTCAGGCTCGCCGTCAGGTTTGTAATGCGCCATATCAATAAATTAATCATCAGCTAGGTCTGGATTTATATGTGGTTAAACGGCGCCATCAGATGTGACTCTTCTCACAAAAAGTCGCTGTTTCGCCGGGCGGATTAGGATTTTTATGCGCCTGATGGCGGAGGCCAATCGCATTGGCTGGGCGAGCGCAGAGGGGTGTTGTTTGGGAAGAAAGTGTGGTGGCAAGAGAGGGATGGCTGAAAAGAGATAGGTGATAACGCGAACGTCCGAATACGCTGTGCTATTCGAACCTACGGATTACACCATATGCGCCACCGACTCCAGCCAGTGGGGAACTTGTTGCCGATACCACTCCAGATATTGCTGTGCCTGCGGCTTCTCCCTTCTGGTCAGCTGATTGGTGACTTCAATAATCAGCCAGCACTTGGCCATGACGAGATGGCGCAGCAACCGGTCGCCAGAGAGCAGCGAACTGTGGCGCAGATAGCGTTCAATGATGGTTTCATACTCAGCCTGCGACCCCATCCGCGGCACCAGCGGGGCCAGATCGATGGCCGGGCTGCCATAACCAAATCGCTCCCAGTCAAACAACACCAGCTCACCATTGTCACGGGTGCCCCAGTTGCCCTCATTGCTATCTCCCGAAATCAGGCATGACTCCTCGAATAGTTCGTGACCAACTTGCTGGATATGGCGGATCTTCTCGTTTACCGCTTCCGGCAGGCAGAGTACAGAGAGCGCCTCGTCGGTGTCGGCGAGCGACCAGCCGTGATTTTTCACCGCAAAGTCGGGCTGATAGTTGGCGTTATGCAGGCAGGCCAGCTGAGCAAAGGTCTGTTCGTTGCGGTGCAGCTGCGTGAGCGTGACCGGATGAGGGATCTGTTCAAGGAACAGGGTCTCCCCTTCGACCTTGAGCAGGGCAGGAGTGTTGAGCCCGCTCAAATGCAGTGCGGCGCGTTGGTAGAAATGGCGCTCGACAGGCGATGCGCCGCTTTTTCTGATACAGGGTTTGCCATCCAGCAGCTGGATATTGACCGAAGCGCCCCCCATTTTCGCCAACTCCTCTTGCGTCATCCTCTACCCCGTTAGCTATGAGTGGTCAGTTGAGTGAGATAGCTATTTACCGCTTCACGAGTCGTGAAATGGTGCTTGTTGTTTGGGAATCGATCAAACAGCTCGCGATGGAAGTGGCGGGAGTTTTTGCCGGCTCGCTGCCCATATTCCGATGCCCACACCAGCAGTTGTTGAAAGTTCTTTTCCGCTGCCACTGCATCCCCTTGCCTGGCACTTTGTGAACCGCGTGATAGCAGTGAATCACGGCATACCGACCAGTCGAGATCCAGAAAAAGCAGGGTATCGGCGGCATCAAGCAGTTGCTCGGCCAGGGCACCAAATACCCCTTCGACCACCCATGATGGCGCTTGAGCAAGTGTTTGAATGGCATGGTCAATCTCATGCTGGGGCCGTTTTTGGTTAAACCCGCCCGGCTGCCAGACAATGGTGTCCAGATTGACCTCGCGGATAGTTAACCCCTTAGCCAATCGAGCCGCCAACCAGCTTTTGCCCGATCCCGAGTTGCCAATAATCAGAATTCGTTTCATCTATGAGCACTCTTTTCTGGAACAGATATCTGGAGGCTGGAAAGTAGAGGTGATGACGCGAATGTCCGAATACGCTTCGCTATTCGAACCTACGGGCGATCAGAATTTATGGTCAAATTAGGTATCATCGCACATCTGCGTTATAGATAATTTTATTTTACTCATCAGACATTAGATGGATTTCTATTTCGCTGATTAGATTTGATTTTTTGCGTCTGTACTCGTCGATAGCATAAAATTTATTTTCTTTATCTTTGGGTGGTACAGGTGTTTCTGGTAGCCCCTTAACCAAAGCAATGCATTCTTTTGCGACTAAATCCTTATCAGCTAAATCACAGATATTATCCATTAACTTTAATATTTCATTTTGTGCATCGTCAATTTTATCTACAATATCAGTGGCGAGCATAGCTCCTTTTGCTCCACGTTTAATGTTATCCAATTTATTAAAAACTTTATGAATGGAGCCAATGATTCCAGTTCTAGCCTCCACTCTGATTACATCATGATGTTTTGCCTTAGTTTGATATAAAGATTCCGATATGATGGCATCCGATAGCCATTTTGCATCAGAGTACAGAAGTTGAAGGCCCTCTCTGAAGTCTTTATAAGAACTAATACCTTGAAGTAGAAGCATTAGTGTGCCAATTACAGTTACACGAGCTTTTATTGAACCATCTTCAAACTCAACATTGATCTCAAGACCTTCAGATAAAAAGAACTCCGTACGAGTCAAGGAAAACATTCTTAAATTTTCCTTAAATGACTCTAACTGTTCATCGGTTTCCATTCCTCTCGGCTCAACATGAATATAAGCCTGACTAAGGATGTTCTTGTTTATATAATCTGCCACTATGTGATCTCAATTTTTGTTGATGGTTTAATTTCAAAAAATCTATATATAGATTTTTACATCGACTTCAATCGCCCTTGGAAATGGCGGTAAACATCATCGTTATTAAAGCCATCCACATTCTGGCTGGAGAAAATAAGCGGGGTGACGCCTTGTGCCAGCGCCAGTTTCTGCGCTTCGACTACCAGCGTATTGATCAGCACCATGCCGGAGATGGAGGAGAAGGCGCCAGTGACCCGATCATTGACTTCGCACAGGCCATCGCCCGGCGGCACGCAGTTGTCCAGTACCAGATCGGCCAGCTCCATCAGTTTCTGGCCTGAAGGGTGACGACTCGGATTTTGTGCCGATTGCGCCACCGAGGTAATAGCGATCACCTTGTGGCCGCGTGCTTTGGCAAGCTGGGCCCACTCGATGGGCAGGGCGTTGCGACCCGAATTGGAGATGACCACCATCAGATCTCCCGGCGCAATCGGCTGCTCCTCCCACAGGATGGCGGCAAGCCCCGGCAGTTTCTCCAGCGCCGAGCTGCGCAGGGCACCATCGGCGGTGGTGACGGTGGAGTCGAGCACGGCGTTGATGTTGCCAAGGCCACCGGCACGGATAAACCCCTCCAGTCCGACCATATGAGAGTGCCCGGTGCCCAACATATGGATCATCTTGTTGTGGACGATAGCCTCGCTAAACCAGTGGGCCGCCTGCCGGATCCCGGCTTCGTTCTGACTGACCATGGTAGCAATGCGCGCTTGCAGTTTTTCGACGTACTCAAACATAACGGCGGGGATCCTTTTCTGTTGCCGGAGAGGGGCACCTCATCCTGTGAACGGGTTCTATTGGGTGACTCTTAAGATCCGCTGAGATTTATCAACCTGCTTGTTTAATTCTTTGAGCTTGTTAAGAGAAATTTGGTATTGACCATTTGAGGGCAAGGGTTTCCCGTCAAACTGCTGCCATACCAAGTCTCCCGGGCCATTAAAAATCTCTTCGAATGTGCCGTTGGGAAGAATTTTGATGGCGATGGTGTGTTCTGGCTGGCTGCGGAAGGCGACTGATTTTGCCTGCGTGGCTTTGATTTCAACTTGCAGCCCGGATGGAGATAAAGCGTCATATCCCTTGTTTGATGCATTCATCAATTCTAACCCGTAAGCATCTGCAACCAGACATTCGCCAATACTGCCGACCATATGGCCATCGGGCGTAAAGTGTCGCCCCGGAAACATTTTTTCAAGCTCCTCTACCGTCGAGTAGAGCTGTTGTACCAATCTCTGGAATCGCTTGTGATCGATCATGTTTTTTACCGCTTTGATTGTTCAGTTTTGTCGGTCGGATTGTCGAAACGTAATTGGACGGTCACGAGGAGATTATCGCTATATCCCATTTCTTGCTGGCACGCTACCGCCCCTGGACGACAGCCTCCACTCTGCTGCTGTTAACCGGTGATGTGGCGGGAGGTGATGGTGCTATGGTGGCCAGAGCGATCTTGGCAACGTCCCTCCCAACCCCGGTTGCCAAGTGAGCCATGGTAATCAAGGTGGGGGCAATGCAAAACCGGCAGCAGGTAAAAACCTGCCGAGGATCAACAAACTACTTGCTTGATGACGGGAGTTTATTCGGTTGGTTGTGTGATGGATGACAGACTGGAGCCATCAATACTCCAGAAACTTCTCCCCGCAGCGTTCGCAAATAAGATGTTTTACATGGGTGGTCTGGTAGGCCAGTGTTTCACCAAACGCCCAGTTGGTGATGCTGCTGGAAGTAAAGGCTTGCCAGAAGGCTTTGCGCGGATCCTTGGGCATGATGTCTTGGCTGTGATCGCGGGCGACCAGCACCACGATATGGCGGGTACGCTCGCCGCATTTGTCACAGCGGTGGATTTCAGTCGACGGATTCTGGTCGTGCGGGTGGCTCATAAATGGGCTCGTGAAGAGAGGGAGGCACCCATCATATACCTCTCCACTTGGCTCTCAATCTCTCTGATCGAGGGCGTGTGCCGGTTGTGAACAGGATCACCTTTTGTGGCGTGACACAGACTTGGCCTTGGTGGCAGCCTTTGCGATGTGCTTGTGAGAGGGTATGCCCATGCTGGCCAATACCCGGGCTGCATTCTCTTCACAGGGCATCTTGTCGGGTTTGGACTCCACCAGCCGGATCAGGGTCTGCAACTGCTGCTTGTTTTGGGCAAGCCTGGCCTCCAGCGCCTCTATGTCGTTCACCTTGGCCTTGAGTGCCGCCAGCAGCGGGGCGTGTTGCCAGGTGCTGATATCCGCCGGTACCAGCTGCTTGATCTCGTCGAGAGAGAAGCCTGCTTGTTGTGCCTGGCTGATGATGGTCAGCAACGGCACTGTCTCGGGCGGGTAGTCGCGATAGCCGTTGGCCCCCCGTTGCACCTTGTTGAGCAGGCCCCTGGCTTCGTAAAAGCGGATAGCCGAGGCCGCCATGCCGGTCTGTCTGGCCAGTTCACCGATCTTCATCTTGCCTCCTGGGCTGCGGGTTGATGGTCCCCTGACGTTAAGGCTGAGGGGCGGGTGCCGGGAGATTCTAGGGTTAAAGCCCGCTTGAATGTCAACGGCCCTGAGCAAGCAAGGGGTGGGTGGATAGCCTTTTCTTGGTCGTAGCGGCATCTCGACAAAGGGCTTGACCTTCAAGTCAGCTTCAAACTTATGGTGGGGCCCTCACTACCGAGGAGATCGCCATGAACCCATTTACTCCCCTGACCCTGCCAAATGGCAGCCAGCTTATAAACCGCCTCGCCAAGGCCGCAATGGAAGAGAACATGGCTGACCGTGATCATGCCCCCTCCGAGGCGCTGATCCGCCTCTATCGTACCTGGGCTGAGGGTGGCGCAGGCCTTATCATCACTGGCAATGTGATGGTGGATGGGCACGCCATGACGGGAGCGGGGGGCGTGGTGCTCGACACCCCGGCGCTATCCCCACAGCTGGCCGGGCGTTTCAGGGCCTGGGCCGAAGCGGCCAAAAGCGGGGGCGCCCAGATCTGGATGCAGATCAACCACCCCGGTCGCCAGATGCCGGCGGCGCTGGGGCAACCTACCCTGGCACCTTCCGCCGTGCCCATGGCGCTCGGCAGTTTCTCCAAACAGTTCTCTCCGCCCAGGGCCATGAGCGAAGCCGATATTGCCGAGGTGAAAGCACGCTTTATCAATACGGCGCTGTTGGCACAGCGTCTCGGCTTTGACGGAGTGCAGCTCCACGCTGCGCACGGTTATCTGCTAAGCCAGTTCCTCTCACCGCTCACCAACCAGCGCAGTGATCGTTGGGGCGGCAGCCTTGAGAATCGTGCCCGCTTGCTGCTGGAGATAGTGCAGGGGATCCGTGAGCAGGTGGGGGAGCGCTTCTCACTGTCGGTCAAACTCAACTCCGCCGACTTTCAGCGTGGCGGCTTCAGTACCGAAGATGCCAGAGCTGTGGTCGACATGCTCAACCCGCTCGGGGTGGATCTGGTGGAGCTCTCCGGTGGCAGTTACGAGGCGCCCGCCATGCACGGTCAGGCCCGCGATGGCCGCACTCTGGCGCGGGAAGCCTATTTTCTGACGTTTGCCGAAGAGATAGTGAGTGCCGCTCATATGCCCGTGATGGTGACCGGGGGGATCCGCCGTTATCCGGTGGTGGAACAAGTGCTCGGCAGCGGAGTGGCGGTCGTTGGCATGGCCACCGCGCTTGCCATCGCCCCGGATCTGCCTGCCAGATGGCGCCGTGAGCAGGCGGCAATCGCCGAACTCAGACCCATCCCCTGGCGCAACAAGGTGCTGGCTTCGGTAGGTTATATGGCGATGGTGAAATACCAGCTGCGGCGGCTGGGCCGAGGTCAGCCGAGCCACCCCAAGGTTGCACCATCACTGGCGCTGGCTTGCCAGCAGTGGCAAACCCTGCTTGGCAACGCCCGTTATCGGCGCTGGATCAAGGCGCAGGAAAAGTGAAGAAATGGCGGTTCGCAGGCGGGCGAGCTCGGGCTGCCCAGCCTGCTTAGGCCGATGCCCGCTTTTGCGGTTTGTTGGTGAGCGGTGATGATATGGCGGGTGGGGCGAGCTCGGGCGCCTAGCCAGTTCAGGCTGATTCTCGCTTCTGTAGATTGGGGGTGATGATATGCCGGTTGGGGGCGAGCTCGGGTTGCTGCATCCGTGTCAGCAGTCGTTTTGCCGCCTGACGGCCGATTTCGCGGGCCGGTGAGCTGACGAAGGTGAGGGCGGGGGAGGTGAGTTCTGCCTCCGCCACATCGTCAAAACCGAGCAGGGCCACCTGCTGGCCGATGTAGTTGTCCTTGCCCACGGTGCGGCCGCTCGCCTCGACGCCATAGATGGCGCCGAGGGCCACCTCGGGGTAGTGGCAGAGCACGGCGGTCACCTTGGGGTGCTGGTGCAGCAGCTGGGCGATGGTGTCGGCGGCGCTGCGCTGGGTGCGTTCGCACTCCAGTACCCACTCCGGTTTGAAGGGGAGGCCATATTGCAGCAGGCTGGCGCAGTAGCCGCCGATCCGCTCGGCACGGGTGAGGGAGTCGGCCCGCCCGCCGACGTAGGCGATATGGCGGTGGCCCTGCTCGATAAGGTAAGTGGTGGCCTGCTTGGCGGCGTGGGTGTTGTCGGGGCCGATAAAGTCCACGTCATCGCGATAGTAGGAGCGGGCGGCGCACACCACCGGCAGTTCGGAGTCGAGCAGGGTCTCCAGGGTCTTGGCCGCCGCGCCTCGCACCGGATTGAAAATGATGCCCGCCACCCCCTGCCGTGACAGGGAGTGGATGCTCTGCTGCAGCCGCTCCGGGCTGTGGCCGCACTGGGTCAGAAACAGCAGGTAGCCCTGCTGCTCCAGCACCTCGCTCACCCCGGCGGTCACCTCGGTATAGAAGGGGTCGGTGATGTCGCGCAGGATCAGCCCCACCAGATTGGACTGCTGGCTGCGCAGGTTGGCGGCGGCGCTGTTGGGCACGTAGTCGAGCTCTTTTATCGCCTGCTGCACCCGCTCGGCGGTGGCTGGGGAGATGCGCCCCTTGCCGTTGAGCACCATGGAGACGGTGGTGACCGACACTCCCGCCCGCTGGGCGACGTCGGTGATCTTGGTGGCTTTGGCAGAGAGGGATTTGGGCGACATAGGGCGAACGGACGACGGACAGTTGAGAGCGAGGCCCCAGCATACCTGCTCATATGCCCAAGTGAAACGTTACATCACCATCTGGCCGATCTGGCTCACAAATTTGGATCCTCCCGCCAGCCTGCCCCCTTATTCTGTGATCTTGTCGGCACTTGTAAATTGATAAAACGTTTTATCATCCAGCAAAACCTGAGGCTGACCCACGCCTTTTGCTTCGAGATTGCCTCGAGCGGGGGAGGGCAGCCGCAGACATTGCTGTCTATTCACAAGGAGCCGTTTCATGGCCAAGCCTCAAGCCAAATCCACCATCTGGGAGTTCCTGCAGAGCCTCGGCAAGACCTTTATGTTGCCGGTTGCCCTGCTGGCCTTCTCGGGCATTTTGCTCGGTGTCGGCAGCTCGCTCACCAGCGATGCGGTCAAGCAGAGCATGCCCTTTCTCGACAATACCGTGCTGCAACTGCTGTTCCTCTGGATGACCAAGGTGGGGCTGGTGGCCTTTATCTACCTGCCGGTGATGTTTGCGGTGGCCATTCCGCTCGGGTTGGCGCGAGAAGAGAAGGGGGTCGCAGCCTTTGCCGGTTTCGTCGGCTATGCGGCGCTCAACCTCTCCATCAACTTCTACCTGACCGTGGCCAACGTCATCGGTGACGCAGCGGCGGAGAAGGCCTACGGGGTGAAATCGATCCTCGGTATCAGCTCCATCGACACCGGGATTCTGGGGGCAATCATCGTCGGGGTGATCGTCGCGAAGCTCCACGCCCGTTTCTACACCTACAAGATGCCCGATGCGCTCGCCTTCTTCGGCGGTGCCCGCTTCGTGCCCATCATCACCGCGCTGGTGCTGGGTGTGGTCGGTCTGGTCGTGCCGTTCGTCTGGCCCTGGTTTGCTGCCGGCATCAACGGCATCGGGGCGCTCATCTCCCACGCCGGTCCCTTCGGCCCCTTCCTGTTCGGTACCGGTGAACGTCTACTGCTGCCACTCGGCCTGCACCACATTCTGGTGGCGCTGATCCGCTTTACCGAAGCGGGCGGTACCCAGCTGGTATGCGGTCACGAGGTGAGCGGCGCCCTCAATATCTTCTACGCCGAGCTCTCTTGCGCCGACACTTCCGGCTTCTCGGTCTCTGCCACCTCCTTCCTCTCTCAGGGCAAGATGCCTGCCTTCCTCGGCGGCCTGCCGGGCGCGGCGCTCGCCATGTATCACTGCGCCCGCCCGGAAAATCGCGGCAAGATCAAGGCGCTGCTGGTTTCCGGCGTAGTGGCCTGCGTCATCGGCGGTATCACAGAGCCGCTGGAGTTCCTGTTCCTGTTTGTGGCACCGGTGCTCTACGTCATTCACGCCATCCTGACCGGTCTGGGCTTTATGACCATGGGGCTGCTCGGCGTCACCATCGGCAACACCGACGGCAACCTCATCGATTTTCTGGTGTTCGGCGTGCTGCAAGGTACCGCCACCAAGTGGTATCTGGTGCCGGTCGCGGCCGCCATCTGGTTTGCCATCTACTACAGCGTGTTCCGCTTCGCCATCGTGCGCTTTAACCTGAAAACCCCGGGCCGCGAGATTGAAACCAGCGAGACTGCCCAGCCCGCAGGCAAGAAGGCCGGCAACAGCGGTTACAACGGTGAAATCATCCTTAACGCCCTGGGCGGCGCCGATAACATCCTCGCGCTCGATAACTGCATCACCCGCCTGCGGATGTCGGTGCAGGACATGAGCCGGGTCGATGACAAGGTATTGAAGGCAAACGGCGCCATCGGGGTGATCAAGCTTGACGAGCATAACCTGCAGGTGGTGATTGGGCCCCAGGTCCATCTGGTGAAAAACCAGCTGCAGAGCCTGATGGGGGCCTGAACCGGCCAATAAAATCCGAACGGGGGGCGCAAGCCCCCCTTGTTTGCCTCTCCCAATATGTCTCCTGTTTATGGAGGGAGAAACTTCATGCACGATATTTATGACTTCGACCATGTGGTCGACCGCCACGGCACCTACTGCACCCAGTGGACTATGTAGCCGACCGTTTTGGCCATGCCGACCTGCTCCCTTTTACCATCTCCGACATGGATTTCGAGACCGCCCCCTGCATTCGCCAGACCTTGGCAACTCGCCTGGAGCACGGGGTATTTGGCTACAGCCGCTGGAATCACGACGACTTCAAGGGGGCGGTGAGCAACTGGTTTGCCCACCGCTACGGGGCGAGCCTCGACCCCGAGACGCTGGTTTACGGCCCCTCGGTCATTTATGTGATTGCCCAGCTGGTGAGCCTCTGGTCGGCGTCGGGGGAGGGGGTGCTGGTGCATACCCCTGCCTACGACGCCTTCGGCAATATGCTGACCGCCAACGACAGGGTGCTGCTGCCTTGTCCGCTCAAAAAAGCAGAGGGGAGCTACCAGATCGACTGGGCCTGCTTCGAGCAGCAAGCCGCTCGTCCCGATTGCCGGATTTTGCTGCTCTGCAGCCCCCACAACCCCACCGGCCGGGTCTGGACGCGGGATGAGCTCGGCCGGATGGCCGCCATCTGCCAGCGCCACGGGGTCAAGGTCATCTCGGACGACATCCATATGGATGTGAGCTTTGCCCGCTACCTGCCGTGGAGCGAGGTGGCACCGGACGATCACTGGGCGCTGGTGAGCTCGGGCTCCAAATCCTTCAATATTCCCGCCCTTGGCGGCGCCTACGCCTTTATCGCCAACGCAGCGGCGCGGGCCGCCTATCTGCAGCGGCTCAAGGCGGCACATGGTCTCTCATCGCCGCCCATTCTCGGAGTGCTGGCCCATATCAGCGCTTATCGGGACGGCGCTGGCTGGCTCGATGCCCTTAAAAACTATCTGCACGGCAACCTCGCCCAGGTGGCGGCGCGGCTCAACGCCGCCTTCCCCGCCATCGACTATCGGGTGCCCGAAGGGACCTATCTCGCCTGGATTGATCTGCGCGGCCTTGGCATCGACACCCCCGAACGGATGGATGCGCTGCAAACCTTGCTGGTGGAGAAATACCGGGTCGCCATCATGCGCGGCGACACCTACGGCCCGGAAGGCACAGGCTATATCCGCCTCAACGTCGGCTGCCCGCGCGCGAAGGTTGACCAAGGGCTCGACGCTCTGATCGGTGCACTGGGGGAGCTGGTGTAAGGCAAATCCATTCAACGTGAAAAACATAACGGGGCCATCAGTGATGGCCCCGTTATGTGGGGAAATATAAAAAACCGTCCCGACTAGCCGGGGCGGTTTTTTTATTTAGCGATACCGGGATGAGCCGTGGGGGATACAAGGGCTCAGCGATAGCGGCCACGTACCGAGCTGCTGGCGCGGCCTGCCATCTTGATCAGGCTCTGGCGGGTGTGCAGGTGGCACAGTGCCACGCCGAGGGCATCTGCCGCATCGGCCTGAGGGGTGGCGGAGAGTTTGAGCAGGTGGGTCACCATATGCTGCACCTGCTCCTTGGCGGCGCCGCCGGTGCCCACCACCGCCTGCTTGATCTGGGTGGCTGAGTATTCGCTCACCGGCAGATAGGCGTTGACTGCGGCGACGATGGCGCTGCCCCGTGCCTGCCCCAGCTTCAGGGCCGAGTCGGCATTGCGGGCCATAAAGACCCGTTCGATGGCAAATTCGGTGGGTTTGAACTGGGTGATGATCTCGCACACCCCGTCATAGACCTGCTTGAGGCGCTCCGGCAGTTCGCCGCAATCGGTGCGGATGCAGCCAGAGCCCAAGTATTCGGCCTTGCCGCCCACGACCCGGATAACCCCGTATCCGGTGATCCGCGAACCCGGATCGATGCCCAAAATAATGCTCATGGGTGTTGATTGCTCTAAACGCGAGTGATGGCCGCCAAGATAGCAAACTGTGGCCCGTTTGGCTGTATGTCCCGGGCCAAGCGGGCAAAGATTGGCCAGCCCGCGTCGGGCGTGGTTAGCCCTTGAACAGCGCTATGGTGTCGCCATCCTGCAGGCTGCCCGCGCCACGCACCACCACCCGATCCCCCTGCTTGAGGGCGCCGCTCACCGCCACCTGCTGGCTGTCGCCAAACAGCACGGTGACCGGCACCCGATTTACCTTGAGCGCCTTACCGCTTTGCGCCACCTGATAGACCACGCTGCCATCGGTGCCGAGCACCAGGGCGTCCCGGGGCAGCAGCATGCTCTGTTGCTCCCCCAGTGGCAGGGCAACCCGTACCGGCGAGCCGATGATGAAGGTGCCCGCTTCCGGTTTGAGGCGCAGCTCGATCAGCCGTGATTTGGGATCGGCGCTGGCGGCCCGCTGGTAGTAGATGCCGTGACCGCTCAGCTGCTCCCCCTCCACCCGAAGCCGGGTTTGCGGCGCCAGCTGTTGGGCCCAGAGGATGGGGGCCTGCAGGCGGATATCCGGCTGATCCGGGTTGACCAGCTCCAGCGCCTGCTCGCCCGCGTCCACATGCTCGCCGGGCTGGATGAAGTGGTTGTTCACCACCCCGTCGAATGGGGCATAGATGTGGCTGCGGCGCAGCTGTTCCTCAATCTGGTTCACCTGTATGGCGGCCAGTCGCTCGGCCAGCGCGGCCTGCTCCACATCGTAACTGGCCTTGTCGTACTGGCTTTGGGAGGCGCTCTTTTGCTGGTGCAGCCGGGTGATCCGCTGGGATTCGGCGCGAGCGAAGCGCAGGTTGCTCTGCCATTTCGCCTGCTCGGCGCGAGCCTGCTCCAGCGAGAGGCGCAGTGCTGCGCTGTCGAGGCGCAGCAGCTCGTCCCCTTTTTTGACCCTGCTGCCAAATTCGGCGATCCACTCCACCCGGCCGCTCACTTCGGCGCTGAGCGCCGCTTGCTGGCGACTCGCCACCGTGCCGCTGACCCAGATATTGGCGGCCGCATCCCCTTGGGTCACATCCGCCAGGGTCACCATCTTGCCCTGATCGGCCAATACCGGTAGCGCACTGCCTGCAATCAGCACAGCGCCAGCCAACATTCGGGTAATCATATGTGTCATCAATGAGCTCCTTGCTCAGGCCCGCTGGCGCAGGGGTTGTGGGATCGCCACCTGCTCCCCGAGACGCAGGAAGGCAGGCAACAGGATCAGGGTAAACAGGGTGCTGCAGCTCATGCCGCCGACAATGACGGTGGCGAGCCCGCGGTAAATTTCGCTCCCCTCGCTCGGGCTCAGCATCAGCGGCAGCATGCCGAAGATGCTGGTGAGGCTGGTCATGGCGATGGGGCGCATCCGGCTTTGCAGGGCATCGGCCACCGCCAGCTGACGGCTCATGCCGTCCCGCTCGGCGGTGCGGGTCTGATGCACCAGCAGGATGGCGTTGTTGACCACCAGTCCCAGCAGGATGACAAAGCCGATGATAGTGAGCAGATCCATCGGCAGCGGCACCAGCAGCCCGCTCAGTTGCAGCGTCAGCACGCCGCCAACCGAGGCAAGGGGCAGGGTGAGCAGCACCAGCAGGGCATCCTTGATGGAGGCAAACACTCCCCACAGCAGCACCAGCAGGATCACCACGGCGAACAGGAAGATGGTCCCCAGATTGTCGAGCGCCTGTTGCAGGCTGTCGGCGTTGCCGGCAATGCGTAGCTCGCCACCAGCGGGCAGCAGGGGGCGGATGGCGGCAAAACTGCGGTTTTTCAGGGTGTCGAGCACCTGCTCCATGGTCATGCCTGCCGGGGGCGCTATCTGCAGGCTGATGCTGCGCCGCCCATCGGCCCGGAAGATGCTGGCCGGGCCCATGTCATGCTCCACCCGCAGCAGCTCGCCAAGGGGAACGATGCGCCCGGAGGGGGTGGCCAGCGGCACTGCCTTCAGTTCGTCCGGATTGGCGGAGCTCTGCCCCATCAGCATGATGTCGAGCCGATCCTCGCCGTCGAAATACTCGCCCACTCGCAAGCCGTCGCCAAAGGTCTGGATGATGGTGGGCAAGGGCGTGCGATCCCAGCCCACTTCGGCGAGACGCCGATCTTGCGGTACCAGTTTGAGCTCGGGGGCGGTGAAGTCGAGACTCGGTTCGGGCCGGATCTGTGCTCCCGGCAGGTCCTTGCTGAGGATCCCCATGCTGGCTCGGGCCGCCTGATAGAGCTCGGGCAGGTTGCCTCCCTGCAGCAGCAGGGAGACGCCGTTCTCGCTGTCAAAGCCGCCAAACAGCGAACCCTGACCACCGAACACCCGGGTGTCGGGAATGCCTACCAGCAGCTGTTTCATCAACAGGCTCTCCAGCTCCTTGATGCGGGTCTCGTCCTTGGGGCGCACGCCAATCTGGGCGCCCCCCGGGTAGCGCAAGATGTAGTAGTTCTTGAGAGCAGGCTCTTTCTCCCCCTTCATGTAGGGGGCGAGGCGGGCGATCAGGGTATCGATCACCTCTTCGCGCTGGGCCTTGAGGTTGACCCCGGGGGTGAAGTTCATCCAGACATCCACCGCGTCCCGTTTCACGTCTGGCAGATAGTCCATCTTCGGCAGCAGCGCCCAGGTGGCCAGGGCCGGCAGACTCATCATCAGGGTGATGACCGTCCAGCGCTGGCGTGAGGTCGAGGTCCAGCGGATCACATGACGAGTTGTGCGCTGCCACAGCGACTCATAGGGATCGGTCAGCGTTTCACGCCCCATCCAGCGCGCCGCCACAGCGGGCAGCACGATGACGGCGACCAGCATGGAGACCGTCACGGCACAGGCGATGGTCAGCGCCAGATCGGCAAACAGCTGACCCTCCACATCGTTGAGTAGCAGCACCGGCAGGAAAATGGCGACCGTGGTGAGGGTGGAGGCGACCAGCGCCGTCCACACCTGACGTGTGCCTTCGAGCGCCGCCTCCGCCTTGTTCAAATCCCCCCGCTCGTGGCGCCGGTAGATACTCTCCAGCACCACGATGGCGGCGTCGAGCACCATGCCGACGGCAAAGGCGATGCCCGCCAGCGAGATGATGTTGAGGGTGCGATCCATCACCTTGAGCAGGCAGAAGGTGAGCATGATGCTGATGGGGATGGCGAGGGCAATCATCAGGGTCGCCTTGAGCTGGCGCAGGAAGAGCCAGAGGATGGCGCAGGAGAGCAGCACCCCGAGCCCCAGGTTGGCGGTGACCATGCTGACGGCGCGATTGATGTAGAGGGAGGCATCGAATGACTGCTCCATGTGCAGCCCGACCGGCTCCAGCACCTCGCGGTTGAGCTCGTTCACTCGGGCCTTGATCGCCTCAAGGGAGGCCAGGGCATTGGCGCCGCTCTCCTTGAAGATCTGGGCGGCGATGGCGGTATTGCCGTTCTGGATCCGCAGCACCGGATTCTCTTCCCTAGCAACCCTTACTTCTGCTACATCCCGCAGATAGATGGGCAGGCCATCGCGCCAGTCCACCACCTTGTCCCCCTGCGTCTCGACATCGTAGCGACCGGCGAAGCGCAGCTTGTACTCCCAGCGACCGATGTCGAGGGTACCGGCCGACACGTCCCAGCCGGTGGTGGCCCGGCTGGCCAGCACCGGGATCTCCACCCCCAGCTCGGCGGCGCGATAGGGGTCGAAGCGGATCTGGATTTGGCGCTCGTTGATCCCCTCGACTGCGACCGTCGAGACCCCTTCGATGCGTTCCAGCTCGGGTTTGACCCTCGCCTCGATCAACGCCTGATGATCATCGATCACCCCTTTGGCGCCGGGCAGCTGCTGGATGAAGAAGAAGGTAAGGGTATCGTTGCTGCTGTAGTTGTTGACGTAGGGGCCGCCGATCTTGTCCGGCAATCCCGAGACCCGGTTCAGCCGCGAGATCACATCGAGCTGGGCCCGTTGCATGTCGGTGCCGAGGGCAAACTCCATGTCGATTTCGGTAAAGCCGGGATAACTCTCGCTGGTGAGGCTCTTGAGCCCCTGAATCCCCTGCATCTCCTGCTCGATGGGGTCGGTGATCTCCGACTCCATCTCTTGGGGCGAGGCTGAACGCCAGCTCACCGAGATGTTGAGGTGTGGACGGTCGATGTCGGGGAACAGCTGGATCGGCAGTCCCCGGATGCTGAGCAGGCCCAGCAGGAAAATCAGCACGATCGAGACCGCCACCCAGATGGGGCGTTCGATCGCCGTTTTGGCGAGGTTCATTCACTCTTCCTGAGTTGTTGTTATCGGCCATTCCGCTGGCCTTGCTTCCAAAGCCCCTGCAACAGGGACTCAAGCATTTAACTGGAATTCTCCCGGCTTGTAAATGCATGGTTAACAAACAAAAAAACCGGCCACTAGGGCCGGTTTGGTACAGGTTTGCCAGGGGATCAGGCTGCGTGCTCGACCTTGTTTGGCTGCTTGTTTGGTTGCTGGGAGAAGCCTTCCAGCTCGCCCGGGGCGAAGTTGTCTACCTGAATGGCTTCATAGCGCAGGGCATCGGCGGCCAGCAGTTTGTCCGCTTCGTCCTTGCTCAGCACCGATTTGGCCAAAGCGGCTTCCACCAGTTCCGGCAGCGCCAGTTTGCGGGGCAGCTTGCCCTCTTTCTGGGCCTGCACCAGTTTCTTCTCGTAGGGCTGCACGGCGACCATGGCCTGGAAGGCGCGCTCCATCAGACCGACCGGATCCGCCTCGTCTTTGCCGACATAGCAGAGAGCGGTCAGACGGTCGCGGAACTCGCCCGGCTTCATCATGGCCAGACAGATGGCGTGGCAACGATCGTCGGCCGGCATTTTGTAACCGACGCCGAACGGGAACACCACGCGCTTGAGTACGGCACCCACCACCTTGTTCGGGAAGTTCTGGAAGAAGCCCTCGAACGCCTTGCCAATCAGGTAGAGGTTGCGCTCCACCGCGTACTGCACGAACGGCAGATCGGAGACCATGCGGCCCTGATCCTCGTAATGCTTGAGGGTGGCGGAGGCCAGGTAGAGATGGCTCAGCACGTCACCCAGACGGGCGGAGATCATCTCCTTGCGCTTGAGATCGCCACCCAGCATCAGCATGGAGACATCGGCGCACAGGGCCAGCCCTTTACTCATGCGAGACAGCTGCTTGTAGTAGCGAGCGGTTTCGCCAGCTACCGGTGCGCTGTTGAACTGACCCAGAGTCAACCCCTGGAACAGGGAACCGAAGAAGTTGCCGGCGCCAAAGGCGATGTGCTTCATCAGCAGGGTGTCAAACTTCTCGAGACCGCGCTCCACGTCGGTGTCAGCCGCTGCTTCCAGCTCGGCAAAGACGTACGGGTGGCAGCGGGTGGCTCCTTGCCCGAAGATCATCAGGTTGCGGGTCAGGATGTTGGCCCCTTCCACCGTGATGGCGACCGGAATACCCATGTAGGCGTAGCCGGTATAGTTTTTCGGGCCCAGCTGGATGGCGCGGCCGGCGTGGATGTCCATGGAGTCATCCATGATCTGGCGCGCCATTTCGGTCATGTGGTACTTGGAGATGGCGGTGACGATGGCCGGTGCCTGACCCAAGTCTAGGGAACCTGCGGTCATGCGACGGGCCCCTTCCAGCTGATAGGTGAGGCCGCCGATGCGGGCCAGCGCCTCTTGCACACCTTCAAACTTGCCGATGGACATGCCGAACTGCTTGCGCACATAGGAGTAGGCGCCCACGGTGCGGCTCGCCATGTGACCACAGGCGGTGCCCAGGGCAGGCAGCGAGATGCCGCGACCGGCGGAGAGGCATTCGACCAGCATGCGCCAGCCGCGACCGGCGTAATCCGGGCCGCCGATGATCCAGTCGAGCGGAATGAACACATCCTTGCCGAAGGTCGGGCCGTTCAGGAACGCCAGACCCATGGGGTAGTGGCGATCGCCGACGCGCACACCCGGGTGGCTGGTGGGGATGAGCGCGCAGGTGATGCCGAGCTCTTCCTTGTCACCCAGCAGTTTTTCCGGGTCATACAGCTTGAACGCCAGCCCCAGCACGGTGGCGCGCGGCGCCAGAGTGATGTAGCGCTTGTTCCAGTTGAGGCGAATACCCAGCACCTCTTCACCCTTGTGCATCCCCTTGCAGACGATCCCCTTGTCAGGAATGGCACCTGCATCGGAGCCCGCTTCCGGCCCGGTCAGGGCGAAGCAGGGCACCTCTTTGCCATTGGCCAGCCCCGGCAGCCAGAAATCTTTCTGGGCCTGGGTGCCGTAGTGCATCAGCAGCTCGCCCGGGCCGAGGGAGTTCGGCACCATGACGGTGACCGCCACGCTCAAGCTCTTGGTGGCGATGCGGGTGACGATGGTGGAGTTGGCAATCGCCGAGAACTCGCGGCCGCCATAGGATTTCGGGATGATCAGGGAGAAGAAGCCTTCCTTCTTCAGATAGTCCCACACCGGTTCCGGCAGGTCTTTGGTTTCGTTGACAATCTTGAAGTCATCGACCATGGCGAGCAGGGTTTCGACCTGATTGTCGATAAAGGCCTGCTCCTCTGCGGTCAGCTCGGCCTTGCCGTAGCCGTGCAGTTTTTTCCAGTCGGGGTTGCCGCGAAACAACTCGCCATCCCACCAGACGGAGCCGGCTTCCATGGCCTCCCGCTCGGTAGCTGACAAGGGCGGCAATATTTTTTTGAAGATGCCGAACACCGGACGGGTTACCACCTTTTTACGGATGGAGGGTACGCCGAGCACAACGGCTATCGCCAGCACCAGCAGGACAAGCAATGTGATCATACCGAAGTTCCTTCTATTTCACTGTTTCCGTTGATTTATTGTTGGTTGCTACACGGCCAGGGAGAGCCTGGTCGACTCCACGGGCGCCCCGACTCCGGACGCCAGATAAGGAATAACGTTGCGCACCAGCCCTTCCACATCGAGCTGCTGGCCAAAGTCGGCCAGGGCGATGTCGCGCAGCGCATCGGCAGAGGCCATGGTGAATACGACGGTGCCCAGGGTGAAGTGCAGGCGCCAGAAGAGATCTGCCGGCGACAGGGCCGGATTGGCCTTGGAGATGGCCTGGGTGATCCGCTGCAAAATGGGGCCGTAGTGGGCGGTGATAAAGCGGCGCAGGTGGCCCTGGCTGTCGATATAGCCGCGTCCCAGCAACTGCATGAAGATGGCTGGGCCGTTGGCCCGCACCGCCGAGAGCTTCATCAGCGGCTCGACAAAACTTTCAAACAGTTGCAGCAGGGTCAGCTGATCCTGCTCCATCAGTACCCGCAGGCGGGTATCCAGATCGGGCATGAACAGGCTCAGATAGCGGTCGAGCACCGCCTGGATCAGCTCCTTCTTGGAGCCGAAGTGATAATTCACCGACGCCAGATTGACGTCGGCCTCACTGGTGATCAGACGCAAAGAGGTATCGGCGAATCCCCGCTCGGCAAACAGCACTTCAGCGGCGTCGAGAATACGGTTTTTGGTATCGATTTTACTCACTGGACACCTCACTTAAACGAATGTTTAAAAAGTACGTTTCATAACGTGAAGTGTCAAGAGAATGTGAATGAGTGTTAGCGGAATGTTTTTCGATGAAAAAAGCAAAGTGGGCGGAACTTAGTCAAAAAGCAGGACTCTATATCTGTGCCACTGCAATTAAACATTAAGTCTCGCCCAACCTGCACCATGCTAGTTGGGCCTTTTTTTGTGCGTCTGTTACCGGTTTGCAGGCAAAAAAAACCGCCGCAGGGCGCGACGGTGGGGAAAGTGAGTTCGCGTCATCCTGACGGCAAACTGTCGATGCGAGTTCAGGCATGTATCGACGGGGGCAGTATGCCAGCCAGAGCCCCTCAGACTATGTCAGCTTCGCGGTATTTTGTGACAAAGTGTGGCAAGTGCCAGCGTGGCCCAAGCTGCCGCTCTTTGCTATGCTGCCCTTTAAAAATATGAGGGGAGAGAAGATGAAGTACCCGGTCGATACCCACACTCACACCATTGCCAGCACCCATGCCTACAGCACCATCCACGACTATCTGCCGATAGCCAAGGCCAAGGGGATCAAGCTGTTTGCCACCACGGATCACGGGCCCGAGATGGCCGATGCCCCTCATGTCTGGCATTTTGCCAACTTGCCGATATTGCCAAGAGTGGTGGATGGGGTAGGGATCCTGCGGGGTATCGAGGCCAACATCAAAAACCTCGACGGGGAGATCGATTTTCCCGAGCGCTATGAGTCGCGCCTCGACATGATCATGGCGGGTTTTCATGAGCAGGTATTCCCTCCCTGCGATCAGGCTACCCACACCCAGGCGATGATCAACGCCATCAAGAGCGGCCGGGTCGATATGATCAGCCACCCGGGCAACCCTTCATTTCCCATCGACATTCAGGCTGTGGTCAAGGCGGCTGCGGACTATCGGGTGGCGCTGGAGATCAACAACTCCTCCTTCATTCACTCGCGCCCGGGTAGTGAAGGCAACTGCCGCGCCATCGTTGAAGCAGCGCGAGATCTGGGAGCCTATCTCACTTTCGGCTCCGATTCCCATGTCGCTTTCAGCCTCGGCGATTTTGATCACTGCCACCGTCTGGTGACCGAAGCGGGCTTCCCGCAAGAGCGGATCCTGGTACGCTCCCCCCGCGCCCTGCTCGATTTCCTCGAGAGTCGCGGTCGCGCCCATATCCCGGAGTTTACCGATCTGTAAATCGGGCTATAACACCATGAGCCAACTCATAAAATCGAGCTGGCTCAATTGACTTGCCGGTCATTTTTAATGAATGTGGATAGCTACAAGCCGGTATAGCTCAGTTGGTAGAGCAGCGCATTCGTAATGCGAAGGTCAGGAGTTCGATTCCCCTTATCGGCACCATATAAAACAAAGAGTTAGGTTTTTTTTCGTGAACGATTTTAGTGTGAGTTTATCGTTGGCGTACTTGTTGTGGAGAGTATAGAATGGGTCGTTTCTTACTCTTGTCATACGCGCCTTACGCGCCTTATGTGTAAGGTCACCCATCTGTTCTCCCAATTTTAATACATCAACCCGGTTACTTTCTGGGTAGATGCTGGAGCCGTGAATAGTTAGTTGCACCATTTAGTGTTGCTGGCTTCATGGTCATAGCAACGATGATGGCTCGCTACCACCCATCAATAGTGGTATTTGCTGATTGATACAGTTGCTCAGGGAGGGGCAGAACAATCAGAAAACGCAGATTTTCCTTCCCCAAGTAGCTGTTACACTTTGGTTTGTGACCGGTAAGCCAAGACTATTCAGTTTGTTTATAGCGCCCACATACATCGTCATGTCCTCTACCTGAGCGTTGTATGTCGCAGATTGATTTTGCCCGTCATCAACTGCTTGAACCGATACATCGCCGTCTCTACCAGCGAGCGTCGCAGTGGGTTGAGCTTCGGCATCATGGACATTTTCCAATAACACTTCCATCGCCACGATATCGTGAGTGGCCGGGTCTACTGCCAGATGCAACTTGCACCGCACTCGTCGCCTAACAGGTAACGATGTGGCTACATCATTCTCGTATAGCGAGGATTGTCCATAGATCTTTCGGCGCTGGCTCTCCCAGGTAGACAGGATAGCTCGATAGCAATTTTCAATGTTGCACCACTGGCGTGGTGCATCTGATCCAGTTATCTATCTGGCCAAGTATTCCACCGGGAGCTTGTCAAATGGGGTATTCCACTTGCTGCAATCCACGGACTACCTGGCACATGTCGAGCACTATCATGGCTGTGCGCACCTGCATAGGAACAACCTCAACACTGGCTGACGAAAACTGTACTAGCATCATTCGTTTCCATTTCATAAGGTCGTATAGCAGTACCTCCACAACAAAGACCTATCTGTATCATGGAAGTAACAATGGAAATAATTTCACTGCATTCGTTAATTCAGAGAACTATGTGTATGTTGGGGTTCTCATTGGAAAGTATGGCTGATCGGGTATCAGCACTAATCTGGCTTGGTGATAATATAGGTGCACAATGGCCATATTATATTGATGACTCAACAATAGGGTTTAACGATTGGAAATTCATACGCGATGCTGACTCAGGAGAAATCGTATTTAGTAATATGCAAGTCCCTGCTATTAGTAAACATGAGTTGGTTGAGGTCTATCAGGATGATTTTTCTGCAAACAATAATACAACTATGGAATAGTTGATATGAATGTATACCTAAAAATTGATTCATTAAAAATGGAACCACTAACAGATGAAGAGCGGATAGGGGCAGCTCGAGATCCATTGACTACGCCTGAGCAGTTAAAAAAGCTATCCATGGACGATGATTCATGTGTTCGTTATTATGTCGCTGGAAATCCTGCAACTCCTATTGAAGCAATTACTCGACTAGCTCACGATGATGACGAGGATGTGAGTGAATTAGCTATCAGCAGTGCTGTCATTCAACCTAGCACTCTCAGCGAATTATCGAATCATACTAATGTTGTACAGAGAGCTGCCGTAGCTAGAAATCCGTTAACCCCCACAATAGTGCTCATTTCATTATCCACAGATGCGGATAGACATGTCCGTGCAAATGTGGCTTGTAATCCCACAACCCCCTTATCCGTATTAAACGTGTTATCTCTGGATGAAGCAGAAGATGTCCGTGTCGGTATTGCTGGTAACCCGGAGGTTTCTCAAGCGTTATTGATACAATTGCTTGAGCGGGCAAACCGCGATGATATAAGGGTTTTGGCTGCGGCGGCTGCTAATCGTGCATTGCCATCCTGGATGTTGATTCAATTTGTTTCTGATGACAGTCCTTTAATCCGTATGTCAGCGGCAAGTAATCCGCTACTAAAACCGGAACAGATGAACAAGTTACTTTTTGATAGTGATGAGTATGTGCGCAAGGCTTTGATGCGAAACCCCGCCTTGCCAGGTTCATTGAGCATGTGTTGCGTGGATGATCAGCTATAAAGCTAGGATAAATGTTACAGAGCTCATACTTATGCTGAAATGTAATTAAACAAGATTCTGAAGATGATAGATTGAGATTAAGTTGACTAAATGGATACGTGGAGGTTGTCATGACATATGGGGAATACACTGGCGATAATGCTGCACATGATATGATAGAAAAAGAAAAGTTCATGAAGCAGAAATATCAAGAGGCAGTTTCTTACGAATTTGGGATCGGCGTAAATGCTGACTTTCTAAAAGCGATTGAGATATATGAGATTGCGGCGTTGCGTGGCCACCCTCAATCAAATTTAAAACTTGGCATGTGCTTTTTTCATGGGCATGGTGTAACTCAAAATATTAATAAAGCAATTAAGTATTTTTGGAAAGCTGGGAATAGTGGGTGTGTCCTGTCCTACTTTACACTAGGATGGATTTATGACGAAGGGGTTTTAATACCTAAGGATGACGATAAAGCAGAATATTGTTATACAAAATCAGCTGAAAATGGAAATGGCAACGCACAGTATAACTTATCTCAACTGTGTTTGAAGATAAGTGAAAAAACGGCCAAGAAAAGCTATGAAAAAAAATCAATAGAATGGCTTGAGTTGGCAGTGAAAAATGGCCATCCACTTGCCCAATTGAAAATGGGTATTCATTTGGTCAATAGAAATGAAGGGCCAGAAATTGATGTGTATGCAAATAGGTTATTTACACTGTCGGCCGAACAGGGAAATATTGATGCGTTATATCAATTAGGATTAATGCATCTAAAAAGCTACAAAAAATATAAGATAGAGCGTGATCTCAATATGGCATTTGAGTTTTTAAATAAAGCAAAAGATGCCGGGCATATTCAGGCGCAAGTGAAAATTGGAGACATGTGCTACTGTTGGCTGGGAGACAACCTTGATAATACTCTGTTTGAGAACATTAAGATTGGAGGACGTGAATATGAAATAGGGCCAGATTGGGGGCATTATCTCGAAGCAGCAAAAAAAGGCAGTATGGAAGCTAAATATAAGGCCAGCATCATACTGTTAAATGAAGATGCGAGCTGTAGCGATGGATTAGAGATGCTAGCATCTGCTGCATATGGAAACTATCCTGCCGCGAAATATTTACTGTCTGTGAAAGGGATTTGTGATCTTTGGCCAATGACCATGAAGATTTTGAATTGTATAAAGATAGATTTTTCAATGATATTGAAGATATAAGAAGCCAGCTTGATTATGTGTCTAAACATGGAATAAAAAATGCCAATCTGCAATTGGCAAAATTGTATTGGAGTTGCTACCGGGCTGGTAAACTAGACGTTGAGCTTTGTGAGATATCTAGCCTGCTGTATTATTTGGTTAGCGACTATCATTTATTGAAGTACACAGAAGTTCCTTATTGCACTTATTTAGATGACATATCTTTAGATGAGCTTATTTCGCTTGCTAAATCAGGTGATAGCAAGGCTCAATTTGTACTAGGAACTCGCTATGCACAAGGGAGCATAGTTTCTCAGGATCTTGAAAAAGCTGAATTTTGGTATAACCAATGTATTGGTTCTGGAGACCCAGAAATCCTATGTCGTCTAGCATATATCTATCACATTGGTGATGGAGTAAATGCAGACATAAATAAATGCATGGAAATTATGAACTCCTATAGAAATAGTTACTTATCAAGTTCTTATGATGATGATATAAGTTATCGTCGAGGTTGTATCGCGTTACATAATGATAAGGACCGGGATAATGCAATTAAGTTTTTTGAATTAGCCTCTCACAATAGCCATTTACATTTGGGGGCTGCATTTAAACTTGCAAAAATATATTTGAAAGATGACGGTAAGTATGAAGATGGGATTCATATGTTAATCTCCATTATAGGAAGAGGAGTAAGCGATCCTGGTGAGTGTAGTTTGCTAGCTCTTATTAATGAATACTCTGAAAATGCAAGAAGTGGTATTCGTGAAGATATCAATAAAAATATTATAGCTCCCATCTTGGATGATGTGCTATGTTTGCCTACTATATTCAAGAATGAAGTTAGTGAGGCCATTCGTAAACATGTATATTGCTAATTAAACTCTTGCTATATGATATAGTATCATACTAAAGGGGCGTTATTACTTAACGCCCATCTTTAATTCATGATATGCTCATATATTTAATATAAAGTGATGCCAACCGTCTATATATAATGCAGGGTTAGGGGGTATTTTTGAGCGACATAGGGTGTGTAAGTGGTGGAATGGCCAATAAATTGTCATCTCATTTTTACGGCTTTGTCCATGTATGGAGATGGTATTCACCTGACAGTTGCCCACAAAAGGGAGTGGTCATACGGCTTCAAACCGGATAACAAAACGGTACCCCTACCGTGTTATCTGGAGTCACCATATGACCACCATCGAGAAAGTAGCACGTCATAAACTCAGCCTGTTAGAGCTCACCAAAGAGCTCAATAACGTCAGCAAAGCCAGCAAGTGCCTCAGCTATAGCCGCCAACAGTTCTACGAAATCAGCTGCAATCATCAGACCTACGCAACCAATTGTTAGCTAGATTGGGTACTTGGTTGCACGATTAGTCCCTCCCAGGCGAGCTCATTGGAGGATGTGCTGGAGCGGGCTAGTAATCAGGTAGGGTGATAGATGCAGCATGGTGAAAGGGTCTGAAATTGATACCAAAGGAAGGGCGCACGAAAGTAGCATAAACAAGACACCGGTTTGAGGCCGGTGTCAGGTGATAACTAGATCTGTACAAAAAAAATTGTTAACCGTTTTGTAACGACAATTTCAACTTTACTGTAGAAGTAAGCAAATTACAGTGCATTTTCATCCACTCGATAAGTTCATTTTTAGTCAAACAAACGATATTTTCTATACTTCCACCTTGATAAGAATCTGGATGTGTTGAGAATAAAAAAACCTTGTTGTTTTCACGCAGATACTCTTCATAATTAGCAGGGTTAAGCGTAGATGGCCACCTCCCCGACTTCACTTGAACTAAGCCTGTTTCTCCATCACTATTTGTCATGGAAAATTCGAAGTGAGGTTTTGAGCGAAAGCAAGTAGATTTTATCAAAATCCAACCTTCCGTCTGAAGTTTTGAGGCAACAATGTCCTCGACATCATCAGGAGATAGCAATCCAAACAATGAATCTTGATCTATTGTATCCAAAACACTACGAATTACCGCTATATCAATGCTTGGAAGGCGAGATAAGTCATTACATAGATGAGTTAATAGATATCGATTAAGTCTTACCTCCGCTTCGGATAGGTTAATTCTTTGAACCATTCTCCGAGCTATAGTTCCCCTTTGTACTGATCCACAAACTAAATCATCAGGGACCTCGATCCATTTTGCCTCGATAGCGTGACCTAGATCGTAATGATAAAAATCCTCACATATTTCCCTTGCAATGTATTTTTTATCTCCGGCAATGCAAAGATAGTAGTGACCGTTTCTTTGCATCCAAAGGTGATCTCCAGGTTTAATTTCATCAAACATTATTTGAATTGGTCTAGGGATATCCGTGATATTCCACGTATCTTTAATTAACAGTTGTGCTTCATCTAAGTTCTTAGGCTGCTCATTTTCGTAACCATGAGACCATCCTATTCCGACCATGCCAAGCTCTTTGCACTTAATAAAAGGATCATACCCTTCATCGCTTTCAGGTTTGATGCTGAACTTCCACGTCTGCATTAGGCCTCCTTTTGCAGATAAATCTGTCAACAAATCCATATTTCAATATACTGCTAAGCACAAAAACGTAGCGATAGAGTCGTTTAGCTCACCCAAGAGTGTTGTAACTAAGTTTCATAGAGACTTAAGCGTCAGATGAATCATATCAAACACCTATCTTAGGTAGAAGTTTTGAACTTTAATTAAGGTGGTTATGAGTACAGGTCAGCTCGACGTCTAGGATGGGGAGTAATTCGGAGAGAAGCGATTATCCCATCTGCTGTGCCAGTCGGCAGGTCATCGATTTGAAACTGTGAGCGACCAAAAGATTACGCATGTGAGTCAACTATGAGTCCTTAGTACGCAAGGAAATACGCGCCTCTGCGGGGCATCCTACGTGTTTTGATGCATGGGGAAGCAAAGGATGTGATTCCCGGTCGGGATTGACTCGCGCCATCCTTGGCGCTCACCGAGCGCGCTGCCCGCATGGAGACGTGATTAGATCACAGACGGTCGGCCTGTTCGAATTTCCTTAACAAAGTGCGATCCCGCCCTGTTTATGGCCGGTGCCTGATGACAAAATTAGCTTCACATGATTATTAACTCGTTGCAATAAACTAAAAAATAAATTACGAATTTTCCCAAAATCTGTTTTGAAGGGAGGGGATTTCAATTTGAAGATCATCCTTAAAAATAAACATCTCCTCACCATTATCATCAAAATCTATTTGACTTCCATATGAACGCAGCCACAGCTTTCTATTATCAGCTGATAGTACATAGCCCATCTTTCTCTCATTACCCCTTAATCGATCCGGATACGCCCATCCTTTCCGTTCAAGCTTAGTAATGGTTACAATTATATGCGCCAATAGGGGTTGCTCTGGTGATACATACTCATGAAACCACGGCCAGAAATCTTTGTCACCATCCGATGCACGCCACCCCTTAATTTCATTCACAGTATCTAAATCTGCATATGGATGAGAATGAAATGTGCCAACCAGTTCTATATTAGGCCAGTATTTCGTAAAAAACTCCTTTTTTGCTATTATCGAATTAAGGTCTGGCCGTACCCAGTCTTGATGCCTCAATGCAGACGTTTCAACAGTAGCCATTGTAGATACAATTCGAGCGGGATTTTCACCCTTCTGAGGAATTGAATATCCCCACAAAAGGCCAAATGTTTCAAGATTGATAGCCCCCTTTCCTTTTAGGTGAGCTCTATGCTCAAACTCATAAGCCTCAATTGCAGTAGTGAAAAGCTGAGGTACAACATGGTCTTCAACAACAATATATTTCATATTTATATCCTGCAAGGCATTCCCAATATCTTTTACATACCAAAATTTACGCGACATTAGTATCATTAATTTAGGATTATTAATGTTAACAAGATCACGATTCCAGTCTAGTTGATATGAATTACATTTAGTTGGCAACTAGACTGGATCCGCGTCAAAAACACCGACTTAAGACCGGTGTTTTGATAGTAACAGCAATATACATAGCATTCTAGTTTAGTAACGGCTCAAAATTTTAGCAACCCACTCTCTAATATTATTTGACAGACGCGCTGTTTTAACAGTTCGTTTTGAACGCCCCGCCCCTGCTCCATCACGATAGTAATTTTTTCCTGACTCATATACGTTTCATAACCAAAATTATTATTAAGGAATGACTCTAAAAACTTAATTGGAATTTTTCTGTTAGATGGGATTATAAAATAGTCCTTATTAAAGAATTTTTATACTGCAATGAGTTCATGACCAAACTCAAATTTTCCATTCTCAATCCAAGCTAGGAATTTACCAGCTTCATCACTACTGTAGCAATAATTGTCACTGAGTTTTAACTCATTGGCTAGCGATCTTATCATTGCAAATGTTATGGATTTATAATAGTCAGCCCCCTTATATACTGGAATGTTATTCGTAATTATTCTGCGAGTATTTCCTCTATCGTCAAATTTTATCAACTCCTCACTTAATTTTTCACCGTAAAAATGCTCAATATCAAAAGCCTCACCAGCATAAAATTCACTTCTGTTTAATAACCCGTTAACTCGCCACTCCTCTGTTTTCAACACAGCTAACTTAAGAATTTTTTTATCCTTCATCGACTTCTAAGGTGAAAGATAGCTAATTTTATAACCTTGTTGTTCAAACATCGTTAGTAGGGTGAAATTATAATCCAAACACAATTTATGCTGAATAAACAATCGGTTAGTCATATGAATTAATGTGGGGTTTTGGCAATACTCATGCAAACTTTCAATAGAGTAATCACACCCCAACGCTGACATCGCCAGCTCTGTAATGATATGATCGCTATTTTTATATACTCGATTTTTGCCACCAAGAAGCGCTAAAAATACATTATTATAATTCCTCGCTCGGTGGACAAACTGCCTAATATCATTAGGCTGAACGAGCCCATTTTAAATAATTGTAGTAAATGTTAGGTCCTTATCTGTGAAACTAAATCCATTTTTCACAACCGGTGTAAAAATTGATATCTGTTTACTGCTAACACTTTTATTTATAGCGCCATTAGGGAATTTACGAGCAGTGTCATCATCGATTAATATTTTATCTGGTGTATTTATTGCATTTACCAACACGTTAACATTTGATTTTTTTGCATTGTGTACCTCGTCGCTAAATACAATACATTTTTTGTCACTTGATGCATGCTCATTGATCTTGTTTATAATATCTGATTTAGTAGTTAAATATATTTCTGGTATCACTTTAGGTTTGGATGACCTATATACGAACACTTTCTTATTACTGAACTCAGCCAAACCAACCAAAAAAACCAAATGAGTCTTAACTTAAAAACGCATCGGCAATAACAACCGTGCTGGCATCAGTAATAATTCTTTTGAAATTATCCATCCTTTCAATGTATTCATCAACTGATGACTCTCATGCCCAATTATGAGTGCATTAAATTATAAACACCCTCAAATTCATCTATAATTAAAGCTTGGCACTTATCCCGTACATGCATATATTTTTTATTATATAAAATGCTCAGAGCAACACCATAGACACCGGTTTCATTTTTGGTGATATCTGTATGATAGTGTCGTTCATCCTGATCAGGATACAGTGAATTCGTGAACGCTCGAGATGGATTTAAAAAATAGGATGCATACCATTATTCCCAGCCTCGTCGAATGTGGGTATTAGGCAATTAGTTGTTTTACCCGTACCTGGTGGGGTAACAACTATGTGAATCCCAGGGGAACGATCTAGACACAATCTTTCGTGACAAAGATCGATATTAGTTTCAGTAATATTATCATTCTTAGTATAGAAATTGTGCGCCAAAGATACCGCGCTCTTTTTAGCAAACAAGTGTTTATTTATAGCCTCGGCGATTCGAGTATGGAATCGATTACTAGTTTGAGACCAAACATAATCAATTAGAGACGTCTGAGACATTATTTCTGGACAAAAATGATGAGAGTTTACCGCCACAAAATCAATTGCTTCTTGCTACTCCAACTCAGTTTTAGCATACCCGAGCAGCAGCAACCCTAGATTGACCTTGTTCGAACAAGCCTTAAGCTCATGCTCATCCAGCACGACTGTGATCTTATAATAGAATGCAATTTTCACCGCATGAAAAATTGAATCCTTATCAATTATAATTTTAATTGAATTCCTAGGCTCACCATCGCCAATAATTTCTACGATTTTATCCCTCAGCGCGTTAGATTCATCAATCCCAAATTTCAAATGGCAGTTATCGCCACAACTCAACACAAACATATTCACCTAATTTAGTTATTTATAATAATATGGTGGCGTTTTTCAACGATACACTTTTATTACAGTCATTAAATATTTAAATACTTCTCCAGCATTCATACCCAAAATTTGGCGTAGGCATTCTCCTTAGCGGCTTTTAATCTCTAGGAAGAAATTATAAATATAAATTATGTGTCTACATACACTCACTGGTATGTACGAAAAGAACGATATGCATTATTCCAATGCGTTTGCAATAGGGCAAACAATAAATGTCTTGACTTTTCTCTCAAATTATTAGTTAAACATTATAATTGAGCCCTAAAATGGCAAAGCTATCTATAAACTCTAATAATTTTGAGGGGGTAAGAGCGCTATCTCAACAGCCAATGTGATACAAAACCAGTTGGCCACTACACTGCGATGTAGTATGAGGAGCTAGTGACAGAGGCGACTTCTGAGGTGGTTTATTGTAACCGGTGTGGATGCAGCCCACGTGATTTGTGGTGTATGTAACTACAAATGCTAATGATCAATTCACTACTGAAATTAATGAAAAACCCTGTCCTTTTTTTATTTTCCTCGCTCCGCGAGCACCAGACCCATTTTTCGACTTGCAACCCTACGAAACACTTCATTTAAGGCCAACTATCGAAGCTGCAAGCATAGCCTTAATGAATAAGGCTAACTCTGAGCTATTAAACAGGCTAATGCCATTAAGACATCAGCCTGTTGTTTAGGAGTAACGACTATCGTTACAGATCGCCACCCACGCCCTTGTACTTCTCTACAAAGGCTGCGATCTTCTGGAAAACGCTCTGTTTTTTGGTCAGATATTGCGGTTTAGCGGGCTCATCTTGGGCAACAGTGAATTGAGCTCGGTGCCGTTTTCGCTGGCGAATTCGCGCTTGAGCGAATTACTGATATACTGCTTTGCCGCTTCCACATTCAGATTTTCAGAGCTGATCAGCTCATCTGCTTCTCGCCGTTGCTCAGCCTGAGCAAACGCGTAGAGCGCTTCGATGACGCTGGCGGCATCACCTATCTGGTCCAAGTCGGTTTGATTGATAAAATCGACCAGCAGGCTTTCCTTGGCTCGATTGCCAAGGCTTGCACGGATCAGTTGGCGCACTTCATCTACTAGCGCAGCTTTGCTTCTGGTTTTCTTGTTGTGTTCATAAATCAGTTCAAGTATGTAATCGAGGTTGATCTCCTGGGATTTGAGCAGATCCACCTCAAAGACGATGTCATCCCAATCGATGGTAGATTTGTCTTTTTCCTCTGCTGATTTTGCCGACGCTGCCAATCTCGGATGTCATTGTAAGTAGAATGGTAGTCTTGGATTGTGCGTTCGGCAGGCAGGCGAATGCTGTGCAACTCGGCCAGCTTTGCATCATCCAGATAGTGTTCGGCTTTAAATGCTTCGACCGCTTCAGGATCGCTCATATCTACGCTTTGCAGGGCCTTCAGGCTGGCAAACTCGTCATAGTTTTGTAGCAAGTTCTCTACGCGTAGATACTCGCCAAAGAGTTTCGCGAACGCTTTCTTGTCGGCCTCTTTCTCAATGGCCGCAGGATCAGGAAAGCACTGCTCCAGCTCGCTCACCACATCCATAAAGCCGCGCCGTGCTTGACCGGTTACGAGGTCGGTAAAGCCTTCCATGTACTCCTTGTAGCTCTTTTCCAGCACCACGTTCTTGGTGTTCTTGTCACCGAACAGGGTGATAGCGTCGATGGTCGCCTGCTCTAGTGTAGTGGTCAACTAAATCCGGACACTTGGTTAGGCCGTTCTTCGGCTTTTGCTGGCGGTATCCCGTCATTGTGGTGATGTGGACGCCGCCAGTTGTAGTAATCCATCAGGTAATAACTGATATCCCGCTTTGCCTCCCGTATGCTCATGTATCCCGTTGCAGGGAGCCACTCTGACTTCAGGCTTCTGAACAACAGCTCCATCGGGGCGTTATCCCAGCAGTTGCCACGCCGACTCATGCTCTGGGTCATGCGATAGCGCCACAGTCGTTGCCGAAATGCCCTACTGCCATATTGGCTGCCCTGGTCGGAGTAAAACAGCACGCCGGACGGGCAACCCCGCTGCTGATAGGCCATCTCCAGTGCTTTGATTGCCAATTCTGCATCAGGTTTATCAGACATCGCCCATCCCACGACCCGCCGGGTGTGCAGGTCAAGAACCGCTGCCAGGTAATGCCAGCGACCACCTGCCCAGACGTAGGTGATATCGCCACACCACACCTGATTGGGTTGCTGGACATCAAATTCGCGGGCCAGCAGATTGGGAATGTCCGGTCGTTCAGACTGTGCCACCTTATAGCGGTGTGCGCCCGGCTGTTTGGATGCCAGCCCGGCTTCCTTCATCAGGTTACGTACTTTGAATCGGCCAATCGGATACCCCAACTCTCTCATCATCGACATCAAGGCGCGGCTGCCCGCTGAGTTCCGGCTTTCTTTGAACAAACGGCGCAACTCACAGCGCTGTTGCATACGCTCACAGTTAATCGTCCGCCTGCGAGCCAGATAGTCTTAAAAACAGGATGTTGGAACATCGAAAGCGCAGCAGACCAGAGTAATGGGGGCTTGCTCCCTTAATCGGTCTATCTGCGCATACGTGTGAACTCGTCCGCCATCAAGAGAGCAGTAGCCTAATGGGATGGTCTGCTCCATCCACCCCGCTATGCTGGAGCCAGCATCAAGGAGGCTCATCATGACTCAAGCGCAGATTTACATTTACGGGATCGATTTAGGCAAAAACTAGTTTCACCTGGTGGCGATGGATCGCATGGGGCATGTATTGACCAAGCAAAAGCTCACTCGTTCACAACTGAAACAGTTCATCAGTACGACTCCACCCTGTCGGGTTGCCTTCGAGGCATGTCCTGGTTCGCAATACTGGGGACGCCTGTTCCAACAGGCGGGGTTCGAGCCCAAGATTATTCCCGCTCAATTTGTTAAGCCCTACCTCAAATCGAACAAGAATGACTTCAACGATGCCACCGCCATTGCCGAGGCTGGTAGCAGAGGCACTATGCGCTGTGTCCCGTTGAAATCTCATGAACAATTGGCATTGCAGGCGACTCATCGCGTCCGTCAGCGTTTCATCGTCGAACGTACCGCCACTGTCAATCAGATGCGAGCGTTTCTGCTGGAATATGGGCTCACCATGCCAGTCGGCAGAAAAATCTTCGAGCGCTCTCTGCCGACGATCCTTGAAGATGCTGAGAATGGCTTGCCTGACTTTATCCGCGCCCTGGTATTGCGTCTGAGAGAACGGTGGCAACAGCTGGATATTCAGATTGATGAGATGAGCCTCATGCTCGGACAAGCCTCGAGCACATCGAGTGTGTGCCAAAAAATCAGTACCGTCCCCGGCATTGGACCAATTGTCTCAACCGCGTTGATTGCCGCAATTGGCAATGGCTCACAATTCAAGAAAGCCCGCGACCTGTCAGCCTGGTTGGGGCTGGTCCCCAGGCAATATTCAACGGGTGGCAAATCTTCGCTCGGCGGGATCAGTAAGCGTGGCAATAGCTATTTAAGGCAAATGGTTATTCAGGGCGCCAAAGCGCTGAAAATTCACATGAAGCGTGACAAATCATCGTTAGGCGAATGGGTCGCGAGGCTAGAGGTCGGCCATCACCACCATGTGGTCCTTATCGCCTTGGCCAATAAGATAATGCGAATTTGCTGGAAAGTGCTGACATCCGGCAGGGATTACCAACCGTATCCCAACACAAGTTCAGCCGTTTAACTGATAGAACTCATACTCGGTTTTGCGAGCCAAAAACAGATGACAGAAGCGTTTACCCCACGACGTTGCAGCCTGGCTATAAAAGCAGTCTCTCATGACTGGTAGTTTTATTAGGACGACGACGTGCGGATCCCATCAAGGCTAGAGCCGGAAAACGGCTCACAGACAGGCCGGATACATTGACGCAAACGACTTCTGGAAATCAGTTCACGCTTGCAGATAAGGAGCAGACCATACATTTTTTAGAATGTCTTTTTCACGTTCGAGTCGGTTGATACGGGCTTCCAGCTCCTGGATTTTCTGCTGTTCCGGTGTCAGTTCTTTGCTGATTGGGGTTGTGCCGCAGCGTTCGGATTGGAGCTGCTGAACCCAGCGACGAAGCACGGTTTCACCGACATCCAGTGAACGGCTGGCTTCAGGGACAGAATATCCCTGGTCGAGCACCAGGGATGCGGCTTCTAGTTTGAATTCGGCAGTAAATGAGCGACGTAATCTTGTCATTGAACACCTCAGGTCATAGTGGCGACTGTACCACCTAAAATGGTGTCCGAGATGATTAGACCACTACAATCCTGCATGTTACCTGATCTCCGGTCAGGCTATCTCCATCTCTGGTTGTTGTGTCGAGGTGTGTTGGCTGGTCAGCTTTTCGATGCGCACCGCTGCCACCTTGAACTCGGGGATCTTGGCGTGGGGGTCGGTGGCATTGATGGTGAGCCGGTTGGCCGGTGCTTCGGCAAAGTGGAACGGAATAAAGACCACGCCCGGTTGCATCCGCTTGGTGACGAAGGCGGGCAGTTCGATATGGCCACGGCGGCTGGTGACTTTCACCCGCTCGCTGTTGCTGATGCCCATCCGCTCGGCGTCCACCACGCTCATCATCACCCGTGGCCCGGCCAGCTTGTCGAGCCCCTTGGTCTTGCGGGTCATGGTGCCGGTGTGGAACTGCTCCAGCAGGCGGCCGGTAGTGAGCACGATGGGATAGGTCTCGTCGGGCAGTTCGGCGGCATAGCGGAACGGGGTGGCGACCATCTCCCCCTTGCCACGGGTGAACTGCTTGCCGTGGAGCAGGCGAGTGCCTTCGGGCGCCGCGTCGTTGCAGGGCCACTGTAGCCCTTGTGCTCCCACCTTGTCCCACTGGATGCCGGCGTATTGCGGGGTAACCTGGCAGATCTCGGCGGTGATCTCCTGCGGGTGTTGATAGCGCCAGTCGCCGCCCATGGCGTTGGCGATCTGCTGGATGATCCACCAATCCTCCCGCGCTTCACCCGGCGCCTTGAGGGCGGGGGAGATGCGCTGCACCCGCCGCTCGGTGTTGGTGAAGTGGCCGCTCTTCTCGGCAAAGGAGCAGGAGGGGAGCACCACATCGGCGAGCTGGGCGGTTTCGGAGAGGAAGATATCCTGCACCACCAGAAACTCCAGCTGCTTGAGCCCCTCGATGACGTGATGCTGGTCCGGATCGCTCAGCACCGGGTTTTCCCCCATCACGTAGAGCCCCTTGATGCTGCCCGCGCAGGCGGCATCTATGGTCTCGGTAAGGGTAAGGCCGGGCGTGCGCGGCAAGTCAGGCTGCTGCCAGGCAGTGGCGAAGCGGGCATGTACCTCTGGGTCGGCCACCTTCTGATAGCCGGGCAGGCAGTTGGGCAGCGCCCCCATGTCACAGGCACCCTGCACGTTGGATTGGCCCCGCAGCGGGTTGATGCCGCCCCCTTCGATGCCGATGTTGCCGCACAGCAGTTGCAGGTTGGCGATGGCCCGCACGTTGTCGTGGCCGGTAGTGTGCTGGGTGATCCCCATGGAGTAGTAGATGGCGGTGCGTTCGGCGGTGCCGATGAGGCGGGCGAGCTCGATCACCTGCTCGGCCGGTACGCCGGTGACAAGGGCTACCTTGTCCGGCGCATAGGCGGGGGAGAGCACCTCTGCTTGCAGCGCTTCGAACCCTTCCACCCGCTCGGCGATATAGGCCTTGTCGTGCCAGTCGTTCTGGATGATCTGCTGCATCAGGCCGTTGAGCAGCATCACGTCGGTGCCGGGGCGGTGGGCCAGATAGAGGCTGGCATGGTCGGCCATCTCGATCCGCTTCGGATCGGCCACTACCAGCCGTGCCTTGCCCGTGGTGACTGCCCGCTTGATATGGGAGCCGATGATGGGGTGGGCCGCCGAGGTGTCGGAGCCGATGATAAAGATGAGATCCGAGTGGTCGATGCTCGGGATGTCGTTGGTCATGGCGCCGCTGCCGAGCGACGCCTCCAGCCCGGTGACGGTGGAGGCGTGGCAGAGCCGCGCGCAGTGATCCACGTTGTTGGTGCCCAGCTCCCGGCGCATGAACTTCTGGAACAGGTAGTTCTCTTCGTTGGTGGTTTTGGCCGACGAGAAACCTGCCAGCGCATCGCTGCCATAACGTTGGCGCAGGGCGGTGAAGCGCTCGGCCACCAGCGCAATGGCCTCCTGCCAGCTGGCGGGCACCAGCTCGCCATCCTTGCGGACAAGCGGGGTGGTGAGGCGCTCCTCGCTCTGGATAAAGTCAAAGCCGAAGCGTCCCTTGACGCAGAGCAGCCCCTGATTGACCGGTGAGTTGCGGTTCCCCTCCACATAGCGGATGCGGTTATGCGCCTCATCGACGTAGAGGGTGACACCGCAGCCGACCCCGCAGTAGGTACAGATGGTATTGACCGGCGTGAGCAGTTCTGTGCGCCCCTGCGACTTGTCGCGGGCATCCACCAGGGCTCCGGTAGGGCAGACCTGTACACAGGCGCCGCACTGCACGCAATGGGAGTCACCCATTGCCAGCCCGCTGTCGAACTGCGGGCGGTTCGAGAGGGTGCCATCGCTGTTCTTGGCAAAGCACAGCACACCCTGCACCGCCTGTTCGCCACAGGTCTGCACGCACTGGCCGCAGCCAATGCAGCGGTTGGCATCGAACACGATAAATTCGCTGCTGTTATCCACTGCAAACTTCTGGCATTGACTGGTATCGAGAGCGCTCTGCTCGACCTTGTATTGGGTGGCATAGTCGCGCAGCGCGCAATCGGTGTTGGCCTGACAGCCGCACTCGAGGCAGCGGCTGGCTTCGCTGCGGGCATCGACATCACTCAGACCTCGCTCCACCTCGGCAAAGCTTCCCTCCCGTTCGTCATCCGCCAGATGAGGCATGATGGTGCGGGCGACTCTTTTCAGGTGGGCAAACTGGGCGGGATCGACCTGCTTGAGTGTGGGAGCCTTGCAGGCGTTGAAAGGACGAACCGTATCGATCATGTCACCGTGGAGGAACTGAACGATGGCCAGCGCCGCCTTGCGGCCATCGGCAACCGCTTCGATGGCGGTGGCGGGCCCGCGGCGCAGATCGCCGATGGCGAACAGGTTGCCGTGGCCGCTGTGCATGGTGTCGGGGTGGGATTCCAGCGTCTGCCAGCGGGTGAAGGGGAGGGTGAGGGGCTCCCCCTCCATAAAGCTCAGATCCGGCTGCTGCGACACCGCCGCAATCACGGTATCAAACTCTTCAATGAGGTACTCGCCGGTGGGCTCCGGGCGGCGGCGACCGGAGGCATCCGGCTCGCCGAGGGCCATCTTCTCGAGGCGCACCTGACAGACGCGACCAGCCTCATCGGCCAGATTCTCTACAGGATTGGTGAGCATCAAAAAGCGCACCCCTTCGTGCTCCGCCTCGTCGATTTCGTACGCTTCGGCGGGCATCTCGGCGCGTGTGCGGCGATAGATAAGGGTGGTTTCAGCCCCCAGCCTGACCGCCGTGCGGGCGCAGTCGATGGCGGTATTACCACCCCCGATCACCGCAACCCTATTGCCGGTGGTGAGCCGCTTGGCTAGCATCCGATCCTTGAGGTAATCGACCCCGAGATAACAACCGGCCAGGGTGCTGCCCGGGTAATCCATCGGCACCGCCTTGGAAGCGCCAACCGCCAGACAGACCGCATCATAGTCGCGGTACAGCGCCGAGAGGGTGATCTGGTGGCCCAGTCGCTGCCTGGTGTGGATCCGCATGCCACTCTGGCACATCAATGCAATCTCCTGATCGAGAATCGCCTTGGGCAGCCGGTATTCGGGGATGCCGTAGCGCAGCCAGCCACCCGCTTCGGGCATCGCCTCGAACAGATCGACCTCGAACCCCTCGTAACCCAGATAGTAACCGCAGGTGAGGCCGCCCGGGCCGCTGCCGATAATGGCCACCCGCTTGCCCTTGGCGGGCTTCTTTGCCGGTTGATAGGGGGCAATCTCGGCCAGATCGAGATCGGCGGCGTGACGCTTGAGCTGACGAATGGCCAGCGGTTCATCTACCAAGGCGCGGCGGCACTGTGCCTCACAAAAGGCGGGGCAGACCCGGCCGATGGAGAGGGGCATCGGCAGGGTCTGCTTGATGACGGCCATGGCCGCTTCGTGATCCCCCATGGCGATGTGATGCAGATAGGATTGAATGTCCACCCCGGCCGGACAGGCGCGCTGGCAGGGGGCTTCGCAATCGGCGTAGTGATCTGCGAGGATGCGGCCGAGCGCCTGCTGGCGGTGGGCGCGCAGGGCATCGCTTTGGCTGGTGATCACCATCCCTGCCTCGGGGCGCGTCTCGCAGGCGCGCCGGATGCCGAGACCGGCAATCTCGACCACGCAGAGATTGCAGGGTGTCTTGGGGCCGCTGGTGTTGTCACCGCACAGGGAGGGGATATCAGTCTGGTGCTGTTTGGCTATCTGGAGCAGGGTTCTGGTCGTGTCAACCGTCAACTGAGCCCCATCGAGGGTGATGGTGATCATGGCGTCATAAACTCGCTTTCAAGGCGCAGAAAATGCTGCATCTGGCGGAGCCAGCAGGGGAAGCGACAGGGAGGCCGCTTGCTATACGCTCACCATAACAAAGATTATTTACAACTTTATTTGATTTTAGACAGCTTATTGTTCAAAAGGGAAAACGATTTCAGGTTGTCTTGTCTACCTCATCGGCACGGCGCATCGTTGAGAACTATTTCTCTTAAAGCAGAAGATTCATTGTCTTATTGTCAGTTTATGCGTCTGGTAGAAGAGAGGCTGCTCTCGCTCGCGATAGGCGTTATCCGCCAGTAGCACCATTTGTGATGCAACTTATTTTGCATAAATGGTGACTCAAGGCATGCGGCGAATGCAGAGCAAAGGGGGGGGCACTCGGTTGGATAAAAGGTTGGTGGATAGGGGGCGGGCATGCGTGAGTGGCGAGTCCTAGATAAAGAAAATGGCCACCTTTTCCAAGGCGGCCATTCACGTTGCCGGTCGGCGCGCTGTTGGCCCGAAGGGTTGGTCGCAGGAGATCAGCCGGATATCAGGGTCGGCAGTCGGGCTTGCCAGATCTGGTGCCAGTGCTGCAGTTCGCTGCGCGGCATCGGGCGGGCGGTGAAGAAGCCCTGACAGATATCGCACCCCAGCTTGGCCAGCAGTTGCCAGGTCTGCACATCTTCCACCCCTTCGGCGACTGATTTCAGCCCCAGCTTGCGGGCCAGCTCGATGCTCGACTCGATGATGGCCAGACGGGAGGGGTCGGCATAGCAGCGATCGACAAAAGATCGATCAAGTTTGAGCTCGGTAAAAGGCAGCAGCGCCAGCTGCTGCATCGAGGAGTAGCCGGTACCGAAGTCATCGATGGAGAGGCCAAAGCCGTGCATCCGCAGCCGGGTCAGCACCTCCAGCGCCTTGCCGATATCCTCGACAAACGAGCTTTCGGTCACCTCCAGGGTGATCAGCTCGGGGTTGACGCCCCAACGCTGGCACTGGTTGATCAGGAAGTGGCAGAGATCTCCCTCAATCAGCGAGGTGGTTGAGAGATTCATCGACAGATTGAGGGAGAGACCGGTCTGGCCCCACAGATGGCAATCCTGCAGCGACTTGTTGATGATGACATCGGTCAGCTGGTCGATAAGGCCGTTGTTTTCCGCCAGCGGGATAAACATGCCGGGGGAGATCAGCCCGTATTCCGGATGCTGCCAGCGGGCCAGCGCCTCCATCCCCACCCACTGGCCGGACGCAAAGCCGACCTTGGGTTGATACCAGGGCAGCAACTGATCGTTGTCGAGGGCGCGTTTGAGCTCGTCCACCGAGAGGACGAGGCCATCGTCCTTGCCCGAGGGGGCCGACTTGGGTGCCCAGGAGTCGATCAACTGGCGCAGCCGCTGCGGGCTGGAGGGTTTCTCGATGCGACCCAGCACATGGAGACCATAGGCCGCGCTCATCCGCAGCACGGCCTCCACCACGTCATCTTCCAGCGCGCTGGAGAGGATGATGCCGCCCCGAAAGCCACCCAGCGAGAGGCGGCGCAGCAGCGCCATGCCATCCATGCCGGGCATCCGCAGATCGCAGAACAGGATGTCGACAGTGTGGCTCTGGCACAGCGCCAGGGCTTCGATGCCGTCTGCGGCCTCCAGTAGTTGCTGATAACCGAGCGCCCGGATCTGGTGCATCAGGGTCTTGCGTTGAAACCCGTGATCTTCGACCACCATGATGACCAACTCGTCTGCCGTTCTACTCATCGAGCCACAATCCCATTTCACGTTCAATATTGTTCATCTGTTCTTCCACTCTCTGTGTCAGCAGCGCGAGCTCGCTCAACTGTTTGAGGCGGGCCGCCGATTCCAGTTGCGCCGCCTGCTCGGCCAGGGAGAGCTCCCCGACCATTCTGGCTGCCCCTTTGATGCGGTGGGCGATCTCCACCAGCTCCTGGCTATCATCGGAGGAGAGTGCGCTCATCATAGCGTGGCAATCTTTCCGGTTGGAGGCCAGATACTCCCTTGCCATGCTTTTGGCAATCTCTTCATCGCCAAACAGATCTTGCCAGCGACCGAGCATGTCGAGATTGATGGCCTGTCGTGCGGGCACTCTCTCTGTGATCGTAGTCGCGGGCAACCACCGCAGTAGCATCTGGCGCAGTGACTCCAGCGAATAGGGTTTGCACAGCATGCCGTTCATGCCGGCTGCCGTCATATTGGCTGCCGCCTCCTCCGAGGTATCGGCGGTGACGCCGATGATGGGGGCTTGCTCCCCCTGTTCCCGCAGGCGGCGGGTCAGGGTGTAGCCATCCATGTGCGGCATGTGGCAGTCGGTGATCAGCAGGGCGAAATCCCGGGTTTGCCAAGCGCGCAACGCCTTCTCGCCATCTTCCACTACCTCGCACTCCACTCCCAGAATTGCCAGTTGACGGGTCAGCAGGGCACGATTGACCAGATGATCATCGGCGACCAGCACCCGCCCGCTCAGTTTTTCGATGCTGGCGGCATGGGGGGCCACGGCTCGCCCGGTGATCAGCTCTCTGCAGCTTTCGAGCAACAGATCCGGATAGAGAGGGGATTGGCCGAGGCGCCACCAGTTCTCCGAGCCCATGCGTCCCCGCAACGCTTCGCGGGGGGAGAGGATGACCCCCTTGAGAGTGCCGGACTGCAGCAAGGTGTGCCAATCGCTCCCCATGCTGGACTCCAGAGCGGCCTCTTCCGCCAACAGCAGGCCGTCGAGATCGGCGGTGAGCTGGTGGATGTCGAGGGGGCTCAACCGGGCGCCGAGCCGCACCATGGTGGCCTGCAAGGTGGCATCGCTACCCAGCCACCACCATTCGCTGCCCGCCAGTGCGGGTGGTTCCCACAGGCCATTGAGCAGCGGGATGCTGAAGCGGAAACAGGCCCCTTCACCGAGCTGGCTCTTGACCGTCAGGGTACCGCCCATCTTCTTCACCAGCTGATCACAGATGGCCAGGCCCAGACCGGTGCCACCAAAGCGGCGATTGATATCGGATTCCACCTGCTCGAACGGGGTAAAGAGCAGCGCTTGCTTCTCTTCGGCGATGCCGATGCCGGTATCCTTCACCGCGATAACCAGCTGCTGGTCGTGACAGCTGACCTGGATCGAAATGGCGCCCTGCTCGGTGAACTTCACCGCATTGTTGAGCAGATTGGAGACCACCTGGCCCACTCTGACCGGATCGATATCGGCCAGGTCGGGGAGTTGATCCTCCCACTGGAGCGTGACCTTCAGCCCCTTGTTGTAGGCCAGTGCGGCATGGCCGCGGATCACATCGCACACCACAGGTTGCAGACGGCAGGATTGGCGATTGAGGTGCAGCTGACCCGCCTCGATTTTGGAAAAGTCGAGGATATCGTTGACCAGATAGAGCAGGTGGTTGGCCGAGCTCTCCACATTGCGCAGCAGATAGCGCTGGTCATCATTGAGCTCGCTCATGCGCAGCAGCTCCAGCATGCCGTGCATGCCCGAGATGGGGGTTCTCAGCTCATGACTCATGGTGGCCAAAAAGCGGCTGCGCGCCTGCATCGCCAGTTCGGCCGCGGCGCGCGCCTCGCGCAGCTCATGCTCCTGTTGCTTGATGGCGGTGATGTCCTGCACCACGCCGTTGAGCAGGCGATCATTGCCCTGTTGCGTCACAAAGTTGCCGCGGATCTGGATATAGCGCGCCCCCTGAGCAGAGGGCACCAGCACCTCCATATCGAGCGGCTCAAGGGTTTGCGCGTGTTTGGCCACCTCATCGACAAAGGCTGCCAGTGCCTCGTCGTTCAAGCCGAAGATCACGCCGCCAGACTCGGCTGCCATCAACTCTTGGTGGGTCATCCCGAGAATGTCGCTGGCTCCTTGGGACAGATAGAGGAATTTCCCCTTGCCAGCTCCTTGCCAGAGATATTGATAGACCAGACCCGGCATGCTGTCGGTGATATCCCGCAGTCTGCCCTCTACTTCACGCACCTTGTTTTCGGCGGCCTTGAGGGCACTGACATCTGTCAATACCGTCAACACCCCCTGAATCGTGCCGTCTGCTGCACGGTAGGGCAGTTTGATGTAGACCACATGAAGGGGCACATCCCCCTCGCGCTGGGTATAACCGGACCCTTCGAAGATCTCGCCGGTTTCCCAGACTGCACGCTCCTCGCGCAGCATCTGTTGCCGCTCGTCCCCGGTCATATAACCCCAGCCATCGCCGTCTGATCCGTCACCGATAAACAGCTCGCGGTATGCCCGGTTGCAGAGGGTCAGGTGATGCTCGCGATCCCGCAACGCCACCATGTTGGGCAGGGAGTCGAGCAGGGTCTGGACGAACGCCAGCTGCTCATTGAGCGTCTTCTCGGCCCGCTGACGCTGCACGATCTCCCGTTTCAGAGTGCGGTTCCACGCCCAGAACAGGGTAAACAACAGGGTTGCGGCCGCGCCGCCCATCACGAACCAGAGCAGCACGGTTTCGACATTGATCCCGGTCTGCACACTCATGGAGAGCCAGCGTCTCTCCACTTTATTGAGCTCCTCCGGCGGTATTGAATAGAGCACCTTGGTGAGGATCTGCTGCAGCATGGGATCTTTGCGTGCCGCCATGGCGACCGGCAGGCGCAGGTCTTTGCCGGCATAGACCACCTGATAGCGTTCACTCACCCGCTTGTTCATGGAGGGCATGGTCAACATCACGTAGTCCGCATCGCCCGTGTCCAGTAGCTCCAGCAAGCGGTTGTCATTGTTGACCTCTACCGGATGAGCACCAATGCTGGTTAACAGCTCTTTATCCACCGAGCCATGCACCGTGCCGACCCGCTTCCCTCGCAGCAGAGAGATGTCCGTGATATCGGCACTACGCTTGGGACCAATGACGACCCGATCGACAAACAGATAGCCGGGGGTGAACAGTGCAAATTGGCCGCGATCGTGGTTGGGGGAGATGGCTGGAATAAAATCGATCTGCCGCAGCTTCAGCAGGTTCTGGGTTTCTCCCCAGCTATTGGTGCGAACCAGAGAGAACTTCAGCCCGGAGACTTGCTGCATCAGCGCCATCAGGTCCGCCACAAAACCGACCAGCCTGCCCCGATAATTGAACTCGCTCATCGATGTCCAGTCCGGGGAGACGCCGTAAGTGAGCACCGGATGTTGGTTGAGCCACTCCTGCTCCTCAGGGGTAAACTGGATGGATTTGCTCTCTCCCGTGGTGACGTGCGGGCTCGTTACGGAAACCTTAAACAGATGACGGCGATCTTCAATCGGGATCTCGTTGAATGCCTTGCTCACCAGGCTGACCAGTGCCGGGTCGCTCTGGTTCATATTGATGGAGAGGGCCGTGCCGCTCACCCATTCCGGGGTCACGATGGTGAAACCGGTTTTGGGATGCTGCTCTTTCACCATCATCAGTGATGGCATATCGGCTAGATAGGCGTCAGCCAGACGCTGCTTGAGCATAAAGGCGGCTTCGCTGCGGCTCTCCGCCTCGGTCACGCGGGGCAATCCCATTCTTTTCAATTCACTGCACGCATTGACCCCAGAGACACAGACCCAGCGCAAATCATGGGCATCCTGTCGTGACAGCTCCGTTTTGCCATTGTTGAGCAGCACACCACGCGGTATGGAGAGCAAAAATGGGAGGGAGACGATATGGGATCGCCACTGCTCGCCCGGCTGGTAGTTGACCAGTATGTCCACTTCGCCGTGGTCAAGTCCGGTCAGTGCATCCGTGTTGGAGGGGTAGACCTTGTAGCGCAGGGTCAAACCGAGTTTTCTGGCAATCTGCTGCGCAATGTCGGGGACTGGGCCGGTAAAGCGTTGATCTGCATCTTTATAGCTGTATGGAGGGTCACCCATCATCGGCATGCCGATGATAAGCTCCCGGTGTGATGACAGCCAGGCGCGCTCAGACAGATCGAACCCATCCTCATTCAGACTGGTATGGGCTTGCGCCGCCATGCCCCAGAGCAGTAGCAGGAGAAACAGGAATAGACGATCACATTGGCGGAGCATCAGAAGGAATCCAACAAAAGTGGGCACGTATTGTAAGTGCATTAAAATGCAGCGGCCAACTTCAATTTACTCAATATTGTGCCACGACATGCCACTGTGCGGCTGTGAGTCCGGCTAGTACCGGGATGGCAACCTGATGATAAAACCTGCGCGGTGATGCGCCTGAATTTTTGCCAAAGGCCAGTTCAAGGGGGATATTGGAAAAAATCCAACCAGTTTGACATCGGTAAACAAGATGGACATGGACAAATAAAAAAGGGCCACCTCTTGCGAGATGGCCCTTTCCAAACGTTTGGTGGGCTGGGGGAGATTGAACTGGATATTTAATTTATTGATTTAAAATAAAAAACGCCAATTCAGAAAATTTCAATATGCCTAACCGTATGCCTAACATCAGAACTTCTGCAGTAACATAGTGTTATCTGGGTTGGCATGGCCATATGTGGTTAATTGGCCGTGGAGGAAATGTTAACTCTCACCTTCCTCAAAAGGTAACTGACTCTTGCGAAAGTTGGCGCTCTCTGTTGTATCAGTTCCTCGTTTGGAAAAAAATTCCCCGTCCAAAATTTACCTGTCCAGCGAGCTTTGAATAGACTGTTCAACCTTCTGTGGCTTTTACCTCGCCACCGGCAGGTCCTCCCAGCGGGTGGTGTAACAGGGGCTTAAGTGCTCTTGTCGCATCATCCACTCAGGCGACCCCGTACCTTGGCTGGCAAAGCCTACGCGCCCCAATCCCTTGGCTTTGATCTGGTCCATCACAGCCATCAGCGCGTCCGATTGAGCGGAGGACGGGGCAAACAGATCTGCCTGTTGCTGCCCCTTGGGGGTGAACTCACTCAGCATGACGCCCCCCTTCTGATAGCGGTAACCGTCGCGCCAAATCAGCGCTAGCAGCACGTTCACTTGCTGCAGCAGCAACCGGGTGTCATCGCTAGGGCAGACCAGCCGGACGCCAGCCTGCTCACTGTAGTAAGGCGCTCGTTCGTCAAAGGGGCTGGTTCGCACGAACAGGTGCACCCGCTGGCAACACATCCCCTCGGCCCGCAGTTTCTCGGCTGCGCGAGCCATAAAGCCTGACAACGCTTGGGCCATTTCTCCACGGTCTGTCACGCGCTCCCCAAAGGAACGGCTTGAGAGGATCTGCTGCTTCGCCACCGGTTCAACGGTCAGCTCTGCGCAAGGCAAGCCACGCAGCTCCTGTACGATCCGCTCGACCACCACGCCGTATTGGGCGCGTAACCCTTTGGCATCACTGGCCACCAGGTCAGCCACGGTGTTGATGCCTTGAGCCACCAACTTGGCCCCCAAGCGCCGCCCTATGCCCCACACCTCATCCACTGGGGTGATAGCCATCAGCCGGGCGCGGCGCAGCTCGTCACGCAAGTCCACGACGCCGCCAGTGGCAGGCCACTTCTTGGCTGCATAGTTGGCCAGCTTGGCGAGGGTCTTGGTGGGGCCGATCCCAACCCCTACCGTTAGGCCGGTCCACTGCCACACTCGTTGCCGGATCTGTTGTCCATAGGCTGTCAGGTCCCCGGCAAACGACTCCGACAGTGACAGGAATGCTTCATCGATGGAGTAGACCTCCAGCTCGGGGGCCATGGTCTCCAACGTGCACATCACCCTGCCAGACATATCGCCATAGAGTGCGTAGTTGGAGCTGAATGCCACACCGCCATGCGCCTCGAACTGCTCGCGGATCTTGAAGTAGGGCCCGGCCATCTTGATGCCCATCGCCTTGGCTTCGGGGCTGCGCGACACCACGCATCCATCGTTGTTGGAGAGCACCACGATCGGGCGGCCACGCAGCTCAGGGCGAAACAGCCGCTCACAGCTGGCGTAGAAGTTGTTTACATCAACGAGCGCTATAGCCATCACGCTGCCTCAGATTGCCAATCACATGGGTGACCACTCCGAACAACTCCAGGGAGAGGCTCATACAAGGGTCGATAGGCGCGAACGCCGGATTGGCTGGCAACAGCCGCAACCTCGGCTTGAGCTGCAAGGTCTTTACCGTGAAGCCACCATCGAGTAGTGCAATCACCACATCACCATGGCGCGGGGTGAGGCTCTTATCGACCACCAGCAAGTCACCGGGAAAGATGCCGACCCCGGTCATGCTATCCCCCTCGGCACGCAGATAGAAGGTTGCTGCAGGGTGCGGCACGCAGTGGGTGTTGAGGTCCAACTTCCCTTCCAGATAGTCGCTGGCTGGGCTGGGAAAGCCGCAAGAGGCGCGGTGCAAGAACAGCGGGATGGTCACCTCGGCGGGTGATGGGTCTGGGGTTAACAGCTTCATGGTAACAATGCCTGTATTTATATACAGGCATTATAGCGCGCCACCTTTGAACCAGCGCAAGTCCCGCATGCCAGTGATGGCGTACCATGGCGCCGACAAATAACAAAGAGGTCAGTATGAGTCACAATCTGTGTGCCCTACCGAAAGAGCAGAAAGAACGGGTCGAGGTTGAGAAGGCCGCCGCATATGCGGTATGGAAGGAGCGCAACGGTTACTTGGCCAGCGCAGAAAGCGAAGCGAACCAACATCAAGGTGAACTGGGCCGCTACTTCCTCGAACAAGTGGCGAAATACAAGAAACTAAGATAACGCACGGTCTCTAAAGGTCGCGTATATGTGAGACTCGATAGGGTTTTTCCATTCCTTAAGTGGTAGCCTAGTCGTTATTAACCAATAACTTAACAGAAGAATGGAACAACTTAACCGAGCCCTTGCCTTACACCAGTTACTCTTGGACTTTCGTTACCCTGTTCCACGCGCCGTCATACTCGAGCGACTTGCGTGCTCAGCCAGCACTTTCAAACGGCTGCTGGAATTGCTGCGAGACCGTTATCAGGCGCCAATAATCTGGGACCCGATCGCTCGTGGTTATCGCTACGATACCGATGATGGCCGATTTACCTTGCCGGGTGTTTGGCTTACCGAATCGGAAGCCTTTGCGCTCTTGATGGCCAATCGCCTGCTGCAAGATGTGCAACCGGGTCTGCAGCAGCAGGGGGTGGCTCAGTTGCAGGCACGTATCGGAGATTTGCTGGGTCCCCAGTGGCAGAATGAAGCTGACCGCCTGCGTGTGGAAAGCATCGGGCGCCAATACGTGCCCCCAGAGCTATTCCTACCTCTGGTACAAACGCTGTTTTCCAGGCGTCAACTCCACTTTCTCTATCATCCCACACAACATCAGTCCGAAAAGCGTCAAGTATCGCCACAACGTCTCTGCTGGTATCGGGACAACTGGTATCTGCTTGCCTGGTGTCATGGACGAGAAGCCTTGCGCCTCTTTGCCTTGAGTCGAATAGTCGAACCCAAAGCGCTGGATGAAGCCGCCTGCGAATGTGGGACACCTGAGCTGGATGCGCTCTTTGCAAATGGCTATGGCATCTTCGCTGGAGCTGATTTGCAACAGGCCGAGCTGCGCTTTGACCCATCTGCTACCCCTTGGGTTAGAGATGTGCAGTGGCACCGGGAGCAGCTCCAGACCATAGAGCCAAGCGGCCATATTCGTCTCACTTTCCCCTATGCCGATCAACGCGAACTGGTACGCGACCTGATGCGCTTTAGTGGCGAGGTTGAGGTGCTTGCACCACTTGAACTGCGTCAGAGTGTGATAGCGGCCATGGAGGCCGGATTAAAAAAACATGAGGCAGTGGCACCACTGGCTCAGCCGGTGAGCCAGTGAGCGATTAAGAATAGCCAGAGCTTATCAAGAGGAAGCTTTCGGATATGGCAGAGCTACACCCATCTGATCTGAAGACCATTTTGCATTCCAAACGGGCCAACCTTTACTACTTGGAGTATTGCCGGGTCTTGGTCAATGGTGGTCGTGTTGAGTATGTGACCGATGAAGGAAAAGAGTCACTCTATTGGAATATTCCGATTGCCAATACTACCTGCATCCTGCTGGGAACAGGCACATCTATTACTCAGGCTGCCATGCGGGAACTGGCGAAGGCGGGTGTCTTGGTTGGTTTTTGTGGCGGTGGTGGCACACCTCTTTTTGCTGCCAATGAAGTTGAGGTGAGCGTGAGTTGGCTCACCTCCCAGAGCGAGTACAGGCCAACCGAATATCTGCAGCAGTGGGTTAGCTTCTGGTTTTGTGATGATGCAAGGCTAAAAGCGGCCATCGCCTTTCAAAAAGTGCGTATCGCCCAGATTCGCAATGTATGGGTGGGGGCGGCCATGAAACGTGAGCGGGCATTCGCGCTCGATGAGGCCGCTCTCGACAGTGCCTTGTTACGTTTCGAGGCCCAGCTTGCTCACTGTCAGAGTACTACCGATGTGCTGGCACAAGAGGCCAGCTTGACCAAGATGCTCTACAAGTTGGCGGGCAATGCTGTGTGTTATGGCGAGTTTACCCGTGCCAAGCATGGCAGTGGCATCGACATGGCCAACCGTTTTCTCGATCACGGTAACTATCTCGCCTATGGCCTTGCCGCAACCGCTTGTTGGGTTATCGGCCTGCCCCATGGTCTCTCTGTACTTCATGGTAAAACCCGTCGCGGTGGGTTGGTGTTTGATGTGGCTGATCTGATCAAGGATGCGCTCATCTTGCCCCAGGCTTTTATCGCTGCCATGGCCGGGGAAGAAGAGCAAGAATTTCGCCAGCGGATCATCGGCCGCTTTAATCAGCACGGTGCATTGGATCTGATGATTGAGACCTTGCAGTCGGTAGCCGCCGACCTAAGTGAGGTGGGGCGATGAATGTGCTGTTGGTCTCCCAGTGCAGTAAACGAGCCTTGGATGAAACAAGGCGCATTCTGGATCAGTTTGCCGAACGTAAAGGTGAGAGAACCTGGGCGACGACGATCACCCAAAATGGCCTCGATACTTTACGCAAACTGCTACGTAAAACGGCCCGTCGTAACACCGCCGTATCCTGTCACTGGCTCAAAAGCTCGGGGCCCGAGCTTTGCTGGATTGTTGGCAATGTCCGCCGCTTCAATGAGCAGGGTTCGGTACCGACCAACAGTACCGGGCGCAATATCCTGCGCAGCCAGGATGAGAATCTCTGGCACTCTGGTGAAGCCATGGCGTTGTTGGCGGCGATCGCTGGCCTTTTTCACGATCTGGGCAAAGCCAACCGGCTCTTTCAGGACAAGCTCACGGGCAAGCGCCGTGAGCTGAGCGAGCCACTTCGCCATGAGTGGGTCTCGCTGCGCATCTTTGAAGCTTTCGTCGATGGTCGGGGCGACCTGCAGTGGCTAACAGCGCTCTCTAACGTGAACCCAAATGATGAAAAGGAGGCATTGGCAGGTCTTGGTAAGCTGACCGAGAGCAAGGCACATCCAACCAGAGTAAACCCGTTCGAAGCCTTACCGCCGATCGCTCGCATCATCGGCTGGCTTATCGTCTCGCACCATCGTTTGCCGCAGTTTGACGCCAAACATGAGCAAGCCGTCGGCACGCCTCCTCTGGAACGGTTAACGGTAGATTCAGGGCGCTTTGATGCCAGCTGGAACTCCCCCCAATGCCGCGATCCTGAATGGGGTAAGGATGCATGGCAACGTGTTTGGGTCTTCCCTCACGGTACTCCTCTCGCCAGTCAAACCTGGTGCAGCAAAGCCAACAGTCTGGCGCAGCGAGCGCTACAGTGTCATTCACTCTGGCAAGACCGGGATTGGCTATCCGATCGTTTCACTGCTCATTTGGCTCGTTTGTGCCTGATGTTGGCAGACCATGCCTACTCCTCAGGTGATGTAACCGAGAAGTGGCAAGACAGGGATTATCGGGCCTATGCCAATACCGATCGCGTCACGGGCAGGCTCAAACAGTCGCTTGATGAGCACAATATCGGCGTGGGCCATAACGCTTATCTGCTCGCCAAGAGTCTGCCTAAACTGCGGCCTTATCTACCCGCAATCACTCGTCACAAAGGCTTTAAACAGCGCAGCCAACAGAGTGCATTTCGCTGGCAGGACAAGGCATTTGATTTGGCCAGAATGTTGGTTCACCGCTCCCGGCAGCAGGGGTTCTTTGGGGTCAATATGGCTTCAACCGGCTGCGGAAAAACTTTTGCCAATGCCCGCATCATGTACGGGCTGGCCGATGAAAAGCTAGGCTGCCGCTTTAGCGTCGCATTGGGCCTTCGCACCCTGACGTTGCAAACCGGCGATGCCTTGAGAGCTAGGTTATCACTCGATTCTGATGATCTGGCCGTGCTGATAGGTTCTACGGCAGTGCAGCAGCTCCATGAGCTTCGAACCCGAAAGGCACTTTCCGAGCCTAAGAGTGGCTCTGAATCGGCAGAGTCGCTGCTTGATACCAATATGCATGTGCGTTACGACGGAGCCCTCGATGACGGCCCACTACGTCGCTGGCTCAAACAATCTCCTGCCTTGCATCAATTGGTCAGCGCCCCTGTACTGGTGAGCACCATCGATCACCTGATCCTGGCGACCGAAGGAACTCGTGGCGGCAAGCAGATTGCCCCCATGCTGCGTCTGCTCACCTCGGATCTGGTGCTTGATGAACCCGATGACTTCGGGCTGTCCGATCTGCCTGCCCTCTGTCGTCTGGTCAATTGGGCGGGGATGCTGGGTAGTCGGGTGCTGCTCTCATCGGCTACCTTGCAGCCCGCCTTGTTGAATGCCTTATTTGCTGCCTATCAGGCGGGGAGAGCCCATTACCACAAAGCCTGTGGCCAGCCAGGGCTCATGCCCCCTATCTGCTGTGCCTGGTTCGATGAATTCGGGGTCGCCCAGCAGGATCTGGCTGAACAGAGTGCTTTCAAGGTTAATCACCAAGAGTTTGTGGCCGCTCGACTGACCAAGCTGGCCGAGCAATCCGCCCTGCGCCGGGGAGCAATATGGTCTGTGAGTGCAAGTGGAAAAAGTAGCGATGAGGTGGTGCAAGCCATGGCGAGCGCGGTTCGTGAGGGTATGCTCCTGCTACACAGTGAGCATCATGAGCGCCACGTCTCAGGCAAGTGTTGTTCGGTTGGCCTGGTACGTATGGCCAATATCAATCCGCTGGTCGCCATCGCCCAGCAGGTGCTGGCCCAAGCCCCCCCACCCGATACACGCATCCACTTTTGTATCTATCACAGCCACCATCCGCTGTTGGTCCGATCCCATATGGAAGAACACCTTGATGCCCTGCTGACCCGCCACGATAGCGACGCATTTTGGCTGCGCCCAGAGGTGCAGCATGCACTGGCGCAACCCGAGACACACCACCTGTTTATCGTCTTTGCCTCGCCGGTCGCCGAAGTGGGGCGGGATCACGACTATGACTGGGCCATCGCCGAGCCGAGCTCAATGCGATCTCTTATCCAGTTGGCCGGTCGCATTCAGCGTCACCGCAAGAGGGGGCCAGGTGCTCCAAACCTCTTGATCCTCAATCGCAATGTCAAGGCGTTGCGAGGGGTGACCCCGGCCTATTGTCAGCCGGGGTTTGAGTCGAGCCAATTCCAACTCAATGACTCGGATATGAACGCAAGCTTGCCATTGAGTTGTTACGAGTGGATCTCTGCGGCACCAGCCATCCAGATGCCACCGGGCATCAGTCTGAGTGGCCGTTACAATCGGCTCGATGCGTTGGAGCACGCTCATCTCCACGTCCGGCTGTTTGGCTACAGCAAGGGAGGCAAGCGGTTGGATACGCCGCCGGCTCAGCAGTGGTGGCAATACCAATACCATGTTGATTGGGCTGGCGAGATGCAGCGGCAAACTCGCTTTCGGGAGTCGCGCCCCGACGAAGGCTTTGTACTCTATCAGGGTGATGAGGATGAGCCCCTGCGTTTTCACCGGCTCGAAGAGCGTGGTGAGCCTGAGCTGGTGGAGGCTAGCTGTTTCGAGCGCCAGACCTTTACGCCCGCCGAACGGGTCGCCCCCTGGTTGAATAACGAGCCAGAGCCTCTGTTGGCCGCCCTGAGGGAGCAGTTGGAGTGGGATGCCGCCAGGCTATCGCACACCTTTACCGAGATCCGTCTGCCACTAAACGAGCAGAGTGCCAAGCCTTGGCGATATGACCCGCAATTCGGTGTGTATAAGGCGCTCAATTGAGCGCCTTATACAGGACTCTACCTGTTCGGTAGCTAGGGTGAGAAGAAAAGCACACGTGCATTTTTCTGAGCTGTCTGTTCGACAGATTAAGGATTATAGCGAGTATCAAAACAAGCAGATACAGCTGATAGGAAAGTTTTACAAAAAGAACACGAGCATTGGCTGTTGATTTTCCGGCAAGCCAAGTTCACCATAGCTCCATAGGGATCGGTATGGATCTTTGTGGGGGCGTAATGAAACAAGTACAACGTCTTGTACTGGCTGGGCTGTTTTGTATCGGCTCAGGTATCGCAAGCAACTTGCATCTGAACATTGATGTGGTGTTTTTCGTTCCGGTCGGTCAGGTGGATCTTGTCAAACATCTTTAGGTACTAGGGAGGAAGCAATGGGGGTGGAACAGTTGTCATCAGTCATCGATGACTATATCTCGGCAAGGCAGGAGGCCAAACCAGAAAAATGGTCCTCCAAGGGGGAGTGGCTCGACGATGCTGCCAAACGGGCCAAGCAGATAACATTGGTTACCCATGCCCCCAAGTTTACCCATGGGGATGCGCGGGGGATTGGAGCTAGAGTCGAAGGGATGACGGGGGAAGAGTATCTCTCTACTGCCAGTCTGACTGCGCCGGTTATCGATGTGATCGGCAATGCGGCAGCCCTCGATGTGGCCAATCTGTTGCTGCTCGAAGCGGACGGCAAACGGCTGGTGGATCTGATTCAGGATGGCGATTCCTCTGCCCTTGCAACCTTCAGCAACAATAAGACACAGCTGGAATCATGGTGTGATGGACTCTCTCAGGCCTTGGCAGGTGGTGCTGTGACTACTCACCCCCTGGCCAAGCAGATCTATTTTCCCGTGGATGGGGGATACCACCTGCTGAGCCCCCTCTTTGCCAGCTCGCTGTGTCATGCCTTGTATCAACGCATCGATCAGTCTCGCTTCGGGGATGAGGCGAAGGCTGCGCGAGATGCTTGCCGTAAAAAAGAGTTTTCCGAATTGACCGTCGTGGACTTTCCCCATCTGGCGGAGCAGCACTTTGGCGGCACCAAACCCCAAAATGTCTCTCTTCTTAACAGTAAACGCTACGGCCGCGCCTATCTGTTGAGCAGCCAACCACCTGCGTGGCAAGACCGGCTTACGGCGCCCGAGAGCCACGAGCATTTCTGGATACGCTACGAGTATCGGGTTGCGGCCACTCTCGGTGAGCTGAGCCGTTTTCTCAAGTCGGTGGTGCTGGTTGATAACAACGCCGCCATCAAACAGCGCCGAGCTGTGCTGGTGGATGACTTGATGGGGGCGCTACTCCACTACGGCGCCGAGCTGCGTACCTTGCCTGCGGGCTGGAGCCGGGCGATGACTGAGCCGATGAGCGAGGCGTTTTGCCGCTGGCTCGATCCCATCGACGAGCAGACACTCTCCGATAAAGAGGCCAATCAGATAGCTCTGGAATTTGGTCGCCGACTCAATCGGCGGCTGCAAAGGCGGTTGGCCCATATCGGGGATGCTGAGCTGCATGTCTGGCGTCGTCAGTTGGCGAGTCAACTGCGTTTGTTGCAACAGGATCTGGAGGAATGGGCATGAAATCGACCCTGCTGCTTCGTCACCTCAAGGTAGAAAATGCCAATGCTATCAGCGGGCTGACCTATGGCTTTCCGGCCATCAGCCATTTTCTGGGTTTCACTCACGCCCTGTCACGCCGCCTTGAGCAGAACTATGGCCTCACCCTAGGGGGCTGCGCAGTCATCGCTCATCACACCGTGTTACAGAGTCAGTCGCTTGGCAACCGCCGTGAGCAGGTCTTTGCTCTGACGCGCAACCCTTTGACCAAAGAGGGGAAGACGGCTCCCTTTAATGAAGAGGGGCGTGTGCACCTCGACATCAGCCTGTTGATTGAGTGTGATTTTGACGCCGACCAGCTACCTAAAACGGGAGCGCTGGATCAACGAGTCCGAGAGCTTCAAGCTTGGTTTGAACGCACCGTGCCGACCCTGCGCTTGGCCGGGGGAACTATCACCAGCCTTGAGCTGGTGCAGTGGCGCGAGCGCTATGAGGAGCGCGAGCTACGCCGCTTGTGTATGGGCTTGCTACCGGGCTTTGCCCTGGTCTGCCGTCATGACCTGTTAACTCTTCACCATCAACAGCGGTCCAGCACCGAGACTGGCGTTGAGGTGCTCGACAGCCTGCTCGATTTTGTCACCCTGCGCTATCAGGCGCAGCAAGATGAAGCCGGTGTGGTGAGCTGGCCGCAACTGGCCAAACCGGCGTCCGGTTATCTGGTACCACTGGCCGTGGGTTACCAAGGTATCTCCTCCCTCCATGAACCGGGTTCTGTTCTCAGTAGCCGCGATCAGGAGACCCCTTTTCGGTTTGTTGAGTCTATCTACACCTTGGGTCAGTGGGTCAGCCCACACCGGATTCAGAGTCTTGATGCCCTGTTATGGCGCTATCGCCATCAGGAACCCTATTACCTCTGTGAAAACCACTACATCGCGCCTTCTCTGAGTATTGAAGAAGACGATGAAGAATTTATCAGCTAATCACCGGAAGATAAGGAATCACATCATGGCAAAAGCAACAATCAAAACCGCCTCCGTTCTGGCCTTCGAGCGCAAGCTCGCTAACTCCGATGCCCGACTTTTCGCCGGTAATTGGCAAGAGCGGGATAACCCTGCTGCCTGGCTTCCGGTATCACTGCAAGAAAAAGCCGTGCGTGGCACCATCTCCAATCGCTTGAAGAAAGCTACTGCCGAAGACTCGGCCAAGCTCGATAACGAGATCCAGAAACCTAATCTGCAGCGGGTCGATGTGGCGACGCTGCCCTTCGATGCCGATACCCTGCGGGTTAGTTTTACCCTGCGCGTGCTGGGCAACCTGGCCCAGCCTTCTGCCTGCAACGATCAGGCTTATCAGTCGGTATTGGTAGAGAAGATCGATGGCTATGTACGTGAACACCAGTTCCATGAGCTGGCGGCCCGTTATGCCGAGAACTTGGCTAATGGCCGCTTCCTGTGGCGCAACCGGGTTGGGGCTGAAGCCGTGGAGGTACGCATCAGCCAGCTTGAGCAAGGCTCGGCTAAGCAGAGCTGGGTCTTTGATGCCCTGAACTTCAACTTGCGTACCTTTACCAAGCCAGAAGGTGCGCTGGCTGAACTGGCTGAAGTAATCCGACAAGGGCTGCTTGGCAACGACTTCGCGCTGTTAAGTGTCGAGACATTTGTTCGTATCGGGGCCGGTCAGGAAGTGTTCCCTTCTCAGGAATTGGTGCTCGACCAGAGTGGTGGCAAAGAGGGGAAAAAGAGCAAGTACCTCTACCAGGTGGATGGTATTGCCGCGATGCACTCCCAGAAAATTGGCAACGCCCTACGCACCATCGACACCTGGTACCCAGGTTCAGAGGAACTGGGACCGATCGCAGTAGAGCCGTATGGTTCGGTTACCAGCCGTGGCACGGCCTATCGCCAACCCAAAGAGAAGCTCGACTTTTATAACCAGCTCGATGGCTGGATGCTGAAAGACAATGTTCCATCAGTGGAACAACAGCACTATGTGATTGCGACCCTGATACGCGGCGGCGTCTTCGGTGAGGCAGACTAAGGAGCTCCTATGGATCACTACCTTGATATTCGTGTCCTGCCCGACCCCGAATTTGGCCAGGTGGAGTTGCTTAATGCCCTCTATGCCAAACTGCATCGGGTGCTCCCCTCCCTGACCAAGGGTAGGGTAGGGGTCAGCTTCCCCGGCTATAAACGCACGCTAGGAGAATGTCTGCGCTTGCACGGCTCCTTGGCCGACTTGCTTAACCTCACTGAGGTGAACTGGTTGCAAGGGATGCGTGATTATATCCATATCGGTGAGCTTGCCACGGTGCCGGAAGGAGCCTGTTTTAGGGTTGTAAGAAGGGTTAATGCCAAGAGTGCCCGTAACAAGCGTCGTCGTTCTGTGGCAAAGGGTTGGTTGACCGAAGAGGAGGCGCTGATACGCATCCCTGATACTCAACAGAAAGTAATGACACTTCCTTATGCCGAGATGCACAGTCTTTCTACTGGTAGCAGGATGCGGCTCTATATCGAGCACGGCCCCTTGCTTGATATGCCGGTGGTTGGTGAATTTAACGCATATGGATTAAGTGCCACGGTTACCATTCCCTGGTTCTGACCCTATTTTCAAGGGTGTAGCTAACACATTGATTCTAGATGTGTTCTACGCCCTTGCTCGAATAGGGCTTTGTGTATAAAGCTAACCGAGTTCTTTAACAATCAATCAGATAGCACTAACGTGCAACACCTCGCAGCCGCACAGGCTGCTTAGAAAATCATCCAGTCATCAAGCGGGTAATGGATCTCCCTCGCAGCCGCACAGGCTGCTTAGAAACTGGGCAATCTGGTCCGGTGTGTTCAGGTCAGCCTCGCAGCCGCACAGGCTGCTTAGAAAATAAGCGCTTGATAGATAGCACTGACGTAGCGCCTCGCAGCCGCACAGGCTGCTTAGAAAAGCATCACAGCCACAGGGCGGATATGTCCGCCCCTCGCAGCCGCACAGGCTGCTTAGAAATGCGGGTCCAGCTCTGATGTTTCAGCAAACGACCTCGCAGCCGCACAGGCTGCTTAGAAACCGATAGACGTGCCATCTTTCCCCCCATCACACCTCGCAGCCGCACAGGCTGCTTAGAAAGGCGACCAGCTTGAGATCGGCACTTGCAGACCCCTCGCAGCCGCACAGGCTGCTTAGAAAGACCACGGCGGCGAGACCTGTCAGGACTTCGGCCTCGCAGCCGCACAGGCTGCTTAGAAAGCATGGGCGGCTGAGTGGAAGCTCGCCACAACCCTCGCAGCCGCACAGGCTGCTTAGAAAATCGCGAGCGCCACCACGATTAGACATAGTGACCTCGCAGCCGCACAGGCTGCTTAGAAAACACACGGAGCTCGTGGTCACAAATGGCGAGCCCTCGCAGCCGCACAGGCTGCTTAGAAAAATTGGGGTTCTTCGTTGGTTAAACTTGATGACCTCGCAGCCGCACAGGCTGCTTAGAAAACAAACACGGTGATAGCTGCATATGATGCGCACCTCGCAGCCGCACAGGCTGCTTAGAAAATATGCAGGGAGACAGCGCGGGATGTGTGAGCCCTCGCAGCCGCACAGGCTGCTTAGAAATCGCGTGGCTTCGCCACATCGCGGTACGGGTCCCTCGCAGCCGCACAGGCTGCTTAGAAAGAGCTGAGCCAGCCATGCTGCACTGCGCCATCCCTCGCAGCCGCACAGGCTGCTTAGAAAGAAATCAAGCGCTTTGACGATGAAGGCGAACGCCTCGCAGCCGCACAGGCTGCTTAGAAATCTGGTTGTTGCCAGGGCTGGGCCAGCATGTGCCTCGCAGCCGCACAGGCTGCTTAGAAAGCCTCGCGGATAGTCTGTCGCTTGGCCTCATCCCTCGCAGCCGCACAGGCTGCTTAGAAAAGTGTACTCAAGCGGTGAGTTTGCCACCGGCCCCTCGCAGCCGCACAGGCTGCTTAGAAATCGCTGCTGATGCTCCTTAACTCCATATCTCACCTCGCAGCCGCACAGGCTGCTTAGAAAATCGGCCGATTCCGATCTAACAATCAATTTTTCCTCGCAGCCGCACAGGCTGCTTAGAAATTGTGGCTGGTCATGGCGGCCTGCTCCACCCTCCTCGCAGCCGCACAGGCTGCTTAGAAAGATCAGGCGAGAGGCATAGCCGGTGTAGTTGGCCTCGCAGCCGCACAGGCTGCTTAGAAAAACCAGAACGACAAAGGGCCAGCCGCCGAGGCCCTCGCAGCCGCACAGGCTGCTTAGAAAAGCGCAACCTGCTGGAGATGCGCCGCTTCTCACCTCGCAGCCGCACAGGCTGCTTAGAAATGATGGATAAGGGGTTCCGAGCCGTGGATAACCCTCGCAGCCGCACAGGCTGCTTAGAAAAGCAACAAAGAGATCAAGGCGACATCCGAGCACCTCGCAGCCGCACAGGCTGCTTAGAAAGGAGTGAATGCGGCTGATGCCGCTCACCAAATCCTCGCAGCCGCACAGGCTGCTTAGAAAATGTTGGCCAGCTCAACGTGGTAGTTGGCCTTCCTCGCAGCCGCACAGGCTGCTTAGAAAGAGAATGGCCAAGTCTGCCAGCGAAAACCCCTCCTCGCAGCCGCACAGGCTGCTTAGAAAGTCGGGCCAACGCTCACCGAGAATGGCCAAGTCCTCGCAGCCGCACAGGCTGCTTAGAAACTAAAGGGTGGCCTTTCTAACAAGTTCCCGATCCTCGCAGCCGCACAGGCTGCTTAGAAATACGCCGTCTCTGTCTTCTCGGCAGCGCTGCTCCTCGCAGCCGCACAGGCTGCTTAGAAATTGAGGTGGTGGTGTTCGGTTTGCCTGATGGCCCTCGCAGCCGCACAGGCTGCTTAGAAATTTCCGCCAAAAGAGGCGCTCGACTGGTTCAACCTCGCAGCCGCACAGGCTGCTTAGAAATGAAAGGGTTCGGCAACCTGGCGATCACCGTGCCTCGCAGCCGCACAGGCTGCTTAGAAAAAGCACAATGATGTTAAGGCGAAACACTCGGACCTCGCAGCCGCACAGGCTGCTTAGAAAGTGCAGGCGCGGGTCACGGTATGCGTCGCCAACCTCGCAGCCGCACAGGCTGCTTAGAAAATGAAAAAGCCGAGCCTCGGCGACTACCGCAGCCTCGCAGCCGCACAGGCTGCTTAGAAAGGAACCGCTGACGCTGATGTGCTGGATAATCGCCTCGCAGCCGCACAGGCTGCTTAGAAACAGTGTCTCAGCTTGCTGACCATTCCTACCACCCTCGCAGCCGCACAGGCTGCTTAGAAACTCTAGGCCCATCCAGACACCCAGCTTAGCCCCCTCGCAGCCGCACAGGCTGCTTAGAAAGGAGAGAAGTTCAGGCGGGCTTTGGTGGACGCCCTCGCAGCCGCACAGGCTGCTTAGAAAGGCATCGGGATTCGTGTTTGTGAGCCGGTTCCCCTCGCAGCCGCACAGGCTGCTTAGAAAACGATTGGCCGCCTTCCACGCTGCCCCTTGCTCCTCGCAGCCGCACAGGCTGCTTAGAAAACTACGTTCATTCGCCCGTACCAGGGGCTCACCCTCGCAGCCGCACAGGCTGCTTAGAAAGGTTGGCGGCTCCGTTAACGTTGGCAGTAACCCCTCGCAGCCGCACAGGCTGCTTAGAAAAAGGAGCACGCCGGGATCTACGCCTGGGAAGACCTCGCAGCCGCACAGGCTGCTTAGAAATCGTTCAGGAAGCTTTCGACAATGCCCTCGTCCCTCGCAGCCGCACAGGCTGCTTAGAAAGTGAGAGTTACCGGAACCCCGCTTGTGTGTTGCCTCGCAGCCGCACAGGCTGCTTAGAAACGGCAGCCGCCCCAGCGCTCCCCGTTTCCGTATCCTCGCAGCCGCACAGGCTGCTTAGAAAAATGGCATTTATGATGCGTTCGTGCAGGCGAACCTCGCAGCCGCACAGGCTGCTTAGAAACCCAAGGGCTCAATGCTCCTCATCTTCGCCCCACCTCGCAGCCGCACAGGCTGCTTAGAAACATCAGGCATACCACAAGGGCGACCGCTTCTTCCTCGCAGCCGCACAGGCTGCTTAGAAAAAAGGCAGATTTGGAGGCCTCCAGACGGGCCACCTCGCAGCCGCACAGGCTGCTTAGAAACCGGATCAGGGCTTGGCCTGCTTGGCCGATTCCCTCGCAGCCGCACAGGCTGCTTAGAAATGCTCGGAAGACCCCCTGTTCCAGTTCGAGAACCTCGCAGCCGCACAGGCTGCTTAGAAACGTGGTGGGGCGTCCGCACAGTGCAGGTTGGTCCTCGCAGCCGCACAGGCTGCTTAGAAATTGCTGGTGAGCGTCAGAGTGCGGCGGGCAACCCTCGCAGCCGCACAGGCTGCTTAGAAAGGTGGCTGCTGTCAACTTCGTGATCTCTGCGCCCTCGCAGCCGCACAGGCTGCTTAGAAAAGCATCCCGGCCTTCATTCTGAGCAGCTCTTTCCTCGCAGCCGCACAGGCTGCTTAGAAATGTTCAAAGGTCGCACCTGCACAGGTCGAGAACCTCGCAGCCGCACAGGCTGCTTAGAAAAAGCCGATTGGCCGTGCCGAGACCGTGACAACCCTCGCAGCCGCACAGGCTGCTTAGAAAAGGATTGGCTTGCAGCTTGTCCAGTTCATCCTCCTCGCAGCCGCACAGGCTGCTTAGAAAGATTCAACGCCGGTTCAACAGCCAGACGTTGCCCTCGCAGCCGCACAGGCTGCTTAGAAAAGTGGTCAAGGTGGCCGTAATCAACGGTGGTCCCTCGCAGCCGCACAGGCTGCTTAGAAAAGATGCAGAGTTGGCGGTCGCAAGAGTGCTGACCTCGCAGCCGCACAGGCTGCTTAGAAATTTGCCGACCTGCTGCGCTGGCATGGTGATCGCCTCGCAGCCGCACAGGCTGCTTAGAAATCTTCCAGCCAGCAGCCAAACATCAGGCTGGCCCTCGCAGCCGCACAGGCTGCTAAGAAACGAGTGATAATCGGGCCAGCAATAGACATTAACTTCGCAGCCGCACAGGCTGCTAAGAAAAGCAGAAAGCCCGCGCATCCCTGATTTTACAGCTTCGCAGCCGCACAGGCTGCTAAGAAAAGCACCTGGCACCCCAGTAATGAGCGTAATCACTTCGCAGCCGCACAGGCTGCTAAGAAAATCACGGCCAGCGTCGGCCTTGGCGGCTTCGGCTTCGCAGCCGCACAGGCTGCTAAGAAAGCTGGCAAGTGGGCCTTCCGCAAAGTCATGGCCTTCGCAGCCGCACAGGCTGCTAAGAAATATCAGCCCTGCGCTATGGGCCTGTCGCCTCTCTTCGCAGCCGCACAGGCTGCTAAGAAAACGCTGATTTAATCCGTGAGCAGGTCGCTGACCTTCGCAGCCGCACAGGCTGCTAAGAAAACGATACCGCAAGAGACGAGGCGCTCGGATATCTTCGCAGCCGCACAGGCTGCTAAGAAACTGATTTACATGGCAAAGCAGCAGCCCAAAGACTTCGCAGCCGCACAGGCTGCTAAGAAATTCGCCCGCATAGGAGTTGTCCACGTATTCGACTTCGCAGCCGCACAGGCTGCTAAGAAAAAGCCATCTGGCTGCTGATGAACGACGGCGACCTTCGCAGCCGCGCAGGCTGCTAAGAAAGCGCACCTTGATCAGGTACTCCGGCGCATCCCCTTCGCAGCCGCACAGGCTGCTAAGAAAAAGGAGCAGGCCGACAAGGCCGAGCGCGAGAACTTCGCAGCCGCACAGGCCGCTAAGAAAACCGGCCGACTCAACGACAACAAGATGGCCGTCTTCGCAGCCGCACAGGCTGCTAAGAAATTGGCGGCCATTGCTGATGAACTCAACGATGGCTTCGCAGCCGCACAGGCTGCTAAGAAAGGCAGGGTGTCGAGCCCCGGCGCGCCGATGATCTTCGCAGCCGCACAGGCTGCTAAGAAAAGCACCGGCAGTGTCCCCCTCGGACATCGAGCCTTCGCAGCCGCACAGGCTGCTAAGAAATATCCGGACGGTACACCTGTTGCTCAGGTGGCCTTCGCAGCCGCACAGGCTGCTAAGAAAAGTGGCCCAGCTCCAACCGCCGACATTGTTGGCTTCGCAGCCGGACAGGCTGCTAAGAAAATAACACCATGGTTGATGGCGCCCCACGCCACCTTCGCAGCCGCACAGGCTGCTAAGAAAACACGCGCCTATAGCCTTCGGCTGGCGCTCTACTTCGCAGCCGCACAGGCTGCTAAGAAAATATGCGCCATACATTTGCTTGCTGGATGCTGCTTCGCAGCCGCACAGGCTGCTAAGAAAAATGCCAAGGCGCTTACTTGGTCGAGCAACAACTCGCAGCCGCACAGGCTGCTAAGAAAATTGACGTTCGCCTGATACCAGGCACCACAACCTTCGCAGCCGCACAGGCTGCTAAGAAACATGATGGGGCGTCCGGTTCACCTGAACAACCCTTCGCAGCCGCACAGGCTGCTAAGAAATGGCGAGGGCGCTTGGTCTTCATCGGTTCTGGCTTCGCAGCCGCACAGGCTACTAAGAAATGTCAATTGATAGATATGACAGGGTTATTATTCTTCGCAGCCGCACAGGCTGCTAAGAAATCTGTCACAGAAACAAAACAAAGATTTGCCGTCTTCGCAGCCGGACAGGCTGCTAAGAAACAGTACGCCGGAGACCTGCGCGGTTACCTCAACTTCGCAGCCGCACAGGCTGCTTAGAAACAGCGCTCGAAGGCGTGGCGGGTGACGTACAGCCTCGCAGCCGCACAGGCTGCTTAGAAATGCAGTTGCTCGACCGTTCCCCCGGGCCAGCACTTCGCAGCCGGACAGGCTGCTAAGAAAGTCATTGATGGTCGGCTCCATGCTGTCACCTTCTTCGCAGCCGGACAGGCTGCTAAGAAAAAGTCATCGGAGTTAAATGCGAGTTCGTCCTTCTTCGCAGCCGGACAGGCTGCTAAGAAATGCCCCCGGGCCGCCAACTGCAGGCGCTGCCGCTTCGCAGCCGGACAGGCTGCTAAGAAAGGATCGATGGCCACCGGCTGCGCCGGCGACCACTTCGCAGCCGGACAGGCCGCTAAGAAAAAGCTGGCCGAGGCATACGACTACTTTGCCAACTTCGCAGCCGCACAGGCTGCTAAGAAATCAAGGGGGTTGCGGTATGTCAAGCCATAACCCTTCGCAGCCGCACAGGCTGCTAAGAAAATTGAGCGATAGCACCTCGTCCAGCAGAGGGGCTTCGCAGCCGCACAGGCTGCTAAGAAAAGGTACCACCACCGCACTTTTACCCCTGGGTCCTTCGCAGCCGCACAGGCTGCTAAGAAATGCTTGCGCTGCCCTGGTACATAGAGCTCACCCTTCGCAGCCGGACAGGCTGCTAAGAAATGCGGCTGTTGATGCTGGCGGGGGAGATCCTCCTTCGCAGCCGGACAGGCTGCCTAGAAAGTTACACGCCATGGTGACTGGTGAATTACGGTTGCTCTCTGTAGCCCAAGAAGGTAAAGAAAAAACGGCCACACAGGCCGTCCGAAACTTGGCCGTTGCCTCGGCCGCTATCAATAACCAATTCTGTTTCAAGAGTTCATGTAGCCTCGTTGTTTGAGTGATACAACGCCATTACTAGCAACCACCAAATGATCTAGGGTTCGGATATCAACCAGAGACAAAGCACTCTGCAGTCGCTGGGTTATTTCTATGTCTGCTCGGCTGGGTTCAGGGTGACCTGACGGGTGGTTATGCACCAGCATCAGAGCTGCAGCATTGAGCGCCAACGCACGTTTAACAACTTCCCGTGGGTAGACGAAGGCACTGCTGAGCGTGCCGCGAAATAGCTCCTCATATGCCAGGATCCGATGCTGGTTGTCCAAGAACAGTATGGCAAATACTTCATGCTCTCTGCTCTGCAACAGGGTTTGTAGTGCCTGCTGAGCCAAGTGTTTGTCGGTAATAGCTTCTCCTTTGGCCAGTTTCTGACGGGCAATCTGGTTGGCGATAGTCAACAGGTCCTCTTCGTTAATCAGCTCAGTGACGAGGTAGGTGCCGGGGATCTCCCCAGCGATCAATTTGTGATGCAACATGATGTACTCCATACGCCATCGCCCCACCGCGTGGGATGCGGCAGGGTCGGCGAGGTGTTTGGTTAATAGGTTGGTAAATGTGGTGGTTGCAGGATTGGCTGGTGGTGTTCAGGCCGCAAGGGTGTGAGTGGTGTAGTCGTGCAACGGGACGTCGTAACTGGTCGCAAGCAGGGTGCCTAGCTGGGTTAGCCAGCGGTGATCCGGGTGGTCGCACAGCCATTGAGCCAGTGCTTTGCCCTGTTCGTTTTCATAGCGCAGGTAGAGGGCATAACCGTCCACTGGCTGGCCTTGGTCATGCACCACTTCAATCTGACCATCGCGCTCAAGATAAGTCTCCAGTTCGATGGCGATCACGGCGTTAATCATCTTCGCTCTCCATGTCGGCGATGGGGTCACTCTCCACGGCATAGCCGCGATGGATGCAGATGCGCTGCAGGTCAGCCAGGAAGCTTGCAAGCACGCGAGGCTGATCGGTGAGTGAGACGGGCCCTGCTTGGCAACGCCAGAAACAGCTGTGTTTAGGGTCGATACAGATCTCATCTTTCGGCTGACTCATAGTGCGCCCGTCATCGGCATTGGTGATGGAGAGCAGTTGCCACTGCACACCAGACCAGCGGACCTGCAGAGTGACTGTGCGGATGTGTGGACTATCCGGTGTCAGGTGCAGCAACCAGCGCTGACTACTGCGGGTAGGGGTTATCTTGGCGTTGACGGCAACTTGTCCCAACCATTGACGTGAGTAGTGGGAGAGCGCTAATTCTTGGCTCATCGTGTCCTCCTAATCTCCTGCGACCGTGACGCTGAAACACTCCAACCGGCAGTAGGCAATGAAGTTGCTCTGCCAGATATCGAACAGCTCCCGCGCTTCTGCCAGCCGCAGTGGTCCCCAGCCCAACATGGTGTGTTCCCCATCGAGGAAGTTGAAATCGAGCTCCTTGCTGAGCTCGGCATCCGAGCCCAGCCCCTGATAACTGAAATCGGTGACGTAATCGAACAGCCAGCCATCGAGCCCACGGATCAGGCGGATCTCGACTGGGTGCACGCCGCCTTGCTCGGCACTGTAGCCGGGGTTACGAAAGTTGAAAGTCAGTTGGGTTAAGCGCTCAAGATTGAGCTCGGTTTTAGCGACTTCTTGGTCGAGCAGAACCAGCAATGCTTGTGCAACGGGCAGGGCAAAGCCGTCCCGGAAAAAGGGAATGGTCATGGTGTACTCCTTGTGGGGGTTAATCTTGGCCGAACAGCTCGCGCATTTTTCTGGCCACTCGGGCACGGATCTGTTCATCAATAAAGGCGGCAATGCTGGCGAGAGCTGCACTCAGTACCGCGATGTCATCGGCGAGTCCCATCGGCAACACATCCGGGATCGCATCAATGGGCGATATAAAGTAGGCCAGCGCACTGTAGATCAGCAGCTTGGCCCAAAGTGGCAGGTCACCCTTCTGGCTGGTGTAGTAGAGCAACAGGCAGGTCTCGATAAAGGGCCGACCGGCACGTTTGGCAAAGGCCCAGAGTTTGTGCCAAAAACCTGGGTGATCGAACGGCTCGCATTCAGGGGGAATGCAGGGGGGCATAGTGTGTCTCCTTCAAGAGTGGGTGAATGGTAGAAATAAAAAGAGGAGGCAAATGCCTCCTCTTGGATGGGAATGGGTGTGACCTATTGGTCCCACATCAAGCAGTCAAACTCGGGTGTGTTGGTGGCTGGCAGAACTGATGCCACCTCTTGGGTCGGCAGTGCGAGCTGCTTGCCATCAGCCGTCAAAATGCGCGGATCGACTTTGCCTTACGTAGCTTGCCCCACATGTCGAAGAAATTGTTCTCACCGACACGGGACTCGGTCTCATAGGGCGCATCGTATTGGTTGCCATCGACGATGATGGAGAAAGCCTGCCCAGCATAAGAGCCGAACTCCTTGCCCTGCACGGTGGCCGTCATGCTGACCTTGCGGGTGTCACTACAGGCGATATAGAGATGGTTCTGCTCGTTGACCACCGCCGTGTATTCGCTGGTGCCCTGACCCCAGCCACTGCTCCAGCGTCCGGCCTCGCCATAGGCAAAGGCTACGCTGGATGAAATAAGCAAACCAGGCAATACAATTAACCATTTCATATTCCAAGCCTCACTCATTTTTGTTAAACACAACGTACATATTAATTTTGTGGTTGGAACTGGTATTCCACATCACCATTGGTAGTTGATAAATTCAATTCTAACACGTTGCAGTCATAGCCCGTGTAAAGCATGAGTTCCTTACCAAAAGCTAACGTTAGAGGTAATGGGGAAATTGACTTTACTTGACACTGGCCTCTGTTAACGACAGCTTTCGTTATCTTCACCCGGTCGCTGTGAGAAACAACAGTTATTACTTTTGATGGCAACCCCTTGTTGGGGATAATTGGCCGCACATTGACCGAAAATGTGGAGGCTGTTGTCGGCCCCTGCTGGGCTAACAGTGCATCATTCTTTTTATGTGAGATGGTATCAGCCGTGAGGCAGGTAAAATCTGAAGATGTTCTGTCAGGTAGTGCGGAAGCGCCACCCTGTGGGGTCAGCACGTAGGTAATATTGTCTGGTTGAGAGATGAGATAAAGGGTTTTATTTTCACGCAAGCCATCCCAAAATTTATCAAGGTACGTCTTGTTGTTGGTTATTACGCTTGCAGGTTCAGCCTTGCCTCCGACACTGACGTAAAACGAATCCTTTTCAACGTCATACTTGTCACCATCCAGGATTGCTCGCATGGTCATTTTATTGGTGTTGTCACAAGAGAAGTACAACGCATGCTTATCGTCAGCGACAACCGAGTAGCGATGTTCATTACCCACTTTGGTATGTGTAACTTGGGCGGGCGCCTGATAGTCTTTCTTTTTTATCCCTTCCGTCAAGCAGATAAATTCACTGCTGTCACGTGCTGGCAATACTTGACTGGCATTTGCTGTTGGCAATTCGGGGCCACGTTGGTCCAACATAATGGAATGCCCGGATCTTATTTCATCCCATAACTTAAAGAAATTCGATATGCTGCTATCTCCATTTATCACGTAAGGTGTGAAGTAATACGATTCGCTGGTTTTTATATCAAAGGTTCTATCGTATACATCAGTGCCAACTTGGACACCTTCAATCGTGGCATACATAGCGATATCTTTACCATTTTTATCGCAAGAGATGATGAGCTTATTCTGGTCATCAATCACAGCGGCATACTCCATGCCATCCTGTGTTTTTCTACTCGACCATTGGCCTGCCTCACCATAGGCCAACGCGTTGCTACACAGCAATGCGGTGACTGACGAAATTAAAAGTTTATTCATTTTTATTACTCCCCAACGTTCTTCATCTTAAAAAGAACGGTCTGAATGATGGTTATTTTTTGTAACGCACGCTGATGGAACCATCCACGACATGTTTCACTATTTCATAGTCAGGGTTATACGTAGCCAGGTTATGCGCTGCGATACCAAGGGTTGCGAACATACCTGCAACCCCGGTTGCGCCACCTAAAAATGTTGCTCCTGCTGCGGCAATACGCCCTTGGGTGTATACCCTGCATTTCAATCCGGCTGATTCTATCGTTGTCTCAAGAATTCGAACGGTACTGCCCATATTTCCGGAGACACCCACAATCTCAAAGGTGCTTCGGGTATTAATAAGGGCTGCTATTTTCTCGGTACGAAAATCATCATATTGCAGTATTTCCATCGAAGGTCATTGCTCCTTGGTGAGTGATAGAGCCCCCAGCTCAAATACTGCGGCTGGGGGCTTGTGCTTTAACTCGTCGCGGCGGTTTTGAGAATGCGTTGCACACTGGAGAGGCTGATCCCCGTTTGTCTTGCTATCTCTGTTTTGGCAAGTCCCCGGTCGGCAAGAGCCAGCACTTCTTCTCCTCTTGCCATCGCGGTAGGTTTGCGGCCTTTGTACACGCCACGTTGTTTGGCCAACTCAATGCCCTCCGCCTGCCGCTCCAGCATCAGCTCCCGCTCGAAGGTGGCGATAGCACCAATCATGGTGAGCATCAGCTTACCGGTAGGGGTCGAGGTATTGATCCCCAGATTCAAAATCCTCAGTGCTACCTGCTTGCTTTGCAGGTATTCCGAGATCTCCAACAGGTGACGGGTGTTGCGGGCCAAGCGATCCAGCTTGGTGACCAACACCACATCCCCCTCACGCACAAAGTTGAGTAACTGAGCCAATTGGGGGCGGTCGTCCCTTGCCCCACTGACTTTCTCCTGAAAAATCGTGCTGCACTCAGCCAGTGCCTGAAGCTGGGTGTCCAGGCTCTGCCCGACGGTACTCACGCGTGCATAACCCACCAGTGCCATGGTCTCCTCCTGGTCAATAGGGCAGGGTACAATGACGGCACAAGTCAAAAGCCTGAAACCAACCCTATTGACTTGAAAACAGTGCCTTTTTAGTGCGTATTCGTGCATGTCACTAGGGCCTGAGCTATTGACCCAGCGCCAGCAGTTGGATCCAGTAATGAGACGTTCTGTGATTGCCGTGGATATCGATTTGCGAATGCAATCGGACTGGAAGTCGTGAAATGGGCCCTATAGGGAGGGCCTCACGGTTCAGTAAAACCGCTTGCCCATTCCCGAAGGCCATCAGCAGTTAACCGGGGGAAGGGAATGGGCTCCCTTTCCCCAATTTGTTGGTGAGTGGACTCCTTCTTGGTTGTGGCCTCTGTGGCGTTCTGGTTGCTTGGCTCTGTGGTGCGGCATGCGAGGTTGTCGCTTCCACACCAGCGTTATCATTCGCCGTCTCGTCGCTGTTGGCTTCGGGATAGAACTCCTCCAACAGCATCGGCACCTCTTCATCGATATCTTCAAACTGGCCGTTACGCAGCAATTCACGCGCGACCTGCTCCATCTGGTCGATGGCGAGACCCGCCTCCTGGTCACGCAGTGCCGCCTCTTGTGCTTGCCTGACTGCCTCGGTCAGGTTGGTTTCCTCCCGCAAGGTTAAATCCACGTAGTAGACCGGTGTGCGGTAGGACTGGGTAGTGCTCTTGGCCCGCAACCGTAGGGTGAGCGGCAGATAGCGGGTATGGCCCCCGCTCAAAGCCTCCAGGTACTTCAGCCGAGCAGCCAGAGTGCGCACCGAGTTGTAGCCGGTGGTGCGGAAGATAAAGCTACCCAACTCATCCCCTTGCCCCTCCACAAACAGGTTCAGTCGTCCGTACAGCTTGCAACCCTGTTGGCCTGCAAAGGCGCAGCGCTCAGGTCCAGGGCAGCTGACCTCCTCTATGCCTTGTGCCCCCACACGTCTTGCCACCTCCCCATTCCCGACACAGAGCGGTCTGCCGGTTTGCCGGTCAAACGCGCTGTATTCCGCCCGTAGATTCAAGTCGCTATCGTTGAACAGCACCCGCACCGGAATGGCGCGGATCTTGGTTTGTTCCTGCCCTTGGCCACTCTTTTGCGATGAGTAGTGTTGATGCAGGGGATGGAGTAACCATCCCCCTTTTTGTTGTACCTGGGTGGTGAGGGTGAAGCTGTCGTCCTTCTCCGGTACCCATTTATCCTGTTTTTGCACCAGCTTGCCGATGCAGATCCGCCCGATCACGGGCGGGGTGATCGCCAGTCCTTTGATCATGGAGTTTGCCTCAAGGGTTGAATGGTGAAACGGCGCACGCCGGGCACCGGTTTGACGTAACGGGTGAGCAGGTCGGGATGATCCTGACCGAGCTTATCCAGATCCGGCGCCAGCCGGTCTTTGCTGCGCTTCCAAGTGATCTTGCCATCGGCAAACAGCCCGGCTGTCGCTTCACCCAAGGTCGCTTGCAGCCGCTGTTTGAGTTGTGACTCTTGTTGCTCGACAGCTTCCTTTTGCTGACGCAAGCGCAGTAGCTCCCCAAACAGCTGGTTGAAATCGGGAGAATCGGAGAGATCCAGCGTCTGACCATCATCGCGGGGAAAGAGCCAACTCAGGGCGTTGGCGGCATCGCTGGAGCCGTCAGGATCGGGCTGCTGATCTTGTTGCACCATCTGCCAGAACTGCGCCTCCCGCTCGGTGAGATCTTGGATCTTCTCCTCATCACGTTCGATGCGGTAAATCCGAAAATCCTGGCCGCCGATGAGCACTGCCACCTCAGCCCAGGCATGGCCGGTAACAGCCAGCTGATGCAGTACCTGACACTGGTAAGCCACCGGCACGCCTTCCTCCCACTGGGGAGCGCTGTGATAGCTGGCAGTTTTGATCTCCAGAATGCCAGGCCCATCGGGATGGCCGACTACCTCCCGATCGAGGTTGGCGAGCATGAAGGGTTGCTCGGGGTGTTGCAGCACAGCATTGACCCGTCGCACACGAAAGCCGGTGCGTTTGGCATAGACCTGCGCTAACACAGGCTCCAGCTCAATGCCCCACAGCACGGCTTCCTTGTGGGAGATATCCTCCGGCTCCTTGCGACCGGTCTTCTCCAGCCAGAGGCTGAGCGGGCATTTGTAGGGGGAGAGCCCCACTGCGACGGCGGCATCGGAGGAACCAATGCCGAGTTTACGGACAGCGAGCCACTGCTCGCGGGTTAACTGGGTAGTAGAGGCTAGCCGCAGGGCTTGGCCATATTTGGCTTTTGCTTTCATGACTATTCCTTGTTGACGGCATAAATGGCTACGCCCGGATTGGCTTGCGCCAGTCCGGGTGAGGTCGTTATGCGGTTTGAATGGGGAAGCGTAATTACTGCAGCAGAGTGAGTGCCTGATTCAAGGCTTGAGATTTGAGTTGGGAGCCCTGACCAAACCAGGCGGAGTCGAGTCGGTGATCCTGGCTGCGGGCACGGCGGTGGTGATCCACGTATTCAGTGACCGCATTGACCAGCCCCCAGGCTGTATTGCGGGAGCTGGCAAGCTTTGAGCCCATACCTGCGCCCATATACAGCTCGTGCAGTTTTTGGGCGGGACGGCTGAGAATAATATTCTCATCATCGCCAGCCGGATCATTGAGTAGTTCACCGAAGAAACTAAGGGCTTCCACGGGTGATACCGGGCGATTGCTCAACGATGTCATCTCTTGTTGGAAACGATCCCAATTTGCCATACCAAGGCCCAATGCCTCTTTGACGGCAGTTGCATTAAATTGAGTTGAGTGGGGAACCTTGATCGCACCATTATTATCCCGTAATGCTATTTGCAAGGTGTTATTACAGACAACTCGTAACGAGGTAAATTGTGCTGTGGTACACAACGTACCATCACAACTGGTGGCGAGCAGCAGATATGATTTTACCCTGTCGCCACCTTTCAGTTTCATATCTTGACCAGTTTTAGCCAGCGCCCATAATTTACGGCCGCCCTTGAGCGAGCCCGCTGTTTCCAACTCAAAGCCGCCCACCTCTACCAGATCTTGATAAAAATGCAGCACCTCGTGAGGCTGAACCACGTTATATCGGCGAGAAACGACGGATAGAGGCTCCAGGTTATCAGAGCGGTACAAAACTTTGCTGTCTGAATAAGGGCGAATATGAAGTGCATCTGAGGCGACGTTAAACATCACGTCGCTCTGCTCGATGGTCCAATCCATCCCGGCTGCCTTCAGCCAGATATCGAGAGATTGTTGCGGTGGCAAGACATTGCCGAGGCCATGCCAAGGGGTTTGGCCAGTGTAGGCCATGGTGTCGATCAGGTGAGCCATATCTCCTCCAGGAATTGTGAAATGCAGACATCTGCCTGCTAACTCATGGGGGTGATGTAGGTTTGAAATTTTCTGGAAATGGCTCGTATCCCCGATGCACTCAGCTATGGCTGGCATGTAAATTTGGACAGGATGGACAGACATGTGAGACGACCTGGATCTGGTCACATTAAGCCGCATCACCAAGTTAAATTCTTATCGACGTCTCCCCGCTCGGCTCACATTTCTCTCCTTGGGTTGAGAGAACTGGATCTTCCACCCCCCCCTCCGTGCTGTTGATGATGCAACCTACTGTTTAGTATGGAAATTAAACTAACATTCCAAATTCTTAAACTAACTTTTTGCTAGGTATGGCCATGGAGGCTGCATTTGGCAGCACGGGGAGCGGGACAACATTCGCAGGAAGTTCCTGCTGTCGGAAGTCTACCCAAGGCTGATGTTGAGATGGAGCAGGGGTTGGATAAATAGAACCAATACGGCAGGAAATGGCGTCGTTTCAGGAAGGTATTTTGGAGAAAATGTAGTTGTTGAACAGGGAATTTTGAAGGAGGTAAATCGATGGTAATGAAGGTACTACGTAACAACGATGTGATCCAGACGCTAGGGATCAGCAAGTCGAAATTTTTCGACATGTTGAACCCGAAGTCCCCGCGTTTCGATGCGACGTTCCCTAAGCGGATCCGCATCGGGGCCAACTCGGTTGGGTTCCTGGAACACGAGATTATGGAGTGGCTGAAATCACGCCAAGAGGTGTGATCAGACCCTCTTGCTGAGGCAGCATGGGGCACAACAGAGTGCTCCATGAGCCGTAAGATAGACGTCTTAGCAAGGTGGATTACGTGTTAGAGAAGAAGGAGAAAAATAGACACTAACTATACAAAAACCAGCCACATTCACGGTGTCGGTATTCTCGGGAAAATAAGAGCGAGATGAATTTATTTCCCCTGATAACACCTTAAACTACTGAGGTGTGAATATTGGTTTTTATTGTTATTAGTATTCCCTATAACTAATACAAAGACCCTCCAACTAATCATGAAAAGAAACTGTAACCCATTCATGATGAAACAGAATACAGGCGTAATCAACAAGATGAAGCCTGTAACCAGGAATAAGAATAGGACATGACCACATGTCCTTACTCACGACTAATACCAAGAATTAAATTAAGGGGTAAGTATGTCTAAGTATGGTCGTGGTTGTATCGACATTGATGCAATCAAAATACTTCAAGAGTCTAATCTTGAAGTCGGCACTGACACCGACGGGAGTCCCAGTGTTGGCTTGTTCCAGATACACAACGAGGTCGGTTATTATCGTGAATTGTTGAGTTACACTGCCAAACTTGAGCAAATGAACTACCCGCCCATCATCTTTGATGTGGTCATAAAAAATGGTTTCCCCTGTGCTCTGACCAAGGAGGGGAAAAAATTCACGACCATCGTCAATAATGCCACGTTGGTCTTTAAGCATCAGGAATATTATCGCCTGCACCCTAAACTAGCATGCTTGTGTAATTTTATCGTGAAGCATGGGCTGCACGAAATGCTTGAGCTTGGTCTTATTAGTTGTGAAGTAAGAACCATGCTTACTGAAAAGCTCAAGGTATTACTGGATGAGTTGAAATCATCCGAGCTGATGCACCAAGTATATACCTTCATGAAAGGTGCACGCAAAAACACCGTATCATTACAGCACTATGTTAACGGCTTATTTCAACGTTACTCCCGGTTGTTGGTATTGCGTGTAGACTTGTCCTACAAGCGTGAATACCGGGATTCACTTTCGCTTGATGAAATAATCAAGCACAAGGATGCGTTGCTTAAAAATCGCCGCAAAGGGGCATTGGCTGCCAACTGGGTAGGCTATGCTTGTCGCTTGGAGTTTGCTCCGGAAACCGGATACCATTTCCATTTAGTTGTTTTTTTGAATGGCGCAAATTTCCGGAGTGATGTGTGTCATGCGGGGTTCATAATCGAAGAGTGGAAGTATATTACTGGCGGGCGTGGCCGGGGCTTTAACTGCAATATGAAGGCTAAGGCTAACGAATACCGATTTTGTGGGATTGGCGTCGTCAATCATCACGACAAGGAGAAACGGCAGTATTTGCACAAGGCGCTTGCCTATCTGACCAAGTCAGACCGTGTAGCCAAGCTGAAGCTCGATGGACGTCGTACCTTCTTCAAAGGAACGTTACCCAAAAAAGTTACGGCCAGAGGCAGACCGCGTACCAAGACCCTCAGGCAATCACTGCAGCCATTCAGGCAACCGCGCTTGGTCGGTGTTTGACTCGGGCTGGCTATCTTGTCAGACTCTTATGAGGGGCCTTGGGGCCCTTTTCATTGAGCATTGATAAGCATAGGAGGTTGGGGTGGCGGCATCAGAGGGAGATTGGTTGCGATTGAAGTTGTTGGAGCTCGCACGCCAAGTTTCATTTGATGTAGCGATATCGTTTGATGAGCTCCTCCCACTTCAAATGGCTTGTGAAAATAGCGAAAAGGCGTGGCGATTGCGTCATGGTTATGGCGATGAGCATCACCGGAATTTGTACTATGCCTTGGCGTTGATTGAGAAGTTAAAGGAACTGCTTGGCTGCACTCCTGAGGATGAGTGGCAGATATTTGAACTGGTGAGTATTGATAAGTCTATCGAGGGATTTCACTCACGAGCGGCGTTTCAAACGATCAGTATTTTGCCACTAACGAAGATAGGTTTATGTTTTTTAACCATATTCTATCTCCTTAATATCACACATCGGCATTTTCGGCATTACACATTACATCCCTATGCCAATTACTTCTCAACCCAAGAGTGTATCGACATCATCAGCTGCTATTATGAGTACCTGGTTTTTGACGATGATATCACTGCGTCTATACGTATGGATACTGATATTTCGGAGCAACTTCTCATTGGCATTGTTGAGCAGGCAACGAACATTGCAAATAAAATCAACGAAAGAGCCAGAGTCTTGCTTAAGGACCTACTCAGAAAGGACTTGAATGTAAAGGTCAGTAATTTTGAAAAAAATGCAGCTAAACATATTGCCGGTTTTTGGGACTTTTTAGAGAATGTAATTTGTGACGAGCAGAATTTAAAAGTAGTGATTAAAGCTAGGTTTGAGTTTGAACGTTACAGCGGTAATAAAAAAGATCATAATGGTATTCAAGCACATGCAGACCGTTTCAGTAGGGCGATAACTGACTTTAATACAGACCTGAGAAAAACTACAGCATTAAAAGGCTTTGTCAATATGGTGAGCTCGATTCATGCACCCGAGACGATGCCATGGTATCAAGAGACGTTTATCACATTGTGTTTCCCTAAAGATGCGTATCCCTTCGATTATCATAAGGAGTCATTCAGCCTGCTTTGTAAGTATGATAAGAGAATATCAAAAAGCATTCGTTTATTTACAAATAATCCACGTAGCAAAAAGTACTCTGAATTAGCTAAAAAACTTAATATTGACACCCAACAGGGTAGTAATTTGGTCGATTTTATTGAAATCTTAAAATCTCAAAAGAAAGATGACAAACACCCCATGACTACTGTAAGCATTGTCGATGATTTACATCAAAAGATGGCAATGTTCGATAGCTTCATTTTTTTGAAAGAGGCACAGGCCCGTTGGCATAAGTGTGCAAAAAAATATTGTAGTGATGACGTTTCTGCGACGCAGTCGGGAGGCTATGCAATGACACTTTTTTCAGCTCTTCTTATCGAGAATAAAACTATTATTCCTCTAATAGCGCCCCCGGACATACTAATTAAACAATCAGGCTCATTGGATGCAATTGCGTATACTGACAGGAAACTTCTGATGATGATAAAAAACACTCTTCAGATGTTGCCCTTACCTAAATTAGAAACGATGCCTGATGGCCTACAAAGAGAGATGGCCGTAGGTATTCCTAGTAATAGTCATCTGCTGCTTGATATTATCAAAAGCAGCATGGCGAAGCTGTTTTTTATGAAACTAACCTTGAAAGGGTTGAACTGCACTCTTAATGAGGTTCGCGATACGTCTAGCCATTCTGTAAATAAAAAACGTCTAATGCCAAAGGGAAAGAGCCACTCATCATCTCGCACAAAATTAAAAAAAATCATAATGCGATACTCAATGTGGAATTAACCTGATGGAGTTAATTCCAAGCCCGATAGCCATTACCCACGGCTCAATTCACTGGCGGGTCCATCAGATGCTCTCAGACGGTTATACAGGATCAGCGAGGTTGCAGGTAGTGTCGCGATTTGGACAACTAGGCCTTATATAGATAATAATTATCCTGCTTTTGTGGATGGCAACCACGTCAGCGCCGAGCCGATTTTGGATGCTGTATCAATATGTTCTGACCACCAGACCATCATTTCTCGGCGACGTTCCAGATAATCCGTGCGGTTATAAGCGCTACGCACTTCGTCTTTGTCAGAGTGCGCCAAGGCGGATTCGATAACGTCTCGATCAAATCCTCTCTCGTTAAGGGTCGTGCTGCCCAAAGCTCGCAGGCCGTGAGCAACCAAGGTCCCTTCATACCCCATCCGTTTCAAAGCTGCATTGGCGGTTTGTTCGTTAGTGTGTGTCTTGGGATTTCGGATCCCAGGGAAGATAAATTCACGATGGCCGCTGATGGGTCGCATTAGGTCCAGGTAGGCAAGTGTCTGTGGCGTCAAGGGCACGTCATGACCTCTGCGCTTCTTCATTCTCTCTGGTGGGATCCGCCAGAGTTTCTTTTCCATATCGATCTCTGCCCACCGGGCTCCTGCAGCCTCGCTGGGGCGAGCTAAGGTATGCAGGCTCCATTCGATAAGGCAGCGGGTCTGCAAATTGATGCTGGCCTTCGATAGCCTGTTCATCAGTTCCGGCAGTTGGTTGGGGTTAATACTGGGCATGTGCTGTTTGGCTGGACGCTGAAACACCTTGCTGATCCCAGAGCAAGGGTTGGCATCGATCAGACCAGAGTTGACGGCAAAGGTCATGATCTCGTTCACCCGTTGTGTGAGACGACGCACTGTTTCGAGTTTTCCTGCAGCTGCGATGGGCTCGATGATCTTGATGGCCCTCTGAGCCTTGATCTCCATAACAGGCACAGTGCCAATCTCGGGGAACAGATACATTTCGAGCGAGCGCCAAAGATCTTCGGCATAGGCCGGGGTGACGGAGGGGCGCTTGACATCAAACCAGCGCTTGGCAACGGCTTCAAATGTGTGCTCACTCTGAGATAACGCGGCGGATGTCTGCTCATCTCGATGGTGTTGGGGATCGATGTTTTGTTGCAGCAACGTTTTGGCTTCTGAACGTTTCTCTCGCGCGTCAGCCAACGACATCTCCGGCCAGGAGCCAAAGCTGATCATGTTTCTCTGTTTAGTAAGGGGGCGGTAGTAACGCAGGCGCCACAACTTTGAGCCATTGGGTTTGATGACGAGCTCTAGACCAGCCCCGTCGCAGAGTGTGTATTCCTTCTCTTTGGGCTTGGCTGCTTTGATCTCGGTTGGGGACAAGGGGCGGGTGATACGAGGCATAGGCATACGCTCCGGAAGGCATACAAAACGATATGCCTAACGATATGCCTAAAAGGGCTGGATGGCAACGCATCCCATTGGACAGCATAAGACAACAAAAAACCCGCAAAGCCTTACGCCATGCGGGTTTCTTGGACTTCGTTGGTCACTGTTGGACCGGTATTTGGTGGAGCTGGGGGGATTTGAACCCCCGTCCAAAATTACTACATCCTTGGCACTACATGCTTAGTCACTCTTTACATTCGCCAACCCGCTGCGGAGAGACACGCCACGAATTGACTAGCTCGATTGGTTTTAATGCTTCCGCCCCGAGCAGGACTTCCACACGATCCTGTGAAGGATGACCTTCCGATTCCCTAGGACACAGGCAAGCTAGGGTAGAAGGGCTCTATGCAGGTTATTAAGCTGCTAGTGCGTAGTTTTCGTCGTTTGCGACTATTTTTTTGCGGTTTATTAACGAGGCCTACCGCACCTCGGCATGCACCTTGGGTTTCGTGAATCTTGTCGAATCCAGAATCAGCCCCAAGTTGTTAATTGCGATTGTACGCAAAAATGCTGTCATAGCAAGGCGTTGATACCCATTCCCTCTGGCAGCCAGTCTGTTTGCCGATTTATTGTACGCAGCTGAGCCTGAAGAGCCAGCTGCGCCGGGGAAAGGTGAACCGGCGTCCTGATCCTGTCAGTCGCAGGTTAGCCGCGATGCTTGTTCTTCATGATTCGAGCTTTTTCCCGATCCCACTCGCGGGCCTTGGTATCTTCGCGCTTGTCGTGCTCTTTCTTGCCCTTCACCAGGCCGATCTCGACTTTGACCCAGCACTGTTTCCAGTAGAGGGCGAGGGGAACTATGGTGTAGCCCTGACGGGCAATCAGGCTTTCGAGCTTGTCGAGTTCACGACGGCTCAGCAGCAGTTTGCGGGTGCGGGTCGGGTCACATACCACATGGCTGGAGGCCGCTTGCAGTGGCAGGAAGCTGGAGCCGAACAGATAGGCCTCGCCATCGCGGAAGATGACATAGGCTTCGCTGATGTTGGCCTTGCCCGCCCGCAGGGATTTGACTTCCCACCCTTGCAGGGACAGACCCGCTTCGATCTTCTCTTCGATGAAGTATTCGTGGCGCGCGGTTCTGTTGAGTGCAATGGTGCTGGACCCGGCTTTGTTTTTACTGTTTTTTTTGCTCATGACGGGCGATTTCCGGCAATGACTAGGAGGCTCGTATTATACGTAGGCAGGGGCGGCTGTAAAACGCGCAGCAGGTCAAGTGGTGGCTTTCTGAGCGGTTTGGCTGAGGTTTTACCTCCACAACCCCAAACATGGTGATAAAATCGCGCCGATTGGATGAGGAAAAGCCATGCCCCGAATTACGCGCAGTGCCCTGGTGATGTTCAGTGCAGAACAGATGTTCAAGTTGGTTAACGATGTGGATGCCTATCCGCAGTTTTTGCCCGGCTGTGTCGGCAGCCGTGTCCACGAGGCTGGCGATGACTACATGATGGCGTCGGTCGATGTGGCCAAGGCGGGGATTGCCAAGACCTTTACTACCCGCAATCAGCTGGATGTGAACCGCCAGATCAGGATGGAGCTGGTGGATGGCCCGTTCCGCAAGCTGGCGGGCTGGTGGACCTTTACCCCGCTCGATGTGGATGCCTGCAAGGTGGAGTTTGATCTCGATTTCGAGTTCACCTCCAAGCTTATCGAGGTGGCCTTTGGTCAGGTATTCCGCGATCTGGTGAGCTCCATGGTCTCCGCCTTCTCCAACCGGGCGAAGGAGGTCTACGGTGTCTGACCAGCTCAACATCGAGGTTGTCTATGCCTTGCCGCAGCAGCAGACGGTGATTGCCCTGAGGGTGGCGCCCGAGACTTGCGTGCTGGCGGCCATCGAGCAGTCCGGCATCGTGCAAAAGCACCCCGAGATTGACTTGTCGGTCAACAAGTTCGGCATCTACAGCCGCCCGGTGAAAGGGAGCGAGCCGCTGCACGACGGCGATCGTATCGAGATCTACCGTCCACTCATCGCCGATCCCCGCGAGATGCGCAAAAAGCGGGCCGAGAAGGCCAAAGAGGAGGGGAGAGCCGATAGCGTGACCGGTGGCCGCCCCGATGTACATCGCAAGCTCCGCGAGTAGTGCTCAGGTTTTTCTTGCAGAAAAAAGGCGCCGAGGCGCCTTTTTTTGATCCCGTTAGCCGGTGAGCTGGCCAAGGGAATATCAAGAGAGGGCTGCTTCTGTCACGCCCAGCCGGGCGCGTGCCCAGGCGGCCAGCAGCTCGACGCCGCTTTGCATCACCCGCTCGTCGAAATCGAAGGCGTTGTGGTGGTGCGGCGCCGCCAGATCGGCGCCAAGGATCAGGTAAGCCGCCTCGCCCCCCTGTTTTTGCACCCGCTCCATCAGAAAACCGGCATCTTCGCTGGCGCCAAAGCGGCGGGTCTGAATGGTGGCGAGCCCCTGCTTGCGGGCCAGCGCCGCCAGCTCGGCCTGCAGCGCCGGGCTGTTGTCGAGGGCAATGGCCTCACCCTGTTTGATGATGCGGTAGGTGACGCCGTGGGCAAGGGCCGTGCCTTCGACGATGCGTTGCACCTGGCTGAACATGTAGTCGTTGAGGGCGCTATCGGCGCCGCGGGTTTCACCGCGCAGCTCGGCATGGTCGGGGATGACATTGCGCCCGCTGCCGGCGTGGAGCTGGCCGACGTTGATGCGGGTCATGCCGTCGCGGTGGCGGGGAATGCCGAGCATGGCGGTGGTGGCCATGCAGGCGGCGGCCAGCGCATTGCTGCCAGCGTTGGGTTCGAGCCCGGCGTGGGCGGCGGTGCCCATGAAGTGGACGTCGAACTTGGTGGAGCAGAGAAACTCGGTGGGATTGATCACCAGCTCGCCGCTGCCGGCGTGAATGCCGATATGGAGCGAGAGCAGGGCATCCACGTCATCGAGTGCCCCGCCTGCGGCCAGCGCCTTGCCACCGCGGCACCCCTCTTCAGCGGGTTGGAAGAAGAGCTTGATGCGCCCGCCCAGCTCCTCTTTCATCGCCATCAGGCGGCTGGCCAGCCCCAGACCTATGGCGGTATGGCCATCGTGGGCGCAGGCGTGCATCCACCCCTTGTTGTGGGAGGCAAAGCCCTCCTGCTGCGGAAGGTGCTGCTCGGCGTCGGACTCTTCTACCTCCACCGCGTCGATGTCGAAGCGAAAGGCCAGGGTCGGCCCGGGGCGGCCGGTATCCAGCTCTCCCATCAGCCCGGTCACGTCGCCAATGCGCTCCAGCCAGTCGGGATGGGCACCCTGACGGCGGGCGCGGGCTTTCTCGGCGGCCACATCGACATCGCGCCCCATCATCAGATTGCTGGCCAGCAGCTTGTCGCCAAGCACGATGCGATAACCGAGCTCGCTCAGGTGGTGGGCAATCAGGCTGGTGGTGCGAAACTCTTTCCATGCGGCTTCTGGCAGGCGATGCAGGTCGCGGCGCCACAGGATCAGCTGCTCAAGGGTCATCCAGGTTTCCTTGGTAATTCGATTTGTCGGCTATTGTGCCTTTTTTCCCGGCTGACCACACGGGGCCAGCAGCTGGTCGGGGGAGCTGTGCGTGCGAGTGATCTCTGTGAGGGCCGTGAATAGTGGTGAGCGCCCATAAAAAACGCCTCCACAAGGGAGGCGTTGTCGATAGCTGGTTATCAGGCCGCGTGATGGTAAGCGGATGCTTCAAACAGCTTCTTGTTGGCCACCAGATCGATGGGGTCAAAATCATCGACGTTGATGGTGCGCAGGCGACTTACTTCGGCGCGGCGCAGCAGTTCCGCTTCGTTCTGGGTCAGTACACCAGCGGCCAGGCCCATGTCGGCCACCTTGTCCAGCGCCATGAAGGGACGCTTGATGCCATCGCTCTTGCAGACTTTCTCGAACAGCGGCTCGGCGGCCAGCACGTCATCGAGCGCCTGTTCCAGCAGACCGAAGGGGTTACCCTCTTCGCGGGTCAGATACTGCCCCTTGGCCAGGCGACTGCGAGTTTCGCTCGGGGTTTGCAGCAGACGGGCAACCTGTTGATCCAGCTTGTCGCACGGACGGTTCAGGTCACGACCCAGCGGCAGCACCACGGCGCGCAGGGCAAGCCCAATCCAGCGGTTCGGGAAGTTGCGCAGCAGCTCGTCGATCGCCTCTTGTGCCTTGAACATGGCATCTTGCAGTGCCCAGTGCAGCAGCGGCAGGTCGGCCTGCTGGCGTCCCTCATCCTGATAGCGCTTGAGGGCGCTGGAGGCGAGATAGAGCTGGCTCAATACATCGCCAAGACGAGCGGAGACCCGCTCCTTGCGTTTGAGCTCGCCACCCAGAGTACCCATCGCCATATCTGACAGGAACGCCAGGTTGGCCGAGAGGCGGGAGAGCTGCTGGTAGTAGCCCTTGGTCTGATCCTTGTAAGGGGCCGCGGCAAAGCGTGCGCCGGTGATACCGAGCCAGAAGCTGCGCACCAGGTTGCTGATGGCAAAGCCGACGTGGCTGAATACCGCCTTGTCGAAATCTTTCAGCGCCTGCTCTTTATCCGGGTGGCTGGCGGCCAGCATCTCCGGCAGTACATACGGGTGGCAGCGGATAGCGCCCTGACCATAGATGATCATGCTGCGGGTCAGGATGTTGGCCCCTTCTACCGTAACGGCGATGGGCGCACCCTGATAGCCACGGGCCAGATAGTTGTTGGGGCCCATGCAGATGGCTTTACCGCCGTGGATGTCCATGGCATCGATGATGCACTTCTGGGCACGGTCCGTGAGGTGGTATTTGACGATGGCGGAGATGACCGAGGGTTTTTCGCCAAGGTCGATACCGGTCACGGTCAGGTTGGCTGCGGCGCCCATGATGTAGGCGTTGCCGCCGATGCGGGCCAGCGGCTCTTCAATCCCTTCCATCTTGCCGATGGGCAGCTTGAACTGGCGACGGATGCGGCTGTAGGCGCCGCTCGCCAGGGCCAGCATCTTGACGCCGCCAGTGCTGTTGGAGGGCAAGGTGATGCCGCGACCGACTGACAGACACTCGACCAGCATGCGCCAGCCCTGACCGGCCATGGCCGGGCCGCCGATGATGAAATCGAGCGGGACGAATACATCCTTACCCTGGGTCGGGCCGTTCTGGAACGGCACGTTGAGCGGGAAGTGGCGACGGCCAATGCCGACACCCTTGATGTGAGTCGGGATCAGCGCACAGGTGATGCCGAGCTCTTCCTCTTCACCCAGCAGGTGTTCCGGATCACGCAGTTTGAAGGCCAGACCCAGCACGGTAGCAATAGGGGCGAGCGTGATGTAGCGCTTGTTCCAGGTGAGGCGCATACCGAGCACCTCTTTCCCTTCCCACTCGCCTTTGCAGACGATGCCAAAATCGGGGATGGAACCGGCGTCCGAACCTGCCTCCGGACTGGTCAGGGCGAAGCAGGGGATCTCTTTACCTACCGCCAGACGGGGCAGGTAGTAATCTTTCTGCTCGTCAGTGCCATAGTGCTGCAGCAGTTCGCCCGGGCCCAGCGAGTTGGGCACGCCGACGGTGGAGGCGAGCACGGCGCTGGCACCGCACAGTTTTTGCAGGACGCAGGACTGGGCGTAGGCCGAGAACTCCAGACCGCCATATTTCTTCTTGATGATCATGGCGAAGAACTTGTTGTCCTTCAGGTATTGCCACACCTCGGGGGAGAGATCCGCGCGCTCGTGGGTCACTTCCCAGTCGCTCACCATGCGGCACACTTCCTCGACCGGACCATCCATAAAGGCCTGCTCTTCGGCAGAGAGGGTGCTGACCGGGATGGCGTGCAGCTTTTTCCAGTCCGGGTTGCCCGCGAACAGATCGGCTTCCCACCAGGTGGTGCCCGCTTCAATCGCCTCTTTCTCGGTGCGGGACATCTCCGGCATGATCGATTTGTAGATCTTGAACAGCGGCTTGGTTATTTGATTGCGGCGAAATTCCACCAGATTGAGCGGGATGGCGATCACCGCGAACAGCGCCCATACCAGCAAGGGCACATGACCATAGATGGCGCCAAGCACCAGGGCGGCGCCGGTGACCAGGGTGGAGATGAACAGGGATGCCCGGCGATAGGCCAGGGCTCCGATAACCAGGATCACCCCGAGCAGAGTGAGGGTCGTCGTCATTGCTTGCTCCTTGCGTGTATAAATGTGCCAACGTGGTGTAACTGATCCAGAGGTCTGACCTGTTGGATATGGCCCCTGTTGTAATTCATACGCACAAAGTTATCAAGCTGTTTACATCTTCATTACCTTCTCTCTGTGATCCCCATAACGCTCAAGTGCCGCCAGCGCTGTGGCTCGCAGGGGGGCGACTGTACGATTCGCTTGTGCGAGAATAGCCGCGATCTACACGCACACTAAAAACAGTGGAAGAGACATCATGTACCAAGAATTGATCCGCAATGAACTGACCGAAGCTGCCAGCGTGCTGCAGGCCTTCCTGGCTGATGAGCAGAACCTGAAAAACATCGAAGCGGCCGCCAAACTGCTGGCCGGCTCTTTCAAAGAAGAGGGCAAGGTGCTCTCTTGTGGCAACGGTGGTTCGCACTGTGACGCCATGCACTTTGCCGAAGAGCTGACCGGTCGCTATCGCGAGAACCGCCCGGGTTACGCCGGTATCGCCATCTCCGATCCGAGCCACCTCTCCTGCGTCTCCAACGACTTTGGCTATGACTATGTCTTCTCCCGCTATGTGGAAGCGGTTGGCCGTCGTGGCGACGTGCTGCTTGGCATCTCCACCAGCGGCAACTCTGGCAATATCTTGAAAGCCATCGAGGCAGCCCGCGCCAAAGGGATGAAAGTGATCGCCCTGACCGGCAAGGATGGCGGCAAGATGGCGGGTCTGGCGGATGTCGAGATCCGGGTTCCGCACTTTGGCTATGCCGACCGTATTCAGGAAGTGCACATCAAGGTAATCCACATCCTGATCCAGCTGGTCGAAAAAGAGATGGCCAAGTAATCAGGCCATCGTCACCAGACAAGGGCAACACCGGTAACATGGTTCGCCATCGGCCGGTTGTTGCCAGTCACAGGGGAAGGGATTGCGCCTTCCCCTGCTGTCTGTCGAACCAGCGTGCTGGTCGAACATGACACAAGCCAAATCATGAAAGGAGTCTGCCGGATATGTGCGAACTGCTCGGCATGAGTGCCAATGTGCCGACCGATATCTGCTTCAGCTTTACCGGGTTGATGCTGCGCGGCGGCAAGACCGGGCCCCACAAGGATGGCTGGGGGATCACCTTCTACGAGGGGAAGGGCTTTCGCACCTTCAAGGATCCCGAGCCCAGCGCCCAATCTCCCATCGCCAGACTGGTACAGGCGCTGCCCATCAAGAGCTGCGCTGTGGTCAGCCACATTCGGCAGGCTAACCGTGGCTGCGTGTCACTGGAAAATACCCACCCCTTTACCCGTGAGCTGTGGGGCCGTTACTGGACCTTCGCCCACAACGGTCAGCTGACCGGCTACAAGAAGCTGCCAACCGGCCGCCACCGGCCGGTGGGGGATACCGACAGCGAGCACGCCTTCTGCTGGCTGCTCGATCGGCTGGAGCAAAAATATCCCAAGCGTCCGGCCAACTTTCCCGCCATGTTTCGCTATCTCGCTACCCTGTGTGACGAGCTCAGAGCGTTCGGGGTGTTCAACATGCTGCTCTCGGACGGGGAGTATGTGATGAGCTACTGCAGCAACAACCTGCACTGGCTGACCCGCTGTGCGCCCTTTGGCGAGGCGAGCCTGCTGGATGAGGAGGTGGTGATCGACTTTCAAAGCGAGACTACCCCCAACGATGTGGTGACCCTGATCACCACCCGTCCGCTGACCGGCAATGAGAACTGGGTCAAAATGGCACCCGGCGAATTCAATCTGTTTCGCATGGGGGAGCGGGTGGCGACCAATCAGGTCGCGCTTGAGCAAGATAAAAAAATACCAGGGTAGATACCTACCCTGGTTCTTCGCAGCAGCCATAAAAGGCAAAAGGGATGAGAGGTGTTGCTGAGCATCATCACTCTGACGGCATTGAGTGTTGATCAATTGTTAATTTGTGGCAATCAAGTTGTTGTCTTGACGGGCGTTTCAGCATCGCTATTTCGATACTGATCACATTTTTTGCCACTTTATTCCCTGAGCCATCCAATCGGGTGCTTCATCACAGCCTGGTCGTGAGCCACGACATCGAAAACTATCTATAGTATGGTCTGTTTGAATACCGTTCTGGAGGAGCCTCGCATGGAGTGGGTGGATCGCAAGGTGTTGCAGCAGCTGGCAGAGGATATCGGTCCGGATATGCTGCCCGTGGTCATCGCAGTCTTTATTGAAGAGGTGGGCGAGCAGCTGGGTCAGCTCAGGCCCCTCTATGAGCAGGGGGAGTGGGAGGCGCTGGCTCGGGTGGCGCACAGCATGAAATCATCCTGTGGCAGCTACGGCGCCATGCCGAGTTATCAGCAGGTGATGGCGCTGGAGATGGCCAGCAAGCAGGCCGATGTGGCAGAGGCAGAGCGCCAGTTGCAACTGCTGGAGGCCTCCTTGCCTCAGGTACTCGCGTTTCTTGCCGATTATCAGTAACGGCGCCATGCAGGGGTGCCGGGGCGCCGTGACCGTAGCCTAACGCTGGTTGAGCAGTTGCTGGATGATCCGGTCCAGCGCCAGTTTCAGCTTCAACCGATCGTGCCGATGGGGCAGCTCAAGCTCGCCCAGCTCGGCTTCGATCACTCGCCCTTGCCAGTCCCCCGCATCACCCGCGCCCTGTGGGGCCAGGATGGCATCCAGCCGACCCTGACCGACCCGGGACTCCAGCCAGCGACACTGACTCATCAGATCCAGCTGACTGGCAGGGCCGTTTTCCGCCACCAGATTGCAGACGAAAACCAGCATGGCGCTGCTCTCGTTGATGGCCTGGGCGATCTCGGCCAGCAGCAGTGGCGGCATGATGGAGGTGAGAAAACTGCCCGGCCCCAGAATGATCATGTCCGCCTGCTGCAGTGCCAGCACCGCTTCGCGGGTCGCTTGCACCTCCGGCATCAGGCCGAGAGAGAGGGGCGGTGTTGCCAGTTGATCGATGGATACCTCTCCCAGGATCTGGGTGCCACACTCCATATGGGCGCAGAGATCGGTGGGAAATTCAGACATGGGTAGCAATTGTGACTCGATTTTGAGCATGTCACTGATCAGCTTGATAGCATCAAGAGGACGGACACAGAGATTATCGAGCGCCAGCAGCATCAGGTTGCCAAGGTTGTGACCCGCCAGCTCGCCTTTGCCGGCAAAGCGGTATTCGAACAACAGGCTGCCTATGCTGGGATCGGTCACCAGCTGGTTCAGGCAGTTGCGCAGATCGCCCCAGGCGATGCACTCCTGGCTCTTGCGCAGGCGCCCGGTCGAGCCACCATCATCTGTGGTGGTGACGATGCCGGTGAGCCGTTGACCGAGAAACGAGAGGGACGAAAGCACTCGCCCCATGCCGTGGCCACCACCGATGGCAACGACCCGATCGAAGTCATTGATGTTTTTTTGCCACATATGGGCGTCCTGTCATTGGTCTCAGTTGACCGCTATGTTAGCAAGTGAAGCGAGATAATTGTTTGATAAAGGTATGATTTTTGCTTGAGGCTGCCATTCGATAAAACAAGGAGATGGTGTTGAAATTTCTGACCGTTCACTCCCTCGCCCAGAATTCATCGCTGGCGGCCCAAGATATCTGCGCGCAGCTGCGCCACCATGCCGATCAGGCCCCCTCCCTGCTGTTACTCTATTTTACCCAAGCCCATGAGGGGGCGATACTGCGCGACGCGCTCAAACGCCAGTTCCCGACGACCCGTCTGTTGGGTTGCAGCTCTTGCGGTGGCGTCATGACCGAGATGGGACACCACGCCCGAGACGGATATGGGCTGGCGGTTGCTGCCCTGTACGACGAGAAAGGAGCATTCGGGGTGGCCGGAGCCAGCGGTGACGGGGTGGATGTGCGACAGTTGCTGCGCCGAGCCATGAGCGACTGTGGTCGGCCAGGTGAGCTGCCCCAGCTGATCCTGTTTCACGCCAGTCCTGGCAAGGAGGAGGGGCTGCTGGCCGGTATCGAGGCCGAACTTGGTACCTCGGTGCCGGTGGTCGGTGGATCCGCGGCTGATAGCAGTGTCAGCGGTGACTGGCAGCTCTGCTGGGATGAGGCGGTGGCTCACGATGGCATCGGTCTGGCGGTGCTCTATCCCGATTGCCAGCTCGCTTTTCAGTTTCACTCCGGTTATGTGCCTGCCGAATTCAGCGGCGAGATCACCGCCTGCAACGGGCGGGAGGTACTCACCATCGATCACCAGCCTGCCGCCGAGGTCTATGCCCGCTGGTGCGGGCGCGAGCAGCCCTGGCCGGTGGGGGCGATTTTGCGGGAGACCACGCTCACCCCGTTGGCTCGTCAGGTGGGAGCGCTGGATGGCATTCCTTACTACAAACTCTCCCATCCTGAAGCTGTGACCGAACAGGGCGGGCTGCGGCTCTTTACCGATGTGGTGCAAGGGGAGCGTCTGCTGTTGATGTACAGCAGTCAGGAAGGGTTGTTGCAGCGCAGCCTCAATGCCATGCGCGTCGAGCCAGGGTATGGGGTCGATGTGGAATTGCAGCCTATCGGCGCGCTCATAATCTTTTGTGCTGGTTGCCGTTTGGCGCTAGGTGATATGTTGTGCCAATTTGTCGAGCAGAGCCAGGCTCGCCTCGGCAAGATCCCCTTTATCACCCCCTTTACCTTCGGCGAGCAGGGGCGGCTGCCCAATGGCGAGCTGGCCCACGGCAACCTGATGGTATCGAGCGTGATTTTCCTGACCCGTTGAGTCGGCAGAACATAACAGAGCAGGCAACAAGATGATTGGCAACAGTGAACTGGAAGCCCTCGGCGACAAATTGCAGACCACGCTGGTCGATCTTATGCGTTGCCGCGAGCGCGAGGCCAAGTATCGTCACGAGTCCCAGACTCTGCTGGGGGGGGTTGCCACCCTCGCCGATGCCAAGACGCTGGAGCAGGTGCTTGAGAGCCTTATCCAGGTGCTCAAACCCTTTATCGGCTTTGAGCACGCTGATGTGGTGGCCTGGGAAGGAGAGCAGGGGAGTACCCACCTCAGTACCGAGACGATGCTCGCTGCCCGCAGCTGGCGCATGACCCCGGCATTTGCCCGCGCCATCTCGGGTGAAACTCTGGTGATTTACGATCCCGCCCAGCTGCCTGAGCTGGCGCCGCTGGCGAGCGAGCCGGGCTGGGCCAGCGTGATGCTGACCGGGCTGCAGGCCCCCGGCTTTACCGCCACCCTCATCTGCCGCCACGCTCGGGCGGGCACCTTCGATCTCACCAGCAAGGCCGCCATGGAGCGTTGCCGTCCGCTCATCGCCCAGGCGCTGGTCAACATCACCTATCGGGCCCGCTTGCAGGAACAGGTCGCGGTAAAAACCGAGGCGCTGCAGGCCAGCGAACGTCGTTTTCGCAGCTTCGCCGCCATGGCTTCAGACTGGTTCTGGGAGACAGATGCCGAGCATCGCCTTAGTTACGCCTCAGAGCCGGGTTATCTGGATGAGATGACCCCGCAGGCGACCCGGCCGACCCTCTATGACTACGTCTGCAACAAGCAGAGCTGCGATGCCCAGAAATACCTGCAGCTTTTGGAGCTGCGCCAGCCGGTGCGAGGGGTGCGGATGCAGGTTGCGCTGCAACACGGCCCCTGCTGGATGGAGGTGAGCGCCGAGCCCTGCTTTGACCATGATGGCCAGTTTATCGGTTATCGTGGCACTGCCCGGGATATCAGCAACCAGATCCGCCGGGAAGAGGAGCTGGCGCGGGCACGGGATGAGGCTGAAGCGGCCAACCGTGCCAAGTCCCAGTTTCTGGCCATGATGACCCACGAGATCCGTTCGCCCATGAATGCGGTGTTGGGGATGCTCGATCTGGTGCAGCATGCCGAGCTGGCGCCGGAGCAACAGAGCCTGCTGCGCCATGCCACCCACTCGGCCAGATTGCTGCAAACCATCATCGACGACGTGCTCGATTTTTCGAAAATCGAGTCGCAAACCCTGGTGTTTCACTGCGAGACCCTGCAACCCGTCCAGCTTTGCCAATCCCTGGTCGAACCGCTGCAAACCCGTGCCGCCGCCAAGGGGATTGCGCTGGTTTATCGGGTCGATGAGTCGGTACCCCGGGAGTTGCAGGGGGATCCGATGCGTTTGTCACAGGTGATGGGCAATCTGCTGGACAACGCCCTCAAATTTACCGAGCAGGGGCAGGTGACACTGCACCTGGGTTGGCAGGATGAGAAGCTGCTGATCTCGGTCTCCGACACTGGGATCGGGATCGCTGATGCGGATCAGGCGCTGCTGTTTGAACCCTTCTCCCAGGTCGACAACTCGGCCACCCGGCGTTTTTCCGGTACCGGCCTCGGTCTTGCCATCAGCAAGCGTCTGGTGACGCTTATGGGGGAGAGATCCACCTGAAGAGCGAGCCTGGCAAGGGAAGCTGTTTCTGGTTCGAGCTGCCCGGTATGGCGCTGCCTTGTCATAGCCAGCCGCAGCGGGAGGAGGGGGCTTCGGCACTGCTGCCACTGGATGTGCTGGTGGTGGAGGACAGCCCGGTGAACCAGTTGGTGGTGTCGCTGATGCTGCAAAAACTGGTGGGCAAGGTACGGCTGGCAGCCAATGGTCTGGAGGCGCTGGCGCAGGTGGATGAGCAGCTCCCGGATCTGATCCTGATGGATATGCGGATGCCCCTGATGGACGGGCTGGAAGCGACCCGACGCTTGCGTGAGTTGGGATGTACTATGCCTATCGTCGCCCTGACGGCCAATGCGATGGCGGAGGACAAGGCGTGCTGTCTGGCGCAGGGGATGGATGACTTTCTCGCCAAGCCTATCACCTTGTCACGGCTGAGAGAGTGTTTGCAGCGTCACTTTGGTCAGCGGTTGCCGACGCGCGGATAAAAAAAATGGTCAACTTTGTGGGTTGACCAGTTCTTCAGCAAATACTGAAGAGAGCACGGGATAAATCGGGTTGTATCAATCTATATGAAAAATCTGTGCCAACTTTTTTGGGACTCTTTTGTGTTCAATTTTGGCCGTTTAGCGCAGCGGCTCTCTCTTGTTATGGCGTTTTGCGTTCCTACTTAGTCGCAAAATGCGAATTTCACATTTTCATTGTTGGAATAATTGCATTTTGCAACGCTGTTTTTGTCATTGTGAAATCAGGCGATGCAGGAATTTACGGGCTGCTTCGCTGTTTTGTTTGGCAATCAGCATCTGCTTTTCATAAATCGGCATCGGCAATATCTCGAGCCAGCGTTGGCAGAGCCAGGCGGCATCTTCAAAGCGCTTGTCCGGATAGAGCTCATCAAGCTCCGGATACTGCTCGAACACTTCCCGCAGGCGATTGACCAGCAGCTTGTCGTTGAAATCGGAGTGGGTGCTCGGCCAGTTGGGCAGCATCTCCACCTTGGCCCGGCGCAGGCCCATCTCGTCTGTTTCCATCTCGTGGATGCAGAAGCGCTCCAGTCCCAGCACCGTCACACCCAGCAGGCCATCATTGAGGGTGTAGAAGTCGGTCACCTTGACCCGGGTGCCCACCGGCAGAATGCGGCCGGATTGTCCCGAGGTGGTCGACTCTTCCATCACGATGCCAAAGCCCTGATCGTTGATGAATGACTCCTTGAGCATCTGCAGGTGGCGTGGCTCGAACAGACGCAGAGGAAGCTTGCCGCCCGGCAGTATGTGGGAAGGCAAGGGGAACAGTGCCAAAGGTTGTAGTTTCATGTTCCATCCTCCATTGAGTAGTTGCTGAATATGACAATGCAGCGACTGTGCCAGAGAATGAAAAAAGCCACCGGAGGGTGGCTTTTCGGGCGGTTGAGGGCGCTTAGTTGCGCTGCTCCAGATACATGACAGCCGCTTCCACGCGGCTTTGCGCCTCGAGTTTCTTCAGCAGGCTCTTCACGTGAACCTTGACCGTTCCCTCGGAGATATGGAGTACCGAGGCGACCTGTTTGTTGGAGAGGCCTTTTGCAATTTCGCGCAGGATTTGCATTTCGCGACGCGTTAAGCTTTCCAGCTTCTGCTGCAGGTGATCCAGCTCGTAGATGTTTTCGAGATAGGGGCGCAGCGGTTCGCTCAGGATCTGCTTGCCGGTCATCACGTCGGCCAGTTGGGCCAGCAGCAGATCAGGCTCGGTATCCTTGAGCAGGTAGCCGTCGGCACCCGCCTTGAGCAAAGCCACCACATCCTGACGGGCATCGGAGACGGTGAGGATCACCACCCGGGAGGTGATCTCTTCGGCCCGCAGCGCCTTGAGGGTATCGAGGCCGGAGAGCCCCTTCATGTTGAGGTCGAGCAGGATCAGGTCCGGCTCGGACTCTTTGGCCAGCGCCACGGCATCTGTGCCGTTGGAGGCTTCACCGGTCACCTCCATGTTCTCTTCCAGAGCCAGCAACTGCACAATCCCTTTGCGCATGAGGGGATGGTCATCTACGACCAGAACTGTGTATTTCATCTCGTCCATCAGGCGTCTCTCGCTAGACTGGTGGGAAAGGTCAGATGCACGCAGGTGCCTTGTGGTTGCTGCTCGTTGATGGTCAGCAGACCGTGCAGTTTGCTGGCGCGCTCGTTCATGATGCTCAACCCGTAATGGTTGATCGCCGAGCTGGCGAGTCCGATCCCGACACCGTCATCTGAAATCTGAACCTCAATGTTACCACTGGCGAGGGTCTCACAGCTAACATCAATCACTTGCGCGTTGGCATGTTTGATGGCATTGAGCACTGCCTCACGGATCAGCTGCAAAATGTGGATATGCTGGCCCGCCTCCAGGTCGTTGTCGGCCAGCCCGTAATGGAACCGGATTTCGGCCTGGGTCTGAGGCTGCAGTTGATCAAGCATCACCCGGATCGCTTCCCCCAGATTGGCATCGCCAATGGTGAGACGGAAGGTACCGAGCAGTTCGCGCAACTGGGTATAGGCATTGCTAAGCCCCTCGTCGATCTGCTGCATCGCCTCCTGCGCCTTGTCATGTTGCCCCTTGGCGTAAGAGCGCTTGAGCAGGGTGGACTGGATCTTGAGATAGGAGAGGGCCTGCGCCAGCGAGTCGTGCAGCTCCCGGGCGATCACCGCCCGCTCCTCCATCAACAGCAGTCGCTGCTGTTGCAGCAGGGTCTGGTCTTTGTGCAGCACCTGAGCCAGCAGCATGGTGAAGTTCTTGATCAACCGCTCATCGATGGGGTGTTGGCTGATGATGTCGAGGCGGCCGAACTCCTGCTCATCCATCTGCAGATAAAAGCTGGCGACCGCATCGAGATCGCCGGGCCAGCCGGTGCGCCCCGAGATGTAGACCGGCATGGCGTTGTGCTCGAAGCGGGTCAGCCGGATGTGGTCGATATGCTGGTGGGCGGCAGCACGGTCCAGCAGTTTGATGAGGGTGCGGGTGCTGAGCGGGGCGGCGTGCAGCTTCTGGGCGGTCGAGTAGAGAAACGAGAGGGTGTCGTTGGCCTGTTGCAGCTTGGCGGTTTTCTCTTCCACCTTGTTTTCCAGCTCCCGATAGAGCTTGCCCAGCTCGTCGGCCATGGTGACGAAGGCGCGCGAGAGCTCCCCCAGCTCATTTTCGCCGTGGGCGGGCAGCTTTAAGATCGAAATCCTGCCGCTGGATCTGGCGGGCACAGTAGACCAGCTGGTTGAGGGGGGCGACCACCTGCTGGCGGGTGAAGCGCACAGTGAACCAGGCGATGGTGATGATGGCCAGCAGGCCGAGCCCCTCCGCAAGCGCCAGCATCCTCACCTTGAATTCCACGTGGTACTGCATCTGATTGACGAAATTGTCGATGGCCGCCACAAACTGCTCGGTGTTATCGGTGTACCGTCTGGGGGTACGATCCTCGATGTGCTGGCGCATCACCTGCCACTGGCCGAGCACCTCGCCATAGGTGCGACGCAGGGAGGCAGGAGTGATCCAGCGCTGGGTCTCCTGCAGCTCTTCGGCGTGCAGGGTCTCTTCAAACTGGGAGAGGCGCCCCAGCACGCTGTCGCCCCGCTCGATTTCGTAGGCCATCCGGTAGGCTTGCATCCGCAGCGAACCGGAGAGGTTGATCGCCTTGGCATCGGGTACCGAGTAGAAAAGGGTGACCATGGCGACCAGCGCGATCAGGCTGGCCATGAAGAGGATCAATACCATGGCGCGGCCAATGGCACTGCTGACCGAATGGACCCTGAACCGTTTTCCCATACTGATGCGCACCTCTGAATAGTGATAAGGACCCCGCAAGATGCGTGGGAGTGTACTCCAACTTGTGTTAGCATCGAAAAACTAGATGAACTCCGAGCGGTTTTGCCTAAGTCCTAGCGATAGGGGGAAACCAGCCGTCAGCCGACGTTCGAGCTGTAAGGGTCAGGAAAGAAATGCCCTGGCCTCCCGTATTTGGAAAGGTGTTTATGTTGCCACTTGAAGATGGTTTTTCCCGTCGTTTTTACTATTTGCGTCTGTCAGTGACCGATGTGTGCAATTTCCGTTGCACCTATTGCTTGCCTGACGGCTATCGCCCCCCGGAAGGTCACAAAGCGGGGCGTCAACCCTTTCTCTCGATTGACGAGATCCGCCGCGTGGTCAGCGGTTTTGCCGCCATGGGCACCCGCAAGGTGCGCATCACGGGGGGCGAGCCCTCCCTGCGCCGCGATTTCACCGAGATCATCAAGGTGATTGCCACCACACCGGGCATCGAGAAGGTCGCCATGACCACCAACGGCTATCGCCTAAAGGAGCGGGCTCAGGAGTGGTTTGATGCCGGACTCAACGCGCTGAATGTCAGTGTCGACAGTCTCGACCCGCGCCAGTTTCACCAGATCACCGGTGAGAACAAGCTGGCCGAGGTGATGGAGGGGATCGAAGCAGCACTGGCCGCCGGTTTCAAATCGGTGAAGATCAATGCTGTGCTGCTCAAGGGGCTCAACGACTACCAGCTTGATGCCTTTCTGGGCTGGATCAGACACAAGCCCATCGAGCTGCGCTTTATCGAGCTGATGCAGACCGGCGAGATGGATACCCTGTTTCGTGACCACCATGTCAGCGGCGAACAGATCAAACAGCGCTTGCTGGAGAGCGGCTGGGTGCAGCAGTTGCGGGGCACGGATGACGGTCCGGCGCAGGTCTTTATGCACCCCGATTCGCAAGGTGGGGTGGGGCTCATCATGCCCTACAGCAAGGATTTCTGTGCCGGTTGCAACCGGCTGCGGGTCTCCTCGCTGGGGAAGCTGCATCTGTGCCTGTTTGGCGACAACGGCATCGACTTGCGGGATCTGCTCGGCGCAGATGCACAATCCGATGAGCTGCAACAGCGCATTCGCGCGGCACTGGCGGGCAAGAGTGCCACCCATCGTCTCCATGAGGGCAATGCAGGCATCACCCCTCATCTCGCCTCGATCGGTGGATAGCCGCAAAAAATCGCCAACGATTAAATAGCAATCCTCACATGGAGGTATTTTAACCGATACCTCCATTTTTATTGCGCTGCAAGGCTTTGATCTGGCGCAAGAATCCCCCCTGTTTATCTCCCTGGTGGTATATCCCTTACCTTGTCAGGGCCGCAATATACACCCACTCTTATAATTGGTATCAAGAATGCCAATCATGGACTCGGACTGTCCCCTTTTTCACCAGAACAGGAGTCAACATGCCGGATGAGATTGATCTTGCCCGCCGCGGCCTGTTCCGGGGGCGGCTGAGAACCGCCGAACCGCCGGTGCAGTTGCCCTGGTCAGTCAACTGGTCGGCATTTGTCGCCGACTGCACCCGCTGCGGGGACTGTCTTGCCGCCTGTCCGGAGCAGGTCCTGGTGAATGGCGAGGGCGGTTTTCCGGTGGTCGATTTCCAGCGTGGCGAATGCACCTTCTGCACCGAGTGCGTCACTGTCTGCAAGGCGCCTGTGTTTCGCCCGACCAGCGAGTCCCCCTGGCACTATAAGGCCCATATCGAAGCCAACTGTCTGGCCAATGGTCAGGTGTTCTGCCAGCGCTGTCAGGACAGCTGTGAGCCCAATGCCATTCGTTTTATTCCGGTGCTGGGGCGTGTGCCCACCCCAACGGTCGAGCCGGATCGCTGTAATGGCTGCGGCGCCTGTGTGCAGGATTGTCCAGTTGGCAGCATCAAGGTCGACGGGCGAGCCGCCCCATCCGGTGGTGCGAGCCAGCCCACCCTCAAGCAGGAGTCAGAATGAGTCAGAAGCCGTGTGACACAGAAACCACAATGGATCAGGAGTTCCATGTATCGAGTCTGGTGGTGCTGACCCAGCCCCCTTTGCGCCATCAGCTCGCCGAGCAGATTGGCGCCCTTGAAGGGGCCGAGATCCACGCCGTCAGTGACGAGGGCAAGCTGGTCGTGACCCTGGAAGGTCCGAGCCAGCGGCCGATCATGGCGGCCATTGATGCAATACAGGCGATGCCGGGCGTGCTCTCTGCCGCCCTGATTTACCACCAGTTCGATGAACTGGGCGGTCACTGAAAAGAGTGATGGGATGCCTGGCGTGCCCTCTGCCGCTGATGGTTGGCTCCCGTTCGACAGATTCGACAACTATTACGCGATAAGCAATGTGAGGATATGCCATGAAGCTGAGTCGACGCGACTTTATGAAGGCCAACGCGGTGGCAGCTGCCGCTGCCGTGGCCGGTGTCAGTGCCCCCACGCTGGCAGCCAATCTCATCACCAGTACCGACAAGACTACCATCCATTGGGATAAGGCTCCCTGCCGCTTCTGCGGTACCGGCTGCTCCGTGCTGGTGGGCTCTCAGGATGGTCGGGTCGTGGCGACTCAGGGTGATCCCGATGCACCGGTCAACCGTGGCCTCAACTGCATCAAGGGCTACTTCCTCTCCAAGATCATGTACGGCCAGGATCGCCTGACCCAGCCGATGCTGCGGATGAAGAACGGCCAGTTCGACAAGGATGGTGACTTTGCCCCCATCAGCTGGGATCAGGCGTTCGACATCATGGCCGAGAAGTTCAAGGCGACCCTGAAAGAGAATGGGCCGACTGCCGTCGGCATGTTCGGCTCCGGCCAGTGGACCGTCTGGGAAGGCTACGCTGCCGCCAAGCTGATGAAGGCCGGTTTCCGCTCCAACAACATTGACCCCAATGCCCGTCACTGCATGGCCTCTGCGGTCGTCGGCTTCATGCGTACCTTCGGCATGGACGAACCGATGGGCTGCTACGACGATATCGAGCAGGCCGATGCGTTCGTGCTGTGGGGCTCCAACATGGCCGAGATGCACCCCATCCTCTGGTCGCGGATGTCCGATCGCCGTCTCTCCAACCCGGATGTGCAGGTGCACGTGCTCTCGACCTTCGAGCACCGCAGCTTCGAGCTGGCGGACAACGGCATGGTGTTCACCCCGCAGACCGATCTGGCGATCCTCAACTATGTCGCCAACTACATCATCCAGAACGACAAGGTGAACTGGGACTTCGTCAACAAGCACACCGTGTTCAAGAAGGGGGTCACCGACATCGGTTACGGCCTACGCCCGACCGATCCGCTGCAGCAGAAAGCGAAGAACCCGGACAGCGGCGATGCCACTCCGATGACCTTCGAGGAGTTTGCCAAGTTCGTGGCGGATTACGATGTGGAGTCGGTCTCCAAGCTCTCCGGCGTCTCCAAAGAGAAGCTGGAAAAGCTGGCCAAGCTCTATGCCGACCCGAGCAAGAAGGTGGTCTCCTACTGGACCATGGGTTTCAACCAGCATACCCGTGGCGTCTGGGCCAACAACCTCTGCTACAACATCCACCTGCTGACCGGCAAGATCTCCGAGCCGGGTAATGGTCCTTTCTCACTGACCGGCCAGCCCTCTGCCTGTGGCACCGCGCGTGAAGTGGGTACCTTTGCCCACCGTCTGCCTGCCGACATGGTGGTAACCGAGCCCAAGCACCGCGCCATTGCCGAGAAGATCTGGAAACTGCCGGAGGGGACCATTCCCGACAAGGTGGGTTTCCACGCCGTGCTGCAAGACCGCATGCTCAAGGACGGCAAGCTCAACGCCTACTGGGTGATGTGTAACAACAACATGCAGGCCGGTCCCAACATGAATACCGATCGCCTGCCGGGCTATCGCGATCCGCGCAACTTCATCGTGGTCTCCGATCCGTACCCGACCGTCACTGCCCAGGCCGCTGACCTGATCCTGCCCACCGCCATGTGGGTGGAGAAAGAGGGGGCCTACGGCAACGCCGAGCGCCGTACCCAGTTCTGGCACCAGCAGGTGAAAGCGCCGGAAGGGGCCAAGTCCGACCTGTGGCAGCTGATGGAGTTCTCCAAGCGCTTCAAGGTCGAGGAAGTGTGGCCAGCTGAGCTGATTGCCAAGATGCCGGAAGTGAAGGGCAAAACCCTGTTCGACGTGCTCTATGCCAACGGTCAGGTCAACCAGTTCCCGAAAGAGCAGAGCAAAGGGCTGCTGAACGACGAAGCCGAGCACTTCGGCTTCTACGTCCAGAAGGGTCTGTTTGAGGAGTACGCCACCTTTGGTCGTGGCCATGGCCACGATCTGGCGCCGTTCGATCAGTACCACGAAGCGCGCGGTTTGCGTTGGCCTGTGGTAGATGGCAAAGAGACCCTGTGGCGCTACCGCGAAGGGTTCGACCCTTACGTGAAAGCGGGCGAGGGGGTGCGTTTTTATGGCAAGCCCGATGGCAAGGCGGTCATCTTCGCCCTGCCGTTCGAGCCCGCAGCCGAGTCGCCGGATAAAGAGTACGATCTGTGGCTCTCCACCGGCCGCGTGCTGGAGCACTGGCACACCGGCACCATGACCCGTCGGGTGCCCGAGCTCTATCGCGCCTTCCCGGATGCGGTGCTCTTCATGCACCCGGACGATGCCAAGGCTCGCGGCGTGCGTCGTGGTGAAGAGGTGATCGTCTCCTCCCGCCGTGGCGAGGTGAAGACCCGTGTCGAGACCCGTGGTCGCAACCGTCCGCCGAAAGGACTGGTCTTCATGCCCTTCTTCGATGCGAGCCAGCTGGTCAACAAGCTGACCCTGGACGCCACCGATCCGCTCTCGAAAGAGACGGATTACAAGAAGTGCGCCGTCAAGGTGATGAAGGCCTGAGGCGGGGAGTCGAGATGAGTCGTAGTCGTCGCCAGTTTCTGGCCGACATGGCCAAAGGGGCTTGCGGTGTGAGCCTGCTTGGCGTGGGGCTCGGCGGCATGGCCCGCCAGCAGGTGTATGCAGTGCCGGCTCAGGCGCTGCGTCCCCCTGCCGCCCTCGACGAAGCTGAATTCCTCGGCGCCTGCGTGCGCTGCGGACTCTGCGTCGAGGCGTGCCCCTACGACACGCTCAAGTTGGCCCGGCTGTTTGAGCCGGTGACCACGGGGACTCCCTACTTCAGGGCTCGCGCCGTCCCGTGCGAGATGTGTGATGACATCCCTTGCGTGGTGGCCTGTCCGAGCGGGGCGCTGGATCAGCAGATGACCGATATCGATCAGGCGCGGATGGGGGTGGCAGTACTCATCGATCACGAGACCTGCCTCAACTATCTGGGTTTGCGTTGCGATGTCTGTTATCGGGTCTGCCCGTTGATCGACAAGGCGATCACCCTGGATCTGCAGCACAACCAGCGTACCGGCAAGCACGCCATGTTCCTGCCCACGGTGCACAGCGATATCTGCACCGGCTGTGGCAAGTGCGAGCATGCCTGCGTGCTGGAGGAGGCCGCCATCAAGGTGCTACCTCGCCAGCTCGCCAAGGGGGAGCTGGGTCATCACTACCGGCTTGGTTGGGAAGAGAAGGCGAAGGCGGGCAAGTCGCTCATTGGCGACAGGCTCACTCTGCCGACCCGTAAACCGGAGGGGCTATGAGTCGTTATCCGGGGGAAGAGGCGCGCATCAAGCTGGGATGGTGGCGTTCTCACCGTTTCCTGCTGCTGCGCAGGCTCAGCCAGTTCGGTGTGCTCGCATTGTTCCTGCTGGGGCCGCTGGCGGGTGTCTGGATCCTCAAGGGCAACCTCTCCAGCTCGCTGTTGCTGGAGACGGTGCCGCTAACCGATCCGCTGACCCTGCTGCAATCGGTGGCCGCAGGCCATTGGCCCATCTCCACCCTCTGGTTGGGGGCAGCCATCGTGCTGGTCGGTTACTGGCTGGTCGGGGGGCGGGTGTTCTGCTCCTGGGTCTGTCCGGTCAACCTCATCACGGATGCCGCAGCCTGGCTCCGGGGGCGACTTGGCCTCAAGGGCAATGGCCAGTTCAGCCGTGCGACCCGCTACTGGCTGCTGGCCATGGTGCTGGTGGTGCCAGCGGTGGTCGGGGTGATGGCGTGGGAGCTGGTCAATCCGGTGTCACTCGCCATGCGCGGCTTGCTGTTTGGCATGGGAGCGGGCTGGGCCCTGCTTGCAGCGCTGTTCCTGTTCGATCTCTTCGTGGTTGAGCGGGGCTGGTGCGGTCATCTCTGTCCGGTGGGGGCCTTCTATGCCCTGGTCAACCGGGTCGGATTTATCAAGATTTCTGCCAAGGGGCGCGAGCGGTGCAACAACTGCATGGATTGTTATGCGGTCTGCCCGGAGCGTCCCATCCTGCGCGGGCCTGTTCATGGTGCCAAGCGCGGTCACGGGCCCTTGATTGCGGCTCAGGAGTGTACCAACTGTGGCCGCTGCATCGATGTCTGCGCGGAACAAGTTTTTGAAATCACTGTAGGTTTTGCCGTCAAGGCAGAAAAAACGTCGGAGAACAAATAATGAAAAAGCTGATTGGAGCAATGCTGGCCTGCCTGATGGCGGGATCCTTGATGGCAGCGGCCCCCGAGATCACCAACAGTACCGGTGGCCTCAAGTCCGAGCGTGGCGCCACCGATCTGGTGACCGATGCCACCGCCGCGCCCCTGAAAAACTTCCGCAAGGATGGCGCGCCCTACGATCGCCAGTACATGCATCAGCCGCCGCTGATCCCCCACGATATTCGCAACTATGAGGTGGATACCAAGGTCAACAAGTGCCTGGCTTGCCACAGCTTCAAGAATGCTAGTGCCATGAAGGCTCCCAAGATCAGTCCGACTCACTTCGAGACCCGCGACGGCCTGACCCTGGGTGAAGTGTCGCCGCGTCGCTACTTCTGCCTGCAGTGCCATGTGCCACAAGCGGATGCCAAGCCGCTGGTGGAAAATACCTTTAAACCGGTTGAAGCGCTGAACTGAGGAATCCATAGATGAAATTACCCGGCTTTATCCAGCGTCTGTGGACCACCTTCAAGTCACCGTCGAAGGCTGCTCTCTGGGTCATCTTGCTGATGGGCTTCTTCGGTGGCGTGATTTTCTGGGGTGGCTTCAACACCGCCATGGAAGCATCCAACACCGAGGCCTTCTGCACCAGCTGTCACGAGATGAAGGACAACGTGTTCGAGGAGTACCGCGACACCATCCACTACGCCAACCGCTCCGGCGTGCGGGCCAGCTGCCCGGATTGTCACGTACCCCATGAGTGGACCTACAAGATCATCCGCAAAGTGCAGGCTTCCAAGGAGCTGTGGGGCATGATCACCGGCAAGGTGGATACCCGCGAGAAGTTCGAGGCACACCGGCGCGAGATGGCGGAGCGGGAGTGGCAACGGATGAAAGAGACCGATTCGCGCGAGTGCCGCAACTGCCACAACTTCGAGTATATGGACTTCTCCCTGCAGGGGCAGCGTGCCGCCAAGATGCACTCTACCAATCTGGCCAGTGGTGAAAGTACCTGCATCGACTGTCACAAGGGGATTGCTCACCAGCTGCCCGACATGACCGGGGTGAAAGGGTTCTGATCCTGCGACGACAGGCCGGGTTTGCCCGGCCTGCGTTTTGTTCATATATGGGACAAGCATCAGAGTTGTGTGTCTTTTAAATCCCATATCTCGTGAAACCTTTGATAGAATCAGCCCGCCGTCACACGCTTGAGCAAGTTGGTCACCCCTGTCTGCGTCAGTTTTTGCGCCCTGACAGCTGGCCTCTCATACTCCTTCTCTTCCTGCCTCGTTGACGGCCCATAGCCACAAGGAGCTGCCCGATGGGACAGAAACACAACGCATTTATTCCCCTCAAGATCGCCGTGCTGACGGTCTCCGACAGCCGCACCGTCGCCGATGACAGCTCGGGCGACTATCTGGTATCGGCCCTTACCGACGCGGGCCATCAGCTGGCCGATCGGGCACTCTGCCCGGACAACCTGTTTCGCATCCGCGCGCGGGTGAGCGAGTGGATCGCCGATGAGGGGGTGCAGGTGGTACTGATTAACGGCGGTACCGGCTTCAATGAACAGAACCGGGTACCGGAAGCGGTCGGTGTGCTGTTCGAACGCACCGTACAGGGTTTTGGCGAGATGTTCCGTCAGCTCTCTTTTGCCGAGATTAAAGGCTCCGCCATGCAGAGCCGTGCACTGGCGGGACTCGCCAATCGCACCCTGATCTGCTGCCTGCCGGGCTCCACCGGCGCCTGTCGGCTGGGTTGGGAGCAACTGATCCGCGATCAACTCGATGCCCGCACCAAGCCGTGCAACTTTGTCTCCCACCTCTGAGAGCAAACGATGAACCAGACCGATCCCAAGCAGACCCAGCCCAATCTGACGCATCTGAACCAGAGCGGCGAAGCCCATATGGTGGATGTGACCGACAAGCAGGTGACCGAGCGCGAAGCCCGCGCCGAGGCGTTTGTTGCCATGGCCCCCGAGACGCTGGCGCTGATCCTGAGCGGCCAGCACCACAAGGGGGACGTGTTCGCCACCGCCCGCATCGCCGGCATCATGGCCGCCAAGAAGACCGCCGATCTTATCCCCCTCTGCCATCCGCTGGCCTTGACCAAAGTCGAGGTGGAGATAGTGCCGCTGGCCGAGCGGAATCGGGTGCATATCCGCACCCTCTGCAAGCTCTCCGGCAAGACCGGGGTAGAGATGGAGGCGCTGACGGCGGCATCGGTGGCGGCGCTGACCATCTACGACATGTGCAAGGCGGTGCAAAAGGACATGGTGATCGAACAGGTGCGGCTGGTAGAGAAGAAGGGCGGCAAGTCCGGCCATTTTCAGCTGGGGTCAAATAGCGGGGAGCAAGCATGATCAAGGTACTGTTTTTTGCGCAAGTAAGAGAGCTGGTGGCCTGCGATGAGCTGAGCCTGCCGTGCGACTACGCCACTGCCGAACAACTGCGTGCGGCGCTCAGTGAGCGCGGCGACAAGTGGGCGCTGGCGCTGGAAGCTGGCAAGCTGCTGGTGGCGGTCAACCAGACCCTAGCGCCCCTCGATACCCCCATCAACGATGGCGATGAGGTGGCCTTCTTCCCGCCGGTGACCGGAGGTTAAGGATGAGCGAGGCAACCATCACAGATCGCATTCTGGTGCAGCGGGCCGATTTCTCGCTGGCGGACGAATATGCCCGCCTTGCCACCCGGCAGGACACCGGCGCCGTGGTCAGCTTTGTCGGCAAGGTGCGCGATTTCAATCAAGGGGAGCACGTCAAGGGGCTGGCCCTCGAGCACTACCCCGGCATGACCGAGAAGGCGCTGGCCGCCATCGTGCAGGAGGCGCGCGAGCGCTGGCCACTGCAGGAGTGCACCCTTATTCACCGCATCGGCGAGCTGTGGCTTGGCGATCAGATCGTGCTGGTGGCGGTGAGCAGTGCCCACCGCGACGCCGCCTTTGACGCCTGTCACTTCATCATGGATTTCTTGAAAACCCGGGCGCCGTTCTGGAAAAAAGAGCTGACCGCCGAGGGTGTGCAACGCTGGGTCGAGGCCAAAGAGAGCGACAACGCTGCCGCCGCCCGCTGGCAAGCCTGACCTGTTCATCATGAGGGGCGCAGGTTCAACGGGAACCACGGCCCCGCCAAGGGGCGCGGATGTGCGGGCCCCATCAGGAGAAAGGGAATGAAACCGCTGTTATCTGTTGTCATCGCAGGCGTCTGCGCCGCCACCTTGCATACCGGGGCCGTGCAGGCCGATGAAGTGAAAGTGGCCGTGGCGGCCAACTTCAAGGGCACCATAGAGCGTATCGGCAAGGAGTTCACCGCCAAGACCGGCCACACCCTGGCCATCTCGTCTGCCGCCACCGGGGTGCTCTACACCCAGATCAGTCACGGCGCACCGTTCGATCTCTTCCTCTCCGCCGATGCGGCGACCCCCGAGAAGCTGGAAAAAGAGGGCAAGGGGAGCGATCGCTTCACCTACGCCATCGGCCAGCTGGGGCTGTGGAAGAAGGGGGGGCCGGCCCCTGACGAGGCGACCCTGCGTAGCTGGAAAGGCAACCTTGCCATCGCCAATGCCCGCACTGCTCCCTATGGTGCTGCCGCCATGGCGACCCTCACCCATCTCAAGATCGATCCCAAGCAGTATCGGCTGTTGACCGGCGCCAACATCGGCCAGACCTGGCAATTTGTCGACACCGGCAATGCCGAGCTGGGCTTTGTCGCCTGGGCCAATCTGGTTGAGGCGGGCAAGACTGGCGAAGCCTGGGCGGTGCCTGCGAGCTTCTATCCTCCCATCGAGCAGCAGGGGCTGGTATTGAAGAAAGGCGCCGCGGTCGAGGCGCTGGTCGCCTGGCTCAAGGGGCCGGGTCAGGCGCAGATCAAGGCAGCGGGTTATGCGTTGCCCCAATAAGGGGATGGGCCTGATGCGATACCCTGAGTGGTCGGCCTTCGGGTCGGCCACTCTTTGCAATAAGGATGGATACCATGCCGTTGGGAGCATTTATCAACCGGGAGGTCGGCAATGAGTGAAGGGGATCTGCTGGCGGTCTGGCTCACCCTGAAGCTTGCGGCCTGCACCACAGCGATTTTGCTGTTGCTGGCACCGCCGCTGGCCTGGTGGCTGTCGCGCAGTCAGAACCGGCTGCGGCCGCTGGTGGAGGCGCTGGTGGCACTGCCGTTGGTGCTGCCTCCCACGGTACTGGGTTTTTATCTGCTGCTCGCCTTCTCCCCCGAATATGGTTTCGGCGCCTGGTGGCGCGACACCTTTGGGGCCCCGCTCGCCTTCAGTTTTCTCGGCCTGCTGTTTGCCTCCATCCTCTATTCGCTGCCGTTCGTGGTGCAGCCGCTCACCTCCGCCTTCGTCAACATGGGCAACAAGGAGCTGGAAGCTGCCGCTACCCTGGGGCTTGGCCCGCTGGAGCGCTTCTTCCACATCATTTTGCCGATGACCCTGCCCAGCTTTGTGATGGCGGCGGCGCTGGGCTTTGCCCACACCCTGGGGGAGTTTGGCGTGGTGCTGATGATTGGCGGCAATATACCCGGCGAGACCCAAGTGCTTTCGATAGCCCTGTTTGATCATGTGGAGGCGATGGATTACCAGAACGCCCATATTCTGGCGGGCGGCTTGATGGCCTTCTCGCTGGTGATGCTGGTGCTGGTCTACGGGGTGCTGCAGCGCCGACAGCGGAGAGTGTTTGGATGAATCAGCCAGCCACTATGCCGCCTGTGAACGTGCCGCACCGCCATGCCCTGAACCTAAATTCCCGGCGCGAGTTTGGCCCTTTTACCCTCGACTGCGCACTGACCCTCGAACTGGGGGGGATCCTCGGCCTGTTTGGCCCCTCCGGCTGCGGCAAGAGCACACTGCTACGTATCATCGCCGGGCTCGATCGCCAAAGCGGGGATCGCATGTTGTGGCGCGGGCGGGAGTGCGCTCAACTGCTGCCCGAAGCGCGCCGGATCGGACTGGTGTTTCAGGACTCGCGCCTCTTCCCTCATCTGACGGTGCTCGGCAATCTGCAACTGGCGGCCCGCAAGGGGCGAGGGTGCTGGCAGCCCGAAGCGCTGGCGGCGCGACTCGGTTTTGCCGATCTGCTGGATCAGCCTGCCCATGCCCTCTCTGGCGGTCAACGCCAGCGGGTAGCGCTGGGGCGGGCGCTGCTGGCCGAGCCTGATCTGCTGCTGCTCGATGAGCCTTTTTCTGCGCTCGATCGGCGCAGCCGCATCCATCAGGCCCATGTGCTCAAGGGCTTGCAGCAGGAGAGCGGCATCCCGATGATCTTCGTCAGCCACGCCATGGAGGAGGTGAGCCTGCTCTGCGATCAGCTGGTGCTGCTGGAAGGTGGCAGGGTGGAGGCGCAAGGTCGGCCGAGCGAGATTTTCGCCCGCACCGATCTCTCGCTCGCCAGCCGTGACGATGCCGGGGTGATGCTGGATGCGACCTTGGCCCATTACGATGACGATGAACAGATGGCGACCCTGCAACTCGGCGAGCAGCGACTGCGGGTCACCATGACCCATGTGCCGGACGAGAGCGGCCCCTTGCAGATCAAGGTGGCGGGGCGGGATGTGGTGATCGCCACCGCTCCCATCGAGCACTCCAGTCTCTCCAACTGTCTCGTCACCCGTCTGCTGGCGGTGCGCGAGGTGCGCCCCGGCCAGACCCTGTTGCAGTTGGCGCTGGGTGAGCAGATACTGCTGGCCCGGATCACCAGTCGCTCCGCCAGGCGCCTGGCGCTGGCGCCGGAGCAGCAGATCTACGCTTATATCAAGGCGGTGAGTCTGGTCAGCGAAGGCTGATTGGGCGCCGTGCTGATAACGTGGCAGGATGGCCACGGGCCACATAACAACAAGAGATGGTTCAGGTGATGAGTCGAGAGGCAATACACTGATGCGCCGCAATCAGGTGATGAAATTCAACGGTCTTGCCCTGCGCAGCGCGGGGGAGGGCCCCTTGCTGTTGCTGCTGCACGGGCTGGGCTCCTCCAGCCTCGACTGGCAGGCGCAGATCGAACGGTTTTCCGAACAGTACCGGGTGGTGGCGCTGGACTTGCGCGGCCATGGCCAGAGCATGCAGGAGGGGCCGTTCGATGTGGCGACCCTGGCGGCCGACGTGGTGAGCTGGCTCGACGAGCAGCCGGAGCCCGCCTGGGTGGTGGGATTGTCGTTGGGGGCCATGGTGGCGCTGGAGCTGGCGCTGCAACTACCTCACAAGGTGCAGGGGCTGGTGCTGGTCAACGGTTTTAGCGAGTTTCTGCTGGAGAGCCCCAAAGAGCAGGAGCGTTATGCCCAGCGCCTCAAGTGGCTGCGCTGGTTTGGCATGCGCCCGCTCGCCTGGTGGCTTGGACGCGAGCTCTTCCCGGGCCCGGATCTCGCCCAGGTGCGCCACACCTTCCGGCTGCGTTTCGTGCGCAATAAAAAGAAAACCTACAAGGCGTTGCTGGAGGCGCTCCCCGGCTGGTCGGTACGCGCCCGGCTCGGCTCAATCTGGCAGCCGGTGGCCATCATCTCCACCAGTCACGACTACCTGCCGCTCGCCAAACGGGTGGAGCAGTTTGCCGCCTTGCCCAACGCCACCATCCACACTCCCAACGGCCACCACGCCTGGCCCGCTGAAGACCCCTCGGGCTTTAACCACCTGTTGCAACGGATCCTCACGACCCATTGAGGAAGGAGTTGTTAGGCACAGATATCAAAAAGCCGAACCACAGGGTTCGGCTTTTTTGATCCTGTTTGCGTCAAGGATGGGAGCAGACCGGGCAGTCGGGGCGCTTGGGCAGCTTCATCTCGCGGAAAGTGCCGCTCAGGCCGTCGATCATCAGCAGGCGGCCGCTGTAGTTCTTACCCATGCCGGCCAGCAGCTTGATGGCTTCGAGTGCTTGCAGGCTGCCCACCAGACCCACCACGGGGGCGAGTACCCCCGCTTCGACGCAGGTGAGGGCCTGCTCGCCAAACAGGGTGCTGAGGCAGGCGTAGCAGGGCTCATCTTCCTGCCAGATGAAGCTGCACAGCTGACCCTCCAGCCGGATGGCGGCGCCACTGATCAAGGGCACTTTGTGCTGACGTGCTTTTTGATTCAGCAGGTTGCGAATGGCCAGGTTGTCGGTGCAATCCAATACCAGCTGGTGTTGGGGCAACAGGGTATCGAGCAGCGCCTCGTCGGCCACGGCAGCATGGGTCTCGACGTTGAGCCAGGGATTGAGGGCACGCAGCGACTGGGCGGCAGAGTCTACTTTGTAGTGACCGATGCGCTCATCGTTGTGCAGCACCTGACGCTGCAGGTTGGAGAGCTCCACCTTGTCGAAATCGACCAAGGTGAGTTGGCCAACCCCGGCCACCGCCAGATACTGGCTGGCGGTGCAGCCAAGGCCACCGGCGCCGATCACCAGCACCCTGGCCTGCTTGAGCGCCTCCTGTCCCTCGAAGTCGAAGGATTTGAGGATGATCTGGCGGTTGTAGCGCAGCAGTTCGGCGTCGCTAAGGATCTCGCTCACAGCAGCAATCCCCCGAATGGCTCCACGGTTACCGTCTCGCCTGCGGCAACGCGGCCCCGTTCCCGTTCAAGAACGATGTAGCAGTTGGCTCGCGACAGGGAGCTGAACACGGCAGAGTCCTGCGAGCCGGTGCTGCGCACCTTGAGGCCGTTCGGTCCCTGACTCAGAATGCCGCGCTGGAAGTCGAGTCGGCCCGGGCTCTTCTTGAGCGGCTCGGTGGTGACGGCCTGCAACTGAAGTGGGCGTTCGAAGCGTTGGCCCGCCAGCTTGGCCAGCGCCGGTTGCACCAGCTGATCGAAGGTGACCATGGCGGAGACGGGGTTGCCCGGCAGGCCGAAGAACCAGGCGTGGGGCAGGCGGCCAAAGGCAAACGGCTTGCCCGGCTTGATGGCGAGCTTCCAGAAGCCAATCTCGCCGAGCTCGTCCAGCAGTTGTTTGGTGAAGTCCGCTTCTCCTACCGAAACGCCGCCGGTGGTGATCAGCACGTCGGCCTCTTCATCGGCACGGATAAAGGCGGCGCGTAGCTGGGCGGGGTCGTCGGGGATAATGCCAAGGTCGAGGCAGTCGCAGCCCAGCCGCGCCAGCATGGCCCGCACGCCGTAGCGGTTGGAGTCATAGATATCGCCGTGAGCAAGCGGGGTGCCGACCGGTTTGAGCTCGTCACCGGTGCTGAAGATGGCCACTTTCAGTGGGCGGCGCACCGCGACAGTGGCCACGCCGAGGGATGCCAGCAGCGGCATCTCTCTTGGGGTGAGGCGAGTACCGGCGGGCAGCACGCAGGCGCCCTTGCCGATATCGCTGCCGGCGCGGCGGATATTCTGGCCCGGTTCGGGTTGTGCCAGAAAAGTGATCCGATCGCCGTCGGCCTGCGTTTCTTCCTGCATCACCACCGCATCTGTGCCTGGGGGGACCGGAGCACCGGTCATGATCCGCACGCAGTGGCCAGCGGGCCATTCGCCCTGATAGGGCTGACCGGCAAAGGCTTTGCCCGCCATGATGAGCGGGATGCCAGCAGCGAGATCGGCCAACCGCACGGCGTAACCGTCCATGGCGGAGTTGTCGAAGGGGGGCACGGCGAGGGGAGAGGCGATGTCGCTGGCAAGAACCCGGCCAAGGGCCTCTGGCAGGGGCAGTTGCTCGCTGTCGCAGCAGCAGGCGAGTTGTTCCAGCATCCCTTGCAGGGCATCGCTTAAGGGGAGTAGTCCGCTGGTATCAAATCCCATCGTCATGACCTCTTTCTATGATTGAAGGCGGGATTATCACAAAATTCCCCGGGTATGGGCAGGTTATCTCAAGGATTCTCGGGGTAATCGGCGCTAAAACGGGGGGAGATGGCCATAAAGTATGAGGTGACGCACAAGTTGACTTGAATCTTGGCGGCAATGGCCGTTTACTATGCCGCCATAACAGATGGTCGTCACATCCCGTGTGGCGACCATGACAGCAATACCGTCGGCCCTGTACGCCGCAATAACATAAGGGGTTGCTCCTTTAGCAGCCCTCACAGTCCCTGAGCGTGGGAGAGAAGATAATGACAACCTTAAGTCCGGAAGCCTTGCAGGTCAGGGCTGCCCTCGAAGCCCAGGGACTGGAAACCCCCCTGGTCGGCAACGAGCTGAACAGCCAGCAGAAGCGGGAGAAGATCGAAGGCCATATGCGCTCCATCATGGAGACGCTGGGGCTGGATCTGGCCGATGACAGTCTGGCCGAGACGCCGCACCGTATCGCCAAGATGTACGTCAACGAGGTCTTCTCCGGCCTCGATTACTCCACCTTCCCCAAGGTGACGGTGATCGAGAACAAGATGCAGGTGGACGAGATGATCATGGTGCGGGACATCAGCCTCACCAGCACCTGCGAACACCACTTCGTCACCATCGACGGCATGGCCCATGTGGCCTATATCCCTCGGGGCAAGGTGATTGGCCTGTCGAAGATCAACCGCATCGTGCAGTTCTTCGCCCGTCGTCCCCAGGTGCAGGAGCGGCTGACTCAGCAGATCCTGCTGGCGCTGCAGACCCTGCTCGGCACCAAGGATGTGGCCATCAGCATCAAGGCGACCCACTACTGCGTCAAGGCGCGCGGAGTGATGGACTCCACCTCCTATACCACCACCACCTCCCTCGGCGGGGTGTTCAAGACCCAGCCCGATACCCGGGCCGAATTTCTCGGTGGCCTGCGCGGATAAGATGGCGGTTGTTTTGTAACCGCCATGCTGAATAAACGAGACGCCAGCAGCCATTGCTGGCGTTTTTCATTGGTCCCGGATGAGAGTGGCGGACTGCAACGGCTTGGCCCGCGCGGCTTGCCCTATGCAAACGTTATGCATTTTTCCGATTTATTCATCTGAGCGGTATATTTAATCGAGCACGATAAATCCCTCGTTTTCACCTTACAAAAAGTAACCGGATAGACTCTTTCCGAACCGTCACAATCCGGTTACTCTAGCGCCCCCTCACGGCTCTCGCTGCCGCTCATGGAATTCAGAGATATTCATCAAGGTTGGATGGTGCGCCACTGAACAGGTGGCCAGATAGTTCATGCCAGGAGGGCGTGAACCGGACGAGTGCTACGAATTTAACGACCACCAGGATACGCCATGAATACCAGTTCCATGACCATAGGCAAAAAACTCACTGCCGGCTTTGCCGTGCTCGGTTTGATGGTCGCCTTTATCGGCGGCTTCTCGTTGCTGGAGTTCAGCAATATGAACCGGGCGGCTATCGGTTTTACCGACAGCATCCTGCCCGCAGTCAACCGCACCAATGACATCGGTGACAGCATCAGTGAGCTGCGTCGTTATGAGCTGGCTCTGTTCCTGGTGGCCTCTGATCCCCAGAAGCGTGCCGAGTATCGCACCACTGCCGCCCAACTGGTGGAACGCCTCAAACAGCAGGTGATTGACCACGACAAAACCATCTGGGCGCAGGACGTGGAAGAGCGTCGCACCTTCGATATGGTCAAGACCGACTGGGCAAGCTACCTGGCCCTGCACGAGCAAGTGAAGCAATTGCAGGATAGCGGCCTGATGAGCGAGGCCCAGACCGTATTCATGGCTCAGGGGATCCCCCTCTACAACAACCTGCACAAGTCGGTGGCGGAGTTGATCCGCATCAACCATGGCTATGCGACCGAGTCGCGCAAGGTCGTGGTTGCCTCCTATGACTCCGCCAAGTTGAGCGTCACCATCGCGCTGGTGATCGGTCTGATCCTTGTGGTGGTGCTCTCCGTGGTACTGACCCGCCAGATCCGCGATCCGCTGATCATGCTGGCTCGTCAGGCCCAACGCATTGCCAATGGCGATCTGGGTCAGGGCGAACTGCAGCAGTGGATCCGCGACAGCCGCTTCAACCGCGACGAACTGGGCCAGCTGGGTTCCGCCATCAACCGGATGCAGGGCTCCCTCTCCGATCTGGTGAGCGAGATCGCCGGTTCCGTGAGCCAGCTCAGCAGCGCGGTGGAGGAGGTGAGCGCCATCTCCAGCCAGTCTGCCAGCGGCATGGCCATCCAGCAGAACGAAGTCTCCCAGGTGGCGACCGCCATGAACGAGATGCAATCCACCGTTAACGAAGTGGCCCGCAACACCACGGATGCCATGAGCGCCGCCAAGGATGCCTCCCGCACCTCCGCCGCCGGCAGCGAAGTGGTACGCAGCTCGATTACCAGCATCGAAGAGGTGTCGGTCAAGATTGAACAGGCGGGCACAGTGGTGCAGCAGCTGGAGGCCGACAGCGCCAACATCAGCGTGGTGCTGGATGTGATCCGCGATATCGCCGGTCAGACCAACCTGCTGGCCCTTAACGCCGCCATCGAAGCGGCCCGTGCCGGTGAGCAGGGCCGTGGTTTTGCGGTCGTCGCCGATGAAGTTCGCTCCTTGGCCCAGCGTACCCAGGACTCCACCGCCGAGATCAGCAAGATGATCGAGCTGTTGCAGAGCCGCGCCGCCGAGGCGGGCAACGCCATGCAGCTGAGTCGTCACCAGATGCAGGAGAGTGTCGGTCTGGCACGGGATGCCGGTACCAGTATCGAGACCATCAACGGTGCCGTGGTGCGCATCACCGACATGAACACCCTGATCGCCACCGCCACCGAAGAGCAGAACGCGGTGACCGAAGAGCTCAACCGCAGCATCGTCAACATTCACAATGCCGCTGACGAGAATGCCCAGGGCGCTCATCAGATCGCCCAGGCTTGTGTCGAGCTGAGCAAGCTGGCCAACACCCTGCACCATATGACCCAGCGCTTCACCCTCTAAGGGTTGATGCATGGATAACAAAAGGTCCCGCAATTGGCGGGGCCTTGTTGTTTCTGGCGTTGTGGAAGGGCTCAGCTCAGGCCGACTATCTCGCCGTTCTCATCGATATCGATATGGCGATAGGCAGGCAAACTGCCCAGCCCCGGCATGGTCATGATGGGGCCCGCCAGCGCATAGACGAAGCCGGCACCGGCGCAGAGTTTCACCTCGTCGATGGGCACCTCGAAATCGGTCGGTACCCCCTTGAGGGCGGGGTCATGGCTGATGGAGAGCGGCGTCTTGGCCACGCAGATGGGCAAGTGATCCCACCCTTCGGCGGAGAGCTGTGCCAGCTGCTGGCGCGCTCTGTCGGAAAGCTGCACCCCGCGACCGCCGTAGCCGCACTCCACCAAGGTCGCCAGTTTGGCGTCGAGGCTCATCTCATCGGAGTAGAGCAGTTTCACCTTGCCGGGTTGCTCGCAGGCGGCGACCACGGCGCGGGCCAGCTCGCTGGCACCGGCACCACCCTGGGTGAAGGCGTTGGAGATGGCCGCGCCACAGGCACCGGCTTGCTGCGCTTCATGGGCCAGCAGCGCCAGTTCGGCCTCGCTGTCGGTGGGGAAGCGGTTGATGGCGACCACCACCGGCACCCCGTAGCGGTGGGCGTTCCGGATATGCCAGGCGAGGTTGGCGCAGCCCTGCTTGAGGGTCGGCAGATCTTCCCCTTGCAGGCTGGCTGGCAGCGGCTGGCCCGGGCGGATATCCAGCAGACCGCTGTTGGCCTTGAGGCCGCGCACCGTGGCCACCAGCACCACGCAGGCGGGGGTAATACCGGATTGGTGGCTCTTGATGTTGAAGAACTTCTCCAGCCCCATGTCGGAGCCAAAACCCGCCTCGGTCACCACATAGTCGGTCAGACCAAGGGCGATGCGATCGGCGATCACCGAGGAGTTGCCGTGGGCAATATTGGCAAAGGGGCCGGCGTGCACCAGCACCGGCGTCTGCTCGGTGGTCTGCATCAGGGTTGGCTGTAGCGCGTCTTTCAGCAGCACCGTCATGGCGCCTGCTACTTCCAACTGTTCGGCGGTAATGGGCTTGCCGTGAATATCGCGTGCCAGTTGGATGCGGCCGATGCGCTGGCGCAGGTCTTTCAGATCGCTCGCCAGCGCCAGAATGGCCATCAGCTCGGAGGCGGCGGTGATGACGAAGCGATCGCTGCGCTCCACACCATCGGCAGCGCCCCCCTGTCCAATCGTGAGGTGGCGCAGTGCGCGGTCATTCATGTCGAGGGTGCGCGGCCAGAGGATGTTATCGGCATCGATATCGAGCCGCGGGAGGCCGGTTTTGGCGGTGAACTCGGCACCCAGTTTCTGTTCGTGGAACAGGCGGGCATCGAGGGCTGCCGCCGCCAGATTGTGGGCCGCCGTCAGGGCGTGAAAATCGCCGGTAAGGTGGAGGTTCATCTCCTCCATCGGCACCACCTGGGCGTGGCCGCCACCAGCAGCCCCCCCCTTGACCCCGAATACCGGCCCGAGGCTCGGTTGGCGGATGGTGGCGATGCTGGGCTGGCCGATATGGTTGAGCCCCATGGAGAGGCCAAGGGTGGTCACCGTTTTCCCTTCACCGAGCGGGGTAGGGGTGATGGCGCTCACTAGTACCAGCTTGCCGCACTGTGTGGGCTGAGACGTGAGCAGGTCGAGGCTGAGTTTGCCTTTGTAGTGGCCATGAGGGCTGAGCAGGTGCTGGGGGATGGCGAGGCGTTCGGCCAGCGCGTGGATTGGGAGACGGGGGGACTGGCGGGAGATCTCGATATCGCTTAGCATCAGCACCTCGTTGGCATATCGGGGTAAAATATGCGGCGCAGTCTAGTGGAATATAACGGGTAATCCAATGACGAAAACGATTTTATTTGGTGAGGGTGAGGTTCGTCAGAATCCTGTTCTGCTGGATCTCAACGCACTCTATCATCCCCCCAAGCAGCCGATGACGGCGCTGGGGATTGTCAGTGCGCTGGTGCCGCTGTTTGGTTTCGGTTGGCAGGCGATGACCCAGGACCCCGAAACCCAGCTGCGCCACGAGATCCGCAAACGGGTCAACAAGCACAAGACCGACGAGGCAAACCTCATTTTAATCCTGCAGCTGGCCGCCATGTTTGACTGCCCCGAGCTGGAGGTGGCGCTCCCCTATGCCCTCAGTGAGCCGCAGTTGTCGGTTGTCCGCACTCGGCTGCCACGCTGGCAGTTAAGCCTCGAGCAGGAGCGTCTGCTAGCCAAGCTCACCCTTGTTGCCGCATCCACCACCGCACCCGACCAGCGTTAGGTTTCAATCCGGGCCTGCAGGCCTGACATTCAGGCCGGACAGTCTGCTCTGGCAATCAGGTCGGCGCATCCCACTGTTGCGGGGCGAGATAGCGCTCCTGCACGAACTCGATAAAGCAGCGCACCTTGGCTGAGACGAAGCGGCGGTGCGGATAGACCGCATAAAGTCCCACATCTCCCTTGTCCCACTCTGGCAGCAGGCTGACCAGCTGCCCTGACCGCAGGGCCTCCCCCACGATAAAGGTGGGCTGTAATATGATGCCCTGATCATCACAAGCGGCGCGGGTCAGCGCCACCCCGTTGTTAGCCCGCAGCGGCCCCTGTGGCCGGATGCTCTGCTGCTCGCTTCCCCGTTTGAAGTGCCACTCCGGCTGGGTCAGGGTGTAGATCAGACAGTCGTGCTGCTTGAGATCCTCAGGCTTTTCCGGTCTGCCCTTGCGTGCCAGATAGGCGGGGCTGGCGCAAAGCTCGACCCGAATGGTGGCAAGCTGGCGCGCCACCAGCGAGGAGTCGCTGAGGTGGCCGATCCGCAGAGCCAGATCGAACCCCTCTTCCACTAGCGCTACCCGCCGGTCGCTGTACTCGATATCGAGCTTGAGATCGGGAAAGCGCTGGCGAAACAACGGCAGGGCGGGGGAGAGGTGCAGATAGCCAAAATCCATCGGCACCGAGAGCTTGAGGGTGCCGTTCGGCTGCTGGTTGTGGTGGGTCAGCTGGCTGTGAGTCTCTTCCAGCTCAGCCAGCAGGGCGAGGGAGCGCTGATAGTAGAACTGCCCCGCTTCGGTGGGATTGACCTGACGGGTGGTGCGCGACAGCAGCCGGGTGGCGAGGGACTCCTCCAGCTGCTGCATCAGTTTGGAGGCCATGGCGACCGAAATGCCGAGCTGGTTGGCGGCCTTGGTAAAGCTCTGGCACTCCACCACCTTGATAAAGGTACGCATGGCGGCGATCTGGTCCATTTTCCATCCTCAGTAAATAATGAATTTAATAAATCACTGATTATTCATCTTCAGAACGAGGTTAGCATTTTAACCACTGATGTGAACCCCAAGATGAAGGAACGAACGGATGAAAATGACCAAGGCTCTGCTGGCCTCCTGCCTGTTTATGGCTACCCCTCTGATGGCGGCGGATTATGATGTGGATGCGGCGCACACCACAGTGCAGTTCAAGGTGGGTCACTTGGGCTTCTCCGAGCTGGTGGGTCGCTTCAACACCTTCAGCGGCACCTTCAGCATGGATGACGCCAACCCGGCGGCCGCCAAGGCAAGCTTTGAAGTGGATGCCGCCAGCGTCGATTCTAACCACGAAGCCCGCGACAAACACCTGCGCAGTCCTGACTTCCTCGACGTGAAGCAGTATCCCAAGATGACCTTCGTCAGCTCCGCTTACGAGGGCACCAAGGATAAAGGCGTGCTGAAAGGAACCCTGACCCTGCACGGCGTCTCCAAGGAAGTGGCCTTCGATCTGGTCAAAATTGGCGAAGGCAAGGATCCCTGGGGCGGCTACCGCAGTGGCTTCAACGCGTCCACCACCATCAAGCGCAGTGACTTTGGCGTGAGCTACATGCTGCCCGGCATTCCGGACGAGATGAACATCAACCTGTTTGTCGAAGGCGTGCGCAAGTAATGGGCGCGGAACTTCTGCTGCAAACCCTGGCGGCTCCTCTGGGAGCCGCTTTGCTATCGTGGCGCTGGCCGCGACTGGGTTATCTGTGGGGCGCGCTGGCGCTCTGGTTGGTGGGATCCTTGCTTGGCGGCCTCTATGGCATCCCGGCCAAGGCGTGGCAGTGGCTGCCACTGACCCTGCTGGTGCCCGCCATTGCGGTTCAGGTGAACGACCTGCGCGGCTCGCTGCTGCTTTTTGCCGTGTTCAGTGCGCTGGTGTGGTGGCAGGGATTGGCCTCGGTACTGGTGAGCGAACCCGGGATCTGGCTGGCGCTACTACCCGCTATCCTCTGGTTTGGCTGGAGCGCCTTGCGCTGTGACAGCCGCGAGGGGCTCGGGTTTGCTCTCGGTTTTATCTGGCTGGCGCTGGTGATCGGCATCGATGGCAGCCTGCTGATTGCCCAGCTGGCCGGTGCGCTGGCCGCTTTCGCCGGTTTTCGCGCCCTGCTCGCCACCTTTGTTGGTATCAAGGTGGCACCCGCCGGTCTGGCGCTGGCCCTCGCTTTTGTCCAGATGCTCGCCTGGCAATATGTGGAGGTGCCGCTGGTGGTGTTGCTGCCGGTCTGGTTGCTGCCGCTGCTGGAGTGGTTTTTGCGTGACAAACCGTGGCCAGTGCGTTGGGGCGCACAGATCCTGTTCGCCGCGGCGGGAGCTGGGCTTAGCCTATGGTGGGTGTGGCCTGCTGCTTCTTTGTACTGATTTTTGCATAAAAAACAGGCTATTACAGTGATTTTTGCATACTCGCTCATACTCTTGGCAGATAATCATTGAGCCCCCTATGTGTTTCAGATAAAAAGGCTTTTCATTTTATTTTTGACACAAACAGAACCCGGCTGCGCCGGGTTCTGTTTGCCTGCTTTGCGGCACACTCTCTCGGGGCAAATTAAGGAGGCCACAGTTGCGCAGTCAAGGATCTGAGCATCTGTTTTTTCGCCATTTCACCGGACAGGGACGCATCGATGGCCTCTGCATTCTGCTGGTCACTCACCTGCTTCCCGATCGCCCCCGTTTTATCGACGCTCTAGGTCAGATTGGGCGGATAGGCGCGATTTTGCCCAAACCGAAATCGGTACACGGCCCGACCCTGGAGTGGGTATCCCAACACTATCCGGTGCTGCCCCTCAACCGGCGCTGGACCAATGAACCAGACAGCATCATCCAGCAGATTGCGCCGCTGGTGGCCCCCCACGAGCGGTTGCTGATCCTCGATATTGGCGGTTACTTTGCCAAAACCCAGGTGATCTTGAGTGAATACTTCGGCCCCCGTTTCCTCGGGGTGGTGGAGATGACCGAGAACGGCCACCAGCGCTATGAGCAGGAGGTGCTGGCGACCCCGGTGGTGTCGGTGGCTCGCAGCCCCCTCAAGCAGGCCGAGGATATCCAGATTGGTTTGAGCGTGGTCTACTCCGCGGAGTCGCTGGCGCGCAACCTCAACCGTACCTTCAACGTCTGCGAAGCCGTGCTGTTTGGCTATGGCAAGGTGGGGCGCAGCATCGCCCGCGACCTGCGCTGTCGCAACCTCCATCTCGGGCTGGTGGAGACCGATGTGCTGCGACAGGTCGAAGCGCTCTCTCACGGTTTTCGCTTGATCACCAAGGCTGAAGCCTTGAGCCGCGCCGAGCTGGTGATCTGCTCTACCGGCAACGGCTCGCTGGACCTGGCGGATCTGCAGGCGCTGCGCCCCGGCACCATGGTGGCCTCGGTCACCTCGGCTGACGACGAGTTCGCCTTCTCGCTGGCCCAGTTGCCGTGGCCGAGCGAAGAGGTGTGCCCCCATGTGCTGGCCCTCAACCGGCCGGATGGCACCCAGATCTACCTGCTCAACCGGGGCGAGGCGGTCAACTTCGTTCATGGCGCCGTGATTGGCGAATATGTCTATCTGGTGCTGGCGGAGATCATGGAAGGGATCCGGATGCTGGCGGCAGGCCCTCTTGCACCCGGCCTGTTCGAGCTGCCAGAATCGGCGATGCGTACCATTGCCCGCCATTGGCTGGCCGATTTTCATGGGGTTGATCAGCACTGATTTGACCAAACCGGGGTCGGCCATGGGGTGGCGGTACGCTACTTCCCGCCATTGGCCGCTTTTTTTATGGAGTCACTCATGACCGAGTCTGGAACCCTGATCAGCAAACCCCGCATCGAAATCCGCTACTGCACCCTCTGTCGCTGGATGCTGCGCGCCGCCTGGCTGGCGCAGGAGTTGCTCTCCACCTTCGACAGCGATCTGGGAGAGGTGGCGCTGGTGCCAGCCAGCAAGGGGGAGTTCCGCATTCTGGTGAACGGGGTGCAGGTGTGGGATCGGGTGGTCGATGACGGCTTCCCCGAGGCCAAGGAGATCAAGCAGCGGGTGCGCGATGTCATCGCCCCTGAGCGGGATCTCGGCCACTCGGATCGCAAGGCGGCCGAGTAACGCCAGATGGGCCGAGCGCCTCGAAAAGGTGCTGAGCATGAGAGCGAAAGGAGAGGGAGGCCATGGCCTCTCTCTCCTTTTTTGCCTTTGGCTGTTTGCCTGGCGCCTGCAGGGCTATGAGCGCGGCTCGGCCAGATGGCTGCCGATATAGCGGGCCCGCTTGTGGGACTTGATGCGGCTCACATCGACCCACACCAGCCCGTCGATGCAGTGGTTGAAGTCGGGGTCGATGCCAAAGTCCATGAACTGGACGCCGCCCGGCTCGCACAGCTCGGAGTACTGCTTGTAGAGGGTAGGGATGGCGCAGCCCAGATTGTCGAGACGGGCCTTGAGTGCTTTGAGATCGGCGCCGTAATCCACCCCCTCGAACAGAGGTTGCGTCTTGGGGTAGGGACGGCGGGAGGGGGCCAGCGCCAGCTCGGGGGCAAAGTGCTGGCGGTAGAAGCTCACCAGCAGATCCTTGGCCGCCGGCGGCAGGCTGCCGGAGAGCGACACCGGGCCAAACAGGTAGCGGTAGCGGGGATAGCGGGCCAGATAGGCACCGATGCCGAACCAGAGATAATCGAGCCCCCGCTTGCCCCAGTAGGCGGGCTGGATAAAGCTGCGGCCAAGCTCGATGGCCTGCTCCAGCCGGGGCAGCAACTTATCCTCGAAGCCGAACAGGGTGTGGCTGTAGAGGCCATCCTTCCCCTTGCTGGCCAGCAGCTCCGCCACCGGGGCGAACCGGTAGGCGCCGATGATGTCGAGCCGGGCCGGATCCCAGAGGATCAGGTGGTGATAGTCGTTGTCAAAACCATCGAGATCCCGCCGCTTGCCAGACCCTTCCCCCACCGCGCGAAAGGCGATCTCCCGCAGCCGCCCCAGCTCGCGCAGGATCACCGAGTGGCTCAGTTCGTGGCGGCGGTAGAGGTAGATCCCCTGACCATCCGGGGTGGTGCCGAGCTGCTCGCAGCTTTCGATGGCCTGTTTGAGTTGGCGGCGATCCTCCGGCAGGGCGATGGGGGCCTCGGTCTGCAGGCGCCCCGCCTTGCCACGGCCAATCCGGTAGAGGTGGTTGCGCACCAGCCGCGCCGCCGTCTTGGCGGGCAGCTCCTGAAAACTGCCGAGCGGAATGCGCGCTCCTATGGTCACCGGCAGGGTCTGCCCCTGCTGGCGAAACAGCTGGCGCACCAGCAATAGGGCGGAGGCGGGCTTGTTGAGCCAGGAGGCGAGATAGAACCAGAGGCTGTTGCGCCCTCCCAGATGGATGGGCACCAGCGGGGTGCGGGTGCGCTGGGCCAGCTTGATAAAGCCTGCCTGCCAGGGGCCATCTTTCACCCCCTTGAGGCCAAGCCGGGATACTTCGCCTGCGGGGAAGATCACCAGTGCCCCTTCATGGGCTAGGTGTTCGTTCATGGCGAGGATGGCCTGTCGATCGGTCTTGCCCTCCATATTGTCCACCGGCAATAGCAAAGGGCGCAGCGGCGCGAGCTGGGCCAGCACCTGGTTGGCGACGATCTTCACATCGGGACGAATGCGGCCGAGCAGTTGCAGCAGCGCCAGTCCATCCAGCGAGCCGATGGGATGGTTGGCAACAAGAATGACCCGGCCGCTGGCGGGAATATGCTCCAGTTGTGCCTCGCTGACCCGATAGTCGAAATCGAGCTGGGTCAGCGCCTGCTCGACAAAGTCGAGGCCGCGCAGGTGCGGGTAGCGGGCGGCAAAGTCGGCAAAGGCATGTTCGTTGAGCAGCCAGCCCAGTAGCCGCTTGAACAGCGGGGTAAGCAGGGGGTAGCCAAGCAGGCGGGGGAAGTGCTGAGTCAGCAGGGTATCGATAGTGAACATCTGGAGGGCTCCGGCGATCCGTTGCTCCCAGCATGATGTGACACTGTTCCCGCGACGTGTCAGCGGGATGACAGTTTGATGGCAGCGGCAGCCAATTGCTTCTGAGCGACTCTCCCCGGTTTCCCTTTCCTGATGGGTGATGGCCAGATAGCAAGGGAGGAACTGGTAAACCGGCTCCCCCCTTGGTGGTTGTGGTAAGGATAGCTACCCGATTAACCGCGCCAGGCGGCGGTGAGGCGCACCAGCTCCACTAGGGTGGCGACCGATTTTTCCATGGATTGCAGCGGGATGAACTCGTGCTTGCCGTGGAAGTTGTGGCCACCGGTGAAGAGGTTGGGGCAAGGCAGACCCATAAAGGAGAGGCGGGCGCCATCGGTGCCGCCGCGAATGGGCTTGATCTTCGGCACCACGTCGGCGGCCTCCATGGCGGCCTTGGCCAGCTCGACGATATGCATGTGCGGCTCGATTTGGCTGCGCATGTTGCGATAGCTGTCGGTCAGGGTCAGCTCGATGCGGGCCTTGGGATGCTCGGCCTGCAGGGCGGCGACCCGGCTCTGCATCTCGGCCTTGCGCGCGGCGAAGTGCTCGTCATCGAAGTCACGGATGATGTAGTGCAGGGTGCTCTCCTCCACTGTGCCGCTCATCTGGGCCAGATGGAAGAAGCCCTCATACCCTTCGGTACACTCCGGGGTCTGCTCGGCAGGCATGGCGGCGTGAAAGCGGGCAGCCAGGGTCTGGCTGTTGATCATGCTCCCCTTGGCGGTGCCGGGGTGGACGTTATTGCCGATAAAACGCACCGTGGCGCTGGCGGCGTTGAAATTTTCATACTCCAGCTCGCCCAGTTCGCCGCCATCCACTGTATAGGCCCACTTGGCCGGGAATCTCTCCAGTGGGAACAGGTTGGCACCGCGGCCAATCTCTTCATCCGGGGTGAAGCCGACCCAGATATCGCCGCGCGGGATCTCGGGATGGGCCTGCAGGTGGTCGATGGTGGTGAGGATCTCGGCGATACCCGCCTTGTCGTCGGCGCCAAGCAGGGTAGTGCCATCGGTGGTGATGAGATCCTGACCCAGATAGTTTTTCAGGAAGCGGTAGTCACGGATGGCGAGCACCTCGTCACCCTTGCCAAGGCAGATGTCGCCGCCCTGATAGTTTTCGATGATTTGCGGTACTACGTGCTCCGCCTCGTAGTCGGCGGTGTCCATGTGGGCAATCAGGCCGATGGCGGGGGCGTCCGGCTGGTTGCCTGGCAGGCAGCCGGTGAGGTAGCCGTGCTCATCCAGAGTGACCCGGGTTAGCCCCAACGCCTTCATCTCTTCTTGCAGGGCACGGGCAAAGATCAGCTGGCCTTCGCTGCTGGGGCAGGCTGGATTGGTCTCATCGGAGCGGGTATGAAAAGTTACGTAACGCAGAAAACGCTCAAGCAGGGTATCCATTAGTCAGCCTCTAACCGATTGTGAGCGGTCATTGTGGCCAATCCGTGCGGGGCACTCATTGCGTCAGCGCAGGTTTTTCCCATTTTTTGACGCAAGGGAAGAGCGGCGAATGTGCGGCGCGCGGGGCAACGTCCGGGAGGGAGAACGCATAAATGTGGCATTTATTACGATATTTAGGCGCTGGCGGTGGCGACCAAATTTCCCTCAGCCACCGCACAGTAAGGCGTCAGCCCAACCATGGCGTTTTCGCACACTTTTCAAGTGGGAATCGGGCTGTCGCATAACCTGCGCCATCCCAGAGCCTGCCTGCCCGCCAGCAAGATTTGATCGACTTATTAAAAGGGGATTTTGAACACTATTTTTTATTGTCACTGCCTGCGGTAAGTGTGTACACTCCGCGCCGATCCAAGGGCAACCCTGAAGCAGGCAGAGCCGCCAGAAACCCGACCGATCATACGCCTATAGGGCGAGGCACGCAGAAACGACAGACACTGCTGGGGAATGGTTTCTTTAATACCGGTTAGGCTCCGGTATCAGGGAGAACAACAGACTCTCATCCTTCATTTGACCGAGTGGGCCACCGGCTCATCATCTTCCCTTGTCATGGGCGGTCACTGACGGTGAGGTGGGCTGTGGTTGTTGTCGTCTATCAACACGCATGCGTGCTGGCGCCTTCGCTTCTCTTCCTTGGAACCCTCTCCTTCTGTCGGGATCGCTGCCGAATGATGAACTGACGGCGTGGCTGATGTCGTCTGTCATCAAAGTACCGCGGCGCTACGGCATAGTGGCACCGCATACCGTTGAGCTTGATGTAAAGCCACCAGCCCCACATCAAGACTCGTTACTTCCCCAAGATCCACCAGGCAGCCTCTGGCTTGCCGCGATGTGCAAAGGATTGGTTTGGGTGGCTGCGTCTCGTGATGGCAGCGCTCGCCGTACTCTGCACTAGATGGTCTGGATGTGATTGAGGGTAACGAAGGCGACTTTGGGTCGCTCATTTGCGAGGCATAGCCCATGACTAACTGGTCCAGCAAGGACTCCTTGAAGGTCTACAACGTTCCCTACTGGGGTGCGGGTTTTTTCAATATCAATGACGCCGGTCATGTGACCGTCGCCCCCGACAAATCACGCCCTGACGCGCATATTGTGCTCTCTGACGCCATCGAACAGTTGCGTCAGTCCGGGCTGACCACCCCCGTGTTGCTGCGCTTCCCCGACATTCTCAAGAGTCGGGTCGATGCGCTGTTCAACGCCTTCGGTCAGGCCATCGAGAAGTCAGGCTATGAAGGGGACTACCTCTGCGTTTATCCGATCAAGGTAAACCAGCAGCGTCGTGTCATCGAGACCATCAGCCAGTCCTACAGCGACAAGCCCCGGCTTGGCCTGGAAGCTGGTTCCAAACCGGAACTGCTGGCCGTGCTGTCCCATCACCATGAGCAAGGCTCGGTGATCGTCTGCAACGGTTACAAAGACCGCGAATATATCCGCCACGCTCTGCTGGGCAACCTGATGGGCCACAAGGTCTACATCGTGGTGGAGAAGCCCTCCGAGCTGGAAATGGTGCTGGACGAGTCAGCTCGTCTCAACATCAAGCCCAACATCGGGGTGCGTGCCAAGCTCGCTTCCACCGGCTCCGGCATGTGGGAATCGAGCGGCGGATCCATGTCCAAATTTGGTCTCTCCGCCTCCCAGATCCTGGCGCTGATCGAGCGTCTGCGTGGGCTGGGCAAGCTGGATTGCCTGCAATTGCTGCACTTCCATCTGGGCTCCCAGATCGCCAATATCCGCGACATTCAGGGCGGCATCCGCGAGTGCGGCCGTTTCTACGCTGAACTGCGTCGCCTCGGTGCCAACATCGAAGTCGTGGACGTCGGTGGCGGCCTGGGTGTGGACTACGAGGGAACCCGTTCCCAGAGCCACTGCTCCGCCAACTACAGCCTCTCCGAGTACGCCAACAACGTGGTATGGGGCATCGGCGATGTCTGCCGCGAGTTCGATCTGCCGCACCCGACCATCATCAGCGAGTCTGGCCGTGCCCTGACCGCCCACCACGCCGTGCTGGTCACCAATATCATTGGTGCCGAAGGGGTGGAGATGAACGACATCAGCGCGCCGGACGAAGATGCACCGACCATTCTGCAGAACATGTGGAAAGGCTGGCTGGATCTGCGCAGCGAAGATCCCTCCCTGCTGGAGATCTTCCATGACTCGGTGGCAGATCTGGGTGACGTGAATACCCAGTACACCATGGGCCTCTTGAACCTTGAACAGCGTGCCTGGGCCGAGATGCTGCACCAGAACACCTGTCTGGCACTCAAAGAGATGCTCAATCCGGTCAACCGCAACCACCGTGCGCTGGCTGACGAGCTGAGTGAAAAGCTGGCGGACAAGTGCTTTGCCAACTTCTCCCTGTTCCAGTCCCTGCCGGATGCCTGGGGTATCGGTCAGGTATTCCCGGTGATGCCGCTGGCGGGTCTCGATCGTCCGCTTAGCCGTCGCGGCATCCTGATGGATATCACCTGTGACTCCGACGGTCAGGTCGAACACTACGTCGACGGTCTGGGGGTCGAGAGCACCCTGCCGATGCCGGTTTATGGCGAGAACGAAGAGTGCCATGTCGGCTTCTTCCTGGTCGGCGCCTATCAGGAGATCCTCGGCGATCTGCACAACCTGTTCGGTGACACCCACTGCGCGGAAGTGTGGCTGGACGAAGAGGGCAAGATGGACATTCGCAACGTGGTGCGCGGCGACACCGTCGACCAGCTGCTGCGTTACGTCAACATCGATCCGTCCGTGATCCGCGAAAACTACCAGCGGATCGCCGCTCACCCGGCGCTGGACGATGCCACTCGCAAAGCCCTGCTCGACGAGCTGGAGCTGGGCCTGCAAGGCTACGCCTATCTGGAAGACGAATAAGCGCCCGCGCTTGACGTTCGCCGTGAAGGCATAGAAAAGGGAGGCATTTGCCTCCCTTTGTTCTATCTGTTCTTCCTGTGGCGGTCAGGTCTGCGAGCTCAGAGCCTTGTGCAGATCTCGCTGCAACTGCTGGTTGTCGTCTCTTTGCAGCTCCACAATACCCAATTGCAGTCCCTGCTCGATGGTAAGCGACCCATTCAACATGGCGTTGATGGCGGCTTCACTCAGCAGCATCACCCGGTCTTTTGGGTTTGGGCCGCTGGTGTGCAGCTGGAGCAGTAGGGACTCCTTGCCTCGTACTCTGGACCAGAGTCCTGAGTCGATAAGCAGGATGGAGATCCCGCCGCCTACCCCTGCCTGCTGGAGTCGACTTTTGAGAGTTTGGAGCCACGCCTGGCTGCGTGAGAAGCCGGCTTCGCCTGTCAGGGCTGCCAAGGGGGGCAACTGCTCACGGCTCACCGCAGTCGCCGTGGCCATGGCAATATTGACTGTGCCGGGCCAGCTCTGTTCGAACGGATTGGGATAAAGGGCATCATAACCACAGCTCTGCCCCATCCCGGGGATGAGGCAGAGCAGGACCATGCATGCGCGCAAGGAGCGTTGCATCATGGCGTCACTATGTTGAACCAGAAGTTGAACTTGTCGAGCAGCGTGACGAAGTCACTGAACTTCTGCTGATCACCCTCGATCTTGATCTCGCCGCTGGCGATCTTCTGCTCCATGGTGCCCTGACCGAGCTGGATATCATCCAGCGTCTTCTTGCTCAGGGTAATGGTCACATCAGGCTTGGCTGCATAGCGGGTGGTGTGGTTCAGCACCGCGTTCTCCAGACTCAGGGTATGTTTCTCCCCGATGTCGGTGAACGCCATGTTGATGACCATCTTCTTGCCCGCCGCTTTCTCGGGATTAATGCGCACCGAGAGATAGTCAAACAGCATGCTGGGACTCATGGCCCGGATGGTATCCGGCGAGGCGGTGACTGTTCCGCCAACGTTAGGAACGCCATTGCGCAGCTCATAGGCGCCTTGCAGATAGACGGAGCGCCACGGGCCGGATTCAGCCTGATAGCCCAGCTGCTCCAGTGCATCTGCCAGCAGCAGCTTGCCCTCTGTGTTGTTCGGGTTGGCAAACACCAGATGCTTGAGCACTTCTGCTACCCAGCGATATTCCCCCTTGTCGAACGAGGCCTTGGCTTTTTTCAGTACCTCCTGCTCGCCCCCCATGAACTCGATATATTTGGGACCGACCATTTCCGGTGGCAGGTTGTCGAGATCGGAGGGGTTGCCGGAGTACCAGCCCATATAGCGCTGATAGACGGCACGGCTGTTGTGGCGCAGGGTGCCGTAGTAACCGCGGTTCGGCCAGAAGTTGTTGAGCTCGGGGGGGAGGGTGATCTGCTCGGAGATCTCCTCGCCGGTATAGCCCATGTTCATCAGGCGCACCGACTGGTCATGGATGTATTTGTAGAGGTCACGCTGCTTTTTGAAGTAGTCAACGATGTTGGCATTGCCCCAGCGTGGCCAGTGGTGGCTCTGGAACTTGACCTCGGCCTGATCACCCCAGGTTTCGATGGTCTCGTTGAGAAAGCTCGACCATTTCAGTGCATCGCGCACTTGGGCACCGCGCAGGGTGAGGATGTTGTGCATGGTGTTGGTGGTGTTTTCGGCCATCCACAATGCTTTGCTGTCCGGGAACCAGGTGTTCATCTCGGCCGGAGCTTCGGTGCCCGGGGTCATCTGGAAGACCATCTTGACGCCATCGACCGTCAGCGTCTCACCGGTTTTGGTGATAAAGCGGGTCGGCAGCAGCAGCGAGGGCACGCCGGCGGAGACGGTCTGCCCCAGACCGCCGTTCACGCTGCCCTGGGCATTGCGCGGCAGCAGGGCGCCATACATGTAGACGGCGCGGCGGGCCATGGCATTGCCGGCGATGACGTTCTCCGACACCGCGTGTTCGGTAAATCCTTCCGGGGCGATGATCTCGACGCCGTTCTTTTTCACCTCGTCCAGCGAATTGAACAGGCCAGCGGCACCGCCGTAGTGATCTACGTGGGAGTGGCTGTAGACCACCGCGGTGACCGGGCGCTCCCCTTGAGTCTTGTTGATGAAGGCCAGCGCCGCCTTGGCGGTTTGCGGGGAGATCAGCGGATCGAACACCACCCATCCCTTGTTGCCTTCGATAAAGGTGATGTTGGAGAGATCAAAGCCGCGAATTTGGTAAATCTTGTCGGTGACCTTGAACAAGCCGTACTGCATGTTGAGCTGGGCGTTGCGCCACAGGCTGGGGTTGACGGTGTCAGGGGATGCCTTGTCGAGCCCGATGTAGGTCTTGTACTGCTCCAGATCCCACACCACGTTGCCCTTGTCATCCTTGATGGTCAGGGTCTCCGGTTTGGCGATAAAGCCACGCTTGGCATCCTCGAAATCCTGCTTGTCATTGAAGGGCAGGTTGGTGAGCACCTGCTGGTTTGCCTTGATGGTAAATTCGCTAGCCGGTTTGGGATTGATGACTGCCCAGGCGGGTTGCAGAAGCAGGGTGCCGGACAGCAATAAAGTGACGACCGTGGGTGCTGAAAACCTTGGTTTCATCAGAGTTACTCCAGAGGTAGTGGTGTTGGGCGGCAGGGCTAAGTGTAGTCAGGAGATTGCAGCCTGCCGTATTTGAAATTGCCAGGCATAATTGGCAAGGTGTGTCAGAACTGGTAGTTGAACTCCAGTCGATAGGTGGCCTCCTCAATTCCGGAAATATTGTTCCAGTTGATGAAAGTTCTGAAGTTAAGTCGCCCTGAATATTGATAGGAGAGTGCGAGTTCGTGATACAGTGCGGCACTTTCGCCATCACCAAAGGCGTTTTCTTTATAAAACTCTGAGCCTGAAAGGGTACTGGCAAACATAGGGTTGTAATTCAACCACCACTTTTCATTAAGAGTCAGTTTGCTATACATGCCGACGAGATAAAAAGTGCCAGGAATGGTATAACCGGCATCGATCTGTTTACGATTGCTATCAATATATTGATTCATTGATATATTGGCACCAATTCCAGCCAGAGGATATAGCTGAAGCGGGCCCCAGGCAGGCAGTGATTTAATCAGGCTATAGGAGACTGAGGCGTTCTGCTCGGCCAGATAACTTTCATCAAAGTTGTAGATGATATCCAGTTGGGTGCCGAGGCCACTCTCGGTGTTGATGGTGAAATTGCGCAGCCGCAGGCTGTCGAGGGAATTGTCACGATTTTGATGATCAGACCAGCCCAGGCCTTCACCCATGACTCCTTTTGCCTCGATGATATTCATAGCCCGTTTGTTTTGGCTACCGCTGTCATATTGGTTTCCGAATTTCAGATTGAGACCATCGTCGCTAATGCCGCTTCCCCATTGGCTATATACCGCAAGTGGGTCAGACATATCCTGTAATGATGCCGAATTGTCTGGTGATTTGGCGATGGCAGGCATAGCTATCCCTATACATAGGGGCAGGAGTATTTTTTTCATCATGTTGTGGTGTTTTTATTTTGGTTGGTGAATGAGTGTCATCAGAAATGTGATTAATCGATGACGTTGATACGACATCAATTAATAGTGTGGCATCTGACAATCATCTTTATATAAGAAAGAGAGGATGCATCACTTTTTACACGCAGTTAGCGTAACGTGTTCGGCATCCCCGATCATTGCAGTTCGCAATAATCAATCGTTAAGCAGGCGTTAAACCATAGCGATTGGGTTCAGCTGTGGTGAGAAGTTGTAACTGTTGAATAAGCCAGCTGAGTGCGGGGTCTCGTTTTGCACTCTGATGCCAGTTGATGTAGACGGGGCAGGGGGCTGAGTCCCAGGGGAGAGGAAAGTCCTTGAGGGCAAGTGGCTGGCGCATCATGGCCAGATGCCATTGGCTGGTGACACAGAGCCAGTCGGTCTGACTGACCAGAGAGAGCGCTGTCAGCAACGCGTTGCTTTCATAGGCGATTTTGCGTGGTGACAAGTTCTTGCTGGTCAGGCTGCGGATCACCCAGTCATCTTTGCGTCTTACGTCCCATACCACGTGTTCTTCAGCAAAGAAGGTTTCGAAATCGAGCTGATGTTCAATGCGGGGATGGGCTGCACGGCACACCACTCTGAGCTCCAGATTCAGCAGTGGCTGATTCAAAAAGCCGCTCTCTTCCAATGCTGTGCTGGCCAGTATCAGGTCGATATTGTGCTGGCGAAGGGCTTGCTGGCGAAGGTGCTCCTCATAGAGCCCGGGGACTGATTCGACGCGGCAGTGAGGTGCTGTTGCGGCGAGATGGGCAAGGAGTCTGGGTAGCAGGAGCAGATCCAGATCCGGATGGCTGGCGATGCGAAAGACGCGCTGACTGGTGCCGGGATCAAACTCCTGATTGAGTTGCAGGGAGCGCTCCATGGTATTGAGGGCTGTGCGGATCTCCCTGTGCAGGGCGAGGGCCCGGCTGGTTGGAGTGATCCCGCGCCCTTCCCGTAGAAATAGTGGCTCGCCAATCTGGTCGCTAAGGCGGCGAATGGCCTGGCTTATCGCCGCAGGGGTCATATCCAGGCTGCTGGCTGCTGTTGATACCCCTTTTTCGGTCATGACGCGATCGAAGATCCGAAAAAGGTTGAGGTCTATGTGTGGACTCGCCATCAAGTCATCCTGTTTTTATTCCGTTTACCCGGTATGTTGGTAAAACAGCCGATATCTTCCATTGTTGCTGTCATGACTGACGGGAAGCTTAACAGCTCTAAAACAGCGTCATTACTTATCATGATTCAAGCTGTTGCGAGCATCCTTTCAGTTTCTTGATAGACGTCGTTACACATCTTGATTTGTATCAAGATACTCGGCCGTCGGTTGTCTTACGGTCAGGAGTGATGTTGATGGGATGTAACAAAAGGATGTGTATATGGAACTGAAAAGGGACCCGAGATGCTATACCGACGTCTGTATCGACGGTAAGTGGTATCACTACGACCACTGCAGCACCAACGTCTACATGCTGATGGGGGGCGCTGCGCCGAGCCTTCAGCTGGCCTATGAGCCGAGCAGCGAAGAGGAGCTGATCGAGATGCTCCAGCAGCTGGGGCGCTTCTGACTTACCGAATTGATGTCTTGCCATATGGCCATCGGGCACGTTGCCACGATGGCCACCACTCTTCATCGCTGCACCTAATCTCAGCGGGTTTTATTGCCCAATAACCCCTTGCCAATCTCCAGCATGGCGACGGCCGCGGCGTAGCTGCTATCGGACTTGCCTATCTCGTCCGCTACATAAAGAAAATTGGACTGGTACTTCTCGACAGCCTCTCGCGGACTGGTTGCGTCAATAAAGTCTTCCTCCACCTCGAATCCTTGGGTCAGCAGTGCCGCCTTTTCACTCAGAAAAGTCGGAGATGCCATGTCGATAAAGGTGTATTGCTGCCGATTGGACGCCGGAATGGTAAAAAACTGGTATCTGGCCATGGGTAAATCCTCGCTTGAAGCGGGTGATAGATGACGTGACGCTGGTTTTAATCTGTGGCTCGCAGGCGGCTTGCTTGCCTCGACGTCGTAGACAGTGCGTGTCGGGAATGCCGCGTTTTGTTTTCGTTCGAGACTACTTTGTTGGCGTTTGCCCGGCAAGTGGGCCGCAGAGATTTTCTGGATGATCCGTGCAACTGAGATGTTGTGGGGAGATGCGAGACCGGGATAATGCCGGGCTCACGTTGAGCCCGGCTTGTCAGCGCTCTGCTACAGCACGAAGCTCTGTACCATGGCGCGCAGTTGTTCGGTGAGCTGGTGGATCTGGCGGGCGGCATCGCGGGCGGCGTTGGCCACTTGCAGTGCCTCGTCGCTGCCATCGGAGATACGCACCACGTTGCGTTCGATCTCGTTGACCACGGCGCCCTGCTGCTCGATGGCGCTGGCGATGATGGCGTTGGTATCGACCATTCGGTCCACCTTCTCGGTGATGGCGCCGAAAGCCTGTTTTGCCTCCTGCGCCAACCCGACCCCCTCCTGCGCTTCATGGCTGGCCGCCGACATGGCGGTGACCGAGGCGCGGGCGCCGGATTGCAGCTGTTCAATCATCTGCTGGATCTCGACGGTAGCCCCCTGGGTGCGGTTGGCAAGAGACCGCACCTCGTCGGCCACCACCGCAAAGCCGCGACCCTGCTCACCGGCCCGGGCCGCTTCGATCGCGGCGTTGAGGGCCAGCAGGTTGGTCTGTTCGGCGATGCCGCGGATCACGCTGATGACGCCGCCAATCTGGCTGCACTGCTGCTCCAGCTGACCTATGGTGTCGGCGGTACGCAGCACCTCGCGGTTGATATGGTCGATGGCCTTGATGGTGCGCTCCACCACATCCTCGCCCTGACCGACTACATTCTGCGCCTCCTGCGTCATGCGGGCGGCTTGCAGGGCATTGCCCGCCATGTCCTGTGAGGTGGCGGCCAGCTCCTTGATGGCGGTGGCGACCTGATGGGTCTCCCCTTGCTGATCGGCAATCACCTCCTGCGAGCGGCAGGTGCGCGCTTCGATCTCGGTGGCGCTCTCCACCACGGTGACGCCATTTTCTCGCACTCGCAGCATCAGGGTGCGCAGGGTCTCCAGCGTCACGTTGTAATCCCGGCTGATGGCGGCCAGTTCGTCCTGACCGACGATCTCGATATGCTGGCTAAGATCCTGGGCGTTGACCCGGGCGGCAATATCACGCACCCGCCCCACGGTGTCGCGCAGGGAGAGATAGGCGCCGATCATCAGGTAGAGGTAGAGCAGCAAGCTGACGGTCAGCGGCGCGGTGACCCACCAGAAGTGGCGCTGGTTGGCGGCCAGCCGCTGATGCAGGTCGGCCTCCAGCCGCTGGCGTACCTGGCCTGCCAGCGCGGTGATAGCCTCGTCCATCTTATCCCCCAGTGCCTGCACCTCCTTGGTGGAGAGTTGCACCAGCTGATCCTTCATCATCTTGTTTTCCATGGTCTCGACCCCCTGACGCACCAGTTGCATCAGGGCATCGGTCTGCTGACCCAGCTCGGTGCGGTAGGCCGGTTCGATCTGGTAGAGCAGGGTCAGATCGGCCTCCAGCTCCTGCAGGGTGGCGCTGATAAGGTCAAGACGAAAACGCAGGCCGCTGTAGCCCTCGGCCTGAAACAGGCCGAAATCGGCGATGGTGGCGGCGCGATCCCGCACCTGAGCCAGCAGATCACGCAGCTGCGGCAACCGTTCGCTGGCGAGGATCACCATGTAGTAGGTGCCGAGCGCCGGATCCTGGATCAGGCTGCTACTGGCGGTAATGTGCTTGTAGAGGTGGCGCACCTCGGTCAGCAGCTTGTCGTGGCGCAGGTTGCTCTGCTCCACTTCCAGCTTGCCCGCTTCACTCTGCAGGGCGGCCCAGCCCTGCTGGATCACCTCAAAGGAGGGATTGTTCTGGCGGGTGTCGGCAAAGGCTTGCAGGCTCAGATCAACTGTTTGTGCAGCTGCCTTGACCTGATCATCACCGACCGGATCCACCTCATGGGCGTGACGGGTTACCAGATTGCGATGGGTGAGCAGGGCCTGCTCGATAGCAGGCACGGGGGTGAGATTGACCACTCCCGCCAGCTCGCGGTTGGCCTGGACGTTGTCATCCTGCAGCCGCCCCAGCAGATTGGTCATGCTGTAGGCCAGTGGCAGCAACATCAGGCAGGACCAGAGCAGGAATTTGTATTTGAAGGAGAGCTGATTGCCCAGCCGGATGGCGGGGTTGAAAATCCATTTCATGTTAAGCCTCGATACCTGAGTGCGGGCGTGATTCGTGTTGCCTGAATAGTACTCCGAGCGGCCTCCCTTGGGTGATGGCCGGTTGCAAGTTGTGATCCCCTTGGCTTTTTACTTCCGGGCGGGGGCGCCGTCAGCCGCACCAATAGAAAACGGGCCACCCGAAGGTGACCCGCGGTCGATAAGGGGACACCGATCAGTTGAACGCCAGGAAGGGCGAGACGCAGAGCAGCAGGCCGGTGACGATGATGATGTAGAGGGAGGTGCCCTTGTACTTGTGCAGCGCCGGTACCTGATAGACCAGATAGGCAGGGATGAGACAGCCCACCATGCCGAAGATGGGGCTGCAGATGGAGGTGAAGCTCAGTACCGGTGCGTTGAGCACGATAGCCCCCCAGGAGAGCATGACGGTAAACACCATGATGCCCTTACCCACCAATCCTTTGTTGATGCGGTTTTCCGGCATGACGCGGCGCAGCAGGTTCATCGCCAGACCCTGACAGGCTTCACGAAAGCCCAGATAGACGCCGAAGTAGGCGGTCATCACCGCAAAGATGTTGAGGGTGAGGCTCAGGAGCTTGAGGGTCTGGCCGGGCATCCCTTGGGCCACCATGGCCAGCGCAGAGATGTTCTCTTCGGAGGCTTTGACCGCCTGCTCGTGACCCATGGCCAGGGTGAAGGAGACCGCGTAGAAGAACACCACCACGAACAGGATGCCGAAGGCGATATTCATGGCGCGCATCGCCTTGAAGCGAGCCACTTCCAGCGACTTTTCCCGCGAGCGGTAGGAGATCACCATGGGGCTCAGGCTCTGGATAAAGAGGATGGAGGTGAGGGTAAAGGGGAGCATGATGATGGCATCCTTCATCCAGTCTCCGGCGGCGGGCATGGCGGTGATGTTGGCCGCATCCCACTTGTCCACCATCATCAGGCCGAGCACGGCCACCACGCTGATCTTGGTCAGCACCATAAAGGTGGAGATCTTGAACAGCAGGTTTTCGCCGCGCGAGGCCAGTGCCACCAGACCGCAGATCAGCACCAGACCGTAGAGCGGGTTTTCGGAGAGCAGGCCGTCGGTGACGCCGAAGCTCTGCAGGAAGGAGGCGCTGTCATTGGTGATGGCGGTGGAGTAGACGAAGACCCAGATCACCAGCATCACGAAGTAGAGCGCGCCGAGCAGCACACCCCAGTTCTTGCCGAGGTAGCCGGTGATGACGCTGGGGTAATCCTTGCACTCCGGCGAGGTGGCCAGGGTGTTGATAAAGAGGCGCTGGAACATGTACATGGCGGGGTAGCCGATCACTGCCGAGAGCAGAAAGACCCACAAGCCCATCAGACCCACCTGTACCGGCAGGAAGACGATCCCCGCGCCGATGGCCATGCCGATGCTCATGATGATCCAGCCCCAGTCGGTGCTGTCGAAGCGAACCGCTTCTTTCCATTCCAGCGTGCCCATCGCGGGGCTGGCGAGTGTAGTGCTATGCGCGTCCATTAAAACCTTCTTTTTTGTAGGGATGTGGGAAAGCGGCGCAAATATAGTTGAATGAAACTGTCATAAACAATGCCCATAAGAGTACTTTTGTTCAAATCAGGATGGTGATCACGGTTTATATTGAGGCCGAAAGGTGCCTTTAAACGCCATTTTTGTATCTTTTTGTTGAATGGATAAAATAAAAAGCAAATAATGTTGAACGGAATGAGATTCATGATTGCAAAAAAAATTGCACAAACAGGAGTGGCTATATGAAACGCATCATCACGGCAGCAGCGGCACCTGACGCTATCGGTCCCTACAGCCACGGCACTGCCTATGGCGACCTTATCTTTACCTCCGGTCAGTTGCCGGTCTGCAAGCAGCAGGGTGGTGTGGTGGAAGGGGGGATTGCCGCCCAGACCCGCCAGTCACTGGAAAACCTGAAATCCGTGCTGGAAGCCGCGGGCGGCTCGCTGGATACCGTGCTCAAAACCACCTGCTACCTCGCCGAGATCAGCGATTTTGCCGCGTTCAACGAGGTCTATAAAGCCTATTTCCAGAAAGATTGTCCGGCGCGCAGCTGCTTCGCAGTGAAGGATCTGCCGATGGGTGTCAAGGTTGAAGTGGAAGCGATCGCCCATATCGCTCGTTAATGCTGATAAAAAGGTTCAAGTGATGAAACAAGCGTGGCAGCAGTATCTGCAGATTATTCAACAGGTTGTCAAACCAGCGCTGGGTTGTACCGAGCCAATCGCCGCTGCCTATGCCGCGGCTGTCGCCACCCGGCAACTGGGCTGTGAGCCCGGTCGCCTCGAGGTTGCGGTGTCGGACAATCTCTATAAAAACTCGATGGGTGTTTATGTGCCGGGCACCGGCAAGATCGGTCTGGCCATTGCGGCCGCGGCCGGTGCCATCGGCGGCAACGCCGATGCCGGGCTGGAGGTGCTGGCCGCGATCCAGCCAGCACAGGTGGATCGTGCCCAGCAGATGATCGATGCCGGCAAGGTGCAGGTGAGCCGCACCGCCGCCCCCGAGTTTATCTTCTGCCGCGTGACCGTTTATGGCACTGATGACAAGGGTGAAGAGCACAGTGCCGAAGTGACCCTCTGCGGCGGCCATACCCGCATCGTCGAGCAGCGCCGCGATGGCGAGGTGACCTTCACCGCCGATCAGAGCCAGGGTGGTGCCACCGGTTCCATCTGCGATGGCGTCGATATCAGCATCGCCGCCATCTACGAGTTCGCCACCCGGGTGGAGTTCGAGCAGATCAGGTTCATCCTCAAAGCCTCCGAGCTTAACGGCAAGCTCTCCGCCGAGGGGATGAACAACCCCTATGGCCTGGAGATTGGCCGCACCATGCAGCAGAACATCAATGCCGGTCTTATCGGCGAGGATGTGATGAACCGCATCGTGATGATGACGGCGGCTGCCTCCGATGCCCGCATGGGGGGCGCGACCCTGCCAGCCATGAGCAACTTCGGCAGTGGCAACCAGGGCATTGCCGCCACCATTCCGGTGATGGTGATTGCCGAGCGTTTTGCGGCCAGCGAAGAGCAGCTGGCTCGAGCCCTCATCATGAGCCATCTGGGCGCCATCTATATCAAGTCCCACTATCCGCCGCTGTCGGCCTTCTGTGGCAATACCGTGACCAGCGCGGCTGCCTCCATGGCCATGGTCTATCTGGCGGGCGGCAGCTTCGAGCAATCCTGCTTCGCCATCCAGAACGTGCTGAGCGACAGTGCCGGTATGGTATGTGACGGGGCGAAAGCCTCCTGCGCCATGAAGGTGAGTACCTCCTCCGGCGCGGCGGTGCGCGGCTTCCTGATGGCCCTCAACAGTCACTCGGTGTCGGGGCAGGGGATCGTCGCCGGTGACGTGGATCAGACCATCCGCAACGTCGGCCAGATGGTGAAGGAGGGCATGTCTGCCACAGACAGCACCATTATTGATATCATGTCCGCCTGATGTCCCTGTCGGTTGCTGCCCGGCGCCCATTGTCCGGCAGCAACCCTTGCAAGAAGGTCCCATTGTGAAGCTGCAAGAGTTGAGTCCGAGCGATTTTGAGATCCTCAAGTCGATGGAGAACATTGTGGACGGCATCGCCGCCATGTATGGCCAGCACACCGAAGTGCTGCTCCACAGTCTGGATGCGCGCAATCCCTCGATCGTCAAGATTGCCAACGGCCATATCACCGGCCGCAGTGTCGGCGCCCCCATCACCAACCTGGCGATGATGAAGCTCAAGAGCGGGCAGGATATCTCCAGCCCCTACATGACCAAGTGTGCCACCGGCAAGACGCTGCGCTCCATCACGACCGTGATCCGCAACGGGGAGCACAGGGCCATCGGTTTGCTCTGCATCAACAGCGACATGGATGCTCCGCTGCAATCCGTGCTGCGCACCATGATGCCGGAGTGCATGCATCCCCACGAGAGCCATGCCACCCCGGAGGTGTTCGCCCGCAACATCGACGAAGCGCTCAACAGCACCATCGATACCGTCAGTGCCGAGGTGCGCGGCAACGAGGCGGTGCCCCCGTCCCAGAAGACACGGGTCATCGTCAACCAGCTGCACGACATGGGGATCTTCGAGTTAAAAGACAGTGCCCAGATCGCCGCGCGCCAGCTCGGGATCTCGGTCCACTCCATCTACCGCTATCTGCGGGAGATCAAGAAGGGCTGAGCCGGTCTAATCTGGCCAAATTAGCAGCAAACGGGTCAGCCTTGACCCGTTTTTTACGCCCGTTTTAGCCTCTCTGTTTGGGCCGTCCTTCGGGCTCATCTGCTATCATATTCCCCCTTCATTTTTCTATCTCTCTGAACGTGCTGGAGAAATCATGTCTCGACTCATCTATCTGCTGCGCCACGGCCAGACCCGCTTCAATGCCGAGCAGCGTCTGCAGGGGCGTTGCAACTCCGATCTGACCGACAAGGGCGAGGCGCAAGCCATCGCCATGGGGCGGCGCCTTGCCGCCGAACTGGCGGATCCCGCTCGCTGGACCGTCTATGCCAGCCCGCTCGGGCGTGCCCGTCAGACTGCGCTGCTGGTGTGCGAGCAGCTTGGGCTGACGGCAGATCGCATCGTCTGGGACGATCGGTTGATGGAGCTGGGGATGGGGGAGTGGGAGAGCTGCCAGATCCCGGCGCTGCGGCTCGCTCATCCCGAGCTCGATACCGGCAAGGGGGACTGGTATCTGCAGGCCCCGGGAGCGGAGAGCTTCGAGAGCATTCAGCGCCGGGCACACCAGTGGTTGCAGGATCCTGCCATCGCCGAGCGGGCCATCGTCATCTCCCACGGCCTGCTTGGTGCCATGTTGCGTGGCGTCTATGCCGATCTCGACTATGAGGTGACCTGGTCACAGGAGTTGCCGCAAGATGCCTTCTATAAGCTGCAGGATGGCCACATCACTCGCATTGCTTGCTAGTTTCGTGGACGTTGCCGCCATCAGTTCATGGACGATGCTGGCTGCAACACGCTACGGATTTTGCTTTGCGAAGATTAGACATCAACGAAATGATGAATAGACTCAAAAAGCGCATTATCAATAAGGGCATTAGCCCTTCTCCTGCAGTGATGTGTTTAAGGTCTGGTTTTGCGAACAGGTTGCAACTTGCATTGCACTATGGTGCACAGACCGCGCTTTTTAATGAGGTAAGCGGGTGATTGTATTGAAATGAGTGGTCGCGTGATGCTTGGTGTATCAATTGCATATTAAACGACCAGTGGCCTGAGTATGAGGACGACACCATGAAAGGGATCTCGGTTCGTAGCAAATTATTGATGCTGGTTGTGGTACCGCTGCTTTGTATGATGTTGCTGTGCACTCTCTCCCTTTGGGGGATGCGCCTGATGAATCAGGCTGCCTATAAGGTGAATGAAGAGGAGGTGCAGCAGTTATCCGAACTGAAGCTGATTTCAGACTTGTATGCGGTCAGTGTCGTTGATGCGCTCAATAAAGCGCATGTTGGATTAATCACCCGTGAAGAGGCAAAACGTTCCGTTACTGAAGCGCAGTTAAAAGCAGCAACGGAATGGAAGCGTTACATGGCCCAGAAGATGTCTGCGGAAGAACGGGCGATAGCGGAGTCTGCCCAGGTATTGATGAACAAAGCCGACATTACACTGGATGGTATTAAGAGTGATCTTTCATTAAAAGCTCCTCTTGATAAGGCAATTCATCAGTTATACAGCACGGTTGATCCTTTTAATGAGGAGCTGGGCAAGCTGGTTGAACTCCAGCTGAGATTTGCAGATGAGCATGTTGGTACCCTGGAAAGTCTGGCCGTTGATTTTTCATTTGCCTTCCTCTCCATCACCGGGATTGCCCTGTTCGCTTTATCCGTGCTGGGGATCTGGATTTTTCGCGGGATCAGTCAACCGCTCACCGCTTTGCGTAGAGCACTTTACAAATTGCAGCATGAGCAGGATTTGACCGTCACCGTCCCCGTCATTCGGGAAGATGAATTGGGGCAAGTCGCACGGGCGCTGAATGATATGGTTAGCCATTTCCGCAGATTGATTGGCGAGATGGATGACGTGGCCGAACAGTTATCGACAGGCGCCGATGCACTGAACGAGCTGGGGCTAACCAGTGCAGAGCAAATGGCCCAGCAGCGCCTGGAGACAGATCAGAGCGCTGCGGCGATGAATGAGATGAGCGCAACGGTTAACGAAATCGCCCAGAATACAAATAGTGCTGCAATTGCCGCCCGTCAGGCTGAAAACAAGGCAGAAGAGGGGCAAGCGGTTGTCAAGGAGACCATTGGGAATATGGCTCTGCTCTCTGGTCAATTGCAAAATACATCCACTGTGCTGCAAAACCTGGCTATCGAAAGCAATAACATTACCCAGGTGATGGGGGTTATTCGCTCGATTGCCGAACAAACCAATTTACTGGCACTGAATGCGGCAATTGAAGCCGCCAGAGCTGGTGAGCAGGGGCGTGGCTTCGCGGTGGTGGCGGATGAAGTCCGTGTACTTGCTCAGCGCACCCAAAACTCTACCGGAGAAATCCAGAACACCGTCAATCGCCTGCAACAGAATGCAACTATGGCTGTTGATAGTATGAATATCGGATTATCTGAAGTGGAGAAGACGAATACCCTGATGTTGACCTGTGGCGTCTCTTTGGAAGAAATTGTGAGTGCGGTGGATGATCTGAATAATCTCAATGTGCAGGTCGCCGCTGCAGCTGAAGAGCAAAGCAAAGTGACCGAAGAGATGACGCGCAGCATGGTCAATATTGCCGATATCGCAGTACATACCTCGGACTCGGCAGCCCATGTATCGGCCAAGTGTCAGCGTCTTGATGAGATGGCCAAGTCAATGAGAATACAGATTAATCATTTTAAATGGCGCTCACATGCCGCTTGATATAGGTCGATGACATTGCCCCCAGGCCCCGAGAGTTCGGGGCCTTTTTGTATCATGTTGGTCGTACTGCACCTGCGTTGAAACATGTCATCGGTTTCCATAGATATGGGGAGATTAATTAGCGGACTGATGAAGTGACGCTTTCCGAAAAATTGTGCATTTTTGACGGCTGCCGTCACCCTGAATGGCCATTTTTGCCGCAGTTCAACACATCAGAGCACCTTATCGCGGCAAGATGAGGTATCTTATGCCCCGATTTCATCCATTAAACGGATCCGAGACCCCATATGATCATCAAACCCAAGGTTCGCGGCTTTATCTGCACCACCACTCATCCGGTAGGTTGTGAAGCCAATGTTCGTCGCCAGATCGCTTATACCAAGGCCAAGGGCACCATCGAGAATGGTCCCAAGAAGGTGCTGGTGATCGGCGCTTCCACCGGTTATGGCCTGGCCTCCCGGATTGCGGCTGCCTTCGGTAGCGGCGCCGCCACCCTCGGCGTCTTCTTTGAAAAAGCGGGCACCGAGTCCAAGACCGGTACCGCTGGCTGGTACAACTCTGCCGCCTTCGACAAGGCAGCCAAAGAGGCGGGCCTCTACGCCAAGAGCGTCAACGGCGATGCCTTCTCCAACGAGTGCCGCGCCAAGGTGATCGAGCTGATCAAGCAGGATCTGGGTCAGATTGATCTGGTTGTCTACTCCCTGGCCTCTCCGGTGCGCAAGCTGCCGGAAACCGGCGAAGTGGTGCGCTCTGCCCTCAAACCGATCGGTGAGGTCTACACCACCACCGCCATCGATACCAACAAGGATCAGATCATCACCGCTACCGTCGAGCCGGCGAACGAGGAAGAGATCCAGAACACCATCACAGTGATGGGCGGTCAGGATTGGGAGCTGTGGATGGCAGCCCTGCGTGATGCAGGCGTGCTGGCTGACGGTGCCAAGTCCGTGGCCTACTCCTACATCGGTACCGATCTGACCTGGCCAATCTACTGGCATGGCACTCTGGGTCGCGCCAAGGAAGATCTGGACCGCGCCGCTGCCGCCATCCGTGGCGATCTGGCAGCCAAGGGCGGCACCGCTCACGTGGCCGTGCTCAAATCCGTGGTGACTCAGGCTTCTTCCGCCATTCCGGTGATGCCGCTCTATATCTCCATGGCTTTCAAGATCATGAAGGAGAAGGGCATTCACGAGGGCTGTATGGAGCAGGTGGATCGCATGATGCGCACCCGTCTCTACGCGTCCGACATGGCGCTGGACGATCAGGCCCGCATCCGCATGGATGACTGGGAACTGCGCGAAGACGTGCAGCAGACCTGCCGCGACCTGTGGCCTTCCATCACCAGCGAGAACCTCTCCGAACTGACTGACTACACCGGTTACAAGCAGGAGTTCCTGCGCCTGTTCGGTTTCGGTCTGGATGAGGTCGATTACGATGCGGATGTGAATCCGGACGTGAAATTCGACGTGGTCGAACTCTGAGTCTGACTCAAGTGAAGATGGGGCCCTCCGGGGCCCTGTTTTTTTGGCAAAAATCCCGCTAATTTGCGGAATTTTATTATCAGCGATCACCTTTTTCCCATATCAAACCCGCTAGTCTTGCGCTGATCGGATCACAGACGGCATTGCCGAGGAACGGAAGCTATGACCACTCCAAACGAGGCGCCCAAGAAGCGCCAACTCCCCACTGTCTATACCCTGCTTTTTATCATCATCGCCCTGATGGCTGCCCTCACCTGGGTGCTGCCAGCGGGCAAATACAACTATGTCACCGCCAAGACCCAGCAGCCGGTGGCGGCAGCGGCCGTGGCTGATTACAGCGGCGACGAGCGGCTGTTGCCGGTGCCCGGCAGCTACACCGAGCTACCCGCCCACCCGCAAGGGGTGTTCGAAGTGCTCAAGGCCCCCATTCAGGGCTTTCACAAGGCGGCCGACGTAGCGCTGTTCGTGCTCATCATCGGCGGTTTTCTCGCGGTGACCATGCAGAGCGGGGCGCTTGATGCCGGGGTGGGGGCCATTGTTCGCGGCTTTGCCGGGCGTGAGCGGCTGCTAATTCCTGTGTTGATCGCCCTGTTTGCCCTCGGCGGCTCCACCTTCGGCATGGCGGAGGAGACGGTAGCTTTCTGGGCGCTGATCGTGCCGGTGATGATGGCTGCGGGCTTCGATCGCATGGTGGCGGCGGGGATCATCCTGCTCGGCTCCGGGGTCGGGGTGCTCGCCTCTACCGTCAACCCGTTTGCCACCGGTATTGCCTCCGGTTTTGCCGGCATTCCCATCGGTGAGGGGATTGGCCTTAGGGTCATCCAGTGGCTGCTGCTGGTGATCTTCGCCTCCTGGTTCGTGATGCGCTACGCCAAGCAGGTGCAGCAGGACAAGTCCCGCTCCGTGCTGGCCGATATCGTCTATGACGACGAGTTCTCCCAGATGAAGAGCGGCAACCTCGCCTTCACCGGCAAACAGAAGCTCACCATGCTGGTCTTCTTCGGCACCTTCCTGCTGATGATCTATGCGGTGGTGCCCTGGTCGGACTTGGGGATCGATGTGCTGCCCACCTTTGGCTGGTGGTTTGACGAGCTCTCGACCCTGTTCTTCAGTGCCTCCATCCTGATTGCGCTGATCAACCGGATGCCGGAGTCCAACTACGTTGCGACCTTCCTGAGCGGCGCTCGGGATCTTATCGGGGTGGCGCTGGTGGTAGCGGTGGCGCGCGGCATCTATGTGGTGATGGAGCAGGGCGTCATCATCGACACCATCTTGCACTGGGCCGAAGGGCTGGTGAGCGGGCTGTCGTCGTCGGTCTTCATCCTGATGGCCTATCTGGTGCACATCATCCTGAGCTTCTTCATTCCCTCCACCTCGGGGCTGGCGACCGTCTCCATGCCGCTGATGGGGCCGCTGGCGGACTTTTCCGGCATCTCCCGGGATCTGGTGATCACCGCCTATCAGTCCGCCTCCGGCTGGATCAACCTGTTTGCCCCCACAGCCGCCCATCTGGTGGCGGGTTTGGCGCTCGCCAAGATCCCCTACGATCGCTTTGTGCGCTGGGTGCTGCCCTTCATCATCGGGGTGGCCCTCATCACCATGGCGGTGCTGGTGGCCGGTGCCCTGCTGCACGGCTGATAATCCGCTCGCCAGCTCGGCGAAACAGAGCCGCCCAGTCAGGGGGCGGCTGTTTGTTATTCATGTTGCATAGGGGGGGGTGAGAGGCAAGCGTGGGCTCACTACCTTGATGTGTGTTGTCCCGGAGGAGGATGCCATGGCATCCATTTTTATGAACACCTCTGGAAGCATATCAATTTGAGTCCTGATTGAGGCGTGAAAAAGCGACGTGAGCGTTGTGGCAGAATGCAATATCGCCTCTTCCACTGCCGCTACCTCGATGCTATTACTGCTGGTGATCTTTGTTATTACTAGACTTTTTGCAATCGAGGGCGATGAGCCCTATGTGTCATGGATGACGCCTGGAGAGAGATAGGGGCCGTTGATCCCGTCCAAAATCAGATGTGGTCATCATGACAAAACCTGACGGTTATGAGGTAGAGGTTATGGGGCACAGAGGGATCATCAGGCTGGCAGGGATGCTGCTGTTTCTGCTTATGGTCAATAGCGGGTGGGCGGCAGAGCCGAGATTGGAGCCGACCGAGCAGGAGCGGGCCCAGACACTGATCCTGTTTCATGAGCCAATCGTGATGTTGCAGGCCAAATTTGGTCGCCTGGACGGCGCTACCAGGGTGCGGATTGTCCAGGAACGGGTCAAACAGTTGCAACCCGAGGATTTGACCCATCCGGTGACCGTTGTCAGCTCGACCCGACTCGGCCAGGAGGCCAGGGAGTTCAGAATCCATGACAAGCACTTGCTGGTGCTGCTGGAAAAGGATCTTGAATGGCTCGATGAGCTGACTCTGGATCAAGCCGCCGAACGGGTACGAATAAGGCTGGAAAATGTGCGGACCAAGGTACTTGAGCTGCACTCCGATGCCTATCTGATCAAGGCCACGGGCAAGACGGTGCTGGTGACCCTGATTTTTCTGGTGGTGGTGCAGCTACTGCGACGGGGCCACCTGCGTGCGCGTCGCTGGTTTGCCAGCAACCTGCTGCAACAAAAGGGGTTGATCCCCCATCAGTGGCGCCAGGTGTTGGGTGATCTGGAAATCCGTGTCATCGGTGTTCTCACCTTATTGGTGATCCTGTTGCTCACCTATGGTTGGCTCACCTACGTGCTGGGGCTTTTTCCTCATACCCGGGTCTGGAGCGAACAGCTGGGTTCCTCCTTGCTGGGGCTGTGCAGCGATATCCTGAGCGGGATCATCACCGCCATGCCAGGGCTTGCGACCGTGCTGGTCATATTCGTGCTGACCAAGTTATTCATTCGCATGCTGGCTGTCATTTTCGAGCGCATCGAACGCGGCCAGTTCCGGATACAGGGGTTGCACTCCGAGACGATAGGGGCAACCCGCCGTCTGCTCTCTGTGGTGATCTGGCTCTTTGCCCTGACGGTTGCCTACCCCTATCTGCCAGGGGCGGATTCAGATGCCTTCAAGGGAGTGAGCGTCTTCTTCGGTCTGATGGTGACCCTGGGATCGGCCGGTATCATGAACCATGCCATGAGCGGCCTGGTGTTGATCTATTCACGGGCTTTGCGGCCGGGAGATCTGGTGCAAATAGGGGAGGTGGAGGGAGTGGTCAGCGAGCTGAGTGCCCTCTCGACCAAGCTGGTGACCCGCCATGATCACGAGGTAACCCTGCCCAACGCCGTGGTGGTTGGGGGCAAGGTGACCAACCTGAGCCGGCTGGCAAACGACAAGGGGATTTCCCTGCTCACCAAGGTCACCATCGGCTATGACACCCCCTGGCGTCAGGTGCACGCCATGCTGGAGCTGGCGGCCAGGCGTTGCCAGTTGGTCAACCAGGAGCAGGCGCCTCTGGTGCGCCAGCTCAGTCTGCAGGACTGGTATGTGGAATACGAACTGCAGGTGCGGATGAAAGAGAGGGGGCTGCCCGGCCCGGTCAGAACCGAACTGCATGGTCACATTCAGGATGTGTTCAACGAGTTCGGGGTGCAGATCATGTCTCCCAATTTCATCGCCCAGCCAGAACAAGCTGTGCTGGTGCCCCGGGAGAATTGGTATCAGGCCCCCGCCGTGCCGCCTGCAGAGGTGGCCACTGGGGAAAAAGGGAAGACATAACTCACAACGTGGGCGTCGCAGTGTGAGTCTCCCGCCATAAAAAAATCCGAAGCGGTGCGGATCGCTTCGGATTTTTTATCTTTGCTCTGCGACCGTGGAGAGGAGGCAGATCAAGGCTCAAGTCGCGTCGCGGCTACTGCTTGTAGCTCTTGAGGAAGCGGGCGAGGCGGCCGATGGCATCCTCCAGTTCCTCTTCGCGGGGCAGGAACACCAGCCGGAAATGATCCGGTGCCGGCCAGTTAAAGCCTGTGCCCTGTACCAGCAGCAACTTCTCTTGCTGCAGCAGGTCGAACACCATCTTCTGATCGTCACGTATGTCATACACCTTGGGGTCAAGGCGCGGGAACATGTAGAGCGCCCCCTTGGGTTTGACGCAGGAGACCCCGGGGATCTCGTTCAAAAGCTCCCACGCCTTGTCCCGCTGCTTGCGCAGGCGGCCGCCCGGCAGGATCAGCTCGTTGATGCTCTGGTAGCCGCCAAGCGCAGTCTGGATGGCGTGCTGCATCGGCACGTTGGCGCACAGTCGCATGGAGGCCAGCATCTCCAGCCCTTCAATGTAGCCGCGGGCACGGCCCTTGGGACCGGTGATGACCATCCAGCCCTGACGGAAGCCGCAGGCACGGTAGGCCTTGGAGAGGCCGTTGAAGGTCACCACCATCACATCGTCACACAGGGTGCAGACGCTGGTGTGGGAGATATCGTCGTAGAGGATCTTGTCGTAGATCTCGTCGGAGAAAATGATGAGGTTGTGCTGGCGGGCGATCTCGATCACCTCCAGCAGGAACTCGCTGCCGTAGACTGCACCGGTCGGATTGTTGGGGTTGATCAGCACCAGGCCGCGGGTGCGCGGGGTAATGCGGGCGCGGATATCGTCGAGATCCGGGTACCAGTCAGCCCCTTCGTCGCAGCGATAGTGCACCGCATGGCCACCGGAAAGAGTGACGGCGGCGGTCCAGAGCGGGTAGTCGGGGGAGGGCACCAGCATCTCGTCGCCATTGTTGAGCAGCGCCTGCATCGCCATCACGATCAGCTCGCTGGCGCCATTGCCAATGTAGATGTCGTCGATATCGACCTTGCGCATCCCTTTTTGCTGGTAGTACTGCATCACCGCTTTACGGGCAGAGAAGAGCCCCTTGGAGTCGCAGTAGCCCTGGCTCAGCGGCATGTTGAGGATCACATCCTTGATGATCTCTTCCGGCGCATCAAAGCCGAACGGGGCCGGGTTGCCGATGTTGAGCTTGAGAATGCGGTGGCCTTCGTCTTCGAGACGGCGAGCCTCTTTATGCACCGGGCCGCGGATGTCATAGCAGACATCGTCGAGCTTGTGCGACTTGTCGATTGTGAACATGGTGACAGTGATTCCTTCCCCACAGGGACGCGTTGGCGAAAAAGGCGATTTTTAGTATCAAATTTCTTTTCCCCTATTCTTCACAGAATTGAATGCTAGAACAATCCTCTTTTTAGAAGAATTCCCTGATTTTTAGCCCTAAAACAGGGTTGCTAGAACGTTAAATTCAGCACGATCTTTGGTACTAACCAAGGTTAACTAGTGAAACATGGGGAACGAATTAACAAAGCTGCCTGACTGTGTTGCAATATCCGGATCCTGTGGCACGATTGGCTTGTGTAAAAAATCGTCTTCGTCCCCCTTTTCGATGAGTTGAATGGCACCCATGGTGTCATCTTTATGTGGTTCGCTCATCGGTATTACTTCTGCGAGGTTTCCCCATGCAAGCACCCGTTCCAGGCCGCTATCGCCACTTCAAGGGGGGTTACTATCAAGTGCTTGCCCTGGCTTTGCATACCGAAACCCAGGAGCAGCTGGTAATTTATCAATCCGAGCAGGATGGTCAGGTCTATGCCCGTCCCGTCGCCATGTTTATGGAGTGGATTGAGCATCAGGGACAGGTTGTCAGCCGTTTTGCCCCTGCAGGAGACTGACCACGCCTCCGTTTTTATCGCTCAAGGGATGAGCAACCGAGTTAAACGGTGTCACAAGTTGTCGCATGACGCCCTTGGGTATGAGATGTGCAGCCGGCTGTCTTAATGATAAATCTCTTATCTAATCAACTAATTGTGATGAATGTCACATTCTGTGAACTCTGTCTGCCGGGTTCGCAATCTGGACTCACACTCCCATAATGCTGCGCTTGTTCAAGCATGGGCCCTTCTCGGGTCTTGTTCGGTGTTATCTCAAATGGGAGAAATAATGTGAAACCTGTTGCTGCTGAGTTTATGGGCACTTTCTGGCTGGTATTGGGCGGGTGCGGCAGTGCCGTGCTGGCTGCGGCCTTCCCTCACGTCGGGATTGGTCTGCTGGGGGTCTCGCTGGCTTTCGGTCTGACCGTGCTGACCATGGCGTTTGCCATCGGCCATATATCCGGTTGCCACCTCAATCCGGCCGTGACCGTCGGTCTGTGGGCGGGTGGTCGTTTTCCGGCATCCGGTGTACTGCCTTATATCGTGGCGCAAGTGTTGGGTGGCATTGCCGCCGCTGCCGTGCTTTACGTGATTGCCAGCGGTCAGGCCGGGTTTGATCTCTCTGCCGGTTTTGCTTCCAACGGCTACGGTGAGCACTCTCCGGGTGGTTATAGCCTGACTGCCGCACTGGTGTGTGAAGTGGTGATGACCGGTTTCTTCCTGTTCGTCATCATGGGTGCCACTGATAGCCGTGCGCCTGCCGGTTTCGCGCCGATCGCCATTGGTCTGTGCCTGACCCTGATCCACCTCGTCAGCATTCCGGTGACCAATACCTCGGTCAACCCGGCCCGCAGTACCGGTGTTGCGCTGTTTGTCGGTGACTGGGCTATCAGCCAGCTGTGGCTGTTCTGGGTTGCCCCGATTGTCGGTGCCATTCTGGGTGCGCTGGCTTATCGCCTGGTGGCGACTGAGCAGAAATAATCATTTGCGAAACAAAGTGTGGTATCGACACGCCTGCGGGCGTGTTTTTTGTTTCTGGAGGGACAAGAAAAGAGCATTAACTGAGGCTAATCTCAGAGCCCTTTGGCCTGCAGCATCTCTTTGTAGCGCAGGTGGAGGAGCTGAACGCGCTCCACATAGGCGCGGGTTTCCGCATAGGGCGGGATACCTCCATGTTTTTGTACGGCGCCCGCGCCGGCGTTGTAGGCAGCGGTCGCCAGCGCCACGTTGCCATCATACTGCTTGAGCAGTCCCGCCAGGTATTTCACCCCGCCGAAAATATTCTGCTCCGCCAGCAAGGCATTGCCGACCCCCAGCTCCCGTGCCGTGGCGGGCATCAGCTGGGTCAGCCCCATTGCCCCCTTGCGAGAGACTGCCAGTGGATTGAAAGCAGATTCCGCATGGATCAGCGCCCGGATCAGCGCCGGTTCAACCTGATAGGTTTTGGCGGCTGCCTTGATGGTGCTGGCATAGTCATAGAGAAACAGCCCTGTGGTCTGCCAGTTAACATTGGATTTGGGATCGCAGGCGAAGCAGTCGTTGAACAGCAGCAGCTCGTAATGGCCCTGTTCGGGCGCCATGTCGGAGTAGCGTACCACCCCGTTTTGTTGCACCGATTTATAGACCTGGATCTGCTTTTTGCCGTTGGTGGCGACTGCCGTCGTTTGAGCTGTGTCGGGTTGTGGGGCGGGAGTGGCATCTTTGACCGGACGCAAGGGGGAGGGAGCTGCGGTCAGGAAGATCACCTCCGCGGGAGGGGGAGTCTGGCTCCATCCGCTCAGGGGGATCAACAACATATGGCCTGCCAGCATCCATGCTTTCAACCCTAATACTCCTTCTTGTGATGACCATGTTGAGTAAAGCATCATGACGAGGGCAGAACAAGCGGCCAACAGGGGGCAAATGATCCGATTCGGTGACCGGGATCAAAGTATCCGCCGCAATAAAGGATTGTCATCATAAAGCACGGTTTTGGCCGTCAGGCGGTGGGTCATGGCCTCTTCCACCGGGGAAGCAAGCTGCCCACGACGTCCGCTTTTTTGTTGACGAAAGGCATGCTATCGTGCTGGCGTCATTTGGTCGGATTAGCGCACCGTATCTGGCACTAATAACTGATTATCAAAGGATTTGTCTGTGACAAGCAAGCTGGCGATGGAACTCACTTTCGAAGAGTACTGCGACGCCGACCTCTCCCTTATCAGGGATTATTACGAGACGACGTTTTCCCACTATGTGCCGGACCTGGCCGAGCGGATCTTTGTCGTGCGTGATGCTCACTGGCTGGTGGGGGCGGTACGGTTGCGGGACGAGGAGGAGTTTTACCATCTGTGCGGCTTTCGCCTGTTGCCCCACTACCAGTCGCTGGGATTGGGATCTCGGCTGCTGCAGCACGCCTGTCACGGTCTGTTGGACAAACCGGTAGTCTGCCAGGCGCTGCCCTTCGAGAAGCCCTTCTATCTCAAGGCCGGGTTTGCCGATATGCCCCTCAATCAATTGAGCGGGTCGCTCTTCTCCCTCTACGAGCGGCAGCAGCAGCAGGGTTATCAGGTGGAGCTGCTGGTACGGGATACCACCCAGCTCCTCCTGAATTGAGCGGTTTAGCGGGGTTTGGTCAGCAGGTGGATCTTGCCCGGTGACAGCTCCAGCCCCAGCAGATTCTCCTTCAGCCACGCCTGATCCGGATCCTTGTCATTGAGTTTGTAGACCGGTTTGGTCTCGAGCCGCTTCTCCATGCTCTGCAGCAACATGTTGAGCATCAGCCCGAACTTTCTCTCGGCCGCCTCCGGCTCCAACTTGTACTCCACCAGCTTCATGTTATCGAGAAACAAGGCGCTCTGGCTCTTGTCATAGCGGGGTCTCGCCTCATAGGTCATCTGCAGGCGGGCGTCATATTCGGTATTGTCTGGCAGGGCGATTTTGAGCTTGCCCTTGCCATAGACCCGGGCGGTATCGGGACGCTGGCGACCGATCTGGACATCGCTCTGCTCCAACTGCACATGGGCCTTGATGATGCCCGGCAGCTCCAGCTGTTTGTCGACTTGCACCTGAGATTGCAGGTACTGGTTTATCTGTTGCTCATTGATGTCATATGAGCCTTGGCCTAGCATGGCCAAGCTGAGCAGCATAGATTGCAGAATCATGCGTGCGACCTGATAGAATGGATTTGCCCTACAGCATACCATTCCGGCCGGTTGGGGTCTGCCCACCGCGCTGTTTGTCGATTAGAAGGAGTCCCCGTTGTTTAACGGTCTGGAACACGATCTTCAACTGCTGTTTTCCCGTTTTCTGGGTTGGCTGCTACTGCTTTTTCATACAGTGATTGTCACCGGTGTGTCGTTTCGGGTGGTGATGAAACGCCGTCCCATCGGGGTGTCGTTGGCTTGGCTGGCGCTGATCTATGCCATTCCGTTTGCCGGGGTGGGCTTCTATGTGCTGTTTGGTGAAATAAAGCTGGGGCGTCGCCGCGCCGAGCGCGCCCAGGCCATGTATCGCCCTTATGCCATCTGGATCCGCCAACTGGCCCGTCTGTTCCCGCAGCACTGCTGCGAAGTGGGCGCCAAGGCACAGCCGCTGCACGATCTGATCCAGGGACGGCTCGCCATGCCGATGCTCTCTGGCAACCGCATGACCTTGCTCAACAAGCCGGACTGGATCTTGCGCGAGATTGCCCAGGATATCCGCCGCTCGACCCTCTCCTGTTATCTGGAGTTCTACATCTGGCATCCGGGTGGCGATGCCGACGAGGTGTGCGAGGCGCTGATTGAAGTGGCGCAACGCGGCGTAGATTGTCGCTTGTTGCTTGATTCGGTCGGCAGCAAGCAGTTCTTCCGCTCCCCCTGGCCCAAAAAGCTGCGCAAGGCGGGGGTCAAGCTGGTAGAGGTGCTGCCGGTTGGCGCGTGGCGCATTCTGTTCCAGCGTCAGGATCTGCGGATGCACCGCAAGCTGGTGGTGATCGATGACAGGGTCGGCTACACCGGCTCCATGAACATGGTGGATCCTCGCTTCTTCAAACAGGATGCCGGGGTTGGCCAGTGGGTCGACATCATGATCCGGGTGCAGGGGCCCATGGTGCCGCTCATGTGGTCGATCTTCGTCAGGGACTGGGAGATGGAGACCGGTGAGCGGTTGCTTGACAGCCTGCAGCACGAGCCGGAAGTCTGGCCTCAGACCAACTTCCGTGCACAGCTTATTCCGTCCGGCCCCTTCGTCGGTGGTGACTGCATCCAGCAGAGCTTGCTGCTGGCCATCTATCAGGCCCGCAGCCATCTGGTGTTGACCACACCTTACTTTGTGCCCGACGATCCGCTGGCGGCCGCGCTCAGTTCGGCGGCGGCGCGCGGGGTGCAGGTACAGCTGGTGTTGCCAGCACGCAACGACTCCATCATGGCCAATTACGCCTGCAACGCTTTTATGGAGGAGCTGCTGGCGGCCGGGGTAGAGATCTACCGCTACGATGCCGGTCTGCTCCATACCAAGAGCGTGTTGGTGGATGATGATTTCGCTCTGGTGGGGACGGTTAATCTCGACCGGCGCAGCCTCTGGCTCAACTTCGAGGTGACCCTGCTGGTGGATAACCCCTCATTCGTGGCCCAGATGAATCGGCTGGTACAGGGCTATATGGCGGAAGCCACCCCGATGACCCTGGCCCAATGGCAGGCCCGCCCCTGGTACAAGAAGGCGATGGAGAACATCTTCTATCTCTTCAGCCCTTTGCTGTGAGGCGATGGCGAGCCGCAAGAAAGTGGACTCGCCATCTGATTGGACTTGCCTAGCCCCGAGTCCGCCCCGTAGAGTGCAGTGACAACTCCCTGGAGACACATGGATATATGAAAAAGATAGTGGCCCTCGCCGTGGGTGCGGCACTGGTAGGTGGTGGTCTGGCTGCGTGCTGGTACACGGGCAACAGCTTCGACAACATCATGGCGGAGCAGATCGCCAAGGTAGAGCAAGAGACTGGCATCGACATGCAGTGGCAGCCGGTCAGCAGCAACCTCTTCACCCGTGACGGGGTCCTGAAGGTCGTGGTGACGCCGGAGGAGCTGGCTGCCATCGACAGCGAACTGGAGGGCAGTCAGCCCATCGAGCTGCAACTGGTGGTCAAGAGCCAGATCCTGCCGCTCTACATCAAGAGCCACCTCCTGCTCGATACCCATAATGGCACTCTGGCGCCGGTTTTCACCGCACTGGGCATGGAGCAATGGGAACTCGGTCTGGAGTCGGTCACCAGTCTCTGGACCCAGGGTAACAGCAGCCGTTTCTGGGCCAATGAATTCAAGATCAAACAGGGGCTGGACGAGTTCAGCTTCCTGCCTCTGAGCGGCGAGTTCCACGGCAATCTGGAGGGGAATGGTCACCTCACCATGACCTGGCAGGGGATGACGGTCCATGAAGAGCAGAGCAAGATGGACTTGGTGCTGGCCGATCTGAAAGGGAGTGCCGACATTGCCGAGATCAGCGGTGTGCTCCTCTCGCCCCAGAGCGAGATGACCCTCTCGGCCCTCACGGTGCAACTGCCTGACAGCGTCAAGGTCGCCCTGCAGGGGATGACCACCGAGACCCAGCTCACTGGCGACAACGCTCAGACCCTCTCCAGCAGCTATCAAATGAAGATTGCCAAGCTGGATCTGGAGAACGAGACCGACACCCTGGCGGTCACCGACAGCAAGCTGGCGCTCAACCTCAATGGTCTGGATCTGGAAGGGTATCAGGGGTTGCAGGCCGCCGGTGGCAAGGGGGTTGAAGATGCCGCCATCCAGCAGGCGCTGGACAAGATGCTCAAACGTGGCGCGACCCTGGAGCTGGCCGATCTCAGTGCCAAGCTCAACGGTGAGGCGGTGACCATGAAGGGGGATGTAAAGCTGGCCTCCACCTCGCTGGAGCAGCTGTTCAACAGCGAAGCGGGGATGCAGGCCCTCAGCGGCGTGCTGCATGCCAACCTCAGCGACAAGCTGGGCAAGGCGGTGCCGCAACTGGCCCCCATGCTCGATCAGCTGACCCTGATGGGTTATCTCAAGGCCGACAAGCAAGCGCTGACTTCCGAGCTGAAGCTGGAGAAGGGCGCCGTGACGGTGAACGATTTGCCGCTATGACACTCGGCGCAGAAACAACAACGGCTCCCGCGGGAGCCGTTGTTGTTTCTGGCGTTTACATTCGGGCCGCGTGGGCGGATTACTTGAAGACCACCGTCTTGTTGCCGTAGACGAACACCCGTTCGTTCAGCACCAGCTCCAGCGCGCGGCTCAGCACCGATTTTTCGACATCCCGGCCCGCTTTGGCCATGTCGTCCGCACTGAAGGCGTGACCGATGTGGATCACGTCCTGTTCGACGATGGGGCCCTCATCCAGATCGTCGGTCACGAAGTGGGCGGTAGCACCGATCAGCTTGACCCCGCGATCGAACGCCTGCCGGTAGGGGCGGGCACCGATGAAGGCGGGCAGGAAGGAGTGGTGGATGTTGAGGATCTTGCGCGGATAGGCCTCGACGAAGCTCGGGGTCAGCACCCGCATGTACTTGGCCAGGATCACATAGTCAGGCTCATAGCTGTCGATGATGGCACGTACCTGCTCTTCATGCTCGGTCCGGCTCAGCTCGTCGTGGCTGACGGTGTGGAACGGAATATTGAACTTGCTGGTGAGCTCGGCCAGGGTGTCGTAGTTGCCGATCACCGCGACGATATCCATATCCAGCGCGCCCGCGTAGTTCTTCATCAGAATATCGCCGAGGCAGTGGGTCTCCTTGGTCACCAGAATGACGATACGCTTCTTGCCCGCCTTGACCAGACGGCGTTGGGCACCGGTGGGCAGGGCATCATCCAGATCCGCCAGCAGGGTCTCGTCGTTGAAGCGCCCCTCCAGCTCGGTACGCATAAAGAAGCGGCCATTCTCGTGATCCACAAACTCATCGTTCTTGATGATGTTGAGCTGGTGCTTATAGCAGATGTTGGTGATCTTGGCGATGAGCCCTTTGGCATCCGCGCAATCCGTGAGCAGTATTTTCTTTTCCATCTCTGTCATTTTCCGTTTGTGGTGTTGGCGCTGCTGTCTGCGCCGGCAGCGTTGTTCAGGCTCTCTTTTCGGGCCCTGTTTTTTGGTTTCGGGAACTATGCCATAAACCGATCCGCGCCATAAAGAAATTCGCCAGTCATTGCCTTTCGCGTTGGCGAGCGGGCCGCAGAGCGGGATCCCGGGCGCAATGTTGAAACGCTTTTCAGCCAGCGGGGGATTTTGGCTGGTATCTGCAACCGTTTTTATTTAGGCTGTCTGCGCTTATTCTCAGGGCGGGGTGCAATTCCCCACCGGCGGTATCCCGATTGACTCGGGGAGCCCGCGAGCGCCCGACCCGGCTGATTGCCGGGCCGGGGTCAGCAGATCCGGTGAGATGCCGGAGCCGACGGTCATAGTCCGGATGAAAGAGGATAAGACAGACCTTGCCGCGTTGGCCCTTGTGGGCTGGCCGCTGCATGCCCGTCTCTGTCTGCCTTTCCATGCCCTGATTCTGGTCCTTGTCTTGTTTAGGAGTTTTACCATGAATCAGTCTCTACTCAGTGAATTCGGTGATCCCATTGCCCGTGTCGAAACAGCCCTGTCTGCCTTGCGTGCCGGAGGCGGCGTGCTGGTGGCCGACGATGAAGATCGGGAGAACGAGGGCGACCTCATTTTCGCCGCCGAATCCATGACCAATGAACAGATGGCGCTGATGATCCGCGAGTGCTCCGGCATCGTCTGCCTCTGCCTGCCCGACGAGCGGGTTCGCCAGCTCGAACTGCCGATGATGGTGGAGGCCAACTCCAGCCACTACCAGACCGCCTTTACCGTGACCATCGAAGCGGCGCAGGGGGTCACGACCGGTGTCTCGGCGGCTGATCGCATCACCACTATCCGTGCAGCCATCGCAGACGGCGCCAAACCGGGTGATCTGCACCGCCCGGGTCATGTTTTCCCGTTGCGTGCGCGAACCGGTGGGGTGCTTACCCGCCGCGGTCATACCGAAGCGACGGTCGATCTGATGCAGCTGGCTGGCCTCAAACCGTTTGGTGTGTTGTGTGAATTGACCAAGGAAGATGGCTCGATGGCGCGTTTGCCAGATCTGGTTGCGTTTGGTCGCAAGCACCAGATGCCGGTGCTGACCATCGAGGATCTGGTGCAATATCGTCAATTGTTGTCAGAACGTACAGCCTGAGCCTCATACGAAATTGTAATAAGGCAAAAATTTGGTTAACCTTTGTCCGTGCCCCCACCACACGGCACTCATTTTTTAGACGAATCTGGACAAAAACTGTTCATTCAAAAAAAAATGAGGGTTTTAATGCATTTATCTGTGGTGGGGACTATGCAAAGTAGGATTTTTTTGTGCCATAATCACGCCGCTTGCTAAACGTCTGGCGAGTTCAAGGGAGCTTTAAAAATGAAAAAATTGTTGTTGGTAGGTGTTGTTGGTCTGTCCGCTCTGCTGGGCGGTTGTGCAAACACCAGCGAACTGGAAACTTCCGTTCAGAATCTGTCTAACAAAGTTGACCAACTGGCTCAAGATGTTAGCGCAGTTCGTGCTGATCAGTCCAAAATCGCTGCTGATGTTGCCGAAGCCAAGCAAGAAGCTATGCGTGCTAACCAGCGCATCGACAACATGGCTACTTCCTACAAGAAGTAATCCATGCGAAAAAAATGGCGCAGTTTTGCGCCATTTTTTTTTGCCTGAAATTCACCGTATCTCCACTATTCCCACAGCACCATCTTCGTACTTGACCCATGAGGTCATGCCGGTCTCCCGGCACTCCCCCATCATTAGCAGCCAGTTCGATTCCGATCAGTAGAGCAGACTATAGAGTTTGCGACGGTAGCTCTGTGCCGCCGGTGTGCTGCCCATGGTCGCCAGAATATCGAGATAGGTTTTTCTGGCATCGCCGAATGCCAAATCCCGCTTGAGGATCTCCAGCAGCAGTCCCAACGCCTCTTCCTGACGACCAGCCTGGTTGTATTGCACCGCCAGCTCCTGAGTCAGGGCAAAATCATCAGGCTGTTCTGCATGGCGGGCTTCCAGCGCGCGCAGCTCCGGGCTGTCTGCCGCTTGCAGGGCCAGTGCCAGCCGTGAGCTCAGGGTATGGAAGTGACTATCCTGCGCCACCATCGGGATGGTGCCGAGGCGCTCCTGCGCTTCCTCCAGCAGGTTGAGGTCGAGCGCAGCCTGAATGAGCCACAGGCTGATGTCGTGACGTTCAGGAGCCAGCTGGTGTGCCTTGGTCAGATGGGCATAGGCGATGCTGGGCTGCTCGTCAGCCAGTGCCTGTTGCCCCTTGGCCAGCAACTCTTCCTCTTCTTTGGGGGCGAAGGCGGCGAAATACTGGCGCAGGGTGGCTTCATCCTGCGGCCCTTCGATGATCCCCTGTTCGTCAGGGCGACCCTGATGGAACAGCACCAATGCGGGCAGGGCGCGCAGGCCGAGCTGACTGGCCAGCGGCTGCAACTGGGGATCGTTCATATCCACCTTGGCCAGGGTGACCTGCTCATTGGCGGGCCCAACCAGTGATTCGATCAGCGGTGTCATCCCCTGGCACTCCGGCATCTGCGGAGCATGGAAATAGATGACGACCGGCTTCTTCATGGACGCATCGATAAGTTCAGCGTGAAAATTCTGGGGAGTAATGTCGACGATCATGAGTTGGACTCTTCAGAAAGGGTGTTGAGTAACATGGGGTTAAGCGAGTGGCAATTCAAGCGCTCATCCAGCCGGTAAAAGGTCACAGGGGCTGCCGTCGCCGCGAGACTGAGCCAGCCGCTGGCAAAGGACCAATCTTGTACCTGATAAGGGGTGTCATCGAGCAGGTTGTCGAGTCGCCATCCTTCCTCCGGGAGAAACCGCACCTTCTCCAGCCCCGCAGCTATACCGCCACCATGAGCTTTCAGTACCGCCTCCTTGCGTGACCAGAGCCGGTAGAAGGCGCTCTCCTGCTCTTGAGCAGGTTGTGCGCAGAGCCACTCATATTCACTCTGTGCATAAAACCGGCGGGCCAGGGGGAGGGGATGATGCCGACGTTTGCCCAGTTCGATATCCACCCCAAGCGGCCCATGCGGGCAGAGCGCCAACACCAGCCAGCTGCCACTGTGGCTCAGATTGAACTGCCAAGCATCATCATGCAGTCGGGGCTTGCCGTGGGGGCCGTTGCAAAATTGCAGACTGGCGACAGGTTGTTGCAGCCGCTCGGCCAATAGCTGGCGCAGCAGGGCGCGGCTCACCAGATATTCCTGACGCCGTTCAGGATGGGTCATGGCTTGCCAGATATGCAGCTCATCGGTTGACAGCCATTCAGGCAATTGAGTAAGCAGTTCCTGGCATACCTTGGCCGGTTTTAACAAAAAAAGATCGATTTCGATCATGATTTTTCACTTTAAAAAGATGCTGAAGCAGGGATAAAAGCCAGTTATCTATGAGGCCCAAGGCTCTTTTTGCGATTGTATATTGTTTGGGCATGATCACATTAATTATGAAAAATCGTGCATTTCCTTGCAAAAATGTGAGCTTGATAGGGATTTTCACTTGCCTCGATAGAATTCTTGGATATAGTCGGGTGCTGTTGCCTTATAAATTGCCCTTTGGGGCCGTATTTTAACAAGATTTACTATTTAGCGGGGATAAAGGATTGCGCCACCTGATGCTACTGCTGGTCGCGCTCGGAATGGTGGGTTGTGCCTCGGCACCCCAACCCGAGGTCGCGAGCAAGATCGAAGTTTCCATGGTTGAACCTGTCATCGAACCGGAAGCTTCCCAGACACCCGATGTGAATGAAATCCTGACTGTATACAAAGAGTGGCGTGGTGTTCCGTACCGGATGGGGGGCAGTAGCCAGCGCGGTATCGACTGTTCCGCCTTTGCCCGTGAAGTGTTCCGCAATGCCGTCGGCATCGAATTACCCCGTGATACCCGCTCTCAAGTCCATGAAGGGACGCGTGTTTCCAAGCAGGATCTGGTCGAGGGTGATCTGGTCTTCTTCAAAATCAATCGTCGTCTCAACCACGTTGGCATCTATGTCGGCAATGGCGAATTCATCCATGCCTCGACTCGAGCCGGTGTGACCCGCTCCAAGCTGGACAGCCAATACTGGCGCAACAAGTTCTGGCAAGCTCGCCGGATCGATATCTGAGTCAGGCTGGACAAACGGCTCGCAGTACGGACTGTTTTTCCAACCTCACTTGAACCGGGCTCGATAGCCCGGTTTTTTATTGCCGTCGTTTAGACTTTCCCGAGTCAAATCACTATAGTGTGGGCCCGTTTTCTTCGGCAGGCTCAGCATGAAACCCCGCATCCCATCAGCCGGTGGCCCCAAGTCGGGCGACCGTAAATCCGGACTTCACTACCGTAATCGCCATCTGGCGGGTTACGACTTTGAGGCGCTCTGCCTGCGAACTCCCGAATTGGCCGCTCATGTCTTTATCAATGACTACGGCACCCGCACCATCGATTTTGCCGATCCCGATGCAGTGAAGACCCTCAATCGCGCCCTGCTGGCCCATCACTACGGGATTGCCCACTGGGACTTGCCTGCCGGTTACCTCTGCCCGCCTATCCCGGGACGGGTGGACTACCTGCACTGGGCGGCCGACCTGCTGGCCGAGAGCGCAGGCCTCGTCCCTACCGGCAAGGGGGTGAGGGTGCTGGATGTCGGGGTGGGGGCAAACTGCATCTATCCGCTGCTGGGGGCCCGCGAATATGGCTGGCGTTTTGTGGGATCGGATATCGATCCGGTCTCGGTCAAGGCGGCCACCCTGCTGGCCAAGAGCAACGGGCTCGGCAATCAGATTGAGTGTCGCCTGCAGGGTAACCCCAACCATGTGTTTCGCGGCATCATAGGGCCAAAGGAGCGCTTTGCCCTGACGCTGTGCAATCCGCCGTTCCATGCGTCGCTGGAGGAGGCGAGCAAGGGGACGGAGCGCAAGCTGCGCAATCTGGGCAAGGAGGTGACAGGCGCCCCTGTGCTCAACTTCGGCGGCCAGAAGGCTGAGCTATGGTGCGAAGGGGGCGAGGCGGCGTTTCTGGCTAACATGATTGCCCAGAGCAAGGAGTTTGCCACTCAGTGCCTCTGGTTCAGCTCGCTGGTGTCGAAAAAAGAGAACCTGCCGGGGGCGAAAAAGGCGTTGAGCCGGGTGGGGGCGCGTCAGGTACGGGTGATCGACATGGCACAGGGCAACAAGGTGAGCCGGATCCTCGCCTGGTCCTTTCTGGATGAAGAGGGATTACGTAGCGGCTGGTCGAGCGCGCGCTGACCCCCACCACAAGGCCCGATAAGGGCCTTTTTCATAATGAGCCCCGCGAATTTCACCTGCTGGCGGTATCTCTGGTAATCGTTTTCCTCATTGGCAGATCGTGCTGGTTTACATGGTGTAAGTAGTTACTTCCGCCTTGGTACAGGTGTACGCCGAGATTTTTTTGCACTCACAGCTGAAACTTTAATAAAATAGGACTGGTTAGACCTCTTTACAGGCATTGAATCAAATAGGGATCGGTAGATGAAAGTTGTCGATTTTCTGAAGCGCAAGCGCGAAATTCTGGCGCAGCACCCCTTTGAGCTCAAGGATTGGCTCTCTCCGGCGATCCGCGACTACTGGCGTGAGTTTCAGCAAAAGGCACATCTTCACCCTTTGCTGGGGCGTGTGCTGGACTTGCAAGCCGAGTCCCAGAGCGAGCAGCAACAGGATGCAGCAACCGTGGCACAAGTAGCCAACGGTCAGCATGCCGTGGCTCAGGAACCCGCTGTGGAGCTGGGGGCCGAGGCGGCCGAGCTTTATGCTGCCCTGCAGGCCCGCATCGGTGAAGAGACCCACGTCGGTGAGTGGCTGCACGTCAGCCAGCAGATGATCGATCAGTTTGCTGCCGTGACCGGGGATCACCAGTGGATCCACACCGATCCGGAGCGCGCGGCCGCCGAGTCGCCCTTCAAGACCACCATCGCTCACGGCTTCCTGACCCTGGCGCTGCTGCCGCAGTTGACCGGCTCGGTCGATGAGGCCACCCCCGAGTTCCCGACCGCCCGCATGGTGGTGAACTTCGGGCTGGATCAGGTGCGTTTCCCGTACCCCATCAAGGTGGACAGCAACATCCGCGCCCGCACCAAGCTGGCCCGGGTCACCCCCATCAAGGGCGGGCTGGAGTTGCTCAAAGAGATCAAGGTGGAGATCGAAGGGATCCGTCGCCCGGGTTGCGTCATCGAGTCGGTGACCCGCATCTACTTCTGAGCCCCCTCATCGGCATGAATGGTGAAACGGGCCCGCTGTCGTGTGCAACGAACAGCGGGCCCGTTTTTTTGCCTGTTTGTTGCAAGGGTTGAGGCGTCAGCCATAGCGCGCTGACCCCAGCTTGATATGACTCACAAAACGGTGCGCCGTGCAGTTAGCCAGCTCTCATTTTGGCGAGTTGGCCGCGTGAGGCGATAGCATGTTATGCCACTATTGGCTTCTTACTCCCGATCCTGGAGACAATAGTGCCCATCAATCACAAGATTATTCTGCCACTGCTGCTTAGCCTCGCCATCCTGCTGATCCCGACCCACTGGATCCCGCTGGAGGGGATTACCGTCATCGAGCAGCGGGTCGTGGCCATTTTCGTGCTGGCCGCCCTCTGCTGGATCCTGGAGCCCATCCCCATCTTCGCCACCTCGGTGCTGATCATCGTGCTGGAGCTGCTGCTGCTCTCCGACAAGGGGCTCTGGTTCATGACCGCCGACAAGGCAGAGCCAGGCTTTGGTGAGTTGCTCAAGTCCACCGAGGTGATGGCGACCTTTGCCTCGCCGGTTATCATGCTGTTTCTCGGTGGTTTTTTCCTCGCCATTGCGGCGACCAAGTACCATCTGGACGTCAATCTGGCGCGGGTGTTGCTGCGCCCGTTCGGTCAGGATCCCCGGATCGTCATGCTGGGGCTGATGCTGATCACCGCCACCTTCTCCATGTTCATGAGCAATACCGCCACCACTGCCATGATGCTGGCCATCCTCACTCCGGTGCTGGCGGCGTTTCCCGACAAGGATCCGGCCAAAATCGGCTTTGTGCTGGCCATTCCGCTGGCGGCCAACCTCGGGGGGATCGGCACTCCCATCGGCACTCCGCCCAACGCGGTGGCCCTCAAATACCTGACCGGCGAGCATGCCATCTCGTTCGGTCAGTGGATGGGATTTGCGGTGCCCTTTGTGGTGTTGCTGTTGCTGCTCGGCTGGTTTCTGCTGGGACGCTTCTTCCCGAGCACTCTCAAGCGGATGGATCTCAAAATTGAGGGGCACTTTATGCAGACCCCCCGCGCCTGGGTGGTCTACCTCACCTTTATCACCACCATAGTGCTCTGGCTACTGGGGGATCTGCACGGTATGAGCTCCTACGTGGTCGCCATGATCCCGGTGGCGGTGTTCCTGACCACCGGCATCATCACCAAGGACGATCTGCACAAGATCTCCCTCGACGTGCTCTGGCTGGTCTCGGGTGGTATCGCGCTGGGGTTGGCGCTGGAGGACTCCGGGTTGGCCGAGCGGCTTATCACCCATATTCCATTCCACGAATACTCCACGCTGGCGGTGCTGATCGGCGCCTGTTTGCTGGCGGTAGTGATGGCCAACTTTATGTCCAACACCGCGACCGCTAACCTGCTGCTGCCACTGGTAGCGGCGCTGGCAGTCAGCATGCCGGAGCTGGCCGAGTGGGGCGGCAGTCACACCCTGATCCTGGCGGTCACCATTTCGGTTTCGCTCGGGATGTCGCTGCCCATCAGTACCCCCCCCAATGCGTTGGCCCACGCCACCGGTCTGGTGGAGAGCCACCAGATGGTGCGCATCGGCGTCATCATGGGGTTGGTGGGTACCCTGTTGGCGATGGTATGGATCTACCAGATTGCCGCTTGGGGACTGATCTGAGCGTACGGTCGGTTTCTCATCTGTTGCCTGCCCCATCATCGGAGAAGGGCCATGGCAGGTGATGACCAAAACAGAAAGAGGAGCCAACTTGGCTCCTCTTTCTGTTTGCAGTTGACTCAGAAACTGGCGCCCAGATTGAGCAAATGCCTGAATTCGGTCTCTTTGTACTTTTGCTCGAGACCGACGAAATGCACTTCGCCATCTTCCCACTCCATTTCGCTCGACCAGGAGAGGCGCAGGTGGTCGTTGAAGTAGTAGCGCAGGCCCACGCTGCCGGTCACATCTCGATTCAGCGTGATATAGGGGGAAGGTTGATCCAGATAGAGCAGATAGCGCCCCTGACTGAACAGCTCCAGTTTTTCCCGCCATATCGGGATGGGTTGGCGATAATCCCAGTTCATGCTGGCAAAGGGATAGTCGATGATCCGGTTACCTTTGAAGAGCAACCCAATCCCGCTCTCTTCCCTGAAGTAGGCCTTACGCAGACCCCCTTGCGCCACGAACTCCAGCCGACGGCGCTTCTCGTTCCAGAAGCGGTAACCGGGCCCGGTACCGTAGTCGAGGCTGAGGTAGTTGCTCTCCAGCATGTCATATTCGGCATTGAGCGAGCTGCGCACAAACCACTGCTGATCGAAAAAGTAGTCAATGGTCGGGTTCAGCTTGTAGTCGTGGTTATCGGTGACGCTGTCAGACGTTTCGTAGGAGTACTCTCCGGAGAAACTGTAGCGCCAGTCCAGATTGGCCAACTCGGTCTTGCCCTTGAAGTTGACGTTGTTGGTGTGTTTGTCCTTGTGTTTGAGCTTGATGTTGAGATCGCCACTACCGGTCCAGAGCCAGGCCTTGCGTTCATCCTGCTCATCCTTGAACAGGGTGAATCCACCTTTGGCGGTCGCCTTGGGTTTATCCTGATGCTCCAGCCGCCAGCGCTTGATGGCATCCCGCTTGACGGTCACAGCGCCGGCATAGGGCAGGGCGATGCGCACCGACTCATCGCCAATCTCTTCGATGGTGCCGGTCAGACGATCGCCATTGTTCATCCAGAGAATGTCTTTTGCCCACAGGGGGTGGCAGACCACCATGAGCATGAGAGGCAGATATTTCATGACGTAAGGCAACTCCGGTATGGTGCAGGTGCTGATGAGTTAACTGCTGATGGGGCGGGGCAGGCCATTTTTGCTCTCCAGCGCCGCCGTCACCTCATCCTGCATCACGTCAGGTGCGCTGATAAAGCTCTCTATGGCCGGAGATAGCACCAGCGGGGCGCCATTTTCAAGCTCCTCTTCGGTGCGGGAGAGCGGGGAGTGCACCTCCAGCCAGCGGCGACCATCCGGCTCGATGGCGACCTTGACCGGTTGATTGATGACCCGTACCGGCGTGCCGATCGGCACAATCTTGAACAGGGCCTCAATATCGTCAGGTCGAAGCCGGATGCAGCCTGCACTTACCCGCAGGCCAACGCCAAAATCCTTGTTGGTGCCGTGGATCAGGTAGTCGCGCTTGCCATAGCCAAGGCGCATGGCGAACTTGCCAAGGGGATTCTCCGGGCCGGGGGGCACCATGGCGGGCAGGGTGATCCCTTTTTGCTCCAGCCAGGATTTGCGCACCATGGGGCCGGGCACCCAGGTCGGGTTGGGATTCTTCTCGATGACAGTGGTGGTCATCTCGGGTGTTTCGCGGCCGATATCACCAATCCCGATGGGCAGCACGATGACCTCGCTCTTCCCTTTGGGGAAGTAGTAGAGACGCAGTTCGGGCAGATTGATGACGATCCCCTCGCGAGGCACATCAGGCAGCAGCATCTGGGTGGGCAGCGTCAAGCGGGTGCCCGGCTTGGGTAAATAGGGGTCTACACCCGGATTTGCCTCAAGCAGTGCCAAAAATCCAATTTGCGTATTTTTGCCAACCAGTTCCAGATGTTCATTCTGCTGGATGATGTAATCCTCCAGCTCACCGATGAGGCGACTCCCGGCTGGTGGCAGCGGGTAGCGTTTGGCCTCTGCCGGCGCCGCGCAGAGCAGGATCGCTGCCAGCAGCATGGAAAGGGCGGGCGTTAAGGGTAGGGGCTTGAGTTTCGGCAATCGCATAAGGAGATCCATCAGTTCAATCGGGGCGGAACATCATCAACACTGCCGCCAGAATGGCGCGATTGTTCCTCAATCAGCCCATGATTACCAGCTTGCTGCACACCCGCAATGATGTGGGGATACATAGGAAACCTGCCAAAATCGGCATCACTCATAAATTTGAGCACTAAGCAGGAAAAAGAGGCGCCTCATGGCAATGGGGAAATATCACGACGTGGATAATGGCCGGGTGTGCGAGCGGGTTAATGTCGGGTGGATGCAGGGTGACCTAGCAACACGAACAGCACGCGCCGCATTGTGAGCCTGCTCCCAGATATCTGATTCAGCCATTTGATATCTAAGAAATTTTTATTGCATCCTCGGCCCAGCTTGGGTAAAATTCTCTCCCCACGGAGAGATGCCGGAGTGGCCGAACGGGATTGACTCGAAATCAATTGTGGCAGCAATGCCACCCAGGGTTCGAATCCCTGTCTCTCCGCCACATACCAAGCCCAACCTGTTTAGCAGGTTGGGCTTTTTCTTTTGGTGATGTGCTGAGGAATTATTCGGCTGCCTGTGTATCTGTGGTCATCGGCCCGGATGAATGCCGTTGGATGTTCGCCGTGCCTGCCAGGAGTGCAGACGCTGCTGCGCCCCGATGATGAAGACAAAAAAGACCGGTACGAAGAAGATGGCCAGCAGGGTACCGCTGATCATGCCGCCAAACACGCCGGTGCCGATGGCGTGCTGGGTCTCCGCGCTGGCGCCACTGGCGAGCATCAAGGGCACTACCCCGAGGGTGAAGGCCAGCGACGTCATCAGAATGGGGCGCAGGCGCAGGCGGGCAGCAGTGACAGCCGCATCAAGCAGTGAGCGCCCTTCGCTGTGCAACTGGCGCGCAAACTCCACGATGAGGATGGCGTTCTTGGCCGACAGACCGATGATGGTGATCATGCCTACTTTAAAGAAGACGTCGTTGGGCATGCCGCGCAGCATCACTGCCGCGACGGCACCGAGCAGGCCCAGCGGCACCACCAGCATCACCGAGAGCGGGATCGACCAGCTTTCGTAGAGTGCCGCCAGCACCAGGAAGACCACCAGCGCGGACAACAGCATCAGCAGGGGGGCCTGCTCGGCCGACTGGCGCTCTTGCAACGACTGTCCCGTCCAGGCCAATGCGAAGCCTGGCGGCAGTTGCGCCACCAGACGCTCCATCTCCGCCATCGCCGCTCCGCTGGAGATGCCGGGCGCTGCCCCCCCGGCAATACGCACGGCAGGGAAGCCATCGAAGCGCATCATCTGTTGCGGCGATTCGCGCCATTCCGGTGTCACCACTTCCCGCAGGGGCACCATGCCGCCGCTGGCATTGCGCACCCGCAGGCCGAGCACGTCATCGAGCTGCATGCGCGCCGACGCGTCGGCCTGCAGAATGACCTGCTGCATGTGCCCACCGTTGGGGAAGTCGTTGACGTAGAGCGACCCCATTGCGGCCGACAGGGTACTGCTGACGCTGGCGAACGAGAGTCCCATGGCTTCGGCCTTCTGTCGGTTGATCTCGAGGTGAATGCTCTCGCCGGGAGGCAGATTGTCGGGATACACATCACTGACTACCTGGCTTTTGGCGGCCAGTTCCAGCAGTTGGGCCTGAGCGGCCAGCAGCGCGGCATCTCCCCGGTTGGCTCTGTCTTGCAGGAACAGGGTGAAGCCGGAGGCGGTGCCCAGCTCGTCGATGGCGGGCGGCAGCAGGCTCATTACCGTGCCTTCAGGAATATTTGCCATAGCCACTTGTGCCAGATCTGCCTCTTCGGCTGCCGTGGCACCATGACGCTGATCCCAATCTTTGAGCATGGTGAAGGCCATGGCGGCATTGGGGCCTGCGCCGGAGAAGCTGAAGCCCTGCACCACTAGATTGGTGTCCAGCGCCTCGCGAGAGGCGACGTGAGCCTCGAAGGCCTTGACCACCTCAAGAGTACGCTCGCTGGTGGCGCCGGTCGGCAGCTGGATGGAGGTCATGAAGTAGCCCTGATCCTCGTCCGGCAGGAAAGAGGAGGGCAGCTGGGCGGCGGCGATGGCTAGCACGGCGCAGAGGGCTGCAAAGGTTGCCATCATCCGTCCGCTGCGCCCGACCAGCCGGGTTACCCGCGCACCGTAGCCTGCCGTGAACCGCTCGAAACCCCGGTTGAAGGCACCGAAGAAGCCGCGCTTCTCATGATGATCCGGACTGACCGGACGCAGCAAGGTGGCGCAGAGCGCGGGCGTCAGGGTCAGGGCTAGGAAGGCCGAAATGAGGATCGACACCGCCATCGACAGGGTGAACTGCTGGTAGATGACCCCCACCGAGCCGCTGCCAAACGCCATGGGGAGAAACACCGCCGTGAGCACCAGGGTGATGCCGATCACCGCTCCGGTGATCTCCTTCATGGCTTGCGACGTCGCCTCCCGGGGCGACAGCCCCCGGGTGGCCATCAGGCGCTCGACGTTCTCCACCACCACGATGGCGTCGTCGACTATGATGCCGATGGCCAGCACCATGCCGAACATGGTGAGGGAGTTGATCGAAAAACCGGCCAGCAGCATCACCGCGAAGGTGCCAAGCAGAGCAATGGGGGCGACGATGCCCGGGATCAGGGTGTAGCGCAGGTTCTGCAGGAAGAGAAACATCACCAGAAACACCAGCACCATGGCTTCCAGCAGGGTGTGGATCACCTTTTCGATGGAGACCTTGACGAAAGGGGCCGAGTCAAAGGGGATCGAATAGGCCATGCCCGCCGGCAGGGTGGGGGCGAGCTGGGCGAGACGGGTGCGCACCGCATCTGCGGTACGCACGGCGTTGGCGCCGGGGGAGAGCTGGATGGCGGCGCTGGTGGCAGCCACGCCGTTCTCCCGGTTGGAAAAGGCGTAGGATTGCGCCCCCAGCTCGACCCGGGCGACATCACCCAGCACAAGCTTGGCGCCATCACCACCGGCTCGCAGCACGATGGCGGCGAATGCCTCGGGGGTCGTCAGCTGCCCTTGAACCGTGAGGGGAACCGTCAGGCGCTGCCCAGGCAGGGCGGGTTCGTCACCGAGGCGCCCCGGGGCAATCTGGATGTTCTGCTGCTCGATGGCCTGTGCCACCTCGCTGATAGTCAGCCCGTAGGCGGCGAGTTTGGCCGGATCTACCCAGATGCGCATGGCCTGCTCGGCGCCGAACAGCTGCACTCGTCCTACCCCGTCGATGCGGCGCAGCTCCTGCACAATATTGCGTGCCATGTAGTCGTTGAGGGCAACTTCATCGAAGCGGCCATCCGGTGAAGTCATGCCGACCATCATCAGAAAGCCGGACGAGGCGGACTCCACCTGCAGGCCGGTTTGCCGCACCGCCTGTGGCAAGCGAGGCTCGACCGCCTTGATGCGGTTTTGCACGTCCATCTGGGCCAGCTCCGGATCGGTGCCCGGCTTGAAGGTGGCGGTGATCTGCGCGCTGCCGGAGGCGTCCACAGAGGACTCGAAGTAGAGCAGGTTCTTCACTCCCGACAGCTCGCGCTCGATAAGGCTCACCACCGCATCGTTCAGGGTCTGCGGCGTGGCGCCCGGATAGGTGGCATAGAGGGTTACCGACACCGGCGCCACCGAGGGATAGCGGGAGATGGGCAGCTTGGGGATGGCGATGATCCCCGCCAGCACGATGAAGAGGGCGATCACCCAGGCAAACACCGGGCGATGAATGAAAAACTGCGGCATGGATAACTCTCCGATTCAGCGAATGCCACCGTCAGCCGGTTGGCTGACGGCGGGTGGTTGCCAGGGGGAGGCAATGACCTGAACCCCCGGGGTCAGACGGTCGATCCCTTCGATCACCACCTGTTGCCCGGCACTGAGCCCGGACGCGATGCGGTACTGGCTATTCACCAGTTCAGCGGTGTTGACCGGAACCAGCTGTGCCTGCCCCTGGCCATCCACCACCCACACGCTGCTCTGACCCGATGTGCGAACTACCGCCTGCTGGGGCATGGTCAGGGCGTTGGCATAGCGGGCACGGGAGATGCGCGCCTGCACATAGAGGCCGGGCAACAGCCGCCTCTCGGGATTGTCCACCAGCACCCGCAACAGCACGTCGCCGGTTCCGGCATCGACCTCGATACCTGAGAAGAGGATGTGCCCCTGCATGCCCAGCGGCCTGCCATTGCTACCGAGGATCTCTACCGCCAGTTCCGGTGCCGTTGAGCCAGCCTGCTGGCGCAGGGATTCCAGCACCGAGGCCGGTTGACGCACATCGACGTAGACCTGATCGAGCTGCTGTATTCGGGCCATGGGTGTGGCATCGGTGGGCGACACCAGGGCCCCTTCACTCACCAGCGCCTGATCGATTCGCCCGGCGATGGGGGCCTCCACGCTGGCAAATTGCAGGTTCAGCTGGTGCCGGGCCAGGGTCGCCCTGGCCTGGGCCACATCGGAGGTCGCCTGATCCCGCTGGGAGACTGCATCGTCATAGGTCTGGCGGCTGATGGCGTCGGTGCGCAGCAGCGGCTTCAGGCGGTCAATCTGGATGCGGGCGCGGGCCAGCACCGCCTCGGCCCGTTGCAATGCGGCGGCGGCGCTGTCGACATCGGCCTTGAAGGGGGCCGAGTTTATCTGGAACAGCACTGTGCCTGCGCTGATCTCGGCGCCCTGCTCGAACAGGCGGCGCTGCACGATACCGCTGATCTGGGCGCGAATGTCGGCGCTGCGCAGTGCCGCCACCCGGGCGGGCAGATCCTCGCTGATGACAAGCTCCCGACCAGTCAATGTCAGCACCGACACTTGAGGAAGGGCGGGTGCCTCCTGCTCTTGCGGCGCGACATCGCAACTCGCCAACCCGAATGCGGCAATGACGGCGAGCAGGGCGCCCGCATACCGCTGTTTGACAAACATCATCCACTCACCTCGTTAAACCGTCTCTCCGGTGTGATGTGACCGAAGAGTGCATCGAGCGGCCATTATGGCGAGGGGCTATTGCGAATGATTCGAAGCTTTGTGGAGAATCCATGGAGGCGATGATAAAGTTCAACGCCACCTTTTTTCGAGTCCGACTATGTCCCATCTCAATGCTTCCGCCAGCCCGGCGGGCCAGTCACTGGTACTGATTGCAGAGGATGAAGCAGAGATCGCCGACATCCTCGCCGCTTACCTGCAACGTCATGGCTTGCGCTCCCTGCACGCCGCCGATGGTCGTGAAGCGCTGGCCATGCATCAGGCATTCAAACCCGATCTCCTGCTGCTGGATGTGCAGATGCCGCAACTGGATGGCTGGCAGGTGCTCAGCGAGATCCGGGCGCGCGGCGATACGCCGGTGATCATGTTGACCGCCCTCGATCAGGATCTCGACAAGCTGATGGGGCTGCGCATGGGGGCGGATGACTATGTGGTCAAACCCTTCAATCCGGCCGAAGTGGTGGCGCGAGTGCAGGCCGTGCTCAGGCGCACCCGAGCCGTAAAGCCTGCCACGGCGAACGTGTTGCGGGTCGGCCAGTTTCAGATCGATCTGGAGAGCCACGAGGCCAGCATTTTCCGCGATGACCAGCAGCAGGTGCTGGAGCTGACCCTGACCGAGTTCAAGTTGCTCGCCTCTTTGATGCGGGCGCCGAAACGGGTGTTCAGTCGCGCCGAACTGCTGACTCACTGCTTGCCGGAGGGGGATACCCAGGAGCGTACGGTGGATAGCCACATCAGCAAGTTGCGCAAGAAGCTGGAGACACACGGCATTCAGGGGGTCCCCGCCAGTGTCTGGGGCGTTGGCTATCGCTTCGGGGGCGATGCATGAAATCGGCGCCCGGCCTTCGCAGGCAGATCATCCGCTCTCTGGGCTTGATGGCGCTCGGCATCATCTCCCTCGCGGTGATCGGCACCTATGTGTTTTATGGCATCGCCGTGGCGTTTGTGCCGGGCAGCATCTCCGAGACCTGGGTGCCCTCCAGAGTCGAGATGTTATGGATCGGCTCCACCATTCTCATTGCATTGGGGATGGCGCTGTACGTGGCGGTTCGCCTCTCTCGCCGCATCCTGACTCCGCTCAACTCGGTGGCAACCAGCCTGCGCGAGGTGGCCGAGGGCAAACTCGATGCCCGTGTGCCGGAGGATGAGCAGGCGATCGGGGAGACGGCGCAACTGGTGCGCGACTTCAACGCCATGGCCGAGCGGCTGCAGAGCATGACCCGCGAGCGGGAGTTCTGGAATGCCGCCATCGCCCACGAATTGCGCACTCCGGTGACCATTTTGCGCGGCCGCTTGCAGGGGCTGGCCGAAGGGGTATTTCCTCCCAGTAGCGAACTCTTCGAGGGGTTGCTGCGTCAGGTGGAGGGGCTCAATCACCTGATCGAGGATTTGCGGGTATTGAGCCTCAACGACAGCGGTCATCTGGAGTTGCAGCGGACCGAGGTCAGGCTGGCCGACGAGCTTGCCGTGGTGCTTGAGGCATTTGCCAGCCCTTTGGCGGCGAGCGGATTTGTGTTGCAGCGGGAGCTGGATAGCGAACTTCATGTTTGCTGCGATCTGTTTCGCATCCGTCAGGCCCTGATGGCGCTGTTGGAAAATGCCCAGAAGCACGCGTTGCCGGGGTTGCTGACCGTGCGGCTGCATCGCTCGGAGAGTGTGTGCGTCCTGAGTGTGGAAGATGAGGGACCTGGCATTAGCGAGGAGGTCGCCGCCTGTATCTTCGATGCGTTTCGTCGTGGAGATCCGTCACGCTCGCGTAAGAGCGGCGGTAGCGGGCTTGGACTCGCCGTGGTCAAGGCGATTGCAGAGGCCCACGGCGGCAGCGCGGTTTGCCAATCTACCGGACGGGGAGGGAGCCGATTCGTGCTCTCCTGGCCCATCTCGGCCATGTCCGGTGGCCCTGAAATCTAGCCTAGGGGTGGCAGGTTCTGATGAAGCTATACAGCTGACAGCTGCCCGCACAGGGGCGTTCGACAAGCGACCGTTATAGGGTTTTCTACCGCTTGTGCCGGGTGAGCAGGAGGGGTTGGGACATGGCTCATTTGGCGTGAAATCATGGTTTTTTGCCGTCAAAAATTGAAACCGTTTTCAGAAATCCTTTTCAACTGTGATCCGCTTCAAAGCTTTTTCGGGCGCCAACCTCTAGCATTGGCTCCACGAATTAGGGGCTAGCGCTCCCGATTTTCCCGCTGTGGGAGGTAACCGGATGATCCGGCTATTTCCTTCGTTACTTTCGACGGTCATCATGGATGGCCGTTTTTTTTTGAGTTATTTCACGGTAAAGGGTCGAGCCGCTGGCGCTTTACCGTTAAAATTCCGCTTTTGCACTTGCCCGTGAGTCTTGATGTCTGCGTCCACCCTCTCTTCGGATAGTTATGCCCTGCTCGCCACCCTGCAATTGCAGCGCGTTGCCAGTACCCGTTTGCTGCAAGAACAACTGGCGATAGGCCATGCCCTGATCGATAAACTGACCCGACTGCAGGATGCGGGGCTGGTCAGATTGCGCGGGGAGCAGCAGTGGAGCCTGACCGCCGAGGGGACGCTGGCGCTGATCCTGGGGGTACGTGCCGGTCTCTGCCCGGCGCCGGACTGGAGCCGGGTGCCCTCATTGACCGGGCAGGATCTTACCCATGCGGTGGTGCGCGAGCTCTGCCGCGGCAAGGCGGGGGAGATCCCCACCTATTTCTCGGCCAGCGATCTGCTCACCCTGCTCGATACCCCGGACGCTCACCAGTTGCTGGCGGGCTCCAGCCCAGCCTGGCAGCAAATGTTGCTGGAGCATTTCTCGCTGCAACTCTTGCTCGATGCCCCCTATGAAGAGCGCTGGCCGCTGGCCAATGCGCTGGTGCGCTGCGCCCCCGAGGTGCAGGCCCGGGCCAAAGCGTTCGAGGCGGAGTGGCGCTGGCTCTGCGGGGATGGCGAGAGCACATCGCCAACCGGCGAGGACAAGGATGCCGCCCCCGGCTGGCCGGCCCTGCAGGCGCTGGCACAGCAGAACCAGAGCGGCCCGCTTGGCGAGCGGCTGCTCACCGCGCTGGGCCAGTGGCAGGGAACCGATGAGGGTGAAGCGGGCCAGTGGCCCCGTTCATTCAGCGCCCTGCTCTGGCTTGGCTGGTTGCAGCAGGCCGATCCCGTCATCGCCAGCGAACAGCGCAAGAAGTGGCAGCGCAGTCTGACCGGCCAGTTCCCCCTGCTTGCCGACCTGCTCAGCCAGTGGGCGGGTGATCGCCACGGTCAGGCGGTCGGCCTGTTCGATACCCTGCAACTGCCGGTGGAGGAGCTCCACTGGGGCTACCTCTGGCTCGATCTCTGCGCGCTGGCCCGTCACGGTGCCCAGAGCCCGCAGGTGGCCATGCTGCACAAGTGGGATCTCACCCATTTGCTCGATGCCGAGCCCCATCATCGCCTGATGGCGTTTTGTCAGGATCTGCTGCGCATCTTGTTGGGCGAGGCGGCCAAAGGGGCGCCCTTATGCCAGCTGCGCGGCAGTGAGGAGAGTGCGCAAGAGGGCAGTGACGAGCAGGATGATGACGGGGACGAGGATAAAACCGCGGCCTCTGCCAGCTGGCTCAACTGGCTGCAGGGGCTGGGACGCTCCAGTGGCGTGCGCAAGCCGCAGGAGCGGTTGGTGTGGCTGCTCCATGCCGAGGGCCCCGAGCTGGAGTGCAAGATCCAGAAACTGAGCACCAAGGGGGAGTGGACCGCCGGTCGCCGGGTCGATCCGGCCCTGCTCTCTACCCAGTATGCCGCCATGCTCGATGAGCACGACTGGGCACTGGTCCGCACCCTGCCACGGGTGATGGGACGACTGCCGCGGGATGTCTGGGCGCCGCTGGCCGATCACCCCCGTTTGTTCAACGCCAAGGGGCAAAAGCTGCAACTGGCCATCAGCGCCCCCCTGCTGCAGGTGGTGGCCACCGAACAGGGGATGAGCGCGCAGCTCTGCCCCGATGCGGCCGCCCGCGGGGCCCATATCATGCCGCTGGCGCAGGATCTGTGGCAGCTGATCCTCACTCCGCAGCCGCTGCTCGACCGCTTGCCAGCGCTCGAATCTATCCCGCTGCTGCCCGCCGAGGGGCTGGCTGAGTTGCAACGCACGCTCGATGCCATTCCCGAGTTGCCTTGGCACAGTCAGGTTGCGGGGCTTAGCGGCAACGCCGAATTGGCTCCCTGGCCGGGCATTCCTTCGGTGCAACTGGATTGGCAGGATGGTCAGCTGTCGGTCAAGCTGGTGACCCGCTTTGAGGGTCTGCCGCCTCAGCCCCTTGGCAAGGGGGAGTCGATCGTACGGCAGGGGATCAAGGCGTACCACTACTGGCAGCGGGATCTCGCGGCCGAGAAGCTGCAGGCCCAGCTACTGCGCAATCAACTCCCCATCGGCCTGCCCGGCAGCGAGTGGCTGCTGCAGGGGGAACAGGCGCTGGCGCTGGTCAATGCCCTGCCCGAGCTGGTGGATGCCGGTGTGGTCATTCACTGGCATCAGGACAGCGCTCGCCTCAAGAGCCTTGATGAAGCGGCTCTGAGCCTGCGCATCGAGCGGCGGCAGGACTGGTTCCAGGTCGAAGGGGCACTGGCCCTCGATGAGCACCAGATCCTCGATCTGCGCCTTATTCTGCGCCAGATGACCCCGGGGCAGCGCACCGTTCAGCTCGACGAGAAGACCAGCCTGATGCTGAGCGACAAGCTGGTGGAGCGGCTCACCATGCTGGGGGCCATGCTCGATGAAGAGCAGCGCATCAACAACAAGCTGGCCTATCCGCTCACTCGTCTGCTCTCGGTCATTACCACCGAAGGGGATGCGGCGTGGCAATCCCTGCAGCAGGAGTGGCAGCAGGAGGTCGATTGCCCGGACGAGCTGCTTACCTCCCTGCGGGACTATCAGAAAGAGGGGGTGCGCTGGATGGCGACCCTTGCCCATCACGGTTTTGGTGCCTGTCTGGCCGATGACATGGGTCTGGGCAAGACACTGCAGGCGCTGATTGTGCTGCGGATGCGCCAGCACCTTGGCCCTGCCCTGGTAGTGGTGCCCAAGTCAGTGGTCACCAACTGGCAGGAGGAGGTGGCCCGTTTCGCCCCCGAACTGGATGTGGTGGTGTTCGAGAACCCGGCCGAGCGGGAGGGGATCATTCGCGAGGCCAAGGCCGGTCAGGTGATCCTCATCAACTACGGCATGCTCGGCAGCCTGGCGGAGGCGCTCAAGTCCCGCCGCTGGTCCAGCATGGTGCTCGATGAGGCGCAGCAGATCAAAAACGCCGGTACCCAGCGCGCCAAGCTGCTGTTCCAGCTCGACGGCGATTTTCGCCTCGCCCTCTCCGGCACCCCCATCGAGAACCATCTGGGCGAGCTGTGGAGCCTCTTCACCTTTATCAACCCGGGGCTGCTCGGCAGCCTTGGCGAGTTCAAGCGTCGCTTTGGCAAGGCGGTCAAGGATCCTCAGCACATGGCGTTGCTGCGGGCGGTGATCAGCCCCTTTATCCTGCGTCGCCTCAAGCAGCAGGTGTTGACCGAGCTGCCGGACAAGACCGAGATCATCCACCACATCAGCCTCTCCCCCGAAGAGCGCCAGCTTTACGAGGCGACCCGGCGGGAAGTGGTGCAGCAGGTGCAAAGCGCCGATGGTCGCGCCCTGATGCATGTGCTGAGTGGCCTGACCCGGCTGCGCCGTCTCTGCTGCTCGCCGGAGCTGGTGATGCCCGAGTGGTCGCAAACCAGCAGCAAGCTGGACGAGGCGATGGCCCTGCTGGAAGAGGCGATAGACGGTGGTCATCGGGTGCTGGTGTTCAGCCAGTTCGTCGATCTGCTGAGCCTGTTGCGTGCCCGCATCGAGCAAAAATCCTGGGATTACTGCTATCTGGATGGGGGCTGCTCTGCCAAGTCCCGTCAGGACTCCATCCTGCGTTTTCGTCATGAGGAGGTGCCGCTGTTCCTCATCAGCCTCAAGGCAGGGGGCACCGGTCTCAACCTCACCCAGGCCGATACCGTGCTGCACCTCGATCCCTGGTGGAACCCGGCGGTGGAAGATCAGGCGAGCGATCGGGCCCACCGGATGGGGCAGACCCAGCCGGTGACCGTGTACCGGCTGGTGTGCGAGCAGACGGTGGAGGAGAAGATTGTCGCCCTGCACGACGAGAAGCGGGCGCTGGCCGATGGGTTGCTGAGCGGCCAGTCCGAGGTGCGCGGGCTGGATGTGGAGAGCCTGCGGGCCCTGCTGATGGGCTGATTGGCGACGCCGCCTTACATACCGTCTATCGATACAGAAAAGGGGAGAACATCCGGAGATGTTCTCCCCTTTCTCGTTTGGGACGCAGATATGGGGTACTCGTTTATGGTGGCAAGGCGGCGCAGTTATCCCTGAACCAGCTATCCCTGATCCAGTCACCCCTGATAGAGATAGAGGTGCAGCCGCTCGATGATGGGCTCACCGCCAATTTTGCGATCCCGCCGCGCCTGCCGGCTCTTGGGGGGATAGTTGCCCAGATGGGTGACTGCAGGCGGGGTATCGGAGCAGAGCAGCAGAGGCAGGCTCGCCTTGATCTGCTGCTTGCGCGGGGTGCGCTCCAGCCAGAGCAGATTGATCATCGGGTGGGTCTTGACCGGGCGGCGGATCCGCAGCTCGGCATCGGCGGGCAGACGGCGAATGTCGTACACCTCCTGATCCACCATCTTGCTCCACTCCTCGTTGTTGGAGAGGGCCGGTATGTAGCGGCGGCTGCGCTCCAGCATCTCAAGCACCTGCTCGCGACTGAGGCGATTGATGGTCTGCTTGTCAGCCCAGGTAAAGCCGAGGGATTGCAGCTCCCCCGCCAACAGGGTCAGTTTGCGGTAGACCTGCAGGGTGATCACCCCGGGCAGGGCGGTATGTACCAGCTCGAACTTCTCGTCCCGTCCCCCCGCCTGCTGCACCAGTGCTTTGAAATCGAGCTTGCGCTGGTTGATTTGGTCGATCAGCGGTTGCAGCAAGGGGGCTGCGGCGGCAGGAAAGCGCAACCAGCCAGGCAGCCGATGAGTCGCCTTGGTGGAGCAGCCGGGACGGGCGCTGTGGTCCCGATAAGCGGCGAGGGTGGCCGCCAGCGCGGCTTCACCGTTGAGATAGCCCACCTCAATTTGTTCGATCGGGTCGTGCTCTTCCCCCTGTGGCACCGGGGGGAGGGGATAGACATGGGCCTCCTGCAGATCGAGTTGGCAAAGCAGATCGGCCAGCTGGTTGAGAGAGGCTTCAATGGCGGCCATCTGTTGACGCAGGGCGGCGGTCGGGGTAAAGGTATCCATCGGTGATCCTGTGGTTTCATCCGCCTCTGACGGCATAAACGATGGCGTCAGGGCAGGGGAATAAACTACTGTATAAATAACCATACCAGTATGCCGGTTGCGCGCCAAGAGGGGCGTTTTCGGGTCTTCATCGAGAGAGGAAAAGTAAGTTTGTTTTATGTTTCATTGTGTTAATTTAAGATCTCAAAGAGATCGCTAAATTAACAATTGAATGTAATGGCGGGGTTGCCACCCATGGCACGTCCATTGGCGAGTGCATAGGCAATGCGGTAAATTGCATATGTAAGGTGGTGCCATGCAGCACAATATGCTGCGGGCCGTTGATGGTCGAATGGTGATTTAATTATTCTTTATAAATCAAAGCATTAAAATTGTATCAGCCAGCCTTTTACTATTAGTTTTCCTAATGTAACGTATCAAAATTCGTCAATTGAGTCGGCCCTGCTCCCTGACTAAGCTCTGCGCATCAAATAAAGCCCAGTGCGTAAACAAATATTCAGAGGAGCCACATCATGGCCAACATGACTTATACCGAAACCGGTTACCAGCATTCCAGCCAATTTAATCTGGTTGCTCGCGTTAAAATGACCGTTCTGACCTGGCTGGAGCGCAGCCGCAGCCGTCGCCAGCTCTCCGAGCTGCCCGAGTACCTGCTTAAAGATATCGGCCTGAACGAAGCTGACCGTTATCAAGAGACCACCAAGCCGTTCTGGCGTGGTTGATCTACCGGGCATGGATGCCTTGTTTTTCTGCTGAGTCGTTTGCTGTTCTGCCCCTGTGGGGACCAGCCGCCAGGTCTGTCATTGTCTGTTTTATCTCCCCCCGTTTTCCCCCTGTTATTTGTTGATCCTTTTTCCTCTCCTCTTTATTCCACATCGCTACTGTCATTGCTGTCATCGTTAGATTGTTATCACACTTGTGTCGTTAATGTTTGAATTTGTTTAAAAAACGATTTTAAGCCGCGATGCCTTGCGTATAATCCGGCCATAGTATTCCAGAGCGAGAGGGTGAGACGGATGATTCCCCAGCACGATTTTTTGGCCTTGACCCGCAGCCATGAGTGGCAGCTTGAGCCCTTTGAATTTGCCCTGCCCGATGGTGCGCGGGTCTGCGTCTGGGATACGGGCGTGCTCTGTCTGGAGCCTGCCAGTGGCGCGGGCGACCAGCCGGGAGGACGCAAGGATATCGTCCTCTCCTGCGGTATTCACGGCAACGAGACAGCCCCCATCGAGATTTGCAACCAGCTGCTGAGCCGTCTGCTTTCAGGCGAGCTGAGTGCCCGTCATCGGGTGCTGTTCCTGTTTGGCAATCCGGCGGCGATGAATCTGGGGCTGCGAGAGGTGGAGGAGAACATGAACCGGCTCTTCTCCGGTGCACACAGCAAGGGAGAGGGGCTCTGCAATCGGGAGCGGATCCGCGCCATGCGCCTCGAGCAGTATGTGAGCCGCTTCTTTGCCGATCCGGCTCGTCCCCGTTACCACTACGATTTGCACACCGCCATTCGCGGTTCGCGCCACGAGAAGTTCGCCGTCTACCCCTTTCCCCACGAGCGGCCCCACTGCCGCGAGCAGGTGCAGTTCCTCGGCGCCTGCGGGGTGCGTACCATACTGCTTTCCGCCAGCCCGACCACGACCTTCAGCTACTACAGCTCCCGCCAGCATGGCGCCCATGCCTTCACGGTGGAGCTGGGCAAGGTACGGCCATTTGGTGAGAACGACATGACCCGCTTTATCGAAACTCGTCAGGCGCTGCAGGAGCTGGTCACTCAGGATGAAGTGGCACTGGAGCCGTGGCGGGCGGATGATTTCACCCTGTTTGCCATCGATCGGGTGATCACCAAAAAATCGGAGCAGTTTCGCTTTCTATTCGCCAGCGATGTGGACAACTTCACCGAATTCCCCCAAGGGTTCGTGTTGGCCGAGGATGGTGAGCTGCGCTACACGGTCGAGAAGCCGCGTGAGGCGGTGGTCTTCCCCAATGCCAACGTGGCGATCGGTCAGCGCACAGTGCTGATGGTGGTGCCGACAAGGCTCTGGGAATAGCGGTGATAGTTTTGCCTGCAGAGCGGTGATGCATCCGCAGGCGGCGCCAAGCCATTGTTTTAGTCGGTGGCTCAGACACAGCAGTGGTTAGGCGCAGTAATAAAAAACGGGGCCAGTCAGATGACTGGCCCCGTTTTTTATCGGGTTCAAGCGGTGAGGCTTAGCTGTTGTTCTTCACAAACAGAGTCAGCTCCTGACCGGGCTTGAGGTAATCCCCTTTATCCAGCTGGTTCCAGCGCATCACATCGTTGATGGCCACCTGGAAGCGAGCCGCGATGGAGGAGATGGAGTCGCCACGGCGAACCTGATACACCATCGATTTGTCGCTCTTCTTCCCTTGCTTGGGATAGACCACCAGCTTCATGCCTGGCTTGAGCGCCGACTTGGCAGTCAGACCATTCCACCTGGCGAGCTCTTCGTGGGAGACGCCGTGTGCCTGGCTGATGCTCCACAGGTTGTCACCCGAGCGCACCTTGTAACTGACTTTGGCCTTCTGGCTGCTGCCACGGCTGGCCAACTGCTGCGGTTTGCTGGCAGAGCTGGCCTTGCTGCTGACCTGACCGTGGGTCGGGATCACCAGTTGCTGACCGCGACGCAGGTTGTTGCTGCGCAGATTGTTGGCCAGCTTCAGCTCGTTCACGCTGACGCCATGATTCTGGGCGATGCGCGACAGGGTATCGCCACTGGTGACCTGATAGGAGCGGGTACGAATACGCTCGCTCTTGGGCAGATCGGCCAGTGCCAGCTCCAGGGTATCGGCATATTCTACCGGTACCAGCAAGCGGTAAGGGCCACGGGGCGACATCACACCACGGCTCAGGGCCGGATTGACCTCCTTGAGCTGTGAGGTGCGCAGACCTGCCAGTTGGGCGGCCACGTTCAGATCGATCTGGCTGCCGGTCTCCACCACTCGCAGCTTCGGCTCGTTGGCGAGTACCGGCAACTGGATATTGTACTTGTCCGCATTGCTGATCATGTCAGCCATGGCGAGGATCTTGGGTACATACATCCGAGTTTCGCGCGGCAGATCGAGCGACCAGTAGTCGGTCGGTTTGCCTGCGCGCTGGTTACGCTGGATGGCGTTGCGCACCCGACCTTCACCGGCATTGTAGGCGGCCAGCGTTTGCAGCCAGTCACCGTCAAAGAAGCGGTTCAGGTACTCCAGATAGTCGAGCGCCGCATTGGTTGAGGCCAGCACATCGCGCCGTCCGTCATACCAGTTGTCGTGGCGCAGACCGAAGTTTCTGCCTGTCGCTGGCACAAACTGCCAGAGTCCGACGGCATTGCTGCGGGATCGGGCATGGGGATCAAACATGCTCTCGATCATCGGGACAGTAATAAGCTCCATTGGCAGCTCACGCCGTTCAATCTCCTCTACCATCAGATAGAGGTAGGGTTCAGCCCGGCTGGCAATGGTCGCCAGATGCTTATCATTGCGCAACAGCCACTCACGTTGCTGGCGGATGCGCGGGTTGTCCGGAGTTTCCAGTTGCATATCATCGCTGATACGCACCCACAGATTGTCCGTCTCTTCCATTTCGTCCAGCTGTTCATCGCCAAACAGGAAATGGGAAGAGTGTTTTTTATGCGCTTTTTTCTTGACCTGGGGGGACTTGATCGGCTCGATTGCCGTTAGCGCCCGGTCATCCTGATGGCTCAGGTTTTGGCAGCCGCTGAGCAACAGCGCTGCCAATAAGGCCGTTCGTACCTTCATCTCGTTCCGGTCATTTTTAGGAAAAACAGCTCGCATCATAAGGGGCAATGGCCCCCTGATCAAGGTTTGTTCAAAAAACGTCCTTCCACTGACGCAGGATGGTGAAGGTATCTACCGGATTTTCCACGCATTTTAGCCCATGCTTTTCAGCAGAAAATTTCACTGAATCCTGTTCACAGCGCAGAAAAATGTTGAAAGTGCGTTCGTCACCCAGCCGGGTTGGCAGGCTTGGCAGCCCTTGTTGTCGCAGTTTGCTGATCAGCCCGATCTGGCGGCGGATCGCCGGGTTGTCCGGCTCGACCGCATAGGCAAAACGCAGGTTGGAGAGGGTGTACTCGTGGGCACAATAAATGAGGGTCTCATCAGGCAGGGCGGCGAGCCGTTGCAGCGAGTGGTACATCTGCTCCGGCGTCCCTTCAAACAGGCGGCCACAACCGGCCGAGAAGAGGGTATCGCCACAAAACAGCATGCCGTTGCCGTGGTAGGCGATGTGGCCGCGAGTGTGCCCGGGCACATGGATCACCTCGAGGGCGAGGCCGTGCCAGTTGATCTGATCGCCATCTTCCAGCCACTGACCGCGGTGATCCGGCATCGGGTCAAGTTTGGGGCCATAGAGCCGGGCGTGGGGGAAGTGGGCAAGCAGGTCGGTGACGCCCCCCACATGGTCGTGATGGTGATGGGTCAGCAGGATGGCATCGAGCACCAGCCCCAATGCCTCGAGCCGCTCCAGCACGGGGGCGGCATCGCCCGGATCGACCACCAGACAGTGATTTTCGTGGCGGATCAACCAGATGTAGTTGTCATTAAAGGCTGGAACTGTGATCACTGGATACATGAGTCTGCTTCTCTTTAGGGAGGGTATCTTATATAACAGGATGGCGTTCGAAACCCCGAGTTGAGCCCTATTATGCAGGTGGCACGTACCGAACAACAAATCGAGATCCCGACCAGCTGGTCTGCATTGCCTATGGGGGACTGGGTGGCGGCCGAGATCCAGGATCGGCTCGACAACTGGTGCCCCAATCTGTTTGGGTATCATCTGCTGAAAATTGGCGCCCTGAGCGCTGAACTCTCCTGCAAACGCTCCTCCATTCGTCACCAGATCGGGGTCGCCCCCGGCGGGCGGCTGCTCGACATGTATGGCGATCCCCTCGATCTGCCGGTGCGGACCGGCAGCGTCGATGCCTGCCTGCTGGCCCACTGCCTCGATTTCTCTGCCGATCCTCATCAGGTGTTGCGCGAAGCCGAAAGGGTGCTGACCGACGATGGCTGGCTGATCATCAGTGGTTATAACCCCATGAGTCTGGTCGGGATCGGTCACTGTGTGCCGTTCTTGCGGCGCAGAATGCCCTGGTCGGCACGGATGTTCACCCCGGGGCGGGTGACGGACTGGTTGCATCTGCTGGGATGCGAGGTGATGTTCGACGAGCGTTTCGGTTACTCGTTTATGGGGAAACAGAGCTGGCACAGTTGGTGGCGGGAGAGTATCGGGCGGGATTATTGCAGGGCGTTTGCATCGGTATACGTGATTGCGGCCCGTAAACGGCGCTTTCCACTGATCCCGGTGCGGCGGCGCTGGCAACTGCCAAAGTCCCTCGCCACACCGGGAATGGCCCGTCAGGGCTGGTAGCCGATATCCTCGGCCAGATCCTTGCCGCAGGCGGCCTCTCTGGCCAGCTCGTCGCACCGTTCGTTCTCCGGGTGGCCGGAGTGACCCTTCACCCAGAGCCACTCAATCTGGTGGCGACCCACTTCCGCATCCAGCTCCTTCCAGAGATCGACGTTTTTGACCGGTTGCCGGTTGGCGGTCATCCACCCTTTCTTCTTCCAGCCGATGATCCACTGGGTGATCCCCTGGCGGACATACTGGCTGTCGGTGGTGAGGCGTACCTTGCACGGTTCGTTGAGGGTGCGCAGCCCCATGATGGCGGCCATCAGCTCCATCCGGTTATTGGTGGTCAACTTGAATCCGGCGGAAATCTCTTTGCGGTGCTTGCCGTAGACCATCACGGCCCCGTAACCACCCGGGCCCGGATTGCCGAGGCAGGAGCCGTCGGTATAGACATCAATCTGTTTTAACATGAGCAATCAATCTGTTTTAACATGAGGCTTGGGGTAAACTAGCGAGTAAGTAAAGCCGAAGTTTGACATAGATTGGATCATGAACACACCCCAACTGAATCGCCAGATCATTCTGGATACTGAAACCACAGGTATGAATACGGCGGGCGGCCCTGTCTATCTGGGGCACCGCATTATCGAAATCGGCTGTGTGGAGGTGATCAACCGCAAGCTGACCGGTAACCACTATCACGTCTATATCAAGCCTGATCGTCTGGTCGACCCGGAAGCGATCCAGGTGCACGGTATTACCGACGAGTTCCTGCGTGACAAACCGTCGTTCAGCCAGATTGCCGATGAATTCCTCGACTTCATCCGCGGCGCCGAACTGATTGCCCACAACGCACCGTTTGACGTGAGCTTCATGGACTACGAGTTCAGCAAGCTCGGACTCAACTTCAAGACGGCGGATATCTGCACCATCACAGATACCCTGGCGATGGCGCGGGATCTATTCCCCGGCAAGCGCAACAACCTGGATGTGCTGTGCGATCGTTACGGTATCGACAACTCCCACCGTACCCTGCACGGGGCTTTGCTCGATGCGGAGATCCTGGCGGACGTCTACCTGCTGATGACCGGCGGCCAGACCAAACTCAATCTGGCCACCGAGAGCAACGAAAACGAAAGCAATCAGGACACCAGCATTCGCCGGTTAGAGAGCAACCGACCCGCCCTCAAGGTGGTGCGTGCCAGCACCGAGGTTCAGGCCCTGCACGAGGCGAGACTGGATCTGGTACAGAAGAAGGGAGGAAGTTGTCTGTGGCGGCAATGAGCAAGTGGTGTGCCGGTCTGCTGTTGTTGCTCTCGCTGGGGGCGACGGCGACCGAGGTATTTGCTCCCTCCGACATCCCGCTGCTGGATAACCGCTTTCGCATCGATTACGGCGTGAAGGAGATCACCTTCATCATCAAGCGCAAGCCGGGCACCCCGTCCGTGATCCTGGTTCGCCCCGATGGCAGCAAGCTTTACGTGGGCAAGGTCAAACCTGCCGATGTGGGTTGGCTGGCGCTGCCAGAGCATGATCTCATTACCCTGCGCAATCCCATGCCGGGCCCCTGGCAGGCGATTGGCGAGGTGGATCCCGACAACCGGGTGCGCATTCTCTCCGATATCCGGCTCGATATCGCCGCCCTGCCGATGCAGCTCTATCAGGGGGAGGTGGTCAAGCTCAAGGCGTGGTTGCTGATCAATGGTCAGCCGCCGAAAGATAAATACTATCTCTCTGACCTTGACATGACCGTCAAGCTGCAATCGTTCAGCGATGCCGATAAGAAAGAGGTCGTGCTGGATCAAGTACTTGGCCACTATCGCGATGATGGCAAGGGGCTCGACGAAGTGCCGGGTGATGGCATCATGACGGCGGAAGTGACGCTGCAAGATATTCCCGGTGGCAAGTACCGCGCCATGTTCAGCACGGGCAATCAGGTGTTTGTCCGTGCCCGTTATCAGGATGTGCTGCTTTACCCCTATCCGTTCAGCTATAACTTGTCGCCGCCTTCGGATGAGCTGGGTGCCAAGCTCTCACTGCTAATCGACCGTGATGAGCTGGATCCCGCCTCTGTGGTGGTCAAGGGGAGTGTGACCAGCAATGTGGGCGGCCTCTACGAGTTCAGCGAGACCGCCAGCGACCCCAAGCTTGATATCGATCTCTCCAACATCAAGGAGGTCGGTCAGCATGAGGTGAAAGCAACCCTCTATGGCACCACTCGCCTCGGCCGTGAGCTGAAAATCGAGTTGCCGGTGAAAACCTTCAATGTATTCCCGCCACCGCCGTCTCCTGTAGAGGTGGTGTCGGCCGCCGCACCGGCCTCCAGTGCCGAGGCGACCCATGAAGCTCCGGCAGAGGAGGAAATGGGCTGGCTGGTCTGGGCATTGGCGGGCGGTGGTGTGCTGCTGGCGGTATTGGGTGGGGTCGGGTTCGTGGTGATACAAAAACGGCGTGCCCTGAAGCGTGCTCTGGCCGCTGCACAGGCCGAGAATCAGCAAGCTGGACAACCTGCTGCCAAGCTGGATCTCAATCTGCCAGAGCAGTAACTCTCGTACTTCTCGCTCTGAAGTGACGTGATGCCAGATATAGAAAACCGCCCTGCTAAGCAGGGCGGTTTTTTAGTTCATAAACAGAACAAGCTGGCTATCAGTGTTCGCCGATATAGACATCCTTGTTCTGCTCGCGGATCTCGAGGAACTTGTCCAGATTGGCCATCATCAGCTCGACCAGCTGGGGGTCGAAATGCTGCCCCTTCTCCTCTTCAATCAGGGCCAGCACCTTGTCCAGCGGCCACGCCTTCTTGTAGCAGCGATCCGAACCCAGGGCATCGAACACGTCAGCCAGCGCCACAATTCGCCCCTCCAGCGGAATATCCGTACCTTTCAGACCGCGGGGATAGCCACTGCCATTCCATTTCTCATGGTGATTGCCAGCGATAGTGGCACCAATCTGAAACAGCGCCAGATCGCTGCCGGAGAGCATATCCTGCCCGAGCTGGGCGTGGGTTTTCATGATCTCCCACTCTTCCGGTGTCAACTTGCCCGGCTTGTGCAAGATGGCATCGGGAATTCCCACCTTGCCAATGTCATGGAGCGGCGAGGCACGTTTCACCAGCTCGCTCTGCTCTTCGCTCATGCCCATCAGGTGGCAGAACTGTTCGGTATAGAGCGCGACCCGCTTGACGTGCAGCCCTGACTCTTTTGAACGGGTTTCGACCAGTTCGCCGATGCGATAGATGATCTCCCGCTGGTTGTCGGCGATCACCTCATTGAGCCGGATATTCTCCAGCGCCACTATGATGTTTTCGGTAAACAGTGTCAGCAGACTGGTATCGATCTGGCTGAGCTGGCGGGTGGTCTCGATGTGGAACAGCAGGTGGTGGCGAGGATTCTGGCAGTAGAGCACCATCTGGGTGGCGTTATAGACATTGCTGCGCTTGCTCATGGCCTGGCGCAGGATCTCCGGCGCTTCTGTGAGGAGCATGGCGGGATGGCCGGGGAGCAGGGGCTCCAATACTTGATCCTTCACCTCATAGGCGTATTGCTTGACGTCGTATATCTGGGTTTCCCCCAGATGGAGCAAGGCGCTGAGCTGCTCCTGGGCGCCTTCGACAAACTGGCGCAAGGCCCGTTTCTCAAAGATCCCCTTGGAGGCTTCGATGACTTTTTCCAGCCCCTGACGGTTACTCTCCAGGGTGCGGATATCCCGATAGGATCGCAGGCTGGCCCGCAACAAGGTGCGCAGCTTCTGGGAGGTGAGCTCGGTTTTATCCTTGTAGTCGTTGATGTCGTAGTTGGTGACCACGTCATCTTCCGGCGCCTGGCCGGGTTGGCCGGTACGCAACACGATGCGTACCATCTTATTTTGCAGATCTTCACGGACGTATTTGACGACATCGAGGCCAGCGTGGTCGACCTCCATCACCACGTCCAGCAGCAACAGAGCAACGTCCGGGGTGGTGGCTAGCAACTCTTTGGCCTGCGCCGCGGAATAGGCATGCAGAAAATCGATGGGGCGATTGTCAAACTCGAATTTGTTCAAGGTGATTTTGGTGATGCGATGCACTTCAGGCTCATCGTCAACAATCATCACCTTCCAGCCCGCTTGCTGTGCGTCGGGGAGGGAGAGATCGTCATCATCAATAATCAGGATCTGGTCATCCATCATACAATCCTGTTTGGCATCCTGTGCTTACATTAACTGCTTCACTAAGGATAGGAAACTTATTGGGAAATAAAATTTGATCTCAAAAAACTATGGTCGAAATAAGCAAATGGAACCCTTTGTGACGGTGGCGTTGTCCGGCTGCTTTCTTCGCCCAATCATGGAGCTAGCGTGCATAAAGCCTATTTCTGGATTGGGGTGTGTACGCCAGTAGTTGGAGATGTTTGAATCCAGCCTGTAGCTATTAGACGAGAAATAATCTTATTTGATAGTAATTCCTATTTGCGTGTAGCATGGGCGACACACTCAACGAGGAGCCCCATCGTGTCCCCATCTCTGCCTCCCAATCGTCCCCGTCTGCTGACTGTCAAAGCCATTACCCAGATCACCCCCCATTTGCGTCGTATCACCTTTGGTGGCAGCGAGTTGGCTGATTATCCCTTTACCTGTGGTGGGGCCCATATCAAGGTGATGCTGGTCCAGCCCCATCAGGTAGAGCCGGTGCTGCCTGCCATGACCCCGAGCGGTCCACGCTGGAGTGACCCGGCTGACAAGCCGGTGATCCGCACCTACACCATCCGCGCGTTTCGCCGTGATGAGCAAGAAATTGATATCGACTTCGTGCTGCACGGTGACGGCGGGCCCGCCAGCGCCTTTGCTACCCATGCCAAGCCGGGAGAGAAGGTGATCCTCTCCGGGCCGGGTGGTCCCAACCCCATGCTGCAACCGGCCGATCACTACTGTCTGGTAGGAGATCTCACCGCCTTGCCCGCCATCATGGCGATGTGTGAGGTGATGCCTGCCGAGGCCAGAGGGGAAATTGCGATTCTGGTGCCGGATCAGGCCGATGCTCAGCCGTTGACGCTGCCGGTCGGGGTGCGCTGTCACTGGTTTGTCGGCGAGCCCGAGTCCAGTGGCCTGCTGGAGCATGTGATTGCTCTGCCGTTGGTGCGCGATGGTGGCTTCTTCTGGCTGGGTGGGGAAGAGGCGCTGGTGCTGCCGCTGCGCCGCCATTTTCGTTCCGTGCTTGAGGTGGATCGCCAGTCGCTCTACGCCGTGCCGTACTGGCGTCGGGGCAAGAGTGAAGAGGCCTATCACCAGACCCGTCACGATGTGATGGATAATTAAGCGGATGCGAAAGAATACCTGATTCACCCTTGCAAATAAAAATGATTTGCATTTAGTATTGCGCCGTCCCGATGTCAGTCGGTACGGCGCTTTTGTTATTGATGGCTGCGAGTGGCATAGCACAACGCAGGGCCTGCCGTGATGCACTGATGTTCGGGGTGATGGGGCATGGACGACTGTTCATGCCAATGAACTCCATCACTTTGCACCGGGTCTGGCGAGGTCAGACAGGGATGTCGGTGGTGTTGGCCTTGGTTGTTTTATGTGGAGTGTTGATGATGCGTACATCATCCCGACGATTTGCAGTGCATCCGCTGGTGTTGTCCCTTTTTGCCCTGCCAGTTCTGGCCCAAGGGACTGCGCCTGTCGCCGCTCATGAAACTATAGTGGTGACGGCGAGTAAAACCCGGCACAGCGAGCTGACCGCCCCGGCCAGCGTCTCTGTGGTGACCCGGGCCGAGCTCGACAAGCTCAATGTCAATGATCTGACCGGCGCCCTGAAACAGTTGCCGGGGGTCAATATCAGCCCTGCGACCAGCTACGGCCGCAGCGAGATCAAGTTGCGTGGTCTGGAGGGAGATTACACCCTGTTGCTGGTCAATGGCCGGCGTATCAGCTCCCGCGATGCTCTTACCTCCGGTTATGGCAATGATTTCGATCTCTCCGCCATCCCGATGGCGGCCATCGAGCGTATCGAAGTGATCCGTGGCCCTATCTCCTCCCTCTACGGTGCCGATGCGCTGGGTGGGGTGGTCAATGTCATCTTGCGCCAACCCGGGGAGAAGACCGAAGCGGCGGCTACCTATATCTTCAGCGACCCCACCGACGGTCACGGCGGGGATATCAACAAGGCGAGTGCCTATGTGGGCGGGGCACTGATCGACAACAAACTGCTGGCCAACCTGGTGGTGGAAGGGAACCACAGGGATGCCTGGCAGAGCGAGCAGAGTATCAACCCCAAGGCCGATGCCATCGAGCAGCGTGAAAAGCTGGGGATCCTCTCCAACGTCAAATGGCTGATCGAAGATCGTCAGGAGCTGGATGTGGGGATGAACTACGCCAAAGACGATCGGGAGGCCCACTGGAACAACTACGGCCAGACGCCGCGCAATATCCAGCAGATGGAGCGACTGGGGCTCAATGCCACCCACATCGGCCGTTGGGATCAGTTCGACAGCCGGGTCGGCTATGCCTTCGAGCAGGTTGACCTGTTTGACGACTCCGAACTGATGACGGCGCTGAGCAAGACCAGCGGCGATGTGAGCCAGACCAACCACACCTTCGATGGCCAGCTGAGCGGCAACTTGGGCAGCCACCTGCTGACCAGCGGTGCCGAGTACCGTATCACTGAACTCAAGCATAACGTCAACCTCAAGGGGGGCGATGTCAGCGTCAACCAGAGCGCGCTCTATCTGCAGGATGAGTTTGGCTTTGGCGATCTGGCGTTGACCCTGAGTGGCCGGGTCGACCACCACGAGACCTATGGCACCGAGTTCAGCCCCCGTGGTTATGCCCTCTACAGCCTGACTGACAACTGGGTGGTCAAGGGCGGCATTGGCAAGGCGTTCAAGGCGCCGACCATTGCCCAGTCCAACCCGGATTATGCGGTAGCCGCCTGTCGCGGTCGCTGCGCCGTGGTGGGCAACCCGGATCTGAAACCGGAAACCGCCGTCAGCTACGAGCTGGGCACCGCCTACGATGGTTCGTTCTGGGGCGCGGGGGTTACCGCCTTCCACAACGATATCAAGGACAAGATCCAGAGCGAGGCATGGACTGCCACCTGGCGTCCTGCGGTGATGACCTATCAGAACGTCAGCAAGGCCCGCATCAAGGGGGTGGAGCTGAGTGGCTGGTTTGATATTACCGATGCCCTGACTCTCTCCAGCAACGTCACCCTGATCGACGGGGAGGACAAGACCAGCGGCAAGGATCTCTATCGGACGCCGGAGCATACCGCCAACGCCAAGCTGGAGTGGCAGGTCATCGAGAGCCTGAGTACCCAGCTCGGCTGGAACTACACCGGCAGCCAGATCCTCCCGGTTCCGCGCATGAGCGGCACCACCTATGAGACCACCGCCGGATTCCACACCCTGGATGTCGGGGCAGTCTGGAACGCCACCCGGGCACTGGATCTGAAGTTCGGACTCAACAACCTGACCAATACCAAGCGTGACTGGGTTGCCACCGAGGCCGATCAGATCCTCGACGGGCGCACTGTCTATGCCGGTGTGGCCTACAAGATGTAGTGGCTGAACGGGAGCCCGTATTGGCGGGCTCCCGTTGTTGTCACGGCATCACCCCGGGGTGACGGCTTTTATTTCAACCACATGTATTTCAACAACATGCGCATTGCCACCATAAGGAGTTAAAGGGTGTTTAGAGACCAGACCTCGCTGTTCTGGCTGGGATTGTTCCTCCTGTTCATACTGCTTTCTCTTTCGCTCGCCACCGGTGCGGGTGTTTATGGTGCCCGCGAGGTACTCGGCTACCTGATGGGGGATGCTCGCTGGGCTGGCGACGAGAAGCTCGCCATGGTGCTCAATACCTTGCGACTGCCGCGCACCCTCTGCGCCATGGTGGTCGGCGCCTCTTTATCTCTGGCGGCCTCCTTGTTGCAGAGCGCGACCCGCAATCCGCTGGCGGAGCCCGGTCTGCTCGGGGTCAACGCCGGGGCCGTCTTTGCGCTGGTGGTGGGGCTCACCTGGTTTGGGGTGGAGTCCGCCTACGGCTATCTGCTCTGGGCTGGGCTCGGCGCGCTGCTCGGCAACGTGATTGTGCTGGGGCTCGGCATGATGATTGGCCGCTCCAACCCCCTCAAGCTGATTCTGGTCGGGGTGGCGCTCTCCGCCACCTTCGGCGGTCTCTCCAGCTTTTTGCTGCTCTCCAACAAGATGGTGCTGGAGCAGTACCGCTTCTGGAACCTCGGCTCCCTGTCGGCGGCCAATCTCGATGCCATCGTCGCCGTGCTGCCCTTCGTGCTGGCGGCGTTTGTCATCACCTTGCTGCTCTGTCGCCAGCTGACCCTTATGCAGATGGGGGACAGTCAGGCCCAGGCGCTGGGGATCCGCCCAAACCGGGTGCGAATTGGCGTGCTGCTGGCCGCCACCCTGTTTACCGCCAGTGCCATCGCCATCGCCGGTCCCATCGGCTTTGTCGGCTTTCTGGCCGCCTACTGTGGCCGATTGGTGGAGCCGGTGAAGCTGTCGGTGCAGGTCTGTTTCTCCGCCCTGTTCGGCATGCTGTTTCTGCTGTTGGCCGACATTCTGGCGCGCTGGCTGATCCAGCCGTTCGAGCTGCCCAACGGGGTCATTCTGGCCCTGATCGGTGCACCTGTGTTGATCGCCATCGTCCACCGCGGGGGCTTTCGTACCCTGCTGACCGTCAAGTGAGGGGCTGATGCGCACACCTACCGATATGCTCTGCCTGCGGGCCGGCAACCGCTCTTTGCTGATCCATCTGCCGAGCTGGCGTTGGCTGGCTCTGCTGGCCATGGCGCTGCTGGCGCTTGCTCTGCTGGCCCTGAGCGTTGGCGGCGGCAAGCTCGGCTTTGCCGGGGTGGTCAACACCCTGCTGGGGGAGGGGACCCGGCTTGAGCAGCTCACCCTGTTCAAGATCCGGCTGCCGCGCATCCTTGGGGTCGTGGTGGCGGGGGCTGCCATGGGGCTCTCCGGCTGTCTGGTACAAACTCTGGTTCGCAACCGGCTGGCCACCCCCGATATGGTGGGGGTCAACAACGGGGCCTCTCTGGCCATCATCATATTTTCCCTCTACCTGACCGTGGGCAGCTGGCCCTGGTGGGCGGCCCCCATCGGTGCCATCTTCGCGGCGCTGGTGCTCTATGCACTCTGCCGAAAACCGGGTGAGCAGGGCTATCTGTTCGTGGTGATAGGCATCGGCCTCTCCGAGCTGTTCGAGGCGCTCGGCCAGTTTGTGATGTCCACCCAGGCCTTATTGCACTTGAGCTCCCTCTATCTGTGGAATATGGGCAGTTTTATCGCCGTGGGTTACAGCACCATCACCCCCATCGCCATCCTGTTGCTGCTGCTCTGCCCCTGGATTGTCTATATCTCCCGCTCGCTGGCGGTGCTGCGCTTTGGCCCCGAGATGGCCAGAGGACTTGGCGTCAACGGCGATCGGGTGCAACTGGGCATTCTGGCGCAGGCTATTCTGGTGGCGGCGCTCGGTACCGCCATCGGCGGCCCCGTGGTCTTTATCGCCATGGCGGCCCCCATTCTTGCCTCCTGGCTGGTGAAAGACCGGGTGGTGCCGCTCTGGCTGGCGGCACTCAGCGGCGCCCTGCTGCTGCTGGCCAGCGACACCTTGGTCCGGGTGCTGGCCAGCCCCCACGAGGTGGCGACCGGCATCATGACCCGCATTCTCGGTGGCCTGTTGCTGCTGTTTCTTCTTGTTAATGATCGCCAGAGGGCTGACTGATGACGCTCACCGTAAATCGCCTCCATTTTGCCTATCAGCAGACCCCCATTTTGCGGGACATCTCTTTCAGCGTGCCGAGGGGCAAGCTGGTGGGGATCGTCGGCCCCAACGGCTGCGGCAAATCGACCCTGCTCAAGCTGTTATCCGGCCAGATGAAAGCCCAACGCGGCGAGATCCTGCTCAAAGGCAAGCCGCTTGCCAGCTACCCCATGAAGGGGCTGGCGCGGGAGCTCGCCTATCTGCCCCAGCGGCCGACCCTGCCTGCCGGCATTCTGGTGGAGCAGCTGGTGCAGTATGGCCGCCACCCTCATCAGGGCTGGTTCAATCAGTGGGGTGAGGAGGATGCCCGCATGGTGCGTATTGCCTGCGAGCGGATGCAGCTTGAAAGCATCTGGCAGCAGAGCGCAGCGTCCCTCTCCGGCGGGCAGGCACAGCGGGCGTGGCTGGCGATGATCCTGGCGCAGGATAGCGACATGGTACTGCTCGACGAGCCCACCAGCGCCCTCGATATCGGTCACCAGACCGAGGTGATGGAGGCAATCCACCGCATCACTGCCGAGGGCAAAACCGTGCTGCTGGTGATCCATGATCTGGCGATGGCGGCCCGCTACTGCGACGAGCTGATCGCCATCGGCGAGGGGACCATTGCCGCCATGGGCCCAGCCCGGGAGGTGGTGACCAAGGATCTAATCGACCAGCTCTACCAGACCAGTGTCGATATTCTGCATGCCCCCGGCGACGGGGCGCCCATTATCGTGCCCCGTCGCCACGAACATGGCCGTTCCCTGCGTTCGGCGAGTTGAGTCATATGGGCCTGCTCTGTGGGCCCGCTGAGTGTATCCTCGCGGCCGATTATCCGGGCCGTGCAACGAGAAGGAGTGAGATGATGAAGCGTTTTGCCGCCCTGGCAGCAGCCATCCTGATGCTGGCCGCGCCGCTGGTTCAGGCACAGGAGATGCGTGAAGTGACCGATGCGTTTGGCCAGCAGGTGCAGGTTCCAGCCCAGCCAAAGCGGGTAGTGGTGCTGAGCGAGCTCGAACTCGACAGCACCCTGACCCTGGGGCTGACCCCCATCGGCGCCGTCAATGGCCGTGGTCAACCTACCTTGCCCCGCTATTTGCTGGACAAGGCGGGCGTTGGCATCCAGGTGATCGGTGATCTCGATAGCCCCAATCTGGAGTCGCTGATTGCGCTGGAGCCTGACCTTATCCTGACCGGCCAGACCCGTCCCGAGCTGCTGACCTTGCTGGGGGAGATCGCGCCGACCGTGGTGACCAGCAAGTGGGGTGAGCCATGGCAGGATAGCTTCCGACGCACCGCTCACACCCTCAACCGCGACCAGCAAGCGGATACTTTCTTGCTGCAGTATGCCGAGCGGTTGACTCAGGCTCGCAGCAAGCTGGCCAAACACCAAGGGGAGAGCATCAGCATAGTGCGCTGGAACCCCAAGGGGCCGAGCTTTATGTATCAGGGCACCTTTGCCAGCAGCGTGGTGGAGTCGATGGGGCTGGTGCGTCCGGACAAACAACAGGGTACTGGCGCGCCCCACTCACCGGCGCTCAGTCTGGAGTCCCTCAATCTGCTGGATGCCGACTGGCTGGTGGTCGGCACTCTGAGTGCCACCGGCGATGCGGTGGATGCCATGCGTCAGGCGGAGCAGACCCCGGCGTTCCAGCAGCTGCCGGTGATCAAGGCCAAGCGCTTTGGCGCCGTGGACGGGTCGCTCTGGACCTCCAGCGGCGGCCCGCAGGCGGCCCTCAAGGTGATCGAGGATGTGGAGCAGTTGCTGTCAACCCGCAGCTGAGTGCCATCGCGTGCCAGAGGTTGACCACATGAACAGGTTGACCAAAAGAAGAGGGAGGCTGATGCCTCCCTCTTGCGTTGTCACTGTCTATCGTGACCTCTTCGGCGAGCCAGAGCCGTTTATTGCGGCTGGATGGCGGTCACTGTGAGCTTGCCGCTCTGGCTTTCGGCATGAAAGTGGATGGCATCCCCGACCTTGAGCCCTTTGAGCTGGGCCGGATCTGCCACTCGAAAGACCATGGTCATGGGGGGCATCTTGAGGTTCTCGATCGCCTCGTGCTTGATGCCGACCTTGCCGCTACCCTCATCGAGGTGGGTAATGACCCCCTTGGTCATCACCATTGCGGCCTGTTCGCTCATCTCACCCATCTGGCTCATATCGTGCCCTTCATGGTGCATCATCTCCTCGGCCTGCAGGCCGGTATGGGTAGCAAGGCCCAGCAGCAGGGTTAGGGTCAGCGTCTTGTAGTTCATGATGGTTTCCTCATCGTTCAGTCAATATGGATCGTGAAATCGGGTTATTCGGATTGCGGGTTCGCACCCTTGCCAAGGCTGCGACTGCGCCACAGGTAGTAGGCCGCGGGCAACACCAAGAGGGTCAGCACCAGCGCACTTACCATGCCGCCAATCATGGGGGCGGCGATGCGCTGCATCACCTCGGAGCCGGTGCCGTGGCTCCACATGATGGGCAAGAGGCCGGCGATAATGGTCACCACCGTCATCATCTTGGGGCGAAGGCGCAGGGCGGCGCCGTGGATCACCGCCCGGTGCAGGCCCGCCTGGTCCGGCTTGCCGCTCGCCACCAGGTCATCCCAGGCGTGGTTGAGGTAGACCAGCATCAAGACGCCGGTCTCCACCGCCACCCCCGCCAGGGCGATAAAGCCCACCCCGACCGCCACCGAGAGGTTGAAGTCGAGCAGCCAGAGGGTCCAGATCCCGCCCACCACCGCCAGCGGCAAGGTGGTGAGAATGAGCAGCACCTCCTGAACGCGGCGAAACGCCAGATAGAGCAGCAGCACGATAATGGCGATGGTGAGCGGCACCACGTAGGCGAGGCGCGCCTTGGCCCGCTCCATGTATTCGAACTGACCGGACCAGGTGAGGGCGTAGCCCGCCGGCAGCACCAGCTGCTTGTCCAACTCGGACTTGGCCTCTGCCACGAAAGAGCCGATGTCGCGGCCACGAATATCGACGTAGACCCAGCCGTTGAGGCGTGCATTCTCGCTGCGCAGCATGGGGGCCTCGTCGCTGATGTAGACCCGGGCAACATCCGCCAGGGCGATGCGTGCCCCGCTCGGCGTGACCACCGGCAGCAGCTCGAGGCTCGCCACCGAATCGCGATAGCTTTGGGGGTAACGCAGGTTGATGGGGTAGCGCTCGCGCCCCTCGATGGTCTGGCCCACCTCCATGCCGCCCACCGCGGTGGCGAGCACCGCCTGCACGTCTGCGATGTTGAGGCCGTAGCGGGCCGCTTTCAGCCGGTCGATATCCACCTTCACGTAGCGGCCACCGGCTACCCGCTCGGCGTAGACCGATGAGGCGCCCTCAACCTTGCCAACGATCTGCTCAAGCTGCTGGCCGAGCTGCTGGATCACCTTGAGATCCGGCCCCGCTATCTTGATGCCGACCGGGGTCTTGATGCCGGTAGCCAGCATGTCGATACGGGTCTTGATGGGGGGGACCCAGGCGTTGGTGAGGCCGGGGAAGCGGATGAGGGAATCCAGCTCTTCTTTGAGCTTCTCCGGGGTCATGCCGGGGCGCCACTGGTCGCGGGGCTTGAGCTGGATGCTGGTCTCCATCATCACCAGATCGGCTGGGTCGGTGGCCGATTCGGCGCGCCCCGCCTTGCCGAATACGTTTTGCACCTCGGGCACGGTGCGAATGAGCTTGTCGGTTTGCTGCAAAATCTCCCGCGCCTTGCCCACCGAGATATTGGCTGCGGTGGTGGGCATATACATGATGTCCCCCTCATCGAGCGGCGGAATGAACTCGGAGCCGAGGTACTTGAGCGGCCAGAAGCCCACCACCGTCACCACGGCGGCGATGGCCAGGGTGGTTTTCGGACGGGCCAGCACGGCTTTGAGCAGTGGCACATAGCCCTGGCTTAGCCAGCGGTTCAGCGGGTTGGTCTGCTCCGCCAGCACCTTGCCACGGATGAAGTACCCCATCATTACTGGAACGAGCGTGATGGCTAGCGCGGCAGCGGCGGCCATGGCGTAGGTTTTGGTGAAGGCGAGGGGGTGGAACATCCGCCCCTCCTGCGCCTCCAGCGCAAACACCGGCAAAAAGCTGATGGTGATGATCAGCAGGGAGAAGAAGATGGCGGGTCCCACCTCGATGCTCGCCTCGGTGATGATGCGCCAGCGGTTCTTGTCGGTGAGCGCCTCCCGCTCCATGTGCTTGTGGACGTTCTCGATCATCACGATGGCGCCATCCACCATGGCGCCGATGGCGATGGCGATGCCCCCCAGCGACATGATGTTGGCGTTGATCCCCTGCAGGTGCATCACGATAAAGGCGGTCAAAATCGCAATAGGGAGGGAGATGACCACCACCAGCGACGAGCGCAGGTGGAACAGGAAGGCAAGACAGACCAGCACCACCACCGCGAACTCCTCCACCAGCTTGCCGGAGAGGTTGTCGATGGCGTGCTGGATAAGGTCGGAGCGATCGTAGACGGTGACGACCTCCACCCCCTCCGGCAGGCTGCTTTTCAGCTGGGCGAGCCGCGCCTTGACCCCGTCTATGGTGTGCTGTGCATTCTCGCCATAGCGCATGACGATAATGCCGCCCACCACTTCCCCTTCGCCGTTGAGCTCGGCCAGACCGCGCCGGCTCTGGGGGCCGGTGACTACATCCGCCACGTCACCCAGCAGCAGCGGGGCGCCGCGCACATTGGTACCGAGCGGGATCTGCTTCAGATCCTCGACGCTTTTCAGATAGCCGTTGGAGCGCACCATGTACTCCGCTTCCGCCATCTCGATGACGGAGGCGCCGGTCTCCTGATTGCCCTGCTTGATGGCGGTCTCGATAAGGGAGAGCGGGATGCCGTAGGCGCGCAGCTTGTCCGGATCGACCCGCACCTGATACTGGCGCACCATGCCGCCGACGGTGGCGACCTCGGAGACCCCCTCAACCGTCTGCAACTCGTACTTGAGGAACCAGTTTTGCAGGGAGGTGAGCTGGCTGAGGTCATGCTTGCCGGTTTTGTCTACCAACGCGTACTGATAGACCCAGCCCACCCCGGTGGCATCGGGGCCGAGCTGGGGGCGGGCGGAGGCGGGCAGATTGGGCGCAACCTGGCTCAAATACTCCAGCACCCGAGCGCGGGCCCAGTAAAGATCGGTGCTGTCGTCAAACAGCACATAGACGAAGGAGTCGCCGAAGAAGGAGTAGCCGCGTACCGTGGTCGCCCCCGGCACCGCCAGCATGGCGGTGGTAAGCGGATAGGTGACCTGATCTTCCACCACCTGGGGCGCTTGGCCCGGGTAGGAGGTCTTGATGATCACCTGCACGTCGGAGAGATCCGGCAGGGCATCCACCGGGGTTTGCTTGACCGACCAGAGCCCCCAGGCGGCGAGCATGAGGGTCAACAACAGCACCAGAAAGCGGTTGCCCACCGACCAGCGAATAATCGAGGGGATCATGGTTGAACTCCTTTCTCACCAAGTACAGAGAGCGGAGAGCGGTTGCCTGCTAGGCAGCGAATGATGGCAGGGATCATGACTTCTTCTCCACCTCGGGCATCGTCATCTGATGCTGGCTATGGTCCATGCCTTCCATCTTCTCCATCTCATCCGTTGCAGGCTTGGCGTCGCCGTCAGTAGCGGGCGCCTTCTCCTGATGGATGTTAGTGATGCGGTACTCATCCCCCTCCTGCATCACTTGCAGGTGCAGGGCCTGCCCCTCGACCAGCTTGCTGATGTCGACCCCGTCGGCGACGGTGAACTCCATCTCCATGGCGGGCCACTGCCACTCGGGGATGGGCTGGTGGGAGACCATCAGGGTACGGTTGGCCAGATCGATGCTTTCAACCTCGCCCTGGGTCCACACCTGTGCAGGGCGCACTGCCGTCATACGCTGGAAGTCCGAATCGATGGCCGACTCGGAGTCGAGCAGGAACTGGGCCGAGCTGACTATGCTATCCCCAGCCTCTACCCCTTCCTTGATGGCGACCTTGTCGCCAAACTGGGGGCCCAGGGTGACGGCGACCGACTTGAAGCTGCCATCCCCCAGTGCAAGCACCAGCCGATCCTGACTGCCGGTGCGGATCACCGCTTCGCTCGGTACCACCAGCTGGGGGTCCCCTTGCCCGGTGCGAATGCTCACCTTGGCAAACATATTGGGTTTCAAAAACTCGTCCGGGTTGTCAAAGCGCAGCCGCACCTTGAAGGTACGGGTGGCAGCATCCAGAGTCGGGTAGAGGTAATCCACCTTACCTTGCCAACTGCGGCCGGGGGCATAGTCGAGAGTCATGGTGACCGGATCCCCCACCTTCAGCTGGGCGGCCTGGCGCTCGAACACCTCGGCGCTCACCCACACCTGCTTGAGGGTGCTGATGTTAAAGAGCGCCGCAGCGGGCTCAACATACTGGCCCTCGCGCACCTTGAGCTCGGAGACATAACCGCTGCTGGGGGCGTAAATGCTGATGGTTTCGCGCACCTGACGGCTGCGCTTGAGGGCCGCTATCTGATCCGCCGGCACCTGCAGGGACTTGAGCTTGCCCTCGGCAGCGCGCAGTAGCAGCGGGTTGGCGGTGTTGAGCGCTAGCAGGTATTCGTGCTGGGCGTTGACCAGATCCGGGGCGTATAGCTCGTAAATCAGGCTCCCCTTGCTCACCTGCTGCCCCTCGCTCTTGATGGCGAGGGTGCGGATCCAGCCTGCCATGCGGGCGTTGACCGCCTCCAGTCGGTCTTCGTCATAGCCGACGTAGCCCACCGTCTCGATCAGCTGGTGGATGGGGAGTTTCTCCACCTTGGCAAGTCGCACCCCCAGGTTCTGCTGGATCTCGGGGCTGATGGTGACTGTGCCCGGCGAGCCGTTTTTCTGCTCCTCATAGACGGGGATAAAGTCCATCCCCATGTTGTCTTTGGCAGGGCCGTCGCGCTTGTCGCGCGGATCCATGGGGTTGACCCAGTAGAGCGGCGTCTTCTCCTTGGCCGCGGTGCCAGCGGTGGTCTGTTTGGCGGCCCAGTAGCCGCCACCGGCGCCGAGGGCGAGCAGCAGTGCTGATACCAGCAGTTTCTGACTCATCGCACACCTCCACTCAGTGGCAGGGGGGTAATGTGCTTGGCGCCTATAAGGCCGGTAACAGGGGTAATTGACATGGTATCTCTTCTCTTGTGCAGTCCGCCGGATGGGGGATGGACAAGGCATCACCCAAGGGATTGGCGGCAAACGGGGCGCAGCTGTATCAGTGCGCACGGCTCCCTGCGAGCGGGCCGGTTTGGCCAGGGTGCAGGGTCAGGCAAGGCGGCAGAAAACGGGCAAACCGAGGCTTGCTGCTGCCGCGAGAGAAGCGCTTTCTAGTGGCGCAGCACCGACAGCATCAGATGTCGGCGCGGCCAGGAGGGAGGATGAGTACCGCGCGAGCGCAGGAAGGGATCCCGCAACCAGTTATCAAGCAGTGACGCTGCGACGTTGTTGCCAAGTAGCAAGGGAAAGAGCAGCAGAGCGACCAGTACCCCAAGCAGAGTCATCGCGCCGAAGGAGGGGGCATTGATGCCTGTCTGCATCTGGCACTCATCGCCCATGGCTGACCCCTCGTCTCCCTGATGGCAGGAGAGGGGCATGACATCGCCCAGGTGATCCATAGCAGGCATTGCATGAGAGATCTCGCCATCCGCCATCGCCATGGATGAATCGAACATCACCATCGATTGGGCGCTGCTTGGGGTCGGCTCGGAGGAGAGGGGAGAACCATACCAGCTGATGCAGAGAGTCAGATTGCAGACGAGCAGCAGCGCCAGCAATAGCCGGGCCAGAGCAACAGAGGGCAATCTTGCAGCAAGCTGGGTGAGTGACAATCCGGGCATCCTTACGGGGTAAGTTGCCCAACTCTAAACCTTGCTCGCAGGAGAAGGTCAAGGCTTCTGCTGGCGCTGCTGTTGCAGGTAGAGGTCACTGTATTTTTCCAGCAACTGGTCTATCCATTGACTCATGCTTGGCGCTTGCAACATGGGCTCCAGTTGTTCGAGGGTGTCAAGATGGGGAGATTGCAGTGAAACAGAAATATAGAGCTCACCGCGCTGCAGTGGCCACTGCAGATCAGCCAGCCCGCTGTCCGGGTAATTGTCGCTCAAAAACAGGCGACCGGAAGAGCGGCCATAAGGAACGAAGTCGACCCGGTCACTGGCCAGCAGGCCAAATACCTGCTTGAGGGAGTTAACCCTGTAGATGCGGGTATTCTCTTGCAAAAAATCATCCATTTCGCTGCCAAGGCTGACGCCTATCATCATGGCGCCCCGCAGTCCGGTCAGATCCTCCCGTCGTTGCAGCAAGCGGCTGCCGGGTTGGCGCACGAACACCGCCATGTCATTGATGGCCATGGGTGTTCGGGTAAAGCGGGAGTAGTGCGCTCTCTCTTCGTTGCGCAGCGCACAGATATTGATGTCGACCTCTCCTTTTGCCACTTTCTGCTGACAGCGGGCCCAGGGGCCCACATAGGAGAGATCCACATTCAAACCCAACCGTTGATAGAGGGTACTGACGACTTCGGCACAAACGCCGATGATCTTGCCATCGCTCAGCCAGTTCCAGGGGGGATAATCGTGATGACCACAGGCGGAGAGGGTTGTGGTCGTCAAGGTCGTCGCGAGCCAGAGCTGAGCCAGCATATCCGGATCCTGTGAAAAAAGTCTCGATGTGTGTCATGGAAGCACACCGCAGACGAAAAAATACCCCCGCACGGGCGGGGGTAGTTTGTTATCGGTGGAACGCTTCGGGGAGAGCGTTACTGCCTGGCGCGCTTTTCTGACCCTCTCATGATGAGTCGGAAGAAAAGCGGGATAAAGAAGATGGCGATAAAGGTGGCCGCCAGCATGCCGCCGATGACCGGCCAGCCGAGGGCGTGACGGCTTGCCGCACCGGCCCCGCTGGAGGTGACCAACGGCACACAGCCGAGGATAAAGGCGAGCGAGGTCATCACGATGGGACGGAAACGCAGGCGTGCCGCCTCCAGTGCCGACTCGATGAGGCTCATCCCCTCTTCGTGCTTCATCACCGCGAACTCCACGATCAGGATGGCGTTCTTGGCCGCCAGCCCGACGAGCGTCACCAGCCCGATCTGGAAGTAGACGTTGTTGGTCAGCCCCACCAGCCAGGTGGCGAGCAGGGCACCGAACAGGGCGAACGGTACGGCGGTGATCACCGCAAACGGCAGGCTCCAGCGTTCATACTGGGCGGCCAGAATGAGGAAGATCATCACGATACCGAAACCAAAGGCCATGCCAGCGCTGCCTGCGGCCGCTTTCTCCTGATAGGCGGAGCCGGTCCACTCCAGCTTGGCGTCGTTGCCCAGAGCTTCATTAGCAACCTCTTCCAGCGCGTCGATGGCCTGACCCGAGCTGTAGCCTGGGGCGGGCTGGGCCATGATCTTGGCGGCCTGGAAGATGTTGAAGCGTTCGACCAGTTCGGGGCCGGTGGCATCACGCACCGTCACCAGACTGCTGAGCGGGATCATCTCTCCCTTGTCGGAGCGGACGTAGACGTTGCGGATGTCGCTCTTCTTGGCGCGATAGTCTGCCTCGGACTGCAACTGCACCCGGTAGGTACGGCCGAACTGGTTGAAGTCGTTGACATAGACCTGGCCGAAGGTGGCCTGCATGGTGTCGAACACCGCGTTGATGGGCAGTCCCAGCGCCTTGGCCTTTTCGCGATCAAGGTCCAGATAGACCTGCGGCACGTTGGCGCGGTAGGTGCTGGTGACGCTGGCAAACTCCGGGCGCGCCTTGGCCGCTTCGAGGAAGCGCTGCACTTCGCCGGAGAAGGCCTGGGCGTTGCCGGTGCCACGGTTTTGCAGATAGGCCTCAAGGCCACCTGTGGTGGACATCCCCTGAATGGGGGGCGGGTTGAAGGAGGCGACAAAGCCATCCGCCAGCCCCATCAGGCTCAAGCCCTGGAAGGTCTTGGCCAGCGAGAAGGAGTCCTGCCCGGCCCCATGACGCTCGCTCCAGTCCTTCAGGGTAATGAAGGTCATGCCACTGTTGCTGATGATGGCATTGGAGAGAATGTCAAAGCCCGAGAAGGTGATCACATCCTTCACATGGGGGTTGGCCATGGCGATCTTGTCGAACTGATCCGCCACCGCCTGGGTCCGGCTCATCGCGGCGGCATCCGGCAGCATGACGGCGGAGATGAGGTAGCCCTGATCTTCGTTCGGTACCAGTTCGCCCGGTACTTTCAGGAAGAGGCCGTAGATGGAGAGGATCAGCACGGCGATGATGGCAAAGGCGACTCCCACCCGACGGTTCAGGAAGGCCACACCCCGTACATAGCCGCGGGTCAGCTGATCAAATTTTTCGTTGAACCAGACGAAGAAGCGGGCCGGTTTGTGGTGTCCCTCTTTGAGCAACACGGCACAGAGGGCCGGGGAGAGAGTCAGTGCCACCAGACCGGAGATGGCGACCGAGACCGCGACCGTGATGGCGAACTGTTTGTACATCACCCCCGTCATGCCGCCCATAAAGGCGACCGGCAGGAACACGGCGCAGAGCACCAGCACGATGGCGACTACTGGACCGGAGACCTCCTGCATGGCGAGGATGGCAGCCTCTTTGGGCGAGCACTTCTTCTCGCTCATGATCCGCTCGACGTTCTCGAGCACTACGATGGCGTCATCCACCACGATACCGATGGCAAGCACCATGCCGAACAAAGTCAGCAAGTTGATGGAGAAACCGAGCACCAGCATGCCGGCGAAGGTCCCGATCAGCGATACCGGCACCGCGATACAAGGGATCAGGGTGGCGCGGAAGTTTTGCAGAAACAGGTAGACCACCACGAACACCAGTACGATTGCCTCGAACAGGGTATGTACCACCTCTTCGATGGAGATCTTCACGAACTCGGTGGTGTCGTAAGGGATCTGGTACTCGATATCCTGCGGGAAGCGCTCCTTGAGTTGCTCCATGGTGGCGTGCACCGCATCGGCAACCGCTACAGCGTTGGCGCCCGGTTGCAGATAGGTGGCGATACCGATGGCCGGTTTGCCGTTGGCGCGGGCGACCAGATCATAATCCTTGCCCCCCAGCTCGACCCGGGCGACATCGCGGACCCGGATCTTGGAACCATCGGGCATGGAGCGGACGATGATGTTCTGGAACTCCTTCACATCCTCAAGGCGTCCCTTGGTCTGCACCGTGTAGGTGAAGTCGATGGGGGCCGTAGTGGGCTGGGCACCGATCTTGCCTGCCGCGAACTGGGTGTTCTGCTCGCGAATGGCGCCGATCACGTCGCTCGGGGTGAGCTCGAGCTGGGCCAGTCGATCCGGCCGCAGCCAGATGCGCATGGCGTAGTCGGTACCGCCAAACAAGGTGGTATCACCGATGCCGGGAATCCGCTTGAGCTCGTCGATGATGTTGAGCAGGGCGTAGTTCGACAGATAGGTGGTATCAAACGAGCCGTTCGGTGACTGGAGGGTGACAACCTGCAGGATGGAGGTCGATTTCTTCTTGACCGTCACCCCCTGCTTTTTCACCTCTTCCGGCAGCTGGGCCATGGCGGCCGAGACCCGGTTGTTGACGTTGATGGTGGCCTGATCCGGATCGGTGCCGATCTCGAAGTAGACGTTGAGGTTCATCTGGCCGTTGGAGGCCGACCCCGACTGCATGTAGATCATCCGCTCGACGCCGTTGATCTGCTGCTCCAGCGGCGCTGCTACGGTCTGGGAGATCACCTCCGGTGTTGCGCCCGGATAAAACGCCGTGACCGAGACCACCGGCGGGGTGATCTGGGGATATTGCTCGATGGGGAGTGCCCGCATCGCCGCCAACCCGCCCAGCACGATAATGATCGAAATCACGCTGGCGAAGATGGGGCGTTCAATGAAGAACTTGGAAAACATACGGGCTCCTTACTTGGCCGCAGACTGACTGACCACCTTGCCGGTGATCGCCTGCATCTCGTCGGCAGAGACAGGCTTCACCACGGCGCCGGGGCGAGCCTTCATCAAGCCTTCGACGATATAGCGCTCACCAGCCTGCAGGCCGCTTTCGATCAGCACGCCGGAGTCGACTGCAGCGCCCAAGGTCACCGGACGGGGCACCACCTTGTTGTCGGCATCGACTACCATCACCATGCGGTCAGCCTGGGACTGGACGATGGCGCGCGGCGGCACCACGATGGCGTTTTTGCGGGTGCCCAGATCGATGGTCATGCGGACAAACTGGCCCGGCAGCAGTACGCCGTCCTTGTTGTCGAAGATGGCGCGGGCACGGATGGTACCGGTCTGGGGATCGACCCGGTTGTCGGAGAAGTTGAGCTTGCCCGCTTCAGGGTAGACAGAACCATCGGCCAGACGAATATGGGTACGCCAGGTGGTGGCATCCTTAGCCTCAATCACCCCTTTCTTTACCGAGTTTTCGAAGTTGAGGCGATCCTGCTCCGAGTAGGAGAAGTTGACGTAGAGCGGATCAAACTGGGTGATGGTAGTGAGCAGGCCGTTGTCGCCGCTGGTGGAGATAAGGCTCCCCTCGGACTGGGAGCTCTTGCTCGCCATGCCGTTGATGGGGGCGGTCACCTGGGTGTAGCTGAGGTTGAGCTCCGCCTCTTTCACCTTGGCCTGAGCGGCCTGATGGCTGGCGATGGCCGCTTCGTAGTTGGCGATGGTGTCGTCATAGTCCTTGCGACTCACTACCTGACGCTTGAAGAGGGGAATGATGCGATCCCGATCGGCACGGGCCTTGTTGAGACGGGCCTGCTCCTGGGCCAGGGTACCCTTGGCCTGTTCCAGCGCGACCTTGTAGGGCTCCGGGTCAATCAAGAACAGCTGCTGGCCGGCAGTGACCGGCTGGCCTTCCACATAGGTGCGCTTGAGCAGGATGCCACTGACCCGTGAACGTACCTCGATCTCGCGGAACCCTGCGGTCTCTCCCACCATCTCGGTGGTGAGCGGCACATCGATCAGGGCCGCCTCGTTGACCACCACGGGCACCTCCGACATGGTTTGTGCCGTCTGGTTCGTTTCCCCGCCACAGCCGACCAGTGTGCTGGCCAGCGTCAGAGCGAGCATCCCCTGTCTGAATAATCCTGCGCTGGTGTTTGGCTTCATCATCATTTCACTCCTGTTGGCCAGACTGTGGTCATCATGAACACCTATGTTCCTGGCTGACGTGATTAACTTCATGATTACAAATTAACTCATTGGATTATTGAAGTTTTTCAATCATAGATTATGAACATTGAACCCAAGCTGCTCAACCGCAAAGTTGTCCATGTTTTCTATAACAGTGGCGTGCTGTCGCTGCTGACGGTGGAAATAACCAAGGTTCAGGGGATGGGGTTGATGGGCGGGCGAGGGGAGACCCAGCCCGCACTCAATCAGGCGAAGCAGGCCCAGATGGGGGCGTGGTCGGAGGGTTTCTCGATGCCGCGCAGCTCGTAGTCGATACCGGTCTCGGTCACTGTGTCCTTGAGGGCATCGGAGGCCATGATGAGGTCGATGCGCAGGCCGCGGTTCTCGTCAAAGCCCTTGGAGCGGTAGTCAAACCAGGAGAAACGCTCGCACTCGGTGGGGTTGGCGGCGCGGAAGGTGTCGGTGAGGCCAAACCCTTTCAGTCGCTCCATCCATTCGCGCTCGATGGGCAGGAAGGAGCACTTGCCATCCCGCAGCCAGCGCTTGCGGTTAGCTTCGCCGATGCCGATGTCGAGATCGGTGGGGGAGATATTCATATCCCCGATCAGCACCAGCTGGTCGTCCGGGGTGTGGTTGGTCTCGAGGTAGTGCTGCAGATCCTCGTAGAACTTCTGCTTGGCCGGGAACTTGGTCTCGTGATCCTGGCTTTCACCCTGCGGGAAGTAGCCGTTCATCACCTTGATGAGAGAGCCGTCTTCGCGCTCGAAGGTGGCCATGATCATCCGGCGCTGGGCCTCTTCATCGTCGGTGGGGAAGCCTTTCTCCACCTTGACCGGCTTCTGCTTGCTCATGATGGCGACCCCGTAGTGGGCCTTCTGGCCGTGGAACTCTACGTGATAACCCATGGCCTCCACATCGGCCAGCGGGAAGGCTTCATCGTGCACCTTGATCTCCTGCAGGCCGATCACATCGGGCTGGTGCTTGTCGATGATGGCTTGCAGTTGGTGCAAACGGGCGCGCAGGCCGTTGATATTGAAAGAGATGATCTTCATGTCCGGGATGCTCATGTCATTTTTATAAGTGGCTATTGGACTAGGAATCGGCGGTGGATGCAAGTTCGGGGGCTGTGACTGGTGCAACTGCTTGGTAACCTGTTCACGATCCGTCGCGAGAGGCTGTCAGCAAGGTGAAGCGCAGCGCAGGAACCGGATTGTATATGTATACATGAGGATTCCGAGCAGCACATGAGCCTTGATCACAGCCTCGCAGTAGGATCGTGGACAGGTTTTCAGCGGGTCATCTTTTTGACGAATACCACCACAAACAGCGCCAGCGTGAAGCTGCCGGTAAAGGCTTCAAAGGCGGCGAAGATCCTGGAGAGGCCGACCGGAGTGAAGTCGCCGTACCCCAATGTGGTGAAGGTGACCACGCTGTAGTAGAGGCATTCGAGCAGGAAGATGGCATTTTGCTCGAGCGGGGCACCGGGTTGGTAGATGAGGTGTTCGCCCTGAAAATGCAGTCCGCAGAAGAAGTAAAAAATGCTGCAGATAAAGATGAGCAGCAACGAGAAGAGCACCACCCGCATCGGGGCCTCGCCATAGCCGCAGAAGAGATCGACCACCCAGGAGGTAAAACGCTGGGTCGACCAGAACGGCAGTTGCAGGCGGCGCATGGTGAGCTCCTGCTGGATATAGTTGCCGGACATGGTGAAGATCCCCTGTGCCTCGGAGGCTTTGCGCAGATCCCGGTAGGTCTCTTCTGCCTCCTTGAACCAGATGCGCGCCTGTTTGGGATCCCGTTCGCGGCGCCCCTTGCGATCCTGCATCACCCGTTTGCCGGTCTGCATGTTGTCGAGCCGGGTGTTGTGCCAGCGGATGCCGAGCAGGTTGACGTCATCGAGGGTGGCGCACTGGAGGTTGGCATCACTCAGATCGGCCTTCATCAGGCTGCCGCCCTTCATGCGCAGGCCGTAGAGGTGACCACCGCGCAGGTTGGCGCGATAGAGGTTGCACTGCTCCAGCAAAAATCCCTGATCGGACTCCTTGTTGACCAGATTGAGGCCCGCCAGATTGGCCCGTGACAGCTGCAGGCCGTGGCAGAGTCCGCCAGCGCGAACGTACTGTTCAAGCGCCTCGGCGGTGTGGGCTTCCTGATGGGTATGGTGGGGATCATGCCAGTGGCAGAGATCGTGCTCGCCAGCCTCTTCACTGCAGTGGCGGCCATCGGCCACCAGATAACGACACATCGCCATCTTCGTTTCCCTCGCATTGCCGAACTGGTTTCAGCATAGGCGGGGAAAAGGGTGCGCGGCGGCGTCTTAGCTGAACTGGTTGAACTCCTGACGCAGCTTGCGAAAACGCTCCTGCTGGGCCGGGTTGAGGGGGATACCGTCGAGCACGTCCAGAGTGTCTTTGCACTCGGCACCAAATTCCGGACTCTTGCGGTTTTTCTGCATCAGTTGCAGCAGCACCTGGATCTTGTTGAGAGCCGCACCGGTATTGGCGGGGGCGCGGCGCAGGGCCTCGCGAAAATGACCGAGGGCCTGCTCCAGCTCGCCGCTCTGATAGGCCTTGATCCCCAGATCGTTGAGCTGCTGGTAGCGCTGACGCCGCTCCAGCACCGTCTTGTCATCGCGGGTTGCCTGAATGCAGGTGGTGAGCAGCCGATCTTCGTCCTCCGCCAGCAGCCCTTGCAGGCTTTCGGCATATTCAAACTCGCCGAGCTGATAGAGGGCGAGGATGGTCTCACCAAGCAGGGCGGGGGGCATGGTGGCCGGTTCATCGAGCCAGTTCTGATTGGCGCGATAGAGCATCTTCTTGCCCTTGAGCAGCTCCCCCAGCGCAATCTGCACCCGGGCCTGACAGATCTGCTCGAACACCGGGTAGTTGAACTCCGACATCATCAGCGAATCACGGATGCGCGACAGGGCAGAATTGACCTGCTTTTGCAGGTTGGCGATGTGGTAGCTGTCGTTGCTGTTGAGGGCGTAGAGGGTCAGGGTCTGGATATAGGCCCCCAGATAATGGGGCGTGCGGTGAATGGAGTTGCGGGACAGGTCGATCAGCGACAGCAACACATCCTTGGCCTGGGCATAGTCGTGGCGCAGCAGGCACACCTCCGCCAGTCGTCGGGAGAGTTGCACCGACTGGGGGGAGATGTCCACCGCCCGCCTGAGCTCTTGCTGCGCCTGCTCGTCATTGCCGAGGGCGAGTTGGGATTCTGCCAGCCAGAGGTGAGCCTCCACCATCAGCGGGGTATTTTTGAGGGTCGCCTGCAGATGGCTGACCGCCTCTTCGTGGAGCCCCAGGGTGTTGCACGCCTTGCCCAGCGTCAGGCGGGCCCAGCTGTTCTCCTGCCCGGCCAGCAGCTGGCGCATCAGGGCGCGCGCCTCCTGCGCCTGACCCAGCTTGAGGTGGGTATCGGCCTGAAGGCAGCGGCAGTAGTTGGCAAAACGGGGCACCGCATCGGCCCGCTCGGCGCAGGCGGTAATGAGGGCTGCCAGATTGTCATCGGCCAGAGCGGTAAAGACGCTGGCCAGGGCGTTGCGCCGGGCGAGGGCACGCTTCAAGCGAAACGAGAACTGCTCCTGAGAGAAGGGCTTCATCAGGTATTCGTCGGGCTCGGCTTCCAGCGCGCTCAGTACCATGGCGCGGGAGCTGTCGCCACTCACCATGATCACCACGCTCTGGGGCGGGATCAGATCTTTGTCGCGCAGGCTCTCGAGCAGCTGGCGACCATTCTCGCCAACCCCGAGATCGTAATCGATGAGATAGATGTCAAAACTGCCCTTCTGGCAGCGGCGCCGCGCATCCTCGGCGGTATTGGAGTAGGTGATGTTGCTGATACCCAGATTGAGCAGCATCGCCTTCATCATCACCTGAAACGAGCGCTGCTCATTGACCATCAGAATGCGTTGTGGCTTGGCTGGGCTCTTTTTTTCTGGCTCTTGTTCAGGTGTCTGCATCTGTCTGGGTCGAGGCGCTGCGGGCTGATGAGGGAAAGTGTGCCACCAAAGCGCCCGAAGAGGCAATTGGCCAAGTTGTCGATTGCGAACCATCTCCGTTTGTCCGCCTTTTGCCCGCGATGAGTGAAAGAATAAGGCCCTGTTGCCAGGGCCTTGAACTCAATGTTTTTTCTCTGCCAGATAGGGAGCAAATTGCGGCGTGTACTCAGCCTTGAACCCCTGTTCGGTCTTGATGATGAGATAGACCGCCAGCTGGTGCTGCTTGGCAAATGCCATACCCGCTTCAGGCCCCATCACCATCAGCGCGGTATCGAGGGCATCGGCCTCCAGTGCGGTCGGTGTGATGACGCTGGCGGAGACCAGCTTGTGTGTGACCGGCTGGCCGGTGGCGGGGTCGATGATATGGGAGTAACGCTGGCCATCCAGCTCGTAGTAGTTGCGATAGCTGCCCGCGGTGCTGAGCGCCATGCCGTTGGGGATGACGATATCGGAGAAGGCACCCGGCTGATCGGAGGGTTCGACGATGGCCACTTTCCATGGCGAGCCCTTGCTGTTGTTGCCCTTGCTGCGCACCGCACCGGCCACTTCGATCAGGTAGTTGTGTACCCCCTTGCCTTCGAGCAGGGCGGCAATCTCGTCAGAGGCGGCCCCCTCGCCGAGAGTGGAGAGGTCGAGATAGAGATCCGGGATCGTTTTTTCGAGAAGGAAGTGATCCCCCTGCGGGGTCAGGGTCAGCTTGTCGATCCCCACCTTGTGGCGGGCGGCGGCAATGGCCGCCTCATCGGGCCGCTTGACCGGCCGTTTGTCCGGGCCAAAGCCCCACAGATTGACCAGAGGCCCCACGGTCACATCCAGCTTGCCGTTGGTCAGCTTACCGGCATCCATCCCCTGCTGGACTATGATGGCCATGGCGGGCGGGATGGCAAACGGGGTGTTGGCGGGCCCTTGATTGAAACGTGAGATGAGCGAGCCCGGAGCGTAGGTGGAGATCTCCTTGTTCATCCGGGCCAGCAGGCTCTCTACGTCGCTTTTGAGGGCGGGCTCCCCACCGGGGTAGCTATCGCTCAGGGTCACCACATAGTAGGTGCCCATGGTCTTGCCCTGAATACGGGTCTGGGCAGGCGGGGTGGGCTGGCAGCCGGCCAGCGCCAGCAGCAGGGTCAGCAGCAGGCCGCGCAGGGCCGCCACGGGGGTTATCGCAATCATCCGGCGCTCTCATCTGGAGAAGGTTCATATCGGGGCGCTAGCTTAGCCAAGGGGCGCCCGCCGGGCGAGCCCTGATAGGGCCAATAGGAGGGAAAAGGGCAGAAAAAATTAAACGGTTTTGAACTTGTGGCTGGAGCGGGTCGTATCGTCCATCCGTGAGGGAGAGAGTGGCGAGTAGAGCACCGTCTGGTGACTTGGCCCGCAGCTTTGGCCAAAAGCCATAGCCGATTGAAGACAATTGAGTAAAATGAAGGTCGATTTAGACGGCATTTTTGCGAAGCGTTCACCGCATCCGCCAAGTCGTTGCCATCCATTGCCAATCAAAGGAGAAGATGATGAAAAAGGCGATTACCCTGCTGTTTCTGAGTACCCTGGCTGCCCCCGTGCTGGCGGATGAGTGTACACTGGTCATCGAAGGCAATGATGCCATGCAGTACAACCTCAAAGAGATGAGCGTGCCGGCCACCTGCAAGGAGGTGACGGTCACCCTGAACCACACCGGCAAGCTGCCTGTGACCGCCATGGGTCACAACTGGGTGCTGGCCAGCACCGCCGACTATCAGACCGTGGCGACTGCCGGGATGAGCGCCGGGGCCGAGAACGGCTATCTGCCCAAGGATGATCCCCGTGTGCTGGCTCACACCAAGCTGATCGGCGGCGGCGAGAGCAGCAGCGTCACTTTCAAGACCGACGGTCTGGCGGGCAAGGATCTCACATTCTTCTGCTCCTTCCCCGGCCACTTCGCCATGATGAAGGGCTCCTTCAAGGTCAACTAAGGTGCTGACCGGCACGAGCCGGTTGCCTCAATAGCAAAAGCCGGGATTTCCCGGCTTTTTCATCTCTGCTGTTTGTGTGTGGCGTGGCATGACTGCACACCGCCGACTTTTGCGCTATTTGGCCTGCAGGGTAAAGAAGGCGATGGCGGTCTTCTTCTGGCATTCGAAGTGAATGCTCTCTTCCCCGGTCACCACCAGCGTCTCGTTGATAGCCACCTCTTTGCCCTGCACGGCCAGCTGGCCACTCAGCAGGTGACAGAGGTAGGTCTTCTCTGGCTCGAGGGTAAGGGTCAGCGGGAAGGGGAGGTTCAGTATCCGCACGTTGGCGCTGATGCGATCCGGATGGTAGATAAGCCCCAGATCGGTCACCTCGTTTTTCAGCAACTCGCAGTGGGTCTCCTCATCGCCGCTAAAGTGCGCCGCCTCGAAGGTGGCGTAGGGGTGGCCGTTGAGCACAAATCCTGCCCCGCTAACCGGCAGCAAAATGCGCTGATAGCCGGGAAAGGGGGAGAAGGGACCCGCGCTCTTGATGGGGGCCGAGCTCAGTCGATAGTCAAAGTCGAGTTTGGCAAGGCTGCTCCCCTTGGGGGAGATGAGGATCTGGCTGGTGGTGCCCTGCTGGTTTTTCCAGGGCATCTTCTGGTGGTCAGACTCTTTAATCAGGGTGATCACGGGCACTTCCTCACGATAAAAAAACGCAGGGAGCCGGGGACACCAGCCCCGGCTCCCTGATAGAGAGTTGCGATGGTAAAGGCGATCAGCCCTGACCATCCAGTGCGGCCAGTCGTGCTTCCATGGCGGCGAGACGGCTCTTGAGCTCGTTCACCTCCTGCTCCAGCTCGCTCACACGGTCGGCGGCAGGGGAGGCATAGGCCGTGGCGGGGGCGGCATCCATCATCGCCTGAATATCCACTTCGCCGCTGAACAGGTGGGCGTAGCGGGATTCGCGCTTGCCCGGCTCGCGCGGCAGCTTGACCACGTAGGGGCCACGCTCGATGAGCTGGGTCAGCACCGCATCCACCTCGGTGACATCATCGAAGCTGCAGAGTCGGTTGGTGCGCGAGCGCAGCTCTCCCGGGGTTTGCGGGCCGCGCAGCAGCAGTTCGCAGACGATGCCGAGCTCCTGGGCGCTGAATTTCAGCTCGCCAAATTCGGTGTTGCAGAATCTGTGCTGATAGCGGGGCACCCGGGCGTTGAAGCCTGCAGTGTTGACCACCAGCCGCTTGCGGATCAGCTCGTCCACCACGGCGCGGATATCGAGCTCGGAGAGATCCAGCACCGGCTCGCGGTTGCTCTTCTGGTTGCAGGCGTTGACCAGTGCATTAAGGGAGAGGGGATATTGATCCGGGGTGCAGATCTCTTTTTCAATCAGACAGCCGATGACGCGGGCTTCCAGCGGGCCAAGTACTAACTCCATTTCCTACTCCCTTCCAAATCGAGACATCAAGAGCCCCTATCTTAGTCATGGTCCGCGCCGCGTCTAGCGTTGCGCACCATTTTTGCGAGCTGATCAGGGCGTTGGCGAAAGGCTCGCCAACGCCAGAGACCTCCGCTTTTTATCGCTGCCCCTGATAGAAGCGCGCCTTATTGGCATACATGGCATCGTCAGCCATCCGGCTCAGCTCCGCCAGCGGAGTCTGGTCGCTGCTGCTCCAGCCGATGGCAAAACGCAGCGGGAAGCTGTGCTCCCCATGTTGCACGATGGCGTGCTGCTGGCTTGCCTCAAGTCTACCTGCCAGCAGCTGGCTGGCGAGGTGATCCGCCTCCGCCAGCAGCACGAACTCGTCGCCGCCGATGCGGAAAATCTTCTCATCCTGACGGCAGAGGGTGCGCAGCTGGCGAGCCATCTGGATCAGCAGGGCGTCGCCGGCCTCGTGCCCATACTGGTCGTTGGTACGCTTGAGGCCGTTGAGATCGAGCATGAAGAGGGCGAGGTGACGCTCGGGATGGCGTGCCAGCACCGCCTGATAGTGATGGAAGGCCTCTTCGAACGCCTGCCGGTTGGGCAGCCCGGTGAGGTTGTCGGTGCGGGCGACCCGCGCCAGCTCGTCGGTGAAGAGGCGCCCCTCGATGCCCACCGCCAACTGCTTGGCAAACAGCCGCAAGATGGCCCTGTCTTCGGACTCCAGCCCTTCTGCGCTCACCATCAGATAACCAAACAGCACGCCACTTTGGCTACCGGGCAGAGTATGATCTTCCAGAGTGCGTTATCCCACTGGCATTCGGAGTGTTTGACCTCCTCATCCATCAGTTGAGCCAGTTTCTCCTGCAGGGCATCCCGCAAGGGGGCATCGACCCCCTGGGTCAGGGAGTAGTGGGGCTGCCCGTCTCGGCGGATCACCAGTCCCCAGCGGTGGCCGGGATAGAGCTGCGAGAGCTGCAGCAGGGCGGAGCTGGCCAGCTCGGCAATATCGATATCCAGCTGCTGGTGCAGACCGAACTGCAACCAGGATTGCAGGATATGGCGGCTGCGCTCCTCCCGGCTCAGGGCCGAGCGCAGGGCGGTCGTTTGCGAGGCGACCTCTTGCTCCAGTTCGTCGTTGAAGCCGAGCAGCCGCTGGTTGAAGGCCTCTTTCTCGCTATTGGCCTGCTGCAGCTGTTCATTCTGCTGATAGAGCGCCCGCACCTGATCCGAGATAGTGCTGGCCATTTCCTGTAGCAGCTGGCGCACCTCGTCGTACTCCACAAAGCGCAGCGGCGCCTGCCGTTGATGGTAGTTGCCCTTGCCATAGCTGCGCACCAGCGCGGCCAGCGAGCGCAGCGGTCGGGTGAGCCAGCGGGTGAGCCAGACGCAGCCGATGGCCACCAGCAACAACATGACGGCGATGCTGACGGTCAGCAACTGTTGGGATTTGTTGAGCTCGCTGACCCTGTCATTGCTGTAGCTGTAGAGGGTGATGGTAGGGGTGATCTCCTGCTCCAGCTGGGGCCAGCCAATGGCCAGGGGCTGCGCCAACTTGCTTGGCTCCCTGTCATCCATGGCGTTCTGGTGAGCCCCTTCGTAGAGACGGTTCTCGCCCTGGGAGATCACCAGATATTCGCTCCCCTTGAGATAGGGCTCCAGCAACTGGGCCATCTGCCGCCAGGGGAGAATGGCCATCACGAAGCCGGAAGGGGTCTGCATCACCCCTGCGCGCTGGTGGTTGCGATAGATGGGGGCCACCAGCGCCAGCCCGCCGCTGCGGTTTTGCTCCATGTCGTCGACCAGCACGGGATCATCGACGGGAAGCAGCAGATGCTTGCCCTGCTTTGCCTCGCGGGTCTTGCCCCAGGCCATCAGCTGCGGCATCAGGTTGCTCGACTCGAGGTGGGAGGCCTGGCCATTGATGTACTCCACCACCAACCCCTTGTCATCGATAAGGTAGGCCGATGTGAGCAGGCTGTTGGATTTGATAAAGGTGGCCAGCGCCAGCCGGGCATGGCTGGAGAAGAGAAAGTTGTCTAGGGCCTGATGGAGTACCCGATCCTGGCTAAGTTGATTGATCTGGGTGCCGATCAGCTCGCTGCGAAAGCGGGCCTCGCGGGTCATGCTGGTGAGGGCACGCTCCAGCTGTGACTGCTCGCTCTGGGCGATGATCTGGTGCTGGCGGATCAGCAGTACCGTGCTAGCCAGCAGAGCCGGCAGCAGGGCGACGGTGAACAGGATGATGATGAGGGTCGGGCCGAGCCGAAAGGTGCGATGTTTCATGGTGCTTTGACCTGCCGGTACTGCTGATCGGCCAGCTGCTGCATATAGCGGGCGGTGTCGGCGGCACTGATCCCCTCTTTAAAGCGCTCGAACCCTTTCTCCATCGCTTGCCAGGCGATGGACATGGCGCTGTCGGAGGGCATGGGGGTACTGAGGGTGAACTGCTCCAGCAGCACTTTTTCCTGAGGCGTGGGACGGCGGCTGATGGCGCTAAAAGCCTGCTGATTGACCGGCAGCAGCGCCCCTTGATGATAGATGAGCTGCTGAATATCCTGACGCTGGATAAAGGCCATCAGCGCCTTGATGACGGGCTGGCGATCCTCATCGTCCATCGCCAAGCGGGAGGCACCCATCACGTAGGCACCGCTCATGGAGTGCATGGGATGGCTTTGCCAGCGGGGCAGCAGGGCAACGCCCAGCTTATCCCCCATGTTCTTCACCAGATCATTGAAGGCCCAGTCCCCATTGATGAGGTAGGCGCTCTTGCCCTCATTGAAGCGGGCGAGGGCGGTGTCATAGTCGCACTCGGGATCGATCCACTGCTCGCTGGCGACGGTGCGGTAGGCTTCCAGCGCCTGCACCATGGCCGGGGTGTCGAGGGTGATACGCCCTTCGGTCACCGGCGAGCCGCCAAAGGTGTGTAAAAAGGCGGCGAAGTAGTACATGTCGTGATAGGGCCAGCTGACGGGGTAGACCCCCTTGGCCCTGAGGGCTGGGGTGATAGCAGTCAGTTGCTGCCATTGGGTCACCGGAGTCGAGACCAGCGCCTTGTTGTAAAACAGCATCAGGTGGTTGCCCTGCATCATGGGCATGCCCCAGCGTTGCCTATCCAGGGTGACATAACGCAAGGCGCTGGCCATCAGCGCGGGGGAAAACCACTCGGCCGGGAGCGGGGCGAGGGTCATCTGGCGATAGAGGCCGATAAAATCGGAGGGGATCAGCATCAGATCGGGCAGTCCCTTGGCCTGAGCTGCCAGCAGGAGATCCGCCTTGATCTTGCCCGGCTCAATCTGGGTGACCCGCACTCTGTGGTTCCCCTCCTGATTGAAGCGGGCGATCACGTCGTCGATCACGTAACCGGCTTGCTGGGAGTGCCACAGCTCCAGTTCAGGCTCCTGAGCCTGCAGGGGGTGGCTCAATGCGAACAGGCAAAGCAGCAAGAGATGATAAAAAGATCGTTTTCTGCTCATGTTATCATCACCGTTATTCCCTGAATTCCAAGGGAAAAATGTAACAAACTACCGGCAAGATCGGTAGGCTCGGGTGTCAACTAATTGACTGAAACAACAAAAAGCCCGGCGCGTGGGCCGGGCTGGGGGATAAATTGCTTATCCGCATATTCTTCGAGGCATCTATTGTGGATGTTGTTTGAGGATGTCGTATATCTCCTCTTTCAGTTTGAGTTTCTGTTTTTTCAGATCTCTCACCTCGGCGCTATAGTCGCTGGCGTGATGCTTTTCCAACTTTCTAATCTCCGCATCCAGGTCGTTGTGCAAGTCAAACTTCTTCTGGAAATGGACATCACTGCTCTTCAGTTTCGAGATAAGTTCTCTGTACTCTGGGAACATGTAATGGAGCCTCCTTGGTTTCGTTTGATTGTGCCTGTAAGACCAAAGCTACCCCTTAGTGCTGGGGATAAATGTGATCCTGATCGGATTTGGGGGCAATGATTTGGAGTATTCGGCGGGATATTTATAACTTGTTGAATCAAAACAAGATAAGTGATTTATCAATCTGAATGGTGAGCACAAACTGTGCGACAAGTCACAACAGGGGCAGTGTTGACGTGAGGGGGCAGGATCAAAAAAGGGGCCGAGTGGCCCCTTTTTATGGATGCAGGCGACGTTACTCTTTCTCTTCGTCCGCCTGCTCTTTTTTCTTTTTCTTCTCGGGCAGCGGCTTGCCATCGCGGTGGATCACCTTGCCCGCTTCAAAGCCAATCTGGGCCGCCAGCTCCTCCAGATCCGCCGACTTGGCCTGATCCCCGATGGCGTATCGATAGTTGGCGATGGAGAGTTTGTCAGCCACCGGCGTGCCCGGGACGATGGGCTCACGCCAGCCCTGACCGATGTGGGCCACCAGGGTGCCGTTCATCAACAGCTCGCCGACGATCTCCTGGGTCGGATTGCCCTTGCCGTAGGTGAGACCCTGCGGGTGCTTCTTGCCGACCAGCGGCTCGTTGCTGGCGGGGATCAGCTTGGTGCGGATCAGCCACTTGGGCTTTTTGGTGTTGCCCACCGCCTTGCCGGTCTGGTACTCGTTGATCTTGATGGTCTTGATCATCTGGGCCATGAAGTCCTTGGTCAGCGCCTTCTGGGCGTCGCTGGTTTCATCGATGGCGATGGGGGCCACATACCAGGTCTGGGTGGCTTGAGCCTTGGGAGCGGCAGGGGCAGTTTGCGCCATTGCCAAGGGGCTGAGCAGGATGGCAGCCAGCAAGAGTCCTATCTTCTTCATTGTGATTCCGCTTTTGTTTCAACAAGAATTTTGTTTTGCCAGCGACGACTGCGCCAGCGCCAGAACATGGCCAGACCGCGCACCCACTCGTCGCAGGCCAGCGCCAGCCAGATACCGACCAGTCCATAACCCTGCATGATACCGAGGAAATAGGAGAGTGGCACGGCAATTCCCCACATGGAGAGCAACGCCATGTAGAGGGGGAAACGGGCATCCCCGGTGGCCCGCAGGGCGTTGATCACCACCAGATTGAAGGTACGACCGGGCTCGAGGATAAGGCTGATAAGAAACAGTTGCGCCACCTGGGTGATGATGTCGGCATCATCGGTAAAGAGGCTGATGATGGTACGGCCATTGAGGGCCGCCGCCACGGCGATGACGCAGGTGACCGCCAGCCCCAGCTTGAGGCTCTTGAGCAGCTGTTGATAGGCGCGATCGAACTGCCTGGCTCCCGCCAGATGGCCGATGATGATCTCGTTGCCAAGGCCGATGGAGAGGCCAAACAGCAGGATAAACAGGCAGATCTGGAAGAAGTAGGACTGGGTTGCCAGCGCCTTGTCACCCAGCAGGCCGACAAAGGCGGTCACCACCATAAACTGCAGCATCCAGGAGAGGTTCTCCCCCGCAGCCGGCAGGCCGATATGGAGCACCTTGCCCAGCATCTCCCGACTGGGGTGGACGATATCGCGCACCACCAGCCGAATGCCGGTTTTGCGGGCCACCAGCCACACCAGCAGCACCACACCCACCAGTCGGCCAGCGACCGTGCTGATGGCAACGCCTGCGACCCCCAGCTGGGGCAGGCCAAACCAGCCGTAGAGCAACAGCAGGTTGCCGACGAAGGTGATGAGGTTGACGATCAGGGTTACATACATCGCCTGACGGGTATGGCCGTGGGCGCGCAGGGTCGCCGCCAGACAGAGCGCCGCCGCTTCCGGCAGCAGGCAGAGACCGATGATCTGCAGGTAGAGGGTGCCATCGCTCATCAGGTTGGCGGGCAGGTTCATCAGCGCCAGCATGGTGCTGGCCCCCGCCATCACGCCGATGGCGGCCACCAGCCCGATCAGCAGGTTGAAGCCGATGGCGGTGTGGATCACCACCCGGCTCTTCTCCCGATCGCCCGCGCCCAGATACTGGGTGATCACCACGCTGGTACCGATGCTGACGAAGCTGAACAAGGTGATGGCGAGATCGAACACCTGATTGCCGACCGCCAGCGCGGCCACTCCCTGATAGGAGACGTGACCCACCATGAAGGTGTTGAGGGCGCCAGTCAGAAAATGCAGGGCGAGATCGATAAAGAGCGGCCAGGTCAGCGCAAAGAGCGTGCCCGGGCCTGCGTGGGATTGAGATTGCATGGCATGTCCAACAGCTGGGAGGGCACGGGGGAGTGCCCTCTGGGGGCGCATTTAACACCAAGGCCAAGGCCGGTGCAATCCTTGTGCAGGCCAGGGGATCAGGCAGGCGTGGCGCCCGCCTCCTGTTCGCTTGGCAGGGTGAGGCGCGCCGAGTCGGGCAGGGCATCATCCTGCGGCCAGTGGGAGCGGATGGCATCGGTCGTGCTCTCCACCACCTCGTCATCCCTGAACACCGGCTCGCGGTAGCAGCGGGTCATGCGCAGCGCCTGATACATATCCGGGCAGAGGATGATCCCCTCATCGCCCACCCGCACGCCCGCCTGTTTGAGCCAGTGGGTCATCTGGCCGTGGCGACCCGCCATCACCATATGGATGCCGCGCCGTTTCAGATCCTTGTGCAGTTCCCCCACCATGCTCATCACGCTGATGTCCTGATGGGTGAAGCAGGCGACCGCATCGATCACCAGACACTTGGGGGCTCGGGGATCCTGCACCAGCAGGGCCAGCACCCGCCGCTTGAAATAGGGGGCGTTGAAGTAGGTGAGCGGCGAGTTGAAGCGATAGACCAGAATGCCCGGGATCGCCTTGGCCTGTTCGTTGTCTCCCAGGGTGCGTACTACCCCCTCGTCATCCATGCCGAGCAGCTGATCGGTGGGGCGCATCACATTGCGCAGGAACTGGAACAGCCCCAGCAGCACGGCGAGGGTGATCCCCGGGATCACCCCCATGGTGAGCACGCTGATAAAGGTGACCAGCGCCAGCCAGAAGGCGGAACGATCGGAGTTGCGCAGCGCCCAGAGACCACGAAAATCGGTGAGCGACAGGGAGGCCATCACCAGCACCACCCCGAGGGCGGCAGTGGGAATGTATTTGAGCGGCGCCGTCAGATAGAAGGTGATGAGGGCGATCACTGCCGCGGCGATGATGGAGACCAGCTGGCTCTTGCCGCCGTTGGCGTCGTTGACCGCGGTGCGTGAATCTGCCCCGCTGATGGCAAAGCCTTGCGAGACCGCGGAGGCGAGGTTCGCCATGCCAAGGGCTCGAAACTCCTTGTCCGCGTCGATTTCGTAACCGTTTTTGGCGGCAAAGCTGCGGGCGGTCAGCATCATGGAGACGAAGCTCACCATGGCGAGGTTAAGGGCCGGCAGCACCAGCTCCCGCATCAGGCCGGGAGGAAATTCCGGCATCTGGAACGCGGGCAGGCCGGAACCCACCGCCCCCAGGGTGGCGATATCAAACTGGCCCAAATTGAAGCCCCACACCAGCGCAGCGGTCACCACCATGGCCACCATGGAGGAGGGCCATGCCGGTTTGTAGCGTTTGGCCAGCAGCAGGGTAAGCAGGGCCACCAGACTCATGGCGAGGGTCGGCAGATGGGTCTGGGTGATATAGGTGGCTCCGCTGGCGATCCGCTCGATGAGGTAACGTTCGCTAAAGGTGAAGCCGAAGATCTTGGAGAGCTGGCCCACCATGATGGTGATGGCCACCCCGTTGAGCAGCCCCATCAGGATCGGGCGGGAGAGGAAGTCCGCCAGTACTCCCAGCTTGAAGCGGCTGGCAATCAGGCACCAGAAGCCGGTCATGGCGGTCATGGTCATCACCAGTTGCCAGTGACGGGTCGGGTCACCGGCGGCCAGCGGCGTCACCACGGCGGCAATGACCGCGCAGGTGGCGGCATCGGGGCCGACAATCAGCTGGCGGGAGGTGCCAAACAGGGCGTAGACCAGCATGGGCAGGATGCAGGAGTAGAGGCCGACGATGGCGCCCACCCCGGCGAGTTCGGCATAAGCGATGGCGACGGGCAGCGCCACGGCCGCCACCGAGAGTCCGGCGCGAAGGTCTGGCATCAACCAGGCGCGCTGGTATTGCAGCAGGGCGGCGAGGCCCGGTAGCCAGCGTTCGAGAGAGAAGAAGTCGCGCATTATTTAACCCATAGAGTTACAACCAGCTTTTCCCCTAGTGTGCCCAAGGTTATCGAAACATTGCAATCAGGTTATGGCCAGTTTACCTGAAGGTCAGGCCAGATAATCTGCCAGCGTTTCTCCTTGATGCGCTGGGTGAAGATCTGTTTGTCCTGGCGACATCTGGGGTTGGCACTCACTTGCAGCGACCAGTTGATGGCAAAGCCATAGGGGGCGAGCCACTCGAACTCGCCATCTTGGGTGAGGCGCACGCCGATACAGGTGGGCACCTCGACCCAGTGACTGAGCGCCTCAAGGCTGTTGGCAAACGGCGTTACCAGCTGACGAGTGTGCATGCGGGCCTGATTGCGCACTTCCCACTGCTGGCCGGGCAGCCGTTTAGCCAGCCAGGCTTCATGCGCCGCCTCGGCCAGCCCTTGCGGATCGCTGCTATCGAGATAGATAAGGTCGATGTCGTTGAGCGGGGTGGGCTCCGCCTTGTGGTGAAGATGATCCCAGATGAGGTTGCGGATAAAACCGGCCCCCAGCGCCCAGTCGGGCAGATTGAGCTCGGCGGCTGCCTGCAGGCAGGCCATCCGCTGCGGATCGGCCCGCAGCAGGGCTTCTGTTTTGGCTTGGAATTGCTGTTCGAGGGCGGAGTTCAGAGGTTCAGTTGTTGGCATTGCGGCGTAACCAGACATCAATGTAGCGGCAGCTCGGCACTATAGTGAGCCCCTCCGCCTGAGTCCAGTTGAAGAAGGCACGCGCCAGCTGATCGGCAATCCCCTGCACCCGCAGCTCGGGGGGCACGAAGGTGCTGTAGGCGTCGATGGTCTTGGCATCGAGCCGCCGGTAGCGCAGTCTCGACTCTTTCCCCTCCACCATACAGATGAACTGCTGCTGGTTGGCCTGATGGATGATGTCGCTCATGGTGGGCACCTCTGGCATAAAGTTGGGTCTCTCGGCACAACATAACTGTTAGCCAAGGTATAGAACAGATAGTGGATGATGTATCGATTGTTATCAGGATTATTGAGCCAGCTCTTGCTCTCTGACTTTTATCTTGGCACGAATCGATGTGGCGATAATCAGCAAGTTCGGAAGAGGTAAAAATGGACACGGTAATGTTGAAAGTTACCCGGAAGGTGTTGGCTCAAAGTCAGAACAGCCCGGATCAGCGGCAGATTGCGATTTCCGATGCATCATGCCCTGAACTCAAGGCTCAGTTTGAAACAGCAGGTAAAAATAGAAAAATTCGGCTGTTGTTGGCCAAGAGAATCTCAATGTGGATGGGGGATACGGGGGCTATTTGGTATAGCCACAACCGAGCGAGCAAAAAGAACCAAGATGATTTTGATCAACTCTTTTCATTGTTGGCGCACCATCCTGATGCGCCATTCCAGTTTATTTGTGAGGTTGTAGCCGATTAGCCACTAGGCCCAGGCTCGCTCCAGCAGGGTGAGTAACTGCTCACGGTCGGCGTCCTTGCGATTGAACAGCATGGCACCGTCGTTGACCGCCAGATCGCGGATCTCGGTCAGTAGCGAGCGATCGCTTACCCCCGCCTCGCTCATGGTGCGCGGCAGCTTGACCGCTTGCCACAAGGTGTCGCGCAGGGTGCGAATGGCTGTGATGGTCGCCTCCGCCCGCTGATGGGCCGGGGTGGCAGCAAAGCGCTCTGCCCCCACCAGCGGCAACAGCAGCCGGGCCAACTCGCTATCCACCTCGGGGCGGTTGTAGTCGAGCACGGTCGGCAAAAAGAGGTTCATGCACAGCCCGTGGGGCAGATGGCAGCGGGCTCCCAGACTGTGGCCGAGGGCGTGCACCAGCCCCACCATGGAGTTGGAAAAAGCCATGCCAGCCAGCGTGGAGCCTTCCGCCAGTTGCAGCCGCAGTTGCTTGTTTTGCGGGTCGTGGATGATTTGCGGCAGGGCGCTGGCGATCTTCTCCACCGCCATCAGGGCCAGTGCATCGCTCACCGGGTTCTTGGCGGTACCGATAAAAGCCTCGATGGCGTGGGTCATGGCATCCATGGCGGTGGCGGCGGTGATATTGAGGGGCAGCCCCTGGGTCAGGCGCGGGTCGAGCACCGCCAGCTGGGGCAGCAGGAAGGGGGAGGTGAAGGGCACCTTGCGCCCGCTCGCCTCATCCTTGATCACTGCAACCAATGTCACTTCTGATCCTGTGCCCGCCGTGGTGGGCACCACCGCCAGCGGCTTGAGAGGACGGGTCAGGCAACCGGCGCCCGAGTAGTCGAGCAGATGATCCCCCCCCATGGAGGTGAGAATGTTGACCGCCTTGGCGGTGTCGATGACCGAGCCGCCCCCCAGCGCCACCAGACTGTCGCAGTCGAGCTCGCGATAGCGTTTGGCGATCCGCTCCACCACGGCGGTGGAAGAGTCGGCCGGGATCTCGTCCCAGATGGCGGCGACCGGCAGCTCTCCTTCGGCCAGCACATTGGCCAGCAGGGTGGCAAGGCCGGTGGCATTTACCCCCTTGTCGGTCAGCAGCAGCGGGCGATGGGCCCCGAGGCTGGTCAGCTCGCTGGCCAGCTGCTCCAGCGCCTGTTCACCGGCCAGCAGTTTGACCGGGCAGAAGAAATCGTAATAGCGGCTCATTTCAAGGCTCCTTGCGCGTTAGCCGGTCACCAGACCCAGATAGATGTTACAGGCACGGCCAAGTTTGTTGGTCGGGGCGGGATAGTGGCGCAGCAGAGGCCGCGCGATAAAAGCGGGCAGGATCAGGGACTGCAACTGCTCAAGCCCCCGCACCAGATGCATGGCAACGGTCAGATCCCCCTCCACCAGCAGCCGGTTTTCGCCAAATGCCTGATTGACCCCGAGCCGAAAGCTCAGGGCGCGAAAGGCGATATTGGGGTGCTTGAAGCGCACCCGCAGCGGATGGATGGTGGCATGGGGTGCCGCCGGCGCGCCGGGATACCAGCGCCCCCCCTGCTTGTGCATGTTCATGGCGTAGCCGATGCCGCCCACTTCGAGTCGGATTGCCAACCCGTCCGGCAACGGCGCCAATTCGCGGCGTACCGCCTCATCGGTGCGGGCGGCGCGACAGAGGGTGCGACCCACCACCCAGAGCAGAGTGGTGATCCAGAGGCGGCGACCAAGGGCGGCCAGAGATTCAACGATCGGAGTTGTCATAGGGGTTGGCTCCTGAGATGGCTGACCAGAAGAGGGCAAACGCACTGGCTTGCCAGTAGTCGTCCTGTCCCAGCTCCGGTTGATCGACAAACAGTGATGCGCAGGCGAGGAACTGCCCCTGACACACCTCCAGCAACAGTGGCGCGGGGGCCTGCATCAGCTCGCCGCTGGCCTGCCCCTTTGCCAGCAGGGCAGGCAGAAAGCGCAGGGCATCGTTCAGGATCTGGCTGCGGGCCGGTCTGGCCAGCAGCGGAGAGTGAAAGAAACCCAGCACAAATTTGAGCTCATTGGGGTTAGCCTGCATCCACTCCATCGCCAGCTGCCAGTAGTGGCGGGTCTGGTCGTAAAGCGGCAGGGTGGGATCTGCTTCATGGATGGCGCTCCCCATCCGGGTCTTTACATCCTGATAGAGGGCGAGGATCAGCGCCTCCTTGCTCGGAAAGTGGTGGAACAGAGTGCCGTTGGCCACCCCGGCCGCCTTGGCGATACGAGCGGTGGCGGCCCCCTGCAGGCCATCTTCGGCGCAGAGGGCGAGGGCGGCATCCAGGATCTGGCGGCGCTTGTCGGTCATGTTTTGTGGCTGCGGGATAGCCTGGTTCATGGTCATCTCCATCAGCGCAGGAAGAAGGCCATCATCAGCTTCTGGATCCAGCTGTGGTAGGGGGGATGGATCAGGGAGCCGGTGGTGAACTTGCCGCGGGTCAGCACGGTTTTCGCCTTGGAGAAGGTAAGAAACCCCTCGTGGCCGTGGTAGTGGCCCATACCGGAGGCGCCGATGCCGCCAAACGGCACATCGTCGGCCGCCACCTGAAACAGGCTCTCGTTGATCGCCATGCCGCCGGAGTGGGTCTCCCGAGTCACCCGCGCCTGCAGCTCGGGATCGAAGCTCATCAGATAGAGGGCCAGCGGGCGGGGCCGCTCGGCCACATAGGCGAGCGCCTCCTCCAGGGTGTCGTAGGGAATGAGCGGCAGCAGCGGGCCAAAGATCTCCTGCTGCATCACCTGACACTGACCCGGCACCCCGGTCAGCAGGTGGGGCACCAGCAGGCGACGCTGGTCATCGCGGGCCGGGCTGCCACAGGGGTGGAGCTGGGCACCCGCCTGCTCGGCTTCATCGAGCCAGCTGACGAGACGTTGATACTGGCGGTCGTTGATGATGGCGCCGTAGTCGGCGCTATTGAGCCCCTGCGGGTAGAGCTTGCTGAAGTGGCGGCGATAGGCGGCGATAAAGTTATCCACCTCGCTACGGGGCAGCAGCACATAGTCGGGGGCGACGCAGATCTGCCCGGCGTTGAGGCTCTTGCCGAAGATCATCCGCTCGACCGCGGTGGCGACCGGCATGTCGGGGGCGATGAGACAGGGGCTCTTGCCACCCAGCTCAAGGGTGAGGGGGGTGAGCTGGGGCGCGGCGGCGGCCATCACCAGCTTGCCCACCATGGTGGAGCCGGTAAAGAGCAGGTGATCGAACGGCAGTGAGCTGAACGCCGCCGCCATCTGGGCATCTCCCTCGATGATGGCGATCTCGTTTTCGTCAAACACGCTGGTGAGCATGGTGCGCAGCACGGCGTTGGTATGAGGGGTGAACTCGGAGAGTTTCAGCATCGCCCGGTTGCCCGCCGCGATGGCGGTGATGAGGGGGCCGAGGCTCAGCATCACCGGAAAGTTCCACGGCACGATAATGCCGACAACCCCGAGCGGCTGGAAGTGCACCTCTACTTTGGCGGGGGCCAGCAGCAGGCCGGTGTGACGGCGGTGGGGCTGCATCCAACGCTTGAGCCGCTTCTGGGTGTAGTTGATCTGCATGATGCAGGGCAGCACATCGGCGATCAGGCTGTCGTAGTGGCTGCGCTGGCCATAATCTGCTGCCAGCGCCTTGCACAGCTGCCCTTTGTGGGCGAGCAGCGCCTGCTTGAGTTTGGTCAGCTGCGCCCGGCGCTCGGTCAGGGTAGGCATGGGGTGAGCTTGACTCGCCCGCTTGAGCCGTGCCAGCTGATCCGGCAGGGACAATTTGATGGCGAGGATATCCTCAGGAGTGTGTTGAAGCTGCGCCGCACCCATGTTGTTCTCCGTATGAAAAATGACCGACTGATTAGTCGGTCTAAATCTAGCCGTTTGTTACCGGAATGTAAAGCTGGCAAGCTGTCTGCCGTTCACCATGAGCCGGACGCAAGAGAGAACTGTGTGTCTCCCCACACTTTTGTGGTTTGCTCGTTGGTGGCTTATCTAATAAGGGGTAGTTTTTGGCTATTAACCTACACGGAGAGAGCACTATGACCAGGGAACTGAACAGCTTGTTGGCCCGGCTTGAAGATGTGGTTGAGCGGATGCCGGATTGCTTCAACACCTACGAATTCGCCCAGAAGCTGGCACTGCAATATCAGCCGGAATTCTTTGCCGCGGGCCACTCTCTGGCCGAGCACGAGGGCAAGGTACTGCGGGTGCTGCACCAGAAGATCGCCGAGGCGCTGGCAGGCAGTGAGATGGTGATTGAAGGGGCGCTGCTCCCCTGTGTGACCCCTTGGGGAGAGAAATCCACCTCACCGCGCTGGCATCGCAAGCACTGAGGGGCGTAGTCAGGCAGATCGGTGCCAGACAGCAGATAACGAACAACGATAAAGAGCGCGGCGCTGGCAACTGGGCCGCGTTTTTTTATGCTAATTGTCGCCAGCAGCGCCCCCGCTGCCGGGAGCAAAGGCCCGCTCTGTGATCCCATGCCGGGATATGGGGGCGTCAGCCGGGTAGACTCTCCCTTTTGTCGCAGGGTTTGTCACCGTAGGAATTTCTCATGACCCATAAAATCATTCTGGATACCGATCCGGGTATCGACGATGCCATGGCCATCCTGTTTGCCGAGGCTCATCCCGCCATCGAGCTGCTCGCCATCACCACTGTTTTTGGTAACGCCACTATCGACAATGGCACCCGCAACGCCCTCTGGCTCAAGCAGAAGTACGGCATGAAGGCGGATGTAGCCAAAGGCGCTGCAGCCCCGCTGCTGCGCGAGCCGGTCGGCCCCACCACCATAGTCCACGGCCCGAGCGGCTTTGGCGACATGGAGGCGGGGGAGGTGACTATCGCTCCGGATCCTCGCCCCGCTTGGCAATATATTGTCGAGGCGGTGAAAGCCGCGCCGGGGGAGATCACCCTCGTCACTATCGGCCCGCTCACCAATCTGGCGCTGGCGCTACAACAGGCGCCCGAGATTGTCTCGCTGGTGAAACAGGTGGTAGTAATGGGCGGAGCCTTTGGCGTCAACGGCCATCGCGGCAACGTCACCCCCTATGCCGAGGCCAATATTCACGATGATCCCGATGCCGCCGACCGGGTCTTTACCGCCGACTGGCCTGTGGTGATCATCGGGCTGGATGTGACCCAACAGAGCTTCTTCAGCAGCGTCTATCTGGATGAGCTCAGGGACAAGGCGGGGGAGCCGGGCCGCTTCCTGTGGGATGTCAGCCGCTTCTACCTGCGCTTCTACTCCGAGAAGCTGGGGCTCTCCGGTTGTCATGTCCACGACCCGTCCGCCATCGCCTATGTGATTGATCCGACCCTCTTTACCCTGCGGGAAGGACCGGTGCGGGTTATCACCAGCGGCCCGGCCATCGGCCACACCCTGCAAAAGTTTGATGGCAAGCGCCACTCCCACGATGACTGGGCAGCCTATCGTCCGCAGCAGGTCGGGGTGGCGGTGCGCGATGAAGCCTTGCTGGCGCTCTATCGCGAGACGTTGGTGGGCTGGGGCAAGGATTGCTGAGCAAAGGGGCGCTATTGCGCTGACGCGGGGGCTGTGATCGGCGCCAAACAATCGGAACGCATGGCCGCTTATACTGCCTGATATCAAGAGCTTGGGAGGGATGAAGATGGCTTGGATTTCCTTGATAGTGGCGATTGCGCTGATCTGGTGGTTGATGAAGCTGGGGCGTGGCGCCCTGTTCGAGATCCGTCTTGCCCCCGGCAAGGTAGTGGTCAAGCAGGGCAAGGTGTCACCCGCCTTTATTGAGCATGCCAAGCAGATCCTGCGCCACGACACGGTGCGCGGTCGCATTGTGGGGCAGCGCGATGGCGATGGCGTGAAGCTGATCTTCTCCCGATCCATCCCCGAGCCGGTGGCCCAGCGGTTTCGCAATATCTTCCCCTATGGCGATTACCGCCAGCCAACGGCGCCACTGCCGGGGCCAAAATCCCGCAAGGGATAAGCACCGGAATCTGGTTCATCAATAGCAAACGGGCCTCCAGTGGAGGCCCGTTTTTTATGGCACTTGGCCAAGAGAGAACTGACAGCCCTTACTCCTTGCCGTGCAGCTCGCGCTGGGCCTTGACCGCCGCCGCCTTGACGGCAGTGCCTTCATTGCCCCAGGAGGCGCGCAGGGTGTTGACCAGCTCGGCGAGCCGCTCATCATCCATGGTCCAGCCATAGCCCGGCATGTGGTAACCCAGATGGCCGTGGGTGACCGGGGTTTCGGCGCCGTGCAGCAGCACGTTGATCAGGCTCGACGGATCGCTCGCCAGCACGGTGCGGTTGTTGACCAGCGAGGGGATGACGTTGTCATTGCCCTGGCCGTTGACCCCGTGACAGGTGGAGCAATACATAGCGTAGTCCGCCTTGCCGCTGGCACTGGCATAGGCACGGGCCCCTTTCTCCGCGACCGGATCATCTTTCAGATCGGTCAGATAGGTGGCGATGCTGGCCAGATCGGCGTCGCTGAAATACTGGCTGCTGTGAGTGATCACTTCCCCCATGGGGCCCGCGACCGCTTCATGCTGGCTGCGGCCGGTTTTCAGCAGATCGATCAGCGCCTGCTTGCTGTAACGGCTGCCGCGAATATCGGGGGCATACCAGCCATCCAGCGCCGCACCGCTCAGGTAGACAGGGTCCGCCTCGGTCAGCGCTTTCTCCTGCATGCCAAGCCCGCGCGGAGTGTGGCAGCTGCCGCAGTGACCGGCACCCTGCACCAGATAGGCGCCACGGTTCCACTCTTCGCTTTTGCCCGCCACCGGGGTGAAGCGGCTGTCATCGTGGTAGACCCAGTTCCAGCCCATCAGCGGCCAGCGCATGTTGAGCGGCCAGGGGATGTCGCTCTCCTTGTTGGCGATGGCCAGCGGTTGCACCTCCTTCATCAGGTAGTGATAGAGATCTTCGAGATCTTTATCGCTCATCTTGGCGTAGGCGGTGTAGGGCATGGCCGGATAGAGGCGATGCCCGTCGCGGGCCACCCCTTCGCGCATCACCTTGATGAACTCCGGCAGGCTGTAGTTGCCGATACCGTGGGTCTTGTCGGGGGTGATGTTGGTGGCAAATACGGTGCCGATGGGGGTCGGGAACCCTTTGCCGCCCGCGAGCGGCTGGCTGGTTTCGCTGGTGTGACAGGCGGCGCAATCGCCCAGCTTGGCCACGTATTCCCCCGCAGACATGGCGGGGGCTGCGTTGGCGGCAAGGGCGGGCAGGGCCAGCAGCAAGGCGCTGGCGGTCAGTGACAGGGCGCGGCTCATTGGGCACCTCCCTTGCTCATGGCAACCAGCTCGTTGACGGCGCGCCACGCTTCGTCGATGGCGGCGTGGGCGTAGGGGCTCCAGCCTGCATCCGAGTTGGCGATGGTGATGTTGCCGATCGGCTGGCGACCCAGTTCAATCCATTTTTCGCACTGCGCTTCGTCATCAAACAGGGTGTTGGTGACATAGGAGTAACCGTGAGACCAGCGGTTGACCGTGATGGCGAGGATGTCCTGCTCATGGTTGAAACCGGCGCTGCCGAGCATCCCTTGCAGCTGTTCGCGGATCATCTGTTCATGCTGCTCGAACGGCATGCCGAGGATCATGGCGCGCCCCTTGCGGGACTGTTCGCGTGCCGAGAGGCCGCTGCCCGGCAGGGTCGGCACATAGACCATGTGCAGGCACATCGGCTGATCCGGGCTCTTGGGATGCTCGTAGCCACCCATGCTGACCGGATAGTCGAGCTTGACCCGGCTGTAGGGGGCTGCCGGGGAGTAGACCTCGTGTACCCCCAGCTTGACGAAAGCTTGCCAGTTCTTGATCACCACCTTGGTGTAGACCAGCGGCGCCTTGGCGTTCTGGCGCAGCGCCTCCTTCTGGGGCTCCGGCATCTCGGGCACCATGTAGGGGATCATCATGTTGTAGCCCGCCATGATCGACTGCTTGGCCCGCACCCGGTGCAGTTTCCCCTCCTTGATGTAGGTGACATCCACCACCAGCTTGCCATCGGCGAGGCGCACGTTTTTGGCCTGCAACGCCGTGCTGCCAAGGCGCAGTTGCACCTTGTGCTCCGGCAGGTCGAGCTTGCTGTAGTCAAACTTGGCCAGCACCACATCCTGCATGGTGTGACCCGGCGCCACCTGCGGAATGAGCTTGCGCACCATCAGGCGGGTGAGACCGGCGTTGCCATCGGGGAAGTGGAAGATGTAGGGGTCGTCCAGTTCCGCCTGCTCCTCGGCATCCAGCGGCGTCAGATTGAGGCCGTCGAAGCCCGGCAAGGCACAGAGGCGCGCATCGGCGCAGGCGGTGGCGTCGATGCCGACCGCCTGGAAGTCGTTGGTGCGCTGCTGGAAGTAAGTGATCGCCCGTTCGCTCAGGCCCACTTTATCGCGCAGGAAGGTGGTGTAGCTGTTGCGGGTTACCCACTCATCCTGCTGCTCGCGGGTCATGCCGCTCAGGTAGTCGATCTTCGATTCGTGCAGGGCCAACAGGGCAGCCTTGTCGGCATCATCGAGGGGGAAGTCACCGATAAACTCCGCCAGCGGCCGGCCGTTCAGGCGATCGCGGGGGATGTCATCCGCTACGTTGTGGCCCGGATCCCCGTTCACTATCTTGTTGACGCCAAAGTGCTTCTCGTCGAAATAGACGCCGCGGCTCAGCCCCAGATCCGGATAGAAGGTCTGCTGGAAACCGGCGGCCAGCTCGTCGATGTTGACCTCCAGCGCCTTGAGCAGACCGAGCGCCACCGGGCTGTAGACCGAACGCGGTGATTGCAGGGACTCACTGCCGCCGTAACCCAGACGCAGGCCATCGGGGGTGGTGAACTCGTTGCGCTTGGCGTGGCCGCCGAAGTCATCGTGGTTGTCGAGCAGCAGGATCTTCTTATCCGCGCCAAGCAGTTGCTGATAGAAGCAGGCGGCGGCCAGCCCGCTGATCCCGGCGCCGACGATCACCAGATCGTACTCCCCCTCAAGGGGAATATTGGCAAAGTCATACTGCTTGCCGTCACGGGCGATGCTGTGGGCCGGTTCGAAAGAGCCCGGGTGGTTGCCGCGCAAGCCGGTGAGGGCGGGCGGGTAGGCCAGGGTTTTATCCGCCAGCGTGCTGCCGCCTTCGGCAGCCTTGAGCAGATTGATGGGGGCGACGCCTGCCGCAATGGTGATGGCAACGCCGTTGAGAAAATCTCTGCGTGTAATACTCATGGCTATCCCTGTGTTAGGAGAAGTAATGAATAAGTGGATTCATTATGGGAGGGAGACACAGATCCTGTTCAGGATTGGGCGCCGAATCTACCGCTATCCTCACGCTGAGTCCATACGATTGCTAATGGATTATTAAGCACCATTTTCCTGCTTGTGACGAGAGTGATGCGCTGATGGGGGGGATTTTCCCTGTTGCAGGGCAAATTATCTTCCGGCTCAGTCGGTCAATGATTGCCGCAGCTGATTAGTTTGGGAGGCGTTCGGGCATCATTGTCGACTAGGGGGGATGATCGCGCTAAGCTCTTAACTACTTGTTTTATCGACTCTCTTTTTATTCATAGGCATAAAGGCCACTCAGGAGGCGCAATGAACTGGTATATCTCGGTCCTCAAGCAATATGCGGTATTCAGCGGGCGGGCCCGTCGCACCGAATACTGGATGTTCGTGCTGTGCAACGTCATCGTCATGTTGCTGCTCGGCATGGTGGACAAGCTGATCGGCGGCGACAAGGAGCTGATCAGCTCCATCTATTCGCTGGCGGTGCTGCTGCCATCGCTGGCGGTGGCGGCCCGTCGTCTGCACGATACCGACCGCAGCGCTTGGTGGCTGCTGCTCGGACTTATCCCCATTATCGGCACCCTGGTGCTTATCTACTTTATGGTTTGCAACGGCCAGCAGGGGCCGAACCGCTTCGGTGACGATCCCAAAGCGGCCCCCTCACAGGGCTTTATCGTCAGCTGACAGGTGCGGCGAAACGTACAAACAGAAGAGGGAGGCAAGATGCCTCCCTCTTTCGTTGTTGGGCGTCAAGAGGCGCGCCAGAACGGTTTGTCGCCGAGCACAGTTGCCCGGTGCATGATGCGCCGGGCTGGCAGATAGTCGGCGTTGGCATAGTGCTGGGTGACCCGATTGTCCCAGATGGCGATGTCGTTTTCTTGCCAGCGCCAGCGTACCTGATACTCGGGCTTGCTGACATGCTTGAACAGGAAGGCGAGCAACGCCTCGCTCTCTTGCCTTGGCAAGTCGGGCAGGCGGGTGGTGAAGCCTTCGTTGACAAACAGGGCTTGACGGCCACTGAGGGGATGGGTGCGGATCACCGGGTGGCGCAAGGGGGGATGGCGGGATACTGCTTCTTGCCAGCGTCCGTACTCCTCCGGGCTACTGGTGTGGCGATGGGCCGGGAACGACTTGCTGAAATCGTGTTCGGCCTCCAGTCCCGCCAGCAGTTGTTGCAGCCTTGGGGAGAGCCCCTCGAAGGCGGCGATGCCGCTGGCCCACAGGGTGTCTCCGCCGACCGGCGGCAACTGCTTGGCAGCCAGAATGGCCAGCGCCGGGGGCGTCTCGATAAAGGTCACATCGGTATGCCAGTTGTCGTTGTCCGGTGGATTCCCGTTGTGGGTGTCGAGCACGATGATCTCTTTGGCCTCGGGCGCATGGGGATAGATGGGGTGGATGTGCAGATCGCCGAAGCGGTTGGCCAGCGCCCGCTGAGCCAGAGGGGTGATGGGCTGGTCCCGAAAGAACAGTACCTGATGGCTCAACAGGGCCTGATGGATCTGCCCAAAGTGGCTATCGCTCAAAGGTTCAGCCAGTTGAATGCCGCTGATCTCGGCACCGATGTGGGGGCCGAGGGGGGTGATACGCAGGGTATTGCTCATAGTCCTTCTCCATGCCACGGCGTCAGGCGACGCTGCAGCGCACGTAAACCAAGTTCCAGAATGAAGGCGATCAGGGCGATCACCAGAATGCCCGCCAGCACCACGTCGGTAGCGAGAAACTCGCCGGCGGATTGCACCATAAAGCCCACGCCACGGGTGGCGGCGATGAGCTCGGCCGCCACCAGGGTGGACCAGCCGACCCCGAGCCCGATGCGCAGCCCGGTCAAGATTTCCGGCAGGGCGCCGGGCAGGATGACGTACAACAACACCTGCCAGCGGGTGGCGCCCAGTGCCTGGGCGGCCCGCAGTCGCACCTGCTGGGCGCTCTGCACTCCCGTCAGGGTTGCCATGGCCACCGGCGCGAAGATGGCGAGATAGATGAGCAGCACCTTGGATGTCTCACCTATGCCAAACCAGATCACCATGAGTGGCAGGTAGGCGAGCGGGGGGACCGGTCGGTAGAGCTCGATCAGCGGATCCAGCATGCCGCGCACCGTGGGGCTCAGCCCCATGGCAATCCCCACCGTTACCCCGAACAGGGCCGCAGCTATCAGGGCGATCAGGATGCGCTGCAAGCTGGCCGCGAGATGCTGCCACAGGGTGGCATCCATGAATCCCTGCGGCCCGGCAATGGTGATGAACTGGTGCAGTACCTGCTCGGGGGGCGGCAAAAATAGAGGGCTTATCCAGCCAAGGTGCGCCACCAGCCACCAGATAGCCAGCAGGGTGGTCAGGCTAAGCAGGCTCACGCCAAGCCGACGTGACAGAGGCCAGCGCAGGTGCACAGTGGCAGGGACTGCCGAGGATGAGAGGGCGGCTGTCATGCAAACTCCTCCCGTTCGGCGAAGACCCGGCCGAGTACATATTCACGCTGCTCGATGAAGGCGGGATCCGACTTGATGCTGCGGCACGACTCTCCGGCGGCGAAGCGGCGGCCAAAATCCAGGGTCAGCCGCTCGGTGATCCGGCCCGGGGCAGGAGAGAGCAGCACCAGCTCGGTCGCCATGAATACTGCCTCCTCGATATCGTGGGTGATGAGCAGCACCTGACGGCGCTGCTCGTGCCACAGGCGCAGCAGCAGGGTCTGCATCTGCTCGCGGGTAAAGGCGTCGAGGGCGCCGAAGGGCTCGTCGAGCAACAGCAGTTGCGGCTGGGTGGCCAGCGCCCGGGCGATGCCGACCCGCTGACGCTGACCGCCGGAGAGCTGCCAGATGGGTTTGGCATGAGCCTCTTCCAGCCCCACCTTGCGCAACATGGCCAGGGCTCTCGCTTCGCGCTCCGGGCGGGGCAGACCGGCCAGCTGTAGCCCGAAAGCCACGTTGTCCAGCACGTTGCGCCAGGGCAGTAGTCCCTCGTTCTGGAACACCACCCCCCGCTCGGCACCGGGGCCGGTCACCGGTTTGCCTTGCAGGCTGATCTCGCCCTGATGGTGGGTGAGAAAGCCTGCGATAAGGTTGAGCAGAGTGGTTTTGCCGCAGCCGGAGGGGCCGAGTACCACCATCAGCTCCCCCGCTTCCAGCGTGAGGTTGATGTTGTCGAGCACCCGTTTGCCGTCGTAGTCGGCACAAAGGTGGGTGAGTTGCAGCATGGCAGCCTCCGGGTTACTTTGGGTCATTCAGCGGGCCTGGGCCTTGACGAAACGGTCGGTGACGTACTGGCTGTAATCGCTGCCGGCGCTCTGTACCTTGCCTTGCTCCTTGAGGAAGCGGGCAGTGTCCACTATGGTCCGGTTCACCAGCGCGGCGAGCTCGTCGCTCTGCTGCCGGGCAGTCAGGTAGGTGTTGCCTTTGACCAGCCCGGGTACCTCTGCGGCTGGTACGCCGCTCAGTGTTGCCAGTTTGGCGAGGTTGTCCGGCTGTGCCAGCCAGCCAGCCGGGTTGTCCAGATAGCCGCGCTGGGCCGCCAGGGTGCTGTTGACGAAGGCTTGCACCACCTCGGGGTGAGCCTTGGCAAACTCCTTGCGAACCACCCACACATCGAGCGTGGGTGCGCCCCATTCACCCACCTGGGCCGAGTCGGTCAGCACCTTGCCCTCCTTGGCCAGTTCATTGAGAGCCGGAGCCCAGACGTAGGCGCCATCTATGTCACCCCGTTGCCAGGCCGCGATGATGGCGGGTGGCTGCAGATTGACTATCTGCAGGCTGGCCGGATCCACGCCCCAGTGTCTGAGGGCGGCCAGCAGGCTGTAGTGGGTAGTGGAGGTAAAAGGCACGGCGATGCGTTTGCCGGCCAGTGCCTTGGGGGAGGCGAGCTCAGGCTTGACGACCAGCGCTTCCGAATTGCCGAGTTTGGAGGCGAGCAGGAACACCTCGATCGGTACCTGCTGGCTGGCGGCCACCGCCAGCGGGCTGGAGCCGATGTTGCCGATCTGCACATCGCCGGAAGCGAGCGCCCGCACCACGCTGGCACCACTGTCAAACTTGAGCCACTTCACCTTGGCGCCACTGTCGCGGGCAAAGGTGTTGTCGGCTTGGGCCACCTTGGCTGGCTCGGCCGAGGTCTGGTAAGCCACGGTCACGTCGACGGCGTGGGCCTGCAGGCTGAGAAGGGCGAGGGCTGTCAGCCAGAGAGAATATCCTTTTCCTATCATGATGCTATTCCGTTATCCGGGGGGGGGAATAGCCGTTTTCCCATTTATTGGCCTGACAATGAAATAACGAAAATATTGTTGTGGCGAGCAATTGTTCTTAGAAAAAGAGCGGTAAATCAATGCGTTTATTTATATATCCCAATCATCGCAGTCGATATTTGTCAGGCGATAAACGTCATCTGAATCTGAATATGTTACTCGTCATGAGATTGCCCACCCGATACATAGGGGGATGACCGCTTTGTCTTGTCAGACAAAAGACGGGGCGAGTGATAGCGATACGGAACGATGAGCGATGGCGGCAAAACGAAAGCCGTTGGGGCAATGCTAAAACCCGCCGGGGTGGCGGGCTTTATGGTTTATCACGGATGGTTCAGCGTGAACCCGGCTGATCAACGTTCAATCAGCGGGGCGGAGCGGTAACTCCACATACCGTAGGTGCGCAGGGCGTCGCGGTAGATGCCGAGCAGCTCGCTCTCGCTCGGGGTGGCCAGCTCCTCGAGGGGCTTGTCAGGGTAGCTGACGCTCGCCACCTTGATGTTGGCCGGGCCAATCTGGTCGCAGGCGATTTCCAGCACCGTCTGACCGCGGCGCACATGGCTGGCTGAGCTCACCAGCACCGCATAGTCAATCTGGTGGCGGGCGAGGGCATAGGCGCTGTAGAGGGCGTTATCCACCGTGCTGGTGGCGTAGTTCTCTTCAATCAGGCGGCTGCGGTCGATGCCGTGGTTGGCCAGCCAGTCGGCCATCAGCTTGCCCTCGGTCTGGCGGTTCTGGGGCACGCCGCCGGTCAGGATGATCAGCGCTTCCGGGTCGGCTTTGGCCAGCTCAAGGGTGGTTTGCAGCCGGCCCAGCAGGATCTTGTCCATGCTGCCGTCGGGATTGAGGGCGTAGCCCAGGGTGACGATGGCGCGCTTGCCCTCCTGGGTGGCCTTGACCTGATCCCCGGTCAGTTCGGTCTGCAGCGGGGCGGCGGTGATCCGCTGTACCCGGGCGATGATCTCCTCCAGATCGGCAGCCCGGCCACTGTTGCGATCCGCCACTTTCGCCAGATAGCTGCGGGAGGCCTCCTTGTTACCCTTCACCAGCTGCCAGATGGCGAGATAGCTGTTGATGTCGAGATCATCTGGGGCGACGGCCTGCGCTTGCTCCAGCAAGGTGATGGCGCGGCTCAGGTTGCCGTTGTAGATCTGGGCGTTGGCTGCCGAGATGAGCAGGTCGGTGCGGTAGGGTTCCAGCTGGTAGGCGGCCAGCAGCCGCTCGGTCACCAGCTCCATATTGCTCGGCATCTTGGCGGTAAAACCGGCGTGGGAGATCTTGGCTGGCGACTTGTAGATCTGCAGCGCTTCGCCGAGCAGCATGTCCACCGCCTGGCGCTTGCTGACCAGGGTATTGAGGTCATGCTCCATCTGCATCGAGCTCTCGGCCGCTTGCAGAGTGAGGGGCGAGAGCGCCAGCAGGCCGCCGAGGGTGAGGGCAAGAAGGGTCTGTTTCATCAAAAGGTCCTCTGTCGGGCTGAATCGCGCCGTGGCGCAGTGGTTTGCGGGCCGATGGGATAAGGCAAATGTGCGTCAATTCAGTCTGTTAGTGCCAAAGAGAGGCAATATACCAGTTAACGGCGTGGCAAACTGTGAGTCGGGGCGGGTCGTCGGGCGATGCCACACCTGTGGCCGCAAAAATGGCCGCAACGGGTCAGCAGCCATCTGAAAAGGGCAGGGGGAGCGTGACTCCCCCTGTCCCTGTTGCGATGCAAGACTGATGGCGTCTCAAGCTATCTGCGGATGAGTTGTTCGAGTCAGTTCCACATCGGGGAGATGCGGGCTTCCAGCGTCTCTTGCTGCTCTTCGGGCATATCGCTGAAGAAGTTGAGCTGGGTCTGCTCCTCCACCTCGCGTACCGAGACCCGGTAGTCGGCGATCTGGCTGATGGGCACCTCTTCCTGCGGCATGATAAAGGCGATGGCCTGCAGTTTGGCTGGGTCCATCACGATCTTGTAGTAGGCGCTCGGGATCGCCACGCCCTGACCGATGGACTCCTCAGAGCCGGTAAAGATGGGGCCGGTGATCACCTGAACATCCTTGCGGGAGACCGCCCACTTGTTCACCTTGTCCTCCAGCACGCGCCACGCCTTCTGGTTGAGCACCCCGATCTGCGGCGTCATGTTGCTCAGCAGGAAGCTCTCTTTCATGGTGTTCTTGTTCGATTTCATGTCCCCCGCCGGGGCCTGATGGCCACGATCGTAGCCCGAGCCCTTGTAGTCGGAGAGGGTAGCGCGGTAGGCGACAGGGATCTCCCTGTCCTCGGCGAAGGCATCCTTGCGGGGCACTGTGCCCTGTGCGCTCTGGGCGGTCATCCGGTAGGAGACCCAGTCCGCCACCTTATAGTCGTAGTTGTAGCCGATGGCATACCCTTCACGGCAGAGCTTCTGATCCGATTCGGAGGGCAGACCAAAGCGTACGTGGTCGCCACACGCCCAGTGAGCCGCCAGCAAGGGGGTGGCAGTGAGGGTGAGGGTAACAGCCAGAACCAATTTATTGATTTTTATCATTTTTGTGATGCTCCAGTTTAGTAGGCGGAGCCATTTGACATGAGATCTGACCAGCGCTTCAATTGCTGTTTTTTTACACGTCACCGTTCTGTGACGGCTCGCCAAGATCCGTGATGTGACTGGTTAATATGTTTTAAATCAGTGGCTTGGTCGGTGGGATGATGTGCGGTTGCTCGGTCGGCAACGAAAAGGGGCCCGTAATGGGCCCCTTGTGCTGGTTGGTCTGACTGCTATCAGGCGGCGTTTGCCTTGTTGCCCAGCGTGCGGGCCAGCAGTGCTTCCGGATTGTGGATCGCCTCCTTGGTCTTCACGTCGATGACCTCGATATTGGTGAAGCGCTCGCGGTTCTTGATCGCCACATCGTGGGCGAAGATGACGCAGCGGGCGTTGGCGACATCCTTGGCGGTGATGCGGTTGATGATGCCGTTGGCGCCCTGGGTCTCGACCTTGATCTTGATCCCCTGCTTGGCGGCGGCCTTCTGCAGGCTCTTGGCGGCGAGGAAGGTGTGGGCAACGCCAGACGGGCAGGCAGTGATGGCCAGTACGTCCGCTTCTCCTTCCGCTTCAATGACTTCGAAGCTGGTTTGGGTGGCGGTCACGTCATCTTCTTCGCTCACCGGCTTCTTCAGCAGGTTGACGATGATGGCGGTGGTCAGGGCGCCGAGGATGGTGCCGAGAATGTAACCCATCTTGCCTTCCACCACCGGCAGGACAATCCAGCCACCCCAGGGGGCGTGGTTGATACTGTGCATCATGAAGCCGGTGATGTTGCCGACGATGCCGCCTGCGACGATGGCCGGGATAACACGCATGGGGTCAGCAGCGGCGAACGGGATAGCACCTTCACTGATACCGATCATGCCCATGATAGCGGCCGCTTTACCGGATTCACGCTCTTCTTTCTTGTAACGCTTCGGAGACATGAAGGTCGCCAGCGCCATACCGAGCGGCGGCACACAGATGGCGATACCGACGCCGCCCATCAGCCAGGGCTGGGTGTTGACCTGAGTCTGGGCAAACAGGGTTGCAACCTTGTTGACCGGGCCGCCCATATCGAAGGCAGTCATACCACCCAGAATGGCACCCAGCATCACTTTACCTGAGCCCGCCATGCTGGAGAGCCAGTGGTTCATCCCTTCCATCATGGCGGCGATCGGGGCACCGATCCCCCACATCACGATGCCACACACCAGGAAGGTACCGATCAGCGGATAGATGAAGATGGAACCGAGCGAGGTCATGGAGTCAGGCAGCTTGATCCGTTTGAGCTGATTGACCACGAAACCTGCGATAAAGCCCACCAGAATGGCACCGAGGAAACCGGTTTGATAGTGCTGTACGGCAATCCAGGAGCCGATCATGCCCGGGGCCAGGCCCGGTTTGTCAGCCAGCGAGTAGGCGATGTAGCCACCCAGTACGGCAGTAAACAGAGTCAGACCGGCGATACCCATGGTGGCCATGTCTTTGAGGAAGCCCGCTTCCGGCACTGCGCCCTTGCCGCTCATCATCACTGACAGGGAGAGCAGCACACCGCCTGCCACGATGAAGGGGATCATGTGGGAAGTACCAAACAGCAGGTGCTGCTTCATGGTATTGAGGCGATCCTTGAAGGTGCGATCGGTGGGCTCAGCCGGTGCAGTGGCTGCCGGTTTGGCGGCTGGCGCCGGTTTTTCCATTTTCGGACCTTGCTTGAGCAGGGTCAGTGCTTGCTCGACAGTGGTGGCCGCTTTCATCTGCTCGATAAAGCCCGGCTCCAGCAGACGGGTAGAGAGCTCCGCCAGCACTTCGATATGGTGATTGGCGCCGCCATCCGGGGAGGCGATCATGAAGATCAGCTGGGTCGGTTTGCCATCTTCGGCGCCGTACTCGATACCCTGACGGCTGACACCGATGGCAATGGCCGGGCGGCTGACCGCCTTGCTCTTGGCGTGGGGCAGGGCGACACCCTGCTCGAAGCCGGTGCAGTCCAACTGCTCGCGGGCCCAGACATCTTTGACGAATTGCTGTTGATCAGACACGGCGCCATCGCTCGCCAGCATCTGTGCCATCTCGTCGAACAGGGCCTCCTTGCTGGTGGCTTTCAACTCCAGGCAGATGAGTCTGCCGTTGGTCATGGTGGGTAACATCTCACTCTCCTTCCCTGTAAGGGCTAAGTCATGCGTTGCGAATTGGGCTCATTATTGCCCTCAAGGGTAGGGTTGGACAGGCGATGAATGTAGCAATAACTGGATTTTTGTTGCATGCTTTTGCTGGTGTGATCCAGCTCGCAAAGTGTTGTTTTTTAACTCAATAGTTGTTTTTGTTTAATTAATGGCAGGATGTGACAGCGGTCAAGGTATGACAGAAAAACCCTTGTAATGGGATTTACAGCCATTTTTTGCGGTTTATTGCCCGATTTAAGGCAGATTTGAGAAAAACGGGTTAATGGCTGAACCAGGGCTTCCCACTGGAAAATAAAATGGCCCAGCGCTGATTGGATTTTATCAATCCATCTGGCGTGGGCCGTCGGGTATCACAAAGTGACATTCGCGGGTTGCGTGCTGAATGTCACTTCAATGCTATGGCTCGTTACTTTTGTGGCGGGGTATCGCTCATCACAAAGTGGAGGTTGCCACCGGGTACAAACTCTTTGTGCTCGAAGAAGAGACCATCCTTGAGCGGTTTGCCATTGATGGTGACCGACTGGACATAGCGGTTCTTGGCGCTGTTGTTATCGGCGATGATGGTGAAGGTTCCCCCCTTGACCGGGATGGTCGCTTTGGCAAACAGCGGGCGGCCGATGGTGTAGATGGGATCCGCCGCATTCACCTGATAGAAGCCAAGTGCTGACATCACATACCAGGCAGACATGGAGCCAACATCCTCGTTGCCTATGATGCCGGCCGGGGTGTTCGAGTACATGGTGTCGAGGATGTAGTCGACCGTCTCCTGAGTTTTCCAGGGCTCCGATGTCCAGTTGTAGAGGTAGGGGATATGGTGGGAGGGTTCATTGCCGAAGGCCACCTGACCCATCATTCCGGTCATGTCAGCGGTCTCCGACCCCTGACTCTCGGCGGTAAAGGTGGCGTCCAGATTCTGCTTGAATGCCTCTTCTCCGCCCATCGCGGCTTTCAGCCCCTTGATGTCATGGGGCACAAACCAGGTCCACTGCCAGGCGTTGCCCTCGGTATAGTTGCCGGTCTCATGCTCGGTGCCATAGGGATCAAACGGCGTCATGAAGGAGCCATCGATCATCACCGGACGCATGAAACCGGTCACCCCGTACTGGGCGTATTCGGCCGCATTGTGATCGAAGTAGCGCTGGTAGCCGTTCGAGCGGGCCAGATAGCGCGCCTCTGCGGCCTTGTTGCCGGCCGCCTTGGCGATCCGGGCGATGGCCCAGTCATAGAAGGCGTTTTCCAGACCGTAAGAGACTGACTCGAGGGTGTAGTCAGCGAAGACGGGCTGACCGTCGATCCGCTGCACTGCCGGGGCGAAGCCGTTCTTCTCGATGTAATCGATGTGGTTGGTCAGGGTCTTGTCCAGCACCGCCTTGTCCCACTCGGTCGCCAGCATGGGGTAGTTGGTATAGGTGGAGGAGTCGATGGCGGCCGTGAGCGCCAGATTTTTCTCCTGCGCGGTGAAGGCATCGGGGTATTTGGTGATGGCGTCGGCAATCACCACTACTGCCGGATAGCCCACCATGGTGCCTGTCTCATCCCCCAGATGCTCCCACTTGGGCAGCAGGCCGCTCTCCAGATACTTCTGGAGCAGGTTCTTGGCATATTGCACGGCGCGGGTGGGTTCGGTGATGGTTTTGAGCGGGTGCAGCGCGCGCTGGGTGTCCCACAGGGAGTAGACCGAGAAGTTGGGCTGCTCTTCGCTCGCCTGACCATAGTAAATCGAGTAGCTGCCTTCCCCCTTGGCCTGCGCTCCTTTGCCCATGCCGCGGTAGTTGCCATCCACATCCTGATGGACGATGGGGGCGATCTTGGTGTGGTAGAGGGCGGTGTAGAAGATCTCGTGTTGCTCCTTGCTGCCCCCCTCGATGGTGAAATTGAGGGCGTTGGCCCACTTCTCGCGGGCGTTGGCGCGGGCCTCGTCAAACGAAACATCCCCTTCGGCCTGGTAGTTGTTCCGTGCGCCGGTGGCATCCACCGCCGAGAGGGCGACTTTGGCATTCAGTTGGGCGGAACCGCCTTCTTCAAATTCGACGTAGGCGGTGACATCCGCTTTGGATTTGGCCTTGTGCTCGGCGCTCAAGCCCTCAACCGGCACACCACCAGCGAGGATGTAGACCCCTTTGATCTTCTTGTCGAAGGTCGCATGGAAGAAGATCTTCTGGTTTTTCGCCCAGCCGGAGAAGTGGGTGGCATCCCGCTCGCCGGTGATGGTGTAGCCATCTTCGCTGATGGTGAGTTTGTTGCGCAGCGAACTCGATCCCCAGTCGCTGTTGAGGATCGAGTTCAAATCGATCTTCAGTCGTTGTGGTTGGCCCTGCGGATAGGTGTAGCGGTGAAAGCCAACCCGCTCGGAGGCGGTCAGTTCAGCCTTGATGCCATTTTCGGCGATGCGGACCGCATAGTAGCCAGGCTCCGCCTGCTCGGATTTTTTGTCCATTTTGACCGAGATGGCCTTGCGGTAATCATTGTTCGGCTCGATGTATTTGGCCTTATCTTCGGTAAAGGGCAGGAACAGAATATCCCCGAGCCCCCCCATGCCGGTGCCGGAGAGATGGGTGTGGGAAAAACCGAACAGAGTGTCTTTGTCGAAATGATAGCCGGAGGAGGAGTGCCACCCTATCAGTTCGGTATCCGGCGAGAGTTGCACCATGCCTTCCGGTACCACGGGGCCGGGAAAAGTGTGACCGTTAAAGCCAGTGCCAACAAATGGATTCACGTATTGCAACACATTGGTTGGCGTTGGCTTTTGATCGTCGTTATCGGTGCTGCTGTTATCTGAATCGCAGCCGGATAACATGGCCAGGGTGCTGGTCAGGGTAATGGCCAGAATATTTTTCTTGAACATATAGAACGGCTCCATCGGGTAGGGGGTGAGCAGTCAGAATTTATTTTTTGATGCCGGAGTGGTGCCTGCGCAATATCAAGGTGCAGCGCTGTCAATCCGGCGAGCGCTATTATTCCCATGGCTCCTGTTTCATCGACAGAGTAAAAAAGTGTCATTCACTAGACTTTTGTGACAAGGCTGTCTGTTTGTGATCCGCGTATCATGTGATGCAGCACGTCATATTTTTTGAGTGTTCTTGTGAATCGACCAAAAAAGACCCAAAGGAAGCTTTGGGCCTGAACATATATTGGCAATCAATGATGGTTATTTATTATCTGAGCGGGTCGGTTTTTGCGCCGTCATGATAAATTTCAACTCACCACCTGCCCGAATATCGCTGTGGTTGAATGTCAGGTTTTCCCCCAACGGTTTGCCATTGATGGTGACCGATTCCACATAGATATTTTGGGGGCCATTGTTTTCGGCGCTCACGGTGAATTTCCCGCCATCAATATCCATCGTCACCTTGTCAAACAGTGGTCGACCTATGGTGTAGACCGGGACTCCCGGCGTGACCTGATAGAAGCCAAGCGCACTCATGATGTACCAGGCGGACATTTGCCCCACGTCCTCATTGCCAATCAGCCCGGTGGTGGTCGGGTGGAAGAAGCTGCGTACCGCCTGATCCACATACTCCTGGGTTTTCCACGGCTCCTTGGTCCAGTTATAGAGATAGGGAACATGGTGATCCGGTTCGTTCCCCATCACGAACTGCCCGATATAGCCGGTCATATCCCCTTGCGAGGTATCGGCGTTGGAGTTGGCGGTGAAGAGGGCATCCAGATTCTTCCTGAATTTCTCCTCGCCACCCATTACCTCTTTGAGCCCCTCGATATCGTGGGGAACAAACCAGCTCCACTGCCAGGTGTTGCCTTCGGTAAAGTCCTGTCCCCGGTGCTCGGCACGATAGGGCCAGAAGGTGTCATAACGGCTGCTGTCGTTGATGTCGCAACCTGGTGGGGGCGTGACCGGGTTGCCGTTTTTATCGATAGCGCAGGAGGGGTAGTTGTTGACCCAGCTGCCATCGTAATTTTTGGGGCGCATAAAGCCGGTCGAACCATATTTGCCATATTCCGTTGGGTTGTAGTCAAAATAGGCGCGCCAGGTGGTGGCCCGGGTCAGATAGCGGTTCTCGGCAGACTTGTCGCCCGCCAGGCGGGCCAGTTGGGCGATACACCAGTCGTAGTAGGCATTCTCGACACCGTACGAGACGGACTCGTTGACCAGTTCATCGTACTTGTCCTGGGCCATGCCGCCCTCTTCCGGCTTGAGTTTGACGTTGGCGGGGACATAGCCGTGCTGCTCGGCATACTGGCCGTGACGGGTCATTACGGTGAAGCGCTTGTCGCCGTTCCAGGGATCCTGATAGGGCACCCAGCTTTTGGTCAGCGCGAGGTCAAAGTTGGCGGAGACATTGGCCGCCTGCAGCGCCAGCTTTATCTCTTCCTGTGTGAATGCATCCGGATATTTGACGATGACATCGGCGATGATGGAGACCGCCGGGTAGCCGACCATCTCGCCGGTATAGTCGGAGTGCAGCTCCCACTTCGGCATGATGCCGCCGGTTTTATATTTGTTGAGCAGATCGTGCACATAGTCGATGGATCGCTCTTTTTCGATGATGGTCTTCAATGGGTGGGCGGCGCGGAAGGTGTCCCACATGGAGTAGACCGAATAGTTGGTAAAGCCCGGCTTGGCCTCATGCACCTTGCCATCCATTCCGCGATATTGACCATCCACATCCTGATAGACGAAGGGGGCGATGTAGGTGCGATAGAGCGAGGTATAAAACATCGTCTTGTCGGCATCGCTGCCACCCTCCAGGGTGAACTTATTGAGCACTTTCGCCCATGCCTGTTTGCTCTCCTGCACCACCTGATCGAAGCGGTAGCCATGTTCATCGGCGCGAAGGTTGGCCATGGCCCCCTCAATGCCGGTGCCCGAGATGGCCATCCTCATGGTGATGGGCTGTTCCCCTTTGGCAAAGTTGAGTTGGGTCACCACATCCCGTACCCGGGGTCTGGTTTCGCCATACCCGATGTAATCGGCCAACCCCACCTCGGTGTCGTTGCTCAATTTGCCATCGACATAGAGGATCTGATCCACAAACGGCTCGGAAAACTCGGCGTAGAAAAAGACCGTCTGCCACTGCCCCCACTCGTTGCTGGTTCTGGCTCCGGCAATGGCGTTGTCGCTCACCCGCTTGAAGTAAATATTGCGGGAGTGGTTGCCATACTGCTCCAGCAGCTCGTGCTGCAGATCGAGCTGGACTTTGCGATCTTCACCCGCCGGATAGCTGTAACGGTGGAAGGCGACCCGCTGGGTGGCGGTGAGTTCGGCCTTGATGCCGGTCTCTACCAGATCCGCTTTGTAATAGCCAACCTCCGACAGCTCGCTGGTCTTGTTGATGGTGACCGGGTCGGTATTGCTGCCGGTGAAGGGCAAGAAGGCGAAGTCATTGAGATCCCCCTTGCCTGCCCCCGAGATATGGGTGCTGCTGAAGCCGGAAAGCTTGGCCAGATGGTGGTGATAGTCGGAAGGGGACCCCTTACCATTCCAGTTGGCCGGATTCCAGTTGTCCGGGCCCGGCTGGATCATCCCTTCCGGCATGACAGGGGCCGGATTGACATTGCCCAGTCCATCGGTGCCGATCAGCGGATCGACATATTGCAGCACCTGCAGGGCATTGTCGGGGCGGCTATTGTCAGTAGTTTCATCGTTTGTGTTGCAGCCATAGAGGCCAAGCAGGGCTGTCACCATGATGGCCAGCTTGTGGGGTTTGAACATTGTTGTTCCTCAAATTCCGGAGATGAAAAAGCGGCAAGCCGGGTGGCTTGCCGCTTGTAGAGTTACTGGGTCGGTTGCTGGTTGGTCATCACAAAACGCAGCTCACCACCGGGACGGATCTCGCTGTGGGCGAAGGTGTTGTACTGGTTGAGTGGCTTGCCATTGATGGTGACTTCTTTGACATAGAGGTTGTCCGGGCTGTTGTTCTGCGCTACCACGTTGAACTGACCGTCGGGCAGGTTGATGGTGACCTTGTCGAAGATGGGACGACCGATGGTGTAGGTCGGGTCGCCCGGGGAGATTTGATAAAAGCCCATGGCGCTCATGATGTACCAGGCAGACATCTGGCCGACGTCTTCATTGCCGATCAGGCCATCCGGGCTGTTTTTGTAGAACTCCTTGTAGACCCGGTCGAGGTACTCCTGCGCTTTCCAGGGCTGGGCGGTGCGGTTGTAGAGATAGATGACGTGGTGGGAGGGCTCGTTACCGTGGATGTACTGCCCGATATAACCCGTCATGTCCTGATGTGCCTCGCCCCCGTTGGGGTCGGCGTTGAACAGGTTGTCGAGCTTGTCGTTCAGCCCCTGCTGGCCGCCCATGATCTCGGTCAGCTTGTCGAGATCCTGCATGAAGGACCACTGCCACTGCCAGGCGTTGCCCTCGGTGTAGTAGAAGGCATCCGACTTGTAGGGATCGAAATCGGCCGCCGCGTATTTCAGGGCGCACGGGTCGCCATTTTTCAGCTCGGTCGGCACGAAGAAGCCCTTGCCATCGGCATTGCCAGCCTGGGGATCCCAATGCTTGAGCGAGTTGTAGGAGCGCGCCTTGAACTCCTGATAGGTGGTCATATCACCCGCGGCTTTCGCCATCTCGGCGATGGTCCAGTCGTAGAAAGAGAACTCCAGCGAGTAGGAGACCGAGTTCCAGTTGGGATAACGGACGCACTGCTCTTTCTCGTGATAGCTGAGCTGACCGGCCATCAGCGAGCTCAGGATGTCGTCATGGATCTGCGGGTAATCGGCAGGCCGGTAGTGGGCCGATTTGACCGAGGCTTCCAGTGCCTCTTGCGCATCGATCAGCCCCTTGGTCACCGCATCGGCAAGGATGGCCGCCGAGGGGTAGCCAATCATGGTGCCGGTTTCCGAGCCGTGGCCTTCCCACTTGGGCAGCAGGCCGAACTCCACGTTGGATTTGCGGATCAAATCCTTGGCGTAGAGAGTCGCCTGCGGCGGGTCCATGATGGTCCACATGGGGTGAACGGCGCGGAAGGTATCCCAGGTCGAGTAGATGGAGTAGTTGGGAGTATCACCCGGTTTCAGGGTGCGCAGGGTGCCCTGCATATCAAGATACTTGCCATCCACATCGTAGAGCTCGATGGGGGCAATCATCATGTGGTAGAGGGCGGTGTAGAAATTGGTCTTCTCGGTCTGAGTGCCTCCCTCCGCGCGGATCTTGGTCAGTTTGTCAGCCCAGGCATATTCGGCCTCGGCTTTCACTTTGGCAAAATCAAAGGTGGGGGCTTCCGCCTCCAGATTCTTCTGTGCTCCTTGCCAGCTCACCGCCGAGATGCCGACCCGGATCTCGAGCGGTTGGTCACCCTGACCAAAATTGAGGTAGGCGGTCAGGTCATCCCCTTGATAGACGCTGTTGGGGCGCATCTCCCGGGTCGGCATCTTGTCCTGCTCGCCCAGCATGGCCTTGGCCACGGGCTGGTTGAATTTGGCGTAGAAGAAGATGTTCTGGCCCTGATGGTTCTGGCCCTGGAACCAGCCCGTCGAGGTTTTGCGGCCACGCAGGGTGTACTCATCCACCACTTCGATTTTGTTTTTCAGCGACTGGCCGTTGTTGTTGAGCAGGGTGTGGCCCAGATCGAATTTCACATTGCGATCGGCCCCCTTGGCAAAGGTGTACTTGTGCAAACCGACCCGTTTGGTGGTGGTTAGCTCAACCTCAATCTCCCCCTTGTTCAGTCTGGTTTGGTAATAACCGGCGCTGGCGTGCTCATTGGTTTTGTCAAAGGCGTTTATTTGGGCGTCGGCCATCTCGGCGTAGGGCAGTACCAGAATATCGCCCAGATCGGTGGCGCCGGTGCCGGAGAGATGGGTATGGGAGAAGCCGTAGAGCGGAACATCGGTCGCGACAATCTCGCCCGTGAGGTAATTGGAAGAGTCCCAGTAGCCGGAGGCGGAGTGCCAGGGGTTGAGCCCGCTCTCATGATCGGTGTTGGAGCCCATAAAGGTATCCGGCGAGAGCTGCACCATGCCAGCAGGGCGGGTAGCACCGGGGAAGGTGTGGCCGGATGCGGCGGTGCCTATCATGGGGTCAACGTATTTCAGTACCGACAGATCGACAACCGGAGTTACCGGTTTTTCGATAGCGGTAGACTCGCTCTCACTGTTGCAACCGGCGATGCCACCGGTCAGCGCGGCAATCACCGCAAGAGAAAGAAGATTGCTCTTGAACATGGTCATTCCATTTTTGAGTGGTGATGGGGGAGGAAGTCCTCCCCCGAACAGGTGATTAACGGGAACCGGCAGGCAGGTCGCCTTCGTGCAGGAAGGTGCCGATACCTTGCGCGGGCGGCAGATCTTCCGGCTGGCTGCCCCAATTCTGGTTGGGGCTATCGCCCATCACGAATTCAAGCTTGCCGCCACTGAGGATTTCCTCATGGGTGAGGTAGCTGCGATTGAATTCGCTGCCATTGAGGCGAGCAGACAGGATGTAGATGTTGTCGCGGCTGACATTCTGGGCCGTGACGGTGAACTGCTTGCCCGCTCCCACATCGAGCGAGGCGGTTTCGAACATGGGGGTGCCAATCTCGTAGATGCCGGAGGAGGCATTGACCGGGAAGAAGCCCAGCGCCCGGAACACGAACCAGGCAGAGAGAGTGCCAAAGTCATCGTTGCCACAGATGCCGTCAGGGGTGTTCTTGTAGCAGACGTTGGTGGCTGCCACGATGGCTGCCTGTCCCTTCCAGGGCTGTCCTACGTAGTTGTAGAGGTAGGGCACATGGATATCGGGCTCGTTGCCCTGCACATGCTGTCCCACGTTGCCGGTGTTGAATACCGGGAACTGGTTGTCGCCAGCGTTGCGATCCGGATAGGTGCTCCAATACTCGTCCAGCCGTTTGGCAAACAGTTCGCCCCGTTTGGCCTGAGGATTCTGGGTCTGGTCGAACCGGGTCATCAGATCGACCAGGCCATGGATGTCATGTTGAACGCTGAAGGCGTATTGCCAGCCGTTGGACTCGGCGAATGACCAGTTGAACATGTCGGGGCGCCAATCCTTGCCCACGGCCCGGCCTGTTTTCGGGTCTACCCAACCGGCATCAATGAAGTTGCCAGCGTAGTCGCGGGCCTTGAACCACCCCTTGTACTGCTTGCCGCCAAAGTCAAACTGCGCCTGCCAGTTCTTGGATCGATCGGCAAACTCCTGATAGCGGGGGTCACTTTCGCCAAATACAGTCTTGATCGATTGGGCGATCGCCCAGTCATTCATGGAGTACTCCAGTGAGTAGGAGGAGGTCCAGGCATCCTTGAAGGGAGAGTGTGATTCCCAGTCATTGGTCGGCGGCGTGTCGTGCAACTGGGCAGGCACATAGCCCTGCTGCTCGTACTCCTTGATCCAGGCAACTCCCTGGCTGGTGGCTGCGCGGGCGTCGGTGATCATGGCGGTCACCAGTCGCTCCTTGATCTCCTGACGTTCCGCATCGCTGAAGCCCAGCGCGATCATCCGTCTGTCCAGCGAGCCTTTGGAGAGCACGTCGTGGATCACCGGGGTGGAGTGCATCCCCATCATCATGCCGGTCTCGTTACCCTTGAAGGTCCACTCCGGCAATCTGCCCTTGCGCAGGTTGCCTTGATCGTCCATCCACTCCTCCTCGGCGTAGGAGAGCATGGAGAGCACCACATCGGCGAGGCGATCCGGCTCCAGCAGTGACGAGAGGGGTTGTACTGCGCGGTAGGTGTCCCACAGGGAGAAGGTGTCGTAACGGGTAAAGTCCGCTTTGCCATCCCGGTTGGCATCGGCGGTGCGAACCGACTCCTTGAGGGTATCGATCTGCTCGCCCCACGGTGTGTTGCCATCCGGATAGGCGTTGCGCCCCTGATGCACCTGACGGTAACGCCCGTCCAGATCAGAGTGAATGGTCTGGCCAAGATAGGTGTGGTAGAGCGCGGTATAGAAGGTCTGTTTGTACTCCTCATCCCCACTGACCCGGATCTTGCCCAGCTCCTTTTCCCATTTTTGGGTCGCAGCCTGACGGACATCGTCAAACGACATATTGGCCACTTCGGTCATGTTGAGTGAGGCGCCAGCGTTGCCATCCCGGCCGATCTCGACGTTGGAGAGGGCTACCTTGGCCTCGACGGCCAGGCCCTTATCTGCGGTATCAAATTCCACATAGGCGCGAGCGTACTGATATTTTCCTCGGGTCTCGTTGCCGATCTCGGTGGTGCCTTCCGGCAGGTCCAGATAGCGGTTTTGGTCTTTGTCAAAGTAGGCGAAGCGGATATTTTTGATGGGCTGGTCGAACTCCATCACGAAGAACTCTTTCTGGCTGGGGGCCCAGCCGTCAGAGAAGCGATGGCCCTCGATCCGGTTGTGGGTTTTGTCCCATTTCAGATAGGAGTCGGAGGTGTAGTCCCAGTTGACCTTGAAGCCGAGGTTGACCACGATTTCCGATTTTTTATCTTGCGGGAAGGTGTAGCGATGAACCCCCACCCGATCCGAGGCAGTCAGCTCGGCTTTGATCCCGTAATCCTTCAGATTGACCTTGTAGTAGCCCGCCGTTGCCTCTTCATCCTTGTGGCTGTAACGGGAGGCCTCCAGATTCAGGGAGGCCGACCCCTCGTTCAGCATGAAATTGGAGCGGGAGTTGATCGGCATCACCAGAATATCGTTGAGATCTCCGGCTCCGGCCCCCGAGAGGTGGGTGTGAGAAAATCCGGCGAGGCGATTGTCATGGTAGTAATAGCCTGAGATATATTCCCAGCCGTTGGCACCGTTGTTGGGCGACAGCTGTACCATGCCATGCGGGGTCGTTGCGCCGGGATAGGTGTTACCCAGATTTCCTGTGCCAATAAACGGATTGACGTAACGGGAGACGCTGGTCTCTTTATTGTTATCGACCGCGGTATCCGAGTCATTTTGACAGCCGGATATACCAACCAGGCCAGCCAGTACGGCACACGCAAGTAAGGAACGTTTCAGTTTCATATTTGTCGCCACAGGTTAATGAAAGTAGGGTATCGAACGTATAAAAACAGATAATGCAGAACGCTGGGCCAGCCAATGAATATCTGCCGGATGAGAGGGCTATCTGCATGTATTATCCCGGCTGCCACTGGATAGTCAGAGTGACAGGGGAAAATATCAGCCAGATAAAATGGATAGTGAAAACGATCTGGCCATACAGGCGGAAAAATAAAAACGCAGGGAAATAACAGGCATCCATAGCCTGATTTAAAAAATCGCCCCTTACATTGATGAAGTAAGTGGCTGAGCTGTGTTACATCTGGAATATATAAATGCTCTTAAATATTTTTCCTGCTGCCTGTAAATTAACGATTTCTATTATTTCCGTGATTAATATCCGGGGACAGAGGAAAAAAATGGCATTAACTGGATTTTTATGACGTGTGGGGAAGGGTGTGAGCTGGCTCGCATAACCGCAGGGTGGCGTGACCATGGAGGCTAAATGATATTAATCATTATAAGTCAACGTGTTATTCTTCGGCATTGGGTTAAATGACCGATTTTGTGAGCCGTACCCGCCCCCACGTGGTCAGATGAGCTGGAAAAAAGGGCCCTGAAGGGCCCTTTGAACAGACGGTAGTGAGCCGATGGCTCAGCAGGATCAGCGGTTGCTGGCGCGGGCAAAACGCCCTTCAGCCGTCACGCGATAATTGCCGGTGCTGGCGGGCACAAAAGCAGATTGCCCGATGGCCAGTGTCAGACGCTCGCCATCCTGGCCAATGAGTGTGATGGGCCCATCGATGGCGAACAGGATCTCGGCATTGCCGGTGGTGAGGGCATGTTCGCCTGCGCCATACACGCTGAAGGTGAAGTCCGGTACCGGTACATCGAAGTGCTGTACTGTGCCTTCCATACGGGGGCTGAGCAGGATCTGGTCATCCGGTTTGGCGACGCAGCGGGTGCATGCCAGCAGCTCCGGCACATCCATGTATTTGGGGGTCAGACCGGCACGCAGCACGTTGTCTGAGTTGGCCATGATCTCGAGGCCAGTGCCGTGGATGTAGGCGTGGGGGGTCTGGGCATCGAGGAACATCGCCTGACCCGGCTCAAGCGTCACCACGTTGAGTAGTAGCGGCGAGAAGAGTCCCACATCCCCCGGGTACTGGTTGGCCAGATTGCTGATGGTGGCGAAGGTCTCTTCATCCTGATGGGCGGCGGCATAGGTCAGCAGGCCAGCCAGCGCCTCGTCCTTGCGCGCACCGCTTAAGATCAGCAACTGGTGGAAGAAGTGCTGCAGGCCAGCTTCATCCTGGGACTGGCGCAGCGCCGCGGTCAGATCGGCCAGCGCGGGAAGTGCCATGCGATCGAACAGGGCTAGGATGGCCGGGATGGCGCGAAAGCCGTTCATCGCCTGATAGCGGGTGAGGGCAAAGACCAGCTCCGGCTTGTGGTTCGGATCCTTGTAGTTGCGGTTGCTCGCCTTGATATCGATGCCAGCGGCCTCTTCTCTGGCAAAACCGGCCTCTGCCTGTGCCTTGCTCGGGTGTACCTGAATGGAGAGCGCCTGCTCGGCGCAGAGCACCTTGAACAGGAAGGGGAGTGAGCCGAAGCGAGCCTGGGTTGCTTCGCCCAGCATGGCGACTGGGTTGGCGTCAATCAGGCTGGAAAGCTTCACGGTCTCGCCTGCCAGGGTCACTTCGGAGCAGCCATTGGGGTGAGCGCCCATCCACAGTTCAGCTTGTGGTTTGCCTTCGGGATTTTTGATGCCAAACAGCGTGGTCAGGGAGTCACGACTGCCCCAGACATAATCCTGGATCGGGTTGCACATTAGAAAAAACGGCGGGTAGCTCATGGATGGCTCCTTGTATCAGAACGATTTTTTGGGAATTTCAGTCTGGCGCGGACTATAGCATGGCAGGGGCAGCGCACCGCAATCGGTTGCTCTCTGCATCTTGATCAGGATCATTCATGAGTATCATCTTTACCCAGCTGTTGGATGGCTTTCTAAGTGAGGGGGAAGGCTTTGAGAAGGTGCTGTTTGCCTCTGACAAAGGGGTACCACCCTGCTTCAGTTATCAGGTCAACTTCCCGCGTCTCGAGCTGGTCTTCAGTGGCCACTATCTCAACCAGATCTGGTCCCCTGAAGGGGATGTACAGTCGGTTCAGATGGGGCAGCGGGAGGCGATGTACATTCCCCCCAACGGCTGGAACAAGCCGGATTGGGACAACGACTGTTCCGTGCTCAGCCTGTTGTTCGGCAAGCGCCAAATCGGGTTCAGTCTGGTGAGCAAGCACAAGGGGGACACCGGCTTCTTCGATGTGCAGAAGCACAGTATTCAGGCCGGTGCCGGACGGGCGCTCGATCATATCCTGCTCTCCCTCAACACCCTTGCGCAGGAGCCGATAAGGGCACCGATGGACAATCACCTGCTGCAGGCGCTGCTCAGTTACTCACGGCAGTTGTTGGTGGAGTCGGAGAGCGGTCGTCCTCGTGGCTCCGATCTTTTTCACGGCATCTGCATCTACATTCAGGAAAATTTCCACCGCCCCATCAGTCGCGAATGCATCGCCGCCCGCTTCAATCTTTCCCCCAGCCACCTCTCACGCCTGTTCCGCCAGCAGGGGCACATGCGGCTAGCGGACTACATCAGCTGGGTGCGGCTGGAGCGGGCCAAGTTCATGCTGAAAAAGTATCGCTTCCGTCTCGAAGAGGTCGCCAATCGCTGCGGGTTTACCGACGTGAACTACTTCTGCCGGGTGTTCAAACAGAAGACCGGCTTGACCCCTTCCCAGTACCGTTCCCTGAGTCAGCCGCAGGCGGTGGCCAGCGAGCTGGAGGGATAACGGGGCTGGGTCGGGAAGGCGTGGTGACGGCGCACTGGCGGGTGGCTACCTCTTTGGTCTGACATGCTTTCTTGTCGTTTTATTATGAAAATGAATGGGCTAAGATGGCCGCGCGCAACAAACAAGTTGATAACAAACGGAAGTTAGGAGATGCCGATGGAAAGCAAAGTAGTAATCCCGACCCAGGGTCAGAAAATCACAGTCGATGCCAACGGCAAGCTGCAGGTTCCCAACCATCCGATCATTCCGTTTATTGAAGGGGATGGCATCGGTGTTGACGTAACCCCGGCCATGTTGAATGTGGTGAATGCTGCGGTCGAGAAAGCCTACAAGGGCGAGCGCAAGATCGCCTGGATGGAGATCTATACCGGCGAGAAATCGACTCATGTCTATGGCGAAGGTGCCTGGTTGCCGGCCGAAACCCTGGATTTCATTCGTGAATATTGCGTGGCCATCAAGGGCCCGCTGACTACTCCGGTCGGTGGCGGTATTCGCTCCCTCAACGTAGCCCTGCGTCAGGAGCTGGATCTCTACATCTGCCTGCGCCCGGTGCGTTACTACGACGGCACCCCGAGCCCGGTGAAACGTCCTGATCTGACCGACATGGTGATCTTCCGCGAAAACGCCGAAGACATCTACGCCGGTATCGAGTGGAAGGCCGACAGCGCCGAAGCGAACAAGGTGATCGCCTTCTTGCAAAACGAGATGGGCGTGAAGAAAATTCGCTTCCCCGAGTCCTGCGGGATCGGCATCAAGCCGATGTCCAAGGCTGGTACCGAGCGTCTGGTGCGTGCCGCCATCGAGTATGCCATCGACAACGATCGCGACTCCGTGACTCTGGTGCACAAGGGCAACATCATGAAGTTCACCGAAGGTGCCTTCAAGGATTGGGGTTATGCTCTGGCCCAGAACGAGTACGGTGCCCAGCTGATTGACGGCGGCCCTTGGTGCTCCTTCAAGAACCCGAAAACCGGCAAGACCATCGTCATCAAGGATGTCATCGCCGATGCCTTCTTGCAGCAGATCCTGCTGCGTCCGGCCGAGTATGACGTCATCGCCTGTATGAACCTCAACGGCGACTACATCTCCGACGCGCTGGCCGCTCAGGTAGGCGGTATCGGCATAGCACCGGGTGCCAACATCGGTGACGGCGTGGCCCTGTTCGAAGCGACCCACGGTACTGCACCTAAGTATGCCGGACAGGACAAGGTCAACCCGGGCTCCCTGATCCTCTCCGCCGAGATGATGCTGCGTCACATGGGTTGGGTCGAAGCGGCCGATCTCATCATCAAGGGGATGGAAGCGGCGATCCGCAACAAGACCGTCACCTATGACTTCGAACGTCTGATGGAACGGGCCACCCTGCGCTCCTGCTCCCAGTTTGCTCAGGACATGATCGACCAGATGTAATCTGCTGCTTGCCAGAAAAGACAAAACCGGCGCCATGAGCGCCGGTTTTTTTATCGCGAAAGAGTGCAGGGGCTTATTGCGCCTGCTCTACGTGTTGCTGATAGCGTTGCTGCCATTTGCTGGTTTCTGCTTCATCACCCTGGGCCTTCCAGAAGGCGCAGATGGTGTTGGCAAGTTCCGAAGCCATCGCGTGATCTCCGTCACGTCGACTCATCAGATAATCTCCCAGCCAGCTTTGATATTGTTTCATTACCCGATCTCCTTATCTCATGTGCCCTTGAGGGTGCCCACCTTGACGGGAGCCTGTCGGCTCATCCTGGGGGGAACATCATCAGGCATGATGGTGCAAAGCCACGACCCGAGCAGAGAGCCAGATGGGCAATCTGGCGGCGAACGTGACGCGAGATGTCAAAAAATGAGCGCCATTTTAGCACAAACTGACCAACTTGGGGAAATTGTCGCCATGGATTGCGACAGAACAGCCCCATCCCCTTGTTCCCAAAACAGAAAACCCGCCGTGATGGCGGGTTGATTTGCAGATAAATGTGGCAAAACAGCCTAGATCTTGGCGCTGGCCAGGTACTTTGCCATCTCTTCGGCGGGCACCATGCCACCGCCGGTGGCCCACACCAGATGGGTGGCCTGTGCCATGGTTGCAGCATCGAAACCGCGCCCGGTGAGCCACTCTGGATTGGCAGCCACCCGCCACGGGCCGGCCATACCTGCCAGAGCGGAGGGCTCGAGTGTGATCTGCTCATCGCGCGCCAGCAGTCCCAGCAGGTCATACATCTCCTGATCGCTCAGGGTGTAGAAGCCATCGAGCAGCCGTTCCATGGCGCGGCCGACGAAGCCGGAGGCGCGTCCTACCGCGAGGCCATCGGCTGCGGTGAGGTTGTCAATGCCCAGATCCTGCACCGCAATGGCATCGTGCAATCCGGTGTGGACCCCCAGCAACATGCAGGGGGAGTGAGTGGGCTCGGCGAAGAAGCAGTGGACGTTATCCCCGAACGCGAGCTTGAGACCAAAGGCCACGCCGCCCGGGCCGCCACCCACGCCGCAAGGCAGGTAGACGAACAGCGGGTGGTCGGCATCCACCTTGATACCCATCTGGTCGAACTGATTTTTCACCCGCTCGCCCGCTACCGAGTAGCCGAGGAACAGGGTGCGGGAGTTCTCATCGTCGATAAAGAAGCAGTTGGGATCGCGCTCGGCCTCTTTGCGCCCCTGTTCCACCGCCACCCCGTAATCTTCGGCATATTCGACCACTATGACGCAGTGTTCGCGCAGCTTGCGCTTCTTCCACTCCCGCGCATCGGCCGACATGTGGACGGTGACGGTAAAGCCGAGCTTGGCGCTCATGATGCCGATGGACATGCCGAGGTTGCCGGTGGAGCCCACCGCAATGCGGTACTGGCTGAAGAACTGGCGAAACTCGTCGCTGAACAGTTTGCGGTAGTCATCTTCTTCTCGCAGCAGACCGGCCTTGATCGCCAGCTGCTCGGCATGGGTCAGCACCTCGTAGATACCGCCGCGAGCCTTGATGGAGCCGGAGATGGGCAGGTGACTGTCTTTTTTCAGCAGCAACTTACCGGTCACTTCGACCCCGTAGCGTTCATTGAGGGTGCGTTGCATCGCCGGAATGGCGGCGATCTCTGACTCCAGAATGCCGTTGCTGGCGCGGGTCTCCGGGAAGGCTTCGCACATGTAGGGGGCAAAGCGGGCCAGGCGGGCTGAGGCATCCGCCACATTGCGGCTATCGAGCCCGACATAGGGCAGACCGACTGCCAGGGTGGTGGCGTTGGGGTTGAACCAGCTGACCGGCTCGAGCGAGATCAGGGATTGTATCAGCGGGAATTGGTTGGTGAGCTGTTGTACGTCGATGTTTTTCATAGTGTTCTCGGTCTTGTTACACGATACAGGAGAGCAGGAAGGTACCGGCCAGTGCCATCAGGGAGGCGACCAAGGTGGCGGTGGTGTAGTACTTGAGCGTTTCGTTCAGGGTGGCGCCGCAATACTGCTTGACTAGCCAGAACAGAGAGTCGGTCACCATGGTGCAACCAATGGCGCCGGAGCCGATGGCCAGGGTCATGATCTCCGGGCTGATATCCGGGTAGTGCACCATGATGGGGGAGACGATGGCAGTGGCGCCCATCATGGCGACGGTGGCGGAGCCCACGGCGGCGTGCAGCACGATGGCCACCAGCCAGGCCAGCAGAATCGGGTGCATATCCAGCTGGGAGAGGATAGTAGCCAGACTATCGCCCAGCCCGCTTGCCTTGAGCACCCCGTTGAAGGCGCCGCCCGCTCCGATAATGAGCAGGATATTGGCGATGGAGGAGAAGCACTCCTCGGTCTTGTTGAGCAGCCCTTCCATCTTCATCTGCTGGCGGATCCCCAGCACGTAGTAGGCGGTGAAGGCGGCGATAAACATGGCGGTGATGGGGTTGCCGATAAACTCCAGCACGGTGTAGAGGTGGCTGGCGTGCTCCATATTGAGCTCGGCGACCGTCTTGGCCAGCATCAGCAGGATGGGCAGCAGCACGGTGAAGAGTGCGGCGCCTAAAGTCGGGAGAGTTGCTTCATCGCGGGCCTTGATGTCGGCAAAGGCAGCGGGCACCTCCTTGAACGGTACCCGTTTGCCCAGTAGTTTCAGGAACAGCGGGCCGCCCACCAGCGAGGCAAACAGCCCCACCGCCAGGCCATAGACGATGACGGAGCCGATGTCGGCACCCAGCTGGTTGGTGACATAGAGCGCCGCCGGGTGGGGTGGCACGATGCAGTGCACGGCCATCAGGGCGGTGCAGAGCGGAATGGCCAGCGTCAGCAGCGAGGTTCTGGTTTTACGGGCGATGGAGAAGGCGAGCGGAATGAGCAGTACCACCCCCACTTCGACAAACAGGGTGATGCCGCACACCAGACCCACCAGCACCATGATGACCTGGGGCGAGAGCCAGCGGCATTGCTGCAGGGCGAGACCGATGCGCTCCGCTGCCCCCGACACCTCCATCATCTTGCCGAGTATGGTGCCAAGGCCGATGACGGCGGCGAGAAAGCCGAGCGTGCCGCCAATCCCCTCTTCCATGGCATTGACCATCTTGAGGGGCTCCATCCCCATCAGGGTGCCCACATAGAAGCTGGCCAGCAGCAGGGCAAGAAAGGGGTGGATCTTGCCCTTCACTATGGTGACCACGATAAGAACGATGCTACTTAGCAAGGTAGTGATGACCCATACCTCTGAACTCATACTGCGCCTCGACATCTGTTGTGTGTGATTGTTTATGCGCTTATTGAATGAAAATGAGACGGGGCTGACAAATGATGAAATCAGTCTCTTGAGTGAGCTGAGGTGATTCAAATACGCTACATTGGTCACAATTTATCGAAATCACACTCTTTGGGTCTTTTGGCTTCATCCTGAAGGTGGCCTACGGGTGTATCATCGGCGGCCATTGCCAAGAGGGGGATGAATGTATAACGGGGATAATTACATATCGCGCAACAAGCTACTGAGTGGTTACCAGCTGGCCAAGCTGCATACCTTCGAGGCGGCCGCCCGTCACGGATCCTTTGCCATGGCGGCCGATGAGCTATCCCTCAGTCCCAGTGCCGTGAGTCACCGGATCAGCGCGCTGGAAGAGGAGCTGGGGTTCAAGCTCTTTGAGCGTTTCCACCGCAAGGTGGTACTGACGGCGGAGGGGCAGCGAGTCTTCTGGGCGCTCAAATCCTCGCTGGAGTTCATCAATCAGGAGATCCTGGAGATCAAGAATCAGGAGCTCTCCGGTATTTTGACTATCTATTCTCGCCCCTCCATCGCCCAGTGCTGGCTGGTACCCAGGCTGGCGGATTTCTCCCGCCTGCATCCGCAGATCGAGCTCAATATCATCACCGGAAACGAGAACATCAACCTGCATGGTTATGGCATCGATTTAACCCTCTATTTCGATGAGAAGAGCCCGGATCGACTCGCCATCCACCCGCTGATGGATGAGTACATGCTGCCGGTCTGCAGCCCGGAATATGCCGAGCAGCACGGGCTTGTCGGTAATCCCGCCAACTTGTCCTTATGCCGTCTGCTCCATGATCGGCAGGCATGGGGATTTGACTCGGATACCGACGAGTGGAGCTGCTGGGCCCGCCAGACGGGGGTTAGCCTTGAGGCATGTAAGCTGAGCATGGGTTTTGATCGTTCGGATCTCGCCATCATCGCCGCCATGAATCACGCCGGGATCGCCATGGGGCGCAAGAATCTGGTGAGCAAGCGGCTGGCGCGCAACGAGTTGGTGGCCCCTTTTGCCGGGCTGGAGGTCAAGTGCGAGCAGCGTTATTACATGGCGACCCTGCCCAACCGCGAGTGCCCCAAGATCCAGGCCTTTATCGACTGGGCGCAGGAAATGGCTGCCGAGATGGAATGAGCTGCGGTTGTCAGGCGAGAGAGCAGGCAACATGCGAGTTAACGGAGGTAGCGGTTTAACATGGCGGGAAAATTGGGGGAGAGAGGTTGGCTGATGGTGGTTGGTCGCGAGTGGCCTTGCTGCCAACACCGGATGGCTGGCAGCAAGGCACGGTCGGGATCAGGTGGTCTTTTCCAGATGGTTCTGGTAAATCTGCTGCCACTTGTCCAGTTCGTTTTCATCCCCCTGCTGTTGCCAGAACTCGCAGATGGAACTCGCCATCTCGCATGCCATGGCGTGGTCACCGTCACGGCGACTCATCAGGTATTGCCCCAGCCAGCTTTGATACTGTTTCATTGCACGATCTCCTTATCTATTTAACCCTTGATACTGCAGCTGTGGGACACCCGTCCGGCAGTGTTGCGCCACACTCCACTTTCGCCGTGCGTTGCTTGTTATCGCCGCGCTTGTTGTCAATCAGGACAGAGAGCGTATGAGAAAAAGGCGAAAGTGTTAAAAAATGGCCACCACCTTATCACAAAATGGTGTGATATGCAGGCTTTGGGGCCAATTGAGTTATAAGCGTGGGCTGAGTGCCTCGACATAACGACAGGGATTGACGGAGGACGTTGGCACGCAACTTGTACTGCGAGCAGGCGTGTGGGCGGTTACTGGGTCACCCGACGTGCCTGCCAGTAGCGACTGTTCCAGTAGACGTTGTCTAGGCGGGAGCGGATCACCCCCTTGCTGGTGGAGGCGTGAATAAACTCGCCAGCACCTGTGTAGACCCCCACATGGTATTGCCGCCAGCCGGTCTTGAAGAAGACCAGATCCCCGTGTTGCAGCCGGTAGCGCTCCACCGGTTTGCCAATGCTGGCCTGAGATTCGGTGGTTCTTGGCAGGTTGAAGCCCAGTACCTGACTGTAGGCGAGCTGGGTGAAGGCGGAGCAGTCTAGCCCGGCGCGGCTGGCGCCGCCCATGCGGTAGGGAACACCGCGCCACTGTTGGTAGAAGCCATCAAAGGCACTGCTCTGCCGGGGGGCCGGAGGTGGCTCCGGCGTGCTGGAGCAGGCGGCCAGCAGCAGAGTCAGCAGGGATAGCAGCAGCTTGCGATACATCGGGCTCTCTCCACGGACGGGTCTACCAAACGAGACATTGATCGAGCGCCATATCCTGCCAAATCGTTCTGGCGGTAGGGGGCGCGACAACTTTTCCATCATAAACAGGGATCTGGCTCCAGACCTAGTCTCCGAGAGGAAAAATGTGGTGGGGAACTGAAAAACGCCAGCCCGAGGGCTGGCGTTTGTTGTCACTCGTTGTGGCTGATCAGCGGTTTAAGCAGCTCGGCCAGCTTGTAGAAGGTCTGTACCCGGGTGGTGCTAGGGCGCCAGACCAGCCCGATCTCTCGATAGGAGGTCTCTCCCGGCAGCGGGATGGCCACCAGATCGGAGTTGGCAAGAATGCCGGCATCGATGGCCATCTGCGGCAGGAAGGTGGTGCCAAGACCCGCTTCCACCATCTGTACCAGGGTGTGCAGGCTGGTGGCGGCGAACGGGTTGATCTTGCTCTTGTCCCGCAGGCGACAGGCGCTCACTGCGTGCTCGGTGAGGCAGTGCTCCCGTTCCAGCAGGAAGATGCTCTGGTTGGGCAGCTCCTTGTAGTCGAACGGGGTATGCAGACTGGCCGCCATGCTGGCGGGCATCACCATGTGGAACGGATCCTGACCGACGGTCTTGCAGTGAAATCCACCGATCTCGATGGGCAGGGCGAGGATCAGCAAGTCGAGCTGACCCTGTTCCAGCTGCTTGAGCAGATTGCTGGTGGTGTCTTCACGCAGCAACAATTCGAGGTCAGGATAGGTTTTGCTGCACTCTTTCAGCAGCTTGCTGAGCAGGAAGGGGGCGATGGTGGGAATGCAGCCCAGACGTACCGTCCCCTGCATCACGCCCCCCTGATGTTGCCCGAGCTCCATCAGATCCCGTGCATCGGAGAGCAAATTGCGAGCGCGCTCGACGATTTCCATGCCGACCGGGGTCATAATGAAGCTCTTGTGGTCCCGCTCCACCAGTTGCAGGTTCATCATGTCCTCCAGCGTCTGGATCCCGGTACTCAGGGTCGACTGGCTGACATGACAGGCCTTGGCGGCGCGGTTGAAGTTCTTGTGCTCATCGAGAGCGACCAGATATTGCAGCTGTTTGAGGCTGGGCCAACGTTGCATAGAAAAAACCGATTAATGCTATCTATTTAATTTGATTTAACTAATCTACCACCGGGTCTATAGTTTGTCGCTTGAATTAGATGGACTTGGCTCTAGGTAGCCCAATCCTCACCGGATTGTTCACTTCACATAAAGAGGAATTGAATATGGTATTGGTAGGCCGTCCCGCACCCGATTTTACCGCCGCAGCTGTTCTGGGTAATGGCGAGATCGTTGATTCATTCAACCTGTCATCCCACATCAAAGGTAAAGCTGCCGTTGTCTTCTTCTACCCGCTCGATTTCACCTTCGTCTGCCCGTCCGAGCTGATTGCCTTCGATCACCGTTATGAAGAGTTCCAGAAGCGTGGCGTGGAAGTGATCGGTGTTTCCATCGATTCCCAGTTCTCCCACAACGCATGGCGTAACACCAAAGTGGAAGATGGCGGTATCGGTCAGGTCAAGTACCCGCTGATCGCCGACGTGAAACACGAAATCTGCAAAGCCTATGACGTTGAGCATCCGGAAGCCGGTGTGGCGTTCCGTGGTTCCTTCCTGATCGACAAGAACGGTGTTGTTCGCCATCAGGTTGTCAACGATCTGCCGCTGGGCCGCAACATCGACGAGATGCTGCGCATGGTCGATGCCCTGCAATTTCACGAAGAGCACGGCGAAGTGTGCCCGGCTCAGTGGGAAAAAGGCAAAAAAGGTATGCAAGCCTCTCCGGACGGCGTTGCCAAGTACCTGTCCGAGAACGCTGACTCCCTGTAATCGGATCGTACTCTCCTTGAAAAACCGGCGTCTTGGCGCCGGTTTTTTTATATCTGAGATTTATCTATCCCCTGAGATAGCGGTCACACTCTTCTCGCTCCATCGCTCCATCGCTCCATCGCTCCATCGCTCCACGCTATCCCAAGCTGCCGTTCGCTGGCGTACTCGTCGTTTCGAAATGAGGTGCTGCCCCTATGGCTGGATGGGGGATATGCCGACAGACAATCGCCATAAAAAAGCGCGCCATAGGCGCGCTTAGTTCACAAGCGAAGAAGTTATTCCTCAAAGATCCCGAAGTGATCCTTGGCGAAATTGACCCGCTGCTCCACGTTCATCTTCACCTGCCCCAGCTTCTCGATGGTCTTGAGGTTGGGCACCAGGCCGCGACCGTTGGCGATCTGGATGGCAAGACCAGGACGGGCGTTGAGCTCCAGCAGCATGGGGCCACGGAACTTGTCCAGCACCATATCGGTACCGATATAGCCCAGACCCGACATCTCGTAGCAGGAGGCGGCCAGAGTTAGCAGGGTATCCCAGTGTGGGACCTTGAGCTCATAGAGATCGAGGCCGGTGTCCGGATGGTGGCGCAGCGGATTGCCAAACTGTACCGCCCGCAGGGCACGACCGGTACGCAGGCACAGACCCACCCCCACGGCGCCCTGGTGCAGGTTCGCCTTGCCATCGGAGGCTGCGGTGGAGAGGCGCATCATCGCCATCACCGGGAACCCTTTGAAGATGATGACTCGGGCATCGGGTACCCCTTCGAAGGAGTAGCCGTCGAACACATCATCAAAGTTGATGAGGCCTTCCACCAGCGCCACGTCGGGCTTGCCGCCGAGCGAATAGAGCCCCGCCAGAATGTTGGAGACATGGCGCTCCAGATCCTGACCGTTGGAGGCGCTGCCGTTGGGTTTATAGAAGAGGCCATCTTCCTGACGCAGGATCACCAGGATCCCCTTGCCGCCCGAGCCACGGGCCGGCTTGATGCAGAAGCCCGGCCAATCTTTTACCAGCTCGGTGATGCGACCCACATCGTGCTGGGCACGGATGGTACCGATCAGCTCAGGCACGGTAACACCTGCATCCAGCGCAATTTGCTTGGTCTGCAGCTTGTCATCCACCAGCGGATAGAGGCTGCGAGGATTGTAGCGGCTGATGTAGGAGTGGTTGCGTTTGTTCATGCCGAGGATGCCTGATTGGGACAGGCTCCACGGGGTGGTGTATTTTTCCCAGAACCACATCGGTTACTTGTCCTTACCTGGGGTGACGCCCGATTTCATCTCGTCCACCAGCGGCTTGAAGCGCTTCAGTTCGCTCAGCTTGTAGCCGGTGTAGTTACCCATCAACAGCACGGTCGCCATCAGCACCAGCTGCAGGCCGAGGAAGTTGAAGGTGAGGTGACGAATAAGCTCGTTATCCATGGCCAGATAGGCGATGACAGCCACCAGCAGAGAGCCACCGCCTTGGCGGAACACCTCTTTCGGGCCCTCTTCTTCCCACAGGATGGACATCCGTTCGATGGTCCAGGAGAGGATGATCATCGGGAAGAAGGTGATCTTCATACCGTCGGTCAGCCCCAGCTTGAAGGCGAACGCGGAGAAGATACCGATCATCGAGATAACCATGATGATGATGGCCGATATTCGGGCGACCAGCAGCAGGTTAAGCCGCGACAGATAGGAGCGGATGATGAGACCGGTACCGACGATCAGCAGGAAGCCGATGAGACCGGTGACCAGCGAGGTCTGGATAAAGGCGACCGCGATCAGCACCGGCATGAAGGTACCTGAGGTCTTGATCCCCACCAGAACCCGCAGGAACACCACCATCAGCACGCCGATTGGGATCAGCAGCAAGCCCTTGAACAGGGTCTGCTCTTCCAGCGGCAGGCTGTGGATGGAGAAGTTCATCATCTCCGATTTTTCGAACTTCTGCGCCAGTGCCACGCTAACCGGCTGCTCCTGCTCGATCATCGAGAAGCTGACACGGGAGTTGTGACCACCGGTTACGTCCAGCAGGGCGCCGGAGTTGTATTCCCACAGCAGCAGGTTGGCCGGACGACCCTGTTCACCGGTTTGCGGGTTGAACAGCTTGTAGTCGGTCGGGCTGTTGAATACCTGCAGGTAATCCACCAGCTCCTGACGACGGCGGCCATCTTCCAGATTCAGGGCATGCACCACGCGGGTGGGGACGTCAGCATTGTTGAGCAGCTCGGCGATCAGGTTGGCGCGGCTCTTGTGCTTTTTCAGCAGCTCGGCGTTCTGCTCCTGCTTCTCGATCTCTTTGATGATCTCGCGAGTCAGGGTGTAGCCGTCGGCAGAGCGCTCCTGGGCCCGCTCGAGGATCTGCTTCATCGCGGTGGCGTAAGGCTCACTCTCGATCTGCTTCTCGATGGCAGGCGGCTGCGGATTGGCGGCCGGTTTGGCATGGGCATCCGCCATCATGTCGACGCGGTAGTAGAGCTCCTGACGGCCAGATGCGGTGCGGATGGACCACTCGGCGCGGGCATCGCCATCTTTCTCGACGAAGGAGAGGCCGTAGCCCGGGCTGGCGGCGTTCTCGTTCATCAGGGTGAAACCGGGCTGGGTGCCCGGAATGGCCAGAGAGGCGATCACCGGCTCACCGGTCGCCTCAAACTCCAGCTTGGCTTCGATGGACCAGATCTGGCGCTTTTCACCGGGCGTCAGGGGTACATCCAACGCGATATGGTGATAGATCGTCATCCCCAGGCCGACAATGTACAGCAGGGCTACCAGCAAATAGAACGGCTTACGGGAAACCATGGATTATTTCACATCCTTGAGCTTGGGTTTGGGTTGGATATATTCGCGGGCCACATCAACCACGGCGATGTCTTTCAAAAATTCGCGACCCAGCAGCACAGGGAAGGTCATGTCGCTACGGTCTTTCAGGGTAAATTCGGCTTTCTCGGTCATGTCGCCAATGCGCACGGCCAGACGCACTACCGGACGGCGGTCCAGATCGTCGGCAGAGGCCTGACGCACCCGCACATGGCGTACCAGCGGCGCTTCGATCTGGATCTTGTCGTCCACTTCCTGATGGCTCAGGAAGAAGCGCACCCAGTTTTTGCCGTTGCGCTCGAAAATGGTGATCTCCTGCGCACTGATGGAGGAGGTGGTCGCCCCGGTATCGACCCGCGCCTGGAAGGCGTCGTTGGCCGCATCAACCCAGATCCACTCGGCTTCACCGACCATCAGTTTGCCATCGATGGTGTGACCCTGATTGGGGGCCGGGCACTTCTCGGTGGGGATGGCCATCGGTTTGGGCGGCTCGGAGGGGAGGGTGGCGAGCTTGTGGTCTACTTGTTTGACGGACTCTTTCATATTGGTGACATCTGTGTTGAGCTGAACCAGCAGGTGCTGTTGCTGCACATACTGCTTCTGTTGCTGTTCCATGGATGTTTGCAGGCGCTGCTCGCTCTGGCTCAGCTCGCTACGAAGCTCGGCCAGCGTCAGAGCAGGGACCTGAGGCGCTTTTTCCATATTGACACACCCGCCGAGACTAAGCAGGGAGAGCAGGGTCATTCCTTTTAATTTGCTTTTCATGTCATTCATTTAACTGTGCTTCCTGGAATTGGGTCAGTGTAACTTCCTGAATCGCCATCGGCTAGTCTTTGGCCTTGCGGGCAATCAGTACGGCACGTTTCGGCGCCGGGTGTCCTTCTACCGTGAGTGCCGGATTGTCTGGATCCAGATAGTCACTCAGGGATTCATTAATCATCCAGTCGGTACGACGCTGTTCGTCGGTGCTGGTCATATTCTCGTCTACTATCCGCACGTCGGTGAAGCCGCAGCGCTCGACCCACAGCTTGAGGGCGCGGCTTGAGGGAATAAACCAGACGTTGCGCATCTTGCCGTAACGGTCGGTGGGCATCAGTACGTCGTTGACCCCGCCATCGATCACCAGGGTCTCCAGCACCAGCTCGCCATCATCTTTCAATTGATTGCGCAGCTGCTCGATGTGCTCGATGGGGGATTTGCGGTGATAGAGCACCCCCATGGAGAAGACGGTGTCAAACGCCCGCAGCTCCGGCAACTCCTGAATACCGAGCGGCAATAGATGGGCACGCTGATCATTGCCCGCGAAGTGGCGAATGGCCTCGAACTGGCAGAGGAACAGTGGGCTTGGGTCGATGCCGACCGCAAGCCGAGCTCCTTCACCGACCATGCGCCAGAGGTGGTAGCCGCTGCCGCAGCCCACATCCAGCACGTAACGGCCTTCGAGCGGGCTGATATGGGGCAGCACCCGATCCCACTTCCAGTCAGAGCGCCACTCGGTATCGATGTGGATGCCGTGCACGGTGAACGGCCCCTTGCGCCAGGGCATGAAGTGGCGCAGCAGGCTCTCGACCTTCTTGCGCTCCCCTTCGCCAAGGCTCTCGGCCGAGCCTATCTCGACCCGGCTTTTCAGCTCGACGTTGCCGGGCGATACCACCGGCAGCTTGTTGAGGGCGCGGTTCCAGCGCGGCAGGTCGCCATGCTGGTTGTCATGTTGCCAGGCGTGCAGCTGGGCAGGCAGGGTATGCAGCCAGTGGCTCAGCCGGTTTTTGGCAATCAGTTGATAGAAATTGGCAAAGTCGATCATGGCTGGGCGTCGCTGGATTTGATGGCAATCATGGAGCCGAAGTTGAAGCACTGGAACCAGAGATCCTGATGGATGAAACCGGCGTCCCGCAGACGGGCCTGATGCACCTGCAGGCTGTCGGTGCGCATCACGTTCTCAAGGGCAGTTCGTTTCTGGCTGATCTCCAGCTCGCTGTAGCCATTGGCCCGCTTGAAGTCGAGATGCAGATCGATGAGCAGCTCGTTGACCGGTTCATCTTCGAAGCGGAACTTTTCGCTCAGGATCAGGATTCCGCCCGGGCGCAGCCCATCGTGAATGCGCTGGATCAGGGCGGCCCGTTTCTCTGGCTCGACAAACTGCAGAGTGAAGTTGAGTACCACCACGGAGGCGTTCTCGATCTCGATGTCGCAGATATCCGCCTCTACCAGCTCCACCGGCACCTCGGATTTGAAACCGGAGAGGTGGGCGCGGGCGCGCTCGATCATCGGATGGGAGAGATCCACCGCGGTGATGCGGCAGCCGGGCTGGCTGACATGGCGACGCATCGCCTGGGTCGCGGCGCCCAGTGAGCAGCCGAGATCATAGAGTCGACTCTCGGGTTGGGCGTAGCGGGCGGCCATCATGCCGATGGCGGAGATGATGTTGCTGTAACCCGGCACCGAGCGCTGGATCATATCGGGAAAAACGTCGACGACCTGTTCGTCAAAACAGAAGTCTCCCAATCGGGCGATCGGGGCGGCAAAAATTTGATCTTTGGTATGCATGCTGGCGCAACCTGACAGTCGGGACATCACCCGGCTGTATTGTTCAATTGAGTCGTTGGGTGACACCCATCAGAGTAGATTTATCACCTGTTTACGAACGGGGTGGCTGGTCGTGAAATCCTTTGGACCTGTCCTGTTCGTACGGGCCATGTTCCGGACCCTTACTTGGGGCGGTAGTGTAGAGGATTGATGGCCGTTTGTCTTGACGCCAGGGCTTGCCACGCCACAAAAAAGCACTTTTTTTGCTGCGAAACGATGGCCGCAGAATGGGTTGGCTAAAAGCGCAGCACTCCCTGCCGTGCGCGATCGTTTTCCCCCGGCCAGGGGGCCATCTCCTGCTCCAGCAAGCGGGTGATCTGGCGGGCCAGCTCAGGTGCCTGGACGTTGTCGGCAGTATGTATATAGAGGTAGAGATCCTTGCCCTCGGAAAGCCACTGGCGCCAGTGGGGGAGCCAGCTGGGCAGGAAGGGGTGATTGGCCGCCGGATCCGGCAGGCCGATAAAGCGCACCATGGGGGCGTTGGCGGTGGCCAGCAGATGCACCGGTAGGCGCGGTTTCTTGCCCTGGGCATCGACAAGGGCTGGTGTGGTTGCTTGCACCGAGAAGAGTGGCCGGCTGTCGAGCATCACCCGGTTCACACCCTGTTCCATCAGCAGCCGGTTTAATGCCCGCTCGGCCTCCCCCTTGGCGAAGAAGTCAGGGTGACGCACTTCAATGGCGTAGCGAAACTCCCGCGGCAGCCGCTCGATAAAGGCCGCCAGTCTGGCCAGCCCCTCTGGCCCGAAACGGGCGGGCAACTGCAGGGTGAGCAGCCCCAGCTTGTCGCGTAGTGGCGCAAGCAGCTTGATAAAGTCGGCAACCTGTTTGTCTGCGCTCACCAGATCGCTCTGGTGGCTGATGGTTTGCGGAAACTTGAAGTTGAAACGAAAGTGATCGGGCACCGCATCGGCCCAGCGCTGTACCGTATCGGGGGTCGGCAGGGCGTAGAAGGTGGTGTTACCCTCCACCGAATTGAACACGGCCGCGTAGTGGGCAAGGTGTTCGGCAGGCTTGGCGCCAAGGCCCAGCAACTGGCCGGGCCAGCTGGGGTGGGACCACTGCGGCAGGCCCAAATAGAGGCTCATGATGGCTATTCTCTTCGCTCTTGGTGCATTCGTGCCGATTTTTTGCCCGCTTTTTGCCATCGAGTGCAAAAAACTGGCGAAAGGAGGCTGCTGGCCATTTTACCCAAAAGGGGGTTTTCCTCTATAATGCCAGCCCTTTTGTTTTTCAATTTCTTGTGACCCATGCCTATCTACGAATATCGTTGCGACGTCTGTGGCCATGAATTGGCAAAACTGCAAAAGCTTTCCGATGCCCCCCTGACCGACTGTCCGGCCTGTAGCAAGCCGAATCTGGTCAAGCTGATATCGGCGGCAGGCTTCCGGCTCAAGGGAACCGGATGGTACGAGACTGATTTCAAACCGGGTAAGAAAAAGAATCTGGCCAGCTGTGAGACAGACGGTGCTTGCCAGTCGTGCCCGGCGGCCCAAGGTTAACCGTCTCTCTACAATTTCGAAGGAAGAAGTCCATGCGCTCTATCTATTGCGGACAGGTCAATGAGGCCCATGCAGGGCAGACCATTACATTGTGCGGTTGGGTTCATCGTCGTCGTGATCTCGGCGGTCTGATCTTTATCGATATGCGCGACCGGGAAGGGATCGTTCAGGTGTTCTTCGATCCGGACAAGCCGGAGGCGTTCGCCCTGGCCTCCGAGCTGCGCGGCGAGTTCTGCATCCAGGTGACCGGTGTGGTGCGTACCCGTCCCGAGTCCCAGCGCAACAGCGACATGGCCACTGGCGCCATCGAAGTGTTCGCCCACGAACTCAACATCATAAACCGTGCCGAGCCGCTGCCGCTGGACTTCAATCAGGTCAACAGCGAAGAGATCAGCCTCAAGTATCGTTACCTGGATCTGCGTCGTCCCGAGATGGCCAAGTACCTGAAGACCCGTGCCAAGGCCAGCGCCTTCGTACGCCGCTTCATGGACGAGCACGGCTTCCTCGATATCGAGACCCCGATGCTGACCAAGGCCACCCCGGAAGGTGCCCGTGACTATCTGGTGCCGAGCCGCGTGCACAAGGGCAAGTTCTACGCCCTGCCGCAATCCCCCCAGCTGTTCAAGCAGCTGCTGATGATGTCCGGCTTCGATCGCTACTACCAGATCGTCAAGTGCTTCCGTGACGAAGACCTGCGTGCCGACCGCCAGCCGGAATTCACCCAGATCGACGTGGAGACCTCCTTCATGACCGCGCCGCAAGTGCGTGAAGTGATGGAAGAGATGATCCGCAAACTGTGGCTGCACATCCTGAACGTGGATCTGGGCGACTTCCCGATCATGACCTTCGACGAAGCCATGCGTCGCTACGGCTCCGACAAGCCGGACCTGCGTCTGCCAATGGAGCTGGTCGATGTGGCTGATCTGCTGACTGCTGTCGAGTTCGCCGTGTTCGCTGGCCCCGCCAACGATCCGAAAGGCCGTGTGGCTGCCCTGAAAGTACCGAGCGGCGCCGAGCTCTCTCGCAAGCAGATCGACGAGTACACCAAGTTCGTCGGCATCTACGGTGCCAAGGGCCTGGCCTGGATGAAGGTCAACGAAGCGGCCAACGGTATCGAAGGCGTGCAGTCTCCGGTTGCCAAGTTCCTCTCTGACGCCATCGTGCGCGAGATCCTGGCCCGTACCGGTGCTGCCGACGGCGACATCATCTTCTTTGGCGCTGACAGCAAGAAAGTGGTCTGCGATGCCATGGGCGCCCTGCGTCTGAAAGTGGGTCGCGATCTGGGCCTGCTGGAGAACAGCTGGAAACCGCTGTGGGTCATCGACTTCCCGATGTTCGAGGAAGATGGTGAAGGTGGTCTGGCCGCCATGCACCACCCGTTCACCGCGCCGAGCAACATGAGCCCGGCCGAGCTGAAAGCCAATCCGGTGGGGGCTTACGCCAACGCCTACGACATGGTGATCAACGGCTACGAAGTGGGTGGCGGCTCTGTCCGTATCCACAACAGCGAGATGCAGTCCACCGTGTTCGACATCCTGGGTATCACCCCGGCCGAGCAGCGCCTGAAGTTCGGCTTCCTGCTGGATGCGCTGAAGTACGGTACCCCGCCGCACGCCGGTCTGGCCTTCGGTCTGGACCGTCTCAGCATGCTGCTGACCGGCACCGAAAACATTCGGGACGTCATCGCCTTCCCGAAAACGACCGCGGCCGCCTGTCTGATGACAGACGCCCCCAGCCTTGCCAACGCCGCCCAACTGGGTGAGCTGGCGATTGCAACCACCGTCAAGGGCGACGAGTAAGCCGATACCGGCACCGGAGGCCGCCGCCGTGCGGCCTCTGTGTTTCCCTTGAGTTAGTCATGATCAGTGTTACTGACATTTAAAAAATAACGGAGAGTCTCTATGGCAGGTCACAGTAAATGGGCCAACATCAAACACCGCAAGGCCGCTCAGGACGCCAAGCGTGGCAAGATCTTCACCAAACTGATCCGCGAAATCACTACCTCCGCGCGTCTGGGTGATGCCGATCCGGCCAACAACCCGCGTCTGCGTGCTGCGGTGACTGCCGCCCTGACCAACAACATGACCCGCGACACCATCAACCGTGCCATTCAGCGTGGCGCCGGTGGTGGCGATGGCGAGCAGCTCGAGACCATCGTATACGAAGGTTACGGCCCGGCTGGCTCTGCCGTGATGGTAGAGTGCCTGACCGACAACCGTAACCGTACCGTAGCCGAAGTGCGTCACGCCTTCAGCAAGTGCGGTGGCAACCTGGGTACCGACGGCTCCGTTGCCTATCTGTTCAGCAAGAAAGGTCTGCTGACCTTCGTTGGCGTAGACGAAGATGCCCTGATGGATGCCGCGCTGGAAGCGGGCGCCGATGACGTGGTCACCGAAGAGGATGGCACCATCGAGGTGTACACCACCCCGAACGACTTCGGTACCGTGCTGGACGGTCTGGAAGCTGCCGGCTTCAAGGCCCAGAGCGCCGAAGTGACCATGATCCCCTCCACCGAAGCTGAGCTGGATGCAGAAACTGCACCCAAGCTGATGCGTCTGATCGACATGCTGGAAGATCTGGACGACGTGCAAGAGGTTTACCACAACGGCTCCATCTCCGATGAAGTCGCTGCGACCCTCTGATCGCTGAATTGTGCTCTCCCGATGGCAGCCTGATGGCTGCCATTTTTTTATCTTTGCATCGTGGCAACTGCTGATGTGTCGGTTGCGCAACTGGTACTGCAACTCTCTTCACTGACAGTCTTTCCCGCTTTCTCTGCGCATTATCATTGCTCTATTCATGCCAGTCGGTTGGCCCTGTACGTACGCCAGTCGGCAGTTCTGCTGCGTTGCGTTAGCGAGGCTCCGCTTATCCTGTTTATCACACCTTTAGCTCTTGAGATGGCGTCGACTGCTCACATCTGCCCGTCAGGGTAATTCGTTGGGGGTAGGGGAGAGGAGGTGATGGAGCGTGCTCTTGTTATCACAGGTGCCCATCAATACAGAGTCACAGGTTGGGATGTTGATAGCGGATTGGCTGGGGCGAGTTGGTTGGTTGGTTGGTTGGTTGGTTGGTTGGTTGGTTGGTTGGTTGGTTGGTTGGTTGGTTGGTTGGGAAGAGAGGGGCTGCACTACCGCAATCGGCAGGGAGATGATGGCTGTGATTAGTGGCAGATAAAAAAGCCCGCGCAGTGCGCGGGCTTGTTATCACAGGACTGGTTATCAGGCCTTGGATTTCTTCTTGCCTTCAACCTTGGCTTCAACCGGGGCAGCAGTTACCGGAGCGGCTTCGGTGAACGGACGACCGTAGTAGGAGTCCAGCAGAACCTGCTTCAGCTCGCTGATCAGCGGGTAGCGCGGGTTGGCGCCGGTGCACTGGTCATCGAAGGCTTCGATAGCCAGCTGGTCAACCTTGGCCAGGAAGTCAGCTTCAGTCACGCCAGCTTCGCGGATAGAGGCCGGAATACCCAAGGTAGCCTTCAGCTCGTCCAGCCAGGTCAGCAGCTTCTCGATCTTGGCTGCGGTGCGGTCACCGGCAGCAGTCAGACCCAGGTGGTCAGCGACTTCGGCGTAACGACGACGAGCCTGCGGACGGTCGTACTGGGAGAACGCAGTCTGCTTGGTCGGGTTGTCGTTCGCGTTGTAGCGGATGACGTTGCTGATCAGCAGGGCGTTAGCCAGACCGTGCGGAATGTGGAACTCGGCACCCAGTTTGTGAGCCATGGAGTGGCACACACCCAGGAAGGCGTTGGCGAACGCTATACCGGCGATGGTGGCAGCATTGTGCACCTTCTCACGAGCGATCGGGTCGTTGGCACCGTTCTGGTAGCTGGATGGCAGGTACTCTTTCAGCATTTTCAGGGCTTGCAGCGCCTGACCGTCGGAGTACTCGTTAGCCAGTACGGAAACATAGGCTTCCATGGCGTGAGTCACGGCGTCGATACCACCGAAGGCGCACAGGGACTTCGGCATACCCATCACCAGGTTGGCATCAACGATGGCCATGTTCGGGGTCAGCTCGTAGTCAGCCAGCGGATACTTCTGACCAGACACTTCATCGGTTACTACCGCAAACGGAGTGACTTCAGAGCCGGTACCGGAAGTGGTGGTGATACAGACCAGTTCGGCCTTCACGCCCATTTTCGGGAACTTGTAGATACGCTTGCGGATATCCATGAAGCGCATGGCCAGATCTTCGAACGCAGTGTTCGGGTGTTCGTACATCACCCACATGATCTTGGCTGCATCCATCGGTGAACCACCGCCCAGCGCCAGGATAACGTCCGGTTTGAAGGAGTTGGCCATCTCGGCACCCTTGCGAACTACAGCCAGGGTCGGGTCAGCTTCTACTTCGTAGAACACTTCCACTTCCATATTCTGTGCTTTCAGCAGGCTGACCAGTTCATCGGCGTAGCCGTTGTTGAACAGGAAGCGGTCAGTTACGACCATGGCACGCTTTTTACCTTCCAGGTCGCTCAGAGCGATCGGCAGGGAACCACGACGGAAGTAGATGGATTTCGGAAGTTTGTGCCACAGCATGTTTTCTGCCCGTTTTGCGACTGTCTTCTTGTTGATCAGGTGCTTCGGACCCACGTTTTCGGAGATGGAGTTACCGCTCCAGGAGCCGCAACCCAGGGTCAGGGACGGAGCCATTGCGAAGTTGTACAGGTCACCGATACCGCCTTGGGTAGACGGAGTGTTGATCAGGATACGCGCGGTCTTCATCTTGTCGCCGAAGCACTTGATGCGGTCAGCGTTGCGGTCCTGGTCGGTGTACAGACCGGAGGTGTGGCCGATACCACCGATGTTGACCATGTCACAGGCCATATCAACGGCGTTTTCGAAGCTGCTAGCACGGAACATACCGAGCAGCGGGGACAATTTCTCGTGAGCAAACTCATCTTCTGCACACAGCTTGACGCCTTCACCGATCAGGATCTTGGTATCAGCCGGCACAGTCACGCCTGCCATCTCGGCAATCTTGGTGGCTGGCTGACCAACGATGTTGGCGTTCAGGGCACCGTTGATCAGGATGACTTTACGTACCTTGTCAGCATCTTCTTTGGAGAGCACGTGGCCCTTGTGGGATGCAAAGCGCTCTTTAACCTGGTCGTAGATGGCATCAACAACGATGACTGCCTGCTCGGAAGCACAGACCACACCGTTATCGAAAGTCTTGGACATCAGGATGGAGGCAACGGCACGCTTCACGTCGGCGGTTTCGTCGATAACGATAGGTACGTTACCGGCACCTACACCGATGGCAGGCTTACCGGAGGAGTAGGCTGCTTTCACCATGCCCGGGCCACCGGTGGCCAGGATCAGGTTGATGTCTTCGTGCTTCATCAGGGCGTTGGAGAGCTCAACAGACGGTTGGTCGATCCAGCCGATGATGTCTTTCGGTGCACCAGCGGCAACAGCTGCATCCAGTACCAGCTTGGCAGCGGTATTGGTGGAGTTCTTGGCACGGGGGTGCGGGGAGAAGATGATGGCGTTGCGGGTCTTGAGCGCGATCATGGATTTGAAGATCGCAGTAGAGGTCGGGTTGGTGGTCGGAACGATACCACAGATGATACCTACCGGCTCGGCGATGGTGATGGTACCCATCTGATCATCTTCGCTCAGAATGCCGCAGGTCTTCTCGTCTTTGTACTTGTTGTAGATATATTCGGAGGCGAAGTGGTTCTTGATAACCTTGTCTTCGATGATACCCATACCGGATTCTTCCACGGCCATCTGGGCCAGGGGGATACGGGCGTTGTTGGCGGCCAGGGCGGCGGCACGGAAGATCTTGTCTACCTGCTCTTGAGAGAAGCTGGCGAATTCACGCTGTGCTTCCTTAACGCGGGCGACCAGTGCATCCAGTTCAGCCAAATTGGTTACTGCCATGTTTATCTCCTGATTATTTGAAAACTGTTTAGTAAGACGTTGGCAATGCCCGGCAATTATAGTCGCCTTGTCAAGACGGTATCGTTGCAACAGCTTTTTCACATGCCTTACTAAATCGCTTTCTGAGTCGATTATAGAGCGGGGCTGACTCAGAAAAACTTGATCTGGATCATGTGTAACAAAAGAACAAAAGAAATTTTATTTCACAATCCTTGTTTGACTGATGTTATCGGAATGTGCATCAAAGGGAAAGGTGAGAGACTTGTTAATGCAGAGTAATAAACCACGTTTATCAAGTGGTTAATTGCACTTCGCCATCAGATAGTAGGGCCGTTTTGGCTGTGCAGGTTAGCAAATATGAGTGAATTGGTTTCAAAATCACCGACAAACGCACTTTATTCCAGCGTTTGTTGCAAAAATGATTGTTGTTTTAATCCATGACTAATCCGCTTTATTCCCCAAGGGGGCCATTTCTGCCCGCTTTCCCGGTTTTTGCATTGTGGCTCTCTTGCCGAGTCAATGAAGTGATGTCTGGCCTGAAATAGTGGGAAGGCAAAGCTTGGATTCTCTCGAGTCGCTTTGTCATTCGGTCAGTCATCGTCGGACTCTCTGGTCATGATTAAGCAGGCTTGCGTTCACTTTTCTGGCGCGTGTCGGGCGGTAGAAAGGGCTTTTGGCATCGGTTTATGCCAGTTAGCGCGGATGCATTAGATGAACTAACTAAAAAACCCTCAAAATGGTGAGATTATTTGATTGGTGCCCGCTCTGGCTATGATGTAAATTTACGCACGAAATTAATGGACTGGCCCGCTGGGCCCGAAACTCTATTGGAAGGCGCCTATGGCAGCAATTGACGTCTCGTTGTATCTGAAGTTTTTTGTCGGTTTGTTCGCAATTATCAATCCGCTTGGTTTGTTGCCGGTGTTTGTCAGCCTGACCAGCCACCATACCCAGGCCGAGCGGATGAAAACCAATACCACCGCCAATATCGCGGTGATGGTGATCCTGCTGGTCTCCATGTATATGGGGCAGCTGATCCTCGATGGCTTTGGCATCTCGCTGGCGTCGTTCCGGATCGCCGGTGGGTCGCTGATTACCCTGATTGCCTGGTCGATGCTGCAGGGCAAGCTGGGCGAAGTGAAGCACAACAAACAGGAGAAGGGTGAACTGGCGGTGCGCGAGTCTATCGCCGTGGTGCCGTTGGCGCTGCCGCTGATGGCGGGTCCCGGTGCCATCTCCTCGGTGATTGTCTACGCCAGCCAGAGCCACTGGCAGCAGCTGCTCGGCATGTCAGTGGTTGTCGTGGTCTTCTCCTTCTGCTCCTGGCTCATCTTCCGTGCCGCGCCGCTGCTGTTCAAGATCATGGGCAACACCGGCATCAACGTGGTGACCCGTATCATGGGTCTTATCATGATGTCGCTGGGTATCGAGATCATGGTGGCCGGTATCAAGGGGGTTTTCCCCAGCCTGATGTGAGCCAGCTCCGCTTTATGAAAGCCGGTCCTCGTGACCGGCTTTTTATTGGTTGCTTTTTGCCCTGTCTTTTCTAGAATCGGTCGTTTGTGTGAAAAATGAGCGCTTTGCTGGTGTTTTAATACTGAAAAAGCGCACGCTAGCTGATTTTTTGACCAGAAAATGACGGTTACCCTGACAATATCTGTTGCATTATCGGAATTGGCAGGGAATTATGCTGGGAGCGGGTTTTAACCCCGTCACTTTAAAAAACGCATGGAATGTTCTTGTTGGAGTAGGGAAATGACTCATAAAAAAACAATGATTAACACATTGCTGGTGGCTGCACTGTTTGGTGGCGTCAATGTGGCTCAGGCTGCCGATGTCCCGGCGGGAACCAAGCTGGCTGAAGTCCAGCAACTGGTAAAGGGCAACGGCTCCGAGCCTGCTACCCTTGACCCGCACAAGACCGAAGGAACGGTCGAATCCAATATCCTGCGCGACCTGTTCGAGGGTCTCGTTGCTTCCGGCCCGAAAGGGGAAATTCTCCCGGCGGTGGCTGAATCCTGGGAAACCAAGGATAACAAGCACTACGTCTTCCACCTGCGCAAAGATGCCAAGTGGTCCAACGGTGACCCGGTCACTGCCCACGATTTCGTTTTTGCTTTCCAGCGTGCCGTTGATCCGAAAACCGCCTCTCCTTACTCCTGGTATCTGGAGATCCCGACCATTGCCAATGCCTCCGAGATCATCGCAGGTAAAAAGCCGGCTGATACGCTGGGCGTGAAGGCGACCGACGACTACACCTTCGAAGTGCAGCTCGAGAAAGCGATCCCTTACTTCGTCAGCATGCTCTCCCACACCACCACCTATCCGGTACCGAAGAAGGTGATCGAGAAGTTCGGTGACAAGTGGACCCAGCCGGAAAATATGGTATCCAACGGTGCCTATACCCTGAAGAACTGGGTGGTGAACGAGCGCGTCGAAGTGGAGCGAAACAAGCACTACTGGAACGATGGCAAGACCGTCATCAACAAGGTGGTCTATCTGCCCATCCAGTCTACCAACGCCGACCTGAGCCGCTATCTGGCGGGCGAAGTGGACATCACCTATCAGATGCCCATCGAGCGCTTCAAGCAGATGAAGAAAGAGAAGCCGGACGAGCTGAAAGTGACCGGTTATGTTGGCACTTACTACTACCAGTACAACGTCAAGAAGAAGCCGTTTGACGATGTGCGTGTCCGTACTGCGCTCTCCTATGCCATCGATCGCGACGTGATCGCCGACAAGGTGATGGGTCAGGGTCAGACGCCGGGTTACACCCTGGTGCCGGACTTCGTCGATGGCTTCAAGCCGGTAGCGCCCGAGTGGTCGAAGATGACCCAGGCCGAGCGTGATGCCAAGGCCAAGGCGCTGCTGCAAGAGGCCGGTTTCGATGCCAGCAAGCCGCTGAAGTTCGAGCTGCTCTACAACACCGACGACAACCACAAGAAAGTGGCTGTGGCTGTGGCCTCCATGTGGAAGAAGCTGGGGGTGCAGGTGAGCCTGGTCAACCAGGAGTGGAAAACTTACCTGGAAACCAAGAAACAGGGTCAGTTTGACGTAGGTCGTGCCGGCTGGATCGCCGACTACAACGAAGCCTCCTCCATGCTGGATCTGATGCAGACCACCCACGGCAACAACGACGGCAAGTACTCCAATCCGGAGTTCGACAAGCTGATGGATTCATCCCGTGATCAGGTCGATGTGGCTGCCCGTAACAAGCTCTACGTCCAGGCTGAAGAGATCCTGGCCAAAGACATGCCGATCGCCCCCATCTACCAGTACGTGACTGCCCGTATGGTCAAACCCTATGTAGGCGGCTACCCGGCCAACCCGCTGGATAACCTCTACAGCAAAGATATGTACATCATTGCTCACTGATTTAAAGCAACAAGTCGCATAACAAGCAGGGCCCGCCGGACGGCGGGCCTTTATTACAACCGCGACCCTTTGGAAGCAGTACAGGACAGGAAATGTCTATGTTGAAATTCATTTTTAAACGGCTATTGGAAGCGATCCCGACTCTGCTGGTCTTGATCACCGTCTCTTTCTTCATGATGCGTTTCGCCCCCGGTAACCCCTTTACCAGCGAGCGTTCACTGCCCCCCGAAGTCATCGCCAATATCGAGGCCAAATATGGGCTCGACAAACCCATTGGCATGCAATATCTCACCTACCTGGGCAACCTGGTGCAGGGTGATTTGGGTCCCTCTTTCAAATACAAGGATTTTACCGTCAATGATCTGGTGAGCCAGGCGCTGCCTGTTTCCGCCAAGATCGGGACCACGGCCTTCTTCTTCGCCGTGTTGCTGGGGGTCACCTTCGGCACCATAGCGGCACTGAAACAGAACACCATCATCGACTATCTACTGATGTCGTCGGCCATGGCCGGGGTGGTGATCCCGGGCTTTGTGCTGGCGCCCTTGCTGGTGCTGTTTTTCAGTATTCATCTGGGTTGGTTCCCTGCCGGTGGATGGCAGGGTGGTGGCATCCAGTTTATGGTGCTGCCGGTGTTCGGCATGATGATGTACTACATCTCCGCCATCTCGCGGATCATGCGGGGCAGCATGATCGAGACCATGAACTCCAACTTCATCCGTACCGCCCGTGCCAAGGGCTTGCCGCTGCGCCATATCATCCTGAAACACGCGCTGCGTCCGGCCATGTTGCCGGTGGTCTCCTATCTGGGCCCGGCCTTTGTCGGCATCATCACAGGTTCCGTGGTGATCGAGACCATCTTCGGTCTGCCGGGGATTGGCCAGCTGTTCGTTAACGGTGCCCTTAACCGTGATTACTCCATGGTGCTCGGTCTGACCATTCTGGTCGGTGCCCTGACCATCACCTTTAACGCTGTGGTCGATATTCTCTACGCCTTTATCGATCCCAAGATCCGTTACTAATTCGGGAGTGCATCATGGTTGTTTCAACTGAAAAACGCGATGCCGTCGAGGCGTTCGCGCAAAAGGTCGAGGTGGTGGAGGGGCGCTCCCTGTGGAAGGATGCCCGTCGCCGTTTCCTGCGCAACAAGGCGGCACTGACCAGCCTGATCATTCTGACCATCATCGGTCTGGCGGTCATCTTTGGCCCCCATTTGTCCCAATACACCTTTGACGATCCGGACTGGGGCGCCATGCAGTCGCCGCCGGATATGGAAGCGGGTCACTACTTCGGAACCGACAGTCTGGGGCGCGATCTGTTCGTACGCACCCTGCTGGGCGGTCGCATCTCCCTGATGGTTGGCATCATGGGCGCCATGGTGGCGGTCATCATCGGCACCCTGTATGGTGCGGCCTCCGGTTTTATCGGCGGGCGGGTCGACAGCCTGATGATGCGGGTACTGGAGATCCTCAACGCCTTCCCCTTCATGTTCTTTGTCATCATGCTGGTCACCTTCTTTGGCCGCAATCTGGCACTCATTTTTATCGCCATCGGGGCGGTGAGCTGGCTCGACATGGCGCGTATCGTGCGGGGCCAGACTCTCAGCCTCAAGAGCAAGGAGTTTATCGAGGCGGCCCACGTCTGTGGCGTCTCCAAGTGGAAGATCATCACCCGTCACATCGTACCGAACGTACTCGGTATCGTGGCCGTCTACGCCACCTTGCTGGTGCCGGGGATGATCATGTTTGAATCCTTCCTGAGTTTCCTGGGCCTTGGGGTTCAGGAACCGATGACCAGCTGGGGTGCCCTGCTGGATGAAGGCTCCAAGTCGATGGAAGTGGCCATCTGGCAACTCCTGTTCCCCGCCTGCTTTATGGTGGTGACCCTGTTTTGCTTCAACTTCCTCGGGGATGGTCTGCGTGACGCCCTCGATCCGAAAGATCGTTAATCGAGCATCGGATCGACAGGAAAGCATCACGAAAGATCGATAAGGAGTTTTTATATGAAGTTACTGGATGTGAAAGATCTGCGGGTCGAGTTCAAGACCCCGGACGGCAATGTGGTGGCGGTCAACGACCTCAACTTTTCTCTCTCTGCGGGTGAAACTCTGGGGATCGTCGGTGAATCCGGCTCCGGCAAATCCCAGACGGCCTTTGCCATCATGGGGCTGCTGGCCAAAAACGGCATTATTACCGGCTCTGCCAAATTTCAGGGGGAGGAGATCCTCAACCTGCCGGAGTCCAAGCTCAACAAGATCCGCTCCGAGAAGATCGCCATGATCTTCCAGGACCCCATGACCTCGCTCAACCCCTACATGAAGGTGCAGGATCAGCTGATGGAAGTGCTGATGCTGCACAAAGGGGTGAGCAAGGCGGAAGCGTTCGAAGAGTCGGTACGGATGCTCGATGCGGTCAAAATTCCTGAAGCACGCAAGCGGATGGGGATGTATCCCCACGAGTTCTCCGGCGGTATGCGTCAGCGGGTGATGATCGCCATGGCGCTGCTCTGCCGGCCGCAACTGCTGATCGCCGACGAGCCGACCACCGCGCTCGACGTGACCGTGCAGGCCCAGATCATGACCCTGATGAACGAGCTCAAGCGCGAGTTCAACACCGCCATCATCATGATCACCCACGACCTTGGCGTGGTCGCCGGTATCTGCAACAAGGTGCTGGTGATGTATGCCGGTCGTACCATGGAGTACGGCAAGGTGGACGATATCTTCTATCGTCCGAGCCACCCCTATACCGAAGGTTTGCTGCGCGCCATTCCCCGCCTCGATACCGAAGGAGAAGTGCTGCCCACCATCCCGGGTAATCCGCCCAACCTGCTGCGTCTGCCGACCGGCTGCCCCTTCCAGGAGCGTTGCCATCGGGTCAGCGAGATTTGCGGCCAGCAGTCACCGATCCTGACCCCGTTCAACGACGGTCGGGAACGTGCTTGTCACTGGATATCCGATGCCATCAACGGCAAGGAGGTAAGCGTATGAATGCTGTTAACTGCGGCCAGCAATCATCCATGCCTCTGAAGCCGTTCAACGACGGTCGGGAGCGGTTTTGCCACTGCCACTGGGTTTCGGATGCCATCAACAAGGGGGGCAACTAAATGGGTGCCGACAAAAAATTGCTGTTGGAAGTGTCTGACCTCAAGGTCCACTTCAGTATCAAGAGTGGCAAGGCGTGGCCTTGGGCCAAACCGTCCGATCTCAAGGCGGTCGATGGTGTTACTCTGCGACTCTACGAAGGTGAAACCCTCGGGGTGGTGGGTGAGTCCGGTTGCGGCAAATCTACCTTTGCCCGCGCCATCATCGGTCTGGTGCCGGCGACGGCGGGCAAGGTGGTGTGGCTGGGTGATGATCTCACCAAGCTCGACCAGAATGCCCTGCGCGAGAAGCGCAAAGAGATCCAGATGATCTTCCAGGATCCGCTGGCCTCCCTGAACCCGCGCATGACCATCGGCGACATCATTGCCGAGCCGCTCATCACCTTCTATCCCAACCTGCCACGGGAAGAGGTGAAGGAGAAGGTGCGCGCCATGATGAGCAAGGTGGGGCTCTTGCCCAACTTGGTCAACCGCTACCCGCACGAGTTTTCTGGCGGCCAGTGCCAGCGGATCGGGATTGCCCGGGCGCTGATCCTCGAGCCCAAGATGATTATCTGCGATGAGCCGGTGTCGGCGCTGGACGTCTCTATTCAGGCGCAGGTGGTCAACCTGCTCAAATCCCTGCAAAAGGAGATGGGGCTGTCGCTCATCTTCATCGCCCACGATCTGTCGGTGGTCAAACACATCTCCGATCGGGTGCTGGTGATGTATCTGGGCAACGCCGTTGAACTGGGGACTCGCAAGGAGATCTTCGCCAATCCGCTGCACCCCTACACCAAGGCGCTGATGTCTGCTGTGCCGATCCCGGATCCTGAGCTGGAGCGCAACAAGGTGATCCAGATCCTGGAGGGGGATTTGCCCTCACCGATGAACCCGCCGTCCGGTTGCGTGTTCCGCACCCGCTGCCCGGTGGCTGGCCCCGAGTGTGCCAAGACCCGCCCTGTGCTGGAGGGGAACTTCGATCACGCTGTCTCCTGCCTCAAGGTCGATCCACTCTGATGGGGATGTGTTGAACCTGTTTGCGGGGCTCCTTGATGGGGCCCCGATTTATTTTTGACGGCAGTGAAGATGCCTCTTGGCGTTATCTTTTAGCGCTGCTACTATCCGCGCAACAAGGGGAGTAACTTCTCGCCGGTTTGTCGTCATTACGGTGCACCCATATCCTGCAGTGCACCCGGCAGCCGGGCAGTCGATGCAAATCAGCTGTAAGTGAGACCTTGCCGAGAGGCAAGGTGTATCTGCTCCAAACGCAAACCCACGCCTCTCGGTCGTGGGTTTTGTCGTTTTTGGGAGAAGTGAAAATGGGTGAATGGTGGATGTGGGCCGGTTTCTTCAGCATAGTGCTGGTCCTGTTATGGATAGACATACGCTTTGTCGGTGGCGGCAAGTCACACAAGGTATCTCTCAAAGAGGCGGGCGTCTGGTCCCTCATCTGGATCAGTGTTGCTCTGCTCTTCAACCTGGCTATCTGGCTCTGGCTGGATCACAGCGCGGGCCGTGAAATCGCCAATCAGAAGGGGCTGGAGTTCCTCACCGGCTACCTCATCGAGAAAGCGCTGGCAGTGGACAACGTCTTCGTCTGGCTGATGCTGTTCGGTTACTTTGCCATTCCGGCCGAGCTGCAGCGCCGGGTGCTGCTCTACGGGGTACTGGGTGCCATCGTGATGCGTGCCGGTATGGTGTTCGCGGGCAGCTGGCTCATCGAACAGTTCCACTGGATCCTCTACCTGTTTGGCGCCTTCCTGCTGCTGACCGGTGCCAAGATGCTGTGGGCGGCCGACAAGGAGCCGGATCTGGCCAACAACCCGCTGCTGGGCTGGATGCGCCGTCGTTTCAAGGTGACCGAGACCCTGGAAGGGGAGAAGTTCTTCGTCTGGCGTGACGGTGTGCGCTATGCCACCCCGCTGCTGCTCATTCTGGTGCTGGTGGAGGTGAGCGACCTCATTTTCGCGGTGGACAGTATCCCGGCCATCTTCGCGGTGACCACGGATCCCTTCATCGTGCTGACCTCCAACATCTTCGCCATCATGGGTCTGCGCGCCATGTACTTCCTGCTGGCCGGTGTGGCTGATCGCTTCGCCCTGCTCAAATACGGTCTGGCGCTGATCCTGATGTTTATCGGGGTCAAGATGCTGCTGCTGGATATCTTCAAAATCCCGACCGGCATTGCGCTTGGTGTAGTCGCGCTGATCCTGCTGGCATCCATGGGGCTGAGTCTGTTTGTGACCCGTAAAAAGGCCGCTTGAGCGCGGCAGACAATGAAGCAATAACAACAAGGGCTCCCGCGGGAGCCCTTTTTCATATCGCGTGATCAGCGTTTGATCTTCTTGGGGTTGGTGTAGCCCCAGATGGTGTACATGTCCGCCAGCAGGGCGCCGTTGTACTCCTCCAGATCCGCCTGTTTCACTTCGGCGTCACCCTGACGGCCAAACAGCACCACCTCGTCGCCGGGTTTCACCCCTTTCAGGTCGGTCACGTCCACCATGATGGTGTTCATGGAGGTCTTGCCGACCACCGGCACCTTCTGACCCTGGATCAGCACATAGGCTTTGTTGCTCAGGGAGCGGCGATAGCCATCGGAGTAGCCCAGCGGCAGGTTGGCGAGCCAGGAGTCACGCTTGAGGGTAAAGGTGCGGTCATAACCGACGGTGTTGCCCGCTGCAAAGTGGTTGACAGAGGCAACCTGGGTCTTGAACGCCATCACCCGCTTGTACTCGGTATGGGAGGGGATCGAGTCGCCGTAGAGCAGGCCACCCGGGCGCACCATGTCGAAGTAGGCGTCCGGCACGGCCAGAGTGGCGAAGGAGTTGGCGGCGTGGATGGTGATCTTGCTGCGATCCAGCTTGCCCGCTTCCAGCAGCCACTGGGAGTCCAGTTTGAACTGGGCCAGCCCCATCTTGACGTCCTCTTTCTCCTCAACCGGGAAGTGGGTCATGATGCCGACCGGAGTGATCCCCTTGAGCTTGAGCATAGCCAGCGCATCCTGCTTGGCATCGGCCAGACGCAGGTCGATGCCGTTGCGGCTCATGCCGGCGGAGTTGAGCGCGATATGCACCGGAATGGTGGTGTGGTGACGCTGGGCGATATCGGCGATACCCTGGGCACTGACCAGACTGCCGACCAGCTCCTCCATCTTGTAGGGAAGGGCCTGCTCTACTTCATCCGGAGTGGCGGCACGCACCCGCATCAGACGGCCGGTAAAGCCCTTCTCGCGGGCGACGCGGGCCTCTTCGTTGCTGGCGATGCCGATGCAGGGGATATTGGCCTTGACCACGGAGGGGACCAGCAGGTCGATGCCATGACCGTAAGCGTCGGCCTTCATGATGGCGCAGATCTGCGGGCCCTTGTCGCCGAGGCGATCCTTGAGGGTCTGGATATTGTGTTCAAAGGCGCCCAGATCCACTTCCAACCAGGCGTTGCTGGCGGTTTGCTCCTGGCCGTTGCGATGATCCGTCGCAAGGGGCAGATAGGGAGCCGCAACGGCTTGGCCCGCGAGCAGGCCGAAGATCAGGGTAGCCAGCAGAGTTTTCTTGTGCATGGTGATTCCTTTTTGTTGTTCGCGTTGGATAGTTTGGACGGGGTCGGCCACATTGGTGGTGGTTTAACCACAACTTGTTGTTATTATTATGATCTTTGTCACTCTCAACAGGCGCTGACTGGTTGGGAGTCTACCGCAACACGGGTTCGGCCGACACTCGTCAGGGGAATAAAATGGTCAATCTTGAGTTACGTTTGCCACCACCGCTGATCTTTCTGCTCTGTGCCGGGGCCATGTGGTGGCTAAGAGGGGAGAGTCAGCCCGGCATCTGGGCAATGGCGCTGATGGCTATGCTGGTCGTGGCGGGGGCCATCATGGGCTTTGGTGCCCTGCAGCGGTTTCGTCACCACCAGACCACTGTCAGCCCCACCAAACCGCAGCACACCAGTCGTCTGGTGACCTGTGGCGTCTATCGCTTCAGCCGCAATCCCATGTATTTGGGGCTGCTCTGCTGGCTGGCCGCCTGGGGCTGTTATCTCGGTGGTATATGGGTCTGGGTTGGGCCAATCGTGCTGGTGGCCTGGCTGACTCGCTTTCAGATCATGCCGGAGGAGCGGCTGCTGCGCGCCCGTTTCGGCGACGAGTATGTGGCGTATTGCCAGCGCGTTCGCCGTTGGTGCTGACTGGCTATGAGCTGCGTGAGCTGAGGGATAAGTCGGGTCAGCCGTGCGGGATAAAGAGAACCCCGGGCTGGCCCGGGGTTCTCGAGGGGCTAGTTAGAAAAAATCGCCCTTCTCGTCCTTGGTGGGTTCGAGGCTCCAGCCGGTGGCATCGCTGCTGCTGGCAATCTGTCCCTTCTCCTTCCACAGCTTGATCTTGAGGCGCAGGTTGTTGGCCGAGTCGGCATTTTTCACCGCCTCCTCCTCCTCGATCACCCCTTCCACCACCAGATCGAACAGGGCGCTGTCGAAGGTGACCATGCCGAGGGCCTTGGATTTTTCCATCACCTCTTTCAGGCCGCCAAATTCGCCGCGCTTGATCATGTCACGGATGGTGTGGGTGCCGAGCATGATCTCCACTGCGGCCCGGCGGCCACCATCGGTGGTTTTCACCAGCCGCTGGGAGACAAAAGCCTTGAGGTTGTTGCCCAGATCGTTGAGCAGCTGTGGGCGGCGCTCCTCGGGGAAGAAGTTGATGATGCGATCCAGCGCCTGGTTGGCGTTGTTGGCGTGCAGGGTGGAAATGGCAAGGTGGCCGGTTTCGGAGAAGGCCAGCGCGTGCTCCATGGTCTCGCGATCGCGGATCTCGCCGATAAGAATGACGTCCGGCGCCTGACGCAGGGTGTTTTTCAGCGCAGCGTGGAAGCTGCGGGTATCCACGCCCACTTCCCGCTGGTTGATGATGCTCTTGCGGTGACGATGAACGAACTCCACCGGATCCTCGATGGTGATGATATGGCCGCCGCTGTTGCGGTTGCGGTGGTCGATAAGCGCCGCCAGCGAAGTGGATTTGCCCGAGCCGGTACCGCCGACAAACAGCACCAGACCACGTTTTTCCATGATGGTGTCGAGCAGCACAGGCGGGAGTTTGAGATCTTCAAAGCGGGGGATGTCGGTCTTGATGTTGCGGGCCACCAGAGAGACTTCGTTGCGCTGCTTGAAGATGTTGACCCGAAAGCGGCCGATCTGGGGCAGGGAGATGGCGAGGTTCATCTCCAGATCCTTCTCGAACTGCTGCTTCTGCTCGCCATCCATGATCTCGGCGGCGATCCGCGCCACTTCCCCTGGCTCCAGCGGCGTTTCGTTGAGGGGGCGCAGGCCGCCGTTAAACTTGGCGCAGGGGGGGGCGCCGGTCGACAGATAGAGGTCTGAGCCATCCTGCTTGGCCAGGATCTGTAACATGTCTCGCAATTCCATTTTTTTGCCTCGTCGATCAATGAGATGCCATGAGCGGGATGATATTGAGTGTACAGCGTCAGGCGCCGGTCAGTTTCTCGCGAAAGACAAAAAAGACCGCACCGAGAATGCAGAGCCCTGCCCAGAGATAGTCCCATTTCAGATCTTCCTTGAGATAGAAGATAGAGAAGGGGACGAATACGGTGAGTGTGATCACTTCTTGCAAGATTTTCAGCTGGCCCACGCTCATCACCGTATGGCCAATGCGGTTGGCGGGCACTTGCAGCAGGTATTCGAACAGGGCGATACCCCAACTCACCAGGGCGGCAATGATCCAGGGTTTGTGGTTCATGCTCTTGAGGTGAGCGTACCAGGCGAAGGTCATAAAGACGTTGCTGCAGAGCAGCAGACTGATACTGGTGAAAATCGGGTTCATAGGGTTCTCCTTGAAAATCCGGCGCATTTTATCCCTGAACCACGGGTTTTCATACGTGGTGCGGGAGGGTATTTTTAACCAACAGGATAAGCCGTGCGAGGTATGCGACGGGATGGGCAAGTTATGCGGGATAGTGTTGTTACTGTTATTTGCCATGCCGGTGCGTGCGGCCCCGACGCTGACGGTTGCCACCGATCTGTGGCCGCCATTTCGCATCCTGCAAGCGGATGGCCGGTTGCAGGGGCTCGACATGGACATCCTGCGCCGGTTGCAACAGGCGAGCGGCATTGAGTTGCAGGTACGGCGGATGCCGTGGGGCAGGGCGCTCAAGCAGATGCAGACCGGTCAGGTCGATCTGATGATTGGCCTCGCCTATACCACCGAGCGGGCGCAGTTTATCGACTATCTGCAGCCTGCCTACTACCAGTGCTGGCCCGCGTTTTATGGTCAGCCGGTCAATGTGGCCCGGATCCACCAATATCGCGATCTGCAGGGGGTTAAGGTGGGCTATGTGCTCAACTCCGCCTACTTTGAGCCCTTCAACAGTGACAGCCGCCTCGACAAGCACGGAGTACCCACCGAAGATCAGCTGCTGCGCATGGTGCAGCGCGGTCACCTGCCGCTGATGATTGGCACCGACTGTCAGGTGGACTATGCCCTGAGTCAGGGAAATGCCAGCCGGATAGGCAAGGCGGACTACCGCCCCGCCACGCCGGTGACCCTCTATCTGGGGATGAGCAAGCACTCACCTCACCAGTCGCTGCGCCAGCCCTTGCTGGTGGCGCTGCAAAATCTGGTGGCCAGCGGCGAGATAAGCGTGATGGCCAAGCGTTACCAGCCTTGACCTTGGGTGGCAAGCCACTGTTATCATGCCCTTTTCCTGCTTCTCCCCGGCGCTGTGACAGGGCCGGGGGGAAGCCTTGTTATTCGGGGATCCTCCTTGTACCTCTCCCTTATCGCCCGCCAGCAGCGCTGGCAGCGGCGCTGGCTCTGTGGCCTGACGCTGCTGACCTTGCTGCTGTTTCTCTTCTCCCTCGTCTGGGGCGAGTTTGTGCTGCTGCCCTGGCAGCCCCTTGGCGATCTCGAACAGCGCATCTTGCTGGAGCTGCGTCTGCCGCGTGCCTTGCTGGCCCTCTTGGCTGGCGCAGCCCTTGCCTGTGGCGGCGCCGTATTGCAGGTGATGCTGCACAACCCGGTGGCCGAACCCGGGCTGCTTGGCGTCTCAAGCGGGGCAGGCCTGGCCGCCATGGTGGCGATGGCGGTGGCCAAGTCCCTCGGCCTCTATCTGCCCGGCTGGGGGCTGTCGCTGGCGGCCTTCGGTGGCGCCCTGCTGGTGACCATGCTGCTCATTCGGCTGGCTCGCCGGGCGCGTCTCGGTCATGCCCGTTTGTTACTGTTTGGCGTCGCCATCGGTATTCTTACCAATGCCGCCATGACCTGGTTGATGTACTTTGCCGACGATGGCTCCTTGCGTGAATTCATGTTCTGGATGATGGGCAGCCTCTCTTACGGCAGCCAGCAGTTCGGCTGGTGGTGGCTGGTGCTGCCGCTCACCTTGGGCTGGCTCTGTTGGCAGGGCCAGGCGTTGCAACAGTTGTTGTTGGGGGAGACTCAGGCCCGCCTGATGGGGATGGATGTGGACAAGATGCGGGTGCGGTTGGTGCTGGCGGTCTGTCTGCTGACCGGTGTGGCGGTGTCGTTGTGCGGTGTTATCGGTTTTGTCGGGTTGGTAGTGCCCCATCTGCTGCGGCTCTGCGGTGGCAGCGATCAGCGCTTTCTGCTGCCTGCCTCGGCGCTTGGCGGCGGGGCCCTGCTGCTGGCGGCCGATCTGGTTGCTCGATCCACCCTGAGCGCGGGGGAGTTGCCTATCGGCGTCATCACCGCCTCGGTGGGGGCGCCGCTCTTTATCTACCTGCTATTGAGGCAAACTGCCGATGATGCGGCATGAATATCTGCATGATTTGGTCGGGGCGCGCAGTCTCCTTATTTACCCGTTGTTGAGGCAAGATGCCGATGTCGCCTGCTGATCCCATCTCTGTTGCTGCTGCGCCGCTGCTGGAGGCGCACTCGCTCGCCATTGCTGGGCGGCTCTCCCCCCTCGATCTGCGCTGGCATGGCGGCCAGCTGGTGGCGCTGCTCGGCCCCAATGGCAGTGGCAAATCAACCCTGCTCGGCGCGTTGGCGGGGATTTTGCCCGCTAAAGGCACAGTACTGCTGAGGGGGAAGTGCTTACTGACCTGAGTTGGCCCGAGCTTGCCAAACGGCGCGCTATGTTGCCCCAGCGTCAGCCCCAGCTGTTTCATATTCCGGTGTTTCAGGTGTTGAGCCTGGGGCTCGATGAGGCGGTTGCGCCCGCCAGGCAGAGCGAGGCGATAAATGCACTGTGCGAGGCATTGGAGCTGGAAGCCTTGTTGGCTCGTGACTTCAGCCGGTTGTCGGGGGGCGAGCAGCAGCGGGTGCTGATTGCCCGCACCCTGCTGCAGGTGTGGCCGAGCATCAATCCGACCGGCAAGGTGTTGCTGCTGGACGAGCCGCTGGCTGGGCTCGACCTGCATCACCAGCTGGCGCTATTGCGATTGCTGAAAACCCTGGCCGGGCAGGGCTTGCTTGTAGTGCTCGCCATCCACGATATCAATCTGGCCATCGACTGGGCCGACCGCATTCTCTGCCTGCAAGGGGGCGCTGTAGTGCGCGAAGGGGGTGTCGAGCTGGTGGATGAGGCTCTGCTGGCGCAGGTGTTCCAGATCCGCACCGACCGCATCGAAGCGGCAGGGCGCGTGTGGTTTATGCCCAGTTTGTAAGTAGGGGGGATAGGAAAGAGGGCGCATGTAGGGCCGATTAGCGAAGCGTCATCGGCTGACAGCAAGAAGAAGGGGCCGGTATCAACAATACCGGCCCCTTGGTTTTTATGTGCAGTTCAAACTTGTTTGCTCTGGCCGAAGGGTGATGTCGCAGTCTTACCGCAGGTTTGCTTTGTTCAATCGCACCAGCGCGGCTTCGGCCAGCATGGCCAGCAGGGTTTCGGTATCGTTCCACGATAGACAAGCATCGGTGATGCTCTGGCCAAAGGTAGCGGCGCAGCCGTTCTCCACATCCTGACGCCCTTCCACCAGGAAGCTTTCGGCCATGATGCCGGCGATGCCGGTACGGCCGCGGCGCAGCTGATCGCAGATATCTTGCGCCACCAGCAGCTGACGGCGGTGATCCTTCATGCTGTTGCCGTGGCTGAAATCGACCACCAGACGCTCCGGCAGGCCCACATCGGCGAGCGCTTCACACGCTTCATCGACACTGGCGGTGTCGTAGTTGGGGCGGTGGCCGCCCCGCAGGATCACATGACCAAAGGGGTTACCGGCGGTGCGGTAGATGGTCATCTTGCCGTCTTTGTCCGGCGAATAGAAGATGTGGCTGTGACGGGCGGCGCGCACAGCATCGATGGCGATGCGGGTATTGCCGTCGGTGCCGTTCTTGAAGCCGACCGGGCAGGAGAGAGCCGAAGCCATCTCGCGGTGTACCTGGGATTCGGTGGTACGTGCGCCGATTGCGCCCCAGGTGATGAGGTCGGCAATATACTGGCCGGTCACCATATCGAGGAATTCGGTGGCGGTGGGCATGCCGATCTCGTTGATGTCGACCAGCAGTTTGCGCGCCAGTTTCAGCCCTTCGTTGACGTCGAAGCTGCCATCGAGGCGCGGATCGTTGATCAGCCCTTTCCAGCCGACGATGGTGCGCGGCTTCTCGAAATAGGTGCGCATCACGATGCAGAGGCTCTCTTTATACTGCTCGCGCAGGGCGTTGAGGCGCTGGGCATACTCGCGAGCAGCAGCGGGATCATGGATAGAGCAGGGGCCGACAATGACCAGCAGGCGCTGATCGTCTCCGGCCAGAATGGCTTCCACTTCGCGACGGGCATCCAGCAGATTCTGGGCAATGGTATCGGTGATCGGAAACGCGTGTGCAAGCTCGCTCGGAGTGATCAGTGACTCCAGGCGACGGGTGCGCAATTCATCTGTGTGAATGGACATACAACTCAAGTCTCGAGTGGGTGGTGTCAGCCGCAAGGGGCGAAAAAGCAAAGAGATAAAATAAAGCAAAAGTCCCCTGATTGAAACCTTGGGGGGCTCTGATAGGATGTGAGGCCAAAATCGATTCCAAATGAGGTAGTTAGCGTGGCAAAGCCAGGGGCAACCGGGGTCACCCGCATCATCAACGCAACCGGTTACAGCATGAAGGGGCTCAAGTCAGCCTGGATTAACGAGGCGGCTTTTCGGCAGGAGCTGATGCTGATCCTGTTGCTGATGCCACTTGCCTTCTGGCTGGGGGATTCTCTCAACCAGATCCTGCTGCTTATCGTCATCAGCTGGCTGGTGGTGATCGTCGAGATCCTCAACTCCGCCATTGAAGCTGTGGTAGACAGGGTTGGCTCCGAGCATCATGAGCTCTCCGGTCGCGCCAAGGATTTGGGCTCCGCCGCCGTCTTTATCGCGTTGGCCCTCAATGCCCTGGTATGGGGGGCACTGGTGGGCCGCAACCTGTTGGGGTGGTGGTAAGCCACTACGCTGCCCTTTAGGTTCTGCTTCATACAAAAGCCCGTCATCACGACGGGCTTTTTGCTGCGCAGATAAGGGTCTATCAGTGGAGGATGCGGGCACGGATGGTGCCGTTGATCTCCTTGAGCTTGGCGAGCGCCTTCTCGCTGTGCTCGGTCTCCACGTCGATCACCACGTAACCGATATGGCTGCTGGTCTGCAGGTATTGACCGGCGATGTTGATCCCCTCTTCGGCGAAGATCTGGTTGATCTGGTTCATCACACCCGGCTGGTTGCGGTGAATGTGCAGCAGACGGCTGGAGCCCTTGTGGCCCGGCAGCGACACTTCCGGGAAGTTGACGGCGGAGAGGGTGGAGCCGTTGTCGGAGTATTTGACCAGCTTGTTGGCCACTTCCAGCCCGATGTTCTCCTGCGCTTCATGGGTGGTGCCACCGATGTGCGGGGTCAGGATGACGTTTTCCAGCCCACGCAGCGGGCTTTGGAACTCCTCGTCATTTGACTTGGGCTCGACCGGGAAGACGTCGATGGCGGCGCCGGCAATATGGCCGCTCTTGATGACGTCAGCCAGCGCATCGATATCCACCACGGTACCGCGGGCGGCGTTGATAAAGATGGCGCCCGGTTTCATCATCCGCAGCTGCTCGGCACCGATCATGTTCTTGGTGGAGGCGGTCTCCGGTACGTGCAGGCTGATGACGTCAGACATATTGAGCAGCTCGACCATGCTCGGCACCTGAATGGCGTTGCCCAGCGAGAGCTTGTTCTCGATATCGTAGTAATAAACTTTCATGCCGATGCTCTCGGCGATGATGCCAAGCTGGGTACCAATGTGGCCGTAGCCGATGATGCCGAGCTTCTTGCCGCGGGCTTCCACCGAGCGGTTGGCCAGTTTTTCCCACACGCCGCGATGGCACTTGGCGTTCTTCTCGGGGATGCCGCGCAGCAGCAGCAGGATCTCGCCCAGAACCAGCTCGGCGACCGAGCGGGTGTTGGAGAAGGGGGCGTTGAAGACCGGAATACCGCGGATCTGGGCCGCTTCCAGCTCGACCTGGTTGGTACCGATGCAGAAGCAGCCGATGGCGACCAGCTTGTTGGCGGCATCGAGTACCTTCTCGGTGATCTGGGTCCGGGAGCGCAGCCCGATGAAATGGACGTCGCGGATCTGCTCGATCAGCTCCTCTTCGGAAAGAGAGGTCTTGAGATACTCCACACTGGTGTAACCTGCGGCACGAAAGGTCTCTACGGTGTTGGGATGGACTCCCTCCAGCAGCAGAACCTTGATTTTATCCTTGTCCAACGAAAACTTGGCAGTCATGACGATCCCTCTGTATGTGCAAACGTAAGTGCAGATTTGGTGTGCGAAGAAAACCGTAAAGTAGCAAAAACGTTTGGGAGAGGGAATATTTGTGACGAAAGTCAAATTCTTTGAAGTTATCAACGAATGTTGTAAACATCTGTATGCAACTTGTTGAGGGATAAATAAAAACGGCGCCATCAGGCGCCGTCATTTATTCACAGTGCAATGTTTGGGTCATATCCCATCATGGGGCTCAATCAACGCCGCTGCTGCGTCAGAGGTTGCAGAGTGGCGCTGGCGTGCGAGGGAGGATGCCGCTGCACTGTGCTGCCGGTGTCGGGATTACTGGGTAATCACGCCGTCCGGCGTACCGATCAGGACCACATCGGCGCCGCGCGCGGCGAACAGGCCGTTGGTGACCACGCCAACAATGGCGTTCAGTCGCACTTCCAACGCCTTGGCGTCGGTAATGGCCATGCCTTTCACATCCAGAATGTGGTTGCCGTTGTCGGTGACTACCCCTTCACGCCACACCGGGTTACCACCCAGTTTGCGAATTTCGCGGGCCACGTATTCGCGGGCCATCGGGATCACTTCCACCGGCAGCGGGAACTGGCCCAGCACGTCGACGGTCTTGGTGTTGTCGATGATGCAGATGAACTTGTCAGCGACGGCGGCAACGATCTTCTCGCGGGTCAGGGCTGCGCCACCGCCCTTGATCATGTCGCGGGTTGCGTTGATCTCGTCGGCGCCATCCACATAGACGGAGAGGGCGTCGATCTCGTTGAGATCATATACGGTGATGCCGAAGCCCTTGAGGCGCTCGGTAGAGGCCACGGAGCTGGATACCGCCCCCTTGATCTCGTCCTTCATGGTCGCCAGCGCGTCGATAAAGTGGTTGACGGTAGAGCCGGTGCCCACCCCGACGATGGTGCCGGGAACCACATACTTGAGCGCAGCCCAACCGGCCGCCTTCTTCATTTCATCTTGAGTCATGATCGTTCCTTAAGAAAAAAGCGGGCGCATTATATCCAACCCGGTACCCCGTCGCGACCTTGTTGCTCACGTTCCGGGGCAAAAAGAGGGACTTTGTAAATCGTTTGCCTGTTTATTCTGCGTTTGCGCGCACAAAGCCGGGGTTACCGGCCAAAAACAGCCTATTCAAAGCGCCAGCAGTGGCTCGGGGTGATGATTTGGGGCAGCGGCACATCCCACTCCTCTTGCGGGATGGCATCTACCTGCTGGCAGTCGTGGGCAATGCCGAGTGGCTTGGGGCCCAGTTTGTGCTCATGCCAGATGGCGAGAGTGCGATCGTAGTAGCCGCCCCCCATGCCAAGGCGATTACCTTGAGCATCGAAGGCGACCAGCGGGGTGTAGATAAGATCGAGCGTGCTGTGGGGCACTACCTGCAGGATATCCAGCTCGGGCTCTTCGATGCCGTAGCGGTTGCGCACCATGGGACTGGTGGCGGTGTAGCGCAAAAAAAGCAGGTGACCCGGGGTAAAGGGGTGGAGCACCGGCAGGTAGACCTCTTTGTGCTGGGCCCACAGCCAATGGATGGTGGGCAAGGGGTTGATCTCCCCGTCATTGGCCAGATAGAGGGCAATGCGTTTGGCGGCGAGGATCTCGGGGTGTTGCTTGAACTGGGCCAGCAGCTCTTGGGCCGCCGCCTGCTGCTCGGCCGGACTCAGATTTTTGCGGCGTTGACGAACCAGTTGGCGCAGGGATTGACGTTCGGGTTGGGACTCATGCATGGGGAACCTCTGGTATAGCTGCGCATCGATGGCTTGAACGCGCTCTACCTTAGCACATTCACTCTTGACGTTAAGGGGGGCAGGGGAACTCCCGCCCCGGACGGCTGATGCCCGGAACGGTGGGATAAATGCTGGCTGATCCGTTAGTGAGTCAACAAGGGCCAGGGTGTGGCCCCTGTTGACAGCATGTCGGCGCGCCAGACTCTGGTCAGTTACTTGTCAGCCTTGCCGCGCATCTGGTGCTTCACAAACACTGCAATGAGTGCCGCTACCGCGAGTGCCATCGGGTAGAAACTCATGCTCACTACCGCCAGCGGTGACAGGGCAAAGATGGAGCCCAGCAGCAGCGCCTGTGCGCCCCAAGGGATCAGACCCTGTACCACGCAGGAGAAGATATCCAGCATGGAGGCGGCGCGGCGCGGGGTGACACCGTGGTGTTCGGCCAGATCCCGGGCCACCTTGCTGGCGACGATAATAGCCACCGTGTTGTTGGCGGTGCAGAGGTTGGTGAGGCTCACCACCCCGGCGATGCCGAGCTCGGCGGCTTTCTCGTTCTGTTCACCATTGTGCTCGCGAGTGAAACGGGCAATCAGGGCGCTGATGCGCTCGCTGATCCAGGCCAGTCCACCCTGACGCTCCATCAGGGCGCCGAGACCGCCGATCAGCATGGAGAGCAGGAAGATCTCCTGCATGCCGGTAAAGCCCTGATAGATATCCTTGCTGAACTGACCGATGGCGTAGCCGTTGATCATGCCCACTGCTCCGGCGGCCAGAATACCGACCCCCAGCACCACAAACACATTCACTCCGGCGAGCGCCAGCCCCAGGATCAGCAGATAAGGCATCACCTTGAACAGCTCGATGGCGCTGCCGCTGGCAGGGGATTCACCCACTGACCCCAGGGTCAGATAGAGCAGGATCACTGCGATGGCGGCAGGGGCGGCAATCTTGAAGTTCTCGCGGAACTTATCCTTCATCTCGCACCCCTGACTGCGGGTGGCCGCTATGGTGGTGTCGGAGATGATGGAGAGGTTATCGCCAAACATGGCGCCGGAGAGAATGGTGCCTGCCATCAGCACCGGATCGATGCCAGCTGCCTGCGCCACGCCCAGCGCCACGGGGGCCACGGCACCTATGGTGCCCATGGAGGTACCCATGGCGGTAGCAATAAAGGCAGAGATGAGGAACAGTCCGGGCAACAGCGCCCAGCCAGGGATGAGCGACAGGCCCAGCGCCACGGTGGCATCAACCCCGCCGGTGGCCTTGGCCACGCTGGCAAAGGCACCCGCCAGCAGATAGATAAGGCACATCGCCATGATATTGCTGTGGCCAACCCCCTTGAAGAAGGTCTCCAGATTGCTGTTGAAGCTCTCTTTGCCAAGCAGCAGGGCGAGCATCACCGCAGGCAGGGCAGCAACCGGAGCGGGCAGCTGATAGAAGGCGAATTCGACCCCCTGCAGGGTCAGCCAGGTACCGGTACCGATAAAGAGTGCGAGAAAAACCAGAAGTGGCAACAAGGCCCTGGCACTGGGTTGGATCTGGATCATGTGTTCCTCTGAAATTGAACAATGACCTCCTGTCATGAACTGCTTTGTACCTGTATCGGATAGGGATAGGGGGAAAACAGGGCGGGCATCCTGCCGCATCGGGGGGCCCACAGTAGTGAGTTAACCTCGCCTGGTCAAGATAGACGTCCAGATGGATAGGTGTTTTTGTTTGGTGATTTCGCTCATGCGATTAAATCCGTTAAATGTTCTGCAATATCAAAAAATTCCGTTTAAATGTCGGTGTGGTTGCTGTCATCAAATGTCTGAGTAGCGTACCAATGGATTGGCTGCTATCTCCGATCCGGATGTCAGGAGGGGCTCGTTTCTGAGGCGACCGTCAGGAGAGCAGCCAGCTCTCCTTCAAGCCAGTCGGCCAATCCCAGCCAGTCATGGCGCTCCTGACAAGCCAGCAGGGCACTCACTATGGTCACGGCATCGCCTTGGTGCTCAGGAGGTAGAGTATGCAAGGCCTGCTCTACCAGAGCCGGTAGCTGCAGCGCACTCTCTACATGAAGGCCAAGACGAAAATTGTGTGCCAGTGCAATGCACTGCTCTGTGATAGTCATTGCATCAGCTCCGGATGATAGTCACAACCGAGTAGGGCGGCGCCGTCGCGGCTGCTGTTCCAGAATTTGACCTCCGGGTGGCTTGCAATATAGCGCTCAAGTTCGATCTGATAGGTGGTGAAATTGGGGTTGGTGCTGACGCGCTGACCATGACCATCCAGCACCCAGCTAAGAGCCTGACTCGCAACTGGGCCTAAAGCACCATCATCCCAGCCGGTATGGGTCTGGCCACCGGGGAAGGCGAAGTCACAGCCGAGCAGAATGATCTCTCGACAACCCATCTTGACGGCGAGATCGACGGTGGGATGGATCACGCTGCCTCCTTGATGGAGTAACCCTTTGGGATGAGTGTGACGAAGTTGTTCATACACGGGGCTGATGGAGTAGGCGGTAAAACGCGGCCCTTGCCAACTTGCGAGCGTCTCATGGGGCACCATGGGGGCATATACCAGAGGAACCGAGGTGAGCCCCAGGCTTGCCAGCCGATCCGGAGTCAGAGCGTCGTCGATAGTTACGACCAGATCCACACTGATGCCGTATTGTCGCAGAGGGGCGAGCGCAGTATCGACACAGAGTACCTTCCACTCGGGATGTCGCTGCAACAAGCCTGCAAGGCGAGGGAGGTGGTGTTGCAGGCTGGGACCGCTGGCGATGACCAGTGCAGTAGCATCCGGGTGTGAGCCAAAAAGCGTGGCAACATCGCCATCTTCACCCACAAGTGGCAGATTCTCGGTCAGTCGCCTGGTAATGCGCGGCAAGTCGGGGACGAAGCGTTGCCTGGTGTAAGTCGCCATCACTTCGCTCACCAGTCGACCACGAATACGGCAGGCCGCATCTTCGGCCAACTCCAGTTCGCTGGGGAGGGCGAAGAAGGGGAGGACAATCTCCTGTTCATCGGCAGCGAGGCTCAGCTCTACCCTGGGGTCTTGCAGCCACTCGTCGTGCTCGAGCAAGGCCAGCACCAGAGTGAAGAGATTGTGGTGCATGATATGGATATGGAGGGTTTCTAACCGAGGGCGTGCCAGCAGCACCTTCTGCAGATCGCCGAGTCCGGTGCCATAAAGATGCAGCACGGGTACATCGGGAAGAGTTGCCGCTTGCAGTTCTGCCTCGGCCACCCGGTCATGGCGGCTGGTAAGCTGGATGCCATTGACCAGCAGTGTGCTGCTGAGGCCTTCACACAACTCCACCTGCAGATCGTCCAGCTGTGCCACCGTGAGGTGGGCTGCAAGCCGTGGCCAACGCTGTTCGATTATGGCCAGATGGTGGCGCAATAGATCTTCATTCATCTTGTGCAATCCACTCCCAGTTGAGAGGCTGATTGGCTGCCATGTCTCGGCTGACCCGCTTGCCGATGAGCCGATCGTAATCGGCGGGGGGCAGGCCGAGGGCGGGGCGCACCGACTTGATGTGCTCTGCGGTGAGCACCTCGCCGGCTACCATCTCCTTGACCAGATAGAGGGAGCGGCGAAACGCACGGTTACCCTGTTCACTGGCGGTGAGCTGGTAATCGGCCACCCCGAGGGCGGCATGGGCGGTATTGACCGAGGTTACCAGTTCGGTAAGTTCCGCCGGCTCCATGGAGAAGGCGCAATCCGGCCCGCCGTCGGCGCGGGCCAGGGTGAAGTGCTTCTCGATCAGAGTTGCCCCGAGCGCAGTGGCGGCGATGGCCGTGGCCGATCCCAGAGTGTGATCGGAGAGCCCCACCTCGACCCCGAAGCGCTGGCGCAACATAGGGATGGTACGCAGGTTGTATTCGGCGGCTGGGGCCGGGTAACCGCTGACACAGTGCAACAGTGCCAGCTGGCCGTTGCCATGCTTGAGCGCCATCTCGACCGCAGCGGCGATCTCGGCCTCGTTCGCCATGCCGGTAGACATGATGAGCGGCTTGCCGGTCTGGGCGGCGTAGCGGATGAGGGGCAAGTCCACCAGCTCGAAGGAGGCGATCTTGTAGGCCGGGCAGTCGAGGGATTCCAGCAGATCCACCGCGCTGAAGTCGAACGGACTGCTAAAGACCGTCAGCCCCAGCTCGCGCCCTTTGGCAAACAGCGCCTGGTGCCACTCCCACGGGGTGTGCGCCCACTCATAAAGGTCATAGAGGCTGTGGCCATCCCACAAACCGCCGTGGATCTGAAATTCCGGTCGATCACTTTTGAGGGTGATGGTATCCGGGCGGTAGGTTTGCAGCTTGACGGCGCTGGCACCCGCTGCTTTGGCTGCGGTCATAATGGCCAGGGCGCGGTCCAGATTGCCATTGTGGTTGGCCGACAGTTCGGCAATCACATAGGGGGCCTGTTCCTGGTTGATGGGGCGATGATCGATCTGCATCTGTGTTCAGATTCCTATGCCAAGTTGCCAGCCTTGCGGCGCCGGCTGCCAAGGGGCAGGGGGCGCTATCTGCGGTGGCTCGGCAAGATAGAGGGGAAATTGGGAGAAAATTGTTTGCAAGCGATGTGCCAGCTCTTGCCACTCAGTTGGTTGAAGTGGCCGGGCGGCCTGCCATGTCAGATGTTGGCCGTCCAGAGTCAGGGTTAGCAGTGGTTTGTCATCATGGCGTAGTTGCCACTGTTGGCAATCTGGTATCAGTTGATAATCGGGTTGTGGTAGCAGCCTGGCGGTGAGGCGATCCAGCCCCAGCCCGTCCACCTGCTGCTGGCCGCGGCGGCGGTAATCGTCTGACTGTTGTTCAAGTCGTTGCAGGGCTGGCAGCAGCCGCTCAGGCTCGGCCAGCTCGCTCAGGGTCAGCCGCTCGGCCAACTGGAAGCTGGCGATCACTTCGTCGTTGAACTGCTGATTGTCGACGATGGGCACCGCCAGGGTCGGCAGGCCGAGACAGGCCCGCTCCCAGGTCATGCCCCCCGCAGCGCCGATGGCGAAGTCGTGCTGGCTCATCAGGTCGGCCATCTGGTCGCTCTGGAGCAGCAGCACCAAATCAAGGTCGGCCAGTTCAGCCACTCTCTGTTCCAGTTCGGGCCAGAAGGGATTGGCGCCGCCCGCCACCAGGGTCCACTGGATAGTGCGGGCCCAAGGCAGTCGAACCAGGCTGTTGAGGGTCGTGAGACAGGCTCCGGCCGGATCGGCACCGCCAAAGCAGATGAGGCCACGTTGCCACCGGCTGACCTTTTGGCGTGCAAGCTGGCGATAGGCAGGGCGCAACAGAGCATAGTCGGTGCCCAGCAGCAGCCGACAGTCGGCAGGAGCGAGTGACTGGTAATCGGCGGCGCTGCGTAGTGGCCCCTGATCCAGCAGTAACTGACCATGATGAGGGCGATCGGCCAGATCGTCGATCACCAGCAACTGACCACAGTGGATTGCCAGTGTCTGCTCGATCTGCCGATCAATCTGGTAGTGATCACACACCAGCCACGCTGGGCGCAAGATGGACAAGGGGCCTGCATCGTCCAGAGCGCAAAGGGGGTGATGCTGGTGGGATTGCAGCAGTGGCAGCAGGTGAGTCGGTAGTTGATAGCAGAGAAAGTGGCACTCGGCGCCAGCCGTTTTCAGCCGATCGGCGATGGCCAGACAGCGCATCAGATGACCCAGCCCAATCTCGGCCCCGGCGTCGAGCCGGAAGGCAACCTTAAACGCCATCTTGGGCCAACACTTGATAGAGCAGTTCGGCCAGATGCCAATCTTCCGGCGTATCGATATCGACCACTCTGTGTCTTGGCAGAATATGGCCGATCCCCTCTCCACCGATGGGGCTGATCCCGCCCAACCAGGCAGCCCGCGTCCCCCAATAGAACTGACCTGCATCCTGATAGGCCGGCTCGAGATCCTGGGAGCGTTTCGCCATCTGCTCCGGCCAGAACGGCGTGACTCGTCCCTGTTCGTCCATGCGCACCGCCCGCTGGATCGGGAAGCCGAATTCGGCCACCGTGTAGACAAATGGAGCATTACTTGCGATCAGTCGCTGATGGGCGGCCTTCAAGTCATCGGCTTGAATAAGCGGGACAGTGGCATAGATGCAGCAGTAGTGCTCTGCCTGGATGCCGAGCTGGTCGAGTCGCTGGATGGTGTCGATCACCACAGGGGTGGTACCTGTGTGATCATCGGCGAGGTTGGCTGGCCGCAGAAATGGCACATCCGCGCCCAGTTGACGAGCTACTGCGGCAATCTCCTCATCATCGGTGGAGACCACCACCTTGCTGAAACAGCCAGATTTTTGCGCCGCCTGGACGGCATAGGCGAGCATGGGCTGACCACAGAAGGGGCGGATATTCTTGCGTGGAATGCGTTTGCTACCACCCCGGGCCGGGATAATGGCGATGGCCATGATGGGCTCTCTCCGTTGGATCAATGACTGGCCAAAGCCAGGATAATCGATGACAACTCTTTGATTATTTTTGATATTATACTGGTTTTTCTGCTTGTATTATCGATTTTTGCTACGGAATGGCAGCAGTGTGGTCGATAAGAGAGACAGATCATGAAAAGTGGATGGCGTTGAAGATGAGCTATGGCGTTGAGTTACGCCCGATAGAGCCGTGGGATCTTCCCGCTTTGCGGCGTTGGCGCAATCAGGATGAGGTGCGAATGCAGATGGTATCTCAGACGCGTATTTCGCCACGGCAGCAGCGCCAATGGTTCACCGCTACCCGTGAGCGGTGGGATCAGCAGCACTGGGTGCTCTGGTGCAAGGGCGTGCGAGCGGGTTACGTCAATCTGAAAGGTGAGTGCCATGGCAAGCTGCAGGGTCAGGCGATTGCCGATGCGGGACTCTATCTGGGCAACTCGACCGTGCGGCATCCCATGTTGGCCGTTGCTGCTGCCTTATCTCAGCTTGATCAGGGGTTTGATGAGTTGCACATCGGTTGTATCCGCACCCTGGTTCGGGAGAACAATCGCTCGGCCCTGCGCTTGAATGAACAACTGGGTTACCGCCAGATAGGGCAAGAGAACGGATTTATTGCATTGGAATTGCAGCCTGCGGATTACTATGCCGCCCGTGAGCGGCTACGGAGATTTTTCAGATGACAATCGCATTGGAACAGGTTTTTGCCGAGGCGCTGGGTCTCGATATCGGCAGCGTCAGCGATGGGCTGGCCTACAACAGTATCCCGCAGTGGGATTCTGTCGCCCACATGGGGCTGATTGCCCAGTTGGAGGATAACTACGGCGTATTGCTTGACACCGATGACATTATCGACATGAGCTCGGTCGGCAAGGCGCGCGAGATCCTGGCCAAATACGGGATCGCTTTCTGATGACGGGGCTGTTGCAGGGCAAGCGGGTGTTGATCACCGGTGCCGGGCGTGGCATCGGTCTTGCCATCGCCCGCCAGTTTGCTTCTCAGGGGGCCGAATTGTGGCTGGGTGGCCGTGATGAGGTTGCGATGAGCCAGCTGGCGACCGAGCTTGGTTCAGAGTTTGGCGTGCCCTGCCAGCCCCTCTGTTTTGATGTGGCTGATCCGTTGGCGGTCAAGCAGGCCTTTCAGCAGTTGTTTGCTCAGACTCGCCAGCTGGACGTGCTGATCAACAATGCTGGCATGCTGGAAGAGGCGTTATTGGGGATGGCGAACCAGACCCATCTGCAAAAGACATTCAGCAACAATACCTTTAGCGTGATCTACTGCAGCCAGTATGCCGCCCGCCTGATGCAGCGCTGCGGTGGCGGCAGCATCATCAATCTCGCCTCCCTGATGGGGCAGGTGGGGGCGGCGGGGCTCAGCAGCTATGCCGGCAGCAAGGCGGCGGTGATTGGCATTACCCAGTCACTTGCCAAGGAGCTGGCCGTCAGCCGGATCCGGGTCAATGCCATTGCTCCCGGTTTTATCGATACCGATATGGCGCATGCCATCCCGCAAGATAAGTTTGCCGAGCGGGTGGCCAGCATCGCCATGGGACGGATTGGCACGCCAGATGAAGTGGCCAAGGTGGCCCTGTTTCTTGCATCCGACTTGTCGAGTTATGTGACCGGGCAGGTGATTGGGGTCGATGGAGGGATGGTGATTTGAGCCAGCCTGATTTGTTGACACATCTGGTTGAAAGTAATGACGAGCCAGCCTGGCGAGACCCGCAAGAGGGGTGGCTTAGTTATAGTGAACTGGCCCGGCGTGTGGCGCAGTTGGCCACCATCTACCCTGCCGGTCGCCATTTGGTCTACCTGCCATTTGTGACATCCACCCTGCATCTGCTTCACTACTTGCTGGCCCTGCGTGATGGCCACGCCATTATGCTGGCCGATCCTGCACAGGATGCCCAGTTGCACCATGAGCAGTGCCAGCGCTTTAGTGTCAGTCTGCGGGTATTGGAGGATGGGGCAGTTGCGCATCTTGGCGATGCGCCCTCGCTTCACCCTGAGCTGGCCATGCTGCTGCCGACATCGGGCAGTACCGGCTCCTGCAAATGGGTGCGATTGTCGCGAACCAATCTTGATGCCAATGCCGCGGCCATCGCCGAATATCTGGTGCTGAACGGGGGTGAGCGAGCCATCACCTCATTGCCACTTTTTTACTCCTTCGGTATGTCGGTGCTCAACAGCCATCTTTTGGCTGGCGCCTCTCTGGTTTCATGCACTGCCAGCCCCCTTGAGCGCCAATTCTGGGATGAGGTCAATCGTCATCAGGTCACCAGCGTGGCGGGGGTACCGTTTACCTTTCAGATGCTAAACCGCTTGCGTTTTGACTGGGCGCGTTATCCCAGTCTGATGACACTGACCCAGGCCGGAGGGCGGCTTGAGCCGGCGCTGGCAAAGCAATTTGCCGAGCAGGCAGTTGCGTTGGGACGCCGTTTTTTCGTGATGTATGGCCAGACTGAAGCTGCACCGCGCATTGCCTGGTTGGCGCACGATGAAGTGATGATTGCCCCCGATGCCATCGGCCGTGCTGTACCGGGCGGGCGTCTCTCTCTGCGTCATGAGCCCGGCTTTCCTGACGGGGAGGGGGAGCTGGTTTACCAAGGGCCAAACGTGATGCTTGGCTATGCCGAGCGCCCTGAAGATCTGGCGCGTGGGCGTGATATGGATGCGCTCTTTACCGGAGATCTGGCTCGTTGTGATGAGGCGGGCCGCTTCTATCTGACCGGGCGACTCAACCGTTTCCTGAAGCTGTTTGGCAAACGGGTGAGCTTGGCTGAAGTGGAAACCTGGTTGCAGGGGAGGGGCTATTCCTGCGCCGCGACCGGCTGCGATGATCACCTGTTGGTGGCCATCGAGGCAGACGCGAACCCCAGTGACGCACTACAGCTTGAGCTGGCCCGCTGGCTGATGGTGCCGCCATCAAGCGTGCGTATCTACCAACATCATTTGCCACGACGCAGCAATATGAAGATTGATTATCCGGCCCTATTGAGAGAGCTGGAGCAACTATGAACAAGCTGTTTGATGCACCGGTTTTCGGGCTGCCCCAACATGAAAAAAGTGGGCTGCTCCTTGCTCGCCTGAATGAATTGACGCTGCGCCATGGGCAGTGTTGCCCAGCATTTGCCAATATTCTGTCGGCGTTTGGCTGGGGTCAGGCTTCGACGTACCAAGAGCTTCCCTATCTGGCCGCTCGCCTGTTCAAATTGGCCCAATGGCAGAGTGTGCCGCAAGAAGAAGTATTCAAGGTGCTCACCTCGTCGGGTACCACGGGGACGCCGTCACGCATTGTGCTGGACAGGGAGACCGCCGCCCTGCAGAGCAAGGTGCTGGTGAAGATCCTGCAAGAGTTTGTCGGCAAGCAACGGTTGCCCATGCTGCTGGTGGAGCAACCTGCCCTTATCCAAAACCGCAGCGGTTTTTCAGCCCGCGGCGCCGGTGCGCTGGGGCTCTCCTTCCTTGGCCGTGACCATACTTATGCCCTCGATGAGCAGATGCTGCCCAACTGGCCTGTCATCGAGGCCTTTTGTGACAAATATGCGGGCCAGCCGGTTCTGTTGTTCGGCTTCACCTTCATGGTGTGGCAATGTCTGCTGGAGCCGCTGCGTGAGCGCGGTCTGCAACTGCCGCTGACGCAGGGCACGCTTTTTCACAGCGGTGGCTGGAAGAAGCTGCAACACCTCGCGGTGGATAATCCAGCTTTCAAGCAGCGTTGCCATGAACATCTGGGGCTGAGTCGGGTGCACAACTTCTATGGCATGGTGGAGCAGGTGGGGTCGGTGTTTGTCGAGTGCGAACATGGCCATCTGCATGCGCCTCTCTTTGCCGATCTGCTGGTGCGGGATCCGTTGACTCACCAGCCGCTCGGGATCGGCCAGCCCGGTCTGTTGCAGGTGCTCTCGGCCATTCCTCAAAGTTATCCCGGTCACAGTCTACTCAGCGAAGATCTTGGTGTCCTAGTGGGTGAGGATGATTGTTCCTGCGGTCGTCGTGGCCGTTATTTTCATGTATCAGGACGTCAGCAAGGCGCCGAGGTGAGGGGATGCAGCGACACTTTCCAGTGAGCCGGTCAGATGCAGAAGATGCCATCTGGCAAGCGGGGCCAGAGGTCGCTTTCGCGGCTCCCGTCAGCGGCTGGCAAGGTTTTGTTACTCGCCCGCTGCCAAGCTTTGCGCCCGTCATAGGTGACTTTGTGGCTGCGCTCTCTGCACGTCTGCAGCTGGAGGGGCGAGAGAACCCGGATCTGGCCGCTTTTGGTTTTTGGTTGCGGCCGCGCCAGATTGAGGTACAGCGTAAACGCATGGCAGGGCGCGCCCCGCTGGGGATGGTTTTTCATCTGGTACCCTCCAACGTGCCGACTGTCGCCTTCTACTCCTGGATCATGGCGCTGCTGATGGGCAATGGTTCCGTAGTTCGCCTCTCAACGCGTATCGATCCGGTGCAAGAGGCCATGTTGACCATCCTGAACGAGCTTTTCTCTCTCTCTGAGTGGCAAGAGATTGCCTCGCGTACCCGCTTTATCCGTTATGACCATGACGAACGCATTACCGCCTGGCTGTCGACCCGATGCCGCCTGCGCATCGTCTGGGGGGGGGATGAAACCATCGGTCGGGTACGGGCTATTCCGCTTTCACCCCGCGCTCAGGAAATCGTGTTTCCGGATCGTCGCTCCATGGCGGTATTTGATAGCCAATGGCTCGCCAGCCTGGATGCTGCCGCGTGGCGGCAATTGGTTGCGGCTTTGCAACAAGACTTTACTCGCTTCAATCAGCAAGCCTGCGCCTCGCCCACCACAATTTGCTGGTTGGGCACTCCCGATAGTGTGTTGCGCCGTCGCTTGCTCGAAGCTGTCTTTGCCCCCTTTGCAGACAGCCCTGCCCTGATGATGGAACGCCTTATCAATAGTCAACAAAATGCCGCTCTCGATGGTCAGATGCAGCTGGAGAGCTTTGCTGGCGTCACCTTATTGACTCCCACCGCCTCTTTGCGGCTTGAACACATCGGAGGAGGTACAGTTGCCGAATTTGTTGCCGATACCCTTGATGAGTTGCTGTTACAGCCTTGGGATATGCAGACCTGTGTCTGGGTTGGGCCAGATAAAACGCGGCTTGAGTGTGCGTTACAGCTGTCGCCTTGCTGCCGTATCGATAGGGTGGCAAGTCCGGGACAGGCGCTGGTATTCGAATGGCTCTGGGACGGCATCGACATGCTGGTGGTCTGCAGCCGTCGGCTTGCTCGCATTGAATAGTGGATGCCAGGTCACATAAATCAAGTCATATCAATGAATTAACTTGGTCAGGCACGGCTCTTGCAATAGATATTGCCATGAAGGGCAGGAAGGGTTGACATAGACCGTGCGGTAGCCTTGTCCATTTTCTCCAATTCGCTTCTTTTTTACTCTACTTCTGGATTCTCTATGAAAGTCAGCGTACTGGTGCCGGTGTATAACCTCGGGCGCTTTATCGAGCCCTGTCTGCTTAGTTTGCTGGAACAGCAAACCAATTTCGATTTTGAGGTCATTGCCATTGATGACGGCTCGAGCGATGACTCCTGGTCCATCATGCAGCGGCTGGCACGGCAGTGGCCGCAACTCAAGGCACTACAGAACTCGCAGAATATGGGGTTGGCCAAGACCCAGAAACGCTTGCTGAGAGAGGCTACCGGTGAATACATCGCCTATGTCGACGGGGATGATCTGGCTCTGCCGGGCAAGCTGCAGAGCCAGGCCGATTATCTTGATACGCACACTGGCTGCACCCTTTGCTACCACGAAGCGGAGATGTTTGATGATGAAACTGGCGCACGAATCAAGCTCTTCACCCGCGATTATTACAATGCTCGCTATCTCGAACTAGTGATGACGCGGGAGGCATTGATCCGTTTCGGGGTGTTCGTCAATGCCAGTTCCATTATGTTTCGCCGTTATGAAGGGATGGAAAATGCCATCGATGAGGGGTGCAAGATCATCCTCGATTATCCCTGGCACATCTTGAACCTCTCCCACAATCCGGGGACGCTGGATTTTATCCCCGAATTATTGGGCCGCTATCGCTTCCATACCCAGAGCTTTGGAGGGCAAACCCGCAAATCGGCTGAACGTCGTGAACAGTCGCTGCGCGATCTGCTGCGCGCCTGTGATAACGCCGCTGCGTTTGGGGCGGATCCCGTGGCCATTGCCCAGGGGCGTGCCCATCACTATTACTCTGCCGCACTCTACTTTCTGCGGCAGGATGACGTTGCCCGCTTCACGCAACTTATCGAACAGTCAGTTACTGAGGTTGCGAAGCTGGCGCCAGGCTGGTTCTTCGATGAGAGACATCAACTGGCGTGGGCGCAGCGGGCCCATCCAGCACGGGTCATGCAACAACTGTTTGGAGAGGCTGCATGAGTTATCAGGCGATCGTCATTGGCGCCGGGCTTTCCGGTGCCGTCATGGCTGAGCGAATGGCCAGCCAGCTCGGTTGGAAGGTACTTGTGCTGGAACAGCGCGATCATATCGGTGGCAACTGCTTTGACGAGTATGATGAGCATGGGGTGTTGATCCATCGCTATGGACCGCACCTCTTCCATACCGATAATAAGGAGGTCTGGGATTACCTGTCGCAGTTTACCGAGTGGCAGCCTTATGAGCATCGTGTGTTGTCACGCATCGACGGGCAGTTGGTGCCGATCCCGTTCAACTTGACCAGCATCGAGCGCTGTTTCCCCGCCGACAAGGCCGGCGCCATGATTGAGGCCCTGCGAACCCGGTTTGGTGATGGTGCCAGAGTGCCTATTCTGGAACTGCGCAAAGAGGTGCATCCCCTGCTGGGTGAATTGGCAGATTTCATCTATCAGAAAGCTTTCGTCAACTACACCAGCAAACAGTGGGGGGTACCGCCCGAGCAGATCTCCCCCGAGGTGACGGCGCGGGTACCCGTTGTGGTCAGCAGGGATGATCGCTACTTCACCGACCCTTGGCAGGCGGTGCCGGCCGCAGGCTATACCGCCATGTTTGTGCGCATACTCGCACACCCGCTGATTGACGTGCGGCTGTCTACCCCCATGGTGCAGCGTGTCAGATTGGATTGGCAGCAGAAGCAGGTGATGTTGGATGGTGTGCCTTTCGACGGTCCACTGATCTATACCGGTATGCTGGATCAGTTGATGCCGGCAGAAGGGAATTGCCTGCCATACCGCTCGCTGCGTTTTGAACATCGCCATCTGGCGCAAGAGCAATTTCAACCTGTCACCACCGTCAATTATCCGAATGAAGAAACCTTCACTCGGATAACCGAATTCAAGCATTTCAGCGGGCAACAGCATCCCGGCACCAGTATCGTGTACGAATATCCCTGTGACTATAAGCCTGAGCAGGGGGTAGAGCCTTACTACCCGCTGTTTACCGACTCAGCTAAGCAGCATTATCAGGCTTGCCGCGATGAATTGGCACAGTTCCCGCAACTGATAGCTTTGGGCCGCCTTGCCGAGTATCGCTATTTTGATATGGATGATGCTGTCGACAATGCGCTGCAACACTTTCGACACCTGGCTAAGCCGATGACAGGGAGATAAGCGTGATGAATTATCTATCGAAATTGGATGGAGCTCTGCAAGCGCAGCCGATCCGTGCCATTTCATGTGATGTATTTGATACCTTGATCTTCCGTCACGCCGGAACCGTCGAGCAATTCTGGCAACAGTTGGCATTACAAGCTTACCAGTTGGGTATTCTGTGCAATGACGATCCCGAAGCCTTTGTTGAATATCGTAAAGAGGCTGAATCGATGGCGCGGCGTCAGATGATGCAGCGAGAAGGTCACAGAGAGGTGCGGCTAGAGCACATCTATGCTTGCTGGTCCAGCGCGCAGGGGGAGCAGTTGGCCCAGCTGGAGCAGCAGCTGGAATACGACAACTGGTGGCTTAATCCGGTACTGGTCGATTGGCTGGCCAGCCAGCAACAGCGCGGCCTACCGATCGTGCTGCTTTCCGATATGTATCTGCCTGCCAGCCTGTTGCAGCGCTTCTTCAGTACCAAGGCCCCGCAGCTGTTGCTGCATAGGATCTATGTTTCTGGCGAATATCGTGCCAGCAAACAGGATGGGGGTCTGTATCAGCGCCTGCTGGCCGAGCAGCAATGGTCGCCCGCATCGGTTTTGCACATTGGGGACGACAAAATTACCGACCTGCAGATGGCAAAGGCCTCCGGGTTAAGCGCCTGTTATGTTGGGTTAGGGGATGATTACCTCGCGCAATTGAAGTACGAGCAGCGTCTGTTTCCTCTTGCCATCCCTGGATTGGAGCGGTTGCGGCGGCAATGGCGCTGGCTGAGTGATGGCTCGGCCAGTTCTGGAATAGCCAGTCATGTCTATGCGCCGGTTCTCTACGCTTTTGCACGCTGGCTCATTGTGCGTTGTCAGCAACAGGGGATCACCACGCTGTTCTGTCTGCTGCGCGAAGGTGATGTTATCGCACGTCTCGTGGCACAAATTCCCGGACACACGCTAACTGTCAAGACGCTGGCGGTCTCCCGTCGTTCCAGCTTTCTACCCAGCCGAGAGTGGTCGCTGGAGCTGTTGCATCCTCTCTGTCAGCGTCGCGGCTATACACTGGCCGAATTGCTTGAGGATTTGGGGCTTGAGTGTTCACCGATGTGGTTCCAGCACCGGCTCTGTACCTTGTCTGCGCTGGTACAAACTCCACTCTGGCTTGAGGTGCTGAGCTGGTTGGAGACTGTCCAGCCGCAGATCGTTGCCCACTTGCAGCAACAGCGGCAGTGGCTGCTGCAATACCTGGTGCAACAGGGGGTAACAAACGCCCCTGAGATCGCCATACTCGATTGGGGATGTGGTGGCAGCCTGTTGCAAAATCTCCATCAGCTGGTAGGGCTAGATGATGTCACCTATTTCATGTTCTATGCCAGTCAGCGTGCGAGCCGGGTAGCGCTAAGCCAAAAACTGCAGATATTTCAGCCCGCATCATGCCAAGCATGGGCTCAGCAATTAGCTGCCTATCCTGAAATAAGCGAGATCTTGCTCAATGGTGCGCTCAGCTCGACCCGATGCTATCAGATAACGAATGATGGCCAGATCACGACCAAACCAGTTGCACAATCTGATGATGCGATCCTCGGTCGGCAATCGCGCGAGGCGTTTGTTGGCATCCTGCTGAGATGGGGTGAGCAAGCATCTGCAGCTGGCTGGATGGAGGAAGGGCCGTCACTCGCCGAGCGTCACTATCTGGTGGGAATTCTCTATCGTCTGATTCTTTATCCTATGTGGCATGAAGCGCGTGAGTTGGCCAATTTATCGTTGCCAATGGCGCCGGGATGCAGCCAGCCACTGTTGCCACATAGCCGCGTGATCGGGCTTAAAGAACGAGTATGCAGCGGTGAGCAGGCATATCAGTTGTTATTGGATGGCACAGATCCGATTCTACGTAATACGGTTTGGTATCCTGGACTGGTAGCTCTGGCTTTCCCTGACCAATTACAGCAGTGCGGTGAGTTGGCTACCTATCAGGATGATGAGAAGGTTGCACCGTTGTTGTTACAGAAGTTACGACAGTCAGGTATTACCAAAACGGCGTTATATGGTGCTGGTGAATTGGGATTGAAAGTGTATGAGTTCCTTACTGCACATGGTATCAATATTTGCTGCGTGATTGATCGTCGGGCCTTGAATAGTTGTATTCGATTGGGTGAACATCAAGTAATCACGTTGGCAGAGGCCAAAAGACGGGATGTGGACTGTTTTACGGTCGCGTCACGGGCCTTTGCCAGCGAAATAAGTGCCGAGATCCGGCTGCAGTACAATGATAAAACCGCTGGCACTAATATTATTGTCTTCAGATAGTAATGTCGGTGTTTTATAAAAAAGTGAATCAATGAATTGAAAATAGTGATGTTTTCGTATTCATAATATCAAATTATTATAGTGTTATGACTGTTTTAGTCGTGCACTAAAAGGAGTTAAAATGACTAATTCAATTAAGGCACCTGGGTTGTTTCAGGTTGAACTGACTAATTATTGCAATATAGATTGTACCATGTGCGCGCGTTCAGCAGGTCTGAATAGACCTATAGGACACATGGACTTGGAACTTTTCAAAAAAGTTGTCGATCAATCCCGTGAATATAAAATGCCGATCCATTGGTTACATCATTTTGGGGATACCTTAATTTATCCTAAATTGCGTGATGCTCTACAATATTTCAAGGCCCATGGTTATGGCCCAGGAAATGTTTCTACTAATGCAATTTTATTGAATGATGACAAGATTGATATATTGTTGGAGTATGGTGGAAATGTACTATGTTGTATTGACACTATGGATCCAGATGCTTATAAAAAAATAAGAAACAATAATCATTTTGAAAAAGTAAAAGGTAATATTGAAAAGTTCATCGCCGAACGTGACCGCAGGAATTCTGATACCGTAATTACGATACAGTTTTTACGTACTGCGCATAATATGGATGAAGATTTGACCATTATGATGGACCACTTTGGCCAACATGATAATGTTCGATTTATAGAAAAACGTACGGACAAGCATCCTAAAGGTGGAGATATTACTATTGTAGCATTGGATGACGAATTTAATCATAAACGGACTTGCTTTAAGATTCGTTCGGAGTTGTGTGTGTTATGGACTGGCGAGTGTGTACCCTGCTGTTGGGATGCTGACGGAGAGCAGATTATAGGTGATGTGCGTGATGAATCACTAGCTGATATCTGGCTGGGTGAGCGACATAAAAAAATGCAGCAACAATTATATAAGGGAGAAGAAGGAGTGTTGTCGCTGTGTGATAAATGCACTGGTCCTATCAGCGATAATATTATGGGGTTGAGAGAACAGGTCAATGCCCATGCTTTACGTTGGATTGAAGAGGGGAAGACGGTTGTGCTTGCTGCCGCCAGCAAGGCCATGTTTGATTTGTACGAAAAAACACAACTACGGAACCTGAATGTAGCGGCTTTTTGCGATATTAATCCGGAAGGGAAAGTACCCCCTGTTAATATTCCAGTCCTCCCGTACTCAGAAATTGAAAGGATCAAGCCGGATGCGATACTAATTTTCTCTCCAGCCTACAGTACGGAAATATACTTCCAACAGAAACATTGGCGTGAAGAAAATATTGAGATAGTAGTTCTCGGTGAATTTCTATAATCTGGTATGATAGCAGGAGTACTTTATGCCTTTTTGTATGCAGAGCTATCTTGCTCCTATTCCCTCTGTGGTGCTGGATAACTATCAAAAATATCTTGCACCATTAAAAAATCAGGGTAAACGTATTGTATTTGCACCACATTGTGAACTGGTATTTAATCTGGTGTATCGTGGCTATTTCTGTCATTTCACAGTCCTTGGTGCCTTGGATAAAAATAATAAAAAAATTGGCAAAACAGGTAATGGTATTTTTGCTTATAGCTATGACAGTCTCACCGAATTGAAACCGGATATTGTTGTCGTAGCCAATACCCGCTACCACAATGAAATTGTGGTAGCCCTGCGTACAGTCGCAGAGGCGTTAAATTTTGAATTGGTTGATCTTTGTGAAGGTTACGAGCATACTGCATTTAGGCAGGAATTAGCTGAATTTCTGGACTGCAGGAAAATAAGCCAATTACGACCTGGTTGTATCGATGTGCCAGCAACAATTACCGATACAGATGTGATGGCCGTCGAAATTGTAATTGAGACAGGTTGGGGGTTAGGTGATAAATTGTGTGCACTGAGTGCTGCTCGTGAATTTGCACGCAGTAATCCCAATCTGTCGGTTTATTACAATACCTTACCAGAAATTGTTTCAGCCTATAGTGATGAGCTTTTGAAGTTGGGCTCTGGGGCCTATCCTTTGCCGGAAAATTATGCGCTGTTTCATAGAGAAAAGGATTCATCGCCAGCAGCAAATTATTTAGGCTGTTATTACCTTGGTTTAGGTATTAATTTTTATTCTAATCCTGGGCTGGAGTTGCCCGCGGTACCACCTTGTGCCGGATTAATGCCAGATAGTTATATTGCATTACAGCCTACGGCTAATTGGGCAAGTCCGAATCTTTCCTTGGATAATATAAAAAGAATCATAAAGAACGCCCCTTTACCCGTCGTTTTGACAGGGAATTATATTACCAATAACTCGACTGATAATGTCTCAGACGAAGATAAGCAGCGATTCAATCAGGAACTTGTCACTGCAGGGGCAAATGCCTCTTATATCGGTGATGAAATGAATATGCTAAAAATTATCCGTCATGCAGCACTGGTCCTGACACCGCGTTCAGCCAGCGCACATATAGCAGCAGGTTATGGTGTCAAAGCCGTTGTTTGGGTACCCAATGATGGCGAGAATTGGCATCTGGATTATCCAAACTGGCAACATAAACGTATTTCCGCTGCACAAGAACACGTTGGTGATGAGCTGATTCGTGAAATGCATAACCTGATAAAGACAAAATAACATGGAGTTTATATGACATCCTTTATTCATGATTGTGTATACAAAAAAATATTCAGTTTATTGCCGGATCTCATTCGTTCGCAAGACCGAGTTTTATTGTATCCGGCAGGGGCCATGACTAAAGAGTTGATACAAAAGAATGTATTTAAAGAATGTAATTTAATCGGCATTGCGGATAAATCATGCAGTGATGGTTTCGATGCTGCACTTAATGTCACTACGTATAGCCGAGCATCCATTTTCCAAGCTGGGCCTGAATATATTCTGATCTGTTCGCTCTCATACCATAATGAAATCATGAGTGATTTTTTCGCTGACTGTTTGGCTAGAGATATAAAATTAGTTGATTTGTCAGAGCTTTTTGAAGCAGGAAAAGAAGATAGAACCGCGGCTTATATTGATAAGGTCAATGCCTTGTTATGTTCATCAGAGATTCGTGCATTGTTGGCTGATGACAAATACAAGGATAAACGACGCTTAGAGCCCTTTGGCTATAAATGTTACTCACAGCATGATGAAGACGGTATGTTAGCTGAGGTATTTCGTAGATTGGGGGCCACCTTGCCACATACATTTGTCGAGTTTGGTGTCGGTGATGGCTTGGAAAATAATTCATTATTACTTTTAAAACAAGGCTGGCAAGGTTTATGGATTGAAGGGAGTAATACTAATGCTGCCTTGATAAAAGAGCGTTTTGCCAAACAAATTGCTGATGGAATGTTATATTTTGAACATCAGTTCATCGACAAAGATAATATCAACCAATTGATTGGTAACCATTTCAATGGTGACATAGGCATGCTATGTATTGATATTGATGGTAATGATTACTATGTCTGGGAAAAAATTGATATTGTGCAACCTTGGGTTGTTGTAATTGAGTATAACGCCAAATTCCCTCCTCCCATGAAATGGTCAATAGAATATAACAAGAATCACATCTGGAATTTGACAGATTATCAAGGGGCCAGTCTGGCTGCACTGGCTGAATTGGGTGACAAAAAAAATTATCAACTGGTTGGCTGTAATCTCAATGGCACCAATGCCATCTTTGTGAGAAAGGATAAAATCGATAAACAATTCTTGGTAACCGATGAACTGCTGGAGTATTACCATCCACCAAGATATTTCCTGACGGATGGATACCGAATGATGTGTGGTCACGTGCCTGATCCGCGAATGGGCATTATTTTATAATTGGCGTAAAGTAACCTTGGTGCATCGTGAATTCTGGTGCGCCATTTTTACACCAGCGATCTGGCATAAATAAAACCCATATTATTAGGGGACTATAATGATGAAAGAACTTGTTCTTGGTATTAATTATTTTGGGCATGATTCAGCCGTATCGCTGGTCAATATGGATGGTGACGTTCTGTATTGCTTAACCGAGGAGCGTTTTTCCAATATAAAGCATGATGGGGCTTTTCCTATCATGTCTATCAATACAATTATAGATTTGATCAAACAGCATGCGCTTGGGGATTTGAGATATATAGCATTAAATCATGATCCTGAGCTATATGTAACCGATAAGTTATTCAACTACATTGACAGCTGTTGTGTTCGTGAATAGTCATCCCTGCTTAAGGATAATATTTTGGCTGTATTGCCTGAAATGCGGGTATGTCGGCAAGGGATGTACCCGCTTAATTTTTTGCAAGAGTTAATTATTCGCCTAGGGATTCATAGCGATGTATCACAAGACCTGCTTCGATATATAAAGTGGTCTCTGAATCGTTATCTTTATACGCGACAAATACTTAATAATATTGCGGCTATGTTTCCGGCATGCCAAGTCATTCCAGTGGCTCATCATACCTGTCATGCGGCCAGCGCTTTCTTCTGCTCTGGTTATTCAGAGTCTGCCATCATGACGATTGATGGTTACGGTGAGCATGATACGGTTACCCTAGGTTTAGGGTGTGGCCATGATATTTCAGTTATCTCGAAAAGTTGCTGGCCTAACAGTATCGGTCTTCTTTATAGCATGGTGACCCAATATTTAGGTTTTGATTGGTTTGGTGACGAATATAAAGTAATGGGAATGGCTGCTTATGGCGAACGCAAGTATCTGCCGCTTTTTAAAAAATTGGGCAGAGTGACAGAGGATGGAGTCTTTGAATTTATTCCTGGAGATCTGATGTCTAGAGATGAGGTGCCTGGCGCTCCCGGAGAACAATGGTACGCATTTACACCACTTCTTGAACAGTTATTGGGTGGGCGGCGTCATCACGATGACGAGTTCGAACAGCGGCATTTTGATGTTGCCGCAAGCCTACAGGCATTTGTCGAAGACTGTGGTGTCGACATGGCCAAATATCTAAAGCGTATCTATCCTCATGTCGACAAAATTTGTATCGCTGGTGGTGTCGGCCTTAATGGCTTAATGAATTCTCGTATTTTGAAAGAGGCAGGTTTTTCTAGTATTTATATTCAGCCTGCTTCATCTGATGATGGGACGGCTATTGGTGCTGCATTCAGTGTGGTGGCTTCCAAGTCTGAAAATCCGAAGTTTGGTCGACTACATAATATGTTTCTTGGTGTGGAACGTTCAGATGAAGAAATAAGGCTAGCTCTGGATGATAAAGGGTTGATTTATACTCGAGAGAAAAATATATCTGCTAAAATTGCGACCTTACTATCGGAAGGGAAAGTTGTTGCTAGATATGAAGGCCGATCTGAGTTTGGACCTAGAGCATTAGGGCATAGAAGTATCATGGCGAGTCCACTACACCAGGAAATGAAGGATGTTATTAATTCAAGAATAAAGCATCGTGAACGATTCAGACCTTTTGCTCCTGCCTGTTTGGCTGAGGATATAAAAGATTATTTCTATGCTGAGGATGATGCTGAATTTATGCTGATCATTCCGCAGGTTAAGCCAGATAAGCAAGATATTATTCCTGCTGTCGTGCATAATGATGGTACTGCGAGAGTGCAAGCCGTTCATAAGAGCAAAAACCCCGGATTTTATGACATTATAGAAGAGTTTAAAAAAATAACTGGTGTACCTGTCGTAATAAATACCTCGTTCAATGTTAATGGTGAAACGATCGTAGAATCACCCCAAGATGCAATAGAGTGTTTTTTGTACACTGATATTGATTATTTGGCCATAGGCGATTATCTGGTTAGTAAAACTGATAACCTTTCCGCTAGGATTAAACTATCCCGCTCGGCATTCTTGGAATTACGCAAACAGCGTTATTGCCAGCAGAGTTGGTGTCGGCAGTTGTTTTGGTCTTCTGACACGGGGTCTGTCAGTGCGTCAGAATCTGATCTCGACGCACAAGAGCGGCGTATGAAATGGCGTCGTATGGCATCGGTACTCCATCGGCATCTGGTGGCGATGCCTTATCCTGCATTCTGTATTGTTGGTGCAGGTGAGATCGGCATTGTATTTCTAAATGCATTGCGTAACCGCATGCAGATTAGTTGTTTGGTGGATAAACAGGCTGAATCTATGCAAGGATTCTCAGTACCGGTAAAAACCCTCGAACAAGCTATTGCCGAAGGTGAACGCCATTTTATTATTGCATCTGAGGCCTTTGAGTCGGAGCTTAAAGCTAGGATAAATCAGCTTTTGCCGATAGAAAAAATCGTTATGTTTGGTATTTCAGATCTTATTTCTATGATGACCAAATCTGTAGAGTGAGGTACGAGTGTTGGTGTATTCCATTTGCGAGTACGCCAGCAATTTTATTGATTTATCCACTATTCAAAGATGGTCTATGATACTCAAAATCACAAGCAATAAAAAATTATGCTTTTTATGGAGGATGCTATGGATAGTTTTGGTAATAAAGTAAATTTAGATGACGTGCTTAATTATGTTAATGATGGTGATGATGTGCGTGCACTACAAATATTAAGTTCTTGCATTTCGAACAACAATGATAATTTTCTATATTGTCATTTATATGTTTGTTGTTTAATAAATACCGGCCGTTTCTCAGAGGCAATTAGTTTTTTAAAAACAAAATCATCGACACCATTTTATAATGATTCACTTTGCAGAATTTATAACCTTACTAACAATGAACATGCGGAGATTGAACTGCAAGTTATTTCTGCAAAACAGAGAATAAAATCAAAGGAATATGTTGTAAGTGTCATAAATAAACTAATTGGTAAAAACTCTAATCGGTATAATTTGATTGCCTTTGAGTTGGCGCGTAATTTTACTGACATTCATCCTGATTATCCTCTTGGATGGCAATTACTTGCTAAGTTAGCCATGTATACTGATAATTGGAGGGAGGCGAATTAGCTTACCTGAAATTGCTGTCAATGGATGAAGGTAATGAAAATATACTAAATGACTATGAAAGTTTGTTAGCCAGAAAAACTATTGAACTCAGTTTTTTTGAAAATGAAACAGGTCTGGCACAGGGAACGGAATCAGAGAATAATAAACGCTCCATTAAAAAGCCCTATGTTATGGCACGCTATCCAATGAAAGATGAATTGATGACTAGTTTTAGAGATGCTTTTTTAAAGCATGTTGCAGTGGAGTTTAACTCTAATCCACCAAAGTTTATGCCTCATGATAAGTTTGTAATATTTGGTTCGTGCTTTGCATCTAATGTAGCTGCCGAATTAAAGTCTCAAGGTAAAGATGTGTGGCATATCCCTATTGGTGAAGATGTGAACAATACATATACAAATAAATTGTTTTGGCAATGGGTGTGTGGTCATGAAGTAGGGGCTGATCTAGAAAATAAGATGTTCAAATTATTAAATGTTTCTAGAGTAGAGGTTTTTCAAAAAATAAAAGATGCAAAATGCTTTATTTATACATTAGGATTGGGTGCTGCTTTCTTTTCTAAAAGCACTGGTGAACTTCTTGTGCCAGATTCAGATTGGGTAGGGACAAGGGCTTTGATAGAACATGGGGAATTCAAAACGACTAGTGTCAGCGATAATTATAGAAATATCCTAGAAATAATCAGTTTGATAAGAGAGGTTAATATAGGGGCGCAGATAATAATTACATTATCTCCTGTACCATTGCTTGCTACTTTTGAACGGCATTCCGCTGTAATCGCTGATTGCCTAAGCAAGTCAGTTTTACGTGTGGCGGTCAATGAGGTCATGAATGATAAAATTGATGCTGTTTATTATTGGCCAAGTTTTGAGGCTGTTCGTTGGTTAGGCCCACATATAGGTAAATGCTATGGAAGTGATGATGGTGTTTCACGTCATATAAATGAAAACATTATTTCAGATATCATTTCTGTATTTGTTGATTCAGTTACGGTGCGTGATTGTTAGTCATCATGGTGAAACTATTATATCCTGACTTTGGTATGAGTATGAATTGGTTGTGAAGAAGAGTGAAACTTGTCAGTGGAATAAACGTTACCCCCATTTAATTGCTACTTTTGGTTGGCGCTTCCGTTGTGCCAGACATGGGTCTTCAATAGATGACAGATTTCGCCTTGCTGCTTGGCCTGTAGCCCCGGAAAGAGTGGAAGCGTGATGGCTCCGGCATAAAACTGCTCGGTACATGGAAGAGGAGTCTGAGTCCACTTTTGATACCAAGGTTGTTTGTAAATAGGTATATAGTGCACGTTGGCGCCGATATCCTGTTCACGTATTTTTTGGAAGAGCACACTGCGTTGTTCAGGGACTACATGGTGAACATAGAGATGGAAGGCGCTACGCCGCTCGCTGTTGAAATATCGAAGTAGTTGTTGTGGTGCCAGTCTTTCGAAGTAGTACCGAGCAATCTTGTTACGCGTGTTAATCCATGTCTCCAGATTGGCCATCTGGCTCAACCCTAGTGCCGCCTGAATGTCGGTCATCCGGTAGTTGAAGCCCAGCATCTGCTGCTCATAGTACCAAGGGCCGTCCGGCTCATTGATAAAGTCTTCCGGTTCGCGGGTGATGCCGTGGCTGCGGAGCATGCGCATCGTCTTGGCAAGCGCAGGGTCGTTGGTCATGGCCATCCCCCCTTCACCTGTGGTGATGATCTTCACTGGGTGGAAGCTGAAGACGGTGATGTCGCTGTAGCGGCCGTTGCCGGTGGGTTCATCGTGATAGCGAGCCCCTAGGGCGTGACAGGCATCCTCGATGATCCGAAAGCCATACTCTTGCCCCAAGCGATGGATCTCTTTCATATCGCAGGGGAGGCCGGCAAAGTGCACCGGTATGACCACCTTGGGTAGTTTTCCTTCCGCCTTGGCGGCAATCAGTTTCCTCTCCAGCTCCACTGCGCACATGTTCCCTGTATCGGGCTCAATGTCGACGAAGTCGACTTGTGCACCGCAATAGAGAGCGCAATTGGCTGATGCCACGAAGCTGATGGGGGATGTCCAGACCCAGTCGCCGGGGCCAACGCCCAGCGCCAGACAGGCGATATGGAGTGCTGCAGTACCTGAATTGACCGCCACCCCAAATTTAGCTCCACAGTAGTCGGCAACCGCTTGCTCGAAGCGAGGAACGACTGGCCCCTGGGTCAGGAAGTCGGACTTGAGAACTTCCACGACAGCATCGATATCTGCCTGGCTGATAGACTGACGGCCGTAGGGGATCATTCTGCTACCTTGCTCTGGTTCATCTTCTGCAGCTGTTCAATGGAGAAAAAGTCAGGGTTGCTTCGAGAGTTGTATTCAAATCCCTGCTCGACCATCTTTCCTTTTTCGCCCGTAGCAGTCTTGGAGAAGTCGTTGTTGCGATTATTGAAGTTGATTGTTGGGCCGATCACGAAGAAGTCATCAAATTCAAAGGTGTGATAAGAGTCATCGGCAGGGCACATCACTTCGTGAAGTTTTTCTCCTGGGCGGATACCGATGATCTTGTGTGGCAGGTTCGGCGCCATAGCACTGGCGAGATCCGTAATTCGGACGGATGGCAATTTGGGAACGAATATTTCCCCTCCCTTCATCCGCCCAAAATTATCCAGAACGAAATCCACCCCTTGCTGCAAAGTGATCCAGAAACGCGTCATCTCCTCATGGGTGATGGGCAACGCATCTGCATTCTGGTCAATCAGCTTCTGGAAGAAGGGGACGACAGATCCGCGAGAACCTACCACGTTACCGTAACGAACCACGGCAAAACGGGTTGGGTCTTGACCCGCAATGTTGTTGGCCGCCACGAAGAGCTTGTCTGATGCCAGTTTGGTGGCACCGTAGAGATTGATTGGGTTGGCGGCTTTGTCAGTGGAGAGGGCGATAACTTTTTTGACTTGATTGAGCAAGGCGGCCTGGATGACGTTTTCAGCACCATGGATATTGGTTTTGATACACTCCATGGGGTTGTATTCAGCTGCTGGAACCTGTTTCAGTGCGGCTGCATGGACCACGTAATCGACACCACGCATTGCCATGGTAAGGCGGTTGGTGTCTCTTACATCACCGATAAAATAGCGCATGCAGGGGTCGTTAAACTCCTGCTGCATCTCGAACTGTTTCAGCTCGTCGCGAGAATAGATGATAAGGCGTTTCGGTTTATAACGTTCCAGTACTGTCTTGACCAATCGTTGGCCAAACGAGCCGGTGCCACCTGTGATCAGTAGCGTTTTATCGTTGAACATTGTGGGCATCTCGTCATAAAAACAGTAGATGAATCATATGCTAGCAAATAAAGTACCAGCTTTTTTGGCAAAGAGTGTGATCCATTCACAAAAACAGTTTTAAAGATTTGGTTACTACCCAGAACACCTCAGGTCGCTCCTCATCATCAGTGATTTATCAAGATGTGCTGGTTGCTTTGCGAGCTTAGCTGGATAGCTTGGCAAACCTGCTCCACTGCATTGAGGGCTCTTGGGGTGAATCGGTGCAGCTCATCGGAGTTGACCAGCATCAGTCGGTGATGTTTCACCGCATCAAGGTTTGGCCACTGCAGCCAGTGGCGCAGGGCGTCAGGATCTTGACTCCCGGCCAGGATCAGCGCGGGGTTGGCCCTGATGACCTGTTCCATATTCACCTGAGGATAGGGTGTTCTGGCATTGCTCATGACGTTGACTCCGCCGCAGAGTTCGATGGCCTGAGCGGGCCAGGCGTTACCGCTCACGCTGGTGAGCGGCGGGTACCAGAGCTGGTAGAACACCTTGACGCCGGTTGGTTGGCCATAGCGCTGTTGCAGGGAATGCAGGCGTGCCAAATAGCGATCTGCGGCTTCGTTGGCACTCTTTTCCACCCCCAGCAATGTGCCCAGCGCCCGCATCTCTTCGGCCAGCGAGGCAAAATCGGTAGGCTCTGAGTAGAAAACCGGGATACCCAGCTGCTCCAACGGGGCCAGCATCCGTGATTGAGCCGAGCGCCAGCCGAGGATTAAGTCCGGCTTTTGCGCCAGCAGCGCCTCGACATTGATGCTGCGATAATTGGCCACCTTGGGCTTGGTTTTCACCTCGGCGGGATAGTCTGAGGCATCGTCGATGGCCACCAATTTGTCGCCGGCGCCAATCTCGTAGAGCAATTCGGTCAGGTGAGGAACAACACTCACCACCCGGGTCGGCGTAGCGGCCTGCAGGACACCGGGCAACCAGGCAAGCAGCACGCAGGGCAGCCAGATCGGCAAGCGCAACACTCTACCCATGAAATAACCCCGCTACCGTGACAACCAGCGCCAGTATCAACCAGCCCCAGCCGCACCCTTGCAGAATGTTGAGCACCTTGCGCGGTGTCTCGCTATCTGGCTCAGCACCAGTGCCGATGACGGGCCAGCGCTGGAGAGCCCCCTGATAGTAGCGAGGGCCACCAAGGCGGATCCGGCACTTGTCTACCAGCAGAGTGAGCAGCATCCCCATGGCGGGATAGGGCCAGAGCGCGCCACTGCGCAGCAGCTGTGCGGCCTGTTTGAGACGGCTTGCCAGCAGTGGCAGCCCCAGCAGCAAAATGACGCAGGCATTGAGCCCCTGATAGAGGGTGCTGGCGGCGCAACCAAAGTGGTCGAAGGCAGGATCTTTGCGACTCCAGCTCAGGTTCATCAGCTGTACCAGCCGCCAGAGCAGGGCTCCCTGTACGCCAGCCAGGGCAAATCCCAGCAGCGGGCCAGCCCATTGGCCGACCAGACGCAGGGCGCAGCTCTCCGTCACCGCTTTGGCGAGCCCCATGGCCGAGAGTTTGCCGGTCTCCCGTTTGAGCCAAGGGGCTGCCTGCAATCTTGCCAGCGGCAGAGTCTCCTGCGTGGCGAGCGAGCGGGTGGCATGGGCGAGTTCGCGCAGTGGACGGGATTCGATCATCAGTAGCAGGAACAGCAGGTCGAAGACTGGCTCGCTCAGGGCCAGATTGCGCAGCGACCAGAGCCCGGCGGCGCAGGGGAGCCAGACTACCAGCATTGCCAGCAGGCCAGCCTGCATTTGCTGGCCGGGTGAACCATCGGGTCTGTGTACCTTGTGCCCCAGCTTGGTCAGCAGGGGCGTGACGGCCGAAAGACGCAGATGGGATGGCCACGGGATCACCGCCTCCAGTAGGGCAGCCCCCACCAGAATGGCCGCCGTCGTCGAGAGGAGGGCGTCGGCCATCAAATCAAGCGAGCCGGTCTCGATCACAGCTTGCCGAGCATCTTGATAATCACTTCGGCGGAGTGCTTGCCGGCCACTTCGATGAAGGCATCGAAGGATTCAACCTGTTCCTTGCCGGCGATATCGGACATCGCGCGCACCACCAGATAGGGCACTTTGAACATGTGGCACACCTGACCGATGGCAGCACCTTCCATCTCGACCGCCAGCATCTGCGGGAAGTCGGCGCGAGCCTTGGCGATGGCGTCCGGTTTGCACATGAACTGATCGCCGGTACAGATAAGGCCAACCTTGGTCTGGTGCTTGCCCTGCTCGGCGATGCAATCCTGAGCGACCGCGATGAGCTTCTCGTCGCAGGGGAAGGCGGCAGGTTGCTGCGCCATCTGGCCCATCTCGTAACCAAAGGCGGTCACATCGACATCGTGGAAACGCATCTCGCTGGCGATCACCACATCACCGATGTGCAGATCCTGGGCAAAGCCGCCGGCAGAGCCGGTATTGATGACGCAGTCGGGGGCAAATTTTTCCAGCAGCAGGCTGGTGGCCACGCTGGCGGCGACCTTACCGATACCGGAGCGGGTCAGGATCACCTCTTTGCCTGCCAGTATCCCTTGATAGAACTCGCAGCCGCCCAGTTGCAGGGTGGTGGGGTTGCTCATCTGGCTGCGCAGCAGGGCTACTTCTTGCTCCATGGCGCCGATAATACCTACTTTCATTGCTGACCTCGTCTTGATAGCCGTGTGGCTGAATTTAAGTTGCTGTAGATCATAACAAAAGATGGCGTCGGCGCCGAGAGGCACAAGCGAAAGGAGAGATGAAGCGCGGCGCTCCATATGGGAGCGCCGCAGGTGACAAAAAGCATTGATGAGAGAGGAGAGAGGGCCTTTAGCCGAGCGCGGTATCGAGGGTCATCATCAGGGCAAAGCCCGCCATCAGGCCGAGGGTTGCATAGGTCTGGTGACCGTTGCGGTGGGTCTCCGGGATCACCTCGTGCGAGACCACAAACAGCATGGCGCCGGCGGCGAGCCCAAGTCCGATGGGGTAGGCGATGGCAAGGCCGCTGGAGAGCCCGACCCCGAGCAGGGCGCCAACCGGTTCGAGCAGGCCGCTGGCGATGGCAACCAGCACCGCCACCGAGGGGCGAAAACCGGCGGCGCACATGGCCAGCGCCACTGCCAATCCTTCCGGAATATCCTGCAGTGCGATGGCAGTGGTAAGCGGCAGCCCCACCGACATATCCCCCTGCGAGAAGCTCACCCCGATGGCCATCCCCTCCGGCAGGTTATGCAGGGCGATGGCAAAGACGAACAGCCAGACCCGGGAGCAGCTCTCGTGGCCGGGGCCGCAGGGGCCGGTTTTGTCATGCTCGTGCGGGGTAAACTGATCCAGTCCCAGCATCAACAGCACCCCGAGGGTCATGCCGACCACCACCACGGCGGCGGCGCTAAAGCCGTTGCCGGTAATCCCCTCGGCGGCCTCCAGCCCCGGCAGCAGCAGGGAGAAGGCACTGGCCGCCAGCATCATACCGGCGGCAAAGCCCAGCATGGTGTCCTCAACCTTTTGCGGTACCGAGCGCAGAAACAGGGCGGGCAGGGCGCCGATGGCGGTGGCGGCAAACCCGGCGGCACCACCGATCAGGCCGTAGCGCACGCCGCTGGTTACCTCGCCGGTAGCGAGCATGATGAGACTCTGCAACAGCAGCAACAAGACGGCAGCCAGCGCGATAAAGAGGCCGAGAGCAGTGAGTGGGCGGCTTTGCATCTGGCTGCGCAGTTGCTGTGACCAGGATAACGGAGGAAGAGCTGAGAGATGGTCCATGGCATGACCTCAAGGTGTACAAAGTGGATAGTGGCATTACATCCACTTGGCCCCCCCTTGTCCATGCCTGCAAGGCGATTGTCGCTATCTGAAAATCTGGAAAGAGTTTATCCAAGCAACCACATGGGAATCTTATCGGTAGTCAAAGGCGGGGGGCAAGAGGGGTGGTATGCATATGACTGAAGTGGATGTTGAGTGGCAAGTGGGGATGCATCGCTAACTCTTTTAAATCAGCTGCAGATGTCTGCCTTAGTGTTCGGATAACAGAAACAAAAAAACCGGCTTGCGCCGGTTTTTTGTCTTGGTGAAGGCTGGGGAGCTGGCTTATTTCGCCAGGGACTCCGGCAGCTCTTCGCGGATCTTGCCGAGCATCTCTTTCAGGACACGCGGGTTGGCAACCACGATGTTGCCTGAGTTTTCGTAGTTGTGACCGCCTACGAAGTCGGTGACGATGGCGCCAGCTTCTTTGGCCAGCAGTTCACCGGCAGCGGTGTCCCAGGGTTTCAGGCCGATTTCCCAGAAACCGTCGACGCGACCGGCAGCCACGTAGGCCAGATCCAGTGCGGCAGAGCCGGAGCGACGGATGTCGGCACATTCGATGAACATGCTCTGGAACATCTTCAGGTAGGACTCGATGTGGTGCTTTTGTTTGTAGGGGAAACCGGTCGCCAGCACGGTGCCAGCCAGCTCTTTGGCTTTGCCGACACGGATGCGGTAGCCGTTCAGCTGGGCGCCGCTACCACGGGTAGCAGTAAACAGTTCGTCACGGATGGGATCGTAAACAACGGCTTGTTCGGTTTTGCCTTTCACGCGCAGGGCGATGGAAACGGCAAAGTGCGGAATGCCTTTGACAAGGTTGGTCGTGCCATCCAGTGGGTCAATGATCCATTGGTAGTCCGGATTGGTACCGGCAATCTCACCAGACTCTTCAGCAACAATGCTGTGCTCCGGGTAAGATTTTTTGATGGTGTGAATGATGGCCGCTTCGGCTTCACGGTCAACGTTGGTCACGAAGTCATTGCTGCCTTTTTGGATAGCCTCAATGTTCTCGGGCTGGGAGAAGGCTTTTACTACAACTTGACCGGCGTTGCGCGCAGCGCGCACGGCGATATTCAGCATCGGATGCATAGGTTCACCACTGGATGTTAAAGAACGGGGAATAAAAGGACGCGGTATGATACCAGTATTTTGTGCGATGGCAACTGTTATCCTCCTACGACCAATTGATTACCACTGCCAGATTTGACGGCTCCAATATAGACCAGATCTGCGCTAGTCTTATCCCAGCAGCCGGATACAGGCTGTCATGAGCATAGGGATGTGAACCATGAATTTGTCATTAGTGAGTCAGAACGTGTCAGCGGCCAGCGAGGGACTGTAGGCCATCTTGCGGTCATCACCCGAGTATGGTGATCACTTTGCCCACATCACCGTGACCCCCCTGGCCCAGTGGCAACCGGCCAAGACGGAGGCGGCGATCCTGCTGATCGATGGCGATGCGCCCTGGCAGGATGCCGGATTTGCCCGGGGAGAGGATGAGACGATCGGTTTGCCGGTCTTGCCGCTGCTGATCCGCAAGGGGGACAAGGAGCTGACGGTCTGCGGGCCGGATGTGCGTGACCCCCGTTTCTATTTTGTCTCAAACGGCATCGTGCTGGATGAGTCGGAGCTGGCCGAGCCTGCCTGCAGCCGGGTGCTGTTGCGCAAGCTGGAGTCCTACTTCCCGCTACTTTCCCGCCTGATCATGCTGCGTCAGCGCAAGCCGGTCGCCATGATCAACTAATATCTACCATTGCCAGAGCGCACCAGCGGCGCACCGTGGCCTTGTTTGGCCTACGGTGCGTCGCTTTTTAATGGTCTGGAGCCGGTCACTTGTTGCAAGATCAGGCGGCTATGGTGTTGCGCCCTGTTCCAACCGTGCAATCTGGCTATGACCAACAAGGAGTGAATTATGATCGACTTTTACACCGCCGCGACCCCCAATGGTTTCAAAGTGGCGATCGCCCTCGAAGAGCTGGGTTTGCCCTATCGGGTCATTCCTCTCGATCTTTCGGCGCTGGATCAGAAGAAGCCCGAGTTTCTCGCCATCAACCCAAATGGCCGTATTCCGGCTATCGTCGATCGGGATAACGACGATTTTGCCGTATTCGAGTCGGGCGCCATCCTCATCTATCTGGCGGAGAAAGCAGGCAAATTGTTGCCGGCCGATCCTAAACGACGCTCTCAGGCCATCCAGTGGCTGATGTTCCAGATGGGCGGGGTAGGACCCATGATGGGGCAGGCCAACGTCTTCTACCGCTATTTCCCCGAGAAGATCCCCGCCGCCATCGAACGCTACCAGAAGGAGGGGCGCCGCCTGTTCGAGGTGCTCGACAGCCATCTGGCTCATCACGAATATCTGGCCGACGAGTACAGCATCGCTGATATCGCCACCTGGCCCTGGGTACGTATTTATGACTGGAGCGGCATCTCCATCGAGGGATTGCCCCATCTGCAAGCCTGGATGGATCGCATGGCAGAGAAACCTGCCTGCCAGAAGGGGATCACCATACCGCCACGCAAGGAGCAGCCCGATGAGCTGATCAAGCAGGCGCAGCAGATGGTGACTCGCTAAGCTGACAAGATGGCCCTGTGACGGGCCATCTCTATCTCTTGCTTCTCTATCCTTGTTTTTACACCATTCCGCCACATCATCCATATCCATGGAGAAGCAGCGTCTTGCCTCACTATTTACTCCCGACAAACGAGTGATTCATCAAAAGCGAAAAGACGTTCAACTCGAGTTTTTGTTATGTTATAACGTTTTGTTTTTCGGCTGGTGATAAACATTATTCGGATGGAGAAGATGACAAAAAAATACGCTTATTCAGGATGTTGTGCCCTGGCGTTGCTGGCGGGGATGAGTGCTTACGCTCATGCCAAGCCGCTGACCATGGTGGGCCCATGGGAAATCCACAGTATCGACCCCGCCAGCAACGGTGTCTTTTTTACCCGTTTGCAGGTAGCCGAGACCCTGGTCGAAGTTGACAGTCAGGGAGGCTTGCAGCCAGGGTTGGCCAGTGACTGGTCCAGATCAGAAGATGGTTTGCAATGGCGATTCACGCTGCGCCCCCACGCCCATTTTCACGATGGCAGCAAGGTGAATGCCGAGCAGGTTGCGTTTGCGTTGCAACAGGCCTGGCGCAAACCAGGGGTACTGACCAGTGCACCGATTGCCACCATTGAGGCCAACAAGGGGGCACTGCTTGTCACCCTTACTCACCCCTTTGCCTCGCTGGCGGCTGTGCTGGCCCATCCCAGTACCCAGATCCTAGCCAGGGGGGCTTATGACGCCAAAGGGGAGGTGACGCAGGTGATTGGCTCCGGCCCCTATCGCATTACGCGTTTGCAGCAACCTCAGCGGATCGAAACTGCGCGTTTTGACCATTGGGATGGCCCTCAGGCTGCTATCGAGCAGGTCAGCTATCTGACGGTCGGCCGCGCCGAGAGTCGTACTCTGATGGCTGAGAGTGGTCAGGCCGACATCGCATGGGGGCTGGATCCGGTCAACATACGCCGCTTGCAGCAAGCGCCCAGGGTGAGCATCGCCTCTGTGACCTTGCCACGCACCATACAACTCAAACTCAATGGAGCTGATCCGCGTCTGAGCGATCCGGCCGTGCGTCGTGCGCTCAGTCTGGCCATCAACCGTAACGGTATGGCGACAGCCTTGCTGCGGGATCCCGAGATGGCGGCGACCCAGCTCTTTCCTCCCAGTCTGAAGGAGTGGCATCAGCCTGGTTTGACACCGCTCGCCTATGACGTGCAGGCGGCGCAAGCGGCCTTTGCCGCGGCAGGCTGGCAGAAGGGGGCCGATGGTGTGCTGTTCAAGGGGAAGGAGCGCTTCACTCTGACCCTGCGAACTTTCCCGGATCGTCCCGAATTACCGCAGCTGGCGACGGCGTTACAGGCCCAGTGGAAGGAGGTGGGTGTCGAGCTCAAGGTGGCGGTGGGCAACTCGAGCGAGATCCCGGCAGGTCATCAGGATGGTTCGCTCCAGCTCGGCCTTTATGCACGCAACTATGCGTTGGTGCCAGATCCGCTGGTGACCCTGCTGGGGGACTTGGCCCCTGCCGGAGCCGATTGGGGGGTAATGAACTGGCAATCCTCTGAACTCACCGCTCAACTGGCGCGACTTGGTCGTGAAGTCTTGCCAATGCAAGAGGCCGCCATGCTGAGGCGCGACATCGCCGCCACCTTACAACAGGAGTTGCCACTGCTGCCCATTGCCTGGTATCGCCAGAGTGCAGCCGTCAGCCGCCAGCTCAAGGGTTTTGAACTGGATCCCCAAGAGCGCTCTTATTACCTGACCAGGCTGACTTGGGGGGCGCAATGACAGGCTTGCCTTTGTCTGATGTCGTGGGCGTCCTGAGTCAGCGTCTGGTACAGGCACTGATGGTGGCGTTGCTGGTGGCCGGGCTCTGTTTTCTGATGGTGCAATCTCTGCCCGGGGATATCGCCTTTCGCATCGCCGCCGGTCGCTACGGCTATGACTATGTCACCGCAGAGGCGGCGAGCGCTGTGCGCCATGAGCTGGGGCTGGCCGAGTCGGCCCTGTCCCGCTTCGGCGACTGGTTGGTCGCCTTGCTTCAGGGGGATCTGGGCAGCTCGTTGGTCACCGGGACTCCGGTTGTCGGTGAGATTGGTCATCATCTGGGGGCGACTTTGTCGCTGGCACTGGCCGCCGTTGGGCTGGCCATGTTGCTTGCACTGCCCCTTGGCAGCCTGAGCGCCTTGCGTCCGGGGGGGCTCTGTGATCGGCTGACTTTGGCCTGGAGCGTACTGATGCGGGCACTACCGCCATTTCTGCTCGGCTTGGTGTTGATGGTACTGCTGTCGGTGGAGCTTGGTTGGTTCAGTGCGGCCGGACACGGAGAAGGGCGTAACCTCTGGCTGCCCGCTCTTACCTTGGGGCTCGGCCTGTCCGGCGTGCTGGCCCGCGTTGTACGAGAAAGTGTGCTCACTGTCGTGCAGTCCGATTATTACCGTTTTGCCCTCACCAAGGGGCTCTCTCCTGTACGGGTATTTCTGCGCCACGGATTGCGCAATATCGGGGTCAGCGTCATTGCCTACACCAGCGTGCAGCTGGTGCTCCTGATTGAAGGAGTGGTGGTGGTCGAGAGTCTGTTTGCCTGGCCCGGCATTGGTCATGCGCTGGTGCATGCCATCTTTTGGCGTGATGTGCCCATGGTGCAGGGCACAGTACTGGTGCTGGCTGGGCTGTTTGTGCTGCTCAACACCCTGACCGATCTGCTCTGTCTTGCCATTGATCCTCGCGGTCCCAAGGAGTGTTGAGCATGTCTCTCTCATTGAAAGCCGGCGCAAGCCTGCTCCTGCTAGTTGTGCTGTTTGCCTTGTTGGCACCGCTCATCTGGCCCGATCCTGCCGCACAGGATCTGGCCAACTTTCTGGCAGCCCCTTCCTTGCAGGAACCCCTCGGACGGGATCAGCTGGGGCGTAGCCTGATGGCGCGGCTGGCCGCAGCTACCCGCTTGTCGCTGTTGCTGGGGATCTTGTGCGTCATGACGGCCGCCCTGCTCGGTGCTCTGTTGGGGTGGCTCTCGGCCTGGCGCGGTGGTTGGGTCGACGGGCTGCTGCGCAGCCTGGCTGACGGTGTGCTGGCCCTGCCCAGCTTGCTGCTGGTGCTGTTGTTCTCCGCCATGGCCCAGGGTGGTTATGCCATCCTCTATTTCGGCCTGGCCATGGCGCAGTGGGTCGAATACTACCGGGTGGTGCGGGCCCGCAGCCGCACCTTGCTCGCGTCCCCCCAGGTGGAGGCGTCTCGCTTGCTCGGTTTTGGCAACGGCTACATAGTGCGCCGCCATCTCTGGCCCGAACTTGCCCCCCAGTTGCTGACCATGATGGCGTTCGGTCTGGCGGGGGCTATTCTGACCCTCTCCACCCTGGGTTTTGTCGGGGTGGGCATTCAGCCTCCCACCCCTGAGCTGGGCCTGATGATGACGGAGGCTTTGCCGCACTATCAGGAGGCCCCCCGTCTGCTGCTTGCTCCCATCATGGTGATGGGCTTGATGCTGTTGGCTCTGGTGCTGCTCAACCACAGATCAATGCCCCATCCCCGTTCGTCACAAGGAGTCAGGTCATGACTGCTATTCACATCAAGGGCGTGCAGGTTGGCGCTGGCAAACAGACCTTGCTGCAACCGCTGGATTTGACTCTGACACCCGGCAGCGCCCTGACGCTGGTGGGAGAGAGTGGTTCTGGCAAATCCCTGCTGGCCCATGCCTTGATGGGGACACTGCCTGCTCCGCTGAGTGGGCAAGGTCAGCTTGAGGTGGCCGGGCATCACTACGATCTGGCCGAGCCCCATCGACTGCGTGCCCTGTGGGGGCGAGAGGTAGCGATGTTGCCGCAAGAGCCGGTGATGGCACTCGACCCTACCATGGGGGTGCTGCACCAGGTAGAGGAGGGCTGGCTTGCGGGAGGTCAACAGGCCCGCTCGCGGGCGAGAACCCTCCTCGAACACCTGGGGCTTGCTGGATGTGAACGTCATTTCGCGCACCAGCTTTCCGGCGGCATGGCCCAGCGCGCTGTTTTTGCGGCAGCCACACTGGGACAAGCCCGACTGCTCATCGCCGATGAGCCCACCAAGGGGCTGGACAGTCTGGCTCGCGACAGGCTGCAAGCGCAGTTACTGGGCTATCTGGCGCAGGCTCGTCAGTTGTTGACCATCACCCACGACCTGACACTGGCCCGGGCGCTGGGTGGCTGGGTGTTGGTGGTCAAGGAGGGAGAGATAGTGGAGCAAGGACCTGCCGAACGGGTATTGCATCGCCCAGCCCATGTCTATACCAGGGCGTTGCTGGCGGCAGAACCCTCGGCTTGGCCCAGGAAAAGACCACAGGCTACTGGTGACTGGTTACTCAGGGGGGAGGGACTGACCATGGGATATGGCGAACAGACCCTGTTCCAGGGACTCGATGTGCAACTGACGCAAGGGGCGCGACTTGCTATCATGGCACCGAGCGGTGCGGGCAAGAGTACGCTCGGCAATGTGCTGCTCGGCTTGCAGCGCCCTTTGCAGGGACATGTGCTGCGCCGGGAAGGGGTCGCTCACCACCGCTGGCAGAAACTCTATCAGGATCCTGTCCAGGCGTTTGCCAGCCGGGTGCGCCTTGGGACCCTGTTTGACGATCTGCTGCGCCACCATCGCTTGCCCCGTCAGCGTCTTGTCGATTATCTGGCTCGGCTTGGGTTAGATGAGGGGTTGCTGAGGCGTCTGCCGGGTCAGGTATCTGGGGGAGAGTTGCAGCGTCTGTCGCTGATCCGGGCCCTGTTGCTACGCCCTGTACTGTTGTTTGCCGATGAGCCCACCTCACGGCTCGATCCCCTCAGTCAGCAACAGACCATGACCTGCCTGCTGGATGAGCTGGGAGAGATCGGTTGTGCCCTGTTGCTTGTGACCCATGATGAAGCCCTGGCCGACAAGGTGGGTGAGCGCTGCCTGCGGCTGGGAGGGATAACTGGGACCCAAAATGAGGGCATGGGTGTTGCGTGCGAACGACGGACAGTATGATGACGAGGCCTGAAGGCGTTTTGCCGATGGTAACACGTTGATTTTGAATTGCTGACGGGGCGTAAAGCCCCGTAATATTAGAAAAACTAGGGCAAGCCGATTATAAAGATTCGTTCGTTTTTTGTGAGCTGAATCACTATGATGCCCCCATACCACCAAGCGTCCTGTGCGGTGGCTCGGCGGGCTCCCCGCCTACTGTTTCCAACACTGTTTTTGATTGCATCACAGCCTTTGTGATCAGATTCCTCTGGGCCATTTTGTGCCAGAGGGGCGGCAGCATTTTTTCGATTTTTTGGGACTGATATGGATCGGCACAGTTTTTATCCGTTGTTTTTACTGACCATTCTGATGGTCGCTGTGGGCCAGATGACCCAGACCCTCTATGTCCCCTCCATTCCCATGATGGCGGGGGACTTCAATGTGGCCTCGGGCCAGTTGCAGGCGGTGATGGCCTGCTATCTGATCCCCTATGGCCTCTCCCAGTTTGTCTATGGGCCGCTGTCGGATCGTATCGGCCGTCGTCCGGTGTTGATCGTCGGCATGATGGTGTTTCTGGTGGGCACCCTGATCATTCAGGTCATCCCCCATTTTGCCGCCCTGCTGGTGGGCAGCTTTATTCAGGGGCTGGGTACCGGTGCCGGTGGCGCCATGAGCCGTACCGTGATGCGCGATCGCTACAACGGCGCCGAGCTCAACCGCGCCAACAGTCTGGTGAGCATGGGGGTGATCTTCTCCCCGCTGCTGGCACCGGTGCTGGGTGGCTGGTTGACCGAGCTGTTCAACTGGCGCGCCGGTTACTGGTTCCTGTTCGGTTTTGGTGCCGTAGCCACCTTGGCGATCATGGCCTGGTTTGGTGAGACTCTGCCTGCTGCTGCCCGTCAGCCGCTGCGCGTCGGAGCTGCCTATCGCCATGTACTGGGCAACCCCAAGTTTCAGGGCAACCTGCTCTGCCTGATGGCGACCTTTGCGGGACTCGCGGTATTTGAAGCAGCGGCCGGTGTGCTGCTGGGCGATGTGCTGAAACTGAGCGCCCGTACCGTGAGCGTGCTGTTCGTGCTGCCGCTGCCAGGTTATCTGTTCGGGGCCTGGCTCTCTGCCAAACTCAGTTTTCGCCTGAGCCAGGGAAAGCTGATGCGTCTTGGCATCGCCTTTCTGGCGCTCGGTTCCCTCATCATTCTGGTGCCGGGGCTGTTCGGGGTGGTGAGTGCCGCCTCGCTGGTCGGTGGTGCGGCTGTCTACTTCATCGGTAGCGGTATTCTCTACCCGACCGCCACTTCCTGTGCCATTGAGCCCTTCCCGGGTCAGGCCGGCACCGCAGGGGCCATTCTCGGCGGGATGCAGAATCTGGGAGCCGGTGTGGTGACCCTGCTGGCCGCCGGTTTCCCGATGACAGGTCAGGTGACTCTGGGGGCCATCATGACCCTGATGGTGCTGATCGTGGCGCTGAGTTTTGTCTGGCTGCGCCACCACGGCTCGCCGCACGAGCAGATGGCCATCTAAACGTGTTTGCCTGCTGCAAAACAAAGCCCGCCAAAATGGCGGGCTTTGTCGTTATGGCTGCTTGTTGGTGGGGGCATCTTCTGCCACCAGATCGAGAAAGGCGCGCATGGCGGGGGTGATGCTCTGCTGGCGGGTCAGAAAGGCGGTATGGCCGATATTCTCCAGCGGAGCGAGAGGCAGGCAAACGAGATCCGAGAGCTTGCTGGCAGAGCGGGCGAGACCGGAGCTGACGATGGCCCAGCCCAGCCGGTGGCGTACGGCGCTGACCAGATGGAACAGCGAGTCGGTCTCCAGTACCACGTTGAGCGAGGTTTCCCCCTGCTCGGCGGCGCGATCCAGATATTGGCGAAATTGCATGGTGCGGCTGGGCAGCACCAACGGCTGTTGCTGCAGTTCAGCAAGCGCAATGTCGCCGCTGCGCGGAAACTGATCCGCTTCGTCACGGTTCATCAGCACCGCCATCTGGTTGGCGCCTTGCGGGTAGACGTGAAAGGCGCGCCGGCCAGCTCCCCCGGCGGGTTCATCAAATCCCAGTCCGATATCGCACTGATGCAGCTCCAGCTGTGATAGCAGGGCTTCGTTGCTGAGCACCGACAGGCGAATGGCGATATCGGGATAGCGCTGCTTGCAGCGGGCGATAAACGGCATGATGTCGAGATTGGACTGGGGCACGATACCGATACGCAGGGTGCCGGAGAGTTCGCCTTGGAACAGCGCCAGCTCTTGCTTGAGCGCCTCCTGTTCCAGCAACATCCGTTCGGCATACTGGCGTACCAGCACGCCCGCTTCGGTCAGGGCGACAAACTGGCTGGTGCGTACCACCAGATCGGTGCCGACACTCTTTTCCAGCGCGGTAATGCTGGCCGAGAGGGTGGGCTGGGTGATGTGGCAGGCTTTGGCCGCTTTGGCAAAATGCCGGTGTTTGGCCAGCTCGTGAAAGTAGTGAAGTTGCTTGATGTTCATCTGGTTGTAGTGGAGGCAGTGGAACCGGCCATTGAAAAATTAATCAATTGAAAAAACATCTTCGATAGAACAACTCTATCAGGATATAGATTTATTTCATTGGTTTTGCGTCAGTCGCCTCTCTAAACTTGAATGCAGTTTGCATTTTTAGGCCAACCTGCATGCCTGCCCATTCTCCCGTCGCAACCCCCGCCAACTTGCCGTCACTGGATCATCTGGTGGAAGAGGTAGCCGTCGCCATCAACATCAATGGCATCAACCATGCGGTGATGATGGCGACTCCGGACGATCTCGACGACTTTGCCGTCGGATTTCTGTTTGGCGAGGGGATTATCCGGCATAACCACGAAGTCCACGACATCGAGGTCGCGCCAGCCGAACAGGGTATTGTACTGGATGTGACCATCGCCAACCGCTCTCTGGCCGCCCTGACCGAGCACAAGCGCCGGCTGACCGGGGTGACCGGCTGCGGCATCTGCGGCGTGGCGGCGGTGGAGCAGGCGCTGCCTGCACTGCCGGTGATGCCGCTGACGCCGCCGCTGGATGGGGTATTGCTGGCGGGTTTACGTGCGCAGATCGCCCAGTGGCAGCTCAAGGGACAGCAACACGGCGCCCTGCATGCGGCGCTGGCGCTGGATGCCGAGGGGCAGATCCTCCACTGCCGGGAAGATATCGGGCGCCACAATGCCCTCGACAAGCTGATCGGCCTGCTGCTGCGTCAACACAGTGCGTGCGACACCCTGGTGGTGACCAGCCGTTGCGGTAGCGAGCTGGTGCAAAAAGCCGTCCGCTTTGGTGCCCGTCATCTTATCTGTCTGGCATCGCCCAGCCAGCTGGCGGTCAGGCTGGCCCTCAAATACAACCTCAACGTCGTTCATATTCCCAAGTTTGATGCCCCGGTCAGCTATTCGAGCTATCGCCCGGCGGATCCCATCGGAGAGTGCCATGAGTCATATTGAAAAGCCCGCCAAAGCCGGCGGTTTTTCGTCCCTGCAATCCACCATGAAACAGGTGCTGCGCAGCCAGAAGACCCGTCAGAACATCAAGAACCTGCTGCGGGTCAACCAGACCGACGGCTTCGACTGCCCGGGCTGCGCCTGGGGGGACAACGACCACGGCACCTTCCAGTTTTGTGAAAACGGCGCCAAGGCGGTGGCCTGGGAATCCACCGGCAAGACGGTGGGGACCGACTTTTTTGCCGCCCATTCGGTGCGCCAGCTGGCCACCCAGAGCGACTACTGGCTCGAGTATCAGGGGCGGCTGACCGAGCCGATGCGCTACAACCCGGCGACCGATCACTACGAGCCGATAAGCTGGGACGACGCCTTCTCCGTGATTGCAGACACCCTTAAGGGGCTGAATAGCCCGGACGAGGTGGAGTTTTACACCTCGGGGCGTGCCAGCAACGAAGCTTCCTACCTCTATCAGCTGTTTGGTCGCCTGTTTGGCACCAACAACTTCCCCGACTGCTCCAACATGTGCCACGAGGCGAGCGGGGTTGCGTTGATCCAGTCGGTCGGCATCGGCAAGGGGACTGTGGTGCTGGATGACTTCGACCAGGCCGAGGCGGTGTTCGTCTATGGTCAGAATCCGGGTACCAACCACCCGCGCATGATGAATGCCCTGCGCCAGGCGGCGCGCGGCGGCTGCAAGATCGTCAGCTTCAACAACTTGAAAGAGGTGGCGCTGGAGCGCTTTGCCAGCCCGCAGAGCCCGCTGGAGCTGCTGACCCCGGCGGCCACCACCATCAGCCACCAATATCTGACGCCGAAACTGGGTGGCGACATGGCCGCCATCCGTGGCATGGCCAAATACATCCTGGAAGAGGCGCCAGAGGCGGTGGATCGCGACTTTATCGCCCGCCACACCCACCACTTTGCCGAGTACGAGGTGCAGGTGCGTGCCACCGACTGGGCGGCGATCGAGCAGCAATCCGGCCTGACTCGCGCCGACATCGTGCAGGCCGCCCGGGTCTTTGCCGTCAGCCAGCGCATTATCAGTTGCTGGGCTATGGGGGTGACCCAGCATCTGCACTCGGTCGATACCATCCGTGAAATCGTCAACCTGCACCTGATGCGCGGCCAGATTGGCAAGCCGGGGGCGGGGCTCTGTCCGGTGCGGGGCCACAGCAACGTGCAGGGCAACCGCACCATGGGGATCAACGAAAAACCGACCGCCGCCTTTATCGACCGGCTCGAGCGTCACCTGCAGGTGAGCCTGCCGCGGGCCCGTGGCCACAACGTGTACGAGGCGCTCAAGGCGTTGCATGAAGGCAAGAGCAAGGTGCTCATCTGCCTGGGCGGCAACCTGGCGGCAGCGGCGCCCGATACCGACTTCACCTATGGGGCGATGAAAAGGGCCGAGCTCAACGTGCAGATCAGCACCAAGCTCAACCGCAGCCATCTGCAGGTGGGCAAGGCGGCGCTGATCCTGCCCTGCCTTGGTCGTACCGAGCTCGATATCCAGCGCAGCGGCAACCAGAAGATCACTGTGGAGGACACCTTCAGCATGGTGCACGCTTCGACCGGTGCGGCCGAGCCGGTGTCGCCCCTCTGCCTCTCCGAGACCGACATAGTGGCGCGGATGGCTCATGCCACCGTGGGTAGCGAGCGGGTCGATTGGCTGGCCCTGCGCGATGACTATGCGCTTATCCGTGATCTTATCGAGCAGACCATCGCCGGTTTCACCGATTTCAACGCCCGCATCCAGCAGCCGTGCGGTTTTCATCTCGATAACTCTGCGGCGCTTCTGACCTGGAATACTGCCAGTGGCCGCGCCGAGTTTCGCGCCAGTACCCTGCCGCAATCTGTGTTGCCGGAGTGTACCCGCCATGCCGAGCAGATGGCGGATCAGCCGGTACTGCTGCTGCAGAGCCTGCGCTCCCACGATCAGTACAACACCACTATCTACGGCATGGACGATCGCTATCGCGGCATCAAGGGCCAGCGCATGGTGGTCTTCATGAACGAAGCGGATGCCCGTCGCCTCGGTTTTGTCGAAGGGGACAAGGTCGATATGGCGGCTATCTGCAACGACGGACGCGAGCGTATTGTGACCGGCTTTAGCGTGGTGATTTATGACATTCCGCAGGGCAACATCGCGGCTTATTATCCGGAGACCAATCCGCTGGTGCCCATCGACAGTATCGGTGCAGGGTCGTTTACCCCGACCTCCAAGTCCATCCCGGTGCTGGTGACTGCCTCCCGCCAGCAGGAGAATTTGTTGCTGGTCAAATAAAAGCGCTAACGCGACTGTCTGCACTAATACCTGCCTGCACTTTGAATGCAGCGATGCCCCGGATGAACTGTCCATCCGGGGCATTTTTCTGGTGTGCGGGGCAGGGGGCTGGTTGCGTGGACAAGCAGGAAAAGAAAAAGCCCGTCACATCAGTGACGGGCTTTTTGCAGTTGGAACCCCGGAGATGCCGTTGCCGGTTTGGGCCCTTGAACCGTCGGTTCAAGGCGGGGTTCGGATCTGACCGCAGGCTTCTCGGTCGTGCCGAGCATGCGCAATAGCCAGAAGGCAGAACCCCTGTTTGGTATGAATATCGGCTCGGGGACTTGAACCGGCTGACAAACACCCCAGGGTATTTCAAAACAGTTTGCGATTAGGGCTGCTGCCCCTCTTCGCTGGAATCGCCATATTGACCGTGTTCGATCAAGGCCGCTTCGATGGTGCGCTGCAGCATCTTGATCCGCTTGTCCATGGTCTCAGAGTATTGGTGGTTCTTCTCTTTTTCAAGACAGAGCTCATGGCAGAAATTAAGCGCCGCCATGACAGCCAATTGCTCGTTACTGGAGACTTTGGAGCGTTGACGCAGGTCGATCAGTTTATCGGTCAGCTGGTCGGCGGCCTGGCGCAGGGCATCCTGCTGTCCCAGGGGACAGGATACCTTGTAGGGACGTCCCAAAATGACGATTTCTACGGCCTCTGTGCTCATGCCTTCCTCAATACGGCGGAGCTGATTTCCGCCTTTATCCACGTGGACAACTGGGCGGGACTATATAGCGCAGATACATAAGTTTCAAGGCCTTGCTGGCTCTGGAAGAGGGAGAATGCTAGGATCCTGACCATTAATTCTGCAAATTTGCCTGAACTTTGAGCGGATCCTCTATGAGCAAAACAAACCCCCTTAAATATGCGGCTGTGGCCGACATCATGGAGCAGCATGAGCTGATGGCCAGTGCAGTCGAGGCCCATGGTGTGATCTGCGGTCTGGTGTGTGGTGGTGTGGCACTGGATGAGAAGAGCTGGGTCCCCCATTTCAACGATTTGGTGAACGACGGTTTCGGGCTGCCGGCCCCGGTGCGCCAGGTGATGACCGATCTTTATCACAATGTGGTCGAGAGCCTGATGGCTCAAAAAGGGGTGGAGTTGTTGTTGCCAAGCGATGATGCTCCCCTCGATGAGCGGATCGATGCGCTGGTGGACTGGTCCCAGGCATTTCTGGCCGGTTTCGGTGTAGTGCAGCAGGAGCTGTCGCGTGCGTCGGAAGAGCTGCAGGAGATGATCCAGGATATCGCCAGCATCACTCAGGTCTCTGCCGAGTTCGATCAGGAAGATGACGAGAACGAAGCCTCCTTCCTGGTGCTCTACGAACACGTCAAGCTGGGGGTCATGATGGCCTTCGAAGAGTTTGGCAAGCGCCCCGATACCCCGAGCGCGCCGCCGACCCTGCACTGATAGATTGTTGCAGGCAAGCCAGCCTCCTTTTGCAAGAGCGCCAACAGGCGCTCTTTTTGTTGGCCATATTCTGGCTAACCCTGTGAGCTATAACCGCTTTTTTGCCCTCAAGCGCACATCCGCCGGTCGCCTTTGTGGTAGCATGAGGCCACGTTTTTCACTTCTCCCTCTCTGCTTATGCCCCAATCTGATGTGCGACAGGTCGATGTGACGCTGGTCGGTGGTGGAATGAGTGGTGCCGTGCTGGCCCTCTCGCTGGCGGCCCTGCGCAAGCCGGACGGCTCGCCCCTCGACATCCTGCTGCTGGAGGCCAGTGCCCCCGAGGCGCAACCATCCGCAACTCCTGCTCACCCCGGTTTTGATGCGCGCGCCATTGCGCTCTCGGCCGGTACCTGCGAAGCCCTTGAGCGGCGCGGACTCTGGCCCCTGTTTGCGCCCCACTGCGCCCCCATTACTCATATCCATGTCTCGGATCGTGGCCATAGCGGTCAGACTCGTCTCTCGGCGGCGGAGTATGGGCTGCCTGCGCTCGGTCAGGTGATCGAGTTGGCGGCGGCGGGGGGGGAGTTGCAGCGGGCGATGGTAACCATTTCGCACATCCGGGTGATCTGTCCGGCCAAATTGCGTGAGGTAGCGCCACGGGAGGAGGGGGTGACTCTCACCCTCGAGAGCGGTGAGCAGATTGATACCCGCCTGCTGGTGGCGGCAGACGGGGGCAACTCCTTTGTGCGCCAGCAGTTAACGCTGCCGGTGAGCCGCCACGACTACGAGCAGAGCGCCATCATCGCCACCGTTAAAACGCAGCAGGAACCGGCGGGCCGTGCATTCGAGCGCTTTACCGAGAGCGGGCCGCTGGCGCTGCTGCCGATGCAGGACGGCCTCTCTTCGCTGGTGTGGAGTGTCAGACGGGACGAGGTGGATGAGCTGATGGCGCTCGATGATGCCGCCTTCCTTGCCCGCTTGCAGCAGGCCTTTGGCTGGCGGCTCGGTCGCTTCGAGCGATGCGGCGTGCGTAACGTCTATCCGCTCATTCTGACCGCCTGCGACTACCCGCTGGCCCAGCGCACCGTGCTGGTCGGTAATGCCGCCCACGCCCTGCACCCGATTGCCGGACAGGGCTTCAACCTCGGGATGCGGGATCTCGACCTGCTTACCGGCGCCGTAGCCAAGGCGTTGGCAGAGGGGGAGGATATCGGCAGCTTCAAGGTACTGAGTGGCTACTGGCAGCAGCGTCAGCGCGATCAGGCGCAGACCGTCTGGCTTACCTCTTCGCTGGCCCAGCTCTTCTCCAATGGTCACGATCCGCTGGTGGCGGGGCGCAATCTGGCGCTCACCCTGATGGGGCGCCTGCCGTGTCTCAAGGCGCCGCTCGCTGCACGAACTCTGGGGTTCGTTGCCGATCTATGTAGCAATAATCGGCGGCAATAAATCGCCAGAGTTCAACAAAGAGCCCAGCAAAGAGTTCAACAGTTGCACGAGGGGAGGCCATGCGCCTCCCTCTGCTGGCCGATGGCCAGCCATGAAAGGATGAGATGATGCAGATGCAAAGTGTCGATGTTGTGATTGTCGGTGGTGGCATGGTGGGCCTCGGGCTCGCTGCCGCCCTCAAGGAGAGCGCCCTCAAGGTGGTGGTGGTCGAGGGGCAACTGCCCGACCCGCAGCTGGGGGAGGTGGCTGATAATCGGGTCAGCGCCCTGAGTCTAGCCAGCCAGCAGATTCTGCGCCATGTCGGCGCCTGGGGCGGCATTGAAGCGCGCCGCCTGCAGGCCTATGACAAGATGGCGGTGTGGGAGCAGGACAGTTTCGGCCATATCGACTTCGATGCCGCCAGCCTGCGTCAGGCCAACCTCGGCCACATCGTCGAGAATCGGGTGATCCAGCTGGCGCTGCTTGAGGCGATTCTCGCTGACGGGACACGGGGTGCCAGCAATATCCAGTTGCTGACCCCCGCCAGAGCCAAGAGCCTGCAGAGCGGCCCGGCGGGCGCCCTGCTGCTCCTTGAGGATGGTCAGGCCATCTCGGCCAAACTGGTGGTAGCCGCCGATGGCGCCCACTCCTGGGTGCGCCGTCAGGCCGATATCCCGCTCACCAGCTGGGATTATGGCCACCACGCCCTGGTGGCGACGGTGCGCTGCGCCGAACCCCATGAAGCTGTTGCTCGCCAGATCTTCACCCCGGATGGCCCGCTCGCCTTTTTGCCGCTGTGGCAAGAGAACCTCTGTTCCATCGTCTGGTCGCTGCCTGCGGCCCGCGCCGAGGCGCTCTGCGCCTGCGATGATGAGCAGTTCAATCGCCAGCTTACGGCCGCCTTCGATGCCCGGCTCGGTCTGTGCAAGGTGGAGGGGCCGCGCAGCGCCATTCCGCTCACCGCCCGCTATGCCCGCGATTTTGCTCGCGAGCGGTTGGTGCTGGTGGGAGATGCCGCCCATACCATCCACCCGCTGGCGGGGCAGGGGGTCAACCTTGGCCTGCTGGATGCTGCCGCGCTGGCGGAGCAGATCTTGCAAAATCATGCCGCGGGTGAGGATATCGGCCTGCTCGCCAACCTGCGCAGCTACGAGCGCTGGCGCAAGAGCGAAGCGGCTCGCATGCTGGCTGCGATGGAAGGGCTCAAGCGGCTGTTCAGCGGGGCCAACCCGCTCAAGAAGCTGGTGCGGGGCGTGGGATTGCGCGCGGCCAATCTGCTGACGCCCTTCAAGGAGGGGGTGATCCGGGCAGCCATGGGGCTGGAGGGCGAGCTACCCGCATTGGCCCGTCCTGACTGGGCTGTTGCGGCGACCAAGGGCAGTGCCATGCAGGCCAAGGGTGAAAAAAACTAATATTACTCGCGTTTTTTGACAACAAAAGTAATCCGACAAGGCTGATGACCCGTTTTGGGTGTCAGCCTTTAATTTTGCTCTGGAGCGAAACGTTTTTCTGCAAATTGTGACGAAACGGTAAAAATCAAAATTTAATCTCGCATGGGTCGGCTTATGGCTGTTTTTATCACTGCATTTATCTTAGTGTCTGGAGTCAGTTTTACGGGAGGGGATTAGTTTTTTTTGAGCGGCACGCTCGCCTGCTTGTCATATAATCCGCTCCGTTCAAGGAATCCCTCTTGCCTGGCAAGGGCAGGAGCGAGCACACACTTTTGGATCCGGTCGCTTTTTATTGCACGCAGTGCAGTCAGAGCGGTGGCGCGGGTCGCAAGGGTGGTCGCCAAAGCGAAAAGGCTTTTTGCTAAGGAAAGAATGCGATGATCCAGACTACTGTACTGCATCCCAAACACCTGGAAGCCGGCGCCAAGATGGTGGACTTCCACGGTTGGGAAATGCCCATCAACTACGGCTCCCAGCTGGAAGAGCACCACGCGGTGCGCAGCGATGCCGGTATGTTCGATGTCTCCCACATGACCATCGTCGATTTGACCGGCGAACGGGTCAAAGCCTTTCTGCAACACCTGCTGGCCAACGACGTGGCCAAACTCACAGCCTCCGGCAAGGCCCTCTACAGCGGCATGCTCAATCCGGAAGGCGGCGTGATCGATGACCTCATCACCTATTACCTGACCGATACCTTCTACCGGCTGGTGGTCAACTCCGCTACCCGCGAGAAGGATCTGGCCTGGATCCGCCATCACGCCATCGATTTCGATATCACAGTGACCGAGCGTCCGGAGCTTGCGATGATTGCGGTGCAGGGCCCCAACGCCAAGGTCAAGGCTGCTGCTGTGCTGAGCGCCGCTCAGCGTACCGCCGTGGTGGGGATGAAACCCTTCTTCGGCGTGCAGGCTGGCGATCTCTTTATCGCCACCACCGGCTACACCGGCGAGGATGGTTATGAAATCGTGGTGCCGCAAGAGAAAGCCTGCGAGCTGTGGCAGGCACTGCTGGATAACGGCGTCGTCCCGTGCGGCCTCGGTGCCCGCGATACCCTGCGCCTCGAGGCGGGGATGAACCTATACGGTCAGGATATGGACGAGTCAATCTCTCCACTCGCCGCCAACATGGCCTGGACCATCGCCTGGGAGCCGAGCGATCGAAATTTCATCGGCCGCGACGTGCTGGAAGCGCAGAAAGCGGCGGGCAACCAGCCCAAGCTGGTGGGGCTGGTGATGGAAGAGAAAGGGGTGCTGCGTGCCGGTATGCCGGTCACCTTCACCGCGGCAAATGGTGAGAAGCGGGAAGGTGTGATCACCTCCGGCTCTTTCTCCCCCACCCTGGGCTACAGTATTGCCCTGGCGCGGGTGCCCCGCGATATCGGTGAGCTGGCCGAGGTGGAGATCCGCAAGAAGCTGGTCACCGTGAAGGTCACCAAGCCCGCTTTCGTCCGTAACGGCCAGAAGCTGGTTTAATACCGTTTTGGGGGAGGGCAGTACCTGCCCCATCCCTTCTCATATTCGTTTTTAAACGCGACTCAAAGATCAAAGGAAGCACAAATGAGCCATATCCCGAGCGAACTGAAATATGCCACTTCCCACGAGTGGATCCGTGTTGAAGCCAACGGTGAGGCCGTGGTCGGTATCACCGAACACGCCCAGGAGCTGCTGGGTGACATGGTGTTTGTCGAGCTGCCGGAAGTGGGCAAGCAGGTCAGTGCCGGTGACGACTGCGCCGTGGCCGAGTCGGTCAAGGCGGCCTCCGACATCTACAGCCCGGTGAGCGGCGAGATCATTGCCGTCAACGAAGAGCTGGAAGGGAGCCCCGAGTTGGTCAACTCCGATCCCTACAGCGCTGGCTGGCTGTTCCGCATCAAGCTCGATGACGAGAGCGAGCTGGCCAACCTGCTGGATGCCGAAGGCTACCAGAACGTGGTGGACGAAGAGTAATACCCCGGGCCCTGCACCAACGTGCGGGGCCCTTTTGTATGGCTGCCGACGGAGTCGACAGCAGGGTGAAGTCACCCGTATCCGGCGTGTTGGGGTTTAGCCTGCGCGCGGTTTACAGGGTGATCCCCGGGGTGCCAGCGAGCATCCAGTGCCGTGCTCTCTTGGCTGCGGCATAGCGAACATGAGTGGCGTCGGTATCAGCCGACGATCAGGAACATCAGGTCTTGGTTATCAGGATGTCATGCCAGGACTTATTTATCAGGAAATAGGGAAATGACCCAGTCACTGTTTGAACTCGAGCAAAAAACCGATTTTGTCCGCCGCCATATCGGCCCGGGCGAGGAAGAGCTGCGCCAGCTGCTGGCGACCGTCGGGGCCGAGAGTCTGGACGATCTGATTGCCCAGACCGTGCCCGCCGCCATTCGCCTGCCGGGCCCGCTCGGCATCGGTGCCGGCATGACCGAAGTGGAGGCGCTGGCCAAGCTCAGGGGCTATGCCGCCCAGAACAAGATTGCCAAGAGCTATATCGGCATGGGTTATCACGATACCCATGTGCCCCACGTCATTTTGCGCAACGTGCTGGAAAACCCGGGCTGGTATACCGCCTACACCCCGTACCAGCCCGAGCTGGCGCAGGGCCGTCTCGAAGCCCTGCTCAACTTCCAGCAGCTGACGCTGGATCTCACCGGCATGGATCTGGCCAGTGCCTCCCTGCTGGATGAAGCGACCGCCGCAGCCGAGGCGATGGCGCTGGCCAAGCGGATGGCCAAGTCCAAATCCAACCTCTTCTTCGTGGCCGATGATGTGCACCCGCAGGTGATCGACGTGGTCAAAGAGCGCGCGGTTCACTTCGGTTTCGACGTGGCGGTTGGCGCCGCGAGCGACGCGGTGAGCGAAGAGGTGTTCGGGGCCCTGTTCCAGTACCCCACCACTACAGGTGAGGTGAAGATCTGCGCGCCCTGATTGCCGCAGTACAGGCCCAGAAAGGGCTGGCCTGCGTCAGCGCCGACTTGCTCTCCCTGCTGCTGCTCAAGTCCCCGGGCGAGCTGGGCGCCGATGTGGTGTTGGGTTCCGCCCAGCGCTTTGGCGTGCCCATGGGCTACGGTGGCCCCCACGCCGCCTTTTTCGCCACCCGCGATGCCTACAAGCGCTCCATGCCGGGCCGCATTATCGGCGTTTCCAAGGATGCCCGTGGCAAGGCCGCGCTGCGTATGGCGATGCAGACCCGCGAGCAGCACATCCGCCGCGAGAAGGCCAACTCCAACATCTGTACCGCGCAGGTGCTGCTGGCCAATATGGCGAGCTTCTACGCCGTCTACCACGGCCCGGTGGGGCTGAAAACCATCGCCTCCCGTGTCCACCGTCTCACCACCATTCTGGCGCTCGGCCTCAAGGCCAAGGGCGTGGTCCTCAAGCATGCCAGCTGGTTCGATACCCTGACCGTGCAGACTGCCGACAAAGCGGCGCTGATCGCCAAGGCCGAAGGGCTCGGCATCAACTTGCGCGCGGATCTCGACGGTGCGGTAGGGGTGTCCCTCTCTGAAACCACTACCCGCGCCGATGTCGCCGAGCTGTTCGAACTGTTCCTGGGGGCAGGCCACGGCTTGGATATCGAGGCCCTCGACAAGGCGGCGCAGGCCCATCACGCCATCCCGCAGGATCTGCTGCGCACCGACGCCGTGCTGACCCACGAGGTGTTCAACAAGTACCACTCCGAAACCGAGATGCTGCGTTATATCCACCGTCTCGAAGCGAAAGATCTGGCGCTCAACTACGCCATGATCTCCTTGGGCTCCTGCACCATGAAGCTCAACGCCACAGCCGAGATGATCCCGGTGACCTGGCCCGAGTTCGGAAAACTGCACCCGTTTGCCCCGCTGGCGCAGGCCAAGGGCTATCAGCTGCTGCTGGCCGACCTCGAAAATTGGCTGGTGAAGGTGACCGGTTACGATGCGGTCTGCATGCAGCCCAACTCCGGGGCTCAGGGGGAGTACGCTGGTCTCTTGGCCATCAAGAAGTACCACGAATCCCGAGGCGAGGGGCATCGCGACATCTGTCTCATTCCGGCTTCTGCCCACGGGACCAACCCGGCCTCTGCCCAGATGGCGGGGCTCAAGGTGATCGTCACCGCCTGTGACAAGTCCGGCAACGTGGATCTCGACGACCTGCGTGCCAAGGCGGCCGAGGCGGGTGATCAGCTCTCCTGTCTGATGGTGACCTACCCCTCCACTCACGGGGTGTATGAGGAGACCATCAAGGAGGTGTGCGACATCGTTCACCAGCACGGTGGCCAGGTCTATCTGGACGGCGCCAATATGAACGCGCAAGTCGGGTTGACTGCACCGGGCTTTATCGGGGCGGACGTCTCTCACCTCAACCTGCACAAGACCTTCGCCATTCCTCACGGTGGTGGCGGCCCGGGCATGGGCCCCATCGGCGTGAAGAAGCATCTGGCACCGTTCGTGGCTGGCCACGCCGTGGTCAAGACCGACAAGGAGAGCCGTGACAACGGCGCCGTGTCGGCGGCACCGTTCGGCTCGGCCAGCATCCTGCCCATCAGCTGGATGTATATCGCCATGCTGGGTGACGAGGGGCTGAAGAAATCCACTCAGGTGGCCATCCTCAACGCTAACTATCTGGCCAAGAAGCTGGGTGAATCCTTCCCAGTGCTCTATTCCGGCCGCAACGGTCGGGTGGCCCACGAGTGCATCCTGGATATCCGTCCGCTCAAGGAGGCTTCCGGCATCAGCGAGATGGACGTGGCCAAGCGGCTGATGGATTACGGCTTCCACGCTCCGACCATGAGCTTCCCGGTTGCGGGTACCCTGATGGTCGAACCGACCGAATCGGAATCCAAGCGCGAGCTGGATCGCTTCGTCGAGGCGATGACGTCCATTCGCGCCGAGATTGCCAAGGTGCAGGAGGGGCAGTGGAGCCTCGCCGACAACCCGCTGGTCCATGCCCCGCACACCCAGGATGATGTGATGGATGCAGAGTGGTCCCGTGGCTACAGCCGAGCCGAGGCGGTCTTCCCGTCGGACGCCGTGCGCGCCAGCAAGCTGTGGCCGTCGGTCAACCGCATCGACGATGTCTACGGCGATCGCAACCTGTTCTGCTCCTGTATCCCGACTGAGGATTACGCCAAGTAAGTGGCGTTTATGATCACGGCCATTTAAGTTGGAAACCGTGACATTGAAGTTGGAAACCGACCATTCAAGTTGGAAACTCAAAGGCCCTGCAACAGCAGGGCCTTTTTATTATTCCGTGGACTGAGAGTCATTAAATTATAAAAATGATCGCATTTTGATCTTTCAGCCGTGTTGGGGAAGGTGCGAACAAGACTCTGGTGTGAGACTATCAGTCTCACTTGGTATCAGGGATGAGGTTCAGCATGGTCCAACAGTTTACTTTCGCGGATAGCAAGTTCAATGGTAAACGCCGCAAAACCCGCAAAGAGACATTCCTAGCCCGCATGGACGCTTTGCTCCCATGGGCCAGAATGCTCAGTGTCATTGAACCGGTCTACCCGAAAGCTGACAACGGCAGCCGTTCCTATCCACTCGACACCATGCTGCGAATTCACTACATGCAGCAGTGGAATAACCATCTGCGATGGCGCCATGGAATATGAGCTCTACGAGATTACTTCTCTGTGCGGTAGATGGGCATACAGATGACCGAGTTGATAAGAGAAGAGCCCACCAAAAGAGGTGACGCTACCAACCAATACCGAAACGGCGCAGATATCCAAGCCATTTGATAAGGAAACTCCACCTTCAGAGAGGGTTTAGAACAACATGAATATTGATTGGGATGTTGTGCGAAAAAACATAAAATTTTTAGTTGCACTATATAGACCTTCATTAGCGAAAGCACTAAGTGTACCGTTGTTGTTGGCAGGAGTAGGCATTCTCAACACTCCTTTATGGCTAGATATTTTAAATTGGCTTTTGAGTAACCAAAAATTCTTCCCAGAATATAATGGACCAATATCAACTCCAATGTTTATAACCGGGTGGGTGTTAATTGGTCTAAGTATTTTTATTTATTTTATTGAAGTGTGGCTTCAAATTAAATCAATGCGCCAGGAAAGTGAAAAAAAGCTACTGGATACCGTTAAAAATCATCCAAAACAAACAGCGGATTTGATAGTTGATCAGATGAGGGGGGCCGGATTTACCGCTCAGCATCTTCAAGACGAAAGAATAGAAAAACTTGCCCACGAAATTACCTTGCTGAGATTTTTCGGTTCTTTTCCTAAGGAAGAGAAATCGATTGCTTTAGCAGAAAGCATTATTGATGGAGAGCTGTCCGGCGGCACCCCTCAAGTAAAAGCTAGGGCGCTAGCGCTAATTGCAAGATACTTATGTGTAGGAGAAAGGGCTCAGCTAGCGAAAAAATGGCTATCATGTTCTAAAAAATTGTGTCAAACGGAGGAGGCTGCGATAGCACAGGCCTTTATCGATGCTATTGAATTGAACAGAGTAGATGCGGCGTCTGGTTTGCTTGCAGGGGGGGCTTCAAATTATTCTGCCTTTTTTATGATTAAAAAAATAGTAGAAGGAAACGACGCTGCTTTGCTCTGGTTAGAAAGTGCAGGATTAAGCTCTCAAGATTTAGACAATGATGGCAAAGTCTTTTTGGTTTCTACATTGTTGATAGAGCATCAATGGGAAAAGGCTTTAGATTCGGCGCAGGCGATAGGCGACGCATCATTTTATATTTCACCAGCACTGGCGCAGATTTCTGCGTTTGCATTCTTGGTAAATGCAATTAAGGCTGTTGAACTCCGCGAGAGCGTGTTGGCTTTTATTCCTTTAGCAGCAGATAAGTTTCCACTTGCAGATGATTCTGAATCGACAGCGCTTAGAAATAGAGCTGTCGAACTATTCAAATATTGTTCAGGTCAGGCAAGGCACCTCGGTGCTGAAGATGTCGCTAATGTATCAGATAAATATGTGCTGTGGTTACAGCTTAGAAACAGTGAAACACACGAACAAGCAATTTCAGAACTTGAGAGCTACTTTGTTAGTTACACTCAGAAAACACTTGAGAATTTGTCATTGGCATTTGCTTTTGGAATTGAAATCGATTTTGATGCGATAGAAAAGGAAGTAAATAGACAAACAGCACTAAGTCCAGAGAATGATGCAACTCTTGGTTTAGCCAGATTTGTATTGGCACAGGTACAAAAGCCAATATCGGCAGCAGTGGATTATATTAACCGCCACAGAACTCAAATGGAAGCCGCCGTTAATTCCATTGCAATTAGTATGCTAGAGATAGAGGCATTAGCGAAGTCAGGGTTGGTCGATGATGCACAACAGCTTTTACAGAAGGTCGGGAATTCTGGAGCGTCAGATGCTGATGTCAGAAAATTGCAAAATATCATCGAATCAGTTAAGGGGGCTGACCCAGTTGCATTAGCTATAAGTCAATATCAACAAAGTGAAGATACAAGTGATCTTGCTCATTTGGTTAATTTGTTAGAAAGGACAAATCGAGGTAGTAAATACTACTCATACTGCCGAGATCTTTTTTACCGTACAGGCCAGGAAACTGATGCTATCAGAGTCTGTAATGCGGCCTGTTTATTGGGGCGGTTTGCTGAACTTCATCAGTTTTTATTAGATAAGATAGATCTTGTAAAAAGAAGCGAGAGGCTGCAAGCCCATTGGGCTTGGTCTCTTTTTAGAAAAGGAGACTTAATCGGTGCTCATGAACAGATTGTTCGATTGAAGCAGTATAAGTCGCAACAGACTGATCTTAAAACTCTTGAGATCAATCTATCTATTTTTGGTGGTGACTGGGAGTCTCTTAGCATTTTTGTGGAAGATTGCTGGAATAATCGGGATGAGTTAAAGGCCAATGACCTTTTACAAGCTGCCCAGTTAGCTAAAGCAATTTCTCCACGGAGAGCAAGGCAAATTTTAGATTTCTGTACAGGAATATATGGATGATCCTCAAGTGCTAGCATCATCATACTTCATCGCTACAACAATGGGCACGGAGGACAATCAAGAAACATCAGCATGGCTCAATAAGGCAATAGATCTCTCTAATGACAACGGCCCATTGCGAAGGGCTTCATTCGAAGATGTAAGGGAGATGGTGTCCGAGGCTAGAGAGAAAAATGAGAGGGTCTATAAAGCCTATTTAGATGGCGATGCACCCATTTTTACAGTGGCGGAACTATTGAATAAGACAATGTCTGATTTTTATCTGATCCAGCCATTTGAAAATAAAAAGGCTAAAGATATAAGGCGGAAAAATGTAATTCCGCTATTTCATGGTGTAAGGTTGGATCAGGTCATTGTTGGTAATACAATTGTAGTCGATGCTTCCAGTGCTTTGGTGATGGAAAATATTGGGATATTAACCCATCTGTTTGATTGTTTTGAAAAAATAGTTATCCCGCATTCTTTTATGCGATGGCTTTTTGAAGAGAAGCAGAAAGTTGCTTTTCATCAGCCGAGCCAAATTGAAAAGGCAAAGTATTTTGAGCGGCTTGTTACTGATGGCAAAATTTCCGTTTTTCATCCTAAGAAAATTAATAATCCTGAGCTGGCACTAGATGTAGGTGAAGAGCTTGCGTTTATGCTAGAAGAGGTGCGTGAGAATCCTGCGAATGAGTCGCAATCTGTGGTCGTGTGTTCCTACCCTGTATATAAGGCAGGAGGCACCTTTAGAGAGGTGGAAGCTGACCTTTCTTTATTTCATCACAGTCTGACTTCATGTTCCCAATTAATAAAAAAACTCAAAGATCTAGCCGTAATCACTGAATTTCAGTGTGTTAAAGCCTTAAATTATCTTAGCCAGCACGAAAAAGAATGGCCTGTCGATCTTGAAGTAGTCAGTGGAGCACGATTATTTCTCGATTCACTGTCAATTACCTACCTGATTACCGTTGATATGCTTGATAGACTTAGCGAAGCCGGATTCGAAGTGTATGTATTTAAGGGCGAGCGCGATAGATATAGAACGCTGATAAACTACGGTTCAGTTGTCGAGCAGGCAGATTCGAAAATAGAAAGTATAAGAAAGTTGTTTTTTAATGGGCTTACATCTGGGAAAGTTACACTCGCTGAAATACCTTTAAAAAAAGACCAAGTAGCTGCTTCTGAGAACAATTATGCCAAGCCAACAGAAGAGCTTTTTGAGGCGCTAAAAATATGCGATGCAGCTTTGATAGATGATCGATTTATGAATAAGCATCGAAATATTGCATTTGATGAAAGAACAGTACCAATCTATACATCATTAGACTTTATCGAGACGCTACACCATAAAGGACTTATTTCTAAAGCTCAGAAGCTTGAATTCAGAACATTACTTCGGGAGTTTGGGTTAGAGATTGTTAGCATTTCCAGTGAAGAGCTTGAATATCACCTAAATCACTCCGTTATGTCTGATGGTGAGTTTAAACCAACTAAACAGCTAAGAATGATAAGAGAAAATCTGTTTTTGATCAGGATTAGTGGTCTGGTTCAGCTCCCAAGAGATGCCCAGTGGCTACATGAGACGATGAAGACTATTGCAAAAGCAATAAAAACTCAGTGGACCGCCGATATCTCACCTGAACTAAGTCGCGCTAGCTCCTGCTGGCTATATGAGCTTATGGGTTATAGGGAGTGGGCCCAAGCTCATAAAATAAGAGGGGATGAAGGTATGGCCTATTTAGGCGAGGTTATTAAAGTGAATTCAGTGTTGATTCCGCCGGAGTCTTTATCAGACGAGCAAAAGAAAGGCTACAAAGCATGGTTGGATGAGTTTGTTTTGGGGCCGCTAAAGGATAATGACCCGTGGAGCTTTAAGACTGTAATTGATTCGATGAAGTCGGAGGTTAAAAGTATCGCTCAGAAATCGATACTGGAGGAAGAGGTTTATGACTAACTCATATTCAGTGCGAGCTTATATGGTTTCGCACACTCTCAATTTATTCCCCAGTTTGGTGAGAGAGGAACTATTATCTGATAGTAAGTTGTTGGAAGAACTAGAGCTAGTAACAGATGTCACGATTAGTTTTGGTGATAAAGAAGTCGCATTTTCCAGAACCGCTCTCTTTAAAGCTATTCGCAGTACTTTTGACAATGTCGAGGAAGAGTCCTCCTTAGAGGATATTAATCGCAATGTTTGGTTTCTACGAAATATTCCAGAAGAAAGTTCAGCATTTTCTTTAACCAAAGGTGATGTGCAGATACTTAATAATAGTTTTTGGCCGCTTTTGGGAGATATCGACAGACGGTTAAGTATATTTGAGACAGTAGCGAAGAAGAGTTGCCTTTCGAAAGAGGAGTTTGAGTACTGGAGAGCAGTTCTCTCAATGGAGGCAGTAAGTGATGATGATGTATCTGACTTGTTGCTTGATTTGGATTTATCACCAGCCCACATTAAAGGTGTGTTAAAGAATGAGTTTCAAGGACCATCAAATAGTGTTTCAACACTGGTCCCAAATGAAATCCGTTATTATGAACGGCTTGTGGGTAAGTACAGCGGGAGTAAAAACATTGAGGAGTTCTGTAATAATGAACTCAAGCAGTACCTCGAAGGTAGAATAGAAGGTGGAGTAACTGAAAATAATATATTGCTTTGTATGCATAAGTCAATATCAAAAGTTATTTCAACTAGGCTCGTTGACGAAGATTCGTATCAGTCAATAGCAAAGCGAGCAATTGAAAGCAGTCATCCGATACTTTTGATATCTTGCCTTGAAATCGGTATTTTGAAATTCGCAAATTCATTAGATGCGACTCTTAAAGCTCTTTTTGAGAGTGTGTCGGCTGTAAAAACATTAGAAAATCTACGTCTTTTTTGCTCGATGGCTGTTTTCGTCGATGGTGAACTGGCGCGACTTCAGATATTTCGCAGTATGCCACCATTCTACCGGCGTCTCGCTTCACTTGCCCAGTCAGCCTTAATTGTTGAAGCTGCACTGGAAGAAAATGTTACCTTTGACAAAGTAGAGCAATGGGCGGCTCAACAGAGAGGGCTTTATTTTTACTGTCAAAATTTTATTGATCTACTAGAGGAGCCAAGATGGTTACCAACGTACTTGACAGCAGATCAATTCATTAATGAGATTTATGGACGGGTATATAATGTATGTCAAGAAGTTGGTGAATTCGAGATCGCTGAATGTCTGCAAGAAGAGCTTATGACTGGTTCTCGACTCAATATGAATTCGTTTTTACCTGGACCGTTGGAAGGTAACTCTATTCCAGCTGATGTACCGAGAGAAATATTTAATTTGCTTGATAAGCAAGTCGGCGCTAATGTTTCATTAGCATCGTTCAAAGTTTTGATGAATTCAGCGCCTTTCTGGAAAATTGATGAAAAATATTTGGAACATACAGTTTCGCTGTTAGAAAGCGCACAGCATAAGTTATCCTCGGTAAACGATAAAGATTCAGTCTATCAGGTGCTGAACGGGTTAGCGCAAGTTTCTTGTCTGACTAGAAGCAGAAAGCTTTCTGCGTCGGTAGTGATTTTAAGTCGTCTATATCGGGACTATATTGATGTGGACTCTGAGCCCGAAAACTATCTTTCATTAGGTTTAGTCGCAGGAGCTGCCTTTGAGGATAAGAATGACTGGGCTGAATATATAGGGCAATGGTGTACAGAATTAGCATATCTGCCAATCAGTGATGATGCAATTTTTAGAATAGAGGCAATGCTCGAAAGGCTTTGCATCTTGGAACCTTATTTGTATCACACCTGTTCAAAGGCTCTAGACATATTTAAGATGCTGAGTAGAAAATAATTTGTATTATCAACTGGTGTCCTGACATTAAGGGAAGGTTAGGGAAAGAGCGAATAAGTCCTTGATGTGAGATCATAAGCCTCTATTGGTATGTACAGATCTAGTTATCACCTGACACCGGCCTCAAACCGGTGTCTTGTTTACGCTATTTTAGTGCGCACTTCCTTCGGTATCAATTTCAGACTCTTCTTGAACATGTTGTAGGGGGGTTGACCCTCCATCATCCTGCCTTGATGTGACCGCTGGGTGTTGTAGTGCTCCAGGTAGCTATCCTGGTCTGCCTGCATCTGTTCTACCGACTCATACCAGGTCGTCCTCCCCTTGATACGGAAGTGTTCATCCAGCAGTGTGCGATGCAGTAGCTCGATAAAGCCGTTGCGCTGCGGCCTGCGTACCTTGGTTGTCCGGTGCTCAATCCCCTCCAGTTGCAGGAACAGCTCGTAGGGATGGTGGTCAGGTCGTCCACAGAACTCACGCCCGTTGTCCGACAAGATGGTATAGATCAGTGCCTCGTGGGCTTCGAAAAACGGCAGTACCGTTTCATTGAGCACATGGACCGAGGTCACCGGCAGCTTGCTGGTGTAGAGCCCCCAGGCGTGGCGACTGTAGCAGTCCAGCACTGTTTGCAGATACACCTTGCCAACCCCCTTGAGCGCGCCGACGAAGAAGGTATCGACCGCCACCAGTTCCCCGGTGTTGTGGACCTCAATCTGACGTTCGCGAAACTCGGGGCTGAAGCGCTCTAACAGGCGAATTTGCTCGTCATTGAGCTCAATGGTCTGCTCACGTGCGTTTTCTCAAGGCGCAGCAAGCGGTCGTGTTTGGAGAGCAAGTCGTGCCGTTGCCACACGCCACGCACTCCACCGGCACTGACGTTGATACCATGCAGAGCCAGTTCTTGGGCGACCCGCAGTGGGCCATGGGTTGGTCTGGTGAGGGAGTAATCGAGGATGGCCTGTTCAATCTCGGGAGCGACCCGATTGGGATGAACCCCTTTGCAGCCGGGCAATTTGTCGAGCAATCCCTCGGCACCATAGGTCTGGTAATTACGGCGAATTTCGTAGAACTGCTGACGGCTGTAGCCGATGAGCTTGCAGGCTTTGCTGACGTTATTGAGCTCTTTGGCGAGCTCTAACAGGCTGAGTTTTACCGGTTGATGAGTCAGGTGATGCCCGGTTGGGAAAAGACCAAAGCGAAGCTGGATGGCATGTCTAATCGCTTGTTGACGTGAGTTATCCGCTCGTCAGTCACCCACAGCCCGGCAGGCCACCCTTGCCGGGCTGAATTTTTTGGTATGGATGCATTGATTGCTCTTCGCATGGAGCCTTTTGTAGCCCAAAATGGACATTTTTTCTGAGCGGAATCACCAATCGCCTCAGAATAATGTTCTATATCCGCCACCCTCTTATGTCAAAAAAGGAATAAAAAACATTTACTTATTATTTATAAAAATAAATATTCGTGATTATGTATGCTTATGTGATTTTTTATAACCATATGTTTTTTAAGATAAAAAATGAAATTTAGTTGAGTGTGGTATTTTTGCCATGATAGCGTCGATAGTTATTATTTATAAAAATAAATAAGTAAAAACACAGCTGAAGTTGAGCGGGGAATATGGCGCCAGGCGTTCATGGGGGGAGCACGGCAGCAGATCGCGCACAGTCATGATGTTTCTGTCGGGGCGGTCGAAGCCATTATTCAGAGCCACCAGGGGCTGTCTGACTGGCGACGGCATTTGAGAAGGGTTAACCGTCTACGTGAGCACCGTGTAACGGTGGCTGCATATTTGGCACAGCATGCCGATGTCAGTCGAGGCTGTGTCGAACAGGTGTGTAGAACCGCAGTTACTTGGCTCTATAAACATGATCGTGCCTGGTTGTATCAACAGTTACCTGCCGCCAAGCGAGCAGTTCATCATCCCAGTGTGGATTGGGAAGAACGGGATAGGAAACTGGCTGAGCAACTGGGGCTGCTGGCCGAGCAGGCAAGCTCTCTATCTGCATTGGAACGGGCAGTCGATAGGCCAGATTGCCTGAGGAAATACAAAACACGTCTACCGCTCAGTTACGCATTGGCTGTGCGGCTGGTTGCGGCGTATGCCGCTCAACATCCTATGCCCTGATGCTCGCCGTCGATACCTATACAGGTTCTGATATCAGGCATCACAACGAGGAGTATTGCCATGAAGGTCGAAGCAATCGTTCCTACCACACAGGTCGTCGATATTTTGTGCGATGTCTGTGGTGCTAGTACTACTAAATCGCTCGGTACGCAGGAATTCGGCACGCTGGAGGCTTGCTGGGGTTATGGTTCGCAGCACGATGGTGAACGATATCAGGTACACCTATGTGAAGGCTGCTTTTTTGGGGCGCTGGCCAACCTGAGACAGGAGCATCGGTTGATGAATATGTTTTTGGATGATTATCAACCCGCAGACCCTGATCAATTTGGGAAAATTGAAGGCAATCGAGAGCTTATCTAACCACGATTTGAGTGGTTGTGTTGGTCGGCTCATCAAGTGAGCCGATTGGTCGAGGTCATCGGCTCATCAAATGAGCCGATTGATCGGGGTGATCGGCTCATCAAATGAGCCGATTGGTCGGGGTGATTGGCTCACCAAATGAGCCTATTGTTGGTGCTTTATGGTCACGTATGAACTGTTAATCAACAGGGGATGCCATGCCTAATCCGGCCGACAAGATCGATAACTGCCTGCGCTCCCATAGGCGTAGTAATCACATCGGCCGGTTTTTCACCACCTAATCCCCACGCAGAGCGGGTGAGCCATCTCATCGTTTTAGCAGTATCTCCCCGGTGTAGGGATATGGCTGCGTCCACTGCTAAGGCTGCCCAGTAAACGCGATCTCCCTGAGCTGTCGATAAGTGATTGCCCCGTTTGATTTGGCGATTCAGTGTGTCTCGGCTAATGCCAATCATCTGGCAAATTGTTCGGGTATTAGACCCCAATAGCTTGCTCAGTTTGACGACGATCTCAGGAGATACACCAGACACTATGTGCTGATGGGCGGCTAGCCAGTTACGTGGTAGACCGAGCGACTCCAGAACAGATAGATTGCTGGTTGGGGGAGATTGCTCTACATGAGTCATGATTAGTCTGCGCCTCCGTCTGGGGGGTGTTGATGGCAGCCCAATGCGAATCATCACTCAGGAGTTCATTGGGACATCATCTAGTTTGGGGTATTCGTGAGCGGTTGACCACAAGAACGATAAACATATTAAATCCTTTTGAATCAGTATCTTATATTTTTTTGTGTCGATTGGCCCCCGCGATCTTCAACGCAGGTGTTTGCATCAGGCACTTAATGACTACAAGCTACGAGTCACTAGGACCATATAACTAGCATCCAATCTATGCAGGGTCATTCGCGGGGTCTGTCTAGTGGTCAGCTAAATACTCGCAAGATATAGTGGTTGTGACATACACCCAGCATTAACTACATGTTTTAGGTTACGCTGGCGAACTGTACTTGAATTGTTGCCTTATGAAAAAAATCCAAATGAATCCCAGTAATTTTGAGCCGTTAAAAGCCTGTTGGCCACAGCTATATCAGCATGCTGCTTTCGCTGAGCAATATGCGCACACGGATCCACACACAGTTGCAGTAAAGCTTCGCTGCTTCGCGGAAGTACTGGTTGGTATCATATACAGAGAACTGAGGCTGCCCAGTGAGTTAACTGACGGTTTTTTCGAAAAACTCAAATCTCCCTATTTCCAAGACGCAGTTGGTGAATCCGTATGTCAGAAACTTCACGCCTTGCGTATCCTCGGCAACAAAGCCGCTCATGGCTGCTCGATAGATGCTCAGACTTCCTTGTCACTGATTGAAGAGGCATACCTTCTCGCATTGTGGTTCTACAAAACCTACAGCGGTGATGTTCTCGAACCGTATCCGGCTTACATCCCACCGGCCAAGGCCTCGGAAGGCGTTGCTGTCCCCGACACCGACACAAAGGCAGAAATGCATGCCGCTGCTAAGGAGGAATTGAGCCGCTTGGAGGCTTCTGAGAAAGCTGCGCAAGCAGAGATCGCTAACCTCAGCCAAGCTCTCGACGAAGCAGCTCTTGTCAGCTTCAAGCATGCTTCCACCAATGCCTCAAGGGCAATTGACTTCAGCCCTTCCAACACGCGCAGGTTGATAAGTATTTACGACGTTTTCGCGGGATATGACCTGACCGACGGTCAGGCGAAACTCGTCAGCCAACTTGAACGATTCCTAGATGGCAGAATAGAAAGCGTTTTTCTCCTCAAAGGCTATGCGGGAACCGGCAAGACCTTTATCACTAAGGGGCTGACAGAATATTTTCGTGCCATTGGGCGCAATTATGTTCTGGCTGCGCCAACAGGCAAGGCTTCCAAGGTGATCGCAAGCAAGACTAAATCACCCGCATACACGATTCACAAGACCATCTACTCGTTCGATGATATAGCTGAGTATTGCGACGACGATACCGACGATACCGACGGTACCGAAACCTACAAATTTTACGCCAGACTGAATGTTAACTGCCTCTCTTCCGACACAGTTTACATCGTGGATGAAGCCTCCATGATTTCGGATATCTATCAAGAGGGCGAGTTTTTCCGATTCGGAACGGGATATCTGCTTGCTGACTTCCTAAAGTTCGTAAATTTGGATCACAATGATCACTGCAAGAAGGTAATTTTCATCGGTGATGATGCGCAACTGCCACCGGTCGGGATGAATTTTTCCCCCGCATTAGATGCTGACTACCTATACCGCGAACATCACGTGCGCTCGACTGAGTTCGAGTTATCTGAGGTTGTCCGACAGAAATCGGAAAGCGGCGTAATGGCGAATGCAGTTCCCCTTAGAAGCGCATTGCGTGCCAAGTCTTTCAACCAACTGGTAGTTGATTTCAGTTACCCCGACGTTCAGAAGGTCGAACACCAGGATTTGATGGGGCGATATCTCGAATCCTGCGGGAACAAGATAAACGGAGAATCGATACTTATTGCTCACTCTAACTCCGAAGTCGGTGACTACAATCGCCTGATTCGTGAGCATTTTTTCCCTGGCCACCCGGAAGTTGTACCGGGAGATAAGGTGATGGCTGTCTCCAATAGCAACGCATACGGGATATTCATTTCGAATGGCGATTTCGGCTTGGTTCGGCAGGTGGGCACGGTCACAGAGAAACGCACTATTAAACTAAAAAGGAAAATCCAAGATTCAGGGATGCTTGAGGAAATCCCCGTCTCGCTGCTTTTCAAAGACGTGATTATCGGCTTCAAAGACTTCGATGGCGTCGCGCACTTTTTTCAAGCCAAAATCATAGAGGATCTGCTTTACAGCAAGGAGTCTGCATTATCTTCTGATCAGAACAAGGCTCTTTATCTCGATTTCTGCATCCGAAACCCTCAGTTGAAAAGAAAAAGCGTGGAGTTCAAGCAAGCATTGAAAACAGACCCGTATTTCAATGCTCTTAGGCTAAAATTCGGCTACGCAATTACCTGCCACAAAGCCCAAGGCAGCGAATGGAACAACGTGTTCGTGAAATGCAAGAGCCATCAAAGCCAACTGACGGCCGACTATTTCCGATGGCTCTACACCTCGATAACGCGTACTGCCCAAAAACTCTATTTGCTTGACCCGCCTAATCTACAACCGTGGAGCGGCATTAAAATTGTCTCAAACCCTGTACGGGGTCTATTCGATGCCGCAGGAGCTCTAGAAGTCTGCCCTTCAGCCTCTGTTTCTTCACCTCCCTCATCAATGGGTGCATCCGCTACGGAGAAGTATGAAACTTTCGGCATTCCCTGCAACGCCAAGTTTCTACTCTCGATACTGACGGAGGTTCATAAACTTACCGATGAAAAGGGCATCGTTATAGTAAATATTTCTCATAACCAATACCAAGAGGCCTACCACTTCAATCGTGAAGCGGAGTCCGCCCGCGTAGATATAACCTACAACGGCAAGCATAAGATTACCGATGTTATCGAACGGAACTTAAACGACTTGGGCGTCGAGGTTGCATCCCTACTTTCCCCTCTCAAAGGCAGGCTGATTTTTCCTGAAAGTGGTTCAGCAATTGCGGAAGCGAGTTTTTCCAAACAGTTCCTGAATGACTTCCACCAGAAGGTCATCGGGCTGTGCAGCGCGAGCGGAATAACGGTTCAGAATGTCGTAGAGCAGCAATGGTTTCTGCGCTATCACTTTGTCAGGGACGGATCTGTCGCCGTTTACGACGTTTGGTACAATGGTAGAGATCAATTTACTAAATGTCAGCCCGTGATAACTGCCTGCACACCTAGCCCATTGGTCAGAGTAATTGGCCAGATGCTTACAGAGGGTATGCGAGGATGATTACACGCACCGACGTTTACGCAAAACGCAAGCAGGGGGATGTTGATGAGGCATATCGCATGGCATTGGAGCTCATGGGATCACTTGATCGTGATTACTGGGATAAGAAAGCTTATTGTTGGTGCTTAATAGACCTTATCAAACGTGATGCCAGCAATGGGATGCTTGATAACCTGCCCCATTATCGTAGCCAACTGGAGAGTATTAGAGTTGACCCATCTGACGAGGTTCTCACGAAGGGAATTCGTAGTGCCCTAGCTTTGTGCAGCCCCTGTGGGCGGGAAATCAGTCAAGCCAAAGCTCTTAGCAAGGCGGGCAGACATGCGGAAGCAGTCGCCGCATACCGAAAGGCTCTGGCTCAATGCCAGGCAGACAGGGAAACACAAACGGGGTTCGGCTGGGAGTTGTTCAAACACTCCAAGGCGCTGATTGCTGCCGAGAACGTCAATATCGGAACGATCAAACGCAACCTGAACGACTATCTCAAACTGGATGTTGAAAAGCCTTCACTCCTGCACGCTTGCTTTCTCCAACTCGCCTCAAAACTGGCGGGTCAAGACAAATTGAGTATGCTCGTTTTCTCTCGTCTGTGGAATCTGGAATATCTGCGTCCTGAGGATTTCGAGCGATATCGCTCGGAAGACGGAAAGGAGTATCCGTCCCTGGCTGAGAGGGTACTCCAGCAAGCGGGAAAGGAAGCCGCTGCCTCCGAAAACGAGCGAGAGCAAGAATACGTCCTCCCTTACATCGATGCGGCGATCGAGCGCTTTCCAGACAACATCTGGCTCAAATTGGACAAGGCAAAGGTGCTTATCTCCATCGGTATGCATGCCGAAGCTTTGGCTTTCGGTCTCGCCGTCGCCAAGGCCAAACCGAACGACTACTGGGCTTGGGGTTTGTTGGGTGACATCATTTCTCCGATGGATCGGAATGCAGCCATCGGCTGTTATTGCAAAGCATTGTCCTGCCGTGCCGAGGATAAGTTCACAGGAAAAATAAGGATTAGTGTCGCTCAATACATGTTGGAAGGTAGCGATTTGGCCGCAGCTAAGCTTGAAATTGAGACCCTCATGCGTGTGAAGGAGAGCGAGGGGCATAAAATCCCCGAAGTGGTAGCGGAAATCGCCTCCCGGCCCTGGTTTGCTGAAACACAGGCAGCCTCGTCCAACCATGATTTCTATAAGTCCCGTTCCCCGGTTGCCGAAGCCCTATTGTGGAGTGACTTGCCATGGGTCAATGCAAACGTGGGTGAAAAATTTACCGCTCTCAGCAAAGATGGTAAGTCGATACAGAAGCGAAAGATATTCCTTGAAACATCCACATTCCCTTCGGAGGAGAGCATTCCCGAATCAAAACTCGGAGGAAAAAAATTCATCCTTGGCGACGCGATAAGGGTCAAAGGCGAGATCGACGACAACCAGCGCTTCAAGATTTTCCTTCTCGACAGTAGGGCGTCCAAAACGAGGTGGGATGTGTTCCACGAGATAATTGGCGTTGTTGATCACGTGAATCGCGATAGAGGGGTTCTTCATTTTATTGTTGATCGTATTATTGACGGACTTGTTCCTCTTAATGATTTGACTGAGTCGTTCTCTGAAGGGGATTCGATTGCTCTCAGGTTGTCTAGGTACATATCAAAAGACGGGCCTAAATATCGAGTTTGCCAAGCTACTCCCACAAGCAAACAACCAAGCGAACACATCAAGAAGCAGTTTAGCGATAAAGTTCGCGTGTCCAACGGAATGGGATTTACGGAAAATGACATATTTATTGCTCCTCCACTGGTTGTGGAGCACAACATAAAAGATGGCTTGATGATATCCGGTACGGCAGTTCTCAATTTCAACAAAAAGCGCGGTACTTGGGGATGGAAAGCCGTTTCTATTGCGCAGGCTTTCCCGATGGAGTCCTAGGGTAAGGCTCGATGTGGAACGAATAGGCGTGCCAATGATTACGTCATATTAAGATGTGGCGGGTTTCGGTTTCCAACTTCAATGTCCTGTTTGTTTGTGGAGCGGATGGAGAATCTCTTTCAAGTTTCCAACTTAATTGTCATATTGGGAATCGCTAAGATATTGAATTTTTTGACCAGAGAGTTTCCAACTTAAATGGTCGTGATCAGTTTAGGAGCTACAGTTAAGCCTTATAAACAACAGGGCCACCCAGACGGGTGGCCCTTCGTTTACATGGACTTTATCTGCATGCTGCTATCCGAATGTCCGGCTTAAGTCCTTGAGCTGGCTCGCTTTGCTCTGCAAGTTGGCACTGGTTTCACTCACCTGATCGATTTTGAGGCTGTTATCGTGAGAGAGCGAGGATATCTGGTTGATATTGCGACTGATCTCCTCGATGACCGCTTGTTGCTCGGTGGCCGCGGCGGTGATCTGGTTGGAAAAATCAGAGACCTTGTCTATCTCGACCACAACCTGATTCAGGTTGCCGGTGCTTGCCCGGGTGGTGGCGAGGCAGGCGTTGGTTCTGGTCACATTGAGATGCATCATCTCTTTCCATTCCCCCAGGGTTTGCTGGATATGACCAATGCTGTTCTGGATCTGCTCTGTCGCCTTGTGGGTTCTGGTCGACAGGCTGCGAACCTCGTCCGCCACAACCGCAAAGCCGCGCCCCTGATCGCCTGCCCGTGCGGCTTCGATGGAGGCATTGAGCGCCAGCAGGTTGGTTTGATCCGCAATGCCGCGAATTTCGCTCATGATGGTGCCGATCCGCTCGGACTCGCTCGCCAGCTCGACGGCTGACTGGAAGGCTTGCTCCGCCTGGGTGGCCAGCGCCGACATCTCTTCCCCCGCTTCTGAAAGTTGGGTACTGGTGGTGATGCAGTGGCTACGAGCCTCTTCGATCTGGCTGTTGCTGTCTTGAATATTGCGGTTGATCTCCTCGGCGGCCGAGGCCATCTGGGTGACGGCAGTGGCAATCTGCTGGATCTGCGTGTCTTGGGAAGATATATCCTGGCTTGCCAGCGAGGCGGAGCCGCGCAGGTCATTGGCCATGGCATTGAGCGACGCGGTGGTGTCATCCACCCGACCGAGTACGGTACGGATCTTCGCTTGCCCGAGCTTGATATGGAAATCGGCAATGCTGTGGGGGGCATCCCCCGAGAAGATAAGGCGGCTGATGCTGTCGTAATCCTGTTCGAGCTGCTGCAAGAATCGCGGTGTGAGGAAGAGAGGGTGGCGATTGAACCAGATGGCTGCCAAGAGAGGAATGATGACCCAGAGCGCCTGCAGCGGTGAGAGCAGCCAGAGCGCGCTGATCACGCTGACGAGCAGCAGAGGGATGGTCATCATGGCCGGTGTGAGTTGACGCAGGCCCATGTGAATGGCAGAGCCGGTTTCACGGGCTTTAAGGGTTTTGTACATCTTGCTGGCACGCGCTTTGTGCTCTGCGGCGGGACGGCAGCGGACGGATTGGTAACCCACCATCTTGCCATCTTCATAAATCGGGGTGACATAGGCATCAACCCAATAATAACGACCATCTTTGCAGCGGTTTTTTACCATGCCTCGCCATAGTTTGCCTGCCTGCAGGTGGGCCCAGAGATCGGCAAACGCTGCCTTGGGCATGTCGGGGTGGCGCACCAGATTGTGATGCTGCCCCAACATCTCTTCCAGGCGATAGCCTGCCACCTGACAAAACGCCGGATTGGCGTAGGTGATGTCCCCTTTGAGGTCGGTCGTCGATACCAACTGGATATCGTCGGCAAATTCAACCTCGGTATCTGTGGTGTGAAGCGAGCTGGTTACCATGATCAGGCTCCGGTTTCGGCGTAACGGAATACTTCGTTTGAGTATGGCAGAGGATGTTCATTTATTGTGTTGTTGCACATTAACTCTTGTGCTACTGCGTGGGGACGGGATGGGTCTCACATTTTTACAGCGCGGTTTGGCGAGGGGAGGCAGGCCAAGTCACATGGCCCGGAGAGCAGCAAACCCCTCATCCTTTGGCTGTCTCAAATTTATTGCCGTACGGAATAGACAAACGCCGATCAGTTGATAGGCGTTTTGTCTATGGGAGCCTGATGGTTTCACACTCTGCTGGCTTAAAACTCTGTCTGTTTAAAGATGGGTGCCTTAAAACAGCAGTTGCGTCAGGTAGCCCATCAGGATCGCCATGCCGAGGATCACGGTAAGGAAGGCTGCAATCATCGGGGTTCTGAACATCGATTTGAGCAGGATCACCTCGGTCAGACTGGCACCGGCACTGCCGATGATCAGCGCCATGACGGCGCCCATTCCCATCCCTTTGCCCAGCAGTACCGACGCCAGCGGGATCACGGCCTCGGCACGGATGTAGAGCGGGATCCCGACGATGGCGCTGAAGGGGATGGCCAGCGGGTTGTCGGCACCAGCATGGGCGGCGATCCACTCGGCCGGAATAAAACCGTAAATAAACGAGCCGATGAGTACTCCCAGCAGCAGGAAGGGCAATACGGCTTTGAACTGCTGCCAGGCATCGATGCGAGCTTTGACCCAGGCGGTGGGGAGCTGTGGTGCACGAGTCAGGGTTGCCGTGCCATCGCCGCAGCAGGAGAGGGTGGACTGTTCTGCCATCTCTGGTTGCGGTGCCGGGCAGCACGCCGCCCCCTTGAGTGGTTTGATTGCGCGAATGGTACTGCGTTGGTTGTCACTGCAATGTGCTTGAGTGGTGGTGCGGGTCGCCGGGCCACAGCCGCTACCGCAAGAGGGGGTGGCCTCTTTGGGGTCGATGACGTGGCGCTCGAACCCGAGCCTGTCGAGCAGCATGCTCGCCATGACGGAGACGCTGGCGGCGATCACGGCGTAGAGCAGGGTCACTTTCCAGCCGAAGGTGGCCCACATCAAGCCGACGATGATGGGGTTCAGCAGTGGTGAGATAAACAGGAAGGTGAGGGTGGGACCAAAGCCAGCCTTGGCCGAGAGCAATCCTCTCAGCATTGGGATGGTGGAGCAGCTGCAAAAGGGGGTGACGGCACCGAGCAGGGCCGAGAGCAGATAGCCCTTGCCATGGCGCGCCCCCAGCATCCGCTGGATCTTCTCGTCGGGGATCTTCTGACGGATCAGGCTGATCCCGGCGCTGATGACCAGAAACAGCACCGACAGCTCGACAGCCAGAAACAGGAACATCTGCGCTGCATCGGTCAGCATGGTTAACCACTCATTCATCATCGTATCCTCACTTGGTTTCTATATTTCCAAAATAGTCGAAATTAATGTTCGGTCAAGATATTTCTGGTATTATCGAAATATCAAATTCGTGGAGGGAGCTGGGATGCAACTGGAAGAGGTCGCCAAGGCATTGAAAGAGCTGGGTCATCCGACCCGGCTGTTTATCTTCAAGCATCTGGTCAAGGCGGGAGAGCAGGGGCTGCCGGTGGGGGAGCTGCAAAAGCAGCTGGTGATCCCCGCTTCCACCCTCAGCCACCATATCGCGGCGCTGGTCTCGGTGGGGCTGGTGAAGCAAAACCGGGAGAGTCGCACCCTGCTGTGCGTCTCTCAATACGCGGTGCTGGAGGAGATCATCGCCTTTTTCCGCGACGAATGTTGCGTCAACAGCCCGGAGCATCGGCAAGATCAAAGGCAAGAGCTGCCTTCCTGAGGGCTATGGCTGCTAGTCGTGCTGCGCGTAATAAAAAAACGCCGATCATGCGATCGGCGTTTTGCATTGTTTTTCTCAACTGCGGGCATTAACCCAGATTGGCTGCAACCTTGCTTTGAGCTTGTCCCTTGCGCTTGATGACAAAGCCAATACCCAGTACCACCAGCCAGGCGGGGATAAGTTCGACCGAGATGCGGAAATCGGGGGTCATATACATGATCACCAGAATACCGGCCATGAACGCGAGGCAGAGATAGTTGCCGAAGGGGTACCAGAACGCCTTGAACTTGGGCTGGACACCCTCTGCGACCTTGGCCTTGCGGAACTTGAGGTGCGCGAGGCTGATCATCGCCCAGTTGATCACCAGTGCGGAGACCACCAGCGCCATCAGCAGGCCGAACGCCTTGCCCGGCATCAGGTAGTTGATCAGCACGCAGAGCAGGGTGGCGATGGCCGAGACCGAGAGGGCAACCAGTGGCACGCCGCTCTTGTTGGTCTTGAGCAGGGCTTTCGGGCCGTTGCCCTGCTTGGCCAGCCCGAACAGCATCCGGCTGTTGCAGTAGACGCAGCTGTTGTAGACCGACAGTGCTGCCGTCAGTACCACGATGTTGAGTACGGTGGCGACGAGATTGCTGTCCAGAGCGTGGAAAATCATCACGAATGGGCTGCCGCCTTCCACCACTTTACCCCAGGGATAGAGGGACATCAGGATAGCCAGAGCGCCGATGTAGAAGATGAGGATGCGGTAGATCACCTGATTGGTGGCCTTGGGAATGCTCTTCTCGGGGTTGTCCGCTTCGGCGGCGGTAATGCCCACCAGCTCCAGACCGCCGAAGGAGAACATGATCACCGCCATCGCCATCACCAGACCGCTGATGCCGTTGGGGAAGAAGCCGCCTTGGGCCCACAGGTTGGTGACGCTCGCCTCGGGGCCGCCGGCACCGGAGAGGAGCAGATAGCCGCCAAAGCCAATCATGCCGATGATGGCAACCACCTTGATGATGGCGAACCAGAACTCCATCTCGCCAAACGCTTTGACGTTGGAGAGGTTGATGGCGTTGATCAGCACGAAGAAGAAGGCTGCCGACATCCAGGTCGGGATCTCTGGCCACCAGTACTGGACGTAGATGCCCACCGCGGTCAGCTCGGCCATGCTCACCAGCACGTAGAGCACCCAGTAGTTCCAGCCGGACGCAAAACCGGCAAACTCACCCCAGTATTTGTAGGCAAAGTGGCTGAAGGAGCCGGCTACCGGCTCTTCCACCACCATTTCACCGAGCTGGCGCATGATCAGGAAGGCGATAAAGCCGCCGATGGCATACCCCAGCAGGACCGAGGGGCCTGCCATCTTGATGGTTTGGGCAATGCCCAGAAAGAGGCCGGTGCCGATGGCGCCGCCCAAAGCAATCAACTGAATGTGGCGGTTTTTAAGGCCGCGCTTCAGCTCCTCACCGTCTTGTTTCAAATCCATGGGTCTGTCCTTACGTCTCTGTTGTCTCTGGTCGGTGTTGGGCTCATCCTGAGCAGGCCGCAGTGCGTAGCCAAAACCTGACGAAAGCCGTATTTATTTCGTTACGACATGCCATTTTCAATTTTTAGTGTTGGCTGGCAACCGAAGCAGAATAGTGATAATCCGCCAAAAATGCACCTGTTTTCCATCTCTAATGGCCGTGTTTTGTACAAACAGCAGCTTTTTCATGATCTGAATAGGCTTCTTGGTAGTTTTTGGTTAATGTTTGTGCAATCGAATTCTGTTTTGTTGACATTTTGTCTTGTTGGTGTGCTTTTGTAGTGCCAAGCCACAAATGGATGCAAATGATGCCAAACAAGCGAGAGTGCAGTGAAGAGTGCAGGGAGTTGGAGTACAGAGAGCGCGAAAGCGTGCTGCAACAAGGGGTTGGCCGGGGAGTGCTGGTGGCGCTCTGGTTAGGGATTGCCGCCAGTCCGCTGCTGTTGCTGGTGGCCGCAACCATGTTGCTGGGCTGGCTCTCGCTCGGTGATCAGGGGTTGCTGCACTACTGGCAGCCGCTGTTGCTGGTTGGTGGGGTAACGGGGGCGCTCGTTGGCGGCTGGCTGGCGGAGCGGGTTCGCCTGCGCCACGGTTTGCTGGCCTTCTATGCCCGGTTGATGAACAACCCTGAGCTCAATCGTTAGTTAACGCTGGCTGTTTGCCGAGCGCAGCAGAACGAAATCGAATAGCGGCTAACTGGCAGCGGGTGACAAGGGCACAACGGCAAGGTCGACAAGAAGAGGGATAAGCATTTGTGGTGCTTATCCCTTTTTTATCCATGCTTTTCACTGCCATCTATGTGAATTGCAGTTCGCCACAGCTGACTTTCGCCGCGACACTGTAATTTTTATCTTTTGTTGATGCCGATAGCTGTCAAGCTGGCTTAACAGAGCTGGCGGCGCAGACCGGTTGCCTCGAGAACCTTGGCGCTGATCTCCTCCACCGAGTGGGAGCTGGTATCCAGGAAGCGTATCGCCTCCTGGCGAAACAGTCGCTCCACGCAGGCCAGCTCCTGCTCGCACTGTTCGATGGAGGAGTAGCGGCTGTTGGCACGGCGCTGATTGCGGATCTCGTGCAGCCGCTGCGGCGCTATGGTGAGGCCAAACAGCTTGTGACGGTTGGCCTTGAGGGGGGCGGGCAGCTCCAGCATGCCCATGTCCTGCTCTATAAAGGGGTAGTTGGCGGCACGAATGCCGAACTGCAGCGCCAGATAGAGGCTGGTGGGGGTCTTGCCGCAGCGGGAGACCCCGATCAGGATGATGTCCGCCTCATCGTACTCTTTGGTGGTGATGCCATCGTCGTTGGCCAGCGCGAAGTTGACCGCCTCGATGCGATCGTCATAGAGCTTGCGGTTCTCCATACCGTGGGTGCGGTGGAGGCGGGGCTCGGCTTTGACCCCCAGCTCCTGCTCCAGCGGGCTGACGAAGGTGTTGAGAAAGTCGTGGCCGCACGCTTCCGATTTCAGTACCTCTTCCCGTACCAGCGGGTCGACAATGGTGTGAAACAGAATGGGGCGTACCCCGGTCTGGCGAAACTGCTCGTCGATCCGCATCCGTACCTGACGGGCTTTCTCCAGTGTCTCCACAAAGGGGATAGTGATCTGCTCGAAGGCCAGCGGAAACTGGCTCAGTACCGCGTGGCCGAACACTTCGGCGGTGATGGCGGTGCCGTCTGAAACATAAAATACGGTGTGCACGTGGGGCTCCTGTGATACCGCGGGTGGGGTCGCATGGGGTAAGGGGGGGAGAAGTATCTCCCGAAACCATACCAGTTTTGTCAACCGGTCTGCTGTGCCCAAGTTGTGAAGTGGCTTGCAAACCTGAATCGTTATCTTTTTGTGTCGCCATTGTAGAATGTTCCGGTCATTCGACCATCCCCAACTCTTGCTCGGGGATTTTTTTGAAAATCAGTAGAAAACGTTTTCATGGTCGTTGGCAACAAAAGAAACAGACAATAACGCACCTGACTTACCCATAACCTCATCGATTAAATCGGGCGCACGAGGTGCTATGGCATCGGTGCCCACCAACCTGGAGACATCCAAGTGCAACAGTACGTGCTCTGGTACGAACAACTCGGAATGCAGGACGTAGAACGAGTTGGCGGCAAGAACGCATCCCTTGGCGAGATGATCAGCAACCTCTCTGGCGCCGGTGTATCCGTGCCGGGGGGCTTTGCTACCACCGCCTTTGCGTTTAACGAGTTTCTGGAGTCAAGCGGCCTCAACGGCAAGATCCACCATCTGCTCGACAATCTGGACGTGGACGATATCGCCGCCCTCAACCGGGCCGGTCAGCAGATCCGCGACTGGGTGATCGAAGCCCCGTTCCAGCCCGATCTGGAGCAGGCGATCCGGGTGGCCTATGAGAAGTTGAGTGCCGGTGTCGAGGCCTCGTTTGCGGTGCGCTCCTCCGCCACCGCCGAGGATATGCCGGACGCCTCCTTTGCCGGTCAGCAGGAGACCTTCCTCAACGTACGTGGCATCGATGCCGTCATGACGGCGGTCAAGCATGTGTTTGCTTCCCTGTTCAACGATCGCGCCATCTCCTATCGGGTGCATCAGGGCTACGACCACAAGGGCGTTGCCCTCTCGGCCGGGGTGCAGCGGATGGTGCGTTCCGATCTCGCTGCCTCCGGTGTCATGTTTACCCTGGATACCGAGTCCGGTTTCAACGACGTGGTCTTTATCACCGGGGCCCATGGTCTTGGCGAGATGGTGGTGCAGGGCGCGGTCAACCCGGACGAGTTCTATGTGCACAAGCCGACCCTCAAGGGGGGCCGCCCGGCGGTGGTGCGCAAGACCCTCGGCTCCAAGCTTATCAAGATGACCTATTCGGACGATGCCGGTCACGGCCGTCAGGTGAAGATTGTCGACACCAATGAGGCCGAGCGCAGCCGCTTCTGCATCACAGATGAGGAGGTGATGGCGCTGGCGAAACAGGCCCTCATCATCGAGCAGCACTATGGCCGCCCGATGGATATCGAGTGGGCCAAGGATGGTCAGGATGGCCAGCTCTATATCGTGCAGGCACGCCCGGAAACCGTGCGCAGCCGTCAGGAGGCCAACACCCTCGAGCGTTTTGCCCTCAAGCAAGCGGGCAAGGTGCTGATCGAGGGGCGGGCCATCGGCCACAAGATTGGCGCGGGTCCGGCGCGAGTTATCTCCTCAATCAGCCAGATGGACGAAGTGCAACCCGGCGACGTGCTGGTTACCGACATGACCGACCCGGACTGGGAGCCCATCATGAAGCGGGCCTCCGCCATCGTCACCAACCGGGGCGGCCGTACCTGTCACGCCGCCATCATCGCCCGCGAACTGGGCATTCCGGCGGTAGTGGGTTGCGGTGATGCCACCAAGCGCATCGAACCGGGCCAGCTCATTACCGTCTCCTGTGCGGAAGGGGACACCGGTTTCATCTACGACGGCGAGCTGGACTTCGACGTGGCGGTGACCGAGGTGGGCAACATGCCACGGTTGCCCATCAAGATCATGATGAACGTCGGCAACCCGGACAGGGCGTTCGACTTTGCCCAGTTGCCTAATGCTGGCGTAGGACTGGCGCGCCTTGAATTCATCATCAACCGGATGATCGGCGTGCACCCCAAGGCCTTGCTGGAGTTTGACCAGCAGAGCCCCGAGCTCAAGGCCACCATCGGCAAGATGATCGCCGGTTACGACAGCCCGCGTGAGTTCTACGTGGCCAAGCTGACTGAGGGGATCGCCACTCTGGGTGCCGCCTTCTGGCCAGAGCGGGTGATCGTGCGGATGTCAGACTTCAAGTCCAACGAGTACGCCAATCTGGTGGGCGGTCGTGGCTACGAGCCCCACGAGGAGAACCCGATGATCGGTTTTCGTGGCGCATCCCGCTACATCGCCGACAGCTTCCGCCCCTGCTTTGCCCTCGAGTGCGAGGCGATCAAGCGGGTGCGCGATGTGATGGGGTTGACCAACGTCGAGGTGATGATCCCCTTCGTGCGCACCCTGGGCGAGGCGGAGCAGGTGATCGACATCCTGGCCGAGAACGGTCTGCGCCGCGGCGAGCGGGGGCTCAAGGTGATCATGATGTGCGAGATCCCGAGCAACGCCCTCTTGGCAGACAAGTTCCTCGAGCACGTGGACGGCTTCTCCATCGGCTCCAACGACATGACCCAGCTCACCCTTGGGCTGGATCGGGATTCCGGGCTAATCGCCCATCTGTTCGACGAGCGTAACGAGGCGGTCAAGGCGCTGCTGGCGATGGCGATCCAGGCTGCGCGCAAGGCGGGCAAGTACGTGGGGATCTGCGGTCAGGGGCCATCCGATCACCCTGACTTTGCCGCCTGGCTGGTGGAGCAGGGGATCGACTCTGTGTCGCTCAACCCCGATACCGTGGTCGATACCTGGCTCTATTTAGCGGAGCAGCATGGCGCCAAGTAAGCCACTATCAAAATGAGCAGCAGAAAGGGGGCCATGATGGCCCCCTTTGTTATCTGTGTGTCGCGACCTATTTCGGCTGCTGTTCGGCCCCCGATAGCTCGATCTGCACATTCACCCCTTCGCTCTTGAGCTTGGTGGCGATGGCGTTGAGATCGGTGCCCGGTTTGGCCTCCAGCAGGGCAATGCCGCCGCTGCTCTGCTTGAAGTTCAAGCCGTGGCGAGTCGCCAGCGCCTTGGCGGTGGCATCGTTAGCTTCCACCAGCAGGGTGCCGCTTACAGTCAGCTCCGGGCTAGCGGCCCCTTGCATCAACACGTCACCGCGGCGCAGGGTCTGTTGCGGGACCTTGCTGTCAAGGCTGCGGGCGACCCGCTTCTTGCTGCCGTTGTCAGGAATGAGGTAGGTCTGGCCGTTCACCTCTATGGTGCTGTACTGCTTGCCATCCATGGTGATGGACTCCTGGGCGTAGAGCTGTCCCGAGAGGGGGGCCAGCAGGGTTGCCAGAAGCAAGGTAACAGGTTTGTTCATGGTAATACTCCTAGCGTGTTAGCTGCGGTTGGCATCGTGACCCAGGACCCGCAGGGACCATGAGATCAGCTTGCCCGGTTTGCGATTGTTGCGCTCGGTCAGGGTGGTACGCTCACGGGTCTCGCGATTGAGCAGAGAGACCTGACGGGTACCGTTGGCAACATCGGTTACTTCCAGTCGCCATGTGCCTTGCGCCGATTCGCCGTAGAACTTGTTGGATAGCATCCGCATGTCGCGCAATCCCTTGGTTCGCACAAAGCCCAGTTGCTGCTGGTCGAGAGATTGGCCGACCAGGCTGTTGAAGGGGCTCAGCAGGATGCTACGGGTGCCAGCGGGGGAGACCAGTTCGATCAGCAGATCGGGCAGACGCTGGTGATCCAGGCTCACCATCACCTGAACCGCTTCTACCGTCAACGGTGTGGCAATGCGGGTTGTCGAGCTGGTCGGGCTGTTGCCCACATCCGCAATGGCGGCGGCACTGCCGGTGACATTGATCTTCTGCCACGGCAGTTGCACCAGCGGGGGCAGGGGTTGGTGATTGGCTGCCAGCTCAAGGGCCTTGTTGACGTCGATCAGACCAAAACCGTAAGTCGGGTTGAACCACATGCCGGCGGCATTGCGCTCCCACCCTTCCAGTCCTTTCACATCGCGCACCTTGCCGGTGCTGCTGGTGTAGCTGACCATCACAGGTTTCTGTGTGGCATCGACCCGGGTTGCGCTGCGCGCCAGCAGATCCCGCAGGTCACGTACCGACAGATCCGGGTAGGCGGACATCAGCAGCGCCATGGCGCCGGAGGTGCTGGGGGTGGCGGAGGAGGTGCCGTTCATCACGCCGTTGTAGTCGCAGCTGGCATCCAGTTGCGGGTTGCCGTGCAGCCGGTTAGTGCTGGGATCGTCGGTGCGGTTGTAACCCATGTCGCAGCCGGGCAGATCCGTGGTCACCATCGCCGGAGCGTCGGTACCGTATTCGCCGCCGGTCGCGCTCAGGAAGATGTTGCTGCCGACGCTGGAGTAGGAGGATCTGACGCCATCGGCGTTGAGCGCGCTCACCACCAGGTTCCAGAAGTTGCTGTTGGAGGGATCGAGGTTGCTGTTTTCAAACGGCAATTTAGGACCATTGCCGGTGCGGTTAAGCACATAGCCGCCCGCCGCTATCTTGTTGAAGCCGTTGCCGGCGGCCTTGATATAGGCCGCGCCCTGCGCCTTGAGGGTTTGCTGTTCAAACAGACGATCAAGCTGGGATTGGTCCAGAAAGTTGGCAGAGCGGGGATCCACCACACTCATGCCATAGCTCTGGTTGAACACCCGGTTGTCGCGGCTGGCATCGCTGTCGCCAAGGGCGTAGAGCCAATCCTTCTGCAACTGCTGGCTGTTGTCATCCAGCAGGTTGAACCCCTGCAGCTGGGCTCGCGGGGCAATCCCCTTGGTACCGATGGCGTTGTCTACCGCCGCTATGATGCCGGAGACCGAAGTGCCGTGCGCCGTATCCGCATCCGTCGGGGTCGGGTCATCGCTGCCGGTCACCACGTTTTTTGAGCCCGGACGGACGTTGTCCGCCAGGTCCGGGTGGGCGATAGCCAAGCCATCATCCACCACGGCTACATTGACCCCCTGACCCAGCACGCCGGTGCGATGAGCCCACCAGAGGTTGAGATCATTGCCCGCTATACCGCCACGGGCGCTGAATCCATCCTGACCGCTGTTGAGCAGATACCACTGTTGATCCTGCAGGGGATTGGCACCTGGCAGGCAGCGCTCGGTGCTGCTGCGTCCGATATCCATGCCGCTCTCCTTGCCGGTGAGCGGCGCACAACCTTCATTTGCCTGAACGAGCGCACTGGGCAGGGTCGACAGCAGTGCTGTGATCGCCAGTGCTAACGATGTTTGCTTCATTATTTTTTTAACTCCATCTTGGATCGCACTCATCCTGAGTGCGACGGAAATCTATACACGGGTGACAGGGGTTCAAAAAGAGCCATTTTCAAAAAACGTAATGAGGTTCAAAGAAATCCGATTCAGTTTGTGGTAGGTATTCCAATGACACTGGTTATGTGTTCTATTGAGAATGGTTCTCACCGCTCGCTACTGATCTTTTTATCTGTAATTTACTCCTCTCGCGACTCTCCTTCGCCGCAGCCATCTCGATTCGGGGCAATCCCGAGGGGAGCTCGTGCGCTCTTGAACGTAACGTGAGTGCAGCTATGCATTCGGGGGTGACAGCAAGGGTGATGAGGTGGAACCAGCGGTTTATTGCTTGGCGGCGGTGGATGGCTCTGTTATGGTAATTAAAATAGCCGTTTGGATGGCTAGATTTCTGCGGTTTGAGCGGTTTAATCTCTTAGAGCCACCCCGCCGCAGTCCCATAGCTTGATGCGTACCTGACAGGGAGTCCCTATGCCGTTTTGTTCCTTCTTATCTTCTCCTTTGATTGCTTCTTTGCGTGCCACTGCTGGCGCCAGCACCTTTATTGCTGCGATGGCGGTCGGGAGCCTCTCTTTTTCCGCGGTTGCCGCTGATGCCCCCTTGCCGACCAAACAGGAGATCGTGATTGGTACCACTGTGGGGGATTTTGCCGACATGGTGACCGACTCCATCAAGCCGCAGCTGGAGGCCAAGGGGTACAAGGTCAAGCTGGTGGAGTTCACCGACTATGTGACCCCCAATATTGCTCTGGCTGACGGATCACTGGATGTGAACTGCTTCCAGCACAAACCTTATCTGGAGAGTTTTGCCAAAGATCGCGGCTTGTCGCTGGCGCCCATTACCCAGGTGCCAACCGGTCCGATGGGACTCTATTCCGGCAAGCTGGCAGCACTCGACAAGGTGCAAGAGGGAAGTTCGGTGGCCATCCCCAACGATCCCACCAATCAGGCGCGGGCGCTGTTGATGCTGCAGGATCTTGGTTGGCTCACTCTCAAGGAGGGGATAAACCCGCTCAAGGCGAGCGAGTTTGATGTGGTGAACAATCCGCACAATCTCAAGCTGGTGTTGCTGGAGGCAGCGCAACTGCCCCGCTCGCGTGAGGATGTGGACTTCTCGGTGATCAACGGTAATTTTGCTGCCTCCAGCGGTATCCCGTTCAGTGAAGGACTGTTTCTGGAGCGCAGCTACGATTTTATCAACTGGGTGGTGGTGAAAAGCGCAGATGCGGATCAGCCTTTTGCCAAAGATGTGGCGGCAGCCTACAACTCGGCGGCCTTCAAAGCCTATGCAGCCAAGCGTTTCGTCGGCTACAAGTACCCGCAAGGGTGGGGTGGCTAACAGTCGTGAACGTGGCCCGGTTATACAACGAAAAACGCCCCGAATTCGGGGCGTTTTTTATGGTAGCAAGCCATCAACGGGCGCTTCACTGGTTGCGATAGAAGCGGTTCAGCTCGTTCATCACCTGGATCATGGCGCCCATATCCGGGGTGCCGTGCTTGATCGGGCGATAGCTGTTGCGCTCCAGCAGTTCGAAGTCACCCTGCTTGTTGAAGTGGGTGATGGTCTCCCCTTCATAGATGGCGAAGTCGTTCTGATCCCCGGCCAGCAGCCAGTTGCGCGGGCTGGTATCAAACAGCGAGCGGCCAACGCTGTAATCGCGCGCCGGATTGCGCACGCCCAGCATCCCCTGCATCAGGGTCGGCGCCAGATCGAAATGGCTGCTTGGTTGTTCCCGAACGTCACTGCCGCGCCCCGGCCAGGCCAGTACCAGCGGTACCTGCACCTGATAGGGTGAGTAGTTGCTGCCTGCGCCCCAGCTGTTGCTGCGGGTGTCGTTGAACTCCTGACCGTGGTTGGAGGTGATGACGACGATGGTGTTGCTGTCCATCCCCTGGGACTGCAATTTGGTCAGCATCTGCTCAAGCAACTGGTCGGTATAGAAGACCGAGTTCTTGTAGTGGTTCTCCAGTTTTTGCAGGTTCTCCGCCCGATAGGCGGTCGCCGGATTGAAGTTGGCGAGCTCCGGTTGGAACGGCCCCTTCATGGTGGCGGGTAACTGGTAGTCGCCGGGGCTCGAGAGATAGACCAGCGAGAACCAGGGACGCTCGGGAGAGCGCTTCTCCAGCCACTGCTGCCAGTCGGTCAGCAGCTTGCCATCGTCACTCTGCTCGGAGACAAACACCTGTTTGCGCAGACCGGCGAGGATGCTCTTGCGATACTTCTGGGCATCTTCCATCGCGCCGAACAGCCCGAACTGGTAATCCTGGCGCAACATCTCGTCGAACAGCACCGGCGGACGCTTGTCGCTGCTGATGTCCTTGTAGTAGTGGCCGGGCAACCCGTAGAAGAGGCTGAACATGCCCATCAGATCATCGTTGCCACCACTCAGGTGATTGCGGAACGTCAGATGCTGATCCGCATAGCGCTGCAGATTGGGCATGTTGATGTTGTTGAGCATGTCAAAACGCAATGAGTCGACCACCACAATAAGCAGATTGTTGTGAGTCAGTGGCGCGTTGACGTTGAGCGGGCGCAGCGGATAGTGCATCCGGCTGTCGCTGTTATCCCCCTGGGAGGCCGCCTGCTTCTCGTACTGATCCAGATCCAGCCAGCCATGTTTGGCCAGGAAGGAGCGGGCCGTCATGGGGTAGGAGAGGGGGAAGTTGGCTCTCTGCATGGTGATGGGCTGATAGAGGGTCGCATCCGCCCAGCTGTTGACCACGTGGGTCAGAATAAAGCAGATCAGCAGGGCCAGCCCCACCTGATTGCCGTACTGGCGGCGCTTGCGCTTGTTGATCTTGCGCCAGACATAGGCCGACAGCAGCAGTTGCAGCAGGAAGATGGTGGGCACGGCAACGAAGATGATGCTCCAGATTGAGCCCTCTTCGGTTTGCGCCTGATCCAGCAGCAACTGCCATACCTGACTGTTGAGGTGGAACTTGAACAGCCGGAATACCTGGGTGTCGATCAGCAGCAGCACCAGCGCCAGGGTAGCGATGATGGCCGAGATGAAACGTAACGACTTCTCCTTGGGCAGCACGAAACTGAGCGGGAAGATCGTCAACAGGTAGGTGACAAAACTCAGAAACGAGAAGTGGCCAATCCAGCTTACAACGAGATAGATCACGCCAAGCGTGGTCGATGGCCAGCTGATGGCACCCAGATAACGGGTGGCGATGAGCATGGCCAGAATAATGTTGAAGAAGGAGAACCAATGCCCCCAGGTGATCAGGCGAGAGACATTATCACGATAGGGGTTACCGGTTTCGACCATAGTGATCCATCTGCGTTGAGAAACGTCAAATCAACAGAGTCGGGGACTCAGTGTGCGTCGTGGCGATTATCGACCGATGCGGTCAGGGCCTGGACAAACTTTTCAGTGATGGCCTGGCGCTGGGCCGGTGCCATACCGTTGATGATATTGGTGGTCAGATTGCCAAGCACCATAAGGCTGAGATCCACCGGCGCTTTATGCTTTTCCAGCGCGGTGATCAGGTCGTTCATCAGGGCGTCAAATTGCTCGTTATTGTACTTTGATACGATAGGCATAATCTTCAGTTCATCTCGGTTCAAAGCGCCTTATAATACTTCACCCTTTCGGCTAACACTATGGCTTTGTGACATGAGTCTCGATATCGACAAGATCATTCTTCACTCCTTGCGCCAGGGCGGCGATGGTCAACCCCACGCCGATACCCGCAGCCAGACCCTGCCCCCTGATGAGGCGGTACAGGGACTGATGGCGGAACTGCATCGGATCTACAACGGCAAGGGCGGCAAGGGCTTTGGCTTCTTTGCCGACCCCGAGGCCGCCGTCGCCGAGCTGGCCGACGGTGAAGAGGCTCCCAAGCAGCCTTCACCCGCGTTTCGTATCGCCCTTGAACAGCTGCTCGACGAGCAGACCGAATTCGTTCCCTTCTCGGTCACCGTGACCCAGATGCTGGTCAAGCAGCTGGTGGAGCACGCCCTCGATGAGCAGGGGGTGCTGCTGTTTGCCAAATACAATTATGTCGGGGTCGATTATCTGCTGATTGCCCTGCTGGAGGGCAAGGAGAGCGTCACCGTCAGCGAAGCGCTGGAGTTGCGTCATATCCAGTATCTGGATATCGGCAAACTCAATCTGGTGGCCCGCATTGATTTGACCGAATGGAAAACCCAACCTGATTCGCGCCGCTATATCACCTTCAGCAAGGGGCGAATTGGTCGCAAACTGGGCGACTTCTTTATGGATCTGCTGGGTGCCCGCGAGGGCATGGATGCCAAGGTACAAAATAAAGGCTTGCTGCAGGCGGTCGAAGATTATTGTGACAGTCGTCAGCTCGAACCGACCGAGCGCAATGACTATAAAAAGCAGGTCTTCAAATATTGCACCGAACAGGCGAGCGCCGGTGAAGAGATCGAAATCAAGGAGCTGTCTGCAGAATTGCCCGGTGACGGTGACCTCGATTTTTACAGCTTTATCGGTCAGGAGTATGAGCTGGAAGAGCGCTTCCCGGCGGATCGCTCTACCCTGCGTGGTTTGACCAAGTTTGTTGGCTCCGGCGGCGGTCTGACTCTGAGCTTTGAGCAGAAGCTGTTGAACAGCCGGATCTTTTACGACCCCCAGACCGACACCCTGACCATCAAGGGTGTGCCGCCCAATCTCAAGGATCAGCTGCTGCGCCAGTCGTAGTCATGCTCCCGAGTGTGATCAACTCGTCATTTCTGGCAAAAAGAGACTCCGCCCCGGCGGGGTCTCTTTTCTTATTGCGCTCGGGCAGACCTCGAAACTGGCGCGGTACTTTGTTAACAAATCAAACAAAATAAACCATCTGAAAGGGTTTTCATTGAGGTGAAAACCCTTTCACTCATGAAATTTTATTTCATTTTGGTAATTATTATTCTGTGGTTGTCTGGAATTAAGCCGATAAATGGCCGTAATCCCCTGAAATAAGAAAATGTTTTCAAAACTTTCTGGAAGGAAATACGTAATTGCATTTCAAAAATGCGAGTTGCGTCATGTGAGCCGTTTGCCGCTTGGGATAATATTCATCTCGCACACAATGCTCTTACAGCGCGGAACTAATACAAGGAAAGGCTCATGAAAAAGAAATTGCTGTCATCCCTGATCGGTCTGGCCACTCTTGGCGTCGCTTGCTCTGCTACTGCTGCCATCGATGAAGGCCAGCTGACCATCTGGATCAACGGTGACAAGGGATACAACGGTCTGGCTGAAGTGGGTAAGAAGTTTGAAGCAGAAACCGGCATCAAGGTTACTGTGGCTCACCCGGATCAGGTTGAAGTGAAATTCCAGCAAGCCGCCGCCACTGGCAACGGCCCGGACATCTTCTTCTGGGCTCACGACCGTTACGGTGAGTGGGTCAAAGCCGGTTTGCTGGTTCCGGTAACGCCGAACGCTGCCACCAAAGGCAAATTTGAACAGCTGGCATGGGATGCCATGACTGTTGATGGCAAAACCTATGGCTACCCGGTTGCCATGGAAGCGGTCAGCCTGATTTATAACAAGGACCTGCTGCCCGAGCCGCCGAAAACCTTCGAAGAGATCGCCAAGATTGACGAGACTCTGAAGAAAAACGGCAAGCGCGCCATCATGTGGGCTTATGACACCCCGTACTTCAGCTATCCGCTGGTGGCTGCCAACGGTGGTTACGCCTTCAAGAAAACCGCTACAGGTTATGACGTCAAAGATACCGGCGTGAACAACGCAGGTGCCAAGATGGGCGTGGGCTACATCTCCGAGATGATCAAGTCCGGTCACCTGGAAAAAGGCATCGACTACGGTGTGATGGACGCCAAGTTCAACAAGGGCGAAGTGGCCATGATGATCAACGGTCCCTGGGCCTGGAGCAACCTGGACAAGAGCGGCATCAAGTACGGCGTAGCGCCGCTGCCGACCCTGAACGGCAAGCCGGCCAAAGCCTTCGTTGGCGTACTGGGTGCCACCATCAACGCTGCCAGCCCGAACAAGGATCTGGCTATCGAGTTCCTGGAAAACTACCTGCTGACCGATGCCGGTCTGGCGCCGGTTAACGCCGACAAGCCGCTGGGTGCCGTTGCGCTGAAATCCTTCCAGAAGACTCTGGAATCCGATCCGCACATCAAGGCCACCATGCTGAACGCCCAGGCTGGCGAGCCGATGCCATCCGTTCCCGAGATGAGCCGTTTCTGGTCTTCCTTCGAAACTGCCCTCAAGAACGTGACCTCCGGTCGTCAGGGTGTTGACGAAGCTCTGGATACCGCTGCCAAGCGTATCGTTCAGTAAGCACGCACTGCCCGGGAGGCCTTCATGGCCTCCCACTCTCTCAAATCTCTCTTGGCGTTATAAAGGTTAATTGGCATGGAAGTAGTACCTTCTGTTGAGTCCTATGCCGGTCCGAAGGATAAGCACACCTGGCTTAAGTGGACCATAGCGGCCCTGGTTGCCATCCTCAACGGCTACGCAGCCGTGATGATGTACGCCAGTGGCGAGTGGGTATTCGCGCTGCTGGATCTGGTGGTGGTTTCCGTCGGTCTGTATGTCTTCATGAACAAGAAGACCTATGCCCATCGCTACATCTTTCCGGGTGTTGCGGGCATGGTTGTGTTTATCATCTTCCCTCTTGCCTACACCATTGGCATTGCCTTCACCAACTATTCGGGGTCCAACTTGCTCTCCGTGGAGCAGGCGCGGGACTACCACCTGAAGAAAACCTACAAGGTGGCGGGCGGTGAATTCGATTTTACCCTGCTGGGTGGCGACAACGGCCAGTTCCAGCTGCTGCTGACACAGGATGATCAATCCTTTATCAGCCAACCTGTTTCCCTGATGACCAACAAGGCCCGTGAGCTGGCGTCCCGCGAGGGCCGTGTGCAAAACACCCAGCAAGTGGTCGAGCTGCAGCCCTTCACTGGCGAAGCGGCCAGCAAGGCCGCACCGATCCGCGCCATTGTTGAGCATCGTACTCACCTGAGTGACCTTGATCTGGTGCTGCCGGATGGCGGTACCCACCTGACCCTGAGCAGCCTGCGCAAGTTTGCCGCCCAGAAGCAGCACTACACCCGTCTGATGGATGGTGCCGTGCTCAAGTCCGGCGTTGTGATCAAAGACAGCAACCTGCTGCGTGATACCCAGAATGGCGAGCTGATGCTGCCCAATGGCGAGACCGGCTTCTATCAGTACATCGACGAACAGGGTCAGTTTGTCGGCAAGGGCATTGCTCCGGGCTTTGTGGTCAGCGTGGGTTGGAAGAACTTCGCGCGCATCGTCACCGATCCGGGCATCCAGTCACCCTTCCTGCAGATCTTCATCTGGACCGTGATCTTCTCAACCTGTTCTGTCGCCTTCACCCTGGCCATTGGCATGGTGCTGGCCTGTCTGGTGCAGTGGGAAGAGCTCAAGGGGCGCGGTTTCTATCGGGTCATGTTGATCCTGCCTTATGCGATCCCGGCGTTTATCTCCATCCTGGTGTTCAAGGGGTTGTTCAACCAGAACTTCGGTGAGATCAACATGTTCCTGGAAGCGGCGTTTGGCATCAAACCGGACTGGTATACCAACCCCTTCCTGGCCAAGGTGATGATCCTGATTGTCAACACCTGGCTCGGCTACCCCTACATGATGATCCTCTGCATGGGCCTGCTCAAAGCCATTCCGGAAGATCTCTATGAAGCGTCCGCCATGGATGGTGCCGGTCCGGTACAGAACTTCTTCAAGATCACCGTGCCGCTGCTGATGAAGCCGCTGACACCCCTGTTGATTGCCTCGTTCGCTTTCAACTTCAACAACTTCGTGCTTATCCAGTTGTTGACCAACGGTGCGCCCGACATCATCGGCGCCAGTACCCCGGCCGGTACCACCGACTTGCTGGTGAGTTATACCTACCGGATTGCGTTCCAGGGATCGGGTGGTCAGGACTACGGTCTGGCCAGTGCCATCGCCACAGCTATCTTCCTCATCGTAGGTGCGCTGGCGCTGCTCAACCTGAAATTGTCCAAAGCCGACAAGCAGCTGTAAGGAGGCTTCAACATGGCAATCGTACAACCCAAATCAGTCAAATACCGGGTGTGGGCAACCCACCTGGTCATGTGGGGCTTCCTGGCGCTGATCATCTTCCCGTTGATCATGGTTATCGCCATTTCGTTCCGTAACGGTAACTTCGCGGTAGGGGAGATTATCCCCTCCAATCCGACGCTGGATCACTGGAAGCTGGCGCTGGGCATGTCCATCACCAACGCCGACGGCAGCATCACGCCGCCGCCGTTCCCGGTGCTGACCTGGTTGTGGAACTCCATCAAGATCGCCGGCATCACTGCCCTGATGATCGTGACGCTCTCCACCACCTGTGCCTACGCCTTTGCCCGCCTGCGTTTTCGTGGCAAGTCCACCATTCTGCAGGGCATGCTGATTTTCCAGATGTTCCCGGCGGTACTGGCGCTGGTGGCCATCTACGCGCTCTTTAACAAGATTGGTGACTACATCCCCTGGCTCGGTCTCAACACCCACGGTGGCCTGATTCTGGCGTACATGGGGGGGATTGCCCTGCATGTCTGGACCATCAAGGGCTACTTCGAGACCATCGACTCCTCCCTGGAGGAGGCGGCGGCCATCGACGGGGCGACCCCGTGGCAGGCATTCCGTCTGATCCTGTTGCCTCTGTCGGTGCCCATCCTGGCGGTAGTGTTTATTCTGGCCTTTATCGGTTCCATTACCGAGGTGCCCATGGCCTCCATCCTGCTGCAGGATGTGAACAATCTGACCCTGGCGGTCGGGGCCCAGCAGTACCTCTATCCGCAGAACTATCTGTGGGGTGATTTCGCGGCGGCCGCAGTGCTCTCCGGTTTCCCCATCACTGTGGTGTTCCTGCTGGCACAGCGCTGGTTGGTTGGCGGTCTGACTGCTGGTGGTGTGAAAGGTTAAGTTTATGGCCGGGGGAGCTGACTCCCCCCGCTATCACGATTTGCAAAGATTCAAGAGCGGAGCTCGTCATGGCTGAAGTAGTACTCAACAACGTTCGCAAAAATTACGATCCGGCTGTTCACAAGGACACCCTGCGCAACATCAACCTCTCCATCAAGGAGGGCGAATTCATCGTCTTCGTCGGCCCGTCCGGCTGCGGTAAATCCACCCTGCTGCGGATGATCGCGGGTCTGGAAGACATCACCAGCGGTGAGCTGACCATCGGCGGTCGCTACATGAACGACGTGCCGCCGGTAGAGCGCAACGTCGGCATGGTGTTCCAGTCCTACGCCCTCTATCCCCACATGAACATCTACGAGAACATGGCCTTTGGTCTGAAGCTCAAGAAAATGGACAAGGAGAACATCCACAAGCGGGTGATGCGCGCCGCCGAGATCCTGGGTCTTGAGCCGCTGCTGGACAGAAAGCCCAAGGCGCTCTCCGGTGGTCAGCGTCAGCGGGTCGCCATCGGTCGCTCCATCGTGCAGCAGCCGCAGGTATTCCTGTTTGATGAACCGCTCTCCAACCTGGATGCCGCGCTGCGGGTCAAGATGCGGATCGAGATCGCCAAGCTGCACAAGGAGCTTAACTCCACCATCATCTACGTGACCCACGATCAGGTGGAAGCGATGACTCTGGCCGACAAGATTGTTGTGCTGAGCCCGCTTAAGGCCGAAGCTGCCACCAACCTGGAACAGTTCGGTTCACCGCTGGATCTCTACCACAACCCGGACAACAAGTTCGTGGCGGGCTTTATCGGCTCTCCCAAGATGAACTTCCTGGCGGGCGAGTTGCTGGAGATTGGCGAGCAGGAGTGCTTGGTCAAGTTGACCTCTGGCGATACCGTGCGTGCCAGGGTCGATGCCCGCAGTGGCGCTGTGGGTGACAAGGTGGAGCTGGGTATTCGCCCCGAGCATCTGATGCCGCTGGATCCCCCATGCGCACAGCAAGGTGAGCGGGATCGTGCAGGTGGCCGAGCACCTGGGCGCCGAGTCCTTCGTTTATATGGATGTGGATGGTCACGACTTTACCGTCAAGGCCACCTCGGATGTGGATGTGGCGACCGGTCAGACCTACAGCGTGGGTATCCCGGCCGAAGCCTGCTACCTGTTCGATGCCAAGGAGCAGGCGTTCCCACGTACCGCCAAATATATCCGTACCTGATTTTTTGTTGTGCTGGTTTTCCTTTCTTAATAATCAATGCCTTTTTGCCGGTCGTCAGACCGGCTTTTTATTGCCTGCGATTTGAACATGCAGATAGGCAAGGTAACCCGGTTCAAGCCTCGAGTTCGGCGGTAATATCGGGCACAAAGGTCTGGCTGGCCAGCGGCGGGCGTTCATACCCTTCGGTCTTGATGGGGGGAGCTTGATAGGCTCGTAGTGGATCGCCTCGTAGGGCACCTTGCTCAGCAGATGGGCGATGCAGTTGAGGCGAGCACGGCGCTTGTCGTCCGCCTCCACCACGAACCAGGGGCAATCCTCGGTGTCGGTGTAGGTGAACATGTCATCCTTGGCGCGGGAGTATTCCACCCAGCGGGAGCGGGACTGCAAATCCATCGGGCTGAATTTCCAGCGCTTGATGGGGGTGTTGATCCGCTCCTTGAAGCGCTTCTCCTGCTCCTCGTCGCTGACCGAGAACCAGTATTTGATCAAGGTGATGCCGGAGCGGATCAGCATCCGCTCAAACTCGGGGCAGGCACGCAGAAATTCGCGATACTCGGCGTCGCTGCAAAATCCCATCACCCGCTCAACCCCGGCGCGGTTGTACCAGGAGCGGTCAAACAGCACCATCTCGCCAGCAGCGGGCAGGTGGGCCACATAACGCTGAAAGTACCACTGAGAGCGCTCCCGATCGGAGGGGGCGGGCAGCGCCGTGACCCGGCAGACCCGGGGGTTGAGCGGCTCGGTGATCGCCTTGATGACGCCTCCTTTACCGGCGGCGTCCCGTCCCTCGAACAGTACCACTACCTTTAACCCCTCCTGCTTGACCCACTCCTGCAGCTTGACCAGCTCCTCCTGCAGATGGGCAAGGTGGTGCTCGTAGCACTTCTTGTCCAGACGCGGCCGCTTCTTGCTCTTCTCCTTCGCCATGGGCTTCTCCTTTTGGCATCCTTTCATGGGTGACTTCTTTGAGTCACTGTCAGCTTGCACCAGGGAGGCGTCACCTGCCAAGGGGGACGTGATACACTGCCCGCCCATCGCTGGCAACAGGAGATAACATGAAGCATTTTATGGAGATAGCGGGCCGCCGGATGGCCTATCTGGATGAAGGACAAGGGCCGGTACTGCTGTTTGGTCACAGCTATCTGTGGGACAGCGCCATGTGGGCGCCGCAAATCGAGGCGCTCAAGGGCTGCTATCGTTGCATCGTTCCCGAGCTGTGGGGCCACGGTGAATCCGACCTGCTCCCCGAAGGTGGCTGCACCCTGGCGACGCTGGCGCGGGATCACCTGGCGCTGCTCGATGCCCTCGGGGTTGACGAGTTCGTACTGGTGGGCCTCTCCATCGGCGGCATGTGGGGTGTTGAGCTGGCGCGCATGGTGCCAAACCGCCTTAAGGGTCTGGTGCTGATGGACAGTTTTGTTGGCCTGGAACCGCAGATCACCTGCGAGCGCTACCTCGGCATGCTGGCGATGATCGAGCAGCTCGGCACCGTGCCTGCGCCCATCATCGAACAGGTGGCGCCTATCTTCTTTGCGAACCAACCCGATGCCGACTTGCTGGCCGATTTCAAGGCGCGTCTGGCCGCCTGGCCAAACGAGAAGATTGCCGCCATGGTGGCGGTGGGCCGCAGCTTTGTGACCCGCGAAGATCGTATCGAGTGGCTGGAGGAGATCACCACTCCCGCGCTGGTGATGACCGGCTGCGAAGACAAGGCCCGTCCGGTGCTGGAGGGCTATCTGATGGCCGAGGTGCTGGGTTGCCCGTTCAGGGAGATCCCGATGGCTGGCCACATCTCGTCGCTGGAAAATCCGGCCTTCGTCAATCAGCAGCTGGCCGATTTTCTGGCGACGCTGTAAGCCTGAATAGGCAGCTTGAGCAGGCTGTACTACCAGCCTGATGGTCGTGAAAAAGGGAGCCGAGGGCTCCCTTTTGTTTGGTCGTGTCTCACGGTTCAAGACTCATAACCGTTACCAGATATAGCCCAGCGCAAAACCCGCATAGAGTTCGCCATCGTGCTGGACGATGGGGCTATTTTTGATGTCCCGATCATACCATTCGTAGTTCATGGCAAACATGCCAATCCAGTTGGGGCTGAAGCGGTAGCTGGTGATGAGGGCCGCCATCGGGGAGAGGGTGGTACCGGTATCCCAAGCGGGCCGCTGGGCGGTTGCTTCACTCTCGGAGATGCCGCCGAAGTAGTAGTTGGCCATCTTGTCGCTGCGCAGCATCAGCCCCATCCCCGGCATGATCAGCAGGTTGTCACGCAGGATGGGGAAGTCGGCCCACAGCAGCAGCTCCTGTCCCTTGCTGCGGCCGGTGACATCGCTGTTGGCACGCACGGTCAGCAGGGCGTAGGGGGTGATGATGTGTTGCCACCGATCCCGCCTTCCAGCTGCCATTTTCGCTGTTCCATACCACTGAAAGCGGGCGAGTCCTCGGGGTCCAGATTGCCAAAACGGACCCGGCCATAGCCGTAGAGGGCGACGTTCTCATCCTTGTGGAAGTAGTAACGGGCCCGATCCCCCAGAAACATAAAGTCGTCGCCGAAGTAGATAAAGCCGGGGATGGCGTAGAGGGCGTTGTCCTGCGCTTCATAGCGGGCCTGTCCCCCGATGAGTGCCGCACCGGCGACAAAGCCCTGTGGCACCGGGCTGGTAGGGTTGTCGCTGGTGAGCAGATCCATGGCGCCAAGATCGATATCGGCGCGGACGGGCATGGCGGCAGCGAGGAGCAGGGCCGTCAGCCCTGCCGCTCTGATTTGACGAAAAAAGGTCATGGACACTCCGTTGTCACGATTGCAGGGGAAGCAGGTTATTTTGCGGCACCGGGCATCTCTTCACGTTTTGGCCAGGCATTGATCACCGCCTTGACCAGGGTGGCGAGGGGAATGGCGAAGAAGACGCCCCAGAATCCCCACAAGCCGCCAAACACCAGCACGGCGATGATGATGGCCACCGGATGGAGGTTGACCGCTTCCGAGAAGAGCACCGGCACCAGCAGGTTGCCATCGAGGGCCTGGATCACCAGATAGGCCACCATCAGCCAGGCAAACTCCGGTGTGAGTCCCCACTGGAACAGGGCCACCATGGCGACCGGCACCGTCACCACGGCTGCGCCGATATAGGGGATCAACACCGAGAAGCCGACCGCGACCGCCAGCAGCACCGAGTAGCGCAGCCCCATCAGGGCGAAGGGAACATAGGTGGCGATGCCGACGATGAGGATTTCGATCACCTTGCCGCGGATGTAGTTGATGATCTGGTTGTTCATCTCGACCCACACCCGGTTGACCAGGGTGCGGTTGCGCGGCAGGAAGCGGCGCAGGCTGCCCATCAGTACCCGCTTGTCCTTGAGCATGAAGAAGACCATCAGCGGCACCAGAATGAGGTAGATCATGATGGCGACCACGTTGACCAGCGAACTGAGGGAGGCGCTTACCAGATGCTCGCCGCCACTGAGGATGCGCTGGCGAATATTGTCGATGACGGTCTCCACCAGACTGACGTCGATGAGCTCGGGGTATTTGTCCGGCAGGGTGCGCACATAATCCTGAGCGTGGGTCAGCATAGCGGGCGCCTCTTTGGCCAGATTGATCCCCTGACTGACCAGCGTCGGGATAAGACCCAGCAAGGAGGCCACCGCCACTGCAATAAAGAGGATCAGAATGACGCTGGTGGCCAGGGTGCGCGACAGCCCCGCTTTTTGCAGCCGGGCGACCGGCCACTCCAGCAGATAGGCCATTACCAGCGCCACCAGCAGGGGGGCCAGCAGATCGCCAAACAGCCAGATGATGGTGAAGCAGAACACCAGCAACAGGAACAGGGTAACGGCATCGGGATCGGAAAAACGGGTCTGATACCAGCGCTTCAATACTTCTAACATGACTGCATCCTTACATCACTGGGGCTCAAGATGGTTGCTTCGCCCCGACAACCAACTGCAAAGAGAGGGTATTGTCCGGTTGTTGCTGCATCTCGACATGGTGGCCCTGACGGTGCAGATAGGCCGGAATATCCTGCCGGGAGCCCGCATCGGCCAGCCGGATGGTGACGGTTTGACCGCTTTGGGCCTCCCTTAACCAGAGCTTGAGCCGGATCAGCGGCTCGGGGCAACGCCAGGGGGTCAGGTCGAGAATTTCCATGGGGGCTCCATCAGGCAGGTGGCCGCTATTATGGCCGTGATAAGAGCATGAAACAACGCTTGTAGCCCTTGATGGGCAAGGGTATTCTGCCGAGGCCCTTTCTGATGGAGATAGAGATAACGTGGCACGTTTTTCCCCCCTGATGGCATCGCTTCCCCTGCTGGCTTCCCTGATGGGCGCCACGTTTCATGCCGAGGCCAACAATCAGCTTCCCGACATCGGCACGGCCGGGGTGGCGGCCCTGCCCATCGAACAGGAAGTGCGTTACGGCAACGCCTTTATGCGCTTTGCCCGTGCGGGTTTGCCGATCATCGATGATCCGGTGCTGAGCCAGTACATTGACGATCTGGGTCAGCGACTGCTGACCAACGCCGATGGGGTGCGTTTCCCGTTTACCTTCTTCCTCATCAATGATCCCAGCATCAACGCGGCCGCCTTCCTCGGCGGGCGAGTCAAGGTGCACACCGGCCTCTTCCTCTACGCCGACAGCGAGAGCGAGCTGGCCTCGGTACTGGCCCACGAAATCACCCACGTGACCCAGCGCCATATCGCCCGTTATATGGAAGCGCAGGCGAGCAGCTCGGCGGTGACCCTGGCCGGTCTGGTGGGCTCCATCGCGCTGGCGGTGATCAACCCGACTGCCGGTATCGCTGCGTTGCAGACTACGCTGGGCCTCTCCATGCAGTCGGCCATCAACTACACCCGCGACAACGAATATGAAGCGGATCGCATCGGCATGAAGACGCTTTATGATGCCGGTTTCGACCCCATGGGGATGGCCAACTTCTTCCAGAAACTGGCTGCCGAATACCGTTACGCCAGCAAGCCGCCGGAAATGCTGCTCACTCACCCGCTGCCGGAGACCCGGATCAGCGAGGCCCGCGTTCGGGCGGGCAGCTATGGTCGCCGCGATTTGCCGCCCAGTCTCGACTTCTGGCTGGCCAAGGTGCGGATTCAGGTGCGTTTTGGTACCGATACCCCTCAGGGGCTGCTGAGCTACTTCGATAGCCGGATCCAGAAGGGGGATTATCCGCTCAAGGATGCCGCCATCTATGGCAAGGCGCTGGCGCTGATCCAGCTCAAGCGCACCGACGAGGCTGATACCCTGATGCAGGAGCTAGCGGCCCGTCATCCGGAAGATCTCTTTATCGTCGATGCCCAGACCGACATCGATCTGGCCAAGGGGCGCAGTGCTCAGGCCATCGCGCGCCTCGAGAAGTTCCGCAGCCGGATGCCGGACAACGAAGTGGTGGTGGTCAACCTCGGCAACGCCTACCTCGAGAGCGGCAACTACAAGAAGTCCATCGCCATCCTCGACCCCTATGCCCGTGCGCATGAGGAGAACAATCTGGCCTGGAACCTGCTGGCCGATGCCTATCGCAAGGCGGGCAGAATGACCGAGCTGCATATGGCGCGGGCCGAGATGCTCGCACTGCGCGGGGATTATCAGGCGGCCATCGACGAGCTGATCGTGGCGCGCGGTACCACCAGCGACCGGATGACTCTGGCTCGTCTGGAGGCGCGCATCACCGAACTGGAACGCGCCAAGAAGGATCTCGACAGCCTCAAGGGCTAACGAAACCTATCAAACAAGGGCGCACCACGGTGTGCCCTTGTTGTTTATGGCGGTGGCGTTGATGTGGGTTGCATTGATAGTGCGACGAGTTAGTGACTCAGGCGGCTGGTGGTTGCCTTGAGCATCTCGATCTGCTGCTGGTCGAGTTCGCCGACCAGCGTCTGCTTGAGTTTGCCCTCACTATCGAGCAGGTAGCTGGTAGGCAGCCCGCTTGGGCGAGGGAAGGGGAGCCTGGCATCTTCATTGGCAATAAGGAGCGGCACCTTGATGTGATACTGCACAGCCAGCTTGTCCAGCTCTGCTGGCGTGGTCGGGTCGTAGTTGATGGCCACCACGGTGATCTGGCCCTCCGCTGCCAGCCCGTTGAGGCGCGGCATCTCCCGCAGGCAGGGGGCGCACCAGGGGGCGAAGTAGTTGATCAGCAGCGGCTTGCCGGCAAAGTGGCGCAGGCTGACCGACTGCCCTGTTGCATCGGTAAATTCGGGGGCGGGTGTGCAGGCGCCCAGCAGGCCCGCCACAATCAGCCAACAAATTCGTTTCAATTCCTTTCCACTGCCGCTTACCCTGACCATCACTTTCCCCTACAATAGCGCCGTTTCTAATCCCATCTTGCGATTAATCAGGGAGTTACCATGAGCGAGACCCAAATCTACCACAATCCGCGCTGCTCCAAGAGTCGCGAAACCCTGGCCCTGCTGGAACAGCACGGGATCGCCCCTGATGTGGTGTTCTATCTGGAGCAGGCCCCGAGCGAAGATGAGATCCGCAACCTGCTCTCTCTGCTCGGTTTTAGCGATCCCCGCCAGCTGATGCGCACCAAGGAGGATCTCTACAAGGAGCTGGGATTGGCCGATATCAGCGGTGATGCCCTTATTCGCGCCATGCACCAGCATCCCAAGCTGATCGAGCGCCCCATTGTCATCAAGAATGGTCAGGCCCGTATTGGTCGCCCGCCGGAGCAGGTGCTGGAGATCCTCAAGTGAGCACCCGCTTCGCACGTTGGCTGACTCTGGTCGGCTTCTTCGGCCTGCTGGGCTGGGTCATCCTCTGGCATCTGTGGCTGTCGCCCCATCCGGACCTCAACCCCTGGCTGCTGCCGGTGATCTGGACGGTGCCGCTGCTCTTCCCCCTCAAGGGGATAGTGCAGGGCAACCCCTACACCCACGCCTGGGGCAACTTCGTGTTGATGCCCTATTTCCTCCACGCCCTCACCCTGATCACCACGGATGAGGGGGAGCGGTGGCTGGCGGTGGTGGAGCTGGTCTTCACCACTCTCGCTTTTGTCGGCACCATCTATTACGCCCGACTGCGTGGTCGGGAGCTGGGCTTAAGCATTCGCAAAAAGAAAGACGAAGCCAACTGATGACAAACGCCCCGCAAGGGGCGTTTTTTATGGGGAAGCAGCTCTATCCAGAGGTTCACTGTGCCCCTTGGGCTGCCCGATATTGGGCCAGCTGCTGCTGGCTAAAGTCCATCAGCTGGGGATAGAAGCGCAGAAATCCCGCCTCGCATGTTTGCCACTGCGACTCATCGAGGGTCAGCAGCGCCTCTCCCAGTTGTACCGGGCGGCGCAGTCGGCGACCGATGCCATTTAGCGCTTGCCCCAGCCCCTCCCTGTGGCGGTAGGAGGTGATCCAGTTCTGCTCGGCCATCCGTTTGAGGGGGAGTGGCAGTCCGTCCGGCAGGCGTGGGTGATCCGCCAATAGCTGCTCATAACTGCGTTGCAGGAAGCGGGGCAGGGGCTCGGTACTGAACAGCTCCCAGTGCTGGCTCAGCCAGTGGTCGTAGATCATATCCACCACTATGCCGCCAAAGCGGCGCCAGGGGGCCTCGAAACAGGCGACGGCCGCCTTGTGCTCGGTGTGGCTGTCGGTGAAAGCGTCAATTTTGCGGTGTAGCCAGACCCCCTCATCGAAGTGGGCGGCAAGCCCCGTGGGCAGCGTGCCTTTGACGAAATCGCCGAGCAGATTGCCGGTGAGGGAGCTTCGGGTGTGGGCAGCCAGATGGAGATGGGCCAGAAAATTCATCGGTCGCTGTGGGTCTGTTATGGGATGGCAAGGTGCTTCGAGCCTAACGGATCCCGCCTGCCTTGACCATGATCGGGATTTTGCTACTGCCTGGCGGCTGCCTCTTGCCGGGCAAAATTCGGGCGTGCTAAGGTGATTGCCATCTTTGTCACAGGACGCGACAAACTACCATGATGCGCAAAGCCAGAGGCTTTTTTCTGGCCTTCTACTTCAAGCCTTTCTATCTCTCCGAGTGGTTCGACGAATAGATCGAACCCCTGGAGCAGTTCACTGACGCCCGCTCGGGCGTGATCTCGCTCATCCAGATTTTGCCGCTTTTGGTCATCGCATGCATTCGCCTGCGGTGCCTTGTCCGCGCCTGTGCGCTTTTTATGTAATGGAGTACTCAAGATGAAGATCAGACTGACCCTCTCAGCCCTGTTTGTTGCCAGCCTGCTGGCCACCCCCGCTATGGCCAAGGAGTGGAAAACCGTGCGCTTCGGGGTGGAGGGGGCCTACCCGCCCTTCTCCTGGACCGATGCGTCGGGCGAGATCAAGGGGTTTGATATCGATCTCGCCAACGCCCTGTGTCAGCAGATGGCGGTCAAGTGCGAGCTGGTGGCGCAGGATTGGGATGGCATGATCCCGGCCCTGCTGTCGCGCAAATACGATGCCATCATCGCCGCCATGTCGATCACCGACGAGCGGCGCCAGAAGGTCGATTTCACCGAGAAATATGCCCATATTCCCAATCGCTTTGTGGCGGCCAAGGGGACCGAGCTGACGCTGACCCCGGAAGGCATGGCGGGCAAGCGCATCGGGGTGCAGCGTGCCACCACCCACGACAAGTACCTGACCGACAATTTTGGCTCGAATGTCACCATCGTCCGTTACGGCAATGCCGATGAGGCCTATCTCGATCTGAAAGCGGGTCGGGTGTTGGCCCTGCTGGCCGATGCCTCTGCCATCGAGCAGGGGCTCCTTGGCAAAGAGGGGGGCGACAAGTTCGACTATGTGGGGCCCGCCCTGACCGATCGCCAGTGGTTTGGTGATGGTATGGGGATCGCCGTGCGCAAGAGCGATAAGGAGCTCAAGGGCAAGCTGGACGAGGCGATCAAGGCACTGCGTGCCAACGGCACCTATCAGCAGATCAACCAGAAGTACTTCAAGTACGATATATATGGTGGTTGACGGGGGGAGGGAGCTTGCTCCCTCTCTTTTCATTGGGCAAGCGACAATCGTGCAAGGAGGATCGCCATGTTGACCCTGATCGAGGGAGCCGAGATCTTCAGCCCCACCCACCTTGGCCAGCAGGATCTGCTGGTGGCCGATGGCCGCATTGCCTGGATGGGCAAGGGGTTGACGGTGCCCGCAAACTGGCCGCTGCATCGGGTCGATGGTCGTGGCCGCTATCTGGTGCCCGGGTTGGTGGATCCGCTGGCCCATATTACCGGTGGCGGCGGTGAGGGGGGCTTTGCCTTTCGCACCCCTGAACTGGCGGCGAGCGAGGCGCTCAGGGCCGGTGTCACCACCCTGGTGGCAGCGCTTGGCACCGACAGCCTGACCCGCACCCCCGCGCAGGTGCTCGGCAAGGTGCGCGAGTTTCGCGCCGCCGGGGTGAGCGCCTTTATGTATACCGGCTCCTACCATTTGCCGGTCAAGACCCTGACCGGCACGGTGGAGTCGGACATCATCCTGATCCCCGAAGTATTGGGGGTGGGGGAGGTGGCCATCAGCGACCACAGATCCAGTGCGCCGACCCACGATGAGCTGGCCAGGCTTGCCAGCGAGGCGCGGGTGGCAGGGCTGCTTGCGGGCAAGAGCGGGGTCAGCTTCTTCCATGTCGGGGATGGCAAGGGGGCATTGGCCCCCCTGCGGGCCCTGCGCGATGAGACCGACATTCCGTTGCGCCAGCTCTATCCCACTCACTGCAACCGCAACCCCTGGCTCTTTGCCGAGGCCATCGAGTGGGGCAAGGCGGGAGGCTGGGTTGATCTCACCACCTCAAGCTTTCCCGATCTGCTGGAGGATGGCGAGCGGCTTGCTGCCGGTGCGCTCCTCGAGCTGCTGGCCGCCAATGTGCCTGCCGAGCGCATCACCTTCAGCTCGGATGCCAACGCCAGCCTGCCGCGCTTTGATGGCGAAGGGCGGCTAATCGAGATGCGCTGCGGTCAGATTGCCAGCCTGTGGCTGCAGTGCGTGCGCGCGATCCGTCTCGGTGTCTCGCTGGAGAGGGCGTTGGCCGTGGTGACAAGCAATCCGGCGCAGGCGCTGGGGCTTGGCAGCAAGGGGCGGATCGGGGTCGGGCAGGATGCGGATCTGCTGCTGGTGCACGACCGGACGTTTGCTATCGAGCGAGTGATGAGTGGCGGCCAGTGGCGCGAATAAGGCTGCGGGCAATATCGCAGCCAGTGCGAGTGCGTGGTTGCTCCAAGCAGCAAAAGCCCGACAACAAGGTCGGGCTTTTTTATCTGCAATGTGGGAATCAGGCTTAGAGCGCCAGAAACCCGAGGATCAGGATGGGGCCGAGCAGGCTCAGGATAAAGCCGGAGACAATGGCCACCGGCACCACCTGAATGCCCCCTGATTTCTGGATAACCGGCAGGGTGAAGTCCAGCGCCGTGGCGCCGCCGTAACCGATGGCCGCCGAGGGGTGGCGTCGCATCAGGACCGGGATGATCAGAATGGCGATAAGCTCACGCCCAAGATCGTTGATAAAGGCAGCAGAACCGAGCACCGGCCCCAGTTTGTCGGCCACCAGAATGCCGGAGAGCGAATACCAGCCGAAGCTCGAGCTCATCGCCAGACCATGGGTAAAGGGCATACCCAGCAACTGGGCCGCCAGCAGGCTGCCCAGCCAGCTGCTGAGGATGACGGTGGCGGCGATTTTCATTCCCCAGGGGTTGAGCAGGATCTGGCGCAGCCGCATGCCGGAGTTGCGCATCTGCACCCCGATGAGAAACAGCAGCAGCATCAGGGCCCACTCGCTCCACTTGTCGATGGGCAGGGCGCGTAGATCCACCAATAGACCCAGCAGCACACCGCCGAGCACCACAAAGCAGAGCTGCAGGGATTCCCACAGCAGGTGTAGCTTGCTCGGCATCTTGGCATCGCTCGCCTCGTGGGTCGGCGGCGTGCGCTTGTCGAGCCACCAGAGGGCCAGCAGGTTGCAGAGCGTGATCGCGGTCAGCATCACCCCGGCGACCTTGAAGATCACCGCCAGATTGCTGCCCAGGTTCTCTACATAGGCAAGCCCGAGCCCCATCAGAAACAGAATGAGGTAGACCATCTTGCCCAGACTCTGGTTGACCAGCTTGATCAGCCGAGTAGAGGAGAGGGGAATCAGATAGCCGATTGCCAGTGGCAACAGGATCAGCAACACATTGAGCAGCATCGAGGCCTCGATCACAAAAACTGATAAAAACACCACCTTATCATTACTTATTGGCTCTGTGTCACATATCTATCGCTTTCATGGCCGAAAACAGCCCTTTTGGGGGCAGATTGTTACTTTTTTGCCACAACCTCTCTGTTTGATAAGGTTCTGTGCGAGCCCGAGTGCACCAATGAAATCAAGTTGATCCAATCGGGGGGCCGATATTTCGCTCGGCAAGGGGGTGCATAAAGCCATTTTGGTGCCGGTTTGGCACACATCACGCTTTTCTCTTGCCACTGATATGATTGGGGTATAAAAAGGCGGTATCGGAACAGCCATTGAAACGGCTGTTTATGCAAACAAAGTGCTGAAAAATACGCAAAGGGCGAATAAAAATAGAGCGAATCCCCTGAAGACCCTCGTTCTGTATTGTTTTTTCACTATCCGGGTGATATTTTCGCTGAAGGTTGCCATCGGTTAACTTTTTGTTAAATTGACGATGGTTGAGTCACGCCCCCTGCGGCGTCTAGGGACAGACAAGGTTGTAATGGATGAGCGACGTTGCCGCACTGGAAGTACGTGATCTGCACAAATATTTTGGCACCCACGAAGTGCTCAAGGGCATCGACATGACCGCCCACAAGGGGGATGTGATCTCCCTTATCGGCTCCTCCGGCTCGGGGAAGTCGACCTTTCTTCGCTGTATCAATCTGCTCGAAACCCCCTCATCCGGCACCGTCTCGCTCCATGGCGAGCTGATCCGGATGAAAACCAGCCGCGCCGGCGAGCGGTTGCCCGAGGATATGCGTCAGGTGGAGCGGATCCGCAGCCGACTGGCCATGGTGTTTCAAAGTTTCAATCTCTGGTCACACATGACCATCATGCAGAACATCATCGAAGTGCCGATCCAGGTGCTCAAGGTGCCTCGCGCCGAAGCTCTGGCCAAGGCAGAGCAACTGCTCAACCGGGTTGGACTCTGGGAGCGGCGTGACTACTATCCCGGCCACCTCTCCGGTGGTCAGCAGCAGCGGGCCGCCATTGCCCGTGCGCTGGCGGTAGAGCCCGAGGTGATGCTGTTTGACGAACCCACCTCGGCGCTGGATCCCGAGCTGGTGGGGGAGGTGCTCGGCCTGATGCGCGAGCTGGCCGAAGAGGGGCGCACCATGCTGGTGGTGACCCACGAGATGTCGTTTGCCCGGGATGTATCGAACAAGGTGATGTTTCTGCATCAGGGGCGGGTGGAAGAGGAGGGCAACCCCAAGGAGATTTTCGCCCATCCCAAATCCGAGCGGTTCAAGCAATTCATCTCCTCCATCTACTGATGGCGGGATGCCTGGTTACCCAATCAACTGTTTTATCAAGGAGAGATACATGAACAAGCTGATGCTGGCGACAGCCGTAGTTACTGCCCTCGCGTCCGGTAGCCTGATGGCCAAGGAGTGGAAAGAGGTCCGGATCGGGGTTGAGGGTGCCTATCCCCCCTTCTCCTGGACCGAGCCCAGTGGCGAGGTGAAAGGTTTTGATATCGACATCGCCAACGCCCTGTGCGAAGAGATGAAAGTGAAGTGCACCCTGGTCAAGCAGGACTGGGACGGCATCATTCCGGCGCTGCTGTCGCGCAAGTTTGACGCCATCATCGCTACCATGGACATCACCGAAGAGCGCAAGAAGAAAGTGGACTTCACCCAGAAGTACCAGCACATTCCGGCCCGTTTTGCCGCCAAGAAGGGCACCGACGTGCAGCTCGACAAAGCCTTTATGGAAGGCAAGTCCGTCGCGGTGCAGCGTGCGACCTCCATGGATACCTTTATTACCGACAACTTCCCCAACGCCACCATCAAGCGTTATGGCACCGCCGATGAAGCCTATCTCGATCTGAAATCCGGTCGTGTGGACTATGTGCTGGCCGACTCTGCCGCCATCACCGACGGTCTGCTGAAGAAAGAGGGCGGTGATGCCTTCGAATTCGTCGGCCCGAAACTGACCGATCCCAAGTGGTTTGGCGAAGGCGCCGGTATTGCGGTGCGCAAGGCTGACAAGGATCTGAAAGAGAAATTCAACGCCGCCATTCTGGCGCTGCGTGCCAACGGCAAGTACAAGGAAATCAACGACAAGTACTTCGAGTTCGACGTTTACGGAGAGTAAAACAAAGAGACGTTTACGGCGAGTAAGTCCAAAACGTCTACGGCAAATAACGACAGGTTGATCCCGTCAGTAGTCATCGGGCCCGTCACCTCCCTGAGGGAGTTTACGGGCCCGCATTGATTGCAATGGAGCTGCACATATTTCATTCGGACTGCTATGGAGCCTTCTGGTTAGCAGGTGCGTGAAGATTCAGTGGCGATGGAGCTGCATATGTTTGATTTGAAAGGATACGAAGCCTCGCTGCTGGAGGGCGCCTGGGTCACCCTGGAAGTGGCGCTGGCCTCCCTGCTGCTGGCGTTGCTGCTGGGGATGTTGGGGGCGCTGGCCAAACTCTCTCCCTACAAGTGGGCCCGGGCCATCGCCACCTGCTACACCACCATCATTCGCGGCATCCCCGATCTGGTGCTGATGATGCTGCTCTTCTTTGGCGGCCAGGTGCTGATCAACGGTATCTGCACCTGGGTCAACGAGACTTACAACAGCTGGTTACTGGAGAGTAATCCCAATCAGGAGTGGGTCTCCCTGCTTCCGGACTATATCGACATCAGCCCCTTTGTGGCCGGTGTCGCGACCATCGGTTTTATCTTCGGCGCCTACATGACCGAGACCTTTCGCGGCGCCATTCTGGCGGTGGACAAAGGTGAGCTGGAGGCCGCACGGGCTTTTGGCATGCGGGCTACCCAGGTGTTTGTGCGGATCCTCTTCCCCCAGATGATGCGCCACGCTCTGCCCGGGTTTGGCAACAACTGGCTGGTGCTGCTGAAAACCACCGCGCTGGTCTCCATCATCGGCCTTGATGACATGGTGCGCAAAGCCTCGCTGGCGGCGGGCTCGACCCAGCAACCCTTCACCTTCTACATGGCGGTGGCGTTGATCTTCCTGATCTTCACCGCAGTCTCCACCTCGGCGCTCAAGTGGGCCGAGCGTCATTACGCCATCAAGACGAGGTAAGCCATGGATTTCTCAATCATTCTCAAAGAGTGGCCCACCTACTGGGAGGGGCTCTATACCACCGTCTGGCTGGTGGCCCTCTCTCTGATCCTTGGGTTGATGCTGGCGGTGCCCATGGGCATCCTGCGCAATAGCCGCAACTGGCTGATCAAGGGGCCAATCTGGGCCTATATCTACTTCTTTCGCGGCACCCCGCTGCTGGTGCAGCTCTTTATCATCTACTACGGCGCCGCCCAGTGGGAGTGGCTGAAGAACAGTGCCGCCTGGTCGCTCTTCTCCGAAGCCTGGTTCTGTGCGCTGCTGGCCTTCACCCTCAATACCGCCGCCTATACCGCCGAGATCGTGCGCGGGGCGGTACACAATATGCCGCGCGGCCAGATTGAGGCTGCCAACGCCTTTGGCATGACCCGCTGGCAGACCCTGACCCGGATCATTTTGCCCAACTCGTTTCGTCGGGCACTGCCGGCTTACAGCAACGAGGTGATCTTCATGCTGCAGGGCTCGGCGGTGGCGGGCATCATCACCATCGTCGATCTGACCGGCGCGGCGCGGATCATCAACTCCCGCTACTACAGTCCGTTCGAGGCGTTTTTGACCGCAGGGCTGCTCTATATGCTGCTCACCTTTGTCATCGTCTGGCTGTTCAAGAAGTGGGAAGCGCGCTGGCACGCTCACCTGCGCCCGCGCAATGTGTAAGGGTTGAGCTGTCAAGATGAGCGAAAATGGCTCCGCCTGTTGCAGGCGGGGCCATTTTTTATCTTTATCCTCTGCCCGCCCGGTTTGCCAAATAGTGCCCGAGCAGGGAGAATGCAGCACTCCCGAGCGCCGCCAGCCGTTGGCTGCGTGCCTTATCCCCCAGTTCCCGAGGTTTTATGTACCGGATATTGTTTGAGCATCCCGCTTTTCTGGTTATCGACAAGCAGCCCGGCATCGGCATGCATGACGAGAAGGGCGACGGTGAGTCGGTCAATCCGGGACTGGTTAATCGGGTGAAGGCCGATACCGGGCTCACCCTCTATCCGGTGCACCGGCTCGACAAGATGACCTCCGGCTTGGTGCTGCTGGCCCGCACCACGGAGGCGAATCGCGAGCTGAGCATGGCCTTTGCGGCCCGCGAGGTGAGCAAACAGTATCTGGCGCTCTCCGATCGTAAACCGAAGAAGAAGCAGGGTTGGGTGAAAGGGGATATGCAAAAGGGGCGCGGCGGTAGCTGGATGCTGGCGCGTACGCTGGAAAACCCCGCCATCAGCTGGTTCGATTCGGTGTCGGTGCGCGAGGGGCTGCGGCTCTATCGCATCAAGCCCCAGACCGGCAAGACCCACCAGATCCGGGTTGCCCTCAAAAGTATCGGTGCCCCCATCCTCGGGGATGAACGCTATGGCGGCACGCCAGCCGAGCGCGGCTATCTGCATGCCTGGCGGCTCAGCTTTACCCTTTCGGGCGAGTCGTTCGATTTTGTCTGCCCGCCCGATGTGGGGAGTGAATTTGTCACTCCCGAGCTCACGGCAGCCATCGCTGCCCTTGCGCCCTGATGCTTATACGCCCAGCGTCTGACACCATTATCCATTCAGCGATAGATCGTGATCCTGACGGGGGCACTCCGCGCTGGATCCTGGCCGACTTTGACGACACCCTGGCCCCCGGCGACAGCCACGCCGGTCTGCTGTGCTATATCCTGCGCCGTCGGATCTGGCCGCTGCTGCTGTTGCCAGTGATTGCGCTGGGTGGGTTGGTCTATTTGCTGCCCAGCCAGCGGCGGCGCGGTATCTCCCTGATCTGGTGGGCCATCACGCTTTGGCTCTCTCCCCTCGGCTGGCGCAAGCTGGTGCGCGCCTATTGCCGCACCAGGCCGGGGCTGTATCGTCAGGCTCGCGAATTGCTGCAAAGCGAGGGGGCGCGTTGCTGGGTGATCTCCGCCAGCCCCTGCGCGCTGGTGCGGGCCCAGCTCTATCAGCAACTGCCCGGCCAGTTGCCCCACCGGATCATTGGCTCGCAGATGCACTACCGTTTTGGCGGCCTGATGCCCCGCTTCTATTGCCACGGCCAGCACAAGCTGTTGCCAGAGATTTGCGCCCTCGATGCCGAGCTGGCCTTGAGCGACAGCCTGCACGATCTGCCGCTGCTGGAGTTGGGGAAAGAGGCGTGGTTGATCAATCCGACGCCTGTGCGACTGCAAAAGGCCCGGGCCTGCTTGCCCCATCTGATGGTCAAAAACTGGCAACTGTAATGCAAAGCTGACAGCCATACTGGTCGTCACCGTTTGATCCGCAGGGCTGCGGCTTGAATGTCACAATTCATTTACATCTTTTGCTGCCAGCTGCGAAAAACTATCTGCAACCCGCCTCTTCTCTTCCTGCTACGCCCTGCTTCTAATGAAACAAGTTGTTAACACTTGCCGCGCCACTGGGTGCTGCAATCCGTTTTAACCGAATCAAGAGCAAGGAGCGCCCGATGAATGCCACCTCTTCCGCCACCCATACCATCAATCCGTTAGGCACAGACGGTTTCGAGTTTGTCGAGTACACAGCCCCCGATGCCAAGGGGATTGCCGCCCTCAAGAGCCTGTTCGTTTCGCTCGGGTTTGCCGAGGTCGCCAAGCACAAACACAAGCAGTGCTGGCTCTACCGGCAGGGAGATATCAACTTCGTGGTCAATGCCGAGCCCCACTCCCAGGCGGAGCAGTTTGCCAGCCTGCACGGGCCGAGCGTTTGCGGCATGGCATTTCGGGTGAGCGATGCGGGCAAAGCCCAGCAGTACGCCATCGCCAAGGGGGCCAAGCCCTTTGTCGGCAAGATTGGCCCAATGGAGCTCAACATTCCCGCCATCTACGGTATCGGCGAGAGCACTCTCTCTTTCGTTGACCGCTATGGCGACAAGGGCTCCATCTATGACGTGGATTTTGTCTTCTACCCCGACTGGCAGGCCCGGATGGCGGAGGTGGATGCCGGTCTCATCGAAATCGATCACCTGACCCACAACGTCCATCGCGGCAATATGGATGTCTGGTCCAACTTCTACGAGCGGATCGGCAACTTCCGTGAAATTCGCTACTTCGATATCGAGGGCAAGCTGACCGGGCTGCACTCCCGTGCCATGACCGCCCCCTGCGGCAAGATCCGCATCCCCATCAACGAGTCGGCGGATGACAAGTCCCAGATTGAGGAGTACCTGCGTCAGTACAAGGGGGAGGGGATCCAGCACATCGCCATGGCTTCCAGCGATATCTACCACACCATCCGTACCCTGCGCAGCCGCGGTACCGGCTTTATGCCGACCCCGGATACCTACTACGAGAAGGTGAACAACCGGGTCGAGGGGCATCAGGAGGATCTGACGGCCCTCAAAGAGCTACGCATCCTCATCGACGGCTCCCCTACCAAGGATGGCATCCTGTTGCAGATCTTCACCGATACCGTGATAGGCCCGGTCTTCTTCGAGATCATCCAGCGCAAGGGTAACGAAGGGTTTGGCGAGGGCAATTTCAAGGCGCTGTTTGAATCGATCGAGCTGGACCAGATCCGCCGTGGCGTGCTGGATGGCGGCGAGGATGAGAAGGGTGCCCGCAAAGAGGGAGCGAGCGATGCGTAACTGGATTAACTTCCCCCATCGGGAGGGGACCCACTCCCGACAGGCCCATGCCGACCTGCCGGAACAGGCCATCTATGAGCGCGAACTGGGGCGCAGCGGCTTTTTTGGCCCCGCCACCCACATGCACCACAAGCATGCCCCCACCGACTGGAGCAGTTGGGAGGGGCCGCTGCGGCCACGGCTGTTTGACCTCAATGCCCTGCAGGAGGAGGTGAGTTCCCTCTCCCCCTGGGTGGCTCCCGACATTCTTAGCAACCCCCACTGTCGCTATCGCATCTGGCGGCTCTCCGAGGCGATGCCGTTTCTGGTGCGCAACGCCGATGGCGACGAGCTGCTCTTTATCCACGAAGGGAGCGGCGAGTTCTTCTGCGACTACGGCCACCTGACTCTTCGCGATGGCGACTATGTGGTGATCCCCCGTGGCACCATGTGGCGCATTGAGCCCAGCGCGCCCCTGTTCATCCTGATGATCGAGGCGACCAACGACAGCTACCAGTTGCCGGACAAGGGGCTGGTGGGCAATCACGCCATCTTCGACCCAGCGGCGCTGGATGTGCCCGCCATCAACGAGCGCTTTTTGGCCCAGCAGGATGAGAATCCCTGGTCGCTGCAGGTGAAGCGCCACGACGAGATTAGCGTCATCACTTGGCCCTTCAACCCGCTGGATGCACAAGGGTGGCACGGGGATTTGTGCGTGGTGCGCCTAAACTGGCGGGATATCCGCCCGCTGATGAGCCATCGCTACCATCTGCCGCCGTCGGCTCACTCCACCTTTGTGGCGAGCCGCTTCGTGATCTGTACCTTCGTGCCGCGCCCCATCGAGAGCGATCCCGGCGCCCTCAAGGTGCCCTTCTATCACAGCAATGACGATTACGACGAGGTGCTCTTCTACCATGCCGGGGACTTCTTCAGCCGGGACAATATCGAGCGGGGCATGGTTACCTTCCACCCTGCCGGTTTCACCCATGGCCCCCATCCCAAGGCGTTTGCGGCGGGGCTGGCCTATGCCAAGAAGTTCACCGACGAGGTGGCGGTCATGCTAGACACCCGCGATGCGCTGAACGTCGGCAGCCTGTGCGAAGGGATAGAGAACACCCGGTATGTCTCCAGCTGGCAGCGCCCGGACGCGGCTGCCGGCAAATAAGGAATCGCTTATGAAATTGGCAACATTGAACAATGGCAAGCGCGATGGCGCTTTGGTGGTGGTGAGCCGGGATCTGACCCGAGCGGTGCGGGTGAGCGAGATTGCCCCGACGTTGCAGGCCGCCCTCGACGAGTGGGCCGAGGTTGCCCCCAGGCTTGAGGCTGTTTATCAGCAGCTTAACGAGGGCCGTGTGGCCGAGGCATTCCCCTTTGACGAAGCGTCTTGCCTCTCTCCGCTGCCGCGTGCCTATCAGTGGGCCGATGGCAGCGCCTACGTCAACCATGTGGAGCTGGTGCGCAAGGCGCGCGGCGCCGAAATGCCAGAGAGCTTCTGGCACGATCCTGATCTATCAGGGGGGCTCCGACAGCTTTTTGGCTCCCCGCGGGCCGATCGTGATGGGCTCCGAGGAGTGGGGGATCGATTTCGAGTCGGAGGTAGCCATCATCACCGACGATGTGCCGATGGGGGTGAGCCCGCAGGTGGCCGTCAGTCACGTCAAGCTGCTGATGCTGGTCAACGACGTGAGCCTGCGCAACCTGATCCCGGGGGAGCTCGCCAAGGGCTTTGGTTTCTTTCAGTCCAAGCCGTCGAGCGCCTTCTCGCCGGTGGCCATCACCCCGGATGAGCTGGGCGATGACTGGCGCGATGGCAAAGTGCATCTGCCGCTTCTGACTCACCTCAACGGTGCCCTGTTTGGTGCGCCCGAAGCCGGGGTGGACATGACCTTCAACTTCTTCGAGCTGATTGCCCACGCCGCCAAGACCAGACCACTCGGGGCGGGCTGCATCATTGGCTCGGGCACCGTCTCCAACTACGATCGCAGCGCCGGTTCATCCTGCATCGCCGAGCGCCGCATGCTGGAAATTCTTGATTGTGATCAAGCTATAACCCCCTATTTGCAGTTTGGTGATAGAGTGTCGATCGCGATGGAAGATCGCTCTGGCCAAAACCTGTTTGGCACCATCTCTCAACAGGTGGTGCCAGCGAGCGGTCAGGGAGGTTGATGACCCGCGCCGGTTGGCGGCAAGGATATTCGGGATATGTCCGGATCACGACGAGCCCTCAACCGGTGCCGGATACACAAGGAGGCAGGTGGCGAGCACCTGCCGGGCTTCGGGCCCAGATAAGATGCAGGGACAGATTATGTTGCAGTTGTTTGGCTATTGGCGTTCGTCGGCAAGTTTTCGGGTTCGGATCGTGTTGCAGCTCAAGGGGCTCGCCTACGAGCAGCATCCCATCAATTTGCGGCAAGGCGAGCAGAGCGAGAAGGCCTATCGCCGGATCAACCCGCAAGGGTTGGTGCCGTTTCTGGTGGATGGCGATGTGCAGATCGGTCAGTCGGTCGCCATCATGGAGTACCTTGACGAGACCTATCCTGCCTATTCTCTGATGCCCTCTTCCCCCGACGCGCGGGCCCGAGTGCGCCAGATCGTCAACATGATCGCCTGTGATATTCACCCCCTCAACAATCTGCGGGTGCTCAACTATCTGGAAGAGCACTTCAGGGCCAACAACGAGCAGGAGGCTCGCTGGTATCGCCACTGGATTGACGAGACCTTCACCGCCCTCGAACAGCTGTTGATGACCACCGCCGGTGTCTACTGCGTCGGCAATGAAGTGACCCTGGCCGACTGCATGCTGGTGCCACAGGTCTACAACGCCCGCCGCTACGACATGACCCTGGACGATTACCCCACTATCCGCCGCATCGTCGCCAACTGCGAACAGTTGCAAGCCTTTATCAAGGCGGCCCCCGCCAACCAGCCGGATGCGCAGTGACCTACTGAATTGAATCGCGGGATGGCATCAACACGCCATTCATAAACAAGGGCCCACTGTGTGGGCCCTTGCTCGTTAACAGCACTCCAGTTTGCTGGCGTGCCTCTTTCTGTTCAGAGGGGATCAGGCACCCTGCTCCGGGCGGGCGTCCGGGATCAGCGGATCGGCTTTGCGGCGGCGCAGCAGGCGTACCAGCGGGGGCAGGGTGATCACTGCAATGGCCAGTACCAGCAGGGTCTGGCTGATGCCGCTGCTCCACAGGATGGCGGTGTCGCCATTGCTGATGGAGAGGGCGCGGCGCAGGTTCTGCTCCAGCATTTCACCCAGCACGAAGCCCAGAATGAGCGGTGACATGGGGAAGTGCATCTTGCGCAGCAGGTAGCCAAAGACCCCGAGGGCCACCATCAGCAACAGGTCGAAGGTGGTGCTGTGCACCGCATAGACTCCCACCGCCGAGACGCTGGCGATGGCGGGCACCAAAAACCAGAGCGGGATGGAGAGCATGCGGGTAAAGAGCCCCACCATGGGGATGTTCATCACCAGCAGCATGACGTTGGCCAGCAAGAGGGCGGCGATCAGTCCCCACACCACATCGGGTTGTTCGGTGAACATGGTGGGGCCGGGGGTGATGTTGTAGAGGGTCAGTGCCCCCATCATCACCGCCGTGGTGCCCGACCCCGGCACTCCCAGGGTCAGCATGGGGATAAAGGAGCCGCAGGCTGAGGCGTTGTTGGCCGCCTCCGGTGCGGCCACGCCGCGAATGTCCCCCTCGCCGAATTTGGCATTGGGCCCCGCCAGTCGCTTCTCGGTCATGTAGGTGATGGCACTGGCGATGGTGGCACCAGCGCCGGGCAGAATGCCGACGAAGAAGCCGATGGTGGAGGAGCGCAACATGGTGCCGGTGCAATGGACCAGCTCCTTGAAGTTGAACAGCATCCGTCCGGTGGTGCGCACCAGCTTGCCGCCGCCGCTGGTGTGTTCCAGCATCAGCAGGATCTCGCTCACCGAGAAGAGGCCGATCACCACCACGATAAACTGCACCCCGTCCGAGAGGTGAACGCTGTCGAAGGTGAAGCGATAGACGCCGGTGTTGGCATCCACCCCGACGGTGGCGAGCCCCAGCCCAATCAGCGCCGCCATAAAGGATTTGAGCGGGTTCTGGCTCATCATGCTGCCGAGGCAGGCGATGGCGAACACCATCAGGGCGAAATACTCCGCCGGGCCGAAGGCGAGGGACCAGCGCGCCAGCGCCGGGGCGAACAGGATGATCCCCCCGATGGCGAGCATGGAGCCGACAAAGGAGCTGACCGCCGAGATGGAGAGGGCCACTCCCGCCTTGCCCTGCTGGGCCATGGGGTAGCCATCCAGCGCGGTCATGATGGCGGCGGCATCCCCCGGCACGTTGAGCAGGATCGAGGAGATCCGCCCGCCATACTCACAACCGATATAGACGGTGGCGAGCAGAATGAGCGCCGATTCGGGGGGCAGTTTCAGGGCAAAAGCCAGCGGCAACAGGATGGCGACCCCGTTGATGGGGCCAAGGCCCGGCAGCAGGCCGACCACGGTGCCGACAAAGCAGCCGATGAGGGCGATCACCATATTCTCCGGGGTGAGTGCCACCGCAAAGCCCTGGGATAGGTACATCCAGGTATCCATATTGACTCCTTAAGAGAACCAGACGCCGAGGGGCAGGGTGACATCCAGCAGCCGGTCGAAGGCGAGATAGAGCACCAGACCGCCGACAACGCCGGAGAGCAGGGCGGCTTTGGCAGAGGCGCCAAACAGGCGCCCCAGAACAAAGGTGAGCAGGGTGGTGGCCAGCGGAAAGCCCAGCCACTCGAAGCTGGCACCGTACCCGGCCAGCGCCACCACCATAATGGCGAGGTGGCGCAGGGTACGCAGTGGCGGCCAGCTGACGGTGTCCGGCTGGCGGCGCAGCAGCAACAGGGCGCAGAGCGCCATCAGGCCGATGATGCCGAGCGGGAAGGGGCGTGGCCCCAGCGGCTCATAGCTGTATTCGCTCTGGATCTGCCAGGCGATAGCGGCGCCTGCCAGACAGAGCAGCAGCCAGATAGCGGCGAAGATGCGATCGCTCATGGCTGCGGCTCCTATTTGGCCAGACCGAAGGCTTTGGCCTGCTCGCGATATTGCGCTACCTGCTCCTTGACGTAGCTGTCGAGGGCCTCGCCGGTGAGGTCAAACTCGAACAGGCCGCGCAGATCCCGCTGCGCCTTGAAGGTGTCGGTCTTCACCAGCTGATCGAAGGTCTGCTTCCACCACTGGTATTCGCTGTCGCTCACCTTGGGGCCGACATAGAAGCCGCGGATCACCGGCCACACCAGGTCATAACCCTGCTCCTTGGCGGTGGGGATGGTGGCCAGCTTGCCGGGCAGCCGCTCGGCTGAGAACACCGCCAGCACCCGCAGCTTGTCGCCGCCGATATAGGGCACCATCTCGCTCAGATCGCCGGAGACCGCCTGCACATGGTTGCCCAGCAGTGCAGTGACCGGCTCGCCGCCCCCTTCAAAGGCGACGTAGCGCATCTTGTGGGGGTCAACCCCGGCCTGTTTGGCCAGCAGCGCCGTCTTCATCCAGTCCTGACTGCCGATGGAGGCGCCTGCCCCGATCACCACGCTGTTGGGATCGCGTTCCATGGCGCTCACCAGCTCCTTGAGGTTCTGATAGGGAGCATCGTGGCGCACCGCGATCATGCCGTAATCGGTCCCCACCGCCGCCAGCCAGCGCACATCATCCACCCCGTAACGGCCAAATTTACCCTGTGAGAGGTTGAGCAGGGAGCCACCGGAGAAGGCGACCACGGTCCCCGCCTCGGCAGGGCGCTGGGCCACGATGGCGTTGTAGGCCACGGCGCCGACCCCGCCCGGCATATAGGTGACCCGCATCGGCTTGTCGATGGTGCCGGTCTCCTGCAGGCTCACCTGCAGCAGCTTGCAGGTGAGATCGAAACCACCGCCCGGTTTGGCCGGTGCGATGCATTCGGTACGGCTCGGAGTCGTGGCACTTTCGGCCGCCTGCAGTGGCAGGGCGCCGAGCAGGGTCAGCAGGGCGAGGGCATGACGTGTGCGTTGCTTCATGGTTGTGTGCTCCATCTTGTCGTTGTTTTTCCTGGGTGTGACTCCGTCGATAGACGAAGTGATGCGAAATTGTTAAAACAACAACCTTTCATTCACCTTTCAATCGCTGACCAATTGGCGGGAGTGTGACCGTGATCGCACCTTGTTCTGCTCAGGCAATGGTGAATGGATGTAGTTGCAGCACAGTGGTTGCACGCCGTCGTTAAGAACAAGGGGATAGGGATGCGCTTGCTGTTGGCAGAAGATAATCACGAACTGGCCCACTGGCTGTCGCGGGCACTCACCAGCGCCGGTTTCGCGGTGGATTGGGTGGCTGACGGCGCCCGGGCCGATCATCTGCTGCGCCACGAAAAATACGCGCTGGCGGTGCTCGATATCGAGATGCCCAAGCTCGACGGGCTGGCGGTACTCGGCCGGTTGCGCAGCAGGGGGCAGGGGTTGCCTGTGCTGCTGCTCACCGCCCGCGGCGCGGTGGAGGAGCGGATCTGCGGCCTCAATGCCGGAGCAGATGACTATCTGGCCAAGCCGTTCGATCTGGGGGAGCTGGATGCCCGGCTACGGGCCCTGCTGCGGCGCAGCGAAAGCGGTGGTGCCGAGCTGCGGCTGGGGCGCCTGACCCTGCACCCCGACGGCTATTTTCTGCTGGCCGATGCCCGCCTGGCCCTGACTCCGCGCGAACTGGCGCTGCTGACCGCGCTGATGTACCGCCACGGGCGGCCCGTCGCCAAGGGGCAGCTGTTCGAGCAGGTGTTCAACCTCGATGACGAGGTAGGGCTCGACAGCATCGATCTCTATATCCACCGGTTGCGCAAAAAGCTGGTGGGCAGCGGGGTGGTGATCACCACCCTGCGCGGTCTCGGCTATCTGCTGGAAGCGGCGCCGGAGGCCTCCCATTAGTCGCTCCCTGCTCCATCAACTGCTGCTGTTTCTGGGGGGCCCCTTGCTGATCCTCTGGGCTGCCTCGGCCTGGTACAGCTACTACGGCGCGTTGGCGGCGGCTACCTCGGCCTATGATCGCACTCTGCTCGCCTCGGCCCGCACCGTTGCCGAGCGGCTGACGGCAGCCGAAGGCAGCCTCAGGGTGGATGTGCCCTATGTGGTGCTCGACAGCTTCGAGCGCAACATGCGCGATCGCCTCTTCTATCAGGTGCGCGGTATCGACGATAGGGTCATCTCCGGCTTTGACGATCTGCCCCCCATGCCGGACGGTACGCCACTGACCGACCGTTATCCGGCGCTCGCCTACTTCTATGACGGCCTTTATCAGGAGGCGCCGATCCGCGCCGTGATGCTGCTGCAACCGGTAGGTGAGGGGGGCGTCAACGGCATGGCCCGCATCACGGTGGCGGAAACCCTGCTCGGTCGCCAGCAGTTGGCGGAGCAGTTGCTCTGGTCGGCCCTGTTGACCCAGGGGGCGCTGGTGGTGCTCACCCTGTTGCTCGCTTATCTCTTGCTCAAGCGGCTGCTCACCCCGATGCACCGTTTGTCGCGGGAGATCTTGCGCCGCGATGCCGCCAATCTTGCTCCCTTGCCCGACCTGCTCCCCTGGCAGGAGACCCGGCCGCTGGTGCAGGCGTTCAACCGCCAGCTGGCCAGATTGCGCCAGCTGGTGGCCCGGCAGGAGCGTTTCAGCGCCGATGCCGCCCATCAGTTGCGCACCCCGCTCACCATTTTGAAAACCCAGGTGGAGGTGGCGCGCGGCAGTGGCGATCCCGCCCTGATGAGGGAGAGTCTCGATGCCATGGCCGTGCGGCTCGATCACACCATCGCCCTGACCGAGCGGCTCCTGCTGCTGGCTAGGCTCAAATCAGACGAGTGCTCCGGGCTGCGCCAGCGTGAGCCCATGGAGTTGACTGCGCTGATGCAGCAAGCCTGTCTGTCACGGTTGGCGCAGGCCCGCAGCAAGGGGATCGATCTCGGTTACGAGGGGGAGGAGTCCGCCATCATGGTGGCAGGGGAGCCGCTGCTACTCGGGGAGCTGTGTGCCAACCTGCTCGACAACGCCATCAAATACACCCCGCCCCACGGCACCGTGACGGCGCGAGTGGTGCGAAGCTACGGGCAGATCTGGCTGGAGGTTGAGGATAGCGGCCCCGGCATCGCCCCCGAGCTGGCGGAGCGAGTCTGGCAGCCGTTCCAGCGCCTCGAGCAGGGGAGCGAACAGCCGGGAGCGGGGCTTGGTCTGGCGCTGGTACGCGATATCGCCCACTACCACCACGGCGAAGTGGTGTTGCAGCCGGCAACCCAGCTGGGGGGCTTGCTGGTGAGGCTGATCTTGCCGCTGGCAACATCGTGAGGGCGATAAAAAAGAGAGGGCACCTCTCGGTGCCCTGTTTATCTACACATAGATGGCGTTGGGGGTCAGCTGCGGATCTTGTTGAAGACAAACAGGACGATAAGGGCACCCACGGTCGCCAGCGCAATGCTCGGGATATTGAAACCGGTCACCGAGCCCAGCCCCAGCAGGGTACCCACATAGCCGCCAACCATGGCACCGACAATCCCCAGCAGGGCAGTCATAAAGAAGCCACCACCGTCGCGACCCGGCATGATCCACTTCGCCAGAATACCCACCAACAGTCCCAATACGATCCAGGTGATAAAGCCCATGGATTAATCCTCTCTGTGTGTTTGAGCCCGCATTATAGGCAGGGATGCCGGGATGCGAAGGGCCGGATGGCGCTGGCTGGTCACAAGCTGTCGGACGGCGGCTGGCGCTGGTCGGACTGCACAGTCCGCTTATGAGCGGTTGAAAGGCGGTATGTGCGCAGCCAAACCGGAGGCAGGACGGGCCCACGTAAAGGCCAAGATGAGAAAAGCCCCGCGAGCGGGGCCGGGTTTGTGGTGGGGTTATGCCCTCACTTCTTGAGGTATTTTCGGATCGCCTTGCCTGAGGTGCCGACTGCTTTGACCGCCCGTTTCAGCTGGACTTCGGTGCATTCGAACATTTTGATCCACTGCTTCATCTCATAGGGATCGTTGACATTGATCTTCTTGGCATCGAACGGGTGAGCGACCACATTGCTGTCAGGCATATAAACCTCAACTTGTTGAAATAGCTGGCGAGAAAGGCGTTTCTGCCTGAGCGCCATCATCCTCTCAATTTGCAAGGGGCAAGGTGACGGGGTTCACACAACCCGGGGACTGAAGGAAGAGTGCAGGTTTGCTTTGCTGATCTGTGAGCGATCACCACTGATTCCACCCTCTTCACAGCATCAACAACGGGGCCAAAGGCTGGATAAGCAACAAGCGCCCTGCCGGGCGCTTGTTGTGGTTATCGTGATGACCGGATTCAGGGTGTTGGGCAGGCGCTTGGCGAGCCACTGTTGCGGGGCCAGAGGGTGGAACCGTCGCTTTCAGAGAGCGGCAGGAATGTGACGCCTTCGCTCATGTTGGCTGGGGGCAGGTCATCCTCCAGCACATACATCCCCATCGGCAGGCTGCCATAACGCTGGTTGGCCTGCACCTGAGCGACCGCGAGGCTGGAGTAACGCAGGCCAAGCAGATCGAAGTGATTGCGCCAGTCCCAACCGGTGAGCCGACTGAGTGCAACCAGCATAAAGTCATTGCCCGGTATGTCGCGCACCCGTTTGCCGCCATAGACTGCATGCCCCGAGTAGGGGAACAGGCTAAAGCCGAGCCTATCCTTGCTGGCATTCCACTGCGCTTCACTGTCGGCTGCCGCGCCGAAGATCCGTGAATGCTGATAGAGCAGGGTGAAGATAGTGAAACCATCGTTCAGCCGGGTGCCATCAGTCAGGAGCATACGGTGGGCGCGTAATGCCATCTGGATATAAAACGCCATGCGATAGCCGTTGTGGACGGCGTAGGCATTGCTCTTCCAGGGGGCTTCGTAGCGACTCTCGCCGGTATCGAGCACCTGGCAGTTGGCCCCGAGCACGACGCGGTTGCCACTCCTGTCCCGTACCTGCGCCGCATCAGACATGAACACATAGAAGAGATCCTTGTGATTCATGTGCCCATCCTTGATGGGCGCCGTGTTGCCATCCCTCAGATAATGGGCGTGCCACTTCACCACATAAGGGAAGATGTTGTTGGAGTTTTCCCCCGCCCGGCTGCCATAGCCACTCCAGTTGTCGGCATCGTCTGCCGCAGCGTACTGCACGTTCAACCGGTTGGTCTGCAGGTTGTGGCCCAGCTCGTGATTGTCGAGCCAGCCGGTCGGGCTGATGCTGCCGGAAGAGTCCCACGGGTTGCCACTGCAACCACTGCCGCAATGGGCATTCTGGTCATAGTTGGCATGCTGGATGATGGTGCGGGTATGAATCGACTCATCGAGACAACCCTCCCCCAGCAGTGCCACGCAGGCGTTTTTCACATCTGCCGGCAGCGACTCATCGAGCCCCTTGCCCTGAATTTTCAGGCCCGCCAGGGTGTAGACGCCATTGATGTGATCCCGGGCGATGCTGTCGAGCAGGGCATTGGTGTCGGGGATGACGCCACCCACCGCCTTGGTGAAGCGATCCCGGCGCAGATGCTGTTCGGCGCCATCGGCCCGCAGATCGATATGGGGCAGCTCGGTTTGTTCCAGCCGCTCGTTGAACTCGCGTATCTGCTGCTCATCACTGAAATCCATGATGGCCGGATGACGGGTGACGCCCGTGGCGCTTACCTGGACGGCCAGCGATGCTGCCCCCCCTTCCAGATAGAGATAGATAGGGCCGCCATAAGGAGAGGTGAAGGTGACACTGCCCCCCTTGGCCAAGAGCAGTCGCCCTGTGGTCAGCTCCAGCGGGGCTCGATAGATTTTCTGCTCATAGGCGCGATTGGTGTTGGGCCTGTGGTAGTTGAGTCGGACGGTAGCAGACACATCGGCGTTATCGGTGCGTCTCAGGGTGATGGTTTGTCCCGGCAGGGCATACCAGCCGGTGGTGGTCCACTGCCCGCTGTAGGGAACCGCAATGCGCCGACTGTCGGTGAGCGTCGCGGGATAGGCGTAGTGAGCTACTTGTCCCTTCACCACCTTGTTGCGATCGGTGACGTACTCTCCCAGATCGGGCTGGGCCGGGGTACGGGTGCGGGCATAGCTCACCAGCCAGTCGGCAAACATCGCCTGCTGCCAGGATTGATGTTCATCCCAGGCAATGGGGTAGTCGATTGCGGCACGGTATTTGTCGGCCAGCAGCAGGGTGGCGGGCAACAGTGTCACGCCGTCACGGGCAAAGGGACTGATCCCGGTCTTGTCGAGGGTGATGGCCGCATTTCTCAGCCAGTCGGCACCCAGCTTGAACTGCTGGTTGAAGCTCTCCGAGCCACTGCAATTGATAAAGTTGCCGCCGCAGCTATCGAGCCACTGGGTCGTGAAGTTGCGATCCTGAAGGTTGCCAAGCAGGGTATCGACCGCCATCAGCTGGGTGTCGGGTGCCATGATGGTGTTCACTGCCAGATCGCTGGCTCTGAGTTTTGACCAGTAGTTACCCCAGGTGACCAGCCCCATATCGAGATAGAGGGGGCTTAGCAGCGGGCTGGCATCGCGCCGATAGTTGGAGAGCAGCAGCGGGATCCCGGCCGCTTTGGCCTTGGCGATCGCCTCTGCGATCCCCTGATACCCCAGCCCCTGGCGGTCGATATCGCTGATCACGATAAGCTCCGGCGCCATGGTGTCGATGCAGTCACTCAGCGCCTGATAATCGCAGGCATTGGCCGGGTTGATGCTGTGCTTGTCGGGATAGATCGCCTTGAGCCAGTCACGCACGCCTTCGTTATGGGGAAAATACCAGCTATCGGCGCGGCTTGGCATCTGGGTGGTAATGATGCGCAGGCCATCGCTATCCTTGCCCCGGGTCAGCCAGCCAATCAGCCCCTTGAGCAGCGCCTCGCTCTGCGCTGTGCGGTCAACGGAAAACAGGTTCGCCCCCATGGCGGCCTGACGGTAATCGGCTTGCTCGGAGACCATCACCAGACCTCGGATCTCGCTCTCTCCTTTGCCATTGATGTTGGAGGGAGCAGGGTCACCGTGCTCTCCGGCTGGAAGCTGGAAAAGGTGATGGAGTCGTGGCTCGGGTTCCAGCTGATCTGTGCCATTCCCTGATAGAGGCTGCGAACCAGCTCGGTGCGGTGCGCCTCACTGTCGGCAATCGCCGCACGGGCATGGGCGATCAGGGATTGCTCGCTGGCAAGGGTATGATCTTCCCGGGCAATCGCATTGGCCGCATCGCTGATAAAGCGGGCCGAGACCTGACAATCGGCGCGCATGGGTGCTGTGGTGTAGGTATTACCCGTCAGGGTGCCCTCACATCCTGCGATCTGCGCCAGCACGAAGCCACTCTCGGGCTGCACGGTGAAACGGCCCTGCTCACCGGCGTTCAGACGCAGGGCGTCGGGGCTTAGCGCGCCCCCCTGAGAAGCTTGAGTGGTGGCGTTGAAATAGACGGCGGCACTCTCCTGCGTGAAGCTGGCCGAGATCTGGCAATCGCTGCGCATGGGGCCAGTGGTATAGGTGAGGCCGTCCAGGGTGCCATCACATCCGCTTATCTCGGTCAGGAGATAACCGCTGTCAGCCTGTACCGAGAAGCGCCCCTGTTCACCCGCCGCCAACCGCAGGCTGGTGGGGTTCAACTGTCCGCCCGCACTGCTCTGGCTGGATGCCTCGAAATAGTTGGGGGTGACAGGGGGGCGGATAGGGGTCTCTTCCTGTTCGCCATCACCGCCGCCACAGCCTGTGATCAACAGCGCCAGTAAGGTGGTGAGAACCGTCTTTTTCATTGTTTGATACGTTCCTTGTGTTACGGCGGGTGGGGGAGCCGGTAGTCTAATGAGCTGCCTTGCTTATTTCAACGCTGATTGAATGGTTATTTTGCTTTATTTTCAGCACGTTGGATGTTTTTTTGGCCGGCTTTTGCCGTATGTGGTGTTGCTGGCGCAGCAGAACCGATAGGGATGGGGCGAGCACCCCATCAGCACAGGCCATACCAGCCTGAGCTCACCGTACTGAGTCGCTTCACCGGGTTAACAGGGGATGCTGGGCCGCAGGTTTTGCCTGCAACCCTCGCAGGGGGGATGTCAGACGGATGGCTGAGCGGCGGGGCCGATCGTTGCCAGCGCCCGCATTTCCAGCCGCTGCTCGCCAGGGCGGCAGACCAGCACCGAGCCTTGCTCGAACCAGTCTCCCAGCACGATGCGCCGCGCGGGCAGGCCATCGAGGGTGAAGTCGTGGATGGCGGGTCTGTGGGTGTGGCCGTGGATCATCATCCGGCAGTCGTGGGCGCGCAGGGTGTCGTCCACCGCCGCGGGCGTCACATCCATGATGATCTGGCTCTTGTGGGCATTTTCCATCTGGCTCTGGCCGCGCATCTTGCAGGCGATGGCCTGACGGCGGGCGAGTGGCAGCCGCAAGAAGAGCCAGCGCAGCCATTTGAGCTGGGTGATGCGGCGAAACTTCTGATACCCCTCATCCAGGGTGCAGAGCAGATCGCCGTGGCTCAGCACTACCCGCTCCCCATAGAGGTCGATAACGCAAGGGTCACCCAGCAATGTCATCCCCGCGCGCTTGGCGAACTGCTGCCCCAGCAGAAAGTCACGGTTGCCGTGGATAAAGTAGATGGGCACGTTCTGCTGGCTCAGGGCCAAAAAGGCATCGGCCATCTGTTGATGGAGCGGATTGGGGTCATCATCGCCAATCCAGAATTCGAAGAGATCCCCCAGCACATAGAGGGCATCGGCGCCGGGGGCGTCGTGCTCGAGAAAGCGCACCAGTGCCGCGGTCATATCGGGCCGCTGGGCAGAGAGGTGAATGTCACTGATAAAGAGGGTGCTCATGATGTGGAGGTCGGGCTCTCGGTCGAAACAGGGCAAACAGGGGTGGCAGAGGTAGTAGAAACAACTGGGGACGAATCGTGCGCTGCGGGTGCCATCGCGCCAGTTGAGGTATGGATATCGTCACGGGATGGCGGCTGCCATGACAGCTCGGCCAGATTGCATCCCTCCAGCGTCAGCAGCGCGGCGTAAGGATCGCCCGCCAACCCCAGCAACCGGCACATGGCCGCTTCCCCTTTCAATCCCTCTTCAAGGCGCAGGCGCAGCACTTCGCGATAGAAAGCATCGCCAAAGCGCTCTAGCAGGGCCGCCATCAGGGTGAGGTGGCGCCAGCCGTTCAGCGTCTCGATGGGGGCGGGGGTGACATACAGCTCCAGCGGCCAGCTGGCTTCGCTTTGATCGCAATCGGCACTGTGCTGGTCGAGGCAGGAAAAGGTGCGCTCCAGCAGCCAGATATTGTCGCCTTTGGCGCTCGCCTGCCAACCTTGGGCTGCAAGCGTTGCGGCAAACGCCGCCGGATTGGGATGCTGGCAGAGGATATCGAGATCGCTGCCCGGCCGATCGAGGCCGATGGCGAGCGTGCTCACCAGCGCCATGTCGGTGCACTGCGCTGCCAGCTCATCCCACACACCGGCGGTGAGCAGGGCATGGGCCGAGCGCTGACGCGGGTTGCCGTGGGCCAGATAGTCGAGGCGGCGCCAGTTCGGACTGGCAGTGGGGGAGGCAGATGGAAAAACTGCGGCCGGGGCCGCAGTTTTGTCAGTGCCGAGTCGGCAGAGATCAGTCAGCAAGGGTCACCTTGGTGATCACCACGTCTTCTACCGGCACGTCCTGGTGGATGCGGCCGTAGTTACCGGTCTTGACGCCCTTGATCTTGTTGACCACGTCCATACCGGCGGTCACTTCACCGAATACGCAGTAGCCGAAGCCCTGAGTGGTAGCGGATTTGAAGTCGAGGAAGTCGTTGTTGTTCACGTTGATGAAGAACTGGGCGCTGGCAGAGTGCGGCTCCATGGTGCGAGCCATGGCGATGGTGCCGATCTTGTTGGAGAGACCGTTGGCCGCTTCGTTCTTGATGGGAGCGCGAGTGTCTTTCTCTTCAAAGCCCGGGGCATAGCCGCCGCCCTGGATCATGAAGCCGTCGATAACGCGGTGGAAAATGGTGTTGTCGTAGTGACCGTCACGGCAGTATTGCAGGAAGTTGGCCACGGTTTCCGGGGCTTTTTCAGCATTCAGGGTGAGGGTGATGTCGCCGTGATTGGTGTGCAGAGTGACCATGATATGTCCTTTCATTTGATGCGGACGACGAAGTGCCCGCAGGTGTATGGCATAAAGTGGTGGCAATTCTAGCCCATCAGGGGCTGGCGGCATAGTCTCTCAGGCGCCGTAACCGTGCTGGCAGGCGGGATTGGCCCTCTTTTCTGCCTCGTTTTCTGCCCCTGAACGGGGTATTATGACCAACCATTTTACTCACAGGCAGTGGTTAGAAGATGCTGAAGATATACAACACACTCACTCGTCAAAAAGAAGAATTCAAACCTATCCACCCGGGCAAGGTGGGCATGTATGTGTGTGGTGTCACCATCTACGATCACTGTCATATCGGCCACGGCCGCACCTTCGTCGCCTTTGATGTGGTGGCTCGCTACCTGCGTTACGCCGGTTATGACCTTACCTACGTGCGCAACATCACCGACGTGGATGACAAGATCATCAAGCGTGCCGCCGAGACCCAAGTGACCTGCGACGAGCTGACCGAGCGTCTGATTGGCGACATGCACGCCGACTTCGATGCCCTCGGCATGGTGCGCCCGGATATCGAACCGCGCGCTACCCAGCACATCGAAGAGATCATCGAGCTGGTGCAATCCCTGCTGGAAAAAGAGCACGCCTACGTGGCGGATAACGGCGATGTGATGTTTATCGTCGAATCCTACGCCGACTACGGCAAGCTCTCCGGGCAGGATCTGGAACAGCTGCAAGCCGGTGCCCGCGTTGACGTGGTCGATGCCAAGCGCAACCCGCTCGACTTCGTGCTGTGGAAGATGTCGAAGCCCGGCGAGCCGACCTGGGAAAGCCCCTGGGGCCCGGGCCGTCCTGGCTGGCACATCGAGTGCTCCGCCATGAACTCCAAGCACCTTGGCAACCACTTCGACATCCACGGCGGCGGCTCCGACCTGCAGTTCCCGCACCACGAAAACGAGATCGCCCAGTCCTGCTGCGCCCACGGTGGCAACTACGTCAACACCTGGATGCACAGCGGCATGGTGATGGTGGATAAAGAGAAGATGTCCAAATCCCTTGGCAACTTCTTCACCATCCGCGATGTGCTGGCTCACTACGACGCCGAAACCGTCCGTTACTTCCTGATGTCTGGCCACTACCGCAGCCAGCTCAACTACTCGGAAGATAACCTCAAGCAAGCCCGCGCCGCGCTGGAGCGCATGTATACCGCCCTGCGCGATCTGCCGGTGGCGGCCGCTGTCGGTGGCGACGAGCAGGTGGCTCGCTTTAAAGAGGCAATGGACGACGACTTCAACACCCCGGAAGCCTACTCCGCCCTGTTCGATCTGGTTCGCGAGATCAACCGCCAGAAGGGTGAAGACATGGCCGTTGCCGCCGCGCTGGGCGCCCGTCTGCGCGAACTGGGCGCCGTGCTCGGCATCCTGCAGCAAGACCCCGAGGCTTTCTTGAAGGGTGACGAAGCGGACGAAGAGGTTGCCGAGATCGAGCGCCTGATCGCCGAGCGCAATCAGGCCCGTGCTGACAAGAACTGGGCCGCGGCGGATGCCGCCCGTAACCGTCTCACCGAGATGGGTATCGTGCTGGAAGACAGCGCCGGCAAGACCAGCTGGCGCCGTGCCTAAGGCTGGTGGCCTTGTTGGCGTCTGGTGCCAACAGGTTGAGCGAATAAAAAAACCGCAGCCCTTGGGCTGCGGTTTTTTTGTGGGCGTGAAGTAATGACACCAGTTCAGTATAAATTTATTATTGTTGATTCTCTATTTGAGAAAGTTTTTTATGTTGTGCCTCAAGGGCTTTGTCCACAACAGAGTATAAATTAACCATCATTGCCAGCGAGGATAAGTCACTCTCTGCGAGAACCTTGGAGCACATGAATTTTGCATAATTTTCTTTCTTATTATCATCAACTTCGAACGGTTCGACTATACCTGCTGCATCTACGCTCCAAGATTTAAACCAGTTAGGATTCTCTTGGTTGCACTCTTTAATCCATTCATCTGGAAATATTCCCTCCATGGGGTAACCCATCCTAACTGACACGAAATCTATGTTCGGTTGAAACTCTCCACGCCCACTGAAAAATCTTTGTAATTCCTTGCGTGCACGAACCCCAGCATCATCTCCATCAAATACTGTTACCGCAGCAACTTCTTTTCTAACATGATCATAAACGGCGCGTAAGAAGCCAACCAAACCACTTACCCCATCTTTTTCAATAAGAACGGCGTTAGAAAGATAGGGTAAGTTTATACCTGATAATGAGATAATGTGGTTTAAGGTTTCACGTATTACATATGCATCCCATTTACCCTCTAGTAATACATTGTTATCACCTAAGCTATAGTAATCACTGAATCTAAGGCCAAGAGATTTTTTGAGTGCATTGCAAGCCTCGTCGTACTTCACATGCCGTTTTATGCTTGTTGCTGAATCTTTTAATATGAAGCTATGTATGCCTGCTGGCTCGCGTGGTAAAAATTGCATTGAGTGCGTACTTATTACAGCCATGCTGTGATTTGCGAGCATTGCAAGCATGTATTTGCAATTTTTTGCTAATTCTGGATGCATATAACTCTCAGGTTCTTCTATTAGCCAGAATGGTATTTTACCTTCATCTCTTATTCTCTCATCCACCCAGTTGAGACTAGCGTAAAATATTGCTGCCTGAAGACCTCTCCCTTTCTGTGTATAATTTGTCTTAACTGTATCTGTAACAGAAATGCTGAATTCACCTACGATATTTCTTAGATTGTCGCCAGGAACTTCAAGCTGCACAGTTGATTCAGATATGCCTGATTTTTTCAATGTTTGACTTATCGAGCTTCCAATATTCCTTAGTTCATCTTTTAGGTTTTCTATTGCTAAAGATAGTATGCTTGATGCTTTTTCACTAACTCTTGGAGCTAGCAGTTGACTGTACAAGTCAACGATGCTCTTTTCACTTGGTATATATATCACATTATGCTTATCGACTAACTCTGTGACTAGAGATCTTAGAACTCTAGAATAGTCATTCTTTCGATCATTTGGTCTTTTTATATTAGCAAAGAAGCTATAGACTGGAGTGTTCGTTGCTGTGAAATACAAGTAAAGTGTTACTATATTGCCATCTCGCTGTGTTCCATGCAGTTCATGTAAGCGATCAAATTTCTCCCAAAACCAGATTTCCTCTGGTTGGATCTCGAAAGTTCCAATAACAGATGTCTGCTTTGTTGGTCGATCTACCGGAAGGTCTCTTTCCCTGTCATATGAAAATTTGTTATCGTATCCGCTAAATAAAAGTGCAATTGCACGTAATGTATTTGTTTTTCCTGAATTATTTGGTCCAATTAAAGTGGTGGATGTGTCAAAAATAATATGTTGCTCATCCTTTATGCTTCGATAGTTAGATATGCGCACATCAAGTAATTTCATTAATTTCTTCTCTGTTTTTATTTTTAGTGGATTGGGTGACGCAGAGCCAAGAAAATTTCAGCTTCCTTTTATTCCAAGAGGAAGCTTTGGGCCGTAGGTTAGATTAGCGAAGCGTAATCTGACGTTCGGGGGGTTAAGGTGTTAACACAGTTTGATAGCTCACTATTGAGCATGCATTATAAGACGACTTACTGAAAGAACGGGGGCGTTAGCTGTCCTCGTGCCGTCGGACAAACGGGTGAGTCGAGGGAACTTGACGCAGGAGGGCGAACACGTGGCAGCGAAACACCATCAGCGATTTTCAACTGTCCAATACTCACCATTGTTATATGGTTCACCTTCTTTATCACATCGAGTAACTTTGTTTTTTCCATTACCCATATCGAGCTCAAGCCAAGGTAATGTAAAGTTTTTAAACATAAAATAGGCTGGTTCTTCTATGTTTATCTTTTGTGGCTTTTTAGGACTGCAAATTATGAAGTGAGGCCTTACATTTGGCCATGTGTTTTCCTTACCAAAAATAGCCTTAAATCGTTTGTTTTTACTATCTAGCTGACCATTGCTAAAGTAGCTATCGCCTTTAGCTTCAATCATCACTATATGGGTTTTATTTTCGGGATCAATGAAGGCAAGGAGAAAGTCTACATCCTCTTGAGTGCCTGATATTTGCAAATCAACCTTTTTATTATTATCGATGAAGTTTCGTGGAAATATTTTTTCACCATGATCTTGGGTGAGAAACAAGCTGACATAGATCCAGTCAAGGTGATAATCTATGGCCGAAAAGTATTCTCTGGGAATTTTGACTTCTATTAGCTTTGATATTTCATCAAGCTGTTTGTCATCCATGCGAAATTCTGGGTTTCCCAGCATTTGACCAATTAGGTAAAACCGCTCTTTTCGGTTAAACGATTTCAAATTATCAATTAGGCTGTTGCTCATATCAATCTCGAAAATGTATCTTGTCTGATAGGAAATAATGCAATGGAAATCGGTGTATATCGTAGGGTGTAATGAACGAAGTGAATTACACTTCTATCTCAGATTGGCATGAATCCTGTGTCTGATATTTTCCTCGGGGCTACGGGTCGGGTGTTGCCCCCTGTTGTTCGCCGAGGTGAGGGCACAAGGTCAGGAGCGCCGTCATGGACGACGGCGCAGACGCAGGCGGTACAGGGATGTACCGTCTGCGTCGTTCCGCCAGACCTTTTGCCTGAACCGAGGGAACCCGACGCAGGAGGGCGAACAAGTGGGGGTGGCCTTTCTTTTGGTGACTTTTCTTTGGCCACGCAAAGAAAAGTCACTCGCCAAGCCGCGTAGCGGCGGCGAAATCCCATCGAGGACGGAGTCCTCGCGTTCTGCATGGCGAAGCCATGCCAAATACCGTGTTGCAGGGCAGAGACGTTACCTACCCCCTCACCCTAACCCTCTCCCACAAGGGGAGAGGGGACGGTTACCGAGATGGCGGACTGTTTTATGCACCTTTATTAAACTATTGAATTAATTCCTGAATGTATGCTTTATATACTTGTGCGGAATTATCAAAATCATCCATGTTGCTCTCATGCATATTAATAGTGCCGGAGTCACTACCGTAAGTTTTGTATCGTTTTACTGTGACAGTTAATTCGGATTCTATGTCTGGTTGTGTAAGGGTTATGGCTACACCATGATTTTCGATGTTTTTATATGACATGTAAACATCGATATAAAATTCACCTGATATCATTAACCCACCAGTTTTTACGCCATTCTTAAGCTGATTATTACTTAAATTGAATTCTTTGCATAAATCTTGGTATAGTTTGTCGAGTTTACTTTCTGCAAAAGATTCCTTGGCACCGAAAATTCTTTTTGCTGACTTTGGAAATCGAAGGCGAGTATTTTTCTCTATAGAGAAAATAAGAAGTGCTTTATCCTCTTCACTTATCTTATTATTTGATGTTGCGTTGTTGAATAAGTTAATCAGTTCTTTCTCAGAAAATGCATTGTTTTCAATTTTTGTTATTAAATTTGATATTTGCATGTTGTTATAAACCTTAGTGCTAAAAAAATATAAGATTAATAGCTTTAAATGCACTCTACATTTTTATCTTTCATAAGCCCTCCCGGCTAGGGCATAACCTTCTCGTCCTGCATGGCGAAGCCATGCCAATTAGGGGGGCGATATTCCGCTATGCAATGACGTTACCGACCCCTAACCCTCTCCCGCAAGGGGAGAGGGGACGGTTACCTTGGTGCAATGCGCTGCGCTTATTGCACCCTACCGCTCCCCCGCAGGGGGAGGGGATGGTTACTGCGGACGATTACGCTTCGCTAATCGACCCTACTCGACCCCATTCGACCCGATTCGACCTTACAAATTGCCCCAAGCGTCGTATCCGCATGGGGGCATGGGCATAGCCCCGGGGGCTGACGGGTACGCCCGTCGAGGGTGCAACCCTCGCACCTTGGCGCGGGAGACCGGCTGGTCTCCGCTAAAGTGGCTACCGCCCCTGACTGTCGCTACCAGATTGCGCCGTTGACCATTGATCTCGGAAAAGGGGTCAACAGACGCCCGTTGCCATATTACGGAGCCAGAGTGGTCTTATCTATGGTTTTGATGAGCTAACTATCAGAAAAGAGTGGTTTTTTGCGCTGGCACAAACTTTTATTAATTATCGATTAGTTGATGGTTGTCGGGGCTTGGCAGTGGCAGGGCGGTGGGGTGACGCCGCAAGAGGCGTGCAAACGGTAAAAAGCGAAGGGGCCCGCGGTGGGCCCCTTGTTGTTGGCGTTCGACGCCTCGCCGCTATTTGGCGGTGGGGGTAGGGAAGTATTTGCTGTGCAGCAGCGGGTATTCGCTGCTCGCCAACACCTGGGTCAAGCCGGTCTGGAACTCCTTGACCAGCTCGTCGCTCACCGGATGGCTGAAGGCGAAGCAGAGCTGCTCCGAGCTCAGCACCCACTGCTCCTTGAAGCTGGCTGGGTCGATCTTTTGCTCTGCGACCAGCATCTCCATGGTGGTCTTGTGAGTTGACAGCAAATCAACCCGGCCGGAGGTGAGCATCTTGAGCGCTTGTGATAGCCGATTGGCAGTCATCAGCTTGGTCTCGTCAAAGCCGTTGTTGAGCAGCAGTTGCTCCCCCACATCGGCCCGCACCGCCCCGATATTGAACGCCTTGGCATCGTCGAGCTTGGTGATGGTGATATTGCGCTCGGCCAACCCTACCAGCACGACTTCGATATAGCCGACGGGACAGGCCCACTTGAACAGGGGATCCCGCGCCTGGGTGCGGGCGGTGGAGAAGAGCACCGCATTGGGCTTTTGGGTCAGCAGGTAGTAACCGCGCGCCCACGGCATGATGGTGACGGGCTGCGCCGGTGTATTGGTTTTTTTCCACACCAGTTGCAGCAGCTCGACCGCGAGGCCGGTGGGGGCGCCGCTAGCATCGGCGTAGTTGTAGGGCTTGTACTCTTCTGTGATGTAGTGCAGTTTGCCAAGCTCAGGACTCGCCTGTGCGAGGGTGGCCAGCAGCGCCCCGGCCAATCCAATCCATGGTTTCATTTTTGCCATCCTGATCAAGGGAATATCTGCTCAAGTGTGACCAAGCTGACCGATTTCGCCAAGGTGACGGAGCATGTTTGGCAAAAAAGCGCGAGGGGCGGCCGCCATCCTGCGCCCAATGTCGGCGGCGATCAGGGCGTTAGCGCAGCGGCAGGTATTTGGCTTGCAGGGCCGAGAAATCCGCCGAAGCGACGACGTGGGTCAGCGCCTGCTGAAAGAGGGCGACCTCGCTGTCGGGCACCTGACGGCTGAAGGCGTAGCAGAGCGGTCTGGCATCCAGCACGAAGGCGACATGAAAGTCATCCGGCTTGAAGCCCAGTTGCTGCAAAGTTTGATAGCCCGCGAGCTTGTTGGTCGCAAAGAGATCGGCGCGACCTGAGGCGAGCATTTTGGCCGCCTGGGTGAGGCGATTGGCCAGCATCAGCTGGCGCTCATCGATACCGCGTTCGAGCAGCAGCTGCTTGGAGACGGTAGAGCGCACCACGCCGACCTTGTAGCGGCTGATCTCGGCCTCCGAGCCGAGGGTGATGTTGTCCGCCTTGCGCCCCAGCAGCACAAACTCCGAGTGATCGATGGGGCAGGCCCACTTGAAGAGCGCTTCCCGCTGCGGGGTGCGGGCGGTGGCAAACAGCACCACATTGGGTTTTTGTTGCAGCAGGTTGTAGCCCCGGGCCCAGGGCAGAATGCGGATGGGCTGGGGCGACACGCCCCGCGCTTTCCAGATAAGCTGCATCAGCTCTACCGACAATCCGGTTGGCATCCCTTGCTGGTCGCTGAAATTAAACGGGGGAGAGATTTCGCTCAGATACTCGAGCTTGCCCGGATCGGCCTGCGCGAAGGTGGCCCACAAGAGCAGTAGCAGATGAGGTAGGTGCCATGTCCGCACGGGAAAGATCCTTCGCAATCAACTATGTAGCCCAGTTTGACTGCTTGCGGCGGGAATAGCTAGCCACCTCTATTGCATCTTTCATCAATAAAAGGGGCAGCGAACCGCTGCCCATCGGGTGAGTGAGTACTCAGCGCACCGGCAGGTATTTGGCCTGCAATTTGCGAAACTCCTCCGAGGCGAGGGCGCGGGTCAGGCCCTGCTGAAAGAGGGTGATCTCGCTGTCTGGCACCTGACGGCTAAAGGCGTAGCAGAGCTGCTCGGCGCTCAGCACCATGGCCACGTTGAAGTCGTCGCTGCTCAGCTTCAGTTCGCGGATGGCGTCATATCCCGCCAGCTTGCTGGTGGCGAGCAGGTCGGCGCGGCCGGAGAGCAACATCTTCAACCCCTGCGACAGGCGGTTGGCCGGGATGATGTTGTTGTCATCCATGCCGTTGTTGAGCAGCAGCTGCTCGGCGGCGTCCGAGCGCACCGCGCTGATCTTGTACTGGCTCATCTGAGCGAAGGCGGTCAGGGTGATGTTCTGCGCTTTGCGGCCCAGCAGTATGTACTCCGAGTAGCCGATGGGGCAGACCCACTTGAAGAGATCTTCCCGCGCCTGGGTGCGGGCGGTGGAGAAGAGCACCACGTTGGGCTTCTGGGTTAGCAAGTAATAACCTCGCGCCCATGGCAGGATGCGCACCGGCTGGGGTGTCACGCCGCTGTGCTGCCAGATCATCTGCAGCAGATCGACCGCAAGGCCGGTGGGCTGGCCTTGCGGATCGCTGAAGTTGTAGGGGGGGTACTCTTCGGTGAGGTACTCGAGCTTGCCCAGATCAGCCCGGGCCGTCGAGGCCCAGCAGAGCAGCAACAGATGACAGATCAGCCATATCCTCATTGGGAACATCCTTAGCGATCAACCTTCCCTTGAGTGTGACCATGAACAGCGTAAATAGCCACTCACTGCCGTTACCAGCGGGCGCGAGTCTGCCCGATGGGCTGGTAGGCCTCGTCCCGCAGCCCCACCAGCAGGGTCTTGCCATCCGCTTGCAGCCGGAATTCGCCGTAGCGGGCCGCTTCGTACTGCTCCCCCGAGCCCTCTTCAAAGAAGTAGGCATCGGGGCCAATCTGCCACTGCCGCTCGCTTTGGTGCACCTGCAATATCCGCTCATCGCTGGCGAGCCGATCCTGTTTGCCATCGGCCACCAGAGTGGCCACCTGATGGGCATCGAGGCGGATCACCAGGGTATTGCTGCCCTTGTTTTGAGTAGTACGGGCGTCGCGGCTGGTCAGCTCGCGGGCAATTTCATAGTTGAGCCGCATGTAATCCCCCTGCATCAGGGAGCGGGGATCGACCGGAGCGAGCCGCAGCAGCACCACTTCGCCGCTGCTCATGGCGTGCTCATAGCGCCAGACGGTGGCATTGATGCCTGCCAGGATGGCGAGGCCGCTCAGCAACAGGGCGAGTTGTCGGGTGACGGGTTTCATGAATCGCTCCTTGCCGCGAAGGTGGTGAGCAGCTGGTGGGCACCCAGCAGCAGGATGCCGGAGCCCAGCAGCAGCCAGGATTTGGTCATCAGGGTGAGCCCAAGATCGTAGTAATAGAGGGAGCCATAACCGAGCAGCAGCAGGGCCGAGAGGGTCATCAGCCCCAAACTGCCAGCATAAAACCCGAGGATCAGCACCAGTGCGCCCGCTCCCATGCCGGGGATGATGGCGCTGATCAGCACCAGCGGCAGGCCAAATAGCAGGGGGAGCCTGAGTTTCACCATCACCGCCAGCAGCAGGGCAGCGCAGATCAGCGGATTGAGCCAGAGCGGCAGGCGCGATAGCCCCAGCTCGTCCAGCACGCTGCTGCCGCCATCCCACAGCGGGTGGTGCAGACGGCCCAGCACCAGCAGCGAGAGAGCCAGCCCCAGCGTGATGGAGTGGTAGAGCTGGTGGCGCTCTGGATCCCTATCTGCCCGCAGCCAGCAGAAGGTGATGGCCGCCATCACCAGCGGCAGGGCCAGCAGTTGCAGCCCGAGGCAGGCGAGGCCAAGGGTGAGCAGCAGGGCCGCTGCCACGCTGTGAAACAGCCGCACCAGCCAGTGCTCGAACAGCACGGCGATGGTGAGCGAGAGCAGGGCAAGGCCGAACCAGAGCAGGGCGTGATGATAGTCAATCTGATCGATCAGGCCATAGAGCAGCCAGGCATCAGCCGCCAGGGTGAGTGCCAGCACGAACTGATCCCAGAGATCGCCGCTTTGGCTGCGATTGAGGGCGTAGGCCCCCGCCAGCAGCACAGCTCCCAGCAACAGGGCGCTGTTGGCCTCGCGGGTCAGCTGCTCGAAGGTGAGAAACAGGAAAAAAAGCAGGAACAGGGCGGCAATCCAGCCCACCAGCCCCAGCATAAAACGGCTCGACCAGTGAGGTTGGGTATCACGGGGCATCTCCCCTTCCACCAGATTGGCCTGTTGCAGCGCGTGCCAAAGGGTCAGATCACTCATGAGACCTCCGTTGTTGTTGCAGCCAGCGGGCGGCGGTGACAGAAAGGCCGATGGCGATCAGGCTCAGCAGCAAGAAGCCGTTGATGTCGGGTTCCATCCACTTGCCCAGCGCCGCGAGGATGACGGCAATCAGACTGAGGCACCCCATGGCGAGTCCGGCGATAAATTTGTGGTGCCACAGGGCATAGGCCGCGGCCAGCCAGCCAAGCCAGAGCGGCCACACCAGCGGGGAGGCGGCATCAAACAGCGCCAGCAGGGTGAGCAGGGTGGCCCCCAGACCCGCAGCCAGACCCGCCAGCCAGCTTGGCATCAGGCGCCAGCTGGCAGGTGCCAGCAGAAGCAGACCCCAGAGGGCGGCGTTGAGCAGGGTAAGGCACCAGCCCAAACCCTCTTCATCGAAGGTAAAGAAGAGGGTGAACAGGCCGAGCCGCCAGTAGAGCACCAGCGCCAGCTGGCCGAGCAGCCAGCTGAAGGTCCAGAGCAGGGGGCTTTGGCCAAATACCGCCAGCGGCACCAGCATCAGCGCCCAGGTGGCAAACAGCTGCCAGGGATCGGCGCCGGTCTGGTAGGTCTGGCCCACCAGCGCCAGCAGGGCGCCGATATTGAGGGCGATGGCGAGCAGCAGCGCCTGACGGGGGGTATCCCCCAGCGGTTTGCGCGACAGCAGAAGCAGCATGGCGAGCAGCGGTGCCTCCAGCAGGGCGAGGCGGGAGACCCGGCCCAGCTCTTGCCAGTTGAAGGCGACGAAGAAGATGAGGCCAGCCCCGATGCAGAGGGCTCCGAGCCAGAGCAGCAGCTGGTCAAACAGCCACTGCCAGCGCGCCGGATGGGGGGGAAGATCGGCGAGGGTCAGGGCGTCCGCCAGCTTCTCTGGCGCCAGCCGTCCCTGTTTGACCCATTCGAGAAGCGTCTCTCTTGATACGTTGTGCATGGGGGGACTCCACGAGGTTTGCCCCATTATGGCATGAGGCACCCGCAACCGTGCACTGTCCCTTGGCTCTGCGGCTGGTGGTTGCGACAGCGGGTTACGCACTAGACAAAGCAGCAAACAAAAAAGCCCTCCGCAGGGGAGGGCTTGGTCATCGGATACGGGCCATCAGGCAAAGATCAGGGTGCTCACCCCGAGGCCGACAAAGAGGATGGCGCAGGCGATGCGGATCCCCTTGAGCGGCAGCTTGTCCGCCCCCAGCTTGCCGATCAGCACCACCGGCACGTTGGCCAGCATCATGCCGAGGGTGGTACCGGTAATGACCTGCACCAGCGAGTCATATTTGGCGGCCAGCAATACGGTGGCGATCTGGGTCTTGTCGCCAATCTCGGCAATAAAGAAGAGCACGAAGGTGGCCATAAAGGGGCCGTATTTATCCAGCGAGCTCTCCTCGTCATCCATCTTGTCTGGCACCAAAATCCAGATAGCCATGGCGATAAAGGCGATGGCGACCAGCCAGGTCATTATCTTGGGATCGAGCCAGCGGCTGATGAACTCGCCAATCCAGGCGGCGCCCGCATGGTTGAGCAGGGTAGCCGCCAGCATGCCGGTGATGATGGGCCAGGGCTTGCGAAAACGGCAGATGAGCAGCAACGCCAACAGCTGGGTTTTATCGCCGATTTCGGCAATAGCGACGCTGAGGGTTGAGGTTAACAAGGCTTCCATAAAAATGACCGGGGGACGGAATTGTTATAAACCAAAGACAAGCCTGCGCCATCCGTCCCCGGTATTGGCACTGGCCCGTCAAAGGTCTTGTCAAATCCATGGCTGACATGGATCACCCTGACCATGGTGATTTGGCACCAAGTATGTTGATCAGGGTCGCAGGCCGATATTCATGCAATGGATGGCACCGGCGTGCGAGACTACTCCCCCTCGATGGGAGCGGGCATTCTAGGGAAAAACCGCATGAGTGACAAGGGGATCAGCCACCCACCAGCTTGACGCTGAAACCGGCTTTCTCCAACTCGGTTTTGATCGGATCCCGTTTATCCCCCTGGATCTCGATTACCCCCTCCTTGATACCGCCTCCGGTGCCGCACTTTTTCTTGAGCAGGGTGGCCAGGGATTTTTGCTGTTCGGCGGGTACGCCATGAATGGTGATCACCCCGGCACCCTTGCGCCCCTTGGTCTCGCGGCGAATGCGCACGGTGCCGTCGGTGGGGAAGGGGGAGGCGGATTGGGGAGCGCTCTGCTCCTTGATCATGCCGCCATCTGTGCTGTAAACGAGGCGGCTGTTGTTGTCGTGACTCATGGCAATACTTTATGGGTTAGCTAAGCGGAGTTTGATTTTACTCAAATAAAAGTTGAAGACACAGCTTATAATGCCCCAAGTAAAAGCGAATTATTATTGTTTAACTTCAGGAGTCAGTCATGGTACTCACGCAGTTGTCACCGGGACAGAGTGCTCGCATCAAGAATATGAATCAGCTCGCCCGGCCGCTGCGCCGCAAACTGATGGTGATGGGCCTGTTGCCCCAGACTGAAGTCATCTATCTGCGCTCCGCCCCCCTGGGGGACCCGCTCCAGATCCAGTGCCAGGGGATCTGTCTCTCCATGCAAAAGAGTCTGGCCCAGCAAATAGAAGTCGAGCCGGTATAACCCCCTGTTTGGCTACCGCTTCGGTCAAGAAAGTCACCGGGAGCGGTTCAGAGACAAGAAGTCGAACCTGCAAAGCAGCTTGCCACACGCACGCGGCGGGTTCAGAAGAAAATAGAGGTAGAGCTGGTATGAATTATTCCCTGGTAACGGTAGGTAACCCCAATAGCGGCAAGACCTCCCTGTTCAACGCCCTGACCGGCGCCCGCCAGCAGGTAGGCAACTGGAGTGGTGTCACCGTCGACAAGAAGATGGGTGAGTTCAGCGCGGGTGAACATCACTTCAAGCTGATGGATCTGCCCGGCATCTATAGCCTGGCCAGTCAGGATGGCAGTCTGGACGAGCAGATCGCCAGCCGCTTTGCCCAGGGCCAACAACCCGACCTGCTGCTCAACGTCATCGACGCCGCCAATCTGGAGCGCTCCCTCTACCTCACGCTACAACTGCGCGAACTGGGCCTGCCCATGGTGGTGGTGCTCAACAAGCTGGATATCCTGCAAAAGCGCCTCATCGTCATCGACGAGAGCAAGCTTGGCAAATCCCTCGGTTGCCCTGTAGTGGCCCTCTCTGCCCACAACAGCAAGCAGGTTGCCGCCTTCAAGCAGCAGATCCGGCAGTTTATCGGTCAGCCGCAAGCCGCCTTGCAGCTCGATTACGGCCACGAGCTTGAAACCGATCTGGCGGAGCTGGAGACCCTGCTCGCCCCGCATCATCTTACTACCCGTGGCCGCGCCCTGCGCCTGCTGGAAGAGGATGCGGTGATGCAGGAGACCCTGCTGCCCGGTCAGCAGGCAGCCGCCGCCAATGTGGTAGCTCGTGCCCATCAGGGACAGGATATCGACCTGCAACTGGCGGATATTCGCTACGGCCATATCCACCAGTGGGTACAACAGGCTCGTCAGCAGAAGGGCAAGCTCACCGAGGCCCAGAGCGAGTGGCTGGATCGGGTGCTGCTCAATCGCTGGATTGGCATCCCCTTCTTCCTGTTTGTCATGTACCTGATGTTCCTGTTTGCCATCAACGTCGGCAGCGCCTTTATCGACTTCTTCGACATTATGGGCGGCGCCCTGTTTGTCGATGGGGTGCACCACCTGCTGGGGCTGATCAATGCTCCCGAGTGGCTGGGGGCCATTCTGGCAGACGGCTTCGGTGTCGGCTTGCAGACCGTGGCCACCTTTATTCCGGTGATTGGCTGCCTCTATCTGTTCCTCGCGGTGCTGGAGAGCTCCGGCTATCTGGCCCGTGCCGCCTTCGTGGTGGATGCCCTGATGCGCCGTCTCGGCCTGCCGGGCAAGGCGTTCGTGCCGATGCTGATGGGCTTTGGCTGTACCGTCCCCTCGGTGATGGCGACCCGTACCCTCAACTCCGAGCGGGAGCGGCTGATGACCTCCGCCATGGCCCCCTTTATGTCGTGCGGTGCCCGTCTGCCGGTTTACGCCCTGTTTGCGGTGGCTTTCTTCCCCGAGTCTGGCCAGAACCTGGTGTTCGGTCTCTACCTCATCGGCATTCTGGTTGCAGTGCTCACCGGCCTGTTACTGCGCAGCACCCTGCTGCCGGGCAAGAGCGACTCCATGCTGATGGAGATGCCGGATTACGAGTGGCCGCGTCCGGTCAACGTTGCCATCAAGACCTGGCAGAAGCTCAAATCCTTCGTCTTTGGCGCAGGTAAAACCATAGTGCTGGTGGTCGCCGTGCTGAGCGTGCTCAACTCGCTCGGCACCGATGGCAGCTTCGGCCATCAGGATCAAGAGAGCTCGGTCCTGAGCAAGATCAGCCAGGCGGTGACGCCGGTGCTGCACCCCATCGGTGTACGCGATGACAACTGGCAGGCCACGGTCGGTATCGTCACCGGTATCTTCGCCAAAGAAGCGGTGGTCGGTACCCTTAACAGCCTCTACGCCGGTGCTGGTGGTGAAGAGGAGGAGAGCGAGTTCTCGCTGGTGGCCAGTTTCCACGAGGCGATCGACGCCGTGGCGGCCAATCTGGCGGAGATCAACCCGAGCGACCCCATGGGATTGTCTGTCGGTGAGCTGGATGATCAGCAGGCAGCTGCCGAAGCGCAGGAGGTCGATGTCTCCACCTACGGCAACATGCAGACCCACTTCGACGGGGCGGCCGGTGCCTTTGCCTACCTCTTGTTCGTGCTGCTCTACATGCCTTGTGCTGCTGCCATGGGCGCGCTGGTGCGGGAAACCGGTCGCCAGTGGGCGCTGATGACGGCGGTATGGTGCAACTATATGGCCTTTATGTGCGCGACCCTCTTCTATCAGGTGGCGACCTTTGCCGCTCACCCGGAGCAGAGCCTGTTCTGGATCGTCAGCTATGGCCTCTCTCTGGTACTGCTCTGGTGGGCCGGTCGCCGTCACGGTGACATCGTCGCCCGCAAGGTGGTGACCTTATGATCCTGCGCGAGCTGGGGGATTACCTCGCCGCGCAGCAGAAGGTGAGCCGGCGCGATCTGGCTCGCCATTTCCATACCTCGGAAGATGCGGTGGAGGCCATGCTCGGCGTCTGGATGCGCAAGGGGCGGGTCATCAAGCGCGAGAGCCGGGTTTGTGGTGGCAGTTGCTGCGGCAAGAGTGAGGAGGTGATGTTCGAGTGGTGTGACGCGGGTCAGATTGGCATCAAGATCCGCTAAACGATAGCCACACTTCATCACCGAAGATCGAACAACAAAAAACGGCAGACCCTGCACAAGGGCCTGCCGTTTTTATTGCTGCACACTGGCGGGATCAGGCGCTCTGGCGAGCCTCGCTCAGCAGTGCCAGCGCCGGTTGGGCGTTGTCCGGCATCAGCCGGTAGGCCTTGTGGTGTTTGACCAGGGTGGTCTTCTTGTTGCCCTGGCTCAGCAGCAGGCCGTGCTTGAAGGCCGCCTCGGCCAGCACCTTCTCGTCACCGCGCACATAGAGGGTGAGGGGTTTGACAAGCTCACCGTCCTCGATATGGCCTGCATATTCGCTATGGCTTACCACCAGACTCGCCTGACCGCCCGATTGCAGGCGCAGCTTGGCGTTCACCTCGCTCTCGGTCAGCACCAGCCAGCCTGCCGCCGTCAGATCCTCCAGCAGGGCCGCCAGCTTGGCTCCCAATTGCTGCGGATTGGTCATGGCGCACTGGTATTGGAAGGCGATGCGCTCCAGCAATCCCTTGAGATCGGCGCCCGCACCCAGCGTGCGGCCAAGCTGCACCCAAGCTTTCAAATCTTCCATCACCAGACGGGAGAAGCGCTTCTCCTTGAGGGAGTCGGCCATCCAGGTGCAGAGAAAGTGGCTCTCTTGCGCCGGAGTGCGCTTGCCCGCCTTTTGCTCGGCGGTGCGGGCCAGTTCGGCCAGGCTTTGAGTGGCCATCTCGAGCAGGGCCTGATTGTAGGTCGGAGAGGTCATAAGCAATCCTTGAGTTGACCTCCAGGGGTCAACACCGATGACAGAGATGGCAAAGGCGCCAGTGGCGCCTTTGCGGTTCAACAAAGCAGTCTGCGCGCCTTATTTCGGCTGACGGGGCTTCTTGGCGGCGGCCAGACGCTTGAGGCGCTGACCCTGCAGCTTGGCTTCGGCCATCACCTGGGCCACGGCGTTATCTTCACGCTGCGGACGCTTGCCGAAGCGGCGACGCTCCTGCAGCTGTTTGATCAGCTCGTCACGGCTGCTCACCTCATAGCCCGGCACCATGATGCGACGGATCTTCTGGCCGATCAGGGCCTCGATCTCCAGCAGGGTACGCTCCTCTTCACGGCTGACGAAGGAGATGGCCATGCCGCGCTTGCCGGCACGACCGGTACGGCCGATGCGGTGGACGTAATCTTCCGCCAGGAACGGCAGATCATAGTTGACCACGTATTCCAGATCCGGGATGTCCAGACCACGGGCGGCCACTTCGGTGGCGACCAGTACCCGTACCTTGCCTTCCATGAATTCGCGCAGGGCGCGGCGACGGTTGCCCTGGGCCTTCTCGCCATGGACCACGGCGGACTTGATGCCGTCGAGGTTCAGCTCCTCGACCAGCACATCACAGCTCTCGCGGGTACTGGCGAACACCAGCACCTGCTGCCAGTTCTGTTTGCCAATCAGCTCTGAGAGCAGCTCGCGCTTGCGCTTCTGCTCGACCGGATAGACGGTGTGGCTGACGGTGTCGGCGGTGGAGTTCTGCTTGTTGACGCTGACAATCTGCGGGCGATCCAGCATCAGGTTGGCCAGCTTCTTCACCGCGTCGGAGAAGGTGGCGGAGAAGAGCAGGTTTTGACGGGTCTTGTTGACCGCTTGCAGGATCTTCTGCACATCGGCACTGAAACCCATGTCGAGGATGCGATCCGCTTCATCCATTACCAGACACTCGACGCAGGAGAGGCTGAGGTTGCAGGCGGTGAGGTGCTCCAGCAGACGGCCCGGGGTGGCCACAATGATGTGAGCGCCCGCTTTGAGCTTCTTGGCCTGCACGTCCTGCTTGCCACCGCCGACGATGGTGATGGTGGTGATATCGAGATACTTGGCGAAGTCATTGATGTTGCTCGCCACCTGAGCCGCCAGCTCGCGAGTCGGGGTCAGGATCAGCACCCGGGCGTTGGAAGGCTGGACCGGCGCCGGATTGTCTACCAGACGCTGCAAGATGGGCAGGGCGAAGGCGGCGGTCTTGCCGGTACCGGTCTGGGCGCTGGCCAGCACATCGCGGCCACGGCGAATGGCCGGGATCGCCTGTTGCTGCACAGGGGTCATCTCCTGATAACCGCAATCTGAGACAGCACGCAAAATCTCGGGGGCAAAATCGAACGATTCAAATCTCATAATGGGTTCCTGTGTTCCAGCTGGGCTGTGTTTGGCTTGGTTAGCTCGGCATGAGCGAGACGGAGGTTGTAACCACCGACGGCTGCGCCTGACATCAAGTCAGAGAGTGAGCCGGAAAATGGCGGGCGCGAAGTGTAACAGATAGACGTCACAAATTCTGCCTCAAATGGTTGTCCTTTTCTCATCCTTTGTGGTGTGAATGGCGGTTGAAAGAAATCATTTGACTCCCAAAGGCCAAGCCAAGGGGGTGGGCTAACGGTTTTGGGCAAGGACGAAAGGGATATTGATGGAACTGGAACAGTTAAAACGTCAGCTGGAGCAGCTTGGCGAGCGCAATGACAGCATGCAGCAGGCTCGCCACCGCAAGTTGCTCAATATCACCCGCGATACGGGGGAGTTGCTGTCAGTGCTGGTGCAGACCCGTGGGGCGCAGGCGGTGCTGGAGATTGGCACCTCCAATGGTTACTCCACACTCTGGCTGGCAGAAGCAGTGCGTCGGCTGGAGGGGCATGTCACCACCATTGAGCTGGATGAGGATAAGCGCGTGCTGGCCCATGACAATTTTCAGCGGGCAGGGCTGGCCCCCTGGATCACCCTGCTGGCTGGGGATGCGGGTGAGCTGTTGCCTACCTTGCCGCAAGCCGGCTATCAGCTCATCTTCCTCGATTCAGATCGTCAGCACTACCGGGCATGGTGGCCGCAGATCCGCCGCCTGTTGGCGCCTCGCGGCCTGCTGGTGGTCGATAATGCCATCTCCCATCGCAGCGAGATGGTGGAGTGGATGAACGAGGTCGCGCAGGATCCCGCCTTTGCCACCTCGCTGGTGCCGGTCGGCAAGGGGGAGTGGCTGGTGGTGCGTTTGTAGGGGGGGGGTAGCTACAAAAAATCAGCCCCGCATGGGCGGGGCTGATAGTAAAAGCGCATCAGGGCCTTGGTCGGTCGGATTAGACAGCCAGATAGTCCATGATCCCTTCGGCCGCTTTGCGTCCTTCGTAGATGGCGGTCACCACCAGGTCGGAGCCGCGTACCGCGTCGCCACCGGCGAACACCTTGGGGTTGCTGGTCTGGAAGGCATATTCCGCCTGCTCGCGGGCCTTGATGCGATCCCGGTTATCGAGCTCGATGCCGAACTCCGCCATCCAGGGCTGGGGGTTGGGCTGGAAGCCAAACGCCATCACTACCGCATCGGCGGCCAACACCTGCTCTGAGCCCTCGATGACCACCGGATTGCGGCGGCCATTGGCATCGGGTTCACCCAGCTCGGTGCTCACCACCTTGATGCCGACGGTGCGACCGTTGGCATCCAGTTCGACCGCCACCGGTTGCAGGTTGAACATGAACTCAACCCCCTCCTCGCGGGCGTTTTTCACCTCCCGCTTGGAGCCCGGCATGTTCTCCTCGTCGCGGCGATAGGCGCAGATCACCTTGTCAGCCCCCTGACGGATGGCGGTCCGCACGCAGTCCATGGCGGTATCACCACCGCCTAGCACCACTACCTGCTTGCCGGCGAAGTCGATGTAGTCGGCTTGCGCCTTCTCGAACCCCAGCAAGCGGTTGGCGTTGGCGATGAGGTAGGGCAGGGCGTCATAGACGCCCGGCGCCTCTTCGTTGGCAAAGCCGCCCTTCATGTACTTGTAGGTACCGACCCCGAGGAAGACCGCATCGAACTCGCCGAGCAGGTCGGCGAAGGTGATGTCCTTGCCCACCTCGGTTTCGAGACGAAACTCCACGCCCATCCCCTGGAAGATCTCGCGGCGACGCTGCATCACCTCTTTTTCCAGCTTGAAGGAGGGGATACCGAAAGTGAGCAGGCCACCGATCTCCGGGTACTTGTCAAACACCACCGGGGTGACGCCATTGCGTGCCAGCACGTCGGCGCAGGCAAGACCCGCAGGGCCGGCGCCGATGACGGCGACCCGCTTGCCGGTCTTGACCACGTTCGAGAGATCGGGCTTCCAGCCCATCTCGAACGCCTTGTCGGTGATGTATTTTTCGATGTTGCCGATGGTGACGGCACCGAAGCGATCGTTGAGGGTGCAGGAGCCCTCACAGAGGCGATCCTGCGGGCAAACCCGGCCACACACTTCCGGCAGGCTGTTGGTCTGGTGGGAGAGCTCCACCGCCTCCAGAATACGCCCCTCTTTGGCCAGTTTCAGCCAGTTCGGGATGTAGTTGTGGACCGGACACTTCCACTCGCAGTAGGGGTTGCCGCACTCGAGGCAGCGATCCGCCTGCATCTGTACCTGCGGCTGATTGAAGGATTCGTAGATCTCCACAAACTGGATTTTGCGGATCTTGAGCGGCTTCTTGGGCGGGTCAACCCGCTGGACATCGATAAACTGAAATACGTTCTGGCTCATAGGGTTCCCTCCTTATTGCGCCTGGATTCTGAGTTCTGCACTGGAACGGCTGGTGTGACCCAGCAGCGATTTCACGTCGCTGGACTTGGGTTTGATCAGCCTGAACTTGGGCACATAGGAGTCGAAGTTGGCCAGGATCTCCTCGGCGCGCGAACTGCCGGTCTCATTGAGGTGCGCCGTGATGATGCCGCGCAGGTGCTCCTGATGGATGGCGAGATCCGCCACGTCCAGCAGTTCCACCAGCTCGGGGTTGGTGCGCTTGGCGAAGTTGCCGCACTCGTCGAGCACGTAGGCAAAGCCGCCGGTCATGCCCGCAGCGAAGTTGACGCCAGTCTGACCCAGTACGGTGACGATGCCGCCGGTCATGTATTCACAACCGTTGTCGCCAATTCCCTCGACCACCGCCAGGGCGCCGGAGTTGCGCACCGCGAAACGCTCGCCAGCAGTGCCCGCGGCGTAGAGTTTGCCGCCGGTGGCACCATAGAGGCAGGTGTTGCCGATGATGGCCGCTTCGTGGGATTTGAACGCCACGCCGACATGGGGCTTGATCACCAGCTTGCCGCCGGTCATCCCCTTGCCCACATAGTCGTTGGCGTCACCGGTGAGGATCATCTCGAGGCCACCTGCGTTCCAGACGCCGAAGCTCTGGCCTGCGGTACCGTTGAAGTGCACCTTGACCGGATCTGCTGCCATCCCCTGGTTGCCGTGGCGTTTGACGATCTCGCCCGAGAGGCGCGCACCCACCGAGCGGTCGGTGTTGCGGATGTCGTAGCGGAACTCGCCGCCGCTTGAGGTTTCTACCGCTTCCAGCAGATCTTCCACCATTTTCAGGTTGAGCGGCCCTTTGTCGAAGGTGGGGTTGTGCTGCTGGCTGAACAGGCTGGAGCCTGCCGGTGCTACCGGACGGGCCAGAATGCCAGAGAGATCCAGCTTGGCCTGACGAGCGGTGAGGCCGGGCAGGGCTTCCAGCAGATCGGTGCGGCCAATCAGGTCGGTCAGCTGGGTGACGCCGAGCTGGGCCATCAGCTCGCGGGTCTCCTCGGCGATGAACTTGAAGTAGTTCATCACCATCTCCGGCAGGCCGGTGAAGTGCTCGCGACGCAGCTTCTCATCCTGAGTGGCAACGCCGGTGGCGCAGTTGTTCAGGTGGCAAATACGCAGGTATTTGCAACCGAGCGCCACCATGGGGCCGGTGCCAAAACCGAAGCTCTCGGCGCCGAGGATGGCTGCCTTGATGATGTCGAGACCGGTCTTGAGGCCGCCATCCACCTGCAGCCGCACCTTGTGGCGCAGACCGTTGGCGACCAGCGCCTGCTGGGTTTCAGCCAGACCCAGCTCCCACGGGGAACCGGCATATTTGACCGAGGTGAGGGGGCTCGCGCCAGTGCCGCCGTCATAACCGGAGATGGTGATGAAGTCGGCATAGGCCTTGGCCACGCCGCAGGCGATGGTGCCAACGCCGGGTTCGGAGACCAGTTTCACCGACACCAGACAGCTCGGGTTGATCTGCTTGATGTCGAAGATGAGCTGGGCCAGATCCTCGATGGAGTAAATGTCGTGATGCGGCGGCGGCGAGATCAGGGTCACGCCGGGCACGGAATAACGCAGCTGGGCGATCTGGGCAGTCACCTTGTCACCGGGCAGCTGGCCACCTTCGCCGGGCTTGGCACCCTGAGCCACCTTGATCTGCACCACATCGGCGTTCATCAGGTAGTGGGGGGTGACGCCAAAGCGGCCGGAAGCCACCTGCTTGATGCGGGAGTTCTTCTCGGTACCGAAACGTTTGGGATCTTCGCCACCTTCGCCGGAGTTGCTCTGACCGCCGAGGCGGTTCATGGCAACAGCCAGCGCCTCGTGGGCCTCAGGGCCGAGGGCACCGATGGACATGGCTGCGGAGTCGAAGCGGGGGAACAGCTTGTCGGCTGGCTCAACCTGATCCAGCGCGACCGGATTGTCGACCTTCTTCAGGGCCAGCAGATCGCGCAGAGTGGCAACCGGGCGCTCGTTCACCAGACGGGCGTACTCTTTGTAATCGGCATAGTTGCCGGAGCGCACCGCCGCTTGCAGGGTCTGCACCACATCCGGGTTGTAGGTGTGGTACTCGCCGCCGTGGACGAACTTGAGCAGGCCGCCATGGGGGAGGGGCTTGCGCACCAGCCAGGCCTGACGGGCCAGATTGTGCTGATCCTGCTGGATGTCGGCAAAATCGGCACCCTGAATACGGCTCGATACGCCGCGGAAGCAGGTATCGACCACCGACTTGGCCAGGCCCACCGCTTCGAACAGCTGGGAGCAGCGGTAACTGGCGACCGTGCTGATGCCCATCTTGGACATCACCTTGTAGAGCCCCTTGTTGATGCCGTTGCGGTAGTTGACCATGGCCTGGCGCAGGGACATGGTGAGCACGCCCTCTTCAACCTGTTTGGCCAGGGTTTCGTAGGTCAGATAGGGGTAGATGGCGGTCGCGCCAAAGCCCAGCAGCACCGAGAAGTGGTGCGGGTCACGGCAGCTTGCGGTCTCCACCAGAATGTTGGCGTCGCAGCGCAGGTTGTTGTCCACCAGAGTGCGCTGTACCGCGCCTACCGCCATGGCGGCCGGGATCGGCAGGGTATCGGCGCTGATATCGCGATCCGACAGCACCAGCAGCACGGTGCCACTCTTTGCGGCGGTTTTTGCCTCCTCGCAGATACGCAAGATGGCCGCTTCCAGCCCCTCTTCGGGCTTGAAGTTGAGGCTGATCACCTGATGACGGTAGTACTCACCTTCCAGTGCCAGTAGCTGGTGGAAGTCGGAGTAGAGCAGGATCGGCGACTGGAACAGCACCCGGTGGGCGTGGCCGAAGGTCTCGTTGAAGACGTTCTGCTCGCGACCGATACAGGTGGCCAGCGACATGACGTGGTTTTCCCGCAGCGGATCGATGGGCGGGTTGGTCACCTGGGCAAACATCTGGCGGAAGTAGTCATAGAGGGTACGCGGGCCGGAGGAGAGCACCGCCATCGGGGTATCATCCCCCATGGAGCCCACCGCTTCCTGACCGTTCTCACCCAGTACCCGGATGATCTGATCCAGCTCCTCGAAGGAGTAGCCAAACAGCTTCTGATAGGTTTTCAGCTGGTCGTCGGAGAACTCGCGGCTACCGGTCTGGCTGTCGTCCATCTGCTCGAAGGGGACCAGTCGGCGGCAATGTTTGTCCATCCACTGTTTGTAGGTGTGGCGGGTCTTGAGATCGTCATCGATCTCGAAGCTGGTCCACACCTTGCCGTTGCTGGTATCCACCACGAACAGCTCGCCCGGGCCGACCCGGCCCTTCTCCAGCACTTCGTCCGGGGTATAGTCCCAGGTGCCGACCTCGGAGGCGAGGGTGATGAACTTGTCCTTGGTGATGACGTAGCGGGCCGGACGCAGACCGTTGCGATCTAGTGCGCAGGTGGCGTAGCGGCCGTCGGTCATGACGATACCGGCCGGGCCATCCCAAGGTTCCATGTGCATGGAGTTGAAGTCGTAGAAGGCGCGCAGGTCGTCATCCATGTTCGGGTGTTTTTGCCATGCAGGCGGGATCAACAGACGCATGGCACGGAACAGGTCCATGCCACCGGCGAGGAAGAGATCCAGCATGTTGTCGAGGCTGGAGGAGTCAGAGCCGGTGGTATTGACGAAGGGGGCCGCTTCCTGCAGATCGGGAATGAGCGGGGTGGCAAACTTGTAGCTGCGTGCCTTGGCCCACTGGCGGTTGCCGGCGATGGTGTTGATCTCGCCGTTGTGGGCCAGATAGCGGAACGGCTGGGCCAGCGGCCAGCGCGGGCTGGTGTTGGTGGAGAAACGTTGGTGGAAGACGCAGATGGCCGCCTGCATACGGATGTCTGCGAGATCCAGATAGAAGCGCGGCAAGTCCACCGGCATGCACAGCCCTTTATAGACGGTGACCAGGTTGGAGAGGCTGACCACATAGAAGTAGTCGTCGTTGACGCGCTTTTCGATGCGGCGGCGCACGATATAGAGGCGGCGCTCGAGATCCTTGTCGACCCAGCCGGGCGGGGCGTTGACAAAGACCTGTTCAATGCTGGGCAGGGAGGCTTTGGCGATGGTACCCAGTACGTTGGTATCGACGGGCACCTTGCGCCAGCCGACCAGACTCAGGGTCTCTTTTTCCAGCTCTTCGTCGATGATGTCGCGGGTCTGCTGGGCCAATACGGGGTCAGGGTTGAGAAACAGCATGCCGACCGCATAGTTGCGGCCAAGGTGCCATCCCTTCTCCTCGGCGACAGCTCTGAAGAAGCTGTCCGGTTTTTGCAGCAGCAGACCGCAACCATCGCCGGTCTTGCCATCGGCGGAGATCCCTCCGCGGTGCTGCATGCGAGCCAATGCTGACATCGCGAGACGGACAAGCTTGTGGCTGGCTTCCCCTTCCATGTGGGCCAACAGGCCGAAGCCACAGTTATCCCTCTCCAGCTTTGGATCATATAGTGACATTGCATTTCTCCCTTGCTCGGCCTTGCATCGCACAGTCATCGTCTGACTGCATAAATTGCGATTGGCTCTTGTGGTTCCGTCTGCCTGACGTGGCGAATCTCCAAACTAATGGGATTTTCTGGCGAGGTCAATCGCAGGTCAGGTTTGTCTTCATGGTTACATTCGCATAACAAAATGTCGGGTTAGGGGGATTCGCTCGCAGTTATGGAGTGTTTATTCTGTGTGGTTTGATTTTGTTGGTTAAATATATCGCCATTGGCGGGCTCAATGGTGCGCTCGGCGACTATGGGCGAATGTAGTAATTTTACCAACCCGATGTGGCCGACAGCGGATGGGATCACATTTTCAATATCCCATGCTTGCAATTGTGTGCTGTCGGGTCTCTTTGAATTTTTCATTGTTCAACAGTGGGTTATCAGGTCTCATTTTCATATGGATGTTTACTGTTTGAATCGTCAAAGAACTGTAAAAATCCTTTTTTTGCGCTTTTTCTCTATATTTATTCAAAATTGGTCGGGTGTTTATATGTTTTACCCTCTCCGCTAGCTTGATCCAGCTCAGCCCCTGTTTTACGCAAGCTCGTACAATGGCGCTCCTTTAGCGGAGGTGTCATGCAGTTACACGAACTCGTCAATACATTCGGTCAGGATCTCAAGCAACGTCATGGTCAGAAGATCCACAAACTCTCCATCCACGGGGCCTTCACCTGCCCGAACCGTGACGGCACCCTGGGCCGTGGTGGCTGCACCTTCTGCAACGTATCCTCTTTTGCCGACGAGTCGGCTCAGCAACTCTCCGTGGTGCAACAACTGCTGGCTCGCCGAGACGAAGTCACCCGTGCCAAACGCTATCTTGCCTATTTTCAGGCCTATACAAGCACCTATGCCGAGGTCGAATATCTGCAGCGGATGTATGAAGAGGCGCTGTCGGTGAGCGATATGGTGGGGCTCTGTGTGGGCACTCGTCCCGATTGCGTGCCGGATGCGGTGCTGGATCTGTTGGCGGGCTATCAGGCCCGGGGTTACGAGGTGTGGCTGGAGCTCGGGCTGCAAAGCGCCAACGACAAGACTCTGCAACGGATCAACCGCGGCCACGGTTATGCTGCCTATGAGGATGCGGTAAGACGTGCCCATCAGCGCGGCATCAAGGTATGTGCTCATCTGATCGTCGGCCTGCCGGGCGAGGTGCCGATGGACAGCCTCGATACCTTGCATCGTATCGTTGAGACTGGTGTTGAGGGGATCAAGTTGCATCCGCTTCATGTGGTTGAAGGCAGTACTCTCGGTAAAGCGTGGCAGGCGGGGCGGCTTGAGGTATTGACGCTGGAGCAGTATGTAGAAGCCGCTGTCGCCATGATCCAGCACACGCCGCCCGAGGTGGTGTATCACCGGATTTCGGCATCCGCGCGCCGTCCAACCCTGTTGGCGCCAGCCTGGTGTGAAAATCGCTGGACGGCCATGGCGGACATTGCCAAAGCACTCTCATTGAACGGCCCGCAAGGTCACGCGTTGGGCAGACCCTTCATACTTCCTGACCTATAATTGAGCGCCAGATTATTATTTTCACGTAAAACATAGGGTTATATAAAAAACTTCATACCCTAAACTATAGTTTTGGTACGTGCCGGTTGATATAGTGGTGCGCCATAATAAATGTCATTATCAATTAACTCCGACATTCACCCTGATTGCAGTGTTAGCATGGTGTTGATGAGCCGATTATTTTTACCAATAACGAATCATGCCGCCATTGCTGCTGTGCCGGGAAATTGGGGATGAGTGTCGCGATCTATCTGGACAGGTTTATCCCCTGATCAGTCTCATCAGCGGGAAGGCCACTCGGTTTTAGCGTGGCTATAGCAGGGAAATATGAGCGATGAACGCTCTTATCTACCTCATTTATGCAGTGACAGGATGCTATGCAAGCAGAAACAAGTCGTATTGATGAGTTATTGGAGTGTCTGGTCTTCTTGACCCGCTTTTATGGTGTGCCCAACAGCCAGGATGCCCTGACGACCGGGTTGCCACTGGTCTCCGGGCGCCTGACTACCGCACTCTTTTGCCGTGCTGCCGAGCGGGGCGGGTTATCCGCCCGTGAAGTGATACAGCCACTGGCCGATATTTCTCCCTTGCTGCTGCCTTGTGTATTGCAGATGCGCAATGGTGGCGCCTGCATTTTGCTGGAGTGGAACGAAGATCGCAGCCAGGGGAAAGTGATTTTCCCGCAGGCAGGTGATGCAGCCCAATGGCTAACCGCAGCCCAGTTGGGTGATGAGTATCTGGGGCGCCTCTTCTACGTGAAGAAGCAGTTCAAGTTTGACGAGCGCTCGCCCAAGGTGCTGGAAACCCGTGATGGCCACTGGTTCTGGAGCACCTTGTTCGAATCCCGCGGCATCTATCGTGATGTGCTGATCGCCTCCATTCTGATCAACCTGTTTGCCATCGCAAGCCCTCTTTTCACCATGAACGTCTATGACAAGATTGTGCCCAATCTGGCGTTTGATTCGCTTTGGGTGCTGGCGGTCGGGGCTATGGTGGTCTTTACCTTCGATTTTGTGATGCGGCAGTTGCGCAGTTACTTTATCGATATCGCTGGCAAAAAGTCTGATGTGCTGCTGTCCGCCAAGATCTTCGCCAAGGTGATGGGCATGCGGATGGAGTCTCGTCCCGCTTCCACCGGCGCGTTCGCCAAACATCTGCAGGAATTTGAATCGGTGCGGGAGTTTTTCACCTCCGCAACGGTTTCTACTCTTATCGATCTGCCTTTTGCCGTCTTCTTCCTTTTTATTATCTGGATGTTTGCCGGTGTGATGGTGGTGGTCCCCATCGTCGCCATGCTGATCCTCATCGCCTACAGCTTCTATATTCAGGAGCCCCTCAAGCAGTCCATCGAAGAGGGGTCACGCCTGGCGTCCCAGAAGAACGCCAACCTGATTGAAAGTATTTCCGGGCTGGAAACCGTCAAGATTTTCGGCGCCGAGAGTATGTTCCAGCATCGCTGGGAACAGGCCGTTTCCCATATTTCCACCTGGGGCGTACAGACCCGCCGCATTACCAACTCCATGTCCTCGCTGGCCAGTTATATCCAGCAGGTGGTGACGGTCGGTCTGGTGATCGTTGGTGTTTACCAGATCTCCGAAGGCTTGGTCACCATGGGGGGCATGATTGCCGCCGTGATGCTCTCCAGCCGCGCCATTGCGCCTATGGTGCAACTCTCCGTGTTGTCGACCCGTTATAACCAGGCCAAGTCAGCACTGGATATTCTGGAAAAAATCATGCAAACCCCGGGAGAGCAGGAGGAAGGCAAGCAATATATCCATCATCCGGTGATTGCCGGTCGAATTGAATTCGAAAATGTCTCCTTCAAATATCCGGGAATGGAAACCAGCACCCTGCACAATATCAATTTGCGCATTCAGCCGGGCGAAAAAGTGGCGATTATCGGCCGGATTGGGGCGGGTAAAACGACCCTCGAGAAGTTGTTGATGGGACTGTATCGACCGACCGATGGCTCGGTACGTATCGACGGCTTTGAACTCGATCAACTGCCACCTGCGGTGATCCGTCGCAATATCGGCTGTGTTCCGCAAGATGTCATTCTCTTTTTCGGATCTGTGCGGGACAACATCATGCTGGGTAATCCGCTGGTGGATGATGTGAGAGTCTTGCGCGCCGCCAAGCGGGCGGGTGTCACCAACTTTACCAACCGGGATCCCAACGGGCTGGATCGGCAGATAGGCGAGGGTGGCCGTCAGCTCTCCGGTGGCCAGCGTCAGTCGATCCTGCTGGCTCGCGCCCTGCTCAATGACCCCCCCATTCTGGTGATGGATGAGCCGACCTCCAACATGGACAACCAGTCCGAGATGCAGGTCAAACAGGAGCTTGCCAGACTGGGCCCGGAAACCACATTGATCCTCATCACTCACAAAACCTCGATGCTGGATGTGGCATCGCGAGTGATCGTTATCGAGCAGGGGCAGATCGTTGCTGATGGCCCCAAAGAGGTGGTGTTGCAGCAGTTGAAGGAAGGCAAGGTGCGCGTGCAGGAGGTGTCCCATGGTTAAGGGGCTCATGGACTGGTTCAAGCGCAGCAAAAAGACGCCTTCCGGCGAGGTATTGCCAGCACCCGAGCATCTGGAGTTTGTCGATGACGGCGCGGCAGCTGTACTGCTGACCACGCCGACCGGAGCTCGCATCCTGTTGTGGTGCTGTTTCCTCTTTTTCATGAGTGCCATCGTCTGGGCGGCCTGGGCCGAACTGGATGAAGTCACAGTGGGTCAGGGCAAAGTTATTCCGTCCCGTCAGCTGCAGGTGATCCAGAACCTGGAAGGGGGGATCGTCAAAGAGATCTTCGTCAAAGAGGGGGACATCGTCGAAAAGGGGCAGCCGCTGCTGCGTATTGATGACACCCGTTTCCGCTCCGACTTTAGAGAACGGGAGCAAGAGGTCGTCACCCTGAAGGGGGATGTGGCCCGTCTGCGCGCCGAGATGGCCAGCGTCGAGGTGAAAAACAACCCGGCACTGGGGTGGCGTGAGCAGGTAGTGGTAGGCGAAGCGCCAATCCAGTTCCCCGATGGTTATGAAACCGTCTTTGCCGAATATGCGCACCGTGAGCGCTCTGTACAGCGGGATCGCCTCAATAACCTGAAGAACCAGCTCTATATTCTTGGTCAGCAAATCGAACAGAAAGAGCAGGAGCTGATTGAACTGAATGCCAAGATCCGCACCGTGAATCGCAGTGTGGATCTGGCCAGACAGGAACTGAATATTAGCCGTCCGCTGGCGAAAGAGGGTATAGTGCCTCAAGTGGAGCTGATCAAGCTTGAGCGGCAGGTCAACGAGATGCAGGGGGAGCTGGAGAGCAACCGTCTGCTGATCCCAAAACTCAATTCGGTACTGCGTGAGACCATCTCCAAGCGTAATGATATTGCGCTGAAGTTCAGAGCAGACTCCCAGACTGAACTGAATGAGAAACAGGGGCGGCTTGGCCAGTTATCAGAAGGGCAGGTTGGCTTGCGAGACAGGGTCGACCGGACCAGCGTGATTGCTCCGCTCAAGGGCACCATCAAGAAACTCAAGATCAACACCCTGGGCGGCGTGGTTCAGCCCGGCATGGATTTGATGGAGATTGTGCCGCTGGAGGATACCTTGCTGGTAGAAGCCAAGGTGTCACCGAAAGATATCGCCTTCCTGCGACCGGGGCTGGATGCCATCGTCAAAATTACTGCCTACGACTTTACAATCTATGGAGGATTGCATGGCAAGGTTGAACAGATAAGTGCGGATTCGATCCAGGATGAGGAGGGGAACTCCTTTTATCTGGTTCGGGTTCGAACAGAGAAGAGTTACTTGGGCGATGAGCTTAACGCACTTCCCATCATCCCCGGTATGTTAGCCAGTGCTGATATCATTACTGGTAAAAAAAGTGTCCTAGACTATTTGCTTAAGCCGATTTTACGGGCAAAGCAGTCGGCACTGAGAGAACGATAAGCCAACAATCTAAAAACAAAACATGACTGGAGATAACATGAAAAAAACGATTGTTGCCATGCTGGTCAGTGGCTGCATCCTGATCCCGAGTTTGGGTCAGGCCCAGACTCTGGAAGAGTCGGTGGCACAGACACTTGCTACGCATCCCAAGATCAAGGAAGCGTTTGATCTGTATCAGGCACGACTCTATCAGCATGATGGAGCCAAGGGTGGCTATTATCCTACGATCGATCTGCGTGGTGGCGTAGGCTATGAAAAAACTGACAGCCCTTCTACCCGCGCTGCCAGTGCCAACAGCAATATTGATGATTCCATGATTCGCAAAGAAGCTGGACTCAGTCTGCGGCAGATGTTGTTTGATGGCTTTGATGTCAGCAACAACGTATCCCGAACCGAAGCTGAAGCCAATGCCCAGCGTCTGGCGATGATCTCCGAAGCTGAAAATACCGCGCTGCGAGTAGCTGAGGTCTACCTCAATATGCTGCGCCAGCAGGAGATCCTGGAACTCTCCAAACAGAACCTAGAAACCCATGAACAGATCCGTAGCGACATCAGCAAACGGACTGATTCAGGGCTTGGCTCTACTGCGGATCAGACCCAGATTGAAGGTCGTGTTGCCCGGGCATACTCAAATCAGGCTGCTGCAGAAAACAACTATCGCGACGCAGAGAGTGAATTTATTCGTGTCGTGAACGAGGTGCCCAAAGATCTGGTACAGCCGGTTCCCAATACCGAGCTTATCCCGACCAGCCTCGATAGTGCGCTGAAAACAGCGACCGAAGTCCACCCGACCCTGCTCTCTTCCCTGCAGGATATCGAAGCGGCCAAGTACCAGCATGAAGGTGCCAAATCCGGTTTCTACCCCAATGTGACATTCGAGGTCGATCAGAACTGGAATGAGGATATCGATGCGGTCAAAGGGCGCAACGATGATCTGACCGCCATGGTGCGGATGCGTTACAACCTGTTCCGTGGCGGTTCTGATGTGGCAGAGAGCAATGCAACATCTGCGCTCTACTCTCAGGCGAAAGACATTCATTTGAATGCGTTCCGCCAGGTGGAGGAAGGCACTCGTCTGGCCTGGAACGCGAAAGAGTCGCTGGCCAAGCAAAAGACCTTCCTGAAAGAGCATGTTGACGCCAGCTATGACACCGTACAGGCATACAAGAAGCAGTTTGGTTTGGGTCAGCGGACATTGCTGGACGTATTGAACACCGAGAACGAACTGTTCGAGGCGCGTCGCAGCTATATCACTGCCGAGTATGATGCACTGCTGGCTGACTATCGCATTCTCAACGCGACAGGCAGTCTGCTCAATGCATTTAGCGTCAAACAACCCGCTGAATGGCAGGCCAGGCAATAACCGTTTGTTCATGATCCCGCAGGGATCATGAACGCCAACATGGTGACTGCTGCTGGCAGTCACCATGTTTGGCTAACGCAGGTTGTTGTACGAGCTTTGAGGAGTGCAGCAGTAATAATGCAGCAGGAATATGATGTGACACTCCAGCGTGGTGCCGGTAGCCGATGGTGTTATCTTCTCAATGATTGGAGATTCCGATCGCTACGCGCTCTGCGCCACTCCTTATGGATCCTGCTGTTACCCTTCTCACTTCTGCTCTGTGCCAGTCAGCCTCTGCCACAGGAAGATCTCAACTTGATCAAACGGGCGGAGCAGACCTATGGCGCCAGAGCCGGCAAGCGTGTAACTAGTTGGCGTATGCTGGTCATGGAGACGAAGGGCAGGGCCCTGAGCGAAGAAAAAAAGCTTGAGCGGGTTAATAATTTTTTCAATCGGATGCGTTTTATTGACGATATCAAGTTATGGCGCAAAAAGGATTATTGGGCAACCCCGCTAGAATTTTTGGGAGCCGCCGGGGGAGACTGTGAAGATTTCAGTATCGCCAAATACTCTACGCTGCTCGAGCTTGGGATCCCGGATGATAAAATGCGGATGGTGTACGTCAAGGCGCTTGATTACAACCAGTTTCACATGGTGGTGGCATATTATGAGACACCCTCTTCCGTTCCGGTTATTTTGGATAATTTGATAGGCTCGATTCGCCCAGCCACACAGCGGCGTGATCTGGTGCCTATTTACAGTTTTAACGGTAGTCACTTGTGGTTGATGAAGGCACGAGGCCAAGGGGAACTGGCTGGTCAATCATCCCGCTTGGGATTATGGAATGATTTACGCAATCGCATGACCTCGGGGCGATTGGCTCGGCCAGTGGTGAATTTGGATGATTAACCTATGACGCTCTATCGACAGTTATTAGCCACCATGCTGCTGCTGTTTGGATTGTTATTTGCGGCCACATACTGGGTGCAATTCAATTCAACCCGCACTTATCTGGCGCAGCAACAGGAAACAACGGTCATCAATACGGCAACCTCGCTGGGGCTTGCGCTTACCCCGTATCTGGAAAACGGTGACAAGGTCGGTGCCGAGTCGGTGATCCAGGCTATTTTTGATGGCGGCTATTATCGATTGGTTCGCCTTGATCTGCTGGCATCGAAGGATGTCATCGAGCAGGAAAATACCAACAATATTCAGGGGGTACCGCGGTGGTTTGTCAATTTGGGACTGTTTCCTGAGGTATCCAACGAATCAATTCTGACATCTGGCTGGTTGCAGCTTGGAAAATTAAAAGTAGTGGGTCACCCCGGCCAGGCTTATTACGAGTTGTGGCGGGGGATGAGCGAGCTGGCGAGCTGGTTTCTGGTCGGCTTTTTGATCACCACAATTTTGTTAATGAGAGCACTCAACTACTTGCTCAAGCCACTCAAACAGATCTGTGATCAAGCCGTAGAGATCGAGCTGCACCATTTCGGTCATACGATCCCGGAGCCTAAAACCCATGAATTGAAGCAGGTCGTTCAGGCGATCAACACCCTCTCAAGCAAGTTGGCGTTGCAGTTCAAAGAGCAAGCCGATGAGGCCGAGAAATTGCGTGAGCGGGTTTATGTCGATGCCGTGTCGGGGCTTGGCAACCGAGCCTATTTTGTGGGCCAGGTAAACGCATGGATAGCGGAGGCTGGCCAAGGTGGCGTCATGCTGGTTGCGGTCGACATGCTGGATGATATCTATCGCGATGAAGGCTTTGCTGCCCGTGACAACATGGTCAAATCGATAGCTCAGGCTTTGAAAGAGCAATTAAAAGGGTGGGATGGCGCCGCCTTGGCACGGATCTCCGCGACGGAATATGCGCTGCTCTGTCCAACTGACGATCTGACTCAGCTAAAAGAGCTGGCTGAAGTGATTAATAGCCGCATTGCCGATCTGGTGGTGAATCCAATGGGCGAAGGGGATGCGCTCTCCGTCATTGGTATTGCCGGTCGTGATGGCAATGATGATCTCTCTGCCTTGTTGACCAAAGCCGATAATGCGCTTGGCAAGGCGCGCAATGAACGCCGTGGTGCTGTTGTGATGGAAGGGGGTACCGAGCAAGGTTTGATGGGGCGCTTGGCCTGGCGAGATCTGGTACAAGATGCAATTTCACGACAACTTTGGCGCTTCAAAGCCCAACCAGCTTGCCGGTTTGATAATGGAGCAAGGTTGCATGCCGAGCTGTTTGCTTCCATCTCTCGGGATGGCACTGATTATTTTGCAGGTCAGTTCTTGCCCGCGATTGAACAGTTCAAATTGGGTGGCGAGTTTGACCAAGCGGTGCTTGATGCTTGCGTTCCATTACTGCAAAAACAGTCTGATCTGGTACTGGCGATCAACATCACTGCTGGCTCGCTCTGCTCGGATGAATTTTTAACTTGGCTGACGCGCTATCTGACCGAGCATGCAGAGCTGAAAGAGCGGTTGTTATTTGAAATACCTGAAGCTGCCATCATGAAACATAAAGACAACGTGGCTGCGTTGGTGGGCACCTTGCAAGCGCATGGCTTCCAGTGGGGGGTTGACCACTATGGTCGTCACTTCCAGTCCCTGGGCTATCTGGAGGAGTTGTCGCCGGCTTATGTCAAGGTCGATCACGGTTATACCAGTCAGGTCATGGAGCCGGGGGCTGACACCTCATTCCTGGCTGCAGTGTGTCGCGCCGCACACAATGCTGGTGTGACCACCATTGCAACCCGTGTCGAAGATCAACATCAAGTGGAACTGCTTTCCAAGTTGCATATCGATGGTTACCAGGGATTTGTTCATCCCGCCTTCCCATTGTCTTGAATTAAATGCTGGAAATGGCCCCGATAGGGGCCTTTTTTATACCAGTCACTTCTCTTTTCGCCATTTTTCTATAACTAACTCAAGGTCGGTCTTGAATGGGGCTGTATCTAGGGTTCTGATTTGTATTAAGAAATTCCAACTTTTCGATTTTTTTCCGTCCATTTGTTGAATTTCTCTCGAACGTACGCTTTTTTGCAACGGAACAGCGCGCTATCTACTTCTACGGTGTAGACATCAAGATCTGTCACCTTGGAGCAATGGATATGCGTACCCAAATCATCGACAAGTCCGTGGTTGTCTCAGCTATCGAAGGCAATGTGGAGATTGTGCTGGCTGATGGAAGCAGCCGCCCTCTGCAAAAAGGGGAAATTCTCCAACCTGGGGCCAAATTGACCATAGCGGATGACGCCAAGCTGGCTCTTTCCCCTTATGACGATACTCCTGCATCGGATGTACCGGTAGGTTCCGAGTCCGCTGAATCTGCTCAACCGCAAGTGGCTGCCAGCCAGGAAGGCGCTCCTTCAGATATTGCCGCATTGCAAGAATCGATTCTGCAGGGGGTTGACCCGACTCAAAACTTTGAGGCTTCTGCTGCTGGTGGGGCACCAGCGGCCGGTGGTGGTGGCGGTATTGGTGGGGTTGCGGGGGCCAGTGGTAATGGTGGTTTCGTCACAATTGATCGAACCGGCGATGCCACGATAGCGGCTGCAGGGTTTGATACAACCTACGATACAGCTGCTGTCATCAATGAAAATCAGGCCGAAGATTTGATTCTTGAAAATCAGCTTGATGATTTGGGCGAAACCGCCGTGACCCTGGAAGACACCCAGGTCAGTGGGAATTTGCTCGACAATAGTGCCAATCCAGATGGACCGGCTGATGCCTCTATCGTTTCATATGACTGGGGTATCAATATCGGAGTCCCTGCCGGTGTTGCTGCCACCATTACCGGAGTGGGCACGCTGATCATCAATCCGGATGGGAGCTATACCTTCACACCTGCGCCTAACTATGATGGCGCAGTTCCCCCGGTGAACTATCAGGTAACTGATGGCCAGGACACAGTGACTTCAACACTCGTTATCTCTATCACTCCGGTCGAGCAAGAGGTAGAGCTTGCAGGGCTTGATCTGGTTGGGGGTGAGGTACAAGTCAGCGATACCAATTTAGCGGATGGTTCGGATCCCAACGCAGCAGCTCTGACTCAAAGTGGGGTATTTACCTTCAATGCGCCTGACGGTGTCCAGAGTTTGATTTTGGCTGGCGTTACATTAATCACCAATGGCCAGCTAGGCACATCGTTTCCACAGTCCATTATCAGCCCGTTAGGAAATGTACTGACTATCTCAGCGGTGACCTACAACCCGGTGACCGGTGAAGGGCAAGTCAGTTACAGCTATACCCTTGGCGATAATGAAAACCATACAAGACTCGTCAATGACACCTCCCTAAGCGAAAGCTTCAGCGTTTTACTGATCGATAGCGATGGGGACACGGCCAGCGATACCCTTGACGTTACCATTTTGGATGACACCCCCACTCTGGCTGGTGGGGAGGAACAATTCGTGCGCGGTTTGGTGCACGAAGATGCGCTGCCCAGCGGCAACAGCGAAGGGTCTGACCAGAGTGTGAGCGCAACAGGGCTGGCTGGCACCCTTAATGCACTGGTCAACTTTGGTGCCGATGGGGCAGGCAGCTTTGGTCTGGGCAGTGATGTCAGTAGTCTGGTGGGACAGGGGCTGACCAGTGGCGGTGTGGCGCTGAGCTACAGCGTGGCGGGCAATGTGCTGACAGCCAGTGCGGGTGGTGTGCCGATCTTTACCCTGACTGTAGGGGCTGGCGGCAGCTACAGCTTTACCTTGAGTGGTCAGTTGGACCATCCGACAGCGGATGGTGATGACGGTGAACAACTGGCAGACGTGGGCATCGACTTCTCTGGCGTACTGGCCGCCACCGATGGTGACGGAGACCCGCTGACAGGTGGCTTCCCTGCAGGGAGTTTTGCCATCAACGTGGAAGATGATGTGCCGACCGCCACCAACGACGAGGGTGGTTCTGTCACCGAAGATGCGGCGGGTAGCCTGAGTGGCAATGTGCTGGGCAATGATACATCTGGTGCCGATACGCTAGCGGTGTTTGTTGGCTGGAGTGCTACCGGGCATGACAACAGTGCTGCGGTCAGTGCGTTGGCCACCTACGGTGTCTTTACTCAAAACCCGACCACTGGCGCCTGGAGTTATACGCTGGACAACAGCCGTGCGGCGACCCAGGCATTGACGTCCTTGTTCAACCAGAGCTACGACGTTTGGTACACCATGAAGGATGCGGATGGTGATGAGAGCATCGCCAAGCTGACCATTACTATTCAGGGTGCGAATGATACGGCCAAGGTGACGGTGGCGGCAGAAGGGGCGGATTCGACGGTTTATGAAGCGGGTCTGAACCCGGATGGTTCGGCCGCTGCGGGTAACAGTGAAACCGATAGCGACAGCTTCCAGGTCTCGGCCAGCGATGGGATCAAGGAGGTGGTGATTGGTGGCGTGACCTTCTCGGTGGCGACGCTCAAGACCTTCTCGGTCGGTGCGCCATCGGCAGGGATCAACACGGGGGAAGGCACCCTCAAGGTAATTGGTTACAGCAGCGCCGACGGGGACAAGAGCGCGACGATCACCTACAGCTACACACTCAATGCGGCGCAGACACACACGCAACCAGTGAATGACACCACCCTAACGGACGTGGTGGGAGTGACCGTGAACGGGGTGGGTGGCAGCACAGACAGCGGCAACCTGACGATCGCCATCATCGACGATGTGCCGAAGGCGGTGAATGATGGCCCGGTTGCGGTGACAGAAGACGGTACGCTGGCGGTCAGCGGCAATGTGCTGACCGATGGTAGCGACGATGTGTTTGGTGCCGATGGCAAGGGAGCAGACTACGTGGTGTGGGACGCCAACGCGGCGGCCAAGGCCGAGTTGGCGCAATATGGCACACTGGTGCTGGATGATGTGACCGGGGCGTACAGCTTTACCCTGAACAACGCCAGTGCTGCGGTACAAGCACTGGGTGCAAATGACCTCAAGAGTGTCGACCTGACCTACTTCATTCGTGATGCGGACGGTGACACCAGTCCGGCCAAGCTGACGATCACCATTCAGGGTGCGAATGATACGGCCAAGGTGACGGTGGCGGCAGAAGGGGCGGATTCGACGGTTTATGAAGCGGGTCTGAACCCGGATGGTTCGGCCGCTGCGGGTAACAGTGAAACCGATAGCGACAGCTTCCAGGTCTCGGCCAGCGATGGGATCAAGGAGGTGGTGATTGGTGGCGTGACCTTCTCGGTGGCGACGCTCAAGACCTTCTCGGTCGGTGCGCCATCGGCAGGGATCAACACGGGGGAAGGCACCCTCAAGGTAATTGGTTACAGCAGCGCCGACGGGGACAAGAGCGCGACGATCACCTACAGCTACACACTCAATGCGGCGCAGACACACACGCAACCAGTGAATGACACCACCCTAACGGACGTGGTGGGAGTGACCGTGAACGGGGTGGGTGGCAGCACAGACAGCGGCAACCTGACGATCGCCATCATCGACGATGTGCCGAAGGCGGTGAATGATGGCCCGGTTGCGGTGACAGAAGACGGTACGCTGGCGGTCAGCGGCAATGTGCTGACCGATGGTAGCGACGATGTGTTTGGTGCCGATGGCAAGGGAGCAGACTACGTGGTGTGGGACGCCAACGCGGCGGCCAAGGCCGAGTTGGCGCAATATGGCACACTGGTGCTGGATGATGTGACCGGGGCGTACAGCTTTACCCTGAACAACGCCAGTGCTGCGGTACAAGCACTGGGTGCAAATGACCTCAAGAGTGTCGACCTGACCTACTTCATTCGTGATGCGGACGGTGACACCAGTCCGGCCAAGCTGACGATCACCATTCAGGGTGCGAATGATACGGCCAAGGTGACGGTGGCGGCAGAAGGGGCGGATTCGACGGTTTATGAAGCGGGTCTGAACCCGGATGGTTCGGCCGCTGCGGGTAACAGTGAAACCGATAGCGACAGCTTCCAGGTCTCGGCCAGCGATGGGATCAAGGAGGTGGTGATTGGTGGCGTGACCTTCTCGGTGGCGACGCTCAAGACCTTCTCGGTCGGTGCGCCATCGGCAGGGATCAACACGGGGGAAGGCACCCTCAAGGTAATTGGTTACAGCAGCGCCGACGGGGACAAGAGCGCGACGATCACCTACAGCTACACACTCAATGCGGCGCAGACACACACGCAACCAGTGAATGACACCACCCTAACGGACGTGGTGGGAGTGACCGTGAACGGGGTGGGTGGCAGCACAGACAGCGGCAACCTGACGATCGCCATCATCGACGATGTGCCGAAGGCGGTGAATGATGGCCCGGTTGCGGTGACAGAAGACGGTACGCTGGCGGTCAGCGGCAATGTGCTGACCGATGGTAGCGACGATGTGTTTGGTGCCGATGGCAAGGGAGCAGACTACGTGGTGTGGGACGCCAACGCGGCGGCCAAGGCCGAGTTGGCGCAATATGGCACACTGGTGCTGGATGATGTGACCGGGGCGTACAGCTTTACCCTGAACAACGCCAGTGCTGCGGTACAAGCACTGGGTGCAAATGACCTCAAGAGTGTCGACCTGACCTACTTCATTCGTGATGCGGACGGTGACACCAGTCCGGCCAAGCTGACGATCACCATTCAGGGTGCGAATGATACGGCCAAGGTGACGGTGGCGGCAGAAGGGGCGGATTCGACGGTTTATGAAGCGGGTCTGAACCCGGATGGTTCGGCCGCTGCGGGTAACAGTGAAACCGATAGCGACAGCTTCCAGGTCTCGGCCAGCGATGGGATCAAGGAGGTGGTGATTGGTGGCGTGACCTTCTCGGTGGCGACGCTCAAGACCTTCTCGGTCGGTGCGCCATCGGCAGGGATCAACACGGGGGAAGGCACCCTCAAGGTGATTGGTTACAGCAGCGCCGACGGGGACAAGAGCGCGACGATCACCTACAGCTACACACTCAATGCGGCGCAGACACACACGCAACCAGTGAATGACACCACCCTAACGGACGTGGTGGGAGTGACCGTGAACGGGGTGGGTGGCAGCACAGACAGCGGCAACCTGACGATCGCCATCATCGACGATGTGCCGAAGGCGGTGAATGATGGCCCGGTTGCGGTGACAGAAGACGGTACGCTGGCGGTCAGCGGCAATGTGCTGACCGATGGTAGCGACGATGTGTTTGGTGCCGATGGCAAGGGAGCAGACTACGTGGTGTGGGACGCCAACGCGGCGGCCAAGGCCGAGTTGGCGCCATATGGCACACTGGTGCTGGATGATGTGACCGGGGCGTACAGCTTTACCGTGAACAACGCCAGTGCTGCGGTACAAGCACTGGGTGCAAATGACCTCAAGAGTGTCGACCTGACCTACTTCATTCGTGATGCGGACGGTGACACCAGTCCGGCCAAGCTGACGATCACCATTCAGGGTGCGAATGATACGGCCAAGGTGACGGTGGCGGCAGAAGGGGCGGATTCGACGGTTTATGAAGCGGGTCTGAACCCGGATGGTTCGGCCGCTGCGGGTAACAGTGAAACCGATAGCGACAGCTTCCAGGTCTCGGCCAGCGATGGGATCAAGGAGGTGGTGATTGGTGGCGTGACCTTCTCGGTGGCGACGCTCAAGACCTTCTCGGTCGGTGCGCCATCGGCAGGGATCAACACGGGGGAAGGCACCCTCAAGGTGATTGGTTACAGCAGCGCCGACGGGGACAAGAGCGCGACGATCACCTACAGCTACACACTCAATGCGGCGCAGACACACACGCAACCAGCGAATGACACCACCCTGACGGACGTGGTGGGAGTGACCGTGAACGGAGTGGGCGGCACCAGTGCCAGCGACCAGCTGGTCGTGCGCATCGTGGATGATACGCCGAGTGCCAATGATGATGCCGATAGTGCGACGGAGGGCGTATTCACAGCCGTCACCGGCAATGTGATTACAGGGCTGGGTACCACGGGTGGAACTAGTGGTGCGGGAGCTGATGTCAAGGGGGCGGATGATGCGGCAGTCAGCCAGGTCGTCGGCTTCAATGGCAGCACCGACAATAACCCATCGGGCGGCTTCACGGTGAGGGGGCAGTATGGCAACCTGACCATGGGTCTGGATGGCGAGTACAGCTACACGCTGACCGCGGCCTCGGTGCCGGTTGGGGCAACGGACGTGTTCACCTACACCCTCAAAGATGGTGACAACGACACGGCCCCGGCGACCCTGACCATCAACATCGGCCAGGATACCAGCACACCGGTGCTGACCATCGGCAATGCGACGGTGGATGAAGAGGGTCTGCCGGTCCGTGGCGGCGAGCCAGCCGGTTCGGGTTCGGCAGGCGACACCGAGATATTCACCGGCAGCTTCACCGTCAACACGCAAGGTGAGAACCTCACTGCACTGACCATTGGTGGTGGGATTTACAACCTGGCCAGCGGCGGCAGCCAGACGCTGGTAGACAATGCACTGGGTACGCTGGTCGTGACTGGGGTGACCGGTCTGAGCGGGGGGCTGTACACGGTGAACTACACCTACACGCTCAAGGACAATGTGCTCACGCACAGCGTGCAGGGGGATGATGACACTGTTAACGGCCCGCTGTTCGTGGTGTCTGCCACGGATGCGACGGGGGATGTTGGCACCGGTAATCTCCAGGTGGTCATCAGCGATGATGCCCCGATGGCGAATGCAGTGACCAATGCCGGTCAGGCCACTCAGGTGCAAAATACCAACCTGATGTTGATCCTCGATATCTCCGGCAGTATGGGGGGATCATCGGGGTATCAAGGCATGACCCGGATGCAGGTGATGCAAAAATCTGCCCTGGAGTTGCTCGACAAGTACAGTGCTTATGGCTCTGTCATGGTCAATATCATCACATTTGCATCCTCCGCAAATAATCCAACCAGTGTCTGGGTCAATGTGGATGTTGCCAAGTCGACCATATTGGGGCTGGTGCCGTCAGGCAATACGAACTATGACGATGCTCTAAATGAGGCGATCAAGGCCTTTGGCGATACAGGCAGACTGACTAATGCACAAAATGTCTCCTATTTTATGTCAGATGGTAAGCCCACAGCGAACGCATTGAGTGGCTCAGCCGCTTCTGTCCTGGATGGAGATAACTCCCTTGGTGGTGGCAATGGCATTGATGGTGACGGCTCGACACTGAGTGGAGAAACCAAAGATTGGGCTGATTTCCTTAAAGCGAACAATATTAACTCCTTTGCGCTAGGGATGGGCTCGGGATCTACCCAGTCTGCACTTGATCCCATCGCTTACAATGGTGTCAGCGGCGCGAGCCCAGCGAATACAACCGCTGTGGTTGTGACTGATTTCAGTCAATTGGCCGCTACGCTTTTGAGTACCGTTGTGGCGCCACCGCTGGCGGGTCAAATAATCAATGGCATAGTGGCCAGTGCCGGGGCGGATGGTGGCTGGCTCAGCTCCATTACTGTTGGGGGGATAACGTATACCTACAACCAGAACACGGATACCCCATCTGGCGATACGTCGGTTGGGACCTTTAACCAATCAACAAACGAATGGAGCATTGCGCTGGCTGGCGGCACCCTCAAGGTAGATATGGACAACGGGGCGTATACCTATACTCCGCCGTCTTCTATACCGGCAGGGGGCATAAACCAGGTCGTGGGCTATGGCATTACCGATAAGGACGGGGACACAGCGTCCAGCACTCTGGCCATCGTGATCAAGCCAGCGGTTGGTCCGACGGTGGTACGCGATGATTTCATCATCACCAACCAGGACCCTGCAACCGTTCCGGATTGGGCGTTGCTTGTCAATGATACCGGGCCGCTGGCTGCGACCCAGATTATTACGGGCGTCTCTGGGGCCGTTGGTGGAACAGTGACAGATAACGCGGGTTCGGTGACGTTCGATGATACCTCTGGCAGCGCAACCTCCAGTAGCTACGAAGGGTCATTCAACTACACCAATAGCTCGACCACAGATACGGCCAAGGTCTTCGTGGATGTTCAAAGCGGGGCAACGCTCACAGGAGGATATCTGGACGAGATCCTCATCGGCGGGACGGGGGCGGATACGCTCAACGGCAATGCTGGAAATGATATTCTGCTGGGCGGTACCGGTAACGACGCTTTGAATGGTGGCGAGGGTAACGACATTCTTGTTGGCGGTGCAGGCAACGATACCTTGAACGGTGGTGCTGGCAACGACACGGCCAGTTACATCGATAGTACGGCCGGTGTCACTGTTAAGGTCAATGGTAATAATCAGGCGACCGGTGGTGCGGGTACTGACAGTCTGAGCAATATGGAAAATCTGGTGGGTTCCATGTTCAACGACAGTCTGACGGGGGATGGCAATGCCAACGTACTGAGCGGTGTGGTTGGAAGCGACATCTTGAGCGGTGGTGGCGGCGATGACTTGCTCCTTGGTGGTGCTGATGGCGACACCCTGACAGGTGGAGGCGGTAAAGACACCTTTAAGTGGGGGGCGGGTGATATCGGTGGGGTGGATGTCATCAAAGACTTCACCACCGGCACTGGCGGAGATGTACTGGATATAAGCGAGCTGCTCACTGGCGAACATGCCAACTCTGGTTCGCTTGATGCGTACCTCAATTTCAGTAGTGATGGGCCAGGCACAAACAAATCAACATTGACTATTGATTTGGATGGTACGAATGGAGGAACCACCCACGTCATAAAATTTGACAGTATTGACTTGACGACCCTGGGTAACAGTGACTTGCAGATTATTCAGAAGTTGCTGGATGACGGCAACCTCAAGGTTGATCCGTAACCAGCGAACGGGGCCGGGCTTGCCTGGCCCCTGTTTTTTCCTCAAGGGGATGGATAAGATAGCGGCAGTAGAGGAGAGGGGTAATCATGCAGTCATTCAACTGGGTCGACATTGATGGTATCCGTTATAGCTGGGATGGGCAGGGAAACATTACCTGCGCCGGCCAGTTTGGCTATCAGGCCTCGATCGCGGGTGACCGGCTGGATGGGATGGAGATTGAGAATGAGGTCGGTGATGTAGCGGGCTCGCTCTATGTTGACTTCGCTACGGCCTCTATCACTTATGTGCCCGCCATGGATACCGAGTCTGCCCATAACATGATTCTGGTTGGCCATCATCAGGGGCAGCAGGAGTATCCGCTGGCCAGCTTTCACTCTCCGTTGTTGCAAGATTTGCTAGGGCCATCTGATACCATCCCTTGGTCTGCGATGGAGGAGGATAGTGGTGGCACCAATATCGGACAGGCGGTGCAAGGACACGTTCTGTCGTGGGACTCGTTCCATTTCGATGATGAGGTGTTGGTCTGTGGCACGGCTCCTGCTCTGGATATGGCAAACCAGATCCAGGATCCCGGCAGCATGGTCACCATTAGTCTCGATCTGACCAATCAGATACTGGATCAGCTCCCCCCCTTGCACGATATATGAATCCCGTAGCTGCGCGGGCATAATGACCTCAATCTTTCCGATTGAGGTTTTTTTCTATGTGGCGTCCCCTTCTTACTCTTTCCGCGCTGGTTGTCAGTGCTCCGCTGCTGGCGATTGAAGTGCCGCAAGCGCCCCATCTGGTGGTGAGCGGTTATGCCGAGCAGAAGACCGAACCCGATATGCTCACTCTCAATGTGGCGGTGAGTGCACTGGATAAGCAGGGCCTCAAGGCCAAGCAGCAGGTCGATACCAAGGTCGCAGCCTTTTTCAGCCAACTGGAAGGGTTGGGGATCAAGCGCAGCGATGTTGAGGCTGGCAATCTGATGGTCTCTCCGGAATATCAGTATGGCGAGAACAAGAAGCCGTTATTGTTGGGGTATCGTGCTCAGCGACAATTGGCAGTGAAGCTTTATCAGCTCGACAAGTTGAGCCCCCTGATGGATATCGCCCTCAAAGCCGGGCTGGAGTCCGTATCCCAGATTGAGTACGGGTTGAAGTCGCCGCAGGTCATCAAGGAGCAGGCCCGTTTGAATGCCGTTGAGGATGCCAAAACCAAGGCTGAATCTCTGGCCAAGGCGTTCGGGATGAAGCTTGGCAAGGTCTACAGTGTGGAGTACCGCAATGCTTCGCCCATTACCGCCTACAGCCGCAACCTGAAGGTGGTGCAGGCCATGGCGATGGCTGCTCCCGCGCCGGATATGGCGGACAACAGCTATCAACAACAGCAGATCACGGTAAGTGATAATATCGAGGCTGTTTTCTTGCTGGAGTGATGCCCGTCGTTGAAGTCCAGTCATGAACAACCCAGCTATTTGCTGCGGGGTTTTTATTGCGCATCGATACAGATATAAAAAAGCCGACGCTCGTGTTTACTTAATCGAGCGTCGGCTTTTTGTTGCGCTGGGTTTATCAGGCGGTCACAGCATCAGCTTTGGTCGCTTCCGGCGCCGGGTTGCGGATGAGGTAATCAAACGCACCCAGTGCGGCGGTGGCGCCAGCACCCATGGAGATGATGATCTGCTTGAACGGTACCGTGGTGGCATCCCCTGCGGCGTAGACGCCGGGCAGGGAGGTCGCCCCTTTGGTATCGATCTCGATCTCGCCAAAGCGGGTAAGAGCAATCTCGCTCCCTTTCAGGAACTCGGTGTTCGGTACCAGGCCGATCTGGACGAAGATACCCGCCACGCCTAAGTGTTTGATCTCACCTGTGGTGCGATCTTCGTAATCCATACCGACCACCTTGCTGCCATCACCGATCACTTCGGTGGTGCGCGCGCTCATGATGATGTCGATATTGCCCATGGAGCGAGCCTTCTTCTGCAGCACTTCATCGGCTCGCAGGGTGTCGGCGAACTCCACCACAGTCACATGCTCGACGATGCCAGCCAAGTCGATTGCTGCCTCGATGCCGGAGTTACCGCCACCGATCACAGCTACTCGCTTGCCCTTGAAGAAGGGACCATCGCAGTGCGGGCAGTAGGCCACGCCCTTGGTGCGGTACTCAAGCTCGCCCGGTACGTTCAGATCACGCCAGCGGGCACCGGTAGCCAGGATCACGGCGCGGCTCTTCAAGGTGGCGCCAGAGGCGAGATCCACGTTCACATATCCATCTTTGCTGATGGCGGCGGCGCGCTGCTCTGTGATCACTTCAACGCCGTACTCTTTGACGTGCTGCTCCAGGCTCGCAGCCAGTTTGGGGCCTTCGGTGTAGGGCACGGAGATGAAGTTCTCGATGCCGACGGTGTCCATCACCTGACCACCGAAACGTTCGGCAACGATGGCAGTGCGAATGCCTTTACGGGCGGCATAGATGGCCGCTGCGGCGCCAGCCGGGCCACCGCCCACCACCAGTACATCGTAGGGATCTTTCTCATTCAGCTCGGCAGCCTTGCGCTCGGCGGCACCGGTGTCGAGTTTGGCGACGATCTCTTCCAGCGAGATGCGGCCCTGGCTGAACGGTTGGCCGTTCAGGTAGACATTCGGTACCGCCATGATTTGACGCTCGGCGACCTCGTCCTGGAACAGGGCGCCATCGATCATGGTGTGGGTGATACCGGGGTTCAGGGTCGCCATCAGGTTGAGGGCCTGAACTACGTCCGGGCAGTTGTGGCAGGAGAGGGAGATATAGGTCTCGAAGTGGTACTCACCCTTGAGATTGCGGATCTGCTCCTGCACGGCCGCATCGGCCTTGGAGGGGTGGCCGCCGCTTTGAAGCAGGGCGAGTACCAGAGAAGTAAATTCATGACCCATGGGGATGCCGGCAAAGTGAACGCGCGGGGCTTGGCCCTGCGGCGCGACACTCATGGAAGGCTTGCGAGCGGCAGTGCCAGAGGTCTGGGTGATCTTGGGTGACATCTCGGCGATCTCGCTGGCCAGTGCCAGCAGCTCTGCAGATTTGTCGCTGTCGTTGCCGGACACGCTGATCTCGATGGGATTGACGATGTACTGCAGATAGGTGTTCAGCTGTTGTTTGAGGTTGGTATCCAACATCTTCGAATTCCTTCTTGTGATTGCGGGTCGGCGTGAGATGTAAGCCGGAAAGCAGACCGGCGCCTTTGCTTGGGGCCGGAAACAAAACCGGCCCTTATGCGGGCCGGTCTTGGAAGCGGGAGGCTTAGATCTTGCCTACCAGGTCCAGGGACGGGGCCAGAGTGGCTTCGCCTTCTTTCCACTTGGCCGGGCACACTTCACCCGGGTGGGAGGCAACGTACTGGGCAGCTTTGACTTTGCGCAGCAGTTCCAGTGCGTCACGGCCGATGCCGCCAGCGTTGATCTCGACGATCTGGATGATGCCCTGCGGGTCAATCACGAAGGTACCACGGTCAGCCAGACCAGCTTCTTCGATCATCACGCCGAAGTTGCGGGTGATGGTACCAGTCGGGTCACCAATCATCGGGTACTGGATCTTCTGAATGGTGTCAGAAGTGTCGTGCCATGCTTTGTGAGTGAAGTGGGTGTCGGTAGAGACAGAGTAGATCTCGACGCCCAGTTTCTGGAATTCAGCGTAATTGTCAGCCAGGTCGCCCAGCTCGGTCGGGCAAACGAAGGTGAAGTCAGCCGGGTAGAAGAAGACCACGGACCACTTGCCTTTCAGGTCAGCGTCAGACACCTGAACGAATTTGCCATTGTGGTAGGCGGTAGCATTGAACGGCTTGATTTCAGTGTTGATGTAGGTAGACATGTAATTGCTCCTTGGTGATGTACATATGCCGGTCTGGTGTTGAAGAGTCTTGCCAGACGAGGCGCTTAACTTTCGATGGATTCATCATAGGGGCTTCCGCTAATCGATAAAAGCCGCAATTTTGAATCGCTTAAATCTACTTATTAGATAGCTCACTATGGCTGTACCTAACATGAATATCTCTGGCCTACTGAGATAACTCCTTGTCGTGGTTCAATATCTGTGCGCCACATCGCCTTTTCAAGGCATAAGAAGGGGTGTGCAGAGCCACGATGACGCGATGAGATAAGCGGTGGTGCAAACGGGTGGCGCAGGAGGTTGAGGCCGCTGCTCGCAGCGATGGAGATGCGCTGACAAGGGGGAGAGCAGAAAACGCAGATAAAAAAATCCCGGCGCTATCGCAACGACAGGGCCGGGTCATCAAACAAGGAATGGCTATATAAACAAATGCTTTACAGCAAAGACTAACTACGGGGTGTGCAAACTTGCAGACATATGAGAGGAAGATAATGGGTGCACAATCCCTCGTCTCCCCCTCGGCAACTATTGCATGAGAGGGATAATAGTGTGACGTAGATCACAAGGCAAGCATTTGGTGTAATTTTTCAGTCAAAATGAAAGTGTTTCATCATTTCAGCTTATTTTGACGACTGAAAACGCTTTTATTGTAATTTAATTACAACCGGATCTGTCAAAAGTCGGTAGGTGGTTCCTGCTCTTCCATCAATTCCAGCAGGTTGATGGCCACGGCAATAAAGTCCGACTCGGTGACAATGCCGATCAGCTTGCGTCCTTTGAGTACCGGCAGGCAGCCATATCTGTGGCGCTGCAGGTAGAGTGCTGCCTCCTTGATGCCGGCGTGAGGATCTACGCTCGCCACTTGCCGTGTCATGATCTCGTCGAGTTGCACGCTGTCGGTAAATTCTGCTTCCCGCTCTGGGCTGATGAGCAGCAGCTTGGATTCGCGGGTGGCCAGGATATCGGTGAGGGTTACCAACCCCAGCAGGTGATGCTGCTCGTCGACGATGGGAATGTGGCGGATCCGCTCCTGCTGCATCAGCTCCATCGCCTGTTTGACACTGTTTGACGGACCCAGAGTGAAGGGGTGTTCGGTCATGATTTCGGATAGGGTCATCATGGTGGGCCTCCTTGTGTATCTGCTTTCACCCTAGCCCAGCCCCAACTGGCAAAACATGATCAGGGTCAATACAGAACATTAAAGAATCATTAACCGGAGGTGTGTCTCAATATTGCTCGCTACCCCTTGTCTCTCTTGGGTTTTTGGTCTTTTGGGTTGCCTTGGAAGATGGGGATAACTAGACTAGCCGCCGATTCCCCCCGAGGTGAAAGATGCAAGTATCCGATTTTCATTTTGATCTGCCAGACGAGCTGATTGCCCGCTATCCGATGGCAGAGCGTACCGCCAGCCGCCTGTTGCAGCTCGATGGTCAGACTGGCGCCCTGCGCCACGGTCAATTTGTGGATGTGCTGGATCAGCTCAATCCGGGTGACCTGCTGGTATTCAATAACACCCGTGTCATTCCGGCGCGCATGTTTGGCCAGAAGGCCAGCGGCGGCAAGCTGGAAGTTCTGGTCGAGCGTATTCTGGACGAGCACAGCGTGCTGGCCCATGTCCGTGCATCCAAGGCGCCCAAGCCCGGCACCCGGATGATCATGGATGGTGGCGTCGAAGCCGAGATGCGCGCCCGCCACGATGCCCTGTTCGAGATCCACTTCCTCGACCCGCGTCCGGTGCTGGAGATTTTAGAGGCCATCGGCCACATGCCGCTGCCCCCCTATATCGACCGTCCCGACGAGGATGCCGACAAGGAGCGCTACCAGACCGTTTACAATCAAAAGCCGGGCGCCGTCGCGGCCCCGACCGCCGGTCTGCACTTTGATGAGCCGCTGCTTGAGAAAATTCGGGCCAAAGGGGTTGAAACGGCCTTCGTCACCCTGCATGTAGGGGCGGGGACCTTCCAGCCGGTGCGGGTTGAGAAGATTGAAGATCACCATATGCACTCCGAGTATGCGGAAGTGCCGCAAGAGGTGGTAGATGCCATCGCGGCCACCCGGGCCCGTGGTGGTCGGGTGATCGCGGTGGGGACCACGTCGGTCCGTTCGCTGGAGAGCGCGGCCAAGGTCACCCTGGCACAGGGCAAACCGTTGGCGCCCTTCTTTAGTGACACCGACATCTTCATCTTCCCTGGCTACCAGTTCCAGATTGTCGATGCCATGGTCACCAACTTCCATCTGCCGGAGTCGACCCTGATCATGCTGGTCAGCGCCTTTGCCGGTTATGACAACGTGATGGCGGCCTATCAGGCAGCCGTGGCCGGGCAGTACCGTTTCTTCAGCTACGGGGACGCCATGTTCGTCACCCGTCGCCAGGTTGAAGCATAAGCTTCAGCTTATTTACCGGGCCGTGAGCGGCCCTCCTATTGTCAGACTGTTTATCTGACGCAGCCGAGGTAGCAATGAAATTTGAACTGAAAACCACCGACGGCCGTGCCCGTCGCGGTCAACTGGTCTTCGAACGTGGTGTGGTACAAACGCCGGCCTTTATGCCGGTCGGGACGTACGGCACCGTCAAGGGGATGACCCCGGAAGAAGTGCGTGAAACCGGCGCCCAGATCCTGCTGGGTAACACCTTCCACCTCTGGCTGCGTCCGGGTCAGGAAGTGATGCGTGCCCACGGCGATCTGCATGACTTCATGAACTGGCAGGGCCCGATCCTGACCGACTCCGGTGGTTTCCAGGTGTTCAGCCTGGGCCATATTCGCAAGATCACCGAAGCGGGCGTCCACTTCCGTCACCCCATCAATGGCGAGAAGATCTTCCTCGACCCCGAGAAGTCCATGGAGATCCAGTACGATCTGGGCTCCGACATTGTGATGATCTTCGACGAGTGCACTCCGTACCCGGCTACTTATGAAGAAGCGCGCAAGTCCATGGAGATGTCCCTGCGCTGGGGCAAGCGCTCCCGCGACAAGTTTGATGCGCTGGGCAACAAGAACGCCCTGTTCGGCATCATTCAGGGCTCGGTCTACGAAGATCTGCGGGATGTCTCCCTCAAGGGGCTGCTGGAGATCGGTTTCGACGGTTATGCGGTCGGTGGTCTGGCAGTGGGTGAACCCAAAGAGGACATGCACCGCATCCTCGAGCACGTCTGCCCGAAAATTCCGGCTGACAAGCCGCGCTACCTGATGGGTGTCGGCAAGCCGGAAGATCTGGTTGAAGGGGTGCGCCGTGGTATCGACATGTTCGACTGCGTCATGCCGACTCGCAACGCCCGCAACGGCCACCTGTTCACCACCGATGGCGTAGTGAAGATCCGCAACGCCCAGCACCGCAACGACACCAGCACCCTGGATGCCGAGTGCGATTGCTACACCTGCAAGAACTACAGCCGCAGCTACCTGCACCATCTGGACAAGTGCAACGAGATCCTCGGTGCCCGTCTGAATACGATTCATAACCTGCGTTATTACCAGCGTGTGATGCAGGGTTTGCGGGACGCGATCGAGCAGGGTAAATTAGACGACTTTGTAACAGAGTTTTACCGTCGGCAAGGGAAGCCTGTGCCTCCGTTAGCTGAAAATGACGTTAAATAACAACAACATATAATTTTTTTTAAATCTACATCAATAAGAGGTTGTTAAATGAGCATTATCTCCAAGGCGTATGCAGAAGGCGCAGCACCGGGTGCACAGGGTGGTGGTATGGAAATGATCATCATGCTGGCCGTATTCGGCCTGATCTTCTACTTCATGATCTATCGTCCCCAGGCCAAGCGTGCCAAGGATCACCGCAATCTGATGAGCTCCTTGTCCAAGGGTGATGAAGTGCTCACTTCCGGTGGCCTGGTTGGCAAAATTGCCAAAGTGGCTGCAGACAGCGATTACCTGGTGATCGCCCTGAACGACCAGACTCAAGTCACCATCAAAAAGGACTTCGTCTCTGCCGTTCTGCCCAAGGGTTCTATCCAGTCCCTTTAATCTCCCAAGGAGCACAGCGTGTTGAATCGCTATCCGCTGTGGAAATACCTGATGGTGATCCTGGTGATCGCCATCGGTTTTCTATATGCAGCCCCCAATCTTTACGGCGAAGATCCGGCTTTGCAGGTTTCTGCCAGCCGTGGTGCCGAAGTCAAGCTAGATACTCTTGACCTGGTGAAAGAGACCCTTGAAGCGGCCAAGATCCCGGTCAAACATGCTGCATTCGAGCACGGTTTTATCCTGATCCGTTTCAAGAACACCGAAGACCAGCTGAAGGCGCGCGATATCGTTGCCAACAAGCTGGGCGACAACTTCATTACCGCACTCAACCTGGCACCTTCCACTCCCGCCTGGCTCGAAGCCATCGGTGCGGCGCCTCTGAAGCTGGGTCTTGATCTGCGCGGTGGTGTGCACTTCCTGATGGAAGTGGACATGGCCGAAGCACTGACCAAGCAGCAAGAGCAGATGGTGCAGGATTTCCGCTCCGAGCTGCGCACCCAGAAGATCCGTTACTCCGGCGTGCGCCGGGTCGGTGATCAGGTGCAGGTGATCTTCCGTGACGAAGCCGATCAGGAACGTGCCGTTTCTCATCTGCGTCGTCAGAACCCTGATTTGACCTTCACTACCGAGCAGAAAGGGGATGAGTTCATCCTGCTGGCTGGTCTGAGCGAAGCCAAGATCAAGGAAGTGAAGAAGTACGCCCTCGAGCAGAACATCACCATCATCCGTAACCGGGTCAACGAACTGGGCGTGGCCGAGCCGCTGGTACAACAGCAAGGGGCCGAGCGCATTGTCGTTGAACTGCCCGGTATTCAGGATACCGCTCGTGCCAAGGAGATCCTGGGGGCAACCGCGACCCTGGAATTCCACATGGTCGATGAGACTGCCGACATCCAGGCTGCGGCCGACGGCCGTGTCCCGCCGAGCTCCAAGGTCTACAACGATCGTAACGGTCGTCCCGTGGTGCTGCAAAAGCGGGTGATCCTGACCGGTGACCACATCGTGGGTGCCCAGTCCGGTTTCGACGAGTACAGCCGTCCCCAGGTCAACATCAAGCTGGATGGCCAGGGTGGCAACAAGATGGCCAACTTTACCAAGGACAACGTTGGTAAAGGGATGGCTACCGTCTTCATCGAGTACAAGCCGGTCGGTCAACCGGGTCCGGATGGCAAGCGCAAGTTCCGCAAGCAGGAGGAGGTGATCAACGTCGCCACCATCCAGTCGCGTCTTGGCAGCCAGTTCCGTATCACAGGTATCGACAACGCCAACGAAGCCCACAACCTGGCGCTGCTGCTGCGTGCAGGTGCCCTGATCGCCCCGATCCAGATCGTGGAAGAGCGCACCATCGGCCCGAGCCTGGGTCAACAGAACATCGACAGCGGTATGGAAGCCATCGGCTGGGCCATGCTGGTGATCGTGCTGTTCATGGGGATCTACTACCGCGCGTTCGGCTGGGTCGCCAACCTGGCGCTCTGTATGAACCTGGTGTTGATTGTCGGCATCATGTCGATGATCCCGGGTGCCACCATGACACTGCCGGGTATCGCCGGTATCGTCCTGACGCTGGGTATGGCGGTGGATGCCAACGTGTTGATCTACGAGCGTATTCGTGAAGAGATCCGCAATGGTCGCGGTGTTCAGCAAGCCATCCATCTGGGCTTTGATCGGGCATTCTCCACCATCGCCGACTCCAACGTGACCTCGCTGATCACTTGCGTGATCCTGTTTGGTATCGGTACTGGCGCCATCAAGGGCTTTGCCCTGACGCTGGGCATTGGTCTGACCGCCTCCATGTTTACTGCCATCACAGTTTCCCGTGCCATTATCAACCTGGCTTGGGGTGGACGGCGCATCGACAAGCTGCCCATCTGAGGATAGAGAGATGTTTCAGATTCTACATTTTGAAAAACCGATCCCGTTTATGCGCTATGCCAAGCCGGGTGTGGTTTTCTCTTCCGTGCTGATGGTGATTGCCCTGTTCTTCCTGTTTGATCGGGGGCTGAACTGGGGTCTGGACTTTACCGGTGGTACCACCATCGAGGTGGGGTTCCAGCAGTCGGTGAGCCTGGACAAGATCCACGACGCACTGGAAGAGCAGAAGATTGAAGGGGCAACCCTGCAACACTTTGGCTCCAGCCGTGACGTGCTGTTCCGCCTGACCCCGAAAGAGGGTGTCAAGGTAGAGGAGCAGGGTAACGAAGTGCTGGCGGCGGCCAAGCAGCTCGACGAGGGCGCAGTGCTCAAACGCGTCGAGTTTGTCGGCCCTTCCGTGGGGGATGAACTGGCGACCGACGGTGCGCTGGCTATGTTGGCCTCCATCCTCTGTATCCTGGCCTACGTGGCAGTGCGTTTCGAATGGCGTCTGGCGCTGGGGGGCATTCTCTCTCTGGTGCACGACGTGGTGATCACTTTGGGTGTGTTCGCCTACTTCCAGTACGAGTTCGACCTGACCGTGCTGGCGGCGTTGATGACCCTGGTGGGTTACTCCCTGAACGATACCATAGTGGTGTTCGACCGCCTGCGGGAGAACTTCCGCAAGGTGCGTAAAGGGGATACCGACTACATTCTCGATCTCTCCATGACCGAGACCCTGAGTCGTACCATCATCACCTCCGGCCTCACCTTTATCGTGGTGCTGGCGCTGCTGCTCAAGGGCGGTGCGCTGATCCACGGTTTTGCCGTGGCCATGGTGATCGGTGTGGCGTTTGGTACCTACTCTTCCATCTATGTGGCGAGTTCGTTTGCCATGTTCCTCGGCGTCAAGCGCGAGCACATGCTGCCGACCCAGGTAGAGAAAGAGGGTGCGGACCAACAGGAAATCCTGCCGTAACAGTGAAGAGCGCCTCATGGCGCTCTTTTCTTATCTCTGCGTGTCGTTTGCTGACGCACATGATTTATACAACAGGAGTTTGTCATGCATCACAATCCCCGTTTTTTGGCGCTGGTTGACGGGATCCGCTCCCGCATCACCGAAACCGATGTTCACCAGATAAAGCGCTGGCAGGATGAAGGGCGCACGTTTCACCTGATTGACGTGCGGGAAGAGAGCGAGTGGGCCAGGGGTCATCTGCCCGGTGCCCGATATCTGGGTCGTGGCGTGATTGAGCGGGATATCGAGACCCAGTTCCCGGATCTCGAGACCGAGCTCTACCTCTATTGTGGCGGTGGTTTTCGCTCCATTCTGGCGGCGGACAACCTGCAACAGATGGGTTATCGCAAGGTGATCAGCGTCGACGGCGGGTTTCGCGGTTGGTGTGATGCCGGATACCCTGTCGAATCCTGATTTATTTGAGGTAGAGGGGCACAGCTACATGACAAAGCAGCTGTTGACCTTTACCATATGCGGGGTCAAGCGTAAGCGTCGGAGTGTTCATTGAACGTCAGGAAAGGGATTGGATACCTCCTCGGTATCCTGTTGTTGCTTCCCATGTGGGGTTGCAGCAGTAGCAGTCAGGTTAACACCCCCAAGGTTCCCAAGCCGCAGCCTGCTTCACTGGTTTTGGCGACCCCCCTGCAGGTCTCCTACCAAAGCGAGTTGGCGTTGGCGCGACTCGGGCAGATGCTCAGTGAAATGGAACTGACCACCGAGCAACGGGCAGAGTTGTTCTATGAGCGTGCCGTGGTGTTTGATCGGGTTGGTCTGCGCTCCCTCGCGCGGCTCGATTTCAACCGTGCCCTGCGGGAGAAGCCGGATTTCGCCGAGGCCTACAACTTCATCGGCGTCTATCTGGTACAGCAGCAGAATTACGACGAAGCCTATGATGCGTTCGATTCCGCCCTCGAGCTGGCGCCGGACTATGACTATGCCTATCTCAACCGTGGCATCGCCCTCTATTACGGCAACCGTCCCGAACTGGCCGCGGCAGATATGAAACGCTTCTACGAGGCGCAGCCGGAAGACCCCTATCGGGTGATCTGGCTCTATCTGGCCGAGCAGAAACTCGACCCGTCGGCCGCCATGAGCCGGATGCGCGAGCGTCTCAACAAGTACGATGACGATGCCTGGAACTGGGATCTGGTTCGCCTCTATACCGGCGAGATCAACGCTTCCCAGCTGATGGGCAACGTGGTGAAAGGGGTGAAGGATAACCGGGAGCTTGCCGAGCGCCTGTGTGAAACCTACTTCTATCTGGGCAAGTTCGAGCTGGGCAAAGGCAACCGCAAGGAAGCCATCAGCTACTTCAAGCTGGCCTTATCCAACAACGTCTATGACTTCATCGAGCACCGCTATGCGCTGCTGGAGCTGGAGTTGATGGCGCGCAAACCCTTGCCGCCAGGTGCCCAGAGTGCCCGTAACAAGGGTGATCAGCCCTCCTGAACCACTGCCAGATAGTGGTAAAAAAGGCCTCGCGATGAGGCCTTTTTGTTGGGCGAATGGCGGGTTTACTCCACCAGGCTCATGCCGGGGATCTGACGCCAGTAGCCGTTGCAATCGCTTCCTTGCTGCAAGGGGAGGGGAGCCAGGCCCTGTCGGTTGGCTTTGAAGCGGGCCAGTATCTCCAGCGTCTCCATCCCTTGCGGCGAAAGCCTGACCACATCCACGAGACCTTCCATACCAGCCGCTCGTTACCCAGGTTGTAGCAGTAACCGGACTGGGTCTGGATCCCGTTGAGATTGAACACCCGCTGCCCCTCGCGGCTATTGGCCAGCCGTCCGGTGGGGTAGTTGATGCAGGCGAGCTCGCAGTTGTCCTTGGGTTTGTCGAGGGAGCGGGCGGTGAAGCAGCGCGCCGAGTAGGCGAGCGGCAGATGGCCGTAGGCAAACACCTCCACCTCAAATTGGTCGCGCAGGGAGCCCAGATCCTGATTGAGCTGGATCAGCCAGTCACGGGAGAGCTCCACCGGCATGACCCAGCGTTTCATTCCCTGTTTGAGCAGCATGCGCAGCACATCGGCGTTATAGGCGTTGATGGCGGGGCCACAGACGAAGGGGATCCCTGCCTCCCAGGCGAGTTGCACCGTACCGAGATCGTTGGCTTCGACCATCAGATCGCCATTGTCGACCAGCCGCTTCACCTCCTTGAGTTCGGAGGGGGCGGAGATAAGGGCGAGGGTCGAGAGCACCACCTGCTTGCCGGAGCTGGTCACCTGACGGGCCAGCGCAATCCAGTCATCGACTTTGAGTTCGCGCCGCTTGCTGCAGACGGTCTCCCCCAGATAGATGATGTCGGCCTGACTGTCGGCAGCGGCATGGTAAAAGGCTTCGGTATCGGCTTTGGGCCAGTAGAAGAGCAGAGGCCCGAGAGAAAATTGCATGGGTGGACTCCTTATTGCCACTGACGATGGTAGGCGCCGAGGGTAGTCTGGCTACCTTCGGAGACGCGGGCGAGCTGGGCATCCCACTCAGCTTTGACCTGATAGGCCTCGGGATTGGCCTGATAGGCATCGATGGCCGCACGCCAGACCCGGGTCACTTGCTCCACATAAGCGGGGCTGCGCTGGCGCCCTTCAATCTTGACCGACTGGATCTTGGTCTTGAACAGCTCGGGCAGGAGACCCAGGGTATTGAGACTGGTGGGCTCTTCCAGCGCGTGGTAGGTCTGGCCATCCACGTCGAAACGCCCCTTGCACAGGGTCGGATAGCCAGCATTTTCGCCCGGGCCATAGCGGTCGATCAGCACCTCGTTGAGCCGCGACTCGAGACCATTCGGAGTCTCTTCCCAACGGACGAACTTGGCCGGTGAGCAGGCGCCGACGGTGTTGGGACTCTCGCCAGTCATGTAGGAGGAGAGATAGCAGCGCCCCTCGGCCATGATGCAGAGGCTGCCAAAGGCGAACACCTCGAGGCCAACATCGGTCTCGCGGGCCAGTTGCTTGACCTGATGCATGGAGAGCACCCGGGGCAGCACCACCCGTGTGACATTGAATTGCTGCTGATAGAAGCGAATGGCGGCGGCATTGGTGGCGCTGGCCTGCACCGAGACATGGAGTTCCATCTCGGGGTAGTGGCGGCTGGCATATTCCAGCACGGCGAGATCGGCGATGATTAACGCATCGGCGCCGAGGGCCACCCCGCGATCAACCGCCTGTTTCCATCGAGTATCGGCCCCGGGATGGGCAAAGGTATTGATGGCAATATGCAGCTTGCGACCATGTTGATGCACATAATCCACCGCCTTCTCCAGTTTGCTGTCGGTAAAGTTGAGACCGGCAAAGTGGCGGGCATTGGTGTCATCCTTGAAACCGATATAAACGGCATCGGCCCCGTTATCCACGGCGGTTTTCAGTGCCGGCAAACTGCCTGCCGGACAGAGTAATTCCATTGGTACGCTCCGAGAGTGCATATGAAGGGCAAACGAGCCCTGATTGTATGCAGCCATGCACTCCCGCTTTTTGACCTGAGGCAGCTTTGTGTGGCTTTACCCTTCTTGAGGTAACCCTGCACAAGTTTGATTTCCAACAGGATCTTGCCACTCTCCCTGTGTTTGAATGCGCAAAAAAGGGAGTCTATCGTGTTTCAACAACTGCAACGCCGCCTGGTCGAACAGGCTCCGCGCTTCTTGCGCCATCCCCTCAAGCTGGTTCCCTTCAATCTGCAAAAGCAGCTGATGGAGAGTTTACTGGCCCGGGTTTTCAAAGAGGCTATCGAAGATGGCGATTTCGAGTTTCTGGCAGACAAGTGGCTGAAAGTCGAAGTCTCTGATCTGGAGCTGTGCTGGTTTATCAGTGAGCAGAATGGCCAGCTGGTGGTGGCTCGCGAGTGTGACAAGGCCGATGTCTGCTTCAGCGGTACGGCCAACGACCTGATCCTCATCGCTGGTCGCAAAGAGGATCCGGATTCGCTCTTTTTCCAGCGCAAGCTGAAGATAGAAGGGGATACCGAACTGGGTCTTGAGGTGAAAAACCTGATGGACAGTCTGGATCTCGATGGCTTGCCGAGCCTGATGAAGTATCCCCTGATGGATCTGGCGACGTTTATCGAACGCGCCCGCACCGAGTCAGCGCAGGCTCCGGTGCAGACGGCGCCGGGCGGGATCCCGTCTTAAGTGGACAATCACCCCATGGGCATGGCGACGATAATGGTGCCGTGCCCAGAGGCAACGACAGGCCCACAGACAGGGCACCAAGGCGATGAGTGCCGCAGGGGCGGGCAGCTGTGACATGGCCAGCCCCACAGCCAGCCAGATGAAGGGTTGCGCTTCATACAGCCACTCCGGCTGTAGCCAGCGTTTGGTCGGAAAGATAATCAGATCGGTACGCCGGTAGCTGGAGCGCATCATCCAGGTCACCGCTCCGGCGATAAACAATAAGGCGCCTGCAAACCAGAGCAGGGGCTGTTCACTCAACGTAATCATGGCAATGGCTGCCAGCAGGTAGAGGCTGGGCAATCTCTCATAGATAAAGGGAGGAAGCATGGCGTTGTGTCTCCTGTGCCGTTTATCGGATATCCATCAAGTCTAGTCCTCCCCTCTCACTTCCCTCATGCTGGTTTGTTATACAAACAGGTGGTTTTGTTCTGAAATGGCTCGGCTTTTACGGTGCCAACATCGTGTTCTCTTATGTTACAATTGCGCGCCATTTTTGACTGAAGATTGACTGGGCATGTTGGATCAGATTCGTATCGTTTTGGTAAACACATCTCATACCGGCAACATGGGGTCTGCGGCACGCGCCATGAAGACCATGGGGTTGACCCAGCTGGTATTGGTTGATCCGCAAGCCTTGCCGGATGACAATGCCTTCGCCCTGGCGGCTGGTGCCAGCGATGTGCTTGCCAATGCCCGTATCGTTCCGACACTGGACGACGCGATCGCCGATTGTGGTCTGGTGATTGGCACCAGCGCCCGCTCGCGAACCCTGAGCTGGCCCATGCTCGATCCCCGTGAAGCTGGCGAAAAGTCGGTAGTCGAGGGGATGCAGCACCCGGTCGCGCTGGTGTTTGGCCGTGAACGCACCGGTCTCACCAACGACGAATTGCAAAAGTGCCACTACCACGTGGCCATTCCGGCCAATCCTGATTACAGCTCCCTCAATCTGGCCATGGCGGTGCAGACCCTCTGTTACGAAGTGCGGATGCGCTGGCTACAGGGGCAGGCCGCCGAGCCTGAAGAGGAGATGGCCTATCCGAGTGCCGCTCAGCTGGAAGGGTTTTATCAGCATCTGGAACAAACCCTGATGAAGACCGGTTTTATTGCTGATGACCATCCGGGTCATGTGATGAGCAAGCTGCGTCGCCTGTTCAATCGGGCTCGGCCGGAAGCAGCTGAGCTCAACATTCTGCGCGGTATTCTGACCTCGGTGCAGAAAGCGCGCGTACCGGATTAATCCGACTGATTTACTCAACCATATACTTGACTGATTTGGTCGGGTATGTGACCATGTGCCCCATTAAATTGCTTCGCAAGACGGTAAGGCACATGAGACTGACTTCAAAAGGACGTTACGCTGTAACCGCCATGCTCGACGTGGCGCTGCATGCAGAGCAGGGGCCCGTCCCCCTTGCCGATATTTCCGAGCGCCAGGGCATCTCGTTGTCCTATCTCGAGCAGCTCTTTGCCCGCCTGCGCAAACATGGTCTGGTGAGCAGTGTGCGTGGCCCCGGTGGTGGTTATCGCCTCGGGTTGGCCCCAGGCGAGATTTCGGTTGGCCAGGTGATCACCGCGGTTGATGAGTCGGTCGATGCCACCAAGTGTCTCGGTAAGGGCGGTTGCCACGGCGGTACCCAGTGCCTGACTCACTCCCTGTGGCGCGACCTGAGTGAGCGGATCTCCAGCTTCCTCGGGGATATCACCTTGGCCGAGCTGGTACGCCAGGCCGATGTGCGCCGGATTGCCGGCAAGCAAGATGAACAAATGAAGACCGTGTTGTCCCTGGTTGATCGGGCAGAACACGGCGATGTGAGCTTGAAAGTCCAACTATAAACGTGCTTTCCACAGCGGGACTCTGTATGACCCGGACTGTGACGGAGAAAAACATGAAACTGCCTATTTACCTTGATTATTCGGCAACCTGTCCGGTGGACCCGCGTGTCGCAGAAAAAATGATGCAGTGTCTCACCATGGATGGCCTGTTCGGCAATCCGGCTTCCCGTTCTCACCGCTTTGGCTGGCAAGCCGAGGAGGCGGTGGATCTGGCCCGTAATCAAGTGGCAGATCTGATCGGTGCCGATCCCCGCGAGATCGTCTTCACTTCCGGTGCGACCGAATCCAATAACCTGGCCATCAAGGGTGTTGCCCACTTCTATGCCAGCAAGGGCAAGCACATCATCACCTCCAAGACCGAACACAAGGCGGTGCTCGATACCTGTCGCCAGCTGGAGCGTGAAGGGTTCGAGGTGACCTATCTTGAGCCGATGCCAAACGGCCTGTTCACTATCGAGATGATCGAGAATGCCATGCGTGATGACACCATCCTGGTCAGCATCATGCATGTGAACAACGAAATCGGCGTGGTTCAGAACATTGCCGCCATCGGCGAGTTGTGCCGTTCCCGCAAGATCCTGCTGCACGTGGATGCCGTTCAGAGTGTGGGCAAGATCCCGGTAGATGTGGAAGCACTGAAAGTGGATCTGCTCTCCGTCTCTGCGCACAAGGTGTATGGTCCGAAAGGGATCGGTGCGCTGTTTGTTCGCCGCAAACCCCGCGTTCGTCTGGAAGCCCAGATGCACGGCGGTGGCCACGAGCGCGGCATGCGTTCCGGTACTCTGCCGACCCACCAGATCGTCGGGATGGGCGAAGCTTTCCGAATCGCCAAAGAAGAGATGGTGAGTGAAGGCGAGCGTATCTTGGCACTGCGCCAGCGTCTGTGGAATGGCATCAAGGATATTGAAGCCGTCTACATCAATGGCGATCTGGAGCAACGTGTTCCGGGCAACCTCAACGTCAGCTTTGCCTATGTGGAAGGGGAATCCCTCATCATGGCGCTGAAAGATTTGGCGGTCTCTTCCGGTTCGGCCTGTACCTCCGCCAGCTTGGAACCCTCCTATGTGCTGCGCGCACTGGGTCTGAACGACGAGCTGGCACACAGCTCCATCCGTTTCAGCATGGGTCGCTTCACCACCGAGGAAGAGATTGACTACGCGGTCAAGCTTATTCGTGACTCCATCGGTCGTCTGCGCGAGATGTCCCCACTGTGGGAGATGTACAAAGACGGCGTCGATCTGAACACGGTCGAATGGGCTCATCACTGATCCACCGGGTCGGTGAGCAACAGAATTAGCAGGAGTGAGATATGGCTTACAGTGAAAAAGTAATCGACCACTACGAGAATCCTCGCAACGTCGGTGGTTTCGACAAGAATGATCCCAGCGTTGCAACCGGCATGGTCGGTGCGCCCGCTTGTGGCGACGTGATGAAGCTGCAATTGAAGATCAGCGACGAAGGCATCATCGAAGATGCCAAGTTCAAGACCTACGGCTGCGGTTCTGCCATCGCCTCCAGCTCCCTGGTGACCGAATGGGTCAAGGGCAAGACCCTGGACGAAGCAGCTGGCATCAAGAACACCGATATCGCCGAAGAGCTGGCCCTGCCACCGGTGAAGATCCACTGCTCCATTCTGGCTGAGGACGCCATCAAGGCCGCCATCGCCGATTACAAGCAGAAGAAAGGTCTCTAAGCGCCGGAGAGCAGTATGGCTATTACCATGACAGATGCCGCCGCGGCACGGGTTTCCTCTTTTCTGGCTAACCGGGGCAAGGGCATTGGCCTGCGCCTCGGCGTCAAAACCACCGGCTGTTCCGGTCTGGCCTACGTGCTTGAGTTCGTTGATGAACTGACCGATGAGGATCAGGTGTTCGAGCAGCAAGGCGTCAAGATCATTGTTGATGCCAAGAGCCTGATCCATCTGGATGGCACCGAGCTGGATTTCGTCAAGGAGGGCCTCAACGAGGGCTTCCAGTTCAACAATCCCAACGCCAAAGGCGAGTGTGGTTGCGGCGAAAGCTTCAGTGTCTGAGTTGTTTGACGTCAATGATCCTTCGTCTGTGGTTGAGCGGGTTGTCCATGACCCATTCAACCACATCTCATTTGCCAGGGGCGAGTGAGGTTGTGGCGAACGTTTCCAAGAGGTTTGCATGAATCATTTCGAGCTGTTTGGGCTGGTTGAAGGCTTCGAGCTCGATACCCGTCAGTTGGCTGATACCTACCGCCAGCTGCAAACCCAATTCCATCCTGATCGTTTTGCCACCGCCCCCGAACGGGAGCAGCTGGCTGCGGTGCAACGTGCCGCCCAGATCAACGAAGCATTCACCACCCTTAAGGCGCCGCTGCGCCGTGCAGAATATCTGCTCTCCCTGCGTGGCACTGATATCCGTGGTGAACAGCAGACTCTGCAAGATACCGCGTTTCTGATGCAGCAGCTGGAGTGGCGCGAGCGTCTGGCCGATCTGAAAGATGACGCCGACCCTGAGCGCGCCATCAAGGATTTTCGCAGCGAGATCAGGCATGATCACCAGATGTTGATGCAGCAGCTGACCGAGTCTCTTGCCGCCGGCAGAGATCTCGTTGCCGCTGATTACGTTCGCAAACTCAAGTTTGTCGACAAGCTCCTCGAAGAGCTGGAACGATTCGAAGACTCGCTTCTCGAGTCTTGATCCTTTAACGCTGGAAGTTTCATTACCCATGGCATTACTGCAAATCGCCGAACCCGGCCAGAGCGCTGTTCCTCATCAGCACAAACGTGCCGTCGGCATCGATCTCGGCACCACCAACTCTCTCGTCGCTGCGGTTCGCAGTGGTCACGCCGATACCCTTTGCGATGAGCAAGGGCGCGACCTGCTTCCGTCAGTGGTGCACTATCAAAGCGACACCATTCGGGTCGGAATTGATGCCAAGCGCGAAGCGGCACTCGATCCTCACAACACCATCGTCTCGGTCAAACGGATGATGGGCAAGGCGCTGGCCGATATCGATACCCGCCAGCAGCCTTACCAGTTTGTTGCCGCCGACAATGGCATGCCGCAACTGCAAACCCGTCAGGGGCTGGTCAATCCGGTGCAGGTATCGGCCGAAATTCTCAAAAAGCTGGCCGAGCGTGGCGCCCAGACACTCGGGGGCGATCTCGATGGCGTGGTTATTACCGTGCCCGCCTATTTCGATGATGCCCAGCGTCAGGGGACCAAGGATGCGGCTCGTCTGGCCGGTCTGCACGTGCTGCGGCTGCTCAACGAGCCGACCGCGGCCGCGATTGCCTATGGCCTTGACTCCGGTCAGGAAGGGGTGATCGCGGTTTACGATCTGGGGGGCGGCACCTTCGATATCTCCATCCTGCGTCTGCATCGCGGTGTGTTTGAAGTGATGGCGACCGGCGGCGATTCCGCCCTCGGCGGTGATGATTTTGATCACCTGCTGGCGGACTGGATCAAGGAGCAAGCGGGCCTCTCCGGCGAGCTGGATGCCCATCTGCAGCGCGAGCTGCTGGATGTGGCCGCTGCCGTCAAACACGGCCTGACCGATGCCGAGCATGTGGCGTGCACCTTTGCTGGCTGGCAGGGTTCAGTGAGCCGTAGCCAGTTTGATGAGCTCATCACCCCGCTGGTGAAACGGACCTTGCTGGCTTGTCGCCGCGCCCTGCGCGATGCCGGTCTCGAGCAGGTGGAAGTGCTGGAAGTGGTGATGGTCGGTGGCTCCACCCGGGTGCCGCTGGTGCGTGAACTGGTGGGTGAGTTCTTCCAGCGTACGCCGCTGACCAGCATCGATCCGGACAAGGTGGTCGCCATTGGCGCCGCCATCCAGGCCGATATTCTGGTGGGCAACAAGCCCGATGCCGAGATGCTGCTGCTGGACGTTATCCCCTTGTCGCTGGGTCTGGAGACCATGGGGGGCCTCGCCGAGAAGGTGATCCCGCGTAATACTACCATCCCGGTTGCCCGCGCCCAGGAGTTCACCACCTTCAAGGATGGTCAGACCGCCATGGCCATTCACGTGGTACAGGGTGAACGCGAGTTGGTGGCCGATTGCCGCTCCCTGGCCCGCTTTACCCTGACCGGTATTCCGCCGATGGCAGCCGGCGCCGCCCATATTCGCGTCACCTTCCAGGTGGATGCGGATGGTCTGCTCTCGGTCAGCGCCATGGAGAAATCCTCCGGCGTGCAGGCCGAGATCCAGGTCAAGCCCTCTTACGGGCTGGCGGAGCAGGATATCCTCAACATGCTGAGTGCCTCCATTGAGAATGCCCAGCAGGATATGGATGCCCGCATGCTGGCCGAGCAGCAGGTTGAAGCCGACCGGGTGGTCGAGAGTCTCAATGCGGCGCTGGCCGCCGATGGCGATGCCCTGCTCAATACTGCCGAGCGTGCCGAGATTGATGCCGCCATCGCCCATCTGCTGACCATGCGCAACAGCGGCGCAACCCATCAAATCAAAGAAGCCATTGAGGTGGCAGATGCTGTCAGTGGCGAGTTTGCAGCCCGCCGGATGGACGCCTCCATCCGCAAGGTGCTGACCGGACAAAACGTCAACAAGGTGTAATATGCCAAAACTGATCATTCTTCCTCATCCCGTACTCTGTCCGGATGGCGCCGCCCTCGAGGGGCAAAGCGGCGAGACCATTCTGGATGTGGCGCTGCGCAACGGTATCGAAATCGAGCACGCCTGCGAGAAATCCTGTGCCTGCACTACCTGCCACTGCGTGGTGCGCGAGGGCTTTGACTCGCTCGAGCCAAGCGATGAGCTGGAAGACGACATGCTGGACAAGGCGTGGGGGCTGGAGCCGGAATCCCGTCTCAGTTGCCAAGCAAAATTGGCGGACGAGGATCTGGTGGTGGAACTGCCCAAGTACACCCTGAACCTTGCCTCTGAACGCCATTAATTACACATGAGTGAATTGCACGTGCAGCATCCTGTGGTGCTTCAGTGATATGGTGGAAGGCCGTGACCCTCGGGGGCACGGCCTTTTTTGTATTCGTTATTCTCTCTTTGCCAATAAGCTCTTTCCTATAAAGAGTGCTTATACATAGTGCCAGTAAAAAGGAAGCAAACACGATGGCTGACATGATGAAGGTAGCGTTATCCACCCAGGCTGCGGCTGCCTATTGGGGCGAGGGCGCCCAGCTCAGTTTCAATGGCGACGAGGCACTGATCCATCTTGGTGCCGCCGGTCAGGAGAAGGATGTTCTGCGCACCGTTCAGCGCGCCGCCCGTCGCCTCGAATCGAGCGGGATCAAGCGGCTGACGCTGGTCGGTGAAGGCTGGGATCTGGAGCGTCGCTACGCGTTCGCCCAGGGGTTCTACGCCGCCAAGGGAGCGCGTGAACTGGATTTTGGCCAGCAGAGCGACGCGGATGCCCGCGAACTGGATGCGCTGCTCAAGGCGGCTCGCTGGGTACGTGACATCACCAATGGCTGTCCGGAAGAGATCTACCCCATGAGTCTGGCGGAATCGGCCCTGTTGCTCATTCGTGGTCTGGCCGGGGATCAGGTTACTGCCCGCATCACCGCCGGTGAAGCGCTGCGCGAGTCCGGCCATATCGGGATCTGGTCGGTTGGCCGTGGCAGCGAGCGCGAGCCTGTGCTGCTGGAGCTCGACTACAACCCGACCGGTGATCGCAATGCACCCGTGGTGGCGGCGCTGGTGGGCAAGGGGATCACTTTTGATTCCGGTGGCTACTCCATGAAGTCCTCTGACAACATGCTGCCGATGAAGTCCGATATGGGCGGCGCGGCCATGGTGACCGGCGCGCTGGCGCTGGCTATCAGCCGCGGTCTGAACCAGCGGGTGAAGCTCATTCTCTGCTGCGCCGAGAACCTGATCTCCGGCCACGCCTTCAAGCTGGGCGACATCCTCACCTACAAGAACGGCATCTCGGTCGAGATCCAGAACACCGATGCGGAAGGGCGTCTGGTGCTGGCCGATGGCCTGATGGCGGCCTCCGACAGCGGTGCGGCTTATATCCTTGACGCAGCCACCCTGACTGGCGCCGCCAAGATGGCGCTGGGGCGCGACTACAATGCGGTGTTTGCCCTCGATGAGACCGAACAGCAGCGCGCGCTGGCCGCCGCCAAGGTGGAAAACGAACAGGCGTGGGCGTTGCCGCTGGAGCCCTGGCATGCCAGCCAGCTCACCTCGGCTTTTGCAGATCTGGGCAACGTTGCCTCAGCCGAAGGCACGGCCGGTGCCACTACGGCTGCTGCGTTCCTTTCCCGCTTCGTACGCGATGAGGGCAAAGGCTGGGTGCACCTGGATCTGGCGGCCTCCTATCAGAAATCGGGCAACGATCTCTGGGCAACTGGCGCCAAGGGCCACGGTCTGCGCACCATCGCACGCTGGCTGCAGGAGGTGACCGCATGAATGTCTGGTTAAGTCGTGAATTTGCACCGGCCGAGTGGGGGGAGGGGGCGCTGCTCTCTCACCGTGCCGACGGCATGGTGATCCATCTGGTGACGGCCAATCCGCTGCTCGATATCCAGCAGGCGGCCCGTCGCCTCTGCCAGCAGGGGATCCAGAAAGTGACCCTGGCTGGTCATTGGGAGCGTGAACAGCAGTGGGCTTTTGCCCAAGGGCTGCAAACCCCCAAGGCGGAGGTGCAACTGCAGTGGGCCATGTCCTCGGAAGAGGACAGAGAGGAGCTGGAAGCGCGTTGGCTCTGTGGCCGCTGGGTGCGCGAGATGACCAATGCTACCCCGGAGCAGTTGGGCCCGCTGGAGCTGGCGGTGGAAGCGGCCTCCTTTATTACCGAGCTGGCACCGGACAAGGTGAGTCATCGCATTTTGAAAGGCGAAGCGCTGCAACAGGCGGGCTGGGTCGGCCTCTATCAGGTAGGCCGCGGCAGCGAGCGCGAACCGGTACTGCTGGAGCTCGACTTCAACCCGGGGCGTGACCCCAAGGCGCCGGTAGCGGCAGCGCTGGTGGGCAAAGGGATCACCTTTGACTCCGGCGGCTACTCCATGAAGAGCTCCGAGGGGATGCTCACCATGAAGTGCGACATGGGGGGCGCGGCGATTGTCACCGGTGCGCTGGCGCTTGCCATGCTGCGCGGGCTCGACAAGCGGGTGAAGCTGATCCTCTGCTGCGCCGAGAACCTGGTCTCCGGCCACGCCTACAAGCTGGGCGACATCCTCACTTACAAGAACGGCACCACGGTCGAGATTGTGAATACCGACGCCGAGGGGCGGCTGGTACTGGCCGACGGTTTGCAACTGGCGAGCGAGTCCGGCGCACCGCTGATCATCGATGCCGCAACTCTGACTGGGGCTGCCGTGATGGCGCTGGGTGGGCGCTACAATGCCCTGTTTGGCCTCGATAAAGGACTGGTAAGCCGGGCCATGACCTATGCCGACGCCGAGCATGAGCCTGCCTGGCCGCTGCCGCTGGAGCCCTGGCACCGCCAGCAGTGTCCCTCCCATTACGCCGACACGGCCAACAGCCGTCCGGTGAAGGGGGGCGGGCCGGGTGGCGCCTCCAACGCGGCGGGTTTTCTCTCCCGTTTCGTTGCCAACGAAGGGATGGGGTGGCTGCATATCGATCTGGCAGCTTGCTTCAGTGACAATGGCGATGCCCTCTGGGCGCCGGGGGCCAATACCCTGGGGATGCGCACCATAGCGCGGGCCTTGCTGGCGGAAGCCAAATAGGCGAGACAAGGCACCTTCGGGTGCCTTTTTCATGCTGTTCGAATTGTGAACAAAAGATGGGGTTTTGGCGGCTTAAGGTAACTATCGTGCGCAAGCGCACATATTTTCCGGCTCTGCTCGGTCAAGATGAGTGTGGATGTTGATTGCAAGGGAGTGATGTTTAATAAAAAGTTGCTTGTTTGTGTGTTTTTCCGGTTTTTGTTTACGTATAATCGCCAGCGAACATGGATTCTAACAATAAAACTCTGTAGTTAAGGAAAGATATCAATGGCCATCGAACGTACCTTCTCTATCGTTAAACCGGATGCTGTCAGCAAGAACCTGATCGGTGCCATCTATAGCCGTTTCGAAAGCGCAGGCTTGAAAGTGGTGGCATCCAAAATGCTGCACATGAGCAGTGAACAGGCTGCCGGTTTCTATGCCGAGCATCAGGGCAAGCCTTTTTATGACAATCTGGTCAGCTTCATGACCTCTGGCCCTGTCATGGTGCAGGTGCTGGAAGGGGAAGACGCCATCCGTCGCAATCGCGAGATCATGGGGGCTACCAACCCGAAAGAGGCGCTGGCTGGTACCTTGCGTGCCTGTTATGCCGAGAGCATCGATCGCAACGCAGTGCATGGCTCCGATGCACCGGCATCCGCTGCCCGCGAAATTGCCTACTTCTTCTCTGACAACGAGATCTGCCCGCGCGGCTGATTTTTGTGGATGATGACCCAAGGGAGCCTCGGCTCCCTTTGTTGTTTTCGCCGTTTACGCAATATCCCTCTATTCTCCAGGTGGAAAGCCAGACCCATTATTTGTACAATGCCGCCCCCTGACGTCGTCAGCCAATAATTGATGAAGTGTTTGAACTGAGGCCATTGATGAGCGAAACAAAAATCAACCTGCTGGATCTTGATCGGGATGCCATGCGTGCCTTTTTCGTCGAACTGGGCGAGAAGCCATTCCGGGCAGATCAGGTCATGAAGTGGATTTATCACTTTGGGTGTGATGATTTCGATCAGATGACCAACGTTAACAAGGTGCTCAAAGAGCGCCTCAAGGCGATCGCCGAGATCAAGGCGCCCGAGATCAGTCGCGAGCAGCGCTCTGCCGATGGCACCATCAAGTGGGCTCTGCAGGTGGGCGATCAGGAGGTAGAGACCGTCTACATCCCGGAAGATGACCGCGCGACCCTCTGCGTCTCCTCTCAAGTTGGCTGTGCGCTGGAGTGCAAGTTCTGCTCCACGGCTCAACAAGGCTTCAACCGCAATCTGAAAGTCTCCGAGATCATCGGTCAGGTGTGGCGTGCTGCCCGTGTGGTCGGTGGCAAGCGTCCCATCACCAACGTGGTGATGATGGGGATGGGCGAGCCGCTGCTCAACCTCGCCAACGTGGTGCCCGCCATGCGTCTGATGATGGATGACTACGGCTTTGGCATCTCCAAGCGCCGGGTGACCATCTCCACCTCTGGCGTGGTACCTGCGCTGGACAAGCTGGGCGACCAGATCGACGTGGCGCTGGCTATCTCCCTGCACGCCCCGAACGACAAGCTGCGTTCAGAGATCATGCCGATCAACGACAAATACAACATCGAGGAGTTCCTCGCCGGTGTCCGTCGTTACCTGGCCAAATCCAATGCCAACGGTGGCCGGGTGACCGTCGAATATGTGCTGCTCGATCATATCAATGACGATATGCAGCATGCGCACGAGCTGGCCAAGGTGCTCAAGGACACGCCGAGCAAGATCAACCTGATCCCGTTCAACCCCTTCCCGGGCAACCCTTACGGCAAGCCGAGCAACAGCCGTATCGATCGCTTCTCCAAGGTGCTGATGGAGTACGGTTTCACCGTGATTGTCCGCAAGACCCGTGGTGATGACATTGATGCCGCCTGTGGTCAGCTGGTGGGTGATGTGATTGACCGTACCAAGCGAACTATCAAAAATCGGATGCAACAGGATGGGATTTCCGTCAAAATGGTTTAAATGCTAAGCCATTGTATAGACAGGGAATGGATACACGTACATTGATCGTAGTGGCAGCGCTCTGCGCGCTGCCAGGCTGTGTGACCGAGACCACTTACGCTGGCCAGAACTCGACCCAGCGTGAAGTGGGTCCTGACCTCAAGGCGGCTGCCCAAACCCGCCTCGACCTGGGTATCCAGTACCTGCGTCAGGGCAACGCCGAGCAGGCCAAGTTCAATCTTGACCGCGCACTCCAGTATGACCCCTCCAACCCCCAGATCCAGATCGGTTTTGCCTACTTTTACCAGAAGGTAGGGGATTTCAAGGCAGCCGAGACCAATTACAAGAACGCCCTTGCCATGGATCCGTCCAATGCTGACGCAATGAACAACTATGGTGCCTTCCTCTGTGATCGCGGCAGGTATGCCGAGGCAGATCAGGCGTTCAACCAGGCGGTTATTCAGCCAGGCTACGTAAAAATTGCCGATACCTATGAAAATGCGGCACTTTGTGCGCTGCAAAATCGCAGAAATGATAAAGCAGGCGAGTACTATCGCCTGGCCTTGGGGTATAATCCCCGCAATCCAGGGTTATTGCTGGACTTGGCCGAGCTTTCCATGAAAGATGGCAAGCTGCCTGATGTGCAGTCCTACCTCGCCCGTTTTGCCGATGTGTCAGACGAGAACGAGGAGAGTCTCTGGTTGAGACTGCGACTGGCACAGGCGATGGACAAGCCGGCATTACTTCACCAATTCGGGACTGAGCTGGTAAGGCAATATCCCACTTCGCAACAAGCCAAGCGTTATTTAGCCAATGACTATTGAACAGCAACACGATTTCCAAGACGACTCCCAGGCAGTAGGCCCAGGCCAATTGCTGCGCAACGCCCGTGAACAGCTAGGCTGGACACGAGAACAGGTTGCGTCCCGCATTCACCTTCGTCTGACCCTGATCGCCGCTATCGAATCGGATACCTACGACAAGCACACGTCCCATACCTTTATTCGGGGCTATTTGCGTACCTATGCCAAGCTGGTCGGGATCCCCGATGAGACCATTCTGGCTGCTTACGACAAGCTGGGTCTGACTCCTCCCGACAATATCGACATGCAGAGCTTCTCCCGTCGCTCCCGCCAGCAAGCCAACGACAGTCGGCTCAAGGTGGTGACCTGGCTGGTGATCCTGGTGTTGATTGCGCTCTCGGTCGCCTGGTGGTGGCAGAGTACTTCACGCCGCTCCGCCGGTGATGAAGCGCTGGCAGCCACCGAGATGAGTGCAACCAGTTCGACCCCGGCTGAACCTGCTATCACGTCGCCCGATGCGATCAACACAGCTCCGGTGGAAGGCGCTGCCATTGCACCGGCCGCCACGGACGTGGCTGTCCCTGCGGTGGTCTCCGATGCGACTGCTACCCTGGCGCCTGCTTCTGCGGCTGTTGCCCCGACCGATGTCAGCGCGGCTGTCGGCACTGCGACCGATGCTGCGGTATCCGGCGCCAATGGCACCGAATCTGAAGAGGCTGTCGTTGATCCGGCGACTGCGCCGCAACTGAAGATGAGCTTCACCGCCGATTGCTGGCTGGATGTGAAGGATGCCAACGGCAAGACCCTGTTCAGTGGTCTGAAGAAGGCCAACGACGAGCTGGTGCTGGAAGGCGCCGAGCCCCTGAAGTTCATCATTGGCGCGCCCATGGCCGTCAAGCTTGACTACAAGGGGCAGTCGTTTGATATGAGCCGTTACAACAACGGTCGTACAGCTCGCTTCTCGCTGCCTCAGGAGTAATCTGTTTCCCATGTCTTCTCACGAATCACCCATCATTCGTCGTAAATCCAGACAGATCATGGTTGGTAATGTACCGGTTGGGGGCGATGCCCCCATTACCGTGCAGACCATGACCAACACCAAGACCACAGATGTCGCCGCCACCATCGAGCAGATCCAGCGGATCGAGCGGGTCGGTGCCGATATCGTCCGTGTCTCCGTGCCCACCATGGAAGCGGCGGAAGCCTTCCGGCTGATCAAACAGCAGACCCGCATTCCCATCGTCGCCGATATCCACTTCGACTATCGCATCGCCCTGAAAGTGGCCGAGTACGGTGCCGACTGCCTGCGTATCAACCCGGGCAACATCGGCAACGAGCAGCGGGTGCGCTCGGTGGTCGATTGCGCGCGCGACCTCAATATCCCGATCCGTATCGGGGTCAATGGCGGGTCGCTGGAGAAAGATATCCAGGAGAAGTACGGCGAGCCGACCCCCGAAGCGCTGGTAGAGTCCGCCATGCGTCACGTGGACTATCTCGATCGCCTCGATTTCCAGGATTTCAAGGTGAGCGTCAAGGCCTCCGATGTGTTCCTGGCGGTCGGTGCCTATCGCCTGCTGGCCAAACAGATTGAGCAGCCGCTCCATCTGGGCATCACCGAAGCGGGCGGTTTCCGTGCCGGCGCGGTGAAGTCTGCCATTGGTCTGGGCATGCTGCTCACCGACGGCATCGGCGATACCCTGCGTATCTCGCTGGCGGCGGATCCGGTGGAGGAGGTAAAGGTCGGTTTCGATATCCTCAAATCCCTGCGCATTCGCTCCCGTGGCATCAACTTTATCGCTTGCCCATCCTGCTCACGGCAGGAGTTCGATGTGATCGCTACCGTCAATGCGCTGGAAGAGCGGCTCGAAGACATCATCACCCCGATGGATGTTTCCATCATCGGCTGTGTGGTGAATGGCCCGGGCGAAGCGCTGGTCTCCGACCTTGGCCTGGCGGGTGCCGCCAACAAGAGTGCCTTCTATGAAGGGGGCCAGCGGGTCGATCGGCTCGACAACAAGGATCTCATTCCAACTCTGGAGCGCCGCATTCGCGCCCGCGCCGCCATGCTGGATCCCGCCAACCGGATCCCGATGGACAAGGAGTGAGCGAAACAGGGCCACATTGGGTGGCCCTTTTTCCAGGTGACTGATTTTAAATCCCGCATCCGGATTCCCTGATTTTACCTTGGGGGGGAAAATCCCTATAATGCGGCCAAATTTTACCTCTTTTTCTCGAGTATCAACGTGGCAAAACAGATCCAAGCTATTCGCGGTATGAATGATTGCCTGCCGGAGCAGAGCCCGGTATGGCAGAAGGTTGAACAGATCCTGCGCCAGGTCGTTGCAAGCTATGGCTACAGCGAAGTGCGCATGCCGATTGTCGAGCAGACTCATCTGTTCAAGCGCGCCATCGGTGAAGTGACCGACGTGGTCGAAAAAGAGATGTACACCTTTGAAGACCGTAACGGCGACAGCCTGAGCCTGCGTCCGGAAGGGACCGCCAGCTGCGTCCGTGCCGGTATCGAACACGGTCTGCTCTACAACCAGGAACGCCGGATGTGGTACATGGGCCCCATGTTCCGTCACGAGCGTCCCCAGAAGGGCCGTTATCGCCAGTTCCACCAATTCGGTGTCGAGTTGTTTGGCATCAACGGGCCGGACATCGACGCTGAGCTGATCATGCTGACCCACCGTCTGTGGCGTCTGTTTGGCATCAGCGAGCATGTCACCCTGCAGCTCAACACCCTGGGTCAGAGCGCCGAGCGTGCCGCTTACCGCGATGCGCTGGTGGCCTATCTGGAGCAGTACAAGGAGCAACTGGACGAAGAGAGCCAGCGCCGCATGTACAGCAACCCGCTGCGGGTGCTTGACTCCAAGGATGAAAAGGTGCAGGCCATTTTGGCGGGTGCCCCGCGTCTGTTCGACCATCTGGGCGAAGAGAGCCTGGCCCACTTCGAGGGGCTCAAGCGCCTGCTCGAGTCTGCCGGTATCAAATACGAAGTGAACGAGCGTCTGGTGCGTGGTCTTGACTACTACAACCTGACCGTGTTCGAGTGGGTCACCAGCAGTCTGGGTGCCCAAGGCACCGTCTGTGCCGGTGGCCGCTACGATGGTCTGGTAGAGCAGCTGGGCGGTCAACCGACCCCGGCCGTGGGCTTTGCCATGGGCATGGAGCGTCTGGTGCTGATGCTGGAGACTCTTGAGCTCAACGCCGATATCCGCCCGGCAGTGGATGTCTATCTGGCGATGGTGGGCGAGGGGACCGAACAGGCTGGCTTCCAGCTGGCCGAGCGTCTGCGCGATGCCCTGCCGGACCTGCGCCTCATGAGCCACTGCGGTGGTGGCAACTTCAAGAAACAACTCAAACGTGCCGACAAGAGCGGCGCGGCAATCGCCCTGATCCTTGGTGAGACCGAGGTGCAAAACGGGGAGATCACTATCAAATATCTGCGTGGTCAGGCCGAGCAACAGACCGTCAAGGTTGACGCCGCCATTGCCCTGCTGGCAGCCAAAGGAGAGTAAGCTGTGGAAGTCTATACCACCGAAGAACAACAGGTTGAGGTTATCAAGGAGTGGTGGAAAGAGAACGGAACCTCGGTGATTGCCGGGACCGTGATCGGTCTGGTCGGTCTGTTCGGCTGGCGCTATTACAACCAGCACCAGCAAGAGACCATGGAGGCCTCCTCCCACTCTTACAACCAGGTGATTGAGCAGCTTGCCAAGGGCGATGCCGCCGGTTTCGAGCAGGCACAGCAGTTTGTTACCGCCAACAAGGGTGACTCCTACGGTGAACTGGCCGCTTTGCAACTGGCTGCCGCTGCCGTCAAGGCGGGCAAGCTGGATCTGGCTGCCGAGCAGCTGGAGCTGGTGGCGACCACGGGTGACGAGAGCATTCGTCCCATCGCGGCGCTGCGTCTGGCCCGTGTGCTGAATGATCAGGGCAAGGCAGATGAAGCGCTGGCCAAGCTGGCGACCATCCAGAATGACGCCTTCAAGGCGCAGGTAGCCGAAGCCCGTGGCGATGTGCTGCAAAAGCAGGGCAAGACCGAAGAGGCTCGTGATGCCTATCAGGCGGCGGCGGATGCCGGCGGCCTGCAGGGTAGCGCCGAGCTCAAGCTGAAAATGGACGATCTGGCCCTGCCGGCCGTTGCGACTGGTGAGGCACCGGATGCGTAATCTATTCAAGATGGTGGCGCTGGGGGCTGCGGTCTCCTTCGCTCTGCAGGGTTGCTCCCTGTTCAGTTCCGAAGAGGATCTCAACCCGATGGCGCCGCTGCCCAAGGTTGAATCTGCCTTCACTGCCGACACCGCATGGTCATCTACTGTGGGTGATGGCATCGGTGACTTCTACTCCCAGCTCAAGCCGGTGGTGGAAGAGGATCGCATCTACGCGGCGGCCCGCGACGGCGATGTCAGCGCTTTTGACCGTGCCAGTGGCGATCGCCTCTGGACCGTCGATCTGGCCGACCTGCCGGTCAACGCCGACAAGCGCAGCGCCCGCCTCTCCGGTGGTCTGGTCTCCCGTTACGGCAAGCTCTTCCTCGGCTCCGAGAACGGGGTGGTCTACGCCCTGAACGAAGAGAACGGTGAAGTGCTCTGGCAGACCAATGTGCCCGGCGAAGTGGTGGCAAGCCCTGCGGTGGAAGATGGCCGCGTGGTGGTGTTGACCACCTCCGGTCGCCTGATCGCCCTCGACACTGATGAAGGCAAGATGCAGTGGTCGCTCTCCGAAGAGCAGCCGCCGCTGACCCTGCGCAGTGCCGGTGCACCGGTGATCACCAACGGCGCCGTGATTTACGGTCGTGCCGATGGCAAGGTGGGCATCGCCCTGCTGAGCAATGGCCAGCCTGTGCGCCAGTCCAAGGTGGCTGATCCGCGCGGTGCCACCGAGCTGGACCGCATGGTTGACGTCGATGCCAGCCCGCTGATTGCCGGTGATGAGCTCTATGCCATCGCCTACAACGGTCAGTTGATGGCGCGCAAACTGATGACCGGCGATGAAGTGTGGAAGCGTAAGTATTCCGGCTATCGCGATCTGGCGATGACCGGTAATGCCATCGTGCTGACCGATAGCCGCAGCCATCTGTTTGCCATCGACCGTCGCAACGGTCTGGAGCTGTGGTCCAACACCCAGCTGGAAAATCGTACCGTCACTGCACCTGTCATCTTCGGTGACTATGTGGTGGTGGGTGATGTGGAAGGATACCTGTATTGGCTTGATCGTACCGACGGTACCATCAAGGCGATGCAGCAGCTCGATAGCAGTGGTCTCTATGCCGCCCCGCTGGTGGATGGCGAGACCCTGTATGTGCAGAGCCGTGACGGCAAGTTGTACGCCCTCAAGCGTCCTTGATCGTCCGATAATGTGAATATCCGGCTCCTGGTCTTCGGACCCGGAGCCTTTGTCGTCTTGAGAATGAGGCTTTTATGACTCCTGTAGTAGCCCTGGTGGGCCGCCCCAACGTGGGGAAATCCACCCTGTTTAACCGCTTGACCCGTACTCGGGATGCCCTGGTTGCCGATTTTCCCGGTCTGACCCGGGACCGTAAATACGGTCAGGCGAAGTTGGGCGAGCTGGAATTTATCGTGGTCGATACCGGTGGTATCGATGGCACCGAAGAGGGGATCGAGCTGAAGATGGCCGAGCAATCCCTGCTGGCCATCGAAGAAGCAGACGTCGTGCTGTTCATGGTGGATGCCCGTGCCGGTCTGACCGCGGCGGATCAAGCCATCGCCGAGCACCTGCGCAAGGCCCACAAGAAGGTATTTCTGGTGGCCAACAAGACCGACGGTATCGACGGTGATTCCGCGGTCTCCGAGTTCTACGGTCTGGCGCTGGGCGAGGTCTACCAGATCGCGGCCGCTCACGGTCGTGGCGTGCTGAGCCTGCTGGAACTGGCCCTGGCTCCCCATCTGGAGACCCTGGTCGACTCCGCTACCGATGAAGATGCGCAGGATGAGGAAGAGGAGGACTTCGACGAAGAAGCCCTGCTGCGCATGGTGGCTGCCGGTGAACTCGATACCAAAGAGGACACCAAGGAGACCCCGTTCGCCGACCTGCCCATCAAGTTCGCCATCGTTGGCCGCCCCAACGTCGGTAAATCTACCCTGACCAACCGTATGCTGGGTGAAGATCGGGTCATCGTCTATGACATGCCCGGCACCACCCGTGACTCCGTTTACATTCCGATGGAGCGTGACGAGCAGAAGTATGTGGTCATCGACACCGCCGGTGTACGTCGTCGTGGCAAGGTGCACGAGACGGTGGAGAAGTTCTCCGTTATCAAGACCTTGAAAGCCATCGAAGATGCCAACGTTTGCCTGCTGGTGATCGACGCCCAGGAGACCATCACCGATCAGGACTTGAGCATCCTTGGCTATGTGCTCCACGCCGGTCGCTCCGTGGTGTTGGTGGTGAACAAGTGGGATGGTCTGGATCAGAAGGTGAAAGAGGATGTGAAGAACGAGCTGGATCGTCGCTTGGGCTTCATCGACTTCGCTCGTGTCCACTTCATCTCCGCCCTGCACGGCAGCGGTGTCGGCCATCTGTTTGAATCCATTCAGGAGGCTTACCAGTCCGCCACCCGTCGTACCAGCACGGCCATGCTGACCCGCATCATGCAGATGGCGCAGGAAGATCACCAGCCGCCGATGGTCAACGGTCGCCGCGTCAAGCTCAAGTATGCTCACGCCGGTGGCTACAACCCGCCGCGCATCGTGATCCACGGCAACCAGCTGAACGACTTGCCGGACTCCTACAAGCGGTATCTGATCAACTATTTCCGCAAGTCCCTCAAGATCATGGGCTCGCCGATCCGGGTCGAGTTCCAGGAGTCGGTCAACCCGTTTGAAGGCAAGAAGAACACCATGACCCTGAGTCAGGAACGTCAGCGCAAACGCCTGCTGAAAATGAAGAAGAAATAAGTCCTTGCGGCTGCCCTCACCGGCAGCCGCTTTGTTATCCTCGCCATGTTAAGGTGAGGAATAAGGGGAGGGGGATCTGCCATGGAACAAGACCATGGCAGATCTACTTTTCGAGGAGTTGATTATGGAAGTCCTGCTTTGTCCATCATGCCAGGCTGAACTGGATACCCGCAGCAAGGAGCAAACCTGTGGCCAGTGCCAGGCCCCTGTTCGCGTCACGGCCATCTGCCCCACCTGCCAGCAGGAGCTGGAACGTCTCAAGGCGTGCGGCGCGGTGGATTACTTCTGCAACCACTGCAACTCGCTGATCTCCAAGCGGTCGGTACAGTTCAAGGCGGCGCTGGTGTAAGACAGTATTCAGGTGAGAAAGCAGATAAAAAACCCGGCGAATGCCGGGTTTATGCTGTGTGCTCTGCAATAAGCAGGGTATAGGATCGATTTCTGCGCCACAGGTTGCGCTTGATGTCATTAAGCTTGAGTTTGCGTCTGGGGCTCCAGCTGCACTTCGCTTTTCTGACCAGACTGATTTTTCTACGTTTTTGCATCTTGGTCTCCTCCCAACTCAGTTGGCCATCCCGGCCTTGGGTCATTGATGGAGCCCATCCGAAATTGCTGTTATTTAATCTCTCAACATAATGAAAACAATGCGATTTCGGATAGGCTCCGATGTGAATCGATGGTAACAGAGAAGTTTGCGTGAAAACAGCCGAATAGTGGCTGGTTAGCGCATGGTGATCTGATTGACCACTTCGGCGATGGCGGTGGGGCGCTCGGCCAGCTCGGGCTCGCTGTCGTTGTCGAGACTCTCCCGCTGATGTGCCTTCTGCTGCTCGTTGTCGAGCCAGAGCAGACTCTGGTAATACTGGCGCACGTTGTTGACATAGTTGCGCGCCTCGCTGCCACGGGCATAGCCGTAACGTACCTTGCGGTGCCAGCGCGCTTGCTGTAGCAGCGGCAGCACCTCTTTCACGTCGCTCCAGGCGTCAGGATTCTTGCCGAGCTCTTTGGTCAGGCGGCGGGCGTCCATCATGTGGCCGTAACCTATGTTGTAGGCGGTGAGGGCAAACCACACCTTCTCGTCATCGGGCACCGAATCCGGCACCTTCTCCATCATCTGTTGCAGATAGAGGGAGCCACCTTTGATGCTCTCTTCCGGATGAAGCCGGTCGTTGACTCCCATCGCCTTGGCGGTGGGCTCGGTCAGCATCATCATGCCGCGCACGCCGGTGTAAGAGCGGGCCTGCGGGTCCCAGTGGGACTCCTGATAGCTGATGGCGGCGAGCAGACGCCAGTCGATATTCTTGGCGTGAGTCTGGAACAGCGGCTGGTACTTGGGCAGCAGGCTCTTGGCGCGCTTGAGGAAGGTACGGGTATCGACAAAGTCGAAGTTCTGCACGTGGCCGAAGTACTTCTCGTCCAGCTTGGCGATAGCACCATCCATAAAGCGCTGACCGAAGAAGTCGATCACGCTGGCATAGAGGCTGTCATCGGGCAGCTTGCTCATGGCCCAGGCAACGGTCTGCTTCTGGGCCAGGGTCAGCCCCTCGGTGAGCTCCGGGTAGTAGCGCTGGGTACGGGCCAGCACGGTATCCTGCACCACCGTGTAGTCAATCTTGCCATCCACCACCTGCTTGAGCAGCTCCTCCACATCGGCGTTGTCGCTAGTGCTCCAGGTTAGTTTCGGATTCTCTTTGCTCATCTCTTTGAGCAGATCTTCACCGGTGGAGCCGGCGGCCACCACCAGCTTGCCCTTGATATCGTTCAATGAGGCCGGCTTGGGTTTGCCGTTGCGGTAGACCAGTTTGGGAGAGACCTGGTAGAAGCCCGGGCCGAAGCGAAACAGCTCGCGCCGTTCGGGGGTGACCATGATGGCGGCAGCCGCCAGATCGAGTTTGCCCTTTTTCAGCAGGGTGACCAGTTGGTCGGTAGTGTCGACCGGGATGATGGTGAGTTTCACCCCCAACCAGTCGGCATAATTTTGCGCCAGCTCGTAATCGAACCCCTGGGCGAGGTCGTCACGTTGGTAATAGGAGGTGGGACCATAGATGGTGCCAACCCGGATCTCGCCTCGCTGGCGGATCTGCTCCAGCTGGCTGGAGGGGCTATAGAAGTCGCAGCCAACCAGCGTCAGCGTCAACAACAGCCCGATAAACAGTCGAAAAATGCAGCGCAAGTAGGTGAGTACCTTTGTTGAAAAAATCGGCATTTGTCAAAAAAGAGGCACCTTTATACCAGAGAGTGTGCGCAGAGTCACACTGCACGAAGTGAGAAAAACGTTTGTCCGCTGTGAGCCAGATCCCTATAATACGCGCGTCTCAATTCCCCCCCACTTTAAAACTTGGTGAGAAAGGTCATATGGATATCTTGCGTGGTGCCCCAGCACTGTCTGATTTTCGTGTCCAAAAACTGCTGCAACGCTTCGCACAGATGAGAAATGAGAGTGGAGTAGAGAGCGGAGTAGAGATAGAGGATGTCTATGCCGAGTATGTGCACTTTGCCGAGCTGACAAGCCCCCTCTCTCCCCCCGAGCGAGCGACCTTGGGCCAGCTCTTGCGCTACGGCCCGAGCATCCCCGAACACACCCCCAGCGGTCAGCTGTTTCTTGTTACCCCCCGCCCCGGCACTATCTCCCCCTGGTCTTCCAAAGCAACCGACATCGCCCACAACTGCGGCCTGAAACAGGTCAAGCGGCTGGAGCGTGGTATTGCCTATTACCTGACCATCAAGGGGCAGGGTGAGCTGAATGCCGCCCAGCGCAGCGCCATTGCCGCCGTGCTCCATGATCGGATGATGGAAGTGGTGTTTGCCGAGATGAGCGAAGCTGCCGCCCTGTTTGCTCACCACGAGCCGCGCCCCTTCACCCAGGTGGATGTGCTGGGCGGTGGTCGCGCAGCCCTGGCCGAAGCCAACGTGGCGCTCGGTCTGGCGCTGGCCGACGACGAAATCGACTATCTGGTGGAGAACTTCACCAAGTTGGGTCGCAACCCCAACGACATCGAGCTCTACATGTTCGCCCAGGCGAACTCCGAGCACTGCCGTCACAAGATCTTCAATGCCGACTGGACCATCGATGGCGAGCAGCAGCCCAAGTCGCTGTTCAAGATGATCAAGAACACCTTCGAGCAGACGCCGGATCATGTCCTCTCTGCCTATAAAGACAACGCCGCCGTGATGGAAGGGAGCCAGGGTGGCCGCTTCTTCCCGAGCCCGGCCAACGGCGAATACCAGTATCACCAGGAACAGGTTGACATCCTGATGAAGGTGGAGACCCACAACCACCCGACCGCGATCTCCCCGTTCCCGGGCGCAGCCACCGGCTCCGGCGGCGAAATCCGCGACGAGGGAGCCACCGGTCGCGGTGCCAAGCCCAAGGCGGGTCTGGTCGGTTTCTCCGTCTCCAACCTGCGCATTCCCGGCTTCGAGCAGCCCTGGGAGCAGGATTTCGGCAAGCCGAGCCGTATCGTCAGCGCCTTCGACATCATGCAGGAGGGGCCGCTCGGCGGTGCCGCGTTTAACAACGAGTTCGGCCGTCCGGCCATTCTCGGCTACTTCCGTACCTTCGAAGAGGAGGTGCCGAGCCACAACGGCGTCGAGGTGCGTGGCTACCACAAACCCATCATGCTGGCTGGCGGCATCGGCAACATCCGCACCGAACATGTCCAGAAAGGGGAGATCCCGGTCGGCGCGGCGCTGATCGTGCTGGGCGGCCCGGCGATGAACATTGGTCTGGGCGGCGGTGCCGCATCCTCCATGGCCTCCGGCCAGTCGGCCGAAGATCTCGACTTTGCCTCGGTGCAGCGTGACAACCCCGAGATGGAGCGCCGTTGCCAGGAGGTGATCGATCGCTGCTGGCAGCTGGGTGACGACAACCCCATCGTCTTTATCCATGACGTGGGGGCGGGCGGTCTCTCCAACGCCATGCCGGAGCTGGTCAACGACGGTGAGCGCGGTGGTCGTTTCGATTTGCGCGCCATCCAGAGCGACGAGCCGGGCATGAGCCCGCTGGAGATCTGGTGCAACGAATCCCAGGAGCGTTACGTACTGGCGGTAGCGCAGGACAAGCTGCCGTTGTTCAAGGCGCTGTGCGAGCGTGAGCGCGCACCCTATGCAGTCATCGGCACCGCGACCGAAGAGAAGCATCTGACCCTCTCTGACAGCCACTTTGACAACCAGCCCATCGATCTGCCGCTGGACGTGCTGCTCGGCAAGGCCCCCAAGATGCACCGCGACGTGGTGACTCTGCCTGCACAAGGCAAAGCGCTCCAGCTCGATGGCATCACTTTGAGTGACGCAGCCGAGCGGGTTCTGCGTCTGCCGACCGTGGCGGAGAAGTCCTTCCTTATCACCATCGGCGATCGCAGCGTGACTGGCTTGGTCAATCGCGATCAGATGGTTGGCCCCTGGCAGATCCCGGTGGCCGATTGCGCCGTCACCGCTGCCACCTACGACAGCTATCACGGCGAAGCCATGTCCATGGGCGAGCGTACCCCGGTGGCGCTGCTCTCCCACGCCGCCTCCGCTCGCATGGCGGTGGCGGAAGCGCTTACCAACCTGGCGCCGGCCCACATCGGGTCGCTGAAGCGGGTCAAGCTCTCCGCCAACTGGATGGCCGCTGCCGGTCACCCGGGGGAAGATGCCGGTCTCTATGAGGCGGTCAAAGCGGTGGGCGAGGAGCTCTGCCCGGCCCTTGGCATCACCATTCCTGTGGGCAAGGACTCCATGTCCATGAAGACCCGCTGGCAGCAGGATGGCAAGGAGCACAGCGTCACCTCGCCGCTCTCCCTGCTCATCTCCGCTTTTGCCCGGGTCGAGGATGTGCGCAACACCGTCACGCCACAGCTGCGTACCGATCTCGGTGAAACCGACCTTATCCTCGTCGACCTTGGCAATGGCAAGCAGCGCCTCGGCGCCTCGGCACTGGCGCAGGTCTATCGCCAGCTGGGTGACAAGGCGCCGGATCTCGACAATCCGGTCCAGCTCAAGGGCTTCTTCAACGCCATTCAGGCGCTGGTGGCCGATCGCAAACTGATCGCCTATCACGACCGCTCTGACGGCGGCCTGTTCGTCACCCTGACCGAGATGGCGTTTGCCGGTCACTGCGGCCTCGACATCCAGCTCGATCGTATCGGCGGCGAGCTGCTGCCGGCGCTGTTCAACGAAGAGCTGGGCGCCGTCATTCAGGTGCGTCGTGAAGATAAAGAGGCGGTGATGACCCTGCTGGCCGGGCACGGTCTTGCAGCCTGCTCCCATGTGCTCGGTACCGTGCGAGAAGGGGATCTCATTACCCTGCAGCGGGGCGGTCAGGAGGTCTATCGTGCCAGCCGTACCGCACTTCGCACCATCTGGGGCGAGACCAGCTGGCAGATGCAGCGCCTGCGCGACAATCCGGCGTGCGCCGACAGTGAGCACGCGGCCCGTCAGGACGCCACCGATCCGGGTCTGCATGCCAAGCTGACTTACAACCCGTCCGAGGATGTGGCGGCACCTTACATTGCCCGCGGGGTCTCCCCCCGTCTGGCGGTGCTGCGCGAGCAGGGAGTCAACTCCCATGTGGAGATGGCGGCGGCGTTCGATCGTGCCGGTTTCGCGGCGGTCGATGTCCATATGAGCGATATTCTCTCCGGTCGCATCAAGCTGGAGGAGTTCCAGACCCTGGTGGCCTGTGGCGGCTTCTCCTACGGTGACGTGTTGGGTGCCGGTGAAGGCTGGGCCAAGTCCATCCTGTTCAATGACAACGCCCGCGAGCAGTTCCAGCGCTTCTTCGAGCGCGGCGATACCCTCTCTCTGGGTGTCTGCAACGGTTGCCAGATGATGTCCAACCTGCGAGACCTCATCCCGGGTGCCGATCTCTGGCCGCGCTTTGTGCGCAACCGCTCCGAGCGCTTCGAGGCCCGCTTCAGTCTGGTGCAGGTACAGGAGTCACCGTCGGCCTTCTTCGCCGGCATGGCAGGCTCCGTGATGCCCATTGCCGTCTCCCACGGGGAAGGGCGTGTCGAGGTGCGCGATGCTGCTCACCTGAGCGCACTGCAGCAGAGCGGTCTGGTAGGGCTGCGCTTTGTCGACAACCGTGGCAGCGTGACCGAGCAGTACCCTGCCAACCCGAATGGCTCGCCGGATGGTATCACTGCCGTGACTACCACCGATGGCCGAGCCACCATCATGATGCCGCACCCGGAGCGGGTGTTCCGCACCGTGGCCAACTCCTGGCACCCCGACAACTGGGGCGAGGACGGCGCCTGGATGCGGATGTTCCGCAACGCCCGGGTTCGTCTGGGTTAATAGAGAGAGCACCAGCGCATAAAAACAGAAACCGGCCAATTGGCCGGTTTTTTTATGGTTCAACTGAGTGAGTCAGACAGGCGAGATGCCCAGTCAACCAATGGCTTCGTCGCCCAGTACGTTGATGAGGGGAGAATCGATTCAAGCCCTGTAAATGGTTTAAGGGGAAGGGCTCGATAAAAAAACCGGCAGCCAAGGCTGCCGGTTTTGCGGGTAATGGTGAGGGGGAACGTCTGTGAAGGTTACTGCAATACCACGTGCTGGAACCCTTGTACCAGGCTGATGACCGGCTGGGGATAGAGCCCCAGCAACACCACTAGGGCGGCAGAGAGCAGCACTACCACGCCACCGGAAGAGAGTGCCCAGTCGGCACTGGCATCCCGCTGCTGCATGCCCGGTTCGCGCAGATAGAGGGTCACCATCACCTTGAGGTAGTAGTAGAGACCCAGAGCGCTGCCGAGCACGATGGCACCGGAGAGCCACCAGAGCTGCGCCTCGACGGTCACACCGATGAGGTAGAACTTGCCGATAAAGCCGAGCGTCATCGGAATACCGGCCAGAGATAGCATCATCACCGTCAGCACGGCTGTCAGGTAAGGGCGCTTCCAGAACAGGCCGCGATAGCTGTGCAGGGAGTCAGCATCTTTGCCGCGATAGGGGCTCGACATCATGCTCACCACGCCAAAGGCACCCAGACTGGTGAAGAGATACATCAGCAGGTAGACCCCGGCTGCTTCCACCGGCATCTGGCCGATGCGGCTCGCCACGATCACCGCCAGCAGGTAACCGAAGTGGGAGATGGAGGAGTAACCCAGCATCCGTTTGACGTTGGTCTGCACCAGTGCCAGCAGGTTGCCGACCAGGATGGAGATGACCGCCATGGCAGCCAGCAGCCAGTGGATCATGGGATCGCTTGCCGCCGGTACCGCCAGATAGAAGCGCAGCAGCACGGCAAAGACCGCCACCTTGCTGACGGTGGCGAGGAAGGTGGCGACCGGTGCCGGGGCACCTTCATAGACATCCGGGGTCCAGAGGTGGAAGGGGGCCAAGGAGAGTTTAAAGGCAAAGCCGACCAGCATTAACCCCAAACCGCCCATCAGCAGTGGGTGGTGAGCCGGGCTCTCGGCCAGGGTCTGCCCCAGGGCGGCAAAGCTCAGGCTGCCTGCCTGGGCATAGAGCAGCGCCATGCCAAACAACAGGAAGGCGGTGGCGGCGGCAGAGAGCACCATGTATTTCACCGCGGCTTCCAGCGAGTGGCGCTCGCGGTAGGCGTAACCCACCAGACCGAACATTGGCAGGGTCAGCATCTCGATCCCGATAAAGAGAGAGGCGAGGTGACGGGAGCAGGCCAGCACCAGACCACCAGCGGTGGCGATCAGCAGCAGCAGGAAGAACTCCTCCCGGTTGTCCGGGTAGGCTTTCAGCCACGACTGGCCGAAGGTGCAGGTGGCTAGGGCGCCTATCACTACCAGTCCCATGTAGAAGACGGCGTAACTGTCCACTTGCAGCAGCGGGGTGACCCCCTGGTCCCCCTGCGCCATCACGATGGGCAGCGAGAAGAGCGCCAGGTTGAGGCCAACAATGGTCACGGTAAAGGCGGTAGTGACACAGCGGCGCCAGGCGATGGCCAGCATCAGGGCCGCCATGGCCCCGGTGGTCAACAGCAGGGGAAGCAGTGCCAGCAGTTGGGAAGCGGAGAAAGTCATTGCAGGGCTCCAGCAGTCGGCAGCAGATACCAGTGCAGCACATTGATGAGGCTGCTGCTGGCGGTATCAATCACGGGTTGGGGATAGAGGCCAAGCAGAACCAGCAAGCACGCGATCACCATCATCATGGTCAGCTCGCGGCGATCCAGTCCCTTGAGCACGCTCTCATCCTTGGTAGGGCCAAAGCAGGCGCGCTGCAACATGATGAGGGAGTAGACCGAGGCCAGTACCAGACCGAAGGTGGCGACCGCCGTGATGACCGGGGCAACCTGGAAGCTGCCGACCAGGATCAGGAACTCGCCGACAAAGTTGCCAGTGCCCGGCATGCCGAGCGACGCCACCGAGAAGAAGAGCATCACGCCGGGCAGATAGCGCAGGCGCCCCCACAGGCCGCCCATCAGGCGCAGATCCCGAGTGTGCAACCGCTCGTAGAGCTGACCGCAGAGGATAAAGAGGCCGGCAGCGGAGAGACCGTGGGCGATCATCTGCACCACGGCGCCCTGCAGGGCCACTTCGCTACCCGAGTAGATGGCGATCATCACAAAGCCCATGTGGGAGATGCTGGTGTAGGCCACCAGCCGTTTGATGTCGGTCTGGGCAAAGGCCACGATGGCACCGTAGACGATCCCGATCAGGCCAAGCACCATGGCGTAGGGAGCAAATTCGGCGGACGCTTCGGGGAAGAGCGGCAAGGCAAAGCGCAGCAGACCGTAGGCGGCGGTTTTGAGCAAAATACCGGCGAGATCCACCGAACCTGCGGTCGGCGCCTGACTGTGGGCATCCGGCAGCCAGCCGTGCAGCGGTACCAGCGGCATCTTGACCGCGAAGGCGATAAAGAATCCCAGCATCAGCAGCCACTGAACGCCCTTGCTCATCGGTGTATTGAGCAGCTCCAGATAGTTGAAGGTGAAGACTCCGGTGGCATGCTGGTGGGTCAGCACCAGCCCGATGATAGCCACCAGCATGATAAGGCCACTCACCTGGGTGTAGATAAAGAACTTGGTCGCGGCGTTGATCCGTGATTTGCCGTCAGTGACCGAGTGGCCCCAGAGCGCAATCAGGAAGTACATGGGAACCAGCATCATCTCCCAGAAGAAGAAGAAGAGGAACAGATCCAGCGCCATAAAGACCCCGAGCACGCCGCCCAGGATCCAGAGCAGGTTGAGGTGGAAGAAGCCGATGCGCTGCACGATCTCTTTCCACGAACAGAGAATGGCCAGCACCCCGATAAAGCAGGTGAGGATCACCATCAAGAGCGACAGGCCATCCACAGCCAGATGCAAAGAGATGCCGAAGCGGGGGATCCACGGCAGGCGCCACTCGGCGGCCCAGGCGGATGCAGCACCGGAGACGCCCGCGCTGTCGAGGCCCGTGGTGGCAAGGGAGAAGTCTCCACTTAGCCAGATGGCACAGGAGAGCAGCAGGCTGGCGCTCATGGAGAGCAGGGCTACCCAGCGGACAAACGGCCCGCCGAGACGCTCCATCTGCCAGCAGAGTAAGCCGCCGATAAAAGGAATTAGCAAGATCCAGAGTAAGGTCACGGTATCAGCTCTCGTTCAAGTTCATATGAGATTGCGCTCCCTGTTCCATCAGGGAAAGCAAACAGCCTGGCTGTATGATTGTCCGGTTGTTCATCGCGTTACCCCAGCAGCAACAGCGCCAGCACCAGCACGGCGCCGATCCCCATGGAGGCGGCATACCAGCGCAACTTGCCGGTCACGGTCCAGGCCAGCAGCTGGTTGCCACGCAGGGCAAGCCAGGCGGGCAGGCCCATCATCCAGTCCAGCGGATCCTGCCCGACCAGACGGGTTGCCAGCAGATAGGGTTTGACCCACAGCTGGTCGTAGAGCCAGTCAAAGCCCCAGGCATTGAACCAGAGGGTGCTGAGCAGGCGACCCGGCGCACTGTTGGCAATGGAGGTGGCCAGACGGCGCTCACCAAGGAACAGAAACGCGGCCAGCGCAATGCCGGCAATGGCGATGATGCCGGAGGCTACCTCCAGCGCATGGCGACCCTCTTCTATATGGTCCCCCGGGCCTGCGGGTAGTACACCTGCCAGTGGCGGGGTGATCAGCGCGCCTATGCCGGTGGAGAGCACCAGCAATACCAGCAGCGGCAGATGGTGAGCCAGACCGTGGCCCGCATGGGCTTTGGTCTGCTCTTTGCCATGGAAGGCGATAAAGATCAGCCGAAAGGTATAAAGCGAGGTGAGGAATGCCCCTACCAGACCTGCCCACAGCAGCGCGCTTTGGCCAGAGGCTTCTACTTGCCACAGGATGGCGTCCTTACTGTAGAAACCGGAAGTGACCAGCGGCAACGCCGCCAGCGCCGAGCCCCCCACCAGGAAGCAGGCATAGACCAGCGGCAAACTCTTGCGCAGGCCACCCATCTTGAAGATGTTCTGCTCATGGTGGCAGGCAACGATAACGGCACCGGCGGAGAGGAACAGCAGCGCCTTGAAGAAGGCGTGGGTCATCAGGTGGAAGATTGCCCCTTCCCATGCGCCGACACCGAGAGCCAGAAACATGTAGCCAATCTGGCTCATGGTGGAGTAGGCGAGGATCCGCTTGATATCGGTCTGAACCAGCGCGGCAAAGCCTGCCAGCACCAGGGTGATGGCGCCAACCAGCCCGACCAGATGGAGGATCTCTGGCGCCAGCAGGAACAGGCCGTGGGTACGGGCAATCAGGTAGACACCGGCGGTCACCATGGTGGCGGCATGGATCAGCGCTGAGACAGGGGTCGGGCCTGCCATCGCATCCGCCAGCCAGGTTTGCAGCGGCAGCTGTGCCGATTTGCCGACCGCGCCGCCCAGGAGCATCAGGCAGGCCAGCGACAGGGCAGGGGAGCCCTCGGCAAACATGATGGGCGCGCGCACCAGCAGCTCGTGGATATTGAGGGTGCCCAGTTCCCGATAGAGGATAAACAGGCCGATGGCGAGGAAGACATCACCCACCCGGGTCACGATAAAGGCCTTGAGGGCCGCCGCGCCGTTGTTGCGATCCTTGTAGTAGAAGCCGATCAGCAGGTAGCTGCACAGCCCCACCCCTTCCCAGCCGAGGTAGACAAACAGCAGGTCATCGGCCAGCACCAGAAATAGCATGCTGGCGATAAAGAGGTTGGTGTAGGTGAAGAAGCGGGAGTAGCCCTCTTCCCCGCGCATATACCAGGAGGCGAACAGGTGGATGAAGAAACCCACCCCGGTCACAACTCCCAGCATGGTCAGCGACAGGCCATCCAGTGCCAGTGAGAAGCTCGGGGTAAAGTTGCCCACCGCCATCCACTGCCACAGGCGCTGGACATAGACGCCCCCCTCGGGCGGGTTGCCCACAAAGTCGATGCCCACCCACAGGGTAGTGAGGGCCGACAGGCCAATGGAACCCACCCCGATCAGCGCCGAGGTACGCTCGCCAAACCGGCCGAGGGAGAAGGCCAGCACCAGCCATCCCAGCAGCGGAAATAGAAAAGTCAGATATAAGAGGCTCATCCGCGCATCTCGCTCACAGTGTCCACGTTCAGGGTGTGGTAACGACGATAGAGCAGCAGTAACAGGGCGAGGCCGATACTGGCCTCCGCTGCCGCCAGAGAAATCACCAGGATATACATGATCTGGCCATCGGCCTGGGCCCAGCGGCTACCTGCCACCACAAACGCCAGTGCCGAGGCATTCATCATGATCTCGATACTCATCAGGATGTAGAGCAGGTTGCGGCGGATCAGCAGACCGCACAAGCCGATGCAGAAGAGCACCGCGGCCAGCAAAAGCCCGTGCTCCATAGGGATTCCATTCATTGCTGACCTCCTTCTTGTGCAGTGCGGGATGCGGAGCGCGGGACGGAGAGCACTTCACCGCTCTTGTCTTCCCGACCCAGGTGATAGGCGGTCACTAGACCCGCCAGCAGCAGGATGGAGGCGAGCTCCACGGCCAGTACATAGGGGCCAAAGAGTTCGATACCGACCTGCTTGGCGGTCACCTCGGTCACTCCGATCAGGCCCCCGGTCACCCCGAGAATGCCGTGGCCCAAAAAGCCCAGCAGGATCAGCGAGAGCAGGGCAGGGCCTACCCAGGTCATGGGGGTGAGCCAGTTCTTCTCCTGCGCCTGCGCTGAACCCAGGTTCAGCATCATCACCACGAACACGAACAGCACCATGATGGCGCCGGCGTAGACGATCACCTGCAGGGCGCCCGCAAAGGCGGCGCCCAGGCAGAAGAAGATCATGGCCACGGCGATGAGGGAGATGATGAGATTGAGCAGCGCATGCATGGGATTGCTGGTGCTGATCACCCGCAGCGTGCTGTAAATGGCCACCAGGGCCGAGGCATAAAATGCCAGTTCCATGATTGACTCCTCAGGGCAGCAGGCTCTTGACATCGATGGGTTTGGCTTCGTTTTCGGCATCCCCTTTCGGTTTGCCGTCGATGGCCATCCCGCTCATGCGATAGAAGTTGTAGTCCGGGTATTTGCCGGGCCCGCTGATCAGCAGATCCTCCTTCTCGTACACCAGATCCTGGCGGCGATACTCACCCATCTCGAAATCCGGCGTCAGCTGGATGGCGGTGGTGGGGCAAGCCTCTTCACACAGGCCGCAGAAGATGCAGCGAGAGAAGTTGATGCGAAAGAATTCCGGATACCAGCGACCATCTTCCCGCTCGGATTTTTGCAGCGAGATGCAGCCGACCGGGCAGGCGACCGCACAGAGGTTGCAGGCCACGCAGCGCTCGTCCCCGTCGGGGTCGCGGGTCAGCACGATGCGACCGCGGTAGCGGGGAGCGGCATAGACTGCCTGTTCCGGATAGTTGAGGGTTTCACGGGGCCGCCAGGCATGGGAGAAGACCATGGCCAGGCTGCGTAACTGGGTGCCGACACCCTGAATAATGCTAACAATTTTCATAATGAGTGCCTCACTGCGTACTTATCAGTACAACTGCCGCGGTGATCAGCATATTGATCAGGGTCAGCGGCAAGCAGACTTTCCAGCCAAACGACATCACCTGGTCAAAGCGCGGGCGAGGCAGGGAGGCCCGCAGCAGGATGAAGAACACCATGAAACAGGCGGTCTTCAGGGCAAACCAGATGAAGGGAGGCAGCCAGGGGCCGTGCCAGCCACCGAAGAAGAGGGTCACGATGAGCGAGGAGATCAGCACGATGCCGATATACTCGCCCACGAAGAAGAGACCCCACTTCATCCCCGCATACTCGATGTGATAGCCGTCGGCGAGCTCCTGCTCGGCTTCCGGCTGGTCAAACGGGTGACGGTGGGTGACGGCGACACCGGCAAACAGGAAGGTGACAAAGCCCAGGATCTGAGGCACCACGTTCCACAAGTCTGCCTGTGCCTCGACGATATCCCGCAGGTTGAAGCTGCCTGTCTGGATCACGATCCCCATCAAGGAGAGCCCGAGAAATACCTCGTAGGAGAGGGTCTGGGCCGAGGCGCGCAAGCTGCCAAGCAGGGAGTATTTGTTGTTGCTCGACCAACCGGCGAATAGCACCGCATAGACCGCCAGCCCCGCGATGGCCAGGATGTAGAGCAGTCCCACATTGAGGTCCGCCACGCCCCAGGTGGGGGTGATGGGCACCACCGCAAACGCCAGAATAAAGGCGGTGAAGGCGATGATTGGGGCCAGGATAAAGATCCGCCGATCGGCGAACGGCGGGATCCAGTCCTCCTTGAAGAACATCTTGATCATGTCGGCGGCCAGCTGGAGCAGACCAAACGGCCCCACCCGGTTGGGGCCGTAGCGATCCTGCCACAGGGCCAGCAGACGGCGCTCGATGAAGCTCATGAAGGCGCCCGCCCCTACGATCCCCACCAGCACGATCAGTGCCTTGCCTACCTCCAGCAACAGATCGATCAGCGACTCGCTCATGCGATCACCTCCTGCAGGTTAGTGATTGAGGCTTGTTGCAGGGCCGTCGGCAGGCCGTTCACCCCAAGGGGGAGCCCCACCAGACCGGTGCTCAGCTGTTCGCTCAGGCGCAGGCGCAGTTGCCAGTGGCTACCGCCCCAGGAGAAGGAGACCTGACTGCCCCCGTGGAGGGCAAGACGCTCTGCATCAAGGGGATTGAGCACCAGCTCGGGTTCGTTCATCCGGGCCTGAATAACCGGGCTGCGAGCGGAGAGCTCCTCGCCGCCAAACAGCTGGGCATAATTGACCACTTGCAGCGTCTCTGTGGCCTTGAAGGGGGCGGGGATGGTGGTGAACCAGCCGAGCGGCTCCTTGCCTTCGGCCTGCGGGTCTGTTACTTCCAGCAGACGGCGACCCGGATCGCCAGCACGCAGTTTGCCACCCACTTCATCCTGGAACTTGTTCCAGGCGGAGGGAGAGTTCCAGCCCGGCGCCCAGGCGAACGGTACTTGCGGCAGCGGCTGACGGGCTCCGGCATACCCTTCCATGGAGAAGTTGAAGGGGGAGTCGGGATCTTGCGCTACCCGTGGCTCGCTGACGTTCTGATCCGCCAGCATGGAGGTGCGGCCGCTGTAGCGGTGCGGCTCACGGGCCAGCCGCATGCCACGGATCCGCAAGCCTGCGTTGGGCGCAGCTTCCAGCATGGTAGCCAGCAGCGGATGGCTGGTGGCGCAGTCATGGTTGACCTGGTCGAAGTTCTGCCAGCGCAGCGGCTTGCGTTCGATCGCCCCCTGCAGCGCCGCCAGCCAGCGCCACCCTTCACGCACCTGAATATCGGCGTTGTAGAAGGCGGGCGCATAGACCTGGAAGAAGCGTTGGGCGCGCCCTTCCATGTTCACCAGGGTGCCATCGGCCTCGGCAAAACTGGCCGCTGGCAGCACCAGATCTGCCTTGTTGGCGGTCGGGGTCGCCTGATGGTCGATGACCAGCAGGTGCTGCAGCCGTGCCAGAGCAGCATCCACCCGGTTGCGCGGCGCGCGGCGGTAGAGATCGTTCTCCAGGGTGACCAGCGCCAACCCCTCTTCTGACTCGATACGCGCAAGGGCGGCTTCGAGTGGCTTGTCTGACAAGGTTTGGGCGCCCAGCATGGCCAGACCCAGCGAGTTGGCCTCCTGGCCAACCAGCGCGATGTTGGCTTCCAGACCTCGGCCTTTCAGGGCGCGGGCAATGTTGCTGGCCGCCTCAAGCAGCGCCACATCGCGGGCAGTGGAGCCTGCAATGATGAGCGGCTTCTTGGCGTTGCCGAGCAGCTCGGCCCAGCGAGTCGCTTGTGCCTGCTGCTCGGGGCCGAGATCGGCCACGGCCGGTGCACTCGGGTCGAGCAGGTGGGCGATGGCAAAGCCAAGGCGCGCCTGATCGGCATAGGGGGCGTGCAGCTTGTCGGCCGCCACATCGTCAAGACGGGTGGTGTCGAGACTGGTGATGAGCAGCGGGTAGCGCTCGTTCTGACCCAGGGTCTGAACGGCGGCGACTTGCCACAGATCGACCTTCATCTTGCGGGCCAGCTCGCGAGCCTTGCCCTTGACCGACTGACGCAGCGCCAGCGCGATACGGGCGGCGCTCATGGTGACATCCTCGCCGAGCAGCAGAATGGCGTCGGCCTCTTCCATGTCCCGCAGGCTCGGGGTCGGCACGCCGCCCTGTTGCAGGATCTGCAGGATCTTCTGCTGGCATTCCCACTCGGCCTGCTCGACGCCAGCGTAGAAGTTGTCTGCCCCCACCAGCTCGCGCAGGGCAAAGTTGCTCTCCAGCGAGGCGCGGGGCGAGCCGATGCCGATGAGGCCACGGGCCGTGCGCAGGGCATCGGCGGCGCGGTTGAGGGCGCCATCGACCGTGATGGTCAGCTGGTCGTTGCCATCTTTGAGCTGCGGTTGGCGCGGGCGGTCCGCCAGATTGACGTAGCCATAGCCAAAGCGGCCACGGTCACAGAGGAAGTAGTGGTTGACGCTGCCGTGGAAGCGGTTTTCGATGCGGCGCAGCTCGCCATAACGCTCGCCCGGACTGATGTTGCAGCCCACGGAGCATTGCTGGCAGATGCTGGGGGCAAATTGCATGTCCCACTTGCGGTTGTAACGTTCGGAGTGGGTCTTGTCGGTGAAGACGCCGGTGGGGCAGACCTCCACCAGGTTGCCGGAAAATTCACTCTCCAGGGTGCCATCCTCGACCCGCCCGAAATAGACGTTGTCGTGGGCACCATAGACCCCGAGATCCTCGCCACCGGCATAATCCTTGTAGTAACGGACGCAGCGGTAGCAGGCGATGCAGCGGTTCATCTCGTGACCGATGAAGGGGCCCAGCTCCTGATTCTGGTGGGTGCGTTTGGTGAAGCGGTAGCGACGGCTGTTGTGGCCGGTCATCACCGTCATGTCCTGCAGGTGGCAGGCGCCGCCCTCTTCACACACCGGGCAGTCGTGAGGGTGGTTGGTCATCAACCACTCCACCACGCTCTTGCGAAATTCTTTAGCCTCTTCATCCTCGATGGCGATGTAGCTGCCATCGGTGGCCGGGGTCATGCAAGACATGACCAGACGACCGCGTTTGTCATCGGCATTCTGATACTGTTTGACCGCACACTGGCGGCAGGCGCCAACGCTACCCAGCGCCGGATGCCAGCAGAAATAGGGGACGTCCAGACCCAGCGACAGACAGGCTTGCAGCAGGTTATCTGCTCCGTCTACCTCGTACTCTTTGCCGTCTACATAAATGGTTGCCATACAACTTCCCTGAAACCTGTTTTGTGAAATCTGTGGTGTCGTTACCAGCGCTCGCCCAGCAGATTGGGCTGGATCCCTTTGACCGGCTTGCGGTTATCACCGCTGCCTTTGATCCCGGCCTCGAATTCGGAGCGGAAATATTTGATGGCGCTGGCGAGCGGCTCGACGGCGCCCGGTGCGTGGGCGCAGAAGGTCTTGCCCGGGCCAAGGAAACCGCAGAGTTGTTCCAGAGTCGCCAGATCGCCGGATTGCCCTTCGCCACGTTCCAGTGCCCGCAGCAGCTTGACGCTCCAGGGCAGGCCATCGCGACAGGGCGTGCACCAGCCACACGACTCGCGGGCGAAGAACTCCTCCATGTTGCGCAGCAGGGAGACCATGCTGATGGAGTCATCCACCGCCATGGCAAGACCAGTCCCCATCCGGGTGCCCACCTTGCCGATACCGGCGGTATACATCTGGGCATCGAGGTGCTCCGGCAGCAAGAAACCGGTTCCCGCGCCGCCCGGTTGCCAGGCTTTCAGGCGATAGCCGCTCTTCATGCCGCCGGCATAGTTTTCAAACAGCTCGCGGGCGGTAATGCCAAACGGCAGCTCCCAGACCCCGGGGTTGTTCACCTTGCCGGAGAAGCCCATCAGCTTGGTGCCGTGATCTTCCGAGCCCGGCAGGGCCAGCCCGTGATACCAGGCCACCCCGTTGCCAATAATGGCGGGGACGTTGCAGAGGGTTTCGACGTTGTTGACGCAGGTGGGTTTGCCCCAGACACCTGAGACTGCGGGGAAGGGGGGTTTGGCACGCGGGTTGGCACGGCGCCCTTCCAGCGAGTTGATAAGGGCCGTCTCTTCGCCACAGATGTAGCGACCGGCGCCAGTGTGAACAAACAGCTCGAAGTCAAAACCCGAGCCCAGAATGTTCTTGCCAAGCAAACCGGCGGCTTTTGCCTCTTCCACCGCACGACGCAGGTGGATGGCGGCATCAACGTATTCGCCGCGCAGGAAGATATAGCCACGATAGGCCTTGAGCGCCCGGGCCGAGATGATCATCCCTTCGATCAGCAGATGGGGCAGTTGCTCCATTAGCAGGCGATCTTTCCAGGTGTTGGGCTCCATCTCGTCGGCGTTGCAGAGCAGGTAGCGGATGTTCATGCTCTCGTCTTTGGGCATCAGCCCCCACTTCACACCTGTGGGGAAGCCCGCGCCGCCACGCCCCTTGAGACCGGCATCCTTGACGGTACTGACAATCTCGTCCGGGCTCATCTGGCCGAGCGCCTTGCGCACCGCTTCATAGCCCTGTTTGGCCTGATACTCCTCCAGCCACACCGGCTGGCCGTCATCCCGCAGCCGCCAGGTAAGCGGGTGGGTCTCGGCCGCACGCGGGGTGCGGTTGGCTGTGCCAAGAGAGGCGAGGATCTTGTTCTGCGGCAGGCTCATGGGTAAGCCTCCAGGGTTTTTAGCAAGGTCACCGGATCGAGGCCGCCATAGGTGTCGTCATCGATCATGATCGCTGGCCCCTTGTCGCAGTTGCCAAGGCAGCAGACCGGCAGCAGGGTGAAGCGGCCATCCGGGGTGGTTTGACCGGGGCCGAGGTTCATCACCTCCTTGAGACCGGCCAGCAGATCTTCATGGCCATTGATGTAGCAGACCATGCTGTCGCAGACGCGGATGATGTGACGCCCCACCGGCTGGCGGAAGATCTGGCTATAGAAGGTGGCGACCCCCTCCACGTCGCTGGCAGGAATGCCGAGCTCGGCCGCGATGGCATGAATGGCGCCGTCGGGGACCCAGCCTCTGGCCTGCTGCACGATCTTGAGCGCTTCGATGCTGGCGGCGCGGGGATCTTCGTAGTGGTGTTTCTCGTGTTCGATGGCATCGCGTTCAGCCTGGCTCAGAACGAAGTCGTCCTGTTTGCTGCTGCATGCCCCTTGCCCCTGTGGGGTCTGATTATTGTGACACTGACATTGCTGGCTCATGACTTGACCTTTGGTGGCTTGTCCTTTTACTGCTCGTCCGGTGATCCGAATTCCCGGCCATGGCCGGGAGGCAGGATCACTTAACGGTCCACATCCGACATAACGAAATCGATACTGCCCAGATAGACGATGAGGTCCGACACCATGCTGCCCTTGATCACCGAGGGGATCTGCTGCAGGTGAGCAAAGCTCGGGGTGCGGATCCGGGTCCGGTAGCTCATGGTGGAGCCGTCGCTGGTCAGGTAGTAACTGTTGATCCCCTTGGTCGCCTCAATCATCTGGAACGACTCGGCAGCGGGCATCACCGGACCCCACGACACTTGCAGGAAGTGGTTGATCAGGGTCTCGATGTGCTGCAGGGTGCGCTCTTTCGGTGGTGGCGTGGTGAGGGGGTGATCCGCCTTGAAGGGGCCCTCCGGCATGTTCTTCATGCACTGCTCGATGATCGACATGCTCTGGCGGATCTCCTCGATCCGCACGGTGGCTCTGTCGTAGGCATCGCCATTGCTGCCGACTGGCACCTCAAAGTCGAACTGGTCATAGCCCGAATAGGGGCGCCACTTGCGCACGTCGAAGTTGAGGCCGGTGGCGCGCAATCCGGCCCCCGTGGTGCCCCAGGACAACGCCTGCTCGGTGGTGTAGGAAGAGACGCCTATGGTGCGACCGCGCAGAATGCTGTTGCGCATCGCCGCTTTTTCGTAATCCATCAAGCGCTTGGGCAACCAGCTCAACAGGTTGTCCTGCACCAGCCGCTGCCATCCCTTCGGCAAGTCGTGGGCCACACCGCCGATACGGAACCAGGCCGGATGCATGCGGGCACCGGTGATCGCTTCGATGATGGTGTAGATCTTCTGCCGGTCGGTGAAGGTGAAGAAGACCGGCGTCATGGCCCCCACGTCCTGAATATAGGTCCCGAGGAACAAGAGGTGACTCTGAATGCGGAACAGCTCCGCCATCATCACCCGGATCATGTCGACCCGCTGCGGCACTTTGATGCCGGCCAGCTTCTCGACCGCCAGCACATAGGGGAGGTTGTTCATCACCCCGCCCAGATACTCGACCCGGTCGGTATAGGGGATGTAGCTGTGCCAGGACTGGCGCTCGCCCATCTTCTCGGCACCACGATGGTGGTAGCCGATGTCGGGCACGCAGTTGCGGATCTCCTCGCCATCGAGCTGCAACACCAACCGGAAGGCGCCGTGAGCAGAGGGGTGGTTGGGGCCGAGGTTCAAGAACATGTAGTCCTCATTCTCGTTGCCGCGGGCCAGCCCCCACTCTTCCGGTTTGAACAGCAGGTTCTCCTGCTCCATGTCCTGTTTGGCGGCATCGAGCATGAAGGGATCGAATTCGGTGGCGCGCGCCGGGTAATCCTTGCGCAGCGGGTGACCCTGCCAACTCTTGGGCATCATGATCCGGGTCAGATGGGGGTGGCCATCGAAGGTGATGCCCATCAGATCCCACACTTCCCGCTCGTACCAGTTGGCATTGGGGAAGTGGTTGGTGATGGTGGGCAGATGCAGGTCACTCTCGGCCAGCGCCACTTTCAACATCACATCGGCGTTACGGTCGATTGAGATGAGGTGATAGAAGACGGTGAAATCGCTCTGGGGCAGACCGTCGCGATGGCTGCGCAGCCGCTCGTCAGTCGCACTCAGATCAAAGAGCATCACGAACGGGGAGGGCACCTTGCGCAAAAAGCCCATCACATCCTGCAGCAGTTCGCGGGGGATCCAGACCACCGGCACGCCGGTGCGCGTGGTCTGCACGGTGAAGTGCTCGGCCCCGAAGTGGGCAAACAGTTCGCCAATGACTTTGGCATCCTTGTGGTCGCTGGGCTGCCACTGGGCCATGGCGTAATTGCTGGGAAAATCACGAGTCAGTTTCATGGTCAGATCTCATCCGGCGTGCGCAGGTTGGTCACATTGATCCGTTCGCCGCGCTTGCGCTCTTTTTCGGCCTGCATCTGGGGACGGTAGATTCCCTGATCGCCCACTACCCAGGAGAGGGGGCGGCGCTCTTTGCCGATGGAGTCCTGCAGCAGCATCAGGGCTTGCAAAAAGGCTTCGGGACGGGGCGGGCAACCCGGAATGTAGACGTCGACCGGCAGGAACTTGTCCACCCCCTGCACCACGGAATAGATGTCATACATGCCCCCGGAGTTGGCACAGGCCCCCATGGAGATCACCCACTTGGGTTCGAGCAACTGTTCATACAGGCGCTGGATGACTGGCGCCATCTTGATGAAGGGTGTCCCTGCAATCACCATGAAATCGGCCTGACGGGGCGAGGCACGGATAACTTCGGCGCCGAAGCGGGCCACATCGTGGGGGGAGGTGAAGGCGGTACACATCTCCACGTAGCAGCAGGAGATGCCGAAGTTGTAAGGCCAGAGGGAGTTTTTGCGGCCCCAGTTGACTGTGTCTTGCAGCACCTCCTCGAGGCGGCCCATCATGATGCCGCGCGTCGCTTCTTGCGCCAGTGGGTCATCGACGGTCTGGCGCTGCTCCTGGGGGTAGCGCTCAACGGGTGCATCCGGGTCAATCCGGGTCAGGGTGTACTTCATGGTGCAACCTCAAGGAAAGGGTCTGTGGTTCAATCACTGTTTTTGTTGTTCAACTGCGGTTTGCGCGGTGACCAGTCCAGTGCGCCGATGCGCCAGAGGTAGATCAGGCCGATAAGCAGCAGTCCGATGAAAATGGTGGCTTCAATAAAGCCGACCCAGCCGCTCTCCCGCACGGAGACAGACCAGGCAAACAGGTAGAGCGCCTCGACGTCGAAGATGACGAAGAACATGGCGACCAGATAGAACTTGGCGGAAAAACGCAGGCGGGCACTGCCGACCGAGTCGACACCGGATTCAAATGGCTTGTTCTTGGTGCGGCCGTAGGCGCGACCTCCCAGCAGGGCGGCGAGACCTATCATCACCAGACAGATGGTGATGGCACCGATGACATAAATGGCAAAAGCCCAATGTTGAGCAGAAATATCAGCAAACATAGAGGTTTTTCCTAACCAAATTAATCAAGCGACTTAACAATAATGTTACGCATTATGACACTTTCGCACTGATTTACATGTCATTTTTACGGGTTAATTATTAATCGGTTAACCGGTAATTAAATTTTGTTAAGAAGCGCACTTTTTTGTTGGTTATGGCGGGCGGCAAAGGCTTGGAAAGCGCAGAACGCTGCTCCTCGCCATCACCTGAAAGGGGTAAATGTCCCGTGCGAAGCCGGATCAGGCCGGTATCGCGGGCAGGGGGCACAGGCGGGAGAAGAGCGTGATGGCGGGTGAGGTAGGGGGGGGCGGCAAGAGCAATAAAAAGAGAGGCTTTCAAGCCTCTCCTGTCATCGCGTTCCGGTTTCGAGCGTGGGGCGGTCAGGGTTTATTGGCGACCAGCAAGACCTGATCCGGGTAGGCGCCAATGGCGCGAAGACCGATATCTCCCGAGGTGATGTCCAGATACGCCCGCTGACCATTGGCGGAGGTTACCGTGCTGCTCATCAGATAGACATAACCCTCATTGACCTCTTTACCGCCCCCCGCCATGGCGCGCGGAAAAATGGCTTCATTGAGAGAGGGCTTGTAGCAGGCATGCTCGACCAGGGTCGCCAGCTCCTTGATGTCGGGCAGACGCCACTGGCTGATACCACCGAAGTGATAGAGAGCATGGCGGCTATCACTGCGGATCCGCTCCGCCACTTGCAGCCCCTGCTGCCAGTAGTAAACGGTCGGTTCCCCCAGGCAACTGCTGCCACTCCATGTCTGTCCCAGTTTGCAGCGCATCCAGGTGAGGCCGGTGTGTTGATCCGTGACGGTGCCGTTGCCATGGTCAAGAAAACGGGCAGAGGGGGCGGTGCGATCCATGGTGTCATCACAAATGGCTGCACCGTGGGCCAGGGGGGCCAGCAGTGCCAGCATGGCGAATGAAAAGCGATAAAGGCTCATGATATTCCTCGGATTATTGGGGAGTGGCGACCAGTCGTACCTGCATCAGCTCGATATAGGTATCTTGCTGCACCCGCGCGGGATAGGTGGTGCCCGCATCTTCTCCCAAGAGCAGGACTGTGCGTTTGCTGATGGGGCCACCGGAGAAGCGCTGGGCGGTGTTGCTGGTGGCGCTCCAGTAGTAGCCATGGTAGGTGTCATCTTCCGAGGAGGCGATATCCGGGAAGTAACGGGTATCCACGATGATGCGCTGACCCAGCGGGTCCTTGGCCAGGCTACCGTAGTGCATCAGTGACATCAGCTCACCCATGGTGGGCAGCCGCCACTGGCTGATGCCGCAGCGCTGCTCGCCATTGAGCCACTGCTGATACGCGCGGGTGGTCAGCATGGTGGTCAGCGCCTGTGCTCGGGCGAGGGCCGCCAGATCTCCTTCGTCGGTGAGCTGTTCGATCCTCTTATGAATATGCTGGTAGGCCTCTTGCTGCTCGCCTGCGGTCGCCTTGAACTGCTCATCCTCATAGGCAAAGGGCCTGCTTTTCCAGGCCGGGCTCAAGGGATCGTCCGATTTGACCTCCCACACCAGACCGGTATTGAGATCCTTGACGCACTGCCAGCTCGGCGCGTTGTCGGGGAGAACCTGACCGCGATCATCGAGTTTACGATAGGCAAGTTGGGGACGAGTGTGATTCCAGCTGGCATCTTGTCCCGGATAGTCGGCGGGTTCCTGTTCCAGCAGCGGGTCATTGCCATCGCTGAAGGTGGTGACGCCGGTGACGGTCAGCAGGTTGCGTGGCTGCTGCTGCACCAGCAGGGTCAGCAGTTCGCTTTGGGTCTCTTCAGCAAACTGGCCGTTGCGCTGCCACTCCTGAGCCAATTGCGCCAGCATCAGGCTGATGGCGCGATAGCTGGTGGTGAGCAACTGGGTCTCCTTGGCGGTGATGAGGCGTGTGCGGGCCTGTTGCTGCAAGCTGATCGCCACCTGTTGCAGCGCCTGATCAAACTGGCCGAGACCTGCGAGGGCCGCGAGATCGCCGCCCGGTTGCAGCGGGGCGAGATCGGCCAGCAACTGTGTCAGTGCGCGATCGGCGGCCACCCCTTCGGCAATGCGGCTCTGCAACAGGGTGCTGAGCAGGGTCGGTTGTAGCCGTTGTGGATCCCCTTTGGCGGCCGGATGTGCCAGCAGCAGGCCTCCGCTTCTCGGTACGAACAGCAGGGGCGAGTTGACGATGTTGGCCGAACGGCTGACCAGGGCCACAACGCCTTCGCCGCTGACGGCAGGATCGGCAGGATCACATTGCCAGTTCTGATCCAGATCGGCGCACAGGGTACCGGCAGTCGGCAGGGCGACATCGACCCGGTAGTCCGGGATCGCCAGTGGTGCGTTATCTTCCCCGCCGCCACAGGCGCTGAGCAGGGCTGAGAGGGTTGCAATAACCAGTACGGATGGTTTCACTTCACATTCCTTGATTCGGTCACAGGTTCACGGGGGCGGTAACCCCCGTGGTGTAGGATTCAACGACGCGGGGTGCTCCGGCGCCAGAGGCGGGGCCACAGGGCCAGCAACAGCAACAGGGGGGAAGTCGTGCCGCCACCCCCTTCATCCTGCTCAAGGGGGATGATGCCGGTGTTGGGCAGGGCTTCATCCTTGTCGCAGCGGGCGCCGACTTGCTGGGCTACGTGCCAGCTGCGCAACTGACCGGTGTCACCGGCGCTGGTGTCGTTGATCTCCAGCAGCCAGCGGCCAGCGAGCGGTTCGCCGTGCAGCTTATCGAGTGATTCGAACGGTACCAGTTCACGGGGGAACTCCCCCTTGAGCCGGGTATGGCTGGCGTAGCCCTTGTTCCACAGACTGATCCGGGTGCCGTAAGGGGAGGTGAGCCAGATCTCCAGCTGCTCCAGTTTGCTGTGTTCCAGATCGAGGGCGACCACGAATCCGCTGTCGATGCGGGCCTTGCTCTCGGGTAGGGTGAGGGTGAAGCGGGACAGGCCGTGCCGCTCATCGCTCACCGCATCCTTGATCTGGCCACCCTGGCCGATGGCCCGTTGCCAGAGCAGTTCACCGATCGGCAGTTGCAGGTCAAGGCGGGTCTGGCGCTCGGTGGGGCTGGGTAGGGTGAGCTGGAACTGCAGCGGCAAGGTGACCGCCTCGCCACAGGTCAGGTTGCTCGCCGCTTCCAGCGGCAGGGTCCAGCGGGCGGTGCCATCGGCGTTGAGCTCTCCCTGCCAGTGACCGTCACCCATGAGCCCCTTGGTCGGGAGCAGGCTGGCGTCAGCCACGGTCAGGGGGCGGCCGCTCTGGTTGGTCAATTCGATGGCGAGGCTCTTTTTCTCCCCGGGCAGCAGGTAGCTGTCATCGGCAAGGCGGGCCGCGATGGGAGTGGGCAGCAGGGCGTGGTGGCGGAAGGCCTGCTCCAGCAGCTTGCCATAGCTGCGGTCCGGGTAGAGGCGGTTGGCGGTATCCACGGTGACGCGCGCCAGCTGTGGCATCCGCACCTGCGGGCCGAGGCCGAAGTGGGATTCGATCAGCAAGGTATCGAACTCGTCACGGGCTACCTCGCCATACTGTTCAACAGCCTGGCGCAGCGCGGTGAAGAGCGGGGTGCCCCACAGTTGGTCGCCGTTGCTGCCGTTGATAGTGAGGTGAGCCGGATAGAGGAAGCCCGGGTGATAGCGCGCCCGCAGATCGTCGAGCTGACGGGGCGTCCGGCCGCTGATCCTGGCATCCCAGTTGAAGACCATGAAAGGCTCGAACTGGCGAGCCTCTGGGCTACGCTGGCGCCAGCTGGCGGCCAGATAGTCGCTAAAGCCCTCGCCGATGGCGCCCCAGTCACCCTCGTCTCCCATGTCGGGCAGGATATGGTGCTGCACCGCATGGCCAAACTCGTGCCAGATCACCATGGGATCTTCCGCATCGGGTACCCCGATCCGGCCAATCTCCAACCGGCGCAGGAAGGGGTCATAGAGAGAGTTGTCCTGCTCCCCGGCATCGGTATCGATGGCCAGGGGGCCGCCCATCAGTGCCGGGTAGCCCAGGGATTCCACATGGCGCTGGGCCAGATCCAGATGGTAGTAGCCATTGATATCGAGGAAGGCGGGTTGCTGGTGATCCAGCTGGAAGCCATCGACATCAGGGCTGCTAAAGGGAACGGTTTCCGGCGCCGTGCCATCAACGACCCGGGCGCGAGGGCCGCTCAGCAGGTAGGTGTCATCCACCTTTTGTACCCTGAGCGGGACGGTGCGATAGGCCCCGTTGTCCAGTACCAGATCATGGCGCCAGAGCAGGTTGCCATCTTGCAGCTGGGTGCGTGGATCGAGGGCAAAGATGCGGGCCTGCACCGTGGCCTCTTCCCCTGCCAGCGGGACCGCTTCGGCACGGGTATTGGCCTCTTGCAGCGTGCGCCCCAGCAGGGCGTTGCCATCGCAGGTGACAAACAGTTGCCAGTGGCTGCTCTTGCTGTTGCCCGGCTGGCTTTCCACCGCCAGCAGACGCCAGGCGGGGGTCAGGGTGTCGCCATCCTGCCAGTACCAGGGCTGGGCCTCGTCACTGCTGGCGAATTGCCACACAGCGCCATCCAGCGTGGCGGTATAGGCATCCACCCCGGCGCGGCTTGCCTCATCACATGGCGTCGCCTGTGCCTGCATCAGTCGGGTATTGTGATAAAGGCGCCACGGACGACCCTGCTCATCGAGACTGACGGCGGCCATCAGGCCGGCGATCGGTGCGCCATTGAGTTGCTGGCGATAGTGCAGATAGTGGCCCAGCTTGCCTTGGCGCTGATAGGCCGGGGCATCACTCAGGGTGACGCCGAGCTGCTGTTCGAGCCAGAGGCGGGGATCGGTCGGGGCGTCCTGTTCGACAAACGCAGTTCGGCGGCCTGAGTGGCAAAGCCAGCCAGCCCCAGCAAGAGGGCGGGCAACAGGGGTTTCATAGTGGTACTCCCAATCAGTGGCAGGGTCATTGATTGATCCCCGCCAGATGCAACAAGAAGGCAAATTCACGAGCCCGATCGCCACCACCGGCGCGGTGGCCTCCCTCCAGTTCGGTCAGCAGCAGGTAGGGGCCGGAGCCCGTACTGTGCTCCCGCAGGCGAGCCAGCCACTTGACCGGCTCCCAGTAGGGCACCTGGCTGTCGTGCAGGGCGGTAGTGACCAGCAGGGGCGGGTAGGGGGCGCGGTGCAGGTTGTCGTAGGGGCTGATGCGGCGCATCGCCTGATACTCTGCAGGCCTGGCCGGGTTGCCCCACTCCTGATACTCCTGACGGGTCAGGGGGAGGGCAGGATCGCTCATGGTGCCGAGCATATCGACGAAGGGGACCTGCAACACGGCGCCGCTAAAGAGTGTCGGTTGCTGGTTGAGGGCCGCAGCAACCAGCGTGCCCCCCGCGCTGCCCCCCATGGCAAACAGGGGCAGGGGAGCGGCGTCGAGCGACCAGTGGCGCAGGGCGTTACCGGCGGCGATAAAGTCGCTGATGCCGTTCTGCTTGTGGATGCCCCGTCCGTCGCGGGTCCACTGCTCCCCCAGCATGCCGCCGCCGCGCACATGGGCGATGGCGTAGACAAAGCCCCGATCCAGCAGGCTCAGCAGCTCTTTCTGGTAGTAGGGACGCATCGGCGTGCCATAGGCGCCATAGCCATAGAGCAGTACGGCGCGGGGGGCCAGATCCTTGCGCCACACCAGCGAGACGGGCACCCGGGCGCCATCGGCAGAAGTGATCCAGCGCCGCTCGCTCTGATAGGGCACTGCTTTATTGCCAGCGGTGTGCTGGTCGTTGATCCACTGGCCGCTGTTTAAATCCAGCCAGCGCTGGCCGGGGGGCTGGCTCAAGCCCTGACTGCGCACCAGAATGCGGTCGCTGGCCGGGTCATGTTCTCCTTGCAGCCAGCCGGTTCCGGCGCCACTGGCCAGCGGCAGGCGCTGGCGTTCATGGCCGTTGCGATCGAGCAAGGCGAGCCAATCCTCCCCCTGTTGGCGAAACTGCACCACCAGATGGCGATCAAACAGTCGCCACTTCTCGGGATCGCCGAGATCTTCCCCGGCGCTGGGCCAGAGGCGCTGCCACTCACCGAGCGGCGTGCTGGCTGAGTAGAGGGCAAACGCCCCCTCCCGGTTGCTCTTGAGCACCCAGCCGGATTGGCTGTCCAGATAGTATTCCACCCCGCGCTGGCGGGGTTTGACCTGCTGCGGCTTGCACGAGTCGAGCAGGTACTGCTCCGAGCTGTCGTGGTTGTTGCCCTGCAACACCAGATGCTGGCCATCCGTGGTGCGATAGAGGCTGAGCAGCCAGGCGGGATCCTGCTCCTCATAGAGAGTCTGCTCCTGGCCATTCTGCCAGCCGCGCAGCTGCCAGGGGCGCAGGGTGTAGCGCTCGTTGGCGATGCTGTAGAGGGTGCGACCATCTTGTGACCAGGCGAGATCAGCGCTGCGCTGCGCCAAACTGGCCAGCGCCTTGCCGCTCTGGAGATCGAGCAGGGTAACCTGATAGTCGAGATCGCCGCGCCTGTCTTCGGCGATGGCCAGCGTGCGGTTATCCGGGCTCAGGGCCCAGCCGCCCGCTTCGTAATAGCCCTCACCCGCTCTGGCGGGAAGCCGCTGCTGCACCTTGCCCCCGTGGCGTTGCCAGAGTGAGCCATCCGGGCGCAGCAGCCATGCCTGATCGCCGCGGACAAGCCAGTTCTCTGGCACAGATTCCCCCGCCGGATGACGGGCAAACTCGGCGCGCAAGGTTGCTTCCAGCGGCTGCTGCGCGGCGAGCTGCTGCTCGCTCCAGCGATTTTGCTGCTTGAGCAGGGCGAGAATGGCCGGGTTGCTGCGGCTCTCGTCCCGCAACCAGAAGTAGGGATCCTGGCGTACGGGATTGCCTGAAATCAGGTGTGGCTGGGACGGGATCGGCGGTGGCAGGGCCTCTTGCGCCCACGCCAATGGGGCGGCCAACAGGGCCGCCATGATTGCATGATGCTTCATCACATCCCCACGAAACGGTAGCTGAGGCTAGCTGACAGGTAGCGGCCGCTCTGGCTGTAGAGGGAGGTGTCGCTGCCCGCCGGGAGTCCGGCGACATCCTGATAGCGGACGTAGCGGGTATCGAGCAGGTTGCCGATGGTGGCATTGACCTTGAGCGCCTCGGTGATCTGCCAGTCGCCGGTGAGATCCAGGCTGAACCAGCCTGCGCTGCTCTGGCAGGCACCGTTGTAGCCAGTCTGCGCATTGGCGCACTGGGGCACCTTGGTCATGGCGGCGGCATAATTGCCACTGAGCTCAACCCCCCAGTCGAGCTGTTGCCAGCGCAGGGTGGTGTTGCCTTCCAGCGGTGTCTGGGTGCGCAGCGGTTCACCGCGGTGATCCTTGCCATCCATCCAGGCCAGATTGGTCGAAAGTTCCCACTCGTCGTTCAGCCAGAGGCTGGCGGCCAGCTCGGCGCCCCAGGTTTCGGCTTTGGCAACGTTGCGATACTGGCGCAGGAAGACACCATCATCGAGGCGGAAACCGGTCTGGCGCCAGTCGATGAAGTTGTAGTAGCGGTTGTAGAAAACGGCCGGTTTGACGCTCCAGTTGTCGCTTTGGCCATTCACTCCCCACTCCAGACTGTGGCTGGTCTCCTCCTTGAGGTTGGGGTTGGCAATGATCTCGAACGGCGGCATGGCAAAGTAGTGGGGAATGTTGCCGTAAACCTGATCGTAAGCGGGGGCGCGGAAGCCGTTGGCATAGCTGAGCCAGCTGCGCCATGTCTCGTTGAAGCGGTAACTGGCCGCCACACTGGGGGAGATGTGGTCGCTGTGGTTCTCGGCCAGATTGCTGTCCGGTGCGCGCAGGCGCTGGCGGTCAAAGCGCAGGGTCGGGGTAAACTGCCAGTTGCCCAGATCGATCACATCGCTCAGCCAGATGCCATCGCGGCGGGTTTCGGCCTTGCTGAAGGGGGCTTTCTGTCCCTGGGTGGTGATGCCATCTTCCAGGGTCAGATTGCTGACCGGTCGCTCGTGGTTGGCCTGCTCCACTTCCACACCGTAGCTGAAGGTGTGCTCCAGCGAGCCGGTGCTCAGCTTGCTCTGCAACTCCAGCTCGCTGCCAAGGCGCAGCTCCTCGAATGTGGAGAGAGTGCGCTGGCTGCGATATCTGGGATAGCCGCTCAGGGCATCGTTGCGCAGCAGCTGGCGCTGGTTGGCTTCGTTGCGTGACTGGTTGCCAAACAGGCTCCAGTTGAGGGTATCAACCATGCCCAGATCGCTGGCCTCCCAGCTGAACTTGCCGCCCTGGGTGTGCTGATCGCCATCTTCCTGAAAACCGACCACGTCCCAGCTGCCATCGGGTTGGGGCACCGCTTTGGGCCCCATCTGGCGTTTGGCGTGATCCTCGTAGTAGTCCAGCTCCAGCCGCAGAGCGTGATGGGCATTGAGGGGGAGGCGGCTGCTGGTGGAGGCGCTCATGCCATCCAGATCCGCCGGAATGCGGTTCTCTTCAAAGTTGGCGGTTTCGTTGCCGCGCCAGCCGGAGAGGCGTAACAGATGTTCGCTCTCCAGTGCCCGTACCGCGCCGGTCATGCTGAGCTTCTTCTTGTTGCTGTCGCCACCGTAGAGAGTCTTGGCCGCCAGATAGCTATCTTGTTGTTGCAGATAATCTTCCGGCTGCTTGGTATTCATCACCACGGTGCCGCCGATGGCATCGGAGCCATGCAGGGAGGAGCCAGCCCCTTTGGCCACCTCAATTTGCTTGATGTCATCGAGATCGAAGTTGAAGCGACCCACCTTGTCATTGATGTTGTCGGCGCCAAAGCCGTCGCTGACGCGCACTCCATCCTTGATCAGCAGGATACGGTTGCCACCGATGCCGCGCACGCTGATGTTTTGCGGTCGCCCGGCAGAGCCGGTGACCGAGACACCGGGGATCTTGCGAAACACATGAGTCAGCTCGCTGGCGACCTGACGGTCCAGCTCTTCCTGGGTGATGACGGTGATGGAGCCGGAGACATCGGAGAGTTTCTGTTGTACCCGTTGCCCGGTGACAATGATGGTGTCGTCGCTGCGAGCCTTCTCCACAGGGGGGAGATCGGCCGCGCCAGCGGAGGCACACAGGAGTGCCGGCCATGCCTGAAGCAGTTTGTTCATAATGATAATTGTTTTTATTTAAGCCTGAGGGGCGGCATTATTGCAGAGGCCTGACCACTTGACAATAAATGGCAATCATTATCATTAAGATCTTATGGTGTTGATATTATTGAGTTATTTGTTTTTAAAAAAGAGGCTCCCGCGCGAAGCGGGAGCGGGGGGATCAAGGCTTGAGCAGTTGCAGTGACTCTTCTGCTGCCTTGCCTTGAGATAGGGTGATATCGACCCGGCGATTCGCCTGGCGATGTTCGGGGGTGTCATTAGCAAAGCGGGGTTGAGTGTCGGCAACCCCCTGAGCGATGACTCGTCTGGCATCCAGTTGGGGGTTGGTCAGCATGGTCTGCACGATGGAAGAGGCCCGCAGCACCGAGAGCTCCCAGTTGTTGCGATAGAGCTCCACCGGTGCCTGGGAGTTGTCGGTATGACCGGTGACCACTACCTGCCCCGGGATATTGGCCAAAATGCCGGCGATCTTGTTGACCAGCGGGATGAATTGGGGCTGCAGGAACGCCGAATCGGCGGGAAACAGCGCCTTCTCGCCGATGCGGATCACCAGCTGACTGCCAAGCTGCTCGACCTCCAGGTCCTTCGATTCGATCTGGGCCTTTAGCTGTTGCTCCAGCTTCTGCTTGGTCACCTGCACCCACTCCTGCTCCTTGGTCTTATGGGGCCAGGCTTCGGTGGCGCTCGGTTTTTCCGAGGCACCTATGGTCTCGTTGAAGGGGTCCGATGCCGCCATGGGGGCATCTTTCTCCAGTACAGTCTCCTCTTTCGGGCTGCTCGGCGTAGTTTTTGATTCCGGCTCGAGAATCCCTGTGCCCCCCTGCATCAAGGGTGAGCCGGCAGGCGGGGAGATGAGGCCGATTTTACCCAGCGACTCGATAAAGCCCTGGATAAGCACCCGGGTTTCGGACTGCTTTGCCATGGCAAAGGAGTAGAGCACAACAAACAAGGCGAACAGCAGGGTCATGAAGTCGGCATAGGAGACCAGCCAGCGTTCATGGTTCTCCGGTGCTTCAGCCTTTTTCTTTTTGGCCACCGTGACCTCCCAGATAAGGTTCGAGGGTAACTTGCAGGCGCGCTTGGGATTCGCCATCCACGATGCAGAGAATGCCGGTCAGGGTCATCTCCTTGTAGTGGCGGATCTGGTGGGCAAACCCTTTGTAGCGGTTGCCGAACGGCAAGAAGATCAGGTTGGCGGCGGATACCCCGTAGATGGTGGCGATAAAGGCCACCGCGATGGCGCCACCCAGCTTGTCGGGGGCATCCAGCAGACCCATGGCGTGGATCAGGCCAAATACTGCCCCGACGATCCCCATGGTCGGGCAGTAGCCGCCCATGGCTTCATAGAATTTGACCGTCTGTTCGAGATCTTCCTGCTCGAACTCGATCTCGTTCTCCAGCACCTCGTGTATCTTGGTTTTTTCGTAGCCATCGACCATCATCTGCACCCCTTTCTTCAGGAAAGGATCCTTGATCTCCTCGATCATCCCTTCCAACGCGAGCATGCCGCTGCGGCGGGCGTTGCCTGCTAGGGTTTCCAGTAACTGGGCCTGTTCATGCATGTCGAGCTTGAGGGGGAGAGCAGCCATTTGAAACGCTTCATGGTGCTGCCGACGACAGAGAAGGGGAACTGGGTCAGCGCAGCACCTATGGTGCCGCCTATGACAATAAGAAATGCGGGCAGATCGAGCAGTGCACTGGGATGACCACCCTCGATCATGTTGCCGCCAAGGATGGCGATCAACGCCAGTACCAAGCCAATCAAGCTCATTTTTTACACATCCCTGCATGTTGATAATCGCTAGTGTAGCTACTTAAGTATCAGTTTTTCAAAATGATATCCAATCGCTGAGCAATTAATAGGCGCTGGATAACGTCCATAAAAGAAGGCGTGTTGCGGTCATGGGATGGTCTTGCAAGCATCTTGTTGCCTGGAAGGATGCTTGTAGGGTTGTGCAATCACAAAAGCAAGGCAGGGGGCGTGAGCTGGCAATACGAAAAGCGTGATGTTCCATCAGGGCTTTGCAAACTGGGGGGAGAGCGTGGATGATCCGTCGCTGCGAGGCTCTGGCTCACTTGTCGGTATAGGTGTTTGCGTTTGCCGGAAAACAAAAAACCGACCCTGAGGTCGGTTTTTTTAAATTTGGCGGTGAGGGAGGGATTCGAACCCTCATTCTCACATGTTGCAGCACAAATATAACCTTCAATTTCAATAACTTACGCAATGTTTTATTGCAATAAAAGCTATGTAGTTGTCTCAGGTAATTGCTATGAGACTTATTGTACTTTTATATAGAAATTTAATTAAATGTCAACCACATAGGTTGTGGCAATTCACTGCGTTGTTGATCACGGACAATTAAGTTGGAAACCGTGATATTGCAGTTGGAAACTCAACGGCCCTGCAACAGCAGGGCCTTTTTATTTTGTGCGGTGATTATCTGTAATTAAATTACAGAAATGATCTCGGTTGGATCTTTCAGGCAGGTCAGGGTCTACCTCTTGTCAATGGCACACATAAAAGCATCATTCCTATTGATGCAAAAATAATGGGCGTTGATATTGACTCAATAGCGTCAGATGCGACACACTGTAACTGCATCATTAACGATGAAGAGATTTTTTGTGAAGCTGAACCAAATTGCCACCATCAGTGCTGGGCACCCCTATCGCGGCAAGATCCCGGAGATCGATTCCGGCAGCATGGCCGTGGTGCAGATGAGAGATGCCTCGCCAGAAGGGGGGGTTGACTGGTCTGCCTGCCTTCGTTCTGAGCCTACCAGCAAGAAGGAGCCTGACTGGCTGCAAACCGGCGATATCTTGGTGGCGGCCCGTGGCAGCACTAACTATGCCGTGCTGGTTGATACCGGGCTTGCACCATTGCCCGCCGTAGCCGCCCCTCACTTCTATGTGGTGCGGTTGCATAGCGAGGCGCTCAGTCCCGAATTTCTGGCCTGGCAGCTCAATCAGTCCCCTTGCCAGCGCTACTTCGAGCTTCACGCCGAAGGCAGCGCTGCCAAAAGTATTCGTCGTCAGGTGTTGGCGGAGACCCCCATCGGCATCCCATCTCTTGCGAGACAAGTAGCCATCATGAAGATGGTCAACATCCTGCGTGAAGAGCGACGTCTGACGCAACAACTGCAACGCAACGGCGAGCAGATGATGCAGGCCATCGCTGCCAGCCTGCTCGAACAATCCGATCAGCAACCGAAATAGTTTCGCTGAGCAGCCCATTTTTCCAAGAAATACCCAAGGAATTGTGACTTATGACTACCTCGATAAACCAGGATGATATCAACAAGGCCCTCTGGTCTGCCTGCGATACCTTCCGGGGCACTGTCAGCCCTGATACCTATAAAGATTTTGTGCTCACCATGCTGTTCCTGAAATACATCTCCGATGTCTGGCAGGATCACTACGATGGCTACAAGGCCGAATATGGCGATGAGCCGGAGCTCATTGAAGAGATGCTCAAAAACGAGCGCTTCGTGTTGCCCAAACAGGCCAGTTTCTACAGCCTGTTCGAGCGTCGTCACGAGCCGGGCAATGGCGAGCGGATCGATCAGGCGCTGCACGCCATCGAAGAGGCCAATGGCACCAAGCTCAAAGACGCGGGCAAGAGCGTGTTTCAGGACATCAGCTTCAACACCGACCGCCTCGGCGAAGAGAAGCAGAAGAACACCATACTGCGTCACCTGATGGAAGACTTTGCCAAGGATGAGCTAAACCTCAAGCCCAGCCGGGTCGGCACCCTGGATGTGATCGGCAACGCCTATGAATATCTCATCAAGAACTTCGCCGCCAGCGGCGGCCAGAAGGCGGGGGAGTTCTATACCCCGCCCGAAGTCTCCGATCTTATCGCCGAGTTGCTGGAGCCGATGCCGGGCGACACCATCTGCGATCCGGCCTGTGGCTCGGGGTCGCTGTTGATGAAGTGCGGCCGCAAGGTGGTGGCAAACCATGGCGAGAAGCACTACGCCCTCTATGGGCAGGAGGCCATCGGCTCTACCTGGTCGCTGGCCAAGATGAACATGTTCCTGCACGGGGAAGACAACCACAAGATCGAGTGGGGCGACACCATCCGCAATCCCAAGCTGCTGGATAAAAACGGCGATCTGATGCGCTTTGATATCGTGACCGCCAACCCGCCCTTTTCGCTGGATAAATGGGGTTATGAGGAGGCGGGGAACGATAAGTTTGGTCGCTTCAAGCGCGGGCTGCCGCCCAAAACCAAGGGGGATTTCGCCTTTATCCTCCATATGATTGAAACCCTTAAGCCCAAGAGCGGGCGCATGGGGGTCGTGGTGCCTCACGGCGTGCTGTTCCGGGGTTCCAGCGAGGGCAAGATCCGTCAGCAGCTGATCGACGAGAACCTGCTCGATGCGGTGATCGGCCTGCCGGAGAAGCTCTTCTATGGCACCGGAATCCCCGCCGCCATTCTGATCTTTAAAAAGCAGAAGGTGGATGACAATGTGCTGTTTATCGACGCCAGCCGCGAGTTCAAGGCGGGTAAAAACCAGAATCTGTTAAGCGCGGACAATATCGCCAAGATTGTCGCTACCTATCGCAACGGCGGCAATGTCGATAAATACGCCTATCTTGCCTCGCTTAAAGAGATTAAAGAGAACGACTACAACCTCAATATCCCCCGCTATGTGGATACCTTCGAGGAGGAAGAGGAGATCGATCTGCTGGCGGTACGTGCCGAGCGGGAGCAACTAAAAGCCCAACTGGCCGAGCTGGAAATCGAGATGGCCAAGTATCTGGAGGAGCTGGGCTATGGTGCCTAAGGGGTGGTCTCAGAAGTTAATTTCTGATGTCGGTGCAGTCGTAACAGGAAATACTCCACCAACCAGCAACCCTGAGTATTACAATGGGAAATATCCTTTTGTATCTCCGGCTGATTTAGGTGCGCATAAATTGATAAACTCTAGTATTAAGAGTTTATCCTCCCAAGGAATGGAAAAAGCAAGAAGTGTAAGAGCAGGTGCTACGCTTTTCACTTGCATTGGCTCAACAATCGGAAAAATAGGGCTTGCGGGATGCACGCTAGCAACAAATCAGCAAATTAATGTTGTGATCCCCAAGCCAGATTACGACGATGATTATGTATATTATCAGTTAGAGTTGAGAGCTGCATATATTGCAAAATTAGCAGGAACCCAAGCAGTTCCAATAATTAACAAAACCACATTTGAATCACAATGTATTTGGGTTCCTGATTCACTGCCAGAACAAAAGAAAATCGCCAAAATCCTTTCTACTTGGGATAGGGTAATCAGCACTACCGAGCAACTGCTGGCCAATAGCCAGCAGCAAAAAAAGGCGCTGATGCAGCAACTGCTCACCGGCAAAAAACGCCTACTGGATAACAATGGAGTGAGATTTAGTGGGGAGTGGAAAGCTCAACGTATTGGTTCTCTTTTAAAAGAGGTTAAGCGGCCAGTTCAATGGGACGATGATAGTGAATATCACCTTTTAAGTGTCAAGCGCCGCTCGGAGGGAGTTGTGCTTCGTGAAATTTTAAAGGGTTCAGATATTTTGACAAAAAAAATGAACACTGCACTTGCCGGTGACTTTTTAATCTCAAAGATGCAGGTTGTTCACGGAGCCACAGGGTTAGTAACAGAAGAGTTTAATAAGTGTCACATATCAGACTCATACATAGCTCTGAGGCCAAAAGATGATGAAAAAATCGATATTGCTTTTTTCTCTTGGTTCAGTAAACAAAAAATAATGTATCACAAGGCATTCCTTTGTAGCTATGGTGTTCATATTGAAAAGATGACCTTCAATTTCAATATGTTTGTAAAGGAAAAGGTTGTTATTCCAGCCACGCTTGAGGAACAACAAAAAATCGCAGCAGTACTTTCCACTGCCGATCAAGAAATCACTACCCTGCAACAAAAGCTCGATGCCTTAAAGCAGGAGAAAAAAGCCCTGATGCAGCAACTGCTGACCGGCAAGTTGCGAGTGAAGGAGCCAAAAGAGGAGGTAGCATGTTAACCGAAATTCATTTGCGTAATTTCAAGAGTTATCGGAAGCAAACGTTACCTCTCGCCCCGTTGACCCTGATGATTGGGGCCAATGCCTCCGGCAAGAGTAACGCTATAGAAGCATTCAGATTGTTGTGCTGGTTGGCACAGGGACAAAAGTTGGATGTACTCAGGCACCAAGTACAGGATTCTGAGAAAATTGTACGGGGAAATATCCGTGACCTGGGCTATCTGGGCGCCAGTCAATTTGGATTGGGTTGTGCGACCGATGATAAAAATTGGGATTGTTTAGAAATCGATCTCTCGCTGCGGGATGGCGAACTGCATATTGTCCAGGAGACCATCACTTCTCCCAATGGCAGTTGGCCTTTATATCGCGTCGAACAGGCATCGGTGGGACTGACCAATAACATACGGGTTGCTTATAACAACTTCGCCAAAGGTGGTAAAAAGCCACAGATAAATTGTACCGATCAGATTGCCATTCTTAATCAATTGGCCAGTTCGGCAATGTTTGAAAGCGGCCACAAAAAGGCTCAAACAGAAATCCCGAAAGTCACCACTCGCTTTAATTCATTGTTGGCCAATACACTTTTCTTGGACCCAGTACCCTCTTTAATGCGAAACGGAAGTTTCCCAGATAAGCGATTGCGAGGAGATTGTTCCAACCTATCAGGGGTATTATATACATTATGTCAATACAGTGGCCCTAAAGCAGAAATTATAGAATTCATTCGCAGCCTGCCAGAGCAGAATGTACAGTCGATTAATTTCCAAGAAGGGTTTCGTGGCACCCGCATGTTGGAGCTGGTTGAAAGTTTCGGCGGTCAAAAAAAATCCTGGACTGCTGATTTACTATCCGATGGTACGCTCCGGGTATTAGCCATCGCCGCAGCATTATTGTCGGCAGACCGTGGTACAACAGTGGTGATTGAAGAGGTCGATAATGGCGTACATCCCTCCCGCGCCCGGCAATTACTTTCCACCATGCGTGCACAAGCCGAGAAACGCGGTGTACGCTTGCTGCTCTCGACCCATAATCCGGCCCTGATGGATGCCTTGCCCGATGAGGCATTAGGCGATGTGATATTTTGCTATCGCGATTCAGCACAGGGTGACAGTAAGCTTATTCGGTTACAGGATTTGCAGGATTACCCAGGTCTTGTGGCACAAGGGCCATTAGGCGAGTTAGTCACTAATGGGATCGTTGATCGCTTCGTTAAGAATCCAGAAACCCCTGAGCAGAAAAAACAGAAAGCCCTCGATTGGTTGGCGAAGATGCGAGGAGAGGACGCATGAGTGCGATATCTATTATCGATACCTCTGTATTCTTGAACTTGCTGGACGTGCCCAATAGAAACGGTGAAAGAGAGCAGGTTTATCAGGCGTTCAGCGAATACGTTGAGCTAGGCGCCACATTTATTCTGCCGATGGCGACGATCATCGAAACGGGGAATCATATTGCCCAGAACGGAGATGGTGGAACCAGACGAGCAACTGCACAACGCTTTTGTGAACAAGTAGGAGCTGCTTTTTGTGGAAATGCTCCCTACCAGATCAGTGAATTTCCTAATTCACAGGAAGTATTAGCGTGGCTGCATTCTTTCCCTGAACAGGCAGGCCAAAACAAAACGCCAGCCAAAACCACCGAAGGCACCAGTTTTGGCGACCTGAGTATTATCGAGGAATACAACAAGTGCCGACGTCGCTTTTCCATGTCCGAGGTCTTTATCTGGTCGTTAGATTCAGATCTGGTGATGTATAGCTACAAGCCGTAACCATGGAGTTCCGTTCGATGACTGCCCATTACCTGCCAAAGTTTCAGGAAGAGTACAGCGCCAAGATCCCGGCTCTGACCCTGCTGACCCAGTTGGGTTGGTCGTTCCTCTCCCCCGAACAGGCGCTGGTGGCGCGGGATGGCAAGGCCGATCAGGTGGTGCTGCGCCAACAACTACGTAGCGTACTGGCCGAGCGCACCTTTGTGTTTGCGGGAAAGACCTATCCACTGTCCCCTAAGTCAGTGGACAATCTTGTGAGCGAGCTGTGCAGCCCGGCCCTGAATGAAGGGTTGCAGGCGGCCAACGAGCGGCTCTATAACCACCTTCTCTATGGCATGTCGGTGACCGAATTTGTCGATGGCAAGAAGGTGAGCCCCACCATCCCCCTCATTGACTGGCACAACCCGCAAAATAACCGCTTTACCTTTACCGAAGAGTTTCGGGTTACCCGCGCAGGGGGCATCGGCTCTTCGTTTCAAGAGCATCGTCGCCCGGATATCGTTTGTTTCGTCAATGGCTTGCCCCTGGTGGTGATCGAGGCCAAGCGCCCGGATGGCAACGCCAAAAAAGGGCCGACCATCAAGGAGGGGATCTCCCAGAGCCTACGCAACCAGCGCCCCGACGAGATCCCGCTGCTGTTTGCCTACAGCCAGTTGTTGCTCTCCATCAATGGCATCGAGGGGCGATATGGCACTTGCGGTACGCCGGAGAAGTTCTGGGCCGCCTGGCGTGAGGAGGACATCGGTGATGGTGAGATGACAGCCATCAAGAATCAGCCGCTCTCATCTGAACAACGCTCTGCCCTGTTTAGCCACCGACCAGCCGCCGATCTGGACTGGTATCAGTCGCTGGTTGCGGCGGGCGAACTGGCCGTCAGCGATCAGGATCGGCTGCTAATCAGCCTGCTTTCCCCGGAGCGGCTGCTGGAGATGACCCGGCTGTTCACCCTGTTTGACAAGAAGGCGGGCAAGATAGTCGCCCGCTACCAGCAGGTGTTTGGCATCAAGCGGTTGATCGAGCGTATCAACCAGAAACGCCCAGATGGCGGGAGAGAAGGTGGGGTGATCTGGCACACCACTGGTTCGGGCAAGTCGTTCACCATGGTGTTCCTCAGCAAGGCACTGATCCTGCACGACAGTTTGAAACAGTGTCGCCTGTTGGTGGTGACCGACCGGGTGGATCTGGAGAGCCAGCTCAGCAAGACCTTTGCCTCCAGCGGTGAACTCGCGGGCAAGAAAGATAAAGAGGCGGCCATGGCCACGTCGGGCAAGCGGTTAGCCGAGCAGATCGGTAAGGGCAGCGAGCGGATCATCTTCTCGCTTATTCAGAAGTTCAATTCAGCCACCAAGTTGCCGGAGTGCATCAACAAGAGCCCGGATCTCATCGTGTTGATCGATGAGGGCCACCGCAGCCAGGGGGGCGAGAACCACATACGCATGAAGCAGGCGCTGCCCAATGCCGCCTTTGTCGCCTTCACCGGCACACCGCTGCTCAAGGATGACAAGACCACCAACAAGTTTGGCCCCATCGTCCATGCCTACACCATGCAACGGGCGGTCGAGGACAAAACGGTGACGCCGCTGCTCTATGAGGAGCGTATCCCCGATCTGGAGGTCAACGAGCGGGCTATCGACAGCTGGTTTGAGCGCATTACCCAGGGGTTAAACGAGCAGCAGCAGGCCGATCTGAAACGCAAATTTGCCCGCAAGGGCGAGATCTACAGCGCGGAAGATCGCATCAAGCTGATTGCGTTCGATATCGCCAGTCACTTTTCAAACCACATTGTCGAGGGGCTCAAGGGCCAGCTGGCCTGCGATAGCAAGGCATCGGCGGTGCTCTATAAAAAGTACCTCGACGAGGCGGGGCTGTTCGAGTCGGCGGTGGTGATGAGCCCGCCCGACAGTCGTGAAGGCAACACCGAGGTCGATGAATCAACCACCCCGCTGGTCACTCAGTGGTGGAAGGAGAATGTCGGCACTCAGGATGAGCAGGTGTATTCCAAGGCGCTTATCGAGCGTTTTGCCGATGAAAATGACCCCCTCAAGTTGCTGGTCGTGGTGGACAAGCTGTTGACCGGCTTCGATGAACCAAAGAACACCGTGCTCTATATCGACAAGCCACTCAAAGAGCACAACCTGATCCAGGCGATTGCGCGGGTCAACCGGCTGCACCCGAAGAAGCAGTTCGGTCTGCTTATCGACTATCGCGGCATCTTATCCGAGCTGGATACCACCATCGGCAAGTATCAGGATCTCGCTTCCCGCACCCAGGGCGGCTATGACGTTGACGACCTCAAAGGCCTCTACAACCAGATGGGCACCGAATATAAGCGGCTGCCTCAGCTCTACCAGACCCTGTGGAACATTTTCGCCGGGGTGAAGAACAAGCAGGATATCGAGCAACTGCGTCAAGTGCTGGTGCCCAAGATGGAGGAACTGGACGGCGAACTGGTGGATGTGAACCTCAAGGTGCGAGAAGACTTCTACGAGGCGCTCACGGCGTTTGCCAGTTGCCTAAAAGTGGCGTTGCAGTCGGCCTCTTTCTTCGAGGACAGTGCCTTTAGCGAGGCGGATCGCCGTCACTACAAGGAGACGGTGAAACAGCTCTCCAGCCTGCGCCAACTGGTGCAGCAGGATGCCGGTGAGAAGGTTGACTACGACGAATATGCCGAGCAGGTGAAGAAGCTGCTGGATAAGCATGTGGTCGGTGTAGAGGTCAAAGAGCCGGGTGGCGTCTACGAGGTCGGCAAGATGGGCCAGCAGCAGCCAGAAGAGTGGAACGAGAACAAGACCCGCAACGAGACCGACATCATCAAAACGCGGGTCAGCCGCATGATTGAGCAGGAGCTACGAGATGACCCTTACGCCCAGGAAGCCTTCTCCAAGCTGCTGCGACAAGCTATCGAGGAGGCAGAGAAGCTGTTCGAGCACCCGCTCAAGCAGTACATGCTGTTTCGGGAGTTCGAAGAGCAGGTGCAGGAGCGCCGCCTGAGTGACATACCTGACGCCTTTGCTGGGCATCGCCACGCTCAGGCCTACTTTGGGGTGTTCAAAAAGGTACTGCCGGAGGTGTTCGCCATTACCGACAGCCAAGTACAGGATAAGTGGATAAAGCTGGCCTTCGAGATCGATACGGTCGTGGATGCGTCTGTGGCCGAGCACTCCATCAACCCGCAGAACATCGAGGCGGGTATTCGCAAGAAACTGTTGCCGCGCATGTTCCAGGAGTGCAAAGCAATCGGCAGTGGTATGGAGCAGGCCAAGAAGATCGTCGAGATGGTGGTGCAGATCACCCGAGTCGGCTTGAGCGGAGTCTGATCAGATGAATGTGCCTATTCGGGCCAAGGGCGATGCTCAGGCTCAGGCTCCAGCTCCATCCTTTAGCTTTCGCTACGGCGATGAGCGGATCGCCTTCGAGCGGGTGCAACGGAGACAGGCTAGCGGCAAGGTGCTTATCAAGGTGCATCCCGATTGCCGCGTCGTGGTCTCGGCCCCGCGTGAGGCGGCTGATGAAGCGGTTCTCGCAGCGGTCAAGCAGCGCGGACGCTGGATCTACGAACAGTTACGCGACTTTCGCCAGCAGTTGGAGCACGTCACCCCACGCCAGTACATCAGTGGGGAAAGTCACTATTACCTCGGCAAGCAGTACCTGCTCAAGGTGATCGAAGCCCCTAATTCGGTGCCGGGGGTCAAAATGCTGCGTGGCAAGCTGGAGGTGTCGGTCAGGAGCCTAGTCACTGATAGCGCAAAGAGAGCCGAGAAAGTCCATGCACTGCTCGCTGACTGGTACAAGGCCCGTGCCAAAGAGGTGTTTGCTAGACGCCTGAATGCCATGCTCGATCAGGCCATCTGGGTCACCGAGCGTCCGCCACTGCGCATCCTGACCATGCAGACCCAGTGGGGCAGTTGTTCCCCCAATGGCCGGATCACGCTTAACCCGCATCTTGTCAAAGCGCCCCGCGAGTGTATCGATTACGTCATCCTGCACGAGCTCTGCCATATTGCCGAGCACAACCACAGCGAGCACTTTTACCGGCTGATGGGTCAGGTGATGCCCGGTTGGGAAAAGACCAAAGCGCGGCTGGATGGGATGGCTAATCGCTTGTTGACGTGAGTTATCCGCTCGTCAGTCACCCACAGCCCGGCAGACCACCCTTGCCGGGCTGAATTTTTTGGTATGGATGGGGCTGAGTCTGCGCACGCTCCAGCGCTGGTTGGCCGGGCCTGAGCTGAGTGCCGATAGGCGACCGGATGCGGTTCGTTCCATACCTGCTCATGCATTGAGCCCAGAGGAGCGGCAGGCCGTGCTGGACGTCTGCAATAGCCAGGAGTTCGCCTCGTTGCCGCCGAGTCAAATTGTGCCACGGCTGGCCGACCAGGGGCGCTACTTGGCCAGTGAGTCGAGCTTCTATCGCATCTTGCGGGCGGCTGACCAGCAGCACAGGCGTGGCCGGAGCCAGCCACCGCGTCATGTGCCGGTACCAACCAGCCATACCGCGACTGGGCCCAATCAAGTGTGGTCCTGGGATATCACCTAGGGAAGGTGCGAATAAGTCATATGGCACGAGAGCATTTACTGGTAACCCATTGATATTAAATGACTAAAATTTTCATTTTTTGTTCGTGGGATACTTGTTCGCACTTTCCTTAGCTCGGCAAGCGAGAAGAAGGTCTGATGGCGTAGGCGAGCCAGGATCCAGCGCTCGACGATCTGCACACCCACCTCGGCCTTGGCTTTGTCCTTAGGCTTGTAAGGGCGAGCTGGCATCACCGCCACCTGATAGTGCTCGGCCAACTGCTGGTAGCTGGGGTTGAGCTCGGGATCGTATCGGCAAGCCTTGCTGACACCGCTCTTGAGGTTGTCGGGGATCAGCAGTACCGGTGTCCCGCCGAAAAACTCAAAGGCACGGACATGGCTTTGCAGCCAGTCCGGCAGTGACTGGGACCAGGTGGCCTCGGCAAAGGTGTAGTTGGACGCACCGAGCACGGCGACAAAGACTTGTGCCTGACGGACCTCACCCGTGGAGGGCGAGGCGATGGGCACCGTGGGCCCGCAGTAGTCGATAAAGAGCTTTTCCCCCGCCTTGTGGATCTGGCGCATGGAGCGCTTTTGCAACTGACACCAGGACTTGTAACGGTCACAGAACTGGGAGTAGCTGTAACAGCTATTGGGATAGCGCTGGGTGTACTCCTCCCAGAGCAGCTGTTTGGAGACCCCCTTGCGCTTGAGCTCCTGATGGACAGAGGGCCAATCCGGCACAACATGGCGGGCCGAGATGGTGGTATCGGCCTGCGGATAGAACAGGGCAGCCAGTCGGCCATCATCAAGCTCGGTAGGTAAGGGCCAGGTAAGGCCGAGCGCCTGGGCACTTTTGAGGAGTTTCTGGATGGAGCCGACACTGACCTTGGTACAGATACTGATTTGGCGAACAGAGAGGTCAGCTTCCAGCCGCAGTCGCAGCACTTCACGAATTTTACGCATTGCAATCCTCTTGGCAGACATAGGCTCTTCCCTGGCAAAAGGGAGACGTATCAAAGGTTTTTAAATCAATGCGTTAAGGATGATTCCGGTGAATGTGAACAGTGATTCCGGGATGTTGAACACTGTTTCCGGAAAGGAGGGGCGAAGTGTTCAGGTTGAACCGGAATGAGCGTTCACATTGGTCCGGAAATGGTGTTCACGTTGAATCGGAATTGGTGTTCATGATCGGCCGGAATATGCAACGAGCTCAGAGTTGACCGTTAATACACTGAGATGAGTTCTTATTGACCGGCCTGCATTGCTAAACTCTGGATCATATATTCACATAGAACGCAGTTCTATGTGGAATTTATGAAAGTAAAGACGGCTTCCGATGAGACGCATTTTTAGAAATGGCGATAAGGAGGAGAGTGCACTGAAAAAGAGGCAGCGTGAAGTTCAATCCCAGCCAGTAAAATAATAAAACCGTTTTTTTGTTTTCATGAAAAAATTCCTTTTTTATTTGAAAACAAACGGGGGGGTTAGATTTTTTTAAAATTAATACTTGATGCTTTCATACCTACTTATTTTCGAGATGTCAACCGATGAGGATAAGAGTAGATTTATCCTCATCGAGCCGGGGGATTGTTAAGGGGGTGCAATATATCACATGCAATACTTATATATATGTAGTTCATTGCACCATTGCATCCAATTAATTGGCGGATGTGGATGAATCTGCTAAATGTGTGATAGCAATGCCATCTGTTAATACATATTCAGTCCGTTCAGATGTCGCCACCCTTGTCACCCAACCATTATCGACACATTTTTTTATGTAATTTTTTGCCTGCCGTTCTTTTACAGAGAAATACTGGCAAAACCTCTCGGTCAATGTGGTGGCAGAAATCACCGCTTGGCCTTCCAGCGCCTCCAGCAGCCCATCCATCAGCTTGTCGCGCTCCTCCCCGATGGCACTGACTAATGTCAGCCCAATACGATTAAGGAGTATTTCGTCAGGTGTTTCAACCGCCCTCGCACTGAACGTCAGGCTGTAGCGAGCCCCTTGCCCCTCTCGCGTCCCCAGTGAGATGACGCCATCGGCCTCACCATGAATCGAAGAAGCTCCTCGCATGCTCATTACGCCAGCGTTAACCCCACCTGCATTAGGAGACACCTTTCTCGCGTGATGGACGATGATATGTGCAGCGGCGCCGCTGATTTTTCGAATGGCTCGCATCACCTGACCCATTTCGCCATTGTTGTTTTCCTCTGCATTATGCATCCGAGCGAGGACATCCCAGATGATCAAATCCGGTTGAATGTCGTTGACAATATCTATTATTGCCTGTGATGCCATAGGATCTAATACATCAGTCGATTTATAATCGCCGCACCGCAAGAATGTTTTAATGTTTTTTGCATCTCCCAAGTTGGTCTGTTCCGACATGGTGTAGTACCGCTGCCAAAACAATCTGTCATTGACCTCAAAATCCATATACAATACGAGCGCTGGCCTTTTAATTTCCCAATTTAAAAATACACTACCGCTGGCTACAGCCAAGCCCAACTGCGTTGCAAGCATCGATTTACCCGTTTTGGGCGAGCCATTAATAATCCACTGTTCGCCTTTTTCAATCAGATTATCCACCACCCAATTAGGGCGTTGCTGGCTGGAAATTAATCCAGCAGCAGGACTGAAATTATAATGTTTTTCATTATTCATAAACATACCTATATTATTGTGGTGACTTAGTACTATGTTGATATGTCTCATCGTTTACATATATGCATAAGCTAATCATGCGTATATGTATAATTAACTACCCCGTGTTGTTGCAGATACAGTGTTTTTATGTCTGATATTGCGCTATCAGTATGAAGGGCATGGATAATCAGGTATAAAAATGCCACCAACAATGGTGGCATTGGTCGTCTGTCCTCGATCAGCAAATGAGCCCGAGCGCCCGAAGGCGTTGGAGCGCCCGATCCTGTGCATCGTTCGAATAATCGGCTTCCAGAGTGATCCGAGCAAGGCGCTCAACCAGCCGCCTGCCACTTTCATCGAGCCTCACAGACACATCGAGCAATGACACTGTGTATTGAGTGTTACATGCCGATGCCAACGCAGCAGCCAGCACCCTGCTAGATCCGGTGCGCGGGTGTTCTGAAATGATTGCCAAAATTTCGTTTAGAATTTTCATCTATTTCCTCTATGTTGTTAAACAATATGGTGCCTTTTCGGCTGTCATAAATTCTGCTGGTTAGATACTGGTTGTGATGTAAACGCCCTCGATTGATCAGCACCAAGCGATGTTATGGCTGCGTTTTGTGTAATAACAAATAATCATCTAAACATTTTTTATGTCTGGTATTTCGCCATCAATATGGATGACCGTCACCGATATATAGGCATCAAGGTAGTTCCTCCTCGTGCCTCGTCAGACTCCACCTTGACCCCTATATTCGGCTCCTTTGTCATGCCATATTAATCGCTTCATACCCTCCATAAAAATGGGTTCTCCACCCCACTCCGGTCGCTGCGCAACCTACGGGGGTTCCGGGTTCGCTACTCTCACCACACCCACATTCTTACGTTCGTAAGAATGTTTTACCCCGCGTTCTTACGCTGTGTTGGCTCTGCGTTCTTACGGTTGCGACGAAGGCGTTCTTACGGTTGCGCCCCAGGGGGATTTGCCATGCAGTGATAGCAGCAAGGCTGTCCCCCTGTAGCCGCTCCCTTATCGGGATAAGTCGTCATCGGCATCGCGATGCCGATTGATGAATGCCGCCATGCCTCTCGGCGTTGTTGGGGCAGTTGAATCTGCGCTCGGCGAAGGCTCAGCCACTGTTGTGGGTGTAGCTACCTGGCGATGAGTTTTGTTATCCACAGAAAGCTCGGCGTGCGTTGTCCTGATATGGCTCAGGTCAGCATCCGCTGGGCAAGTGGGTAACACGTTACCATTAGCGGATTTACGATTGCCGTATTTGTCCACAGAAGACGTTGCCTGATGACCCATGATGTAGGCAATGCGCTGCCGGTCGAGCCCAGACGCTTTGAGCTCAGAGCCCATCTGATGGCGCCAGCTGTAAAAGGTCGGCAGCGATTTTCGCGCCGGCCAGAGGTTTTTGCCCGCCGCACGCAGCCTGTCCTGCAATGAGCCAATTTTTGCTTTCTTTGCCTCGGTCACCATGAGTTGCAATTTCTCTGGCGACAGCGTGTCAAACTGTAAGACCCTATCTGCACCACGTTTGCCATCATGACTTTTTTTGGCTCCGATAACGGTGAGCCGATTACCCTGCGCAGTTATGGTGGCTAGTTCAGCAGGTCTTATCCCCGCGCGCATAAACAACAATATGGCCGCCAACATAGCGCTGTCATTACGCGCCTTAAAATACTGAATCAGTGCAACGAGATCATCATTATCGACCTTTTTAACTCTTTTTTGTTTTGCCTTAACCGGTATATCTGGCCTACTCAGGGCCTGAATTCGCTCGGCCGCGTCGGGAAAATTCAACAATTGTTGATGATATACCAGTGCACAGCGCAGTTTTCGCCAATAGCCAGGACTGCATTTTGAAGCGCGAGCCAACAATTCATCCGCAATGTTTTTTGCTGTGATATTAAGGCCCTTTTCCTTTAGGATTTCATAATGATTTTTTGCCAGTCTTTCATATTCCTTTTCCGTTGCCTGTGTAGCCATTCGGTCATCTCCCAGAGCGCTTGAATAACGCCTTCTTTAGATAGTGGGCAGGATTTCCCCACCCACGACGTGGATCCCTTTATTAAAGGTGCGATTTAGTTTTAAATTAATGCTGAATGCGTGATGTAGACAGTGATTTACTGCGCCACAGAAATTCGCTGCATTAAAACACTCATCAATCTCTGCATGACAGCAGGAGTTGCCAGTAATGCGTCGACATCGAATTCGCTTTCTGTGTTTTTATCTTCAGTTTTTTGATTACAGCTCGGCACAGTAACTTGAGCCTGCTGACCAGCCATACAGGCATTAAATACCGTGTCAGCCCTACCCCTATAATCAGGGGCGTCCTCCATCAACCACTTGCCATAATGGCGTACCACCATTTCTGTACCGGTGTGCCCCATCTGACGGGCTATCCACTCGATGCTGATCCCCGCCGAGAGCAGTTGGCTTGCATAGGTGTGCCGAAATTGAGATGGCCCCCGATAACGCACCCCAGCAGCCTGACAGAACGGCCTGAAAAACCGCTCACGGAACTCATCAACCGAGGCATAACTGCGCCTTTTGGCGCTGTAGTAAGCCAGCAGGGTGCGTTGTTCACTCATCTGAGTGCGATTATCCGACCTCGTGACCGTAATCTTCTTAGCCTTACGATGCTCCGCTAGCCTCATCAGGGTCTTGAGAGATCCAACAGCCTGTTCTGACAGCTCTATCGTGCGAATAGATCCCCTGGTTTTGGGCGTTTTGTACTGCCCATCAACCAACGCAAGGTCAACCAATAAGGTCTTCCTGTCGAGATTGACCGCCTCCGCACTGACCGCCATTAACTCACTGATGCGCAGACCCGTAGAGATACCGAGTTGGATGAGTGACACCTCCAGCAAATGGGTGCTTTTCAGGGCGAGAAATGCCTTAATTTCGTATTGATAAAATGGATCGGGTTCGTCCACCTCAAATTTGCATTTTTTAATGCCATCCATTGGACTGATATGAATAACACCATCGCTGACAGCTCGGGCAAACACTTGTCTCAATATATCCAAATATTGGTTAATGGTATTTCCTTTATATTTTTTGTTGCAAAATTTCACTACGAGCAGTTCAATGTCACTCGCACGATATGACGTCAGCGGTTTATCACCAATCCATTTTATCAACTGTTCTGCTTTACGCTTAGAAATGTCATAGGTTGTCTGCGCATACTGGTATTTTTTGATTTCCAGGTGCTGACGAATGGCTGACGCCAGTGAATGCTCATCAACAATGACTGAACGCACAGTGTTGTGTTTAGTTTTTTGTTTTTGAACGGTCCTTTTATTGGTTTGTTTGTTCATAATTACCCTCATTACAGTTATAAATACTCCTTCAATTACAAAAACAGCAATAGCAAAACGTGATGCTCACGCATCGATACCGAGAGGGTAATAGTGCACCTAAAAACAGCGATATAAATTACTCTGTGACGCTATAAACAGATAAGTTTCACCTCAAAATCCTGTTAATTTGTCAAATGCCAAGTATACATTAGCGATAGCTGATGTCATTTAATCGATATAATCAAATGTTCCCGTCAGATTTTTACTCAACATTGCATCAAGCAAATACCATGTGTTATTCACTTCACCCGAATTTGGGTAATAACAACCCGTTCAGCGTATCGAAGATAGCTGTGATATTGGCGGTATTTTTTAAATCTGAAGGGGTGATAACCCTTGTTTGAACGAGATAAACGTGTCGGTGTGTTCTACGCCATATTCATTTCGTTTCGATCCTTCGTGTTTACTGTCGTTGTTATGTCCTTGTTAGCAGCTTTATCAGCATACTACAACGATTGAGGACCACTCGTCAATGAAAATAACCCACAAAGAAAAAGAAATGTCAACATATTTTTATTAGGTTTTTTAAATATTTTCCAATGTGCTTAAAATCATTATAAATCATGAAGATAGGGCCATGCCCGCCCCATTAAACCGCCGAGAAATGCTCTCATATTGGTTTTTTCATGGGGGGGAGACAGCCCTGTTACCCAAAAAATATGCGTCATCTTTACGGTGATTTTCCCCCTGACAGCAGGTGGTGGGGTATCAGGTCGGTAGGAAGGGATTGGATTTTCTCATTCAGCAGCCTAATGTTCACACGTTTGCCATAGCGGCCAAACGTCAGGCCGTTTTTACTGTGTCCCGCAAGTTCGGCTACAACATGCTCAGCGACATCCGCCTGCTGTAACTCATCGATGAAGGTATGCCGCAGCCCGTAAAGCGTGGGACGGCCCTGACCTACGATGCCAGCCTCATTGAGGTGGCGTTGGAAGCGACAGGTGATGTTATGCGCCCAGTCGTCGTCTTTGCCTGATGGTTGGTCATCGAACAAAAATACCTGCCCCTGACCGCGACGACTCTCCACATAGTCCAGGAATTGATGTCCGATCAACGCACTATGTAGCGGCACGGTACGGTACGCATTGGCACTCTTGAGCTGCTGATCCACCTCTCCCGCATCAACCATCAGACACCAAATCCCCTCGACCTGTTTGACGTTCAGAGTTTTGAGCTGACAGGCCTCAGAGGGACGCAGCCCTGCGTACAGGCACAAGAGCGGTACCCACCAGTCCTGGATTTTCAACTTTCTGCCTTTCTGGGATTGTTTGCTGCGCAGGCTGGCAAACAGTTGGGCCAGTTGAGGGCGATGCCAGCGCACTCGCTCTTCATCCGCCCGTTTGTTCGGTCTTTTACCTGCCGTCAGCCCATCGAAAGGGTTACGACTGCAATAGTCCAGTGCCACGCACCAACGGAAGAACTGTTTCAGGGCTGCCAGATAATCGGTCTTAGTTTTGAAACTGATGTCGCTCTTGCGCAGCAAGATGTTGCGGTACTCCTGCGCCAAGGTTGGGGTCACCTGATCGGCTTTGACCCCTTTGGCCCAGGTGACGAAGGCGTTGATCCGAAGTTGGAGCTGGCCCACGGATTTATGTTGGATCCCCTCACTCGATTTGGCGTCGAGAAACTGTGTCAACGCCTGGGTAAGGGCAATCCCCTTGGCGGGGCAAGTCGAGGACTCGATGGGGGAAGCAATGGATTGGGAGGGCGTAAGAGATGCAGCAAATCCCGCAGCTTTGAAAGCGTCTAGATCGGCGCGGATCCAGCGATAGAAACTGCGGGGTGTAGTATCGGCAGGGGTAGCCGCGATAAGTGCGCGAGTACGAGCTGCCACAGCCAGGTTTCGGTCTACTGCGAGCTGACGATCTTTGGTACACAGGGAGGTGCGAATGGCAAATGGAAGGCCTCTGTCACGCAAAACCTTGGGGAGTGGGAGGCGGGTGTAGTAGGTGCCGGAGGCATTTTTACTCAGATACATGATTGTTCCACCTAGTTGATCCAGGAAAAAAATCACGTAAGTCTAGAAATGAAAAAACCCGTTGAAATTCAACGGGTTATATTTGGCGGTGAGGGAGGGATTCGAACCCTCGATACGTTGCCGTATACACACTTTCCAGGCGTGCTCCTTCAGCCACTCGGACACCTCACCAAATTTTCGTTCGCTGCGCTGTTGCGCTGGAACGGGGCGTAATTTAGGGGAAAGGGCTGTGTGGGTCAACCTCTTTTCCCCTTATTTTTCATAATCTTTTCCGAATGCCTAACCCTTGTGCAGAATGCCGGTTTTTTAAACCGGATCAGGGCTTGTCGAGGATGATCAGACTGTCCGGCAGCTCGTTTTGATCCCGGGTGGCCGGGAAGGCATCGGTCAGAATGGCACTAACGCGCTCCACGCACTCCAGAAAACCCTGTTCGATCTCCTTGTTGCGCACTCGCGCCACGAAGTCGTCGATGATCTCCTGCCACTGGCCATTGTCGATATGCTGGGCGATGCCGTCATCCACCAGTATTTCTACATAGTGCTCGGCGGCTGAGACGAAGATCAGCACCCCGAGCCGGTCGCGGGTGCGGTGCAGCCCCTGCTCGACAAATTGCAGGCGAGCCATCAGGGCAGCCCGGTGCTGGCGAACCTTCTTCGGGATGAGACGCATCTTGATGGGGGTCCAGTGGAACAGCAGGCTCAGCAGCAGCCAGACCGCCCACTGCACCAGCAGGATTTCGTACCAGCCGAGCCAGAAGCCGAGCTGGAACACCAGCAGCGGTGTGAGCATCGCCAGCAGCGCCGCCCAGAGGGTGGGAATGTAGCGATAGCCATCGCTGGCCGGGGCCAGCACGGTGACCAGTTCAGCATCAGTCTCTAGCTCCGCTTCGCGCACCTTGGCCTGAAGCGTGTGGAAGAACTGTTTAGAAATCATGATTTGTCTCTTTACTCCTGTTACCAGCCACCGGAGGCTCCGCCGCCGCCAAAACTGCCGCCGCCACCGCTGAATCCGCCGCCGGAGCGACCACCAAAGGAGCCGGCACCCAATCCACCGGCCATGTAGGCCGACCGACGTCGTCCTCCCGGCCCACCGCCACCACCGCCGCGCAGGTTGTGGAGCACGATCATCGCAATCACCACCAGAATAAACAGCCAGGGACCGCCACCGTTGTCACTCTTTGGCTGCTCGACCGGCTGATACTCTCCGGCGAGTGCCTTCATGATGCTCTGGCTGCCCGCCATGATCCCGGCCACCATATCGCCGCGCTTGAAGGCGGGCAGGATGCGGCCATGGATGATGTTGGCGGCGATGGCGTCGGGCAGGGCGCCTTCCAATCCATAGCCTACCTCGATCCGCACCTTGCGCTCATCTTGGGCGATCAGCAACAGCACGCCATTGTTTTTGCCTTTCTGGCCGATCCCCCAGTGGCGACCGAGCTGGTAGCCGTACTCCTCGATAGTCTCCCCATCGAGGCTGTCGACGGAGACCACCACCAGCTGGATACCGCTGCGCTTTTCAAAAGCGGCCAGCTGTTGGGTCAGTTGATGGGCCTGTTTGCGGGACATCAGACTGGCTTCATCCACTACCCGTCCGCTCAGCGTCGGGAAGTCCGGTGCCGCTTGCAGGGCACTGGCCCAGAGCAGCAGACAGGGAAGAAACCAGCGCAGCATCATCTTCATTGGAAGCTGACCTTGGGCGCCTCATCGGCACCGGGTTTGGCACTGAAACTGGGTTTGGCCTCCAGATCCGAGTAGAGCAGCTTGGACCAGATAACGCCGGGGAAGGTGCGGATCTCGGTATTGAACTGGCGCACCGCCTCGATATAGTCGCGGCGAGCCACCGAGATGCGGTTCTCGGTCCCTTCCAGCTGGGCTTGCAGGGTCAGGAACTGCTGATCCGCTTTCAGCTCGGGGTAGCGTTCTACCACTACCATCAGACGGGAGAGGGCGCTGGAGAGCTGGTTCTGCGCCGCTTCAAACTCCTTGAGCTGGGCAGGGTCGCTCACCTGCACGCTGCCTACTCGGGCTCGGGCATCGGTGACCGCCTTTAGGGTCTCCTGCTCATGGCTGGCGTAGCCCTTGACGGTGGCGACCAGATTGGGGATGAGATCGGCGCGGCGCTGATACTGGTTCTCAACCTGCCCCCAGCTCGCCTTGACCTGCTCATCCAGGGTCGGAATATTGTTCATGCCGCAGCCGGTCAGGCCGAGCAGCAGGGTCAGGGTCAACAGGCTCTGCGTGGTTTTGCGCCAGAGTGATGTGGCCATCTTGTTGTTCTCCTTTGGTATTTCGAGTCGATAGTGCGCCATGGATGGTGTACGACCAAGAGTGCACCACCATACCAGCTTGGGGTCAGTTGCCACAACGCGCAGGTAGCTCGGGTCGCTTGTTGATGCTGGAGACCTTGGGCAGCTGGGGCTTGTCCTTGAGCCAGGAGGCCAGCTCTTCCCCGCAGCCGTTGCCGGGCGGAATGGGGGCCTGAGATTCGCAATCTGGGCTGCCCACCGGGCAGCGCAGCCGCACATGGAAGTGGCTGAAATGGCCCACCCAAGGGCGCAGTTTGGCGACCCAGGGTTCGTTACCTGTCTGTTGGCAGACTGCGGATTTGATCACCGGATTGACGAAGATGCGGGCGACTTCGGGTTTGCTGGCCGCCAGCTGCAGCAGGGTGAGCTGCTGGGGGCCAAAGCGACCCGGCAACATCTTGTAGCTGGGTTCGTCGATCAGCGCCCACTCCTTGGGGGCATCCTGCTCCCATTTGCTGATGGGACGGTTGGCCATGCGAAACCAGATATCGGCATCAAGTCCGGTCTGATGGCTGCGATGGCCGGAGGTAAAGGGGCCGCCCCGGGCCATCGCCAGATCAGCGATGTAGAGATCCGGCAGCCCGGCCATGCGGGTCTGGTTGGCCAGCGTCTGCAGATAGTGGATAAGGTCGGGGTGGCCGTAGTAGCGCAGCCGCTTGGTGCGGATCACTTGATACCCCGGCCCTTCGAGGGGCAGGGATACGCCGTTTTTCAGGCAACCGGCGGCATAACCGCCGATGGCTTCCGCTTGCAATACGGTCGCCAGCAACAGGGACGTCAGCATGTGCGTGCTCCTTGTCTTGCTTCGAGTCGGCTCAGCAGCACGAACAGACTCAAACATATAAATAAATAGGCTGCGGCCACCAGCAGCCAGATCTCGTAGACCAGCCCGCTGGAGTTGGCCATCTCGGTGCCGACGAAGGTAAGCTCCTGCACCGAGATAAGGGAAACGATGGCGGTATCCTTCACCAGCGCGATGAGCTGACCGGTGAGGGGGGGCAACATCAGCAGCATGGCCTGCGGCAGGATCACATGGCGCAGCCGCACCCAGGGGGAGAGTCCGAGGCTCTGCGCCGCCTCCCACTGGCCGCGGGGGATGGCGGCCAGCCCGGCACGGACGATCTCGGCGACGAAGGCTGCGCTGATCATGCCAACGCAGAGGGTGCCTGAGATGAGGTTTTCCCAGCGGGCAGGCGGGCCAAACAGCGCCTCTTGCCACGGGGAGAGCGATACGGTGCCGAGCCAGCGGGAGAGGCCGCTCGCAGGCAGCAGCTGGTTGGCGATAAAGAAGTAGAAGATGAAGATAAAGACCAGCGGCGGCAGATTGCGGATCAGCTGGATAAACAGGGTCGCGGGCATCACCAGCCAGGGGCGGCGGCTGAAGGCGGTTACCCCCAGCGCAGTGCCGAGCAGCAGCGCCAGCACCATGCCGAGCAGGGCGATGCGCAAGGTGGTGAGCAGACCGCTGAAAAAGTAGGGCAACTCGCCGTGAGGGCCAGGGGTGAACAGCAGATCGAAGGCCTCATGCCAGCGCCACTGATAGGCCACCCCGATGTGCAAGCGGCTGGCCAGCCAGAGGCCAGCCAGCAGCAGGATCAGGGCGATCGCCCCATCCAGCCAGTTGATGTTCCGACATGGCTTCCGGACGATGCGCCGGATGGTCTCTTTGAGGGGCATCAGCATCAGGGATTGGCGACCTGCGCTTCCCACGCCAGCGACTTGAACCAGTAGTCATGGCGCGCCTTGAGCCAGCCATCGGCCTGACGGGCGGCGATCCACTCGTTGAACTGCTCAGCCAGGGCATCATCCCCCTTGCGCAGGGCAAAGCCTTCATCGCCTTGTGCCAACGGTTCGGCAAACGGCATAAAGAGGGCATCGGGGTGGCGCAGCGCCTCTTGCTCGGGTTTCGGGGAAGAGGAGAGGGCGCCGTGAGCGCGGCCGTTCAGCACCTCCTGAAATACCTGTGACTCGTCATCAAACTGGCGCAGGGTGGCCTTGGGGAAGTGTTCTTTTGCCACCTGTACCGGTGAGGCGCCACGACGTACCGCCAGGATCACCCCGCGCTGGTTGAAGTGCGCCACGGTTTTCTTCTCTTTGGCCATGGTGCTGGAGGCGGCCAGCTGCACCCCCGAATGGGAGTAGGCCTGGGTGAAGCGCACGCTCTTCTCCCGCTCGGGGGTGATGGTGAGGCCGCCGATGATGACGTCATATTTTTTCGCCAACAGGGAGGGGATGATGCCATCCCAGGCGGTAGGCACGAACTCTACCTGCCAGCCGTTATCTGTGGCGAGGCGACGGGCCACGTCAATCTCGAAACCGATCAGGGCCCCCTGCTTGTCGCGCATCGCCCAGGGGGCGAAGGTGGACATGCCGACCCGCAGGGTACCGCTCTGCTCGATCTGTGCCTGGGTGTCGGAGGGGGCAGTTTGTGCCAATGCCGGAGTGAGCAGGCTTGCCAGCAGCAGGGCAGCGCCCGACAGGGTGGTCTTGAATGACAGATTCATGGTTAGCGTCCTTGTTGATCCGGATTCAGGTGACGGGCCAGCGCCCGCGAACAGGCTGACAGCGTCAGGGTTAACAGCAAATAGAGGGCGGCCACGGTAAACCACACCTCAAAGGTCAGAAACGTATCGGCAACCAGAGTACGCCCTTCGTTGGTCAGATCGAAGATGGCGATCACACTCACCAGCGCCGAATGCTTGATAAGGGAGACCAGCTCGTTGGTGAGCGGCGGCAAGGTGATGCGCACCAGCTGGGGCAGGATCACCTTGCGCAGGGTGATGGCCCGTGACAAGCCAAGCGACTGGGCTGCCTCCCACTGTCCTTTGGGAATAGCCTGTACGCCTGCACGCAAGACCTCGGCGGTGAAGGCCCCCTGATAGAGGGAGAGGCTCAACACGGCGCAGGCAAGGGGAGCCAATCCCAGCATGGGGCCCAGCAAGAAATAGAGAATATAGAGCTGCACCAGCTGGGGCGTGGTGCGCACCAGCGCCAGATAGGCGATGGCGAGCCAAGGGCCGAGCCGGGAGGGGAGCAGCCGCAGGCTGACCACGCACACACCGACCGCCATCGTGCCCAACAGGCTGAGAAGTGCCACCTGCAGGGTGACCAGCAAGCCGTTTAGCAGGGGGCCCGCATAAAAGGTCCCCTCATCCCACTCGCCGAGAAAGGGCAACACCCGCGGCCACTGCCACTCATAACCCATCTGGCGAGCGCCGCTATAGAGCGCCCAGCCCAGTAGCGCACAGAGCATCACAGTGCCTGACAGCCAGCCGAGCAGGCGGGGGCGATTTAGCCTAGCCATGATAGCTGAGCACCTGTTCGAGGAAGGCTTGGGTGCGTGGGTGCTGCGGAGCGCTGAACAGCTGGGCGGGCGGGGCCGATTCGATGATCTTCCCCTCGTCCATAAAGAGCACCCGATCCGCCACCTGACGGGCAAAGCCCATCTCGTGAGTGACGCAGATCAGGGTCATCCCCTCGTCAGCCAGCTCGCGGATCACATCGAGCACTTCGCGGATCATCTCGGGGTCGAGGGCGGAGGTGGGCTCGTCAAACAGCATCAGCTCGGGTTGCATGCAGAGGGAGCGGGCGATGGCGACCCGCTGCTGCTGGCCACCGGAGAGCTGGTGTGGGTACTTGTCAGCCTGTGCCTGAATGCGCACCCGCTCGAGCAGCCCGAGTGCCCGGGCTTTGGCCTCCTGGGGACGCAACCCCAGGGTATGCACCGGCGCCACCATCAGGTTCTCCAGCACCGTCATATGGGGGAAGAGGTTGAACTGCTGAAACACCATGCCGACCCGACCTTGCAGGCGGCGCAGGTAGGCGGGGGTCACCGGCTCGCCAAACAGGAACAGCTGGCCGCCGTCGATCCCCTCCAGCCCGTTGATGGTGCGGATCAGGGTCGATTTTCCCGAGCCTGACGGGCCACAGATAACCCACTTCTCTCCCCGTTCAATGGTGAGATCGATGTGATGAAGAGCCTGAAAGTCGCCATAGAATTTGTCGACGCCACAAAAGCGCACACAGGGTTGCGAGCTGGTCAAGAAGCGGGTTCCACTGAGAATCATTTACGCCATGGTATTGATTTTATAGGGGGATGACAAAGAAAACCCCCTTGTCAGCATCCTGATGGCTATTCACAATGGCGCCATTTCGTGATGACAGGAGCTTTTCATGCGTATTACATCCTTGCTTGCCGGTTCGCAGGTGCAGCTGTTGATGCCGCCAGCGGTGCGCTATCGCTGCGTCATTTTTCTGCTGTTGCTGGTGAGTTGGGGCGTGGTGGCGGCCTCCTTGTGGGATGGCTGGGGCGCCATGGCGCTGCTCAACTGGGTGGGCGTGGTCTTTGGTGGCATCACCGGGATCATGGTGTCGCTGCCCCGCAGCTGGCAGCCCTGGCGCCTGGCGGAGCTAGGGTGGGACGAACAGCATATCTATCTGCTCAATGGCAACAAGGATGAGGCGCTGGCGCTGCCCCGCAACCAGCTGGTGGCGCTTGAACGGGAGCGGCGAGTGGGTCACGACGGCCAGTGGCTCGACTTCAGCCTCGATCTGCAACTGAGTGAAGAGGAGCTGGCGGCGGCCATGGCCTTGCTGGATCTCAAGGCGGGGGAGCTCCATCTGGTGAGCCCGTCGGTCTATCGCTTCGGCTTTAAACGGGCCTGGCACGGTCGCCGGATGCTGGCGCAACGGTTGTCAGATCTGCAATCGGCCTGAGTCGACTATTTTCTCGACAATTCCCGGCAAAGCTCAGATACTGCCAGTGACTCGAATTGATCTTGTCTGCACTGTTAACCCAAGAGATCAATCACTTGACGACAGTGTGGAGAAGGCCACGGCATGAAGCCATGGCAGGTCCGGCATAGGGGTTGTGCCCTTACCGTTATGCTGGGAATTGCATAGAGAAGGCACCTTGAATCGAGAGTGGATGGCATGAAGATTTACGTAGGAAATCTGTCGTACCGGATGACGGCCGACGAACTGAAAACCCTGTTCAGCCAGTTTGGACAGGTCGACAAGGTTGATATCATCATCGACCGCGATACCGGCCAGTCAAAGGGGTTTGGTTTTATTGAAATGCCGGTCAATGGTGATGCCGAGAAGGCCATCGCTGGTCTGCATGGCACTGAAGTCGGTGGCCGTACCATCACCGTCAACCAGGCCAAACCGAAGACAGATGCTCCCCGTGGTCGCCCGCAACAGCGCCACCGCTAAGGTGCCTCGGCAATAAAAAAACGGCATGGGTTTCCCCCATGCCGTTTTTGTTTCTGGACGTTTTGCAGTTATCAGGGAACGTCGTAACCGAGCGCCGCCTTGCGGATGCGGAACCACTGCTGGCGGTTCAGCCCGATGGATTCGGCGGCCACGGCGGCGGCAATCCGCTCCCGCTTGCCGGAGCCAATCAATGGCAGTGGCTGGCTTGGCAGCATCATTACCCAGGCGTAGACCACCTGCTCGATAGTCTGGGCGCCCACTTCCTGACGGATCTGCTCCAGTTCGGCACGCAGCGGGGCATAGGTGTCATCGCTGAACAGTCGGCCGCCGCCGAGACATGACCAGGCCATCGGCTTGATGCCAAGCTGCTGGCACTGATCCAGGGTGCCATCGAGGGTCCCTTCCTGATGAAGCGGCGAGATCTCCAGCTGGTTGGTGACCAGCGGGAAGGGGAGGCGCGATTGCAGCAGCTCGAACTGTCGGGCGGTGAAGTTGGATACCCCAGCGTGCTTGATCTTGCCCGACTGTTTCAGGGTGATAAAGGCGTCGGCCACTTCATCGGCGTTCATCAGAGGATCCGGGCGGTGGATCAGCAGCAGGTCCAGATGGTCGGTGCCGAGCTTGCGCAGCGAGGCCTCTGCGCTGGCGACGATATGGCTCTTGCCGGTGTTGTAGTGGTTGAGGGCATGCTCCGGTTTGGCGGTGAGGGCGATACCGCACTTGCTGACGATCTCCATCCGGCTGCGCAGGGAAGGCTCGAGGCGCAGGGCGTGACCAAAGGCCTCTTCGCACTGATAGCCGCCATAGATATCGGCGTGATCGATGGTGGTGACCCCCAGATCCAGATGATATTTCATCAGGTCAAGCAGAGCGGCCGGAGAGAGTTGCCACTCCATCAGGCGCCAGTAACCCATGATGAGGCGAGAGAAGGTGGGGCCTTGCGGATGCAGGGCGACACGGGATACAGACATGGTTGACTCCTTGAAAAACGCGATGCGAAAACGATGTGCAACATAGATGACTGCGGGCATCTTGGCCTCATGTGGCTGGCAAAGCAATAATGGGCAGTGGCATGATTCGAACTTTGGTTCTGATCGCAGAGTAGGGGAGAGAGTTGGATGGAAGGATTTGCCGAGCGCTTGCAGAGCCTGATCGGGGAGATGAGCGTGAGTGCCTTTGCCCGCAAGGTGGGGCTCAGTGAAGCGCTGATCCGCAAATATTTGAAGGGAGCCGAGCCTGGCCTGGCGCGGGCCAACCAGATCGCCATGGGGGCCAACTGTTCGCTGGAGTGGCTGGCAACTGGCTGCGGTTATCTCTACCGTCAGGCGGAAGTGGTAGACAGGGATGCGCTGGCAGCGGCGCAGCAACTGCTGGGCGATCAGCAACCCGGGGTGGGGTTGCCCGATGAGGAGGCGCTGGTCACCCTGCTCGCCTATTACCAGTTTTTGCGTACCCACAAGAAAGCGGACGGTTTCCTCGATCTGGCGCTGGCGCGGGAGTTTGGTCGCCATCTGGGGGAAGCGTGATGAGGGGCATATTACCCTTTGGTCGTGTCACGGCCGGTTGAGTATTCTGATACGCTCTAAGCAAGATAACTCTCCATGGAATGGGCGATGAGCTACTTGATCCTCGGAAGCGGTGCGCTGGGCTCGGCGCTGGCAAGAGAGCTGATGGCAAGGGGGGAGTCCTTCCTGCTGGCCGGGCGTACCTATCCAAAAGGGATCGAGATGGGGGCCTTCTTCCCGCTGCAAGAGGTGGACGCCATCTCGTTCGATACCCTGTTTACCCTCTACGACACCGATCCGCTCCCCACTGTGGTGATCAACACCATCGGCGTGTTGCACGATGTCAGCTTTATGCCAGAGCGGCGGGTCGAAGAGGTGCACCCCAAGTGGCTGTGCGACAGCCTGCTGGCCAATGCCTGGCCAACGCTGGCGCTGGCTGCCCGTTTCAGTCGGTTGATGGGCAATGACCATCCGCTGTGGCTCTGTGCCATCTCTGATCTGGCGGGCTCCATCACCTCCAATCTGGAGGGGGGGCGTTACAGCTACCGGATGAGCAAGGCGGCCCTCGACATGGGGGTGAAAACTCTGGCCCTCGAGTGGGCGCAACGTTTCCCGCAAGCGGGGGTGGTGGCAGTAGCGCCCGGCTTGATGGACTCCCCGATGAACGCTCCCTTTCTGAGCGAGTTGCCTTTGGAACAATTACAGGATCCTGCCGAGGTGGCGGTGAAACTGCTCAATCTCATCAAGGGGTTATCGTTGACCCAATCGGGCCAGCTACTGGATCTCAACGGTCAGCCGCTGCCCTGGTAAATCCCGCCTGCGGGTTCTATGGACGTCTATTGGCTTCACATTCTGCTCATGCGCCCCTTGCCAAGCGAGGGGCGCATGGCTAACGTCACTCTCCTGTTTCAGGAGGGATCTCATGCGCTATATCGATTTACGAAGTGACACCGTCACCCAGCCTACTGACGCCATGCGTCAAGCCATGCTCCACGCCGAAGTCGGTGACGATGTCTATGGTGAAGATCCGGGCGTCAACGCGCTGGAGGCCTATGGGGCCAGATTGCTGGGCAAACAGGCGGCGCTGTTTGTGCCGTCCGGCACCATGTCCAATCTGTTGGCGGTGATGAGCCACTGTCAGCGCGGTGAGGGGGCCATCCTCGGCAACGCCGCTCACATCTATCGCTATGAAGCGCAGGGGAGTGCCGTGCTGGGCTCCGTAGCCTTGCAACCCTTGCCGATGCAGCGCGATGGCACGCTGGCATTCGATGATATCAAGGCTGCGCTGGCCCCTGATGATGCCCACTTCGTCCAGACTCGCCTGATCTGCCTTGAGAACACCCACAACGGCAAGGTGCTGCCGCTCTCCTATCTGCAGGAGATGGGGGCATTCGTTGCCGAGCGCGGCTTGAAGCTTCATCTCGATGGCGCCCGGCTCTTTAACGCCGCCGTGGCCAGCGAGACCCCGGTCGAGGTGATCGCTGCACCGTTTGACAGCATCTCGATTTGTCTCTCCAAGGGGTTGGGGGCACCGGTGGGCTCGCTGCTGGTGGGCAGCCACGATTTCATCGCCCGTGCGCGCCGCCTACGCAAGATGCTGGGGGGCGGCATGCGTCAGGCGGGCATTCTGGCGCAAGCCGGTCTGTTTGCCCTCGAGCAGCATGTGACCCGTCTGGCCGATGATCACCGCCGTGCCAAACGGTTGGCCGAAGGGTTGGCTGCACTGCCGGGCATCGAGCTCGACCTCTCGCTGGTGCAGAGCAACATGGTGTTCCTGCGGCTGCATGAGGGGGAATCGGCCCCTCTGCTCGCTTTTATGAAGGAGCGGGGGATCCTCTTCTCCGGTTACGGCGAGCTGCGGCTGGTGACCCATCTGCAAATCAACGATGACGATATTGAAGAGGTGATCGACGCCTTCACCGAGTATCTCGGAGCGCGTTGAGACGGCTGGTGAGGTAGAGGTTATACCGATACCTGTTTATACCGAAATAACAGAGGGCGCCGCGGCGCCCTCTGTTATTTGCAGCAAGCTCAAGCCTGCCGCTGGCCGCTCATCAGCATGGCCTCATCGGTGGCGTCGTAGATCATCACCGCGATGTGGGTCACCTGACCGCCGAAATCGGCCAGTGGCACCAGGGTCAGGTTCTGGAACATATGGGGGGCCGAGCCGGTAATGGGGCGGTAGTTGGAGAAACGCAGCAGATAGGGCTTCTGCTCCCAGGTGCTGAAGGCGCGGTTGTTGAGTTTGAAGACCATGTTGGCCTTGCGTTCGAACCAGGCTCTGTCCACATCGGGGAAGAGCTTGAACAGTACGCCATCGCGCACGTCACTGGCCAGTCGGCCGCTGTGGCTCTCCATAAAGCCGTTCCACACCTGAACCTTGTACTCCTTGTCGAGCACCACCAAGCCTACGTCCAGGTTCTGGACTATGTTCATCAACCAATGAAATTCACGGATTTCCATAGTCACTCCTAGAGCATGTGCATGATTTTGTTGTTCATGGTGGCGATGGAATCTTCGGTAAACAGCAGCAGCAGATCACACTGCACCGCATAATCCTGGATCCGGTAGTTGATCTCGATGGCGAGCGTGCGGCGCCAGCGACTCTTGTTGGTGTTGATCAGCTCGTTGATGGGTCTGTGTTGGCCGAGCACCACCGGGTGGCCCTGACTGAAGGGGGTGTCGAGCTGGTTGGCGTAGCCGCGCAGGAAGGCGCCGATCAGCACGTTGGCGGTATCCATCAGCAGCTCCAGTTCGGCGGTGCGATCCAGCGTCCCCTGATGGTTCATCAGCTTGGCCAAATCTTTGAAGCTGGAGTCATGGAACAGGATCAGCGCTTCACCGGCGATCCCAGCTCCGATAAACCCCTGACAGACGGCGGAGAGGGTATCTGAATCCGCAGCGGCCGAGAGGGCCATATGCAACTCTGATACTTCCAGCACGTTGACGTTGGGGATAGGCAGTACCACGAAGGCGTTGAGCAGACGAGCCAGCAAGTCGGCGGCCTGACCCATGGAGACGTTGGCCAGCTCCTGATAGACATCGCGGATTTCGGGGGGGATCTTGACGCCTGCATCGGCTACAACGCCGTTTGGCTGCTGCTCGGGGGCGCTTGGTTGACCGCTCGGGGCGGTACTCCAGAAATCATGCTTTTTGAGCAGGGCGAGCAGGGTTTCTGGGGCGGCGGGTTTCTTGATGAAATCGAGCGCCCCCAGCCCCATGACCCGTTGATAGGCCTCTGGCTGGATATCCCCGGAGACCACGATCACCTTGTTGCGCAGCCCCTCCCGTTGGAGGGTCTCCAGCACGCCGTAACCGTCCATTTCCGGCATGGTCAGATCGAGGAAGATGAGATCGCCATGACCCATCAGCACCTGTTCGATCCCTTCGAGACCATTGGCTGCGTAGTGCAAATCGACTTTCCAGTCGGCCGGGAGCGCCCGCGCCAGCTGTTTGCGGGCGAACCCGGAGTCATCACATATCAATACATTCATGGCGTTAGGCAGGCTCTGTTGGCAAGGGATGCTATAAGTGTGGCCCGCTAACGGTCAGATGCAATGGGTGAGGCTATCACCTTGTGAAAATTGGTTGTCCCACTGCCGATTGCGATAGCGTGCTGAGTATTTTTCAACAAATTCAACGAACATCTTAACACGCAACGGAGCGAACTGGTGCTGGCAACACAACATGTAGAAGGGGCGATTGCCGGTTTGCCAGTCGGTCAGTACCGGCACCAGCTGCTCGTCATGGAGGAAGCTGCTCAGATAGTGCAGCGGGGCATTGACGATCCCCAGATGACGCCGGGCTGCGCGTACCGCGGCCTGGGTCTGGTTGACGGTCAGTTTGGCGCTGCGTTTGATGCAGACGCTCTGGCCATCCTTGTCGGTCAGCTGCCAGTGCTGGTGAGGCCAGCAGTAGATGAGATCGTGCTCTTCCAGCTGGTTGGGATGGGAGGGGGTGCCCTTTTTGGTCAAATAGAGTGGTGAGGCAAACAGACCGTACTCGATATGGCCGAGACAGATCGCATTGGGCAGCGACTGGGGCAGCTCACCGTTGAAGAACACCAGATCCCGATCATTGTCGAACAGGTGCTGATGATCATTGGTCTGGGTGATATCGAACTGTACCTCGGGATAGTGCAGTCCGAATTCGGCCAGCATATCGATGAGGATGGTGTTGGAGAGCGCGATCGGCGCAGCTACCCGGATAAGCCCGGTGATGTCGGCCTCTTGACCCTGGATCTCGCTGGTGGCCTGCTCGATTTGTGCGAGTGGCGTGCAGAGACGTTCGTAGTATCTGAGGCCATCATCGGTAAGGCGGAGCTTGCGGGTAGAGCGATGTAGCAGGGAGCAACCCAGTTGCTCTTCCAGCTGGGAAATGCGTCGACTGATGGTGCCTGTTGGCATGCCCAGTGCGGCTGCAGCGTGGGAGAATCCTCCCTCTTGCACCACCTTGACGAACAGGTAGAACTCTTCGATGTGCTTCATAAACGCTGTTCTGGGTGTAACAAGGGAGCAACCATAAAAAGAGCGTTCCGGGTTGGCAAGGGTAATTCAGCGTTTAATTGATCTGGATTCGATTTCTGTTGATACCAGTTATCCACCCGCCCGTCATCTCAGTTTCCCCAGGCTGGTGATTATTTCGGCATGATGCCAAATGGTACTACGGCAGTGATGTTTGCCATATTCCCTGATTGATTCCGCTATAACCGCGAGCGAAGGCCGATATTGCAACCTGATGGAAGGGCGCCGGGTTGCTCTGCGTGCTCAGTTGGGGTGGTTTGCCATCCACAGCCAATGTGATGCAGATCATATATTCGGTTTTTGCTCATTGCCTATTGAAAAATGAATTTGGGGTATATCAATTCCGCCTTAGTGAACTATTTTTGTCCGTTTTGGCGTTTTTTTGGCTGTTTATCCATCCGCTTGGTTAATTAATGGAAGCTTTGTGACAGAGAGTGATGACTATTTCCACCATTGACTTAAATGTTAATAACAAATTTATCGCAGCAAATATGCAATTGCTCTTTCAAGGTCTCGAGTGGATAGCTCTTAGTGCTTGTTTTTACTGGGGAAAAAAGTTAAAAATCGACTATATGATTTGCTTGGATTAACAGGGTCCTTGGCTGAGTCCTTTGTAGTTTTGCCGTACAGGCTGCCCTGTTGTTGATATCTGAAATAGTTTTGTCCGCTCTTGGCTATGTGAAAAGGGATAATGGCCGAGAGGTATTTGCACCTTGCATTCTGCAGCTAGCGGTTTGCCAGATCTGTTTTCCGGTTAACCAGTGACCATCCAGCATGAATGACCTTGACCAGATGAATACGCTTGACGAACGGTTACTGAAGACGATGGATGTTCTGCATACCCCGATCTGGGTTTATGACATCGAGCATCACCATATTTTCTGGGCAAACAGCGCCGCGCTCTCCGTGTGGGAGGCGACGTCTCTCGACGAACTCTGCTCCCGCGACTTCTCTGCCGATATGGCAACCGCCATCGATCTGCTGCTGCAGCGCTATCTGGGTGATTTTCAGCAGGGGCGCAGTTACAACGAGTGGTGGACCCTCTCCCCAAAGGGTGTCAAGAAGCAGATCTATCTGCGCCTCTCCGGTATTCAACTGGCTGGCCGGCTGATGATGATGACCGAAGCGGTGCTCGACTCCGATACCCTCTATCAGGAGTCCTCGCTGGCAACCGGCGATACCCTTGCCTGCCTGTTCGATAGCCACGGTGTGTTCGAGAGTGGCAACTATCATTTCGAAATGTGTTTCGGCCACCAGATCGCCAAGCTCTCCCAGGTTTTCTCCGGCAATGATGACAGCTTCTACCAGAAGCTCTCCCGTCTCGATGAAGTGGTGACCGAGGGGGAGTGCCGTACCCTCAAGGGGATGCGCTGGTTCCAGTATCAGTTCCGCTATATCCAGCAGGGGGCCCGCATTCTGCTCACCATGCGGGATATTACCGATCGCAAACTCGAAGAGCTGGAGCATCGCCACCTCGCCTGGCACGACTCCCTGACCGGCCTGCTCAATCGGTATGGCTTGATGAAATCCCTTGAGGCCTATTGCGGGCTGGGGGAGCGTTTCGCGCTGGTGTTCATGGATCTGGACAACTTCAAGCTGGTCAACGACAACTACGGCCACAAGGCGGGAGATCGCCTGCTGGAGCGGGTCGCCGGTCGCCTCAAACAGATTTGCCCGCGGGATGTGGAGCTGGCTCGCCTCGGTGGCGATGAATTCACAGCACTGGTGCCGCTGGGCAATCAGGGGGATCGGGCGCAAGAGGTGGCCGATCAGATGCTCTCCCAGATGACCAAGCCGCTGCAACTGAGCGGGCTGCCGGAGGTGACCATCGGTGGCAGTATCGGTATCGCCATCTATCCAGATGATGCGGATGACGGGGACAACCTTATCACCCGTGCCGACATGGCCATGTATCAGGCAAAGCAGATGGGGCGGCTGCGCTGGCAGCGTTTCACCCCCAGCATGCAGCAGACCCTGCAGCGCAAGCTCAATCTCAAACAGTTTCTGGCCAAGGCCATCGGCCGTCAGGAGCTGAGCCTCTGTTACCAGCCGCAGGTCGATGCCGCCAAACGGCGTCTGATCGGTTACGAGGCACTGCTGCGCTGGTACAACCCGGTGCTCGGCCATGTGTCGCCGGTGGAATTTATCCCGCTGGCCGAAGAGATGGGGCTGATCCGCGAGATCGGCAGCTGGGTGCTCTCCACCGCGCTGGCACAGGTCGCCAGCTGGCAGAAGCGCTTCCATCAGCGGGTGCCGGTCTCCGTCAACCTCTCCGGTTTCCAGCTCTCGTCGGCGCTGCCCGGGCAAGTTCGCCAGCAGCTGGAGCTGCACGGGGTGGATGCCTCCCTGTTGACGCTGGAGCTGACCGAAACCGTGCTGATGCTCGATATGAAGGGGTGCCTCGGCATTCTCGACGATTTGAGCGAGCAGGGGATCAAGATTGCCATCGACGATTTCGGTACCGGCTACTCCTCGCTGGCCTATCTCAACCGGTTGCCGATCAATAACATCAAGCTGGATCGCTCCTTCGTGGTCGGTCTCAACTTGCCGGTGATCCGGGCGACTGCGGCCATGGCTACCAATCTGGGGTTGGGGATCATGGCGGAAGGGGTGGAGGAGCCTCACGAGCTGGCCGCACTGCAGACCCAGGGGTGCCATGTGTTCCAGGGATATCTGTTCAGCAAGCCGCTGACTGTGGCGCAAGTCGAGGCGAGCGGTTTTGTGGTGGAGTGCCAGGTCGGGCGTTATCCACTGCTAGATGCCGTGATGGCAGAGTAACAAGTGTGCGTTAGGCCACAACTTGGAATTTTATTCCGCAATATTTAATCAAAATTAATCATTCTTTTGCGATCGGTCATGAGACGGATTGGCTGGAATTGCTAGCATGCGACCTCGTTTCTAGGGAAAGGAGTATCGCAATAATGAGTCATGCTGCTGTCAATGACCGTCCGGCCAGCCCTCCCAAAGGTTGGCTGAACCGTTTCCTCAATGGCGTCGAGAAAGCCGGGAACAAATTACCCGACCCCGCCATGCTGTTCCTCTACGCCTTGTTGATCGTCTGGGTCGGCTCCTGGGTGTTGTCACAATTCCAGTTTGATCTGGTCAATCCCCGTACCGGGGAGGCGGTAGTGGTCAACAACCTGCTGACCGGTGCCGGTCTGGCCGAGTTTCTCTCCACCATGGTGACCACCTTTACCGGCTTTGCCCCGCTGGGGATCGTGCTGGTGGCCATGCTCGGGGTCGGGGTGGCCGAGCAGTCCGGTTTTATCAATACCGGTCTGAAAAAGTTGCTGAAAGTGACGCCTGCCCGTTTTCTCACTCCCATGCTGATCCTGGTGGCGATCGTCAGCCACACCGCCGCAGATGCGGGTTATGTGCTGGTGATCCCCATCGGTGGCATCATCTTCCACGCTGCCGGACGCCATCCGCTGGCGGGGATCGCCGCTGCCTTTGCCGGCGTTTCCGGCGGTTTTGCCGCCAACTTCCTGCCCTCCGGCGGGGATGCGCTGCTGCAGGGTTTTACCCAGTCCGCCGCTCAGTTGCTCGATCCTGACTACATGGTCAACACCCTGTGCAACATCATCTTTACCGGTGCCTCTTCGTTGCTGATCATCTGCGTCGGCTGGTTCGTCACCGAAAAGGTGGTGGAGCCGCGCCTCAAGCACGTGGCGCTCAACGAGGATCTGGAGAGTGCCGACGAGATGGGGCGCTACAGCGCGCAAGAGAGCCGGGCCTTCAACTGGGCCGGGTTTGCCATGCTGGCGGCTATCGTGCTGCTGGCGCTGGCGCTCTCCCCGAGCGATTCACCGCTGCGTGCTGCCGATGGCTCCCTGACCACCTTCGCCGCGCCGGTGATGAAGTCCATTGTGCCGCTCATCTTCTTGCTCTTTATCCTGCCCGGGATTGTCTACGGCTTTGTCGCAGGCAGCTTCAAGAGTGGCAAGGATGTGATCGATGCCATGTCGGCCACCATGAACAAGATGGGCTCCTACATGGTGATGGCCTTCTTCTGCGCGCTCTTTATCAAGGCGTTTGGCGACTCCAACCTGGGCACCCTGCTGGCCCTCTCCGGTGCCGAAGTGCTTCATGCGCTGGCGCTGCCCGGTGAAGTGACCATCGTCGGGATGATCCTGCTCACCGCCAGCGTCAATCTGGTGGTGGGGTCGGCTTCGGCCAAGTGGGCGCTGATCAGTCCGATCCTGGTACCCATGCTGATGGCGGTGGGGATCTCCCCCGAGCTGACCCAGGCGGCCTATCGGGTAGGGGATTCTGCCTCCAACATCATCACCCCGCTGATGGTCTTCTTCCCGCTGGTGGTGGTCTATTGCCAGCAGTATGTGAAGAGCACCGGGATCGGTACTCTGGTCTCCATGATGCTGCCCTACTCGCTGGCCTTCCTGGTGAGCTGGACGATTTTCCTGCTGCTCTACTGGGCGCTCGGCTTCCCGCTCGGGTTGCAAGCCCCTTACGTCTATCCGGCCCCTTAAGCCGGGTGTGCGAGGGAGCCTTGGGCTCCCTCGTTTTTTTCGCTATGGTGTTACCTCATTTTGGAGGTGCCATGAATCAGACCATCGATCTTATCCTTTCCCATCGCTCCATTCGTCAGTTCACTGCCGAGCCGATCGCCCCGCAGCAGCTGGATGC